>NZ_CEEDAQ010000003.1:0-94132 GCF_979253035.1 Sphingomonas sp. AC411 | reverse complement strand
GTCAGCACCATGCGACCAGCCGGCGAGGTCGTGTCGGCCCAGGGCTCGGCCAGCGAGCGCAGGCCGGAACCAGCCTCCTTCAGCTTCTCGGCGATGTCCAGCAGGTCGCGCGTCGAGCGCGCCAGTCGGTCGAGCCGCGTCACTACCACCGTGTCGTCGTCGCGCAGCTGCTCGATCATCTTGGCCAGCTCGGGCCGGTCACGCTTCGCGCCCGAGATCTTCTCCTCGAACGTCCGCTTGCATCCGGCCTCCTTCAACGCGGCGCGTTGCGAGCCGGAGATCATCTGGTCATCGGTGGACACACGAGCATAGCCAATCAGCATGTTGCAAAATTGTATCGTAATAAAAGTATTTTGCAACCGACTTTTGCGACATCAGCACATGAGAGAACACGAGCTCTAAGGGCTCTGTTGCGAAACTTAGAACATTTGAGACAGTCGACAGTTGCTATCCTGCGGCCCTCACAGCCTCATTCTTCAAGCCTGCCTGTGCGAGCCTCCTTCTTCGACTTGTCCCATTCCTTCTTGATGAGCCGTCGGGCTGCTTCTCGACCGTATCCGCCTTTTTGAGCCAATCGGGCTTTGGAGTATGCCGCGCACTCACTGGCTCCTCGACTGCGCGGAAGAGCGCGCGATCCAGGGCATGTTTGTCCTCAGTCCCTACGTCGCGGCAGGCCGGGTTTAGGCGGAGTACGATACCAGCGCGCGCGGCATGTACCTTTCGCCAATTCACCGGCTTGGCAGGGCTAACTGCACCACGCCGCACCTCGGCCGTTAACTCTACAACCAGCCCTCGCATTGCTTCTCGCCATACCGCCGCGCTCGCTGGTGACGATCTGGACGAAGATGGCCTTGTCTGCGTTCTCCTTCCCGGCCTGCGCGCCAAAACGCGCGCCAAGGTAGGCAAGCACGCCCGCAAAGGCCGTTCCGAAGCCCTGCACCCACGTCCAGCCGCCTGATCCTGACCCCCCTGATATTCCTGTCACGTATGCTCCCTTATGCCGCGAACCTCGGGTGCAGCTTACGACCACCCAACCACGCTGCTACAGGCCACGAAGGCTATCCAGTTCACAAGTGAGATTGTTATCTTGCTCACTTGTGTGCTATCCATCATGTTCACACGCGAACACGTGCAGGGGCTAGCATGAAGACCATATCTATCATCAGCCAGAAGGGCGGAGCGGGTAAGACCACGCTTGCCATCCACCTTGCCGGTGCCGCCACCAGTGCGGGCCTCTCCGCGCTGATCCTCGACGCGGACCCGCAAGCGACCGCTAGCCAATGGAACCACTGGCGAGGCGGCGCGGACCCTGAGGTCGTAGATTGTGCCTCCCCCACCCTCCTTCCGCGCAAGGTGCAGCAAGCAGCCGATCTAGGCGCGGACCTAGTCATTATCGATACGCCCCCACACGCGGACATCATGGCGCGCGAGGCGTGCAAGGCTGCGGACCTGATCCTTATTCCTTGTCGTCCCCAAGCGTTCGACTTGTCAGCCGTTGAAACGACGGCCGAGCTGGTGAAGGCAGCAGGCAAGCCGGCCTTCGTGCTCTTCATGGGCGGTCCTCAGCGCGCGCCAACTACTTACAGAGACGCGCGGGAGCTGATTGAGGGCAGCGAAGGCGTTGAGGGTATGGGTGTGCCGGTCGCGCCCGTCATGCTCACGATGCGCGCGATCTATCACCACAGCACGGCGCAAGGGAAAACCGCGATAGAGGCGGAGCCTGACGGTAAGGCGGCGGAGGAGATCGCCGCGCTATGGACGTGGACAAGCGAACGTGTGAACTTGCCCACAAGTAAGCAGGGCAGAAAGAAGCGAGGCTGACGTGCGAGCAAATTTGGCGCCATGAGGCAGCAGCGTGCAGAACGCGCGAAGGTGGAGCCGAGCGTCTCGACCCCAGCCATTGAGGGCTCGGCGTCGGTGCGATCGGCGGCGCGGCAGGGCAAGAAGGCTGTCAGCGCATACTTTAGTCCGGAAGTTAGCCGAGGCTTAAATGTGCTGGCGGCCGAGAACGGAACTACCCTTCAGGCCTTGATGGGCGAGGCAATCGACCTTCTCATGCGCCAGTACGGCAAGCACCCGTTCGGGAGCGGTGACGCGCAGCTTTGAAGAGGGGTCTGCACATAGAACGGACCCAGATGTACGCTAACGCGATCGGGTGTCAGCAAACCCCCAGATTCGGGTTTCCGTACAGCTGACCAAAGCGACAGGGTTTGTCGCACACTCTGCCATCCTGTTGGCGCCACGACCCAAGGCCGGAGCGCACCCTGTCCGAAAGCATGTGTTTTCCGACAGTCTCAAAACGCTGCGGCAGCCTATACCAGCGTCATGACCAAGATACCGGATACGGACAAGAGATCGCAGGTTTCACCGGAATCCTCATTTTTGCACCTGAACGACGGCGCCCGGCATCATCGGGTCGCCCGGAGCAATGACGAGGTAACGGCGCATGTCGCCTTTTGCGTCGCTGACGATCTGGCGGAGCGGTCCGAGCGTGTTGACTATCGCGCCGCCCGCCGGATTGGTCATGAACTTCGCCAGAGGCTGGATCACGCCGCTGCCATCAGCGCGGGAGGATAGCCCAAGGACATAGGGCATCTTTGGACTGAGGCCCGCAACCGCCGCCTGCAAAATCTGGACTTGGCCCTGATCGAACAGCGTGACCTCGGCTGCGCCCAGTCCCGGAAAGAGTCAGCTGGATCTTCATGCCGGCCTGGGCGAGCGGCATCAGGTTTGCACGGCCATCGCCTACCGGCACCGCGCCGGGAACGTAGGCCACGCCTTGGGGCCCCTGACCGATCGGAATCGTCGCGATAACGGTGTTGCTGGCGGTATCGATCGCCGCGACTGCGTCGGCGTTCTCCAGCCCGACATACATCCGCGTACCGTCGCCCGACGGCCAAAGGCCGTGCGGGAGCGCGCCGACCGGGATGTTCGCGACCTGCGCGAAGTCGGTGGTGCGGAACACCTTGACGACGTTCTCGGTGCCGACCGTCACATAGGCGAACTGGCCAGCCTTGGTGCGGGCGATGTTGACGTGGTTGGTGATCGCGCCTGTGTCGAACGTCTTGAGCACTGCGAAGGGTGGCTTGGCGTCGAACACCATGACTTTGCCGACGTCTTTCAGCGTCAACCAGACCTGCTTGCCGTCGGGCGTCGCGGCGATGTCGGGGCAGAACGGGCTCGCCTGCTTGACGCGACCGACGATCTTCTTCGAGGCGGTGTCGATCACAACGGTCTCGGGAGAAAAGCTCGAACAGACGTAACCGTATTTCCCGTTCGGCGAGAAGATCGTCATGCCGGGGCCATTAGGAACGGGGATGCGCGTAGTCGGCGCGAAGGTCTTGCCGTCGAGCACCTGGATATAATCCTCGCCGCGCACCGCGACCCAGACTTCGCGACCGTCGGGGCGGAAGAACGCTTCGTGCGGCGATCGGCCCACATAGGTCGTATGCTTCACGGCATTGGTCGCAGTGTCGATGAACGTCACCGAGTTCGAGCCGATCGAGATCGCCGCCAGCGTCTTGCGATCAGGCGAGAAGCCCATGCCGTGGACGAGCAGCTGTCCCTTGTAGAGCGGGCTGAGGTTCGCGGGGGTCTGGTCGCCGAGTTTTATCACGCCGAGCAGCGTGTTGGTCGACGGATCGATCACCGACACGGTGTTGGAGAACTGGTCCGAGGTGTAGAACCGGTCCTGCGCGCTGACGGGGACGTCGGGGGTCGCGTTCGGCACTTGCTGGGCAAACGCAGGGCCCGAGAAACACAAGGCGGCGCAGGCGGTTAGGGTGAAACGCTTCATGGACGGTCTCCGTGATGGGGGTGACCGGTCGCGGTCGGTTCGGTGTGAGGCAGCAACGCGCCGCCTTCGGATAGGATGCCCTGCATCACCGCGATTTCCTGACGCTGTTCGACGATGATTCCCTGGGCGAGCCGGCGCAGGCGTTCATCCTTGCCGAACCGCAGTTCGACTTCGGCCATGTCGATCGCACCCTGATGATGCGGGATCATCATTCTTGCGAAGTCGCGATCGGGATCGCTTGAATAACCGGTCATCATCGCGCCGTGCATCCGCGCCATCGCCGCATCCATTGCGGACGCGAAACCGTCCGTTTGCGCTAACGCACCCGTCGATACGGACACGGCTATCGCCGTTAGCAAGGCCGTGCGAGATTTCATCGTCATGCCTTTAGTATTCCCATTTATGACACGCGAGCGATGAATGCCGAGCGTGACAGCGTAAATGATCGCGGCGCAGCCATCGATCCAACGCATAAGCATGGTTGTTCTGATCATCTAAAAAGAACGGTAGACAATCTATGATCGCGTTTTCGTATTGAAACCATCGCTACCATGCGTTGGACGCAGGGGAGATATCGGTCGATCTAGCGGCATCGGACTGGCACGATCACCCGCCGGATCCGCGATAAGGATCAAACGATGAAAGCTGCGATCGTTCTGGTTGCCGCGATGTTGGCCTCCGTAGCCCCAGTCCCGGCGATCGCTCAGGCCTATTGGGCTGCACCTGCGGCGGACGACTTTCCCTGCGATATCAAGGCGGTTCAGGCACCGTGGTCGAAGGCTGATATCGACCTTAGTCATCATGACCGGATCTATGTGTCTGACCCGACATCGACAAAGATCGTTGTCATCGATCCTGCAGCGGGCAACGAACTGGGACGCATCGACCTCACCAAAAGCGCGATAGCTGAGCCCAGCTTTTCCAGCCCCAAAGTCCAGCACCTGGCTGCAACGCGTGACGGGCGGACCCTGGCGGTATCGGCATTAGCGCAGCACAGTGTGACGCTCGTAGATCTGGCCACGAACACGGAACGAGGCCGGACCGTGTTCCAGACGTCGCCTACCGCCGTCGCGTTTACGCCCAATGGGCACGAACTCTGGGTTTCGCTCGGCGATGAACATGCCATCGCAGTCGTGGATCCTAAGACCGCGCGGGAGATCACCCGCGTACCAGCAAGTGGCGGAGCGGGCGCGACCATCCTGTCGCCAAACGGACGCTATGCCTTTGTATCGCTTACTGAAAGGCCGTCCATCCTGGTTGTCGACGTCGAGCATCGGCGCGTCGTCGGACACGTTGCCAGCAACGGTGCAGGTGAGGGAGCAATCGCGGTCTCGCCAGATGGCAAACAGATTTGGGCAACACGCCGCGAGAGCGGCACGACCACGGTTTTTGCTGCCAAACCGCCGTTTGCGGTACGCGAAGTGATAAACACTGGTCCAGCAACGGGCGCGGTCAACTTCGCCCAGCGCGCGGACGATTCCTTTGCCTATGTCAGCATTGGCGGCGATCAACCTGCAATCAAGGTCTATAGAACCGACAGCCTGGAGGCTGTGGCAACCGTCCCGCTACAAGCGGCTCCAAGTGCGGTTTGGCCGTCGGGCGATGGTACGAGAATCTATGCCAGCCTGGCCGGAACCAACAAGGTCGCTGGGATCGACACGCTGACGTACACCACCGTGTCGACAATCCCTATCAGTACGGATGCGCAAAGCCTGATCTACGTTCCTGGTGCCGTGCGATCAGGAAAAGGTCTCGCCAATCTGGTGCCATCCGGGCGCGATGCGGCGCTTGCCGTGGCGGCGCGTTGATCGGTCTTACACCGTCTGTAATTTCCCAAGGAAAGCCCTTTCTAAAATGACCAAGCCCCCCGTCAGGATCGCGATCAGCGGTGCCGCAGGACAAATTTGCTATTCGCTGCTCTTCCGGGTTGCGCAGGGTGACGTGTTCGGACCGGACCAGCCCGTTATCCTTCAACTGCTCGACGTGCCGCAGGCTATGGACGCCGTACGCGGCGTGGTCATGGAACTGGAGGATTGCGCGTTCCCGCTACTGGCAGGTGTGATCATTACTGATGATCCGATGGTGGCTTTCAAGGACATCGATGCGGCCATGCTGGTTGGGTCTCGTCCCCGCTCAAAGGGCATGGAGCGCCGTGATTTGCTCGCTGCCAACGCAGCGATCTTCAAGACGCAGGGCGCAGCATTGGACGCAGTGGCCAAACGTGACGCCAAGATCCTGGTCGTCGGCAATCCCGCCAACACAAATGCCTGGATTCTTGCGCAAAGCGCACCGGGTTTTCCTGCCGAAAACATCACGTCGATGATCCGCCTCGATCACAACCGCGCGCAGGGACAGCTTGCGGCCAAGGCGGGTGTAGGTGTCGATGCGATTACAAAGCTCGTCGTCTGGGGAAACCATTCGCCGACGATGTTTGCCGACTGGGGGAATGCCGAACTCGATGGCCAAAAGCTTGCCGACCGTATCGGAAACGAGGCCTGGTACCGCGAAACCCTGATCCCCACCGTTGCGCAGCGCGGAACCGCGATCATCGAAGCACGGGGTGCGTCCTCGGCCGCGTCGGCCGCAAATGCAGCGATCGACCATCTGCGCGACTGGGTGCACGGCGCAGGCGATAATTGGGTGTCGATGGGCGTGGTGTCAGATGGCTCCTACGGTATCCCGCAAGGACTGGTGTGCGGCGTGCCGGTGCACTGCATGAGCGGTGGGTATGCGCGTATCGAAGGCCTGACCCTCGATCCGTTCCAGCGATCGATGCTCGATCGCACGATTGCCGAACTGGTCGATGAACGTGAGGCGGTTATCGACATTCTGAAATGAACGATCGGTATATCTGATTGGAATGACTGTAATCTTTGGTTGGTGCGATTGATCTCCTTTCCCTATCATTGGGGCAAGGAGATCGGGCATGACCCTCGAACAACTCAGGATTTTCGTCGGTGTCGCAGAGCGCGAGCACATGACGCGCGCTGCCGAAGCGCTCAATGTGACGCAGTCAGCCGCAAGCGCTGCCATCGCCGCGCTAGAAGCTCGGCACGGCGTGCCGCTGTTCCACCGGGTCGGCCGCGGGATCGAACTGTCCGAAGCGGGCCGCATGTTTCTGGTCGACGCGCGCGCAGTGCTTGGCCGTGCCGCCAGCGCGGAACTTGCACTGGCCGAATATGCAGGACTGGAGCGCGGCACACTGCGGCTGGTCGCAAGCCAGACGATCGCAGGCTATTGGCTGCCCCGCCAGCTGGCGGCGTTCCATGCGCGCTACCCCGCGATCTCAATCGAACTGGCGATCGACAACACCGAGGGGCCGCGGCGCGCGTGCTCGACGGTGCGGTCGAGCTCGGCTTCGTCGAGGGTGTGATCGACGAGCCCGCGCTCGCGCATTGGACGGTCGCGAACGACCGCATGGTGCTGGTAAGCGATCGCGCAGCCGACACGATCGACGAGGACTGGATCCGCGCCGCGCGCTGGATCGTCCGCGAACAGGGATCGGGCACGCGCTCGTCGTTCGAGGAGGTGTTGCGCCAGCGCGGCGTCGATCCGTCGGACCTCACCACCGCGCTGACCCTGCCGTCGAACGAGGCGGTACGTAGCGCGGTCGAGGCTGGCGCAGGCGTCGCGGTCCTGTCGCAGCATGTCGTCGCACCTGCAATCGCGGCCGGAACGTTGCACGATCTGCCGCTCGGTCTGCCGCGGCGTCCGTTCTACGCGCTGCGGCACAAAGAGCGCTATCGTACCCGGGCGGCCGATGCGCTGACCGATCTCATCAAGGAGACTGGCAAGTGACCGCCGATCTGAAACCCGTTCTTGATGGCCTGAAGCCGCTCAGCCGGCTCGACTCACCGCGCGAGATGATCCGGCAGTTCACGCCCAACTGGTTCGCCGCGACCATGGGCACCGGTATCCTGGCGCTGGCCTTACCGCAGGTGCCGGGCGTCGGCACGTCGCTGCACCCGGTCGGCGAGGCATTGTGGTATTTCAACATCGCGCTCTTCACGCTGTTCGCCGGGCTCTACACCGCGCGCTGGACGATGTTCGGGCACGAGGCGCGGCGGATCTTCGGGCACAACACCGTATCGATGTTCATCGGTACGATCCCGATGGGCCTCGCGACGATCATCAACGGGTTCCTGGCGTTCGGCCTGCCGCGGTTCGGCGCCGGCGTGATCCCGATCGCCGAGACATTGTGGTGGATCGACGTCGCGATGTCGCTCGCCTGCGGTGTAGCGATCCCCTACCTCATGTTTACCCGGCACGAACATTCGCTCGACGGCATGACCGCGGTGTGGCTCCTGCCAGTGGTCGCGGCCGAGGTCGCAGGCGCGAGCGGAGGCCTGCTCGCACCGCATCTGGCCGACGCCCATCATCAGTTCGTGGTGCTGGCGACCTCCTATGTCCTGTGGGCCTATTCGGTGCCGGTCGCGTTCGGCATTCTCGCGATCCTGATCCTGCGGATGGCTCTCCACAAGCTGCCGCACGAGAGCATGGCCGCCTCGAGCTGGCTCGCGCTCGGTCCGATCGGCACCGGTGCGCTCGGGATGCTGGTGCTCGGTAGCGACGCGCCCGCGATCCTCGCCGCCAACGGCCTCGGCCAGATCGGCGCGGTAGCGCAGGGGATCGGCACGATCGCCGGGCTGTTGCTCTGGGGCTTCGGCCTGTGGTGGCTGGCGCTCGCGACGCTGATCACGATCCGCTACTGGCGCGCGGGTATCCCGTTCAACCTTGGCTGGTGGGGCTACACCTTCCCGCTCGGCGTCTACACTGTCGCCACCTTCAAGCTCGGCACGACGCTCCAGCTCGGCTTTTCGGGATCGTCGGCACCATCCTCACCATCGCGCTCGCAGCGATGTGGCTGCTGGTCGGCGCCAAGACGGTCGCAGGCGGCTGGCGCGGAAACCTGTTCGTGTCGCCCTGCATCGCCCAAGCCAATTGATGGGCCGAACTGATCGTCCTGCCGGATCGAACCGGCCCATCCGATCGACCCGTACCGGGCAGACCGTCGGACGGATCGCGCATAAGAGCATGACATCGAAGGGAGAATGCTGGTGGACAGCCTGGATATGAAACTGGCGCAGGCGACGAACCGCCGTCGCTTTCTCGCAGAGGCTGCGATCGGCAGCGGCGCGCTGATCGCCGCACCCGCGCTGGCGCAGAGCATGGTCGACCTGCATCTTCCGGGTGGCCCATCGGAACGGCCGATAACCAGTGCGTTCCCCGGCAAGGGCAGCATGATCCTCCAGCGGATCCACCCGCCGCTGCTGGAAACGCCGATGAGCGTGTTCAATGGCGACGTCTTCACACCGAACGACCAGTTCTTCGTCCGCTGGCACTGGGCCGACATTCCGACCGCGATCGATGTCGAGGCGTTCCGGATCAAGGTGCACGGCGCGGTCACGCGGCCGCTGTCGATCTCGCTCGCGCAACTGCTGAAGTTGCCACGCGTCGAGCTGGCGGCGATCAACCAATGCTCGGGCAATTCGCGTGCGCTGTTCCAGCCCCCTGTTGCCGGTGCGCAGTGGCGTCACGGGGCGATGGGCAACGCCAAATGGCTCGGCGTGCGCCTGCGCGACGTGCTCGATATCGCCGGCGTGAAGCCGGGCGCGGTCGCGGTGCGGTTCGGTGCGCTCGACCAGCCGGTGGTCGCGGGTGGACCGGATTTTGCGAAGTCGCTGTCGATCGACCACGCACGCGACGGCGAAGTGATGCTCGCCTTCGGGATGAACGGTGAACAGATGCCGCTCCTCAACGGCTTCCCGGTCCGGCTGATCGTACCCGGCTGGTATTCGACCTATTGGGTCAAGATGCTGAACGACATCGAGGTGCTTGCCGCGCCCGACGACGGTTACTGGATGGCCAAGGCGTACAAGATCCCTGACACTCCAGGCGCGAACGTGCGGCCTGGCCAGAAGGATTTCCCGGCCGTCCCGATCAACAAGATGATCCCGCGCAGTTGGGTCACGAGCCTCGACGAAGGGCAGGCGATCGCGTTTGACCGGTCAATCCCGCTGGGCGGCATCGCGATGGGCGGCGATTGCGGCGTCGCCAAGGTCGATGTGTCGACCGACAACGGCAAGAGCTGGTACAAGACGACGCTTGGCCCCGATCACGGCAAATACAGTTTCCGCCGCTGGGATGCGCAGGTGCCGCTCAGCCATGCGGGCCCGACCAGACTGATGTCGCGCTGCTGGAACACCGCCGGCATCGCGCAGCCGATGACGCCGATCTGGAACCCGGGCGGGTTCATGCGCGGCAACATCGAAACCACCAACATCGTCGTCGGCTGAGGAGCGCTCCCCCATGAAAACGCCTTCCATCGGCACGCTGTCGTTCGGGTTCGTCGGCGCGACCGTCGTTCTTCTACTCGCGATCGGTGCCCCGAACAGCCGCATCGCCCCGCCGCCTGCCGCCCCGACCGCACCACCGCCGCCAAGCGTTTCGGCGCGCGGCTTCTCGCTGGCGTCCACCTCGGTCGATCTCCCGACCGACGAAGGGCAATATCCCGCCGGCCCGCATGCCGACGTCATCAACGCCAACTGCACCTCGTGTCATTCGGCGAGCATGGCGCTGAACCAGCCGCCACTCTCCTCCGATCAGTGGACCGCGGAGGTCACCAAGATGCGCGAGGTCTACAAGGCTCCTGTTGCACAGGCTGACGTGCCGGCGATCGTCGCTTATCTGACCGCCATGAGCGCAAAGCAGCCGGGCGCCGCGAAGGGCAAGGCGCAAGACCCCGATCCGAAGGCTGCGCCCGACGTATCGGGGGATCAGGCTAAGCACATCACTCACGACACGCGGTTCTGCGCGCGAAGTGCTGTGCGGCGTGTACGTGTCTCGCGCAGTGTTGCATTGGGCGCGAGGCCGTTCGCGGGCACCTTGGGTATCGCAACGCGCTGCGACAGGTAGATGCCATTGTGGCCCGAGCAGAGATAGGCCACGAAACAGGCGACGGCGATCGGCACCGCATAGCTGGCGCCAAACAGTTCAATCCCCATGAAGGTGCAGGCGAGCGGGGTATTGGCAGCCCCGGCAAAGACCGCAACAAAGCCGATCGCGGCGAACAGGCCCGTCGGTACGTCCAAGAAAGGCGCCAGCGCGTTACCGAGCGTCGCGCCGATGAAGAACAACGGCGTGACTTCACCACCTTTGAAACCCGCACCGAGCGTGACGACAGTAAACAGCAGCTTGATCGCCCAACTCCACGGATGCGTGTCTGGTCCGAAGAAGCTGGCGATGGTAAGGCTCTCGGGCCTCGCTGCCAGGACACCCAGGCCTAGATAGTCGCGCGTGCCGAACAGGAAGACGAGCGCGATAACGACGACCCCGCCGATCACTGGACGTAGCGGACCATAGGGGACGATCCGCTTCAGACATCCCCCGACCACGTGGTTGGCTTCGGCGAAGGCCAAACCGACCAATCCGAATATGATCCCCGCAATACCCGCCTTCGTCACGAGCAGCGCATCGACCGGTATCAACGCACCGATCGGGTAGACACCGTGATGGATACCCCAGGCGAGGCACGTCCAATCGCCGACTAGCGCTGCAACGAGGCAAGGCACTAGCGCGGAATATTCAACGCGGCCGATCGCCAGCACTTCGAGCGCGAAGACCGCGCCTGCGATCGGCGTGCCGAAGACCGCGCCGAACCCGGCTGCGATACCCGTCATCAACAGGATGCGCGTGCCGCCCGCATCGAGGCGGAGCGCGCGGCCGAAACCGCTGGCAAGGCTTCCACCCAATTGGACGGCGGTGCCCTCACGTCCGGCCGAGCCACCGAAAAGATGCGTCACCACTGTGCCGAAGAAGATGAGCGGCGCCATCCGCAGAGGCACCCCG
Organism: Sphingomonas sp. AC411; assembly: GCF_979253035.1. Lineage (NCBI taxonomy): Bacteria > Pseudomonadati > Pseudomonadota > Alphaproteobacteria > Sphingomonadales > Sphingomonadaceae > Sphingomonas > Sphingomonas sp. AC411. Next base: position 82,488 of record NZ_CEEDAQ010000003.1, on the reverse strand, counting down.
CCGCCAGGCTCGTGGATCTGCTCGACGATCAGATTGTTGCCGCCTTCCACTGTGCGCCCGGTGACATGGTAGAGGAATCCGACAACGAACCCGCCCACCGGTAGCAGATAGAGCAGCCAAGGCGATGCAAACCGCAGTCGCGTAACGGTATCGAGACTCAGCAGGAACGCCGCACATAGCGTCCCGACGAGTGCCGCCATGGGCAGCAAGATCAGCGCCCAGCGCAGGACAGAGATCGCATGGTCGTGACGATCGCGCATGAATGCCGCGACATTCAGCGTGCCGACGAGATTGCGAAAGGTAGCGCGCACAATTCCTCCTTGCTGCCTGAAGGCGCCAAGTAGGAATCATCAGCTCTTATCAGAGCGGTTCGGCCAAATTGCCCGGCAGAAATCCATTGCCAAAGTCGATCTATTAGACGTTTGCCCCAACCGTCAATGGGCATGTTGGTCGGGCAAATGCTCGGACCGGCCAGTCGGCAGCGTCTATCTGAGCCCGTTATATGTACCGACCCCGGGTACGCTGCATGCGGGACCGATCGGCTTTGGCCCACGTCGTTTTCGGGCTTCGTCACAAGGGGGCGATACCGCACGAAAGCCGCGGATGCGCTGCGGGGTCTGATCGGTTCGCAGCAAACCTAGGGATGGCTGCTACGAGCGTGCCGTCCAGATGCCGACGAGCGCGGCCAGTGACACGAGCATAAGAAACCCGTTCATCACTAGGAGCAACGTCGCTGGCAGGCGCTTGATGTCCGGTCGTGGCGGCGGGGCGCCTGCGCCCATCTCTCGCCACACCGCAGCGGCGAAGCAAAAGGCGCTGAACAAGATCAGCATGGTCCCGGTCGCCGTCGCCAGCCACGGGAACACGACGTCCTTGAGCAGCGCGCGCGCGCCGATACCGGAAGCGAGCGCCGCCAGTCCGGTACGCACCCAGGCAGCATAGGTGCGTTCGCCGGCGAGGATTGTGCGGTCCGCGGCAAGCTCTGTGCGACGGTCGGCGCTGTCCACCTGCTGGACTGCGCTGTCCTTCAGCTTGCTCGCGCTCTCCGCCAGCTTCGCATGGGCCCGATCGGCGTCGTGCGGCGCGTCCATCAGCCAGCGGTAACGGCGATGCGATGCCAGGCAGTCGAGAGATAGCCGGCGAAGTTCCAGATCGGCTCGGGCCGTTCGGGCTGCATCTGCCCGGCACCGTCAACGGCGCGCACGATCAGGACGTGGAGTCCGGGAGACAGATCGACCGTGACGTGCCACTGCGTCCAGCTCCAAGGCGCATCGGGTTTTGCAGTCAGTTCCGCCTGCAGCCAGTCGGTGCCGCCATTGACGGAGACCTCGACGCGGGTGACCGCTCGGCCGAAGGCGACCGCATAACCCGCGATTTCGCACGCGCCGGCGCTGACATGCGCGCCGTCCACCGGCGCGCAGATCGCAGCATTGAGCGGCATCTCCTCGATAGTCAGACCCCGATCCCAGTCTGCGTCCTCCTTCGCTACCGACGCCGGAAAGAGCTTGTAGTCCTTAGCCTGGATCGGCGCATCGGACGGGCGATCGCGCACCTCGATGCGCGTCAGCCACTTGGCGCTACGAACGCCCGCATAACCCGGCACGACGAGCCGCAGCGGTGCGCCATGTTCGGGGGCCAGCGCCTCGCCATTCATGGCCCAGACGATCAGCACGTCGGGCTCTAGCGCCTTGGCGATCGAGATCGAGGCACCGAACGGTGCCGTCTCACCATCGACATCCACGTTGTCGGCCCCCGTAGTGCCGACGAACGACGCGCCGTCCTGGATGCCGGCTGCGGCGAGCACGTCGCACAGTGCGACGCCGGTCCACGCCGCATTGCCAATCGCGCCCACGTCCCAGGGATCGCCCGAAGTCTTTTCCACGTCTTGAAGATGTGCCCGACGATTGCCGGCGCACTGCATGGTCGCGGTCACTGTCCGGGTCGCAAATGCCGTTTGAAGTTCGGCAACCGTGTAGGAGCGCGGGCGGTCGACTAAGCCGTCCAGCGCTATACGATGATCGTCGGCCAGCTCCGGCGTTGGTCCGTGACTGCGGATGTAGAAGTTCGCCTGCGGCGTCAGGAAGGACGTGATCAGTTTATCCGGGGGCGTTTCCGCATTGAGCGGCTCCGGACAGCGGAGGATCAGATTCTGTTCGGCGCGATCGGATGCGGTCATGCAAGCGGCCTACCATGATGAAATCAGTAGCGAAATCGATCGTTTTGCTGGGCGATGTCACCCAGACTCTTTCGATAGCCTATCCCTTTCTAGACGGCGGTGGAGCGATCACCATGCCGTCGCGCGAAAGGCGCCGAGCGCCAGACAGCCTTTCCCGTAGATCGTCGCGATGTGACTGGACTTGCTACGACGGCTTTGTCCCAAAAGTCGTCGCTAGGTACTAGGGATGACGGAAAACCCTGTCGCCATCGCAGATGCGCGACAAACGGGTGATTTGCGCCGCCTGAACCCGGATGAGGGCGCTTAACGTATATCTGGGTCCGTTCTATGTACCGACCCCGAAGAGGGGCGATCCGAATGATCCGTCCCGAGTGGAACATGCAAGGGCTGGGTGAATGCCCGGCATCTGTAACGGGCACCCCGGAATCCGCCAGCCCACTTGTTGGCATGTGAACATGATAGCACGAGAACACGAGAACACGATGGAACGTGAACACGTGTCTGGCATGTAGAGGTTGGTAGCAAAGCCTATCGGTGAGTTTTGGGGTAGCGGCTCACCTTTGGGCCGACGCGCTGAAATCTACCAGCACGGGCAGTTCGGGAATTCCGCCGCGCAGCTTTGCCCGTCGTACAATGCTGTGCTGGTCGATCAGGTTCTGTGCGTCGCGCTTGCCGCTGGACGTTTTTGGGAACCAGTGGAGTGCCACCCGTTCGACCTTGCGCCCGTTCTTGATCGGCGTGAAATCGACATAGAAGGGGCAAAGCTTGTTAATTTCCTCGACAGCCACCTTCAGACAATATTTGTTCATATCAGCGAAGCGTTCGAGTTTACCTTCAGGCACGTTAAGCAGGCCGCGCAGCTCTTCGATCGTAAACTCCTCTTTCTGTTTGTATTCGAGACCAATGCGCCGCTCGATCATTTCATAGAGACAAAGTGCGTATTTTGACTCGAAGCAATACATTACCTGCGTCTTGAGACGGGCATAAACCTGACTGTTCCGCAGTATCTCGATTAGCTCTTCTGGGATACGATAGTGAAGGAAGCCGTCTTTTTCGAGGCTTTCATCACTTGGGCCGAGCAGCTGGACACGGCGCTTGTAGCTCTTGCCATCCTTGCGGATCGTGACGATCGCGATGGTGCCCATGAGGCGCAGCAGTGAACTCTCTATGCGCTCGTTGCCTTGGTGCGTCCCTTTCAGTCCGGATTTCGCAATGCGATGGATGATCGGCTCGCCAATGCGTTCCCAGGCATTGGCGATCAGCAGGTTGTAGATACGGCGATCCGCGAGGGTGAGGGGGCTTAGCTCTACAATATCGACCAACTCGCCGGGCTTGACGATTTCACCGTAGTTGGCGGGATCAAAAGGATTTCCACGTCCCTTCTGGGCCAGCGTGCGGAATGTCATATCGACCACGGCAGGTTGCGACATAGGCTTGACCAACGGTGAGCTAGAGGAACTTACCAACTCACCCTAATCACGAAAAGTGAGCTAGGCAAATGTTTCAGCTCCCCCGTGGAGCAGAGAGGCGGATACCCCAAAACTCACCGATCCTTTTAACCCAACCATTGGGGTACCCCAACACTCACTGGACCCTGCCCGAACACTCACTTTTACCGACCCCAAAGCTCACCGCATGCTACCCCGAAACTCACGCGAATCGACCCCAACGCTCACTATTGGAGGCATTTTTCGGCAGAAATACGGACCTTTCAGGGCTCTGAATCTTGAATCAGAAGAATTAGAGAATCTGAACGGCGAAAGGTGAGCTTTGGGGTGGCGAGCCTGTGGATAACCACCGTCAGAATAGGCAAATGGAATCGGCCTAATGGCCGATGCACTATTCGTCTGGTGCCAGCTGCGCTGTCACCAGAGCGGCGCAAACGCCGCGTGCTTAGCGGAAAAAGAAGAAAGGCAAGCTGGCGACCAGATACTACGCCAGAGCCGACCAAGAGCGCCATGAGGGCAGGGAAGAGGGCTTTGCCACGATCCGCACCCTTGCAGCACCGAACCTCGCTGTTGGTGCTTAAATCAGCTCCTTCGCGATCGGTTTCGTAGATCGTCAATCCGATCACCAGCTCCGTCACCTTCGGAAGGTGAGGCGCTACCCCAAAACTCACCTTTCGCACATCGTCACGCAGGATCGAACAGGCCAGTGAACTCGCGTTGATCGTAGTAGCGGATTTTCTCGACCGCGAGCGGGTTTTCGCCCTGGCGGAGCAGCAGAAGCTGATCGGGCCGCATTCGCATGATTTCGTCCGGTGTGGCGAGCCGGCGAGCGGAGACGTGCCCGCTGACACTCTCCGAGGGACCAGCGCGGTTTTCGCCCCAGCCGGTGCCGCGCGACGTGCTGACGGTATCATATTCGATCGTGGTGTCGCCGATCGTGCGCGAGAGCATGTCGGCGGTGGCATGATCGTTGACCCCGAACGTCTGGATCACGCCGGCGTTGGACATGAAGGTGCCGGCGCGCTCGCCATAGGTGGCCTTAAGCTGGTGCATGTCCTGGAGGATCGGCCAGAGCTGGAGGCCATAGCCCGCCATCAGGCCCATCGCGCGTTCAACCGGTTCGAGACGGCCGAGCGCGGCGAACTCGTCCAGCAGGAACAGCACGGGCCGGGCAGGACGGGCGGTGGACCGCGCCATGTCGGTGACGGCCTGGCTCACCAGCAGCCGCAGCCAGCGCGCATAGGTGTCGAGCCGATCGGGCGGCAGGCACAGGAACACGGTGGCGGTCGTGTCCTTCAGCCCCGCGAAGGTGAAATCCGACGCGGCGGTGCTGGCGACGATGCGAGGGCTGTCGAGAAAGTGGGTATGGCGCTGTGCCGAGGACAGCACGCCAGCGGCTTCGCGATCGGACTTGCCGAGCTGGCGGTTGGCGGCGCGGGCGATCAGGCCACCGGCGCCGGCGCTGTCCTGCATTTTGGCCAGCAAAGCGGCAAAGCCGGCAGGGGCGAGCGTCAGCTTGTCGCGCACCGTCGCCAGCACTCGGGCGTCGGCGGGTTCGTGGACGACGGTATGCAGGATCAGCCCCGCGATCAGCGCCTTGGCTTCCTCGTTCCAATGCGCTTCGCCCGATTGCCCCGGCGCGTCATGCACTAGGGCGTCGGCGAGGGTGTTGGCATCTTCCGCGAGATCGAGGCTGGCGGGATCGAGCCGGTCGAGCGGATTGTAGCGGGCAGGCGGCTGACCCGACACGCCGAACGGATCGAGGCACCAGACCTTGCCCTTGGCGGCACGCGCACGGGCGGTGACGCGGGCATTCTCACCCTTGGGGTCGATGCAGATCACCGAGCGATCGAGCAGCAGCAGGTTGGGAATGATCGTGCCGACGCCCTTGCCCGACCGGGTGGGTGCCATCGTTAGCAGATGCGCCGCGCCGTCGTAATGCAGCAGCTTGCCTGACTTCGCCGAGCGGCCAATCAGGAGATCTCCGTTCGCCTCCAGCTTTCGCACGTCGGTTCGGTCGCCGAAACGAGCGGAGCCGAGCAGATCGCTCCGCTGGTTGGCGGCGCGCCGGTTGAAGCGCCAAGCCAGGAACAGGATCGCGCCGGCCAGCAGGAACGGAATGTCGGTCGCAATCTCACCATAGCCGAAGATGCCCTTGAGCCAGGCGTTGCTCGCCATCAGCACCACGAAGGCGACGAAGACCGCGAACAGCGGGCTGATCCGTCGCCTCGGCATCAGTGCGCTTCCATCGGCGTGACCGGCAAGGACCGGTCGGAGTCGGGATGATCGAGCAGCCGGAGCAGGATTTGCGATACAAGGGGAGGGGGCACGCCCTCGTCAAGCATCATCGCGAAGAACGCATCGTCGTTGGGCGTCGGGATCATGTCCTCGATGACCAGGTTGGCGCGCGAGTCCGCCATGTCCTCATGCCACATCGCGATTTCCGCCGGCGTGCCGCGCACGAAATTCATCGCGCGGACTTGGGCACGGATCGTCTCGATATCGAAATCGCTCATTGCGCTTCGCTCCCTTCCGCTTCCGCGTCGAACGCCCGCTTGCCGCGCCGCTTCCATAGCGCCAGCACGTCGCCAGCATCGTCGCCGCGACCACGCCCGGCGAGATCGAGCAGCGCGCCGTAGAGCGTGGCGCGATCGTCGTCGGTCAGCTCGACCAGCCCGGCTTTCTGGACCAGCCCGCCCAGTTCAATCAGATGGCGTGTTCGTTCGCGACGTTGCACGACCCAGCCCCTGCTATCCGTTCGCCGTTCCGCCGCTTCCGCCCGCAGCGTCGCCGCCTGGTTCAGTCGCAGTGCCCGATCCGTCGATTGCAGCAGCGCCGCCACCTTTGCGCCCACGTCGTTGAAAGAAGGCCGCGCCCTTCGCGCGCCATGCCTCCTTCGCGCCCGCATCCTTTGATCCGATCGCATCGAGCAGCACCCCGGCGAGGGTTTCCGGATCAAGCGCATCGGCCCCGGTCGCAACGACGAGCTGGCCAAGCTGTTCGACCCGCTTTGCCTTGAGCGCGCGGGCCTTGTCACCCAGTGCCTTCAGCTCGGCATCGTAATCGCGAACCTTCCGCATCGCCTTTACCCTTCCGCGTATCGCTCATCAACATCTTAGCGCGCCGAGCATATGGGTAAAGCCAGAACGAGCAGAACGCAGCACCAAGTCAATCAGGAGGAGCGAAGCGGAGGATGAGTGCGCGCTTATACGTCGTTGCCGACGTGCGCTCAGAAGTGCAATAAGCAGGGCGTCATGGCGATCTACCATTTCTCCGCCAAGGTTGTGAGCCGCGCGAACGGATCGAGCGCCGTCGCGAGCGCCGCCTATCGCTCCGCATCCGAGCTGCACGACGATCGGTTGAACCGGAATCACGACTTCAGCAACAAGGCAGGCGTGATCCACTCCGAAGTGATGTTGCCACAGGGCGCACCGGAGCGTTTAAACGACCGCACGACCTTGTGGAACGAGGTGGAGGCAGGCGAGAAACGCAAGGACGCGCAGCTTGCCCGCGAGGTGGAGTTCTCGATTCCGCGCGAGATGAATGAGAAACAGGGCGTCCAGCTAGCGCGCGATTTCGTGAAGCAGCAGTTTGTCGATCGCGGGATGGTCGCGGATCTGAACGTGCATTGGGACAAGGCGAAGGACGGCACGCCCAAGCCGCACGCGCATGTCATGCTTGCGATGCGCGACGTGGGGCCGGAGGGGTTCGGGAAGAAGAACCGCGACTGGAACTCGACCGAGCTTTTGAAGGACTGGCGCGAGGCGTGGAGCGCCCACGTTAATGAGCGCATGGCCGAGCTTGGGCTTGAGGGTCGCATCGACCACCGCAGTTACGAGGCGCAGGGGATCGGGCTGGAACCGCAGCACAAGATCGGCCCGGCCGCATCGCGTCGTCCGGAGCAGGGGCTTGAGGCGGAGCGGATCGAGGATCACACGCGCATCGCTCGTGAGAACGGCGAGAAGATCATCGCCGATCCCAATGTCGCGCTGGACGCGATCACGCGGCAGCAGGCCACGTTCACCACTCGCGACCTGGCGACGTTCGCCTTCCGGCACAGCGACGGCAAGGAGCAGTTCGACCAGGTGATGGGGGCGGTGCGCGCCAGCCCCGAGCTGGTCGCATTGGGGAAGGACGGGCGCGACCAGGAGCGGTTCACCAGCCGCGACATGATCGCGGTGGAGAACCGGCTTGAGCGCGCGAGCGACGAGCTGGCGGGCCGCGCCGCGCATGGCATCGTCGATCGGCATCGTGACGCCGCGATCGACGCAGCCGAGGGCCGAGGGCTTGTCCTGTCGAGCGAGCAGCGCGACGCCTTCGATCACGTCACCGGCAACAGTGGGCTGGCGTCCGTCGTCGGCTATGCCGGCAGCGGTAAATCGGCGATGCTGGGCGTCGCGCGCGAGGCTTGGGAGGGGCAGGGCTACACGGTGCGCGGCGCGGCGTTGTCAGGCATCGCGGCCGAGAACCTTGAGGGCGGGTCCGGCATCCAGTCCCGCACCATCGCCAGCCTTGAACACGCATGGGGGCGGGGGCGTGAACAGCTAGGCCCAAGGGACGTGTTGGTGGTGGACGAGGCCGGCATGATCGGCTCGCGTCAGATGGAGCGGGTGCTGTCCCAAGCACGCGATGCCGGGGCCAAGGTCGTGATGGTCGGCGACCCCGAGCAGTTGCAGGCGATCGAGGCCGGCGCGGCCTTTCGCAGCGTCACCGAGCGCCACGGCGCGGCCGAGATCACCGAGATACGCCGGCAGCGCGAGGACTGGCAGCGCGACGCCACGCGTGCGCTGGCGACCGGGCGCACCGGCGAGGCGATCCATGCCTATGACAGCAAGGGCATGGTCCACGTCGCCGACAACCGTGACGAGGCGCGGGGCGAGCTGGTGGACGGTTGGGATCGCGCACGCCAGACCGAGCCGGGCAAGACCCGGATCATCCTCACCCACACCAACGCCGAAGTGCAGAGCCTCAATGGCGAGGCGCGCAACCGGTTGCGCGCATCCGGCGACCTTGGCGACGACGTGACGGTGAAGGCCGAGCGCGGTGAGCGGCAGTTCGCGACGGGCGACCGCATCATGTTCCTGCGCAACGAGCGCGGCATGGGGGTGAAGAACGGCACGCTGGCGACGATCGAGCGGGTATCGTCCGAGGGCATGGCGGTGCGCCTCGATGACGGGCGCGGCGTCGCGTTCGACACCAAGGACTATGCCCATGTCGATCATGGCTATGCGGCGACGTTCCATAAATCGCAGGGCGTGACGGTCGATCGCGCGCACGTCCTCGCCACCCCCGGCATGGACCGGCACAGCGCCTATGTCGGCATGTCGCGTCATCGTGACGACGTGCAGCTCCACTATGGCCGCGACGACTTCAGCGACCAGCGCCAGCTCGTCCGCGCGCTCTCGCGTGATCGCGGCAAGGACATGGCGGGCGATTACGCTAAGCCCGAGCAGGATCAGGCGCGGGCGTTCGCCGATCGGCGCGAGATCCGGTTCCCGGAACTCGCACGCCAGATGGTCGAGAAGGTGCGCGACAAGGCCAAGGGCATGTTTGCCGGTTTCCGGCCAAAGCCGGCTGTCGCGAAAGAGGGGCGATTAACACTGCCCGCGATCACGGCCAGGGGGTCTGATTAACACCGCCCGTGATCGCAGCCAGGGGGGCCGATTAACACCACCTTGGACGTCTCTCAGGCCAAGGCGATCGAACGCTATGCACGTGCCGCGGGCGATATCGGCCGGATGCGCAACAAGGGTCTGCCGGTGCTGCCGCATCAGGAGAGCGCTTTGCAGAAGGCTGGCGAGAGGCTGGACGCGACCCGTCCCCATGCCGCGCGCGACCTTGCATCGGCGCTTGCGCGTGATCCGAAGCTTATCGAGCAGGTGTCGGGCGGCAACACAGTTGGCGCGACACGCGCGATGGCCGACGAGAAGCGTGTGCGGCTAGACCCGGACGCGCGTGCCGAGCGGTTCGTGGAAGGCTGGCAGAAAATGCAGCAGGCGCGGGCAGGAATGGAGCGGGCCGGCGACAGTGCCGGTGCCGAGCGGTTGCGTGAGCGGATGGAGAAGGTGGCGGGCGGGCTGCACCGCGACCCGCAGCTCGAATCCGCACTGCGTCGCCATGCACCCGACCTGGCACTGAAGCAGGAAAGCGAGCGGTCGATCGGCGATGCGCTGTCGTCGTCGCTCGATCGTGGGCGCGACCGGGATCGGGGATGAGCCGGTGACGGTTCGTGCTTTCGGGTACGATCCGGTTTGTGGTTTCATGCAGTAAAGGGGAAGAAGTGCATGGGTGACGATCACGAACTGGACGCCGCAGCGGAGGCGTTTGAAGGTGTCCGCGGTGAGCTTGCGCTGTTGCGCCGCGCCGTCGAGCGGCTGTCCGCGGAGCGCGCCGAGGTGCCGGAGATACCCGATTACAGCGAGACGCTGGGGAAAATGGCGAAGGCGCTCAACGCGACCATGCAAAATGTCGGCGTGCTGGCGAAAACGGCCGAGGACAACGTCGCGCTGCGCTATGTCGCCGACCGGATCGTCGCGGCTGGCGGCCATGCCCGCGACGAGGATCGGCGCATGATCGCGACCGCCGGTGAGAAGATGGACAAGGCGACGACCGCTTTGCACGGTATCGGCGGTTCTGCCCGCCGTGCGGACGAGCAGCGCCGTACCTTGTGGCAGGTCGGTGCGGGAGCGTGCCTGGGCGGGGCGCTGCTATGGACGATCGTGCCGGGGATCATCGCGCGCGAGCTCCCGGGGAAGTGGCAGGTGCCCGAGTGGATGGCAGCGCGCACGCTTGACCTACCGAAATGGGAAGCCGGGCAGCGCCTCATGCGAGCTGCTGGGCCGGATGCTTTCGCCAACATCGCGGCAGCCGATCGGATCATCACCGCAAATCGCAAGGCTGTGCAAGCCTGCTACAAGATAGCTGTGAGGACTAAGAAGACGGTGCGCTGTACCATCGAGATCAGTCGGGATGACGTGGCGGCAAGAAGTGCGATCGTCAGCTCCACGGATTGAAGTGCCCAAGCGGTGCAAGCCGATCATTCCACCGGACAGCAGCGATGCGCTATGCGGAAGGGGCAAGTGCTTCGATGATCCGGCAGTCGGCGACGGTGTTGCGGCTACAGGAATCTATTAGCGCGTCGAGTTCACCAGCAAGCGCGGTGAGGTCTGCAATTTTGCGTCTAATCGCGTCGCGGTGTTGGTTGGCAACGACATCGACGGCGATGCAGGACTGATCGCGCCGATCGGCAAGCCCCATAAGCTCGCGCACCTGATCGATTGAAAAGCCAAGATCACGCGCGCGACGGATGAAGGACAGGCGGCGTAGATGCGCGCCCTCATAGGTCCGATAGTTCCCCGCCGATCGCTCAGGAGCCGGCAGCAAGCCAATCTGCTCATAGTAGCGGATCGTCTCGACTTTCGTGCCGGTCGCACCAGCCAGTTTTCCGATCGTCAGTTTCTCAGACACAGCGCTTGACCCTCTAGCGACTAGAGGGTGCATATAGGCTGTCAGATCGATTCTATCGAGGTGGCGAATATGGCCTGCACAAGCTGCGCGTCCGACAAGGCGGACACTCTCAACGACCCTAAGTGGCGGCGCGCGCTATGGATTGCGCTCGCCATCAATGGCGGCATGTTCGTTATCGAGATCGTTGCCGGCATCACGGGTGGATCGAAGGCGCTGCAAGCCGACGCGCTCGACTTTTTGGGGATACTGCGAACTACGCAATCAGCCTTGGCGTTGCCGGAATGGCGATAGCCTGGCGCGCACGCGCTGCGATGTTGAAGGGGGCGACGCTTGCTTTGCTAGGCGTCTATGTCTTGTTCGCGGCGGGATGGGGGCGCTCCACGAAGCAACGCCCCATGCCGAAATTATGGGCGTGGTCGGCATCGCCGCGTTGATCGCGAACCTTGTAGTCGCGGTCATGCTGTACCGCTTTCGAAGCGGTGATGCGAACATGCGGTCAGTGTGGATTTGCTCGCGTAACGACGCGATTGGCAACATCGCCGTCGTACTGGCCGCAGGCGGAGTGTTCGGCCTCAACAGCGCGTGGCCTGATCTCGCCGTCGCCACCTTGATGGCTGTGTTGGGAATATCGGGCGGTGTTCAGATCATGCGGCAGGCACGCGCCGAAATGCGTAGCGAGCCCTCACCCGCCCCCGCTACTTACCAGCAGTCGTTACATGGCAGTCGGTAAGCTGCTAAGGCGCGGGCCGATGCACCGCCTCTCCGCCCTGTTCCTCAGTTTCATGCTCGTGCTTATGCTCGGGCTTGGATCAGTCGCGCATGCGACCGAAGGCGTGACGTGCGTTGATACCACAGCGGTCAGCTCCCTCGATCATTGCGACGGCGATGCCGACCAAGTGCCGGCAGACGCCGACAAGGCTTATCCTCACCATCATGGTGGTTGCCACGGCCATCATGTCGGCGTGCCGATCGCGTCCGATTCAACCGGACCAGCCAGCAGCGTTCGTATGACTGCATCGATGTGGCGCAATGCGCCCAAGGCCCCGGTAGCGTCGGACCCAGCCCTACGTCCTCCCCAAGCCTGACCAACGCCTAATTCCGCCGGGAAAGCCCGTGCGGATGCCCAAGGTTCGTCAGGAGTCCGTTACCCATGCACCGTTTTATTGCGGCCTTATTGGCCGTGGCGTCGTGCGCGTCGATCGCACAGGCGCAGTCAGCCGATCCAACATCGACCAGTCCCCCGCTCACCCTTGAGCAGGCGCTTTCGCTTGCCGGAGCCAGCGCCCCCAGCCTTGAGGCTGCCACGGCTGGCGTCCGGGCAGCACAAGCAGGCCGCACGGTTGCCGGCTACCGCCCGAACCCGTCGATCGTCGCCGAGACCGAGAACATTGCCGGCAGCGGCCAATATCGCGGTCTTCGAAGCGCCGAGACAACGGCAGGTCTGGCACTACCGATCGAGTTGGGTGGCAAACGATCGGCACGGATCGCTGTCGCAGATGCGATTGGTAATCGAGCGAGGATAGGCACGGCGTTGGCCGAGGCTGATCTACGGCTTGCCATCACGCAGCTCTACATCGAGGCGACCGCAGCGGAACGCCGACTGGTGACCGCGCGCGAGCAGGCCGGTATCGCCCGCGAAGCATCGCGCGCAGCCGGCGTCCGCGTTCAAGCGGGGCGAGCATCACCGCTCGAACAGCAGCGCGCCGATGTATTGCGGATCAACGTGGAGACGGCTGTGGAGCGCGCAGAGCGGCTTGCCGAGGTCGCCCGAAGCAATCTTGCCCGACGGATCGGCCAACCCCTCACGGGACCGTTGGACTTGGTGTGGTTCGGCCGTGTCGAGGGCTTTGGTCCAGCGCGGCCGATCGAGACCGCCGGGACGCTGGCATTGGCGGCGACACGCGCGGACGTGACAACGGCAGAGGCACAGGTGCGGCTTGCTAGGTCGCAGCGCATTCCCGACGTGACACTCAGCGCCAGCGCACGACGGCTTGAGGCTACGAACGACGTGGCAGCGGTGTTCGGGCTGTCGATCCCGTTCCCACTGTTCAACAACGGCAAGGCGGCAGTGGCGCAGGCGCGGGCGCAGACTGATCAGGCGCAGGCGCTACGTCGCGCGGCCGAGCTGGATACCGCGCAGGATATCGCAAGCGCACAGGCGAACGTCGCGAATGCCGCGACGACCGCTCGCAACGCCAGCGGGCCGGCATTGGCGTCGGCAAGCGAAGCCGCTCGGATCGCCCGGATCGGCTACCGGGAGGGCAAGTTCGGTCAGCTCGATTTGCTCGATGCCGAACGTACCCTGTCCGAAACACGAACCGCCGCGATCGATGCGCTCGCCACCTATCACGACGCCAAGGCACGCCTCGAACGGCTCGTTGCCGCAGCGCCCTCGACCGAGGAAACCAATCAATGACGAAGACCATCATGCGGGCGCTCGCGCCTGTGACCCTGGCTGTCCTCCTTGCCGGATGCGGCGGGGTGGCAACGGCGAGGCCGGTGAGAAAGCCGGAGCCGAGAAGACCGAAGGTGCCGAGGCCAGCGAAGCCAAGGAGGGTCCAAAGGATATCGTCACCCTGTCCGCGCAGCAGATTGCGGATGCCGGGATAGAGGTTACGCGTCCTACAGTAGGCGGCGTGGCCGGAGCGATCGAGCTATCGGCAACGATCGAGGGCGATCCTCAGGGTGTGCAGGTTGTGTCCACCTCCGTAGGCGGTCGGCTCGTTTCCCTCACCAGCAATCTCGGGCAGTCAGTCAGCCGGGGAGACCCGCTGGCTATCATCGAAAGCCGGGAAGCGGCATCACTGAAAGCGGAGGTAGAAGCCGCGCGCGCGCGTTCCGCACTCGCCCAATCAAACCTTCGCCGCGAACAGCGCCTGTTCGCTGAACGTGTTTCGCCAGAGCAGGATCTGGTCGCAGCGCGGACGGCAGCGACGGAGGCCAGCATTGCCCTTCGCCTCGCGCAGCAGCAATTGTCAGCGACGGGCAGCGGAGGCGGCGCGCTCAACCGCATCGCGGTTCGCTCGCCGATCGCCGGCCAGGTCATCGCGAGATCCGCTACACTCGGGCAGGCGGTCGCGGCCGATGCAGAGCTGTTCCGCGTCGCCAACCTGTCGAAGGTCACTGTAACCACCTCACTCGTCCCCACCGATGCCGGTCGGGTGAAACCCGGCGTGCGTGTCGAAGTGACGGCACCGGGGCGGCGTCAGGAGGGGCGCGTCACGTTCGTATCCCCCATTCTGGACGAGACGACCCGATTGGTGCCGGTGATCGCTACCCTCGACAACGCCGGCAGCACATGGCGCGTCGGCGAAACGGTCAACGTATCGATCCTCGTTCCTGCGACCGGGGACCGCACCGTCGCCGTGCCATCGGCCGCAGTGCAGATGATCGAGGACAAGTCGTTCGTGTTCGTCCGCACTGCGACAGGATTCCGGGCAATTCCCGTGACGCTTGGTCGCACCAACGGCGGGCAAGTCACCGTAACGGCAGGCCTTACCGGCTCGGAGCGCATCGCTTCCACCAACAGCTTCACGCTCAAGGCCGAACTCGGCAAGGGTGCAGGCGGGGATGAGGACTGAGCCATGATCGGTCGCATCGTCACCCTCTCCGTCGAGAAGCGCTGGCTCGTCCTGCTTCTCACCATCGCGGCTGCATTGCTCGGGATTGGCGCGCTGCGTCAGCTTCCGATCGACGCCGTACCCGACATCACCAATAACCAGGTGCAGATCAATGTCGTTGCTCCTGCCCTCTCCCCGATCAGATCGAGAAGCAGGTTGCGTTCACGGTCGAAACCGCGCTCGCGGGCATTCCTGGCCTTGAATATACCCGCTCGCTAAGTCGCAATGGCTTTGCCCAGATCACAGCGGTTTTCGGTGAAAAGACCGATATCTACTTTGCGCGAGCGCAGGTCGCGGAACGTCTGCGAACCGCTGAGGAAGACCTTCCCGAAGGTGTGAACCCCGAGATGGGGCCGATCGCTACGGGCCTCGGCGATATCTTCATGTGGACGGTCGAATATCGCGAGCTGGACCAAGTTCACCACCGCAACGGCGAACCCGGCTTGCAGCGCGATGCCAGCTATATCACCCCCGAGGGGGATCACCTTGTCAGCGACGCCGACAAGGCGACCTATCTGCGCACCGTACAGGATTGGATCGTCACGCCGCAGCTCAAAAGCACGGCCGGGCTTGCTGGCGTCGACTCCTTGGTGGCTACACCAAGGAATATCTCGTTATTCCGGACATACAGCGCATGGCGGCAATGCGGCTAACGCTTCAGGATCTCACCACCGCCCTTCAGCGCAGCAATACCAGCGCGGGCGCTGGCGTGGTCAACCGCAACGGAGAAGGGCTGGCGGTTCGATCGGATGGGCGTGTTCGCAACGCCGACGAGCTGGCACGTACCGTCGTTGCCACCCGCGAGAGCGTTCCGATCCTGCTTAACCAGATCGCGACCGTTCGCACCGGGCAGGCGCTACGCATGGGATCGGCGTCAGAAAACGGCCATGAAGTTGTCGTCGGCACCGCGGTTATGCGGATCGGGGAGAATAGCCGCACGGTATCGACCGGCGTTGCCGAACGGCTGACGCAGATCGGCCGCTCTTTGCCGGTCGATGTTGTCGTGAAGCCGGTCATGAACCGGACCGAGCTGGTGAACTCCACAATTTCGACGGTTGCCCGCAACCTCGCCGAAGGTGCGGTGCTGGTAATCGTCGTTCTGTTTGCGCTGCTTGGCAATTTCCGCGCGGCGCTGATCGCGGCCTGCGTCATTCCGATTACGATGCTGCTGACCAGCATCGGCATGTTGGAGGCGGGCGTTTCGGCCAATCTGATGAGCCTTGGTGCGCTCGACTTTGGTCTGATCGTGGATGGCGCGGTCATTATCGTGGAGAACGCATTACGGCGTTTGGGCGAGGCGCAGCATGGTCGCGATGACGTGCTGACGATCGAGCAACGTCTCGGGATTGTCGCGGCATCGGCGCGCGAGATGATCCGCCCATCGGTGTACGGGCAGGCTATTATCATCTTGGTCTATGCGCCGTTGCTCACCTTCACGGGTGTCGAAGGCAAGATGTTCGAGCCGATGGCGCTCACCGTCATCATTGCTTTGGTGTTCGCCTTCATCCTGTCGCTGACCTTCATACCGGCAGCGATTGCGATCTGGCTCAGCAAGCGGGTCGAGGAGAAGGAAAGCCGCGTCGTCACGTTCCTCCGGCAGCGCTATGAGCCGGGACTTGATGCGGCGATGCGCCGGCCCACCCTTACCATCGGCGTTGCGATCGGTGCGCTGGCGCTTGCCGGGGCAGCTTTCACGACATTGGGGCAAGAGTTCTTGCCGCAGCTCGATGAGGGCAACATTCTCGTGCAGGCAGTTCGCATCCCCGGCACATCGGTCGATCAGAGCCAGACAATGCAATTCCAGGTGGAAAAGGCACTCGCCAAGGCCCCTGAGGTCCGTTTCGCCTTCTCCCGCACCGGCACGTCCGAAATCGCATCGGACCCAATGCCGCCTAACGCGACTGACACGTTTGTCATCTTGAAGCCGAAGAAGGAGTGGCCCGACCCCGGCCTGTCCAAGGAAGAGCTGGTGGAGCGGCTGGAAAAGCGCCTCTCCACCCTGCCGGGCAACGCCTATGAGATCACCCAGCCAATCCAGATGCGATTCAACGAGCTGATTGCAGGCGTGCGCGGCGATATCGCGATCAAGGTCTTTGGCGATGACTTTGGCGAGATGAACGCGACCGCAGATCGGATCGCCGGCATCCTTCGAAAGACGCGGGGTGCAGCAGACGTGCGGGTCGAACAAACCGAAGGTTTGCCGATGCTCGATATCCGGCCGAACCGTACCGCCATGTCCCGCGTCGGGGTAACGGCCGGTGACGTGCAGGACACGGTTGCCGCAGCCATTGGCGGCCGACAGGCTGGCGTGATCTTTGAAGGCGATCGTCGCTTCCCCGTCGTGATCCGGATGGCAGAAAGCTCACGATCCGATTTGACGGCGGTTGCTCAGGTGCCGGTGCCGACCGGCAGTGGCGGCTTCGTACCGCTATCGACTGTGGCGGATATCGCCGTGGTCGATGGTCCCAACCAGATCAGTCGCGAGAACGGCAAGCGGCGTGTCGTGGTGCAGGCCAACGTGCGCGATCGAGACGTGGCGGGTGTCGTGGCTGATGCCCGGTCAGCCATCGACGCTCAGGTGAAATTGCCGCCCGGCACGTATCTCGAATGGGGCGGTCAGTTCGAGAACCTGGCATCTGCCCGCGATCGGCTCAGCGTTGTGGTGCCGATCTGCTTCGTGGTCATCATGTTCCTGCTCTACGGCGCGCTTGGTTCCGTCAGGGATGCGTTGATCGTGTTTACCGGCGTTCCGCTGGCGTTGGTCGGAGGCATCCTTGCGCTGGTGCTAAGAGGCATGCCGTTCTCCATTTCAGCGGCAGTCGGCTTCATCGCGCTATCGGGTGTCGCGGTTCTCAACGGGCTGGTCATGGTGTCGTCCATCCATGATCTGATGCGGCAAGGCATGGATCGTGCGGTAGCGGCGCATCAAGGCGCTCTGGCGCGGCTCCGGCCGGTTGCGATGACGGCGCTCGTCGCATCGCTTGGCTTTGTGCCGATGGCACTTGGTCATGGTGCTGGAGCCGAGGTGCAAAAGCCGCTGGCGACCGTCGTCATTGGTGGCCTGATATCCGCAACCTTGCTCACCTTGTTCGTGCTGCCGACGCTCTACGCTCGTTTCGGACGGCGCGAGCTGCCAGCCCCATCAGGGGGACACATCGAACTGCCGCCTTTGAATCATGACAGCGTGAGGGCTTAAGCTATGCAGGCCGTTGCCTTCACGCTCATTCCCGTCGTCGCCGTACTGATCGGCTCGCTATTCGCGGTATCGAGACGGCCAAGTGATGCCTTCGTAAGCGCTATGCAGCACTTGGCGGCAGGCGTCGTGTTCGCCGCAGCGGCAGCCGAGATCTTGCCCCAGGTGATGCACGAAGGTTCACCGATCGCGACATTCACAGGCGGCGCGCTTGGCATTCTCGTGATGCTGTCGCTCAAAGCTCTTGAGGGTCGCGCCAGTGGCCCGATCGCTATGTTGGGCGCGGTCGCAGTGGATATCCTGATCGACGGGCTTGTTCTCGGGTTGGCGTTCGTCGCTGGCGGGAAGGCCGGCGTGTTGCTGACGATCGCGTTGACGTTGGAGGTGCTGTTTCTCGGACTGACCGTGACGACCGAGTTGGGCGAGACGATCAAGTCCAAGGCGCGGATCATCGCGATTACGATGGGGATCGCCTTGTTGCTGCCGATCGGTGCGGCGATAGCGACTCCCGTTGCGACGTTTCCGCCCGTCGTGATCGCCGGGTTTCTCAGTTTCGGTCTGATGGCGCTGCTCTACCTCGTGACGGAAGAGCTGTTGGTTGAGGCACACGAGAAGCCGGACACTCCGCTTATCAGCGCGATGTTTTTCATCGGGTTTTGGGCCTGCTCCTGATCGAGGAGGTATTGGGCTGACCGCTCGACGTGGAACGTCTTGGACCGATAATGATGACGCCGAGCTTCGTCGGCGTATCGAGGCCAAGCAGACTCTGGCGGTAATCGCGCGCGAGATGGGACGAACGATGGATGCGGTTCGGGGAGAGCCTCAACCCTGAAGGTAACTCTCCGCTCGTCGCAGCGACCGTGGCGGGACGGCGTGCCGCGCCGAGTAGACGTAGACTAGAAAAATAGGGGCGGTTGCCCGCCCCTATCCAGCTTCAGCCGTGCTTCATGCCGCCCTTAGCATGATCGCAGCAGTCCGCGGCCTTGGCTTTTGCGCCATCCTTGCAGCAGTCCGCACCGTCCTTGCAGCACGCCATGTCGGCGCAGCAATTGGCGACAGCGGCGAATGCGCCAGTCGACAGAGTGAGGGCGAAGGCAGCGCTGATGAGCTTAAACTTGGTCATGATATTCTCCGAAACTTACGTGTGATGATGTTCAATTTCACACGGTTTGCGGAGGGGTGTGGCCGGAGCGTATGCCACGCCTAAAAGGCCCGTCTGTGGAGCTGGCCATGGCGATAGACGGGAGGACGGAACCAGCTCGATATGTTCGACGGTTTCGCCGGCAACTGCAACGCACGGTATAGCGCAAGCCGACGCAGGCGCCTTTTTGATGGGAGCGCCTGCTGATTTGCTGGCGCAGTCCATCATCGCGGACGCAGCCGGAGGCGCGGCCATCGCCATCGTCTCGCAGAGCGGGCCAAGCCGGACCAGCAACATCACGGCCAGGACGAAAAACGCCATGGAATGCAATATCTTGGACAGTGGGCGAGCCCGGCGTTTCATTGGATGCATCTAGAAGCACACTCAGTGATGCACAATGTCGCAGGAGCGGTTTGCCACACTAAGCGGACTTTACTGGCCTTTCCGATACGTTGGTGAGGTTGCGATGCTCGAAAGGTCCGTGGCGCTATCGATCGGCATACCTGCCTCCTTTCGCTCGGAATAGCGATCGACAAGCTGCGTGGTGTGCGGGCGTAGCAGGACCGTGAAGCGCACCAGCTCCTCCATCACATCCACGATCCGATCGTAATAACTGGACGGCTTCATCCGACCGGCGTCGTCAAACTCCGCAAACGCCTTGGCTACGCTGGATTGGTTGGGGATCGTCACCATTCGCATCCAACGGCCGAGGACGCGCAGGGTGTTCACGCTGTTGAACGACTGCGATCCCGCCGACACCTGCATGACGGCAAGCGTGCGGCCTTGCGTTGGGCGCATGCCGCCCATCGACAGCGGCAGGTGATCGACTTGCAGCTTCATGATGCCAGTAATCTGGCCATGCCGCTCGGGGCTGCACCACACATGCCCCTCCGACCACATCGACAGTTCGCGCAGCTCGTGAACGGCCGGGTGGTCGTCCCCCGTCACCTGATCGGGCAACGGCAACGTCGAAGGATCGAAGATCCGCGTTTCGCAGCCGAAGAATTGCAGCAGGCGAGCAGCTTCCTCGACGCATAGCCGCGAAAAGGATCGCTCCCGCAGGGAGCCGTAGAGCAACAGTATGCGCGGAGGTGGATCACCAGCGCCCAGCCCAAGGGCAGGACGATCGAGCGCATAGCGCCGATCAAGCGCGGGCAGATTATCAGGATCGGAGAGAGTGCGGAGCGGCATCAGGCGGTCCTTGGGCCAAGCAGAATGATACAGGTGCCGATCAGGCAAAGTGCAGCTCCACCCGCGTCCCAGCGATCGGGCCTTACCCCTTCGACAGCCCAGAGCCAGATCAGCGATGCGCAGATGTAGACGCCGCCATAGGCAGCATAGGCCCTCCCCGCTGCGTCGCTATCCACGCGTGTCAGTAGCCAGGCGAACAGCATAAGTGAGACCACGCCCGGAGCCAGCCACAGAGGCGATTTGTCCAGCCGCAACCATGCCCAAAAGGCAAAGCACCCTGCGATTTCCGCAAGCGACGCGGCAAGATAGACGAGTGCCGTCATACCATGCTGATCCTGATCGCGAGTGCCGCGAGCGTTACCAGCAGCACCGGGATCGTTAGTGTCGCACCAACCTTGAAGTAATAGCCCCAGCCAATCCGGATGCCCTTTTGCCCGAGGACATGCAGCCAGAGCAGTGTCGCGAGCGAACCGATCGGCGTGATCTTCGGTCCGAGGTCGCACCCGATTACGTTGGCGTAGATCATCGCTTCCTTGATCGCGCCCGTGGCGTGCGTCGCGTCGATCGACAGCGCGCCTACTAGCACGGTCGGCATGTTGTTCATCACCGACGAGAGCAGCGCGGCGATGATCCCGGTCCCGAACGCTGCACCCCACACACCGCCTTGCGCGGTACGATCGAGCAGGCTGGCAAGGTGGTCAGTCAGGCCCGCATTGCGGAGGCCATAGACGACCAGGTACATGCCGAGCGAGAAGATCACGACCTGCCACGGCGCGCCGGCCAGCACCTTGCGCGTCTGGATGACGTGACCGCGCGCGGCGATGATGAGCAGGAGGACTGCGCCGGCAGCGGCCACGGCGCTGACCGGCACGCCGAGGGGTTCGAGCAGAAAGAAGCCGGCAAGCAGTAGAGCAAGAACGACCCAGCCCGCCTTGAACGTGGCACGGTCGCGGATCGCATCACCGGGCGTGCGGAGCTGCGCCACATCGTAGCTTGCCGGTATGTCGCGCCGGAAGAACAGCAGCAGCGCAACCAGTGTCGCGGCGATCGACGCCAGATCGACCGGCACCATCACCGAGGCGTAATCGGCAAAGCCGATCCGGAAGAAGTCGGCCGACACGATGTTGACGAGGTTGGAGACGATCAGCGGCAGACTGGCGGTATCAGCGATGAATCCCGCCGCCATCACGAACGCCAGCGTCGCCTTGTCCTTGTATCCCAGGGCACGCAGCATCGCGATAACGATCGGCGTCAGGATCAGCGCGGCGCCATCATTGGCGAACAGCGCCGACACCGCCGCCCCGAGCAGGACGATCAGCACGAACAGCCGACGACCATGCCCCCGCCCCAGCGCGCAACGTGGAGCGCCGCCCATTCGAAGAACCCGGCTTCATCGAGCAACAGGCTGACGATGATGATCGCGACGAACGTCGCGGTCGCGTTCCAGACGATGCCCCACACCACCGGCACGTCAGAGAGCGAAACGACCCCGACGAGTAGCGCGACGGCCGCGCCGCCTAGCGCGCTCCAGCCGATGCCCAGGCCCTTGGGCTGCCAGATGACGAGCGCGATCGTGACGACGAAGATAGCGAACGCGAGCAGCATCAGGCGATGCGCTGGCCCGAAGCATCCACAACCTGTTCGCCGTCTTCCTTGGCAAACGCGCCCTGTTGGGCATCAGGCAGCAGATCGAGGACCGCTTCGGACGGTCGGCACAGCTTCACGCCGAGCGGCGAGACGACCAGCGGCCGGTTAATGAGGACCGGATGCGCCATCATCGCGTCCACCAGCGTGTCGTCTGACAGCGCATCGTCACCAAGGCCCAGCTCCGCATAGGGCGTCCCCTTCTCGCGTAGCAGATCGCGGGGCGTGATCCCGGCGCGGTCGATCAGCTCGACCAGCAACGCGCGCGAGGGTGGGGTTTTCAGATATTCGATGACGTGCGGCTCGATGCCAGCATTGCGGATCATCGCCAGCGTGTTGCGCGACGTGCCGCACTCGGGGTTGTGATAGATCACGATATCGACGGCCACGGGGCGTCCTTTCAGCAGCAGGGGGTGAGTTCGGCCAGGAGCGGCGCACACAGTTCAGGCGAGCCGGCACAGCAATCCTTGACGAGGAACAGCGTTAGCGCGCGCAGCCCGTCTAGATCGGCACGGTAAATAATCGACCGGCTATGCCGTTCCGAGCGCACGATGCCGGCGCGCGCGAGAATGCCGAGGTGCGCGGACATGGTGTTCTGCGGCACGTCGAGCTGACGGGCAATTTCACCCGCCGCCATGCCGTCCGGTTCGTGGCGAACCAGCAGGCGAAACACGTCGAGGCGTGTGCCTTGCGCGAGCGCACCAAGCGCAATGATAGCCGAATCGTTATCCATGCATCCGGCATAGCGGATATGTTAAGTTATGAAAGCTCTCACGATCTTCAAACCACTATCGATTCCGACAACGCCCTGCACCGACATGAAAGCGGCAGGCGTAAAGACCATGCCGGCCACGACATGTCGGGCATGAAAAGTAAATGGGAGGGAGGCGTCCGCGCCTCCCTCTTTTAATGGCGGGCGAACACCTTGCGTCCGGTTGGTCCGAACGCGATCACCTCATAGGGCTGTGCGTTCATGCCCGGCATTTCCATGCCAGGTGATCCCACCGGCATACCCGGCACGGCAAGCCCGTTTACGCCTTTGGGATGCTGGGCAAGCACCCGTTTCATGTCGGCAATCGGTACATGGCCCTCAAATGCCATACCGTCGACTACCGCGGTGTGACATGAACTGAGGTCGGCGGGGACACCCATCTTGCGCTGAAGCACATCGCGGTGAGCGTCATCGATGATCTGCACGTTGCGCCCGAACTGCTGACGGACCTGCTTGGCCCACTGCTCGCAACAGCCGCACCCTGGATCGCGGTGCATGGCAATGCTGTTCGCCGCTAAGGCCACAGCCGGGGTCATCATCGCTGCGGCGACGATCGCACTCCGGATCGTAAACTTCATTGCTAAACTCCTTTGGTGAAGCCCCGCCCGGGGGCGGGGTTCCTGCCAGCGGCCTTATTGGGCGCGCTTGCCATGCGACTTGAGCCAGCCCTGAAGCTCGGCGATGTCCTTTTCCTGCTTCGTAATGGTCATCTGCGCCATCCGCTTCGTGTCGGCATCCTTCGCGTCCCGAAGCGCCACGCGCGACATGGTAACGGCTCCACGATGATGTTCGATCATCTTGCGGGTCCACATCTCCGATGCGTCTCCCTGCTTCGCGGCCATCATCTTCTGATGCATGTCCATCTCGGATGCGGCGTAAGGATTGCCCGGATCATTCATCATCTTGGAATGATCCATTCCCTGCATCTGGCTATGATCCATGCCCGCCATGCTGCTCTGTGCGGCAAGCGGACTGGCGGCGAGCGCTGCGGCTAACATGCCGATCGTGGTAATGGTCTTCATAGTCGTTCTCCCGAGGTATCCCCCACCTAGAGAGAGTTACGCGGCAACGTCGTGCACCCCTTGGACTTTTCTTTGCCTGCGGCGCGGCCAGCGCATGTAGAGCAGCACCACGCCTGCCACCGCAAGGGCTAGCCCCCAGCTGCAAATGCCATCATCCAAGGGGTGTTGAAGTTCTCATGGTTTTTCCAGTCCATGATGTGGAGGCCCCAGAAAAAATCATAGAGCCGCCACGTACCCGTTCGGACACCGACAATCCTACCGTTCTCCGGTGACACGAACACGCGCGTCGTCTCGGCGTCCTCGAACTCCACACGCCAGACCGGCAGTTTGCCACGAAACTCCGTGCTCGCTGTTCGAGCAAACATGACGGACGCAACAGGGACACCGGGGCCGCGATATGCCGCGCGTGCAACTCGTAGCGCAAAGGGCGCATCGATACGCTGCATCGGCAAACCGGTCCGGGCGTCGTGCATCCGGACCGTGCCGTTAGCCATCGTCAACTCGGCGACGGGTTGTCCGAACAAGGTCGTGTAGCGCAGTTCGCGCACCGGGCCGGGGGCAGCGCCCAACACCGATGCCGGGGAAGCAAACTCCTGAGCCGGATCGATCGTCGCCGTGTTCTCGCGTGCAACGAGGTGTTCTCCTCGTACCCGCTCGATCGGCAGGATGCTCATCAACAAGCCGCTGGAGAACCAGAGCAGTAGCTGCACCCCGATAATCAGTGCCAGCCAGCGATGAAGCTTGCTGGCACCGACATGAAGGCGGAGCCTGCCGCTCCTCAGAACCAGGTCCTCACGCCGGCAACGAAGCTGAAGCCGCCCGTGTCATCACCGCGTGCTCTCGTGAAGCGTGCCGTGTCGCCGAATTGCCTTTCCCACGACACGCCGATGTAGGGCGCAAACTCACGCGACTTTTCGTAGCGCAGCCTGAGCCCGAGTTCGAGGTCCGTAAGCCCCGATCCGATGCCGTCCTGGCGCACGTCTTGGGCTGCAAAGTTGGCTTCCACGCGAGGCTGAAGGACGAAGAATTGTGTCACTCGCTCGTCGTACCATGCCTCGGCTCGGCCAAGCACGTCGCCCTTGTCAGAAAGGAACAGTGCCCCCTCGACGTCGAACCAATAGGGCGCAAGCCCCTCGATCCCGACCGTCGCGTAGGTGCGAGAAGGGTTCGGCTTGAAGTCGTAGCGGACGCCCGCCTGAAGGTTCCAATAGGGATCGAGCGCACGGCTGTAGAGCGCCTGCACCTCGGCCGCTTCGAGCGGTTTGCCAAATGTGCCCTCGCCTTCGCTCTTCAGGGTGAGACGGTTGATGTCTCCCCCGATCCAAGCCTCGCCATCCCATCGATAGCCGTCCCCGCCTTTGCGCGCCTGATACTCGGCAAGGTTGAAGAGCACTTGGTAGTAGGTCATTCCGCCATGCTCGCGGCGCAGGTCGCGGTTGGCATCGCTCATGGCTGCCTCGCCGTAATAGCGAGACGCTGCCAGCACCGGAGATGGTGCAGGCGCGGGCGCATTGCCCGGCTTCAGGTCTGTACCGACAGGCACGGTCGCCATTCCCGGCATTGAAGACATGTCATGCTGCGTTGGCTGGCCGGGTGCCATATCCATGCCGGGCATCGCCGACATATCATGGCCGGTGTGCTCGCCTGTTGCGGTAGCCGGAGCAGGGTTCATGCCTGACATTTGGGACATGTCGTGGCCGGCGTGCGGATCGGCCGCGTTCGCACCGCTCATGTCCATGCCGGGCATCGTGTGTTCGGCATGTGGATCGGCTGCAGGCTTGGAGGGACGCTTTGCCGGGACCTTCCTAGTCGCTGCCTTCTTGGCAGGGGCCCGCTTTGTGGCCGGTCTCGATCTAGCGGTCGGTTTTTTCGCCGGCATTTTCATGCCCGGCATGCTCATGCCCGGCATCATTGAATGGTCCATCGTCTGCGCCGTGGCAGGTGCCGTGGCGACCAGCGCGCCGATCCCGGCGAGAAGCAGCGCCTTCATGCCGCCTCTCCCTTCGCCGAACGGACCTGGACGACCTGCATCATGCCCGCGTGCATGTGGTAGAGCATGTGGCAGTGGAATGCCCAATCGCCCTCGTTGGCGGTCACGTCCCAACTGACCTTGCCCCCGGTTGGACCATGACGGTATGCTTTCTCGGGCTGTACGCGCCGTGCCCCGTCACCAATTCGAAGAAGTGGCCGTGCAAGTGGATCGGGTGGCCCATCATCGTGTCGTTGACCAGCGTGACGCGGACGCGCTCGCCAGCAAGAAATGGGATCGGTGCCTTCACCTCGGACAGCTTTTCACCGTCGAGCGCCCACATGTAGCGTTCCATGTTGCCGGTAAGGTGGATCTGCACCTCGCGCGACGGCGCGCGCAGATCGGGATTGCGATCGACCGCGACCAGATCGCGGTAATTCAGCACACGATGCCCGACATTCTCCAGACCCTGACCGGGGTCGCCGGTACGATCCATCGGCATCGGCGAGATGGTCTGGACACCCGGCCCCTTCTTCACGCCCGGCGCTTTCGAAAAGTCGCGCATGTTCATGTCCATGCCCGCCATGCCGCCCATTGCCATACCACCTGCGGCGTCGGGCGCACCTGCCATGCCTGGCATCGTAGCACCCGACTGCATCGCGCCGTGATCCATCCCGGCCATTCCGCCCGCGCCGGCACCGGCAGCACCGTGGTCCATCTGCGCGTGGTCCATCGCAGCGGCGGGCTTTTCAGCCGTGGCCATTGATCCGTGATCCATTCCAGGCATGCCACTATGGTCCATGCCCTGCATCGAACCGCCGCCCGACATATCCATGTTCATGTCCATCCCCATGTCCTTCATGGTGGCGACAGGGCGCTTGCGAAGTGGAGGGACTTCAGCGGCCATGCCTTCGCGGGGGCTTAGCGTTGCGCGCGCCATGCCGGACCTGTCCACGCTCTCACCGACCAGCGTGTAGGCGCGCTCGTCCGATGGAGTGACGATCACGTCGTAGGTCTCGGCCACGCCGATCTGGAACTCGTCGACCTCAACGGGACGGACGTTGAGGCCGTCCGCCTGGACAACGCTCAGCTTCAACCCCGGAATCCGGACGTTGAAGGTCGTCATCGCGGACGCATTGATGACACGCAGCCGCACCCGCTCGCCCGGCCTGAACAGCCCCGTCCAATTGTCCTGCGGCCCATGCCCGTTGACGAGATAGGTGTAGTTTGAACCCGTCACGTCGGCGACGTCGGTCGGGTCCATCCGCATCTTGCCCCAATCGAGGCGATCCTTGAGCGGCTGGTCCTCGCCCTTGAGCAGGCCGGCGAGCGTCTGCTGCTGCCGGTTGAAATAGCCCGACTGCTTCTTGAGCTTCATGAAGATGCGATGCGGGTGGAGCTGGCTGTGGTCGGACAGCACGATAACGTGCTCGCGATCCGACTGGATCGGGTCAACGCCCTTGGGGTCGATCACGATGGGGCCGTAGAGCCCCATCTGCTCCTGCAACCCGGAATGGCTGTGATACCAATAGGTGCCGGCCTGCACGATCGGGAACTCGTAGGTGAAGGTCGTGCGCTTATCGATGCCGGGGAAGGCAACGCCCGGCACGCCGTCCATCTGGAACGGCACGATCAGGCCGTGCCAGTGCAACGAGGTCTGCTCATCAAGACCGTTCTCGACATGCAGCCGCACGGTCTGACCTTCCCGCAGCCGGATCAGCGGTGCGGGCACAGTGCCGTTAATGCCGATGGCGTGGCTCTGCCGTCCGTCGATCATCATCATCTGGTGCGCGACCCGGAGCCGGATTTCATCACCCGATACAGTAGGCAGCGGCTTCACAATACCAGCGGAAACAGGCTGCGCCCATGCCGGCATATATGCCGACAGCGCAACACCGCCTCCTGCAAGAGTGGCACCGCGCAGCAATTGGCGGCGGTCTAGAACGCGCGACATGGTAGCTCCTTGGGATTGAGCCGCTGCCGGCCCGTCTCACCTCTTACGCGTCCCGTGCGCCTACCCCTTGGTTCTCTTTCAAATTTTCGGCGAGGCGCGCGCGAGCCCGATATAGCCTGGTTTCGACCGCCTTCTGGCTGATCCCCAATACATCGGCCGTTTCCGCCTGGCTCAAACCCTCGATCGTGCGGAGCACCAACGGTTCTTTGAGATTCATCGGCAAGGTCGCGATGGCGCGCGTCACTTTGGCAAGTTCCTGCCGATCGGCTGCTGCGTCATCGATTGCTACCTGATCGTCCGCGATCGTCTCGGCCTGTTCGTCGAGCGGTGCGGCAAAGGAGAAAAACCGACGGACCGCGCGCTTCCTTGCCCAATCCCGGCATTTGTTGACGGCGATCGTAGAAAGCCATGCTTTCATCGCCCGCTGTGTATCGTAGCGCGGCATCGCCTGATGCGCCGCGACAAACGTCTCTTGAACCAAATCGAGCGCTTCGTCGGCCTCGCCGACAAAGGCGCGCGCGAGCCGGAATATAGGCTGACGATAGCGACGCATGATTTCGGAGAATGCCGCTTGTCGGCCAGCGATGCTGAGCGTCGCCAGTTCGCCGTCGGACAGGGTGGTCCAATCGAGGCTCACCCCTGGTCGTCGGTGAGCGCCTTCACCACCGCAGCATCGAATTGGGGGTCTGATCCGGGCGCAAAAGCTGCCGCATGGCGAAGATATGCGCCAACGTTGCCTTCTGTAACTCGCCCATCGCCGCATGACTCTGATCGACCGCGGCGGTCACCTTGGGGCCGTTGCCATGCTCGGTCTCAATGGCCTCGGCTAGCCGTGCATTGTCCGCGCGCATTTCCAATTCCAGCGCGTGGCGTTGCACCGCGAACCGGTCCTCTAGGCTTTTCAGCCGGGCCTGCTGATTGCCATCAAGCGCCAGCTTATGGTGCAGGACCTCGTGCAAGGCGGTGCCCGGTTGCTTAGGCTGGGGCAGCAACACGCGCGCAAGAAATACGCCTGCGATAGCCGCGAGGAAGGCCAGTACAACGCAGACGATAAGCCGCTTGGTCGATGTCATGGCTCACCAATCAGCAAGACCGATGGCGCCAGTGGTGATGCGCCCCCGAGCGGCGAAAGCGACACCGCAGGGCTGGCGGTCGCCGGAAGTTCCGCGCCAACCATGCCGATCGCGAGCGCTGCGACCATCACGCCCCCGACGCCCAATCCGGTCAACCGTGCGACGGGCTGCGCACCGATGCGTGCGAACACCTGCGCTTCGATCCCGTCCAGCGATGCCGGCACGGGTGCGCCCGCGAGCCTCGCCAATGTTCTGTCTAGATCGTCCATGCTGTCCACTCCGCGCCTCTACCACTTGTTACGCAGCGATGCCCATCACCCCTCGACTTCCGTCATGAGGGGCGAGCGGCCGGGCCGCGTAGAACAGGCACGAACCTGATCGGAGTATTCCCATGCGTCGCGTCTTCCTTCCTACCGCTGTCGTCCTTCTCGGCCTTGCCGGAGCCGCCCAGGCCCATCCCAAACTCGTATCCGCATCCCCGGCACCGAATGCGATGGTCGCGAAGCCCGCCAATGTCACACTGCGCTTCAGCGAGAAGCTGATGCCCAAGTTTTCCGGTGCGGATCTGATGATGACCGGGCATGGCGGCATGACGCACGCACCAATGAAAGTCGTCGGGACCGCAACTGTCGGCTCGGACGGTCGCACCCTCGTCGTCACGCCCAAGTCGCCGCTCGGCGCGGGTAGCTATAAGCTTGCCTGGCATGTGGTCTCGACCGACACACACCGCATCACCGGAAACTACGCCTTCACGGTGAAGTAAGGTGGAAGCCGACTGGCCGCTGATCGCGGTTCGCTTCGCGCTTTACGTGACGCTGAGCGGGCTGTTCGGCCTCTCGGCATTCGGCCTCTACGGGTTGAAGGTCGGTGAGCGCGGCAACGCGCTTGCCTTCCGCCCTTGGCTGTTCGGGACCGGGCTTCTCGCCCTGCTATTCTCCGGCATAGCGGTCGCGCTGCTCGCAGCCGCGATGGCAGGTGCACCTCCGTGGCCGATCGATCGGGAAGCAGTCGGAATGCTGCTCTCTGACTCCGCAACGGGCACGGCATGGAAAGTACGCATGATCGCGCTCTTGGTGGCGTCTATCGCTGCCCTAATAGCGGCGCGGCGCACGATGCCGCTTGGCTTGGTCGCCATCTTTTCCGGCGTCGCTCTCGCAACGCTCGCCTGGACGGGGCACGGGGCGATGGACGAAGGCGCGACCGGGTGGGTGCATCTGGCGGCCGATATCCTCCATCTCCTGAGCGCTGGTGCGTGGGTGGGAGCGCTGCTCGGGCTTGGGCTGCTGGTGACACGACCAGCGCGGCGCACCGATGCCGCCCACCTCGCACTGACCTATCGAGCGCTGCACGGGTTCGGTCTGACCGGCACGATTGTCGTCGGTACGATCGTCATCACCGGCCTCATCAACGCTTGGCTGTTGGTTGGCCTTGGCAATCTCCCGACCCTCGGCACGACGGTCTACGGCAGGCTCTTGATCGCCAAGCTTGTGCTGTTGGGTGGGATGCTCGGACTCGCTTCGCTTAACCGCTTCCGCTTTACACCGGCATTCGAACGATCGGTGTCAGCAGGCGATTATAAAGGCGCGCTGCGAACCTTGCGAACAAGTCTTGCAGTCGAGGCTTCGTGCGTGGTCGCGATCCTCGTGCTGGTAGGTTGGCTCGGCACGCTCGAACCCCTGCGTCGGCCATGTAGCTATTGGTTTGAGGGCAATCGAGCTTTGCGACGTAATTTAATTAGGTGCCGTGAGTCGTTGGAAGGGGGCTTGACCCTGACACGGTGTCAGACCCTACATGCTCTCGGGTTGAAGGAGTTTTTCTATGAACGACCCTGATTTCCACGCCCATTTGGCCGGGGGCTGCGGGTGCTCGAACAAGCAAGCTGATAAAGCTGCTGCGATCGAGCGCGAGGCGGGCGCGTCCTGCTGCTCGTCCTCCAAATCTCCGGCTGTTCCACAAGCTGCCAAGGAAGGATGCTGCTCAGGGAAAGCGGGCGGAGAACCTTCTGCCACAGTGACCGACCCGGTATGCGGCATGACCGTTGATCTGGCAAAAACAGCGCACCATGCCGAGCATGCCGGGCACGAGTATCATTTCTGTAGTGCAGGGTGTCGAACCAAGTTCGTCGCTGACCCTGATGCCTACCTTGGGGCCAAGCCAAAGCCCGAGCCGGTGGCAACCCCGGGAGCGATGTGGACGTGCCCCATGCACCCTGAGATTCGTCGGGAAGGGCCGGGAACGTGCCCCATTTGCGGCATGGCCCTCGAACCGGAAGAGCCGTCGCTCGATGACGGTCCCAATCCAGAACTAGTCGATTTCACCCGGCGTTTGTGGGTAGCAGGAGCGCTCACCGTTCCGCTGCTCATTGTTTCGATGTTCGCCGAGATGTTTGGGCTCCATGTTGTTAGCCCTACCGCTTCGCCTTGGGTCCAACTCGCACTCACTGCGCCAATTGTGCTGTGGGCGGGATGGCCGTTTTTCGAGCGGGGTGGATGTCGCTTCGCACCCGCCATCTGAATATGTTCACGCTGATCGCGATCGGCGTCGGTGCGGCATTCCTCTACAGCCTGGTCGCAACACTCGCGCCCAGCATCTTCCCTGCGACGTTCCGGATGCACGGGGGCATGGTCCCAGTCTATTACGAAGCTGCCGGCGTCGTCGTGACACTGGTGTTGCTCGGACAGGTTCTCGAATTGCGCGCCAGAGCGGCGACTGGCCGCGCGATACGCGCCCTCATGGACCTCGCTCCCAAGACAGCGCGACGGTTGCGGTCTGACGGGTCAGAGGAAGAAGTCAGCCTTGCCGACGTGGCAACCGGAGATCGGTTGCGGGTCCGCCCCGGCGATGCGATCCCGGTCGATGGCGTGGTGGTCGAGGGTCGCTCCTCGGTCGATGAATCCATGCTCACCGGCGAGCCGGCCCCGTCCTCAAGGAAGTCGATGCCGCAGTCACGGGGGGACGGTGAACGGCACGGGCAGCCTCGTTATGGAAGCCGGCGCGGTCGGTTCGGACACGATGCTGGCGCGCATCGTCCGCATGGTCGCGGAAGCGCAGCGCAGCCGTGCCCCGATCCAGGCGGTCGCCGACCGGGTATCGGGCTGGTTCGTACCTTTGGTCGTGCTGATCTCGGTCGCGACCTTCGTGGTGTGGTCGCTGGTCGGTCCCGAGCCACGCATGGGTCACGCCCTCCTTAATGCGATCGCCGTGCTGGTGATCGCCTGCCCGTGCGCGCTCGGGCTCGCGACCCCTATGTCGATTATGGTTGGCACCGGCCGCGGCGCGCAGGCCGGCGTGCTCGTCAAGAATGCCGAAAGCCTACAGGCACTCGATAAGGTCGATACGCTGGTCATCGACAAGACGGGCACGCTAACGGAAGGCAAGCCGTCGCTGGTCGCGATCGAGGCAACCGGCACCGTTGGAGAGAACGACATGCTCGCGCTCGCTGCGGCTGTCGAAGGACAGTCCGAACACCCGCTAGCCCACGCGATCGTCGTCGCCGCCAAGGAACGCGGATTGCAACTCGCCACGGTCGCAGACTTCGCTTCGCAGACCGGCATGGGTGTCAGTGCCACGGTTGGCGGCCGATCGGTGGTGATCGGCAATGCCGCACAAATGAGCCGGGTCGGTGCCGATCCCCAGTCACTCGACGCTTCGGCCGATCGCCATCGGAGCGAGGGAGCCGGCGTCATCCTGATCGCGATCGACGGCGCACTCGCGGGCTTGCTCGCGGTTGCTGACCCGGTGCGCCCTTCGGCGCGCGACGCCATCGCGGCTCTTCGCAAGGAAGGTCTGCGCGTTATCATGCTGACGGGCGACAATCGCGGGACGGCCGATGCGGTTGCGCGCGCCGTGGGCGGCCTGGACGATGTACGCGCCGATCTGCGACCGGAAGATAAGGCGCGGATCATCGGCGAATTGAAAGCTGATGGTGCCAAGGTTGCAATGGCCGGCGACGGTATCAACGACGCCCCGGCGCTGGCCGCTGCCGACGTTGGGCTCGCGATGGGGACGGGAACCGACGTAGCGATAGAAAGCGCGGGCATGACGCTCACACGCGGCGATCTTTCGGCGATCGTGCGCGCGCGCAAGCTCGCCCGTGCGACGATGCGGAACATTCGGCAGAACCTGTTCTTCTCATTCCTGTTCAACGGGGTCGGCGTGCCCGTCGCGGCCGGCGTGCTCTACCCCGTTGCCGGCATCCTTCTGTCACCAATGCTGGCTGGCGCTGCGATGGCCCTCTCTTCCTTCACCGTCGTGCTCAACGCGCTGCGTCTGAACACGGTGAAACTATGAACATCGGGGCGGCGTCGGAGGCCAGCGGCGTCTCGCAACGCATGATCCGCCACTACGAGAAGATCGACCTTGTGCCCGCACCGCTCCGGCGCGGGAGCTACCGGGATTATTCGGAAGTGGACATTCATCGGCTGCGGTTCATCGCCAACGCGCGAGACCTTGGGTTTCCAATCGAGGAGATCCGCACGCTACTCGGCTTGTGGTCGGATCGGGATCGGTCGAGCGCCGAAGTTAAGGCGCTGGCGAAAGCGCGCGCTGCCGAGCTGGGCCGCAAGGCGCGCGCGTTGAAAGCTATGCAATTGGCGCTGATCGACTTGGTTGAGCGCTGTCACGGCGATGATCGCCCGGAGTGCCCAATTATCGAAAGCCTCGCTGAATAATCCGATCGAGCGCGGCGCTTAGCGTGCCGCGCTCTACCGCCTGTGGGCGTTCGCAAGCGGTTCTAGTGTTCTCCCTTCTCGTGTGAAAACGGCTTTTGGGAAAGATCTATCGTTCCCAAAAGACCATCGTTTTCGAGGAAGCTTTGTGTCAAAACCGAACGGTTCTGACGCTTGAGATAGGTCGCCGCCTTTCAAGCGCTTACTGGTGTCAGAACCCTCATTCAGAATAGCTCGACAAGGGGTTGCAGTCGGTGGCTTGCTTGGACCAAATCGCTTTTCCGAAAGCGGTCGAGGTAATCTTCGGCGGTGACAGCGGGATTGTGAAACTGACGGCGTTGGTTTCCGATTGCGGTCAGCGCCTTGGCCGTATCGAGGTCGATGACATTAACGATGAAGTCGTCGGGATGCTTCACCTCGATACCGTGGCGGGCGGCTGCTTCGACCGGAAAATCCTTGAGGTTGTACGTGACAATCGCGTCGGCTCTGCCGTGAATCGCTGCGGCAAGAACATGGACGTCCTTGGGATCAGGCAGTGTCAGGGCAGGCATCAGCGGTTCGTAGCCTTCCACCAGCGCCTCTCCGAAGCTGTCCATGTAGGTCCGCTGGCGTTGGAAATGGTCAGCTGCCAGATCGGCAAACCGTCGCCTTAAGCTTTCCTCCCACTCGGCCAGGATGGCCTCGCTCCAGAGCGGCCGGAACAGCCGGCTGGCGGCGAACCACAAAAGCGCACCCCGCACGATGGAGGGGTGCATGACGTTGGCATCGAGCAGGACGGTGTAGCGGCCGACCAGCATCAGGGACGATCGAGAGGCGTGTGATCGTCGAAGAGGCCAGCTTCCTGATCCAGATCCGCCATTTCCTGCAGGGCCTCATGCCGGGCCGCATCCATGCGGCTGCGGTAGGTCAGCACGTCGCGTCCGAGCAGCTTACGATGCGTGCCGACCATCCGGAACGGCAGATCACCGCGTTCTAAGAGCTTAATGAGGTGTGGACGCGACATGTTGAGCAGGTCGGCTGCTTGGCTAGTTGTAAGCTCTGCCTGTACCGGCACGACAGTGACGGCATGACCGTTGCCGATCTCAACTAGCATCTTGACGATGCTGTTGAACACACCAGACGGCAGGCTGATAACGTCCTCACCTGCCCCTTCTACAGTCAGGTGAATAGGGCGGCTGGAATCTACCCTCGACAGTGCACGCGCGGCGTTACCGGCCGCCTCGATCTCGTGTGCAGTAGGCTCGTAGGCCTCGTCGATATTGAAGGCCACGGCGGCCATGTTTCATCTCCCAGGGCGGAAGCCATCTAGTGACTGCGAGTTGTAAACGCAATAAGTGAAACGAGTGTCAACGGGAAGACGTTCCACTGCGGTGATCGTCGAGCATGCTGAGCGGGGTGGGCGTAATCCAGTCGCCTCCCAGCTTGGGGTATGGACCGTAGAACAGATCACCCAGCGCACGCCGATAGTGCGCGTTCATCCAGCGCCGGCGTCGATGCTCCGGGCCATCGTGGAGCATGTGGCAGCGTTGGCAGAGCGCTGCGAGCTGGTGAAGCGCACTGTCGCTCGGATCATGGTTAAGGTGCGCACAGGCCAGGACCACCGGTGTCCACCGGCCTTGTACCAGAATGTTTTCCGTAGGCCGTCGCACGCGCCGGCCCCGGCCATTGCGCCAGCATTGCCGGTTCCGATCCCACCACCGTCCGTCGCCTAGGTGGAAGACCTTCTGCCTGTGGGGACGTCCACAATGCTCGCAGTGTCCCCCGCCCGCACGAAGCGTACCTGGTGTGATAGCTGCACCCAGTCGATCGGGTACAAGAACACGTGCTCGGGCCGGATAGGCATCAGGCCTTCCCTGCCGAAGTGTCAGGCTGCGCAGTCCACCGCATTATAAAGCCACCGTCGCTGCGGTCAGCGCCCGGTAGAGTGTGGCATGGTGGCATTTGAGCAGCTTGGCGGCTTCGCGCACCGATGTGCCTTCGCTTATCAATCGTTCGCCGAGCGTGATCTGATCGGGGGTGAGCTTTGGCGGACGGCCAAAGCGGACTCCCTCGCCTTAGCCGCCACTCGTCCGCTGCTGGTGCGCTGGTGGATCAGCTCACGCTCGAACTCAGCGATGCCGGCGAACACGGTCAGCACCATGCGACCAGCTGGCGAGGTCGTGTCGGCCCAGGGCTCGGCCAGCGAGCGCAGGCCGGAACCAGCCTCCTTCAGCTTCTCGGCGATGTCCAGCAGGTCGCGCGTCGAGCGCGCCAGTCGGTCGAGCCGCGTCACTACCACCGTGTCGTCGTCGCGCAGCTGCTCGATCATCTTGGCCAGCTCGGGCCGGTCACGCTTCGCGCCCGAGATCTTCTCCTCGAACGTCCGCTTGCATCCGGCCTCCTTCAACGCGGCGCGTTGCAGCCGGAGATCTTGGTCATCGGTGGACACACGAGCATAGCCAATCAGCATGTTGCAAAATTGTATCGTAATAAAAGTATTTTGCAACCGACTTTTGCGACATCAGCACATGAGAGAACACGAGCTCTAAGGGCTCTGTTGCGAAACTTAGAACATTTGAGACAGTCGACAGTTGCTATCCTGCGGCCCTCACAGCCTCATTCTTCAAGCCTGCCTGTGCGAGCCTCCTTCTTCGACTTGTCCCATTCCTTCTTGATGAGCCGTTGGGCTGCTTTCTCGACCGTATCCGCCTTTTTGAGCCAATCGGGCTTTGGAGTATGCCGCGCACTCACTAGCTCCTCGACTGCGCGGAAGAGCGCGCGATCCAGGGCATGTTTGTCCTCAGTCCCTACGTCGCGGCAGGCCGGGTTTAGGCGGAGTACGATACCAGCGCGCGCGGCATGTACCTTTCGCCAATTCACCGGCTTGGCAGGGCTAACTGCACCACGCCGCACCTCGGCCGTTAACTCTACAACCAGCCCTCGCATTGCTTCTCGCCATACCGCGCGCTCGCTGGTGACGATCTGGACGAAGATGGCCTTGTCTGCGTTCTCCTTCCCGGCCTGCGCGCCAAAACGCGCGCCAAGGTAGGCAAGCACGCCCGCAAAGGCCGTTCCGAAGCCCTGCACCCACGTCCAGCCGCCTGATCCTGACCCCCTGATATTCCTGTCACGTATGCTCCCTTATGCCGCGAACCTCGGGTGCAGCTTACGACCACCCAACCACGCTGCTACAGGCCACGAAGGCTATCAGTTCACAAGTGAGATTGTTATCTTGCTCACTTGTGTGCTATCCATCATGTTCACACGCGAACACGTGCAGGGGCTACATGAAGACCATATCTATCATCAGCCAGAAGGGCGGAGCGGGTAAGACCACGCTTGCCATCCACCTTGCCGGTGCCGCCACCAGTGCGGGCCTCTCCGCGCTGATCCTCGACGCGGACCCGCAAGCGACCGCTAGCCAATGGAACCACTGGCGAGGCGGCGCGGACCCTGAGGTCGTAGATTGTGCCTCCCCCACCCTCCTTCCGCGCAAGGTGCAGCAAGCAGCCGATCTAGGCGCGGACCTAGTCATTATCGATACGCCCCCACACGCGGACATCATGGCGCGCGAGGCGTGCAAGGCTGCGGACCTGATCCTTATTCCTTGTCGTCCCCAAGCGTTCGACTTGTCAGCCGTTGAAACGACGGCCGAGCTGGTGAAGGCAGCAGGCAAGCCGGCCTTCGTGCTCTTCATGGGCGGTCCTCAGCGCGCGCCAACTACTTACAGAGACGCGCGGGAGCTGATTGAGGGCAGCGAAGGCGTTGAGGGTATGGGTGTGCCGGTCGCGCCCGTCATGCTCACGATGCGCGCGATCTATCACCACAGCACGGCGCAAGGGAAAACCGCGATAGAGGCGGAGCCTGACGGTAAGGCGGCGGAGGAGATCGCCGCGCTATGGACGTGGACAAGCGAACGTGTGAACTTGCCCACAAGTAAGCAGGGCAGAAAGAAGCGAGGCTGACATGAGCAAATTTGGCGCCATGAGGCAGCAGCGTGCAGAACGCGCGAAGGTGGAGCCGAGCGTCTCGACCCCAGCCATTGAGGGCTCGGCGTCGGTGCGATCGGCGGCGCGGCAGGGCAAGAAGGCTGTCAGCGCATACTTTAGTCCGGAAGTTAGCCGAGGCTTAAATGTGCTGGCGGCCGAGAACGGAACTACCCTTCAGGCCTTGATGGGCGAGGCAATCGACCTTCTCATGCGCCAGTACGGCAAGCACCCGTTCGGGGAGCGGTGACGCGCAGCTTTGAAGAGGGGTCTGCACATAGAACGGACCCAGATGTACGCTAACGCGATCGGGTGTCAGCAAACCCCCAGATTCGGGTTTCCGTACAGCTGACCAAAGCGACAGGGTTTGTCGCACACTCTGCCATCCTGTTGGCGCCACGACCCAAGGCCGGAGCGCACCCTGTCCGAAAGCATGTGTTTTCCGACAGTCTCAAAACGCTGCGGCAGCCTATACCAGCGTCATGACCAAGATACCGGATACGGACAAGAGATCGCAGGTTTCACCGGAATCCTCATTTTTGCACCTGAACGACGGCGCCCGGCATCATCGGGTCGCCCGGAGCAATGACGAGGTAACGGCGCATGTCGCCTTTTGCGTCGCTGACGATCTGGCGGAGCGGTCCGAGCGTGTTGACTATCGCGCCGCCCGCCGGATTGGTCATGAACTTCGCCAGAGGCTGGATCACGCCGCTGCCATCAGCGCGGGAGGATAGCCCAAGGACATAGGGCATCTTTGGACTGAGGCCCGCAACCGCCGCCTGCAAAATCTGGACTTGGCCCTGATCGAACAGCGTGACCTGGCTGCGCCCAGTCCCGGAAAGAGTCAGCTGGATCTTCATGCCGGCCTGGGCGAGCGGCATCAGGTTTGCACGGCCATCGCCTACCGGCACCGCGCCGGGAACGTAGGCCACGCCTTGGGGCCCCTGACCGATCGGAATCGTCGCGATAACGGTGTTGCTGGCGGTATCGATCGCCGCGACTGCGTCGGCGTTCTCCAGCCCGACATACATCCGCGTACCGTCGCCCGACGGCCAAAGGCCGTGCGGGAGCGCGCCGACCGGGATGTTCGCGACCTGCGCGAAGTCGGTGGTGCGGAACACCTTGACGACGTTCTCGGTGCCGACCGTCACATAGGCGAACTGGCCAGCCTTGGTGCGGGCGATGTTGACGTGGTTGGTGATCGCGCCTGTGTCGAACGTCTTGAGCACTGCGAAGGGTGGCTTGGCGTCGAACACCATGACTTTGCCGACGTCTTTCAGCGTCAACCAGACCTGCTTGCCGTCGGGCGTCGCGGCGATGTCGGGGCAGAACGGGCTCGCCTGCTTGACGCGACCGACGATCTTCTTCGAGGCGGTGTCGATCACAACGGTCTCGGGAGAAAAGCTCGAACAGACGTAACCGTATTTCCCGTTCGGCGAGAAGATCGTCATGCCGGGGCCATTAGGAACGGGGATGCGCGTAGTCGGCGCGAAGGTCTTGCCGTCGAGCACCTGGATATAATCCTCGCCGCGCACCGCGACCCAGACTTCGCGACCGTCGGGGCGGAAGAACGCTTCGTGCGGCGATCGGCCCACATAGGTCGTATGCTTCACGGCATTGGTCGCAGTGTCGATGAACGTCACCGAGTTCGAGCCGATCGAGATCGCCGCCAGCGTCTTGCGATCAGGCGAGAAGCCCATGCCGTGGACGAGCAGCTGTCCCTTGTAGAGCGGGCTGAGGTTCGCGGGGTCTGGTCGCCGAGTTTTATCACGCCGAGCAGCGTGTTGGTCGACGGATCGATCACCGACACGGTGTTGGAGAACTGGTCCGAGGTGTAGAACCGGTCCTGCGCGCTGACGGGGACGTCGGGGGTCGCGTTCGGCACTTGCTGGGCAAACGCAGGGCCCGAGAAACACAAGGCGGCGCAGGCGGTTAGGGTGAAACGCTTCATGGACGGTCTCCGTGATGGGGGTGACCGGTCGCGGTCGGTTCGGTGTGAGGCAGCAACGCGCCGCCTTCGGATAGGATGCCCTGCATCACCGCGATTTCCTGACGCTGTTCGACGATGATTCCCTGGGCGAGCCGGCGCAGGCGTTCATCCTTGCCGAACCGCAGTTCGACTTCGGCCATGTCGATCGCACCCTGATGATGCGGGATCATCATTCTTGCGAAGTCGCGATCGGGATCGCTTGAATAACCGGTCATCATCGCGCCGTGCATCCGCGCCATCGCCGCATCCATTGCGGACGCGAAACCGTCCGTTTGCGCTAACGCACCCGTCGATACGGACACGGCTATCGCCGTTAGCAAGGCCGTGCGAGATTTCATCGTCATGCCTTTAGTATTCCCATTTATGACACGCGAGCGATGAATGCCGAGCGTGACAGCGTAAATGATCGCGGCGCAGCCATCGATCCAACGCATAAGCATGGTTGTTCTGATCATCTAAAAAGAACGGTAGACAATCTATGATCGCGTTTTCGTATTGAAACCATCGCTACCATGCGTTGGACGCAGGGGAGATATCGGTCGATCTAGCGGCATCGGACTGGCACGATCACCCGCCGGATCCGCGATAAGGATCAAACGATGAAAGCTGCGATCGTTCTGGTTGCCGCGATGTTGGCCTCCGTAGCCCCAGTCCCGGCGATCGCTCAGGCCTATTGGGCTGCACCTGCGGCGGACGACTTTCCCTGCGATATCAAGGCGGTTCAGGCACCGTGGTCGAAGGCTGATATCGACCTTAGTCATCATGACCGGATCTATGTGTCTGACCCGACATCGACAAAGATCGTTGTCATCGATCCTGCAGCGGGCAACGAACTGGGACGCATCGACCTCACCAAAAGCGCGATAGCTGAGCCCAGCTTTTCCAGCCCCAAAGTCCAGCACCTGGCTGCAACGCGTGACGGGCGGACCCTGGCGGTATCGGCATTAGCGCAGCACAGTGTGACGCTCGTAGATCTGGCCACGAACACGGAACGAGGCCGGACCGTGTTCCAGACGTCGCCTACCGCCGTCGCGTTTACGCCCAATGGGCACGAACTCTGGGTTTCGCTCGGCGATGAACATGCCATCGCAGTCGTGGATCCTAAGACCGCGCGGGAGATCACCCGCGTACCAGCAAGTGGCGGAGCGGGCGCGACCATCCTGTCGCCAAACGGACGCTATGCCTTTGTATCGCTTACTGAAAGGCCGTCCATCCTGGTTGTCGACGTCGAGCATCGGCGCGTCGTCGGACACGTTGCCAGCAACGGTGCAGGTGAGGGAGCAATCGCGGTCTCGCCAGATGGCAAACAGATTTGGGCAACACGCCGCGAGAGCGGCACGACCACGGTTTTTGCTGCCAAACCGCCGTTTGCGGTACGCGAAGTGATAAACACTGGTCCAGCAACGGGCGCGGTCAACTTCGCCCAGCGCGCGGACGATTCCTTTGCCTATGTCAGCATTGGCGGCGATCAACCTGCAATCAAGGTCTATAGAACCGACAGCCTGGAGGCTGTGGCAACCGTCCCGCTACAAGCGGCTCCAAGTGCGGTTTGGCCGTCGGGCGATGGTACGAGAATCTATGCCAGCCTGGCCGGAACCAACAAGGTCGCTGGGATCGACACGCTGACGTACACCACCGTGTCGACAATCCCTATCAGTACGGATGCGCAAAGCCTGATCTACGTTCCTGGTGCCGTGCGATCAGGAAAAGGTCTCGCCAATCTGGTGCCATCCGGGCGCGATGCGGCGCTTGCCGTGGCGGCGCGTTGATCGGTCTTACACCGTCTGTAATTTCCCAAGGAAAGCCCTTTCTAAAATGACCAAGCCCCCGTCAGGATCGCGATCAGCGGTGCCGCAGGACAAATTTGCTATTCGCTGCTCTTCCGGGTTGCGCAGGGTGACGTGTTCGGACCGGACCAGCCCGTTATCCTTCAACTGCTCGACGTGCCGCAGGCTATGGACGCCGTACGCGGCGTGGTCATGGAACTGGAGGATTGCGCGTTCCCGCTACTGGCAGGTGTGATCATTACTGATGATCCGATGGTGGCTTTCAAGGACATCGATGCGGCCATGCTGGTTGGGTCTCGTCCCCGCTCAAAGGGCATGGAGCGCCGTGATTTGCTCGCTGCCAACGCAGCGATCTTCAAGACGCAGGGCGCAGCATTGGACGCAGTGGCCAAACGTGACGCCAAGATCCTGGTCGTCGGCAATCCCGCCAACACAAATGCCTGGATTCTTGCGCAAAGCGCACCGGGTTTTCCTGCCGAAAACATCACGTCGATGATCCGCCTCGATCACAACCGCGCGCAGGGACAGCTTGCGGCCAAGGCGGGTGTAGGTGTCGATGCGATTACAAAGCTCGTCGTCTGGGGAAACCATTCGCCGACGATGTTTGCCGACTGGGGGAATGCCGAACTCGATGGCCAAAAGCTTGCCGACCGTATCGGAAACGAGGCCTGGTACCGCGAAACCCTGATCCCCACCGTTGCGCAGCGCGGAACCGCGATCATCGAAGCACGGGGTGCGTCCTCGGCCGCGTCGGCCGCAAATGCAGCGATCGACCATCTGCGCGACTGGGTGCACGGCGCAGGCGATAATTGGGTGTCGATGGGCGTGGTGTCAGATGGCTCCTACGGTATCCCGCAAGGACTGGTGTGCGGCGTGCCGGTGCACTGCATGAGCGGTGGGTATGCGCGTATCGAAGGCCTGACCCTCGATCCGTTCCAGCGATCGATGCTCGATCGCACGATTGCCGAACTGGTCGATGAACGTGAGGCGGTTATCGACATTCTGAAATGAACGATCGGTATATCTGATTGGAATGACTGTAATCTTTGGTTGGTGCGATTGATCTCCTTTCCCTATCATTGGGGCAAGGAGATCGGGCATGACCCTCGAACAACTCAGGATTTTCGTCGGTGTCGCAGAGCGCGAGCACATGACGCGCGCTGCCGAAGCGCTCAATGTGACGCAGTCAGCCGCAAGCGCTGCCATCGCCGCGCTAGAAGCTCGGCACGGCGTGCCGCTGTTCCACCGGGTCGGCCGCGGGATCGAACTGTCCGAAGCGGGCCGCATGTTTCTGGTCGACGCGCGCGCAGTGCTTGGCCGTGCCGCCAGCGCGGAACTTGCACTGGCCGAATATGCAGGACTGGAGCGCGGCACACTGCGGCTGGTCGCAAGCCAGACGATCGCAGGCTATTGGCTGCCCCGCCAGCTGGCGGCGTTCCATGCGCGCTACCCCGCGATCTCAATCGAACTGGCGATCGACAACACCGAGGGGCCGCGGCGCGCGTGCTCGACGGTGCGGTCGAGCTCGGCTTCGTCGAGGGTGTGATCGACGAGCCCGCGCTCGCGCATTGGACGGTCGCGAACGACCGCATGGTGCTGGTAAGCGATCGCGCAGCCGACACGATCGACGAGGACTGGATCCGCGCCGCGCGCTGGATCGTCCGCGAACAGGGATCGGGCACGCGCTCGTCGTTCGAGGAGGTGTTGCGCCAGCGCGGCGTCGATCCGTCGGACCTCACCACCGCGCTGACCCTGCCGTCGAACGAGGCGGTACGTAGCGCGGTCGAGGCTGGCGCAGGCGTCGCGGTCCTGTCGCAGCATGTCGTCGCACCTGCAATCGCGGCCGGAACGTTGCACGATCTGCCGCTCGGTCTGCCGCGGCGTCCGTTCTACGCGCTGCGGCACAAAGAGCGCTATCGTACCCGGGCGGCCGATGCGCTGACCGATCTCATCAAGGAGACTGGCAAGTGACCGCCGATCTGAAACCCGTTCTTGATGGCCTGAAGCCGCTCAGCCGGCTCGACTCACCGCGCGAGATGATCCGGCAGTTCACGCCCAACTGGTTCGCCGCGACCATGGGCACCGGTATCCTGGCGCTGGCCTTACCGCAGGTGCCGGGCGTCGGCACGTCGCTGCACCCGGTCGGCGAGGCATTGTGGTATTTCAACATCGCGCTCTTCACGCTGTTCGCCGGGCTCTACACCGCGCGCTGGACGATGTTCGGGCACGAGGCGCGGCGGATCTTCGGGCACAACACCGTATCGATGTTCATCGGTACGATCCCGATGGGCCTCGCGACGATCATCAACGGGTTCCTGGCGTTCGGCCTGCCGCGGTTCGGCGCCGGCGTGATCCCGATCGCCGAGACATTGTGGTGGATCGACGTCGCGATGTCGCTCGCCTGCGGTGTAGCGATCCCCTACCTCATGTTTACCCGGCACGAACATTCGCTCGACGGCATGACCGCGGTGTGGCTCCTGCCAGTGGTCGCGGCCGAGGTCGCAGGCGCGAGCGGAGGCCTGCTCGCACCGCATCTGGCCGACGCCCATCATCAGTTCGTGGTGCTGGCGACCTCCTATGTCCTGTGGGCCTATTCGGTGCCGGTCGCGTTCGGCATTCTCGCGATCCTGATCCTGCGGATGGCTCTCCACAAGCTGCCGCACGAGAGCATGGCCGCCTCGAGCTGGCTCGCGCTCGGTCCGATCGGCACCGGTGCGCTCGGGATGCTGGTGCTCGGTAGCGACGCGCCCGCGATCCTCGCCGCCAACGGCCTCGGCCAGATCGGCGCGGTAGCGCAGGGGATCGGCACGATCGCCGGGCTGTTGCTCTGGGGCTTCGGCCTGTGGTGGCTGGCGCTCGCGACGCTGATCACGATCCGCTACTGGCGCGCGGGTATCCCGTTCAACCTTGGCTGGTGGGGCTACACCTTCCCGCTCGGCGTCTACACTGTCGCCACCTTCAAGCTCGGCACGACGCTCCAGCTCGGCTTTTTCGGGATCGTCGGCACCATCCTCACCAT
The DNA here is from genome assembly GCF_979253035.1 of Sphingomonas sp. AC411. NCBI lineage: Bacteria > Pseudomonadati > Pseudomonadota > Alphaproteobacteria > Sphingomonadales > Sphingomonadaceae > Sphingomonas > Sphingomonas sp. AC411. Next base: position 38,390 of record NZ_CEEDAQ010000003.1, on the reverse strand, counting down.
CGCGCTCGCAGCGATGTGGCTGCTGGTCGGCGCCAAGACGGTCGCAGGCGGCTGGCGCGGAAACCTGTTCGTGTCGCCCTGCATCGCCCAAGCCAATTGATGGGCCGAACTGATCGTCCTGCCGGATCGAACCGGCCCATCCGATCGACCCGTACCGGGCAGACCGTCGGACGGATCGCGCATAAGAGCATGACATCGAAGGGAGAATGCTGGTGGACAGCCTGGATATGAAACTGGCGCAGGCGACGAACCGCCGTCGCTTTCTCGCAGAGGCTGCGATCGGCAGCGGCGCGCTGATCGCCGCACCCGCGCTGGCGCAGAGCATGGTCGACCTGCATCTTCCGGGTGGCCCATCGGAACGGCCGATAACCAGTGCGTTCCCCGGCAAGGGCAGCATGATCCTCCAGCGGATCCACCCGCCGCTGCTGGAAACGCCGATGAGCGTGTTCAATGGCGACGTCTTCACACCGAACGACCAGTTCTTCGTCCGCTGGCACTGGGCCGACATTCCGACCGCGATCGATGTCGAGGCGTTCCGGATCAAGGTGCACGGCGCGGTCACGCGGCCGCTGTCGATCTCGCTCGCGCAACTGCTGAAGTTGCCACGCGTCGAGCTGGCGGCGATCAACCAATGCTCGGGCAATTCGCGTGCGCTGTTCCAGCCCCTGTTGCCGGTGCGCAGTGGCGTCACGGGGCGATGGGCAACGCCAAATGGCTCGGCGTGCGCCTGCGCGACGTGCTCGATATCGCCGGCGTGAAGCCGGGCGCGGTCGCGGTGCGGTTCGGTGCGCTCGACCAGCCGGTGGTCGCGGGTGGACCGGATTTTGCGAAGTCGCTGTCGATCGACCACGCACGCGACGGCGAAGTGATGCTCGCCTTCGGGATGAACGGTGAACAGATGCCGCTCCTCAACGGCTTCCCGGTCCGGCTGATCGTACCCGGCTGGTATTCGACCTATTGGGTCAAGATGCTGAACGACATCGAGGTGCTTGCCGCGCCCGACGACGGTTACTGGATGGCCAAGGCGTACAAGATCCCTGACACTCCAGGCGCGAACGTGCGGCCTGGCCAGAAGGATTTCCCGGCCGTCCCGATCAACAAGATGATCCCGCGCAGTTGGGTCACGAGCCTCGACGAAGGGCAGGCGATCGCGTTTGACCGGTCAATCCCGCTGGGCGGCATCGCGATGGGCGGCGATTGCGGCGTCGCCAAGGTCGATGTGTCGACCGACAACGGCAAGAGCTGGTACAAGACGACGCTTGGCCCCGATCACGGCAAATACAGTTTCCGCCGCTGGGATGCGCAGGTGCCGCTCAGCCATGCGGGCCCGACCAGACTGATGTCGCGCTGCTGGAACACCGCCGGCATCGCGCAGCCGATGACGCCGATCTGGAACCCGGGCGGGTTCATGCGCGGCAACATCGAAACCACCAACATCGTCGTCGGCTGAGGAGCGCTCCCCCATGAAAACGCCTTCCATCGGCACGCTGTCGTTCGGGTTCGTCGGCGCGACCGTCGTTCTTCTACTCGCGATCGGTGCCCCGAACAGCCGCATCGCCCCGCCGCCTGCCGCCCCGACCGCACCACCGCCGCCAAGCGTTTCGGCGCGCGGCTTCTCGCTGGCGTCCACCTCGGTCGATCTCCCGACCGACGAAGGGCAATATCCCGCCGGCCCGCATGCCGACGTCATCAACGCCAACTGCACCTCGTGTCATTCGGCGAGCATGGCGCTGAACCAGCCGCCACTCTCCTCCGATCAGTGGACCGCGGAGGTCACCAAGATGCGCGAGGTCTACAAGGCTCCTGTTGCACAGGCTGACGTGCCGGCGATCGTCGCTTATCTGACCGCCATGAGCGCAAAGCAGCCGGGCGCCGCGAAGGGCAAGGCGCAAGACCCCGATCCGAAGGCTGCGCCCGACGTATCGGGGGATCAGGCTAAGCACATCACTCACGACACGCGGTTCTGCGCGCGAAGTGCTGTGCGGCGTGTACGTGTCTCGCGCAGTGTTGCATTGGGCGCGAGGCCGTTCGCGGGCACCTTGGGTATCGCAACGCGCTGCGACAGGTAGATGCCATTGTGGCCCGAGCAGAGATAGGCCACGAAACAGGCGACGGCGATCGGCACCGCATAGCTGGCGCCAAACAGTTCAATCCCCATGAAGGTGCAGGCGAGCGGGGTATTGGCAGCCCCGGCAAAGACCGCAACAAAGCCGATCGCGGCGAACAGGCCCGTCGGTACGTCCAAGAAAGGCGCCAGCGCGTTACCGAGCGTCGCGCCGATGAAGAACAACGGCGTGACTTCACCACCTTTGAAACCCGCACCGAGCGTGACGACAGTAAACAGCAGCTTGATCGCCCAACTCCACGGATGCGTGTCTGGTCCGAAGAAGCTGGCGATGGTAAGGCTCTCGGGCCTCGCTGCCAGGACACCCAGGCCTAGATAGTCGCGCGTGCCGAACAGGAAGACGAGCGCGATAACGACGACCCCGCCGATCACTGGACGTAGCGGACCATAGGGGACGATCCGCTTCAGACATCCCCCGACCACGTGGTTGGCTTCGGCGAAGGCCAAACCGACCAATCCGAATATGATCCCCGCAATACCCGCCTTCGTCACGAGCAGCGCATCGACCGGTATCAACGCACCGATCGGGTAGACACCGTGATGGATACCCCAGGCGAGGCACGTCCAATCGCCGACTAGCGCTGCAACGAGGCAAGGCACTAGCGCGGAATATTCAACGCGGCCGATCGCCAGCACTTCGAGCGCGAAGACCGCGCCTGCGATCGGCGTGCCGAAGACCGCGCCGAACCCGGCTGCGATACCCGTCATCAACAGGATGCGCGTGCCGCCCGCATCGAGGCGGAGCGCGCGGCCGAAACCGCTGGCAAGGCTTCCACCCAATTGGACGGCGGTGCCCTCACGTCCGGCCGAGCCACCGAAAAGATGCGTCACCACTGTGCCGAAGAAGATGAGCGGCGCCATCCGCAGAGGCACCCCGCCGCCAGGCTCGTGGATCTGCTCGACGATCAGATTGTTGCCGCCTTCCACTGTGCGCCCGGTGACATGGTAGAGGAATCCGACAACGAACCCGCCCACCGGTAGCAGATAGAGCAGCCAAGGCGATGCAAACCGCAGTCGCGTAACGGTATCGAGACTCAGCAGGAACGCCGCACATAGCGTCCCGACGAGTGCCGCCATGGGCAGCAAGATCAGCGCCCAGCGCAGGACAGAGATCGCATGGTCGTGACGATCGCGCATGAATGCCGCGACATTCAGCGTGCCGACGAGATTGCGAAAGGTAGCGCGCACAATTCCTCCTTGCTGCCTGAAGGCGCCAAGTAGGAATCATCAGCTCTTATCAGAGCGGTTCGGCCAAATTGCCCGGCAGAAATCCATTGCCAAAGTCGATCTATTAGACGTTTGCCCCAACCGTCAATGGGCATGTTGGTCGGGCAAATGCTCGGACCGGCCAGTCGGCAGCGTCTATCTGAGCCCGTTATATGTACCGACCCCGGGTACGCTGCATGCGGGACCGATCGGCTTTGGCCCACGTCGTTTTCGGGCTTCGTCACAAGGGGGCGATACCGCACGAAAGCCGCGGATGCGCTGCGGGGTCTGATCGGTTCGCAGCAAACCTAGGGATGGCTGCTACGAGCGTGCCGTCCAGATGCCGACGAGCGCGGCCAGTGACACGAGCATAAGAAACCCGTTCATCACTAGGAGCAACGTCGCTGGCAGGCGCTTGATGTCCGGTCGTGGCGGCGGGGCGCCTGCGCCCATCTCTCGCCACACCGCAGCGGCGAAGCAAAAGGCGCTGAACAAGATCAGCATGGTCCCGGTCGCCGTCGCCAGCCACGGGAACACGACGTCCTTGAGCAGCGCGCGCGCGCCGATACCGGAAGCGAGCGCCGCCAGTCCGGTACGCACCCAGGCAGCATAGGTGCGTTCGCCGGCGAGGATTGTGCGGTCCGCGGCAAGCTCTGTGCGACGGTCGGCGCTGTCCACCTGCTGGACTGCGCTGTCCTTCAGCTTGCTCGCGCTCTCCGCCAGCTTCGCATGGGCCCGATCGGCGTCGTGCGGCGCGTCCATCAGCCAGCGGTAACGGCGATGCGATGCCAGGCAGTCGAGAGATAGCCGGCGAAGTTCCAGATCGGCTCGGGCCGTTCGGGCTGCATCTGCCCGGCACCGTCAACGGCGCGCACGATCAGGACGTGGAGTCCGGGAGACAGATCGACCGTGACGTGCCACTGCGTCCAGCTCCAAGGCGCATCGGGTTTTGCAGTCAGTTCCGCCTGCAGCCAGTCGGTGCCGCCATTGACGGAGACCTCGACGCGGGTGACCGCTCGGCCGAAGGCGACCGCATAACCCGCGATTTCGCACGCGCCGGCGCTGACATGCGCGCCGTCCACCGGCGCGCAGATCGCAGCATTGAGCGGCATCTCCTCGATAGTCAGACCCCGATCCCAGTCTGCGTCCTCCTTCGCTACCGACGCCGGAAAGAGCTTGTAGTCCTTAGCCTGGATCGGCGCATCGGACGGGCGATCGCGCACCTCGATGCGCGTCAGCCACTTGGCGCTACGAACGCCCGCATAACCCGGCACGACGAGCCGCAGCGGTGCGCCATGTTCGGGGGCCAGCGCCTCGCCATTCATGGCCCAGACGATCAGCACGTCGGGCTCTAGCGCCTTGGCGATCGAGATCGAGGCACCGAACGGTGCCGTCTCACCATCGACATCCACGTTGTCGGCCCCCGTAGTGCCGACGAACGACGCGCCGTCCTGGATGCCGGCTGCGGCGAGCACGTCGCACAGTGCGACGCCGGTCCACGCCGCATTGCCAATCGCGCCCACGTCCCAGGGATCGCCCGAAGTCTTTTCCACGTCTTGAAGATGTGCCCGACGATTGCCGGCGCACTGCATGGTCGCGGTCACTGTCCGGGTCGCAAATGCCGTTTGAAGTTCGGCAACCGTGTAGGAGCGCGGGCGGTCGACTAAGCCGTCCAGCGCTATACGATGATCGTCGGCCAGCTCCGGCGTTGGTCCGTGACTGCGGATGTAGAAGTTCGCCTGCGGCGTCAGGAAGGACGTGATCAGTTTATCCGGGGGCGTTTCCGCATTGAGCGGCTCCGGACAGCGGAGGATCAGATTCTGTTCGGCGCGATCGGATGCGGTCATGCAAGCGGCCTACCATGATGAAATCAGTAGCGAAATCGATCGTTTTGCTGGGCGATGTCACCCAGACTCTTTCGATAGCCTATCCCTTTCTAGACGGCGGTGGAGCGATCACCATGCCGTCGCGCGAAAGGCGCCGAGCGCCAGACAGCCTTTCCCGTAGATCGTCGCGATGTGACTGGACTTGCTACGACGGCTTTGTCCCAAAAGTCGTCGCTAGGTACTAGGGATGACGGAAAACCCTGTCGCCATCGCAGATGCGCGACAAACGGGTGATTTGCGCCGCCTGAACCCGGATGAGGGCGCTTAACGTATATCTGGGTCCGTTCTATGTACCGACCCCGAAGAGGGGGCGATCCGAATGATCCGTCCCGAGTGGAACATGCAAGGGCTGGGTGAATGCCCGGCATCTGTAACGGGCACCCCGGAATCCGCCAGCCCACTTGTTGGCATGTGAACATGATAGCACGAGAACACGAGAACACGATGGAACGTGAACACGTGTCTGGCATGTAGAGGTTGGTAGCAAAGCCTATCGGTGAGTTTTGGGGTAGCGGCTCACCTTTGGGCCGACGCGCTGAAATCTACCAGCACGGGCAGTTCGGGAATTCCGCCGCGCAGCTTTGCCCGTCGTACAATGCTGTGCTGGTCGATCAGGTTCTGTGCGTCGCGCTTGCCGCTGGACGTTTTTGGGAACCAGTGGAGTGCCACCCGTTCGACCTTGCGCCCGTTCTTGATCGGCGTGAAATCGACATAGAAGGGGCAAAGCTTGTTAATTTCCTCGACAGCCACCTTCAGACAATATTTGTTCATATCAGCGAAGCGTTCGAGTTTACCTTCAGGCACGTTAAGCAGGCCGCGCAGCTCTTCGATCGTAAACTCCTCTTTCTGTTTGTATTCGAGACCAATGCGCCGCTCGATCATTTCATAGAGACAAAGTGCGTATTTTGACTCGAAGCAATACATTACCTGCGTCTTGAGACGGGCATAAACCTGACTGTTCCGCAGTATCTCGATTAGCTCTTCTGGGATACGATAGTGAAGGAAGCCGTCTTTTTCGAGGCTTTCATCACTTGGGCCGAGCAGCTGGACACGGCGCTTGTAGCTCTTGCCATCCTTGCGGATCGTGACGATCGCGATGGTGCCCATGAGGCGCAGCAGTGAACTCTCTATGCGCTCGTTGCCTTGGTGCGTCCCTTTCAGTCCGGATTTCGCAATGCGATGGATGATCGGCTCGCCAATGCGTTCCCAGGCATTGGCGATCAGCAGGTTGTAGATACGGCGATCCGCGAGGGTGAGGGGGCTTAGCTCTACAATATCGACCAACTCGCCGGGCTTGACGATTTCACCGTAGTTGGCGGGATCAAAAGGATTTCCACGTCCCTTCTGGGCCAGCGTGCGGAATGTCATATCGACCACGGCAGGTTGCGACATAGGCTTGACCAACGGTGAGCTAGAGGAACTTACCAACTCACCCTAATCACGAAAAGTGAGCTAGGCAAATGTTTCAGCTCCCCGTGGAGCAGAGAGGCGGATACCCCAAAACTCACCGATCCTTTTAACCCAACCATTGGGGTACCCCAACACTCACTGGACCCTGCCCGAACACTCACTTTTACCGACCCCAAAGCTCACCGCATGCTACCCCGAAACTCACGCGAATCGACCCCAACGCTCACTATTGGAGGCATTTTTCGGCAGAAATACGGACCTTTCAGGGCTCTGAATCTTGAATCAGAAGAATTAGAGAATCTGAACGGCGAAAGGTGAGCTTTGGGGTGGCGAGCCTGTGGATAACCACCGTCAGAATAGGCAAATGGAATCGGCCTAATGGCCGATGCACTATTCGTCTGGTGCCAGCTGCGCTGTCACCAGAGCGGCGCAAACGCCGCGTGCTTAGCGGAAAAAGAAGAAAGGCAAGCTGGCGACCAGATACTACGCCAGAGCCGACCAAGAGCGCCATGAGGGCAGGGAAGAGGGCTTTGCCACGATCCGCACCCTTGCAGCACCGAACCTCGCTGTTGGTGCTTAAATCAGCTCCTTCGCGATCGGTTTCGTAGATCGTCAATCCGATCACCAGCTCCGTCACCTTCGGAAGGTGAGGCGCTACCCCAAAACTCACCTTTCGCACATCGTCACGCAGGATCGAACAGGCCAGTGAACTCGCGTTGATCGTAGTAGCGGATTTTCTCGACCGCGAGCGGGTTTTCGCCCTGGCGGAGCAGCAGAAGCTGATCGGGCCGCATTCGCATGATTTCGTCCGGTGTGGCGAGCCGGCGAGCGGAGACGTGCCCGCTGACACTCTCCGAGGGACCAGCGCGGTTTTCGCCCCAGCCGGTGCCGCGCGACGTGCTGACGGTATCATATTCGATCGTGGTGTCGCCGATCGTGCGCGAGAGCATGTCGGCGGTGGCATGATCGTTGACCCCGAACGTCTGGATCACGCCGGCGTTGGACATGAAGGTGCCGGCGCGCTCGCCATAGGTGGCCTTAAGCTGGTGCATGTCCTGGAGGATCGGCCAGAGCTGGAGGCCATAGCCCGCCATCAGGCCCATCGCGCGTTCAACCGGTTCGAGACGGCCGAGCGCGGCGAACTCGTCCAGCAGGAACAGCACGGGCCGGGCAGGACGGGCGGTGGACCGCGCCATGTCGGTGACGGCCTGGCTCACCAGCAGCCGCAGCCAGCGCGCATAGGTGTCGAGCCGATCGGGCGGCAGGCACAGGAACACGGTGGCGGTCGTGTCCTTCAGCCCCGCGAAGGTGAAATCCGACGCGGCGGTGCTGGCGACGATGCGAGGGCTGTCGAGAAAGTGGGTATGGCGCTGTGCCGAGGACAGCACGCCAGCGGCTTCGCGATCGGACTTGCCGAGCTGGCGGTTGGCGGCGCGGGCGATCAGGCCACCGGCGCCGGCGCTGTCCTGCATTTTGGCCAGCAAAGCGGCAAAGCCGGCAGGGGCGAGCGTCAGCTTGTCGCGCACCGTCGCCAGCACTCGGGCGTCGGCGGGTTCGTGGACGACGGTATGCAGGATCAGCCCCGCGATCAGCGCCTTGGCTTCCTCGTTCCAATGCGCTTCGCCCGATTGCCCCGGCGCGTCATGCACTAGGGCGTCGGCGAGGGTGTTGGCATCTTCCGCGAGATCGAGGCTGGCGGGATCGAGCCGGTCGAGCGGATTGTAGCGGGCAGGCGGCTGACCCGACACGCCGAACGGATCGAGGCACCAGACCTTGCCCTTGGCGGCACGCGCACGGGCGGTGACGCGGGCATTCTCACCCTTGGGGTCGATGCAGATCACCGAGCGATCGAGCAGCAGCAGGTTGGGAATGATCGTGCCGACGCCCTTGCCCGACCGGGTGGGTGCCATCGTTAGCAGATGCGCCGCGCCGTCGTAATGCAGCAGCTTGCCTGACTTCGCCGAGCGGCCAATCAGGAGATCTCCGTTCGCCTCCAGCTTTCGCACGTCGGTTCGGTCGCCGAAACGAGCGGAGCCGAGCAGATCGCTCCGCTGGTTGGCGGCGCGCCGGTTGAAGCGCCAAGCCAGGAACAGGATCGCGCCGGCCAGCAGGAACGGAATGTCGGTCGCAATCTCACCATAGCCGAAGATGCCCTTGAGCCAGGCGTTGCTCGCCATCAGCACCACGAAGGCGACGAAGACCGCGAACAGCGGGCTGATCCGTCGCCTCGGCATCAGTGCGCTTCCATCGGCGTGACCGGCAAGGACCGGTCGGAGTCGGGATGATCGAGCAGCCGGAGCAGGATTTGCGATACAAGGGGAGGGCACGCCCTCGTCAAGCATCATCGCGAAGAACGCATCGTCGTTGGGCGTCGGGATCATGTCCTCGATGACCAGGTTGGCGCGCGAGTCCGCCATGTCCTCATGCCACATCGCGATTTCCGCCGGCGTGCCGCGCACGAAATTCATCGCGCGGACTTGGGCACGGATCGTCTCGATATCGAAATCGCTCATTGCGCTTCGCTCCCTTCCGCTTCCGCGTCGAACGCCCGCTTGCCGCGCCGCTTCCATAGCGCCAGCACGTCGCCAGCATCGTCGCCGCGACCACGCCCGGCGAGATCGAGCAGCGCGCCGTAGAGCGTGGCGCGATCGTCGTCGGTCAGCTCGACCAGCCCGGCTTTCTGGACCAGCCCGCCCAGTTCAATCAGATGGCGTGTTCGTTCGCGACGTTGCACGACCCAGCCCCTGCTATCCGTTCGCCGTTCCGCCGCTTCCGCCCGCAGCGTCGCCGCCTGGTTCAGTCGCAGTGCCCGATCCGTCGATTGCAGCAGCGCCGCCACCTTTGCGCCCACGTCGTTGAAAGAAGGCCGCGCCCTTCGCGCGCCATGCCTCCTTCGCGCCCGCATCCTTTGATCCGATCGCATCGAGCAGCACCCCGGCGAGGGTTTCCGGATCAAGCGCATCGGCCCCGGTCGCAACGACGAGCTGGCCAAGCTGTTCGACCCGCTTTGCCTTGAGCGCGCGGGCCTTGTCACCCAGTGCCTTCAGCTCGGCATCGTAATCGCGAACCTTCCGCATCGCCTTTACCCTTCCGCGTATCGCTCATCAACATCTTAGCGCGCCGAGCATATGGGTAAAGCCAGAACGAGCAGAACGCAGCACCAAGTCAATCAGGAGGAGCGAAGCGGAGGATGAGTGCGCGCTTATACGTCGTTGCCGACGTGCGCTCAGAAGTGCAATAAGCAGGGCGTCATGGCGATCTACCATTTCTCCGCCAAGGTTGTGAGCCGCGCGAACGGATCGAGCGCCGTCGCGAGCGCCGCCTATCGCTCCGCATCCGAGCTGCACGACGATCGGTTGAACCGGAATCACGACTTCAGCAACAAGGCAGGCGTGATCCACTCCGAAGTGATGTTGCCACAGGGCGCACCGGAGCGTTTAAACGACCGCACGACCTTGTGGAACGAGGTGGAGGCAGGCGAGAAACGCAAGGACGCGCAGCTTGCCCGCGAGGTGGAGTTCTCGATTCCGCGCGAGATGAATGAGAAACAGGGCGTCCAGCTAGCGCGCGATTTCGTGAAGCAGCAGTTTGTCGATCGCGGGATGGTCGCGGATCTGAACGTGCATTGGGACAAGGCGAAGGACGGCACGCCCAAGCCGCACGCGCATGTCATGCTTGCGATGCGCGACGTGGGGCCGGAGGGGTTCGGGAAGAAGAACCGCGACTGGAACTCGACCGAGCTTTTGAAGGACTGGCGCGAGGCGTGGAGCGCCCACGTTAATGAGCGCATGGCCGAGCTTGGGCTTGAGGGTCGCATCGACCACCGCAGTTACGAGGCGCAGGGGATCGGGCTGGAACCGCAGCACAAGATCGGCCCGGCCGCATCGCGTCGTCCGGAGCAGGGGCTTGAGGCGGAGCGGATCGAGGATCACACGCGCATCGCTCGTGAGAACGGCGAGAAGATCATCGCCGATCCCAATGTCGCGCTGGACGCGATCACGCGGCAGCAGGCCACGTTCACCACTCGCGACCTGGCGACGTTCGCCTTCCGGCACAGCGACGGCAAGGAGCAGTTCGACCAGGTGATGGGGGCGGTGCGCGCCAGCCCCGAGCTGGTCGCATTGGGGAAGGACGGGCGCGACCAGGAGCGGTTCACCAGCCGCGACATGATCGCGGTGGAGAACCGGCTTGAGCGCGCGAGCGACGAGCTGGCGGGCCGCGCCGCGCATGGCATCGTCGATCGGCATCGTGACGCCGCGATCGACGCAGCCGAGGGCCGAGGGCTTGTCCTGTCGAGCGAGCAGCGCGACGCCTTCGATCACGTCACCGGCAACAGTGGGCTGGCGTCCGTCGTCGGCTATGCCGGCAGCGGTAAATCGGCGATGCTGGGCGTCGCGCGCGAGGCTTGGGAGGGGCAGGGCTACACGGTGCGCGGCGCGGCGTTGTCAGGCATCGCGGCCGAGAACCTTGAGGGCGGGTCCGGCATCCAGTCCCGCACCATCGCCAGCCTTGAACACGCATGGGGGCGGGGGCGTGAACAGCTAGGCCCAAGGGACGTGTTGGTGGTGGACGAGGCCGGCATGATCGGCTCGCGTCAGATGGAGCGGGTGCTGTCCCAAGCACGCGATGCCGGGGCCAAGGTCGTGATGGTCGGCGACCCCGAGCAGTTGCAGGCGATCGAGGCCGGCGCGGCCTTTCGCAGCGTCACCGAGCGCCACGGCGCGGCCGAGATCACCGAGATACGCCGGCAGCGCGAGGACTGGCAGCGCGACGCCACGCGTGCGCTGGCGACCGGGCGCACCGGCGAGGCGATCCATGCCTATGACAGCAAGGGCATGGTCCACGTCGCCGACAACCGTGACGAGGCGCGGGGCGAGCTGGTGGACGGTTGGGATCGCGCACGCCAGACCGAGCCGGGCAAGACCCGGATCATCCTCACCCACACCAACGCCGAAGTGCAGAGCCTCAATGGCGAGGCGCGCAACCGGTTGCGCGCATCCGGCGACCTTGGCGACGACGTGACGGTGAAGGCCGAGCGCGGTGAGCGGCAGTTCGCGACGGGCGACCGCATCATGTTCCTGCGCAACGAGCGCGGCATGGGGGTGAAGAACGGCACGCTGGCGACGATCGAGCGGGTATCGTCCGAGGGCATGGCGGTGCGCCTCGATGACGGGCGCGGCGTCGCGTTCGACACCAAGGACTATGCCCATGTCGATCATGGCTATGCGGCGACGTTCCATAAATCGCAGGGCGTGACGGTCGATCGCGCGCACGTCCTCGCCACCCCCGGCATGGACCGGCACAGCGCCTATGTCGGCATGTCGCGTCATCGTGACGACGTGCAGCTCCACTATGGCCGCGACGACTTCAGCGACCAGCGCCAGCTCGTCCGCGCGCTCTCGCGTGATCGCGGCAAGGACATGGCGGGCGATTACGCTAAGCCCGAGCAGGATCAGGCGCGGGCGTTCGCCGATCGGCGCGAGATCCGGTTCCCGGAACTCGCACGCCAGATGGTCGAGAAGGTGCGCGACAAGGCCAAGGGCATGTTTGCCGGTTTCCGGCCAAAGCCGGCTGTCGCGAAAGAGGGGCGATTAACACTGCCCGCGATCACGGCCAGGGGTCTGATTAACACCGCCCGTGATCGCAGCCAGGGGGCCGATTAACACCACCTTGGACGTCTCTCAGGCCAAGGCGATCGAACGCTATGCACGTGCCGCGGGCGATATCGGCCGGATGCGCAACAAGGGTCTGCCGGTGCTGCCGCATCAGGAGAGCGCTTTGCAGAAGGCTGGCGAGAGGCTGGACGCGACCCGTCCCCATGCCGCGCGCGACCTTGCATCGGCGCTTGCGCGTGATCCGAAGCTTATCGAGCAGGTGTCGGGCGGCAACACAGTTGGCGCGACACGCGCGATGGCCGACGAGAAGCGTGTGCGGCTAGACCCGGACGCGCGTGCCGAGCGGTTCGTGGAAGGCTGGCAGAAAATGCAGCAGGCGCGGGCAGGAATGGAGCGGGCCGGCGACAGTGCCGGTGCCGAGCGGTTGCGTGAGCGGATGGAGAAGGTGGCGGGCGGGCTGCACCGCGACCCGCAGCTCGAATCCGCACTGCGTCGCCATGCACCCGACCTGGCACTGAAGCAGGAAAGCGAGCGGTCGATCGGCGATGCGCTGTCGTCGTCGCTCGATCGTGGGCGCGACCGGGATCGGGGATGAGCCGGTGACGGTTCGTGCTTTCGGGTACGATCCGGTTTGTGGTTTCATGCAGTAAAGGGGAAGAAGTGCATGGGTGACGATCACGAACTGGACGCCGCAGCGGAGGCGTTTGAAGGTGTCCGCGGTGAGCTTGCGCTGTTGCGCCGCGCCGTCGAGCGGCTGTCCGCGGAGCGCGCCGAGGTGCCGGAGATACCCGATTACAGCGAGACGCTGGGGAAAATGGCGAAGGCGCTCAACGCGACCATGCAAAATGTCGGCGTGCTGGCGAAAACGGCCGAGGACAATGTCGCGCTGCGCTATGTCGCCGACCGGATCGTCGCGGCTGGCGGCCATGCCCGCGACGAGGATCGGCGCATGATCGCGACCGCCGGTGAGAAGATGGACAAGGCGACGACCGCTTTGCACGGTATCGGCGGTTCTGCCCGCCGTGCGGACGAGCAGCGCCGTACCTTGTGGCAGGTCGGTGCGGGAGCGTGCCTGGGCGGGGCGCTGCTATGGACGATCGTGCCGGGGATCATCGCGCGCGAGCTCCCGGGGAAGTGGCAGGTGCCCGAGTGGATGGCAGCGCGCACGCTTGACCTACCGAAATGGGAAGCCGGGCAGCGCCTCATGCGAGCTGCTGGGCCGGATGCTTTCGCCAACATCGCGGCAGCCGATCGGATCATCACCGCAAATCGCAAGGCTGTGCAAGCCTGCTACAAGATAGCTGTGAGGACTAAGAAGACGGTGCGCTGTACCATCGAGATCAGTCGGGATGACGTGGCGGCAAGAAGTGCGATCGTCAGCTCCACGGATTGAAGTGCCCAAGCGGTGCAAGCCGATCATTCCACCGGACAGCAGCGATGCGCTATGCGGAAGGGGCAAGTGCTTCGATGATCCGGCAGTCGGCGACGGTGTTGCGGCTACAGGAATCTATTAGCGCGTCGAGTTCACCAGCAAGCGCGGTGAGGTCTGCAATTTTGCGTCTAATCGCGTCGCGGTGTTGGTTGGCAACGACATCGACGGCGATGCAGGACTGATCGCGCCGATCGGCAAGCCCCATAAGCTCGCGCACCTGATCGATTGAAAAGCCAAGATCACGCGCGCGACGGATGAAGGACAGGCGGCGTAGATGCGCGCCCTCATAGGTCCGATAGTTCCCCGCCGATCGCTCAGGAGCCGGCAGCAAGCCAATCTGCTCATAGTAGCGGATCGTCTCGACTTTCGTGCCGGTCGCACCAGCCAGTTTTCCGATCGTCAGTTTCTCAGACACAGCGCTTGACCCTCTAGCGACTAGAGGGTGCATATAGGCTGTCAGATCGATTCTATCGAGGTGGCGAATATGGCCTGCACAAGCTGCGCGTCCGACAAGGCGGACACTCTCAACGACCCTAAGTGGCGGCGCGCGCTATGGATTGCGCTCGCCATCAATGGCGGCATGTTCGTTATCGAGATCGTTGCCGGCATCACGGGTGGATCGAAGGCGCTGCAAGCCGACGCGCTCGACTTTTTGGGGATACTGCGAACTACGCAATCAGCCTTGGCGTTGCCGGAATGGCGATAGCCTGGCGCGCACGCGCTGCGATGTTGAAGGGGGCGACGCTTGCTTTGCTAGGCGTCTATGTCTTGTTCGCGGCGGGATGGGGGCGCTCCACGAAGCAACGCCCCATGCCGAAATTATGGGCGTGGTCGGCATCGCCGCGTTGATCGCGAACCTTGTAGTCGCGGTCATGCTGTACCGCTTTCGAAGCGGTGATGCGAACATGCGGTCAGTGTGGATTTGCTCGCGTAACGACGCGATTGGCAACATCGCCGTCGTACTGGCCGCAGGCGGAGTGTTCGGCCTCAACAGCGCGTGGCCTGATCTCGCCGTCGCCACCTTGATGGCTGTGTTGGGAATATCGGGCGGTGTTCAGATCATGCGGCAGGCACGCGCCGAAATGCGTAGCGAGCCCTCACCCGCCCCCGCTACTTACCAGCAGTCGTTACATGGCAGTCGGTAAGCTGCTAAGGCGCGGGCCGATGCACCGCCTCTCCGCCCTGTTCCTCAGTTTCATGCTCGTGCTTATGCTCGGGCTTGGATCAGTCGCGCATGCGACCGAAGGCGTGACGTGCGTTGATACCACAGCGGTCAGCTCCCTCGATCATTGCGACGGCGATGCCGACCAAGTGCCGGCAGACGCCGACAAGGCTTATCCTCACCATCATGGTGGTTGCCACGGCCATCATGTCGGCGTGCCGATCGCGTCCGATTCAACCGGACCAGCCAGCAGCGTTCGTATGACTGCATCGATGTGGCGCAATGCGCCCAAGGCCCCGGTAGCGTCGGACCCAGCCCTACGTCCTCCCCAAGCCTGACCAACGCCTAATTCCGCCGGGAAAGCCCGTGCGGATGCCCAAGGTTCGTCAGGAGTCCGTTACCCATGCACCGTTTTATTGCGGCCTTATTGGCCGTGGCGTCGTGCGCGTCGATCGCACAGGCGCAGTCAGCCGATCCAACATCGACCAGTCCCCCGCTCACCCTTGAGCAGGCGCTTTCGCTTGCCGGAGCCAGCGCCCCCAGCCTTGAGGCTGCCACGGCTGGCGTCCGGGCAGCACAAGCAGGCCGCACGGTTGCCGGCTACCGCCCGAACCCGTCGATCGTCGCCGAGACCGAGAACATTGCCGGCAGCGGCCAATATCGCGGTCTTCGAAGCGCCGAGACAACGGCAGGTCTGGCACTACCGATCGAGTTGGGTGGCAAACGATCGGCACGGATCGCTGTCGCAGATGCGATTGGTAATCGAGCGAGGATAGGCACGGCGTTGGCCGAGGCTGATCTACGGCTTGCCATCACGCAGCTCTACATCGAGGCGACCGCAGCGGAACGCCGACTGGTGACCGCGCGCGAGCAGGCCGGTATCGCCCGCGAAGCATCGCGCGCAGCCGGCGTCCGCGTTCAAGCGGGGCGAGCATCACCGCTCGAACAGCAGCGCGCCGATGTATTGCGGATCAACGTGGAGACGGCTGTGGAGCGCGCAGAGCGGCTTGCCGAGGTCGCCCGAAGCAATCTTGCCCGACGGATCGGCCAACCCCTCACGGGACCGTTGGACTTGGTGTGGTTCGGCCGTGTCGAGGGCTTTGGTCCAGCGCGGCCGATCGAGACCGCCGGGACGCTGGCATTGGCGGCGACACGCGCGGACGTGACAACGGCAGAGGCACAGGTGCGGCTTGCTAGGTCGCAGCGCATTCCCGACGTGACACTCAGCGCCAGCGCACGACGGCTTGAGGCTACGAACGACGTGGCAGCGGTGTTCGGGCTGTCGATCCCGTTCCCACTGTTCAACAACGGCAAGGCGGCAGTGGCGCAGGCGCGGGCGCAGACTGATCAGGCGCAGGCGCTACGTCGCGCGGCCGAGCTGGATACCGCGCAGGATATCGCAAGCGCACAGGCGAACGTCGCGAATGCCGCGACGACCGCTCGCAACGCCAGCGGGCCGGCATTGGCGTCGGCAAGCGAAGCCGCTCGGATCGCCCGGATCGGCTACCGGGAGGGCAAGTTCGGTCAGCTCGATTTGCTCGATGCCGAACGTACCCTGTCCGAAACACGAACCGCCGCGATCGATGCGCTCGCCACCTATCACGACGCCAAGGCACGCCTCGAACGGCTCGTTGCCGCAGCGCCCTCGACCGAGGAAACCAATCAATGACGAAGACCATCATGCGGGCGCTCGCGCCTGTGACCCTGGCTGTCCTCCTTGCCGGATGCGGCGGGGGTGGCAACGGCGAGGCCGGTGAGAAAGCCGGAGCCGAGAAGACCGAAGGTGCCGAGGCCAGCGAAGCCAAGGAGGGTCCAAAGGATATCGTCACCCTGTCCGCGCAGCAGATTGCGGATGCCGGGATAGAGGTTACGCGTCCTACAGTAGGCGGCGTGGCCGGAGCGATCGAGCTATCGGCAACGATCGAGGGCGATCCTCAGGGTGTGCAGGTTGTGTCCACCTCCGTAGGCGGTCGGCTCGTTTCCCTCACCAGCAATCTCGGGCAGTCAGTCAGCCGGGGAGACCCGCTGGCTATCATCGAAAGCCGGGAAGCGGCATCACTGAAAGCGGAGGTAGAAGCCGCGCGCGCGCGTTCCGCACTCGCCCAATCAAACCTTCGCCGCGAACAGCGCCTGTTCGCTGAACGTGTTTCGCCAGAGCAGGATCTGGTCGCAGCGCGGACGGCAGCGACGGAGGCCAGCATTGCCCTTCGCCTCGCGCAGCAGCAATTGTCAGCGACGGGCAGCGGAGGCGGCGCGCTCAACCGCATCGCGGTTCGCTCGCCGATCGCCGGCCAGGTCATCGCGAGATCCGCTACACTCGGGCAGGCGGTCGCGGCCGATGCAGAGCTGTTCCGCGTCGCCAACCTGTCGAAGGTCACTGTAACCACCTCACTCGTCCCCACCGATGCCGGTCGGGTGAAACCCGGCGTGCGTGTCGAAGTGACGGCACCGGGGCGGCGTCAGGAGGGGCGCGTCACGTTCGTATCCCCCATTCTGGACGAGACGACCCGATTGGTGCCGGTGATCGCTACCCTCGACAACGCCGGCAGCACATGGCGCGTCGGCGAAACGGTCAACGTATCGATCCTCGTTCCTGCGACCGGGGACCGCACCGTCGCCGTGCCATCGGCCGCAGTGCAGATGATCGAGGACAAGTCGTTCGTGTTCGTCCGCACTGCGACAGGATTCCGGGCAATTCCGTGACGCTTGGTCGCACCAACGGCGGGCAAGTCACCGTAACGGCAGGCCTTACCGGCTCGGAGCGCATCGCTTCCACCAACAGCTTCACGCTCAAGGCCGAACTCGGCAAGGGTGCAGGCGGGGATGAGGACTGAGCCATGATCGGTCGCATCGTCACCCTCTCCGTCGAGAAGCGCTGGCTCGTCCTGCTTCTCACCATCGCGGCTGCATTGCTCGGGATTGGCGCGCTGCGTCAGCTTCCGATCGACGCCGTACCCGACATCACCAATAACCAGGTGCAGATCAATGTCGTTGCTCCTGCCCTCTCCCCCGATCAGATCGAGAAGCAGGTTGCGTTCACGGTCGAAACCGCGCTCGCGGGCATTCCTGGCCTTGAATATACCCGCTCGCTAAGTCGCAATGGCTTTGCCCAGATCACAGCGGTTTTCGGTGAAAAGACCGATATCTACTTTGCGCGAGCGCAGGTCGCGGAACGTCTGCGAACCGCTGAGGAAGACCTTCCCGAAGGTGTGAACCCCGAGATGGGGCCGATCGCTACGGGCCTCGGCGATATCTTCATGTGGACGGTCGAATATCGCGAGCTGGACCAAGTTCACCACCGCAACGGCGAACCCGGCTTGCAGCGCGATGCCAGCTATATCACCCCCGAGGGGATCACCTTGTCAGCGACGCCGACAAGGCGACCTATCTGCGCACCGTACAGGATTGGATCGTCACGCCGCAGCTCAAAAGCACGGCCGGGCTTGCTGGCGTCGACTCCTTGGTGGCTACACCAAGGAATATCTCGTTATTCCGGACATACAGCGCATGGCGGCAATGCGGCTAACGCTTCAGGATCTCACCACCGCCCTTCAGCGCAGCAATACCAGCGCGGGCGCTGGCGTGGTCAACCGCAACGGAGAAGGGCTGGCGGTTCGATCGGATGGGCGTGTTCGCAACGCCGACGAGCTGGCACGTACCGTCGTTGCCACCCGCGAGAGCGTTCCGATCCTGCTTAACCAGATCGCGACCGTTCGCACCGGGCAGGCGCTACGCATGGGATCGGCGTCAGAAAACGGCCATGAAGTTGTCGTCGGCACCGCGGTTATGCGGATCGGGGAGAATAGCCGCACGGTATCGACCGGCGTTGCCGAACGGCTGACGCAGATCGGCCGCTCTTTGCCGGTCGATGTTGTCGTGAAGCCGGTCATGAACCGGACCGAGCTGGTGAACTCCACAATTTCGACGGTTGCCCGCAACCTCGCCGAAGGTGCGGTGCTGGTAATCGTCGTTCTGTTTGCGCTGCTTGGCAATTTCCGCGCGGCGCTGATCGCGGCCTGCGTCATTCCGATTACGATGCTGCTGACCAGCATCGGCATGTTGGAGGCGGGCGTTTCGGCCAATCTGATGAGCCTTGGTGCGCTCGACTTTGGTCTGATCGTGGATGGCGCGGTCATTATCGTGGAGAACGCATTACGGCGTTTGGGCGAGGCGCAGCATGGTCGCGATGACGTGCTGACGATCGAGCAACGTCTCGGGATTGTCGCGGCATCGGCGCGCGAGATGATCCGCCCATCGGTGTACGGGCAGGCTATTATCATCTTGGTCTATGCGCCGTTGCTCACCTTCACGGGTGTCGAAGGCAAGATGTTCGAGCCGATGGCGCTCACCGTCATCATTGCTTTGGTGTTCGCCTTCATCCTGTCGCTGACCTTCATACCGGCAGCGATTGCGATCTGGCTCAGCAAGCGGGTCGAGGAGAAGGAAAGCCGCGTCGTCACGTTCCTCCGGCAGCGCTATGAGCCGGGACTTGATGCGGCGATGCGCCGGCCCACCCTTACCATCGGCGTTGCGATCGGTGCGCTGGCGCTTGCCGGGGCAGCTTTCACGACATTGGGGCAAGAGTTCTTGCCGCAGCTCGATGAGGGCAACATTCTCGTGCAGGCAGTTCGCATCCCCGGCACATCGGTCGATCAGAGCCAGACAATGCAATTCCAGGTGGAAAAGGCACTCGCCAAGGCCCCTGAGGTCCGTTTCGCCTTCTCCCGCACCGGCACGTCCGAAATCGCATCGGACCCAATGCCGCCTAACGCGACTGACACGTTTGTCATCTTGAAGCCGAAGAAGGAGTGGCCCGACCCCGGCCTGTCCAAGGAAGAGCTGGTGGAGCGGCTGGAAAAGCGCCTCTCCACCCTGCCGGGCAACGCCTATGAGATCACCCAGCCAATCCAGATGCGATTCAACGAGCTGATTGCAGGCGTGCGCGGCGATATCGCGATCAAGGTCTTTGGCGATGACTTTGGCGAGATGAACGCGACCGCAGATCGGATCGCCGGCATCCTTCGAAAGACGCGGGGTGCAGCAGACGTGCGGGTCGAACAAACCGAAGGTTTGCCGATGCTCGATATCCGGCCGAACCGTACCGCCATGTCCCGCGTCGGGGTAACGGCCGGTGACGTGCAGGACACGGTTGCCGCAGCCATTGGCGGCCGACAGGCTGGCGTGATCTTTGAAGGCGATCGTCGCTTCCCCGTCGTGATCCGGATGGCAGAAAGCTCACGATCCGATTTGACGGCGGTTGCTCAGGTGCCGGTGCCGACCGGCAGTGGCGGCTTCGTACCGCTATCGACTGTGGCGGATATCGCCGTGGTCGATGGTCCCAACCAGATCAGTCGCGAGAACGGCAAGCGGCGTGTCGTGGTGCAGGCCAACGTGCGCGATCGAGACGTGGCGGGTGTCGTGGCTGATGCCCGGTCAGCCATCGACGCTCAGGTGAAATTGCCGCCCGGCACGTATCTCGAATGGGGCGGTCAGTTCGAGAACCTGGCATCTGCCCGCGATCGGCTCAGCGTTGTGGTGCCGATCTGCTTCGTGGTCATCATGTTCCTGCTCTACGGCGCGCTTGGTTCCGTCAGGGATGCGTTGATCGTGTTTACCGGCGTTCCGCTGGCGTTGGTCGGAGGCATCCTTGCGCTGGTGCTAAGAGGCATGCCGTTCTCCATTTCAGCGGCAGTCGGCTTCATCGCGCTATCGGGTGTCGCGGTTCTCAACGGGCTGGTCATGGTGTCGTCCATCCATGATCTGATGCGGCAAGGCATGGATCGTGCGGTAGCGGCGCATCAAGGCGCTCTGGCGCGGCTCCGGCCGGTTGCGATGACGGCGCTCGTCGCATCGCTTGGCTTTGTGCCGATGGCACTTGGTCATGGTGCTGGAGCCGAGGTGCAAAAGCCGCTGGCGACCGTCGTCATTGGTGGCCTGATATCCGCAACCTTGCTCACCTTGTTCGTGCTGCCGACGCTCTACGCTCGTTTCGGACGGCGCGAGCTGCCAGCCCCATCAGGGGACACATCGAACTGCCGCCTTTGAATCATGACAGCGTGAGGGCTTAAGCTATGCAGGCCGTTGCCTTCACGCTCATTCCCGTCGTCGCCGTACTGATCGGCTCGCTATTCGCGGTATCGAGACGGCCAAGTGATGCCTTCGTAAGCGCTATGCAGCACTTGGCGGCAGGCGTCGTGTTCGCCGCAGCGGCAGCCGAGATCTTGCCCCAGGTGATGCACGAAGGTTCACCGATCGCGACATTCACAGGCGGCGCGCTTGGCATTCTCGTGATGCTGTCGCTCAAAGCTCTTGAGGGTCGCGCCAGTGGCCCGATCGCTATGTTGGGCGCGGTCGCAGTGGATATCCTGATCGACGGGCTTGTTCTCGGGTTGGCGTTCGTCGCTGGCGGGAAGGCCGGCGTGTTGCTGACGATCGCGTTGACGTTGGAGGTGCTGTTTCTCGGACTGACCGTGACGACCGAGTTGGGCGAGACGATCAAGTCCAAGGCGCGGATCATCGCGATTACGATGGGGATCGCCTTGTTGCTGCCGATCGGTGCGGCGATAGCGACTCCCGTTGCGACGTTTCCGCCCGTCGTGATCGCCGGGTTTCTCAGTTTCGGTCTGATGGCGCTGCTCTACCTCGTGACGGAAGAGCTGTTGGTTGAGGCACACGAGAAGCCGGACACTCCGCTTATCAGCGCGATGTTTTTCATCGGGTTTTTGGGCCTGCTCCTGATCGAGGAGGTATTGGGCTGACCGCTCGACGTGGAACGTCTTGGACCGATAATGATGACGCCGAGCTTCGTCGGCGTATCGAGGCCAAGCAGACTCTGGCGGTAATCGCGCGCGAGATGGGACGAACGATGGATGCGGTTCGGGGAGAGCCTCAACCCTGAAGGTAACTCTCCGCTCGTCGCAGCGACCGTGGCGGGACGGCGTGCCGCGCCGAGTAGACGTAGACTAGAAAAATAGGGGCGGTTGCCCGCCCCTATCCAGCTTCAGCCGTGCTTCATGCCGCCCTTAGCATGATCGCAGCAGTCCGCGGCCTTGGCTTTTGCGCCATCCTTGCAGCAGTCCGCACCGTCCTTGCAGCACGCCATGTCGGCGCAGCAATTGGCGACAGCGGCGAATGCGCCAGTCGACAGAGTGAGGGCGAAGGCAGCGCTGATGAGCTTAAACTTGGTCATGATATTCTCCGAAACTTACGTGTGATGATGTTCAATTTCACACGGTTTGCGGAGGGGTGTGGCCGGAGCGTATGCCACGCCTAAAAGGCCCGTCTGTGGAGCTGGCCATGGCGATAGACGGGAGGACGGAACCAGCTCGATATGTTCGACGGTTTCGCCGGCAACTGCAACGCACGGTATAGCGCAAGCCGACGCAGGCGCCTTTTTGATGGGAGCGCCTGCTGATTTGCTGGCGCAGTCCATCATCGCGGACGCAGCCGGAGGCGCGGCCATCGCCATCGTCTCGCAGAGCGGGCCAAGCCGGACCAGCAACATCACGGCCAGGACGAAAAACGCCATGGAATGCAATATCTTGGACAGTGGGCGAGCCCGGCGTTTCATTGGATGCATCTAGAAGCACACTCAGTGATGCACAATGTCGCAGGAGCGGTTTGCCACACTAAGCGGACTTTACTGGCCTTTCCGATACGTTGGTGAGGTTGCGATGCTCGAAAGGTCCGTGGCGCTATCGATCGGCATACCTGCCTCCTTTCGCTCGGAATAGCGATCGACAAGCTGCGTGGTGTGCGGGCGTAGCAGGACCGTGAAGCGCACCAGCTCCTCCATCACATCCACGATCCGATCGTAATAACTGGACGGCTTCATCCGACCGGCGTCGTCAAACTCCGCAAACGCCTTGGCTACGCTGGATTGGTTGGGGATCGTCACCATTCGCATCCAACGGCCGAGGACGCGCAGGGTGTTCACGCTGTTGAACGACTGCGATCCCGCCGACACCTGCATGACGGCAAGCGTGCGGCCTTGCGTTGGGCGCATGCCGCCCATCGACAGCGGCAGGTGATCGACTTGCAGCTTCATGATGCCAGTAATCTGGCCATGCCGCTCGGGGCTGCACCACACATGCCCCTCCGACCACATCGACAGTTCGCGCAGCTCGTGAACGGCCGGGTGGTCGTCCCCGTCACCTGATCGGGCAACGGCAACGTCGAAGGATCGAAGATCCGCGTTTCGCAGCCGAAGAATTGCAGCAGGCGAGCAGCTTCCTCGACGCATAGCCGCGAAAAGGATCGCTCCCGCAGGGAAGCCGTAGAGCAACAGTATGCGCGGAGGTGGATCACCAGCGCCCAGCCCAAGGGCAGGACGATCGAGCGCATAGCGCCGATCAAGCGCGGGCAGATTATCAGGATCGGAGAGAGTGCGGAGCGGCATCAGGCGGTCCTTGGGCCAAGCAGAATGATACAGGTGCCGATCAGGCAAAGTGCAGCTCCACCCGCGTCCCAGCGATCGGGCCTTACCCCTTCGACAGCCCAGAGCCAGATCAGCGATGCGCAGATGTAGACGCCGCCATAGGCAGCATAGGCCCTCCCCGCTGCGTCGCTATCCACGCGTGTCAGTAGCCAGGCGAACAGCATAAGTGAGACCACGCCCGGAGCCAGCCACAGAGGCGATTTGTCCAGCCGCAACCATGCCCAAAAGGCAAAGCACCCTGCGATTTCCGCAAGCGACGCGGCAAGATAGACGAGTGCCGTCATACCATGCTGATCCTGATCGCGAGTGCCGCGAGCGTTACCAGCAGCACCGGGATCGTTAGTGTCGCACCAACCTTGAAGTAATAGCCCCAGCCAATCCGGATGCCCTTTTGCCCGAGGACATGCAGCCAGAGCAGTGTCGCGAGCGAACCGATCGGCGTGATCTTCGGTCCGAGGTCGCACCCGATTACGTTGGCGTAGATCATCGCTTCCTTGATCGCGCCCGTGGCGTGCGTCGCGTCGATCGACAGCGCGCCTACTAGCACGGTCGGCATGTTGTTCATCACCGACGAGAGCAGCGCGGCGATGATCCCGGTCCCGAACGCTGCACCCCACACCGCCTTGCGCGGTACGATCGAGCAGGCTGGCAAGGTGGTCAGTCAGGCCCGCATTGCGGAGGCCATAGACGACCAGGTACATGCCGAGCGAGAAGATCACGACCTGCCACGGCGCGCCGGCCAGCACCTTGCGCGTCTGGATGACGTGACCGCGCGCGGCGATGATGAGCAGGAGGACTGCGCCGGCAGCAGCCACGGCGCTGACCGGCACGCCGAGGGTTCGAGCAGAAAGAAGCCGGCAAGCAGTAGAGCAAGAACGACCCAGCCCGCCTTGAACGTGGCACGGTCGCGGATCGCATCACCGGGCGTGCGGAGCTGCGCCACATCGTAGCTTGCCGGTATGTCGCGCCGGAAGAACAGCAGCAGCGCAACCAGTGTCGCGGCGATCGACGCCAGATCGACCGGCACCATCACCGAGGCGTAATCGGCAAAGCCGATCCGGAAGAAGTCGGCCGACACGATGTTGACGAGGTTGGAGACGATCAGCGGCAGACTGGCGGTATCAGCGATGAATCCCGCCGCCATCACGAACGCCAGCGTCGCCTTGTCCTTGTATCCCAGGGCACGCAGCATCGCGATAACGATCGGCGTCAGGATCAGCGCGGCGCCATCATTGGCGAACAGCGCCGACACCGCCGCCCCGAGCAGGACGATCAGCACGAACAGCCGACGACCATGCCCCCGCCCCAGCGCGCAACGTGGAGCGCCGCCCATTCGAAGAACCCGGCTTCATCGAGCAACAGGCTGACGATGATGATCGCGACGAACGTCGCGGTCGCGTTCCAGACGATGCCCCACACCACCGGCACGTCAGAGAGCGAAACGACCCCGACGAGTAGCGCGACGGCCGCGCCGCCTAGCGCGCTCCAGCCGATGCCCAGGCCCTTGGGCTGCCAGATGACGAGCGCGATCGTGACGACGAAGATAGCGAACGCGAGCAGCATCAGGCGATGCGCTGGCCCGAAGCATCCACAACCTGTTCGCCGTCTTCCTTGGCAAACGCGCCCTGTTGGGCATCAGGCAGCAGATCGAGGACCGCTTCGGACGGTCGGCACAGCTTCACGCCGAGCGGCGAGACGACCAGCGGCCGGTTAATGA
The DNA here is from genome assembly GCF_979253035.1 of Sphingomonas sp. AC411. Lineage (NCBI taxonomy): Bacteria > Pseudomonadati > Pseudomonadota > Alphaproteobacteria > Sphingomonadales > Sphingomonadaceae > Sphingomonas > Sphingomonas sp. AC411. The sequence goes on along the minus strand of NZ_CEEDAQ010000003.1, from coordinate 13,400 downwards.
GGACCGGATGCGCCATCATCGCGTCCACCAGCGTGTCGTCTGACAGCGCATCGTCACCAAGGCCCAGCTCCGCATAGGGCGTCCCCTTCTCGCGTAGCAGATCGCGGGGCGTGATCCCGGCGCGGTCGATCAGCTCGACCAGCAACGCGCGCGAGGGTGGGGTTTTCAGATATTCGATGACGTGCGGCTCGATGCCAGCATTGCGGATCATCGCCAGCGTGTTGCGCGACGTGCCGCACTCGGGGTTGTGATAGATCACGATATCGACGGCCACGGGGCGTCCTTTCAGCAGCAGGGGGTGAGTTCGGCCAGGAGCGGCGCACGCAGTTCAGGCGAGCCGGCACAGCAATCCTTGACGAGGAACAGCGTTAGCGCGCGCAGCCCGTCTAGATCGGCACGGTAAATAATCGACCGGCTATGCCGTTCCGAGCGCACGATGCCGGCGCGCGCGAGAATGCCGAGGTGCGCGGACATGGTGTTCTGCGGCACGTCGAGCTGACGGGCAATTTCACCCGCCGCCATGCCGTCCGGTTCGTGGCGAACCAGCAGGCGAAACACGTCGAGGCGTGTGCCTTGCGCGAGCGCACCAAGCGCAATGATAGCCGAGATCGTTATCCATGCATCCGGCATAGCGGATATGTTAAGTTATGAAAGCTCTCACGATCTTCAAACCACTATCGATTCCGACAACGCCCTGCACCGACATGAAAGCGGCAGGCGTAAAGACCATGCCGGCCACGACATGTCGGGCATGAAAAGTAAATGGGAGGAGGCGTCCGCGCCTCCCTCTTTAATGGCGGGCGAACACCTTGCGTCCGGTTGGTCCGAACGCGATCACCTCATAGGGCTGTGCGTTCATGCCCGGCATTTCCATGCCAGGTGATCCCACCGGCATACCCGGCACAGCAAGCCCGTTTACGCCTTTGGGATGCTGGGCAAGCACCCGTTTCATGTCGGCAATCGGTACATGGCCCTCAAATGCCATACCGTCGACTACCGCGGTGTGACATGAACTGAGGTCGGCGGGGACACCCATCTTGCGCTGAAGCACATCGCGGTGAGCGTCATCGATGATCTGCACGTTGCGCCCGAACTGCTGACGGACCTGCTTGGCCCACTGCTCGCAACAGCCGCACCCTGGATCGCGGTGCATGGCAATGCTGTTCGCCGCTAAGGCCACAGCCGGGGTCATCATCGCTGCGGCGACGATCGCACTCCGGATCGTAAACTTCATTGCTAAACTCCTTTGGTGAAGCCCCGCCCGGGGGCGGGGTTCCTGCCAGCGGCCTTATTGGGCGCGCTTGCCATGCGACTTGAGCCAGCCCTGAAGCTCGGCGATGTCCTTTTCCTGCTTCGTAATGGTCATCTGCGCCATCCGCTTCGTGTCGGCATCCTTCGCGTCCCGAAGCGCCACGCGCGACATGGTAACGGCTCCACGATGATGTTCGATCATCTTGCGGGTCCACATCTCCGATGCGTCTCCCTGCTTCGCGGCCATCATCTTCTGATGCATGTCCATCTCGGATGCGGCGTAAGGATTGCCCGGATCATTCATCATCTTGGAATGATCCATTCCCTGCATCTGGCTATGATCCATGCCCGCCATGCTGCTCTGTGCGGCAAGCGGACTGGCGGCGAGCGCTGCGGCTAACATGCCGATCGTGGTAATGGTCTTCATAGTCGTTCTCCCGAGGTATCCCCCACCTAGAGAGAGTTACGCGGCAACGTCGTGCACCCTTGGACTTTTCTTTGCCTGCGGCGCGGCCAGCGCATGTAGAGCAGCACCACGCCTGCCACCGCAAGGGCTAGCCCCCAGCTGCAAATGCCATCATCCAAGGGGTGTTGAAGTTCTCATGGTTTTTCCAGTCCATGATGTGGAGGCCCCAGAAAAAATCATAGAGCCGCCACGTACCCGTTCGGACACCGACAATCCTACCGTTCTCCGGTGACACGAACACGCGCGTCGTCTCGGCGTCCTCGAACTCCACACGCCAGACCGGCAGTTTGCCACGAAACTCCGTGCTCGCTGTTCGAGCAAACATGACGGACGCAACAGGGACACCGGGGCCGCGATATGCCGCGCGTGCAACTCGTAGCGCAAAGGGCGCATCGATACGCTGCATCGGCAAACCGGTCCGGGCGTCGTGCATCCGGACCGTGCCGTTAGCCATCGTCAACTCGGCGACGGGTTGTCCGAACAAGGTCGTGTAGCGCAGTTCGCGCACCGGGCCGGGGGCAGCGCCCAACACCGATGCCGGGGAAGCAAACTCCTGAGCCGGATCGATCGTCGCCGTGTTCTCGCGTGCAACGAGGTGTTCTCCTCGTACCCGCTCGATCGGCAGGATGCTCATCAACAAGCCGCTGGAGAACCAGAGCAGTAGCTGCACCCCGATAATCAGTGCCAGCCAGCGATGAAGCTTGCTGGCACCGACATGAAGGCGGAGCCTGCCGCTCCTCAGAACCAGGTCCTCACGCCGGCAACGAAGCTGAAGCCGCCCGTGTCATCACCGCGTGCTCTCGTGAAGCGTGCCGTGTCGCCGAATTGCCTTTCCCACGACACGCCGATGTAGGGCGCAAACTCACGCGACTTTTCGTAGCGCAGCCTGAGCCCGAGTTCGAGGTCCGTAAGCCCCGATCCGATGCCGTCCTGGCGCACGTCTTGGGCTGCAAAGTTGGCTTCCACGCGAGGCTGAAGGACGAAGAATTGTGTCACTCGCTCGTCGTACCATGCCTCGGCTCGGCCAAGCACGTCGCCCTTGTCAGAAAGGAACAGTGCCCCCTCGACGTCGAACCAATAGGGCGCAAGCCCCTCGATCCCGACCGTCGCGTAGGTGCGAGAAGGGTTCGGCTTGAAGTCGTAGCGGACGCCCGCCTGAAGGTTCCAATAGGGATCGAGCGCACGGCTGTAGAGCGCCTGCACCTCGGCCGCTTCGAGCGGTTTGCCAAATGTGCCCTCGCCTTCGCTCTTCAGGGTGAGACGGTTGATGTCTCCCCCGATCCAAGCCTCGCCATCCCATCGATAGCCGTCCCCGCCTTTGCGCGCCTGATACTCGGCAAGGTTGAAGAGCACTTGGTAGTAGGTCATTCCGCCATGCTCGCGGCGCAGGTCGCGGTTGGCATCGCTCATGGCTGCCTCGCCGTAATAGCGAGACGCTGCCAGCACCGGAGATGGTGCAGGCGCGGGCGCATTGCCCGGCTTCAGGTCTGTACCGACAGGCACGGTCGCCATTCCCGGCATTGAAGACATGTCATGCTGCGTTGGCTGGCCGGGTGCCATATCCATGCCGGGCATCGCCGACATATCATGGCCGGTGTGCTCGCCTGTTGCGGTAGCCGGAGCAGGGTTCATGCCTGACATTTGGGACATGTCGTGGCCGGCGTGCGGATCGGCCGCGTTCGCACCGCTCATGTCCATGCCGGGCATCGTGTGTTCGGCATGTGGATCGGCTGCAGGCTTGGAGGACGCTTTGCCGGGACCTTCCTAGTCGCTGCCTTCTTGGCAGGGGCCCGCTTTGTGGCCGGTCTCGATCTAGCGGTCGGTTTTTCGCCGGCATTTTCATGCCCGGCATGCTCATGCCCGGCATCATTGAATGGTCCATCGTCTGCGCCGTGGCAGGTGCCGTGGCGACCAGCGCGCCGATCCCGGCGAGAAGCAGCGCCTTCATGCCGCCTCTCCCTTCGCCGAACGGACCTGGACGACCTGCATCATGCCCGCGTGCATGTGGTAGAGCATGTGGCAGTGGAATGCCCAATCGCCCTCGTTGGCGGTCACGTCCCAACTGACCTTGCCCCCGGTTGGACCATGACGGTATGCTTTCTCGGGCTGTACGCGCCGTGCCCCGTCACCAATTCGAAGAAGTGGCCGTGCAAGTGGATCGGGTGGCCCATCATCGTGTCGTTGACCAGCGTGACGCGGACGCGCTCGCCAGCAAGAAATGGGATCGGTGCCTTCACCTCGGACAGCTTTTCACCGTCGAGCGCCCACATGTAGCGTTCCATGTTGCCGGTAAGGTGGATCTGCACCTCGCGCGACGGCGCGCGCAGATCGGGATTGCGATCGACCGCGACCAGATCGCGGTAATTCAGCACACGATGCCCGACATTCTCCAGACCCTGACCGGGGTCGCCGGTACGATCCATCGGCATCGGCGAGATGGTCTGGACACCCGGCCCCTTCTTCACGCCCGGCGCTTTCGAAAAGTCGCGCATGTTCATGTCCATGCCCGCCATGCCGCCCATTGCCATACCACCTGCGGCGTCGGGCGCACCTGCCATGCCTGGCATCGTAGCACCCGACTGCATCGCGCCGTGATCCATCCCGGCCATTCCGCCCGCGCCGGCACCGGCAGCACCGTGGTCCATCTGCGCGTGGTCCATCGCAGCGGCGGGCTTTTCAGCCGTGGCCATTGATCCGTGATCCATTCCAGGCATGCCACTATGGTCCATGCCCTGCATCGAACCGCCGCCCGACATATCCATGTTCATGTCCATCCCCATGTCCTTCATGGTGGCGACAGGGCGCTTGCGAAGTGGAGGGACTTCAGCGGCCATGCCTTCGCGGGGGCTTAGCGTTGCGCGCGCCATGCCGGACCTGTCCACGCTCTCACCGACCAGCGTGTAGGCGCGCTCGTCCGATGGAGTGACGATCACGTCGTAGGTCTCGGCCACGCCGATCTGGAACTCGTCGACCTCAACGGGACGGACGTTGAGGCCGTCCGCCTGGACAACGCTCAGCTTCAACCCCGGAATCCGGACGTTGAAGGTCGTCATCGCGGACGCATTGATGACACGCAGCCGCACCCGCTCGCCCGGCCTGAACAGCCCCGTCCAATTGTCCTGCGGCCCATGCCCGTTGACGAGATAGGTGTAGTTTGAACCCGTCACGTCGGCGACGTCGGTCGGGTCCATCCGCATCTTGCCCCAATCGAGGCGATCCTTGAGCGGCTGGTCCTCGCCCTTGAGCAGGCCGGCGAGCGTCTGCTGCTGCCGGTTGAAATAGCCCGACTGCTTCTTGAGCTTCATGAAGATGCGATGCGGGTGGAGCTGGCTGTGGTCGGACAGCACGATAACGTGCTCGCGATCCGACTGGATCAGGTCAACGCCCTTGGGGTCGATCACGATGGGGCCGTAGAGCCCCATCTGCTCCTGCAACCCGGAATGGCTGTGATACCAATAGGTGCCGGCCTGCACGATCGGGAACTCGTAGGTGAAGGTCGTGCGCTTATCGATGCCGGGGAAGGCAACGCCCGGCACGCCGTCCATCTGGAACGGCACGATCAGGCCGTGCCAGTGCAACGAGGTCTGCTCATCAAGACCGTTCTCGACATGCAGCCGCACGGTCTGACCTTCCCGCAGCCGGATCAGCGGTGCGGGCACAGTGCCGTTAATGCCGATGGCGTGGCTCTGCCGTCCGTCGATCATCATCATCTGGTGCGCGACCCGGAGCCGGATTTCATCACCCGATACAGTAGGCAGCGGCTTCACAATACCAGCGGAAACAGGCTGCGCCCATGCCGGCATATATGCCGACAGCGCAACACCGCCTCCTGCAAGAGTGGCACCGCGCAGCAATTGGCGGCGGTCTAGAACGCGCGACATGGTAGCTCCTTGGGATTGAGCCGCTGCCGGCCCGTCTCACCTCTTACGCGTCCCGTGCGCCTACCCCTTGGTTCTCTTTCAAATTTTCGGCGAGGCGCGCGCGAGCCCGATATAGCCTGGTTTCGACCGCCTTCTGGCTGATCCCCAATACATCGGCCGTTTCCGCCTGGCTCAAACCCTCGATCGTGCGGAGCACCAACGGTTCTTTGAGATTCATCGGCAAGGTCGCGATGGCGCGCGTCACTTTGGCAAGTTCCTGCCGATCGGCTGCTGCGTCATCGATTGCTACCTGATCGTCCGCGATCGTCTCGGCCTGTTCGTCGAGCGGTGCGGCAAAGGAGAAAAACCGACGGACCGCGCGCTTCCTTGCCCAATCCCGGCATTTGTTGACGGCGATCGTAGAAAGCCATGCTTTCATCGCCCGCTGTGTATCGTAGCGCGGCATCGCCTGATGCGCCGCGACAAACGTCTCTTGAACCAAATCGAGCGCTTCGTCGGCCTCGCCGACAAAGGCGCGCGCGAGCCGGAATATAGGCTGACGATAGCGACGCATGATTTCGGAGAATGCCGCTTGTCGGCCAGCGATGCTGAGCGTCGCCAGTTCGCCGTCGGACAGGGTGGTCCAATCGAGGCTCACCCCTGGTCGTCGGTGAGCGCCTTCACCACCGCAGCATCGAATTGGGGGGTCTGATCCGGGCGCAAAGCTGCCGCATGGCGAAGATATGCGCCAACGTTGCCTTCTGTAACTCGCCCATCGCCGCATGACTCTGATCGACCGCGGCGGTCACCTTGGGGCCGTTGCCATGCTCGGTCTCAATGGCCTCGGCTAGCCGTGCATTGTCCGCGCGCATTTCCAATTCCAGCGCGTGGCGTTGCACCGCGAACCGGTCCTCTAGGCTTTTCAGCCGGGCCTGCTGATTGCCATCAAGCGCCAGCTTATGGTGCAGGACCTCGTGCAAGGCGGTGCCCGGTTGCTTAGGCTGGGGCAGCAACACGCGCGCAAGAAATACGCCTGCGATAGCCGCGAGGAAGGCCAGTACAACGCAGACGATAAGCCGCTTGGTCGATGTCATGGCTCACCAATCAGCAAGACCGATGGCGCCAGTGGTGATGCGCCCCCGAGCGGCGAAAGCGACACCGCAGGGCTGGCGGTCGCCGGAAGTTCCGCGCCAACCATGCCGATCGCGAGCGCTGCGACCATCACGCCCCCGACGCCCAATCCGGTCAACCGTGCGACGGGCTGCGCACCGATGCGTGCGAACACCTGCGCTTCGATCCCGTCCAGCGATGCCGGCACGGGTGCGCCCGCGAGCCTCGCCAATGTTCTGTCTAGATCGTCCATGCTGTCCACTCCGCGCCTCTACCACTTGTTACGCAGCGATGCCCATCACCCCTCGACTTCCGTCATGAGGGGCGAGCGGCCGGGCCGCGTAGAACAGGCACGAACCTGATCGGAGTATTCCCATGCGTCGCGTCTTCCTTCCTACCGCTGTCGTCCTTCTCGGCCTTGCCGGAGCCGCCCAGGCCCATCCCAAACTCGTATCCGCATCCCCGGCACCGAATGCGATGGTCGCGAAGCCCGCCAATGTCACACTGCGCTTCAGCGAGAAGCTGATGCCCAAGTTTTCCGGTGCGGATCTGATGATGACCGGGCATGGCGGCATGACGCACGCACCAATGAAAGTCGTCGGGACCGCAACTGTCGGCTCGGACGGTCGCACCCTCGTCGTCACGCCCAAGTCGCCGCTCGGCGCGGGTAGCTATAAGCTTGCCTGGCATGTGGTCTCGACCGACACACACCGCATCACCGGAAACTACGCCTTCACGGTGAAGTAAGGTGGAAGCCGACTGGCCGCTGATCGCGGTTCGCTTCGCGCTTTACGTGACGCTGAGCGGGCTGTTCGGCCTCTCGGCATTCGGCCTCTACGGGTTGAAGGTCGGTGAGCGCGGCAACGCGCTTGCCTTCCGCCCTTGGCTGTTCGGGACCGGGCTTCTCGCCCTGCTATTCTCCGGCATAGCGGTCGCGCTGCTCGCAGCCGCGATGGCAGGTGCACCTCCGTGGCCGATCGATCGGGAAGCAGTCGGAATGCTGCTCTCGACTCCGCAACGGGCACGGCATGGAAAGTACGCATGATCGCGCTCTTGGTGGCGTCTATCGCTGCCCTAATAGCGGCGCGGCGCACGATGCCGCTTGGCTTGGTCGCCATCTTTTCCGGCGTCGCTCTCGCAACGCTCGCCTGGACGGGGCACGGGGCGATGGACGAAGGCGCGACCGGGTGGGTGCATCTGGCGGCCGATATCCTCCATCTCCTGAGCGCTGGTGCGTGGGTGGGAGCGCTGCTCGGGCTTGGGCTGCTGGTGACACGACCAGCGCGGCGCACCGATGCCGCCCACCTCGCACTGACCTATCGAGCGCTGCACGGGTTCGGTCTGACCGGCACGATTGTCGTCGGTACGATCGTCATCACCGGCCTCATCAACGCTTGGCTGTTGGTTGGCCTTGGCAATCTCCCGACCCTCGGCACGACGGTCTACGGCAGGCTCTTGATCGCCAAGCTTGTGCTGTTGGGTGGGATGCTCGGACTCGCTTCGCTTAACCGCTTCCGCTTTACACCGGCATTCGAACGATCGGTGTCAGCAGGCGATTATAAAGGCGCGCTGCGAACCTTGCGAACAAGTCTTGCAGTCGAGGCTTCGTGCGTGGTCGCGATCCTCGTGCTGGTAGGTTGGCTCGGCACGCTCGAACCCTGCGTCGGCCATGTAGCTATTGGTTTGAGGGCAATCGAGCTTTGCGACGTAATTTAATTAGGTGCCGTGAGTCGTTGGAAGGGGGCTTGACCCTGACACGGTGTCGAGACCTCTACATGCTCTCGGGTTGAAGGAGTTTTTCTATGAACGACCCTGATTTCCACGCCCATTTGGCCGGGGGCTGCGGGTGCTCGAACAAGCAAGCTGATAAAGCTGCTGCGATCGAGCGCGAGGCGGGCGCGTCCTGCTGCTCGTCCTCCAAATCTCCGGCTGTTCCACAAGCTGCCAAGGAAGGATGCTGCTCAGGGAAAGCGGGCGGAGAACCTTCTGCCACAGTGACCGACCCGGTATGCGGCATGACCGTTGATCTGGCAAAAACAGCGCACCATGCCGAGCATGCCGGGCACGAGTATCATTTCTGTAGTGCAGGGTGTCGAACCAAGTTCGTCGCTGACCCTGATGCCTACCTTGGGGCCAAGCCAAAGCCCGAGCCGGTGGCAACCCCGGGAGCGATGTGGACGTGCCCCATGCACCCTGAGATTCTGTCGGGAAGGGCCGGGAACGTGCCCCATTTGCGGCATGGCCCTCGAACCGGAAGAGCCGTCGCTCGATGACGGTCCCAATCCAGAACTAGTCGATTTCACCCGGCGTTTGTGGGTAGCAGGAGCGCTCACCGTTCCGCTGCTCATTGTTTCGATGTTCGCCGAGATGTTTGGGCTCCATGTTGTTAGCCCTACCGCTTCGCCTTGGGTCCAACTCGCACTCACTGCGCCAATTGTGCTGTGGGCGGGATGGCCGCTTTTCGAGCGGGGTGGATGTCGCTTCGCACCCGCCATCTGAATATGTTCACGCTGATCGCGATCGGCGTCGGTGCGGCATTCCTCTACAGCCTGGTCGCAACACTCGCGCCCAGCATCTTCCCTGCGACGTTCCGGATGCACGGGGGCATGGTCCCAGTCTATTACGAAGCTGCCGGCGTCGTCGTGACACTGGTGTTGCTCGGACAGGTTCTCGAATTGCGCGCCAGAGCGGCGACTGGCCGCGCGATACGCGCCCTCATGGACCTCGCTCCCAAGACAGCGCGACGGTTGCGGTCTGACGGGTCAGAGGAAGAAGTCAGCCTTGCCGACGTGGCAACCGGAGATCGGTTGCGGGTCCGCCCCGGCGATGCGATCCCGGTCGATGGCGTGGTGGTCGAGGGTCGCTCCTCGGTCGATGAATCCATGCTCACCGGCGAGCCGGCCCCGTCCTCAAGGAAGTCGATGCCGCAGTCACGGGGGGACGGTGAACGGCACGGGCAGCCTCGCTATGGAAGCCGGCGCGGTCGGTTCGACACGATGCTGGCGCGCATCGTCCGCATGGTCGCGGAAGCGCAGCGCAGCCGTGCCCCGATCCAGGCGGTCGCCGACCGGGTATCGGGCTGGTTCGTACCTTTGGTCGTGTTGATCTCGGTCGCGACCTTCGTGGTGTGGTCGCTGGTCGGTCCCGAGCCGCGCATGGGTCACGCCTCCTTAATGCGATCGCCGTGCTGGTGATCGCCTGCCTGCGCGCGCTCGGGCTCGCGACCCTATGCGTCGATTATGGTTGGCAACCGGCCGCGGCGCGCAGGCCGGCGTGCTCGTCAAGAATGCCGAAAGCCTACAGGCACTCGATAAGGTCGATACGCTGGTCATCGACAAGACGGGCACGCTAACGGAAGGCAAGCCGTCGCTGGTCGCGATCGAGGCAACCGGCACCGTTGGAGAGAACGACATGCTCGCGCTCGCTGCGGCTGTCGAAGGACAGTCCGAACACCTCGCTAGCCCACGCGATCGTCGTCGCCGCCAAGGAACGCGGATTGCAACTCGCCACGGTCGCAGACTTCGCTTCGCAGACCGGCATGGGTGTGCAGCGCCACGGTTGGCGGCCGATCGGTGGTGATCGGCAATGCCGCACAAATGAGCCGGGTCGGTGCCGATCCCCAGTCACTCGACGCTTCGGCCGATCGCCATCGGAGCGAGGGAGCCGGCGTCATCCTGATCGCGATCGACGGCGCACTCGCGGGCTTGCTCGCGGTTGCTGACCCGGTGCGCCCTTCGGCGCGCGACGCCATCGCGGCTCTTCGCAAGGAAGGCTCTGCGCGTTATCATGCTGACGGGCGACAATCGCGGGACGGCCGATGCGGTTGCGCGCGCCGTGGGCGGCCTGGACGATGTACGCGCCGATCTGCGACCGGAAGATAAGGCGCGGATCATCGGCGAATTGAAAGCTGATGGTGCCAAGGTTGCAAATGGCCGGCGACGGTATCAACGACGCCCCGGCGCTGGCCGCTGCCGACGTTGGGCTCGCGATGGGGACGGGAACCGACGTAGCGATAGAAAGCGCGGGCATGACGCTCACACGCGGCGATCTTTTCGGCGATCGTGCGCGCGCGCAAGCTCGCCCGTGCGACGATGCGGAACATTCGGCAGAACCTGTTCTTCTCATTCCTGTTCAACGGGGTCGGCGTGCTCCGTCGCGGCCGGCGTGCTCTACTCCCGTTGCCGGCATCCTTCTGTCACCAATGCTGGCTGGCGCTGCGATGGCCCTCTTCCTTCACCGTCGTGCTCAACGCGCTGCGTCTGAACACGGTGAAATCCATGAACATCGGGGCGGCGTCGGAGGCCAGCGGCGTCTCGCAACGCATGATCCGCCACTACGAGAAGATCGACCTTGTGCCCGGCACCGCTCCGGCGCGGGAGCTACCGGGATTATTCGGAAGTGGACATTCATCGGCTGCGGTTCATCGCCAACGCGCGAGACCTGTGTTTAATCGAGGAGATCCGCACGCCACTTCGGCTTGTGGTCGGATCGGATCGGTCGAGCGCCGAAGTTAAGGCGCTGGCGAAAGCGCGCGCTGCCGAGCTGGGCCGCAAGGCGCGCGCGTTGAAAAGCTGGCGCACTGGCGCTGATCGACTTGGCTGAGCGCTGTCACGGCGATGATCGCCCGGAGTGCCCAATTATCGAAAGCTCGCTGGACAATCCGATCGAGCGCGGCGCTTAGCGTGCGTGCGCTCTACCGCCTGTAGGCTTCGCAAGCGGTTCTAGTGTTCTCCCTTCTCGTGGAAAACGGCTTTGGGAAAGATCTATCGTTCCCAAAAGACCATCGTTTTCGAGGAAGCTTTGTGTCAAAACCGAACGGTTCTGACGCTTGAGATAGGTCGCCGCCTTCAAGCGCTTACTGGTAGTCAGAACCCTCATTCAGAATAGCTCGACAAGGGGTTGCAGTCGGTGGCTTGCTTGGACCAAATCGCTTTTCCGAAAGCGGTCGAGGTAATCTTCGGCGGTGACAGCGGATTGTGAAACTGACGTGCGTTGGTTTCCGATTGCGGTCAGCGCCTTGGCCGTATCGAGGTCGGATGACATTAACGATGAAGTCGTCGGATGCTTCACCTCGATACCGTGGCGGGCGGCTGCTTCGACCGGAAAATCCTTGAGGTTGTACGTGACAATCGCGTCGGCTCTGCCGTGAATCGCTGCGGCAAGAACATGGACGTCCTTGGGATCAGGCAGTGTCAGGGCAGGCATCAGCGGTTCGTAGCCTTCCACCAGCGCCTCCGAAGCTGTCCATGTAGGTCCGCTGGCGTTGGAAATGGTCAGCTGCCAGATCGGCAAACCGTCGCCTTAAGCTTTCCTCCCACTCGGCCAGGATGGCCTCGCTCCAGAGCGCCGGAACAGCCGGCTGGCGGCGAACCACGCGCGCACCCCGCACGATGGAGGGGTGCGGCTGACGTTGGCATCGAGCAGGACGGTGTAGCGGCCGACCAGCATCAGGGACGATCGAGAGGCGTGTGATCGTCGAAGAGGCCAGCTTCCTGATCCAGATCCGCCATTTCCTGCAGGGCCTCAGCGCCGGGCCGCATCCATGCGGCTTGCGGTAGGTCAGCACGTCGCGGCCGAGAAGCTTACGATGCGTGCCGACCATCCGGAACGGCAGATCACCGCGTTCTAAGAGCTTAATGAGGTGTGACGCGACATGTTGAGCAGGTCGGCTGTTGGCTAGTTGTAAGCTCGGCCTCGTACCGGCACGCATGTGACGGCATGACTGTTGCCGATCTCAACCAGCATCTTGACGATGCTGTTGAACACACCAGACGGCAGGCTGATAACGTCCTCACCTGCCCCTTCTACAGTCAGGTGAATAGGGCGGCTGAATCTACCCTCGACAGTGCACGCGCGGCGTTACCGGCCGCCTCGATCTCGTGTGCAGTAGGCTCGGGCCTCGTCGATATTGAAGGCCACGGCGGCCATGTTTCATCCCCAGGGCGGAAGCCATCTAGTGACTGCGAGTTGTAAACGCAATAAGTGAAACGAGTGTCAACGGGAAGACGTTCCACTGCGGTGATCGTCGAGCATGCTGAGCGGGTGGGCGCAATCCAGTCGCCTCCCAGCTTGGGGTATGGACCGCAGAACAGATCACCTGTGCGCACGCCGATAGCGCGCGTTCATCCAGCGCCGGCGTCGAGGCTCCCGGGCCATCGTGGAGCATGTGGCAGCGTTGGCAGAGCGCCAGCGAGCTGGTGAAGCGCACCGTCGCTCGGATCATGCGCGTTAGGGTGCGCGCACAGCCAGGACCACCGGTGTGTCCACCGGCCTTGTACCAGAATGTTTTCCGTAGGCCGTCGCACGCGCCGGCCCCGGCCATTGCGCCAGCATTGCCGGTTCCGATCCCACCACCGTCCGTCGCCTAGGTGGAAGACCTTCTGCCTGTGGGGACGTCCACAATGCTCGCAGTGTCCCCCGCCCGCACGAAGCGTACCTGGTGTGATAGCTGCACCCAGTCGATCGGGTACAAGAACACGTGCTCGGGCCGGATAGGCATCAGGCCTTCCCTGCCGAAGTGTCAGGCTGCGCAGTCCACCGCATTATAAAGCCACCGTCGCTGCGGTCAGCGCCCGGTAGAGTGTGGCATGGTGGCATTTGAGCAGCTTGGCGGCTTCGCGCACCGATACGCCTTCGCTTATCGACCGTTCGCCGAGCGTGATCTGGATCGGGGGTGAGCTTTGCGGATCGGCCAAGCGGACTCCCTCGCCTTA
>NZ_CEEDAQ010000002.1:0-132968 GCF_979253035.1 Sphingomonas sp. AC411 | reverse complement strand
CGCCGCCAGCTCGCGAGCGTGGCCGGACCCAGCACGGCGTCGCCGATCACGATCCTGCCCTCGCTGGGTTCCAGGAGTCCGGTCAGCAGATCGACGAAGCTGGTCTTGCCGGTGCCCGACGCCCCCGACAGCCCGACCAGCTCGCCTGCGCCGATCGCGAGATCGAGCCCGGTGAACACAGCCGCGCTCGCGTCCGGATAGCGGAAGGTCACGCGGTCGAAGCGGATCGTTCCGTGTCGAACCGGCTGCGCGCTGGCGCCGCTGGTGATCGAAACCGGCGGGCCGAGATCGACTTTCAGATCGTGCAACGCGGTGAAGGCGGGCATCACGCCGAATAATTGCTGCACGCTTTGCTGGAGCGACCGGACCGGGCCGCTCATCCGCACCAGCACGACCAGCGCGGCGAGCAGCGTCACGGTCGGGATGTCGAACAGCACCGCACCGAAGATCATCATCGCCCCGGCCAGCGAGGCGATACTCGCCGATACGATCGCAACGCGCGACTGGAAGCGTTGCTGGAGGGTCAGCTGCGAGCGCAATTGTGCCCCATCCTCGCCGATCTGCGCGACGAAGGCATCCGTCATGTCGTGCGCGACGGCGATCTTGAGGCCACCGAGGAAATGGGCCGTCTCGCCAGCAATGCGGAACGCGAAGCGCGCGGTTGACCTGCCAACATCGGCCGCTCGCCGCGACAACGGCACCAGCACGACGAGGCCGAGCAGCGCGAACCCGATCATCAGCACCGCGACGACCGGCGACAGCAGGATCATCAGGATCGCCTGGGTCACCAGCATGATGCTCGCCGTCATCATCTGCAGCAGCACCGAACAGGCAAAGGCCAGCCGGGTGATCTCGCTCGAAAGGATGTGCGCGATCCGCGCGTGCCGCAGCCGCGCCAGCGACGACCAGCGCGCGTGCGCCAGATCGGTGACGACCATCAGCCGGCGATGATCGACGAACCCTAGCGACAGGTCCGATACCAGACGGTCGCGCGCCGACAGCACGGCCGCGCGCACGCCGACCAGCAGACAGAACGCCAGTAGCACCGCTGCCAGTTGTTCGAGCCGCGTGACCAGCCCGACCGATGACAGGGTGTCGACGATCATCGCCCGCCAGCGTCCACCGGTCTGCGGCGCGAGCAGCGAGAAGATCGGCACGAGCAGCGCCAGGCCGACGCCTTCGAGAACACCGCCTGCGAGCATCAGCGCGAGCGCCGCGCCCAGTCGTCGCCCGCCATAGCGGACGAAATCGCCGACCAGCGCCTTCCCGTCCGCGACCAGCGATCCTGTGGAGCCATCGGCTGCCGGGGCGGTAGTCGGATTGCGAAGGAACGGCATGCAGCGAAGCATGCGGGGCCGGCGCACCGAGAGCAAGTTGGTGTCGTGATCGACCGCGCCGGCGCTACAGGGACTTGGCAGTCTTCCCGGCGCTTTGCGGCCGCAACCGCGCGGGGCGGCGCAGCAGGCGCAGCGGCAATCCGGTCAGGATGGCGGCGGGAACTGCCCAGTTCGGTACCTGTAGATGCGCGACCGCATTGGGCCGGCTAAGCAAACTACGAACCGCACCCCAGCGATAGGCCAGACCGGGTACGAGCCAGAGCTGCGTGCGCTCGAACGCGATCAACTCGCGCATCGGGCGCATCAGCCGGCCTTCTGCGTCTTCGTCCGCCACGATCGCGGTGTAGCAGAAACGGACGAGGCGTCGCGTCACACGGTCGCGGCGGATTTCCTCCAGCAAACCCTCTGGTACGGCGATGCCGAACAACTCATGCGTCAGGACGATCGCCAGTCCGGGGCAGCGTCCGGCGCCCAGTGCGATGGCCTCGCGGTACAGCGTCTCGACATCCGCATCGTGTAGCAACGCGGCCACGTCGGCGAGCCATTTCAGGCGCGCCCATAGATGCTTGGCGCCGTGGAACACCAGATAGGCAAACAGTGGAGCCGTTGCGAGCGTCGCAAGCGATGTACCAGGCATCAGTTCGACTAGCATGCGCGGTGAGCCGAGGCCGATCGAGGTGATGGCCGCGCGATTGTCACCGAGTTCGGTATGCAGTTCGACGACCGTAGCGCGGTCGTCATGGTACCATTCGGACTCCTTGTGTGCGGCGAGATAGCGACGGATGTGCACCGGATCCGTGATCCCCCCAGGATCGAGAGGCGATAGCCAAGCGTCGTAAGGGTTTCGCACGCCGCATCCAGCTGGCCACGCGCAACCAGGACGTCGACGTCCCAGGACGTCTTGAGCATCAGCGTGCGGTGGGCATGCATCGCCAGCGTCGATCCCTTGACGAACACCGCATCGATCCCGGCTGCGGCCAGTGCCTGCCCGACGCGGATCTCCTCCCTGCGTTGCGTAGGGATTGCATCCGCGACGCTGCCGCACGCCGCGCGAGAAGGGCGGCAGTCGGGTCCAGGAGCGCATGGCCGATCGCCTTCAGACCTGCCTCGACGAACCCACTGACCCGGTGTCGATGTGCCAGATCCACCAGCCGATCGGCATCGAAGGGGAGTGCGGCGATCCGCGCAATGCCCGCCGCCCGGTCCGGCAGAGTCGGCGGGCACAGGCAGGCGGCGAGAAGCGCCAGTTCGCGGTCGTCAGGTCGGTTGCGAAGCATCACAATTTGGTCTGCCTGGGAATAGGGATGTCGCGTGCCGAGCTGAACACGGCCGCGCTATCGAACGATCGCCGAGACATGCATAGCGACGACCGCCCGGGTCAACCACCGTACTGGCATCGAGGTGCGTCGAATGTCCGGGCGTCATGGCAGCGTTGCTTTACCCAAGCGACAGACTGGCGACAGGCGCGGATCGTGACGGCAGCGCGAAGGATCATCGCCGGCGAGGTCACATCGGCACAAGATACTGCACCGTCGACGAAACGCTCCTTCCGATGATGACGCGATGCCCTTGTCGTGAGCGGCGAAATAGAAGAATGGGAATGCAGGGGGCGGAGACCTGAAAGGGTGCCGCCGCAATATTAGGGGAGCAAGGGATCGGCCGTCCCGACCGCGCGTGCGGTAGAGTGCAGCCGAACCCGCATGCGGGGCTGGGGTACGACGACATGACAGGTTCGACGGCCATCGTGTTTCGCGATGGCTGCATGCGGGTAGGGTGCGACGGCGATCGCCGGTCATCGGTACGTCGGTCATCGGTACGTCGGTCATCGGTACGTCGGTCATCGTCACGATGCAGGCGCTAGGACGGATGACGCGCAGACGCCGCTTCGGCTGCTGTACCGCTGTTGCTGCGGGACTGACGTTCGCTGCGGCGCCGATCGGCGCGCAGCGTGCGCCCTCGGCGACGCAAGGGTCGCTGGTCGTCGATCCGCAGCAGGGCGCGACACCGCGACCGTTGCCGCCCTCCCCTACTCTGCCAAGCACGTCCGTCCCGGCGCCGGTGACGGTATCGCCCGCTCCCGTACCTACGATCGGCATGGCGAGTCCGAGCGAGCCGATCGCGCGGCCGCCCAGCGCTTCCTATGGCCCGCCGACTCCGCTGCGAGGCACGCCGCAGCTCGGCGCCTGGGCGCAAGGCGTGCCTGGAGGGCTGCCGGCACCGAGCGGGGATCCGTTGCACATCGATCCGACCGCCGATCCGATCCTGCAGCTGGCGCATGCGCAGTCGCCACTTGCGACCTTCCAGCAGGTGATCGGTGAGGCGGTTGCGCGCAA
This sequence comes from Sphingomonas sp. AC411, assembly GCF_979253035.1. Lineage (NCBI taxonomy): Bacteria > Pseudomonadati > Pseudomonadota > Alphaproteobacteria > Sphingomonadales > Sphingomonadaceae > Sphingomonas > Sphingomonas sp. AC411. The sequence continues at coordinate 129,298 of NZ_CEEDAQ010000002.1, read as the reverse complement.
TCCCTCGCTCGACGAGGCGATCGCGCAGACGAACGAAGCCAAGGGCGTACGCGGCGAAGCACGCGCGCGCGCTGCCCGTCGCCGATCTGTCGATCTCGACCTTCCGGATCATCGACCGGGCGTTTTCGAACGATCCGAACAACGTCCTCGAACGCTCGCGTCCGAGCCGTCGCACCGACGGCCTGCTCCGCATCCAGCAGCCGTTGATCGATTTCGGCGCAAGCCTCGGCCGGATCCAGGCGAGCGAGGCCCGGCTGAACGCGGCGCGCGCCAATGTCGAGGATATCGGTACGCAGGTCGCGCTGAGCGCGGTCTCGGCCTGGTACAGCGTCTATGGCTACCGTGTTCTCGTCCGGCTGGGCGAGGCTTTCGCGATCAGCCAGCGCAGTCTGCGCAGCAGCATCGAGGATCGCATCCTCCAGGGTGCGGCTGCCCCGGGCGACGTAGCGCAGGTCGACAGCTATATCGCGTCGTCGGATTCACAGCTTGCCGATTTCCGGCGACAGCTGGCCGGTGCGGAAGCCCAATATACCGCGGTGATCGGTCATGCGCCGCCTGTCGAGCTGGCCCGTGCGCCGGAGCCATCGCTGGCCGGCATCGGCACTGCGACCGTGGCCGCGGATATCGATACGCTGCCCGCGATCCGCGCTGCCAAGCTCGGCGTCGATGCGGCGCGATCGGACGTACGCGCGGTGAAGTCCGATCTCTTGCCGCAGCTATCCGGCGGAATCGATGCCGGCCGCTATGGCATCATCGAGACGGCACGCGATTACGACATTCGTGGCAGCCTGACGCTCAGCATGCGGCTGGGTGGCGGCGGGCCGCAGCGCGTCGACCAGGCGCAGGCGCGTGCCGATGGTGCCGATGCCCGGTTGCGGCGCACCCGGCTCGATTCACAGCGTGATGCCCAGATCGCGCTGGCCGACGTGGCCGCATTGCAGGATGCGCAGACCGCGATCGAAGCCAATTACCTGGCGAGCCGGCGCGCGCGCGACGTGCTGGCGGAACGGTTCCGCGTCTCGCGCGGCACGCTGTTCGATCTGCTCGCGTCGCAGAGCAATTATTTCGGTGTCGCTGCCCGCTATGTCCAGACCGTGATCGAACTCGATACCGCGCGCTATGCGCTTCTCGCCGGACCGGCCGGCTGCTGCCGGCACTGGGCATTCAACCTGCCGCGCTGGAACCCCGATGACCCCTCCTCATGCCATGCCCCATGACGGGTCCGGTCACGATATGATCAAGCATCCGCGGCCGCGTTTCGCGCCGTGGCTGGTCGAACCGATGTTGCGCAACAAGGGCACGTATCTGAAGGTCGCGCTGGCGGCCGCGATGATCAATATCTTCGGGCTAATCACGTCGCTGTTCACGATGACTGTGTATGACCGCGTCGTTCCCAACAATGCCTTCTCCTCGCTGGTAGCGCTGTCGATCGGGCTCGCGATCGTCGTCGTGTTCGATTTCGTGCTGCGCGTGCTGCGCGCCTATTTCACCGATCTGGCGGGCGCCGATATCGATCATGATATCGGTGGACGGGTGTTCCGCCGGCTGGTCGCGATCCGGCTCGACCAGAAAAAGGGATCGACCGGCGCGCTGACGGGAATGATGCGCGAGCTCGAGACGCTACGCGACTTTTTCGCGTCGGCCACGATGACCGCGCTGGTCGACGTGCCGTTCATCGTCATCACATTGATCTTCATCGCGATCCTCGGCGGGGCGGTGGTGTGGGTGCCGCTGGCGGCGATCCCGATCGTCATTGGAGCAGGCTGGCTGACGCGACCCGCGCTCGATCGGTTGTCAGCGCGCTCGATGAGCGAAGGGCTGACCAAGCAGAGCGTGCTGGTCGAGACCGTGGGCGCGCTCGAAATGGTCAAGACCAGCGGTGCGAGCAATTTGCTTGGCCAGCGCTGGAAAAAGGCCAACCAGCAGCATTCGGACAGCTCGACGCGCCAACGCCTGGTCTCGACGATCGCAACCACGGTCGCGGCGTCGGCGAACACGCTGGCCTATGCCGGTACCGTCGTCGTCGGCGTGTTCCTGATCGCCGACCACAAGCTGACCACTGGCGCGCTGGTCGCCTGTTCGATCCTGTCGGGCCGTGCGGTGCAGCCGCTGGCGACGATCGCGGCGCTGCTGTCGCGGCTGTCGGCGACGCGCACGGCGTACAAGCAGATCGATGCGATGATGGAAACGGGGTCCGAGGAGCCGCGCGGCACCGCGCTCAAGCCTGCCCGCTTCGATGGCCGGATCGAGTTGCGCGGGGTCTCGTTCCGCTATCCGGGCGCTGCTGAGAAGACGTTCGACGGCCTCGATCTGGTCATTCCGGCCGGGCAGCGCGTCGCGCTGCTCGGCAGGGTCGGATCGGGCAAGTCGACGATCGCGCGCCTTATCCTCGGTCTTTACCAGCCGCAGGAGGGGCTGGTGATGATCGACGGGACCGACATCCGCCAATATGATCCACACGCGATGCGGTCGCTGGTCGGGACTGCGCTGCAGGAAAGCGTGCTGTTGAGTGGTTCGGTGCGCGAGAACATCACGCTCGGCCGCCCCGGCGTTGACGATGCCGAGATGCTGCGCGTCGCCGAGTTGACCGGCACGCATGGCTTTATGGGGCGGATCGCCAATGGCTATGACCTGATGCTCGCAGATCGCGGCGAAGGCCTGTCGGGCGGCCAGCGCCAGTCGATCAGCCTCGCGCGTGCGCTGGCCGGTCGCCCGCAGGTGCTGGTGTTCGACGAGCCCACAAGTGCGATGGACCAGACGACCGAAATGCAGCTGATCGATCGGCTTCAGGCCGAGTTGCAGGGCCGCACCTTCGTGCTCATCACGCACCGCCCTGCCCTCGTCCGGCTAGTCGACCGCATCGTCGTCGTCGAGGCGGGCAAGGTCGTGCAGGACGGACCACGCGACGCCGTCCTGCAAGCGCTCCAGCGTCCCCGCACCGCGGCCTGAGTACGAACCCATGACCGACACGCATCTTGAAGACCTTGCCGATCGCATCAAGCCCAAGGCGGTATCGAACCTGCTGCTGTGGCTGATATTGGGCTTCATCGTCGCCTTTATCGTCTGGGCCAGCATCGTGAAGCTGGATCGCACCGTCCATGCGCCGGGTCGGGTCGTGCCGAGCAGCCGCTTGCAGGTGCTCAGCAATTTCGAAGGCGGTGTCGTCTCGGCGATCCTCGTCCATGTCGGCGATCTCGTGAAGCGCGGCCAGCCGCTCGTCCGGCTCGACCAGACCCAGGCGGGGGCGGAATTCGGCAGTAGCGAGATCACGGTCGGCGCGCTCAACGCCAAGATCGCCCGGTTGCAGGCGGAGATCGCCGGTCGCGAGCCGGTCTACCCCGCAGCCGTTACCCCGAGGTCGCGCAGCAGATCGGCATCGAACGCTCGCTCCACGCGGCACGCATGAGCGACCTCGCCAGCCTCAGCGCGGCCGGTGCCGCGCGCGCGGCGCAAGCCGAGCGTGCGGTCGCCGAAGCGCGATCGGCCTATGCCTCGCGGGTATCGGCACGCGATTCCGCGCAGCGTCAGCTCGACATGATCCGTCCGCTCGTCCAGCGCGGGATCGAGCCGCAGCTGACGTTGATCCAACTGGAGAACAGTGCCGCGGTCGCGGGAACCGATGCCGCCCAGGCCTCGGCAGCGATCGCCCGCGCGCAATCCGCCGTCGCCGAAGCGCGGGCGAGCCTTGCCCAGGTACGCAGCAGCTGGCGCGCGCAGGCGGGGACGGATCTTGCCGCCGCGCAATCCGAGATGGCCTCGCGCCAGCGCTCGATGCCGGCGCTTGCCGCCAAGCTCGGGCGCGCGACGGTCGCCTCCCCGGTTGATGGTCGCGTCAACCGGGTGCTCGTGTCGACGGTCGGCAGCAGCATCGGCGCGGGCCAGCCGATCGTCGAAGTGGTGCTCTAGCGCCGAGACGTTGACCGTGGAGGCGCTCGTCAGCCCCAAGGACATTGCTGCGGTGCGCATCGGTCAGCGCGCCCGGGTCAATATCACCGCCTATGAGTCGGGCGTCTATGGCGGCATGGACGGCCGCGTCCTTACCATCTCGCCCGACGCCACGCTCGAGGAACGCACCGGGGAGAGCCATTACACCGTGCGGGTACGCGCCGACGCGCAGAACTTCCGCGGACCCGGAGGCCAGCGTCTGGTGATCGGTCCAGGCATGACGGCGGACGTGAACCTGATCGGTGATAAGCGCTCGATCATGGCCTATATCCTGACGCCCTTCACCCGGCTGCGCGAAGAGGCACTACGCGAATAACGCGATGGCGCCGCAATGATTGAAGGCGGCGGTCAGGTCATGGCGGCGAATACTTGGTGTGACAGCATTCTCGTGCGCGATTTGTCTTTCCTCCGCTGCCGAATCTGACACGTTCGTCATGGTGCCGTCATTTAACGGCAATAGGTGCATGAAATTGCGAGATTTTGCGTACAGAGGCGCGAATCACGTGGCATAATCGGGGGGAACGGTCGTGGGTGCATTTGCCGCAGGAAATGTCGTTGTTTATCGGGTCGGATCCGGTGCCACGGCGCTGTCGAACGCAACCGCCGCGGTGTTCCTCGACGAATATACCTCGGCCGGGATCCTGGTTCAGTCGATCGCGCTGCCGACCGTCGATATTTCCCTCGGGGGATCACCAATCAGACGCTGACCGCAATCGGCAACTCGGCGCTGGAAGGTCTTCTCACGCGCAGCGTCGACGGCCGTTTTCTCATGCTGACCGGCTACGACACGGCGGTCGCAACGACCAACGCCGCTGCGCTGTCGTCCGCAACCGGTCGTGTCATCGGTCGCGTCGGCGTCGATGGTCTGGTCGACACGTCGACATCGGTAGCGATCGGTTCGGGCAACGTGCGCGGCATCGCGAGCGACAACGGCGCGAGCTTCTACGTCAGCACGTCGACGACCGGCGTCTCCTACGGCACCTTCGGCAGTGCGGCCGTGACGCAGCTCAACACCAGCGCGACCGGCCCCGTCAACGTGAGAGGCCTGAGCATTTATGACGGTCAGCTCTACGAAAGCTCGATGTCGGGCACGTTCCGGATCTCGACCGTTGGAACTGGCGCGCCGACGACCGCAGGACAGACCATCACGACTATCGCGAGCGACGGCTCGGCGACGTCGCCCGGCGCAACCGCATCGGCGCCCGGCGCTTTCTTCTTCGCCGATCTCACCGCGGCGGTCGACGGCGTCGACACGTTGTATGTCGCCGATAGCCGGACGGGTGGCGGGCTGTTCAAATATTCGCTGGTTGGGGGCCTGTGGACCTTGAACGGCTCGATCGTCGACAGCGGGCTGGCAGGGCTCACCGGATCGGTGAGTGGCAGCACCGTGACGCTGTTCGGCACGACCGCCACCGCGCTCGACCTGTTCAGCGACATGACGGGCTATAACGGTATCCTGACGGGGGCAGCACGCGCCTCGCCACCGCCGCGACCAATACCGCCTTTCGCGGCGTCGCGTTCGCACCGCAGGCTGCTCCGGTCGCGAACGAGACGATCGCGCTTCAGACGACGACGGTCAGCCAAAGCGAAGGCACCGGCACCGACACCGTGTACTCTTTCACGCTGGCACGGACCGGCAGCACCGCCGCGGCTGCCACGTTGACCTATGCGGTCGTCGCGGGCGGCACCGCGGATGCGGCCGATTTCGTCGGTGCGACGACCAACACTGCGATTTTCGCGGCAGGGCAAAGCATCACGACGGTGACGATCACGGTCGCGGGCGACACGCTGACGGAGGCCGACGAGACGTTCGTGCTCGCCCTGTCCTCCCCCAGCGCCGGCTATGACGTCAGCCCGGCCACGTTGACGAACGCGATCCTGAACGACGATTCCACGTTCGCGATCGCTGCGGGCGGCGCCAGCGAAGCGACCGGCAGCATCCCGCTGGTCGTAACGCGCACCGGCGATCTCAGCCAGGCCGCGACCCTGTCCTATGCGGTGTCGCTGGGGAGCAACGACACCGCCTTGGCGAATGATTTCGCGGGCGGAACGCTGCCTGCGGGCCAGGTGACGTTTGCCGCCAATGCCGCCACGGCCACCATCCTGGTGCCGGTCGACAACGACGCCGTTAGCGAACCCGACGAGACCTTCACTGTCACGCTGTCGGGCGCCGGCGCAGGCCAGACGATCACCACCGCGAGCGCGACCGGCACGATCCTCAACGACGACCTGCCCGGGCTGTCGATAGCCAACGCCTCGATCATCGAGGGTGATGCAGGCACGAGCGTGCTGGTTTTCACGGTGACCGCCAGCGCCCCCGCCCCCATCGGCGGGATCAGCTTCCAGGCGACGACGTCGGACGGCACGGCGTCTGCGGGCAGCGACTATGTCGTGCTGGCGAGCAATTTCACGATCGCGGCAGGCGCTACCAGCACGACCGTGAGCGTCGTGATCAACGGCGATACGGTGTTCGAGCGCAACGAAACGCTGCTGGTGACGCTGACCAACCCGACCAATGCGATCATCGCAGGTGGCCCGGCGACCGGCACGATCGCCAATGATGACGCGGTACCCGCGACCGCCTCGATCTTCACGACCACTTTCGCCAATTTCGCTGCATCGGGCTTCACGCCCGGCGCCGCGGCGAGCAGCGGACAGCTCGATTCCAACGTCTGGCGCGTCGTCGGCCTGTCGGACCAGACCAACCCGGCATACGGCTTCACCGGCGCATCGGGGGCGATTTCGGTCGTGGCCTGATCAGCGGCGATCCCGTGACCGCAGGCGTCTACACCCCGGTCAACGACCGTGCGCTGATCCTCCAGCCGACCGGTGCCGAGCTCGAAGCGGGCGGCTTCATCGAGGCGCGCATCCAGAACACGAGCGGCGCGACCGCGACCAGCTTCGACATCGGATTCGACTGGGCGTATCGCAACAATGCGACGCGCGGCGAGAACATGCAGCTCGCTTATTCGACCGACGGCACGACCTTCACGAGCGTGGCCGCGGCCAGCTTCACGACCCCAACGGCGATCGACAACACCACCGCCAATTTCACCAGCCAGAACGAACAGGTCAGCATCGCCGGCACGGTCGCCGATGGCGGCTATCTCTATCTGCGCTGGATTCACGCCTCGTCGGTCGGCAGCGGCAGCCGTGACGAGGTCGGCATCGACAATGTCTCGGTTACTGCGCGCCTGAGCACCGATCCCACCGCGGCGATCAGCAACATCAGCCTTCTCGAGGGTGATGGCGGTGCCACCGCAGCGGTCTTTACGGTCACGCGTTCCAGCGGCGTCGGTACCGCGAGCGTCAGCTACGCCACAGCGAACGGCACCGCGCAGGCAGGCAGTGACTATGTTGCGCAGACCGGCACGGTCACTTTCGCGGCCGGCGAGACGAGCAAGACGATCACGATCCTCGTCAACGGCGACAGGGTCAACGAAGCGAACGAGACCTTCGTCGTCAACCTGACCAACCCGGTCGGCTTCGTCGTTCCCGCCCCAAGCGCGACCGCGACGATCCTCAACGACGATACCGGCCCGATCGCGATCTACGATATCCAAGGTCTAGGCCACCGCTCGCTGTTCACCGGCCAGGTCGTCGCTACCAGCGGCATCGTCACCTCGGTCCGCAGCAACGGCTTCTACATCCAGGATCCGAACGGCGACGGTAATGACGTAACGTCGGACGCGATCTTCGTCTCGACCGGCACCACTGCGCCAACGGTATCGGTAGGCAATGCGATCACATTGTCGGGCACGGTCGCCGAATTTGCGTCGGCGACGACCAACCTGACGATCACGCAGTTGAACAGTCCGACCGCGATCACCGTCACCAACCCATCGGTCGCGCTGCCGGCCGCGGTGCTGATTACGACCGACGGCACCGGTCGCGCACCGCCTACCCAGGTAATCGATGACGATCGTCTCACCAGCTACGATCCGACCACCGATGGTGCCGATTTCTATGAATCGCTCGAGGGGATGCGCGTCACCGTCCGCGCGCCGCGGGTCGTCGCCGATACCAATGCCAATGGCGAGACCTATGTCGTCGCGTCGTTGGGCGTGGGCGCTACGGGTCTGAACAGCCGGGGCGGCATGACGATCTCGGCGGGCGACGTGAACCCCGAGACGATCAAGATCTATCAGGGCACATCGGCCGCGGGCGCCTATCACCAGGGCGATACGCTGAACGACGTCACCGGTATCGTGAACTATTTCGGGGGCGAATACGAGGTCGACCCGATCGGCCCGGTCAGCGCTGCAACCACCGCGACCCCTGCCCCGCGAGACGACCACTCTGGTCGGGACGGCATCGGGGCTGAGCTATGCCAGCTTCAACCTGGAGAACCTGTCGCCCGTGGCCACGCGGGCGACGGGCGACACCGACGCCACCTATGCGGTCAAGCAGGCGGCCGTCGATGCGCGCTTCACGATCCACGCCAACGAGGTCGTCAACGCGCTGCACAATCCCGACATCATCGGCGTGCAGGAGGTCCAGGACGCCGATGGCGAGAATGCCGGCACCGACCTGTCGGGCGCCGCGACCGCGCAGAAGCTGATCGATGCGATCGCTGCGGCGGGCGGCGCGACCTATCGCTATGTCGAGGTCGCGCCGACCGCGACCAACATCAGCGGCGGGGCGCCCAACGGCAACATCCGCAACGGCTTCCTCTTCAACACCGAGCGGGTGAGCTATGTCGAGGGATCAGCGACCGCGATCCAGGCCGACGCGTATAACGGCACGCGCAAGCCCGCCGTCGCCGATTTCGTGTTCAACGGTCAGGTATTCACCGCGATCGACATGCACTCGACCTCGCGCGGCGGATCGGACGCGCTGTACGGCGCGAACCAGCCTCCCAATAATGCCGGCGACGCCGCCCGCACCGCGCAGGCGACCGCGGCCAAGGCCTATGTCGATGCGATCCTCGCGCGCGATCCGTCGCACCAGTTCGTCGTTAATGGCGACTTCAACGGCTTCTACTATGAAACCGCGCTGCAGACGCTCGCACCCGCGGGCAACACCGGCCCGCTGTCCAACCTGATCTACAAACTGCCGGTCGAAGAGCGGTACACCTATTATTTCGACGGCTATTACCAGTCGTTCGACAACATCATCGTGTCGACCGGACTGCATGCCGGCTCGAGCTTCGACATCGTCCACTATAATGCGGGCTATAATGACGGGCTGTCGACGACCGATCACGACCAGGCGCTGGCGCTGATCGGGATCGTGCGGAGCGGCACCGGTCCGGCCGTCGCGGTCACCGACGGGTTCGCGATCACCGCGATCTCGGTCTATGGCGGTACCGTGCTCGCCAACGACACCGGTGGTGATGCGTCGCTCAGCGTCATCGCGCTGAACGGCAGCGCGTCGGGGGTCGGCCAGGCCGTGCGCCTGTCGTCGGGTGCACTCGTCACGCTGCTGTCGGGCGGCACTTTCGCCTATAATCCGGATGGCGCGTTCAGCACGCTGGCAGCGGGCGCGACGACCACCGACAGCTTCACCTACACGATCAGCGGCGGGTCGACCGCGACTGCGACGATCACGATCGGCGGGGTCGCGACCCCTGCCCCGGATGGCGTCGGCCATATCCTCGGGACCGCCGGCAACGACACGTATGGCGGCACGCAGGGCACCGATTATTTCGATCTGTCGAATGGCGGCGTCGATCGGGTGAGTGGTGGAGCCGGGGCGGATGCGTTCTTCGTCGGCGCGACGCTGACCGGTGCAGACCGTATCGACGGCGGATCGGGCAGCGATCAGGTCGGCCTGCAGGGCGACTATACCGGTGCCAATCGATTGGTGCTGACCGCCACCTCGCTGAACGATGTCGAGGTTCTCGCTGCTCTGTCGGGCTTCAGCTATGATATCGTCCTCAACGACGGCGTCATCGGTGCTGCGGGCAATTTCACGGTGTTCGGGACCAATCTGGCGGCGGGCGATGCGTTCACCGTCGACGGGGCCGCCGTCGCGTCGGGATCGCTGACGTTGTATGGTGGTCTAGGTGTCGACACCTTGACCGGGGGGCGAGCAATGACGGCTTCCTGTTCGGGGCGGATCGTTGGAGCGCGACCGATGTCGTGATCGGGGGCGCCGGCAACGATCAGCTGGCGCTCGACGGCGACTATACCATCACGCTCGACAGCCGTGCCGGTGTCGAGACGGTGGCGTTGCTCGCAGGTCCGGCACAGCCGGGCAATGCTGCGAACGACTATGTCATCACTATTGCCGACAGCTTCGTTACCGGGGGCGCGACCAAGACGGTCTGGGGGCTGCCGGTCACGACCGATATGGTCGTCGACGGACGCGCGGTCGCGCAGGGCAATCTGAACATCTTCGGTGGATCGGGCAACGACATGCTGACGGGTGGCAGCGGCAACGACCTGCTGTTCGGCGGAGCCGGTCGCGACACGCTGGCCGGTGGGGCGGGCAACGACGTCTTCGTTTACAATGCTGCCAGCGAGTCCTCGGGCACGGGATACGACACGCTGGTCGGTTTCACCCGTGGTGCAGACGTCGTCCAGGCTGCGGGCGTCGTTCGCAATACGTATGGCACCGATGTCACCGGCCAGCTCGACGATGCGAGCTTCGACACCGATCTCGGCAACGCGGTACGCGGCAGCCTGACCAGCGGGTCGGCGGTGTTCTTCAACGCCAACGCCGGCAATCATCAGGGCGAGACGTTCCTGGTAGTCGATGCCAACGGGATCGACGGCTATCAGGCTGGACAGGATCTGGTCATGCAGATCGTCCCAGCCGCCGCGTTCCAGATGGCCGCGGCACCAGTCGAAATGATCGCTCCCCACCCGATGATGCTGGACCTCGTTGCGGTCCACCTGCCTATCGGCTGATCCGGCTTCGAGCCGCTATTGCGATCGGGTGCCAACGATCGCAGTAGCGACGTCGAGAGGGCGGGGATTGGCACCATCTCACTGCAGAGTGATTGCTCGCGGTTCATATGGAAGCGCCCACTTTTAGACGCTAGGATTAAGTCAATAAGCGTCCGGGATCCCAAAAATCGTGCACCGGTTCGTCGCGAAATTCCCGTTTATTCTTTCTGAACGGCAATTTCGTGAAATAGTATACCGTAGCGCACTAAATACCGAGTCAGTTTGTGTCGCCATAACTTCCGCAAATTCAATTTTTCAAAAAGCGCGCGCATTGCTGATCGCATCTCGTCTGGGCGGCGCCTTAACCCCGGGGAACTGTTACTCGCGTTATATGGATTGATATAAATTATTTGCAACATCAGGAACTTATATGAAAAGGTTAAGCATCGCAGTGGGTTACTCGTAGAAACCTTGAAAATCTTAATATTAGTTATTTCGCAGAAGCTCTGATAGATTAACAGAAATACGAGCGTCAATGTCTTTGACATAAATTAAGAGTGCACGCGATTCCGCTCTGCATTTGCAGGGTTTTATAATGAAATTAGACAGCATCAGTCCGCTCGTTGGTATGGTCGAAAAACTTGCGCTCTACGCGCCCGTCTCGGTGGAAGATCGGGTTGGTCTGCTCGAACTGCCGTACTCGTCACGCTTTCTCGAAGCTGGTAGTTACCTGCTTCGCGACCGCGATACGCCTGACCAATGCGGTATGTTGGTTTCAGGCCTCGCGTATCGGCATAAAGTCAGTGTGGAAGGGCTGCGTCAGATAGTCTCGATTTATATCCCCGGCGAGTTCTACAGCCTACAACAGCTGCATCTCGCCACCGCAGACAGTAACGTGCAGTGGCTGACACGGTGTGAGGTCGTCATGATATCCCATGAAGCGCTGCGTCGGCTTGCGGCGGAGCGATTTTCCGTGGCGCAGGCTCTCTTTGCGACAACAATCGTCGAGTTATCGATGTCGCGGGAATGGATGCTCAATATCGGACGTCGCGACGCACGCACGCGCATTGCTCATTTGTTATGCGAATTCGCCTTCAGGCTCGACAAGCACAGTTTGCCGGCCGGTCAGGCATGCGAACTGCCGATGACACAGGAGCAATTGGCAGACGCCCTCGGCTTGACAGCCGTTCATGTCAACAGAACTCTGAAGGTTCTCGTAAACGATGGTCTGATTGCTTATAGCAAGCGTGGTGTAACCATTCCGAATTGGGATATGCTAGTCGCGAAAGCAGGCTTCAACAGCGGATATCTGCACATGAACCTATCTGATACGACAACGCATAAACCATGCCATGCATAGAAGTTTCAATGACATAATTTGCAGACTGCTTATAGAAAATGTATCAGTACTGTCGGTGCGGTCATGGTGGCCTTGATGACTGTGCTACACGTCAACGTACCAACCGCACCCGATCGCCACGGTTCGTCAGTCAGATGGTCGCCGCTGGAAGCCGCACTGCGCAGATCCGCTAGTCTGAACAAGGCGGTCGCCGCAGTCTGGCTGACTTTGACGTGGAGCGCAGTACTGTTTGTGGATGGTACGTTAGGACCGCACATCTCTCTGAACGCTGTGTACCTGGCGCCTTTGTGTTTTACCGTATGGTGCCTCGGTAGGATTGCCGGCCTCGTATCCGGCCTCACAGTGGTCGCCGTAACCCTGTATCTCAATGGCTTTGGCGATGGCCTCCCCGCACAGGCCTCGACCGTCTCGGTGTCGACGGCCGCCTGGAATGCAGGCGTGAGGGTTTTCGGCGTGATGTTTATCATTCTGTTCGTTGGAGCGTTTCGCCGAACTTTCGATCAGGAGCGGGCAAACGCTCAGATTGATCCTCTGACCGGGCTAGGCAATCGTCGGGCATTCAAAATTGAGTGCAGCCGGCTAGAGTTGGCAAATGCACGAGATCATCGAATTCTTCTTTGTGGGTTGATCGACGTGGACGATTTCAAGTCAGTCAACGATCTACACGGCCATGCTGCGGGAGACGAGGTTTTGCGCATCGTTGCCGACGCCCTTCTCTCCGCCGTCCGACCCTATGACGCGACCGCCCGACTAGGCGGCGACGAGTTCGCATTTTGTCTCGCCGTTCGCGACACAGCATCCGCAGAAAGAAAAAGCGGTAAAATTCATGATGCCGTAATGGCCGTGCTTAACCAGACGGACTACGGGGCGACCTGCAGCCTCGGTGCAGCCACAGGGTTAGATGTGGCGGACACGCTGCGCATTGCCGATCAAGCTTTGTACCAGGCTAAAGACGCCGGGAAGAGCGAATGGGTTTTCAAGCCGGCGGTAGCCCCAGTGACCAATAGTGCAGCGAAATTGTCGGATTAGCGCTCCCGGTATGGACATTTGATCGGCATTGCCTGTTAAACAAAATGTGGTCAGGGCCGACTCCAATGACAGGCGCACGTCCAGCGTTGTTCGAAAAGATTGTCTTGCGCGCGAGAGCGCGTCAACCGCATTGGCTCTGTTCCGCATCATAGACGTGCGGAAAGACAGTAATGGACTGGGGAGGTTTTCGGACCTCCCTTTGGTTCACCGCGGGACATACCCTATGGCACCGGTCCGACCCGGAACGTTCGCTCAATTCCGGACGCTTCGGTCACAAATCGTGACTCCCGATAACGGCCATTCGTTCAGCGCATCTTTCCCGGTTTAAATTTGCCCCATCTGCTCCGAACTGCGACCCTTACCTGCCGCCGTACCGTAAAGGCGCCGTGAAGATTAACTTCAATCAAGTATTATCCGGCAACCTATGGTATGAATTATAAATTGCTGATCGAGCACGGCCCTTGGCAACTGAGAGATTCAATGCTCCCGCCGATATTACGGGAACTGCGTTTTGATCTCAGAAATTGACCCTCGCGGTTTGTTTGCAAAAATCTCTTAGCGCATTCGCAGATACAGGTTTTTGACGACGGAGCTTTGGGCCGTTTGAAAGCTCGAACAAGAACCTTCGATTCGGGAAGCTACGTATTCAGGGAAGGCTTGCCAATTTCAGAATATGCATTTGTAATATCGGGGTATTTATTCCGCCAAAAGCAGACATCGGACGGTCACCGGCAAATTGTATCATTAATAATTCCTGGAGACATAGTTAATCCAGAAAACAGATTTGTGAATAATCTGGACCATAACGTGGTTTGTGCGGAAAAATCTAGCATCGGGTATGTGCAAAAATCCGAGTTTGAGTCATTGATGGACTCCCATTCATACATTCGGCTGGCCTTAGATTTAATCACTACTGCAGAATCACGCCAATTACGGGAGTGGCTATTAAATATAGGCGGGCGTTCCGCAAGAACTCGTGTAGCTCATTTCTTGAACGAATTTGCTGCTAGAACGAGGCTACGCGGCTTGAATGATGGTTTGCGGTTTTACCTGCCCATCTCGCAGGAGCAGATTGGGGACGCCGTCGGAATTACACCTGTTCACGTTAACAGGGCTATCAGGTCACTAGTTGAAAGCGAGTTAATCAATCACACAAACAGAGAATACAAAATAGTTGATCTAGACGGATTTAGGCAAGCTGGTCAATTCTCAGAACAATTTCTTACAGTCAATGATTTTTTGAATAATTATTGCTGCGTGGATACCTCGACATATAACGTTAAATGCTAAGCGGTTCCATGTCGGCTATTATCGCCTACCTCTCCATCCCTGATACCGTAAGCAGACAGTTTGCGTTCCTTTCCTTACTGGCCATTCCCGACCACGTATTTGCCTCCGTTCCCATTGGCTGTAGAAGGGCCGCATGCGGGCTCGCCATACCGATAGGTACGCTGTTTACATCTGGCTACCTGCCTTAATTGGCGCCAGTCATTTGTGGCTGTGGTGGGATGATCCAACGCCCAGCACAGTAATGCTGCTGGGAGGCAGCTTCTGGCTGCTGTGTGGGATCGCCGCACTTATCCAACGGATGCGTAAAGCTGAGACTGAACGCTAAAACGTCAATATGCGTCAGTTTTCATCCAAAGCAGCCTGACAGCTTTCCTTTCCCAACCGGCACTTTTTATGAGGCGACATCCGGTCGGGTTTACCGCGTGATCGGACAGTCTCAGCTACGCGGGGCGAGGAAAGTAAACAATGAAGGCGGGGATAGCATAAATCTTGATCTAGTTTAAGTCATCGTCATGCCACGAGTCGCCCTCTCGCCCGTTCAGCGCCTGCGCGAAGACCTGGAGGATGCCTTGGCGCAGGCAGATGCCTTAGACCTATCACTGGTAGCTATCCAGATCGCGGAGGCGCTCGAGATGCTCGGGCCTTGTGAGGACGGCAAAGCCCGGCTGCTCGGTTAGCACGAACGAGGGCGGGGCAAACGTTCAACAGTGGATCGCTTGGTCTTAAACGAACGACTATGCTCCAAAGCGGACGGTCCGCAATCCTCCCCATTCCGGCCATTCTACTATTGTCCCGTCTCAGCGGTTCCGCCATGTTCGCGCAAAGATCGGAGATTGCTCTACCTTTCTATCGGTTTTATGAAACGATATCGGTACGCCTGGCCTGGAGCACGGTACCGATGGAGGCACCTGACGTGTCTTCGCTCAACGTGGAGCGAAACCATGTCCGAAGTAATGGGACGCGCTTATTTCAACGCTCGCGGTGCTAAGGCGCTTCAGTTGGCTCAAAAAGCAAAAGACTCGCAAATAGCAGAAATTCACCATCGGATGGCGAAAAGCTATTTCGAACTCGCAGAACTCGCGCCAGAGGAAAGCTCGCTGCCAACTCTCTCCGCTGAGCAGTTAGGTCAATCCAAGTGAAGTTGGATATGGAACCTAAGATTTTACGTGTATCAGTTGCGGGTAATGTAAAGATAGGTGCTAGAAAGTTGCTGCGCGATATATTATGCCGCTCAGTTGAGCTTGGTTATTATCCTACAGCTTGGTCGCTTCGAGTCGGCTTCGTAGAACTGATGCAGCGAGATGCGTACTTAGTGTTAGGATACATACCAGCCAGGATCGACAGTTTCATGGGGCTGCCGATAACCATATCCGGTTCAGGTTTGCAAAATCGCCTCATAACGGCGACCGGTAGTATGGCCGTTCCAGAACGTGAAGACGTTCCGAGGACTAGATCGTATGCCAACGATTGAATTGCGAAGTGGCTCACCGGACTTAGCGTTTCAGACCCGGCTCTGAAGTCGTCTGTCAGCTATTGCCATCCGGCTTCCCGAAAGCGGAAGGTCCGCTTTCCTTCTTCCCAAACCGGCCGTTCCGCTATCGCCCAATGCCGGACGCTCGGGCCCCAAATCAGGACTCCCGAACGCGGTCATTCGTTCAGGTTGATTTTCGCATCGGTCACTCGTGATGCAAAAATCAAAAGTTTTGCATCAAGACCTGATCGCTAACCGCTACCGTTGTGGTCGAATGAGCGCCGCGACTTTACCCTCTCCTTCTTCCGAATAAAACGTCGAGGGGCATGTCCTGGCGTCACAACATCGATGCGCTCTGCCACAAAACCACGTGGCGGAGGTCCTGAATCGGCTGGTTTGGCAACAGTCTTGCCACCGGAAGCGCAGCGGTGAGAGATAGCGTCATTCAGCTGAAGGCCAGCCGCCTTGTCGAGGGCCCACTCGGCCCGTTTCATGGGGCTGTAAGGGGCGTCTTTCACCCAGATCTGGCTGCGCCCTACCGCTGTTCCTCGCCATGTACCATCGGCAGATCGAGCGACGATAATACTGTATTCCTCAGTCGAGAGATGCCCTCCCTTGCCGTAGAGCATGACCATCGTGGGTGACTGCGGCATTGGTTCGCCAATTGCCTTACGAAGGGTTCGATGATCCTCGATCGCGGAAGCGGTCGGCTTCAACCCAACGGATGCCACAGGAAGGCAAGGTGAATTTGTCGACGCATTCCCGGTGACGGGAGCGATAGCGAGCAGAAATAGTGCGATCATTTGCGGATGATGCGAGACCCCAGCGGTCTATGCAATGACCTCGAACGACGTGGCGGGTGATGCGAAACTCACAAGTTTTGCATCAGACTGAAGACGGCCAAAATCGTGAGTTAGGTTGATGCACATATCCGATGCGGCGGGACGCGTCGACATTCGCCCTGAAAAATCTAAGCGCTCTGCCTACGGGCAACGCACCTTCCAGCGTAGAGGCTTGACCAGTCGTGCTGCGTTATTCGACGCCTTCTGGATTAGCAGCGTCACGCACTCGCGGTTAGGCTCGATGCGGTCGTAAACATCTTGGTCTACGCGAAATTCTATTACATTCTCGCCTACCGGACTGACCACGCTCGCATCGTAGAAGGTGCGACCTCGCCGGGTAGTGCTCGTCTCTTTTCCTACTACGAGAACCGTGGCCTCCTGAAGGGAGGTCATATGACGAAAGCTGATCGCTTCCACTATTTGATCGCCCAGCCCGGTAAGACCAAGGCACAGCCATAGCGGCAACATAATTCGCAACGCCCAACGCCCCCATCGACGCGATGCGACTTGAGGTAGCGCATGGTGGTAATGCGGTATGCCGCCCATAGCCCCACGCTGAATCCGAGTAGTCCTAACGGAATATCTAGGTCCGGATCTGGCTTGGCGAGCATGGGTGTTGGATCAACCAGAACGCCGGGCACGAAAAGTAAGCCGACCGTAATCAGGGCAACAATTAAAGCGCCGATATTTAGCAATTTAGCGAAGCGACGATCCATAATCGTCTTGTAGCGGCTCAACGTCCACTTGTGACCTGCTACTCAACTGCATTTCGATGCAGCCGCGATATCGTCGCCTGATTCACCCCAAGCAGGGCGGCGACGGTGCGCTGTGTATCGCCAGCCGCAAGCCGCTGTAGGGCTTCGGCCTGCTGGTGAGGGGTAAGGGCGGCACGTCGGCCGAACTTCACGCCACGGGCCTTGGCCTGGGCCCTGCCGGCAGTGGTGCGTTCGTTGATCCGATGGCGCTCGTAGCTCGCCGCGACACCCAGCACGGCAATGATGACCTCCGCAAACTGGGACGTAGTGTCCACCATTGGCTCCGCGATCGAGCGGAAGCCGGCGCCGGCCTCTTTCACTGCATGCAGGATGTTCAACAGATCGCGGGTATTACGGGCAAGCCGATCGGTGGACGTTACCATCAGCACGTCGCCGGCATCGAGCCCGTCGATCGCGCGCTTGAGTTGCGGACGTTCGGCCGTCCCACCGCTGACCTTCTCCTGATAGATCTTCTTACAGCCGGCTGCGCCGAGTTGGGCGAGCTGCTGCGCCAGGTCCTGACCGTTGGATGAGACGCGTGCGTAGCCATAAATCATGCTCTAGTTGTGCATTGGATTTATGCATCACGGAAGCGCCTGATTTTCCGTCAATTTAAGCCTGATGCAAAACTTGTGAGTTTTGCATTAACTAGATCCGGGTGGGATTCAAAGTTCGTCCGCCGCCTTGCGCGCCAATGTTGCGCTCTCCGTTTTAGCGGGCGTGAGACAGGGCAAACCTCTTGGACAAAGCCGTTGAGCGTGTTGGCGAGGCTTTCCGGCACCAGACGGTAGAACACGAACTGACCGCGCTTCTCGCTGGCCACCAGACCAGCGGCTTCCAAAATCGATAGATGCTGTGAAATCGAGGGTTTCGACATGGCGAAGCGCGAGGCGATGTCACCCGCGCTCAGCTCCGCGTGGGCAAGATAGGCAAGAATTTTGCGTCGGACGGATGATGATAGGGCTTCGAAGACACGCTGCATCCTACGGTATTTAGACAATGAGCTAAGCGTTGACAAATCGAACCTTACAATTAGGCATATACCTAATAGCCGAAGGATGTTCGATGGTCTGTCTGTCTACCGCCCGCGTGACTGCTCTGCCCCTCAGCAACGCCCGGCGGGGAACAGTACGATGGGCGCCGGTGCGCTCGCTCTGGATAGCCGGCATGACAGGCTGCACGCTGCTGCTGGCGCCATTGTACGCTACGCCTGGTGCAGTGCTGCTCTGGCTCAGCACCTCAGCGGTCACTCTCTGTCTTGGCCATTCGATCGGATTGCACAGGCTGCTGATCCACCGCAGTCTCGATGCACCGCGCTGGTTTCAGCGGATGCTCGCCTATCTTGGCACGTTGGTCGGTATGGCAGGGCCGCTCGGCATGGTGCGGTTGCACGACACGCGGGATTGGGCGCAACGGCAGGCGGAATGCCACGATCTACATGCCCATCGAGCATCGTTGCTGCGCGACGCTTGGTGGCAAATGCACTGTCGTCTCGACCTCACGCATCCGCCTCATTTCGAACTCGAGCCGCGCCTGCGTGACGATAGTGTGCTGCGATTCCTCGAACGCACCTGGATGGCGCAACAGCTGCCATGGGCACTGCTGTTTCTTTGGGCGGGCGGGCTACCGTGGCTGATCTGGGGCGTGCCGGTGCGTATCGCGGTTGGCGTGACGGGACATTGGCTGGTTGGCCACATCACGCATCGTGAGGGACCTCAGGGATGGAGTATCGAAGGTGCTGCCGTTCAAGGGCATGATCTGCCCGCTGCGGCACTCATCACATTTGGCGAAGCCTGGCATGGAAATCACCATGCTTGGCCCAGATCTGCACGACTTGGCCTTGAGCCAGGACAACATGATCCGGGTTGGTGGATGCTGCTGGCCCTGCGGCGGGCGGGATTGGTATCCGGGTTAAAAGAACCTCGGATGCTAGTGCCAAGGGAAGGATTGCGCCGAGTTATTGCCAATTATCGATAGCCCGTGGGGCATCTATAGCCGATACAAAACTTTTGAGTTTTGCATTGGACCGGCATTCTCGGAATCGAAGAGCGGGCGAGACAGCAGGGCCGGATGAATGGTCCCGTCTCCTCTAACGAGGGCGTTTTTCGGAATCTGTTCCCAATTCGATTTTCTCCGAAATGTCGTGATGCAGACGGGAAAATGGGAAAGGCCTTTGGCATCTCACTTGCCGTAAGCCGCCTCATAGTGTACATACGCTTATGTAAATACAGGAGCGGTCGTGGTTTTCGACTGGGACGATGGGAAAGCTGCATCAGATCTCGCCAAACACGGGGTCTCTTTCGAGCTGGCGCGCGAGGTTTGGAACGATCCGCTTTACCTGGTCCTGCCCGATCGCGTGGAGGGTGGTGAGCAGCGCTGGCACGCCATCGGCATGATCGGTGCCGTCGTCGTCCTGGTGGTCGTTCACAGCCATCCCCAACCGGACGACGAAGACCGGGTCCGGATCATCAGCGCCCGAAAGGCAACGGCACACGAAAGGAGACGCTATGAGCAAGAAAGCGCTTAGCCCCGAGTTGCAGGATCAGCTCGATCGGCTCGCAGCTCTGCCAGACGATCAGATTAACACCACGGATATCCCCGAAGCATCGGCCGAGGCGTGGCAGCATGCCCGCCGGCCAGGTCTGTATCGCCCTATCAAGAAGCCCGTCACGCTCCGGCTTGATGCCGATATCGTAAGCTGGTTCAAGGAACACGCCCACGATCGCGGCTACCAGACCGAAATCAATCGCGTGCTGCGCCGCTACGTTGCCGAAAGCGAAGCACGGGCCTGACGTTATCGCCCATAGACGGACGCTCAGACATAAAATCTATGCCGCCGATGGCAGCCGTTCGTTCAGCCTGCCATGTCTGCAAATTCATTCCAACGACCATGCGGGTGGTCGTCGATGGGTGAAGATAGGGGAATGCGTTTTCAGCCTTGATCGCGGGACACCGGCGAACAAGGCGGTTCAGGATACGCAATGCAATGTCGAAGTGCGTCCAGAGAAGCCAACCCTCTATGAAGACAATCTAATTAGATGTTGCCAGAGCCGCTAGCGTGGTGGACATACTTTACGATATGGCTTCGCCCCATTTAAAGCACTCGGTGTCGGACACTCTATCGGTCATGGTCGACCGCCTTACCCATCATGGCCGGCTTACTCCGGAGGATCAAAGAAGCATCCTTTCGCTGCCTGTTACGACGCGGCAGGTTCCCCCAAAAGTACCGTTGTTCGGCAAGGTGACGCTGGTGATCGCCTTTCAATCTTGCTGGACGGCTATGTCGTGCGCCAGAAAGAGGTCGAGGATGGGGAGCGTCAAATCATCTCGCTCGAACTTCCAGGCGATATTTTGAACCTCCCAAGCGTATTTTAGGCCGCGCGGATCACGACGTCTATTCGCTAACACCGGCAAAGGTCGCAGAGATTCCTGCTGCGGTATTTCTGAAGTTGGTAAATATTCGTCCTGCGATTACACGGGCTGTTCTCAAAGCCGCTTTAGTAGAAGGGGTCGTTTATAGAGAGGCAATGGTTAGCCTCGGCCGTCGAGACGCCAAACAAAAGTTGGCGCATTTTCTATGTGAACATATAACCCGAATGAGTGTTCGAGGTCTTGGACGAGACGGAAGTTTTGACCTTCCCATGACGCAGCAGCAAATAGCGGATGCTATAGGCCTGACTGCAGTTCACCTTAATAGAACGTTAGCCTTGCTAAAAAAGCAAGGTCTGATATCTCACAGCGGCGCGGTTTTGAAGGTCGTCAATCTGGAAGGGCTTAAAGCTATCGCGAGGTTTTCAGGCGAATACCTTAGCGCCAGAGTCGAAGCAGAGATCCTCGAACCGGTTATCCGTTCAAGATGACGCGCGACCGAACACGTCAGAAGCAATTACTAGACTGTCTTGCACATAAAGACGCGTAAACCGTATTCGCTCTGTTCCGCATCATATATGTGGAAAGGCAGTAACGGGCTGGGGAGGCCTTTGGGCCTCCCCCTAGCTTATCACCAGATATTCTAAGGACCCAATTCCCACGCTGTCAGCAATAGCCGAACGACAAATTTAGCGTGTCGACGGCGCAGAGCGGACCTTCCGCTTTCCTTTCCAACCGCCATTCCCATAACGCGACATCCGGTCCGGCCTACCGCATGATCGGACAGATCAAGAGACGCTGGGGTAAGCATGGGAAAATGAAGGAGGGGATGGCGGAAATCTTGATCCAGTATAGGTTATGGCCATGCCACGAGTCGCCCTCTCGCCCGTTCAGTGCCTGAGTGAAGACTTAGAGGATGCCTTGGCGCAGGCAGATGCCTTGGACCTATCACTGGTAGCTATCCATATCGCGGAGGCGCTCGAGAAGCTCGGGCCGCGTGAGGACGGCAAAGCCCGGCAGCTCGGTTAGCACGAACGAACGTAGGGCGAAGGTCCAACAGTGAATGGCTTGGTCTTAAACGAACGGCTCTCTGACTGACTGGTGCTCGAAAGCGGACGGTCCGCAATCCTTCCCGCTCCGGACGTTCGCTGACTGCTGATGAGTCCTCCGCCGAAATTTTTGAGCGTGGACCGTCGGAACCATTAATTTGCGTCTTATTATTTTTACTATTACGACGCCCTGCCGTGAAACGTGATTTATCGATGAATTAGTGCGCGTGATTTTCACGAGATATTGTAGGAATGTAAATCAACTAAAGCGTGTGGTTATTATTCGCCGTAATTATTTATCTCGCGATTGCCTATGCCTAGATCCTCAATCTTTGCCATGTTGAAGTCTTGCTGGATCTTAGCACGCCACCGTTTCCAGTTTTCTTCCTGACGCCGCCTTCGCCTGACCGTGAAAAAACGATACGAAGCGCCGAAAACTGCCAGCGCGCCTACCATCACGGTAGTAAACGTAACTGACATAAAAAATGAATTCCCCCTGTATATACGGCTTAAGCTGTCGCGTACGTCTCTTACAATTTACTCGGCTATCTAACTGGATTCTGTACCCGAATCCTATCCGGGTTTTATCCGGATGCTAGAGCTAAAGAAAAAACCATAAGGAAGATACTGACCGCGGCGACGATGGCGTTCGAAAGCGCTGAATAGCGCTGGCTACGTCCACTGAGGCGGTTAAGCAGATTGAGAACGAAAAAGCCTTCGCATGGCTCAATGCAACGTAAATGCGGTCTTGCGGGATCGGGTATATGATGGACACCTGTTTAGGTGTTCTACCTACCTCGCACAAAAAATCCCTGTGTTGCGAAGTGCGTTTCAGACCGGTGCTGCCTGTAGCATAACCTATGGAAATTCTTGCGCATTTGTTTCGGCGAGAGTCGTTCCGAATGGACAGAGCGACATAACGGTTTATCGGGCTTGGTGTTGCACTCATCACTAACGGTAACGAACATCGTGAAAGAAGAACGTATTCGATTGGGCAAACGGGCCGCCGATCTGCGTGCGGCGGGTCTCACATTACGTCAGATATCGGCGCGTATGGGCCGGAGCGAGGGCGAGATCTCAAAGCTTGTACGTGTCGGCAGGGCTGCCGTCTTGACGAGCGGACAGCTCGAAGGCTCCGACGTTGGCGAAACCGCCAGCAATGCTGCCCTTGCTTGATGATGTTCAGGTGGCTCGGGACGAACGTTTTTTAATTGTGATGCCTGACTGCGGCCCAAGTCCATCAATTGCCGGAACAAATAAGCTGATTCAAAAATCCCATCAAAAACCGGAGCCAAGCCTAGGCGAAGCCTCGGCTTTACCGGGACGGCGCTCCTCGCCGTCCACGATCTGTCCCGCCCCCGGCGCTCGACTCGCAGCGGAGGGCATGGCTGGTCCTTCTCGCTATCCGTGGTGCTATGGGCGCCGAGCCCCTTACAGTCCCAGCGACACCATGACGCGCAATCGGTTGTCTTCGCTGGCACCGCCGATGCTGCCCGAATAGCCGGATGTGATCGTCAGCCGCTCGACCGGCTGCCAGGCTAGATCGAGCGATACGAGCGCCGCGTCGCGCGACAGCGGTGCACCCGAGACTTGGAAAGTCTGGCTGTTCCCTGCAAATCGCACCAGCGAGCTAGGCGTGATACCGCCCAGCGCATGCTGCCAGCCAAGCCGCGAGCGTGCACTAAGTCCCTCGGCGATCGGCGTCTGTCCGCGCATGCCGAGCGTGGTCAGCGTGAAGACCTCCTTGGCGTCCTGGCCGGTCAGTGCCACCGCGCTGCTCGTCTCGGCGAAGCCATCGGTGTGGACCCGGTAGAGTTCGATCCCGGCAAAGGGTTCGACAGTACCGCCGAACAACGGTGTGGGCAGCCCCGCTTCAACGAACCCGTGCAAGACGTTGCCGTCATAGTTTGACCGCGCGACTGCCGCGAAGCCTGGGAAAGCAATGCCACGCGTGACATCGGCACTCGTCCAGGCGTAGCCGGCAGCGGTGCGCAGCGTGACCGGACCAAGCGTGCCGCCCGCATAGCCAAGGACCTGCTTGGTTTCGACTTCCGCATCACTGCCGCGCGTGGCGATCGACAGGTCAGTCCGGCTGTAACCACCGGCAACGCCAAGCCGGGCGCCGTCGAGCGCCAAGTCGACGCCACCAAACGCACCCCAGCCCGAGCGGGTGGCGCGGGCGGCGTTGCGATCACCGTCGTCGGAGCCGCGCTGACCGACCATCTGTCCCCAGATCCCGCTGGCGTCGCCGGGCTCGAGCAGGCGGGTACGCGTTGCGTCCTCGCCGGTCTGAGCGCCGCGCAGCATCGTGGTGCGGACGGTCGCGTGGACTTCGCCCGCCAGGTCGTCGAACGCATCGCGCACCACCGCGTCGTCGGACGCCAGCGTGAGCGCAGCATAGGCGGTGTTACCGACACCAAGCGCGGCAAAGGCGGGCGCGACCGCAGCCTGGTTGCGGGTCGTCGCCAGCCCCGAGAGCGACGTGGCCGTGCGGGCGACGGCAACCGCGATCGCAGTGTTGCTCTGGACCAGACGGAATTCGGTGTTGCCCGTCGGGGTCTGGACCAAGGTATAGCCACCGGTGATGCCGCCATTCGCGGTCAGCAATGTGTAGCGGCTGCCGATCGCATAAGCGCCGCTGTCGCGCGTGACGTTCAGGATCGCACCGTTGGCGAGCGTCGCAGCGCCTCCGACGACGATCCGGTCAGACAGCCCGGCTGCGGTCGTTTCCGCGAGATAGGTCGAACCACTCGCTTGGGCGAAAGTGCCGGTTACCGCGAGCGTGCCGGGGCTGTTGCCCGGTGCGACCGTTCCGCCTGTCGCGACGGCAAGGCGAGCGACCGTGCCGACACCGCCGAGTGTCGCGCCATTGCCGACCGTGACGGCCGAGGGAGCGAGCCGGCAAGGATAAGGCGTCCTGCGTTGAGCACGGTAGCACCGGTGAAACCGGGCTGACTGCCGAGCGTAAGCCGCGGCGCTGCCGATCTTGATGAGCTGGCCCGTACCGGTCAGCGCGAGTGCGGCGGTGCCGTCGATGCGCTGGTCGAACACCAGCGTGCCCGCATTGGCGATACCGCCGGTCAACGTGGTTGCGGTGCCGATCAAGCTCGCGGCGCTCGCGATGGTGGTGCCGTTCGCATAGGTCGAAGGTGCGGTGAGCGTCCAGGCGCCAGTGTTGACCGCCAGCGTCTCGAAGCCCGTCGTCGCACCGAAGTTGCCGCCTGTGCCGCCCAGATGGACACGGTCGATCCCCGCGCCGCCATCGACCGTGCCCGTGATGACCGACCCGGTCAGGATGTTGAGCGTGTCGTTGCCGTCACCCATGTCGATCGCACCCGCGGTGCCACCGGTGATCGTCCCCGAATTGGTGATCGTATCGGCAAACGCACCGACGAGCGTGATCGCACGACCTGCGCCGCCACGGATCGTGCCGGCGTTGCTGATGGTCGTCCTGCCGTCGGCCACACCGCCCAAATTGGTGTCGTGATTGATCAGGATGCCGGTGCCTGCACCGAAGATCGTAGCGCCCGACGTGTTGACGATCGTGCCACCCCCATCGCGATGCCCTCAGCGCTGTTCGCGCGACCGCCGGAATCGACGCCGTTCGCGCTGAGGCCCTGGATCGTGCCGCTGTTGGTCACCGAACCGATGAAGTCGATATCGACGCCGTCGCCATCGCCATTGACCGCGACGCCGTCCCACCGGCCGGAAATCGTGCCGAAGTTCACAACCGTACCCATACCGTCGGATCCGACGCCCGATCCGTTGCGCCCGAGGATCGTACCCGCATTGTTGACCGTCACCGCGATATCGCTGGTGATGCCGTGGCGCAGGCCGGAAATCGTGCCGGTCGCCTGGTTGTTGACGATCCCTGAGCGCGCCTGCCAGTCGATGCCGTCATAGCTGTTATTGGCAGGGCCGTCAGAGAAGAGCAGCCCGGCATTGGTTACGACCGCGCCTTGGCCAGGGCGGATCGCGTCCTGGCCGAACGACTGGATGATCCCGGTGCTGGTGTTGATGATCTCGATCGACGAACCGCCGGCGACCGCGTCGAAATCGATCGCCTGGCCGCCATTGGTCGAACGGATCGTCCCCGAGTTGCGGATCGACACGTTTGCGCCACGTGGATTGCCGGCGATGCGGATCGCGTCGTTCGCGCTTTCAATAAGCGCGCCGGCCTCGTTGCTGATGTTCAGATTGAGCGAGCCGTTCGTCGACAGGTCGATCGCGCGACCATTCGCGGTGCGATTGCTCAGCGTGCCGAAGTTGGTGACGCTGTTGCCGATGAAGCCAGAGCCTGCTGCGCCCGCCACCGTAGCGGCGAGGGTGCTCGTCAGCGTTGCGCCGGTGCCGACATAATAGCCGAACGCCGCCTGCTGGCCGGTCAACGTCAGTGTGCCTCCGGTGACGTTCAGTCCGCCGGTAAACGCCTGTGCACCGATCAACAGATTGCCCGCGCCGGTCTTCGACACAGCACCGTTGCCGGTGATCGCGCCGGTATAGGTCGTATTGGTCGCCTCGTTGATCGTCAGGAGGCCCCGGGTAGTGATGCTGCTCTGAGAGAGCGTCGCGGCGTTGCCGAATAGCGTCGTTCCGCTACCGACCTCGATGCCGTTGGCATAGGCTTGCGGACCCGTCAGCGTCCAATTGCCGGTCACCGTCTGCAGCGCTTCGAAATTGATCGAGCCGGCGAAGCTGCCGCCTACGTTGAGACCGGGAAAGCCGAGGCGGATGGTATCGGTGCCGGTGCCGCCATCGACGGTACCGGTGATGACCGAGCCGCTCTGGATATTCAGGATATCGTTGCCGTCACCCATGTCGATCGCGCCCGCGGCACCGCCGATGATCGTGCCCGAATTGGTGATGGTGTCGGAGAAACCGCCGATCAGTGTGATTGCGCGGCCCGTGCCCCCTGGATCGTCCCGGCGTTGGTGAGCGTCGTCGCACTGACCGCGCTGCGACCCGCATTGGTGTCGTTGCTGGCCAGGATACCGGCGCCTGCACCGAAGATCGTCGCGCCGGCGTTGTTGAGGATTGTGCCACCGCCGATCGCGACGCCCTCGGCGCTATTGGCGCGACCGCCGGAATCGACGCCGTTCGCGCTGAGCCCCTGGATCGTACCGTTGTTGATCACCGAAGCGAGCAGGTCGATATCGACGCCGTCGCCATCGCCGTTGATCGAGACGCCGTCCCACCGGCCGGTGATCGTCCCGACGTTCACGACGGTGCCCATGCCATCGGAGCCGACCCCCGAGCCGTTGCGGCCGAGGATCGTACCGGCGTTGTTGACCGTCACCGCATTGTCCGCGGTGACGCCGTGGCGCAAGCCCGAGATCGTGCCGCCCGCCTGGTTGTTGACGATGCCCGACCCCGCCTGAAAGTCGATGCCGTCATAGCTGTTGTTGGCGACACCGTCGGACAAGATCAGTCCGGCATTGGTCACGACCGCGCGGTCGCCGGGGCGGACTGCGTCCTGGCCGAACGACCGGAGTTCGGCGCCGGCATAGTTGTTGATGATGACGGTCGGGCCGAACGTAACCGCATCGAAATCGAGCGCCTGGCCGCCATTGGTGCTGCGGATGATGCCATAATTGTCGACGCGGATCGTGCCCGATGTCGGTGCGACGTTGATCCGGAAAGCGTCGTCCTGCGATTCGATCAGGCCACCCACGGCATTGATTAGCGTAACCGTGCGGGGGTTGCTCGCGCCCGAAGCGTTGATCGCGCGACCGCCCGCGGCCGTCGTACGGATCGTTCCTGCATTGGTGATCCGCAGGCCGGTCGAACTCGTCGTCCAACTGATCGCGGGGGTCGCGCCGGGTGCCAGCGTTCCGCCGGCCTCGACCGTCAGCGTATCCGTCCCGCCGACGGTCTTTGCGGTGGTGTCGGTGGTGCCCTGGCGGACGACGATCGCCTGCTGAGCAAGCGACGCAGTGGGCACGAGGCCTGCGACGAGCGTGGCGTAAGCGAGTACGTTCAGGCTCGCGCCAGTCGATTTCGTAAGCATGTCTCTATTCCCCCGGTCGGCCTTGCTGGGCCGAACCCGGTGCTAGGCGAGGCATATGACGGATATATTACAGTCTGTAATATTTTGATATCGACGCCATGAGTACGACTGATGAACCACGCTCGAACGCTAAGGCCTCAGGAGTTCGCGCCCGTTCTCTTCAGCCGAAGCCAGTGAGGCAGATAATAATTCAGTAGGCCAATCTGGTTGTTTGCTCCGTGTATGTTGGAGCCGTGGTGGTTGGCACAGTGTCCGGTCCGTTCGACGACAGCGCAGTCTCTGGTCGAGAATAAAGCGCTTTAGCAGTACGGGGGCGGCAGCAAATGAATGGCTGCCCGCAACTAATAAGTAAATGCAGTTCCCAGTGGCGAGGCGTGGGCCACGCTTTGTTGAAAGCATTGGTTCTGAGCACCCGTGCAACTGCGTCAGACGACCAAACGGAAACACATGTTTCGACATAATAATGGCCGACGCGACGGATGTCGGGCCGGCCATTATTGTAACTGTAGAACTTATCAGGACGTGGTGAACGTACCGTCACCGGCGGTACGGGTACCAACCTCGGCTTGGCCAGCCGCGATCTTCTGGACCGCGGGGCGTACCCAGGGCTTGCGAGCGATGGCAGTCTTGGTGGTCTTGGTCATGGTTGATCTCCCTTGGTGATGCTTACAGGATGACGGAAGGCGGTGTCAGGTCGCCTACGGGGGCAAGATGCAGAACGAGGTCGCTGCCGGCCTGATAGCCGGCGACGCCATCGGTGTTGACGACCATAAAGGTCTCGCCTGCATGATTACCCGACGTTGCGGTGAACGTCACGGCCGCATTACCGCCGATATTACCGAAAGCCGCGGCAAGATCGTCGTTGAAGGTGGCATCGTCCAGCCGGCCGTTCTGGCCCGCCGTGGCAGTGCCGTAGGACTGGCCGTTGACCTGGATCACGTCGGTGCCCTGCGTGAAGCCGAACAGCGTATCGTAGTTCAGGATCGCGGCCCCGCCATTGCCGACAGTCACGTTCGATTCCGCTGCAGAATTGAACACGAAGGTGTCCGTACCTGCTCCGCCCGAAATCTTGTCGCGACCCAGACCGCCGAACAGCGTGTCGTCACCGGCACCACCGAAGATCGTGTCGTTGCCCGACCCTGCGAGAATGCGCAGATTACCGTTCGTCTCCTGGCTGCCATCGATGACGAGATCGGCCATGACCGAACCCGCCTGCCCCTGGAAGTTGGTCACCGCGGTGATCGTCTTGGTCGCACCGGCTGCTACCCAGCTGTCCTCGACAAACAGCGTCCCATAGGTGTTCGTGCCGTTCGGCCCGCGCAGCAGGGCCACCACTTCGACATCGGCATTGTCGGCACGCAGCGACAGGTTGCCGGCAAAGCCGTCAAGCCCGAGCTGGTCGACCCCGGTGCCACCCACGACCACGTCGTTCGAACCGAACCCGCCCGGTCCGAAGAAGAACGCGTCGTTGCCCGCACCGCCCGTTAGCGTGTCGGTGCCGAGGCCTCCGAACATCAGGAACGAGCCGTCCGTCTCTGCCGAACCGTTGAAGGTCAGGCTGTCGCCACTGCCCAGATTGCCACCGAACACGGTGAACACCTGGCCAGCCGCCACTGTCGCATCGGCGCTGGTGATGTCGTAGCGGCCATCCGCCAGCACTGCCAGAACCTCGACATTGCTGAGCGTGCCCGCGTCCAGCACCAGCCGGTTCGCGCCGGTATAATCGCCCTTGAGACCGATCTGGTCGGTACCGGCCCCGCCGTCGATCCGGTCTGCAGCGATCAGTGCGCCACCTGCCAGGATCGCGTCGTTCCCCGCCCCCGTTGCCAGCGCCACCGCGCCCGTCTTCTGCGACAGGTCGAACAGGTCGTTGCCACCCCCGCCGAGTGTCAGCACCACGCCGTCGACAAAGCGGAAGCGCTCGACATTGGTGAAGGTGTTGCTTTCGATCGCGCCGTTATGGACGATGGTTGCCGATCCTGCGCCTGTCTGGGTGACGGTGTAATCGGCGTATTTTCCAGCAACATGCCCGTGTCGATGCCGTCGCCGCCATCGATCGTGTTGGCGCCCAGATTGCCGATGAGCATGTCGTCGCCGGCACCACCGGAGATCGTGTCGTTGCCGGCACCGCCGTCGACTGCGTCGTTGCTGGCACCTGCGTCGATGACGTTGGCCCCTGCATCACCGGTGATGACGTCGCTGAACGCCGACCCGGTGACGTTCTCGATGCCGACGAGCGTGTCGGTGCCTTCGCCCGTGCCCTGCGCGCCGCTGACAGTAAGGTTTACGCGTACCCCGGAAGTCGCTTCGCTGTAGCTGGCCGTATCGATCCCGGCACCACCGATCAGGGTGTCGTTGCCCGCACCGCCGCGCAGGATATCGTTGCCGTTGCCACCATCGAGCGTGTCGTTCCCGGCCAGGCCGATCAGGGTGTCGTTCCCGTCACCGCCGTTGAGGACGTCGTTGCCGGTCGCGCCGGTGATGGTTTCATCGGCGGAGAAGCCCGAAAGGGTCAGGTCCCCGATAAAACCATCGAAGTTGAAGGCAGAGAACCCGCCCGTATAGCCATTGCCGATCGCGAAGATGGTCACGAAGCCGTTGACGGTGCCCGACGCCCCGTCGCGATCCACCTGCAGAAGCAGGTCCCCGCCGAGCTGAACAAGTCGCAGATGGCCGCTGGCGAAGGCATTGCTGTTGGCCGTGTAGTTGGTCAGCCCGCGGTTGAGGAAATCCGTCATCTCGAACTTATCGCCAGCGCTGCCGCCCTGGAAATCGGCTACGCGGTTGGTCCGCGCCGTGGTTGCCACGTCCGCCGATGCTCCTGCCGTGGCGCCGACGCCGAACTGGATGATATCAGCGCCGGCCCCCAACGTAAGCTGGTAGTTGTTGACGCTGGATGCCCCGCGCATGCTGATGCTGACGATGTCGGCACCGGCACCGGCGTTGACCGTGGCGCTGGCAACGCCGGTCAGGACGATGCGGTCGTTGCCCGCACCGCCATCGACGGTCACGACATCGACGTTCCGATCGTTCGAGGTCGCGCCCAGCGCGAGATAGGTCGTGCCCGAAAGGCCTGCCGTGTTCGTCGCCAGCGCGGTCGATAGCGTACCGCCGCGCAGTTCGATGAAGTCGTCACCGTCACCACCGTCCATGTTGATGTTGGTCGCGGCGGTCGCGGTGACGGCGGTGGTCGTGTTTGCACGCGTCACCAGGATGCTGTCGTTGCCGCCATAGCCGAACAGCGAGTCCGTCTGGCTGAGCGCCGCCGTGGTGGTGGCGACCGCATTGTCGGTGATCAGGTTGAAGTCGTCATTGCCGCGCAACGTATCGCCGAAGCCCGAGCCGGTCAGATATTCGATGCCGTTCAGCGTGTCGATGCCCTCGCCGCCGGTGTCCTGCGCCACGCCCTGGATCCGCAGGTCGACGTTCACGGCCGCCGTCGCGTTCACGTAGGTCGCGGTATCCAGCCCTTCGCCGCCGATCAGCGTATCGTTGCCGAGACCGCCCGACAGCGTGTCGTTGCCGTACCAGCCGTCGAGCACGTCGTCGCCGGCATTGCCCACCAGCGTGTCGAGCGTACCGCCGCCCCGCACGACGTCGTTGCCGAGACCGCCGCGGAAGACGACGCGTTCGACGCTTGTGAAGGAGCCTGCAGCGACTCCGTCGATCGTGATCGCGCTATCGCCCGCGAGGTTGCCGAGGTCGAAGCTGACCCCGCCTGCGCGATCCGTGTAATAGGCGTAGGCCAGATCGGTGCCGTCGCCGCCGTCGAACGTGTCGTTCCCACCGTCGTTGGTGTAAACTGCGGTCAGCCCGGCCGCGGTCCCGTTGGCGATGCCGCCCACCATGACGTCGTCGCCGTCGCCCCCGCGCAGGATGTCGTTACCCATGCCGCCGACGAGGGTGTCGTTGCCGGCACCACCTTCGAGGACGTCGTCGCCGTCTGCGGTCGTTGCGCTTGTGTTGAACGTGTTGACGTAGTCGCCGAACATGACGTCGTTGCCGGTACCACCGATCAGCGTGTCGGCGAGACCGCCGCCGATGACGAAGTCGGCAAGCGTGCCGCCGACCAACCGGTTTGCCGTGGTATTGCCGCCGACAAGGGTGTTGGCGAAGTTCGTCGCACCGATCACGTTCTCGACATTGGTGATCGTGTCGCTGCCCCGGATACGCCGACCGTCTGGGCGGTGGTCGTGTTGAGGTTGACGGTAACCGACGAGGTGGAACCGGAATAGTCGACCGTGTCCGCCCCTGCCGCACCGTCGTAAATGTCGTTGCCGCCGCCGTCGAACAGGATGTTGTTGCCGGCATCGCCGGTAACGCTGTCGGCACCCGAACCAGTCCGGACATTCTCGAAGCCGAGAACGGTGTCGTTGCCCAGGCCCTGCGCCGTCAGGGCAGTGAGGTTGACGGTGACCCCGGTCGTGTCCGTGAAGAGCAGCGTGTCGACACCTGCGCCACCGTCAAGGACGTCGTCACCAAGGCCGCCTTCGAGGACGTTGGCATTGTCGTCACCGATCAGGATGTCGTTGCCGGCCCCGCCCGTCAGGTTCTCGATGCCGCGCAACGTGGCGATCGCCGCACCGGCGATATTGGCGGTCCCGTCGTTCGCACCGTTCAGTCGTGCCGTGATGCCAGCGGTATAGCCTGCGAACGAGGCCGTATCCGACCCGGTGCCGCCATCCAGCAGGTCCACGGTGCCGCCCGCGTTTCCGCCCGTAGCGAGCGTGTCGTCGCCTGCGCCACCCGAAACGGTGTTTGCCGTGGCGTCGCCACTCAGGGTGTCGTTGAAGGCAGAGCCCAGCAGGTTCTCGAACCCGGTGAGCGTGTCTGTGCCCGCGGTAGCCGTGTTCTGCGCGGCACCCTGTAGAGCAAGACTTACCGTCACGCCGGCTGCGGAACCGGCATAAGACGCGGTGTCATCGCCCGCGCCCGCACTCAGCGTGTCGTTGCCCAAGCCGCCTTCAATAACGTTAGCGTTCGCGTCGCCGGTCAGGGTGTCGTTATACTGCGAACCGATCAGATTCTCGATGCCGGTCAGGGTATCGGTGCCCGCCGCGACCGTATTCTGCGCGGTGCCCTGGATGGTCAGGTCGATTGTCACGCCCGTCGTGGAGCCACCGCTGAACGCAGTCGCAAACGACGCGGTGTCGTTGCCGGTGCCACCGTTCAGGATGTCGTTGCCGATCGTTCCCTGCAGGAAGTCATTGCCCTCACCACCGTCCATCACAACGCTGCTGGTGTTGGTGGCGGTAACTGTGCTGGTTACGACGGCCGCGTTCTGGAGCGACACGTTCAGCTGATAGCTCTGCCCGGCCACCAATGGCTGTGCCACGCTTCCGGTCGCACCCGTGTAGCGGCCGACGCGGATGTAATAGGTGCCCGCGGTGGCGAAGGTATAGGTGATGTAGGCATCGTCGTTGATCGTCGTGCCGACGTCGCCCGGGCCGGTGTCGTTGCTGCTCAGCACGGTGCCAGCGCTGTTAACCAGCTCGAGGATGCTGTCGTCGAGCGTACCGGTCCCGTCGATGTCGAAGATCGCCTGCGACCCCGCGACCGTCACGTCGATCCGGTAATATTCCAGCGCGCCGCCGGCCGCCACGGCGTTAATCGTCGCATGCGGGATACTGGTCGCGCTCGTGATATTCGCAGCGGCGTCGACGTCATAGGCGCCGGCAATGCTCACCGCCGTCGCGATGCTGCCGTTGTTGGTCGTCTGCGGCTTGGCGATATCCGGCTGTGAGGGGGCCGAGACAGTCGTGATGGTGGTGAAGCCGCCGCCGATCAGGCGATCGTCGCCCGCGCCGCCCGACAGGGTGTCGGCACCGCCGGCACCGCCGCTCAGCGTATTGTTCTGGCTGTTGCCGACCAGGACGTCGTTGGCGATGGTGCCCTGGATGTTCTCGATGCTGCGCAGCGTGTCGGTCTCGCCGTCGTGGCTAACGATCACGTCCGCGCCGGTGTCGTTCAGCGTGACGTTCACGCCCGTGACGCCGGTGAAGATCACCGTGTCGCTGCCGGCACCGCCGTCGAGCACGTTGTTGGCGACGTTGCCGACGAAGATGTCGTTCCCTGCGCCACCCGTGGCGTTCTCGATCAGCGACCGCGTGTCGTTGTTGTAGAGAAGCGACATGGCGATGTTGCCTGGCGCCAGCGACGTCAGGCCCTGATAGGCCAGGTTGTTCGCAAGCTGCGACTGGTCGAACGTCGAGAACTCGCCCGGCCGCAGGTCGATCGTGATGCCGTTGGAATAGTTGCTGGCGTCGATCGTGTCGTTGCCGCCGCCATCCCAGACGGTGAGGAAGATCTTGTTGCCCGACGGTGCGCCCTGGCCGACGCCGTTGATGAACATCTCGCCGGTCGTCTGGCTGAAGGTGTAGACGCTATCGCCGGCATTGGTGGTGTAGTTGGCGCCGTACATGTACTGAAGCGCGGCCAGATCATACTGCATGTAGGTCTGCGGCTGGTTGATCTTCTCGCCGGCGAAGTTGCTGTTGGTGAACGGCGCCGGCGTATAGGTCATCAGCGACCAGGCTTGGCCGTCGCGATCCGGGGTCAGCGACTGGGTACCATAGCGCGGTGCATCGCCGAAGTAGAAGGACAGGTCGCTGTTGGTGTAATCCTGATGCCCGTGCTTCAGCCCCATGGTGTGGCCGATCTCGTGCATCATGGTGGCGTAGCCCCAGGTGCCCTTGAAGGCGAGATCGTAATAGGGCTGGCTGGTACGGCCGAACCAGATGTCGCCCGAGAGTCCGCGGGTGTCGGACGGGAAGTTGCCATAGGCGGACCCCACGTCCTGATCGCCGCTCTGCGAGATGCGGATGTTGGCGTGGACGGTGTCGGTGTCGGTGATTTCGGTGAATGTCAGGCCGGTTGCGGCCGAGAGCTGGGCGAAGGACGCGCGCGCCGCTGCCTGCTGCTGCGTGCCTAGGTCTACGTGGTAGAGGCTGACGCCGTTGGTGTCGTAGCCGCTGCCGTTATAGTTCGAGCCGGACGTCGGGAAACTGTAGGTGAGGTTCAGCGTGCCCCATTTGGCGCCGATCAGGGTCGCGTCGATGTTGCGGTTGCCGGTGAACGAGCGGCTTCCGTCCGGATTGGTGACCAGCGGCAGCAGCTCGCCGATGTTGTTGCCTTCGGGGTTGGCGTCGATCGGGTTGACGCCCTTGACGCCCCCATCCGCCTCGCGAAAACCTTGGCACGCGGCGCAACCGCAGCCTGCGACGACCGTCATATGATCGATTTCCGCGAGCGGATCCCAGGAGCCCGGCCCCATGTCGCCCGGTGCACGATCGATGCCCGCCACGCCCGTTGGGGAGCCAGCCAGGAAATTCTCGGCCGGTACGGAGTCGATCTCTGCCAGCGGTTCCCGAATGCCGATTACCACGTCGTTAACCACGCCATCGGTGGGTGCAATACCGCTCAGGTTGGAAATGTTCATCGAGACTCCCCTTTTGTGACACGATCGCATCGTTCATGCTGTGCAATGCGCACTTAGGCAGGCAGATTCGTTCGTAATCAGCTCTAATTATTTCAATCCTGTCATTGTATGTTCATGTTGGTCAAGCGCAAGATCGTCGAGTTCGTACGAAAGGCGCAGAAAGTTTTTTGATAGCGCTGCGGCAGGAGGCAAGTTGAGGAACCCGTTGCAGATAAAGGCTAAATCGCTGTTGAATTTTGGCCACCCTCGCCCTCTTGGAGCGTGCACGGCGTCCCCTTTTCTCGCTCCGAACAGCCGTGACTCGAGGTCGCGGTTCGCGTATCGAAAGCCCCTCCGGCCGATAGGAAAACGCGATGCTCCGCATGTTGCTACCTCTCTGCGCGGCACTCGCCACCTGCACGCCTTCACCTCAGGATGCCGCCATGCGCAGTCCCAGTCCGGTCCCCGGAACCACCGCCCAAGGTTCAAGCGAGGCTTCGAGTAAGGTCTTGAGTAAGGCAGGGCCCGACAGCCGTGACGTGGCCGCCTCGAACGCGGTCGGCCAGGCCGCGGGTCATGGCGGACACGCCGCCCAGGGACCGATCCCGGATCGGTGTCCGCGGGGAGAACCCTGCCCCTGCCCCCGGTCCCGCCGCTCCCCCGCCCCTTCCCCGACCCTGCCGGTGGACTCGCCCATCGAGGCGCTGGGACGCCGCATCTTGTCCACGGCATTCGTCAGGGTGGGGCCCGACGGGCATCTGACGGTGGAGCTCCGCAGCGGACGCGTGCTGGTTCTTCACGACGTTGTCATGCGCGCCCGGAAATATTGCGGCGTGCAAGTGATCGACGGCCTGCCCGGTGCGCAATATTGCGGAGGATACGCGGATGTCGCGGTAGCCCGGCCCGGCGTCACGCCCGCGTAAAAGACACCGTAGACGGCGACCTCAACATCGCGGTTTCAACTATGGCGACGTCGGAGGCGACGTCAGGTGGGGGGAACACCGCCAAGAGGCCGTAGCGTTCCGTCTCCTCGCAACCGATCACGTCGACGTCGCCCGAGCGGACCCAGACATGCGCGATCAATAGCCCCTTCTCGTCACGGGCGGCGCCGTGATGCAGCGCTGCGGTCAATCCGCGCCGTCGCAACATCAGCTGAGCAGCCAGACCCTGCTGGAAGCACTACAGCCCGCCACGGCACGCGACGCCCCCAACCGGCAACCGCCCGGGCGATCGCGCGTGCCTGGGTCTGCGTGGCTGGGGGGCCCGACGTCCGACCCGCGGCCAGCGCGGCCACGCGCCGAAACGACAGGACCGCGATCAGGAGCGATGCGAGCCCCAGCATGGCCAAGGCCTCGGTTAACAGGAGCAGACGGCGGATCAATTGCTGCGCGCCGCCCGGCGCAGGAAATGCCCGGCCGCGGTTCCGCGCAGCAGCATTGACCGATAACGATCGGTGATCGCCAGCTGGTTCCAGCGCGGGTCGTCCGCTGGAAAGTCCGGCCAGTCGCGGATCAGCGTGCGCAACCGCTCTACGTCGAGCACCGCCCCCGCCGGCCGGCAGCGCTCTATGCCGTCCAACTCCGCGGCAAGCTCGCCGAGCGCGGCGGTTGCGCCGATGTGCCAATCCGCCGCCTGATAGCCGCGCCGCTGCTCGCCGATGAGTTCGGGCGGCAGCCGGTCCGCAAAGGCACGCCGCGCCAGCGACCGGGGCTTTCCCTCCAGAATATATTGCTCGTCCGGCACGCTCAGCGCCCATTCGATCAGCCGCCGGTCTGCGGTGGGATCGCGCAGGTCGATGCCCCACCCCGCAAGCGTGCCCTTGTTGTAGGATCCCATGTCCAACACGATCGAGGCCCCATAGCCGCATCGCGCGACCGTCGCGCCAGGGGCGGTAGGACAGGTCGGTGCCGCTCGCTGCGGCGCGCCTGTCCAGGTCGGCGATCGCGCCCTGGCGCAGCGCGCTATAACCATCGAGCGCCAGCGAGTGGCCGAAGCGATCGACCAGCCAGGTCCAGACGGCAGGCGGCACGAACGGCCCTAGCGTCGCCGCGCCGATCCGTCTCCGCCGCCAGCCTTGCGCGCGCAGTTGGCGCGCCAGCGTGGCCAGCGCGCCAAGCTGTCCGGTGCCGAATAGCTGGGCCAGATGCGGGACGCCGTCGTGGCTCAGCGTAAAATTGCCAAGCTGCCCGGTGAGTAGGACGCTCACGCCGCGCGCCCGCGCGGCGTCGTTAATCGCCTCGCCCCACACCGCATTCCACGGGTTCATGACCGGTCGCTGGTAAAGATCGAAATGCCGGTCCAGCAGCGGCAGCGGCGAGCGCCCGTCACCCTGAACGGGGACATGCGTGATGTTGGCGTGAAGTGCCGCGACACGTGCCGCGATCGGCCCCTCGTCGCCGATCGTTCCGCGGAGCACGGGCGCGCTGGCGCCCGGTACCGCGGTAAACGCGTGGAGAGGCTCGGGCGTCAGCAACCGCGCTGCCGTGGTGGCAACGCTGGCGCTGTCCAGGCCGGCGGACAAATGCGACCCCACCGCCCCCTGTATCCGGCGCAGCCTGACGGCGACGGCACGATCCAGTTCGGCGCGTAACCCTTCCGCATAGTCATCGGGCTTGAGGCGCAGGATCGTGCGCGTCGGGGTCCACAGCCGGGTTTCGACAAAGCCATCCGCATCGATCGCGACCGCGTGACCGGGGCGTACCCGCGCGATGCCGGCAAAGAAGCTTTCCTCGCCTTCGGGCAGTATCGCCAAGAAGTCGGCCGTGGCGGTTTCGCTCGGCGCATAGGGGATGTCGGGGTGAGCGTGCAGGCCGCGCGGCATCGAGGACGCGGCGACGAAGCCGTCGCCGCGGTGGTAGAAGAGCGGTCGTTCGCCCATCGGATCCCGCGCCAGGGTCAGCACGGACCGGCGCGCATCCCACAGCATGACGGCAAAGGCCCCGACGACGCGGGCAAGGCCTGCAATGCCCCATTGCTCGATAACCGCCATCAACAGCTGCGGCTCGGCCGTGCGGGCGAGATCGACGGACAGGCCGAGCGCGCTCGCGATTTCGTCGCGGTTGTCGATCCGCGCATCCGCGACGAGCAGCAGCGTGCCGTCGCCGCCCAAGATCGGTCCCCGGTCGAAGTCGTCTTCGGGCACGAGAGGGTAGAGCCGTCGCCCGAGCGTCGCGGCGTCCAGCGTACGGCGGATCGCCGGCTCCGGCCCGAACGCTGCCTGGGCGTCGAGCATTCGCCCGACCGCCGTTTCCGTCGCCTCGCCACGCCGGCTCCACAGGCCGGCGAGCGCCGTCATGCGGGCGTCAAGCTGACAAGCTGCTCGGCCTCTAACGATCGAAGCAGGTCCTGGAGGTCGACGCGACACTCCGCCTCGTCGACTGCGTGCTCTGCGAGAAGGTCGGCGACCAGTCCGTCGACCGTGCGAGGCTGTTCCAGCAGCTGCCATATGCGCGTCGCGGTCGCGTTGAAGCCGTAGCAGGTCCCCCGTTCGACATGCAGGCCGACCAGTTCGCCGGCCGCATCGGCCTCGATCATCCCGGGTTGCCGGGATACCAGCGTCATTCCGTCCACCTGTCTCTCCGTTTGCGCGTTCTCGCCCTTGGCGGGGCATGGAGCGGGCGATAAGCCGGGCGCATGTCACCCCGTTCTTCGCCACCCTCTTCGTCGTGTTATCGGGCGTTCGGCCTCCGGTTGCAATCTGCGCTACCGCTTCCTGAACTTCACCCGGACGATGTCGCGTGCGGGGCCGTAGACGGATCCTTGGACGTCGATGTCAGGCTGGCCCCCGCCTCGCCTCCCGACGCCCCCGAAATCCTGCCTGCCGTCCGCGTCGACGCCAATCACTTCTGGATGGACGTTCCCCGCGTCGGTCGCTTCCTGGTCCGCAACGGGCGCGAGATGATCGTAGAGCCGTGTCCAGGTGCACCGGACGGCGACGTGCGCGCCTATCTGCTCGGGTCGGCAATGGGCGCACTTCTCCAGCAGCGCGGGCTGCTACCGCTTCATGCGTCGGCGGTGGCAGTGGACGGGCGTGCCGTCGCCTTCATCGCACCGGCAGGCAGCGGCAAGTCGACGATCGCGATGCACCTCCAGCATCGCGGGCACCGCGTGATTTGTGACGACATCTGCGCGGTGGAGGTCGCCGACGGGGTCGCGCGGCTGAGGCCTGGCCTGCGCAATCTCAAGCTGTGGCGCGCGTCGCTCGGCGCGATCGCGCGAACCCCGACGGGTTGGAACCGGTCCTCGCCGACATGGACAAGTACCGTGTTCCCGTCGATGCGCCCGCCGAGGATCGTGTCTTCGATCTCGCTGCGGTGGTGTTGCTCGGCTGGGGCGAGGAACCGGCGATCGCGCCCTTGCCTGGTGCTGAAGCGGTGGGCGCACTGATCGCCAATACCTTCCGTGGGCAGTTCGTGACACCGATGGGGCGTCAAGCGGCACACTGGCGGCAGTGTCTCGATCTTTTCAACGCTGTAGGGGTTCACCGCCTCGTTCGCCCCCGCGTGCTCGATCGGCTCGCCGAGGCGTCCGATCTTGTGGAACGGCTATCCCGCGATATGCCGCGACGAGGGCATGTCTATTCGTCGACCTGAAAACGTGTTGAGGTGTAGACATGTCTACCAATCGATACCGGTTTTGAGTTCAACGCGTCAGCGCACTCGACTGACGCGCCCGACCGCGGGCCAGTTGAGGACCCGAGGCGAGACGGTCGCGGGTAAGGCGTGGATCTTCGTAGAGGTCGCGTAGCGCGCGTAGGCGGAACGCGTTCCACCAGCGTTGCCAGCGATGTTCGGCCGCGTCGTGGAGCATATGGCAGCGCTGGCACAAGGCCGCGAGGTTTGTCGGCATGTTGTGCCCCGGATCGTGATCGAGATGTGCGCAGGCGAGGACGACATAGGTGGTGCGGACGCCAACCAGCTCGAAGCGATCGCGGACCGTGATCCGTCGACCTCGCTCGGAACGCCAGCAGCCCGCTTCGGCGTCCCACCAGCGGCCATCGCCGAGATGTGCAACGAAACGCCGATGCGGCCGCGCGCAATGTTCGCAGCGCGCCCTGGCCCTACCAAAGCGGATCGCGTCCGACAGCTGCGGCCAGTCGATCGGATAGAGCCAGCGGTTTTCGGGGCGGATCGGCATCGTGATTCTATGAGTCACCGCCGATTCGAAGGAAAGCGAAATCTTTCGCCTTTCGTTGCCGTCCTGTTCCGGACGTGTTCGAGGAGCGGATCAGCCTGCGGTAACAGCACCACCGCATGACGACAGCTATTCATGTATACATGTCTATAAGTATGACTGTCGTCGTGTTGGAACGACGACGTGTCGGAATGTATGCGCGTCGTCGTCGGTATCGAATGGAGGGAGACGGATCCGGATGGACGCGACCGAGCGACGCCTGTAGCCAAATGCAACCCACGCTATGTCGCGCCGCGGCAGTTTGTCGAAACCTCGACGCACCGACATGTCGACGCTGAGAATTGGTTCTAACGCGATCCGGGACAGGTGAGAGCCACGGTGTGCCTTTGATCGATTTGCTTACAGGGCTGGGTGAATTTCTACTCGAAAGCACGAACTGGAGAGCAGTAGTGCCCCCTGCCCCGTATGACAGGAGATGGGATGCCAAAAGTTCGTGCTTTCGAGTAGGAATAGCCAATGACCCGATCACCCACCGTAAAGCGCACCAAGGATGGCAAGACGACGCCGTCCCGGATTCCCCAAGGCGAGCTCTTCCTGCTCGACAGCCCGCTGTACGGCGAGATCCGCGGCGAGCGATCGCTGATGGCCTTCCCGTTCTTCGCGCTTAGCAAGAATGCCTGGATGAAGCCGCTCAGCTACCAGACCGATACGGTGACGATCGAGGTTCGCCCGAGCGCCAGCGGCGTGGCGACGATCTACGACAAGGAGATCGTGCTCTACATCGCCAGCCTCATGGCCGCCAAGCTCGAGGCGGGCGAGGATGTCGCGCAGGATTTCGTATTTACTGCGCACGATCTGTTCAGCGTGACCGGCAGCAATCACAGCGCCCGTTCCTATGGCCGGCTGTCAGAGGCGCTGGAGCGGCTGCAGGGTACGCAGATTAAGACCAATATCGAGGCGGGCGGCGAAGGCGAGGAAGGGTTTTTCTCGTGGTTGTCCGAAGCAAAGCTGCATTACAACAAGACGCGGGCCGGCGAACGGCGGTTGAAGGCGGTCAAGGTACGGCTCTGCGACTGGCTGTTCCGGGCGATCCTGCTCGATCGCCATGTGCTCGACTATGCCGCGGCGTATTTTCAACTGGGGCCGATCGAACGGCGGATCTACGAAGTCGCACGCTCGACCGGCGATGGCGACGGGTTCGAGATCGACCTCGCGACCTTCCGGCTGCAGATCGGCTACCAAAATCCACTCGCCAACTTCCGTGCCGCACTGCGGCAAATCGCGGGTGCCGACACGATCCCGGACTACCGGCTCGAGCTGATCGAGACCGTCAGCGACCCCGACGCGGTGGTCGATACTGCCAAGCGCGGCCGCAAGAGCAACCCGGTCAAGGTTGTCATTACCCGGCGCCCGGCGTTGCTCGCAGAGTCTGCGCCGGTGATCGGTCCACCAACGGAATCGGTGCGCGAAGGGGGCCGTGAATCAGTGCGCGACCTCGATTTCCGAATCGCGTCGCGAGATCGACAGCGTCCGATTCGGATCAGGCATCGTGAATTGATACTCGAAAGCACGAACTTGCATCGGAATTGATATCCAAAAGCACGAACATGCCCAGTAATTCATACTCGAAAGCACGAATGCGCGCATGAATTGATACTCGAAAGCACGAACTTTCGACGCCGAAATGTAAAGTAATTCGGAATTGATACTCGAAAGCACGAACCGTAGGTGCTTTCGCTCTTCGAGATTTGCTGCAAAAATCATCTGATGTCGGCGCTGATGCTGGCACGACCGAAGATGGAGCGGCTGTGACCTCATAAAGGAAAGCCCGGCACGAGGCCGGGCATCCCAAGCTTAAATGGAGCGACGTCGCCAAACGTCGATCCGGGGTCACTCTCAGACCCCTTCATATAGCCGGACACGAACTTCGGTTCAAGGATGCGCGTTTCGCGCCACGCCCCTTTTGCCTTGGTCCCAGCCCCGATAAGGGGATGGAAGATGACGGTTTTACCCTGAGCCAGGCGACCGCGAGGGCGCTGGGCAGGGCGGGCGCGAGCATGGGCGCGCGTGGCATGGCACCTCGTGCCAACACCGGGCGCGCTCGCATGCCGCATCGGACCGGGGCGCCGGTGCTGCGCGACAGCATCGAGGCGGGGACGTTCGAGGAGATGTTCTTCGCGGTGCCGGCCAAGGGCGAGACCGACACATTGCTGCGGATCGCCCGGCGAACGCTCGATGCGGGCCGCCAGCTGCGCCGCGAGGCCCGCGCCGGCGATCGCATCCTCACCGCGGCCGAGCGACGGATCGTCACGCTGACCGCAGCCGCCGTACGCGTCTATGAGGAGATCCTCACGCTGGCCCGGCTCAACCGAGGGCGGGTCTTCCCGAGCTACGATCATCTGTCCGATGCGACGAGTCTTGGCCGTGCGACCATCGCCCGCGCCCTCCACATCCTCGAGGACATTGGATTCCTGGTTCGTCAGCGCCGCTTCAAGCGGATAGACGCGGACGGCCCGGGGCCGCGCTATCGACAGACATCCAACGCGTACCGCCCGACCCTGCCGCAGCGCGTGCTCGGCTTCATGCCGCGGTGGATGCGCCCTGCCCCCCTGCCCGACGATGCAATGCAGCACGAAATCAACCGCGTCAGCGAGGTCGCGGCGATGGTCTCGGGATTATCGTGCCGGGACATGGCGGCTGTGACCGTCGGTGGGCAACTGGGCAAGATGCTCGCTAAGCTTGGGGCGAGCATCGACCGTCGTGAGCGCGAGTCTCATAACCATCCGCAACCGCTCCTAAGTTAATATAATTCCTTTAATCGAACCGACCTAGCCGGTCGGCGCATTCATCTGGCGATGCCGGAAGGTACGACCAAACCCAAACAACCCGAATGCAAAAGGACAGACCTGGAATGCCGGCTACGCCGTCATATGCTCCCTAGCTGGAGCAAGCGGTTGGCGGTGCGTTTCATGCGGCGAACCTGTCGACCGGGGAAGCGTCGACGGAAGGCAGAGAGATTTTTCTCGTGACCAAATTGCTTGCCAGCCCTGTTGCCTCGTCGCCATGTAGACATGTAGGGGCTCTGACATGACGACAATTGCAATCATCAGTCAGAAAGGCGGGGCCGGCAAAACGACGCTGGCGTTGCATCTTGCCGCAGCCGCGCACGATTCGGGCGGGTGGCGCTGGTCATCGATACCGATCCCCAGGCGACCGCCAGCCAATGGGCGGCATGGCGCGAGGAGGCACCGCCCGAAGTGATCGACAGCCCGCCGCCACGGCTCGCTGCCAAGGTCGCGCAGGCGAAGGCGCAGGGCGCCCAGTTCATCGTCATCGATACGCCCCCGCATGCCGACAGCGCCGCCCGTGCCGCGGTCGAGATCGCCGACCTGGTCCTGATCCCGTGTCGACCCAGCGCGTTCGATCTCTCGGCGATCCAGACGACCGCAAAGCTGGTGCAATTGCTGCGCAAGCCGGCCTTCGTCGTCT
This sequence comes from Sphingomonas sp. AC411, assembly GCF_979253035.1. Classification (NCBI taxonomy): domain Bacteria; kingdom Pseudomonadati; phylum Pseudomonadota; class Alphaproteobacteria; order Sphingomonadales; family Sphingomonadaceae; genus Sphingomonas; species Sphingomonas sp. AC411. The sequence continues at coordinate 85,309 of NZ_CEEDAQ010000002.1, read as the reverse complement.
TCACCGCCGGCTCGCCCAATGCGCCGCGGGTTTATCAGGAGGCGGGCGAACTGGTCGAAAGCTTCGGTACACCGGCGTGTCCGATCCAGATCCCCGATCGCGCCGCATTCCGTCATGCCAGCGCCGAAGGACGCACGGTCATGGAATACGAGCCGACCGGCAAAGCCGCCGATGATGTTCGACAGATCTACGAGTGGACATGTCGACAGGTCGGCATCTCTACACACGTCGTCAAACCCGCGCGAAAAGGAAAAGTCGCAGCATGAGCCGCAAGCCTTCGTTCGCCAATCTGCGTGATCGCACATCCCCGCATCTATCGCGCCCAAAGACGCCATGTCGTCGACACAAGCCGGCCAGACTCCAGGCGGACAGCCTCAGAGTGGTCAGATCCAGAACAGCCAATCCCCAGGTGGAAGGGAGCTACCCCGGCTCCCGCCAGCCGCCAGGGCCGCAAGCAGATTGCCGGCTTCTTCTCGCCTGAAATGTCATTCGCAATGCACATGCTCGCACGCCGGCAGGGCCGAAGTTTGCAAGCGCTGATGGCCGAAGCCTTCAACGACGTTCTGCGCAAACACGGGGAGAGCCCGATCGGCGATTGAGGCCGTAAACCCCAGTCCTGAAGCCACAGCCGAATTGAGGCAAACTGAACCATCGTGACGTCGTCGACGGTGACCTTGTCGTAATAGGTGTCGAGGCAGCGGATGTGCATTTGCTTACGGAAAAATCGCTCCCTGCACCCCGATACTGCGAACGGCAGTCAGCGGACCCGAACGCCTAACGAAAATTATTTTCTCTGCTGGTGGCCGAAATAGGCGCTGGATGGTTCCGATGCTGCCAAGGACTCCTCCGACGCACCTTGGCCGGCCCGCTTCGCGTTTTACACGGGCGCTTGAGGCGGGCCGTTACCTCATCGATCTGGGCACTCGGTTTGGGAAGCCAGATCTAGTGGGTCGGATGACCTCCATCCCAGAAATCATGCCATTTGTTCGCTCGTCAGATGAACACGAATGATGCAGTGAGCTCGTTTCACCCACAATCGGATCATTGGCCTGCTGCGCCGGAATGACGCTGGCATGAAGACCGTGGAGCTGTCCCGGAAGCATGGGATCAGGGGACACGATATTCTACATTTCAAAGGCGAAGTATGCGGCATGACCATGTCGGAGGCGGCAGCTGCGGACGCTGGATGACGATAACCGCCGGTTGAAAAGGCTGATGGCGAGTCGATGCGCGACGTGTCGGCGCTGAAAGATCTGCTTGGGAAAAACTGACCTGGTCTGCCGAGCGTTACGCTGCGGCGGAGAAGCTGATCGCCGATCACGGCGTCTCCAAGCGCCGCGCCTGCAGGCTGATCGAGGTCAGCGATTGGCATGCAATATACGTCGCTACGCGGGCAGGATGACGCGGTTCGCATAGCGGATGCGCGAGATCGATTGAACCATGCGGATGGCGGTCATCATCAGAGTCTCGGATCGGGACCAAAGTTTCCGAGGAAAGTGTAAAAACGAAATCGCGGGCGTACGGCGATCTGGTATGAGTTGTCATGAAACATACCTGTGGGGTCATAGAATGCTGACTGGTTTCATCGTGATTGCAGCGACCGCTGCTGCTATCTCTGGCGTTCGAATTCATCTGAAACGAGCAGCGCACCGGGCAAGTATTCAGCGTCGCACCGCGACGGAGGAACGCCATGCGCGAATTTGGAAGGAAGTCGTTGGTATTGATGGATAGTCTTTAACGTTTGTACCAAGATCTGTTGAGAAGGATTGTACCTCTAAAGGAATTTTTCACGGGCCACTGCGCGACGATTGGGTACGGTTCATAAAACCTAGCGCGTGCTGTCATGCTCAAGGACGCAGCGGTTGCGGAATTAGTCCGTCGGCGAGCCCTTAGCCCTTATCCTCCGGCGCCCCGCTCTAACCCTGTTCGCCCTGCTGACTTCCATTTTGAACCTTTACCGCATATAGCACTGATCAAAAGCTTCAAAAGCATGATCGGACCGCTGCATGAACGCCATTGTCAATCATATCGGTGAGCTCGCGGACTCAGGCGAACGGATGATCGAGCGACTTAGGCGAAAGGCTTTTCTGCCGGAAAGCCGTAAGGGTCTCAACGTTCGCTTTGGTATCGCTGAAGTCGCCCAGTTGCTTGGCTGCTCGACCAATCGGATCCGTATGGCTGAGGACGACGGCCGACTTCCCCCTGCTCCCGCGGGCGAGAACGGACGCAGGCTGGGGTATTCTGCTGCGGAACTGCTTCAGATGCGCGACGTGCTGGGAGCATCCCCTGCCCGCGCCCCACTCGACATTCCAGCGATCATTGCTGTGCAGAATTTCAAGGGCGGGGTCGGCAAGTCGACGGTCACGTGTCATCTTTCGCATTATTTCGCGGTCCAAGGATACCGCGTACTGGTGGTGGACTGCGACAGTCAGGCAACAACAACCACATTGTTTGGGTTCAATCCGCATTTTAACATCACGCGCGCAGAGACACTGTATCCTTATCTCTCAATTGATCCGACTCAGAGCCGACCTGCTGTACGCGGTTAAATCAACGCCGTGGCCTAATGTTGACCTCATCCCTTCGAGATCTCGAACTCTTCGACGTCGAATATGAGCTAGCGGCAGCTGGTTCGGACGGGCAATCGGTACTCGCTGCGCGCTTTCGTAAGCTTAAACAGGGTCTTGCCGACCTCGCGCAGAATTATGACGTCGTGTTGCTCGATCCCCCGCCCGCGCTCGGGACGATTAGCCTTGCGGTGATGCAGGCCGCCAATGCGCTGCTGGTCCCGCTCGCAGCGACTACGCCTGATTTTTGCTCGACCGTGCAATTCCTTTCGATGATGGACCAGGTTCTCCAACAACTTGGACAGGCCGGAATTGAAGTCGAGTATAATTTCTTACGGCTTATTTGCTCGAAGTTCGACAGCAACGACCCTAGCCACGCAATGGTTCGCTCAATCATGGAACAGAGCTTCGGCCCTGCCCTGCTCCCAGTGCCAATTCTGGAATCAGCCGAAATCAGCCATGCAGCGATGCGAATGATGACCATTTACGAGCTCGAACGCCCGATCGGCACGCCTAAAACGCACAAGCGCTGCCGTGCCAACCTAGACGAGGCAATGGGGCAAATCGAACAGTTGGTTCGCCAAGGCTGGGGCCGGGTCGAGCCAGCGCGGGAAGAGGACGTGCTTCATGCAGCGTGAGGTCTTGCAAATAAGGCCGCCTAGTACGGGGTCTTTCCTCTTTTATTTCGAACGGGAGGTGCCGCGTGGCGCGTAAGCAATCCGATTATCTTGCAGCGTTGCTGGCCGACGAACCAGCCGAAGCGCTTACGAACACGCCTCCGGTCCCTGCCATACCCGAACGGCCGCGCGGAACGACGTTGCTCAACCGTGAGACCGCACTTGCACGAGTGACGAGCGGTGAAGTGCGGCAGGTTACGCAGTTGCTGCTCGATCCCGCTCGCGTCAGGATTTGGCCGGGCAATGCGCGCATCTATCGAGACCTCACCGAAGAAGGGTGTCGTGAGCTGATCGATTCGATCATAGCCGAGGGTGGGCAGAAGGTCCCGGCAGTCGTGCGTCGCTTAGAGGGCGACGCCACGCATGATTTTGAAGTGATCGCCGGCACACGGCGCCATTGGTCGATCAGCTGGTTGCGCACCCATTCTTATCCCGAAATGCAGTTCGTCGCGCAGGTCGCCAACCTCGACGACGAGGCAGCATTTCGGCTGGCCGATCTCGAGAATCGCGCGCGGAAGGACGTGTCCGATATCGAACGCGCACGCAATTATGCCGAGGCTCTCAAAAGTTCATTACGGCAACCACCTGACCCGAATGGCGGAGCGGCTCAAGGTATCAAAGGGCTGGTTGTCTAAAATGATCAAGGTCGCAAATATTCCCGATGCAGTGATCGCGGCGTTCGCCTCGCCTGCTGACGTGCAGCTCAAGCCTGCCTATGCGCTCGCCCAAGTACTCGACGACAAAGCTATGGCTAAGGCCATCGAAAGCACGGGCGCGCGATCTCGCACGCGAGCAGATGGCGCGGCGGGATCAAGGTGTAGCCCCTACCCTGCAGCGGACGTGCTGCGACGGCTGCTCGGAACGCCGAACGATCCAGGTACGACCGTGTCCCAATTCACTTGGACAACACCACATGGCCGTCCCGCCCTGAGTATCCAGTCGAGCAACCGTCAGGGCGTCACGATCCGGCTTCACGCAGGTTCGGGTGCCGTAACCGAGGAGCTGGTGGAAGCGCTGCGTGAAGCGCTTCAGCATCTGGAGGCTCAGGGTCGAGGACTGCAGCGGTGAGCGTGTTTCCCTGGGGAAACACGCTGTGCCGAATCCCCAGATGTCTTTTGTGACCGATGCAGGTCGAGCGGTGTTTCCCCGGGGAAACATCTGGAGCGTGACGGCATGACCCGTCCCGACCACCAGAGCGTTTCCGAGCAGTTTGGCATGTTCCTGCCATACCTCGCCGATCTGCGCGCTACGCGACCAACGAGAGATGATGGAGCGTCCGTTCTTCAGCCTTGCCAAGTCGAGGCGGGTCAAGCCCATCGATTATCAGAGCCCAGATGGCAGGCTTTTGGGTCCACGTTTCAGGCAATCCTGATTACGGCATGGCGACGATCTGGGATGCTGACATATTGATTTATTGCGCGAGCGTTCTGGCGGATATGGCCCGGCGCGGAATTAACGATGTGCCGCGCAAGCTTCATTTTGATGCCATACGATCTACTCCGCGCGATCGGGCGGCCGACTACGGGACGGGCATATGAACTCCTAGGGCAGGCGCTTGACCGATTGGTGTCGACGACCGTTAAAACCAATATCCGCGCCGAGAACCGTCGCGAGGCGACGTTCAGCTGGCTTGATGGATGGACCCAGCTTGTTGACGAGAAAACCGAGCGGTCGCGCGGCATGACGATCGAGGTTTCGAACTGGTTCTGGGAAGGCGTGATGATGCAGGGCGGTGTGCTCTCGATCGACCGTGCCTATTTCGACCTCACCGGTGGACGCGAACGCTGGCTGTACCGCGTCGCGCGCAAACATGCCGGCGGGGCAGGGGAGATAGGCTTCACGATTGCAATGCCGACGTTGTTCGAAAAGTCAGGCGCCGAGGGGCAGTATCGTCGCTTCAAGTTCGAAATATCCAAGATCGTCGAGCGCAACACACTTCCTGGCTACGTGCTCGCGCTGGAGACGGTTGCTGGAAAGCGTGAGCCGTCGCTGCGGATGCAACGTCGCGGTGATGTGGACCGGCCGGTAAAGACCGTATCAACTCAAGGAGAACGGGACCCGAAGCCGACTCTAAAGCCACCGACGCCAGAGCCTGCTGCAACAGCGCGCCAAGCCGAGGAAACGATCGATGTCACAGCGATGCTGCGACGGTCGCGCGTAAGCCTCGCTACCCGTGCGACGGCTGGTGAGATCACCAACGCTACACTATGCCACGCTGCGCGCCGAATGCCCGGGGTGGGATTATCAGACGCTTCATTCCGAATTCCGCACTTGGATTGAGGCGGACAGTACGCGCACACCAGTAAGTTATCAGGCGGCGTTCATTGGTTTTGTGCGGCGGTATCACCATGAGCATCGCCACGAACTAGGCCGGTAGCCAAGCTCCTGGCGCCCAGCGGCCTCATGGCGGTTCGGCAAGAGAGCGGTGGGTACCGCAACTTCAATGTCCTGCCTCACCCGTTCCCGAAGTGTCGGGCATTTTTGGGACACGCTGATTTCCTCCGGCGCTGCCGCCATAAGTGAACGTCAGCGTGGGCAAAGCCCACCGAACTGATTCAATCACGCTTTCAGAATTGAGTAATCCGGCACGCCTTCGACACACTGGGAACGAAACTCGCCCTTTCAGGAACGCACGGTCGATCTTTCGAGAACGGGTCTGTCGACACTCAGGAACGGGCTGACGACACATCCGGAACAGGCAATTTGCGCTAACTGACGATAATCAGGCATTTTACAGCCAGTAAGACGCCAGTTAACTCTCTAACCTAAGGTATAAACCGTCTAATACTGCCGATATTCATATTCTGAAGAATGAAGCCAGTGGCGTCGGCATCCAAGCATTCATTACGTCTGTCATTGTGGGGAACCATCCTGGGGGAATGGCTTCGTGTTGGCGTATCGTGTGGCGTCACGCTGCCTGCAACAGCACTCAGAACATACGATACAGACATACGATGCGGCCAATCAGGCGGGATCAAAACCGCCCCGAAAACTCGCGATCGGTATAGTAGCGCAGTTTTGTGGCAATGACCGGCCGCTGCCCGACGAGGAAGAGGATCTGGTGGTCGGGCTTAGCGTTCGGACCTCGTCGGGAGTCAGCAGCGGGCGGCCGATATTCTGCTGACTGAACGAGATCCCGCTTGCCTCTGCGTCCAGTGCGCGGCTCATCGTGTCGAACACGACCGTCTCCTGACCAAGCAGATCGGAGACGAGCTGGGCGCTCTGATGATCGTTGACGCCGAACACCTGCAGCACGCCTGCGTTCGACAGGAACGTACCGGCACGCTGGCCATATAGTGCGCGGAGCTGGTGGATATCCTGCACGATCGGCCAGAGCTGGATCCCCTAGCCTGCCATCAGGCCCATAGCGCGCTCGACAGGATCGAGGTGACCTAGCGCTGCGAATTCGTCGAGTAGGAACAGCACGGGCCAAACCGGGCGTCCGGGGGCCCGCGCTAGCTCGGTCAACGCTTGGGCCACCATCAGCCGCAACCAGCGGGCATAGGTGTCGAGCCGGTCAGGCGGCAGGACGAGGAAAATGCTCGCCGGTCGCTCCTTGAGGTCGGCGAAGCGGAAGTCCGAATGGCCAAGCGTTGCCGTCATGCGGGGTGAGGTCGAGGAAGTGGGTATGGCGCTGCGCCGATGACAGCACGCCTGCTGCTTCGCGCTCGGTTTGCCCAGATGGCGACTGGCCGCGCGCGCGACCAGGCCACCCATGGCCTGCATCCGTTCGAGCAGGGTAAGGAAGGCAGCCGGCGCCAGCGTCAGATGCTCGCGCAGCGGCAGCGGGTGCGAGTGGAGTCAGGCTCACTCGCTACGATGTGCATCAGCAGGCCGGCGATCAGCGCCTTGGCTTCCTCGTTCCAATGCGCTTCGGTCTGCTGGTTGTGCGCGTCGTATACCAGCGCGTCGGCAAGCGTCATGCAGTCGTCGGCGACATCAAGGCCGGCTGGGTCAATGCGATCGAGCGAGTTATACGCGGCCGGGGCTAGGCCGGTGATGCCGAACGGATCGAGGACATGGACCGGCCCGAAAAGGCCACGCTGGCGAGCGGCGATGCGGGCATTTTCACCCTTGGGATCGATGCAGACGCAAGCGAAGGGATAGTCGAGCAGGTTGGGGATGATGGTGCCAACACCCTTGCCGCTGCGTGTTGGCGCAATCGTCAGCAGATGGGCAGGGCCGGGTAGCGCAGCAGCTTGCCAGACTTGCGGTCACGACCGATCAGCAGGCCGGCATCGCCCGTCAGACCGCGCGCTTCAGCGTCGGTGGCCAAAGCGGGCCGAGCCGTGGGTGTCGTCGGCGTTGACGCCGCCATAGCGCACGGATCAGGGGCTGGAAGAGCGCGCGGAGTGGCACGAGCAGGATCGCAAGCCAGACCAGCATCTGGACGATCGCAACAAGGGTCGGATAGCGGCCAAGGGCGAAGTACCAGATCAGTCCATCCGTGCCGAGAATCAGGACGATCGCTACGGCCACCATGAGGACCAGCACGCCGACCAGGTGACGGGCAAAGCGGAAGGGGCGAATACGAGGTTCTGGACCGCCCAGACGGGGTTTTGCCTGGCAACACGGCCCAAATTGCGCGCCGCCCGGCCGAACTGGCGAAACCATTGCATCGTCAGGCCGCCTGGAACAAGGTGAGGCGGACGATGCCGGGCATGTCGGTGATCTCCGCCTCGATCGCTTTAACCTCTTCCAGGCGGTCGCTGGGCCAGTCGCGCGAGACGCTGACGTCGCCTGCATCGGTTTCGAGCTCGATGAGCCGAGTCTGCGGTAGCAGGTCGAGCAGGCGCATCAGCCTGTCATGCAGATCGGGCGTAATGTGGCGGCTTCCAGGGCCTACCAAAAGGAGCTGCCAGGAACGGGAAACAGGGTCAGTCATGTGTCCCTCAATCGATTTTCGATAACCGGCGATCATGGTCGCCACGCGGGCGTGGCGGTGGTCTCGCGTATCCCCGACCTCCACTGAAGCTGGAACCAGGGAACGGTTCCATCAGCCCGGCTTTCACCGATGATGGTAATGCCCAGCGCCGGCGTGTCCGGCGAGGGCAGCGTTGAAAGTCCACCCAGATGAAAGGACAGGGTCGCCAGCACCTTATGGCGTTGATCGGTGAACGCGATCACCTGCGAGCGCGCCGTGCCGTCATCGGCGTTCCACAGACCAACCCAGGCGTAATCCGGGCTGAAGGCCTTGCCGGCTGAAACGAAACGGTAGCCGGCGATCATAGGCGGATTTGTCGGCTGTTCGGGCGTGTAGCCGACGGTGTAGCCGCTTTGGCCGATATGCGGCGCAGCGATCGCGTCGATGCCCTGTTTGCCCCAGTGGCTTTCCCACTGGAACCAGCAACCCGATGAGCGGGAATGGACCGGGCCGGGGGAGAGATCAAAATCGGCGAAACGCGGATCGTCCGATCGCAGCAGCAGGCCCCATTCGTAGCGGACCAGACCGACGCGTGCATCCCCGGGGGGCGGCCAGCCATTGCCGGCTACATGCGGTTCCGCCGACGGCCTCTACAGGCAGCATAGTCGAGGTGATCGCGACCGGCTCCCCGACCGGGGCAGGGCAGGCGGGCGTGGCCACCGCAGTCGCAAGCAACGCCATGATTGCCGTCATCGGCCCATCTCCTGTGCGTGATGTTTCGTCGCCATCAGGAAACCGGCTGCACCGAGCAAGAATCCACAGAACAGGGTCTGGAGCTGGAGCGACAGGAACCCGAAGGGCAGGCCAAGCCCGTACAGCGCATGGCTGTTGATCGCGACATCGCTCAAGATGATGGCGGCACCAAGCGTCAGCCCGGTCGAACGACGCCAGAGCAGCAGCACCGCGGCGAGGGGATCGAGCGCAGCCAGCGCGGTCCAGTAGACGTTCATCCAGACGGGTGCGTTAGCAAACACTATCCACCCGCCAGTGACGAGGTGGAGGGCGTGCGTAAGCGTGCCGATTGCGAAGCCGGCGACCAGGACGCCGATGACCATCCGCTCGATCGCAATCATGGGGGTACTACCTCGCCCGGGTTTTGCGCTTCTTCCGGTCGCAGTGGCTGGTATTGAGCTCATGGTTTATCGGGTCTTTCCGCAGTTCGACAGCGGCCCAGGACTGTAGCATAAATCGCCAGCACCGTGATTGCCCCGGCCACTGACCAGGCGCCTACTAGTCCAACGCGGGGATACACGAGGGCACTGGCAACCGCACCTGCGATCAACCCGCTCCACAGCGTCAGGTACGACCAAGTCCAGCACGAGCTGCCCCTTAGCGCCCCGCCAGCCGATGTCCGCGCTTGACCAGCGCGCCTGTCATGTACGTCACGCCGATCCTGACTTCGCCCGCGCGCTGGCAAACCGTGTTTGCCGCACCCATTACAACGGTGATTGCCGATGCCGTCCCAGATCCGGAAGGCTGGCATTCCCGGACACCACAACCGCAAGGAAAAGGGAGACGAACCCCGAGGACGGTAGGTTTTCTGCTATGCCGGCAACGCGTGCGAGGACCGTCCCGGCCACCACAGCAACGACGAGTTCAGCCAGCAGCCGGACAGCGATCAGCGCGATCTGTGAGTCGACGATAGCTCTGATAGCTAAGCGGGCGGAGGTGCCGCTCATGAAGAATACGAACAGGTCGCCCAGCTTGAGGAATCCGATCGCATCGACATAGATTGCAACGGCCGATACGCCTGCCGCCGGAAGACAGAAATGTTTGTCATAGCGGATCACCCCAGGGGACTTTCGTTCGAGGATCGCCTTCGGCTTGGCTTTTCAGCGTCTGATCGCTGGCCTCCAGATCGAACGCGCGTTTTCCGCGCCTTCTCCACAACAGCAGCGCGTCGCCGGTTACGTCGTCACGAGCCTTGCTGACCAGATCCAGCAGAGCGCCGTAAATGGCCGCACGATCGTCGTCGCGCGAGATCGACCAGTCCAGCCTTCTGTACGAGGCCGCCAAGTTCGATCAGGTGACGAGTGCGTTCGCGACGTAGCACCACCCAGCCCCGCGTATCAGTCCGACGTCTTGCCGCTTCCAAGCGCAGGACTAGAGCCCTGTTGCGCCGCTCCGCCGTGGCTATTGCCGTCAGGCTTGTCGCTATCCCTATTCGCGTCGCCTTGAAGCCGGTCTTCGACCCCGTCGCTGAAAGAAAGCGGCGCCCTTCGAACGCCAAGCCTCCTTCTGATCAGCATCGGGTGTAGCAGCCGCAGCAAGCAAAACGCCTGCTAGGGTTTCTGTATCGAGTCCTTGAGCACCTGTAGCGACGACCAGTTCGCCAAGCTGCTGAATCTTCTTTGATTTAAGGTCGCGAGCGCGCTCGTTCAGCGCTTTCAGCTCGGCATCATAGTCTCGAACTTTACGCATCGTGTCTGTACCCGCATGGTTCATCACGAGGGCATAGCATGTCATTGTCGTATTGCAACATCAAGTCATGAACGACCAAACGAAGTGGTCGTGAGTGCGCGCTATACGTCGTTGCCGACGTGTGCGCAGAAGTGTAATAGGCGGGATGTCATGGCGATCTACCATTTCTCCGCCAAGGTCATCAGCCGCGCAAAGGGATCGAGCGCTGTTGCTGCGGCTGCGTATCGCTCTGCTTCCGAATTGTTCGATAAGCGTCTGGAACGGCATCATAACTTCTCGGGCAAGACAGGCGTTGTTCATTCGGAAATAATATTGCCCGAGCGCGCGCCTGAGCGGTTGCGCGATCGTACGACGCTCTGGAACGAGGTGGAGGCGGGCGAGAAACGTAAGGACGCGCAGCTTGCCCGGGAAATCGAGTTCTCGATCCCGCGCGAGATGAATCGTGAGCAGGGCATTTCGCTGGCGCGCGATTTTGTCACTGAGCAGTTCGTGAAGCGCGGGATGGTTGCAGACCTGAACGTGCATTGGGACAGGGCAGAGGACGGCAGTCCGAAGCCGCATGCGCATGTCATGTTGGCGATGCGCGAGGTGGGCGCTGACGGGTTCGGCCTCGAAGGCGCGGGACTGGAACCAGAGCGAGCTGCTGCAGCAGTGGCGCGAGGCGTGGAGTGCCCACGTCAACGAACGGCTGGCAGAGCTTGGAATCGATGCACGGATCGACCACCGCTCCTATGCCCAACAGGGCATCGCACTGGAGCCGCAACACAAGATCGGGCCGGCTGCGTCGCGGCGACCGGGGCAGGGCTAGAAGCCGAGCGGATCGAGGATCACGACCGCATCGCGCGCGAGAATGGCGAGCACATCATCGCCGATCCGAATATCGCGTTCGATGCGATCACGCGGACGCAGGCAACGTTCACCAACCGCGACCTCGCGATGTTCGCTTTCCGGCATTCGGATGGGAAGGATCAGTATGAGCGGGTGATGGCGGCTGTGAAGGCGTCGCCAGATCTCGTTGCGTTGGGCAAGGACGGGCGCGGGAACGCTCGGTTCACGAGCCGCGAAATGATTGCGACCGAGATGCGGTTGGAGCGGGCATCCGACCGGCTTGTAGAGAGCAGGGGTCATTTCGTTGCTGCCACTCGCGTCCAGCGCGCGCTGGACGCGGCGCAGGGCAGGGGGCTTACCCTGTCGGACGAGCAGCGGGACGCGCTCGGGCGGATTACCGAACGCGACGGACTTGCCTCCGTCGTGGGCTATGCCGGCAGTGGCAAGTCGGCGATGCTCGGGGTGGCGCGCGAGGCGTGGAGGATGCCGGCTACACGGTGCGCGGCGCGGCGTTGTCCGGCATTGCGGCGGAGAATTTGGAGAGCGGCTCCGGCATCACGTCTCGCACCATCGCGAGCCTCGAATATGCATGGGGCAGGGACCGTGAACAGCTCGGACCACGCGACGTGCTGGTGGTCGACGAGGCGGGCATGATCGGGACGCGGCAGATGGAGCGCTTGCTGTCTGCTGCAGATCAGGCCGGCGCCAAGGTGGTGCTGGTGGGGACCCCGAGCAGTTGCAGGCGATCGAGGCGGGGCGGCGTTCCGTTCGATCAGCGAGCGGCACGGTGCGGCCGAGATCACCGAGATCTCGTCGGCAGCGAGGGGCGTGGCAGCGCGACGCGACCCGGTGGCTTGCGACCGGTAGGACATCCGAGGCGATCGGCGCGTACCGCGAGCACGGCATGGTTCACGCGGCGGATACGCGCGAGGCGGCGCGGGCAAATCTGGTTGAGGGTTGGGACCGGCAGCGCCAGGCAGAGCCGGGCTTGACCCGTATGATCTTGACCCATACCAACGCCGAGGTGCTCGCGCTCAATGGTGAAGCCCGCGAGCGATTGCGCGCGACAGGGGACCTTGGCGACGACGTCGCCGTGCAGGCAGAGCGCGGCGAGCGGCAGTTCGCGACTGGCGACCGGATCATGTTCTTGCGCAACGAGCGCGGGCTGGGGGTGAAGAACGGCACGCTAGGCATGATCGAGGCCGTATCGAGCGAACGGATGGATGTGCGTCTCGATGACGGTCGCCAAGTCGGGTTCGACTTCAAGGATTATGCCCATGTCGATCATGGCTACGCCGCCACCATTCACAAATCGCAGGGCGTGACAGTCGACCGTGTCGACGTGCTCGCCACGCCCGGCATGGACCGGCACGCGGCCTATGTCGCCCTGTCGCGGCACCGGGACGGGTGCAGCTGCACATGGGCGCGACGACTTCGCGAGCGACGCACAACTTGCCGCGGTGCTGTCGCGCGACCGGTCTCAAGGACATGGCGGCGGACTATGCGGCCGAGCCTGAGGAGGCTGCTCGTGCTTTTGCCGAGAAGCGCGAGATCAGGCTGCCCGAGCGGGCGCGGGCGGTGATCGAGAAGGTGGAGGCCAAAGCACGCTCGATGTTCGCCGGCTTCAGGCCGAAGCCCCAAGAGGTGCCTGACCATGTGACCGAAAGCACGAGCCGACCGGGGGAGGTCAAGGCGATCCAGCGCTATGCGCGTGCCGCGGTCGATATTACGCGCATGCAGGACAAGGGGTTGCCGGTGTTGCCGCACCAGGAAACCGCGCTGGCGCGGGCCGGCGAGGCGCTCGACAGGACGCGCTACCACGGCAGCAGCGATCTTGCGTCCGCCTTCACGCGCAATCCGCATCTTGCCCGGGACGTGGTGGCCGGCGACATGCGGGGCGCATCACGGGCCCTGGCTGAGGAAGCCCGCGTTCGGGCCGACCCGGTGCTGCGCGCCGGTCGGTTCATGGAGCATTGGCGCGTCCTGGAGGCCGAGCGCGGCGACGCACGCATGGGGCCGGTCGTGCGGCGCATGGCCATCATGGTCGACGACCTCCGGCATGATCCGATGCTGAAGGAAGAGCTCGCACGTCGCGCTCCCGAGCTGGGCCTCCGTATCGAAAGGGCGCCGTCGATCGAGCAGGTGCTTGAGCGTCAGAGGCGGTTCGAGCGCGATCGGCAACAGGACCGTGATCTCAGTCGATAGGAGATGGTAGATGGTGGACGGCGAGGACGAAGCGGCACGGGCGTTCGAGGACCTGCGCGCCGAGGTGTCGTTGTTGCGCCGCGCGGTCGAGCGCCTGGCGGCCGAGCGCGCCGAACCGTCGGACACGCCGGACTATGCCGAGACGCTGGGTGTCATGGCACAGAACATCTCCGCGGCCGCGCAGCGCATCGAGGCGGTGGTGAGCAGTCCAGCGCTGGCGCTGACTCCGCACGAGTTCGGCCGGCAGATCATAGAGGTTGGAACTGCGGGCGGAGCGAGGATCGCCGTGCCATCGCCGCTGCCCGGCAGGTGATCGAGGAGGTCGCAACGAAGCTGGGTCGTCAGCTAGGACTTCGCATGTCATGGCGGAGGATCAGCGGCGCCAACGTCGGCGCGACAGTTCTGATCGCGCTGTTGGTGGGGGCGCTGCTGTGGGCGATCCTCGCCGGCCCGATCGTACGCAGCCTACCGACGCGCTGGCTGTTGCCGGAGCGGATGGCGGCGCGGACCTTGCGCATGCCGATGTGGAAGGCGGCCAGCACCTGATGCGGACGGCATCGCCCAGCGCGTTCGCCGAAATCGTTGCGGGCAACCGGCTGGTAGCTGGTGACCGCGAAACGCTGGTGGCCTGTCGCAAGCGGGCTGTTCGCGCAGGCAAGACTGTGCACTGTGCAATCGAGGTCAAGCCGGAGGGCTGAGGCTCCGTACTTGTCATAAACCAGGTGAGAACCGGGCATGAAGGACGAAACAGGCGCTTCGAAATTTGGTGCTATTTACGGGCGTTTGATAGATTCTCGGCTCTGGTTATTGCAGTTGTTTTGGCGGTCCTGCAATTTTCGGGATGGACCTACCGCCAATCCCTTCTCAAAAGGTTTAGTATAGATCCATCGAGTCTCAGTAGCTCAAACGTGGCAATTTCCGTCGAAGGATTTACGGCAATCGTGACGACGTTTGTCGCTTGGGCTATCGCAAGCGTGTCATTGTTTGTGCTGGCGCTCGGCGCCTGGTTTTTCATTCGTTGGGTTGAGCGGCGGAGAGGGAACGGCGGTACTCTGACAGATCAGACCAGCATCCTTGTGGCTCAGGCTTGCTGTTTCCTTTTGGCGCTGATGATTGTTCTCGCGAGCGGATCGATCGCCGGCCGGGAGGCTGCGGAAGACCGGATTGCCAATGTTCGCCGTGGGAGAAGTCTGGACCTACCATCTTGAGCGGGAAACGATCGCCGGCGTGCCGATTGCGCAAAGCAATGACACCATGTGGATCCTTACCAAGGCCGGGGTCCGGTTGGTTCGAACGACAGATATCCGGCTGATAAACGGACCACTTCTCAAAAAGCTCGCTGCTACATCTCATGGGTGAACGGCCCTTGGCTACCGGCAATCATTCACGATCGTTGACGCAGGGAAACCGGGGTGGTGGCTAGCCGAGCCTGTCGGCACGCTACGCTCCATACCGACCGCGCGGAGAGGCTGACGGGAGCGATCGACAGGCAGGGTGGTGAGCAACACACGGTTATACCGGGCGTCGGCACAGCAGTCTTGGCGGGTTGACGCTCGCCGAGTTTACGAACCGCCCCCGGCAAAGGGCATATAGCAATCCATGCCAACTTATCCGCGGCCTGGAAATGGGGAGCAGGTCACAGCGCTGACCATGGTGCAGGCCGTAAAGGCAGATACCCAGCATCTTCTCACCGGTACCCAGAATGCTCAGGCCACGGGCAGCCAGGGGCTACCACCGGTCCTGCCAGGCGTTGGGGCCTAAGCCTGTCCAGGTGCCGGGCAGAAGCCTCTGAACGACCTCCTACTCTCCTACCGCGGAAGCCCAATTGACCACGCAGGTCGAGATGCATTCCATCCACATATATGGTGGCCGACGCGCGCCCTACCGCCCGCTGCTTCGGGACTAACGGTTGTCGCCGATTCGTGGCATAGGCCGACGCTGGCGGGCAAGCCACTCAATTGGTCCACCGGAACAGACTTGATGAATATCCAGAGCAATCGTCGCTACGACAGCGTCGCGACCGCGACAGAGTCCCGATCCTCCCAGACTCCATGATCTCGGTCAGAAATATGGAGACGCGACGGATCCGCTGTTACGCAGCGTTGGCAGGTGCCGACGTGATTGCGATCGGCTTGGGATTTCTGTTCGCCAATCTGCTGTATCTCGGCACATGGTCCACGCTGCACGGCACGACGATGCTGAGCGTGCTCTTGCCGATCTATCTCTGGGTCGCGGCGATCAACGGATCGTATAACGGCGCAGTCCTGCGCGATCCGCGGGTCGGTGCATTCACCGCGATCCGCGCGATCGCGTTTGCGGCCGCGGCGATGCTGATCATCGCCTATTCCTTCAAGGTCGGCGCGGCGTTTTCTCGCTTTGTCTTCTGGACGGGCACGTTGAGCGCAGCCGGGCTGATCATCGGCGAGCGGCTGATCTTGGGTCGGATCATGCTGCGCCGGCTGGGAGGGACGCCGTTCAGCACCGTCGTGGTGGTCGACGGCATCGCCTGGACTGCGCCGTCGCATGGCATGATCCTCAATGCCGCCCAGATCGGGTTCGATCCCACAACTGAGGATCCGCTCGAATATCACCGGCTCGCCAAGCTCGTCGCGCATGCGGACCGCGTCGTGATCGCATGCCGTGACGATCGCGTGGTCGCCTGGGCGCACGTGCTGAAGAGCATGGCGGTAGACGGCGAGATCCTCACGCCCGAAGTCGATCGCATCGGCATGATCGGCGTCAGCCATTACCATAACCACCGTACGCTGGTGGTGTCGGCCGGACCGCTGCATCTGCGCGATCGCATCATGAAGCGGCTCTTCGACATCGTCGTCTCGGCGATCGCATTGGTAATGCTGTCGCCGTTGCTGGTGGGTATCGCGATCGCCATCCGTCTCGAATCCCCCGGTGCGGTCCTGTTCCGCCAGCAGCGGATCGGCCGGGACAACACGCTGTTCATGATGCTCAAGTTCCGCAGCATGTTCGACGACCAATGCGATGCGACGGCCAGCGTGTTGACGACCCGGAGCGACAGTCGCGTGACCCGGATCGGCCAGTTCATCCGGCGCAACAGCATCGACGAATTGCCGCAGCTGATCAACGTGCTGCGTGGCGACATGAGCATGGTCGGGCCGCGCCCGCATGCGTTGTCGGCCCGCGCGGCCGAACAGCTCTATTGGGAAATCGATGCCCGCTATCGGCATCGCCATGCGGTCAAGCCGGGCGTGACCGGTCTTGCGCAGATCCGCGGCTTTCGCGGGGCGACGGTTCTGACCGCAGACTTGACGAACAGGCTGTCGTCCGATCTCGAATATCTGCGCGACTGGTCGATGGGTAAGGATATGTGGATTTTGTTCAGGACCATCTTCGTCATCAGGCACGACAATGCCTTCTGATCCGGCCTTTCCGGTGCCCGAAACCGCAACTCAGCCCGGGACACAGCGGTGGACGATCGATCCGGCGCGCGTGTCGGTGGTCATTCCGACGCTCAATGCCGGCGCCTATCTGTCGGCGCTGTTGCCGGCGCTAGCAGGGCAGGGGCTCGCGCCCGAACAGTTTTTGATCGTCGATTCCGAATCCGACGACGATAGCTGCGCGGCGTTCCGCGCTTTCGGTGCGACGGTGGTGGGCATCGAGCGTCGCACGTTCAATCATGGCGGGACCCGGCAGCGCGCGGTCGAAATGCGGCCCGAGGCGGATATCGTCGTCATGTTGACGCAGGATGCCATTCCGCAGGCGCCGGATACGATCGCCCGACTGGTCGACGCGTTTGCCGACCCACAGGTCGGCATGGCCTATGGCCGGCAGCTGCCACGCACCGTCGCGCGCGGTATCGAGCGGCACGCTCGCCTGACCAACTATCCCCCGACATCGGAAACGCGGTCGCTCGAGGATCGCGCGCGAAGCGGCGTGAAGACGGTATTCTGTTCGGATTCCTTCGCCGCCTACCGCACTGCGGCGCTGGCGGCGGTGGGTGGCTTCCCCGAAGATGCCTTTTCGCGGAGGACCAACTGGTCGCCGGCCAGATGCTGATCGAGGGTTGGCGGATCGCCTATCGCGGTGATGCGGAGGTGATCCATAGCCACGGCTATACGATCGCCGAGGAATTCCGCCGGTATTTCGACGTCGGCGTGTTCCACGGTCGCAATCGCTGGCTGCTCGACACCTTTGGCAGGGCCGAGGAGGGGCTTCGCTTCATCCGCTCGGAGCTGACCTATCTGGCGCGGCACGACCCGCTGCAACTGCCCTCGGCGGTCACGCGGACCTTCGCCAAATATGCGGGCTACAAGATGGGCAGCCGCGAGGCCAAATTGTCGAACCGCTGGAAGCAGCGCCTGTCGATGCAACCCCTTCTACTGGCGGCAGCGCGACCGCGCCGAGCGACAGGCCTGAGCGACGTCAGGTCGTCCGGGCTGTAGTTAGATCGGCGATTTCCGTGTTGAAACGGCAGGACAGCGGGGCTCGGCTGTCCTGCAAAACGTGACCGGACCTGAGGGGTGCCGTCGAATCTACCCTGAAACACGTACATATATACCATGTATTCCGTGACTTACCGGCGATACAAAGATCTCGGTGCAGCTTTTGACGCATCGATTTCAAGGATTTTCGGCCAAACCCATGCCAGAAAACGATCGCCAATATTATGTCGCCAGGGCTGCCGAGGAGCAGTCCATTGCGGAAATGACCAGCGACGGATGTGCGAAAGCCGCGCATCTCGAACTCGCCCGTCGGTACGCCGATCTGGCGAACGGCAAGGTCTAAGCGTACTTCGCCTTGCCAAACCTTGCCCCGGATCGTGATGCCCAGGTCATCCCAAAGGGCGCTGGCAAGCGCAACTCTCGAGGTCGACCGGCGGGAGCACATCGCCGATCGTCACGCCCGATAGTCCGCAGCGCTCGATCACTTCGATCGCAGCAGGCGCAGGATCACCGGGCGTTCGAGCGCGGCCATCGTGACGAAACCGGTGTCGTCGGGATGGACGGGATCCGCCAGCGGTATCCCGCCCTTGTCCTGCGCGCGGGCATAATCGATCACGACGATCCCTGCGGCCGCGATCTCGCCGGACTTGATCATCGCATTGAGCGCAAGGCGTTCGCGTTCCTTGTCGGGCGGGAAATGGCGCGCCAGGATGGTCCCGACGGCGACCTTCCAGCCGCTCGCTTTCAGGCCCGTCACATAGGTTCGCAAGGTGCCGTACAGCGCAGGCGCCTTGTCGTCCTGTTCAAGGTCGTTCGAGCCTGCCCGGACGATCGCGACGTTGCGGACGCCCGGTCGCTTGATCGCGCCGATATCGTTTATTCCGGCGATCGACCCTAGCGTTATGCCGTTGATCCCCTTGTTCACGACATCGACCTTCGTCCCGAAGCGTTGCGCGAAAAGCGCGGGTCGGGATTTGGTGGCGGGGTCCGAAGAACCCCTGCCCGAAAGTGATACTGTCGCCCACGAACACCACTTGGTCGCGCTGCAATTTGATGTATGGCGATAGTGCTGATGCGGATCCGGTCGCAACGGCGAGGCCAAGGCCGGTGGCAAGCCAAGCGGCCTTCGCGATGGCAGATCCCCGACCTAGCCTGCGGTAAACACGGGATATTATGTCGATCGCCTCCGTTGCCTCCATTCCGGTCTTTGCATACCCGGAGGGCTTACACCCCTTCATAATTCGGATCCGCTAGCAGTGCAAGACAAGCGTACATTCCTGCGTATCCAGATATTGCGGTTCATCGCTGCTGCCGTCGTCGTCGCCTATCATGCGCAGATCACGACAATATCCTATTTTGGGGGCGGCGATCCCTATCCGTTACTTGAACTGGGGGTCTACGGCGTCGACCTGTTCTTCGTCATCTCGGGCTTCATCATCGTCTTCATCGGCTCGAGCCGGAGACGACGGCGTCGGTGTTCGTGAAGCGCCGAGTCGAGCGGATCGTTCCGATGTACTGGATCATGACCGCCGCGACGTTTGCCCTGACGCATATCCTGGGGCTGGCGCGAAACGAGGTTTCGGGGCCTGGCCACCTTCTCCAGTCGCTGCTGTTCGTGTCGTGGGTCAACGGACCCGAGACCTATCCGGTGTTGAACGTCGGCTGGACGCTCGAATACGAGGTGTTGTTCTATGCCGTCGCCGCGGCGTCGATGGCCCTGACCAAGCGCGCCTGGGCGACGGCCGCGTTCGTCATGCTCGCCCTCGTCCTGTCGGGGCGGGGAACGTCCTTCTTCCTGCAGAATCCGATCATGATCGAGTTCGTGTTCGGGATGACGATCGGCACGTTCCTCTACGATCGCCGGCTGTTCCCCTGGATGCTGCTCGGCTGTGTTCTGGTCCTGCTGACCCTGCCGATGAACGGTGCGGCGTGGCGGGTCTGGGCGTTCGGGGTGCCGTCGGCCGCGCTGGTCTCGCTCGCGATCTATGCCGATTTCCGCAAACCCTATTCGGGTTTCATACTGCCCGAGCTCGGCAATGCGTCCTATTCGATCTATCTCGTCCACGTGATCGCGATATCGTGCGTCTGCAAGGTCGCGTCGGTGGTGATGCCGAACCTGTCGACCGCGATCGGCGTGCCGGTGATATCGCTGTTCGCGATCGCCGTCGGCTATCTCTGCTATCGGCTGATCGAGCGAAACCTGCTTCGCGTGCTGGGTCGCAGGCGGCGCAAGGCAGCGCTGGTGACCAATCCCCTGTCCACGCCGAATAACGATACGCCGGATACACGACACGCCGAATACACGACGGTTGGCGCGCTCATGGTGACCCTGGGGCGGCGACCGAACCGGTAGCCGAGCCTTGGCTCAGCGAATGCGGACGTCGCCGATCGTGACCGATTGCGCATCCAGCCGGTCGCGCGTCACCAGCGCGAGCTGTTGTGCACCGCAGCCATCGCCCGGGACGTCGAACGTCACGCTGGACAATTCGTCGCTCGCCCGCGCGCCAGGCGGCGCGGCAGGATCTGCTTGGACGGCAGGCAGGTGATCGTCCATCCGGCAGCAGCGGTGCTTGGTGACCCATCGATCTTGGCGGTCAGGGTATGTTCGCCGGCAGGCAGGATCACCACCTGCGAGACCAGCGGCGTACCGCCCGCGATGTCGGTGGGGATGGTCAGCGACGACCCGCCCGGACCTTCGGCGAAGGTCATTGCGAGATCAGGGTTGAAGACCCATTCGAACCGGCTGGTCGGCGCGTCGTTGGGCCGCGCAGCCGCGAGTGCGAAATTGCCGTCATAGGGGACGTCGACAATCGGCTGGCGGGGACCTTGAAGGCGTTCGCCCAGACCTGTCGCGCCCGCTGGAACTGGCCGAGATCGATCAGGCGCTCGGCATAGCTCAGCCATTCGATCGACCCGATCGTCTGGCCGCGCGCCTGCATGTCGCGAAACAGCGCTTCCATGCCTGCGGTCGAGGTCGCGGGCAGGTTCTGGCGGATATCGGCGAAGAACGCACCGCGCCACATCGGCTTGTCGCCGAGACTGTCGACAAGCGCACCACGCAAGTGCGGCTCGGTGACCGCGGCCCGGAAAAGCGGCTGCGTCAGTTCGCCCGAACGGTTGCGGGCGCGCCAGCGCGTCGGCGCGCTGGATCACCGTGACATAGTCGTCGCGCATGACGG
The DNA here is from genome assembly GCF_979253035.1 of Sphingomonas sp. AC411. Lineage (NCBI taxonomy): Bacteria > Pseudomonadati > Pseudomonadota > Alphaproteobacteria > Sphingomonadales > Sphingomonadaceae > Sphingomonas > Sphingomonas sp. AC411. Next base: position 64,090 of record NZ_CEEDAQ010000002.1, on the reverse strand, counting down.
CATCGCGCAGGACCCACAATTGCGTCGGCGTGTCGCGCCAGCCGAGCGCGGCTGCCTGGCGCATGATCATGGCGCCCTGGTCGCGCTGCCCGAGCGCCTCGGTCGCGAGGCCGAGTACGCGCATGGCCCGGTCGTTGGTGGGATCGACCAGCAGGATGGACCGGGCGAGCGCGGCTGCCGGGCGCGTTGCCCGGCTGCCAACAGGCTCTGCGCCATGATCGACCCGGCTAGGGATGCGCGGCCGATCCGGTCGCCCCAGCAGGCGGGGATCGGAGGATCGGGCCGCCAACGACGCGACGCCGGCCGCGCTGATCTGCCAGCAAAGTCCCGTCCCCAGCAGTACGGCGACGAGCGTACGGGCTATGCGGCCCGTTTTGCCGCCCGTTTTTGCCGGACGTCGTGCGGATGGTTTCACCGGTATCCGGCATGCATTCAGCTCCGCGGATCGGTTTGACCATAGCTGTACGAATAGCCGTAATCGGTCGAATGCCCGATCACCTTGGCATCGAACTTCGTCAGCAGCGCACCGACCACATAGGCGCGCGCGCCTTGAGCCGGGTCAGGGCGATCCGTGCCTGGCGACCGCGGGCATGGTTGGCCTGGACCACGAACAGGGTCGCATCGACGTGCGAGGCGAGCGTGGGCGCATCGGCGAGGCCCAGCACCGGCGGGGCGTCGACCAGGATGATGTCGTAATCGTCCTTGATCTGATCGATCAGCTTGGCCAGCCCCAGTCCTGCGATCAGCTCGGCAGGATTGACGGGCAGGGGCCCGGCCGAGATGAAGTCGAGGTTCGGCGTGGTCGTATGCTGCAGCACTTCCTGCAGCGTCGCCTGGCGTGCCAGCAAATTGGCGAGGCCGAACTTGTTGGGCAGCTCCAGATTGCGATGCTGGGCCGGCTTGCGCATGTCGGCATCGATCAGGATCACGCGGCGACCGATCTGCGCGAACCCGCGGGCGAGCGCATAGGAGGTGGTCGACTTTCCTTCCGACGGCCCCGTGCTGGTCACCATCAGGCTGTGCGGCGCGCCGGTCGGCGTTGCGAGTTCGAGTGCCGCACGCAGCGCGCAATACGCCTCCGACGTCTCCGAGCGCACCTTCTGCAACTCGGTATTGGGGCTCTGGCCCGCGGCGAGCATCGGCACGAGTCCGATCATGCTCGTGCCGAGTTCGGTTTCGACGTCCTCCGACGAGCGGATCGCATCGTCGAAATGCTCGCGAAGCACGACATAGGCGACGCCCAGCAACAGGCCGGTGAACAGCGCCAGTGCGAGGTTGAGCAGCAGTCGCGGCGACACAGGCGTGATCGGCGGATCGGCACGGTCGATGATCGAGACGTTGTTCGACGACACGCCTGCGGTTGCGCTCACGCCCTTGTAGCGCTGGAGCAGCGCATCGTAGAGAGCGCGGTTGGTATCGACTTCGCGACGCAGGATGTTGGCCTGGACGCCACGACCCTGCTCGGTGAGCGTCGTGCCTTTCAGCTTGTCGAGATCGCGTTCGAGCGCCTTTTCCTGGCTCAAGGCGATCTGATATTGCTGACGGACGCCGTCGCGGATGCCGCTGGCGATGCGAGAAATCTGGTTGTTGAGCGTCTCGATCTGCGCCGCAGCCTGGGTCTGGCCGGGATAGCCCGACAGATAGCGCTTGGCGTTCTGGGCGTATTCCGCCTGTGCCTTGGCGCGCTCTTGGATCAGGACCTGGACCGCGGCGTTGCTCAGCACTTCGGGCTGGTTCAGCAGCGCCGTTCCTGATGCTTCACGCCACCGCTGCTCGGCCATGATGCGGTTGCTGACGGCCTGCGCATAGGCCTGGTTCAGCTGGATCAGGTTCGCCGTCGTCAGCGACTTCGGTCCCGAGGACTGGCCTTCGGACGACCCAGAACTCGCGTCGATCAGCCCGGCTGAACGCGCATAGGCGATCTGGGCACGCTCGGAGTTCCTCCAAGCGCTGGCGGGTCTGGGCCAGCTGGCCTTCGAGGAAGCGACGGGCATAGGCCGACGTGTTGAACTTGCGCTGGATGTTGCTGACGATGAAGCTGTCGGCAAAGCTGTTGGCAACCTGCGCCGACAGCTGGCGATCGGGGCTCGAGAACGAGATCGTCACGATCCGCGAGTCGACCGGAAGCTCGACGTCGAGATTCTTCTGGAGCGCGTCGACGACCTGCTCGCGACGCGTCTGGACGAGATTATAAGACCCCCGCGGTTCGGCCGCGGGGGTGATGTGCATTTCTCGAGGAAACTGTTGTTCCGATAGAGGCCGATCGATTCAGCGACCTGGCGCGCGAGAGTGCGGCTCTTGATCACGTCGATCTGGGTCTGGAGAAACCGGTCGCCATCGAGGATCGATTCACTCGGCTCGACATCGGTACCCGCCAGGATCTGTGCCGCCTGCTGGTCGATCTGGATGAGCGCGTCGGCCCGAAATATCGGCGTGCTCAGGAACGTGATCAGCAGGCCGAGCAGCATCGCCACGATGACCGTGATGAGCAGCTTGACGCGGTTGCGATAGGCTGCCGACCACCGGCGCGCAGATCGATCGGACCCTTGGTCTCGTCCGGCACGTCGTTGAGGAGCGGCGCATCCGCATCCGGGAAACGCGAAAGGCTGGGGGTGACACTATTCATGCGAGATCCGGACGAACGAGGGTATTTGATGGCGAAGCAAGGGTCAGTTCACGAGCGGAATGAAAAGCGCCGCGGCTGGGGCAAGGGTCAGCAGGTCGTATCCGACGGCCTTGATCGCCGAATTGCCGACGACGACGTAGTCGCCGCTCTGCAACACGGGGTCTGCAGCATCGCCATTGCGAATATCGCTAAGGTTGAAGAGCGCGCCCTGACGCTGACCATCGATGGTGCGGAAGACCGCGACCTTGTCGAATGTCGCGGTGCGGGTCACGCCTCGCGCCAGCGCAATCGACTGAAGCAACGTCGTATCGCCCTGCAAGCCGTAGACCCCGGGAATACCGACCGCACCATCGACCGTGACACTCTGCGCGCGCGATTCCGCGACGATCACCGACACCCGCGGATCGACCAGATACCGTGCAGCGAGCTGCGACTGGATCGAGTTTGCTAGCGCGGCTGTCGTCTGTCCCGCCGCGCGGATCCGGCCGATCAGCGGCAGCACCAGCGTGCCGCCCGTCTCGACGGGTGCTTCCTCGACCGACATGTCGGGCTCGCGGAACACCGTGATCGTCAGCTTGTCCTGGGGATTGATGCGGTACTCGGGCCGCGCATCCACGGGTATGGTCGCCGGAATGGTGTTGTAGGCAGCCGGACCAGCCGGCAGCTTCTTCCAGTTTTCGGACGAGACGCAAGCGCTGAGCGACATGCTCGACAGCAGGAGGAAACAACCAGCCTTCATTATGGCCTCTATCAAGATATTACCGGGCTACAGACTGTTTCTGCAACCGAGTTGGGCGCTTACCCGGGGTTTGCCCGATTGGCTAGAGCCTGACCTTTCGACGAGGACGGCGCGGGCGCTGTATCACGTCCGGTACCAAAAGGATTGGACGTGGCGGAAAACCGCAGCGGAGACGCGAGGATCGCTGCCAAAACTGCAAATATACAGGCCAGTAACAGCGTCCGCAAAGGATAGTCGACGATCGAGGCAGCCAGCAACAGCAGGATACCTGTCGCGGCCGTCAGCATCGGCGAAAAGTCCGGTGCGTCGATCCGGCCGCGCAGCCGCGACCATGCGGTGACGCCGAACCAGACGAGGAACGCGGCCACCAGCAACAGGCCGGGTACGCCCGCCTCGAGCGCGATTTCCATGAAGTCGGCATGCGCATGGTTGGTATAGGTCTGGTGCACGGCGTTGAGCGTCTCGCTCATCCGGAACACCGGGACGAACGTTCCGAAGCCCGATCCCCACGGCATGAACTGGCGGATTGCGGCGATCACGTCGGGCCAGAAGACGTACCGGCCTTCCTGGCTGGCACCGAACCGGTCGAGCGTTTCCTTCACGATCGACGACTGCGCGATCAGGATCGCGGCGACCACCAGGACCACGGCCGCGCCGACGGCGATCTTCCAGTGGCGCTTCACCAGCGCATAGCCCCCGAGAACGGGTACGCAGGCGAGAAGCGCGATCGGCAGCAACGCGATACCCGCACGCGACAGGCAGCCGAGCACCGCCAGCGCGAGGATCGCGATCACGATACCGGTCACCGCACGCTGCGTGCTTTGTTGCGCGAACCGCAGGGCGCTTCGGCCGAGCATGGCCGCCAACGGGATCGCCACCACCAGCAAGGCGGCATTGTGGTTCTTGTTGGCGAAGATCCCCTTGCCCTTGGTGGCATGCGGGGCGTCGTAGAGCGTCAGCCACATCGCGCCCTGCGCCTGGATCATCACCAGCACGGCGCTGACGACCGCTGCGGCGACGATGAGCAGGATCAGCTTAAGCTGTGCGTCGCGATCGAGATGCAGCGTCGCGACGAACATCGCGATCGGCGGGATGAGGAAATATCCTGCCTCGCGTGTCGCCGTCGGATCGAGGCTGAGCGGCAGCCATGTGCTACCTGCACCAATGACGTCGAGGACGCTGATGACCATCTCTCGTCCCGGCAACGCGCGCCACATGCCGGGCGGAAGCGGAATGACCTGCACGACGATCAGCAGCACGAGGGCTGCGATCAGCACCAGACCGGTCGTGACCGACCGGCTGCGGGGCGCGTACCATCCGCGCGCGAAGAACCATCCGAGCGCGAAGACGCCGGCGATCTCGACGAACATCCGCTGGATCGGTGAGATCGGGCTGCCGCCCCCGAGTAATAATGCCAGGCACAGCAAGCCGGCCGCCACGATGAAGTCGCCACGACGTGTAGTATAGCCGGTCTTCGCGATAACGTCGTCGCGGTGCGTGGGCTGGCCCGTCGCTGCGGTGACATCGTCGTGACGCGTAGTGTACGATGCGGTCACTTTTCCTCGCCCGTGATCGTCGGTAAGGTGCGCGTTTCGCATACGGGTTTCGGGATGGCAACGTCGACCACCGATCCGCTTCCCCATAGGCTCGCTTGATTCATGCCCATCGCCGCAGCTTTGCGTCCTCCCGTCCCGGCCAAGTCCAAGGTCAAATCCGGCTCCCGGCTCTGGTTCGTCGGCGCCCTTCCGCCCCCGCTGCATGGTCAGTCCAACTGTAATCGGGCCATGCTCGACTATTTTGTAGAGCATGGCGCACCGGTATGTTTGCGCGATACCGGGGGACGGGCGCAACGAAGCTCAAGCGGACCATCGGTGCGGCGCTTGCCTTGGCGATCGGCGGAAAACGCCGCGACCGCGCCTATCTTTCGGTCCCGGGACAGCGCGGCGTCTGGCTTTTCGTCCTGCTGGCCTCGATCCTGCGGCTGCGTGGCATCGAACACTGGATCCACCACCATAGTTTTCGCCCGATCAATCTGGCCCGGCGCGCGCGATGCGCGCGCTGGTCGCCGCAGGCGGGCGCCGCCAGCATCACATATTGCTGTCGAACGACATGCGACGCCGGTTCGCCAGCCTCTATCTGGACGATGAAACGGACGACCGCGCGACCAGCCTCTCCAACGCCTATCTGTTCGGCCCGCGGATCGACGAGGATCGTCCTCAGGCCCGCCCCAGCGCCCAATCACGCTGGGTCATAGTGAGCGTGCTGACGCAGGAAAAGGGTGTGCCCTATCTGCTCGATCTGTTCGCAGGGTTTGCGGCGCGTGGGCATGACTGGCGCCTGGTGATCGCCGGCCCCCTGTGCGGATCCCGCGTTGCGCGCGGCGTTGGCGGCCGCGACGGTTGCCGGGCCGGATGGGCAACCGGCCCGCGTGGAGTATCGTGGATCCGTCGAGGGCGCGGAGAAAGAGCGGTTCTTTGCCGATACAGACCTGTTCGTCCTGCCGACAACGCTGATCGACGAGGCCGAGCCGCTGGTGATGCTCGAGGCATTCGCACGCGGCGTCGACGTGGTGGCGAGCGATACGGGTGTATCCGCGACCGCATCCGTACGCCCGGCCATCTCATGACGCTCGACCGCGACCGCGATCTTGCGCTGATTGAAGACCGTGTCGCCGATCTTGCTGGCGACTGGACTGCCACCCGGCAGGCCTGCACTGCGCATGCGCGCGCCATCAACGCGGCTGCCGAAGTCGAGGCGGCCCGTTTCTTCCCGCGCCTGCTGGCCCTGTTCGGCGGAGTTGCCAGCAGCGGATCGCCTGTGACATAGCCGCTGTCGCCCAGCCGATCCGACGTTGGCGTCCTTCACCCGGAACCGTGCGATGAATATCTATCTGGTCCTTTTCGCGCTGTACGTTCTGGCGCCAAAGATCGACCTGTACGCGATCGGCGCCGCAGCCATCCGTCCTGAAGACCTCATCAGTGCGTTCGCGTTCTTCATCTATATCGTCACCGCGCGCTGGCGCCTGTCGATCCCCATCTATGCCCGCGCGTATCTCATATTCATCGGTTTCGGGCTCCTCACCGCAGTCATCAACATCGCGCAGGGCGGGCTTGTCGGGATCGTCTATGGTCTGCGGCTGGCGCAATACATGACATGGTTCTTCATCATCTACGAGGCCGCGCCGCGGCTGAGCACGCGCGCGTTGCGGACCGCGCTGCTGATCGTCTGTAGCGTCTTCATCATATGGGGCGGGGCGGAATATTTCGGCGTGATCGGGCGCATCGGCAAGTTTGCCGGCGCATCGCAACGATTGACGATCAATACCTCGGGACCGTTCGAAACGTCGGCGATGCTGGCGATGCTGGCCTATGCGGCACCGGCCCTGTGGCTCACGCCGTTCATGATCGTGCTCATCTTCCTGACCCAGGCGCGCGTCACGCTGCTCGGAATCCTTGTCAGCTTTGCGGCTGCGCGCCCTGGTCGCACGATGGCGATCGGCTTTGCCGGCGCGGTCGTCGCGACGGTCGCCGCACAGCCCTTGTACACGGCGATCAGCAAGTCGCGTCTTGGTGAATCGGAAACACCGCTGGCGATGGGGAGCCTGCTGAAATATACGTGGAAGCGCGTTCCGACGGTGCCGCGACCGAGCTATTATCGCGAGCGGTTTCTGAACGGCATTCTCATCTTCCGGTACATGCCCAACACGCGCGGCGATCTGAGTTTCAAATACCGTGCCGTCCGCTGGCCGATCATCATCAAGTCGACCGCCGCGACTTGGGTCACGCTGTTCGTCGGCTGGGGACCGGGTGCGTGGAGCAACGCGGTCGACGGGTATTACGTCCGCGTGTTCGGCGAAACCGGGCTGATCGGCGTCGTGCTGTTCCTTGGCTGGATCGTGGTTTCACTGCGTGCGCTCAAGCAGAGGAGCATCGGCAAGTTCTCGCTGGTGATGCTCGCAGTGGCTGCGGTATTCATCGACATCTTCAGTTCGTCGAAGGTGATGCCGATCCTCTGGGCGTTCCTCGCGCTGGAACATGCCGGTCATCCCTTCGCGTTCCGGCAGGCGAAGGCGCTGTTCCGGCGCGGCAAGCGCCGGCTGCTGGCGCCACACCCTGTGCGTGTCGGTATGGCGACAGGCGTGGGGCCGGAAGCCGGTCCGCAAGCGGGTCCGCGCGTGGGGCGCCGTCCTACCGACCGAGCTGATCTGCAGGGCCGATCGATCGGGTGACGCGCGCCGGTGCGCCGAGCGCGACCGAGAAGGCGGGGATCGAGCGCGTCACGACCGAGCCCGCCCCGATCACCGCGCCTTCGCCGATCGTGACGCCGTCGAGGATCGACACGTTGTTGCCCAGCCAGCACCGGCGACCGATCGTGACGCCCTTGCGCGATACCGCACCCGAGACGAAGCTGCCGTCCGGACCGGCCTCATGGGATTCCGCGGTGATGGTCAGGCCGGCGCCGATCTGGACGTCCTCGCCGATCACAACTGGACCGCCAAGACCGATGACAGCGTTTGGGCCGATATAGCTTCGCTTGCCGATCGTGAGGCTCGCTGCACGCCGGTTGAGGCCGCTCCGGCTCTGGATCCACACGCGTTCGCGCAACGTCACGCGGTCGCCGAGCGACAGCCCGTCCTTCGCGGCGCAGTCGACATAGCCATAGCCACCGATCGCGACGCCGCGACCAAGCCTCAAGCGACCGGATTGGACGAACTGGATGCCGGGGCCGAGCAACAGGCCGCTCGGTCGCCTCAGCCGGACCAGGCTCCACATCAGGCCGCGCAGGAAGGGGATGCCGCCTTTCGCGATGAGATAGCCGATGTCGCCGGCATCGATGGCGTAGGTCCGCCCGGTAAGCTTTGCGATCACGTTTGCGATCATGCCGCGTCACTCCGTGTTGCCGACAGGACCTGCCGATAGACGGCCATCGTCCGTTGATAATAGCGTTCGGGCGAGAAGTCCTCCGCAGCGCGGGCGCGGCCCGCCAACCCCATCCGGCGCGCCATGTCGGGGGCGTCGGCAAAGCGCAGGATGCGGTCGATCAGTGCATCGCGGTCGCCGGGGGCGACGTGGAAACCGTCGATTCCATCGCGGACGGTCTCGGCGACCCCACCGATCGCCGACGCGATCACCGGGGTGCCGTGCGCCAGTGCTTCGATCGAGGTGAGCCCGAACGGCTCGGGCCCGAGCGACGGGACGACCGCGCACAAGGCGCCGTTCCTCGCGGTCGCCAACGCGGCACCGTCCAGATTGCCACGCCATTCGATATTGGCGAGGCCGGCAGCATGGGCACGCACCGCATCGCCATCTGGACCTTCGCCTGCGAAGACGAAGCGGATGGCGGGCAGCGCTCGCGCCACGTCGACCAGCGGGAAGATGCCCTTGTACCGTTCCAGCCGCCCGACGAAGAGCACATAGTCGCGCGGCGCTTCCGCAGCCGCAGGCGGCAAGGTCACCGGATGATGGATCGTCTCGATGCGCTCGCCCGCCATGCCCATCTCGATAAGGCGATCGCGTTGATAATCGCTGATCGAGAGGTAGCGGGCGATATCGCGCTTGTGGCCGAGCATGTCCGACAACCGCATCTCCGCCATGTTCCAGAGCGACCGGGTCAGCGATCCCCCGGCGCAGCGATGCCGCACCACTTGGGTGTAGCGGCGATCGTGGCAGTCGGTGCAGACATGGCCGTCGCGGTAGAGCAGCGAGATCGGGCAGACCGCGCGATATTCGTGCATGGTCTGCACAATCGGAATACCACGCCGTGCGATCTCCGGCAGGATGGCGGGTGTCAGGCGCTTGAAATAGCTGTGGAGGTGGACGAGGTCGATCGCCTGTTCGTCGAGGACCCGACCGATCGCGCGCCGCGCGGCCGGCGAGTAGAGCGTACGCAGCAGATCGGCCGAGCCGGTATCGCTGGTGGGCGGCGCAGGCGGGAAATAGCGTGCGTATTCACTCGGCCGGTTCGCTGGGTCGGCGCCGGCAAAAGGGATGACCTGGTGGCCGTGCGCCTTCAATATGTCCTCTAGGCGGAACATCGCGACGTCCATCCCCCGCGGACGTAATAATTCTGGCTGACGTTCAGGATGCGCAGCGGCCGATCGATCGGATCGAGCGTGGGGAAGGGGGCTGTAGCGGTCGTCATGGCGGCGCTCATACTGCGCCGATCAGCAAGCGGTACCACCGCACGGCGCGCAAATGGCGGAACGAGATGGTCGCATCGATCGTGCGTGCGACGTCCTCGCGATCAAAAGCCTGGTTCCAGTACCGGTTGGTATGGCGCAAGGCGATGCCCATCGTCGACGCCTGGATATGGCGCCACCAGCGTGGCGCGATGCCGCTGTCGAGCAAGGCATCCTGCAGCCGGGCCTGGCAGCGCAGGAAGCCCAGTTGGGTCTCCGGGCGCGAGGAGACGTTGGTATCGACGCGCGAGATCGCGAGCGGTGCACGAAGCTGGACGAAGCGATGATAGCGCGCGAGCCTGGTCATGAAGAAATAGTCCGCCGACGGGCAATCCGCGGCGCGGTACCCGCCGAGCGCACGGATTACCTCGGTCCGGACGATGAGCCCCAGGCCACTTCCAGCGAGGCTCCCGAAGAACATCTGCGCAGGACGCAGGCGGCGCGTCTTGCTAAGTCCGAAGCGGAACAGGTTGCGCAGCTTTTCCGCGCGGGACAGCGGCGCAGTGGGGTCGCCCACGCCTGCACGCTGGTCGAGAAACCGCAGCGAGCACGCGACCGCGTCGATTGCCGGATCGGCGGACAGCGTCCGGCGTATGGTCGCAACGAAGACAGGGTCGAGCAGGTCGTCGTCGTTGAGGATCGTGACCCATTCGCCGCGTGCGAGCGACAGGCTCCTGTTCCAGTTGCCGAACAGCCCGGCGTTGATGGCATTGCCGTAATAGCGAAAGGCGATGTCGCGGAGCCCGGGCAGCGCGGCGAGCAGCCGGTCCGCATCGGCCGAGCCGGGATCGTCCTCGACGATGACCAGTTCGACGCCGTCGAGATCGGTCTGGGCCAGCACGCTCGCCACGGTCTCTTCGAGCAAGCCGGGGCGTCGATATGTCGGGATGGCGATCGTGAGCGTCGGTTTCGTGCCCCGAGGATCGATGCGCACCGTGCTTTCGGAACATGCATTCGCTGGTCAGTCCCGCGATCGGCGCATCGGGTTCGGGGCGCCAAACGAAACGGCTTTCGTCGTTCGGAGTGTCCCGGGTCATGTCCGTGCGATCTCCCGCCAGGCCATCAATGGCCAGCGCCAGTTGTTGTAAGCCAGCTGCACGATGCCTTGGCACAGGATGATCCACGCGACTCCTGCACCACCCCAGCTCAGCAGGATCACACCGGTCGCGACGGCGATACCCGACAGGATCGATGACCGCAGAAAGGGAACATTGTTCGCGGTAGTGATGAAGAAGGCGGCGTTCGAGTGGAATCCTTCGAGCAGCAGGATCACCGCAAGCAACGCCAGAACCGGCCGATCGAGCAACGCGATATGGCTGCCGATCAGCGTCAACAGCGGCGGTATGGCAAACAGCACGAACGCGGCGCCGGTGAGATAGATCGCGCCGTAAAGCATCATCGCGCCACCGAATATGCGGCGGAGTTCGACACCGTCTTGTGCGACGCGCGCGGCGACCAGCCGCGGCATGGCCACCTGCATCGGCAGCTGTGCGGCTGCACACAGCGCCATCAACAGCTGCAGCGACAACGCATAGGTGCCACCGACCGCGACGCCTGCGACGCTTGAGATCACGAAGAGGCTGAAGCGCGTGATGAGAAAGCCGCTGATCGCGACGGCACCCATGCGACCGGCGTTGGGCGATACGATCTTGAGCACATCGCGCACTGCATCGCGGTCGGCATTGCGGGCGTCGTGATCGCCCAGCGTTCCCCGCATGAAGCGTTGCGCCACCAGCCTGGCAAAGATCTGCGCCCCGATCAGCGTCATCGCAAGCGCGACCAGTCCACCTCCCGACAGCAGAACGATGATCCCCAGGATCGAAAAGGTCGAGCGGTTGGCGATGATGTAGAGATAGTTCTGCTCGACCCGACCGGACCCCATCAGTAGGGGCTGATCCACAGGAAGGACAGCGTCAGTCCGATGCTGCCGCACAACAGCAACCAGGCGGTCTGGACCGATCCGGTAGGGATGCCGCCTTCGCGCGCCAGCATCGTGATATAGGGCAGGCCGCAGACGACCAGGATCACCACTACGCCGAGTGCCAGCAGGCGATAGAAGCGATGCGCGGCAGCGAGGGCTTCGGCCGCCAGACGATAGTTCGGCTGCTCGTCCTGCGGCACGGCCTCGCCAAGCCCGGTGCGTTCGAGCTTCCTGGCGCCCGACAAGGCGAGGGCGATCGCCCGCGTGAAGCTGGGCTGGAAACCGAAATCGCACACCATGGCAAGCGACTGGACGGTCACGAAAATATACCAGATTCCGATCGTCGGAGCGGACAGCCGCGTTACCATGAACGGGATCAGCAGCAACGCGGATCCGTATTGGACGATCTGGGCGGTGAGCCCCACCGCCAAAGCACGATGGCGAGACGCCTGTCCTATCAACCACTTCATTCGGCCGCCTACCATCGTCAAGGACGGGATCGCAAGGTAAGCGCGCTTCGCCATCCAAGGCAGGTCCATGCCGATCGCCGGCCTGACGAGGCCGCGCGCGCGACGAAGCCTGATGCCAGTTTCGATCACCAGCGTGGCACAGGCGTCTTCGCGTGGTAGCGGGACCTGCGGGACAAAGGCACGGGTCCTGCCTGGATGTGCTACTGGCGGACGAACTGGCCGACCTCGACATCGGCAACACGCCGGTACCGGTTCACGAACAGGCTTTCCTGGTCGTGCCCGCGCGGGACTCGATTGTTCTGGATGTTGACATGCGCGAGCTGCTCTTCGGGCGTCGAACCCAGCGTGGTCGGCTGGCCGAGTACGATCGGTGTCGTCCGGGTGGCGGGTACGAAGCGGTTCGCGGTCGCTGTCACGCGGCTGACGTTGTAGCTGAATTCGATACCGGCCTTGGTGAAACCGCGAATGGCATTGTCCCGGATGACGACGCCGCCCGTATCCCCGCCCATCGCGACGCCGATCGGCGTGCCGCTGATCGTGTTGCGCTCGATCGTCAGGTTGCGCGGTTCGCCGTGAATGCGATTGATGCGTACGCCCGCAATCTTGCAGTCGGCGATCACGTTGCGGGCGGCGACGCAGTCGGCAACGGTTTCCAGGAACACGCCGATGCTGCATCCGCGGATCTGGTTGTCGGTGATCGTCGCGCGATGCGACGTGGCGACCGTGGAATGGCCGGCGGTATCGTCGCCATAGCACGTCGATCGCATTGTCGTAGCAGTCGTTGATCCGGTTGCCGACAATCTCGACGCCGTCGAACTGCGAGCATTGGATGCCGATGAAGCTGGTCCGCTCGACCAGGTTGTTGGCGATGCGCAGGTTGCGCGATACGGACTCGATCGATCCCTGCAGCATGATGCCCTGGCCGACGGCATCGTGAACGGTCAGATCTTCAACCGTCACGTCGACGCAGCGTCCCTTCCAGCCCAGCAGCACAGCGGCACCGCCGAACCCGTCGCGGAACTGTCCCTGGCCTTGGCGGCTGCCATCGATCGTAAAGCCTCGGAGCACGGCGCGGCTGATCTCGCCCTTGCTGGCGATGATCCGCGCGTAGCTGCCCGGGCCCAACTGCGCATTGGCAAGCTTCAGGATGCACCGTGCGCGATCGGTCCCTTCGAGCGTCACGCCCGAGCGCAGCGTCAAGGCGCTGCCGCCATCGCCGTCGTCGGAGGGACGATAGCGTAACAGATAGGTGCCGGGGTCGAGCGTCACCACGCCTCCGCCGGCCTGTGCGGCCGCATCGATGGCACGCTGGATCGCTGGCGCGTCGTCGGTGACGCCGTCACCCCGCGCACCGAACGCACGGACGGTTCCGGCGCCACTCGAACGCGCAGCCTGGCCGCATGCTGTCGACGCGATTGCCAGCAAAGTGCTGCCCATCATCCATCGCCGATCGATACCGGTGCGATTCCGCATAGTCGTTCCCTTCTAAAAGCCGGCATCACGACAGGGTGCTACCGACCGGGTCGGAAAAGCGCCGCTTCGAGCTGGCCAGTTGATCTACGGCAGATCCGTGCTGTCGATCTGCGCAAGGCGTGGCGTCACGCCATCTCTGGCCTGCGGGTGCCTCGGGTGCAAGTCCGATGCTCCGATCGGGTTTCGGAGAGATTGCCCGTTATTTCCTTCCCACGGCGATGGCGAAGGTTCGTTCGGAAATCCCCGTGACAATGAAGGCATGGCGAGCTGTCATAAATTAAATAGGAGAATTATTCGCGGAAAGCAGTGATTTATAAATCAAAAAATCATGGTGAGATAGGTAAGGCATTTAATTATACAATTGAATATGGACAATGGTGAATACCGGCCTGGTTGATGATTATGTATCAAGCTTGGAAAAACAATTATGATCGAAGCTATAGATAAATATCATAATCATGTCCGTAGTGATGTTTTTGATATCATTGCCGATTGTGCGGGACGCGTGCTCGATCTCGGTGGTGGCGTCGGGGCAACAGGTGCTGCACTGAAATCCACGCATGGGGCCACATTTGTGGTCGTGGCGGATCAGGTCGCTGGAGATACCGCAGATGGCATCGACGTCGCGGTCAGCGGAAATCTTGAAGACCCGGTCTTCTTCTTGCGCACGCTTCTCGAAGACCATGGGCCGTTCGACACGATCCTATGCCTCGACGTGCTCGAGCATCTGCGGGATCCGTGGTCGACGGTCGAGGAACTCCACAAGGGCCTGGCGCTCAACGGGATCGTCGTCGCGAGCATTCCGAACGTCAATCATCATAGCCTGGTGCTGCCGTTGGTTCTTTGCGGTCGGTATGAATTGCAGGATGCAGGGCTGCTCGATCGGACGCATCTGCGCTGGTTCACCAAGGCCAGTGCGGTCGAGATGATGACGAAATCGGGGCTGAAGCTCGAAACCGTCGGTGGGTATCTCGGCAGGAAAAAGGCCTGCTCAATGCGCTGAGCTTCGGCATGCTGGGCCGGTTCATGATCATGCAATATCTGGTGCGGGTGCGTCGGGTCGCATAGTCGTCGAGGGCGAACGGCGCGCTGCGAACCCGAGCCGCTCGCCCGATTGCTCCTTGCCGAGTGCAGGGCTATGTCGCCTGCCCATGTCTTGCGTTCAATTGATCCGCCCCAGGCGCCACGGTGACACCCGCGGCTGGTTTACCGAAACCTACAACGTCGAGGCGTTCGCCAAGCTGGGCATCACCTGCACCTTCGTGCAGGACAATCACTCGCTGTCCGTCCCCGCCTTCACCTTGCGCGGGCTGCATTTCCAGACTCCCCGGCGCGGGCAGGACAAGCTGGTGCGCTGCATCCGTGGCCGGATCTTCGATGTCGCGGTCGATATCCGCAACGGCTCGCCGACCTATGGGCAGTGGGTCGGCGCCGAATTGTCCGCCGAGAATGGCCACCAGCTCTTCATTCCGATCGGCTTCGCGCACGGCTTCGTGACGCTCGAGCCCGATTGCGAAGTGACGTATAAATGCTCCGACACCTACGCGCCCGATGCCGATGGTGGCATTCGCTGGGATGACCCCGCGATCGGCACGGGCGGCATCGACTGGCCGATGCCAGCCGGCACCACTCCCGAACTGAGCGCGAAAGACCAGGTTCAGCCGCTGCTCGCCAATTTCGACAGCCCATTCCCCTATGACGGCCGCCCGCTCGGCCCGCTCGTCTGAAGGACAGACCCATGCGTATCTTCGTCACCGGCGGGGCCGGCTTCATCGGTTCGGCCCTTGTCCGCCACCTGATCGAGAACACCGACCATGAGGTCCTCAACTTCGACAAGCTGACCTATGCCGGCATTGTCGACCGTCGAGCGCGTCGCGAGTTCGAACCGCTACCGCTTCGTCCAGGGCGATATCTGCGACGCGGACGCCGTCAAGGCGGCGATCGCCGAGTTCAAGCCCGAGATCGTCACGCATCTCGCGGCCGAAAGCCATGTCGATCGCTCGATCGACGGGCCCGGCGCGTTCGTCCAGACCAACGTCGTCGGCACCTTCACGATGCTGAGCGAAGCGCGCGCCTATTGGCTCGGGCTCGACGACGAGGCGAAGGCAGCGTTCCGTTTCCACCATATCTCGACCGACGAGGTGTACGGGTCGCTCGGCGATACCGGGCTGTTCACCGAGGACACGCCGTACGACCCGCGCTCACCCTATTCGGCGTCGAAGGCGGGCTCGGACCATCTCGTCAGCGCTTGGGGTCACACCTTCGGGCTGCCGGTGCTGATCACCAACTGCTCGAATAATTACGGGCCGTATCACTTCCCCGAAAAGCTCATCCCGTTGATGATCGTCAAGGCGCTCGCGGGTGCCGACCTGCCGGTCTACGGCAAGGGGACCAGGTCCGCGACTGGCTGTTCGTCGAGGATCACGTCCGCGCGCTGCATGCGGTGTTCGAAAAGGGCGAGCCCGGCCGGACCTATAATGTCGGCGGGAACAACGAGAAGCAGAACCTCGAGGTCGTAAAGACCGTCTGCACGATCCTCGACCGGTTGCGCCCGCGCGCCGATGGCCAGTCCTACGCGACGCAGATCACCTACGTCGCCGACCGTCCGGGTCACGATAAGCGCTATGCGATCGACGCGAGCCGAATCAAGGACGAGCTCGGCTGGGAACCGGCCGAGACGTTCGAAACCGGCATCCAGAAGACCGTCGCCTGGTATCTCGACAATCAGGGCTGGTGGGAAGCGATCGTCGCCGAGCACCAGGCCGACCAGCGCCGCGGGCTTTCGGTATGAGCGACGCAAAACAGATCCTCGTCACCGGCGGGAACGGCCAGCTCGGCACCGAGCTGAAGCGCCTATGCCTGGCCGGCAGGCTGGGCGGTCACCGCGATCGACATCGACGAACTCGACCTGCGCGATACCGCAGCGATTGCCGCGATGGTCGCGTCTCAGCCTTGGGCTGCGGTGATCTCGGCCGGCGCCTATACCGCGGTCGACAAGGCCGAGAGCGACATCGTCACCGCCTGGGCGGTCAATGCGATGGCACCCGCAGCGTTTGCGGAGGCGTGCGCGAAGGCCGGTATCCCGATCGTCCAGGTTTCGACCGACTATGTCTTCGACGGCGCGCGCGATGGCGCCTGGGACGTAAACGATCCGGTCGCACCGCTCGGCGTCTATGGCGCGTCCAAGCTCGAGGGCGAGCTCGCCGTCCGCACCTCGGGCGCACGTCACGCGATCGTCCGCACCGCCTGGGTGGTCAGCGCGCACGGCAACAACTTTATCAAGACGATGTTGCGCGTCGGGGCGACCAACCCGAGCTTGCGCGTGGTCGACGACCAGCAGGGCAGCCCGACGTCCGCGACCGATCTCGCAGCTGCATTGGCGAAGATCACGATGCGCCTCGTCGAGGATCCCGCCGCCCCCACCGGCACCTATCATTTCAGCAACGCAGGCGCAGTCACCTGGGCAGGCTTTGCCCGCGAGATCTTCGCGCAGAGCGCTGCACGTGGTGGTGCCAGCGCTGAAGTGCAGGGCATCACCACCGCCGACTATCCAACGCCGGCGACGCGCCCCGCCAATTCGCTGCTCAGCCACGACGCGATCACCCGCGACTACGGCATTCATCCACCAGCGTGGCAGACCGCGCTCGGCAACATCCTCGACGAGCTGCTCGGGGCCTCCAAGAAGGACATTTCCCAATGAAGGGCATCATTCTCGCAGGCGGCTCGGGCACGCGGCTCCATCCGGCGACGCTCGCCGTGAACAAGCAGCTGCTGCCGGTCTACGACAAACCGATGATCTATTACCCGCTGTCGGTGCTGATGCTCGCGGGCATCCGCGACATCCTGATCATCTCGAGCCCCGAATATATCGACAATTACCGTCGGCTGTTCGAGGATGGGTCGGCGTTCGGCCTCGCCATCTCCTATGCCGAACAGCCCAAGCCCGAGGGCCTAGCCCAGGCCTTCACGATCGGCGCGGACTTCATCGGCGACGACGACGTCGCGCTGGTGCTCGGCGACAACATCTTCTTCGGCGCACACCTGACCGACCTGCTCGCGAGCGCGGTCGCACGCAAGGGCGGCGCCACGGTGTTCAGCTACCGCGTCGAGGATCCCGAGCGCTACGGCGTGGTCGAGTTCGGTGAAGGCGGCAAGGCGGTCAGCCTCGAGGAAAAGCCAGCAAAGCCCAAGTCGCACCATGCAGTTACGGGCCTGTATTTTTACGACAATCGCGTCGTGCAATTTGCCCGCGACCTTAAGCCGTCGCCGCGTGGCGAGCTCGAAATCACCGATCTCAACCGTCTCTACATGGACGTTGGCGACCTGTTCGTCGAACAGATGGGCCGTGGTTATGCTTGGCTCGACACCGGCACCCACGACAGCTTGCTGGAGGCCAGCGAATTCGTCCGCACCATCCAGCATCGCCAGGGCATCCAAGTCGCCTGCCTAGAGGAAATCGCCTACCAGCAGGGCTTCATTACGATCGACCAGGCCCGCGCGGCTGGCCAGCGCTTCAGCAAGACCGCCTATGGCCGTGCGATTCTGAACGCCATTGCCGAGTAAAGATAAACCAGGCGATCCTGCAAAATTGGCTGATTGCCTGGTCTTGACGAAAAACGGCTGACCGGATGCGAATATCTAGGCTCTCCTCATGCCGACACCAGGATCGTACGGTCCTAGCGGGCCGTACCAGGGGTTGGCGTTTGGTACGTTTGCGCCGACCGGTTCCTGTCGACGACGATAACCCGCGATCGTCAAAATCGCATCGCGTTGTCATCGGACGTAGGAAAGCAGCACGAGTATGGCGACGGTCCCATAAAAGCATCGTTTTCGACCTAATTTCAGCGACAATGGCCGTATCCGGATCCCACTCGCCGACAGCCCTCATGACAACTGGTAGGCAGTGATTATTGTAAATTTCAATTGCTTGCTCTTGCGCGTTGTCCGGCATAGTGCCCTGCCAGCTCGACTGTACGCTGGCTTTGCCGCAGCTCTAACAAAGAGATGGTTGGTCGTGGGCTGAGTATGGGGTGGCTTTTGTTAGTACAAGGTGATCAGGGGAGATCGACGCGAGCGAGCCCATCACAGAGGTCCGGTTGTTGAAGCCGCTCGTTCTCGTAGCATTAACCGCGTATTGTGTCCCGCTCATTTCCCCGTTGATAGTGGCCGGTACGTTGTCTCTGGACCTGGCGAGCACGGTCAACACGCAGCTGACATCGCTGATTGCCGCAGTAGTGGCATTGCTCGTGTTTCGCAGAGTCACGATCTATCCGGGCGCGCGTGCATTCGGTTTTATCTTGCCAGCCTTCTCGACAACGTTTGGTTTCGCTGCGGCAATGCTGCTGGTTTCGCGAGCAAGTTATAGCGGTTCGATGTTACTTGCCGGCTATATTGCGTCGGTAGGCATGACTTTTCTGCTTGGTTATTTCAATCAACGTGCTGCACCCAACGCGCATGTACTATGTGCCGGTCGGTAAAACCGGCATCGTCGATGATACGCCTGACGTCGATTGGATCAAGCTGATCGAACCTGTCGTTCCGGACGACCTAATGCCTCGATCGTGGTGGATCTGCGGTCGGACCACGCACCCGAATGGGGCGTATGCTAGCCCAGGCGGCGCTGTCCGGTATCCCGGTCTATCACACCAAGCAGTTGCGGAATCGCTGACCGGGCGTGTCCAGATCGAGCATTTGTCGGAAAACAGTTTCGGTTCGCTGCTGCCGGCGCTCGGCTATCGTGGTGTGAAGCGGACGATCGACATCGTCGCAAGCATCGTACTGCTGCCGATTCTGCTACCGTTGCTGATCGTCGTCGCGCTGCTGGTTCGGGCAAGCTCGCCTGGGCCGATCCTGTTTCGCCAGCGCCGGATGGGCTATCGCGGCGTGCCGTTCGGCATGATCAAGTTCCGTACGATGGTGGTGGAGCAGGAGACGACGACCAGCGACGCCGCGGCGCGGCATTTGGCAATCACGCGCGATGCCGATGATCGCATCACCAGGATCGGCCGTTTCCTGCGTCGCTCGCGGATCGACGAGCTGCCGCAGATCGTCAACATTCTGCGCGGCGAGATGAGCTGGATCGGCCCGCGCCCGGAGGCCGTCCCGCTGTCCGCCTGGTACGAGAGTGAGCTGCCGTTCTACGCCTATCGCCATATCGTTCGGCCAGGCATCACCGGTTGGGCACAGGTCAACCAGGGCCATGTCGCAGGTCTCGACGACGTCCACGTCAAGCTTCACTATGATTTCTACTACATCAAGTTCTTCTCGTCGTGGCTCGACCTGCCGATCGCGCTGCGTACCATCGGGATCATGCTCACCGGCTTTGGCGCGAAATAGTCAAACCAGGCGTGCGAGGATGATCACGCCCACGATCGCTACGAGCAGGAAGCGCCAGCGCAGCTTGCGACTGGCGCGACCTTGCGAATCGGCCTGATTAGGCTGCGGATAGGGATGGCGTCCGTCATAGCGTTGAAGGCGATCGCGGACGCTCCGTTGGCGTGCGAAGTGAAGGCGTTCGTTTTCCTCGAGGGCCTTGTCATGCGCCACGCGCGCGCGGCTGTCGGACAGGCAGCGATAGGCTAGTTGTACTTCACGCAAACGCCCCGGTAGCTCGCCAGCATTGCGCGCATGATCAGGGTGATGGTGTTTGACGAGGCGCACGAAGGCCGCACGGATCTCGATGGATGACGCATTGCGTGGCACGCCGAGGACCTGATAAAAGCTACGCGGGCTCATTGGTCGTGCCGTGCGTCGGCCAAAGTGCGCATCGCGGCGATACGTTTGCCGGCGGAATCGTGTGCGGCAAACAAATCGACACCAAGATCGCCTCCACCGAGGCGCTTGAGTATGGCGGCTCCCCTGACGGGATCGAAGCCGGCATCGAGCATCAGTTCGCCACCGAATGCGTCGGCTGCGCGTTCCGTCTCCCGCACGATCCGGCCACTTCGACCCAGCGTGCGTCCGATGCCGTGTTTTACATCGCCGCCACGCATGATTGTCGCATGATGGAGAATGTTATGCGCCATCTCATGGGCAATGATGAACGCGAGTTCGTCATCATTGCCCAGTCGCGACAGAAGACCAGTCGTTAGGAAGACATGGCGTCCGTCGGCATAGGCATTGCGTTGGTTCGAGCGTGCGAGGTGGACATGAGACGGACAAGCGGACTGGGGTGTCACGTCGACGACGAATACGGTGTTGTTACGCAATACCGAAATCGGAAGCTGAGAGTAGCATGGCTCGCGAGAAGGTCTTGGACGGCGTCGGCGCGCGCGCGGGCGCGCGTTACGTCGAATGCCATGGTACGTCCGGCTTCCGGGGGCAGGGAACGTCCGTCGATGGCCACCAGCACGTCGCCGGGATGGATCCCAGCTGCAGCCGACGAGCTGCCGGGAACTACCGCGATCACGCCAGGGCCCTCGTCCAGCGCCTGTCTGGCGATCATGCCGAGACGGTCGGCCAGCTCGAATTGCGAAAGATGTTGAAGAACGAAGCCAAGATATGGCTCGAGTGTTGCGCAGCGCATTCGCCCGGCAACCGCGAGGCGGGCCGCGATCTGCTCGACGCGGGCATCGTCTTCGCGACCGGGTAATGCCGATACGGGTATGGCAGAAAGCGCTGCACGAGGAGCCGACGCAAGATATGGTGGGTGAAGTTGTAAGCCCAGCTGTGCATATGACTGGGTTGCAAGCCAGCCGCAGAACACCACCATCGCGATTTTGAGTTTGATCGAAGGCATGGTCGATCAACGAGCATCCAAGGCTAGCGCACAAGAAAAAGGCCCGGAATGTGTTACCATCCGAGCCATTTTCTTATCCGAAACCGAACGGCTTACGGGCTGTTGGGCGAGTCATCCGAGTCAGCAACGACATAGATGCCGACGCCGACAGCGACGACTGCGAGCGCAGCAATCAGGAAGCCACCACCAGCGAGTGCGTTGTCGCCATCAACCGATTCGGTTGCAGGCTGGGTGAGCGGCGTGGCAACTGGTGCCGCTGCCGCGATGGTCGGCGCTGCGACGAGCGAGCGCCGCCATTGCCGTGGAAAGGACCTTCAATTTCACGACTTCATCCCCTTTTAAGGATTCAGAGAACCTAATATCGTGGCCCGCTTAGCCGGACCGGTTTGCGTTGTCACGTAGGATCTTTGCAGCACAGCGATATTCGATACTAGCATACTGCGATACTCAAACTTCGACTGTCGCGACTAGTTCCCGATTTTTCCAGAACAGGCCAAAATCGATCGACCTATCATATTGAAAAGGGTTGATGGCGATCGCGTGGCATCCGCTCGATCGTCAAAGTCCGTGATAGTCGCGATACCATGCCACGAACCGTGGCACGCCTTCGGCGATCGTGGTGCGCGGCTCGAAGCCCAGGTCGCGCTGGATGGCGCTGATATCGGCAAACGTATCGCGCACGTCGCCTGGCTGCATCGGCAGCAGATTGCGCGTAGCGGGGCGACCGCAGGCCTGCTCGATCAGCGAGATCATCTGGCCGAGATCCTCCGACTGGCTGTTGCCGATATTGTAGATCCGGTGCGGGCTGATGCTGCCACCGGCCTTCACCGTACCGTCGTCGGCAGGCGGATTGTCGACGCAGGCAACGATGCCGGCGACGATATCGTCGATATAGGTGAAGTCGCGCCGCATGTTGCCTTCACCGAACACGTTGATCGGCTGGCCGTCGAAGATGGCCTTGGTGAACAGCCACATCGCCATGTCCGGACGACCCCAGGGACCATAGACGGTGAAGAAACGCAGGCCGGTCTGCGGGATCCGGTAGAGATGCGCATAGGTCTCGCTCATCAGCTCGTCCGCCTTCTTGGTGGCGGCATAGAGCGACAGCGGCTGGTCGACGCGGTCCTCGACGCGGAACGGCAGCGTGTCGTTGCCGCCATAGACCGACGAGGACGAGGCATAGACCATATGCTCGACCTTCTCGATGCCGGGCGATCTCGATCATGTTGAGATGCCCGGCGAGATTGGCCTGCAGATAGGCGCGCGGGTTCTCGATCGAATATCGCACGCCGGCTTGCGCGCCGAGATGGACGATCCGGTCGAAGTGTTCGCCGTCGAGCGCGGCTTCGAGCGCGACGTGATCGGAGAAGTCGACCTGCTTGAACGCGAAGCCGGCACCCAGCTTGGCGAGCTCGGCCAACCGCGCATGCTTCAGCGTAACGTCGTAATAGTCGTTGAGGCAGTCGATGCCGAGCACCGTGTCACCCCGTGCGAGCAGGTGGCGGCTGACGTTGAAGCCGATAAACCCGGCCGCGCCGGTAACGAGAACGCGCATGCAGTCACTCCTCCAAGATTGAGACGCCTCTACGGACAGGAGGTGGGGGGCAAGCAGGGCGACGAGGCTACGCCTTATCGCGGAAAGTCTGGTAAAGCTTCAGTTCCGAGATCATGAACCATGTCTCGACTAAACCTCGCCCGAGGTGTCGGTAAACAATATGTTACGATAGGGAAGCCAAGTATACGAAAAAGATCCATGAGCAAAATATACATACTGTACGGTAATGCTGTACAATATCACTATAATAGTTAAATAAATTCTAGATTTACTTGAAGGTTTGGAAAGGTATGGTACGTTACTATATACAAATAATTGGAGAGGTATTAAAAATAGTGATATTCTATCAACACCGACCGAAGAAGAAGAGAATAGTAAGCCGAATATCGAAATAAATGACAAGCCAGAAATGATTGTCCACGTCACTCTTTCAGTCGAAGAAATGAAAAATCTCTTGCGGAAAGTAAAAAATATTGCAGCAGCTAAAACATTCATGCCGATGCGAATGGCAGCGCCACTGGATTGATAATCACTGTTGACGTAATTTGTAACAAGTTGGTCCGAAGAGCCGCCTAGCGCAATGGCCGCGAGTACGACAAAGGCAATCGCCCCCATAATCCCGAAGAGAAGGTTGCGCTTGGCCACCGGCGCAAGCAGGATGGGCAGGAAGAGGATCGCAGTTTTGTGGAATAGCGCTCCAACCGCGACCTTGGCGACGATTTTCCAGACTCGATCATGGCGTACCGTCGAGATCGCCCAGCATATCGCGCCGATTGCGGCAGCCTGCCGCGTATAACCCATGCCGACAACGATCACGAGGTAGGGAACGGACACTGTCATTGCCAGCCAAGGGTTCGGCTGCTTACGCGCCAAGCTGGATAGGCCAAGAACGAAGACAATGGCGCAGGCAACGTTGCCGACATACACGCCGCCGTCGAACTTCGCGGATATCCAGTTCAGGACTGCGTAGCCAGGCTCGGTGAACCTGATGGCTTCCTGCAAGGATCTGCATCGAAATATCACGATACATATCTTCATAGGTTACCCAGTCGCCCCCGACCTGGTATCGGAAACCTACCATCAAAATCGTGAAAATCAGTGCCGCACCATACAGGATACGCTCGGGACCGGACTCTGCCTTTGACGAGAACTGGACAGTGCCGATGAGCCATATGCCAAGCAACAAGAAATAAGGGATCACTATACGAAGCCTTGCTATGCGTCGGTGCTGGTCGCCCGATCCGATCGACGGAGCTATCGCCCGATCGGATCGGGCCAACTAACTTCTACTCGACATAGCCTGTGCCAAGGCGCTGGCAAGCGCGCCGCCGGCGCAATGCGTTGCTAAGGCTGGTTTCGCATCATATGGCAGTTGATATTCGTTCTTCACCCTTATGGTGTATCGCTGCCAGCATAGTTTTGCGTCCCGTGGCGCGTCTCTTTATCTCACGTCCGATGCATCCCCAGCTTAGAGCGCACTAGTATGGAAATAACGTCGATATGCGCTTGAACACGTCCGGTGACTCCAGGCCGTCGGTCATATACATGTGCTACGACGGTATCCTCGAGCCACTCGGGGAAAGTCAGGTCGTCGCCTATCTCGAGATATTGTCGGTTACATACGACATTCACCTCATCAGCTTCGAAAAGCCTGACGACGTAGTGCGGCAGGACCAGATGGAGCGAATGGCTGCGCGGTTGCAGCATGTCGGCATCACTTGGCATGCGCGGCGCTATCATAAACGGCCGAAAATCTTGTCGACGCTGTGGGACATGGGCGCTGCGATGTTGCTCGCCGCACGTCTGACGCGACGCCATGATGCGCGACTGCTGCACGCACGCAGCATATTGTGTGCGGCCATGTTGTATCCTGCCAAGATGATCGGTCGTGCGCGGTTTATCGTCGATATTCGCGGCTTCTGGGCTGACGAGCGCGTTGATGGCGGGCTGATCCGCGCAGGCGGGCCTGTATATCGCGTGCTTAAAGTCCTTGAGAAGGCAATGCTGCGGCGGGCAGACCATGTCGTGACGCTCACCCGCGCATCGGTGCCGTTCCTGCGCGACGATCCCCGGCTCGGGCAGACCAAAGCGCCGATCACCGTCATTCCGACCTGCGCCGATCTCGACCTATTCGCACCGGGTGCAGGGGAGCCATCAGTGCGGCCACTGACGATCGGCTATGTCGGCCAGATCGGTACCTGGTACATGCTGGACGAGATGCTCGCGCTGTTCGCGGCGATCAACAATTTGCGCCCGGATGCGCGGCTCCTGATCGTCAACAAAAATCAGCAGGACGTGATCCGCGCTGCGCTTGCCCGCACCAGCATACCGGCTCAGTCCGTAGAGATCGTCGCGTCGAGCCGCCAAGCGATGCCCGCGCAGATTCAGCGGATGGACGCAGGTATGGCATTGATCCGGCCGTTCTTCTCTAAAATCGCGAGCGCACCCACCAAGCTCGCCGAATATCTCGGCTGCGGTGTGCCGGTCATCGGCAATGCCGGCTGCGGTGACATGGTGCGGATTATCAAAGAAGACGGTGTCGGTGTCGCGATGGCCGACACCGGACCCAAAAGCGATCGAGGCCGCGGCGCGCGCTGTGCTCGAGCAGTTGCAGGACCCGGCGCTGCCTGGCCGCTGCGTCAACTCCGCCCGGCAGCGCTTGCGCTGGACGAAGGTGCTGCGCGCTACCGTGCGATCTACGATGTGCTGACCGAGGATGCCGCCTGATGCCGCGTATCCTGATCCTGTGCCCTTATCCGCAGGGGGTCGCGGCGGGGCAGCGGCTGAAATACGAGCAGTATCTCGACGACTGGCGTGCCGCTGGGTTTGATGTGACGGTGTCTTCGTTCATGGACCGTGCCTTGTGGGATCGCGCGTACGCGCCCGGCCATCGGATGGCAAAGATGGTCGGCACGTTGCGCGGCCACCTCCGCCGGCTGCGCGATCTGGCACGTATCCGACGCTACGACATCGTCTATATCTCGATGTGGGTGACGCCGTTCGGCACGTCGTGGCTGGAGCGGCTCGCGCGAGTTCTGGCAAGGCGGATCGTCTACGACATCGAGGATAACCTGCTGGCTGACGAGGGGGCACCGCGAGGTCTGCGGCAGCAGCTGAAGGGCCGCGGCAAAGCGCGCTTTCTGTTGGAGCGCGCGGATCATGTGCTGACTGCTTCGCCGTTCATGGTCGAGCGCTACCGTGCGATCAACGAACGCCAGGCGGTCACGCTGATCTATCCCTCGGTGGATACCGATGCAAGTTTCGTCCCCGCGAGACCCCCTCGCGTCACTCAAGCCGGTGATTGGATGGACCGGTACGTTCAGCTCGCGTCCCTATCTCGACCTGCTGCGTCCGGTTCTTCAGGAACTGGCGCGGCGGATCGACTACAAGCTGATCGTGATCGGCAACTTCGCCTATGATCTGCCTGATGTCGACCTTGCAGGTATTGACGTGGTCGCGCGAAGACGAGGTCGCGCATATGCAACGGATCGACATCGGCCTCTATCCGCTGCCCGACGATGATTGGGTGCTGGGCAAAGCCGGGTTGAAGGTGATCCAGTACATGGCGTTCGGTCTGCCGAGCGTGTCGAGCGATATTGGTACAGCAACGCTTCAGGTGACGGACGGCGTCGACGGCTTCCTGGTGACGGGCGACGAGCAGTGGCTGGCAGTGCTGGAGCGCTTATGCCACGATCCGGCTTTGCGTCGGCGCATCGGCGATGCAAGGCAGGCATGAGGCGGTCGCTCGGTATTCCAGGCACGCGACCAGCGGCCAGTACCTTGAGGTCCTCAACAAGGTTTCGAGGCGACAGGCATGACGGCGGATGATCGAACGTCGTCGCGCAACCAACGGTTTACCGTGTTGTTGCCGGATCTAGGCGGGGGCGGGGCCGAGCGCGTGGCGCTTGCCCTGCTGCAAGGCTTCGTCCAGCGTGGGCATCCGGTCGATCTGGTGCTGGTGAACCGCCGCGGCGTACTGCTGCCGCTGGTACCGCAAGGAGTGCACATCGTCGATCTCGGCGCACCCAAGCTGCGGCAGGCGATACGGCCGCTGATCCGGTATTTTCGTCAACGCAGGCCGTCTGCAGTGCATGCGATGATGTGGCCGCTGCCGCTGCTGGCGATTATTGCGCGCTGGCTAGCGCGCGTCGACATGCGGATCGTCGGCAGCGAGCATACCACCCTATCGACGATGCCGCATGGGTTGCGTCACGCCGCAGTACGGGCGATTACCCGCCGGGCGTATCTCAAGGCGGACGCGCTGGTGGCGGTGTCGGCAGGGGTGGCAGACGACCTTGCGGCGTTTATCGAAGTGCCGCGGCAACGCATCACGGTGATCCACAATCCGCTGTTGTTGCCAAAGACGCTGCCCA
This sequence comes from Sphingomonas sp. AC411, assembly GCF_979253035.1. NCBI lineage: Bacteria > Pseudomonadati > Pseudomonadota > Alphaproteobacteria > Sphingomonadales > Sphingomonadaceae > Sphingomonas > Sphingomonas sp. AC411. The sequence goes on along the minus strand of NZ_CEEDAQ010000002.1, from coordinate 37,017 downwards.
GTGCGGGCCTCGCAGCGACACGTTGGCCTCCCGGTACAAAGCGTATTCTGGCGGTAGGAGCGCTCAAATCGGAGAAGAATTATCCATTGCTGCTGCGTGCATTTGCGTTGGTACGTCGGCGTATGGCTGCCTCTCTGCTGATTTTGGGCGATGGCCCGCTACGAAACGTGCTCGAACGGCAGGTGGCAGACGAAGGTTTGACGGATTTGGTCGTGTTCGCCGGGTTCGAGACCGATCCGTGGCCCTTCTATGCTGCAGCCGACCTATTCGTACTGTCGTCGGACTATGAAGGTTTTGGGAATGTCCTCGTCGAGGCGATGCATGCTGGTTTGCCTGTGGTGAGTACCGATTGTCCCAATGGTCCGCGCGAAATACTCAAGGACGGCGAGTTCGGTACGCTCATATCCTGTGGCGACGAAAATGCGCTGGCCATAGCAATCGAGCGTGATTTGCTTGAGCCGCCATCATGGGGGATCAGAACCAACGGGCAGCCGTCCTATCGGGCACCGAATCCATAAATGCGCATATAGCGGTTATGCAGGATCCATAAGACATCCTGATATCATCCTGCGGTAAATCTACGATATATGGTTATTTATTAATAAGATAGTAAAGGATGAATGAAAGTGAGAAATTCCCGTATATTTGATAGTATTAAAGGTATCAGGCGCCGCATACCTTTTCAAAATAAGATATATAGTGTGCTTCGTGGTATTGGTATTTCAGAGAATATTTATCAGCACTTACCGATAAACGGATGGATAACTTTAAAATCACAATCCGGGCGGAGCTTCCGGATGTTCAGCTACGGCGATGTCGTGGAAAATTCGCTGTTTTGGAGTCGCGATGGACGAGGGGATGATACGACGTCCTTCCAAGTGTGGGAAAGGCTGGCCACAATTGCTGACGGCATGATTCTAGATATTGGCGCCAATACTGGTCTCTATGCGATGCTCGCCAAGGCCGCGAATCCGAATGCGACCGTAAAGGCGTTCGAGCCGGTCAATCGTATCGCTAAGAAGCTTGCCCGGAATATCATGGGAAATGGCTACGACATCGAAGTCGTCGAAAAAGCAGTTTCCGACAAAAACGGGGTCGCGACCTTCCATGATTCCGCCGATCCGAAATCTTCCACGAACGGATATTCCGCTTCGCTAGAGAACGCGTTCAGCTTCAACGATCGCTCGTATCAGGTCAACGTCGTCACGTTGGACAGCATGCTGGCCGACGCGAAGGTTTCGCTTATCAAGATCGACGTGGAGTTGCACGAAGTGTCTGCCCTGCGCGGCATGATGGCGATAATAGAGCGGGACCGTCCATCGATCCTGATCGAAGTCATCAGTGAGGAAATCGCTGAAGAGGTGACACGCATGCTGAGCCCCTTCGGATATGAATTCTATCCGATCGAAGAAAAGAAGGGTCTTCATGCCGGAAACAAGCTGAGACCGCTGCCGGGACATAATTTCAACAATATCGCGTGTTTACCAAACTTGGTACAGGAAGCTAACTTATCTCAACTGATGGCCAATACATAACAGGCAGCTGTAACGTGATATCATCATGTATCACGGCGGCATATTACGCTAGCTAGTATGGTGTGTTCGATCACGGGATCGAACCTTGAATGGCTTTCGGCGGTCGGATAAGGGCGCCGGAATGACCGATGGTTCAAACCAGTCCCGACCGATCGTGGCGATCGAATTTCTATTCGCTGAAATGAACCTGGTCGACAATGCGAACTCGATTGGATACCTGATAACGCCTGTCATTAGCTTTTCGATCGTCGAGGACGGAGGCTGATGATCACCGAAGCACACATGATGGGCAAGGTGGAACCTTTAGCGAATCTTCCGATGTTTTGCGACCAAGCGCCATCGCGCGCGCAATTCTTCGATTTGAATGATGCGCACGCGCTGTCGGCGATCCCGCGTGATACCGAGACGCATTTCGAGCGAGCGCCCGACGATGAGGCGCAGGATAACGCTGCAAACGACGCGTCGCGACCATCAGGACACTTATGCGCAGCGGTATGATGCCATCGCTCTCGATACACTTGTACGACGGTCGCGATGACTAAAATCGCAGAATTCCGCGATACATTGCGCCTAGGTGCCGGGCGCTTGCGTCGTTCGCAGATCGCCGGGCCGGGGCTGGCTACGCTGGCCGCGATCATCGTCGGGATCGGGGCAACATTTCTGGGTCAAATGTTGATCTCACGCCATCTTGGCGTCAAATCCTATGGCTATTATTCGATCCTAGTGAGCTGGGCAATGCTGGTCGTCCTGCCAGCATCGATCGGTTTAGACGGAGCGATCATGCGGTTCATGCCGATCTATCTGCTCGAGGTGCGGCGCGGCGTTACCGCCGGCTGATCTTCATCACGTTGGCGACACAAATCTTGGGCGTGGCTAGCGTGGTCGGTCTGCTGGTATTGGGGGCCTCGGTGGGGATCGCCACGCTTGCCTGGGCGCGAACGGAAACACTCGTTTGGGTGGCGTTGCTGATTGGCGCGACGGTGATCGGCAATACCGCTGCTGCCGTGCTTCAGGCCGCCAGACGCATCATAATCGCACAGATATTCATGAACGTAATGCGGCCGCTGCTGGTTGTAATACTAGTGGCATCGCTCATCTATCTACGACCGGTTGGCTATGATGCGGTCGACCTGTTCCGCGTGACGGCAGGTGCCGCGCTTCTGGCGGTGATACCACTCACTGTTCACATAATTCGTGCGTTTTTCATCAAACCTTCTACCGATACGGGCGCGATGCCAGTCCGCGAGTGGCTGACGTTTGGTCTGTTCAATCTGACTGCAAGCGTTGGTCAGCAGGCGTTGATTCAGTTGCCGATCCTGATGGTCGGGACGCTGGGTGGTGCTAACCAGGCTGGATATTACGGCGTCGCGAGCCGGCTCGCCTCGACCGTGTCGCTTGGGCTTGCCGCCCTTGCTACGGTCAGTGTGCCGTTGATCGCGACCGCGTTCGCCACGAGGACCAGCACGAGGTGCGACGTATCGCCCGGTTGAACGTCCGCTTGTCCTTTGGTTTTGCGATGTTCGCTACCTTGGCGATCGTCGTCGCAGGGCGGTGGGTGCTGGCGGTTTTCGGTCCGGGCTTCGTCGATGCTTATCCGACATTAATCGTTCTAATGATCAGTTTGACGATGTCGTCGGCGCTGGGTGTGGCGACGGCGGTAGTAATGATGGGGGCATCCATCCGTGATCGCGATGGCCAACGCGATCGGCGTCGCCGTGCTGGCCGCGATGGCTTATGTTTTGGTGCCGATACTGGGCACAGTGGGCGGGGCGGTCGCGTATGGCGCCGCCAACCTGATTACCATAGGCGTGATCGCACTTTTCGCGTACCGCCGTCTCGGCATCAACACCGCGATTTTTGCGGGATGGAAATAGAATGACCGCCTGCTGGGCGGTATAATCAGGTGGCATAATGATCGGGCGCCAGGCTCGGTGTCCATATTGCCGCCCGTACTCGATCCCGATAAGAGGCCGCGATTGTTACGGGGGTAAAGACGATGTGCGGTATCGCAGGTGCGGTCGGCGTTAGGCCGATCGATCCGCCCGTGGCGTTCGCCATGGCGCGATACGCTTACGCATCGTGGCCCCGACGATAGCGGCGCGTGGTTTTCGGACGATCGCCGTATCGCCCTGCTTCATCGCAGGCTGTCGATCGTCGATCTGTCACCGCTCGGCCATCAGCCGATGACGGCGGTGTCGGGCCGCTACGAACTCGTCTATAATGGCGAGATCTACGATCACTTGGCGATCCGCGCGGAGCTCGAGGCGGCGGGCGTTGCTCCCGTCTGGCGTGGGCATTCGGATACTGAAACGCTGCTCGCGGCGATCGATGCGTGGGGGTGCGCCGCACCCTCGAACGCGCGACGGGCATGTTCGCGATCGCGCTGTGGGACCGACACGAAGGCACGCTGACGCTGGCGCGCGACCGGTTCGGCGAGAAGCCGTTATATTATGGCTGGGCGGGGGGCTGTTTGCGTTCGCCTCCGAACTCGGCGCGATCCGCGCGTTGCCCGGTTTCGCCAATCCGGTCGACCGGTCGGCGCTGTCGTCGCTGTTGTCGCGGACGTATATCCCGTGCCCGCAGTCGATCTATCAGGGCATCTTCAAGCTGCCGCCCGCGACGATCCTGACGCTGACGCCCAACGCCGTCGCGCAACCGCGCACGATGCCGTTCGCCGAAGGCCTGCATGGCGGCGCGACACTGACGCGCTACTGGTCGTACCGCGAGGTCGTGCGCGACGGCCTTGCCGACCCCTATGCAAGCGAAGCCGAGGCGATCGAGGCGGTCGAAGCGGCGCTTTCGACCGCAGTCGCCGGCCAGTCGATTGCCGACGTGCCGGTCGGCGCGTTCCTGTCGGGCGGATCTCGATCCTCGACCGTCGTCGCGCTCTACCAGGCCGCGGCGCGTGGCACGATCCGCACCTTTTCGATCGGGTTCGAGGAAGCGGGTTTCGACGAGGCCGTCTATGCCCGCGAGGTCGCAAACCATTTCGGGACGGAGCATCATGAGATGTATGTCGGTGCGGCCGATGCGATCGCAGTGATCCCGACGTTGCCGACCATGTACGGCGAGCCGTTCGCGGATTCATCGGCACTCCCTACACATCTGGTCAGTGCGTTCGCGCGCAAGCATGTCACCGTCGCGCTTTCGGGCGATGGCGGCGACGAGCTGTTCGGGGGTATAACCGCTATCTTCACGCGCCAAGGCTCTGGCGATCACTCGCGCCGCTGCCGTATCCGCTGCGCCGTCTGGCGGCAGGGGCGGGGGCGCAATTGCCCGATGCGGTGTGGAACGCGCTTGGGGGATTGCGGCACGCAAGCGACGCCCACCGTTTTCGGTGGCAAGGTCCGCAAGGCGTTGCGCACGGCTGCCAATGCGCGCGGGCTTGACGATGTCTTCGCTTCGCTGCTCGACGAATGGCATCTTGCGGCCACGCCGGTGCTCGACACCGATGGCTGGCGCCGCCCCCGCTCGATCTCGATATCGGCTCGAATCTAGGTGGCACCTCCGATGCGGTACGGATGATGTACGCCGACGCGACGAGCTACATGCCCGACGACATCTTGGCCAAGGTTGATCGCGCGGCGATGGCGGTGAGCCTGGAGACGCGTGTGCCGTTCTTGGATCATCACGTCGCAGCGGTCGCCGCACGCGTCCCGATCAACCGGAAGATCGTCGGTGGCAGCACCAAACACGTGCTGCGCCAGGTTCTCTATCGCCACGCGCCACGCGCGATGTTCGAGCGCCCCAAGGCCGGGGTTCGCGATGCCGGTCGGGCAATGGTTGCGTGGCCCCTTGCGCGACTGGGCGGAGGACCTGCTCGATCCTGTCCGGATGCGGCAAGAGGGGCATCTCGATCCTGCGCCTATCCAGCTGCGTTGGCATCGTCATCTTGCAAGCACTGCCGAAGACACGCCAGCTTTGTGGGCGGTGCTAATGTTCCAGGCCTGGCTGCGGCAGGGTGGCGCGGCGCCCGAAAGCGAGTGAGCGATGCAGAGACGGGGCAGATGATAAAGACCCCAACAAGAACGATCGTCCTGTCGATCAACACGAGCTGGAACATCGTCAATTTCCGGCGCAACCTGGTCGTCCGGTTGCAGCGCGAGGGCTATGACGTCGTCGCGCTTGCGCCGCGCGATGCGCATAGCGAAACGCTCGTCGCGATGGGGGTGCGTTATTTTCCGGTCGATATCGACAGCAAGGGGTTGTCGCCAGTCCGCGACCTGAAGCTCGCTGCGCAATATTACCGTATTTTGAAACAGCTTCGCCCGGTCGCGTTCTTGGGCTGGACGATCAAGCCCAACGTCTACGGCTCGCTCGCGGCGCATGCACTCGGCATCCCGGTGATCAACAACATCTCAGGCCTGGGAACCGCGTTCATCAAGGTCGGACTGCTCCACGCAGATCGTGCGGAGACTCTATCGTACCGCGCTCGCACGGTCGGCGACGGTGTTCTTCCAGAACCGCCACGACCGCGATCTGTTCGTCGCGCAGCGGCTGGTCCACGCGCCGCGTACCGTGCTGCTGCCGGGTTCGGGGATCGATCTGGCACAGTTTGTCCCCAATCCAGCGGGGGAAGGGCCGTCTCCGGTGTTTTTGATGGTCGCGCGCCTGCTCCGCGACAAGGGCGTGGTCGAGTTCGCTGAGGCCGCGCGGATCGTCCGCCAGACCCGGCCCGATGTCGCGTTCCAGCTGCTCGGGTTTCTCGACGTACAGAACCGTACCGCGATCGACCGCGCGATGGTCGATGGTTGGGAGCGCGAGGGGATCCTGGACTATCTTGGCGAGGCGACGGATGTCCGGCCGTATCTGGCGCGCGCGACCGCTGTGGTGCTGCCGTCCTACCGCGAAGGCATGCCGCGGTCGCTGCTCGAGGCTGCTGCGATGGGGCGCCCGCTGATCGCCACCGACGTGCCGGGCTGTACCGAGATCGCGCGTGCCGACGAGAATGCCTTCTTGTGTGCGCCCCGCAATGCGCGCTCGCTGGCCGATGCGATGCTCGCATTGCTCGGGCTGACCCCCGACGCGCGTGCGGCAATGGGGCGTCGCAGTCGAACAATCGCCGAGCGCGAGTTCGACGTCTCGGTCGTCGAGGTACGCTATCTCGACGCGATCGCACGCGCGATCGCGTAAACCGAAACCTGACCTAAAGGCTCAGATGGCGGGCCGGGGACGGCTGGCGACTGCGCTGCGTATAGGGCGGATGCCGGACATTAGGCCGATACACGCCGCGAACACCGCGGACAGCGCCGCGGTACGCAGCGGATAGTCGACCGTGCTATGCAACATGATCGCCGCGGTCGCGATGACGGCCGCCTGTGCGAACGGATCGGGTTCCTCGGCGCGCCAAATCGCGCGCACGCGGACTACCCACCAGGCCAGGAACAGCACGGCGAACGCGATCCCGACGATGCCCGTCTCCAGCAACAGCTCGAGCCAGTCGCTGTGCGCGTGGTTCATGAAGGTCGTGCCGACCGATTCGAGCGGCTCCTGCATGTGATAGACCGGCTGGAAGCTGCCGGTACCCGAGCCGATCGGGAAATAGTCTCGCGTCGCCCGCAGGGTAAGCGCGAATGAGGTCTGGCGCGACAGCTCGACATTGGCCTTTTGCGCGCCGAACAGGTTGTTGCCGAATGGGCCGACCACGATCGTGACGACCGCGGCAAGCGATACGACGACGGTGGCGACGACGATGCCGCGGCGCAACGCGCGGCGCTGGTGTCCGAAGGCCAGCCATGACCCGAGCGCCACGGGGACGCCCAGGCCGATCCCCGCCAGTGACGAGTTGATCAGCAGGCCGACGAAGAGGACGGCATAGGCTGCACCAACCAGCAGGCGGATCGCTGAGGCGCTACGCTGTGACCCGCTCCGCTTCAGCAGGGTCGCCTGTAGCGCCGCGAGGAACGGGATGCAGACCAGCAGCAGAGTCGCATTGTGGTTGGCGTTGGCGAAAAAGCCGACCGCGACGCCGTAATTGGTGACCCGGTAGAGATAGGCGCTGTTACCGCCGATCACCTGGAGCGCGCCGATCGCGACCGAGGCAAGCGTGACCGCGACGATCGCTGCAGCGATGCCGCGTCCGCGAAACGCACCAAGCACGACGACGCCCAGCAGCACGGCGAACGCCGGCATCAGCCAGAGGATGCTCGACGGGGCGATGTCGGGCGCCAGGGTCAACGGCAGCCAGGGTAGAGGTATGCCGAGCAGGCGATAGCCCTCGACCACCGCGCCGCGCCCAGGCAGCAGCATCCAGAGCGCGGGCGGCAGCGGCACCAACTGGAGCAGCGCGATGACGAGGAAGATGGCAAGCAGGCCTAGCGGCGCGCGGATCTGCGCAGAGGGACGCTCTTGGATCATCTGCCAAATCGCCCAGCCAATCAGCGGCAGGCTGAAGATCTGGAGGATGAAATTGGCGATGAATCCTGCCGCACTCGCGCCTCCGAGCAACAGGCAGGCGAGCAGATAGGTGGGGACGGCTGCATGGCGGATCATGGCGTGGTTTCCGACGCGGCTGCTGATGTAGCTGTCGCCGTACCTACCGCCTTACCTGTCGATGCCGGCCCCGACACGGTGCGAAGGTCGAGGTCGCGCAGCGTTACGCTCAACGGGGACGGGAAATCGCCGGCTTCGCCGCGCAATATCAGCGTCTGCGCCGGGCAGCCGGTTGGAATGACGATTTCGGCCGTGATGCGGTGCGGCTTGGCGGTCGCGGTCACGCTGACATTCATCAGTTGGTTGCGGTCGATGGGTGCAGTCGGTCCGCAGGCGAGCGACCAGTAGAGCTTGGCGGCTCCATCGGTCTTGCCGGGATCGACGGTGAACGCGAACCGATAGCGTCCCGGTTGCAGAACCAGCAACTGGCGCGCCAGATCGCCGCTGTCGCGACCGTAATAGTCCACCACCAAGCTATTGTTGCGGATATCGGCTGCGCCGAGACCGCTGGCGGTCAGTGTCCAGTCGAACGGAGGCGACGCAGCGGTTTTGTGGAAACCGGCGTTGATGATCGGCGCTGCGGCCTGCGCTGGTGCGACCCCGTAGATACGCTGCCATACCGACCGCGCCATCGGATATTGGCCGCGTTCTACCAGCCGGGTGACCAGGATCGGCCCCCAGCTTTCCTTGTCGCGGGCATCGGCACGGCCTGTGGGGCTTGCGAGCGCGAAAATCGTGTCCGGCGCGGTGTCGGACTTGGCGAGCGCGATCAGCACGCTGCGTTCTAGAATCGGATCGATGCGCAGCGTATGGCGGACCGCGTCGTGCGTTTCGGGCGCCATCGTCATCTTCGCCATTGCGGTCGCGATCGGCGCCTGGGTCGCGCCAAGAATCCGCGCCAGAACCGAGAATTGCGTTGCAGCATCGGCGTAGCGTGCAGTGCGCAGATAGCGATCAAGGAGCAGCAGGTGGATCAGGCGCTGGCGAGGATCGAGCCGCTGCCCGGCCTCCAGCGTCGCGACAGCACGTGCAGGCATGCCGTCGAGCAGCTGCTGATGGCCCAGGATCAGATAGGCACGGGCATCGAGTGGTGCGTGTGCGGCCGCGCGCCGCACGGTGTCGAGCGTGGCGGTGTCGAGCATGCCGTGTCGCTTGACGAGTATGGCCGCAGTCCGCGTGAGCACGGCATCGGGGTAGCCGGGAGCAAACCGGGCAATCGCGGGTGACGTCGCTGGCAACGTCCTCACCATTGTCGACTGGAAGGACAGCCAGCCGACCCATACGCCCGCAACCGTCAGGACCGCAGCGGACGCAAAGCCCCGTGCAGTGGCCAAGCCTCCAAGGTCTGCGCCCTTGCGGCGCGATCCGCGGTCTTTACGGCTCATCATGCATGGTCAGCATGATGCGGCGCTTCTTGTCGCTACTGTCCGCGACATAGCGATACTGGTCCTTGTTCTGCCCATAGCCATAGCCATAGCCGTACGACGCCTGAGGCTGGTAGCGCGTCAGGATGGCACCGACCATGTGCGCTCCGGCCGTTCGCATGCGATTCTGTGCCTCGACTGCGGCCCGCGTCCGGGTGCGACCGGACTCGATCACCATCAACGTTGCCTGCGCAATCGACGACAATAGCGGGGAATCCGCAAGGCCCAGGATCGGCGGACCGTCGATGACGACGACGTCAAACGTCGCCGAGGCGTCGGCAAGCAACGTAGCAAACCGAGCCGAGGCAATTAGTTCGGGGGCTTGGTGGAATGGTGCCCGATGGCATGACCCACAACGCGTCGACATCGGTCTGCAACACATGGTCGCTGAGCGACCCGGTATTGGTCAGGATATGCGACAGCCCTACATTCTCTCGGCCCGTAACGAACGCGGGCCGGCGCATGTCGGCATCGATCAGCAGCACCGACTTGCCGAGACGCGTGAAGCTGTACGCCAGTGCCCAAGCCGAGGTCGACTTGCCTTCGGCAGGACGCGTGCTGGTGACGAGCAGCGTCTTGGGGCACCACCCTCGGTGACGAACTGCATCGCCGAGGCGGTCGACAGATAGGCTTCGGCAACCGGCGACAACGTATCGCGCAATTCCTCGATCGGCTTGGCGGTCTTGGCGTTGGGAATGCCGCCCAGGAACGGCAAATGCAGTTTGTCGCGGACGTCGTCGGGCGACTTAATCGTGTCGTTGATGAACTCAAGTACGATCGCGGCTAGCATGCCGAGGATGAAGCCCAGCACCGCCCCGATCAGAAGGTTAAAGTAGAGATTGGGCGAAAACGCCCCCCGGTACCAGCCCGCGATCGACCACCGAAGCGACCGCTGTGCCGATCCCGCCGGCGACGCCGATCTCCTTGTAGCGCTGCAGGAGCGCGTCGTAGAGCGTGCGGTTGGTGTCGACATCGCGTTTGAGGATATTATACTGGATCAGGCGGCCGCGTTGATCGAGTACCGTGCCGCTAAGCCCGGAAACCTGCGATCGCAGCCGGTCTTCTTCGGCGCGTGCCGCCTGGAAGTCCTGGCGAAGTGTACCGATGCGATCCGAATTGGCCGTTCGCGTCTCGGTGACGACGGACGCACGCAGAGCGTCAATCCTTGCCTTCAGCGCGACCATCTCGGGATAATCGGGACGGAAGGTCTGAAGCTTCTGCTGGTATTCGGCATTGAGTGCTGCGATCTGCGCGCGCAACGGTGCCGCATTGGTGCTGCCTTCAGTCGTCGCGCCGCCTAGAGCAGCTTCACGATACTTCTGCTCGGCTGCGATGCGGCGTGCCTGCGTGGCGGCAAGCGCGGTGTTGAGCGAGACCAGCGAACTGCCGGTCAGTGAGTTGATGTCGCCGCCGTCCTCGCTGCTGCCCGTGCTGATCAAGCGTTGCTGTTGCGCATAGCTGGTCAGCTGGCGTTCCGACCGTTCCAGATCGCGCCGTGTGGTAGCAATCTGACGCTGAAGAAAGTCGCGCGCGTAGGACGAGGATTGGTAACGGCGTTCGAGATTGGTCGCGATATAAGCGTCGGTGATACCGTTGACGACCTTCGCGGCGATCTGCGGGTCGCGCGCGATGAACGATACGGTCACGATCATGCTCTGTGGTCGCAAGACTACCTTCGTCCCACCCTGCACGAACCCCGCCGCGATGGCGGTGTTGGCCGTGCGATCGGTCCCCTCGCCGACGATGGTCGGATCTGCCGCAAGGTTAAGATTCTGCGCGACGCGTTCGGCCAATGCCCGGCTGCTAAGCAAGGCAAGCTGCGTTCCCACGAAATTGACATCGCTGCGTGCGCTATTCTGTCGTCCACCCTTCGTCCCTTCGTCAGCTATGACTTCGACCTGGGGCGGGTTGAGCTCGAGCGAGGCGGTGGAGCGATATTTCAGCGGCGTCAGCAAGGTGATCAACACCGCGGCAGCGATGCCGGTGCCGATAGCAGCGAGGATCAGCCATCGCCACTCGACCGCAATGCGCCACAACAGCGACAGAGACAGTTCGCGCCCACCAGCCGCACTCCCATAGCTGCCATAACCGCTCTCGTTGGTCATGGGGGCGAGATCGCGGCGCTGATCCGGTTGTACGGTCAGATTCGTGGGACCCGCGGCCCCTGGGCTTGCCATTTACAATAATCCTAGAGACGAAAGACGTCAGAGAGCCAAGAAGATGGAAGCGAGCGGGAGGCTCTGCATCAGGTCGCGCTGGGTCTTCTTATTGCCCGAACCGTCCACCACAACCGTGTCACCCGGAAAGACCTCAGGATCCTTCATCTCGCCGCGGCGGATGCTAGTTAGGTCAAACGCTGCAGCCATGCGCTTCCCGCCGATCGTACGGAAGATGGCCACGCGGCGCGGATTGGCCAGATCGTCAGTGCCGCGCGCGAGCGCAATCGCTTGACGAGCGAAAGCGACCCGGTCGCGGGATAGATGCCAGGCTGGCGGACCGACCCATCGACGGTGACGACGCGGCTCGCCGATGCCTTCAGCGACACAGTAACGCTGGGATTTCGCAGGTATTTCTCGTCGAGCCGTTTGGCGATCACGGTGCCCAGCTGGCTGGTGCTCAGACCTACCGCGTCGACACGGCCGACCAGCGGCATGGTGATGCGCCCGCTCTGATCGATATCGTAATCGCGCGTCAGATCGCCGACCTGAAAGACCATGACGCTGACCGTATCGAGGGGCGCAAGCTTGTAGGTGTCATCGACCGCGACGACCTTTGGTGCATCCGGCGCGCCAAAGTTGCTGGAATCGTAGGGAATGTTGCCGCCCCGCGTCGAAGCACAGGCCGCCAGCAAAAGTGCCAGGCCAAGAGCGATTATCCGGGTCATCGATCCGTTTCTCGTCATGTCGTCGCCTTGCAAGCCGAACTGCATCCCCATGATGCAAGCTGTCACGTCTACAATTAACCCCGCTTTGTCGCAACCCGCGTGGTGAGCAGCGTGGAGCAGACCTCTGTGGTGGTAATGCATGCCCATTGACAGGATCGGGCTTGCCATGTCGCATGTCGCATGTCGCATGTCGCATGTCGCATGTCGCATGTCGCATGTCGCATGTCGCATGTCGCATGTCGCATGTCGCATGTCGCATGTCGCATGTCGCATGTCGCATGTCGCATGTCGCTGTCTCTCGCGCTCACGCTACTGCTTCAGGTCAATGGCGCTGTCAGCCGAGCTATAGCCGACGAGATCCTTGTCGTGGCAAAGCCCCGCAAATGCGACCTTTCGGTTGCGGGTCCCCACCATGCGCGACCCCGAGTTCAAGGTGCGCGCGGCGGAATGGGCGGCGGGACGGCCGGTGCGCGTCGTCGTGCCTTACCGATGCCCGTACCAAATGCCTCGTCAAGATCATGTTCCGCCTGCACGATAAAGGGGTGACGCGTGCCAAGTTCGTCGATGCGCCCACCACGATGGACGGGGGCGACAAGCGATGATCGCACTCGTACTCGAATGGGAGGCGTTCAAGGTTTGGTTGACCGCAACGACGGGCCTCTCGCATCATGACTGGCATCTATTGCTCGGAGTGTTGCTTATGCTCGGCTTCACACGACTGCTGCGTCTGCCGCTGAGCGCGTGGGTACCGTTGCTGATCGTCCTTGCTCTGGAACTGGTCAACGAGGCGCTCGATTTCGCCCGCTATCATAACGATGGCTACCCGTGGGGGCCCGGTCCGGATGTTGGTCGATATCGCGCTCACCATGCTGTCTCCGCTCGCGATCGTGCTGGCGGCGCGGTGGGACCCGCTCGACTTCTATCGTTTCAAGCGACGCCCGCAGGGCATGATCAAGGTCGCGCTACGCTAGCGCCGGTTGCAATCCGGTGGCTAGGAAGCGGAGATCGTCCTCCTCGATCACGGCCGCGGTGAGAACGCCGGTCCGATAGGCGCCGGTATCGATGCCGATCCGGTTGGTGCGATGATCGATGCCGTCGCTGATCGTGTGACCGTGGATTACCATGCAGCCATGATCGTGCGCGTCGGACAGGAAGGGTTGTCGGATCCAGCGCAGATCGCGGGGCTGCTGCTGGTCGATCGAAATGCCCGGTCTAATACCGGCATGGACGAGCAGATAGTCGCCGAACGCGAACGTATCGCCGAAGGTCTTCAGGAACGCGACGTGCGTTTCGGGAATAGCGGTCTGTAAAATCTCGGCGATCCGTTGCTCATCCATCGCCTGCAGGGCCGAGACCGCAATCCCATAGCTTTCCGCGCAGGCGTCACCGCCAAAACCCAGCCAGTCGTGCGCGACGCCGGCTTCCCCGGCCAGAGCGCGCAGCAGAAACTCCTCGTGATTGCCGAGCAGAAACAGCATCCTGGCGGGGAAATGATTCAGGCTCTGCAGGCGCTCGATCACGCCGGCGGAATCCGGTCCGCGATCGATCAGGTCGCCGAGGAAGACAACCACTGCGGTTTCCACCGGACGGTCGGCAATGTCGTCCTCGATGCGGCCGAGGAGATCGTCGACCAGATCGAGCCGGCCATGGACGTCGCCGATCGCATAGAGGCGCTTGCCCTTGGGACCGGCGAAGCTTCGCGCCGACGATACGCTGGCCGACATGCGGCGAAACAATTTAGAGAACACGCAAACCTCGAACGCAAACACTCGCGATCTCACTGTGACCGCTCCGTCTGCCTGTAAGGCCGTGTTCTACATCGTCCATAGTTTTGACCCGGTGGGCACCTGTTGCGACCCCGCAAGCGCGTTCTTCAGATCGACGATCGCGCCCCCGGCGCAAGCAACGGGGTGAATCGGTTAAAATTTTCGACCAGTTCGCGGTGCGGTACCGCCAGGACGATCAGGTCGTATTCGGCCGTATCGGGGACCGCAACGATCTCCAGGCCATATTCGTGCAACGCTTCGGGTGCGGAGACGAGCGGGTCGTGGACGTCGACCCGGTGACCGAGCGCCTGGAACGCCGCGACCAGATCGGCGACCTTCGAGTTACGCAGATCGGGCACGTCCTGCTTGAACGCCAGCCCGAGCATCAGCACCTTGCCGGCGCCGCTGCCTCCCGAACGCCCGTGCCAGTCATGCACGTCCTTGGCCACCCACGCCGCCATGCCGTCGTTCATGTCACGGCCCGCCAGGATGATCCGCGGATCGCAGCCGAGTTCGGTCGCGCGGTGCGCGAGATAATAGGGGTCGACGCCGATGCAGTGCCCGCCGACCAGGCCGGGCTCGAACTTCAGGAAGTTCCACTTGGTGCCGGCTGCCGCCAGCACGTCCCACACCGACAGATCCATCTTCGCGAAGATCTGCGTGATCTCGTTGACGAACGCGATGTTGATGTCGCGCTGCGCGTTCTCGATCACCTTGGCCGCTTCGGCTGCCTTGATCGATGCCGCACGGAACACGCCGCCGCTCGTCACCTGGTTATAGAGTGCGGCGATGTCCTCGAGGACGTCGGAGGTCTGGCCGGAGATCACCTTGGTGATCCGGTCGACGGTGTGCTCGCGGTCGCCCGGATTGATCCGCTCGGGCGAATAGCCGAGGAAGAAGTCCTCGCCGCATTTGAGGCCGCTGATCCGTTCGAGTTCCGGGCCGCACATGTCCTCGGTGACGCCGGGATAGACGGTGCTCTCATAGATGACGATCGAACGCCGGCCCGGCTTCAGCATGCCGCCGACGGTACGCGTCGCGGCCATCACGATACCAAGATCCGGCGTGTTGTTCGCATCGACCGGCGTGGGTACGGTAACGATGTAGAAATCGGCGTCGGGGCAGGCGGCAGGATCGGTCGTCAGGCGCAGGCTGGACGCGGCGAGGCGATCGGTATCGATTTCCCCGTGCGATCGTGCTGGCGCTCGAGCTCGGCGATGCGACCGGTATCGACGTCGAGGCCCCAGGTCTCGAACGACTTGGCCAGCGCCACAGCGAGCGGCAACCCGACATAGCCGAGCCCGACCACTATTACGCGCTTGTCTCCGATCATGTTCGACACCCTATATTCTGTTTTGCGAAAATCGGTTCCTTACCGACAACCTGCGTAACGACAAGTCGCGTTAATTACAGGTTTGGGCCCATATTGGGGGGAACAGTCGGAACGGATGCGGTCGGACCGGTCTAATCATATTCTCGTTAAAACGTCGGCAGCTGTCGAGCGACGGGTGTTCGGTCGCGCGATCACCGGGACAAACCTGAGAGATCCAATTTATTCCGATAAATGGTATTCTCGGAATAAAGAATCATCGGTTCGGCGTGGTGGAATTGCCATGCGGTGTTCGGTGCATCACAGGCCGTTCGGTCGAATTTGGTCCAATCGAATTTTGGTCATCAAGAAAATTTCGGCTCGTCCGAACTGTTGGAGCACTGACGCATGACCGACGACCTCGACGACACCGCGCTCACGCGGATTGCGTCGACACCGTTGATCCCGTTGCTGTTGGACGACGAGATCGAGGCGGCACGCGCCTATGTCGCTGCGGCGCGGGCGCCGGCGACGCGACGTGCGTATGAATCGGACTGGCGGATATTCCTCGCCTGGTGCGCGGCGCGGGCGATCGAGCCTTTGCCCGCCGCGCCCGGCGCGGTGGCGATCTTCCTGTCGGCCGAAGCGGACGCCGGCGCACGACCATCGACGATCGGGCGGCGCCTGGCGGCGATCGGCTATATGCATGCGCAGGCCGGATATGATCCGCCGCAGCAGCAGCCGGGCGCGGTCGCGATCCGCAATGTCGTGGCCGGGATCCGGCGCACCCACGGTATCAAGAAGGTCCAGAAGCGGGCCGCGGACGGCGACATGCTGCGCGATATGCTGCGTGGCTGCGAAGGCGACAGCGTGCGTGCGGTGCGCGATCGCGCGCTGCTCGCGATCGGCATGGCGGCCGCCCTGCGACGATCCGAGCTGGTCGCGCTGGATATCGACGACGTCGCGATCACGCCCGACGGGCTGTTGATCACGATCCGCAAATCGAAGACCGACCAGGAAGGCGAAGGTGCGACGATCGCGGTGCCGGAAGGGCGCCGGATCCGCCCCAAGGCGTTGTTGCTGGCGTGGATCGCCTGCGCCGGGTTCGGTGACGGCCCGGTGTTCCGCAAGCTGACGCCGCAGGGGCGGATCACGGCCAAGCCGATGAGCGACCGCGGCGTGGCGCTGGTGGTCAAGGCGCGCGCTGCGGCCGCGGGCTATGACCCGGCACAGGTGGCTGGGCACTCGCTGCGCGCCGGCTTCCTGACCGAGGCGGCGCGGCAGGGTGCGACGGTGTTCAAGATGAAGGAAGTCAGCCGGCACAAGTCGCTCGAGATCCTGTCCGACTATGTCCGCAACCACGAGCTGTTCCGCGATCATGCCGGCGAACGCTTTCTGTAGCGGCGAGGCGATGGCGATCCGGCCTTATATATATGCTGTATATACGAGGCACGAAGCCCCATGCTTCCCATGGCGGGAAAATGGCTTGCTTCCCATCATGGGAAATGCTATTTCGTTGCGGCATGAGGATCATCGCCAGGAACAGGTTGATCGCGTTCTGGGCGAGGCATCCGACGACCGAAGCCTCGTTGCGGCATTGGCATGAGGTCGCCAGCGCGGCTTCGTGGAAGAGTCCGCTGGAGGTGGTCGCGGACTTTTCGAAAGCCAAGTCGCTCGACGGCGAGCGGGTGCGGTTCGAGGTTGCCGGCGGAGACTATCGGATGGTGGTCGCGTTCGACTGGAAGCGGTCGATCGCCTTCATCAAGTTCGTGGGCACGCATGCGGACTATGACAAGATCGATGCGCTGACGGTGAGCCTGTTTTGAGTATGCCAATTGGAGGTGGCGCGATGCACATTCGTCCTATCCGGACCGACCAGGATCACGAAACGGCGCTGCGCGAGATCGAGGCGCTGTGGGGCGCGGAAGATGGCACCGAGGCGGGCGATCGGCTCGACGTGCTGGCGACCTTGGTCGAGACGTATGAAAGCCGGCGCTGGCCGATTGAGCCGCTGGATCCGGTGCGCGCGATCGAGGCGGCGATGGAGATGAACGGCTACACCCGCGCCGAACTCGCCGCACTGATCGGGCAGTCGCGTGCGACCGAGATACTGGCGCGTCACCGTGCGCTCACCCTGCCGATGATCCGCAAGATCGCCGGAGCGTGGCACGTTCCCGAAAAGGTGTTGGTGCAGGATTACGCGCTGGCAAAGGCGTAGGCGGACAGCATGACAAATTTCAGTAAAACCATCATGTCGCTGGCATGCCTGATCCTTGTGGCAGGTTGCGATCAGGCATCGACGCCCACGCCCAAAGCGGCGAAGGCGGCGGAGGATCCGATAACGGCCGACGTCGACCGGATGGAAGCCGGGATACGTATCGCCGCTGCCAACAAGCGGATCGATGAACTGGAGCGAGAGGTCGGTGCGTTGCAGGCGACACCGGAAAAGCTCGATCTCGAACTTTTGACCAATCGTGTGGAGGCATTGGAGGCGAAGGTGGGCGGCGATGCATCTTCCCCGGAAAGCCGTTGGGAAAAACAACGTCCGAGCCCAGCCAGACCCCTCGATCGGGTTCGAAGCCCGACGGGTCAAGGCCAGATAAACAGCAAACCTCTAAATCGGGTTTGCTATAACCCGGCAACCGGATGCGGTTGGCGGTTGATCGCTTCAACTCAGCGGGTTCATATCGTCGCGATACGCCGCAAGGCCTTTTGTGAAAACTGTGCTCTTGTAAAAATGGGCCGGAATTACCGGCCCATTTCAATCAGTTGCTGTCCGAGTCGTCATCGTTCTCATGATCGATGATCAGGTACGTCACACCCGCGAGGATGCCGATACCGATGACGATCGGAGCGATGCTCAGATCCTGGAGACCAGCGAGATTGCTGGACTTCGACGTAGGCGTGCCTGCACGAACCGACGAGAGCGACCCAGCCGAGCTTGCAACAGGGGCGGCGCTTGCTGCGACTGGCAATGCAGTCAGGGCAATGGCCGATGCGGCCAGGGTCAGTTTCTTAATCATAGGTCACTCCCAGGTATCAGCCAGTTCGGCTGCCCCGCCCAAACGATTACAACCGTTAAGGGTTCCTGGAACGAGACCAATCAGGTGAGCGCGGTATTGCAACCGCTGCCTGATCGGCCACCCATGCTCTACCAGATCCGATCGCGTTTTCAGGGTATGGGCGGGCCTATAAGCCGTTCGAAGCCGCCGCTCAGCCCATTCGTATCGAGCACGCCTGCCAGCCACGTCATCATTTCTCCGTAGATGACGCTTTGGGCGGCCAACTGCGGGTGATTATAGGTCTCGAACACCACGCCTTGATGGGTGGAGGTATAAACGCTGGGCCAACCGCCGCGTCGCTCCACCCATTTGAACCCGCGATATTCGAAGTCGATCAGTTTGACGTCCTCCTCGCGGGCAAGGTCCGCAAGTATCCCGTTCCAGGTCGCATAGGTTGCCAAGCCGTCGACGATCACGCCGCCCCCGGTCCAATCGCGCTTCTGAACCTGCTGCGTGGAAGGCGGGACCAGGAATTCGTCGATCGGCGGATCGAAGTGGCGAACGACACTATTGAAGACACCGCTTTCCTGGATCGATCCAGGTTCGACCTGCACCGTATTGCCGCCAACCCTGCGGGTCACCGTCATGACGATCCCAGCATTTGGTCCAGCGTTTTGCCCAGCGTTCTGCTCGGTGCGGTCGTCGATACGTAATTTGCTACCGGCGCGTATTGCCTGCCCCCGGCGCGCTCGAATAGCCCTTGCCCATCCACACCCAGAAGGGGTGAGCCGAACGTATTGGCCTCTCGGTCAAACGCCAATCGTCCCCCGTAACGCAGGGTTTCCTGCTCGGCTGGCCATGCGATTCCTTCGTTCAGCGCGTTACGAATTGACGCTGGCGTAGTCCTTTCGGGCCAGGGATGCATCGTGTTGCAGACGATCGGCACGGCACCCGTCGTCTTGATCTCGCGCAGAAGCGGTCGAAGCCGCTCCTTGGTATAAGCAGCATTTGGTCCGCGCCCGTGCACGCCATACGCCGACCCGCTGTTCATCCCGAGACCGAGGACAACGACGTCGTACGGCTTTCCTGCCACGCCGGCATATTGGTTGGGGGTCTGATCGTCGAATGAACCGCCGACGGCTGCATTGACTTCGCGGATCGTCCGGCCGGCCGGCCGAGCGGCCATCAACGCTTTCGCGAAGTAGCGGGTCGGCGTGTTGTCGGCGATGATGGCCGATCGATCGGGATTGCTGAAGCCTACCAGATCATCGCCCAGAAAACCGACATGCCCAACGTCAAGATACCGAGCGTGCTGCGCGATTGGAGCAGGGGCGCCGAGGGCGTGGGTGTCGGAGAAGGCGTCGGTGCAGGTGCAGGCGTTACGGGCACGACGGCGATAGGGGCGTCGCTGGTGCCACCCTCGCCGCCACATCCGCTAGCGCTACAGTGCTGACGATGCCGCTTACGGCTGCGCGCCGGGTCGGTGTCATGTCGTCGTGATCCACTTGGCGCGAGGGCTTCAATGCTTCTCGAGAGCCTTGTCGACGAACGCGACATCGAGCTTGCTCATGCCCGCATAGCCGGCATCGGTGGGATGCACACCATCTGCCAGGGGAACGCGTCCCGCACGGTGCTCCGCGTCGAAGTCGAGCACCGCAATGCCCTGGCTTTTCAACGGGCCGTGAACGATCATCCGGTTGAACGCCTGCCGTTCGCGTTCCTGCTCGGGCGGTAGGCCGTTGCGCGCCATCACCGTGCCGACCCCGACGATCCAGCCATCGTCTTTCAGCCGCATGGCATAGTCTTGCAGCGTCTTGAACAACGGAATGGCCTTGGCGTTCTGGGCGAAGTCGTTCGAACCGCCCCCAGGACCACAACATTGCGGCGTCCCGACTGGTAGTAATCCTTCAGCGATACCAGACCGGCCAACGAGCCCAGTGTGATGCCGTTCACGCCCTCGTTCGCGACGATCACATCGTTGCCGGCATGAACCTGGTACCGGCCCGGACGAGAGGTCGTCAGCGGATCGCTCGCGGCAACGCCCTCGGTGATGCTGTCTCCGACGAAGACCACGATGTCGTGCTTGGGATGGGCTGCGGCATACCAGCGTTGCAAACCAAAGGCCAAAAGCAGCAGCAACGCAGCCACAGCGAGATATTGCCACAATGGACTGCGGCCGACCGGTCGCCAACGTCCCTGTACTTTGACCATCGCAACGCGACAGCCGACGCACCGACTGAACGCCATGTCGTCTCGGAACCGAACCCCGTGAGCATCGCGTAAGTGGCGACCGAACAGGCATTCAAGCAATTGTTTTATCTTCATATGTTCGACATCCCCTGGCGTGCCCCCGCCTTTCGTCGCGTGGTAACCGGAAACAGATCAATTTTGAAAGGCCTAGCTTTTATTTAGCCAGGCGACATGCACGGACGGCATTGATTGGCGTAGTCCTGCCATCAAAAGCGATCGGATACTGCGGTACGGCCGCTCATGCTCGCTTCCGGTGACGGCGTAGTCTGCGTCGCCGGAGCAGCTTCGGGATCCGCTGCAGGGGTGGAGCACGAGCCAGAAGCGCGAGCGATCGGGGCCGTCCTCATCAGGGGCGGAGAACAGCAGGCGGCTGGCCCAGCCGGCAAGATCGCCCGCGCTCGAGGCGATGAGCAGCTTGCCGGTCATCTCCGCCCAGCCGCGCCAGCGGGAACGGGCGAGTTCGGTGGTCCCGCCTCCGCTTCGATCGTGCGCCGCGACAGCGCGACGAGCAGTGTCAGGCGGAGCGATCGGGGGCGGAGAAGGAGGGTGGCGGGGGCGTGCCGAAGAAGCGCCCGGCGAGCAGGATGGCGGACGCGGCCGCGCGGGTCTGGCGTCGGGCGATGGCAGCGTGCCAGAGCCGGTCGCCGCCATCGGACTCGCGTGCCAGCAGGGCGGCGACATCGGCCAGCCAGCGCAGCCGCGCCCATAGATGCGCCGCGCCGTGGCTGCAGACATAGGCGAAGAGCGCGTCGGTCGCGAGCGTGGGCACCGCGGCGCCGGGGGCGAGTTCGACCCATTGGATGGCTTCGCGATCGCGCACCGGGCGCTCGTGCGCAGCGTCGGTCATGCGCCAGTGCAGCTCGACGATCTGGCGGTTGCCGGGGTGACGGATGGCCATGTCCTTGGCGAGCGGCATCGCGCGCGTAACCCGTTCCGACAAATCCCCTGCTCCGCCCGGCGTCCGGTAGCCGGCACCCTCCAGCAGCCTAGCGGCGCGGCGGGCATCGGTCGGCCGGACGAGCAGGTCGATATCGCCGAACTGCCGGCTCTGAATCGCGCCGTACGCCAGCATCGCCAGCGTGCTGCCCTTGAGGAAGAGCGGTTCGATCCCGTCCGCGATCAGCAGCGTATGCAATCGGATCGCCTCGCGGGCGGAGCGCAGTGGCGCGAGCGGATCATGCCGTGCGGCGAGAGCCGGCGGGATCGGCCGGTTGCACCGCCTGAGCGCCTCGACGACCAGCGGCACGATTTGATGCCGGTGTGCGATCGCGGCGAGCCTGTCGCCGTCGAGATCGTCGTGTCGGTCGTCCGTCCGGGGCGGGTGGAGCGGATCTGCGCAGGCACAGACGAAGGCGAACTCGGCGGAGATATCCGGATGATATGCGGCTTGGGAGAGGCTGGCTCCGTCAAACGCCGGGCGCATTGAAGGTGACGGCATAGGTCCCGGCGGGAAGGGCAGCACCGCCGGTGGAAGGCTGGCTGACGGTGAAGCCGGTCGCGGTCGCGGTCAGATAGCCGTTCCGGACGAGCGCGACCGCCGCTGCGTTGGCGGCGGAGATGATCGGATAGCTGGCGGACGGATAGGCATGCGCATAGGTGACCGTGAACAGGTCCCCTGCCCCCGCCCCCGATTTAGGCCCTAGTCCCGCACCGATGACCAGCGTGACGACCCCCGTATTGCCGTTCGCATCGATCGTGGCGGTTGCGCCGGTGCCCGCGCCCGGCAGCACCTTGACGCTCGGGTCGCTGGTCTCGGCGAGCATGATGCTGCGCCGGACGCCGTCAGCCGCGGTAAAATAGGGCCGGGCGTTCGCATCGACCTCGAACGCGCCCGCTTCCGGCGTGGCGAGCAGCGTGGCCCCCGTCCGCAGGAACTTCAAGGCGCCGAAGCCGGGCGATGCCGCGCCCGCGCCGATCACCACCCATCCGCCGAAATTGCTCCCCGCAGACGGCAGCGCCGGATTCACGCCGCCGGGGAAGAAAACCTGCTGATAGCTGTTGGCGACGATCGCGTTCATCGTGCCGTAGCGGACCGGATATTGCCTGCTCACCTGCGACGACGCGACCCCGGTGCCGGTGAACAGCGCCCAGCGGCCAGCCACCTCGCCTGCCGAAAAGACCGCATTGTCGACGGTGACGCGGGTCCCGCCGACATGCCCGGTCTGTCCGCCGGTGCCTGCCTGCCACAGGTCGACGACGATGCGGTCGCCGTTCTGGACCGCCGCATAGCCGTTCATGGCCGGGCTGCGCGTCTTGACCCAGTAGTTGGTGACGCCCTTGCCGTCCGCGCCGTATTTGAACGCGAGATAGCCGGTGTCGTTGGCGGCGCTGCCGTTGACCTGAATCGGCGAGTTGCCGATCGTCCCCGAGGAGCCCGAGACGGCGGGTGTGTCGGGTTGCTCGCTACCGACGATCATGGTCTTCATCGTCGTCGGTGCGGTCGCGATCGTCAGCGCCTGGGTCGCCAGTGCGCGCGCGACCGGATCGACCTGCGCGGCTGCGGGATTGGCGGCGGGACTGGCAAGCGAGAGCGCCGATATCGCGAAAAGCACGATCCTGGTCATGCGCGGTTCCTGGATAGGAGGACGTCGACCCGCACAGCGACGCGTGCGGATAGAGGGTCGGCCATCGGCGGGCGTTTAACAAGCCGGGTGTTTGCTGCCCCGCTGTCTGCTCCCGCCGAGCTTGTCTGTATGGCCGTAGACGAGTAGACGTGTCGACATGAAGACTGGGCATTCCTTTCCGCTAGGCGATGCTCCGGAACTGGCGGGCATTCTCGCCTTCATGAAGCGTATCGGGCTGACGGTCGTAGCCGGGACGGTGGCTGGCGACGCGGTGCTGCCGGCGATGACGGTGCGGGGTGGCGCGGTGGTGTACGACTCCGCGCAACCGGGCCGGGTCGGCGACCTGCTCCACGAGGCGGGGCATCTTGCGGTCAGCGATCCGGCGCTTCGCAATACGCTGGCGGAGGTCGGCGACGATCCGGCCGAGGAGATGGCGGCGATCGCCTGGTCCTATGCCGCGGCGCTGGCGATCGGCGTTCCCCCGGTCACGCTGTTCCACGCAGGCTATAAGGGCGACCCCGACTATCTGATCGGGGCGTTTGCCGGGGGCAGCTTTATCGGGCTGCAGATGCTGCAATATTGGCGGATGGCGGCGTGCGACGATGAGGATGGCTCGCACTTTCCGGCAATGTGGACCTGGCTGCGGCCGCAATGACCGGTCGGTCGCGAGCGGCGTGCGCAACCGCCTCAAGCGGTATCCGAGATTGGTCGAATTCGTTCGTTTCGTCCGGGCGCTGGCGACACCGCTCGGACGCGGTGGCTACGCGCCGGCCATCGCGGTGCGCGGCTGTTCCAGCCTGCGACCATGACGCGGCTCGATCGGCATCCGGCGCTGTTCGCCTTCGTGACGGCGTGGCTGGAGGCCAATGCGGCACCGCGGCTATTGTCGTTCGGATGTTCGACGGGCGATGAGGCGGTCACGCTGGCACGCTATCTACCGCACGCGCGGATCGATGCGATCGACGCGAACCCCGCCTGTATTGGGCAGGCCCGACGGATCGCCGACCGCCTGGGGCTCGGGCAGATCGACTTCGCGTGCGCCGATACGCCGGACGCGCTGGCGGCAGAAGGCTATGACGCTATGATGCGGTGTTCTGCCTGTCGGTGCTGCGCCACGGCGATCTCGATGCATGGCGTCCCGACCGCTGCACCCTGTTGTTGCCGTTCGCGCGGTTCGCCGCGGCGGTCGACGCGCTCGACGCCTGTTTCCGTCCGGGCGGCCTGCTCATCCTGTGGGGCTGCAATTTCCGGTTCACCGATACCGTCACGTCGATGCGCTACCGGACGATCGCGACGCCGGGCGCCAAGCCACAGCCGGGCCCGTTTTATGGTCCCGACGATCGGCTGTTATCCGACGACAACTATGCGGCGTTCGTCTTCATGAAGCGCTAGCGGCTAGACGCCATCCCGGTGCGCGCGTTGGTTGGCTGTTCGCGCGCTTTCCAGGGGAACGGGATATGTCCGCATCGATGCTACCGTCGGCGCTCGATCCAGCCTCGCTGTCGGATCGCGGGGACGACCGATCGCGATCGGTGCGCAGCGTACCGAAATACTCGTGCCGCCCGACGGCCCTGCCCGCGTCTTCGAGCGGCATCGTGCGATCGAATGTCGCGATCTCATCGAGCCGGATCTGCTAGCAAGCCTGCTCGACCACTGCCGTCGCGGGAGCTTCGTCGCCGACCATGTCGACCGGCTCGGGTCGCGCGAGGTCGAGG
Source organism: Sphingomonas sp. AC411 (assembly GCF_979253035.1). Taxonomy (NCBI): domain Bacteria; kingdom Pseudomonadati; phylum Pseudomonadota; class Alphaproteobacteria; order Sphingomonadales; family Sphingomonadaceae; genus Sphingomonas; species Sphingomonas sp. AC411. The sequence goes on along the minus strand of NZ_CEEDAQ010000002.1, from coordinate 12,136 downwards.
CGCCGCAACGGGTCGGCGTCGCGCTCAACATCGTGCTCAGTCGTCCGCCGTTCCTGCACTGGGTAGAGGTGGTTACCGGCTGCCAGGATCTGCACCGCGTCGAAGGGCGGCTCGTGCAGACCCGCGCCAACGGCTTGGACGCGCTCGACTGGCATAACGACACGCACGACGATGCGGCGGGCGCGCGCCGGCTGGGGATCACCGTCAACCTGTCCGATGCCGCCTATGAGGGCGGCGGTTTCGAGCTGCGCAAGACCGCGACGCAGGAGATGCTGACCCGCTATTGTCACGATCGTGCCGGGAGCGCGCTGATCTTCGACATTGCCGGCGACCTCGAGCACCGCGTCCTGCCGCTGATGAGCGGTGGACCACGGCGGGTATTCACCGGCTGGTTCGTGCAGGCCCTGCTCCGATTCCGCTCCGATCATCGTCCTGATCTGCAGGAGGGCGCGGCGTGCGCGGTTCTCCTGATCATGCGGGTCGAACGTCGTGATCGCAGGAAGACTCTCCACCGCGACCGTCGCGGCGAGCGTCAACAGGTCCTGTCTTCGCGCGGCGTGGCTGGGCAGTGCGGCCAGCCAGCGCGGTCGGAAGAGATGCGCCGACAGTAGCGCAAGTTTACTGCCTGCACCGAGGATACGCGGCTGATCGGTCAGCGCCAATAGCCCGGCGAGCGGCAAGGCGATGTCAGACGACCGCGCGCGCGGCCGCACCAGCCATTTGTCGCGCAGGTCGCCAGGGATCGGCAGGCGCAGGTCAGCGTCGATCCGCGCGGCGGTATCGCGGTGCTGGCGCATCGTTGGGCGACCACGGGACGCCTCGATGCGGCCGTTTTCGACCCGACCCTCCTTGATGCGCGTGACCGCCAGATCGTCCGCCACCAGCCGTGCGCCGATGCCGAGCAGGCCCGCGGACAGGCTCGATTTGCCCGCCCCGACGGCCCCGCGATCAGCACGGCGTACCCATCGACCTCGACCATGCAGGCATGGAACGGGATCGCGCCGCGCCATGCCAGCGTCACCGCGGCGATGGTGCTGTAGAAGGTGAAGGGGTGTTCCCGCCAGTGTGGCCGTGATCGGTCTACTGTTTCACCAGATCTCGAAGCCTGGTTCTGGCGATTGCGCGGGTAACATGGTTGCCGTCACTGAGCACGACCCGACCGTCAAGGACCGCCGGGCAGTTGGTTCCGCTGCATAGGACGGAACCACCGTCCAGCATCGTTGCTCCTGATAGCTGAAGAATAGATGGGCGGGACAACGAAGGAGGTGTGCTGTCCCACCAAGCGGCTTTGGCAAGCCCAGCCGGGAGGTTCCCCTTAAAGTAGGGAAGACCATAGAAAACCGTCGCCCGTTTGTCTGCGCGGTGTATCCGGGCGATCACTGCGCCAGCGTGCTTGGCAATGTCACGCGGTTCGTAACTCGGCCAGTTCGCCACGAGAATGACGTCTCGTATGTCGGCATCGGCCAGCACACGGTCGATCGCTTCGGTGTTTCGGAGATCGCAAGCTTGGGCGTCTAGAGGAGGCATATTACCGAACTTCCAACCCGGTGGACATGCGTTGCTCGAGAGCAGCCTGACCGGAAGTCCCGCCGCGTCATATGCTTCAGCAAGTAGAGCTGCATGAGAGTCTCCGATGATAGCGATGGCCGGGCGCGCGCCTGTGTCGCACCATTCAGTTCGACCTGCACAGATCGTTGCACGATCTTCAGATGCTGCAGACAATTCGACGGCGTGCGCGGGTAGCCGGGAGGGCGCACCCCAGAGCGCAGGACAAAGAAGGCGCCAATGGCCAAGGCCAATGAAGCCGCTGCAATGCAGAACAGCAGCGGTCTAATTCCCCAGTCCTTACGAGTGGGTTTCTCGACGAGAAACAACGTCGCTACGGCAAGTCCGAATGACAAGCTGACTGTCGCCCAAGCCGATGCCTCCTGCCCGAAATAGTTCCGCGAGAATACCATCACCGGCCAATGCCAGAGATACAGGGAGTAGGAGATCAGTCCGATGCCAACCACTGGCGACCAAGACAGAAAGCGACGTACCGCGATGTCGTGATCATCGGTCGAGTAGATTATCATGGCAGCGCCAAGGCATGCGGGCAGCGCAGCTGTACCGGGAAAGGGTGTTGTTTCGCTCAACAGAAACAGCGAGCCCACGATGAGTAAGAGTCCGGCGACCGATAGGATCTGGGCGGCGGATTGGCGGATGACCGGTCTCACCAATCGCATAGCCAGCAAGCTGCCCAAGAGTAGCTCCCAGGCTCGCGTTGGTAGCCAGTAGAAGGTGACCGAGGGGCTACGCCATAGGCCCACGACGGAGAGGGCAAACGACAGCGCGGTCGCCGCGATCAACAAGCGGATAAGCCATCGCCGGGACTTTGCGAGCAGGCCGATAATGATCGGAACGAACAGGTAGAACTGCTCTTCGACCGCGAGCGACCACGTGTGCAACAAAGGTTCGACACCGGCCTGCGCGGCAAAGTACCCGGTCTGCGACCAAAACCAGATATTCGATGTGAAGCCGAGCGTCGCAATCATCGACCGTGCAAATGCAAGATACTGTCCAGGCAGAAGGGTCAGATGGGCGGCACCGAAACTTGCTAGAAGTACCACCAAGAGCGCCGGCGCGATGCGCCTGAGACGACGGGCGTAGAAGCCGCTGATCGAAACGCGCCCGGTTCTTTCAGCCTCGCCGACCAGTATCTTGGTTATTAGGAACCCGGAAATCACAAAAAGATATCTACGCCAACGAACCCGCCCGGAATAAGGGCCGTTCCGGCATGAAATAATACGACGGGGAGCACGGCAAGTGCCCGGAGGCCGTCAACCTCTGCGCGGTAACTATTAGACATTCGGAACGCGAAGAGGATAACCAGATCTCAAGTCAATGAGATTTAAAACCAATTTTGACCTGTATCAGATGCGTACGCCAGATAACTGCTTATAAATCAGGGTTTTAGCAGTTTTAGATGCTGCGACCCTGCGGCCATTGTTCGTCGTCGCACTGTGTCGACCCCGCCCAATCTGCTCACAAACCCACGAGCGCGACCCGATCCGGTCGTAGGAAGGCGATGATGCATGACTGCGAAAGCCACTAGCAACTACATCGGAGACGCATTGCGGACGACAGCAGCGCTTGCCCCGCCGTCCCTTGCAGACGTTCGAGATGCTGGCGATGACATAATGGACCCATGGAGTCGTGCCCGCCAGTTTATCGCGGTCAGATAGATTTGATGAGCCGGGCAGGAACTCCGCCGACCACGGAGTTTGCCGCCACGTCCTTGGTTACAACCGCACCGGCGGCAACGATCGCTCCCTCACCGATCGTCACGCCTTTTAGGATCGCAGAGCTCACGCCGATCCACACGTTTCTGCCAATTTTGATCGGCCCTGTTGCTAGCGGCTGAGTCCGGTAGGGGGCGCCCGCTGCTGTACCGTGGTTCTGGTCCCTGATCGTAACATTCGCTGCGATCAGGGCGTCAGCGCCAATCTCGATAAATTGGGCAGCTACGATAACACTACCCGCTCCGACAAAACTGTCTGCCCCGATGATCAATCGGCCTTCCGAGGTCAATGTACATCGGCGCTCAATAACCGATCGGTCCCCAATCGATATAGTGGCGGCCGTAAGCATTCGGATCCTGGTGCCGGGCTGAATTATAACATCCGCCCCTACAGTGAGACCGGGATAGGACGCTTTGAGCCACGCGATTAGCATCCGCGAACGCACCATGTCGATCGCGATGGGGATCGCGCGAAGCATTCGAGCCAAAGACAATTCGATACCCCTCCTAAAATCACCCGTTCGTATGGGCGCATGATTGCCCGTCAATTTGCGCTGGCACAATCAGGAAAGGATGACGCATCACTGCAACAGCCACTAGCAACTATATCGGGCAGGCGATGCGGGCGCCGTCCGCGCTGGCGCCGCCCTCACTCGCTGACAATCCCTGCCTGCTCGCCTGGAACCTGTTCGTCATGACCGCGGCCATGTGCCTCGGGCTGATGATGGCGGGCAAGCAAGCGCGCAGGCTTTGGGTGACACGGCGCATCGATCACCCGACTGACCCGGTGTCGATCTATCGGATCATGATCTTCCTGGCAGGCTGCGCAGTCGCGAGCCGGGGCGGCGCGGAAGCTGTCAGTCTGTGGTCGTGGAGCTCAGGTGACGCCGGGACGATCGAGCGCGAGGCTGAAATGAAGCGGTGGCTCGATCCGCTGTCGGTCGGGTGCGGCTTCATGTGGATGGCGCTGCACATTCTCGCCGAACCGATGCTCGAGTTCCAGCTACGGAAGGCTCCCCTGCCGGTCGACATGTGGTCAAGGTGGCCGCAGTTGCGGCGCCCGATCGCAATCCTCGTCGTGAGCCTGCTGATGGCGACCGCTGCCGTCGGGCTGCGGTAATGCAAGAGGGGCTATCGCCGCGGTGCCGAGCGTAACGGTACCGGTCAAGCTGGTTTCAGCGAATATCTTAGCGGCCGATCAAAATGACGATCAACGTAAGGTGCGAAAATTGCACAGGCCACGATGATCAAGCCTGTAGCTAATTCTGAAGCTAGGTTCATTCGAGATATTACACCCGATGCAATTCCAAGGATGGGCACATGTAGCGCGTAAATTGCAAAGGATGATGATGCACCATAGCGGGATGCAACATTGGAAGCGCTGCTAGCTACGCCGGCGGCCAATATTAAAGGCGATCCAAACAATACAAACGCGAAAGAATACATGGGGTTTGGGGGCAGCTGAACTACGGCTATCACTATAATTGGTAGTACAATAGGGTGTATACCTGCCGTAGGAATATGTCTCCGCAAACGGTACAAGCTCACACCCATAGAGATAGAAAAGAACGTCCTAACAAAGCCCAGGCCGAAATCACTGAGGTTATAGCCTACTAGGCCAATCCCATTCAGGGCAGCAGTGAGCAAGATCGTTCCGGTGACGAAAATGATTAAAGCCAAGAGCCTATTAGTCAGCCATGGAAGGATGATGGCAAGGACTAGGTTGGCGTACAGTTCGTACAAAAGTGACCAGGCCGGTGCATTTAACGGTGCCATCGCCCCTCCAGAAAATGGACTGACAGGAGCCGGGAGAAAAGCGAAGTAGGCGACAGCCGCCGCCACCCACCCACGAGTGTCACTGCCCACGGCTAGTAGCCCGGCTACGCGGACCAGGCCGAAAACCCTCCCAGAACGTAGAGAGGTAAGAAGCGTTTAATCCTCACTTTCATGAACCAAACCCAGCCACGTTCAAGAATAAGTTTTTGATAAGAGTGGGCAATTACGAAGCCGCTCATTGCAAAAAGAGATCAACCGATAGGTACCCAGAGGGGAATAGCCAGGTCATTCCTAACAGTCCTGAACTGTGAAAGACGAGTACCGCTATCGCTGCGTAGCCGCGCAATGCGTCAAGGCCGTTGAAGACCTGCTTACCGGCCATAAAACCCCTCCCGCCCAGCTACCGCATCAGATCAAAGTAATTTCATGAATTCCGTCAGCAGAAAGCCTCAATCACTTATTTTAGTCAAATGAAACTACAACAGCTTTGGTTTGGGTATGGTCCAAAATCTAATAAGTACTAATGATTACAGTATTATCGCCGCCGACTTGGTCGCAGGAAAGGATGACGCATGACTGCGACAGCCACTAGCAACTACATCGGGCAAGCGATGAGTGCGACGACCGCGCTCGCGCCGCCATCCCTTTCCGACAACCCGGGGCTGCTCGCCTGGAACCTGTTCGTCATGACCGCGGCGATGTGCCTCGGGCTAATGATGGCGGGCAAACAGGCGCGTCGTCTCTGGGTGGCGCGGGCGATCGATCACCCAACCGACCCGGTATCAATCTACCGTATCATGATCTTCCTCGCCGGGTGCGCGGTCGCGAGCCGAGGCGGGGCGGAAGCGGTCAGCCTGTGGTCGTGGAGCTCAGGCGACGCCGGCACGATCGAGCGGGTCGCCGCATTGAAGCGCTGGCTCGATCCGCTGTCGGTTAGCTGCGGCTTCATGTGGATGGCGCTGCACATCCTCGCCGAACCGATGCTCGAGTTCCAGCTGCGGAACGGCGCCGTTGCCCGTCGATATGTGGTCGAGGTGGCCTCAGCTGCGCCGGCCAATCCTCGTCCTCGTAGTGAGCCTGCTGATGGCGACCGCTGCCGTCGGGCTTCGATAATGCGAGAGGGGCTATCGCTGCGGTACCGAGCGTAACGGTACCGGTAATCTGGTCTGTCCTGGGCTACTCCTTCCCCGCTGGGTCGATGTTCGTCGGGCTACTCGCCATGCTTCATGGTCCGGCTGTTCATCACCCTAGATTCCGCGGGGCCCAAGCGCTGGGTGCTTGACGGCATCGTCGCCGGGCTCGCCATGCTGATCACCGCGGTGTGGATCGTGGAGCACCAGGTCGACCTGTTCGCCGCTCTCGGCACCGGGGGCATGATCGGCGCGGTCGGCGCGGGCATCATCACCTTCTTCAAGAAGCGCGGTCAGAGCGCGATCGACGTCCTCGACGCAGCGCTGCACGGCAAGCCCGTGGTGCCCCCGGAGATGGCGGCAACCCTGCGGACGCTCGACAAGATCGACTGACCCAACCTGGCCAACTGACCCAACCTGCAAGCGATCCTTGCAGGTTCATCACATCGGAGAGTCGTCATGAAGACAATCGATCAGATGATCGATGACCTGGTCGTGCGCGAAGGCGACTACGTCAATCACCCCGCCGACCGGGGCGGGCCGACCCGCTGGGGTATCACCCAGTCGAAGGCGCGGCAGCACGGCTACACCGGCGACATGCGGAGTCTGTCTAAGGTGACCGCGCGCGCGATCTACTGGTCGGACTTCGTCAAGGTCCCGGGCATCGACATGCTCGCCAAGCGATCCTCGCGGCTGGCTGCCGAGGCGCTCGACACCGGCGTGAACATGGCGCCCCGTGGGGGTGATGATGCTCCAGCGCGCGCTGAACGCGCTCAACGGGGGCGGCAACGACTGGCCCGACCTCGCGAAGATCGATGGCGGGTTTGGCTCGAAGTCCGATGCCGCGCTCGCTGGCTGCCAGAAACGCCGCGCGTCCGAGCAGTGGGAAGACGTTCTGCTCGCCGCAATGAACGTCCAGCAGGGCGGTCGATATCTCGACATCATGGAGCGCAGCCCGACGCAGAAAGCCTTCGGATGGGGCTGGTTCCGCAATCGCGTGCTCACCCCCGCCTGAGGATCAGGCTCCACCTGAAAGGATCACTCAGGCTCCACCTGAAAGGATCACCATGAAGAAACTGCTGACCGCTGCGCTATGTGCGGCGTCGATGATGCTCGCCAGTTGCGCGACCATGCCGGCCCCGTCGGCCGGGCAGGCCGCGCAGATCGGAACTGCGATCAATCGCGCGCAGGCTGCATACTACCGGATCGCGGGCGCTGCCGAGGTGGTGCTGCCTTTCCTGTCGCCGGAGCGCGCCGCGCACGTGCGCTTGGCGATGTCGCTGGCGGAACGCGGGCTGCTTGCGGCGCGCTATGCCGCGACAGCCGTCGAACAGTTGGCCGCGCTGAAGCAGGCCGAGGCCGCGACCGCGGCGATCGAAAAAACTGCGGGTACGTGAACCGTGGGTCATCGCGGCAGGGAGGCGTCTTGGGAATGCTCAACCTGCCGCGATGACGTATGCGTAACTTAGATTGGATCATATGCAATACCCTGGTTCACCGAGCGCTCTGCCCACCTGTCCTAACGCGGGCCATCGCTGCATTGAGATCGATGTCCTGCGTTACTCCGATATCCTGGCATATCCTCGCCAACTGTGTGCCAGCCCAAGTGACACGGAAGTCGGGCGGCTGACGATCGCGTCCGAGCAGCGTCAGCCAAAGGGTCTCGAACGGGGCGCGGATAGCTAAACCGTTCCTCGTATGTTCTCAACGGAAAGATGCCCCCGCACCTCTAACCCGTTGATATCCATTGGGGCGACTTGATGGGCCAATCAGGCAACCGGCATTGATATCAAAAGATTTTACGGCTCCACGGCTAAAGCGCAGGGGCCTTCCTGATGCCCCAAGGTGGAGCAACAGTTGTGTGTGTGTCGCACTGGATCCCATATTCGGTCGAAAGGAGATCAGAATATGATCATTGCCCCGCAATCTTACACCCTCAAAGACGACCATATTGACGCGACCGCGCAGATCGAGTCGTGGAAAGTTGCGGACGACGCGCAAATGACCAGTTCAAACGTCGTGCAGTCGGCCGAGCGTTTAACGCATCATATGGAGTTCGCTGGTGGCGGCACCGTCGATCTTCACGCCGGCCTCATGCTCGCGCAGCACGCCAATGATCTGGTCCTCGGTAAATCGGCCTCGCCGCATCACTCGTCTCCATCTGACGAGCTAACTTACCAATGGCATGAATTCTGGGGAGCAGGTCACTAGATGGCAAACATTTTGGCGTCGCCAAGCCAGAGGGAAAACGAGATTAACGAGTTGTACTCGCTGACGAGCCGTGCTGGCTTGTCCGGTACGTGTGCGACCGAGGCGGATGCCGAGGCGTATTTCTGGGAGCAGAGCAAGCAGTAGCCCGGTGACGATTTCGTCATTGTCCGACCAGACGGCACAACCTACGTTCCATCACCAAAGGCCGCGCCAGATCCACTGCAAGTCACGGAGACCAAGCTGGCGTCTGTGTTTCGCGAGTATACTGCCGCTCGAACGAACAACACTGCGCTCGACGATATGGCCGACGATGCCATGGGCGCCGTAAACCAAAGGCTAAAAGACGGCTGGAACGTCGTTACATGACCGGCAAATTGTAGAACCTAGGCATAATCGTTTGGTTAGCCATCACCCTCGGAACTCGGCGGAACACCGCCGCCGTTTGTATTCCGGTTAGCCAACCTAAAACCCTAATTTCGCTTGATTATCCAAGACCCGGCCGAACCCTCACAAACGCTCCGATAACGAACAATTCTGTTCCCAGCACAGACCCCATCGCGGCGTGGTATCTGTGCTATTCAACGTACGGGAATTTCCCCGTCTAGGAGTTCACGGGTTACCCCGCTCGACCCCAGTGTGCCGTTCGACCCCTCTTGAATGACCTGCGCCAAGGCTCGGCAATCGTACCAAACTGTTTCAGGCTTGATCGAATTCGCATCGAAGTACCGTTTTAGAAAGCTTTGCGACCATGACGCCTCCATCGGTCCCATGAGACTCGAAACGATGTGGTCTGTCAGCTGGCCGTTCTTGCCGCTGATGTGTTCTTGGTAACCCGAGGCCCTGTGCCCGATGCTACAATCATAGCCGATCGGAACGGGCGCGCCCCATATCTTGGTTGGCAGCGCGGCCGGTTGGGTTCGGCGGACATCTTTCCATTCGCCGCCCTGGATCGCCACGCAATCGAAAGCCGTTCCCGTCTTCCAGCAACGGATCAGTGAGGCCGCTTCGGTAGCGTTTTCGTCAGTAGGTCCGACTGCCATCCGGCTGCCGTTCTTCAGCGTTTCCCACGTTAAGCCCGGCTCGATGGGGTTGGTGTTTGCCCCGAGCATGCGGCCGCAGCAAAGCACAGAAACAAAATCACTTGGTTGCGTATACTTTCCCCCACTTTTCCCCCTTATGGCGGAGTTGTGTTTACGCGCAACGCGGCTCAGGGAATGCTCAGCGCGCGGTCTTCACGTACCGATCATACCAGGCGATCGCGCGTTGGCGCACGTCGGCGGACTGTTCCGCTCCCGTCACGCAGTGGCCGGCGTCGGGGTAGATCACGAGGCTGACCGGCACGTTGCGGTCCTTCAGCGCATGCCACCATTCGATCGACTGGGTCGGTGGCACCTCGATGTCGCGTTCGCCGACATAGATGAAGGTCGGCGTCTTCGCCCGCTTGGCCTGGTAGATCGCCGACACGTCCTCATAGGCCTTCATGTCGTCGTACATCGACTTGCCGAAGAACGGCAGCATCCACTGATCGATGCCGTTGGTGCCGTAATAGCTCACCCAGTTCGACAGACCGGCGCCCGCGACGATGCCCTTGAAGCGATCGGTCTGCGTATTCGCCCACATCGCCATGAAGCCGCCATAGCTGCACCCACCAAGGCCGAGGCGGGTGTCGTCGATCGGTGCGAGCCGCTCGACCGCGTCAATGCCGGCAAGGATATCGCGCAGGTCGCCGCCCCCGAAATCGCGCTTGTTGGCAGCCGTGAACGCCTCGCCCTGGCCGTAGCTGCCGCGCGGATTGGGAAGAAAGACGTAATAGCCCGCCTTCAGGAGTGCGGCATTCAGCGAGGTCTCGGACAGATAGCCCGGCATCGATGCCGAGGACGGCCCGCCATGGACGAGCGTGATCATCGGCGCCTTGCCCGCGGGTGGGGTCCGAGGCGCGAGCAACCAGCCCTGCACGTCGTACCCCTCGTTCTTCCAGGTGATGCTGCGCGCCGTCACCAGCGCGGGCGCCGCATCGTTGTCGTGGGTGACCTGCCGCAGCGCGCCGATCGGTCCGGCATAGAGAGCGGGGGCATGCTCGTAATCCTGCACCACGGCTGCGGCGATGCGACCATCGGCGGAGAATACCGCGCGACCGTCGCCTGCGCTGACACTTGCCGGCTTGGCGAAACCGGGCACGACGGGCTGACCGGGCGTCAGCGTGCCGAGCTGGACCTGATCGCCCGCCAGCGTCACCGTCCGCAGGCCGCCTTTGGTCCAGTCGATCGTGGTCACGGTCGACTTCGCGCCGGCGGTGATGTTGCGGGGACTGCCGCCTGCCAGCGGCACGGTGAAGACGTCGCCGCCAATCGAGCCGAAATCGCTCATCAGCCCGCCGACATAGGCCACCGTCCGTCCATCGGGCGACACGCGCGGCTGATTGAGCTGCGTCGCGGGCTTCGCGATCGCGCGCACCGCGCCGGTCCGCGCATCGATCGCGTCGAGCGTCGCCACCCACCAGTTATTGTCGCCATTGCCGAGCGCCGTCGTCGCGACGAAGCCGCGACCGTCCGGCGTCCAGTCATATTCGTAGATATAGCGACCCGCGGGCGACAGCGGCGTCACTGGCGCAGCAGGCTTTGCGGCTGCAATGTCGAACACCGCGAGGCGCTGCTCGTCGCTCTTCTCGCCGATTTCCCCGATCATCCGCACGCCCGCCTGCGTCGCGCCCGATTCCTTGGCGGCGCCCAGCGTCACCAGCAGCGCGATCCGCTTGCCGTCGGGGGATACGCGAGGCGTTTGTGCGATGCCGGCGATCGTCGCGACGGTGCGCGTCGTCCTGGCATCGGCATAGGTCAGTCGGACGGTGCCCGCGGTGCCGTCGCGTACCAGAAAGACCAGGTCGCCATCCGGCGCGAAGGTCAGCCTCGAATAGCTGCACGTCGCGCAGGGATCGATCGTCCGCAGCACCCGCCCGTCCGCGACGGCGCGGATCGTCACCACGCCGCGCGTACCGCTATTCTCGACCGTCGCGATCCGATCCCCTGCGGGCGAGAGGGCAAGCGCGCCATATTGGTGAAGCGACTGAGCTGATGTCGGGGCCGCAGTTGCAACAAGGAGAGCGGCAGCAAAGGTGAGGCGCATCGAAAGCTCCGATAAAACGGCAATATCCATGACGCTTAACGGGTTGCCCTGTCCTCGCAAGCCGAACCGGAGAATTGCTGTCGGGAAGACGGCTGCAGGCTGTACCGATGTGTCCCGATCCAGGGGCGACCTCAGTTCCGACATGGAAACATTCAGACACGTCGACATGTCGACGCAATGGGCCTGCGGCTACGAAATGGCGGTCTGAGTGGTCTCCAGTAGGATCACACGGTCACAGGAACGAAGCGTTTCCTCGCGGTGGGCGATGACTAGGATCGTCGCTTCGGGCAGTGCCCGGCGTACATTGGCGATCACCGCCTGTTCGGTCACGATGTCGATCGCATTGGTCGCTTCGTCGAGGATCAAGAGCTGTGGATCACGCAGCAGCGCGCGGGCGAGCGCGATCCGCTGGCGTTCGCCGCCCGACAGCCGCGTGCCGCGATCGTCCATTTGCGTATCGAGCCCTTGCGGCATCGCGCCGACCATATCCGCCGCACCCGCCTGCGCCAGTGCATGCCAGAGGTCCGGATCGGGGCGGACCTCGCTGCCCCAAGTCAAATTGTGGCGGATGCTGTCGTTGATGAGATAGGAATCCTGCGCGACATAGGCGAGGTGA
>NZ_CEEDAQ010000001.1:2887500-3950998 GCF_979253035.1 Sphingomonas sp. AC411 | reverse complement strand
AAGTCACCCTCACAGCGCCCTCCCCGCCCCGGCGGCACAAGCGCGCTGGCCACTGCGCCGCGTGCAAGACGCATCGCCGGCCGAGATCATTGCAATGGGTAGGGAAGGATTTCGTATCGCAGCCCGCCAAGACGCGATCGGTCAGCTGACGGTATCCTTGGCGACGTGCGCTTCGAACGCTTCGATCGGCAGGGGGTGTGAAATTGGCAACCGGCGGTGAAATCGTCGGCCCACATCACATCGGCGACGACTTGGCCGATCTCCGGCAGGTTGAGCCAGATGCTGGTACCGCGCCTGAGCGCCGAATAGGTTTGGAGCCGTACGCCGTGTACGGAAATATCGATAACCCTGCACAGGGCCCGGCCCGACTTGCCGATGCTGGCGTCGAGCGAGATCGGTGCGCGCGGCGCTCGGCGCCGGCTGGTGCGTTCTGCGGGTTCGAATTCGGCGGCGAACATAAGGCCCTCGTCCTTGCGAGGAGCAGCTTGGTCGCCGACACTTAAAGTCGCCTTAAGGACTACCCCGGAACGAATTAAATCGAACCCGTTCCGGGGTTAACTCGCATTACTTGCGGAGCGTGAGACCACCACCGAAACGCTTGTTGAAGCGCGCGACCTGGCCGCCGGTGTCGAGCATCGTGCCGCGGCCGCCGGTCCATGCCGGATGCGCGAGCGGATCGATCTCGAGCGTCATCACATCGCCTTCCTTACCCCAGGTGGTGCGGGTCTGGTACTTGCTGCCATCCGTCATCTGAACGGTGATCATGTGATAATCGGGGTGCGTGTCGGCCTTCATGAGAATTCTCCGGTAGGTGGCTGGTTCCGACCAGCCTGAAGGAAGGCGCGCCCGTACACGGACGCGCCCGATTTTACAAGAATGCGTGCTCCGACGCGATTCAGGCCTTGGGCGGGTCGGCGATCATCGCCGTGAAGTTCGCCTCTGCCACCAATTGCCCGTCGACGAGGGCGCGGCCGGCAAACTTGCAGACCGCGCTACGCTTCTGGACGAACGTGACTTCCAGTTTGAGCAAAACGCCCGGCTCGACCGGCTTGCGGAACTTGGCCCCGTCGATCGCCATGAAATAGACGAGCTTGCCCGAGCCCGCGAGACCCAGCGACTCGACCGCGAGAATCCCCGCGGCCTGTGCCATCGCCTCGACGATCAGCACGCCCGGCATGATCGGGCGCCCAGGGAAATGCCCCTGGAAGAATTGCTCGTTCATCGACACCGCCTTGATCGCTGTGATCGAGGTGTCGAGGATCAGATCCTCGACACGATCGACAAGCAGCATCGGGTAGCGATGCGGCAACGCGGCCATGACGCGCCCGATATCGAGCGGGCCCATGCCTTTTTCAGCAGTATCGTTCACGGTCTCGGTCATCAATGTAGCTTAGCGACCCTGCGGGGTGCGCGTCGCGGCAGGCGCACGCGCGGCTGCGGCGGGTGCGGCGCCCTGCTGCTGCTGGCCACCCTGGTTCGGCTGCCAGTTCGCCGGCACGGCGGTGCTGACCGACGGCACGAGGCGATCGAGCTCGGTCGTGATCGCGGCGGTGATGTCGGCGGTCGGCTGTGCGAACAGCGCGGCCTCCGGACGCAGCAACAGGCTGACGTTCTTTGCGCGAACGGCAGCGGTCACGGCGTCGCTGAGCTTCGCCTGGATCTGCTCGATCGCATATTGCTGCGCGCGCTGGGCGGGCTGAGTCAGGCGGGCGAGTTCCTGGTTGGCGGCGTTTTCACGCGCCTGGATCGCCTGCGCCTGCGGACGCAAGGTGGCTTCGGTCGCGCCGGGTGCACGCTGTGCGGTCTGGAACGCAGTGACCAGCGGCTGAAGCTCACGCGCTACGGCCTGGCGACGGGTCTCGGCCTGGTCGAGCTGGGCCTTGTAGGTCGTCTCGATCTGGGCGCGTGCAGCGTTCCAGGCCTTCGAGTTGGCGATCGCGCCCTGCGCGTCGGCGACGGCGATGCCCGAAACCTGTGCGTCCGCAGCGGTCGCGGTCATGGCAGCCGGCGCGGCGAGCGCTGCGGCGAGGAGAAGCGTCTTGAACGTCGTCATCAGAACTGTGTCCCTACGTTGAAAGTAATGAGCTTGGGGTCGTCACCCTTCTGGGTGAGCAAGGCTTTGGCGAGATCGATGCGGAGCGGGCCGAACGGCGAGTTCCAGTTGACGCCGATACCCACCGACAGACGCGGCTTGGCCGAGTTGCCGAGGAAGCTTTCGACGAAAGGCGTCTGTTCGGTCAAGGCACGCGGGTTGGCGGCTGTGCCGATACACGCGCCCGCCGCATCCGGAGAACCGGCCGCGCAGGTCGTGTTGGCCGTGACCGGCGCACCGGTCGTGTCGGTCGTCGTGTATGTATAGAGCGCCGCACCCGCGGAATTGACCGATGGCGTGAAGGTCGATCCGACATATTCCTTGCCCGTGGTCGGATCGATCAAGGTCGGGAACGTCGCCGACGGCAGCGGCCTGGTGATACCGAACAGGCTACCGACCTGCGCGTAGATCGACGGCCGCAAGCCGAGCTCGCGGGCGCCGGAGCCCAGCGGAATCTCGATTTCCGCACGCGCCAGGTAATAGGCACGCCCACCCAGCGCATCGTCCTGGATCGAATTGCGGTCGGTCGCGAGAACCTGGGTCGGTGTTCCATTGCTATAGGCGGCGCGCAGAATGCGCGGCCCGACGCCGCGGATGTCGAAGCCGCGGAACTGCGGTTCACCCAGATAGAAGCGATCGGTAATCCGGACCGCGTCCGAGCCGGCCCTGCGCGCCTTCTCGAGCGGATGAATATAGCCGCCTTCGGCGACGATCGAGCCGATGAAGCCGCTGCCGAGGTTCTGGTACTTGGACCCTTCGAAACGAGTCCGGATGTACTTCACGTCGCCGCCGAGGCCGGCAAAGTCCTGGCTGAACGAGAAGCGCGAACCGGCCGTCGGGCGCAAGCGACTGTTGAGATTGTCGCGGCTGAGCGAATAGCCGACCGAGGACGTCCAGCGATTGCCGATCGCGTCGCACAGATAGCGTCCGCCACGAGCACGTTGCACGAGCCATCGGCGTTCAGGAACTGGTTGTCGAGACCGACCTCATCATAGGACAGGCCATAGCGCGCCGACAGCGACCAGAATTCGGTCAGCGGCACGCCGGTACGAAGCTGGAAACCGGTCGAGACCTGCGAATAATTGGTCTGCCGATCATTGCCGACGAAGTTGAACGAGTTGTAATCGCGGCGGAAGATATCGCCACCGAGCGCGATGTTCTTGTCGAACAGGTAGGGCTCGGTGAAGCCCAGCTCGATAGACTTCGAATAGCTCGAATAATTGACGCCCGCGCGCAGTTCCTGGCCCTTGCCGCGGAAGTTGCGCTGCGTGATGTTCGCCTGGACGATGAAGCGTTCAAGGCTGGAATAGCCCGCCGACAGCTGCAACTCGCCGGTCGACTTCTCTTCGAGGTTGGTCTCCAGGATCACGCGGTCGGGCGCCGATCCCGGCAGCTGCTTGATCTCCATCTTGTCCTGGAAATAGCCCAGCGAGTTGATGCGATCCTGCGAGCGCTTCACCTGAAAGCTGTTGAACGCGTCGCCCTCGGCCAGACGAATCTCGCGGCGGACAACCTTGTCCTGCGTCTGCGTATTGCCGTTGATCTCGATCCGCTCGACATAGGTCCGCTTGGCTTCGGCGATGTTGAAATTAATCCCCATCGTCAGCGTGTCGGAATCCTTGGCGAACTCCGGGTTCACTTCGGTGAACGCATAGCCGAACAGGCCCGCGGTCTGGGACAGGTTGTCGACCGAATCCTCAACCAGCTTCGCATTGTACCAGTCGCCCTTCTTCAGCGGCAGCGTGGCCGCGAGCTTGGTGTTGTCGAAGTCGCGGATCTGGCTGTCGACGGTGACGTCGCCGAATTTGTAGCGCTTGCCCTCTTCCACCACGTACGTGATGATGAAGTCCTTCTTGTCCGGCGTCAGCTCGGCGACCGCCGACGTCACGCGGAAATCGGCATAGCCCTGCGTCAGGTAGAACTGGCGGAGCTTCTGCTGATCGTAAGACAGGCGGTCCTGATCGTAGCTGGTCGCCGACGAGAGCAGGCGGAATAGGCGGGCCTGCTTGGTCGCCATCTGGCCGCGGATCTGGTCGTCGGAGAACACCTCGTTGCCGAGGATGTTGATCTGGCGAACCTTCGACTTCGGCCCTTCGCTGACGACGAACACGACGTCGACGCGGTTCTGGTCGAGGTTGACCATCTTCGGATCGATGACCGCGCCGAAGCGGCCCTGACGGCGATACAGCTCGATGATCCGGCCGATGTCCTGGCGGACCGCGGTGCGCGTGAAAATCTGGCGCGGCGCGAGCTTGATCTCTTTGGTGATCTTGTCGGTCTTGAGCGCCTTGTTGCCCTCGATGATCACGCGGTTGATGATCGGGTTCTCGCGCACGCGCAGCACGATGTTGCCGTCCTCGACACCCGCGATCGAGTAATCCGCGAACAGGTCGCTCGCCTGCAGGTCTTTCAGCGCCTGGTCGAGCGTTTCCGCGGTGTACGGGATACCGACGCGCAGCTTGGTGTAGGACAGCACCGTCTCGGCCTCGATGCGCTGCGATCCCTCGACGCGCAAAGTCTTTATCGTCCGCACGGATACCGGCGCGGCGACGGGCGTTACACCCACGACCGGAGCAGCCGTCGTCGGCGTCTGCCGACCCGACGAAGGGCTTTGCGCAGGAGTCGCCGCCGGAGTCGCGGCGCCAGCCGGCACGGTCTGTGCCAGCGCGGGAACGCCCGACAGGATCGTTCCTGCAAGCAGCAGGGCGCCCTTGCGCGCGAAATCGTAACCGTTGATCGCTGTCACCAAACCCACCTTAAAAACGTGCACATACAAGGCGCGCCCGCCCTGCCCTATCGTGGTCAGCCGATCAAGCCGGCCAGATTCTTCCACAGCCCGAAATTGCCGAGATCGTTGAAGGTCACCAGCAGCATCAGCGCAAGGATCGCCGCGAGGCCGCCGCGAAACGCCCATTCCTGCACCTGCGGCTCGACCGGGCGCCTGCGCACCGCTTCGATCGCATAGAAGAACAGGTGACCGCCATCCAGCATCGGCACTGGCAGCAGGTTGATGAACCCCAGATTGATCGAGACCAGGGCGATCAGGAACACATAGGCGTCGAGCCCAAGCGACATCTGCTCGCCCGACACCTTGGCGATGCTGAGCGGTCCGCCGAGTTCCTTGACCGAACGGCGCCCGGTGATGACCTGCCCCAGCGTCTCGACCATCATCGACACGATCTGCCCGGTGCGCTTCACCGCGACGACCGGTGCTTCGATCAGGCTGACGGGAACGATCACCGGCTTCGACCCGGCGATGCCGAGGCGGCCGATCTTGTATTCGTTGCCGAAGCGGTCGCGCTGCAATTCGGTGCCGATCACGAGGTCGCGCGACACCGTCTGGCCACCACGCACCGCGTCGATCTGCGTGCTCTCGCCGGCGCGGATGCGGGCGAAGCGGGCGAGATCGTCGAACGTCTCGACCGAGCGGCCGCCGATCGCGGTGATCCGGTCGCCGACCTGCAATCCGGCCGCAGCCGCGGCACTGCCGGGCACCGTGCCACCGACGACCGGCGGCATGCGGATGTCGCCATACGCGAAGGCGAAACCGGCAAGGATCAGGATGGCGACGACGAAATTCACGACCGGACCGGCGGCGACGACGATCGCGCGCTGCCAGACCGGCTTCGACTGGAAGGTGCGCAGGCGTTCTTCGGCTGGCAGCGACAGCCATTCGGCCGAGGGCTGGCTTGCCGGGTTCATGTCGCCGGCGAACTTCACATAGCCGCCGAGCGGGAGCCAGCCGAACTTCCAGCGGGTCCCGCGCTTGTCGGTAAAGCCTGCGATCTCGCGACCGAAGCCGACCGCGAAAGCATCCGCCTTGATCCCGAAATAGCGTCCCGCGAGGTAATGGCCCATCTCGTGCACGAACACGAGCGGTCCGATCACCAGGACGAACGACAATATCGTCAGCAGGATACCGGGTGTTTCGATCAAACCGCGCAATCCTTCACACGTACACCCGCTAATACCCGCGCCTCGGCGTCGATCGCCAATACGGCATCGACGCTATCCGGCGCGGCCGGGTCGTAACAGGATAACGTATGTTCGACGATTGCGGCAATTTCGAGGAAACAAATGCGGCGCTTGATGAAGGCCTCGACCGCGACCTCGTTGGCGGCGTTGAGAATCGCCGGCCGCACCCCGCCTGCGTCTAACGCCTCACGCGCGAGTCGCAGCGCCGGGAAGCGCACCGGATCGGGCGCCTCGAACTCGAGTCGGCCGATCGCGACTAGGTCGAGCAGGGCCATCGGCGTCGCCATCCGATCCGGCCAGGCGAGCGTATGCGCGATCGGCGTCCGCATGTCGGGGGACCCAGCTGCGCGAGAACCGAGCCGTCGACATAATCGACCAGGCTGTGAACCACCGATTGCGGGTGGATCACGATCTCGATCCGGTCATGCGGGATCGGGAACAGCCGCGCGGCCTCGATCAGTTCGAGGCCCTTGTTCATGCAGGTCGCCGAGATCGACCGAGATCTTCGCGCCCATCGACCAGTTGGGATGCTTGACCGCCTGTTCGAGCGTCACGCCGCGCATCTGCTCGGTCGTCCAGTCGCGGAACGGCCCGCCGCTGCAGGTCAGGATGATACGACGGACCCCCTCGGGGCGGCTCGCGTCGAAGCACTGGAAGATCGCGTTATGCTCGGAATCGGCGGGCAACAGCGTCGCGCCGGTCCGCCTGGCCGCAGCGAGGATGACGTCGCCGGCGGAGACCAGCGGCTCCTTGTTGGCGATCACGACGGTCCCGCCCTGCTCGATCGCCGCCATCACCGGCTTCAGGCCGGCACAGCCGACGATCGCGCCCATCGTCCAGTCCGCACCCGATGACGCCGCCTCGGCGATAGCCTCGGAGCCACCGCCTGCGCGAATGCCCGTACCGGCCAGCGCTTCACGAAGTTCGGGAAGGCACCCCTCGTCCGCCACCACGGCAAACTCCGCGTTGGTCCGGATCGCGGCCGCGGCGAGCTTCGCCACGTCGCAGTTCGCGGTCAGCGCGACGACGCGGAAGCGGTCGGGCTCACGCTCGATCAGGTCGAGCGTCGAGGTACCGACCGAGCCGGTCGCCCCAAGATCGTGACGCTCTTCATGCGTAAAAATGCGGCAGCAGGACGAGGAACGCCGCGACCGGCGCGACCGGGACCAGGCCGTCGAGGCGATCCATGACGCCACCATGTCCGGGCAGGATGTTGCCGCTGTCCTTCACGCCTGCCACCCTCTTCAACCAACTCTCGTAAAGATCGCCCATCTGCGCGAGCACGGCGAGCACCGGCGTCGCCAGCGTCATCCGCATCGGCAGGCCGTATTGCGTGTGCAGCACCGCCGCGACCGCGCTCGCCAGCACGACGCCGCCGATCAGCCCCGACCATGTCTTGTTCGGACTGATCACCGGCGCGATTTTAGGGCCGCCCAGCGTCCGCCCCGTAAAGAACGCGCCGATATCGCACGCCCACACCAGCGACAGCGCCCACAGCGTGTAGAGGATGCCATCGTCCTGCCGCCGGATGATCATCAGCGCGAGCACGGGGAGACCGCAATAGACGATGCCGAGCGCCAGCTTAGGTTTGCGCGTCGTGATGACGACGAAGAACGCGGCGCCCGCGAGCAGCCCGAGCGTGAAGAAATCATGGATGACGAGGATCAGCGACGCCGGCGCCATCAGCGCGAGCGGCACCGACAGCGCGAACTGCGTCATCCGCTTGGTCTTGGCGTCGACGCCCTGGAGCATCGACCATTCCGCCATCATGAACAGCGCCGCCAGGATGCCCAGCAACCAGAACGCGATCCCGCCGAGCGTCAGCGCGATGCTGGCGACGACGATCATGCCGACGCTGGCGATCATCCGAAGCTTAAGGTTGGACGGTGTGCGCAGCGCCTGATCGGGCGCCTTCGCGGGGTCTGGCAGGGTCGTCACGAAGCCATCCCATTATAAAAACAGCCGTTCCCGCGCGAGGGCGAGAGTCCAGGATTACGCACGTTTGCGCTCCTGGCTCCTGGGCCCCCGCGTTCGCGAGGAACAGAAGGATCACAGACCACCGTAGCGGCGCTGGCGTTGGCCGAACGCCGCGACAGCATCGGCAAGCGCTGCCGCATCGAAGTCGGGCCAGAGCGTGTCGACGAACAGGAGCTCGGCATAGGCCGCCTGCCACAACAGGAAGTTCGACAACCGTTGCTCGCCCGAGGTGCGGATCATCAAGTCGAGCGGCGGCAGATCGTGCGTGTCGAGTTCGGCCTCAATCGTGCCGACGTCGATGCTGGCAGGATCGAGCGTACCGTCACGGGCGCGTTCGGCAAGGCGGCGTGCCGCGCCCAACAGCTCGGCATGCGCGCCGTAGTTGAGCGCTATCGCGAGAATCGGACCGGTATTGCTCGCGGTCCGCGCGATCGCGTCGTCGACCATCGCGACCAGATCGGGCGAAAAGCTGTGATAGTCGCCGATCACGCGCAGCCGGACGTTTTCGCGCGCGAGTTCGTCGAGGTCGCTGCGGATGAAATGGCGGAACAACCCCATCAGGTCGCGGACCTCTTCCGCCGGACGGCGCCAGTTCTCCGACGAGAACGCGTAGAGCGTCAGCGCCTCGATCCCCATCGCCCGCGCCGCCCGCGTCACTTTCCGCACGGCCTCGACGCCAGCCTTGTGCCCGGCGAAGCGCGGCAGGAACCGCTTCTTCGCCCAGCGGCCATTGCCGTCCATGATGATCGCGACATGGCGCGGGACTGCTCCGCCCGAAGGGACGGCAGCCAGCGGCGCAGTCGAAGGAGCCCCAGCCGAAGCCCCGGCCGAGGCCCCGGTTGAAGCGGCGCCGAACGCCCTCACTTGCCCAGGATTTCCTTTTCCTTGGCGGTCGCGGTCGCGTCGAGCTCGGCGACGATGCCGTCGGTCAGCTTCTGCACTTCGGTCTCGTGACGCTTGCGCTCGTCCTCGCTGAACACGCCCTTCTTCTCGTCGGTCTTGAGCAGAATCCATGCCGTCGCGACGGACGTTACGCACCGCGATGCGCGCCTTCTCGGCATATTGCCCGGCCAGCTTGGCGAGTTCCTTGCGGCGCTCCTCGGTCAGGTCGGGGATCGGCAGGCGCAGCGTCTGGCCGTCGACGATCGGGTTGAGGCCGAGACCGGCCGAACGGATCGCCTTGTCGGTCGGGCCGACGTTCGACTTGTCCCAGACCTGCACCGACAGCATCCGGGGCTCGGGCGCCGACACGGTCGCGACTTGGTTCAGCGGCATCGACGAACCGTACACCGTCACCATCACCGGATCGAGCAACGCGGTCGACGCGCGGCCGGTGCGCAGGCCAGCGAGATCGCTCTTCAGCGCTTCGACGGCACCCGCCATGCGGCGCTCGAGGTCGGTCTTGTCATATGCGGCCATCTTAAAGCTCCTGCTCGTTCTGGACGATCGTCGACACGCCATCACCCGCCAACACCGCGGCGAGATTGCCGGGTTCGCGGATGTTGAAGACGACGATCGGGATATTGTTGTCGCGGCACAGCGCGATCGCGCTCGCGTCCATGACCTTGAGGTCGTCGGACAGCACGCGGCTGTACGATACCGTCTCGTAGCGCACCGCGTCGGGGTGCGTCTTCGGGTCGGCGTTGTAGACGCCGTCGACCGAAGTACCCTTGAACAAAGCGTCGCACTTCATCTCGGCAGCACGCAGCGCGGCGCCCAGATCGGTGGTGAAATAGGGGCTGCCGACGCCTGCCGCGAAGATCACGACGCGACCCTTTTCGAGGTGACGCTCGGCGCGGCGGCGGATGAACGGTTCGCAGACCGACGCCATCGGGATCGCCGACTGGACGCGGGTGTCGACGCCGATCTGCTCGAGCGCGTTCTGCACGGCGAGCGCATTCATGACGGTCGCGAGCATGCCCATGTAATCGCCGGTCGCCCGGTCCATGCCGCGTGCTGCGCCCGCCATGCCGCGGAAGATGTTGCCGCCACCGACGACGATGCAAATCTCATAGCCTTTGGCCTTGATGTCGGCAATTTCCTGCGCGACGCGGGCGGTGACGGTCGGATCGATCGACAGGCCCGACGGTCCCATCAGGACTTCGCCCGACAGTTTCAGCAGGATACGGTTGTAGCGCGGAGGCGTCATAAATCTCGAAATGTGATTGGCGGGGCGGCGCGGACCTTAGGCGGGGGGCGATTGCCACACAACCCGGTCCCGCCGGGCTATTCCGTCGTCTCGGCGAAGTAGGGCAGCCAGTTCCCTGTCATGGCGGGACACGGGGGCCTGCGCTTGCGTGCTGGGGAAGGGAGGGTGACGGAAAGGTTCACCCCCCTGCCCTCACCCCGCGCTTGCTGCGCAAGCTAGCCCCTCTCCCCGATGGCAGAGGGTAGTTGGTCCTTCTCCCCGCGGGGAGAAGGTGGCCGGCAGGGCCGGATGAGGGGCGGTGAGGTTCGAGACCCGACCACTCCCCTCACCCTTCCCACGGCCAAGTGGCCGCGGGCCCCTTCCCTCTCCCCGGAGGGGAGAAGGAGAAGGAGAAGGTCGGCTTACGCCTGTGGCACGCCCGAAGCAGCAGCAACCTCGGCTGCGAAGTCGGACTGCTCCTTCTCGATGCCCTCACCCAGCTGGAAGCGGACATAGTCCACCAGCTTGATCTCGGCGCCGGCATCCTTGCCGGCCTTGGCGACGACGTCGGAGATCTTGGTCTTGCCGTCCATCACGAACAGCTGGCTGACCAGAGCATGCTCCTTGCGGTACTTGGCGATGCCGCCCTCGACCATCTTGGCGATGATGTCGGCAGGTTTGCCCGATTCGGCGGCCTTCTCGGTCGCGATCGCGCGCTCGCGCTCGATCTCGGACTCGTCGAGGTCGGCTTCGTTCAGCGCCTTCGGGAACGCCGCTGCGATGTGCATCGCAAGCTGCTTGCCGAGCGCCTGGAGAACCTCATCCGAAGCCTCCGACTCAAGCGCGACGAGAACGCCGATCTTGCCGAGGCCGGGTGCCGCCTGGTTGTGGATGTAGGGCACGACCGCACCCTTGCTGACTTCCAGCGTGCGCGAGCGGCGCAGCGACTGATTCTCGCCGATCGTCGCGACGTTGTTCGTCAGGACTTCCTCGACGGTCTTGCCCGATGGCATCGCCTGCGACTTCAGCGACTCGATGTCGCCGCCCGTCGCCAGAGCGATCTGCGTGACGTCACGGACGAACGACTGGAACTGGTCGTTCTTGGCGACGAAATCGGTCTCGGAGTTGACTTCGACCGCTGCACCCTTGGTGCCCGACACGGCGACGCCGACCAGGCCCTCGGCCGCGGTACGGCTGGACTTCTTGGCGGCGGCTGCGAGCCCTTGGTGCGCAGCCAATCCATTGCCTGCTCCATGTCGCCGGCGTTCTCGCTCAGCGCCTTCTTGCAATCCATCATGCCCGCGCCGCTCTTCTCGCGCAGATCCTTGACCATCGCTGCCGTGATATCGGCCATGTCTCTAATCCTTTTAGGTCTGAATATGGTTGCGGGCGAGGCAGAGCTTTCGCCCTACCCCGCCCGCATGACGGTTCGGCGACGACGCTTATGCGTCGATCTGGCGCTCACCCTCGGCTGCGAATTCTGCAGCGGTATCGGCATTCGCGGTCGCCTGCGCCGTGTCAGCCGTAGCTTCGACGGTCGGCTCTGCGCTCAGCGCCTCTTCCTTCGGCGGCTCGACCATCGCGCCGACGTCGGCACCGGTGCGGCGCTGCTGCTCCTGGCCACCGCGCGTCGCGGCGATCGCGATCGCCTCGCAGTACAGGCGGATAGCGCGGGCTGCGTCGTCGTTCGCGGGAACCGGGAAGGCGATGCCGTCCGGCGACACGTTCGAATCGAGGATCGCGACGACGGGAATACCCAGCGTGTTCGCTTCCTTGATCGCCAGCTCTTCCTTGTTCGCGTCGATCACGAACATCACGTCGGGAATGCCGCCCATGTCGCGGATGCCGCCGAGCGAAAGCTCGAGCTTGTCCTTCTCGCGGGTGAGCTGAAGGACTTCCTTCTTGGTCAGGCCGACGGTGTCGCCCGACAGCATTTCCTCGAGCGTCTTGAGACGCTTGATCGAACCCGAGATGGTCTTCCAGTTGGTGAGCATGCCGCCCAACCAGCGATGGTTGACGAAGTGCTGGCCCGAACGACGCGCTGCGTCTGCGACGGGCTCCTGCGCCTGGCGCTTGGTGCCGACGAACAGGACCTTGCCGCCGCCGGCAACAGCCGACGAGACGAATTCGAGCGCGCGTGCGAACAGCGGCACGGTCTGCGAAAGGTCGAGGATGTGGACGCCGTTACGATCACCGAAGATGTAAGGCTTCATCTTGGGGTTCCACCGATGAGTCTGGTGGCCGAAATGCGCGCCCGTTTCGATGAGCTGCTGCATGGAGACGACGGGTGCCGCCATAGGGATATATCCTTCCGGTTGTGCCTCTGGGAAGCGGATGACGTCGTGGCCGAATGACCGTGACGCACCGGGCTATGATGCCCTCCCATGCGGGGTTTGAGGCGCGGCCCTTAGCCGGGTGCGCGGTGAAACGCAATGCCGAACGCCACGCTTGACTCACGGAACGCAATGAGAACATAAAGGGCTCAGAGGGGAACAGATGTTCGACTCGCCGCTGATTCGAACCGGTATGGCCGGATTCAAAATGCGACGAACGGAACGATGTTTCTGACCAAGTGTTTGCGGACATTCATAATTTGTTCGCAACTCATAGGAAGGCGGACGTGATGTTGGTTCTGAGCTTCATGGTTTTTGCTGGTGCGTTCGCGGTCGCTGGTATGATGATCGTCTCGTCGATCGCGCCGCAATGGGACCGCATCGTACGGCTTGCCATGGGTAACGTCGAACCCGCGTTCCAACCGCTCCGCACGCTGGCCGTGGCGGAGCGCCGGATCGCGGTCAGGCGCTGGGCGTCGACGACGGCTCCGGCACCCGCCCGCCGCTGGAACGCTGCCGCCTGATCTTGGCATAGCTTGCGATGCTGAACGGCATCGATATCAGGTACAGTACGCAGATGATGCTGAGCGTATGCCAAGGTGCGCTCACGATCGCGGCGCCGAGCAATACGACGAGCGCGATGGCCTCGAACCGGATGTTACTCCGGAGTTTGACCGAACTCCACGAATAAGTGGCGATGCTTGACACCATCAGAAGCGCAACGAACGCGACCCACGGCGCGACGAAATAAGGCGACGCAAATTTCGGCTCGTCGGTCCAGAACCAGAAGAACATCGGCATAAGTGCCAAGCCCGCGCCCGCTGGAGCCGGTACCCCGGTGAGGAAACCGGCCGATTTGTGCGGCTGATGGCTCTCGTCGATCTTAGCGTTGAAGCGTGCGAGACGTAGCGCACAGAATACCGCGAAGATCAGCGAGCAAATCCAGCCGACGCGGGGCAGCGCGGCCAGCGACCAGAGATAAACGATCAACGCAGGCGCGACGCCGAACGAGATCGCGTCGGATAATGAGTCCAGCTCCGCGCCGAACCGGCTCTCACCGTGCAGCATGCGGGCGATCCGGCCGTCGAGGCCGTCGAGTACGCCCGCGACCATGATCATCGCGACGGCGCTTTGCCACTCGCCGCCGATCGCAAATCGCACGCCGCTCAGGCCGGAGCACAATGCCAGCGCCGTAACCGCGTTGGGCGCGACGGCACGTAGCGGAAGGCCGCGCGGCGCCCGGCGGGTGCGACCGAACTTTCCACGACCACGCGCGTCCGTCGAACCGTCATCGATCTCGTCGCGACCGATCATTGCGCGACACCACCGACCGGAACACCACCGACGCGACCAAGCACGGTCTCGCCTGCAATGCTGCGCTGGCCGAGGCAGACCTGCGGTACGACATGATCGGGCAGATACACGTCGACGCGGCTGCCGAACCGGATCAGCCCGATGCGCTGGCCCGCCGCGACCATGTCGCCGGCCTTCACGAAACCAAGAATACGACGCGCGACGAGGCCTGCAATCTGCGTAAAGCCAATCCGCATGCCATGACGGTCCTCGACCACGAAATGCTGACGCTCGTTCTCGTCGCTGGCCTTGTCGAGATCGGCGTTGAGAAACTTACCAGAAATATAAACGACTTGGCGGATAGTCCCGGCGATCGGTGTGCGATTGATATGCACGTCGAACACCGACATGAAGATCGACACGCGGACTAGCGGCGCATCGCCGAGGCCGTTGTCGCCAGCGAGTTCACGCGGGATGGGGACGCGCTGGATCATCGTGATCAGGCCGTCGGCGGGGCAACGATCAGGCCCTCACCCTGAGGGGTCGTGCGGATCGGATCACGGAAGAAGGTCGCGACCCAGATCACGACGCCGACCATCGGCCAGAACAGCACGTGGCTAACGATCGTCAGCAGCAGCGTGATGCCCGTCGCGATCGCGACGTATTTGTGGCCCTCCGGGTGGACTGCGGGAAATCGCCATTTGACCGTGGAGGTCGTGACGGGCGGCTTGTCGAGCGATGCCATAACCGGCGGGTCTATCCGTGCCGGACGTGCGATACAACGATGAACCGGCTTTTCCTTGCCGCACCAACGGTTGGCCGGTGGTTGATCGTGACGGCGCGGTCCCCAGAACGCTCCCCAAACCCCTCCCCGAAGGACCCGGATATGGCGAAGATCAAGGTTAAGAATCCGATCGTGGAGATCGATGGCGACGAGATGACGCGGATCATCTGGGAATGGATCCGTGAGCGCTTGATCAAGCCGTATCTCGATATCGAGCTCGATTATTACGACCTCGGCGTCGAGCATCGCGATGCGACCGACGACCAGGTCACGATCGACAGCGCGCTCGCCACGCAGAAGCACGGCGTCGCGGTCAAGTGCGCGACGATCACGCCCGACGAGCAGCGCGTGACCGAATTCGGCCTGAAGAAGATGTGGAAGTCGCCGAACGGCACGATCCGCAACATCCTTGGCGGCACCATCTTCCGCGAGCCGATTGTGATCAAGAACGTCCCCCGCCTGATCCCGGGCTGGACGCACCCGATCGTCGTCGGCCGTCACGCATTCGGCGATCAGTACCGCGCGACCGACTATCTGGTCCCCGGCCCCGGCAAGCTGCGCCTCGTCTTCGAAGGCGACGACGGCACGGTCATCGACCGCGAGGTGTTCCAGTTCCCGTCGGCGGGCGTCGCGATGGCGATGTACAATCTCGACGATTCGATCCGCGATTTCGCGCGCGCATCGATGCATTACGGTCTCAACCTGAAGTGGCCTGTGTATCTGTCGACCAAGAACACCATCCTCAAGGCCTATGACGGCCGCTTCAAGGATCTGTTCGCCGAGGTGTTCGAGGCCGAGTTCAAGGACAAGTTCAAGGAAGCCGGCATCGTCTACGAGCATCGCCTGATCGACGACATGGTCGCATCGGCGCTCAAGTGGAACGGCGAGTTCGTCTGGGCCTGCAAGAACTATGACGGCGACGTCCAGTCGGACCAGGTCGCACAGGGCTTCGGGTCGCTCGGCCTGATGACCTCGATCCTGCTGACTCTGGACGGCAAGACCGTCGAGGCCGAGGCGGCGCACGGCACCGTCACGCGCCACTTCCGCATGCACGAGCAGGGCAAGGCGACCTCGACCAACCCGATCGCGTCGATCTTCGCATGGACTGGCGGCCTGAAGTATCGCGGCAAGTTCGACGACACGCCCGACGTCACGAAGTTCGCCGAGACGCTCGAGCGCGTCTGCGTGAAGACGGTGGAAGACGGCCACATGACCAAGGATCTCGCGATCCTGATCGGCCCCGACCAGCCCTGGATGACGACCGAGCAGTTCTTCGAACAGGTCCGGTCGAACCTCGAGACCGAGATGGCCAACTGGGCCTGATCTGATTGCCCCGCTCTCCGTAAAGGAGCGGGGTTTCTCTCTTCGGTCATCCTGACGAAAGTCAGGACCCAGAGCCGAAACCGCGGCTTTCTATAACCCTGGGTCCTGACTTTCGTCAGGATGACGCAGAAGTAATACATCGCCATTCGGTGCCGATCACGGCGACACGTCACCACGGGTGACAAATCCGTCATGCGTCCCCTAAGGTCGCGCGCATGGCATTACGGCTCGACAATCACGGCTTCAGCGACGCGCTCGTCATTCTCGGCGCGGCAGGTCTGGTCATTCCCGCGTTCGCGCGCTTCCGGGTGAGCCCGGTCATCGGTTTCATCCTGGTCGGCCTGCTGGTCGGACCCGCGGGTCTGGGCGCCCTGACCGGTGCCGCACCGTGGCTATATTATCTGACCATATCGAGCCCGGAATCGATCGAGCCGTTCGCCGAGTTCGGCATAATCCTGCTGCTGTTCTCGATCGGCCTCGAACTCTCGTTCAAGCGCTTGTGGTCGATGAAGCGGCTCGTGTTCGGCACCGGCGCCGCCGAGCTGATCGGCTCGGCGCTCATCATCGGCGTGGCGTTGCACTTCATCGGCCAGGAATGGGCCGGCGCAATCGGGCTGGGCTTTGCACTTGCCTTATCGTCCACCGCGCTGGTCCTGCCGCTCGTCGGCACGACCGGCGCGGTCGGGCGCGGTGCGTTCGCGATGTTGCTCTTCGAGGATCTGGCGCTCGTGCCGATCATCTTCGTGCTTGGTGCCTTGGCACCGACGGCGAGCGATGCCGGCTGGCAAGGCATCGCCGGCGTCGCACTGCGCGGCGGGCTGACCGTGGTCGCGATGTATATCGGCGGACGGCTCGTCCTGCCGCGGCTGTTCGGCCAGGCGGCGCGGACCAAGAGCCCGGAGCTGTTCCTCGCCGCATCGCTGCTGGTCGTCATCGTCGCCAGCGTCGCGACCACCGCCGCCGGGCTGTCGCCGATCGTCGGCGCGTTGCTGGCAGGCCTGCTGATCGCGGAGACCGAATATCATAGCGAAGTCGAGGTCATCACCGCGCCGTTCAAGGGGCTCGCGCTCGGCGTGTTTCTGATCACCGTCGGCATGAGCCTCGACCTGCGGCTGATCGCGCAGAACTGGCCGTCGCTGCTGCTCGCGGTGACCGGCGTGGTCGCGACCAAGGCTGTCGTCACGTTCCTGTTCCTCCGCGTCGCCAATTCCCGCCGGGGTGTTGCCGCCGAGACGGGACTGCTGATGGGGAGCCCGTCCGAGACGACGCTAATCGTGCTCGCGACGGCCGCACAGGCGCAGCTGATCTTGCCGTCGACCGCGTCGTTCTGGCGGACGGTCACGGCGATCGGGCTGACGATCACGCCGCTCCTGGCGAAGCTGGGCCGCACCGTGTCGCGGCAGTTGGAGAGTCGGTCGGTCGCGGATGCGGGCGATGTCGAGATCGACGACGACGGGCCTGGGACGGTCGTCATCGGCTTTGGACGGGTCGGCCGGATGGTGGCGGACATGCTCGCGGTCCACGGGCAGAAGTACGTCGCGGTCGAGGCGGATATCGACTCGGTCGAGGCCGCGCGGGCGCAGGGCCACCCGGTGCTGTTCGGCGACGTGGCGCGGGCGGAGCTGGTCGACCGGCTGAAGCTGCACTACCGCCAAGGCGTTGATTTTGACGATGGACGACCCGGTGCTGACGGTGCGGCTGGCGCGGCGGGTGCGGGCGTTGGCGCCGGACCTGCCGATCGTGGCGCGTGCGCGAGATACGGCGCATGCGGCGGAACTGTATCGGGCCGGCGTTACCGATGCGGTGCCGGAGACGCTGGAGAGTTCGCTGCAACTGGCGGAGGCGGTGCTGGTCGATCTCGGGGTGGCGATGGGGCCGGTGATCGCGTCGATCCATGAGAAGCGGGACGAGTTGCGGCAGGAGATCAAGAAGGCCGCGGACATGATCGCCGAGCCGCGGATCCGGAAGGCCAAGCGGACGCCTCGGGCGGTTTGATCTTCCCCGTTTCGCAAGAGGTTTGTTCTCCCGCGAAGGCGGAGTCCAGTCTGGGCCCCCGCCTTCGCGGGGAACAGGTTCTGAGCGTTCCCGGAGCGACACCACCCCGGCGGAGGCCGGGGTCCAAGTGGAGAGGTGGTCGTAACGGAGCGCCGTCCCTATTACCTCTGTTTCCCAACTGGGCCCCGGCCTTCGCCGGGGTGGTGGCTGAGTTATGATCGCTTGACCGTACTCTCGCCTTCCCCGCTCTCCGTGGAGAGGGAGGGGCAAAAGAAGGTTAGGGAGGGTTAGGCCAACGCGCGGTTCCTTCAGCTTGTGCCTACGCCTTCCCGACTCTTCATAAGTGGTTGTATTCGTTGACCGAATGCCTCCACGCCCTCGAGAAAATCGTCGAAGGTCAGCAACACGCCGCCGGTGTTGGGGACCGCGGCCATCTCGTCGAGCATGCGCGCGACGCTTTCGTACGAGCCGACCAACGTGCCCATGTTGATGTTTACTGCGCCTTCGGGAGCAGCCAACTGGCGGACGTTGGTGTCCTTGTTGTGCGTGTCCTTGGCGCCCTGATCCATCAGCCACGCTATCGCATCGACGTCTACGCCGGCGTTGTAGTGCTGCCACTTCGCCATCGCCTCTTCGTCGGTTTCGGCGGCGATGATCATGATCAGGACGAAGATCTGCACGTCGCGGCCGGTCTTCGCGGTCGCCGCGGCGAGCCTATCGTTGTTGAAGGCGAAGGCGGTCAGGGTGTTGACGCCCTTGCCCAGGCAGAACGCGTAGTCCGCCCATTTCGCGGAAAAGGCGAGGCCGTCGTCGGACGATCCCGCGCAGATGATCTTCATGTCGCCGGTCGGCCTGGGCCAGACGCGGCAATCGGTCATCTCGTAATAGTCGCCCTTGAAATCGGACGTCCCCTCCTCCCACAGCTCGCGGAGGATGTGGGCGTATTCGTCGAGCATCTTGTAGCGGTTGCGGAAATGCTCGTCGCCGGGCCACATGCCCATCTGCGTGTATTCGGGCGGCTGCCAGCCGGTGATCAGGTTGAGGCCGAACCGCCCGTGGCTGATCGGATCGATCGTGTTGCACATCCGCGCGGCATAGGCGGGCGGGATCAGCAGCGTGGCGCAGGTTGCGTAGATCTTGATCTTTTCGGTGACGGCGGCGAGCCCGGCCATCAGCGTGAAGCTCTCCAGCCCGTAATCCCAGAACTCGGTCTTGCCGCCGAAGCCACGCAGCTTGATCATCGACAGCAGGAAGTCGAGGCCGTGCTTCTCCGCCGCCTGCGCGATCGCCTTGTTGAGGTCGAAGCTCGGTTTGTACTGCGGCGCGTTTTCGCTGATCAGCCAGCCATTGTTGTTGATGGGAACGAAGACGCCGACCTGCATATGCCGCTCCTATTCGCCGTCGAGCCAGTCGAGCAGCCACAAGTTGAAATGCTCCGCACGCGTCACGTTGCAGGCGTGCGCGCCCGCCGCCATCCGGGCAAACTGCGCGCCGGGGATGCCCGCGGCAAGCTTTTCGGACGCGGACGGCGGCACGAGCATGTCGTCGTCGGACGCGACCAGAAGCGTCGGCACGCGGATCTCGTCGAGCCGGCCGGCGATGTTGAACCTGCGGGCGGCCGCGACTCGCCGCTGGATCATTTCCGCGCCGGGAAATGCGCGAGCATGTCCTCCTCCTCGTCCTGGAGCCGGTCGTGGTGGTCGGAAATCCATTGTGGCGGGTAGAGGAACAGCGGTTGCGCATGGAGATACGCGCGGGGGCCACTGTCGCTCAGCAGCGCGAGGCGCGTGTCGAAACAGCGCGCGGTGTGCGGGTCGAGCTTGGCCCAGCCGTTGATGACGACGAGGCGGTCGAGGCGTTCGGGCGCTGCCAAGGCGAGCGCGAGACCGATATGGCCACCGAGCGCGTGGCCTATGAAGGTGCACCGGTCGAGGCCGATCGCGTCCATGAGCGCGACTACGTCGGCGGCCATCGCCTCGACGGTGAGGTCGCCGGGAACGTGGCGCTCCGAGCGGCCGGTGCCGCGGTGGTCGTAGGTGATGACGCGATGGCCGGCGCCAAGCGCGGCGAGGTTGGGCTGCCAGTAGCTGCCCGAACCGCCGAGGCCGCTCGACAAGAGGATCGCGGGACCGTCGGGCTGGCCGTGCTCTTCCCAGTGGATGCCGCCCGCCATTGCCATCAGGCGAGGTGGGCGATGCTGGCGATTTCGACGAGGCACTCGGGCTTCACGAGGTCGGTCTTGATGCAGTAGCGCGCGGGTTTGGGGCCGGGGAAATACTCGGCGTACACGCTGTTGAAGGCGGCGTAGTCGGCGAGGTCTTTCAGGAAGATGTGGTTGAAGGCGACGTCTTCCAGCGTCGCGCCGGCAGCTTCGAGCGTGGTCTTGATGGTGTCTAGAACGGCCCGCGTTTGGGCGGCGGCGTCGCCGGGGTGGAGGACAATGCCACCTTCGCCGAGCGCCAGCACGCCCGAGACGTAGACCGTGTTGCCGGCTTTCGCGGCGGCGGAATAGGGCGCGATCGGGATGGGGAACTGGGGTGGGTTGATGGCTTCGAACGGCATCGTCATCCTTTCAGGTCATCACCGTTCCCCGCGGAGGCGGGGTCCAGGGTCGCAGGCGTCATCGTTCGTGATCCTGGGCCCCCGCGTTCGCGAGGGAACGAGAATGCGCCGGTCACTTCGGCAACTGCCCGAAGCTGCCGCAGAAATCGCCGACCGTGCTGACCCAGCCGAAGAACTTCTCGACATTGTAGACGGTCGCCGCCTGCATCTCGGGCGGCCCGAGATGGTGTGTCGCGTCCTCCAGCATCACGCCGAAATATTCGAGGTGGAAGCCGTCGCGCAGCGTGCCTCGACGCAGACGTTGGTGGCGATGCCGACGAAGACGATGTTGCGGATGCCGCGACTTCGCAGGATGCTGTCGAGCTGCGAATTGAAGAACGCGCTGTAGCGGGTTTTGTGGACGCGGATGTCGCCGGGTTGGGGGCGAGCGCGTCGACGATCTCGTAGTCCCAGCCGCCGCGGGCGAGGAACTGGCCGTGGAGTTCGGGGCGGGCGCGCATGGTCTTGAGCGCGTTGGACTTGTGCCAGTTGGGCGAGCCGGGGCCGCCAGCCTCGACATAGTCGGGGTCCCAGCCGTTCTGGAGGAACACGACCGGCATTTTCGCTGCGCGGGCGGTGTCTAAGACCTTGGCGATCTGGGCGATGGTGGCGGCCGAGCCTGCGACGTCGAAGCCGGCCGTGTCGACGTAGCCGCCGGGGGAGGCGTAGGCGTTCTGCATGTCGATCACGACGACCGCGGTTTCGGCGGGGTCGAGGCGGAGCGCTTCCGGCCGGGCGGGCAGCGTGACGGCGTTGGCCTCGTTCGCGCCGGTTCGGATGATCGGAGGGGCCGCTGTCATGCGCACAAGCTGCCGGATCTTGGGAATTGTGCAAGTGCGAAATGAATTGGATGTGCGGGGTGGCGCACCCGCACCTCCTGCTAGGCGAGACATCTTGTTTCCCCGCGAAGGCGGGGATCCAGACTGGGCTCCCGCCTTCGCGGGAGAACAAGGGGCGTGGGCCGTTGGGCTTTTCACTCGTCGATGGGAAATGCGCTCCGTCGTTGCGTGGCGCGCTTTCTCCCTCCCTGGAAGGGAGGGGTTGGGGGTGGGTCGGGTTCCATGTTCGGACGTTCGGGCTCAGGCGGGCTGACCACCTCGGCCCCTCCCTTCCAGGGAGGGGAGACGTAAGAAAAAGGGGACGTCAGGCGGCGGCTAGTTCGAAATCCTTGAAGCGTTCTCGTAGGGCGGTTTTGAGGAGCTTCCCCGTCGCCGTATGCGGCAGGTCTTCCACGAAAACGATCGCGTCGGGGAGCCACCATTTGGCGACGTGCTTCGCTAGGTGCTCGCGGATCTCGGCTTCACCGACCTTGCTGCCGGGTTTTCGGACCACCACCAGCAGCGGGCGCTCGTCCCATTTGGGATGATGCACGCCGATCGCCGCTGCCTCCGCAACCCCCGGACAGCCCACCGCGGCGTTCTCCAGGTCGACCG
This sequence comes from Sphingomonas sp. AC411, assembly GCF_979253035.1. Taxonomy (NCBI): domain Bacteria; kingdom Pseudomonadati; phylum Pseudomonadota; class Alphaproteobacteria; order Sphingomonadales; family Sphingomonadaceae; genus Sphingomonas; species Sphingomonas sp. AC411. Next base: position 3,929,064 of record NZ_CEEDAQ010000001.1, on the reverse strand, counting down.
AGCTGATCCATTCGCCGCCGGACTTGATGACGTCCTTCGAGCGATCGGTGATCTGCATCGTGCCGTCGGCGTGGAGCATCGCGACGTCGCCGGTGTCGAACCAGCCTTCCGCGTCGACCGCGTCCTCGTCGGCGCCGAAATAGCGTTGGACGACCCAGGGGCCCTCACCTGCAACCGGCCGGCGATCGAGCCGTCGCGGGGGAGGACCACGCCTTCGTCGTCGATGATGCGGAGTTCGATGCCGAACGGGACGCTGCCCTGTTTGGTAACGAGATCGAGCCTCTCGTCGTGCGTCATGTCGTCCCAGTGTGGCGGGGCGAAGCCGGCGGTGCCGATCGGCGAGGTCTCGGTCATGCCCCAGAGGTGCTTGACGCTGGCCCCCATCGCCATGATCCGGTCGATCATCGCGCGCGGCGCCGCCGAGCCGCCGATCGTGACGAGCTTCAGGTGGCGCGGGGCATCGCCGGATGCCTCCATGTGGCCGAACATCGCCAGCCATACGGTCGGCACGCCGGCGGAATGCGTGACCTTCTCGTCGTTCATCAGGCGGCACAGCACGGCGGGATCGTTGACCGCGGAATAGACGACCTTCGCCCCCGAGAGCGCGCACGCGAACGGCAGGCCCCAGGCGGCGGCGTGGAACATCGGCACGACCGGGAGCACCACGGCGTTCGGAGACAGATCGAACACCCACGGCGCGACCTCGGCCATGGCGTGGATCATCGTCGAGCGGTGCGTGTAGAGCACGCCCTTCGGATTGCCGGTGGTGCCGCTGGTGTAGCAGAGCATGCAGGGCTCGCGTTCGGGGCCTTCGACCCACTCATAGCCGCCGTCCTCGGCGTCGAGGAGCGCCTGGAAGCCGTCGGGGCCGAGATCGTCGAAGCAGATGAAGTGGCGGACACTGGTCCATTGGCCGCGGAGGCGATCGACGAGCGGCTGGAACGCCTTGTCGTAGAGCATCACGCGGTCTTCGGCGTGGTTGGCGATGTAGACGAGCTGTTCGTCGAACAGGCGCGGGTTGATCGTGTGGATCACGCCGCCCATGCCGATCGTGCCGTACCAGGCGACGAGGTGATGCGCGTGGTTCATCGCCAGCGTCGCGACCCGGTCGCCGGAAGCTACGCCGAGCTTTTCGAGTGCTTGCGCGAGTTTGCGGGCGTCGCGGGAGATGCCGGCCCAGTTGGTGCGGGTCTCGCGGCCGTCGGCCCAGTAGCTGACGAGTTCCCTTGCGCCGTGTTCGCGTGCCGCGTGATCTATCAGGCGGGGAACACGAAGCTCGAAATCCTGCATTCCACCCAACATTCGCGCTCTCCCAAGCTGTTATCCGACCAGAGCGAGCCTCGTTTCCGAGGTCTTCATCTCCACCTTGGCGACACCGTGCAACGACTCGATGTGCTCGACAAGCTCTCCGTCGAGCAGGAAGTCGCGGCCGAGCAGGATGCAGACCTCGCCATCGGGGAGTTGCGCGCGGACGCGGACCTCGCCGCGGGCGCCGCGGTGCTCGGCGAGCAGTGAGGCCAGGCCGGCGAACGCACTCATGTCCGAGATCGTCACGACGACCTGGAAGCGCGCGAGGTTGGCGAGGCCTTCGAACGGCTGGATGCGCTTGATGCTGACACGCGGCGTGTCCTCGCCGGGCTTGCGGTCGAGCTCGACGGTGATCAGGCCGCAGCCGCCGGCCTTTGCCGCCTCTTCGAGATCGCGCGAAACCTGCTCGTCGAAGCAAGTTGCCATGAACTGGCCGCTGGCGTCCGAGCATTGCGCCATCATGAAGCGCTTGCCGCGCGCGGAGGTGCGGTAGCGCGCGTCCTCGACCAGCACCGCCATCGTCGCGCCGGCGCGGCTGCCGTCGTCGGGGATGTTGAGCTCCGACAGCGCGGTGTAGGCGCGGGCGCCGTGGCTGTTGGCGATGTGGCGGTGGCGGTCGACCGGGTGCGCGGAGAAGTAGAAGCCGAACGCTTCCTTTTCCTGGTCCATGCGCTGGCTGAGCGTCCAGCGGACCGAGGGGGAGCTTGATCGCGTCGCCTGCGGGTTCCGCGTCGCCGAACAGGCCGCCCTGCCCGCTGGTCTTCTGTTCGTGCGTGCGGGCGGCGATCGCAAGGATGGTTTCGGCGGTGGCGTGGATGCCGGCGCGGTTGGGCTCGAACAGAATCGAAGGCGCCGGCGGCGGCGAGCGTTTCGAGCTGGCGCTTGTTGAGGAGGCGCGGGTCGACCCGCTTGGCGAGGTCGTCGAGGCCGGCGAACGGGCCGTTCTGGACGCGCTCGACGATGAGCTTCTCCATTGCGCCTTCGCCGACGCTTTTCAGGGCGCCTAGGGCATAACGGACGGCAAGGTTGTTTCCCCGCGAAGGCGGGGACCCAGTCTGGGCACCCGCCTTCGCGGGTGAACATTCTGCTGGTTGGACGTCAGCATCCGCCAAGACCTCGACATCGAACTCGGCTTGGCTCGCGTTGATGCACGGCGGCAGCGCAGTGATCCCGAGGCGGCGCATGTCGTCGGTGAAGATCGCCAGCTTGTCGGTCTGGTGCAGGTCGTAGCACATCGAGGCGGCGAAGAATTCGTGCGGGTGGTGCGCTTTCAGCCACGCGGTCTGGTAGGCGAGCAGCGCGTAGGCGGCGGCGTGGCTCTTGTTGAACCCGTAGCCGGCGAACTTGTCGATCAAGTCGAACAGCGCGTTCGCCTCGGCCTTCTTGATGCCGTTGACGGTCAGGCAGCCCTCGACGAAGCCCGCGCGCTGCGCGTCCATCTCGGCCTTCACTTTCTTGCCCATCGCGCGGCGCAGCAGATCGGCGCCGCCGAGCGAGAAGCCGGCGAGGACCTGCGCGGCCTGCATGACCTGCTCCTGGTACACGAAGATCCCGTAGGTTTCGGATAGGATCGGTTCGAGCAGCGGGTGTGGATAGTCGATCGCCTCGGTGCCGTTCTTGCGGCGGCCGAACGACGGGATGTTGTCCATCGGGCCCGGTCGATAGAGCGACACGAGCGCGATGATGTCGCCGAAATTGGACGGGCGGACCGCGGACAGCGTGCGGCGCATGCCCTCCGACTCGAGCTGGAACACGCCGACCGTGTCGCCCTTTGCAGGAGCGCATAGACGCCCACATCATCCCATTCGAGCGCGTCGAGGTCGACGACGATGCCGCGCTTGGCGAGCAGTTGCACCGCCTTCTGGAGCACCGACAGCGTCTTGAGCCCGAGGAAATCGAACTTCACGAGGCCCGCGCCCTCGACATATTTCATGTCGAACTGCGTGACGGGCATGTCGGAGCGCGGATCGCGGTAGAGCGGCACGAGCTGGGCCAAGGGCCGGTCGCCGATCACCACGCCGGCAGCGTGCGTCGACGAGTGGCGCGGCAGGCCTTCCAGCTTCATCGCCAGATCGAGCAGCTTCCGCACGCCATTGTCGTTGGCGTACTCCTTCGCGAGCTCGCCGACGCCGTTGAGCGCGCGCTCCAGCGTCCAGGGGTCGGTCGGGTGGTTGGGGACGAGTTTCGCGAGACGATCAATCTGGCCGTAGCTCATCTGCAGCACGCGGCCGGTGTCCTTCAGCACCGCGCGCGCCTTCAGCTTCCCGAAGGTGATGATCTGCGCGACCTGATCGCGGCCGTATTTCTCCTGGACGTAGCGGATCACCTCGCCGCGGCGGGTTTCGCAGAAATCGATGTCGAAATCGGGCATCGACACGCGTTCCGGGTTCAGGAAGCGCTCGAACAGCAGGCCAAGCTTGATCGGATCGAGATCGGTGATCGTCAGCGACCAGGCGACCACCGAGCCTGCGCCCGAACCACGGCCTGGGCCGACCGGGATGTCGTGGTCCTTCGCCCATTTGATGAAGTCGGCGACGATCAGGAAGTATCCGGGGAAGCCCATCTGGACGATCACGTCGACTTCGAACGCGAGCCGCTTGCGGTACACGTCGCGCCAGCCGTCCTCGCCTTCACCGTGAAGTTCGGCGATGCGGGCGAGACGCGCTTCGAGGCCGGCTTCGGCGTCGTCGCGGAGGAGCTTGGCCTCGCCCTCGATGTCGCCGGCGAGGCTGGGGAGGATCGGCTTGCGGTACGGCGCCATCACGGCGCAGCGCTGTGCTACAACGAGCGTGTTGGCGATCGCTTCGGGCAGATCGGCGAACATCTCGTGCATCATCGGCGCGGGCTTCATCCACGCTTCGGGGCAGCTGCGGATGCGGTCCTCGGTCTCGACATAGGTCGAGTGCGCGATGCAGAGCATGGCGTCGTGCGCGTCGCCGAATGCGCTTTCGGTGAAGCAGCACGGGTTGGTCGCGACGAGCGGCAGGTTGCGCTCGTAGGCGATGTCGATGAGGTCGTTCTCGGCGGCCATTTCGGTGGCGTCGTTGCGGCGCGAGAGCTCGATGTAGAGGCGGTCGCCGAACAGGCCCTGGAGGCGATCGAGATAGGCACGGGCGCGGTCTGGCTGGCCTTCCGCGAACAGGCGGGCGAGACCGCCCTCGCCTCCTGCGGTGAGGGCGATCAGACCTTCGGTGTGGCGTTCGAGCGCGGCGAAATCGACATGCGCGGGCATCTCGATCGGGCGGTCGAGATGAGCCATCGAGACGAGCGCGCACAGGTTGTCGTAGCCCGTCATGTTCTGCGCGTAGAGCGCGATCCAGTCGAACTGCGTCGCGACGCTGTCGGGCATGTCTGGGCGACCCACGCCGAGCATCACGCCGATGATCGGCTGGACGCCGTCCTTCTTGGCCGCGTCCGAATAGGCCATCGCCGCGTAGAGCCCGTTGCGATCGGTGAGCGCGGCGGCGGGAAAGCCCAGCGCGCGCGCCTGCTTGGCAATCGCCTTCGGATCGATGGCGCCGTCGAGCATGGTGTAGCAGGAGAAAACGCGGAGGGGACGTAACCGGAATGCATCGACAGGAGGTAGGCGCTGCGGCGTGATCTCGACCAGCGCCGTTGAGTCCGATCGGAACCCCGGACACGACGAGCCGTTGCGGCGGGGACTTCTGGGAGCTTTATCATGACCGATCCACGCGGGCGCTTTGCCGAGACTGAAACCACGGCGGCGGGGACGCCGCGGGCAGGCGCTGGCTGGGGGTGGATCCTGGCTTACGGCGTGCTGTCGGTGGTGCTCGGGATCATGGCGTTCGCGTCGCCGTTTTCCGCGACTTACGCGGCGACGCTGGTGATCGGGGCGTTTCTCATTGCGGCCGGGATCGTGTCGATCGTGTCGGGGTTTGCCAGCAAGGGGCATGAGGGGCGCGGCTATGCGATCGGGTTCGGGCTGGTATCGCTGGTGATCGGGCTGATCATGGCGTTCGAGCCCGCGACCGGGGCGATTTCGCTGACGTTGCTGATTGCGGTTTGGCTTGGTGTTCGTGGCGCGTTGGAGATCGGGCTTGGGGCGCGGTTTCGTCGGGGAAAGGGGTTGATGATCGCGCTGGGGGTGGTGAACATCGTGCTGGCGGTGATCGTGTTGGCGACGTTGCCTTGGTCGGCGTTGACGTTGCCGGGGTATGTGTTGGGGATCAGCTTCCTGTTTGGTGGGGTGACTTCGGTTGCTTCGGCGCTGGCGCATAAGAAGGGCGCGCCGGCGTTTTCGGTGTGACCTGCTAGTGTGTTCTCCCGCGAAGGCGGGAGTCCAGTCTGGGCCCCGCCTTCGCGGGGGAACAAGCTCTTTTGGTGCCCGTAGCGCGCCCCCATAGACGCTACCCCGGCGAAGGCCGGGGCCCAGTTGGGGGACGTTGCTAACTGAGGTATGCGCTTCGTCACGACCACCTTTCCAGCTGGGCCCCGGCCTTCGCCGGGGTGGTTGCATAGGGTGCTAGAGCAGCTTTTCGATATCCTTGCGGATGTCGTCCGGCTTGGTCGTTGGGGCATAGCGATCGAGGACGGTGCCATCGCGCCCGATCAGGAACTTGGTGAAGTTCCACTTGATCGCCTTCGACCCCAGCACGCCGGGAGCGTCCGACTTCAGGCGCTCGAACAGCGGGTCCGCCGCTGCCCCGTTGACGTCGACCTTCGCGAAGACCGGGAACGTCACGTCGTAGGTCAGCGTGCAGAAGTTCGCGATCTCCGCTGCGTCACCCGGCTCCTGTGCGCCGAACTGGTTGCAGGAAACGCGAGCACCTCGAAACCCCGATCGGCATAGTCGCGGTGGAGCGCCTCCAGCCCCTCATACTGCGGGGTGAAGCCGCATTTCGACGCGGTGTTGACGATCAGCAGCACCTTGCCGCGATAGGGTTCGAGCGACGCCGCGCTGCCGTCGGCGGTCTTCACGGTGAAGTCGGTGATCGCGGTCATAGGCGGGGCTTCCAGTCAGGCGGGCAGTCAGGCGGCGTGTCGGGCCAGCAGATACGCCAGGTTCTGGCGCACGCCCGGCCATTCGTGGCGGAGGATGCTGTAGACGACGGTGTCGCGCAAGCGGCCGTCGGCCATCACCTGATGCCCGCGCAACACGCCGTCGCGCTTTGCGCCGAGGCGTTCGATAGCGCGCTGGGAGTTCTTGTTGAGCGAATCGGTGCGGATCTGGACGCATTCGCAGCCCTAGCGCGTCGAACGCGTGGGTTAGCAGCATCAGCTTGGCTTCGGTGTTGACGCCGGTGCGTTGCACGGACTTGGCATAGAAGGTGCCGCCGATCTCGAGCCGCTTGTGCGCCGCGTTCATCCGCATGAAGCGCGTTGTGCCGACGACGGTGCCGCCAGCCACCACCGCGAACAGCCGCGCCCGCCCGAAATCCTGCTCCCGTAACGCCGCAGCGAGCCAGCGGTCGGGTGCCTTCATCATCGACACGTTCGCGTAGAACGTGTCCCAAGGTTGTCCGCCGACGCCGCCGCGACCAGCGCGTCCATGTCGTCGGCGACCAGCGGGCGGAGCGTGACGTGACGCCCGGTGAGCGTCGGCGTCTCGCCCCAGGTCACGCCAGCCGTCCCTCGTGCAGGCGCAACACGCGGTCCATCCGCGCCGCGAGCCGCTCGTTATGCGTCGCGACGACCGCCGCGGTGCCTTGTTCGCGGACCAGGCGGATGAACTCGGCGAAGACGATGTCGGCGGTATGCTCGTCAAGGTTGCCGGTCGGCTCGTCGGCCAGCACCAGTGCGGGCTTGTTGGCGAGTGCTCGGGCGACGGCGACGCGCTGTTGCTCGCCGCCAGAGAGCTGGCTCGGGCGATGCGTCAGGCGGTGGCCGAGGCCGAGTTGGGTCAGCAACTCCGCCGCCCGCCGGTCCGCCTCGGCGCGCGTGGCGCCGTGGACGAGTTGCGGGAGGACGACGTTCTCGGTCGCGTTGAAGTCCGGCAGGAGGTGATGGAACTGGTAAACGAAGCCGAGGCTGTCGCGACGCACCACGGTGCGCTCATGCGCGTTGAGCTTGGCCGCCTCGGTGCCGGCGATCCTGATCGATCCCTGAAAGCCGCCCTCGAGCAGCCCGACGGCTTGCAACAGCGTCGACTTGCCCGAGCCCGACGGCCCCAGCAGCGCGACGATCTCGCCCGGTGCGATCGCGAGGTCGACACCGCGGAGCACGTCGATCGTCGCGCCGCCTTGCGTGAAGCTCTTGGTCAGTCCGCTGGTCTGGAGGACGTAATCGTCGAACTTCTCGATCTGGCGATCGATTTTGAGGCCTTCATTCATAACGCAGCACCTGCACGGGGTCGGTACTCGCCGCTTTCCAGGCCGGATAGAGCGTCGCGAGGAAGCTGAAGATCAGCGCCATCAAAGCGATCACGATGATCTCGACGGGGTCGGTCTTCGACGGGAGTTCGGTCAGATAGCGGATCGACGGATCCCACAGATTCTGGCCGGTGACGAGCTGGACGAAGTTCACCACGCCCTGTCGGTAGAACAGGAAGATAAAGCCGAGCACGAGCCCCGCGACCGTGCCGAGCGCGCCAATCGTGGTGCCGACGACGATGAAGATCCGCATCATCGAGCCGCGCGTCGCGCCCATCGTGCGCAGGATCGCGATGTCGCGCGTCTTGGCGCGGACCAGCATGATCAGCGACGACAGGATGTTGAACACCGCGACCAGGATGATGATCGACAGCACGGTGAACATCGCCACCCGCTCGACCGCGAGCGCTTCGAACAGCTGTGCGTTCATCGTCCGCCAGTCGGCGATCACCGCACGCCCGCCGATCTTGTCGCCGAGCGGTTTCAGGATTTCGCCGACCTTGTCCGGGTCGACCGTATTGATCTCGACCATGCCCGCCGCATCGCCCATCAGGAGGAGCGTCTGCGCGTCCTCGATCGGCATGAAGATATAGGCCTTGTCGTAATCATAGACGCCGATCTCGAATATCGCGGCCACGGTATAGCTGACGATCCGCGGGACGGTGCCGAACGGCGTCGTCTGTCCTTGCGGGCTGAACAGCGAAATGTCCGAGCCGACCTGCGCGCCGAGCGATTCGGCGAGTCGCGAGCCGATCGCGATGCGTCCGCTGCCCGGCGTGATCGACTGGAGCGAGCCCATCAGCACCTTGCTGCGGATCGTCGAATTGCCACGAATGTCGCCGATGCGCATGCCGCGCACCAGCACCGCCTCGGCACGACCGTTATAGGTGGCGGCGAGCGGTTGTTCGATCAGCGGCAGCGCGCTCGTGACGCCTGGCGTCGCCCGCGCCTGGTTCACGATCTCGCGCCAGTCCGGCAGCCCGCGTCCGCCGATCGGCTGGATGACGGCATGGCCGTTGAGCCCCACGATCTTGTCGAACAGCTCGGCCCGGAAGCCGTTCATGACGCTCATGACGATGACGAGCGCGGCGACGCCGAGCATCACCGCGACCAGGCTGATCGAGGCGACAAGGAAGATGAACGCCTCGCCCTTTCCCGGCAGCAGATAGCGACGGGCTATCATCCGTTCGTAGCGGGACAGGATCATGGGCGGCCGGGTTCGATCGTTAGGGAGACTATGCCCCCGGCTCTAGGACGCGTCCCCCGCGAGGCAACACGTGCGAGACGGCGGGCGGGGTTGCGCCCGCGCGTGGAGGGAGCGGGGATCGCGGCGTCATGGGCATGATCTCGGCCGATAGCTAGATTGGTATGTTGCGTAATCGCCACAGGGCTTATCCAATCGTGCCGGCGCACGCGCAAATACCGTGACAAAGCCCGCTCACATAACTAGCAAAAACCTCGCTGAGACACAGGCAACGGCCGTGGTTCGGGGACTGCTTTTACGCCGCACCAAAGGTGCTGAGCGAAAGCACAAAAATGGGGGCTGACGAGCGATCGTCACGCAGGCGCCCGGATCGGCAACGGTCCGGGCGTTTGCTTGTCCGGCAGGGTTTCTGGCCCGGCCTATACTTTACGACATCTCTGGCTTTGGCGTTCGATGACAATATCGGGCTGTCATCCTGATGAAAGTCGGGACCCGGAGCCAAATAGAATTGTGCGCGTTACTTTCGCGCCTGACTTTCGCCAGAACGACGCGCGTGGCCATGAGAGCGAGTGCGCATCACCCAGAGCAGCGAGGGCTTCCCCGCGACCCGCTCATATTGCCGGCCAGGCGCGATCCACAGTCGAGCGCGGGGCGCCCGGTGGGGATTTATCTAACGATGTCAGCAAGTAATTGGCGGAGAGGGTGTCCGCCGGTTTCATTAGCAGATACATCTGAAATAATACGGTTTTTAAATATGCTTGTAGCACCGATACCCCCAACGATACCCCCTGAGCTTGTCCTCATGACCGCGCCCCGGCAGGAGCGCGATCGGCAAGCCAAGCCTCCACCTCGGCAGCAACCCACCCTACACAATTGGTGCTTAGGCGCTTCGCAGCGGGAAACTCGAGTGACTGCATTTTGCGGTAAATGGTAGCACGACTCAGCCCCGTGCGCTGTTTAACGGCGGGCAGCCGAAGTATGACCGTTGCAGGCAGCGGAACGCCCAATCCGGCGAATGATGTTGAAGGCTGCAGATCGGTATGAAAACTGCTAGAAGCATTGTTAGCCATTGGGTTTCCTCTCGGGTTTCCGTGGTGAGGGCTGGCAGGCGTGTTTCGACCACCCTGTCAGCCCGGTTCACTGATCAGTTAAGCTGAACCAAGCTCGGTTCACGATTTCCTTGATATCAAGGCATATATAACTAGCACGCCCCTCAACATCGTCCCCAGAAGGATCGTCCTCTAATATGAACTCGATCGATCCTTTCGAGTTCGCGCTTACAAACCATTTCGGGACATCGTGAAAAAATGTCGCGACTCATAAGATCTGCGTAAGCGGTCAGCAATCGAGCAGCATCAATACTGAACCATTCCATCATCTTCACATGGCGTGGACCTGGAGTGCCGATCGGGTAAACTTCATTTTCAACGTCATTGTCATCGCGCGTTAGCGCCAGATCGATGCTCATGATGTCCGGAACATTTTCGCCCCGCACAGCGAAATCATTTCCCATAAGCAAGTTCTTACAACACATGAAGTCAATCGGGGTAAAATCAGGGTGAAGACGTCCCAACTCTACAGCACGCCACAATCGTGATGAGAGATTACGCAACCCCGTCGTGTTCATGCCGTAACGACTTAGTTCGGCGAGAATCGCAGCGATGTGGACAGCCTCATACCCAAAGCGGCGATGGTTGCCGCGCCCAAGCTTCTGGTCGCCTAATGCGAAAATGAGTCCTTCTTTTAGCCAGTAGGCGATCGTTTCGCCATTCACGCCAATCGCAACGCTAAGTTGCTGACGGGTCATTTGAAGGGCTTGGTGATTGTCGGGCAGCGCCATACGCATCCTACTGGAGAATAATTTCCTACAAAGAAAGGTTTTTTCTTTTTATTTTTTCAACGTCGACGTCGGTTGGATCCACGAATATCCAGCTCGTATAGTGTGTCAGGGCCCTTGCTTCCGATCCTTTGCAGGGACGCAGCCGATTGGGTAGGCACAGCCAGTGAGGTCCCCAATGGTCTAGGCTGGGCGCAAGCGGAATGGCGGTATGGGGAAGGAAAGCGGACATTGCCTGCGACTAGCATCGATGTAGATTGACCGAATGCGTTTCTCCCATACCCTGCTCGCAGCGTCGGCTATTGCGCCTTAATGCGCCGGCTTGGCGTGCAGTTGTGAATACCTAGAAGATATGGCGGCGGACCAACGCCGTGCCCATATCAGCAAACTTTCGGTCGTCGGACTAGGACGCCTGACCGGTATCATTTATCCAAACGCGTGCACGATAGCCGCGGTGCGCCGGGGTGAAGGCGGCGCTGGGCAGACCTGTTCCGGTAGTGCACAAACTAAGAGTACGGAAGGTTCTATGGGAGCGATCTGCGCGGGGGATCGACGTTGTGCAATATTAGAAGGTGGAATGGTCATCATGCAAGCCTTTGAGCAGTCCCGCTTGCCAGCCGCGGCCACCTCTCAGCGACAATCTTTGGCTGCTCTATCGTTCGGAAAAAGGGTAATACAGTTATGCCGGACGGTGCGGGTTCTTGCTTTCTACTTACGTCTTCCGCCTCGGCCCGCGGGCAGCGAGGGCGAACCACCAGTAGCAGGCGGTTCCGGCGGTTACTCTATTCACGATCCGAATGTCTGGGCTTAGGCGTTCTTGAAGTAGCGGATGCGCACCGCAACGACACAGAACAACGCTACCGCAACAGCATCAGCGGCGCGTTTCGAACGAATCGAATCCATCCTCCCCGTAGAGCAACACGATCGCCAGCGCCTTCAGCGTAAGTTGCAGACAAGTCGCTTGCTCCGGGCGTGTGACCCCATGCCACTGTTGAGCGAAGTCTAGCCCGCAAGGCCTTCCCCGGCCCTTAACGGTCAATCAAAGCCGCCCTTTCATGCAACCCTCGGACGATTATCACCGATCGAGGCGATAGAAACACTTAAGGTCGTTGCCAGCCGATAGGATTGCGTGGTTTCGCTACAGTCCGGTAATGTCATCAATCGACCAGACTTAGATTTGTCTTGATGGGATGCATTCGTCGTATGGCGCCGGAGATGCCAACAAAACGCGACTCAACCGCGTTCGACCTTTATCAAATCATCGTAGCGGCCAAACTCGGGCCAAGTCGCGTAGTTCTTGGCCACGTCGCAAGATGAAGCTGAGCTTTCGGTCTTTAAGGGATTGAAGGTCTGTTTCTGGATGCTAACGGCGCCACTCTCGTCAAATATATACGTTGTCCCGCTTGCCACCTTGTCCGTATTACCGACATAATCTCGGTAGGTTGCCATTCCGAGGAACAGGGTTCCTTCCCTCACCTCCTTGAACGCGTAATACAGTGTTTCCCTAGAAAGCTCATCGAGAAATCCCACCCCGACAAAACCCCTGTTCACTTCGATAAAGCAAAATGGATGATCGACGGGTCCAACTACTACCCCGTATAATGTCTTGTTGTCATGCGCTGAATTTGCATCTTTCTCGGACCAGACCTCCGTCGGCTGCTTCATCGCACGGAACCAAGACTTACAATATGTTACGGGTTTTTTCATGGGTACACGTGTCCAGAAATATCACGGATCGATACACCTGCCTTTCGCGCCGCGTCAAGCACACCTTGGGGAATGGGCTTAGACTGAATTGGAACCTCCAATATATACTGACCTTGCAAGGTAACACCCCTAGAGTCTTGCTCGATGGAACTGAAGCAACCGTTGCCCCGACCGGATATTTTGCTTCTATTTCATTAATATATGCAACAGCAGTCTTTTCTTGAACCTCGGATAGCTGAGTATACTTACGAGAGACAATTTCACCAAGATTTGGATTATAGGAGTCAAGCCGGTAATAACCTTTACCGTCCGGCCTGTTCAGATATACCTCATTGTATGGATAGTTCGGCGCTTGAACCCTGTTGAAATCGTTACCTGCATCGAGATCCTGAAGCCACTTAGGCTTGGTGCTCACGTTTCCTACTGCTTCCGCGGCCGCCGCCGTTCCACTGTCCACAGCGCCCGTAGCCGTCGTGACGAGCTTCGCGCTAGAAGGCGACAGTGCGTCGATGGCGGTGCGATTGATCGCGGCAGCTTCTGCGGCCCCGAGACCACGGCCCGCGATCCCGAGCCCATCGCTCGAGACGCCGACCGCTATGCTCATGCCTAGGTTCGCACCCGCGGCCCCGCAAGTCCGGTTGTCACCCAACCCGAGGAGACATGCGTCGACGAAGGGGGCGGCAGAGCCGGCGAGCGTCGCCGGGATATCCCGAACCGTTCGAACCGCTGTGTCGAGATACTCGGTCTGAAGCGCCGACTTGCGCGCTTCGTAGGCAGCTTCCGCTTTGGTTAGTGAACGGAATGGAATGCCCGTTGCGGGATCGATGTTCGGCGCCGGAGAGAATGCGGCGGCGAAGTCGGCAGTTGCGCTGACGGCGCCGCCCAGTATGCCTGTGACGGTATCACCTCGCAGCGCCATGCGTCGGTTGGCATCCGCGATAGACCTCTGCCCATCGACGGATTGCGCGTAGGGCGTAAGCTGTCCGTTCTCGTCGACTGCCGAGCCAATCAGCGCCGCGTCGCTGAGGAATGCGCCAATCGGCGCCAACGCCGTGCCGATGCTATCGGCTGCCCCGCCAGCGGCGTTGCCGTATGTGGAACGAGCACTGTAGATAACCAAAGCGGCGTCGAGCAGTTGATCCTCGCTCATTGTGGATCCGACAAGCTTCACGCCCAGGCGCGTAAGGAAGTTCGGATCCCGACTGCTCTCCGAAGCGACGTCTGCTCGGATATATGCCTTCGTCTCGTCCGGCAGTCGGTCGAACGCGACCGCGACGTTGCGCTGCCGCGTCAAGTCGTCAAGACCGATCGCGCCTGTCCGAAGGCCTGCCTCGATCGACGCGCGCAGGTCCGCATTTCCACGAGCCACGATATCCAGCGACTCCGCCCGGTATGCGATCGCCGCGTCATTGATGGTGCCGCCCTCCGGGGCGGCCAGGAAGCCAAGTAGTTCGGCTTCGTTACCCCGAACAGCGCCAGCGCCTCGTTCCAGTGTTTGCGGTCGGCCTGTCGGAATGCAGACACGGATTGGAGGAAGTCCGCAGTGGTCGCTCCAGGCTTCACGACCGTGTCGATGATCCGCACGCCGTTGCTGACGAGGTCGCGGTTGTTCTCCGTTTCGATCGTCGCCGCCAAGGTGGCGGCGGGCGTATTGAGCCCGGCTCCGTTCGCAATCGCGGTGACCAGCGTCCCGACCAGGGCCGCGCGCGCCTGCTGGTTGCGGAGATCGATCGGGTCGATCCTGCCGTCACCGTCGCGATCGCTGAGCGGCGGTTCGGCTACCGCGTCGAGCAGGTTGTTGAGCACCACGCTAGCCGAGGCGCCCAGTGCCGCCGCACCACAACTGCCCGATCCACCCGCCGAACTGCCGACGCAGCCGACGACGGCCTGCAAAGCGGCACGCGCCGTTTCCTCTGTGCGCCGCTGCCGGCCAGGTTGTCGGCGACGCGTTTCACTTCGCTCGTCGCCAACCCCTGCAGCACGTTGATCGCGCTCGCCTGCGCGAATGCGCCGATTGATCCTGTAACATTGCTGCCCGCCGCACCATTGAGAGCCGTTGCTACCAGTCGGACGGCACTACCGGCTCCGTAAGTGTCGCGCAGAGCGTCCGCACGCTTGGTGAACTGCGTCGCGTCCGCCGGATCGGTAGCCCGTTTGGCCTGCTCGCGCAGGCTCTCCTCCTCCCGCGCTCGATTGGCGAAGAAGGTGCCGGTCTGGTTTGCCAACTGAGTGGCCGCGGCGAAGCCAAGAGAAATCTCCTCGCGCTTGTTCGCGTCGTATTGCTGGGTCAGTGCACCGGCATTTGCGCCTGTCGTGTCACGCCCGATCGTCGCTGACACGGCGCGGCTGGCGGTGTCGCCGGAAGTGATATCGATCGTGCCCGGCGCTATCGCCGCATAGGTGGTGCCAGACTGCTTGCCCGATGCCCCCAACGCGACCGGTGGTGTCGCGCTTATCGTGCCGATGCCCGTGCGAATGCCCGGCAAGGCGCTTCCCGGCGTGCCGGGCGCCTTCGCCTCGCCGTTCGCGTTCTTGCCGACGCCGCCGATGCCGCCCCCGATGGTGAGCGAGCTCGCTTTGTATTGTTCGCGGTTGGCCAGATCGCTGGCGGTCAGCGTGCCCGTCGTGAGCCGATTCTGTGCCGCTGCCGCGTCGCTCGCGATCACGCCGCCGACAAGGTTGGTGTTCCCGGCCACGGTGATGCCGTAGCCACCTTGCCCCGCATAGATGCCCGACTGTTCGCGCACGCTGGCGAAGTCGCCGGTCTGGCGGCCAGAGGTCAGGTTGCCCGCGACGGTGCCGGGACTGACCGACAGTCCCAGACTACGCTGGCGCTCGGCGTAGGTTGCGCGGTCCTGCTCGCTGACGATCGCGAGCGAACCCACGTTCACGTCGACGCGGTTGCCTATCACCTGCGCGCCGCGCAGCGTGAGCGCGTCGGGTGTCGCGATCGAGACCGCGTTGCCGGCACTGAGGACGCTCTCGACGTGGCGCACGTCGGTGCCGCTCGCGCTCCCTTGCCTGCATTGAACGACGCATTCGGGGTGACGCCACCGGACAAGCCGAGCTGGACGCCGATCGAGAAACCGGAGGACTTGTTCTGTTGCTCAAGCGTGTCGGTCTCGGAGCCTGACGTGAGCGTGATCGCACCCGGCGCGGTCAGCGACAGGTTGCGCGCCGCGGTGACCTCACTGCCCTGCACCGCGATCGTCGAGGCTGCGCCGGCACCGCGTGCCGCGATCGCCACGTCGTTGCCGGCGATCCGGCTGGCGACATTGGTCTCGTCGCGCGTGTTCGAGGTCGCCTTGCTGCTCGACACGCCGAAGCTGACGCCGACCGCCGCGAGATTGGTGACGCCGCCCTTGAGCGCATCGGCGGCGTTGTAGGCGGCCAACCCGCCAGCAAGTCCGGCCACTGCGCTGGTCCGGGCGTTCGTATTGGCGTTGCCAAGGATGCGCCCGGAATCGCGCACGCCCTGCAACCCGCTGAGCACGGGGCTCTGCGCGCCGACGCTGATGCCGATGCTCGACGATTTGTTGAGCGTGTCGGTGGTCGTCACGTCGGTCGCATTGCGGATCGCGACGCTCTCGCCGCTCAGCCGGGTAAGACCGGTGCCGGTCACTTGGCTGCCGGTCACGGTCAGCGCGCGACCGGCATCGAGCGTCACGTCGCCCGCGGTCGATCCGATCAGCGAGCCGGTGTTGGTGATGCTGGTGGTGTCGACGTCGTTGCGGTTCTTTGCGACGCCGAGGAACAGCCCGCCGCCGCCGATCGACAGTCCGCTCTTCTTGACGCGCGTCGATTGCGTCTCGGTGTCGGTCGCGGTCAGCGTGCCGATGTCGATCGCGCCGCCCGCGGCGATCGATACGCCGTTGTCTGCCACCACGTTGGACCCGGCGATCCGCGTGTCGCCGGTGCTGCGTAGCGCGACCGTGTCGCCCGACAGCGTCGAGGCGACGACGCTCTGATCGGTGCCGGTATAGGCCGTGGTGGTCTTGGTCGAGGACAGGAAGCCGCGGAGGTCTTCTGCGTGTCGCGCTGCAGCTGCGTGCTGTCGACCACGCCGGTCACGCCGATGCTCCCCGCGTCGACGGCGAGCGCACGGCCTGCAGTGACCGTACCGCCGTTCACCACGAGCGCGCCTGGCGTCGCCAAGGTGACATTGCCGCCCGCGCGCAGATCCGACAGGACATTGCTGCGTTCGGTCTGGGTTTGCGTGAAAAGCGTCTTGCCTTCGCGGCCGACCGCAAACGATGTGCCGCTGTCGGTCGCGCTACCGATCGCAATGGTCTGACCCGCCGAGGCGACCAGATTGCCGCCCGCCGCCGCGCTCGCGCCGGTGACCGACAGCGTCCGCCCCGCGAGCAGATCAAGGTTCCCGGTCGCCGCGATATCGCTGCCGCGATTGGTGGTGGTCGTCGTCAGCGAGACCTGCTGGTCTGAACGCCCGGCATAATAGCGCGTAGCGACGGTGCGGGTCATCGCGACTGGGGCGAGCGTCAGATCGCGGCCCGCCGCCAGCGTCAGGTCGCCACCGGTGATCGCACCGCCCCGGTCGATCAGGTCGCCGGCCGCGGAGACGATGCCGCGGTTGCCTAGATCGAGCCGACCGCTGTTGACGATCGTGCCGCCGACCAGCGTGCCACTGGCGCTAGCACGGATGACGCCCGCATTGGTCAGCGAGTCCGATGCGCGCAACTGGATATCGCGCCCGGCGATGATCGCGCCGCCGCTGGTGAGATCGCCGACCGCCGCCTTGGTCAGGTAGACGCGCGGTGCGAGCACCGTCTGCGGTCCCGACGGGGTCTGCACCGTAGTTTCCACGAGCAGCACGATGTCGCTGGTCAGCGTCGCCATCTGCGTCGGCGAGAGCGAGACGCCGAGCGCGAGATTATAGGTCTTTGCGAAGGTGGCGCCCGCATCGAGCAGCGCGCGATACTGGCCCTGGTTGTCACCATAGCCGACCAGTCGCTGCGCGCCGACCAGCGCAACGAGCTGGTTCGCGATCAGCTGCTGCTCGTAAAGCCCGTCGCCGAGCCGGCGCTGCACGCGCGACGGATCATAGCCGAGCTTGTCGAGAAAATAGTCGCTCGACAGGAAGGTGTCGTAGTTGTTGAACCGGGGATCCGCCTGGACCAGCACCTGCGAACTCGCCCCCGCGAACTGGAACAGTCCGCCCAGATCGAGTGTCGCGCTGCCCGCACCGCCGCTCGCGCGGTCGGTCGGCGGCTTGACCGCGAAGCCGAAGGTCGGGTCGATCGCGGTGCCGGCGATCACGCCAGGCGCGCTGCCGGGTGCGACGACCGCTCCCGTGGTCACGGCGGCGACGGCGCCACCCGCGGTGACGCTGCCGGGCCGCGCGCTCGCCGCAAAGATGTCCGCGGTGCTCCCATCCGGGGTCAGGACGAGGTTGTCGATCGTGACGGCATCGATCGTCAGCGTGCCCCCGCGGTGATCGTCGACGGGGTCGTGAAGGTCGCCTGCGCATCGACGGTATTGAGCGGCGTCGTCGTTCGCGTCCGCCAATTGCCGCAGCCAAACAGGAATGGGCAGCTGCGCGTCTGGCCCAGAATCACGCCATCCTGCTTGGTCGTGTAATACCCGGTAAATGCGGTGTTCGTCACGGCTGCGGCGCCGACCCCGAGATCCCCCGCCGCGCTGATCGTGGACAGGCGGTTGGTGACACTGTCGGCATCGATCGTGACATTGGTGCCGATGATCCGCGCCTGCCCGCTGTCGGCAAGGATCTTCGTGTCGGTGATCGTCTCCAGATACTGGGTTATGGTCCGGTTGCGCCGATTGCGGTTGTCGATCGTCTCGACGTCTCGACGGGAGACGAGCGCCTCTTCGGTCGTGAACACGCTGCGATCGTTGAGCAGGCGGGTAGCGGCGATCGCGATGCCGCCCTGCGCCTGGATGTCCGAGGACAGGTTCTGGAGCGAGCCTGCCCGGCCAGTGCCGCCGACGCCGGTGACGACCAGATTGCCGAGACTGTAGAGCAGCGCGCCGTCGCGGTTGACGATGTCGCCGCCGCTCGAGAGCGCCAGGAGTCCGCCCCGCGTCGCGATCACCGCGCTGTCGCCCGCGTTGACGATGCCGCCCGTGCCGGACAGCGCGACGCTGTCGCCGAAGATCGCGCCACCGTTGGCGATCTGTGCGGCGCTCATGGTCACCACACCGCCGTTGATAAGCCCTTGGTTCTCCAGCGTCGTGCCGGCCGTCAGCGTCAGCGTCGGCGCGACGATCGTGCCGCCGGCCTGGTTGGCGATCGATCCCCCGTGGCGATCCCGATAGCGGTGCCGCCCTGCACCGTGCCCGCGTTGGTGAAGCTGCCGCCGATGTTGAGCGTCAGCGCGCCCGGCGTCGCGATCGTCTCGCCGGCGGCGTTGATCAGATCGCCGGCTATGCCGAGCGTCAACGCGGTCGGTGCGACCAGCCGTCCGAACGTGCCGCCGCCCGACGTGATGTCGAGCAGTCGGCCGCCGGCGAGCGTGCCCGCGCCGACTCCGCTGCCGCCATCGAGCGTGCCCGCGTTCGCGATCAAGTCGCGTGCGGCGGCGATGCTCCCGCGGTTGACGAGCGTCCCCGTTGCGGTCACCCGCGCATCGCGGTCCGCCCAGACCTGCCCGCCGGTGGCGTTGACCAGGCTTGCGGTCGACAGCGTCAGGTCGCCGCCTGCAGCAAGCGTGCCCGCGCCATTGTCGACGCTCGTCGCCGCCACGGCGACCGACCCGTCGCCGCCGAGCGTCCCGCGGTCGTTGGCCAGCGTATTGACGGTGACGGTCGCGCCATCGGCGCCCGACGCCAGCAAGCCGTTGCGATTATCCAGCGTGCTCGCGGTCACGTCGAGCGTGCCGCCCGCGACAACCCGCCCGCCACTCGTGGTCAGCGAGTCCGCCGCGATCGTCGTCACGCCGGTCGACTGGATCAGCCCGCCACTGCCCGTGAGGATGGCACGCGCGGCGGTCAGCTTGAGTTTTGCCGCATCGAGCGTGCCCCCGCCAGCGCGATGTCCCCGTCGCGCGCGCCGACCGTTAGCATCCCGCCCGCCGTCAGGCGCGACCCGCTGGCAAGGTTGAGCGAGCTCGCGGTGACGGTGCCGTCGGTGGTGGCGCCGACCAGGACCGAACCGCTGATCGCATCGCGGACGTCGAGCGTCAGCGTTCCCGCCGAACCGGTCGCGACAAACGTACCGCCGTCGAGCGCGGTAAGACGCGCGTCCAGCGGGCCGGCGGCTTCGAACGATCCTCCAGCGTTACGGGTCGCACCGGCCCGCAGCGTGATGCCGCCGCCCGTTGCGATCAGGCCATTCTCGTTCGCCAGATCGCTGGCGATCGTAAGTCCGGCGCCGCCGGCCGAGGTGAGCGTGCCACCGGTGTTGGCGAACGTGCCGGCGATCAGCGACAGCGCGCCATTGGTCGCGATCCGACCGCCGCTGTTGGCGATCGCATCGCTGCCCGACAGCGCGAGCGTGCCGGTGCCGAGATGCAGGATCGCACCCCCACGGTTATCGATCGTCGCCGCGCGCAGCGTCAGATTCTGTCCGCGACCGACGATGTCGGCGGCGTGGCTTAGTGTGCCCGTTGCGGTCAGCGTTAGGTCGCCGCCATTCTCGATCGTCGCGCCGCTACCGAACGCAAGGTCGCCCGTCGTAGCATTGAGCGCGAGCGCGCCAAGCGCGGTAATCCGGCTGTCGGTGAACGCCAGCGTCGTGGCGCCGATCGCCAGGTTGCCGTTGCTGCCGATGCGCGTTCCCGCTGCGGTCAAGGCGCCCCGGCTCGCCAGCGTCAGCGTGCCCGATCCTAGCGCGGTCAGGCTGGCGCGATCGAGCGCCACCGATCCCGCCGAAACGCCGAGCGCCCCACCCGCTTCGACCGTGCCGCCACGCGAGCTGAAAGCTCCTGCGTTTATGTCGATAGCGCCGTCGGACGCGACCAGACCGTCCTGCGCGACCAGCCCCGCAGCTTTCAGGCTCGTGCCGCCATTGCCCGAAATCGTGCCGGTGTTCGTCAGCGTCGCTACGGTTAGGTCAACCCGTCCTGCGCTCGCCACCAGGCCGGCGTTCGTTATCGTACCGACCGTGTCAGCGGTCACGCTGCCACCGCTAACCTGGCCACCGCTGCCGATCGTGACCGAGCCGGCGCGCACGGTCAGTGCACTGCCGCCTTGCAAGCCGCCTTCAATAACGCGGAGCGCGCCGACATTGGCCGTCGTCGCACCGCCGCCCGCGACCAGACCCTTGCCGGTAATCGTGAAATCGCCGTCGACATTGAGATCGAGCGCCTTGCTCGCCGTGATGCTGCCCGCCACGCCGTCGATGCCGAGCGCGCGCGCCCTGAGCGACACATCGCCATTGCCGCCGATCTGCCCATTGCTGCCACTGATCACGCCGGTGAAGCCCAGCGTCAGTGTATCGCTGCCGAGCGCCAGCACCGCGCCACGATCGTTCGCCAAGCTGCTGCCGGTGAGTGCCAGCGCGCCGCCGGACTGGATCACGCCGCCGATATTGCCGACCGCGCCCGCCTGCGCGTCGAGCGCCGTCAGCGCGTCGATCGTGCCGCCGCTATTGTCGAGCGTCGCGGTGCGCAACGTCAGCGTCCCGCCGCTCGCGAGTCCCTGGTTCACGATGCTGCCCGCCGTCAGCGACACGGCATCGCGCGCCAGCACCCGCCCCGTCAGCGCCGCCGTCCCGCCGACATCGAGGCGCAACGTGCCAGCCTGCGTGACACGCCCGTCACGGGTCAGACCAGCGGCGAGCGTGCCACCGCTGCTCAGCGCGCCGGTCGTGACCGTGAGGTCGCCACCACTGCCGATCAGGCCGTTGCCCGCCAGGCTGGCGCCTTTCAGCGTAGTCGTGCCTTCGCCGTAGATCTGGCCGGCGACGTCGAGCGCACCGGCGGTCTCGATCGCGACCGCCGTCTTCGCCGTGATCGCGCCGGGCACCGATATCCTGCCGTCGAACGACAGCGTCACGCCCTGTTCGAGCCCGGCGAGATCGCCTGCGACGTTGACGCCGAGCCCGCGCTCGGTGCCGATCAGCTTGATCGACCGCGCATACATCCCGCCGAGCGCCGCGACGTCGAGCGCGAAAGCGGGCTGGTTCGGCTGCGCTGCCGTGCGTTGCCCGACCACGACGATGTCGCCGTCGCGCGTGATGTCGCCCGCGCCGAGGCTGGCGGTCACGGTATCCGCATACAGGCCGGCGTTGATCGAGACGGCGCGCGCGAAGAGGTCGAGCCGCGCGTTCGTCGCGTCGAGCCCGCTGCCGGACACGTCGATCGTACCCGTCGCCGTCCGGAATCCGCTGAGCGCGCCAACGCCGTCAACCAACGGTTGGGCCGCCGCCAGCGTCACGCGCGGCGCGTTGACGAAGCCGCAACCGTTGCACGCGATGCCGTAGGGATTGGCGAGCACCAGATCGGCGGTCTTGCCGGCGACCTCGATATAGCCGCGCAGGCTCGACGGATTGGCGGCCACCACCTCGTTGACGATCAGCGACGCCCCGCCCGATGCCTTCAGCTGCGCGTTGCCGTCGATATAGCCCGCGAGTCGGCTCTGGACGATCTTGTCGCTGTTGTTGAGCACCACGCCGCGCGCATCGACGTTAAACGCCTGGTAGCGGTTGTAGCTGGTCCCTCTGGCGTCCGGCGCTGCGATCTTGACCACTGGCACGCCGTTCGCGCCGTAATCGAGATGCGTCGCGCCACCGGGGACCGGGACAACGGGATTAGGCGCACCGCCGTCCTGGCCCCGTGCCGGCACGGTCGCGACCAGCAGCAGCGCCGCGAGCCCCGCGCCGCCGCCGAGCGGAGACAGCGCGCTGGCCGAACGCATCCGGCGACGCAGCACGGCGAAGGTCAGCTTGGTCATGCTCAAAATCCTACACCGGCGGAAAGGCCGAACCGAACGCGGTTGCGATTGGGAATCTGGCGCCCGAACACAGGACGCGCCCCGAATACGTCGACGAAGAACGGCCCACGCCGCGCCCTCAGCCCGAGGCCGGCGCCGCCGCGCGCGCCAGTCCCCTTGCGGACCTCGCCCATGTCGAACAGGACATACGGACGGAACCCATCGGTGATTTTGGCCCCCAGCTCCTGGCGGAGGTAGAAGCCGTCACGCCCCAGTTCCGCCGTGTCGGTATCCAAGCCGCGGATCGTGTAGGGGCCGCCGATCTGGATAAGGTCCGAGCCGAACAGATTCTGGTCACTGACCTGCCCGTGAAACTCGGCACGGTATCCGTCGATGAAGCCCTGCCCCAAGGGCACGAACAGTCCGAAGTCGGCACTGACGATCCGGTAGCGTGCACTCGGCAGCGCATCGGGCCGATCGTCCGGCTGCTTCTGCGCCCCGAGGATCCCGAGACCGAACCGGACGCCCACCGACCCGTCGAAGCGCGCCGCGCCGAACGTGCGGCGATCGATCAGCCGCACTTCGAGATCGGTGAGATCCTGCCGCTGGATACCGATCTCAACGTCGTTGATGAAGTTGCGACCCCATCGCCGCGCTAGCCCGACGCTGATCGAGTCCTTGGTCGTCTGGTCGCGGTAGAACACCCGCTCGGCACCGATCGCGACTCGGTCGAGCGTGCCACGTGTCCCGAAGCTGCTGACTTCACCGTTGACGGTCTGACTATAGCGATTGGCCGAGCCGCTCGCGTTGAACGTCCACCACCCGGCCGGCACCGAGATCGAGCCGCCGATGCCGCGGCTGTCGGCGGGCACGCCCGGCGAATCCGTCCGACGGTTGTAATAGGCGCTGATGACCTCAGAAAAGCCCAACTGCCCGAGTTCGGCAATCTGCGCCGAGCCCTGATAGCGACCGACCCGCTCGCCGGCGAAGTTGTTGATCGACAGCGATCCGGCGATCGGCCGCGCCTGGTCTACCGTGACGTCGAGAACCGACTGGCCCGGCGCATCCCCCGGCACGATGTCGACCGCGACGGCTCTACCGGGAACGCTGCGCATCTGCTCCAGCCCCTGTTCGAGCGCACGCAGATCGAGCAGGTCGCCGCGTCCGACCGGCGTCGCACGGCCCCAAACCTTGGTTCTGCCTGTCTTGTTGACCTGGATATCCTCGACGACGCCTGGCACCACGACGATGCGCAGCGTGCCGCTGGCCAGATCCTGTTCGGGCAGGCCCGCGCGCGTCGTCACCAGACCACGCTCGATGAACGCGCCCTGCAGGCTGCGGATGATGTAATCGAGACCAGCCGTCCCGACGCACCGCCCACGATACTGCGCGACGAAACCCGGCACCCAGCGCAGCTTCGCGCGTACGGCATTCTCGACGACGATATCGCGCACCGTGAAGCAGCTGGCCTCCGCCGGGAAAGGCCCCAGCGGCGCTGGCGCAGCGCGCTCGATCGTCGCGACCGGCGCTGCCTCCCGCGCCGCCCGTTCCGCCGCCTGCTGCTGCGCGCGGATACGGGCTTGTTCCTGATCGGCGGGCGATGAAACCTGTGCCGTTGCAGCCGTGGATAGCAGAACGACGCTGATAACCGCAGCGCCCCATCTAGCAGACCGGCGAGAAGATCCGCCCGTCGTCCGTCTGGCCGATCCTGTAGTCATTTACGCCCCGCCTACTATTTGTATGCTAGCTACATTCTATTGTCGCAAATTTACAAGATCATTGTCCATCTGAAACAGAAAGTTTTGGCCGCATATAGTTAACGAAATTCTATCTGAGGGGCAGCAAGCGCCAAAACTGCAATCAAAATGAACTATTCTGCCGTCCATTTGACGCGCCCGAATATCGTATCGCTCCGCAGGAGGACGGTAAATCATCCTCCGGGGCTATCGGCACGCTTACGTCAGAGGGCTCGCCAATATCTCAGTCGCTCGCCAGTAGGGTACGGCTGCAAACTCCGAAAGGACCCATTTTTGGCCATTCCCGACTGATTGGCAGTTCGCCGAAACCAGCCGTTCGTTGATCTCTATCATGCCCGCCACTGTTTAACCGAAGATCCTCGTTTCCGGCTTCATTGCGGTAAAACTCCAGCCGGTCATAGCGGAGGGTCAGGTATTGGGTGTCGCGGATGTGCATCGAAGCCGCTAACTATCGCATCTGACATCTTCGACAGTTAAGCTGTCCAGCGAACGGGCTTGCGGCTGCGGTGCGAAACTTAGAACTTTAGCTACCTGCGCCGTTAGCAGCACCCAAGACTCCAGCAAGGCGCCATCGTTCGAGTTGGGTCAGCACGTCGCTGGCAATCTGATCAGCAGAGAAGTCAGTCAGGTCGCGAAACCTGCTTTCGCTGTTCGCCTGCGCTGCCAATGTCCAAGCCATGCTGCGACGGGCTTCCGGCGCCTCCAATGCGGTGTAGGCTGCAAGCGGTCGGGCCCGTGGCGCCAGCCGGTAGACGAAGGAACTCTCGCCACCACTGCCGACTGTTAGCACGATGAGGCCCTCCTCGACCGTGAGCTCGTTGGTCGTCCAGCCTTCTGCTTGCATGGCATCATAGACCAAGCGGAGCGCAGGCTCGGCGTTATGCGTCATTTGCTGGATGATGTCGGTTCGACGGGCCGGGACAAGCAATCGCTTGATCCGTTCGTTGACTGCGGGCCCGTCGTCCGCAAGCGTTATGCCAGCTAGATCGGCGTTGGTCTGGCGCACCAAACCGATCGCCAGCATCAGCATGATGAAGCAGAAGGGCAACGCTGCGAGCAGCGTCGCGGCTTGCAGCGCACCAAGTCCCCCGCCACCAGCAACAACGTGGCCGTGGTACCGAGTAGCACGCACCAATAGACTCGCTGCCAGCGCGGCGTTTCCTCAGCTCCCCGGATGCCAGCGTGTCGATCACGAGTGCGCCCGAATCCGCCGAGGTGATGAAAAAGATTGCAACCAGTGCGATCGCGAGTGTGGAGGTAACACCTGCGGCCGGCAGATATTCCAGAAACTTGAACAAGGCCGTGGACAGGTCCGCCTGCACAGCATCCGCGATCCCGCCTGCCGCGGGGCCCAAATCCAGTGAAATGGCGGTGTTGCCGAAAACTGTCATCCAAAGGAAGGTGAAGGCGGTTGGGACGAACAGAACACCTATGACGAACTCACGGATCGTCCGCCCGCGCGAAATACGGGCGATGAACATGCCGACGAATGGTGACCATGCGATCCACCACGCCCAGTAGAACAATGTCCAGTCCGCCATCCATGCCCGTGGTTCGTAGGCATAAAGGGTGAAGGTCCGCATCACGAAATGATTGAGGTACAGGCCAAAATTCTGGACCAGCGCGCGCAGCAGAAACAGCGTCGGGCCAACCGCCATTACGAACAGCATCAGCAGCACGGCGACTGTCAGATTCAGCTCCGAAAGGCGCCGAATGCCGCGGTCTGCTCCACTTAGCACCGACATCGTGGCAGCGCCCATTACGAGCACAATCACGATGACCTTGGTCGTGATCGTATCGGGCAGGCCGTAATTATAAGCGAGGCCTGCAGTCATCTGCGAGACACCGAAGCCGAGGGAAGTGGAGACGCCGAAGACCGTTCCGCATACCGCAAAGATGTCTATCGCGTCGCCCAACGGACCGTTGATGCGCTTGCCCAGGATCGGCGATAGGCCCGACCGCAACGTCAGCGGCATGCCCTTGCGATAGGTGAAATAGGCCAGACTCAGCCCCACCAGCGCATAGATCGCCCAGGCGTGTACGCCGTAATGGTGGAACGTGATCGCCATCGCCTCGCGCGCGGCAAGGATGGTGCCGCTCTTGGCCTCTGGCGGCGAGATGTAATGCTGAATAGGTTCGGCAACGGCGAAATACATGAGTCCAATGCCCATGCCAGCGGCGAAGAGCATCGCAAGCCACGACAAATAGGGGAAATCGGGTTCGAGTCCTCCGGTCCGAGCTTCAGTTTGCCCGCCGGCCCGAAGCCCAGCGTCAGCACCACCACCAGGAACACGGCCACCGACGCGATGTAGAACCACCCAAAGGTGTCGATCGCCCAGCTTTGCGCCGCCTTGAAAGCGGCGTCTGCGGTACCGGGCATCGCGAGCGTCGTCGCCAAGAGCAAGGCAATGATAGCGGAGGCGCCCCAGAACACGCGCGGATTGATTTGGCTCTTCATCATTTCGGCCATTTAACGCCGGCAGGCAAGGATGGCCAATCATCGGTCTGCTCGACCTTCAAAACGACGCACGGTCTCTGGGCAATTGGACGAAAGACGGGGATCACGTCGGCAATCCAAAACTTTCCGACCATCACGGATTTCTCATAACCTTCCGGTAGAACTGGAAAAAACGCGCACCGCCGGGGCATGGCCGGCAACGGCTGGACACCTGTCCAAGCGCGCCAGTTCATTGAATGGTATTACGGCCCGCATGACCTTCTTCGCGATGAATAGACATTAGGATCCCGAGCAAAATCAGAACCGTCATCATCGCCGAGCCCCCATAAGACAGCAGGGGCAGTGGAATCCCAACGACCGGCGCCAAACCCATGACCATTGCCATGTTGATGCTGACATAAAGAAACAAGGTAAAGGCTAGACCCGTTGCTGTAAGGCGAGCGAAGGTAGAGGGCGCCTCGAAGCCCCGGCCCATTGCCCATTTGATCAGATAACCATACGCCAGCAACACAACGATTCCGCCAACAAGGCCCCACTCTTCTGTCATTGTCGCGAAAATAAAGTCGGTGTGAGTTTCGGGAAGATATTGCAGGTGGCTTTGGGTTCCGTTCAAGAACCCTTTCCCGAACGGACCGCCCGACCCGATCGCGATTTTCGATTGCGATAAGTGATAGCCGGTCCCGAGCGGATCGCTTTCGGGGTTCATGAAGATCAGCACCCGGTTTTTCTGGTAATCGTGTAGCAACCCCCAAGCGACAGGCAGCAGCGCGCCGATGATCATGCCAGCACCGAGAAACCAGCGCAAAGCGGTACCGGCAAGAAAGATCACAGCAGTTCCAGCAAGCGTGATCATCATCGCTGTGCCAAGATCCGGTTGTAGCATGACGAGAGCGGCAGGAACCGCCACCATCGCAATCGGGATTGCCAGCACCTGGGGCTGGCTGATGAAGCCTGCCGGCACGCCGTCATAGAATTTTGCGAGAGCCATAACCGAAGCGAGTTTCATGAACTCCGATGGCTGCAATCGGATAATGCCAAGATCAATCCAGCGTTGTGCGCCCATGCCGATCTTGCCGAACAGTTCGACGACCAGAAGCAGCCCTAGCGTAATCGCGTAAAAGGTGTAGGCGTGGCGCTTCCACACGCCGATGGGTATGCGCGACAACACGAGCATACCGATAAAAAGAACCGCAAAACGGGCCGCCTGGTTGCTGGCCCATGGCGCAAAATTCCCTCCCGCTGCGGAATACAGCGTCGCCAAACCCATCCCAGTTATAGCTAATACCGTCGCTAGCATCGACCAAGGGATAGCCCGTATCGGTGCCGGCAAAATATTACTACGCAACAAATATTCCTTTATCGAAAACGGCCCGACGCAACTCTCGCGGCACGGAGATCACTGACGGCAGGGCTCAGCTATGGTGCCATGGCGCTAGATCTATCTTGATTCTCTGCGTGGAACGACTTCGACAATCAGATCGCCTGCTTCCAAACGCTTGGCTTCAGGCTCCCAGAAACCAAAGATTTTCTGGCCACGATAGATACGATGACCAAGACCGGTTTGGAGATCGGCAAGCGGCTTGCCGACTTCGTCCTGGGCTACACTACGTTCGCGCAACGCGACGCGCCCACCGGACGCGGCAAGGTCTGCCAGGTAGTCGGCCGTATGCGCGCCATGCGTCGATCCCGCTAGCAGCAGTCCTGCAAAACTTGCCGGATTGATAACTGTGTTCGCCCCCGCCTGATGCGCAATTGCTTCATTGTCCTGCGATCGGATCACGACGCTGATCGGGATATCGCGCGCAAGCCGGCGAGCGGTCAGCACGATCAAGATCGATGTGTCGTCGCGTCCCGCCGATACGATAAGCGCTCGGGCGCTTTCGACCCGAGCCGCCTGAAGCGCGGCGTTGCGCGTCGCATTGCCCTCCATAACGGTCGCCCCGCAGGCCTCGGCTGCTCGCAAGGCACCGACATTCTCGTCAACCACCACTACCATATTCGGTTCAGCGCCACGTCGCACGAGTTCACTCATCGCCTCCGACCCACTCGTGCCGTAGCCGGCCACGATGACATGGTTCTCGAGATGGCGCTGAATTACGTTCATTCGCCACTTCTCCCAGACGCGTTTCAACAGAAAATTATACGCGGTGCCGAGGAAGATCAGCCACACGAACAGCCGGATCGGCGTCACCACGAAGGTATCGAACATACGGGCTTGCTGGGTCACGGGCACGATATCGCCGTAACCGACGGTCGTCACCGTGATCATCGTGAAATAGAGGATGTCGGCGAAGGTGACCGGCTCTCCCGAATTCTGCCGCAGACCGTCGCGATCGAACCAGTGAACTGCCAGAGCGATGCCAATCAGCGCCAGCGCCAGGAGCGCGCGCCAGGACAACGCGAGCCATACCGGCGTCCGACTTGCTCGGCGCAGATGGTAGCGCGTGCTATCGGCGTCGTCGCTGCTCATGCTGACAGTCTGCAATCTTTCATCGGGCGGGATGGGCATGGCGGCTGCGGGGAATCAGGTGTTGGCGGTCGAGGCCGGCGTATCCCGCTTCGGTGCCTCGAAGGTCGCCCAGTCGCCCTCGTCAGCTGGCCGCGGAGGGGGCCTGCGACGCTGTCGGGCTCCTCGATCGCGCCGATCCGCACGCGGTGGAGGTGGACTTTGGCGATCATGTTCGCCGAGATCGGCGCGGTGATGAACAGGAAGAGCGAGATCAGCAGCTCGTGCGCGGTCCATATTCCCAATCGCGCCTGGAAATAGACGACCGAGGCTAGCAGTAGCGAGCCGAGGCCCAGCGTAGTGGCCTTGGTCGGACCGTGCAGCCGCTCCATCGTCGACGGCAGACGTACAAGCCCCCAGCTTCCGATCAGGACGAATGCCGCACCAAGCAGGATCAGCGCCGAGATGACGATATCGACGACCATGCTCATTCGACGATATCCCCGCGAAGGATGAACTTGCAGTAAGCGATCGTGCTGACGAACCCGACCATCGCCAGCAGCAACGCCACTTCGAAAAAGGTCGCGGTGCCCCCGATCATGCCGACCAGCACGATCAGCGCGATCGCGTTGATGACCATGGTGTCGAGCGCAACGATGCGGTCGCCAAGCGCGGGCCCCTTGAGCAGGCGCCAGCCATTGAACAGCAGCGCCAAAGCAACGCACGCCATGGCGATCTGAAGGGCGATGCCGATCATGCGAAAATCCTTTGCAGACGCGCTTCGTAGCGGCTCTTGAGCCGCGCGATTTCGGCTGTTTCGTCACCAACGTCGAGCGCGTGGACGAGGAGCGATCGACCGTCGGCGGAGACGTCGGACGACACCGTACCCGGCGTCAGGCTGATGGTCGCCGCCAAGACCGTGATCGCCTCGGGCGTCGTGAGCGCAACAGGAACGACCAGCCAGCGCGACCGCAGATCGCGGTTGCGCCTAAACAGGATCAGCCACGCGACCTGAAAGTTGGCGATGACGATATCGGCCAGGACTACGAGGCAATAGCCAAGCAGCGCGCGACCGAAGCGGACACGCGGGCGATCCGGCCAGAACGGCTCGGTGAATTTTGGGAGGACCAGCCCCAGGAGCGCGCCCAGCAGGACGCCGCCGACGGTGATGTCGTTCGCCATCAGCAGCCAGACGATCAGCAGCATGATCGACAACGCGGGATGCGGCAGGATGCGCTTCATCATCGGGCCTCCTCCCCCAATACGGCTTCGATATAACGCTGTGGCGCGAAGATCTGCGCCGCGGTCGCCTGCGCCTGCGCCGTTGCCCAACCTCCGCCCAGGGTGAGCAGGCCAAGCAATGCGATCAGCGCTGCGGGCATCGCCAGTTCCGGGCCCGACCGTTCCGTACAGGCGATCGCATCCGCGTCTGCCGCCGCGGTCTTCCAGAAAAGCGTGCTGCCGCTGCGCGCGAAGCCGATGATGCCGACCAGCGTGGTACCGAGGATCGTCGCCCAGACCACCACCCCTCAGGGGTAGCAAACGTCGTCTGCAGGATGAAGAGCTTCCCGACAAAGCCCGACAACGGCGGCAGCCCGACGGCAGCGATCGTCGCGGCCATGAACAGCAGTCCCAACGCTTCTTGCCCGGCAAAGCGCGGGCTCGGCACGGTCGCGTCGCCGTATTGGCCGCGCCGGCGCAGCGTTGCGTCGGCGACGAGGAAGAGTGCCGCCCCGCGAGCGTGGCATGGGCTAAATAAAAGAGCGACGCCGCGGTCGTCGCCTGCGTCCAGCACGAGACCGCCAGCAACAGCGTGCCGGTCGATCCGAGAATGGCGAACGCCGCCTGCTCGCGCATCGCGCGTGCCGCGAGCACGCCGGCAAAGCCGACTATCGCCGTCAGCACCGCAGCCGGCAGCAGCCAGGGTGCCGGCACCCACGCCGCAGCCCCGGCGGCATCGCCGAAGATCAGCGGCACGGTGCGAATCATCGCATAGACGCCGACCTTCGTCATGATCGCGAACAGCGCCGCGACCACTGGCGCGGTCGCCGCATAGGTGCGCGGCAACCACAGATGGAGTGGCACCACCGCGGCCTTGAGTGCGAAGACGGTGAGCAGCAACAGGCCTGCGAGCCGGACCAGGCCCTGGTCCTGCGATCCGAGCGCGGCGACCCGGCGCGCCAGATCGGCCATGTTGAGCGTGCCCGTCAGCCCGTAGAGCAGCCCCAGCGCAATCAGGAACAGTGCCGACCCGACGATGTTGACGATGACGTACGCGACCCCGGCCTTCAGCCGCGCGGACCCCTGGCCGTGAAGCATCAGCCCGTAGGAGGCAATCAGCAACACTTCGAAGAAGACGAACAAGTTGAACAGGTCGCCCGTCAGGAACGCACCGTTCAGACCTAGCAGCTGGAAATGAAACATCGGGTGAAAATGCCACCCCTTGCGGTCGACCGCAGTCACGACCGCATGAATCATCACGACCAGTGCGAGGACCGCCGCCAGCACCAGCATCATCGCCGACAGCCGATCGAGCACCAGCACGATGCCGAACGGCGCCGGCCAACTGCCGAGCGGATAGGCGCGGATCGCATCGTCCTGCGCGATCCCGAACAGCCAAAGCGCGGCGACGAGCATCGCGACGCATCCCGCCATCGAGATCGCCACGCCGACGTGCCGACGCCGTCGCATCGCCAGCAGCGCGAGCGGCGCGACGACGGAGGGGATCACGACCGGCGCGATGACCAGATGATCGAGCGCGATCACTGTCGGGCCTCCCTTGCGCGGTGGGCCCGGAAGGAACGGCTCCGGATGGGGTGCGCCCGTTTCGTCAGCCGTGTCATCGGACGGGTCGGCGATGCCGTCTACCTGGTCCGATCCACTTTCCAGGAAGCTGCGCAGCGAAAGAATGACGACGAGCGCGGTCATGCCGAAGGTGATGACGATCGCGGTCAGCACCAACGCCTGCGGCAGAGGATCGGCATGGTCGGTCACGCCCTTGGCGAACAGCGGGGAAGATCGACCACCAGTCGGCCGATCGCGAACAGGAACAGGTTCACCGCATAGGACAGCATCGTCATCCCGAGCACGACCTGGAAGGTGCGGCCGCGAAGCGACAGGTAGACTCCGCCCGCGGTCAGCACAGCGATCGCGCTGGCGACGAGAAATTCCAGGCTCATCGTACAGCCTCCCCATTGGTCGCGTCCGGCCCGTCATTGGCCTCTGCATGCCGGGTGGCCGCTGCGCGACATGGCTGAGTTGCGCCAACGCCATCATCACCGCTCCCACCACGACGCATGCCACGCCGGTGTCGAACAGCGTGGCCGTCGCCAGTTCGACTTCGCCGATCAAGGGCACGTAAAAATATCCGAAGCTGCTCGACAGGAACGGCGCGCCGAAGACCAGCGACCCGAGCCCGGTGGCAGCGGCGATCAGGACGCCGAACGCGATCAGTGGATGCTCGCCGATCCGACGACGATCGTCGGTCCAGTCGAAGCCCGAGGCGAGATACTGGAGCAGGATCGCGATCGCAAACACCAGCGCGGCAATGAAACCGCCACCCGGCTGGTTGTGCCCCCGCAGGAAGATGTAGATGCCTACCAGCAGCGCGAGCGGCATGAGCAGCCGTGCCGCCATGACGAACATCATCGGGTGACGCTCGGGCGAGTGCGGCATGTCCTCACGCCATTCGCGCAATCGCCGCCCTGCCACGCCGCGCGCGGCGGGCTCGAGCAAGGCGTAGATTGCGAGCCCGGCAATGCCCAGCACGATGATCTCGCCCAGCGTGTCGAAGGCGCGGAAGTCGACCAGCGTCACGTTGACGACGTTCGTGCCGCCACCGCCCGAATAGCTGTTCGCCCAGTGATAGGACGACACCACATCGCGCGTCTCGCGCGTCATCACCGCCCAGGCCGCCCAGCCGGTTCCGACCCCCGCGGCCACCCCGAGCGCAGCGTCGCGGAGTCTGCGGGGCGTGCTCGACAGGCTCGGCGGCGTCTTCGGCAGGAGATGGAGCGCCAGTAGCAGGAGCAGGATCGTGACGACCTCGACCGCAACCTGGGTCAGCGCGAGGTCGGGCGCGGACAAATGGACGAAGGCGAGCGCGATGACGAGGCCGATTACGCTGATGAACACCAGCGCCAGGAACCGCTGGCGTTGCCGGGCGACCACGACGAGCGTGGCGACGACCAGCGCGAACCAGGCGGTGATCGCAACCGGCGACGCGGGCAGCGTCGCCCTTGCACCGGCGGCAAGCCCCCGTCGTCGAAGCTGCGTCGATCCCGAGCAGGATCGCCGCCGCGAACAGCGCGAAGAGATAGCGTTGGAGCGATCCGGCATGGACCGCGAGCGACACGCGGCGCGTGCCGTCGACGACTGCGTCCATCGCGGTGTCAAAGGCATGCTTTGCGTCGAGTCCGCGACGCCCGGCCAACCACGCCGCGACCGGTGCGCGCCGCCACACCAACACCGCGCCGATCGCCACCGCGGCCATGCTCATTGCGAGAGCAGGATTGATCCCGTGCCACAGCGCAAGGTGCAATTCGGGCGGCGCGGCGCCGATCACTGCGCCCGTCGCGGCAGCCACGAGCGGCCCCGCCACCGTCATCGGCAACAGACCAAACGCCAGCGCCATCACCACCAGTATGGCAGGCGGGGCGAGCATCGCCTTGCCCGGGTCGTGCGGCGCCGCGACGTCCCCGTACGCCGCGCGCCGAAGAACAGCCCGGTCGCAAAGCGCAGAGAATAGGCGACCGACAGGATCGCCGCGATCGTCGCGAGCAGCGGCACGAGCAAGGCCTGCCCCGCAAAGACGGTATGCACGCTTTGCTCGAGCATCATCTCCTTCGAAATGAACCCACCGAGCGGCGGTAGCCCCGCCATCGCCGCGACCGCCAGCGTTCCCAGGGTTGCGGTGATCGGCATCAGCGCGGCCAGCCCCCTAGCCTGCGGATGTCGCGCGTGCCGGTTTCGTGATCGACGATGCCCGCGATCATGAACAGCGCCGCCTTGAACGCGGCATGGTTGAGGATGTGGAAGACCGCGGCGGTCGCAGCGGCTGGCGTCCCGAAGCCGAGCAGCATCACCATCAGTCCGAGCTGGCTGATCGTCGAATAGGCCAGGATCGCCTTCAGATCGTCGCGGAACAGTGCGACGCCAGCACCGAAGATCATCGTGACCAGGCCAGTGGACGCCACGAGGTAGAACCACATATCGGTCCCGGCGAGAACCGGCCAGAGCCGCGCGAGAAGGAAGACGCCGGCCTTCACCATCGTCGCCGAATGGAGATAGGCGCTAACCGGAGTCGGCGCCGACATCGCGTGCGGCAGCCAGAAGTGAAACGGAAATTGCGCCGACTTGGTGAACGCGCCGAGGAGGACGAGGACGAGGATCGCGGGATAGAGCGGCGAGGCCTGAACCAGATCAACGCGACCGAGAATCGTCACCAGTTCATAGGAACCCGCCGCTTGGCCGAGTAACAGCATTCCCCCGATCAGCGCGAGCCCGCCGCCTCCAGTTACGGCCAGTGCCATCCGCGCGCCCTGACGCGCAGCGGCCCGGTCGCGCCAGAACCCGATCAGCAGGAAGGATGACAGGCTCGTCAGCTCCCAGAAAACGAGCATCAGCAGGATGTTGCTCGATAGCGCGATCCCAACCATCGCCCCCTGAAACAGCATCAAAAACGAAAGAAACCGCCCCGTGGGCTCGCTCTTGGCCAAATAGGCTTGCGCATAGATCACGACGAGCAAGCCGATGCCGAGGATCAGGCCGGCGAACAGCAACGCCAGTGGATCGAGCCGCAGGCTCAGGTCCAAGTGGAGCGCGGGGATCCAGCTGACACGCGTCTCGATCGGTGTGCCGGTGATCACGCCCCGCGCAGCGCCGAAAATCAAGAAAAGACCTGCAGCACTCGCGCTCGCTGCGATGGCGACGTGAACGCCGCGCGACGCACGGGCGCACAGCGCCAAGGCCACGGCAGCAGCGAACGGCAAAAGCAACAGGGCCACCAGGACCATTGAACAATCTCCCGGAGACTTAGAGGCGCAGCTATACACCGCGTGCTGCCTAGGTCGACGTCCTCATAGAAGAGGACACGCGCCCAATGCTCTGGATGCAGTTCTGGTAGGGATCGCCAGCGGCACCCACCAATACCGCACGTTCTTCATCCTGCGCGAAGGAAACGCTATTCGAACCATAGCGCTCCACTAGCTTCAACGCCTGACGTCAGGGACGAGGGCCCGAACCGATGGCCTAGACCAACGATCGATCGGCGCCCTACCTTCTACCGCCACTGTCCAGCCGGCGCCGGCTTTCCCGATTGAGGATTGAATTTCGGGACACACCGTTACCCCCAACGGCCTTTGACAAACCGGGATACTTCGTCCGCCAAGTCGTGATCCTCCGGCGTGTTTCCCCGAAATCCACCGTGCGGCATCGCCTCGAAGATGTGCAACTCTGCTTCCACTTTCGCCCGGCGCAACGCACGGTGCATCCGTACCGTATTCGACAGGAAGAGGTCACGCGTGCCCGACTGGAGGAAGGTGGGCGGAAGGTCCTCAAGGTCACCAAACAAGGGTGATAGGTAGGGGTGCGCCAAGTCCGCCCCGCCGGCATACAGTACGTTGTTCCGCATCAGCGAGCCCGGCAGCATTACATCGACCGTTTGGTTGACTTGAAAGCTGTCGCCGGATTCGGTCAGATCGACCTCCGGGGAAAGCAGGACCAACCCTGCGGGCAACGGGAGGCCTTCATCCTTAGCGCGGAGGAGCATGGCTACCGCCAGATTACCACCAGCTGATCGGCCGCCAACGATGATGCGCGTTGGCGCGTGCAGTTCCAGCACATAGCGATAGGCTGCCATCGCGTCGTTTAGGGCCGCAGGATATGGATGCTCGGGCGGCATCCTATAGTCGATGCCGTAGCAGAGCACCCGGTGCTGATCCGCCTGCATCCGCGCCTGTGCGCGGCACGCCTCTCCGCCACCGAACACCAGTGCGCCACCATGGAAGTCTACATAGGCGCACTCTGGATTGACCGTGGTTTCCGGCGTCGCGACGTGGATAGTGGCCTCACCGGTTCGAACCGTCTCGACGCTTGCCCGCAGCGTGCCGGCGAGGCCTTTCACCGCCGACGCATATTGTCCATCCGCCGCTGCCTTGATCTTCATCCAGCCCGCATGATCGTCCGGCAACGGCATCGTGTAGAGGGCGTTCAGCGGGACGCCTTCGTCATTCACCAATTGTTCGAGACTGGTACGCGCCTCCGGGCTGATAGACGAAGGAAAGGGGATCAGACGGCCTTGAACCATTACGCCGCTTTTCTGGTCGCTCATGCCGTTGCGATACTCGTCATGGTTGCCGGGCCGCAGGTCGGCCGTAACACCGTCACCTGCGCATTACGCCTTAGTCCGCCCTCCCTCTTTCTCGCAAACGAACTCGAATTGCGAATGCGTCCGCGGCGATCATACCGAGGGAGGCCTTGAGGCCTGTTTCCCAAAATCCGTTCCCAATTGCTCTTTCCCTAAATTGCGGAAAGAAGACGGAGATATGGGAATGTTCAGCGTTCCCAGACAGCGGGGTTTGGGAGGGCCGCACGGACCCAAGAACGGACATCCGTTAATAGCGGTAGCTCACAGGCGTCACCACTCGGATCGGCATGTGCAATCCTATCAAGCCGGAAACGGCATCCAACGTCCATCGGCGCTCTGGGCAGCGAGCGAGCGACGGTGGTTGATCAAGCGTCAGCGAGCGCCGAAAAGTCCATCGCGGCGAGGTCCGTGAGCAGATCAGCCCCCGTCGGCTCCCATCCAAGACGCGCCCGCGTCCAGCCACTCGAAGCGATCATGTCGAGCGCGGCGAACGGCGCCATCCAGCCAAAATAGTGCTCGACTTCGTCGTCTCCGACCGAACGGACAGGCAACCCCGATCCCCTTCCGATCGCTTCAGCTATCGCGCGTGCCGTCACGCCTTCCTCAACGGACGCATT
Organism: Sphingomonas sp. AC411; assembly: GCF_979253035.1. Lineage (NCBI taxonomy): Bacteria > Pseudomonadati > Pseudomonadota > Alphaproteobacteria > Sphingomonadales > Sphingomonadaceae > Sphingomonas > Sphingomonas sp. AC411. The sequence continues at coordinate 3,892,186 of NZ_CEEDAQ010000001.1, read as the reverse complement.
GTAACGGGCACCCGGCTCGCCCTTCTCCAATGCCAGAACGTAAAGCTTCGCGACGTCGCTGACGTGTGCAGCAGCCCAGCGTGTAGTGCCCTCGCGTACATACGCCATCGCTCCGGCACGGCGCGCCTCCGCGATCAGCGGCGTGATCAACCCGGCCTTGGTGGTGTCGTGCACCTGTGGCAGCCGAATCGTGCGTACGTCGACGCGCTTGGCGATCAGTGCCGCGCCCGCGAGTTCGGTCGCGATGCGCGGATTGGCGTGGCGCGGGTTGAGAACGTCCTCGGTCGCGGGGCCACCATTGAGCGGCGTGCCGATGCCGACGCCCGAGGTGATCAGGATCGGCTTATGCGTCCCCGCCAGCGCCTCCCCCATGGCAGCGATGTTGCGTTCGTCCTTCTTGGTGTTCGCGAAGAAGGTCTCGAAATTATGGTCGAACGCACAGTGGATCACCGCGTCGGCCGCCGCAGCGCCAATCGCAAGCGTTTCGGGCTTATCCAGGTCGCCGCGATGGACGTCGACTCCGGCCGCTTCGAGGCGATGTGCACCCGCGTCGGAGCGGGTGAGGCCAAGTACCTCATGCCCTTGAGCGAGGAGTTCGGGGATAACGTGCGAGCCGATAAAGCCGGTCGCACCGGTTAAAAACACGCGCATGGGAAGTCTCCTTGTTGCCAAGGCACCGTATCGCGACCGTCACACCGTGTTAAAGTAGTGATCTTATCGTGGTATAACGTGTAACAGGATCGACCATGACCGGTGAGGCGCCAAACCGACTCGGAACATACCTTCGCGATCGCCGAACCCGGCTCGACCCAGTGGCATTCGGGTTCGGCGGCGGCCGGCGGCGTACCCCGGGGCTCCGCCGCGAAGAAGTGGCAAGCCGCGCCAACATCAGCCCGACATGGTATACTTGGCTGGAGCAGGGGCGTGGTGGCGCGCCATCGGCCGACGTGCTCGACCGCATCGCCAAGGGCCTGATGCTCACCGAGCCGGAACGCGAGCACATCTACATGCTCGGCCTCGGCCGTCTCCCCGAGGCGCGCTACCAACCGGTCGACGGAATCAGTCCCCGGCTTCAGCGCGTGCTCGACGGAATGGTGCTGAGCCCTGCGATCATCAAGACTGCGATGTGGGACGTCGTCGGCTGGAACCGGGCGGCGGCGCTGTTGCTGACCGACTATGCCAAGCTGCCGCGTGAAGGGCGGAACATCCTTCGCCTGATGTTCGGCAGTGACCATGTCCGTGCCCGGAACGACGATTGGGGCGGAATCGCCCGCTACGTCGTCGGTGCCTTCCGGGCCGACGTCGCGCGGGCGGGCGCGAACAACAGCACGGCGACAGCTGACCTGGTCGCCGAACTATCCCGGATCAGCCCGGAGTTCGAAGCACTGTGGCGAGACAACGACGTGGTCGCGCACACCGAGGGGTGAAGCGGATCCACCACCCAGTTGCCGGAATGCTCGCTATGGAGTTTTCCTCGTTCGCGGTCGAAGGGCGGCCCGAACTCGGTATGATCATCTACAACCCAGCATCGTTGGCGGATGCAGAACGACTGCGCGTAGCCCTGGAGGCTCGCTATTGATCGCTAGGGACCGATTTAGGCGTGGTTGTTTCGAACCAATTGCGGCGCCATAGGTCCCGGGGCTTCGCCTACTTCTGGTGGCGGTGCTCCGGCGAAGCACGTCACGTTTCCTGTGATAAGCCACTGCGCCTGCTGTTCTTTCCCCACGATACACCATATCCGAACGATGGGCGGACGTGTGAAGCGGATGGCAGGATTGTTGGAGGCGGAGGCGCGAACGATCGCTGCCGAAGACGCTGGGCGATGCGGGCTGTGCGAGCGGCCCTTGGGACGAAGGGTGGAATGGCATCACAGAATTCCGAAAAGCCAGGGTGGGACGGAGGTCATCCCGGTTCATCCGATCTGTCACCGTATCATCCATGCCAGCGTCTCAAATCAGGATCTCGCGACGACGTTTGCGGATCTCGATGTCTTGAAAGCACGACCGGATATCAGTCGCTTCCTGCACTGGATTGCCGACAAGCCTGCGGACTTTCACGCCCCCACCCGCCGCGCCGATATCCGCTGAGTACACCGGCCTCGACGATAGATCGTCATCGGTAACGGACTTTTATGTATGCGGCACTTAACGATCGGAGGACCGTTCCTGTAGCGACCCGAACAGCAGGACGCTTTCCATGACCGATGATCCGCGTACCCGCCATCCGACGAGCTTTCCCGGCGAACCGCAGCAGCCACGCCCGGGGCTTGTCGCCAACATGAAAACCAAGCCCGACCACGGCGAGGAAAGCTATGTCGGCAAGGACCTGCTGACGGGGAAGGTCGCGCTTATCACCGGTGGTGATTCCGGCATTGGGAAGGCCATCGCAATTGCCTACGCGCGTGAAGGCGCGGACATCGCACTCTCGTACCTAGCCGTCGAGCAGGAGGATGCCGAAGATACACAAGCCTGGGTCGAAAAGGCGGGACGCCGATGCCTATTGCTGCCGGGCGACATTCGCGATCGCGATCACTGCGTCACGCTGGTGGAGCGCACCGTCAGTGACCTTGGCGGGATCGATATACTGGTCAATAACGCCGCCGCACAGACGATGAACGAAGATCTGGACACCGTCGACGATGACGTGATGCAGGGAGCGTTTGCCGCCAATGTGTTTGCAATGATCCGTCTCGCAAAGGCCGCGGCGCCGCACATGAAGCCGGGGTCGGCGATCGTGAACACCACCAGCGAGCAGGCCAAGGTCGCGACCAAAAGCATGATCGTCTACGCCGCTACTAAAGGCGCGATCTCCAGCCTGACGGTCGGGCTGTCAAATTTGCTCGTTGCTAAGGGAATTCGCGTTAACGCGGTGGCACCGGGCCCGATCTGGACGCCAATCCAGCCAATCGCGAAGTCCGAGGAGGAACTGGAAAAACTCGGCCAGGATACGCCTTTGGGTCGCGCCGGTCAGCCTGCCGAACTTGCTCCGGCCTATGTCCTGCTGGCGTCGAAGGAGGGAAGCTACATGACCGGTGCGGTGATCGCGGTCACTGGCGGCGTACCGATCAACTGATCAACGAACGGGTGCTTAGGCGCACGCCCAGCAATAGTGCTAGGAGTTCGCCGCTTCGGCCCGACGTGCGGCGCGGGCATGCTCCCGCGTGAAATCGCCAACGCCGCGGTCGGTGTGGCAAAACCGGTCCCAATGGCGGAAATACAGGCCGTAGTTGCAGCCGTAGAGTTCGTGGTGCCGCTGATGATGGCTGGCCGTGATCAGCCATCCTCCCAGCGGGCCCGACCACATGAAACGCGGAAAGATCTCCCATCCCATGTGGTTCGTGACCCCCATCACCGTCATGATCGTCAGTACGATGCCCAGACCGGCGATATGGATTGGAACAAGGAACACCAGCAACGGGATGACAACCGCGCCGGTTAATGCCTCGATAGGATGAAATGCCATCGCGGCCCATGCCGTCGGAGGCCGGCTGGCATGATGCAGCGCGTGCGCCAGCTTGAACGGTTTCGGGCGATGCATCCAGCGGTGCGTCCAGTAGAACCAGGCATCGTGCGACAGCAGATACAGGAAAACCGAAACCGGCAGGTACCAGAGCGGATAGGCCTGGATGTCAGAGTACACCTGCGTCCAGCCATGATGCTGCCATCCCCACGCGACGACGCCAGCCGGAATCCCATAGAGTGCTGCGGACGCCAGGCTCCAGATGATTTCGCGACGGACCTGCGGGTTCAGCCCGAGGTACAGCCCCGGATGCTTGCGGACCGTGATGCAGGCGAACGCGCCCGACACGAGGAGATAGCGAACGCCGACGATGACGGTCATCGCGACGGCGGAGAGGATGATGGCAAGCGTCATGCTTCATCCTCGACGGCCCTGCGATCGGCAGCTCGCACGGCAAGCGCGCGGCGCCGTGACGGAAGTCCCCACCACGGCGTTCCCGGCGAAAGGTGGTGCTCGTGATGATACCCGCCGAAGTGGAAGCAGGTCAGCAGCGACAATATCGGGCCCACGTCGATACTGTGCGCGCGGTGCGAGTCCGCGTAGGGTGTCTCGCGCTCTCGGTGCGGCAGCCACGTTCCGAACACGAACAATTGCGCCACCGCACCTAAGGCCGGTAGAGCCCAGAAGACGACGATGTTGCCAAGCGGTGCCCCGAGCAGCAGCGTATAGATCAGCGCCACCACGGTTATCCGGATGATCTGCCCGTGGGAATAATAGGTCTTGAAAAACTGCAGGAACCAGCCGCCGAGACTTGGATCGCCACCGTGAAAATCGGGGTCCCCCGCTCTTCCGGTTTCCTTGTGATGCAGATGATGCTGCGGCAATAGTGATGCATAGGACAGGCAGGCATAGAGCGATAGGCAGGTCGCGCCGATCGCTCGGTTCAGGCGTGGTCGATAGGGCGCCAGCGCGCCGTGCATTGAGTCATGCGCGACGATGAACAATCCGGTACTCAACCAAGTCTGGACGATGACTATCACGATGGCCAAGGGAATTGTACTCAAGCCCCAACGCCAGAAGAAGATGCCGGTTACATGGATAGCCAGCCACGCCACGACGATCGCGGCGGACAACGAAACCCCGACACGCGTCTGGTGCCTCAGTGCCTCCGATTGGCGAACCGTCCCGCTCACTTCTTCGCGGCTGCCGAGGTGAGGTTTCCAGCTTTATCGGAACGTGCCGCCCGCAGCTGCGGATCGGCGTTCGCGCGCAACTGCGCCTTCAGCACCGACGGCTTGCGCGCGAACAGGAAGCCGTGGCTGACGGTACCGTCCTTGCCCTCGACCGCGTGGTGCAGGCGGTGCGCTTGCAACAGGCGCTTGAAATACCCCTGCTTGGGTACCCAGCGAAAACCGCCGCGCTGGTGCACCAGCATGTCGTGCACAAAGGCATAGATGCCGCCGTACACCGTAATGCCAAGCGCTGCCCACCACAGCGGTTCCCACCAGAGCCCGACGACGAACAACACGATGGGCACGATCGCGAACACGATTGCGTAGAGGTCGTTCTTTTCGAACCAACCATTATGATCTTCATGATGCGACTTGTGCCAGCCCCAGCCCCAACCGTGCATGACGTAGCGATGCGCTGCCCACGCGAAGCACTCCATGAACAACACCATGAAGACGACGATCGCGAGTTTTTCGAACCAGGTCACTTTGCTCGATCGCACGAAATGACGATGGCCGGGTGCAACGAATTCAACATGATGCATACATAACGGTTACCGGCGTTCGATGCGAGGGCGACCCGCCACAAAATCTCGTGTCAGTGACGGCTGCGGCCGGCCCTTTCTCGTCGCCTTTTACAGAACGGTGTAACGGGCATCGCGACGAGATGCCCCGGTAAAATGCCGTCACCGTGGCACCGGAGAGTGAGAAGCGGCGTTTGACCGCGATGATCGCCCGAGTCTTACGCGCCGACGACCGGGACACTTCCTCCTGGTTGTTGATCGCAGCCATGCTGATGAGTTTTCTAGCGGCCCAATATCATCACCGCTTCTCGGTGGATCCGATCCGCGCGGCCCCCGCGATAGCCTTACTGATGGCGCTCGGCAGCGCGCTGGCTATCGGCAGGTACACTGCGCGACCGCGCCTTGCGGCTGGCGCGACCGCGTTCCTTCAGATGACGCTCTTTACTCTATTAGGCGTCGTGCTGGCGTATGCGTTGGCGGCGAATGCCGGACAATTGTGGGACGCGCGACTGGCCGCCGCCGACCGTGCAATCCGCTTCGACTGGCCGGTTGTGCTCGCCTTGCTGGACACATGTCCTCCTGTGATCTGGCTACTCGGATTGGCGTATCACAGCCTTACCTTGCAGATGATCGTGGTCATCGTCGCGTTGAGCGCCATGGGGAAATTCGACACGCTGAGAATAATGGTTTGCGCCGCCGTCCTGTCCGGTTTCATCACCATATTGATTTCAGGCCTTACCCCAGCGATGGGCAATCTGTTCGATCCCTCCGCTACGCGCATCTTTGGCCATCGATAGCCTGGCTGGAACAGGAACTGATATCTGGGCTTCGCGACGGATCACTACGCGTGCTCGACCTTACCATGCTCATGGGGATCGTCAGCTTTCCGAGTTTTCACGCGACGCTCGCCACCATTTTCATCTGGGCATTCGGCGCGATGCCGCGGGTTGCCCTACCGGGCCGGGCATGGGCCATACTGACGATCGTCGCGACGCCGGTCTTCGGCGGTCACTATGGGGTGGACGTCATTATGGGGCTTGTCCTCGCGCCGCCCGCCCTCCTTGCAGCCCGCTACCTCACGCGGCGCAGGCAGCCTTTCCATCGGATGGATTCAGCCCTGGCGGCCTGACATCGGTCTCGCCGCAGAGCGCCGCGTCGACCATCGCTGCCGCCTCGGCTGCGCCCCCGGCCGCCGCCATATCTGTCGCCATCCTCCTTGCCGCACGACGGTATCCCGGATCGCTCAGCACCTGCCGCAACGCCGGTTCGAGGCCTCCCTTGCCTGCTTCCGCAGCAGAGACGACGCGTGCAGCCCCGATCCGCTTTAGACGCGCCGCCGTTGCTGGTTGTTCGAATGCCAACGGCACGGCAACGATCGGAAGACCGGCTGCCAGCGCGTCCAGCACCGTATTGAACCCGCCATGCAGGATCGCGGCAGAACATAGGGGCAGGATGCGGGTCTGCGACCAGAATGCCCTCACCACCGGGTTTCCAGGTAGCGAGCGGGCTTCGCGATCGCTCAGCCCGCCGCCATGCGCCACCACCGCACGGGCACCCACCGCGGAACAGGCAGCCGTCATCGCCGCGAACAGCGATCGGCGCGCACCCTGCAACGACCCCAGCGAACAGAATACAAGCGGTCGACCGTCGTCGTCCGGAAGGTTTCCCCCGGCTCGTCCCCCGCCATGGCCCACCGTATCGAAAGCTCTCCGGCAAGGCCAAGCGAGGAAAGTCTAGGCCTTTTGGGCATTGCGCGATCTGCAATCGTTCGGACCATTGATATCGGGGGTCGGGATCGAGCCCCCAACGCCGCGCATACGTCGCCACCATCGTTGTGATCGGCCGCATCAACAGATCGCTGACTGCGTACCCACCATTGTTGCGATTCCGCCCCACCGCATCGGGACGATATGCCCACCCGAGAAAGGGTGGCGGTACCGTTGGCTCCCTGAGCAAGGGCAATCCGGTAACGGCGGTCACGAACGGCAGTCGGAGATGTCGTGCTACCAGTGCTCCGGCTGGCTCGACAGAGTCGGCGACGATCGCATCGACCTCTAGCCTCGACAGCGCCGTCGGAAGAGCCCTCAGAAGCAGTTCCGTTAGCGAAGCGGTACCGCGGATCATGCGGGGTAGTCCGACAGGCCCCGACGGCTGCGCCAGCTTACGGTAGTACTCTGCCAGCAAGCCTTGGCCGTCCGCGGGGTGATCGAGCGCCGCAAACCCAACGCCGCAGTCGGGCACCAGCGACGCGACGTCGGCCAAGTGGATTATCGTGACTCTATGTCCCGCTTCGACGAGCGACGTTCCCAATGCTGCTAGTGGATTGATATGGCCCGCCGTTGGCGGCGCGATGATGGCGATATGCCGCCTTTTGACCGTCAATGCCGTGGAGCTTTCCGTCGCCGTCGTGTTCGATCGGTTACTATCAGCATGCGGGCGACGAGCGAAAGCGCAATATTGGTCAAGCGCATAGCGTTTGATCGGAGAGCACCAGAAAGCGGCTGGTTGGTCCCCTGCCCCACAGCCTGAACGAGCGTCCACTTACGCCAATCGCTGCCCGAAAGCAGCCGAGCCGCTTTCCACCAGAAGGCGGCCCTTCGGGCCAGTGCCACGCCCCCTGAACGAACGCCCGTTTATGACGATCACCGCACGAGAGCGCGCCTGGCAGCTATCCACCACTCGGTTCCAAGTTGGATACCCAAATACTGCGCAAGAACCCCCGCCTCGCCCGCGAGCTTTTTACGTGGGTTTGGATGCAGTGGCTGGCCTGCTGCAGACCCGCCAAAATCTAACCTTAAATAGCGGCATTAAGCACTCCAGCTGGATGCAGTTTGCTGCACCTCCATGCGGACAGCAGCCCCCGTGATGGCAAGCTAACGATCCACGCGATCAGCTATACCGCCGCCCCTCGATCGCTTCTGACCCCGCTGGAGCGGGAGGCCCAGTTCCCCGCCCCCAATCCTGCGCGCCCGAATTACACGCTATTCCCCCGCCTCGCCCGCAAGCTTTTCGTGTCGGTTTCGGTGCGTTAACAGGCAACAGCCAGTCCCACGGTATTCCGCCGCTTTTGGCCACATATCACGGCAGCATCGAGGGTGCGTCTCGGTGCACCAACGGCCACCTGAGCGAAACCGCATGCAGCAAGTCGATGTAGGACGTTCAAACACGCCAAACGGCTCGACTCCTATCGCCGCGGGTCGGCGCCGACCGCACCGTCCTAGAGTACGACCGAGCACCGCTGGACGCGACCCGCCGCCGATGCCCCAACATCGGGTCATCTAAAGAACCTGTCACCTTCATCGATCGGCGATCTTTCATCTCTATAAATGAATGGTGCTGGTTTCAGGCCGCTAGGCGGACTCGCGCTCATTCTCGTCCAGCGCGTCCGCAAGTCGGGCGAGGGCAGCCGCCAGCGCATTGTTCCGGACACGAAAGCCCACCGCTTCGCGTAACGGCAGCTCAGCCACCATCTCCGCCTGCTCGGTGCGGGCTTGCTCAAGATGTTGGACCATGTCGGCAGGCATTGGCGCGGGACCAACGATACGCTCCACAATCACGCGGGCAAACGCCGGAATGCAGAGCCGGTACGCGTTGCTGATCTGGCGGATTCTGGGCCCGGCACCTTCCGCCTCCGGAATCGGTTCTGTCCTGCGGATCCAATCCAGAAAGCCGTGGTCCCTAAGCGCTTTCAACGCCCGCACGATAGCGTCACGCGACCGCCGCAACTTTCCCATGAGATAGTCGATCGACGGCTCAAGCCGGCCTGACCGGTGACACACGATGCGATACAGCGCGCGGAGGACTTCTAGCCCAACGTGACCTAGTGGTCCGTTACGCTTGCCAGGCTGCTTGTGCTGCCGGTCATACCCTTCTGCCGCGATCATCGCCGGCCCCATCTGACGCTTGCTGAGCGGGCGCCAGAATCGGGCCTCGCAGGAGCCCTTGGGAAAGCTGTCGCGCCGGACGCGGTTACGCGAGCTGCCGTACTGGCTGGCCTTGCCGGCAATGATCTCGTGGAGCGAGCGCGCGATCATGCCATCGCTCCCTCGGCGCCAACACCTAGCGGCGCGGTCCTTCGAGTAGCTCCGCTGCTGGCGCAAACCCATCGAGCAGGAGGTCGGCCCACTCCTGCGCGATCTCGATACGACGCGGCAGGTACGCAGCGCGGTTGTAGGTCGCCTCGACGCCATCTGGAATATGCGCGAGCATGAGATCGATGATCGCGCGATCGCCCGGTCTGTCGAGCGCCTGCGCGCGCTCGTTCATCACGGTCGAGAATGTCGACCGCCAGCCGTGCGGCACATGCCGGGCTCGGACCGCCAAGCGATTGTAGAAATACCCGATCGCATTCTCGCTGATCGGCTTGTGAGCGTGGCGCTGGCTCGGAAAAACCAGCGGGCCGCGCGGTGCGAAGGCACGCGCTGCCCGGAGCACATCCATCGCCTGTCTGGACAGCGGTACCAGAAAGTCGAAGCGGTCGTCCTGCTTGCGCGCGACTTTCAATTTCATGCGGTCCGCCGGGATGCGCCACACCGGCGGATCCTCGTTCAACGGCCCCAGTTCGGCCCAACTCGTCGTCCGAAGCGTCCCCGGCCGTAGTGCCGTCAGCGCGAGAAGTCGCGACGCGAGCTTGGTCATGGGATGCGCTGCCGATGCCTCGGCTGCCATCAGTAGCGCACGGGCTTCCTCGAGCGATCCGAGAGCCGGCTGCCGTTTCTTGATAAGCGGCTTCATCGCTCCACGAATCGATACAGCCGGATCGCTCGTCGCGTATCCCGACGCTATCGCAAAGCCGTACACAGCCGAGATGCGCTGCCGAACGCGACGGGCGGTCTCTACCGATGGCCGCTCCTCGATCCGGCGTACCAGTTGCAGCACCATCGGCGAGGTCACCGCTGCGATTGGCGTCGAGCCGATATACGGAAAGACATCCTTCTCGAGGCTGTTCAAGACATCCGCCGCATGCACAGCGACCCAGCTCGACAGCTGCTGGGCATGCCATTCCCGCGCTACCGCCTCGAACGTCGTTGCATGCTCGATATGCCGAACCGCTGCGGCTTGCTTGCGGTCGACGCTCGGATCGGTCCCGGCCTTCAAGAGTCGTGACGCCACGTCCCGGTGCTCGCGCGCGAGCGCCAGACTGACCTCTGGATAGCTGCCCAGCACAAGCAGCTTTTCTTTGCCGGCGATCTCGATACTTCCAGCGCCAGGAACGAAAGCCCGTGGTCGTCACGAACAGATGAAGCCCCCGGGCATCGGACAGCTTGTAGCTCTTCTCTGCCGCCCTGGCCTGTCGGCAGCGTAATTCGGTCAGCACTCGATACCCCCAGAACGTCTTCAGCGTACCCCCAGAATACCCCCAACAAGCGTGCGCTTGGCTGAGACACAATGGGACGATGGGAGACTACCGCACAAGGAAAAGCGAGGCAAATCTGCCCCTTGCGAGACAGTATGAGACCGGCTGGTATAAGAATTTGGCGGAGAGGGTGGGATTCTGAACCCACGGTACCCTCGCGGGTACGCCGCATTTCGAGTGCGGTACATTCGACCACTCTGCCACCTCTCCGCAGGTCATCCAAGGCGCTGCGAACAGTCCCTCCGATCGGTCGAAGCGCGGCCTCTAATGAAGTGCCCCTGGGGACGCAAGCGGATTTCGAGCTTGCGGGCACCGTCCAGCGCGTTTTCCTTGTGCGGCGCAAAACAGACCCTAAATTGGCGGATATGCCCCGACACGACAGTATCGCTCACGACATCACGAGCCCGCTTATCCCCGCCGAGGTGGTCGCGCCGCCGATCTCGCACGCGAACTTCTCGATCGGCGACGTTGTGCGGCACCGGTTGTTCGATTTCCGCGGGGTGATCTTCGACGTCGATCCGGTCTTCGCGAACAGCGACGAATGGTATGCGGCGATTCCGGAGGATATCCGTCCGCGCAAGGACCAGCCGTTCTACCATCTGCTCGCCGAGAACATGGAGTCGAGCTACGTCGCGTATGTCAGCCAGCAGAATCTGGTGCCCGACGATAGCGACGAGCCGGTCGACCATCCGGCGATCTCGGGGTTGTTCAGCGACTATGCGGATGGCCGGTATGCGTTGCGCCAGGTTCATCGGCACTGAGGCGAATCGAATCTCCGTCATGCCGGGCTCGTTCCGGCATCCAACCTTCCGCTTGATCATCCGCGATTGATCTCGCGGCACGGTGGACCCCGGAACAAGTCCGGGGTGACGAGAGAAGTCACGGAATGACTGCGGTCGCCCCCACGCTAAAACCGCCCTTCCGCTGCCCCTTCGCGGTTGACAACTCGCCCCCCTCGCTTAGCTGCCCGGCTTCTCCCGGCGGACCCTGCGTTCGTGGGGCACATGTATTTGGAAAGTGACAAGGGCCATGTTCGCAGTCGTGCGCACGGGCGGCAAGCAGTATCGCGTCGCCGCCGGAGATAAGATCGTCATCGAGAAGATCGAGGGCGATGCAGGTGCGTCGGTGACGCTTGGTGACGTTCTGCTGGCGGGCGAAGGCTCGGAGCTGCGGTCCGTCGAGGGCTTCGTCGTCGCTGCAGAGATCATCGCGCAGGCGAAGGCGGACAAGGTCATCGTCTTCAAGAAGCGTCGTCGTCATAACTATCGTCGTAAGAACGGCCATCGCCAGCAGCATACGATCCTGAAGATCGTGTCGGTCGGCGGCCAGACTGCAAAGAGCAACGAGGGCGACACCGCCCCGGCCGCTCAGGCATAAGGAGTAGCTTCAGATGGCACATAAGAAAGCAGGCGGCTCTTCGCGCAACGGTCGCGATCTCGGCCGGTCGTCGTCTCGGCGTCAAGAAGTTCGGTGGCCAGGCGTGCGTCGCCGGCAACATCCTCGTGCGTCAGCGCGGGACGAAGTTCTACCCGGGTACGAACGTCGGCATCGGCACGGACCACACGCTGTTCGCGCTGGTCGATGGCCGCGTCGTGTTCAGCCAGGGCAAACTCGGGCGCAAATTCTGCTCGGTCGAGCTGGCCGCGAACGACACTGCCGACATGGCAGCAGCAGCCGAATAACATCGGGTAACCATCCGGGTTGCCCACCAGGGTGACCCGGGTCGCGAAAGCGAACCTGAACAAGGGAGACGGGTCACCCCGGCTCCCTTTTTATTGCTCCCTCCACGCGGCTGTCGCGGTCCCGTCATCCCGACGTGGCATGCGCGCAGCCAATGACGCGATAGGAGAGAGCCGTGTTCGCGCGCACCAAGAGATCTGACATTGCGGCCGGGTTGGCCGGAGGATGCGCCTGCACTGGCGCGGGCGATCGGGTATGAGACGGTGATCGCCAAGCTGGCGCGGGCGCCCTGGCCCTATACGCTGGGGGATGCCGAGGCATTTCTGGCAGCCCCGCGCGGCGCCCATGACCCGCATTTCCTGATCGAGACGATGGAAGCGGGCACGCCGCGACTCGTCGGCGGTATCGGGCTTCGGGCTGCGGGTCGTGGCCATGAACTCGGCTATTGGTTGACGCCCGATGCCTGGGGTCGCGGCTATGCGACCGAGGCTGGCGAGGCCGTGGTGGCGATGGCGCGGCATGCGCTGGGCTTGCGGCGGCTGGATGCCTTTCATTTCGTCGATAACCCGGCGTCGGGGCGCGTGCTGGCGAAGCTCGGGTTTCGGCCGACGGGAAGGGTCGAGCCGCGGACGTCGCGGGGGCGTGGAGGTGAGGCGCCGGCGGTGATGTTCGAGCTGGATCTGGATGATGATCGATGTGCGCCGATGCCGCTTGCGGCGTGAGTCGCGCGATCCTGCAGTAAGAGGATAGCCCCACCCCGGCGAAGGCCGGGGCCCAGTTGGGGGACGTTGCTGGCGGAGGACAGCGCTCCGTTACTGCGACCTTTCCAACTGGGCCCCGGCCTTCGCCGGGGTGGTGGCCTAGCTGATAGTAAGACCCCTTTAGCCGTTCCCTCGCGAACGCGGGGGTCCAGGAATCACGGGCGGTGTCGTTTGGTATCCTGGGCTCCCGCCTTCGCGGGAAAACTAGGAAGGGAGGGACGAGCCTGAGGATCAGGCCACCGCCACTCCCCGCTTCGCAACCGGCAGCACCGCCGCCTCATACTCGCTCTCCGCCAAGCCGATCAGCGCGCGGTCGTCGTGCTTCCACGGATGGAACCCCGGCAGGAAATACGCGGCCCAGACGCCTGCGACTTTCCGCGCCATGCCCGGATTGCCGAACGCGTACCACGCCATCCGCGCCCACACCTTCGGTCCGGTCAGCCCGTCTTGTCGCAGCAGTTCCGCCATGCCCCGCGCCCGCCCGGTGAAGAAGCGCCACGTCGTGATCAGCATCACCAGCGACTTCACCCGCCAGCGCGTGAAGCGCGGCCAGTCGCGAGTCGCGTGCAGCCACGTGTCGTAGGCGACACCCTTGTGCTCGATCTCCTCCGCCGCATGCCACAGCCACAGCGCCGCCGCCTGCTCGTCACCACCGCGCAGATGATTCGGGTTCGCGATCAGTTCGTGCGCCAGCATCGCGGTGAAATGCTCGAGGGCGGTCGTCGCCGCCAGACTCGGCAATCTCCGGGCGCCCCTTGGTCAGCGCCAGGGCAGCGTCGACGTCCACGATCAATGGCGCGACGTCGTAGCCCTGGTCGGTCACGTGGCGGTTGAAGGCGACGTGCTCGCGGGTGTGGATCACCTCCTGCTTGATGAAGGCGTTGATCTCGGCGTGGAGTTTCGGCGGCGTGCCCTCGCGGAACTTCCGCACGCTGTCGACGAAATAGCCCTCGCCCTTCGGAAACGTCACCGACAGCGCGTTGTAGAAGGCGGTCGCGATCGGATCGTCGTTGAGCCACCAGCGGCGAATCGCGGCGCCACGACCGAAGCGGCGGTCGCGCGGGGTGATCGTCAGATCGGCAGGCGTGGTTGCTTTCGCCACGGAAACCTCCAAACAGGAATGAACACTCGTTACTTACATTGATGTAAATAGGTTCCCCGGTCCGTGACGTCAACACCGCGCAAGCGACTCTCCCCTACCGAATCGCGTGAAGCCGCCGTCGAGGCTGCGCGCGCTGCTCGTCGAGAGCGGCCCCAGCGCAGTCACGCTGAAGGCGGTCGCAGGCAGGATCGGGCGCACACACGCCAATCTGCTCCACCATTTCGGCTCGGCCGAAGCGCTGCATACTGCGCTGATCACGCGGATGGCGGCCGACATCGTCGGCACGATTGGCGCCGCGGTGCTGCGCGTGCGGGCCGGTGAGCTCGACCCGCGCGAGGTCGTCGAGATGACCTTCGACGCATTCGGCAAAGGCGGCGCGGGCGCGCTCGCGAGCTGGATGATCCTGTCGGGCAACACCGATGCGCTCGATCCTATCATGGCGGCGATCCACGACCTCGTCGATGAACTCGCGGGCGGCGAACTGCCCGGCACGCGGCCGATCCACGAACAGACGTTGACGCTGGTGCTGATGGCGCTCGGCGATGCGCTGATGGGGACGCCGATGGCGCGGGCGCTGGGACTGCCGGTTGGCAAGGCGCGCGAACTCGCGCTCGACGCGCTGCTCGCGAGCAAGGATGCTGGCGCACCGACGCCCTGCTAACGCGCGCAAGTCTTGGCAGAATCGCAGAGGGTGGAGATTTTCGCCAATTTCGCTATGGGGCGGCGATGCATTTTCTAGACCAAGCCAAGATCTACGTACGTTCGGGTGAGGGCGGCCCCGGTGCCGTCAGCTTCCGCCGCGAGAAATATATCGAATATGGCGGCCCCGATGGCGGCAATGGCGGCAAGGGCGGCGACATCGTGTTCGAATGCATCGCCGGCCTGAACACGCTGATCGACTTCCGCTACACGCAGCATTTCCGCGCGCCACGCGGCTCCGGCGGGTCGGGCTCGAACCGCACCGGCGCGGGCGGCAAGGACCTCGTCATCCGCGTTCCGCTCGGCACGCAGGTGCTGTCGGAGGACAAGGAAGAGGTGCTGATCGACTTCACCGAGGTCGGCCAGCGCGAAGTGCTGTTCCGTGGCGGCGACGGCGGGCGCGGTAACGCGAGCTACAAGACCTCGACCAACCGCACGCCGCGCCAGCACGGCACCGGCTGGCCGTTCGGCGAGGCGTGGGTCTGGCTGCGGCTGAAGCTGCTTGCGGACGCGGGCCTCGTGGGCTTGCCGAATGCGGGCAAGTCGACCTTCATCAATCAGGTGACGAACGCGCAGGCGAAGGTCGGTGAATACGCCTTCACGACCACGCGGCCGCAGCTGGGCGTGGTGCGCCACAAGCAGCGCGAGTTCGTGGTCGCGGATATTCCCGGGCTCATCCAGGGTGCGGCCGAAGGCGCGGGGATCGGCGATCGGTTCCTAGGGCATATCGAGCGGTGCCGGGTGCTGCTGCATCTGGTCGATGCGAACGACCGCGACGTGGCCGAATCGTACCGGATCGTGTGCGACGAGCTGGAGAATTACGGCGAGGGGCTCACCGACAAGAAGGTGATCGTCGCGCTGAACAAGATCGACATGCTCGATCCGGAACTGATCGCGGCGTTGTCGGCGGAACTGGCGGACGCCAGTGGTGCCGAGGTGATGGCGATTTCGGGCGCGAGCGGCGCTGGGATCGAGGCGGTGCTGGACCAACTGATCGAGGCGATCGGCCCGGCTCCGGGCGCGGCGAAGGAACTGGAAGAAGGCGAAGTGCCGGTCGCATGGTCGCCGCTGTAGGCGCTGGCTTAGCCCTCTCCCCTCCGGGGAGAGGGACGGTTCCAGATTTCTCCTCCCGCTTGCGGGAGGGGTCGGGGAGGGCTTTCTTGCCGACAGGTCACGCCCGCCCTCTCTAACCCCTCCCGCAAGCGGGAGGGGAATGCGTGATGTTTCCACCGTCGTCTTCCACGCGGCTGATCGTTAAGATCGGGTCGGCGTTGCTCGTCGATCCTGACGGGAGCGTCCGGCGGGAGTGGCTGGCTGGCCTCGTCGCCGACATTGCCACTCGGACTGGCGAGGGCCAGCAGGTCGCGATCGTGTCATCCGGCGCGATCGCGCTCGGCGCTCGGCGTCTAGGTCTCCCCAAGGGCGGCCGGGCGAGTCTCGAAGACGCGCAGGCCGCAGCCGCCACCGGCCAGATCGCGCTGAGCCAAGTCTGGGCCGAGCTGCTCGCCGCGCAGGGCCTGAACGCGGCGCAGATGCTCGTGACGCTCGACGATCTCGAAGACCGCCGCCGCTATCTCAACGCCGCCGCGACGCTCAACCGGCTGTTGTCGCTGAAAGTCGTCCCGGTCATCAACGAGAACGACAGCGTCGCGACCGAGGAAATTCGCTTCGGCGACAATGATCGTCTCGCCGCACGCGTCGCGCAGGCGGCCGGCGCGCAGGGCGTCATCCTGCTCTCCGACGTCGACGGGCTCTACACCGCCAACCCCCACACCGATCCATCCGCGACTCATATCGCCAGCGTACCCCGGATCGACGCGGTCGCGGGGATGGCGGACGACGGGTCGGGTTCCGGCATGGGCTCGGGCGGGATGGCCTCGAAGATCGCCGCGGCGCGGATCGCGACCGGTGCGGGTATTCCATTGGCGATTGCGTCGGGTCGGATCGAGCATCCGCTCTCCACCCCTGCCCGCCACACGATCTTTACCGCCGAACGCACCGCGTCCGCGCGGAAGGCTTGGCTGGCGGGCGGCCTGACCGCGAAGGGTGCGATCTATGTCGATGCGGAGCCGCGGCGGCGCTCGGCCAGGGTCGGAGCTTGCTCGCCACGGGCGCGACTCGGATCGATGGCGGCTTCATGCGCGGCGATCTGGTGACGATCGAAGGGCCCGCCGGCACCGTCGCGCGCGGACTCGCGGAATATGACGCGGCCGACACGGCACGCCTGCTCGGCCGGCATAGCGACGAACATGCGGCGATCCTTGGTTACGCTCCGAGATCCGCGCTGGTGCACCGCAATCATTTGGCGCTCGTATGACCGGCCAAGCCTTGTTCACCCGCGAAGGCGGGTGCCCAGTCTGGACACCCGCCTTCGCGGGTGAACATTCTTCGATCTCGGGAACGCTGTCATGATCCTGGCCATCACCGGCGGCACCGGGTTCGTCGGCAGCCACCTGATCGATCACGCGCTGGAGATGGGTCACATCGTCCGCGCGCTCGCCCGCAAACCGCAGGCCAAGCGGATCGGCGTGACCTGGGTCGAGGGCGCGCTCGATCGGCCCAAGAGCCTCGCCGCGCTGGTCGAAGGCTCGGACGCGGTGATCCACGTCGCCGGCGTCGTCAACGCAACGGACCGCGCAGGCTTCGGCAAGGGCAATATCGCCGGCACCGAAGGCATCATCCAGGCAACGAAGCACGCCGGTATCCGCCGCTTCGTCCACGTCTCCTCGCTCGCCGCGCGCGAGCCGGCGCTGTCGAACTATGGCTGGTCGAAGGCCGAGGCGGAGACGCGCGTTCAGATATCCGGGCTGGACTGGACGATCGTCCGCCCACCCGCGATCTTCGGCCCGCGCGATCACGAACTGCTCGATGTCTTCAAGGCGGCACGGTCGGGCTACATACCGATGCCCCCGCCGGCACGCGCGTCTCGCTGCTTTATGTCGAGGACCTGACCGCGCTATTGCTCGCGCTCGCCGAGATTGGCGACGCGCCGTCTCATCATGGAGCCCGACGACGGCGTGCCGAACGGCTGGGACAACCGCGATTTCGCGCGCGCGATCGGCACGGCGGTGAACGGGGCGGTCGGCAAGTCGGTCCGGGTGTTCTCCACGCCCCGCCCTCTCCTGAAGCTCGCATCCGCCGTCGACCGCCTCGTCCGGCGCCGCAAGGCCAAGCTCACGCGCGACCGGGTCAGCTATTTCTGCCACCCCGACTGGGTCTCGCACAAGCCGCCGCCGCCCGCGCTATGGACGCCCTCGGTCCCGACCCCACAGGCGCTCGCGCAAACCGCCGCATGGTATCGCGCGGCGGGGCTGCTATAGCGCCGAAAAGCCGCCGCAATTCCCTGTCAGGACTGCGTGGCGACACCCGGAAGGATTATAATGAGCGACCGTCAGCAGATCTACGACACCGTCACCGCGCAGATCGAGCCCTTCAATAAAAAGGGCGTCGCGCTGACCGATGCGACGACGTTCCAGGGCGACCTGGAGTGGGACAGCCTCACGGTCATGGATTTCGTCGCCGCGATCGAGGACGAATTCGACATCATCATCACGATGAACATGCAGGCCGAGATCGAGACGGTCGGCCAGCTGGTCGACGCGGTCGCGAAGTTGAAGGCCTGACCCCCTTGCCGTTCGTGCCGATTAGGGATCGAGCGTAGCCGAGAGCCCGTATCAAGGTACATGTCCTTCGATACGCCATCTCGACAAGCTCGACGGCTACTCGGGACGAACGGTTGGGATACACATTCCAACTTCATGGAATCGATAGAATGACCGAAGCCGCCACCACTGCCCACGCCCTGCCCGTCGACGCTCCGGAGTTCGCGCCGGAACGCGATCTCATGTCGAAATTCGACGCACTGATCGCCGAACGCGAGGCGCTGATCGCCAGTGGCGTGCGCAATCCGTTCGCGATCGTGATGGACGAGGTGAAGGGCCCGACGCAGGCGGTGATCCGCGGCAAGGACACGATCCTGCTCGGGACCTACAACTACATGGGCATGACGTTCGACCCCGATGTCATCCAGGCGGGCAAGGACGCGCTCGACGCGTTCGGGTCGGGCACCAACGGCAGCCGGATGCTCAACGGCACGTTCCACGATCATATCGACGTCGAACAGGCGCTCCGCGAATTCTACGACATGACCGGCGCGATCGTGTTCTCGACCGGGTACATGGCCAATCTCGGGATCATCTCGACGCTCGCCGGCAAGGGCGAATACGTCATCCTGGACGCCGACAGCCACGCCTCGATCTACGACGGCTGCAAGCAGGGCAATGCCGAGATCGTACGCTTCCGTCACAACGACGTCACCGATCTCGACAAGCGCCTCGGCCGCCTGCCCAAGGAGGCCGGCAAGCTGGTGGTGTTGGAGGGCGTCTATTCGATGCTCGGCGACATCGCCCCGCTGAAGGAGATGGTCGCGGTCGCCAAGAAGCATGGCTGCATGGTGCTGGTCGACGAGGCGCATTCGATGGGTTTCTTCGGACCCAATGGCCGCGGCGTATACGAGGAGATGGGGCTGACCGACGAGGTCGATTTCGTCGTCGGCACCTTCTCGAAGTCGGTCGGCACGGTCGGCGGGTTCGTCGTGTCGAACCACCCGAAGTTCGAGATGGTGCGCTTCGCCTGCCGCCCGTACATCTTCACCGCCTCGCTGCCGCCCTCGGTGGTAGCCACCGCCGCGACGTCGATCCGCAAGCTGATGACCGCGCACGACAAGCGCGCGCAGCTGTGGAAGAACGCGCGCCGGCTGCACGGCGGGCTGAAGGCGATGGGCTTCAAGCTCGGCACGGAGACGTCGGACTCGGCGATCATCGCGGTTATCCTGACCGACCAGCAACAGGCGATCGCGATCTGGCAGTCGCTGCTCGAGGGCGGGCTGTACGTGAATATGGCGCGGCCACCCGCGACGCCGGCGGGGACGTTCCTGCTGCGGTGCTCGCTGTGCGCGGAGCATACCGACGAGCAGATCACGACGATTTTGGGGATGTTCGGGGCCGCTGGCCGTGCGGTCGGGGTGATTAGCTGATCCTCGATCCTCCCCGCAAGGGAGGTGGCTGGCTCTTGCCAGACGGAGGGGGCGGAAAGGGTAACCTCTGTTCCGCGTCCTCCCTCCGTCACCTTCGGTGCCACCTCCCTGGCGGGGGAGGATCGAAAGGACCGCCTCGCCAAAAATCGAAATCATTGCGCGGGGGCAACGGCGCGCTAGGATGACCGGGTGATGCGAAGCGAGGCCCAGACCGCGGCCCTGGGGGCGGAGCGACCTGGCGGACCGTCACGCTGGTCGTGATGGGGCTGCTCGGCGCGGCGGTGCTCGTCGCCCTGATCGTGACGCTCGGCAACGCCAATCGCCAGCGCGACCGCGCGCTCGAACTGCAGGCGCACAGCTATGACGTGATGATCCTGGCGCGGACGCTGTCGGGTACGATCGCCCGGTCGGAGGCGTCGCTAGGGCGCTACGTCATCAGCGGCGACAAGCAGCTCGGGCAGCTCTATTTCGACGAATGGCTGCTGGCCGGCACGCAGATCGAGCGGCTCGACCGGATCACCAACGACAATCCCGAACAGCAACCGCGGATCGATCGGCTTCGTGTCGCGTATGACGCACGCGGGCGCGAACTGTCGATGACCGCGCTCAACACGAGCTACGGCAAGAACGGCCAGGCGCTCGCGCGCTATTACCAGGCGCGGAAGGCGCCGACGCTCATCGAGATCAACAAGACGCTCGACACGCTGATCGCCGGCGAGCGCGCGCTGCTCGACCAGCGGACGGCGGCGGCGATGGGATCGGTCGAGCGATCGAGCTGGGTCGCGGGCGTGCTCGCGGTGTTCGGCGTGCTGATCGTGCTGGGCGCGATCCTGCTCGGCTGGTTCACGATCCGCGCGGTCGGCGAGCGGGCCACGGCGCTGGCCGACGCCGAGCTGGAACGCGAGCGCGCCGACGAGCTGACCGCCGCCGTCGCCACCGCCACCGCCGAACTGCGCGTGCAGGAGGCCAAGCTGCGCCAGATCCAGAAGATGGAGGCGGTCGGCCAGCTGACCGGCGGCATCGCGCACGACTTCAACAACATGCTCGCCGTGGTGCTGGGCGGGCTGGAGCTTGCCCGGCGCAGCGTCGCCGCCGACCCAATGACCGCACGGCGGCACATCGACAGCGCCACCGAAGGCGCGAACCGGGCGGCCGCGCTCACCCGTCGCCTGCTCGCCTTCAGCCGCGAGGACTCGCTGAAGCCCGAGCCGATCGACGCGGCCGCACTGGTCGCGGGCATGTCCGACCTGCTCGACCGGACGCTGGGCGATGCGATCACGCTGGTGGCGCGCGACGAGGCTGCCGGCTGTTGCGTGCGCGCCGACCGCGTCCAGCTGGAAAACGCGGTCCTCAACCTCGCTGTCAACGCGCGCGATGCGATGAACGGCCGCGGCACGCTGACGATCGTCACCGGCGCCACGACGCTGGCAGCGGAGCAGATCGGCCGGTGCGCGGCGGGCGATTACGTGACGATCATGGTCGCCGACGACGGCTGCGGGATGACGCCCGACGTCGCCGACCGCGTGTTCGAGCCGTTCTTCACCACCAAGGATGTCGGCAAGGGCACCGGCCTCGGCCTTAGCCAGATTTTCGCACTGGTGCAGCAGTTGCAGGGCGAGGTGGGCATCGTCTCGGCGCCGGGCGAAGGCACCGCCGTCACGCTTTATCTACCGCGCACGGCGGACGTCGGGCCCGCCATCGTGCCTTTACTGCCGTCCGAGATCCCACCCGCTGCACCGCCGCCGCCCGCGATGCTCGACATCCTCGTCGTCGAGGACGATCCGCGCGTGTTGAGCGCGACGATCGGCGCGCTCGAGGAGATCGGCCACCGCGCGATCCCGTGCGACGATCCGCTCGCCGCCCCGGCGTTGCTCGCGGCCAACCCGGCGGTCGGGCTGATTATCTCCGACGTGCTGATGCCGCGCCAGACGGGTCCCGAGATGATCGCCGCGCTTTCCCGCTCTATCCGCACATCGCCGTGCTGTTCGTCACGGGCTTTGCGGGCGAGGTGAACGTCGCGCAGTTCGGTGGTCACGACGTGCTGCGCAAACCCTTCACGCTGAACGGCCTGGAGCGCGCCGTCGCGACGGCAATGGCCGCGGATCGCACCACCTCAACGGCCACCGCTCAGCGCGATCCGATCGCCGCGGAATGATCGTTCACTGATGCGGCGATAGGGGATGACGCTTCGCCCCTGCCCCTCTATACCCCGGCGACCCAGCATACCGAGCCGAACCCGCGCATGAAATCCATCGACCGTTACATGGCCCGGCTGATCGCGGTGCCGCTGTTCTCGACGCTGCTGATCGCCGTCATGCTGTTCGTGCTCGATCGCATGCTTGGGCTGTTCAATTTCGTCGCGACGCAGGGTGGCCCGATCAGCGTCGTGTGGCGGATGCTCGCCAATCTGCTTCCCGAATATCTGGGCTTGGGCATTCCGATCGGGCTGATGCTCGGCATCCTGCTCGCGTTCCGCCGGCTTTCGACCTCGTCCGAGCTCGACGTGCTGCGCGGCGTCGGCATGAGCTACAACCGGTCGCTGCGCGTGCCGTACATGTACACGATCGCGCTGGCGCTGCTGAACTTGGCGATCGTCGGATACGTCCAGCCGATCGCGCGCTATTATTACGAGGGTCTGCGGTTCGAGCTGCGCACGGGGCGCTCGGCGCGTCGATCAAGGTCGGCGAGTTCACCAATCTCGGCTCGCGGATGACGCTGCGGATCGAGGAGAGCAAGGACAAGGGGCGCGAGTTGTCGGGCATCTTCGTCCATGCTTCGAGCCAGAATGGCGACTGGCTGGGCGTCACCGCGGAGAGGGGCAAGTTTCTCGCGACCGACGATCCCAACGTCATCACCTTCAGGCTGGCGAACGGCACGCTGGTCCACAACAAGCCCGAGTTCAAAACGCCGCGCGTGTTGACCTTCACCAGCCACGACCTACCGATCAATCTGCCCAAGTTCGAGAGTTTCCGCGTCCGCGGCGGCCGCAACCTGGAATATACGCTGCCCGAACTGGCCAAGCAGGGTCAGCGCGGCGCGACGCTGGAGCAGCGTGACGGCAGCCGGTCGGAGTTCCACTTCCGCCTTGCCGAAGTCGCGACGATGTTCCTGTTGCCGCTGCTCGCGCTCGCACTCGGCGTGCCACCGAAGCGATCCTCGTCCGCGCTCGGCGTGTTCCTGTCGATCGTGATGATCGTCACCTATCACAAGGTGAACCAGTACGCGGCGGACGTCGGCGAACTCGGCCGGATCGATCCGATCATCGCGCTGTGGGTGCCGTTCACGATCTTCGCCGGGCTGATCCTGTGGATGTATTACACCATCGCCTACGTCCCCGGCGGGCAGCCGATCGGCGCGCTGGAACGTGTCTTCTCGAAGACGTTCAAGGCCATCACCAAGCGCATTCCGGGCTTCCGGCCTAAGTCGCAGGCGAGCAAGACCGCATGAAAACCGTCAGCTTCTTCCCGTCGCGCACGGTCGCGATCTACATGGGTCGGATGTTCCTGGTGCGGACGTTCGCCGTGTTGGCCGCGCTCGTGCTGGTGCTTCAGGCGCTCGACCTGCTGAGCGAGTCGGGCGACATCCTTGCCTATCCCGGCAATGGCGACGCGCAGATCTGGCAATATGTCGCGCTGCGCGTGCCGCAGATCGTGTCGCGGTTCCTGCCCTTCTCAGTGCTGCTGGGAACGATCCTGACACTGATCACGATGAACCAGAACAGCGAGATCGTCGCGCTGAAGGGCTCGGGGCTCTCCGCGCACCAGGTGCTCGCGCCGCTGCTGGTGGCGAGCCTCGGCGTGGCGGTGATCAGTTTCGTGTTCAATGACCGGGTCGTGGCGCGCTCCACCGCGACGCTGAACCAGTGGCAGAAGGTGAATTACGGCAAGCTGCCGATCGATCGCGGCGACCGCGCGAACGTTTGGGTGCGCGACGGCGACGACCTGATCGAGGTGGCGCAGATCCGCGGGCGCGGCGATGCGACACGGTTGGGCGGGATTACCTTGTACGATCGCACGGGCGGTAACCTGGTCGCGATCCTGCGCGCCGATCACGGCAAGCGTGCTCCCGGTGGCGGCTGGCTGATCGAGCCGGCAACGCGGTTCGACGTAGCGCGTGGTTCGGTCACCAATCTCGGCTCGGTGGTGATCGCGAAGGACGTGCGGCCGGATCAGTTCACGCTGGCGAGCGTCGATGCGGACGGGCTGTCGTTCGGTGCGCTGAAGGCCGCGATCGGCGACCTGTCCGATGCGGGGCGCCCGACCAAGGCGCTCGAGGGGTCGTTGTGGCACAAGCTTTCGGGGCCGCTGTCGTCGGTTCTCATGCCGCTGCTGGGCGCGGTCGCGGCGTTCGGTATTGCGCGATCGGGCAAGCTGTTCGTGCGCGCGGTGATCGGGATGGGCCTGGGGTTCGCGTTCTTCGTCGCGGATAACTTCGCGTTGGCGATGGGCAATCTCGGCGCTTACCCGCCGTTTCTCGCCGCTTGGGCACCGTTCCTGCTGTTCTTCCTGATCGGGGAAGCGGTGCTGATCCGGTCCGAGGAATAGAGCGCTCCATCACCCCGGACTTGTTCCGGGGTCCACGGTTCCGCAGACCCTATACGATCCATTTCGCGGACGGGTGGATGCCGGAACAAGCCCGGCATGACGTATTAGCGCCTTACCATCGTGCTGCGGGCAATCTTGCTCACCAGCCCTGGCAACCCCGGATAGCTCGCCTTGTGATACGGCGACATCGCGTCCAGCTCGGCCGAAATCCGACGATGCGCCTCGCCCAGCGCATGATAGGGCAGCCCCGGCAGCAGGTGATGCAGCGCGTGATAGCGCAGCCCGACCGGTGCCCATAGCGCGGGCAGCAACGCCGGCGGCGGCACGTTGACCGTGTCGAGATACTGCGCGGTCACCGTCATCGTCTCGCCGTCATTCTCCCACAGATGCGCGACGAGCGTGCGGACTTGGTTGAGCACCGCGAACGCCGACGCCACGCCAAGGATCGTCAGGAACGCACGCAGCGGCAGCACGCCCGTCACCGTGATCGCGATCAGCGTGATCGCCCACAGGCTCGCCGCGATCTCGAGGCGGTTCCAATAGGCCTTCGCCTCACCCTCGGGCGCACGACGGCGGAATTGCGGGTTGATCGCCAGCGCCGAATAGCGCTCGACCACCATCGTCCGCAGCTTCGGCGAGAGCAGCGACAGCGGTGACAGAATCGCGAATCGGATGATCAGCGCGATCGGCGCCAGAGCCGACACAACGATGAACAGCGGCAACGTCCACGGCTTCATCAGCGCCAGCGGCAGATATTCGGGATCCTCGACCGTGCCATAGCGCGTCTTGGCATGGTGGAGGTTGTGAACGCCTTCATACATGAACGACGGCGTCAGCATCGGCACGCCGACGAAAATGTTCCAGCCGAGTCGGAAGTTCGGCACCGAGGCATGCTTCATGTGGCTGACTTCGTGGATGAAGCTCAGCCCACGATACAACCCGAGCACCGACGCGATCGCCGCAATCACCGCCACTGCCGTCGAGTCGCTCGTCGCCGCCACGAACAGCGCACCATAGCCCAGCACCATCGACGCGATCAGGTCGCCCCAATACACTGCCGGCCGCGGCTTCACGAGGTCGCGCGTCAGGTCGGCCGCAGCGCGCAACATCGCCTTGTCGTCGGCGATACGCACGACACCCGCGCCGGGTGTTGCTGGGGCTGGAGCGGCCGTGCCGCGAGTGAGGCTGAGCGAGGTATCCATGGGCATGTCCATTGCCCGAAGATAGTGGCCGCAGCGTGGCATTTACAGGTTGCACGCTTGTCCCCGCGCGAGGAAACCCGATCACTCTGACCGGCTGCCGCGATGACGCACGTGTCACTCGCCTTTACGCCGGACGCTGGCTAGACACGCGCGACTGCGTTTTCGGGAACGACACATGGCTAAGCTTACGATCCGTCCGGTCGAGACGAAGAAGGACCGGAAAATCTTCATCGATCTTCCGTTCCGACTTTACGCCGACGATCCCAACTGGGTGCCGCCGCTGAAGTCCGAGGCGCTCGGGCTGATCACGCCCGAGAAGAACGGCTGGTTCAGCCATGCCAAGGCACAGCTGTTCCTCGCCGAGGAGGACGGCCGGGTCGTCGGTCGCATCTCCGCGCACATCGATACGCTCGCGTTGACGATGCCGGCCGAGCAGGGCTTCGGTCCCGGCGTCGGCCAATGGGGGCTGATGGAGGCCGAGCGGCAGGACATCTTCCAGGCGCTGCTCGCGCGCGCGGAGGACTGGCTGCGCGAACAGGGCATGACGCGCGCGCTCGGGCCGATCAGCATGTCTATCTGGGAGGAGCCGGGCCTGCTGATCGACGGTTACGATCACCCGCCGACGATCATGATGGGCCACGCCAAGCGCGAATATCGCGGCTGGATCGAATGGGCGCAGTATCGCCCGATCAAGCAGCTGATGACGTACGAGGTCGACGTCACGAAGCAGTTCCCGCCGATCGTCCAGCGCATCATCAAGTCGGGCGAGAAGAACGCACGGATCACCGTCCGCAATGTCGACAAGACCAAGTTCGAGGAAGAGGCGGCGATCATCCTGTCGATCCTCAACGACGCGTGGCGCGACAATTGGGGGTTCGTGCCGCTGACCCCTCCGGAGATCAAGGACGTCGGCGTCAAGCTGAAGCCGATCGTCTTCAACGACCTGATCCGGATCGCCGAGCTTGACGGCAAGCCGGTCGCGTTCATGATCACGCTTCCCGACCTGAACGAAGCGATCAAGCCGCTGAACGGCAGCCTGCTCCCGTTCGGCTGGGCCAAGCTGTTGTGGTGGCTGCGCAAGCCCAAGGTGCGGACGGTGCGCGTGCCGCTGATGGGAGTGGTGAAAGAGTTGCAGGCATCGCGGATGGCGAGCCAGCTGGCCTTCATGATGATCGAATACATCCGCCGCTCCTCGGTCGAGCATTATGATGCGAAGCGCGCGGAGATCGGCTGGATCCTGGACGACAACCAGGGGATGCGGTCGATCGCCGAGACGATCGAGAGCCGGGTTAACAAAGTGTATCAGGTGTACGAGCGGACGCTGTAGGCGCGCACTCTTAGGACCTGACTTCCTCGGGGGCTGACGTCTTAGCGGATCCAACTTCTTAGGGGAGCGACTTCGTTGGAGAGCTTACTTCCCTCCCTGGAAGGGAGGGGCCTGGGGTGGATCGGCCCGCTTGAGCCACTGCCGTCTGGAGTGCGCGGACACCGACCCACCCCAACCCCTCCCTTCCAGGGAGGGGGAATGTCGGCCTGCATCCAGCCCGATCGGCCTTCTCGACTGGCCGGATCCTTGGCGAAATCCACACCTTGATACCCAACAACAGCGTGTTTCCCCGCGAAGGCGGGGATCCAGACTGGGCTCCCGCCTTCGCGGGAGAACAAGGTGGCGGGAGCGGCATCAATTATACCCCCTACTCCCGCTTCCCCCCACCAAACGGCATCTTCAGCGTAACCGCGCCGCCCTGTCCGCTTGCGCCAGGCAGTTCGGTACGAATGGCGTGCACATTCCCCGTGCCGCCCCCAGGCAATCGAAACGACAGTGGATCGCCGCGTGCAGGCTGGACCGGCTCGGCAAGTGTCCCAAGTCGCCGGTCGGTCGGTCGTACGCAGACGACGATCTCGCCATCGGGATCAGCCTGCACCGGACACGGCATCGTCGCGCGCGCCACGCGCTTGCGCAGTTCCGGCGGGAGCGGCGGCCCGGCTACCGCTTGCAGCAGGAGCAGGCCGACCAGCATCTAGAACCTCCGCGATACCCCCGCATACACCCGGGCATCGGGGTATCATCGTTCAGCCCCGCCGCGCCGAGCATGTCGAACTGGAGATCGTCGCTCGCCATCCACGCCAGCGACAGCGCGGCGAGCGCCTGCGACGTATGCTTGTCCGGATCGTTGTCGCGCAACGCCTGCAACTCACCGGTCAGCGTGACGGCCTTCGACACCGCGACCGACAGGCCGGCTGTCGAACTATACGCCAGATGCCGGCCATTGCCGTCCTGGTCGACCGCCGCATCGATCTCCGGCGTCAGGTCGAGCGATACCGCGTCCGACAGTTCGTAGGTCAACGGCACGAGAAACCCCGCGCCCCAGTCGCCCGCGCCGATCGACGACCGGCCGACCGGCAGCGTCACGAACGGCAGCACCGATACCGACAGGTCAGAGCCGTCCGGGTGGTGGAGGTTCGCCTTCATCCCGAGCGAAACGTCGCCAACGCCGTTCACCAGAATCGACCCCGGTCGAGTCGCGCATCCGGTCGTGCCCTAACGGCGTCCAGCCGATCCGCGCCTCGATCGTGTCGCTGACGCCGACGCGGACCAGCGTGTCGCCTAACAGGATGTTGTCCTCGCGCGAGCCCGGCTGGTCGTCGCGCGTCCAGTCGGCCAGCGACGTCTCGACGGAAATACGCCCCGGTGCGATCGTACAGGCGGGCGTATCGAGACCCGGCCGATCCGGGCAATATTCGCGTTCCTGCGCTGCCGCGGCCCCGGAGAAGACTAGCTAGGGAAAGACCGGAAAGTGCGATGCCCAGCAGCAGTCGCTTCACCGTAACCGAACCCAGGTCGGCGCGTGGTCGCTGGCCTTTTCACGGCCGCGATATGCCTTGTCGACGCCCGCATCGACCATCCGGTCGGCGGCCTGCGGGCTGAGCAGCAGATGATCGATACGGAACCCGGCATCGCGCTGCCATGCGCCGGCCTGGTAATCCCAGAACGTCCAGACGCCACCCTTCGGGAATTGCGTGCGCAATGCGTCGGTCCAGCCCTGCGCGACGAGTGCGCGGTAATGCTCGCGGCTTTCGGGCTGCATCAGCGCATCGTCCTGCATCGCGCGGACCGAGTAGGTGTCGTCGTCATTGGCGATGACGTTGTAGTCGCCTGCGAGGATCGCCGGCTTTTCCTCGGCCAGCAGCATGCGTGCGCGCTCGGCGAGACGGTCCATCCAGCGCAGTTTATAGTCGAATTTCGGGCCCGGCTGCGGATTGCCGTTGGGGAGATACAGCGCAGCGACGATCAGGCCGTCGATTTCCGCCTCGATGTAACGGCTGTGCTCGTCCTCGGGTTCGCCTTCGAGACCGCGCTGGCGGACGACAGGCGTGCCGCTCTTTGCGAGGATCGCGACGCCGTTCCACGCCTTCTGGCCGTGCCAGACCGCGCCGTAGCCGACCGCTTCTATGTCCGCGATCGGGAAGGTGTCGTCGCTCGACTTGAGCTCCTGGAGGCAGACGATGTCGGGTTGTTCTTCGACGAGATACTCGATCAGCCGCGGCAACCGCGCTTTGATGCCGTTGACGTTGTACGTGACGATTTTCATGGGGCGGATCAGACCGAGAAGCTGGAGCCGCAGCCGCAACCCGACGCGGCATTGGGATTCTCGACCTTGAATGCGGCGCCGGCGAGCGATTCGACGTAATCGACCGCACAACCGCGGACGAGATCGATGCTGATGCTGTCAACGACGAGCTTTACGCCGTCATGCTCGGCGATGACGTCGTCGGACTCGACCGTGTCGGCGAACCCGAATTTATACTGGAACCCGGAACAGCCACCGCCATCGACCGAGAGCCGGAGGATGGCCGGCTTCCCCTGTTTCACGGCGATCGCCGCGACGCGCGCCGCAGCGGAGGGGGTGAGGATGATGTCGGGAGCCAGCGTTGCCATGGTTTGGAGATAGGGGTCGAGTAACTTGCGGCAACCTCGCGGTTTGCGGGATCTGGGAAGCCGGCGGTGCTCTTTTGACCGGGTAGATCTGAAACCGGATAGATCGTTGGGGTATCGGTTGGTTCTTCTCCCCTCCCTGGAAGGGGGGCGGGGTGGGTCAGCTTCCGTATCGGCGAAAGGTTGCGTCAAGGCTGGCCTACCCACTCCCAGCCCCTCCCTTTCAGGGAGGGGAGCCTCGTGTCCCAGTCAGCCCAGCGCTGCAGCTCCAGTCCTGCGCGGCGGGGCCGCCCGTCGAAACGGGGATCGCTTTGACCGAGCGGTCCTGTGCCGCCAGCAGATAATCCGCGGTGGTCAGGAAGGGGATCGGGTTTACGGCGTGGCCGTCAATACGGACTTCATAGTGAAGATGCGGGCCGGTCGAGCGACCGGTCGAGCCCATCAGCGCGATCAGCTGGCCGCGGGTCACGCGGGTATTGTCGGCGACCAGGATCTTCGAAAGGTGACCGTAGCGGGTGGCGATACCCTTGCCGTGGTTCAGCTCGACCAGATTGCCGTAGCCGCCCTGGCGACCGGCGTGCGAGACGACACCGTCGGCGGTGGCGTAGATCGGCGTGCCGACCGGGCCCGGGATATCGACGCCTGCATGCATCGCCGCGGTCCCGCGGAACGGATCCGAGCGGATGCCGAAATTGCTGGTGAACGAGAGCGAGTGGACCGGCTGGACCGACGGGATCGCGATCACGCCCTGCTGCGTGGCGTCGAGCTTCTTCCAGGTCTGGAACAGCGTGCGGAACTGCGCGTCGGCGCGGAGATCGGCGGTGGCTTCCTCGGTGTTGGCGGCGATCATCGGACCACCCGTCGCAGCGCGGACATCGTGCGCCTGGCTTACGACCGTCTTGGCGGGCCCCCGGCCTGCGCTGCTGCGGTCGAAGCGAACCCGGCGACACCCATCGTCGCGGCGATCGCATATTGCCCGATCGAAGAGAATTTACGCACCGCGAACACGGCCTTGAGGCGTGTCACGATGGCGGCAGCGGTAAAATCGACCATTGGTCCCCGACAAAAAATGCAGGGCCGTTCGCCCAAGACGGACGGCTCCGAAACTCTGTCCTGACTCGCAGCCCCTCCGCGCACCAGACGAGTGGAGTTAGGCCGGATACCGCCGCGACGGGCAAGAGCGCGACCCCGTTCGCGCGGCGGAGCGGCAGGCTGATACGGCGAGTTGATGGAATCACCCGCCTGGCGCAGGGAACGATCGCGGAACGTCGCCGATGGCCAACGGAATATCCGCGAATCTCCGCCCGTTACCGTCAGCAGTTCAGAGCGCCTTTGCGGCTGCCAGCACGGCCTCGGCATGGCCCGGCACGCGGACCTTGCGCCACGCTTTCACCAGCGTGCCGTCGGCGCCGAACAGGAACGTCGCGCGCTCGATCCCCATGTATTTCTTGCCGTACATCGCTTTCTCGACCCAGACGCCAAATGCCTCGCAGGCGACTCCGTCGACATCGCTGGCGAGTCGTACGGTAAGCGCGTGCTTGGCGCTGAATTTCGCGTGGGAGGCGGGCGTATCCTTCGAGATGCCGACGACCTTCACCCCCGCCGCGTCGAACGCGTCGGCGAGCGCGGAAAAGTCCTTCGCCTCGGTGGTGCAGCCCGACGTGTCGTCCTTCGGATAGAAATACACCACGAGCGGCGTGCCGAGACTGGCCAGCGACACGGCTGCCTCGTTGCCCGCATCGTCAATCGTGACCGTCACGTCCGGAATCTTCGACCCTTCATCCATCCTGCTCTCCCGTCACTTGCGCCCAGAACCGGCGGACTTCCTGCCGCGTCGATTCGAGCGTGGCAACCACCGCCGGCCAATCCGCGACCCCGATCGCGCGCGCGATCAGCGCTTCGGTGGCGTGGCCCGGCGGCGCGGCATCGGGCGCGACGAGGCGGAGCGTGACCAGCAACCGGGTCAGCACGTCGTGCGCGGCGCGCAACGTGGGCGGGACGAGGCCTTCGGTCGCCAGCCGATCGATCGCGGTACCGAGATTGGGGTCGAAGCCGGCGCGGTTGACGAGCTGAACGACGTGCACTGCGAACTCCAGGTCGACGAGGCCGCCGGGGAGGAGCTTGGCATCGAGCGGTCCCTTGGGCGGCTTGTGCGCCGCCATGTCCGCACGCATCGACTTCGCCTCGGCGACCACGTCGCGGGTCGGGCGATCGCCTTCGAGCACGCCGCGCACGATGTCAGTCACCGCGGCGCGCGCGTCCGGCGACCCGAACACCGGCCGCGCCCGGGTGAGCGCCATATGCTCCCACGTCCACGCATCCTCGCGCTGGTAGCGGGCGAAACTGTCGAGCGTGACGACCAGCGGCCCCTGCCCGCCCGACGGCCGCAACCGCGTGTCGATCTGGTAGAGCGGGCCTGCGGCCGTCGCGACCGACAGCGCCGCCGTCACGCGCTGCGCGAGGCGGTTGTAGTACAGGGTCGCGCCGAGCGGCTTCGGGCCATCCGACTCTGCCGCGAAGTCGCCCGTAAACAGATAGATCAGGTCGAGATCGGACGCGTGCGTAAGCATCGCGCCGCCCATCCGCCCGAGCGCGAGGATGACGAGTTCGCTGCCCGGCACGATCCCGTGCGCCTTAGCGAACTCGTCGATCGTCGCGCGCGCGAGCACGCCGATCGCCGCCTCCGCAACCCGCGCATAGCCCGCGGCGACGTGCAGCGGATCGGACGCGCCTGCGACGATTTGCGCCCCGAGCGCGAACCGCAGCTCGCCGACGACCCGGCGGACATGATCGAGCCGCGCCTGGTAGTCGCCCCCGACCTCGCCCGCGCGCATCGCCGCCTCCAGCGCCGCGATATCGCCGACCGGTTCGAACGCGGTCGCGTCGATCAGCCCGTCGAGCAGATCCGGGCGCCGACCGAGATCGTCGGCAAGCGTCGGCGCATGGCTGAGGATCGCGGCAAGCAACGTCGCCAGCCCCGGCCGCGCCTCCAGCAGGCGGAAGATGTTGATCGCGCTCGGCAGGCGTTCGAGTAGCGCATCTAGCCTGAGCAACGCCGCCTGAGGCACCGGCGCGGTCGCGAACGCCGTGACGAGAGTCGGCAGCACCGCCTCCAGCGCCTCGCGCGCAGCCGGACTGCGCAGCGCCGGATACGCCCCGCCCCGCCACGCCTCGATCCGGCGGCGTGCTGGCTCGGGCTCGTCGAACCCGGCAGCGGCGAGATCGGTCTCGAGCGTCACCGCGTCGTGCGAGAAAGCGGGGCGCGCGGTGTCGTCGAGCGCATCGTAGATCCGGCCGGTCGCCGCCACCCGCGGGGCGAGCAACGCCAACAGCGCGCCGGCATCCTCCAGCCCGTGCAGCTTGGCCACGCGGTCGAGCGCCTCCCGGTCGGCAGCGCGTGCGTCTGGCGATCGTCGATCATCTGCACGCGGTGTTCGATCGTCCGCAGCAGCGTGTAGCCGTCGATCAGCGCCCGCGACTCGTCGGTGCCGATCCAGCCGGCGTCCGCCAGTCGCGCGAGCGCGTCGCGGGTCGCCGGCGCGCGGACGCTGCGATCGCGCCCGCCGTGGATCAATTGGTGGATCTGCGCGAAGAACTCCGCCTCGCGGATGCCGCCACGGCCACGCTTCAGGTCATAGCCGGGACCGAACGCCTGCCCCTGCGAATGGTGATCCCGGATCCGCGCGGAGATGCCGCGTATCTCGCCGATGGCGCCGAAATCGAGCGCGCGCCGCCACACGAACGGCCGGATCGCATCGAGAAACCGCTGGCCGAGCGCGATATCGCCCGCCGCCGCGCGGGCGCGAATGAACGCGGCGCGCTCCCACGGCAGCGCCTGCGCCTCGTAATAGCCGATCGCCGCCTCCACCGGCAGGACGATCGGCGTGATCTCGGGCGAGGGTCGCAAGCGCAGATCGACCCGCAGGACATAGCCGTCGCCGTCGCGCGCCTGGAGCAGCTCGACGACGCGCTTGCCGATCCGCACCGCCGCCTGCTCGGGCTCCTCGCGCGGTTTCAGGGGCAGGGTCGCCGGATCGAACAGCAGGATCGGATCGATGTCCGACGAATAATTGAGTTCGCCGCTGCCCTGCTTGCCGAGCGCGATCGCGGTGAAGCCGAGCGGCTCGGCGCCGGGCGTCCGCTCCTCGATCGCGGTACGGATGGCGGTGTCGAGCGCATGGTCGGCGAACCGGGTCAGCGCGCCCGTCACCGCGGTCAGATCGAGCACCCCTGCGAGATCGCCGATCGCGACGTTCAGCGCCATCGCCCGCCGCTCGAGCCTGAGCCGTTTTGCAACCGGCATGTCTGGGGTCGCGCTGGATGCGCACAGATCGAGCTGTCCTTGCGCAAGCGCCTGCGCAAGGACGGGCTCGCGGTCTAGAATCATGGCGAGAAAGGGCGACCAAAGACGTGCTCGGCCCAGCGCGTCGTTTATCGCATGTTCAGATTCGAAATCGTGCATGCTTCGCTACTATAGAAAGTAACGATGTCTTGACATGGGGAAGCAACGAAACCCGCAATCGACCGTTCTAACGTGCATGACTTACGCACTACACATGATTTGCGGTGACAAGAACGGGCGACAGACCGTTCGCGGGCCTCGTGTGACCGACGTTATAGGCTATGCACTCCGTGGCGCATTCGATGAGCCGCGCGGCCTGCCGGACGATATGGTGCGGATGCTGCAACAGATGGACCGCGTTCGGCACTGATCGCGCCGACAGATTGAATGGGATAATCCGAACCGGGATCAACGACCCCGGCTGAGTTCCTCGACATCGCCCATGATCGAGTCGAGCGCAGTCTTGCTCGTATCGGTTTCGTGATCGCGCCGTGACGGCAACGAGCCGTCGGTCAGGATCGTTTCCAGCGCGACACGGCCACGTGCAACCCGGCTCTTGATCGTGCCGACTGCCACGTTGCAAATCTCCGCTGCCTCTTCATATGCGAAACCACCGGCACCGACGAGGATCAGCGCCTCGCGCTGCGGTTGCGGCAGATGCATGAGTGCACGCTGCATGTCGCCCAGTTCGACATGACGATCCTGGCTCGCCGGGGCAGCAAGAATGCGATCCGCGACCAGATCGTCCCACTCGCCCTTGAAGCGCGCACGACGCATCTGCGAGAGATACAGGTTGCGCAGGATGATGAAGGTCCATGCACGCATGTTGGTGCCGGCCTGGAAGCGCAGACGCGCGGCCCATGCCTTCAACAGCGTCTCCTGCACCAGATCGTCCGCGAGATCGCGGCTGCCCGACAGCGAGCGGCCGAACGCACGGAGATGCGGGATCACCTGGGCAAGCTGAACCTTGAACTCGGCATCCGACAGCGAGACGTGCTCGACCGGTACGACGACCTCGTCGATCTCATCATCGGTGTCTGCACGCGGCGCAGGCTGGGTCATGGTAATCCAATCAATCCCGATAAAACTGCCGAGCGGAGCGACAGACATAGACGCAGGTTACCAGCATTGCCAGTGACCTACGCAAAATTCAGATTAGCGGAGAACGAGAAATCCGAAGATCACAATGACCAAAACCAGCGAGATCGCCAGTATATATCGGGTCATGTGAGGGGTGGATCCCGCTCTCGCGTCATCGGTCTCGATATGGATCGGTTCGTTTGGATCAGCCATGACCCCTAAACCATCGAGAACCGTTTTGGGTCCGTAACCGTCTGGCGAAAACGGACCCGATACTCGGTGACGATCAGGCAGTCGGAACAGTTGCCTGGTCGAAGAACAACGCCTGGCTGATGGCAGCCTTGACGGTCGAACGCTGGAACGGCTTGGTGATCAGGAACGTCGGCTCGGGCCGCTCGCCGGTCAGCAGGCGCTCGGGGAACGCGGTGATGAAGATCACCGGGACCTCGAACTCGGCCAGGATGTCCTTGACCGCGTCGATGCCCGAGCTGTCATCGGCGAGCTGGATGTCGGCGAGCACGAGGCCCGGCCGCGTTTCCATCGCCAGCGCGACCGCTTCGTCGCGGGTGACCGCAACGCCCGTGACGTCGTGGCCGAGATCGCGGACGATCGTCTCGATATCCATCGCGATGATCGGCTCGTCCTCGATGATCAGGACCTTGGCGCGGGTCTGGTTCTCGATTTCCGACAGTGCATCGGCGACGAGGTCGTCGACTTCGCTCGCGTCGACTTCGATCAGGTATGCCGCGTCCTCGGGCGTGAAGCCCTCCATCGCGGTCAGCAACAGGGCCTGACGCGACAGCGGCGTCATCCGTGCGAGACGCGCGCGAGCCACGGCTTCATGGCCCTCGGCCTCGCCGAAACCCTCGTCGCCGACCTCGTCGAAATTCGCCGAGTTCCAGATCGCCTGGAACATCCGGTACAGGCCGAGACGCGGATCGACGTCGCGCGGAAATTCTTCCGGTGCGGCGACGATCGCCTCCAAGGTAGCGCGCACATATTTGTCGCCATGCATCTGGCTGCCGGTCAGGGCCCGGCCATAGCGCCGCAAAAAGGGAAGGTGCGGTGCGAGTTGCTGTCCTAAAGACATGGGTAACGAATACTCCCTGATCCTGTGCGGCCCCTCATGTGTCGGGCGGCTCGCGTCATTGCAATGGCATCGGTCGAAAATGCTACCGGTCCGTCCGTTCCGGGTGCATCATTGCCCGGCGAGCGAACGGAATGACACGGGAATGCGGATTTTTCGGTCGAACGTGGAACTATCGAGATGCTATTTGGTTTCACGAGCATCTTTTCGCGAGTGTGCAGCCTGATGCCCGAGGGTCCAGCCATACTCATCGTCATCTGATTGGTTTGCGTCGTGCAGGGGAAGTTTTGAGTTTGGGCCACGACACGGAGAAGACAGTGCCTGCAACGAAGCCCCCGAAGATCCAGAACAAGGATCAGCAAATGGGCTCGGCGCTGCGCTCGGTTTATCAGAAGACCGTCGACGAGGTTATCCCCGACGACCTGCTCGATCTCCTCGGTAAGCTAGACTGACGGCGGGCCGCATGGCCTCGCCACCCGATACGAACCCGACACTGCAGGCAGACACCGTGGCCGAACGCCGTTTCATCTCGGCGATGGGTCGCCTGCCGACCGGTGCCAAGCTTTTCCTGATCATCAGCGCTGCGCTCCTGCCGCTGGCGCTGATCGCGGTCTTCGCGACCTTGCAGACCACCCGCCTCGCGGATGCCGAGGCACGCGCACGCCTGCGGGTCACGGCGAACGAGAGTGCGCGCGCGATCGCGATCGAACTCGTCGGCGACATGACGGCCTTGCGGGTCGCGGTGAATGCGCTCGGCACCGATCCCGCCGACGCCCCCAGCTGCGCCCGCGCGCAGGGCGTGTTCGCCCAGCAATCCTCGGCCGGCACCCGCTTCATCATCACCGATCGCAAGGGCAACGTCCTGTGCGGCGTCCCGTTGCCCAATCCGGTCACGCTGCGGCAGGACGACATGCCCATCGCCGCCGCGATCGTCCCTGACAACGGCCTGCTGCTCGCGATCTCCGGCCCCGGCGGCGATACCTCCGCCCGCGCCTATTTCCCGCGGCCCTTCCTCGAGAAGATCGGGCAGCCATCGACCCGCGCATCGGCGTTCAGCAGCGCGATCGTCCTCGACGAGGATCTCGCTGCATCTGGAGACGATTCCGGACGAACGCCCGCTCGATCGCATGGAGACGATGCGGACCGAGCTCGGCGTCGCGGGCCTTGCCCTGCGCACCAGCATCCGCAGCGCGCCCGTCACGTCGTCGCTGATCGTCGCAATGCTGCTGCCGTTGCTGATGTGGATCGCCGCGGCGAGCATCGCGTGGTTCGTCGTCGACCGCCTGCTGATCCGCCCTCTCCGCCGCCTGCGCGGTGCGGTCGCCGCGTTCACGCCCGGAGAGGAACTCGACTTCGGTACCGTCCATACCCTGCCCGCGCAGGAGATCCGCGAGCTGGGCGAGACGTTCCAGGCGATCAGCCGCACCGTCGCGCTGCACGAGGCCGGGCTCGCCGAAGGATTGGTCCGCCAGACCAAGCTGACCCGAGAAGTTCACCACCGCGTGAAGAACAACCTCCAGGTCATCTCCAGCCTGATCAACTTCCACGCCCGCAGCGCGCCGAGTGCCGATGCGACCGCGGCCTATTCCTCGATCCAGCGCCGCGTCGATGCGCTCGCCGTCGTCCACCGCAATCACTTCGCCGAACTCGAGGAAAACCGCGGGCTCAACCTGCGGACGATGATCGGCGAACTCTCCGCCAACATCCGCGCGACGGCGTCCGATCGGTCGCACGGGCTGGGCATCACGCTCGATGTCGATCCGTATCTGGTCAACCAGGACGTCGCGGTCGCGATCGCCTTCCTCGTGACCGAGACGATCGAGCTGGCGATGACGTGCGATCCCGCCGCGCAGATCCGGATCGTCGTGAAGCCTGCCGACAAGCTCACCGACAAACCCGATCGCGCACTGTTGCGGGTCGTGTCGCGAGCCCTGGTCGAGAGCGATGCTCTGCGCGAGGCCGCCTCGCGCTACGGACGCGTGATGGAAGGCCTGTCGCGCCAGTTGCGCTCGCCACTCCACCATGATCCGCTGGTCGGGGCCTATGAGATCGCCGTCGCCATCACCGGTCGCGACTGACCGGGGAAGTATTGCGGTGTTTCATGCCGCGACGTTAACCAATTCAAATTAAACTCGGATTTTTAATCGAGATTCTCGAAAAACGCGGGAACCGACTTCGGCGGTCGCCGTTCTACACTTCGGATAGCGAATTTATGCCCCCGCTCTCGCTATCCAGAACACAGGCCCGGTAGCATCACCCTTCCCCCCCGGTGATGCTTCCGGGCCTTTATCGTTCGGAAGAGCGGCAGCTTCGCTTAGATGTGTGCCCCCCTTAAGCGCCACAAATCGCACGCCTTCTGGTTTCGGCATCGGAACGAATGCGGCGCCCGAACATTTCACCTCCGGTGGCATTCAAGCCCTTCTTGGAGGAAGTATCATGCGTAAGTTGGTTGGACTGGCCGTCGTCGCAGGCGCGCTCATGGTTTCGGCATGCAACACCGTCGAGGGTGCAGGCAAGGACGTCGCATCGGCAGGCAAGACCGTCGCGAAGACCGCAGACGGCGCCAAGTAAGCCCTTGCGCTTCTGGTATGGAACGGGGCCCGGTGCACATGCACCGGGCCCCGTTTTCGTATCGGCGTTCTACGCTCTTAACTCTCGACCTTAACTCTCGACGATGTCGGTGGACTCGCCCTCGACCGCCTTAGCCTTCGCCCGGCTGCGCTCGGTGAACCAGATCCCGATCAGCGCGAGTTCGTACAGGATGACCAGCGGGATCGCGAGCAACAGCTGAGAGCCGATATCCGGCGGCGTCAGCACCGCGGCGATCGCGAACGCCGCGACGATCGCATAACGCCGCGCGCCGATCAGCTGTTTCCGCGTGACGATCCCCGCCCGCTCCAGCAGCATCAGCAGCACCGGCAGCAGGAACGAGATCCCGAAGCCGAACAGGAACTGCATGGTGAACGACAGGTAATTGCCGATCGCCGGCAGCGCCTCGCGGTGGATGCCGCCGACCATGCCGTCGAACCCGAGCAGGAAGTGCAGCGCCATCGGGATCGCGATGTAATAGGCCATCGCCGCGCCGGTCAGGAACAGCACCGGCGTCGCGAGGATGAAGGGCAGAAGCGCGCGCTTTTCCTTCTTGTAGAGGCCGGGCGCGACGAACTGCCAAAGCTGGTTCGCGATCACCGGGAAGGACAGCATCATCGCCGCAAAGAACGCTACCTTGATCTGGACGAAGAACGCCTCGAAGATCTCGGTATAAATGACCTTGTTCTGCCCCGCCGCGAGCAGCGGGTGGACCAGGAAGCCGAAGATGTCCTCGGCGAAATACATCGCGATCCCGAACGTCACGATCAGTGCGGCAATGCAATATAGCAGCCGCCGCCGCAGCTCGATCAGATGGTCGAGCAACGGCGCCCGGCTTGCGTCGATCTCGCTCATGTTCTGCTTTCGGCGTTATGTGCGGCGATCACGACGGGTCCGCTCATGATGGCGCCACGTCGGACTTGCCGGTCTTGTCGTCGGGGTGAGGCGCGGTCGTGACCGGCGTATCCAACGGGACATCGAACAGGTCCGGGGCACGATGGCCGACCGGCTTGTGCTCCTGGTCGACAGGCGCCGACGATACCGTCGGCGGAGCGGCAGCGACCACCGGCTTCTCGACCATCACAGGCTCGTCCGTATGGTCGCCAGCCGCCTGATCTTCGGCCGTATGATCAGGCGTATGATCACCGGACCGATAGTCGCGGCGATACTCTTCGGTCTCCGGCGAATGCACGACCTGTGCAGTATCGGCCGCGCCGTCCGTACCCGTCTGCGGATGCTCGCGCATGATGCGTTCGTTTTCCGACGCCCAGCGCTTTTCCATCTCTTCGAGTTCGGCCTCGCGGACCATCGAGATCGAAGCCCGAGCGGAATTGCCGCGCGACACCGCGCGCCTTGCCGACCCAATAGCCGACCACGCGCATCGCCTTGGGGAGATCCTTCGGACCGATCACGACGAGCGCGACGAATGCCACGAGCAGGAACTCGGAGGGCGCGATATCGAACATTCAGCCGCGCCTATCTAGGGTCTTCAACTCTGCCAACTTCAAGCACGATCGCTTCAGGCAGGACGGTCGTCGCGGACGCGATTGCCGTCGCGATCGAACGCGGGATCGGCCGACTTCTGCGCTTCGATCCGCGCCGATGGCTTGGCCGGCGTCTCGTCGTCGGGCTCGGCCATGCCCTTCTTGAAGTTCTTCACGCCCTTGGCGACGTCGCCCATCAGGCTGGAAAAACGACCGCCGCCAAGAAGGAGGATCGCGACGACCGCGAGGACGAGCAAGTGAATCGGGCTAAAACCGCCCATGGCCATTCTCCTGAAAACTGAACCCTATCTAAGGCTCATCCCGCCTCAATGCCAGAGATTGCGCCATCCCCACCGCCATCTTCGCTATCTTCGAGCCGATCGAAGGCGAGATCGACCGGATCGAGCAGCCCGGCGGCGCGCAGATCGTCGATCCCCGGCAGATCGCGGCGGCTGGCCAGCCCGAAATGGACGAGAAACTCGGGGCTGGTCGCGAACATCAGCGGCCGCCCGGGCACCTCGCGCCGCCCCGCCGGTTTCACCCAGCCCGCCTCCATCAGCACGTCGAGCGTCCCCTTCGAGATCTGTACCCCGCGAGATCGCCTCGATTTCCGCGCGCGTGACCGGTTCGTGATAGGCGATGATCGCCAGCGTCTCGATGCCTGCGCGACTGAGCTGGCGCGGTTCCTCGCGGTCGCGGCGGAGCATGTGCGCCATGTCCGGCGCGGTCTGGAACTGCCACCGCTCGCCGCGGCGGACGATCTGGATACCGCGCCCGGCATAGTCGGCGGTGAGCCGGTCCAGCGCCACGCGGACATCGCCCGCCCCGACATGCGCACGGATCGAATCGATCGTCAGCGGGGTCTCGGCCGCGAACAGCACCGCCTCGACCGCGCGCACGAAACCATCCGGCGGCGTCACGCGCGCGCCCTCAAATAGAGTGGCGCGAACGGCGAGGCCTGGCGCAGGTCGATCTTCCCCTGTCGCGCGAGTTCGAGTGCCGCGACGAAGCTCGACGCCAGCGCCGATCGCCGCAACCGTTCGCCGGCTGGGGGCAGAAAACTCTCGATCACGCTCCAGTCGATCCGTTCGCCGACCAGCATCGACACGCGTTCCAGCGCCGCCTCGAGCGTCATCACCTCGCGGTCGGCGACGACATGCATCACCGGCCGCGTCCGTGCGGAAATCCGGCCATAGGCGGCGATCAGGTCGAAGATCTCCGCCTGCCACGCCGCCTTCCGCACCGTCCGCAGTCCCTCCGGCGCGCCCCGCAGGAACACGTCGCGCCCGGTCCGATCGCGCGCCATCAGCCGCGCGCCGGCCTCGCGCATCGCACTCAGCCGTTCGAGCCGCAGTTGCAGCCGCAGCGCGAGTTCGTCGGGGTCCGGTTCGGCAAGCGGATCGCGCGGCAACAGCAAGGCGGACTTCAGATACGCCAGCCACGCCGCCATCACGAGATAGTCCGCCGCCAGTTCCAGCTTCAGCGCGCGCGGAATCGACATACGCCAGATACTGCTCGACCAGCGCAAGGATCGAAATCTTGCGCAGATCGACCTTCTGCCCCCGCGCGAGCGACAGCAGCAGATCGAGCGGCCCCTCCCACCCGTCGAGATCCAGCGTCAGTTGGGCGTCGTCCATCGCCGGACGCTACAGCGCGCACCGCTCCGCATCCAGTGTTCGCGTTGACGGCTCGCCCTATGAACCATATACGATTCGTATGGTCGAATGAGCGGAGCGGCAGTCATGGGTATCGTGAAGATCGACGACATACTGCATGAGGATGCGCGGCGCGCGAGCCAGGTCTTATGCCGCTCGATCAATGCGCAGGCGGAGTTCTGGATGAAGATCGGCATGCTCGCCGAGGCCAATCCGACGCTGTCGTTCAACGATATTGTCACCGCGCAATTGGCTGCGGCATCGGTACGCGTCGCCGATAAAACGGCTGCCTGACATGGTGAAGATGCCGGACGAGCTGGCGCTGATGCGCGTATCGGGGGCGTTGCTGGCGTCGGTATTTGAGATGCTCGACGCGCAGAATCTGGCGGGGCTGTCGACGTTGCAGGTCAACGACATGGTCGACCGGTTCATCACCGATGATCTCGCCGCCCGGCCCGCGAGCAAGGGGCAATATGGCTTCGAATATGTGCTGAACAGTTCGATCAACCACGTCGTCTGCCACGGCGTGCCGAACGCGAAAGACATCATCCGCGACGGTGATATCGTCAATCTCGATATCACGCTGGAGAAGGACGGCTTCATCGCCGATTCGAGCAAGACCTATGTCGTTGGCAATGCGCCACCCGCTGCAAAGCGCCTGGTGAAGGTCGCGCAAGAGGCGATGTGGCAGGGCATCCGCCAGGTCCGCGCGGGCGCGCATCTCGGCGACATCGGCTTCGCGATCGAGCGTCACGCGAAGAAGAACGGCTATGCGGTGGTGCGCGACTATTGCGGGCACGGCATCGGTCGCGAGATGCATGAGGAGCCGCAGGTGCTCCATTTCGGGCGTGCGGGGACCGGCATGACGCTGCGCGAGGGGATGGTGTTCACGATCGAGCCGATGATCAACCAGGGCACGCGCGAGGTGTCGACCGAGGAGGACGGGTGGACGGTGGTGACCGACGACGGCAAGCTTTCGGCGCAGTTCGAGCATACCGTGGCGGTGACCCGGGACGGGGTCGAGGTGCTGACGTTGCGGGGGACGAGCGGGCGCGGGGGCTGGCGTGATGGGGGTGATGGCGGGAGCGCTTGGCCGTTCGCAGCCCATTCCGTTCGTGCTGAGTAGCGACTGAGTAGGCTCGCCAGAGCCGTATCGAAGGCGCGTATCGAAGCAGGGGTTCCACCCGCCAACCTGTCCTTCGATACGCCGCTTCGACAAGCTCAGCAGCTACTCAGGACGAACGGGGGGTACGAACGGGGGTGGTTTAATCCTTCCCGAGCATTGGAGCATTGGAGCATTGCAGGATAGAGCGCCGCCGACTGCTTTGGGCATCACCCCGGTTTGGGCACCACCCCGGCGAAGGCCGGGGCCCAGTTGGGGGACGGTACCGACTGCCGCTGCGCTTCGTTACTGCGACCTTTCCAACTGGGCCCCGGCCTTCGCCGGGAAGGTCGCCTAGTGGCTCACCTCAAACCCGCGCCAGCAAGGCATCCCGCGTCGCGATCAACTCCGCGAAATCACCCTTGCCCGTGCCGACCGACGCCATCGCCCGATCGAGCCGCGCGCACGATATCTCCGATATCTCGCCCAAGCGCCCGGCGATCTCGACCATCTCGTCCATCCGCGCCCAGCAATCGAGCACTACGTCGCACCCTGCCGCGATCGCCCCCGCCGCCTTGTCGCCGGCGGTGCCCGACAGCGCCTTCATGTCGATGTCGTCGGTCATCAGCAGTCCGTCGAAGCCGATCCGCTCGCGGATTATGCGTTCGATGACGGTTGGCGACAAAGTCGCGGGGCGTTCGGCGTCCCACGCCTCGAACACGATGTGCGACGTCATCCCCATCGGCGCTTGATTGAGCGTGCGGAAGGGTTCGAGGTCGACCTTGAGTTCGGCGTCGGTCGCGGTGACGGTCGGCAGGTGGTGGTGCGTGTCGAGCTTGGCGCGACCGTGGCCGGGCATATGCTTCACCACGCCGACGACGCCGCCCTCGGCCAGTCCCTCCAACGTCGCCCGGCCGAGCGCCGCCACCCGCATCGGGTCGGAGCCGAACGTGCGACAGGACACCGCCTCGGTCGTATCGGGTTGCGCCACGTCGAGCAGCGGCGCGCAATCGACGGTTATCCCGACCTCGC
Organism: Sphingomonas sp. AC411; assembly: GCF_979253035.1. Taxonomy (NCBI): domain Bacteria; kingdom Pseudomonadati; phylum Pseudomonadota; class Alphaproteobacteria; order Sphingomonadales; family Sphingomonadaceae; genus Sphingomonas; species Sphingomonas sp. AC411. The sequence continues at coordinate 3,848,287 of NZ_CEEDAQ010000001.1, read as the reverse complement.
TGAGCATTACGCCGAGCGCCTGCCCGTTTGCCCGCGCCGCCTGGATCGCGGTCATTGGAGCGCGTTCGTAGGCTGCATCGAACACCGGGCCGGCTGGGAATGCGGGCCATTCCGGGGGCCCCATTCGCGCGACGCGGCCACCTTCCTGATCGATCAGGATCGCCAAGTCGTCACGGCCGGCCAGTTCGCGGAGCGAGTCCGTCAGCGCCCTCACCTGCGTACGATCGACGATGTTGCGCTTGAACAGGATGTAGCCGGCGGGTTCGCACTCGGCGAAGAACGCGCGTTCGGCGGGGGTGATGACGGGGCCGGACAGGCCGAAGATGACGGGCTTCATGCACTCTTCCTAGCGAGACCGGCGCGCGCGATCATTCAATAATCCCTCGACACGCGCACGTTCGCGCTCTGGCGCCCTAGCGTCGAGATGCTCGACAGCAACGACAGCCAGCGGGTGACCTGGAACTCGACCTGCGTCGCCGAATAGCCCTGACCGTCGGTGACGATCTCCGCATACAGCCGCCGCGTGACGTATTTGCCCGCCGCGATCGACGTCCCCTGCCCGGTCTGCGGATCGGCGGGGAGGATGCGCAGGCGATCGAGACCGGCCGCGCGACGCACCGCGTTGATCGGGTTCAGACCGCTGCCACCGCCCTGCAATGCCGCCACCGCCGCCGCCAGCTGCAACGCCTCGGGCGCGGACAGATTGGTGATCGAGGTGCCGAACAACAGCCGCGAGAGCAGTTCGTCTTCGGGCAAAGCGGGCGTGCTGGTGAAGCCGATCTCGGGCTTCCGCGCATAGCCGGTCACCCGGATCGACGCGCTGAGCCCGGTCGAATCCGCGTTCGCCTCGATATCGAGCGCCGGGTTGGCGGGCACCCCGCCGTCGAACCGGATCACGCCGCGCGCGAGTTCGAACTGGCGGCCGGCGAACTCGTAATCGCCGCGGACCAGCGTCGCGCGACCGGTGATCGCCGGGTTATCGGGCGCGCCCGCGATCTGGAGGTTGGCGGACCATTCGCTGGTCAGCCCGAGGCCGCTGACCATCACCTGGTTGGGGGCACGCGCCTTGATCGCCAGCGTCCAGGGCGTGGTCCGTTTCGCGGTCTCTTCCCCGCCCTCGGGCAGGTTGATCTCGCGGATGTTGAGCTGCGGCACCGCGCTGGCGGCGGTCGCCTGGCCGAGACGATAGCGGCTCTTGTCGAGCAGGACGTCGCCCGCGATCGTGCCGCCCGAGCCGTTCGACTTGAACGTCAGCGGCCCGGAGACGGTGGCGCCGATGTCGTCGCGGTTGATCATCACCGCCTTGTCGGCCTGCAGCGTGAGGTCGAGGCCGATCCCGGCGGCGGCGGCGAATTCGAACTGGCCGGTGCCGGTGACGCGCCCGCCCTTGCCCGCGTCCGCGCCGAACCGGTCGATCACGAGCCGCGAGCCGCCGAAGCGGCCGGTCGCCTGGACGTCGGTCAGGACGGTGCCGGTGGTCGCGCTTCGATCCGCGCGCCGTTCGCCTGGACGACGCCGCGCAGGGTCGGGTTGGCGAGCGTGCCGACGACGTCCGCCCCGATCGCGACCGGGCCCGACAGGTCGAAAAGCTCGACGCCGGTGAGGCGCCAGAGTGTGTCGGCCGGGCCGCTGTAGCGGAGTTGCCCGAACAGGCGGGCGTTGGTGATTCGGCTTGCCAGATCGCCCTGCCCGAGTGGCGCGAGTTGCGCCTGGGCGCGGCCGATCGTCTTGCCGCCCGACGCGATCACCGCGCGCAGGCCGAGCTTGTCGGGCGAGAGCACCGCCGCCACGCCGACGTCGATCGGTCGCGACGACAGGACGAGACCGGCGCGGGCGAGGCCGCGGATCGTGAGGTCGGCCTTGCCGGTCGGCGCAGCGCCATTCGTCGTAGCGAAGTTGAAACGCCCCGATGCCGAACCGCTCAGGCCGAGGCCCGGATAGCCGATGTCGAGCAGGGCGAGCGGCATGCGCGTCAGGCTGGCGTCGATCGCAGTGCTGGTCGCGGTGAAGAGCCCCTCGATCTGCGCCTCGCCGCCGCCGAAGCTGAGCTTAGTCGGGGCGAGGTGCCAGCCGTCTTCGGCCTGGGTGACGACGGCTGGCGTGAGGAGTTTCAGGGGGCGACCGTCGAGCGTCCCTTGCGCGGAGATCGCATAGCTGTTCGCGGTGACCTGCGTGACGCTCTGGATATCGAACGCACGACCGCGCGAGCCGGCGATCGATGCCTTGATCGTGCCTATGCCACCGCGCAGCGAGGCCGAACCGTTGAACCGCGCGAGGCTGAGCGCGCCGCGGCGCAGGCCAAGGCCCGTCGCGGTCGCCTCGATCGAGGTGCCGGCGGGATCGAGCAGCGTGACGAAATCGAGCTTGCCCTGGCGAAGTGCAACGGTGTCGAGCGTCGCGGCTTTTGCAGCGAGATGGCCTTCAATGCGCTGGATCTGGCCGACCGGACGGAACAGGAGTTCACCCGAGATACCGCCGCCCGCGACCGCGAGCGCACCGTTGAAGCCGCCATCGACGACCGCGATATTGCCGCTCGCTTTGGTGCCGGCGACGTTCAACGCGGCGATCGCGATCGTCGCGCCCTGGCCCGGCGGCAACAGGATCGCGCCGTTGGTGGTGAACGGCCCGAGCCGCGATCCGCCCGCCGCGGTGAACGCGAACCCCTGCGCCGTCGGATCGAGATGCGCGCGGACGTTCGACAGGCCGAGCGTAGCGTTGGGGCTCGCGAAGACGAGGTCGAGCGTCGGCTTCTCGATCTGCCCGTCGAGTTTCAGCGTCACCGGGCCATAGGTCTGCTGGCGCCCGCCGCCCTCGAAATGGAAGGTCCCATCCCGACGCCGGTAACCGTTGCCGGTCAGCCGGATCTGCGGCGCGGTCAGCACGAGGTTGGTGAAGTGCAGCACGCCGTCGGTGGTGCGTTCGAGGTTGGTCGTGATCCGCGGCAATCCGCCCGCCAGGCTGCGGAAGAACGCATTGTCGAGCCGCACCATCTGCGCGCTTCCCTGCCCGATCACCCGCGTACCCTTGCGGTTCGGGCCGGGGACCACCCGAAGCGTGGACTTCACGTCGACGATGCCGAGCCCGGGGATCAGATAGCGCCCAAGCCCGCCATTAATGCCGACCTCGAACTGCCCATTGCGCAGGTCGACGACCAGATTGATGCTGCCGGTGAGCTTGTCGGACCGGAGCTTCAGCGCGTCGCCGGTCAGCAGCGTCGGGGTCACGCGGAGCAGCCCGTCGACCGACAGGTTGCGCAGGATCCCGCCCGCCACCGTGCCGACGCCGGTGACGCGGGCGGCGGTGAAGCGGATCGGCACCGTCACCGGCGCAGCGGACAGCCGCCCTTGCCCGCGGCGTGCGCGTTCTCGAACCCGGTCTGGTCGAAGGCGAAGCGGCCGGCGTCGATCCGGTAGTCGAACGCCGCGGTCGCGAACGGCCCGTCAAGGATCGCGCGCAGTTCGACCATGTTGCCCGTCATATTGGCGAACAGCGCGGGCGGACGCAGCAGCCGCGCCTTGATCCGCACGTCGCGGTACGCGTTGGCGCCGAGATCGATGATGCCGGTCGTGTCCACCGCCAGCGCCGGCGTGCGCAACGAGAGTTGCCCGTCCAGCCGGCGGTTGGCGAACCCCGCACTGCCGTTGACGAGCACGCGCGGCGCGGTCAGCTTTTGCAGCCGCCCCTTGAGCAGCGACGACGGCGCGAGCGTGCCGGACAGCGTATAGCGCCCGGCGAGCTGCGCCAGCGCGAGATCGACCACCCGCGTCGTCCCGATCATGCCGTTCGCGCGACCGTTCCACTTCGCCCAGCTGCCGTCGCCGGTCACCGCCAGCGCGACCGGCGCCTTCGCCTTGACCATCCGCGCGAGCACGCCGCTTGCCGCGCCGCGCGCCGCCACGTCGATATCGAAGCGATCGCGCGCCGGTTCGGCGTCGATCCGCAGCTTCAAATCATCGCTGCCGGCAACCCGCGCCTTCAGGTCGACCAGCGCTCGGCCTGCACGAATGTCCGCACGGCCAGCAAGCCGCGCGATCCGCTTCGTTCCCAGCACGCGTTTCGCCAGCGTCAGCCGGCCGACCGACAATTCGCCGATATGGATGTCGAAATCAGGCAAGATGGGCCCGCGAGTCTTCGACGGTCGGGTGCGCGGCGTGTGCGTCAGGATCGCGCGATCGACGATCAGCCGCTGTATCTCCAGCCGGCCCGAGAACCAGTCGAACGGCGACCAGTCCAGGGACACGTTCGGCGCCTGGAAGACGAGCCCTTCCAGGTCGTACACGCGCAGATCGACCAGACGCGTATCGCCGTACAACGAACCCTCGATCCGCCCGACCGTGAAGCGCAACCCGTTGGCGGTCCTGATCGCCGCGATCCGGTCGGCGACGAAGCGGTGGCCGATGCCGGTATCGACGATCAGCAACGCCGTGCCGAGGATCACCAGCAGCGCCATGACCGCGCTGACGATCCACCGCCACCACGCAATGCGGCGCTTCGGCGGCGGCGTCTGAAGACCGGTGTCCCCGCGCAGGAAATCCTCGCTCAAAACGCCTGCCCCAGCGATACGTACACGGCGATGCGGCTGTCGCCCGGCTGCGGGTTGATCGGCGTGCCGACGTCGAGGCGGATCGGCCCGAAGTTCGAATAATAGCGCACGCCGATCCCGGTGCCATATTGCAGCCCGGTGAATTTCGGCAGCGGCGAGGTATAGATGTTGCCCGCGTCGAGGAACGGCACGACGCCGAAATTGCCGAACACACGCACGCGGGCTTCTATCGAAAATTCGGTCAGGCTGCGCCCGCCGATCGGGTCGTTGTTGGGGTCGCGCGGGCCGATCGACTGATAGCCATAGCCGCGCACCGACGCGCCGCCGCCGGCGTAGAACCGCCGTGACGGCGCCACCTGATCGCGCGGCGCACCGACGATCGTGCCGAGCCGCGTCCGCGCCGCGAGCACCACGCTGCCGCCGATCGGCTGATACACGCTGCCGTCGAACTGCGTCCGCGTGTAGCCGAACACCGCCCCCTGCAACGACACTTCGGGGCTGAGCCGTCCGCCCAGTCGAAAGCCCTTGGTCGGGTTCAGCAGGTCGTCGGAGCCGTCGTAGTTGAGACTGGTCGGCAGCGCGCCGATGAAGAACGTCCGCCGCCGCGGATCGCCGGTCGACAGGATGACGTCGCGCTCGTCCGACGCGATCAGTTCGGAACCGATCGACCACGTCCAGGTCTTCTGGAAGAAGATATTGGTCTGCCGCTCCAGCGTGCCCGCGAGCGTGAAGGTCTTCGCGTCATACGCATCGCGATTGGTGTGCACCGCGGAGGCCTGCAGCGTCAGCACGCGGTCGCGCGCCTGGAAATTGTTGCGCCGGAACACGATCGAGCCGAGCTGCTCCTGCGTCCCCAGCACGCTGCGCAACGTCAGCGCGCCCTCGGGCGGGAACAGATTGCGGTGCGTCCAGCTGATCTCCGCGCGCGCGCCTTCGCCGGTGCCATAGCCGAGTTCGCCCGCGACGGTGTGCGGCGGCGCCCGATCGAGCTTCACCGCGACATCGACGGTGTCGGGCGTCGCGCCCTGCACGGGCTTGATGTCGACCGCGGATACGAGGCTGGTCTGGATCAGCGCGCGGCGGAGATCGTCGATCTTGGCCGCGTCATATAGGTCGCCCGGCGAAAAGCGCGCGATCTCCGCGACATGATCGGCACCGAACACCCGGTTGCCGGGGAGTGCGACGATCTGCCCGAATTTGCGCGCGCCGCCGGGCTGCACCGACAGGTCGAGTGTCGCGGTGCGCGTGGCGTGGTCGACGACGATCGCCGGATCGCCGACCTTGGCGAAGGGGAAGCCCTCGCGGCCGATCTGCGTCGTTAGCTTGGCCTGCCCGGCGACGATCGCATCGGAATTGACCGGATCCTCGGGCTTCACGCCGAACGCGGTGACGAGGCCGGGCGCCTTGTCGCCCGCCGCGGCGATCCCGTCGATCGTCACGCCCTTGAATTTATAGAGCGTGCCGGGGGTGGCCGACAGCACCACCATCGGCTTCGCGCCGGGTTCGACCCGGGTGACGACGTTGGCGTCGTAATAGCCCTCCGCGCGCAACAGGCTGTTGAGCAGGTCGGCATCCTCGCGCGCCCGCCGATCGAGCTGCGCGGCGTTGGCAGCCTGGTGATCGTTCGCGTCGAGCGTCGAGAGTTGGGCGAACCGCTGGCGCAGCAGCGTGTCGTTGATGCCGTCGATCCCGTCGATCCGCCAGGCATAGCGGCTCTCGGCATTGGCATCCACCGCGGCGATCGCCGCGGCCGGATCCATCGGCGACGCGGCGAGATCGGGCCAGCCGACGCCGATATCGGGCAGCGCGGCCAGCGGGGAATTGGGGTCGAGCGATATCGGGGTTTCGGCGGGAGTTCTTGCCGCCGGAATTGACGATGGGCTCGCCGATGGACTCGAACGCGAACCGGGCGCAGTCGGCACCTGAGCAGGCGTGGTTTGTGCATCCGCACCGGAAACGGCTGCCCCGGCGGTCGTCAGAACGAAAAAGACGGCGGCCGGCCCGGCTCGCCCGACGCGGAACACCATGTTCGGCTCCTAGCCGGGCTTGTCGTTCCGGAACAGTATGTAACGCCGTATTTCCGCCACGTTTCGTCCGGGCGACGAATCGCGGGCGGCGCGCGGCTGGTATCCCGCCGCTCAGCGTGGCAGGACATGCCGATGGCCGACCCGACTTCCCGCGACACCCTCCCCCCACAAGGACCCCAGCGCCGCGGGCGGCTTCCTCGTCGCGCTCGGCATGCTGGGCGGCGCCGGCGTGGGCTTCGCGATCGGGCAAGCGACGCCGGGGTTTCTAGTCGGGACCGGAGTCGGCGTAGCGGCGGCGGTGCTGGTCTGGTTGAAGGACCGCCGCTAGGCGCTCCCGTCGGCCGTTTTCCGCGGTTCGAGCGCGGCGCCAGAACCAAATAACCAGTCCTCACGATCCTCCCCCGCCAGGGGAGGTGGCAGGCTTGCCTGACGGAGGGGAGGGCACGAAACCGACGTTATCGCCCTCTCCCTCCGTCGCTGCGCGCCACCTCCCCTGGCGGGGGAGGATCAAGGGGATCGTCGAACGCGAGTATTACCGACACCGGCACGCGCACCGAGACCGACACCGGTCACAAAACCTTGATCACCCCTCGATCATGCCCCTCTACCGGCCACCCCGCCAGATCTGCAACGGCGCCGTCGGAGCCAGTCCACCTTGGTGCACCGGGCAGCGACGATAGCGAAAACGTCGGTCCAGGCAGATCCAGACCTCGTCGAGCCAACCCTGCCTCGTCGCCGTCACCCGCATCATGTCCGGCTTCAAGCCGGGGTTCGCGCCTGCCATCGCCGCCGCGAACCGTCCTGCGGTCATCTGAGTCCGCGATAACGCGTTCATGTCCGGATAGCGGAGCTTGCCGTACAGTCCGGCCGACTGGTTGAAATACTTCGCCGGACGATAGCCGGGCATGCAGGTGCCGTGCTTCGCCCATTCGTGCTGAAGTAACTGCGCGGACGGCGTGGTGCAGAGATGCGCGCGGATCACCGGCGGCGGGACGAGGCCGGCGGCGTGGCAATATTGCGGCCAGTCCTTGCCGACGCCGTCCGGCCAGAGCCCGTGCAGCGTGAAGCCGAACCGGTTGCCCGCGCCGCACTGGAAGGTCGATCCCGCACGATCGCCATTGTCCCGGCAATATTGCGGCGCCCAGGTGATCGCGAGCGTATAGCTGCCGATCGGGATGTCGCGCTTCGGCTGGCTCGCCGAGGGCAGATCGGGGCGGACGCGCTCGACCGACGCCGGGGCCGAGCATTGATAGGCCTGTGCCTGGACCACGCCCGGCAAGGCCAGTGCCACGGCGGCGAGCATCACTCTAGCGATCATGCGACATCTCCTCGAAAGTGTCCGACTCGTCGGGATCGGGCAGTTCGCCGAGCCAGCGCTTTGCATCCGCCTTGAATAAAAGGAGCGCCGCGGCGACGTACAGGGCATCGGCGGCGAACGAGACGATCGAGATCGTGCCGATCGTCGTCTGCCCTCGCGCCACGCTTGCCAGCGACAGGCCGACGCCAACGATCGACAGCACCGCCAGTACCAGGACGACCCACTTAGCCGCCACGCTGGGCGAGCGCGCGGTAAAATACCAGAGCAGCAGCGTGATCGCGATGCCCGCGACCTGAAACGCCGGCAGGATCCAGCCGACCTGCGCCAGGACCGGGTTGGCCGCGACCAGCGCGGCGCGCTGCGACCAGCTCATCGCGGAAACGATCAAGCCGAGCACGAACGAGGCGAGATACAGCCTTTCGTAGCGCACGATCGATATCGGCCTGACCATGCTTGTCGTTCCCTGTCTTGCTGTGTCGCGCCCGGTTCACGCCGCGATCGGCGCGGTCGTCAGGCGGTCGCGAAGTCCAGGCCTATATCCGCCGCCGGTGCCGACTGCGTCAAGCGGCCGACCGAGACATAGGTGACGCCGCTCTCGGCGATCGCGCGGATCGTATCGAGATTGACGCCGCCCGAGGCCTCGGTCGGCACGCGGCCGGCGACCAGCGTCACCGCCTTGCGCAAGGTGGCGGGCGCCATGTTGTCGAGCAGCAGGTGCGTCGCTCCGGCCGCGAGCGCGGGCTCGATCTGGTCGATCCGGTCGACCTCGACGATGATGTGCGCGATCCCCGCGGCCTTTGCGCGCCGCACCGCTTCGGCGACGCCGCCGGCGACCGCGACGTGATTGTCCTTGATCATCGCCGCATCCCACAGCCCCATCCGGTGGTTCTGCGCGCCGCCCATCCGGGTCGCGTATTTCTCCAGCACGCGCAGGCCGGGAATGGTCTTGCGCGTGTCGAGCAGGATCGCGCCGGTGCCCGCCATCGCATCGACATAGCGGCGCGTCATCGTCGCGATGCCCGACAGATGCTGGACGGTGTTGAGCGCGGATCGCTCGGCGGTGAGCAGCGCCCGCCCCGCCCCTTCGAGCCGCAGCAATTCGGTGCCCGCCGCGACCTGCTGGCCGTCCTGGACGAGGCGTTCGATCCGCACATCCGGATCGAGTGCGCGGAAGAACGCTTCGGCGAGGTCGAGCCCGGCGACGACGATCGGATCGCGACTGTCCATCACGCCGGTGAACCGTGCGTTCGCAGGGATCACCGCGGCGGACGTGATGTCGCCGATCGTGCCGAGATCCTCGGCCAGCGTCGCCGCGACGAACGCAGGAATGTCGAAGGTTTCGGGCAATGCTGCGTTCACCTAAACTCTCCCAGAAATTGCCGGCCGGCGATGCCAGCGCCGGTGCCAAAAACTGTGCGCGGGGACAGCGAACTTACGCCGCCGCCGAGCGACGAAATTATTTCGAGCAACCCGGAACCAAATCGAATTGTCCGAGTTGCACGATCGAGCCCTGGGGAATTGCCATGCCTACGAAGACGTTAGCCGATACTGCACGCCTGAACGCGTTGCTCGACGAAGCGCTTGCGCTAGCCGATGCGCTTCAGTTGCCGATCGCGGCGATTCATATCGACCAGGCGCTTGCCCAGATCAACGCAAACGCTTCGGCGGCCTGACGCCATCGGGCGGGGACACCCCGCCCGATCCACGGCCCCGGGGGTCATTGGGGCCCGAGATCACCCTTGCCGACCGTGTTCGAGGCCATCGACAACATCGCGTCGAGGCTCTTCTTGGCCTGAAGTCGAAGCCCCTCCTCGATCTCGATGCGCGGGCTCAGATCGCGTAGCGCGACATAGAGTTTTTCCAGCGTGTTGAGCGCCATGTACGGGCAGATGTTGCAGTTGCAGTTGCCGTCCGCGCCGGGTGCACCGATGAAGCGCTTGTTCGGCAGCGCCTTTTCCATCTGATGGATGATGTGCGGTTCGGTCGCGACGATCAGCGTGTCGCCCGACATCGCCAGCGCATAATCGAGAATGCCGCGCGTCGAGCCGACATAATCCGCGTGATCGAGGATGATCGGCGGGCATTCGGGGTGCGCTACGACGGGCGCACCGGGATGCTGCGCCTTGAGCTTCATCAGTTCGGTTTCGCTGAAAGCCTCGTGGACGATGCACACCCCCGGCCACAGCAGCATGTCGCGACCCGTCTTGCGCGCGAGATAGCCGCCGAGGTTGCGGTCCGGGCCGAAGATGATCTTCTGGTCGAGCGGGATCTGCGCGAGGATCGTATCCGCCGACGAACTCGTGACGATGATATCGGACAGCGCCTTCACCTCGGTCGAGCAGTTGATGTAGGTCAGCGCGATGTGATCGGGATGCTTGGCGCGGAAGGCCGCGAACTGCTCGGGCGGGCAGCTGTCCTCCAGGCTGCACCCGGCGTCCATGTCGGGCAGCACGACGATCTTGTCGGGCGACAGGATCTTGGCGGTCTCGGCCATGAACCGCACGCCGCAGAACGCGATGACGTCGGCGTCGGTCGCCGCCGCCTTGCGCGACAGATCGAGGCTGTCGCCGACGAAATCGGCGAGATCCTGCAACTCGGGCTTCTGGTAGTAATGCGCGAGGATGACGGCGTTCTTCTCCTTGCGGAGGCGCTCGATCTCGGCGCGGATGTCGATGCCGGCGAAGTTCTGGTTCAATTCCATGGTCGTATCCCGAGTTTAACGTGCATTCCCTAGCACGTCCTGCAGCGAGCGCGAGGTGTCCCAGCGCTCCGTATTCGCGACCGGTTCGTCGGCAAAGCGAACCGCGACGGTCGCGTCGATCCCGGCGGCGCGCAGCGGCATCGCGAAACTGCGTTCCACCGCCCTGCGCGTGGCGTCCCGCGCGAGCTTGATCATGGCGGGTTCGCGCGCCTGGCGGATCAGTTCGATCTGGCCGGCGCGACGGTTGGCGGCGTCAAGGCGCTTCTCGGCATCGGTGAAGGTGGTCAGCACGCCGCCCGAGCCATATTCGCGGACCGCGTTCAGATCGACCTGCGGGCCGTCCGCCTCGACCGCGGGCAGGCGCACCGACAACGTCTTGGCGGTGCCGTCCCAGGCGACATCCGCCTGGGTCAGCTTGGCCATGTCGACCTCGTAGCGGACCATGCCGGGCATGATCAGCGTCTTCTCGGTGGTGAAGCCCAGTTGCGTCTGTTTCGAGGTGACGACCGCGACATAGCGCGCGGCGAAGGCGGACAGGCGATTCTGCTCGCGCAGACCCGCCAGGCTGGCACTGGCGATCGTCGTCGGATCGGGCGTCAGCCGGTCGCTGACATAGCGCTGCACGCCCCACAGCGCGAGCAACCCTGCAAGCACGAGTATGACGATCACGCCGACCGCCTTGGCCAGGAATGCGCTGACGCCGCCGCTACGCACGGGGGTCGGGTCGGGGCTCAGGTTATCGTCTGCCATGTCTCGCCTTCCTCGATTACCAGTCCGCGGGTTTGCAAATCGTAGAGATGCGCCAGCACCGATCGCTCGGCGGCCGGCACGAGCCGCGGGTCGAGACCGACATACATGCGCTCGACCATCGCCGGGATCAGCCGTGCACCGTCGCGGAGCAGGCGGAGGATCTGGCCCTCGCGCTGCTTGCGGTGGCCGAGCATGCCGCGGACGAGGCGTTGCGGCTTTTCGATCGCCTCGCCGTGGCCGGGATAATAGACGCTGTCGTCGCGCCCCATCAGCTTTTCGAGGCTCGCCATGTACGCCGTCATGTTGCCATCGGGAGGCGATACGATCGTGGTCGACCAGCCCATCACGTGATCGCCGGAGAACAGCGCCTTCGTCTCGGGCAGCGCGAAGGCGAGGTGGTTAGAGGTGTGGCCCGGCGTTGCGATCGCCTGGAGCGTCCAGCCATCGCCGTCGACGGTGTCGCCCTCGGCGAGAATCTGGTCGGGGGCATAGGCGGGGTCGAACGACGCGTCCGCCCGCGCGCCCGCGTCGTCGAGGTCGAAAGGTGCCGCACCGACGATCAGGGCGCCGGTGATCGCTCGCAGCGGACGCGTGGCGGGGCTGTGGTCGCGATGATGGTGCGTGACGACGATCGCGTTGACCGGGCGGCCATCGATCGCGCGGATCAAGGCTTCGATATGCGCGGGATCGTCGGGGCCGGGATCTATCACGGCAAGGTCGGTGGTGCCGACGATGTGCGTCTGCGTGCCGGTATAGGTGTAGGGCGACGGATTGGGCGCGAGCACGCGGAGCACGAGCGGCTCGAGCTGGATCGGGATACCGGTCGGATGCTCAGCCATGGGTGCGAGATGGCGGGTCCGTGCGGCGATGGCAAGACCTGCGTGTTACAGTCGATCGTCGGCGTTCTTTACATGTCGGCCGTCGGCGAGGATGGCGTTAACTATCGAAGACCGCGCAAATTGCGGGCGCGGGCAAATTGGCATGGTGAGTGCATCGCTTACGACGTCACCGAGCGCATCCGCGTTCATGTAGGGTGGATCGACCGCTACCGTCCGGTCTCGCGTCGATCCACCCTCCCCGGTGTCATTCTCAAGTCAGCCGATGCCTGGCGCCTCAGTTCGCCTTTTGTGTCTCGAACAACTGCTTCAGTTCGCCGCTTTCGTACATTTCCATCATGATGTCGGAGCCGCCGACGAATTCACCGTCGACATAGAGCTGCGGAATGGTGGGCCAGTCCGAATAGGCCTTGATGCCCTGACGGATGCCCTGGTCCTGCAGCACGTCGACGCTCTCGAACTCGACCTCGAGATGGTTGAGGATCGCGATCGCCCGGCTGGAAAAGCCGCACTGCGGGAAGAGCGGGCTGCCCTTCATGAACAACACTACCGGGCTGGCTTTGACCAGGGCATCGATGCGGGCGTTGGAATCGTCGGTCATGTGTCGGTCCTCAGGAAATTGCGGTCGTAAGTTGCAGGGCGTGCAGGACGCCGCCCATCCGTCCGCCGAGCGCGGCGTAGACGGCCTGATGCTGCTTCACGCGGCTCATCCCCGCAAAGCTCGCCGCGGTCACCTTGGCGGCATAGTGATCGCCGTCGCCGGCGAGATCGGTGATCTCGACCTTGGCATCGGGAATTGCGTCGCGGATCATGGTCGCGATGTCGTCGGCAGCCATTGGCATGTCAGCGCGACTCCAGCAATTGGCGACGCGCCTCGATCATCTGCTGCGCGAGCGCGCGGCGGACGGTCGCTTCGTCATGGTCGAGGCCGGCTGCGGTCAGATCGCCGACGAGCTTGCGCACGACGTCGTCGTCGCCGCCACCCTCCATGTCGGCATGGACAAGAGCGGTCGCGTACGCGTCGGTCTCCTCGGGCGTGAGCTTCATCTCGTGCGCGGCCCATCCCCCGAGCAGGCGGTTGCGGCGCGCGGTAATCCGGAACGCCATCTCCTCTTCGCGCGCGAAATGAGCTTCGCTGGCGCGTTCGCGATCTTCGAAAATGGTCATATCGCGGGTCCCCGTTCAGTCTCGTCGTCGAGCCCGAGATAGGTCGCCGACCGCCGCTACGCAACAATCGACGAAACGCAGTAGAGATCCTACTAGCGTAGAGCGACGAAATGACCGATATATAAGACGGCTACGTGACAATATGCGCGAGCAGGAGAGTGATCATGATCGGTTTTTCGGCACCTGCCCCTACCACTCCTATGCGGACGGCACCGCCAGTCGTGCATGGCTTGGCGTACGGCGTGCTGGCATCCGTCATGATGTGGGCCGCCATCGGGGCTGTCGTCTACAACTTCGTCTGAACGGCTTCGTCTCAACGGCTCAACCCGACAAGCTGAATGGGTTGAGCCGAACAAGGCGCGGGACGGCCGGCGTCAGCCGACCTCCACCACGAGTTTTCCGATAGCGCCGCGCGCCGCCATCTTGGCGATCGCCTTGCCGCCGTCTTCGAACGCGAAGACTTCGGTCACGCGTGGCGCAATCTTTCCCTCGGCCCATAGGGCGAAAAGCGTTTCGATATGCGCCTGGTTCGCCTTCGGATCGCGGGCGGCAAACGCGCCCCAGAATACGCCGCAAACGTCGCAGCTCTTTAGTAGCGTCAGGTTGAGGGGCAGCTTGGGAATGCCGGCGGGAAGCCGACTACGAGGTACTTGCCCTCCCACGCGATCGATCGCAGCGCCGGCTCGGCATAATCGCCGCCGACCGGATCGTAGATCACGTGCGCGCCGTCGCGACCGACCGCGGCCTTGAACTGTTCGGCGAGCGCCTTCGACTGGTCTTTGTCGAACGGCGTGCGGGCGTAGATCAGCGTTTCGTCGGCACCGGCGGATTTGGCGGCGGCGGCTTTTTCCTCGGACGAGACCGCGGCGACGACCTTTGCGCCGAACGCCTTGCCGAGTTCGATCGCGGCGAGGCCTACCCCGCCGGCTGCGCCGAGGACGAGCAAGGTCTGCCCCGCCTGGATGTGGCCGCGGTCCAGCAGCGCGTGGATCGTCGTGCCGTAAGTGAGGATCAGCGAGGCACCCTCTGCGAAGCTGCGGCCTTCGGGGAGGCGATAGAGCTTGGCGGGGTCGGCGATGACCTGCTCGCACAGGCCGCCGTGGCCGAGCATCGCGATCACGCGGTCGCCGATCTCCCAGCCCGTCACGCCTTCGCCGATCGAAGCGATCGTGCCGGCGATCTCGCCGCCCGGTGCGAACGGGCGCTGCGGTTTGAACTGGTATTTGTCCTCGATGATCAGGACGTCGGGGAAGTTGATCGCGCAGGCCTTAACCGCGACGACGACCTCTCCGGGGCCGGCCACCAGATCGGGCAGCTCGACCATTTCCAGAGTTTCAGGTCCGCCGATCGCCTTCGATACCAATGCCCGCATACCCGCTCTCCACCGCCATCCAGGGGCGATCTCGATGCGACCGCCTCCTCGAAATTTGAAATCTGGGTATCCCTTGCCAGTGTCAGACCGACTTCGTCCAGCCCTTCCATCAGGCATTGCCGGCGGAATGCGTCGAGTTCGAAGGTGAAGCGGTCCTGGAACGGGGTGGTGACGGTCATCGTCTCGAGATCGACGGTGACGACCTGATCCTTGGCGACCTCGAGGAGGCGGTCGATCGCCTCTTGCGGGAGGACGACGGGGACGATGCCGTTTTTGAATGCGTTACCCGAGAAGATGTCCGAGAAGCTCGGCGCGATCACCGCGGTGATGCCCATGTCGGCGAGCGCCCAGGCGGCATGCTCGCGGCTGGAGCCGCAGCCGAAATTATCGCCGGCAATGAGTATCGGCGCGCCGGCATAGCGCGGGTCGTCGAATATGTTGCCGGGCTGCGCGCGGACCGTTTCGAACGCGCCGCGGCCGAGGCCGGTGCGCGTGATCGTCTTCAGCCAGTGCGCCGGGATGATGACGTCGGTGTCGATGTTCTTCGCGCCCCAGGGATAGGCGCGGCCCGAGACGGTCGTGACGGGGGTCATCGCTGTTCCGTGCGCTCCGGGGTGGTGCGCGCCGATGCGACATAGGCCGCGACGCCGCTGATCATTGCGCCAGCCGCCAGCAATACGAAAACCTTCTTCATGCTCGTTCCCCCATCAACTCTCTGACGTCGCTCAGCTTACCGGTCACCGCCGCCGCTGCCGCCATCGCAGGTGATACCAGATGCGTGCGGGCTCCGGGACCCTGTCGGCCGACGAAATTACGGTTCGACGTGGAAGCGCAACGCTCCCCGCAGGGACTTTGTCCGGGTTCATCGCGAGGCACATCGAACAGCCCGGCTCGCGCCATTCGAAACCGGCGTCGATGAAGATCTTGTCGAGCCCTTCAGCTTCGGCCTGCCGCTTCACGAGGCCCGAACCAGGGACGACGAGAGCGCGGACGCCGGTCGCGACGTGGCGGCCGTCGGCGATCGCCGCGGCGGCACGGAGATCCTCGATACGGCTGTTGGTGCAACTGCCGATGAAGACGTGCTGGATGGTCACGTCGCGCATCGCGGTGCCGGCGGTGAGCCCCATATACTCGAGCGACTTTCGTGCGGCCGCCTGCTTGGCGGGATCGGCGAAGCTCGACGGTTCGGGGACGACGCCGGTGATCGGCACGACGTCCTCGGGGCTGGTGCCCCAGGTCAGGCCGGGGGCGATATCGGCGGCGTCGAGCACGACGGACTTATCGTACTTCGCGCCGGGATCGGTGGCGAGGCGACGCCACCACGCGACGGCGCGATCCCAGTTCTCGCCGGTCGGCGCCATCGGGCGACCCTTGAGGTAGGCGAATGTGGTGTCGTCGGGCGCGATCAGGCCGGCGCG
Source organism: Sphingomonas sp. AC411 (assembly GCF_979253035.1). NCBI lineage: Bacteria > Pseudomonadati > Pseudomonadota > Alphaproteobacteria > Sphingomonadales > Sphingomonadaceae > Sphingomonas > Sphingomonas sp. AC411. The sequence continues at coordinate 3,832,155 of NZ_CEEDAQ010000001.1, read as the reverse complement.
GGCGCCCGCCTCGATCGACATGTTGGCGATCGTCAGGCGACCCTCAATCGACATGTTGCGGATCACGCTGCCGGTGAATTCGATGACGTGGCCGGTACCGCCGGCCGCGCCGATCTTGCCGATGATCGCGAGAATGACGTCCTTCGGGCTGACGCCGAAGCCGAGTTTGCCATCGACGCGGACTTCCATCGTCTTGGCCTGCGACAACAACAGCGTCTGCGTGGCGAGGACATGCTCGACTTCGCTAGTGCCGATCCCGAACGCCAAAGCACCGAGTGCGCCGTGCGCGGAGGTGTGGCTGTCGCCGCAGACCAGCGTGGTGCCGGGGAGCGTGAAGCCCTGTTCCGGACCGACGACGTGAACGATGCCCTGCTCGACGGCCATTGCATCGATATAGTCGATGCCGAACTCGGTCGTATTGCGGCGGAGCGCGTCGAGCTGTTGCGCGCTCTCGGGGTCGGCGATCGGCAGGACGCGGCCGGCGGCGTCTTTCCGCGCGGTGGTCGGCAAATTGTGATCGGGGACGGCGAGCGTCAGGTCGGGGCGGCGTACCTTGCGGCCCGCCACGCGGAGACCTTCGAAGGCCTGCGGGCTGGTGACTTCGTGGACGAGGTGGCGGTCGATATAGATTAGGCAGGTGCCGTCGTCGCGGCGTTCGACGACGTGCGCCGCCCAAATCTTTTCGTACAGCGTTTGTGGAGTGGCCATGATGGGGCGCGCGTTAACCGAAATAGGCTGCCGCGCCAAGGTTCGATGTAATTTTCGGTCGCTGAACCGTGTGCGTAGAGCGATCGCGAGAAGATGTTCTCCCGCGAAGGCGGGAGTCCAGACTGGGTCCCTGCCTCCGCGGGGAAAACGGCGAGGGGATCGACATAGACTACGTCATCCTGACGAAAGTCAGGACCTAGGCTACCACGCGCAACTTTCGTGGCTCTGGGTCCTGACTTTCGTCAGGATGACGGGAGGAGGCATCGCCCGGTTCAGGAACGCGACGCTGTCGGCCAGCACCGGCGCTTTCCCGCGGAACGGCTTCGACAGCGCCATCGCCACGTTTTCGTGGCTGAGGCCGGGATAGTCGATGTGCGTGACCGGTGCGCCGAGCGCCTTCAACCGCGCGGTGAGGTTGATGGCGTTGTGCGGCTTTACCTGCGTGTCGTCGCCCGCCGTAATTAGCAGCATCGGCGGCGTGTCCGCCCGCGCGAAGTGGATCGGCTGGGTCATCACCGGATCGGCGGCGCCCTGCATCGCGTCGATCGCGCGCTTGGCGGTGAAGGGGTAGAAATCATAGGGCCCGCACAGGCCGACCGCGGCCTTGATGATGTGCGGGTCGACGCCTTCCGCTTTCAGCCAGCGCTGGTCGAGCGTCAGCATCGCGACGGTGTAGGCGCCCGCGGAATGGCCGGCGACGGCGATCCGGTTCGGGTCTCCGCCCGACTGCGCGATGTGGTCGCGGGTCCACTTCACCGCTTCGGCGCCGTCCTGGACGAAGGCGGGGAAGCGGACGTCGGGAACCTTGCGGTAGTCGGGCATGACGACGACGTAGCCCGCCTTTGCATAGGCGCGCGCCGCGAACGCGTAGGCGTCGCGCGAGCCGTGGACCCAACCGCCGCCGTACCAGAAGATCAGCACCGGCAGGCCGGTCTTCGCGCCACCGGATGGACGCCAGACGTCGAGCTTCTGGCCGTGCGTGCCGAACGGGACACCTTCCTCACCCGCGCCGTGCCGCGCCCGCCGCCCATCACGCCGTCGAGGACGCTGAGCGTGGCGGGCCCGGCCGTGAACGCCGCGCCCGCAATCAGGATCACGATCAGCGCGATGACGATGGCGGCGCGCTTCATTAGGCGGTGTAGTGCGCCGTCGTCTTCGCCGCGACCTCGTCCGCGGTCACGCCGAGGGCGAGTTCGACCAGCTGGAACGGGCTGTCGTGATCAGGGCGCTGGAATACCGCCAAGTCCGTGACGATCATGTCGACGACGTTCTTGCCGGTCAGCGGCAGCGTGCAGGACGGGATGAACTTTGGCGTCCCATCCTTAGCATTGTGGTCCATCACGACGATGATCTGCTTGACGCCCGCGACGAGGTCCATCGCGCCGCCCATACCCTTGATCATTTTCCCCGGGATCATCCAGTTGGCGATGTCGCCGTCCTCGCTGACCTCCATCGCGCCAAGTACCGTCAGGTCGATATGGCCGCCGCGGATCATCGCGAAGCTGTCCGACGAACTGAAATACACCGACGAGGGGAGTTCGCTGATCGTCTGCTTGCCCGCGTTGATCAGGTCGGCGTCCTCCTCGCCCGCGTACGGGAACGGCCCGATCCCGAGCATGCCGTTTTCCGACTGGAGCGTGACGGTCATGCCCTCGGGAATGTTGTTCGCGACCAGCGTCGGGATGCCGATGCCCAGGTTGACGTAGTATCCGTCCTTGAGTTCCTGCGCCGCGCGCGCGGCCATCTGGTTACGGTCCCAGGGCATCAGTGCATTCCTTCCTGGATGGTGGTGATGGTCGTGAACTGTTCGCGGAGTTCGGTGCCGACGCCGTCGACGATCGCCTGCAACGCGGTGTCCTCGGCAAGGCCCCAGGTGCCCACATAGGCGCGCGCGGCGTGGCGGATCGTGTCGGCGAGGAGGTAGCCGAACACGGTCGGATCCTCGAGGATGCCCGCGTCGATCAGCACGTTGCTGCCCGCGCCGTCGGTGATCCAGATGCGCGCGACTTCGACCGAGTCGGCGGTGAGTTGCGCGCCGTTGTCGAGTGCGATCGCGTTCGGGTGGTCGGTCATTGCTTGACGCCTCCGGTCGGGGCCCAGCGCAATGCGGGCGGGAATACCTCGTCGCGGCTGCCCTTCAGCGCGGTGCCGTAGACCGGGTTGGGGAGGACGAACCAGCCTGCGCCCCATTTCGCGGCGATCGCGGGTGACTGCACCACGGCGCGGCGCGCGGCGAGGGTCTGGCCGGCGTTGAACAGGTCGCTGAAGTCGCCGATCTGGTCGCCGCCCATTGCGACGACGCAGTATTTCGCGGCGATCGTCGCGCGGCGGCCGTCCTTCTTGGAACCGGTCGCGTCGTCACCCGACAGGAACAGCGTCTCGCCGTGGCGCGCGTGGCCGAGGCCGGCGGCTTCGATCGTGGCCTCTGTCTGTGCGGCGTTGGCGGCGGAGCGGTTGGTGTTGAAGATCACGGTGACGCCGATGGCGCGCAGGGCGGTGAGCGCTTCGCGGGCGCCGGGGACGGCGGCGACCTGCTTGATGCCGGTGCGTTCCCAGTCCTGCCAGCGGGCATCGGACCAGGGTTGGCCGGACGCCGCGTCGTATTCGAAGCCGAGGTTGAGGAGGATTGTCTCGTCGACGTCGAACACTGCGGCTTTCGGCTTGGTGCCGCAGGTGGTCCAGGTGGGCGCGGCGAGCGTGGCGCCTTGGGCGAGGACGACGGAGGTTGGCGTGCGTTGCGCGCGGACGTAGCCGACGAGCGCGTTCCAGGCCTGGATGCTGACAGCGGCGGCTTCGCCCGAGGCGTAGAGATATTGCATGCCGGCGGGGATGCCGTTCACCGTCACGGGGACCGCGGCGGTCGCGGGCGATACCGACGTTGGCGCGGAGACGCTGATGCATCCCTGGAGCGCCAGTGCCCCTGCGAACGCAGGGGTCCAGGATACCAGCCGCAGCGCCCGTGACCCTGGACTCCTGCGTGCGCAGGAGAACGGGGGTGCTTGCGATACACCGGTGCGCTTCGCGTCATGCCGTCGCGCGCTCGCGGACGGTGCGGAATTCGATCTGCTTGTCGTAGGGCGCGCCGACGATCATGCGCTTTACGTAGATGCCCGGCAGGTGGATCGTGTCGGGATCGAGGCTGCCGACCGGGACGATCTCCTCGACTTCGGCGACGCAGATCTTCCCCGCCGTTGCCATCGGCTGGTTGAAGTTGCGCGCGGTCTTGCGGAAGATGAGGTTGCCGCTCTCGTCCGCCTTCCAGCCCTTGATGATCGCGAGATCGGCACGGATGCCGCGTTCGAGGATGTATTCCTGGCCGTCGAAGACCTTCGTTTCCTTGCCCTCGGCGACCTGCGTGCCGACGCCGGTCTTGGTGTAGAAGCCGGGAATGCCCGCGCCCCTGCCCGGCAGCGTTCGGCGAGCGTGCCCTGCGGACAGAACTCGACCTCGAGCTCGCCGCTCAGATACTGCCGCTCGAATTCCTTGTTTTCGCCGACGTAGGACGAGATCATCTTCTTCACCTGGCGCGAGCGGAGCAGTTTCCCCAGCCCCTGCCCGTCGATCCCGGCATTGTTGCTGGCGATCGTCAGGTCCTTCACCCCAGACGCCTCGATCGCGTCGATCAGCCGCTCGGGGATGCCGCACAACCCGAACCCGCCCGCACAGATCGTCATGCCGTCGAACAGCACGCCTTCGAGTGCCGTTGCCGCATCGGTGTAGCGCTTGTTCGCCATGCATCCTCCTCTGGTCTTTCGCCTCGCATAAGGCGGCGCCTCGCGCTCGGCAACGCCCCTCGCGGCGACTCAGTGCGCGAGCGTCAGGCCGGGGCGCTTCCACCGGGTCTTCACTAGGCGGCCGCTGCCCGAGCAGGTGATGTAGGCGTCCATGCCGTCCGCACCGCCCCAGCAGATATTGGTCGTGAACACGTCGTCGGTCGCGACGAACTCGACCAGCTCTCCGGCGGGCGAGATCACGCTGATCCCGCATTCGCCGATCGTCGCGACGCAGATGTTGCCGCATGCCTCGATTCCCAGCGAGTCGAAGAACTTGTAGCCGGCGGGGCGGTAGAGCGGCGTGCCCGCGGCGCTGGCGACCTTGCCAGGCGCGACGATGTCGAACGCCATCAGGCGACAGGTCAAGGTCTCTGCCGCGTAGAGCCGCGTGCCGTCGGGGAGAGACCGATGCCGTTGGGGTTTTCGCTGGGGAAGATCACTTCTTTGAGCTGGGTCCCGTCGGCTTTCGCGTAGAAGATGCCGGTGATGTCGCGGGCGCGGTCGCGCGTTTTGCCGTGGTCGGTGAACCAGAAGCCGCCGTGCGAGATCGAAGACGATGTCGTTGGGGCCTCGCAGCGAGCAGCCGAAATCGCCGTTCCTGTAGAGAATTTCGATCGCGCCGGTGGCGATGTCGATCCGCTCGATGCGGCCGCCGGAATAGTCGTGCGGCTGGCCGTGCGGGGTGAGGAAGCCGTTGGTCTCGCGCCACGCGAAGCCGCCATTGTTGCAGCAATATAGCTTGCCGTCGGGGCCAAGCGCGAGGCCGTTGGGGCCGCCCCGGGTTCGGCGACCGTCGTTTTGGCGCCGTTGGGGGCGATGCGGGTGATGCGTCCGGCTTCGATCTCGACGAGGATGATGCTGCCGTCGGGCATCGCGACTGGACCCTCGGGGAAGCGCAAGCCACTGGCGACGGTGGTGAATTCGGTCATGAACCTCTCCGAGCGAGTCGGGTTTGCCCCGGCTTCGACGCCAGCGTAACCGTTTCTCGACTTCGCGCACAACGAACGGCAGGATGCTGCCATGATCACACCACGCACCGGCGGCCGTATCCTGGTCGACCAACTCGTCGCACAGGGCTGCGACCGGATCTTCACCGTGCCGGGGAGAGCTTCCTGGCGGTGCTCGACGCGCTGCACGATACGCCGGCGATCGACCTCGTCGTGTGCCGGCAAGAGGGCGGCGTCGGGTTCATGGCGTGCGCCGATGGGACGCTGACGCATCGGCCGGGCGTGGCGTTCGTCACGCGTGGGCCCGGCGCGACCAATGCGTCGATCGGGGTCCATGTCGCGATGCAGGATTCGCAGCCGATGATCCTGTTCGTGGGCGATATCGACCGCGGCACGCGCGACCGCGAGGCGTTCCAGGAGATCGATTTCCAGGCGATGTTTTCGCCGATCGCAAAGTGGGCGGCGCGGATCGACGATGCGCGGCGGATCCCGGAATATGTCGCGCGGGCCTATGCGACGGCGATGTCTGGGCGGCCGGGGCCAGTGGTGCTGGCGTTGCCTGAGGACATGTTGCTGGATGTGGTCGAGGCGGTCGATCGGCCGCGCGTCGAGCGGGTGGCGCAGGCTTGCGATGCCGATACGATGGACCTGCTTGCCGATCTGCTGACGACCGCCGAGCGGCCGGTCGCGATCGTCGGGGGCGCAGGCTGGGATGTGGCCGCGTCGGGGGCGTTCTCGACATGGGCGGATCGTAACGGTGTTCCGGTTGCGGCGGCGTTTCGGCGGCAGGATGCTATTCCGAACGACTGTCCGGTCTGGGCGGGAAACCTTGGGTACGGCCCCAATCCGAAGCTCGTCGAGCGGGTGAAAGCGGCGGACTTGCTGCTGGTCGTCGGACCGCGGCTGGGGGAGGCGACGACCGATGGCTATGCGCTGATCACGCCCGATCATCCCGGGCAGCGGCTGATCCATGTCCATCCCGATCCGGACGAGCTGCACCGGGCGTACCGCGCGGATGTCGCGGTGTGTGCGGGGATGGCGGAGTTCGCGGAGGCCTTGCTGCTGCTCGACCTGCCGCCGCGGACTGCTGGGCAAGAGGCGCATGCGGCGTGGTCGACGTGGTCGACGCCGGCGCCACGGGATCTGGTGATGGACCTTGGGCCCTGCGTGACCGCGATGCGCGAGCGGCTGCCGGCGGATACGATTATCTGCAACGGCGCGGGGAATTATTCGGGGTGGTGGCATCGGTACTGGGCGTATGCCGGGCCGGGCACGCAGCTTGCGCCGACTGCCGGGGCGATGGGGTATGGGGTGCCGGCGGCGGTCGCGGCGTCGCTCAGGCATCCGGAGCGGACGGTCGTGGCGCTGGCGGGGGACGGGTGTTTTTTGATGAACGGGCAGGAACTCGCGACCGCGGTTGCGCATGGCGCGGACATGCTGGTGCTGGTGGTGGATAATGGCGGGTACGGGACGATCCGCATGCATCAGGAGCGGGAGTATCCGGGGCGGGTTTCGGGGACGGCGTTGCGCAATCCGGACTTTGCGGCGCTGGGGCGGGCTTATGGGTGTTGGGCGGAGACTGTTGCGAAGACGGAGGATTTTGCGGAGGCGCTGGACCGGGCGATGGCGCGTAGTGGGGTGCGGATGTTGCACTTGGTGACGGATATCGAGGCGATTACCGCTGGGACTACGCTGGCGAAGGTGCGTGGGGGCTGAGCTTCGTACTTCGCGCAAGCCATTGACCCACCACGAGCACCACCCCGGCGGAGGCCGGGGCCCAATTGGGGGACGGCGATAACGGTGGGCGTTCCTCCGTTACATCGGCCTTGCCAATTGGGTCCCGGCCTTCGCCGGGGTGGTGTTGATTGTGCGGCGCCGTCTTCTGTTCCCTCGCGAACGCGGGGGTCCAGGGGTCCCGTTCGCTAGCGATGCCTAGCTGGGCCCCGCGTCCGCGGGGAACACTGCTCGGGGTCAGCGTGCGACGCCGGCGAGCTTTAGGCGCCCACCGCCTCGAGTTTAGCCCGCACCGCCGCCACCGCATCCGCAGCCTTCTCGCCATCGGGGCCGCCGCCCTGCGCCATGTCGGGACGGCCGCCCCCGCCCTGCCCGCCCAGCGTCGCCACCGCGATCTTCAGCAGGTCGACCGCGTTGTGGCTCGCCACCAGATCCGCGGTCACGCCGACCGCGACCGAAGCGCGGCCGTCGTTGATCGCGACCATCACCGCGATGCCGGAGCCGAGCCGCTGCTTCGCTTCGTCGACCGCGCCGCGCAGGCCTTTCGCCTCGAAGTCGTTCAGCACCTGGCCGATGAAGGCGATGCCGCCGACCTGCTCCGGGCCAGCCGCTTCGCCCGATCCACCGCCGCCGAGTGCCAGCGCCTTCTTCGCGTCGGCGAGTTCGCGTTCGAGGCGGCGGCGGTCTTCGAGGAGGGACGCGACGCGCGCCGGGACCTCGTCGGGCGTCGACTTCAACACCGCCGCCGCTTCGCGCAGGCGATCGTCGCGACCGGTCAGGTACGCGCGGGCCGCTTCCCCGGTGAGCGCTTCGACACGGCGGATCCCGCTGGAGACCGCGCCTTCGCCGACCACCTTGAACAGGCCGATATCGCCGAGCGCGGTGACGTGCGTGCCGCCGCACAGCTCGATCGAATAGGTCTTACCCTCGTCGGTCGAGCCCATCGACACGACGCGGACCTCATCGCCGTATTTCTCGCCGAACAGCGCCATCGCGCCCATCGCGATCGCGTCGTCGGGGGTCATCAGCAGCGTCGTTACCGCGCCGTTGCCGCGGACCTGTGCATTCACGTCGGCCTCGACCTGCGCGATGTCGGCGGGGGTCATCGCGACCGGCTGCGAGAAGTCGAAGCGCAGGCGGTCGGGCGCGACGAGGCTCCCCTTCTGCGCGACGTGCGTGCCGAGGCGTTCGCGGAGAGCTTCGTGCAGGAGGTGGGTCGCGGAGTGGTTGGCGCAGATCTGGGCGCGGCGGGCGACGTCGATCTGGAGCTTGACCGGATCGCCGACCTTGATCTCGCCGGAGTCGACCATCGCGTGGTGGACGAACACGCGGCCGAGCTGCTTCGAGGTCTCGGTGACGTTCGCGCGGAGGCCGGTATCGTTGGAGATGTGACCGGCGTCGCCGACCTGCCCGCCGCTCTCGCCATAGAAGGGCGTCTGGTTGACGACGATCGCGACGGTATCGCCAGCCGTTGCGTGGTCGACCCGCGCGCCGTCCTTGACCAGCGCGACGACCTCGCCCTCTCCGGTGTCCGACGCGTAGCCGAGGAATTCGGTGCCGCCGGTCTGCTCGACGATGTCGAACCAGATGTCGTCCGAGGCCTTTGCGCCCGAGCCCTTCCAGGCGGCGCGGGCGGCGCGCTTCTGCTCGGCCATCGCGGTGTCGAAACCTGCGCGGTCGACCGCGATGTTGCGCTCGCGCAGTGCGTCTTCGGTCAGGTCGTACGGGAAGCCGTAGGTGTCGTAGAGTTTGAACGCGACGTCGCCCGCGAGCGTGCCGTCGGTCATGTCCGCGGTCGCTTCGTCGAGCAGCTTCAGCCCCTTGTCGAGCGTCTGGCGGAAGCGGGTTTCCTCCTGCTGCAACGTCGCTTCGATCAGCGGACGGGCGCGCGACAGTTCGGGGTAGGCGGCGCCCATCTCGGTGACGAGCGCGGTGACGAGCCGGTGCATCAGTGGCCGCTTCGCGCCGAGAATGTGCGCGTGGCGCATCGCGCGGCGCATGATCCGGCGCAGGACATAGCCACGGCCTTCGCTCGCGGGCAGCACGCCGTCCGCGATCAGGAAACCGGCAGTGCGCAGGTGATCGGCGATCACGCGGTGGCTGGCGGTGTTGGCGCCATCTGTGGCGGTGTGCGTCAGCGCGCCCGACGCTGCGATCAGCGCCTTGAACGTGTCGGTGTCGTAATTGTCGGTGACGCCCTGCATCACCGCGGCGATGCGCTCGAGCCCCATGCCGGTGTCGATCGACGGCTTGGGCAGGTTGCCGACGATCTCGGCATTTTCCTGCTCATATTGCATGAACACGAGGTTCCAGATTTCGACGAACCGGTCGCCATCCTCGTCGGGGCTGCCGGGAGGGCCACCGAAGATGTGCTCGCCGTGGTCGTAGAAGATCTCCGAGCACGGCCCGCACGGCCCGTTGTCGCCCATCGACCAGAAATTGTCCTTGGTCGGGATGCGGATGATGCGGTGATCGGGGAGGCCGGCGATCTTCTTCCAGAGGTCGAATGCCTCGTCGTCGGTGTGGTAGACGGTGGCGGTCAATTTGTCGGGTGACAGGCCCCATTCGCGCGTGAGCAGCGTCCAGGCGTGGACGATTGCCTGTTCCTTGAAATAATCGCCGAACGAGAAATTGCCGAGCATTTCGAAGAAGGTGTGGTGGCGCGCGGTGTAGCCGACATTGTCGAGATCATTGTGCTTGCCGCCGGCACGGACGCATTTCTGCGACGAGGTCGCGGTGGTGTAGGGGCGCGATTCGAGGCCGGTGAAGACGTTCTTGAACGGCACCATCCCGGCGTTGACGAACATCAGCGTCGGGTCGTTCTGCGGCACGAGCGGCGCGCTGGGCACGATCTGGTGCCCCTGCGATCCGAAATAGTCGAGGAAGCCGCGGCGGATGTCGTTCGTCGATGTCATGCGCGGGGACTTAGGCGAGCGGCGCGGTTCGCTCAAGTCGGGTGTGAGAGAGCGTCGTGCGCTAGAGAAGGGTGTCGGCGAACGCCCGCGCTGCACGTATCCAATTGAAACCAAGAAAGCTTGTTTCCCCGCGAAGGCGGGGATCCAGTCTGGGCTCCCGCCTTCGCGGGAGAACAAGACAGCGGGGGCTGCGGTTCGCTACGAGCCACCACCGCGCACCGCCACCACCCCGGCGAAGGCCGGGGCCCAATTGGAAAGGTGGAAATAATGGAGCTTAGCGCTTCGTTATCGCAGTCCCCCAATTGGGCCCCGGCCTTCGCCGGGGTGGTGACGTTGCTGGAGTAGCGGCGTTGGTAGGGGTAGTGGCGTTCCCGAGGCGTTCGCCCTACCCCAACGGCGCATCGATCGACCTGGGCGGCTCGCTGAACCATTTCGGCCCGGCGTCGGTCATGTGGAAGCAATCCTCGATCCGCACCCCGTATCTGCCGGGAATGTAGATGCCCGGTTCGTCGGAGAAACACATTCCCGCGGCCAGCTTCGTGCCCTCGCCGCGGACGAGGTTGACGGGTTCGTGGCCGTCCATACCGATCCCGTGACCTGTGCGATGCGACAGGCCGGGGAGCTTGTAGCCGGGGCCATAGCCAAGCGTTTCATAATAGCGACGCACCGCATCGTCGACGCTGTCCGCCGTCGCGCCGATCTTCGCCGCGGCGAGCGCGATCTGCTGGCCGCGGGCGACTTGGTCCCAGGTCTTGCGCTGGTCCGCAGTCGCCGCGCCGTGGACCCAGGTGCGCGAGATGTCGGACTGATAGCCCTGCACGGTGCAGCCGCAGTCCATCAGCACGACCTGTCCGTCGGCGACGCGGTGGATCTCGCGGCTGCCATGCGGATAGGCGGACGCCTCGCCGATCAGTGCGAGCGCGAACTCCGGCGCGCCGCCGAGTTTCTTGGTCGCGGCGTTCATCAGCACGCCGATCTCGGGGCCGGTCATGCCCTTCTCGACCCGCGCATAGGTCCAGCGATACGCGGCGAGCGTGACCTCGGTCGCGGCCTGCATCAGCGCGATCTCGGCGGGGGTCTTGATCATGCGGCAGGCGCGGACGACCGGGTCGGCGGACATGATCCTCGCCTCGGGGAGCACGCGCTGGAGGCCGGCATAGGCGAAATAGCGCACTTCCGCCTCCAGCCCGATCGGCCGCGTGGCGAGCTTCCGGTCGCGCAGGAACCCGGCGACGACGGCGAGCGGGTTCTCGTCCTCCTGCCACACGCGCACCTCGGCGGGAACGGCGAGCGTCTCGCGCACCGACGGCTCCTCGAAGAACGGCGTGACGATGCACGGTTCGCCCTCGACCGGCAGGATTGCCAGCGTCAGCCGCTCGCTCGTGTGCCAGCGGACGCCGGTGAAGTAGATCATCGACGATCCCGGCTCGATCAGCACCGCGCCGATGCCCGCCGCCTTCATCAACGATTGCGCGCGGGCGAGCCTCGCGGCGCGCTCCGTCGCGTCGATCGGCCTGGTCGTGCCGGTGATGTCGGACAGCGCCGACAAATCGGGTTCGGCCGCGCGGAGGATCGCGGGGATCGAAAGCAAAGGCGCCGCGATCGCGAGGCTCAACAGGTCGCGGCGCGAGGGACCGAAGGCGGATTTACGGGGTGTGGTCGACATCGCCGGACGATAGGGTCCTTGACCCGGGCGCCGCAATCCCCTTCCCTGTCCGCACTTCTCGGGAGCGATTGATGGCCAAGCGGCTAACCTATTACATCTTGTTCGGCCTCGTCGCGGGGATGGTCGTCGGCTGGGTCCTGAACGCGTCGATCGACGACGGCACGCCCGAGTCCGCCGCGCGGTTGAAGGACATCGCCGGCTATTTCTCGATCGTGACGTCCCTGTTCCTGCGGCTGATCAAGATGATCATCGCGCCGCTGGTCTTCTCGACGCTGGTCGTGGGGATCGCGCATATGGGCGACACCGGCGCGCTTGGGCGGGTCGGTCTGCGCAGCCTCGGCTGGTTCGTCTGCGCGAGTCTGTTGTCGCTCACCTTGGGCATGATCCTGGTCAACGTGTTGCAGCCAGGCGTCGGCCTCGAACTCGCGATCCCGCCGGCCACCGCGTCGAGCGGCGTCGATCGCGCGGCGTTCGATCTCGCCAAGTTCATTACGCACATCGTCCCCGATTCGATGATCGCGGCGATGGCGAGCAACGAAATCCTCCAGATCGTCGTGTTCTCAGTGTTCGTCGGCGTCGCTATCACCGCGGTCGGCGACAAGGCCGCGCCACTGGTCAAGGCGATCGAGGCGCTGGTCGCGGTGATGCTGCAGATCACCAATTATGTGATGCGGTTCGCGCCGTTCGCGGTGTTCGCGGCGGTAACCGCGACGCTTGCCGAGCGGGGGCCGACCATCCTCGGCCAGCTCGGCTATTTCATGCTGACCTTCTATATCGGCCTGGCGCTGCTGTGGGCGATACTGATCGGGATCGCGTTCGTGCTGATCGGGCCGCGGACGCGGTTGCTGGTGCGGTATATCCGCGATCCGCTCATTCTCGCCTTCTCGGCGGCGTCGTCCGAGGCGGCGTACCCGCGGACGCTGGAGGCGCTCGATCGATTCGGCGTGCCGCCACGGATCGCGAGCTTCGTGCTGCCGCTGGGCTATTCGTTCAATCTCGACGGGTCGATGATGTACATGACGTTCGCGTCGCTGTTCATCGCCCAGGCCTACGGCATCCACATGCCGATCGGGCAGCAGATCGCGATGCTGCTGGTGCTGATGGTGACGTCGAAGGGGATTGCGGGCGTGCCGCGTGCGTCGCTGGTCGTGATCGCGGGGACGCTGTCGATGTTCAAGATTCCGGAGGCGGGGATTTTGCTGATCCTGGCGGTGGATCATTTCCTCGACATGGGGCGCTCGGCGACGAACGTGATCGGGAATGCGGTGGCGGCGACCGTCGTGGCGAAATGGGAGGGCGGGCTCGACGAGCGCGAGCCGGCCGATCGCGATCCGCCCGTCGCGCCGACCGGGCATGGGCCGAAGGTGAATGTGGACAGCTACGGGAAGATCGGGCCGGGGCGGGTTTGAGGCGATTGGCGATGTTGAGCCGATGACGTCTCAAGGATGCCCTTTTACGGGGGCGGATCACTGAAGAAGTACCACCACGGCGAAGGCCGGGGTCCAGTTGGGGGACGCTAATGGTGACCGCCGCGCCTCGTTACTACCACCTTTTCAACTGGGCCCCGGCCTTCGCCGTGGTGGTGTTTAGGGGTGGGTCGCGTTCTTAGTCTCGATGCGGTTCTTGATCTGCAGCCCTCAAGCGTAGGCGTAAGGCCCGCCCTTCTTGAGCCCCGCCTGATACGCCGGACGGGCGTGGATTTTTGCCAGCCAGGCGATCGTCGCGGGGCGGGACTCGTTCAGGCCGCCGCGGCTGCGGGCGGCTTCGAGGGGAAGCTCATCATGATGTCGGCAGCGGTCATGTCCGCGCCGGCGAACCAGGGGCGTTGCGACAGTTCGGATTCGACATAGTCGAGGTGGACGTCGATCATCGGCTGGATTTTCTTGACCGCGACCTTGCCCATGATCGGGACGCGCGCGAGGACGAGCTTCAGCAGCAGCGGCGGCATCATCGAGCCTTCTGCGTAATGCAGCCAGAAGCGGTAGCGTAGCGCATCGGTACGGTTCGCGGGGGCGCCGAGCTTTCCGTCCGCCTTGTCGACCAGATATTCGACGATCGCGCCGGTTTCGGCGACGACTTGGCCGTCATCCTCGATCACCGGCGACTTGCCAAGGGGATGGACCTTCTTGAGTTCTGGCGGGGCGAGCATGGTCTGCTTGTTCCGCTCGTAGCGCTTGATTTCGTAAGGGAGGCCGAGCTCCTCGAGCATCCACAAAATGCGCTGCGATCGCGAGTTTTCGAGGTGGTGGACGATGATCATGCTGGCTCCGCCTGTTGTTCTAAATGGCTGATTTGTGCGCGGTCCAGATCCAGGCGACCGCGGGAAACTCTACCGTATCGCCGTCGCTGTGACGCGCGCAGACGTCTGTCAGACGCGCGATGTGGCGCTCGCGTTCCTCGGGGACCGCGTCGCGGATGGCGGAGGCCGCCGGGCCTATGCAGCGGAAATAGTCGACGGCATCGGCCACGGGATCGGCGCCCTCGCCTGCTCGGTAGGCGAAATTCAGGCGCTGAGGCGGAGCGGCATTCCAGCCTGCGGTCGCGAGGATTTCGGCGACATATTTCGGATCGGCGAACGCGAAGGGGCCGGGTGCGGTATTGGCAGGAGCGTTGGGATCGCCGCCAGTCGCAGCGACGGTCTCGGTGGCCCAGCGATTGGCGGCGCGTTCGGCGAAACAAGAGAAGACGAGTGAAGCGTCGGGGGCGGCGGCTTCGGCGAGCGTGGCGAAGGCGGCGATGGGGTCGGCGAAGAACATGACGCCGTGGCGCGAGACGTAGAGGTCTGTCGGGGCGTGGTTCGCGGCGGCGACGGTGATGTCGGCGCATTCGAAGCAAGCGTTGACCTGGGTTTCGGCGCGGTGTCTGGCGATCTCGATCAGGGTTGGCGAGAGATCGATGCCGGTTACGGTCGCGTTCGGGAGGGCTTGCGCGGTGGCGAGTGAGGTCGCGCCAGCGCCGGAGCCTATGTCGATGACCTTGCGGGTTTGGGGCGTGGCGGCGGCGAGGATCGCTGCGTTCAAATGCGGGGTCAGGTTAGTGAAGCTGCGGTCGGTTCGGCGCCATTCCTCGGCCCAGACGTCGCCTATTCTGCCGGTCCAATCGTGGGCTGTGGTCATGGGTTGGGGTGCCTCATGGTCGGATCGGGGGGCGGCGTTTTGGAGTGAAGTATAGGAAGTATAGACGCTCGCGCGGGTTTGGCGTTGGGGAATTGTGGGTTTGGCGTTGGACATTGGGAGGCATCGCCGAGCCCGTTGCGCTGCTTTGCGCGGTCGTCTGCACTTGCTTGCTTCCCGCGAAGGCGGGGATCCAGACTGGGCTCCCGCCTTCGCGGGAGAACAAGGTGGTGGGGCTGGCGTTCGGTAGATGCCACGCCGGCGGAGGCGGGCCCGGTTGGGGGACGATCGTAACGAAGGATTGCGCTTCGTTATTGCCACCTTTCCAATTGGGCCTCGGCCTTCGCCGGGGTGGGGTTTGGGGCGGTGCGGTGCGGTGCGATCCAATGCCGATGTTGGTGCAAAGCCGGTGCCGGTGTCGGTCCGAAGCGCGATGCCGAGATGCCAATGCCACCGCGCACCATCCGCCGCGTGCCCTCACCTTCCCATTGCGAGAGCAATGGGCCCTCCCTCCCCGGAGGGAGAGGGTGAAGGGTCTTATACGTCGTCTTCGGCGTCGGGGCCGGCCATCATTTCCTCGGCGACCTTGTCGGTGCGGGCGCGGATCTGCTTTTCGAGGCGGTCGGCGGTTTCGGGGTTGTCCTTGAGGAAGGTCTTCGAGTTCTCGCGACCCTGGCCAAGACGGACGCTGTCGTAGCTGAACCACGCGCCCGACTTCTCGACGAGCCCCGCCTTCACGCCGAGATCGAGGATCTCTCCGAGCTTCGAGACGCCCTGCCCGTACATGATGTCGAATTCGACCTGCTTGAACGGCGGGGCGACCTTGTTCTTGACGACTTTCACGCGCGTCTGGTTGCCGGTGACCTCTTCGCCGGCCTTGATGGCGCCGATGCGGCGGATGTCGAGCCGGACCGAAGCGTAGAACTTCAGCGCGTTGCCGCCGGTCGTCGTTTCCGGGTTGCCGTACATGACGCCGATCTTCATGCGGAGCTGGTTGATGAAGATCACCATGCAGCGCGAGCGGCTGATCGAGCCGGTGAGTTTCCGCAAGCTCTGCGACATCAGGCGGGCCTGGAGGCCGACATGGCTGTCGCCCATCTCGCCTTCGATTTCCGCGCGCGGCACGAGGGCTGCGACCGAGTCGACCACGAGCACGTCGATCGCGTTCGAGCGGACCAGCGTGTCGACGATCTCGAGCGCCTGCTCGCCGGTGTCGGGCTGCGACACGATCAACTCGTCGATGTTGACGCCGAGCTTCTTGGCATAAACCGGATCGAGCGCGTGCTCGGCATCGACGAACGCCGCTGTGCCGCCGCCCTTCTGCGCCTCGGCGATCACGTGGAGCGCGAGCGTGGTCTTGCCCGAGCTTTCCGGACCGTAGATCTCGATCACGCGGCCGCGCGGCAGGCCGCCGACGCCGAGCGCGATGTCGAGCCCGAGCGAGCCGGTCGAGATGACCTCGACCTGCATGGTTTCCTTCGAGCCGAGGCGCATCGCCGAGCCCTTGCCGAACGCGCGGTCGATCTGCGCGAGCGCGGCGTCGAGCGCCTTCTGGCGGTCGTTGGTTGCGGTTGCCATGCCGGTGTCGATCACTTTCAGATTAGCGGCCATTGATAAGCTCCCATCGCTAAAGCAAGCGCGCGTGCCATTCAACGCGTCAAACATCATGTATTCTATTTGTTCTGGTAGAACAAGTAGAGAACGACGGGTTAACGCGGAAAAGATCTGGGTTTGGTTGCGGGCGCGCGGGCCCTGCTCGCGGCACCGCAAGATTTGGCCACATCGATATGTGACCGGTCGTCATCCCCGCGCAGGCGGGGATCCATAAACTCAAAGGCTAGCGATCCTGTTGCGACACCAGCCGGTATGGGTTCCCGCCTCCGCGGGAATGACGGGGAAGACGGCGGCTTTTGATCGAGATCCGCTCAATCTTTATCCGGGCCGGGCTTGTTAGGGCCCGCGTTTGATCAGGCGAGCGTCGTTGCGAGGGTCCACCAGCCATGGGCTTGCGCGGCGGTAGCCGCTGCGTCTCGGGCCTGGGGGTTTCGAACAGGGCGAAGCAGGTGGCGCCGGAGCCGGACATTCTGGACAGGAGGACGCCTTCCGCCGCGTCGAGAAGCGCGCGGACCTGGGCGATCTCGGGGGCCAGCGTCAGCGCGGGGGTTCTAGGTCGTTGCGGCCGGCTTTTGCGCGATCGAGGAGGGTGCCGTCGGGGATCGGGCCTCGGTCCTTGCCGTCCCAGGTTTTGAAGACTGCCGCGGTCGAGACGGCGACGCCTGGGTTTACGAGGAGCAGTGGCGTGCCGGACAGGCCTTCGAGGTCGGTGAGCGTGTCGCCCTTGCCGGTGCCAAGCGTGGTGCGGTTGGCGAGGCAGGCGGGGACGTCTGCGCCCAGCCTTGCGGCGATTTCGTGGAGGCGGGGGTCGGTTTTTGAGATCCCGTGCAGCCGGGCCAGCGCGCGGAGAGTAGCGGCCGCGTCGGCCGAGCCTCCGCCTATGCCCGAGGCGATGGGGAGGTGCTTTTCCAAAGTTACGGCGTGGTGGCTGGTAGGGGCGAAGGCGGTGGTGAAGGCGTCGGCGGCGGCGGTTACCAGATTGCCTTGCCAAGGGGCGTGGGTTGGGGTGGCGTTGGGCGAGCCGTACGCGTCTTCATTGTTCGCTCCCAACTGGGCCCCGGCCTTCGCCGGGGTACTGTTGGGGGCCGGGTGTCGTTGGGGGCAGCGTTCGCGCTTGAGACTGGCAGGAGTGCTGCGGCGAAGGGGCCGGCTATTTTGAAGCTGTCCCGGGGGCCGCTTCTACCGTGATGAGGTCGCCTTCGGTGGCGAAGGCGAAGAGGGTTTCGAGGTCGTGGTAGCCGTCGGCGCGGCGACGGCGGACGTGGAGCGCCAGGTTGATTTTCGCGGGGGCGGGTTCGGTGATGCGCATGGGGGTCTCGGCGTTTGGGGCGGACCGGGGTCTGCTTTGCGCTTGGGCTTAGCCAAATAATCTCCGTCATCCCAGCGGACGCTGGGATCTTTGTGTTTGGCGAGGGGTGCGTGCCTCCCGGGAGACCCCAGCTTTCGCTGGGGTGACGGTGTTGAGGGGGCGGACGGGTGGCGGGGGCCGCGGGGATTAGATCAGGCCTCCATCGGCGGGATGGCAGTCTCGACCGTCCAGTTCCATCGGCAGCGTGCCCTCACCCTTCCCACCCGGCTCTGCCGGGCGGGCCTTCCTCTCCCTTCAGGGAGAGGGTGAAAGTTGTCAGCGTCTGGCTTTTGGGGGAGGCCGTTGGCTATCTTTGCGGTTAGGCGTGCGGTTTCGGTGGGTTCGGCGGTTAGGAGCGCGGCGCGCCAGGCGTAGCGGGCTTCGTATTGGCGGCCGACCGTCCAATAGGCGTCGCCGAGGTGGTCGCCGATCTCGGTGTTGGCGGGTTCGGCCTGCGCGGCGCGTTCGAGCAGCGGGAGTGCGCGGGCCGTATCGCCGGAGAGGTGGTACGCCCAGCCCAGCGAGTCGGTGATGGAGGCGTTGGTCGGGTCGAGGCGACTGGCGCGTTCGAGCAGCTTGATCGAGGCGGGAATGTCGTCGCCGTGCTCGACCTGCGCGAAGCCGAGATAGTTGAGCGCGAGCGGTTGCGCGGGGCCGCGGGCGACGGCTTTTTCGAGGGCTTCGCGCGCTTCGGGCCAGCGGCCGGCCTGGTCGAGCGCGCCGCCATATTGCAGCCAGGCGCCCCAGCTGCCGCCGGACTTGCCGTCCGCGGCGATGATGCGCTGGTACCATGTCGCGGCTTCGGCGGCGTTGCCTGTGGTCAGGAGCAGGTCTGCATAGCGTTGCCAGTCCGCCGCGTCCGCGCCCGGCTGGTCGACGCGGTTCTTGGCGGCGGCGAGCGCTTCGCCGTCGCGGTCCGCATTGGCGAGAATATCGATCCGCTCGGCGGCCGCGGCGACCGCGAACGGGCTTTTCGGCCCGACCTGATCGAGGACGACGAGCGCGCGATCGACCAGTGCATTGCGGGCCAGCGCATGGGCGAGGAGGATGCGGGCGCGATCGTAGCTTGGATCGGCGCGCAGCGATGCCTGGGCCAATGCGATCGACAGCGGCGAGGGTTCGCCGAGCGCGAGATCGCTGGCGAGGTGCGCGAGCAGGCGCGAGACGCCGATCGCAAGCGGCTGCCGAGCGGGCGCCTTTGCGATCAGATCACGGGTTTCGGTGGCGAAGCGATTGGCGACCGGATCCTTCGCGGCGGTGGCGAGCGCGGGGCCGGGATCGCGGCCTTCGGCGTGCGCGACCCAGGCGTAGAGCGAGGGTGCGAGGACCACCAGCGGCCCGGTGGCGAGCGTGCCGATCGCGGCGTCGGCAGCCTTGGTATCGTTCGCGTGCGCGGCATCGGCGAGCGGGAGAAGCGCGGCGTCGGCGGGAGCAACGCCGGCCTTGTTCAGCACGGCGACGGCGCGGTTGGCGAGCGGCATGTCGCCCGCCTCAAGTGCCTCGCGGTAGGCGCGGATCGCGACGACGGGATCGTCGGGCGATGCCGCCAGCACCTTGGCATAGCTGGCGGCGGCGAGGTCCGGCCTGCCCGCGGCGTCGGCGGCGCGGGCCTTCAGATAGGCGGAGAGATCACCGGTCCCGGCCGTGGCAGGCGCCGCCAGGACGAGACCGAGTGCGAGCAATACAGGCTTACATGTTGGGATAATTGGGGCCTCCGCCGCCCTCGGGTACGACCCAGTTGATATTCTGGGTGGGGTCCTTGATGTCGCAGGTCTTGCAGTGGACGCAGTTCTGCGCGTTGATGACGAACTTCGGGTCGCCGGTTTCCTCGCCGACCACCTCGTAAACGCCGGCCGGGCAATAGCGTTGCGCAGGCTCGTCGTACATCGGCAGGTTGTATTCGATCGGCACCGCCGGGTCCTTGAGCGTCAGGTGAACCGGCTGGTCCTCCTCGTGGTTGGTGTTCGAGATGAACACCGACGAGAGGCGGTCGAACGTCAGGACACCATCGGCCTTCGGATAGGCGATCGGCTTGACGAGATCCTTACGCCACAGGCTCTCATGGTCGGGATGGTGGTGCATCGTGAAGGGGACCTTGATCCCCAGATGCTCGAGCCACATCGTGATCCCGGCGAGGCCCGAACCGACCAGGTCGCCGAACTTCTTCACCAGCGGCACGACGTTGCGGACGACCGACAGCTCCTTCTTCACCCACGACTTCTCGAACGCCTCGGGATAGGCGGCGAGTTCGTCATGGCCGCGCTGCGAGACGATCGCCTCGACCGCGGCCTCGGCGGCCATCATGCCGGACTTCATCGCGGTATGCGTGCCCTTGATCCGCGGCACGTTGAGGAAGCCGGCGCTGTCGCCGATCAGCGCTGCGCCGGGCATGACGAGCTTCGGGATCGACTGCAGCCCGCCGTCGCTGATCGCGCGTGCGCCGTAGCTGACCCGCTTGGCGCCCTTGAGCAGCGCGGCGATCTCTGGGTGGGTCTTCCAGCGCTGCATCTCGTGGAACGGCGAGAGATGCGGGTTGGTGTAGTTGAGCCACGTGACGAAGCCGATCGAGACCTGGCCGTTCGCCTGGTGATAAATCCAGCCGCCGCCGTTCGAGCCTTCGGTTTCGGACAACGGCCAGCCCTGCGTGTGGATCACGCGGCCGGGCGAGTGGAGTTCGGGATCGATGTCCCAGAGCTCCTTGATGCCGAGGCCGTAGACCTGCGGATCGCTGTCCTTGTCGAGCGCGAACTTGGCGATCAGTTGCTTGGTCAGGTGACCGCGGCAGCCTTCCGAGAAGAAGGTGTACTTCGCGTGGAGTTCGAGGCCAGGGTGTAGTCGCCCTTGTGCGTGCCGTCGCGCGCCACACCCATGTCGCCGGTCGCGACGCCCTTCACCGAGCCGTCGTCGTTGAACAGGATTTCGGCGGCGGCAAACCCTGGGAAGATCTCGACGCCGAGTTCCTCCGCCTTGCCCGCGAGCCAGCGGCAGAGGTTGCCGAGCGAGCCGGTGTAGGTGCCCTTGTTGTGCATGAACGAAGGCGTGACGAAGTGCGGCATCTCGCTCTTCTTCGTCTTGCTCAGGATCCAGTGATGGTTCTCGGTGACCGGAACCTCGGCGAGCGGGCAGCCGTCCTCGCGCCAGTTCGGCAGGAGCTCGTCGAGGCTCTTCGGGTCGATGACCGCGCCGGAGAGGATGTGCGCGCCGACTTCCGAGCCCTTTTCGAGCACACAGACGCTGATCTCGGCGTCCTTCTCGGCGGCCAGCTGTTTGAGACGGATCGCTGCCGAGAGCCCCGCCGGACCTGCGCCGACGATCACAACGTCATAGGGCATCGATTCACGTGTCGTCATCATCGTCTCCCGGGATCTCCCCTTATTGCCTAGCTTTGGGGCCAAGCGCTTGATGCTCCGCCCTTCGTTCGGGCTCGGACCGGCACCATCTTGTCCAATATGGCGATTGCGCGAGTTGACCGCCACGTCAACCGTGCAGCATAGGTTACCCTGTGGGGCGGATCAAACCATCGATTGGCGAAACGCCGCGGCGAGTGCGCTCGACTGGTGGCACGAGGCTGGCGTCGACACGCTGGTCGACGACGTTCCCCGCGACTGGTTCGCGGCGCCGGAACCGCTTGTCGCGCCTGATGCGGCACCGGTTGCGCCCGTCGCCGCACCGTCCGCGATGCCGATTTCGCTCGCCGAATTCCTCAACTGGCGAAGCGGTGCGGAGGTTCCCGAGGCGGACTGGAGCGGGGTTTCGCTGGCAGCGGTCGGCCCGGCTGACGCTACGGTCATGGTGCTTGTCGATTGTCCCGATCGCGACGACGGCGACGCCGGGGCCCTGCTGAGTGGCGCATCGGGTCGGTTGCTCGACAAGATGCTCGCGGCGATCGGGCTGACCCGCGACGAGGTGCACCTCGCAGCGGTGTGCGCGAAGCGCCCGACGGCGGGGCGGATCCAAAGCGAGGTCGAGGAAAGGCTTGCGGAAATCGCCAAACATCACATCGGTTTGGTCGCGCCCAAGCGGTTGCTGTTGCTCGGCAATGCGGCGAGCCGTGCGATCCTCGGGACGGAATTACAGGCGGCGCGCGGGCGTTTACATGGGCTTAACCATAAGACCGCACAAACAGGGGTCGGTGACGCGTCGCATATGACGAGCGTGGTCGCGAGCTTTCATCCGCGGTTTCTAATCGAGAAGCCAGCGGCCAAGGCCGAGGCCTGGAAGGATTTGCAGATGCTGATGCGCGAACAGATATCGCAAGAGGGCGTGAGATGATTCGGATTCGGTCTGTATCGCGGGCGGCGATCGCTCTGGGGCTCGGCGCCCTCCCCTTCCGGCTATGGCGGCGACCGTCGCGGGCGAGCCGGGTGGCGATACGCGGCTCGGTTCGACGCAACTGGTCGGCGCACCGACGCTGGAACAGATCCCGGACCAGCTCGATGCGGGCCAGCGCGAGGCGTACAAGACGGTGTTCGCGGCGATCCGCGACGGCAAGTGGACCGACGCGCAGATCCAGCTCGACACGATGAAGCCCGGCCCGCTGCACGCGATCGCGCGCGCCGAGATGTACACGGCGAAGGGCTCGCCCAGGATCGAGATGGAGCCGCTCGTCGCGTTGCTCAACGAAGCGCCCGAGCTGCCCGAGGCCGAACAGATTTCGCGGCTGGCCAAGGTGCGCGGGGCGGTCGACCTGCCTCCCCTGCCCGCCGCGCAACGACTGATCTGGCAGGACGGCGCACCGCGTCGGGTGCGCGCGAAGAGCCTGCAGGGCGACATGATCGCCGCCGATCTCGCGCTGAAGATGCAGCCTTACGTGAAGGCGGACATGGGTCGTGAGGCGCAGTCGCTGCTCGAGAGCACGCCGGGGCTCACCCCCGAGGCGCTGACCGAGTGGCAGCAGAAGATCGCGTGGATCTATTTTCTGCAGGGCGACGACGTGAACGCGCGCGTGATGGCGGCGAAGGCGCAGGACGGCGTCGGCGACTGGGCCGTGCAGGGTCGCTGGGTCGGCGCGCTGGCGGCATGGCGTCAGAATGATTGTGCGAATGCGGAGTCCGGGTTCGAGGGCGTTGCGGCGCGCGCGGGCGACGTCGATCTGCGCGCGGCGGCGCTGTATTGGGCGTCGCGCGCGGACATGGTGTGCTCGCGCCCCGACAAGATCGAGGGTCGGCTGAAGGCGGCGGCGCAGTTCGGCGAGAGCTTCTATGGCCAGCTCGCGCGCCAGCAACTGGCGATGAAGGACAAGGGAACGTCGGTCGGCGGCTTGGTCGCCAGCGATTGGCAGGTCGTCGGCAAGCGTCCGAACGTGCGCGTCGCGGCGGCGCTGGTCGAGGTCGGCGAGACCGATCTGGCCGATACGGTGATCCGCCAGCAGGCCAAGATCGGCGACCCGCGCGAGTTCGGCAACCTGGTCCGCGTGGCGGAAGCATTGAGCCTGCCCGCGACCACCGTGTGGCTCGCACATAATTGCCCGCAGGGTGTGACGTCGACCGCCGAGGCACGCTATCCGACGCCGAACTGGACGCCGGACAGCGGCTGGCACATCGACAAGGCGCTAGTCTATGCCCACACGCTCGAGGAATCGCGGTTCCGCAACACCGTGAAGAGCCCGGCCGGCGCGTATGGCCTGATGCAGATCATGCCGGCCGCCGCGACCGATTTCGCGCGCGAACGCGGCACGTCGATCGACGTGAAGGCGCTGACCAAGCCGTCGACCAACATGGATATCGGCCAGCGCCATCTGGAGCGGCTGCGCGACATGGCGGGCGTCACCGGCGGGCTGCTGCCCAAGGTGATCGCGGCGTATAATGCGGGGCCGCGCCCGGTCGGCGACTGGAACGCGATCGTCCGCGATAACGGCGATCCGCTGCTGTATATCGAGAGCATTCCGTATTGGGAAACGCGTGGCTACGTGACCACCGTACTGCGCAATTACTGGATGTACGAGGCGCAGGGCGGCAAGAAGGCTTCGGTCAGCCGTAATGCGCTGGCGCAGGGCATGTGGCCGCGCTTCCCCGGCCTGCCGGGTGCGACCGCGGTACGGATGAACGCCCGGCCGAACGCGCGGGCGAGCGCCAGCACGGTTGCGGTGAACGCCAGCGTCGGGCCGCAATCCTCTACCATCACGCGCGCGGACTGAGTTTCATGCCGATCGACGAAAGCCGGATTTTCCTGCCGGTGCGGATCGCCGTGCTGACGGTGTCGGACACGCGTGGGCTGGCCGAGGATCGCTCGGGCGACACGTTGGTCGCGCGGCTGACCGAAGCGGGGCATGTGCTCGCCGATCGCCGGATCGAGAAGGACGATGTCGAGACGATCGTCTCGCGGCTGCATGCGTGGATCGGCGATCCGGAGGTCGATTGCATCATCACCACCGGCGGCACGGGCGTTACCGGCCGCGATGTTACCCCGAGGCGATCGAACAGGTCGCCGAGAAGATGATCCCCGGTTTCGGCGAGCTCTTCCGCATGCTCAGCTACCAGACGATTGGCACGTCGACCGTGCAGTCCCGCGCGTGCGCGTGCGTGTCGAAGGGCACGTACATCTTCGCGCTGCCGGGCTCGACCGGGGCGGTGAAGGATGGCTGGGACGGGATCCTGCGCGACCAGCTCGACAGCCGACACCGGCCCTGCAACTTCGTCGAGCTCATGCCGCGGTTGCTGGAGCGCTGAGGCTCTTCCGGGCGAGGTGGCTTCACCCGCTTTAGCTGCGCGTGCCCTCACCCCTCCCACGGCCGAGTGGCCGCGGGTCCTTCCCTCTCCCCGGCGGGAGAGGGAGAGACGTTTTTAGCCAGCGTGACGATGGCTCGCACCAATTCGCTGCGATTTTCGCCAGATTGTGGCGTGTCTTGCGATCGAGGTTTTACTCGGACAGTTTAGCTATTCGGTGAAAAACCTCGCTGCTCGAACATCTTCACCGCTGTGTAGCACTGTATTACTCAACTGGCACGCCAGATGCATTGATCGGGATGCCGCCCCACCGGGCGCCTCATACCAACATAAGGATGCCTGCCATGACCCCGATCTTCCTGAAGAGCCTCGTTGCCGTCGCTGCGCTGGCGATCAGCGTTCCGGCCTTCGCTGCACCTTCGACTTCGACGCAGAAGACGGTGCTCAAGTACGACGCCAAGACGCAGAAATATTGCATGGTCGAGCCGGCCGTGACCGGTTCGCGGATCGATCGGATGATCTGCAAGACGTCCGCCGAATGGTCTGCTGCCGGGCTGAACATGCCGAAGGCGGTGATGCTGGCGCAGAAGTGAGGCTGCACGGTTCGGTCGGAAGCGTGCGCGTGTCTCGACCGGACCGCCGCCGCGTCGGGCCCCCGCGTCAGGCCCCCGCGTCAGGCCAGCGCGGACCCGCCGCGTGCCGCGTGGATCAGGTCGACGAGCTGCTTGTTGATCGACGCGCCATGAAGATGGAGGTGGACCGCGTCATACCCCTCACGCCGCAACCGCTGGCGCAGCGCGTTGACCGACTCGCACTCGCCCGAGCGTGCCAGTTCGAAAGCCCGTTCCACCGTGGTGATCTGTCCCGTCATCGCTTCGCCCTACGCGCAATCGCCGCACGCGGCGAGCGCTCATTCGTACCACGGGCAAGTCGCTAGAAACCCGCCATTATTTCTCTAATGTAGATCAAGATTCTGTCCGGAGCAACTGCGCTAGGCAGGGAATTATGTTCTATATTTGTTCTGGCATCGCGCGTATCGTCTGCCGATGAAGACCACTCGACCAGTTCGCGGGGCGACGCGCAACGACGAGAGCCGGCGGTTCAACCTGCCGCAGACCGAGGCTGACGGCGACTGGCTCGACATGCGCGAGGGGATCGACGGGATCGCACCTGCTGCGCACGACGGTGACGGTCGAGACGCCGCGGACGATCATCAGCCGCAACGCATCGCCCGACGTGCCGTTCGACCGCTCGATCAATCCGTATCGGGGGTGCGAGCATGGCTGCATCTATTGTTTCGCACGGCCGAGCCATGCGTTTCACGACCTGTCGCCCGGGCTCGATTTCGAGAGCAAGCTGTTCGCGAAGCCTTCCGCCGCGGCGTTGTTGCGCGCCGAATTGTCGAAGCCGGGCTATGCGGTCGCGCCGATGGCGCTGGGGACGAACACCGACCCGTACCAGCCGATCGAGACCGACTGGCGGATCACGCGCGGGATCATCGCGGTGCTCAGCGAGACGGATCATCCGCTGACGATCACGACCAAGTCGGACCGCGTGGTGCGCGATCTCGACCTGCTGGCGCCGATGGCGGCAAAGGGACTGGCGGCGGTGGCGATGTCGATCACGTCGCTCGATCCCAAAGTGGCATCGACCGTCGAGCCGCGCGCGCCGCATCCCGAGCGGCGGCTGGCGGCGGTGCGGAAGCTCGCCGATGCGGGGTGCCGGTGTATGTTTCGATCGCGCCGGTGATCCCGGCGATCACGGATCACGAGATCGAGCATTTGATCGCGCGGGCGGCGGAGGCCGGGGCGACGCGGGCCTTCTTCATCCCGGTCAGGTTGCCGCATGAGGTGGCGCCGCTGTTCCGGGCCTGGCTCGACGAGCATTTTCCGGACCGCGCGGGGAAGGTGATGGCGACGATCGCGCTCGCTGCGCGGGGGCAAGGATAACGATCCGAACTTCTTCACGCGGATGCAGGGGCAAGGGCCTTGGGCGGACTTGCTGGGGACGCGGTTCAGGATCGCGTGTGCGAAGCATGGGTTGAACCGCGAGCGAGTTGCGTTGCGGAGCGACCTGTTCCGCGCGCCGAGGGGGCCTCAAGGGGAGTTGTTTTGAGGGGGCTTGGTGGAGGCTTGGCGAGTGGCGCGGCGGATGACTCAGCCGGCGATCCGCGCCCTAGCCCATACGAATCACACCTGCCATCCTGCTCCCCTCCCTGTAAGGGAGGGGTTGGGGGTGGGTCGGCTTCCGCCCATCCGAACTGTCGTGGCTTGAATGGGCCAGCCCACCTCGGCCCCTCCCTTTCAGGGAGGGGGAAGTCTTGGCGCTCGCCCGTCGAGTTCTGGTACATCACGAACCCGACCGCTCGTTAGACCAACTTCTCGCTTGTCGTCGTCACGAAACATCCTCGGGCTGCCAAATCTCGATCGGACTGCCTTCCGGATATTGGATGCGCGCAAAGCGGCCGAAGCCAATGCGACGATACCAGACGGGGAACCGCGACGGAGCCGACGGACCGGTCCGTTTCGGTTGCTCCTGCCACTGAGCATCCGGGCCGTTTCGGCACCCCGCCCCCGACTCCGGGCGAGCCCTGGACGTGGCGCCAGCCGCAGCCGATCGGCGAACCTAGTAGGCGCGGCCGATCAGGATGCGTTCGACTGCGGGTTCGCCGGTGAAAATGCATGCGCCGTCATCGCAGCCGGTCTGGCCCATCGGTGCGTTGCGGATGGTGAGTTTCAACGCCTTCAACCGCTCGACGACCTTGTCGAGCGCGGGCCCGGTCGGCTTGGACCAGCGGACGTCGACCCAGCCGGGGTTCTTCACGCCCTCCGCGAAATGCGCCTCGACTGCGGCGAAGTCGTTCGCGGGGACGATGTTGCCCTTCACGCGGTTCATCGATTCGACGTGGAGCGTCGCCTGGACGTCGTGCAGCATGCCCGAGACCTCCTCGACGAACGTGTCGCGCGCGACGGCGTTGCTGTCGAGCTTGCCGTCCTCGCGGTAGAGGCGGTCGCGGCGGATGACCGTGACGTTGCCGCCGGCCATGTCGCGGCCGCCGACCTCGATCACGATCGGGGCGCCCTTCTTGACCCAGCCCCAGCGCTTGGTCGCGGCCTTGGCAGGCTTGAGGTCGAGCAGCGCGCGGACCGGTTCGCCGAGCGCGGACTGCTTCGCCAATTCCGCCTGGAGCGATTTGCAATAGTCGACGATCGCCGCGTCCTCGGGGACGTCGCGCAACATGGGGACGATCACGACCTGCCACGGCGCGATCATCGGCGGCACGCGCAGGCCGTCGTCGTCGCCGTGGACCATGATGACCGCGCCGATCATCCGCGTCGATACGCCCCAGCTTGTCGTGTTGCACAGCTCGAACTCGCCGCCCGCATTCTGGAAGCGGATGTTCTGCGCCGAGGCGAAGTTGGTGCCGAGGAAGTGCGAGGTGCCCGCCTGCAGCGCCTTGCCGTCCTGCATCATCGCCTCGATCGAATAGGTCGCCACAGCGCCGGGGAAGCGCTCGTTCTCGGGCTTCTCGCCGGCGATGACGTGGACGCCGAGGCATTCCTCCGCGAAATCACGATAGACTTCGAGCATCTTCAGCGTCTCGTCACGGGCCTCGTCGGCGGTGGAATGCGCGGTGTGGCCTTCCTGCCAGAGGAACTCGCTGGTGCGCAGGAACATGCGGGTGCGCATCTCCCAGCGGACGACGTTCGCCCATTGGTTGATGAGCACCGGCAGGTCGCGCCACGACTGGACCCAGCGCGCGAACGCCGCGCCGATGACCATTTCAGACGTCGGGCGGACGACGAGGGGTTCCTCGAGCTTGGCCTCGGGATCGGGGATCAGGCGGCCATAGCCGTCGGCCTTGAGGCGGTGGTGCGTGACCACGGCCATTTCCTTGGCGAACCCGTCGACATGCTCGGCCTCCTTCTCGAAATAGGAGAGCGGGATGAAGAGCGGGAAATAGCAATTCTCGTGGCCGGTCGCCTTGATCCGGTCGTCGAGCAGGCGCTGGATACGCTCCCAGATACCATAGCCCCAAGGGCGGATGACCATGCAGCCGCGGACGCCGGATTCCTCGGCGAGGTCGGCCTCGGAGATGACGGCCTGGTACCAAGCGGAGAAATCCGCCTCGCGGGTGACGGGGAGTGCGCGCTTTATCATGGGGTGCGGATAGCGGGTGCGCGGGGGTTCGTCATCTCTTCCCGTCATCCTGACGAAAGTCAGGACCCAGAGCCACGGGCGGTGTGAGTGGTATCCTGGGTCCTGACTTTCGTCAGGATGACGGGTGTTGGTGTCGGGATGACTAGCGTTCGACCGACGTTTGGGGTGGGATGCCCGCCGTCCCCTCGCTAGGGACCAGGCATGCCCACCGACCGCATCCTTCCCGCCATCGGCATGCGGTTGCTGTCGGTCGTGATCTTCGCGCTGATGAATACCGCGATCAAGCTGGCCGAGCGGCACGGCGCGAGCGTTTCGGAGATCCTGTTCTTTCGGCAGTTCGGTGCGTGCCTGCTGGTGTCGGGGGTGATCGCCGCCGGTCCGGGTCTGCCTTCGGTGAGGACGAAGCGGTTGCCGGCGCATGTCGTGCGCGCGATCGTGGGGCTGTCGGCGATGGCGTTCACGTTCAACGGGATCGTCGCGCTGCCGCTCGCGGAGGCGACGACGATCGGGTTCACCGTTCCCATCTTCGCGACGATCCTGGGGGCGCTGGTATTGCGCGAGCCGACCGGGTGGCATCGCTGGGGTGCCGTCGCAGCCGGGTTCGCGGGCGTGCTGATCGTGGCGCAACCGGGGAGCGGCGATCACTTTCCGTTATGGGGTGCGGGATGTGCGCTGGCGGGGGCGTTCGGGACCGCGAGCGTGTCGATCCTGCTGCGGCAGATCGGCAAGACCGAGAGTGCGCTGACGACGGTGTTCTGGTTCTCGGCGCTGTCGTTGATCCCGTTGTCGGTGTTCTATGCGCAGGCGGCGCAGTCGCATGATCTCTTCGCTTGGGTGTGCCTGGCAAGCGTCGGGATTTTCGGCGGGCTGGCGCAGATCGCGATGACGACGTCGTTGCGGCTCGGGCCGGTGTCGGTGGTGGTGCCGATGGATTATTCGAGCTTGCTGTGGGCGACGTTACTGGGGTGGCTGGTGTTCGACACGTTGCCGGCGGAGGCGACGTGGCTCGGCGCGCCGGTGATCGTCGCGAGCGGGCTGTACATCGTCTGGCGCGAGCATGTGCGGCGGCGGGAAGAGACTGATCGGGCGATCGCTTGAGGCCACCCTTGATCCTCCCCGCCAGGGAGGTGTCGCCGAAGGTGACGGAGGGGCGGACACGGAACAGAGGTTACCCTTTCCTCCCCTCCGTCTGGCAAGCGCCAGTCACCCTCCCTGGCGGGGGAGGATCGTAGGGTAGCGGCGGGTTAGCGAACTCGTGCCGTCTCCAGCATCCGCTTTGCGCGCGGGTACATTTCGATGCGCTGCGTGGTGAACAGGCCAAGAGCCAGCGCGACCAGCATGTCGGGGATCGCAAACGCATCGAGGTGCAGCGTGTGGCCGTCGCCGATGACCGCGCGGGCGCCGGTGCGGACTGCAACAATTGCTACGATGAACAGGACCGCGGCGGGCGATGAGGTCGTGTTGAGCGCGTGGCTGTCGGGGTCGATCGTGATCCGCATCATCTTGCCGCGCTGCCAGCCGAGCGCGGCGCCCATCACGAGGGCGAGCGCGCAGAACAGCCAGGCGAGGCCGTGCGGCGGGTACATCGTGAACATGTACAGCGCGACGGCGGCGTAGAGCACGGGGAAAACCCATAGGCGTTCGAGCTTGAGAGGTTTCGCCACGCTCATCCGGCGCCAGCGGACCGCGAAGACTATGCCGATGATGACTGCGGTGATCGCGTAGCTGATCCAGCCTTGTACTTCGTGCGCCTGCATTGATCTTGGCCCCCACCCCGTTGGGGCGGAAGCTAGATCGGTTGCGGCGCCCGGGCAATCTGTTTTCCTGCGGATGCGAGGAATCCAGGGTTACGGGCGGTTGCGTTCGTAACTCCTGGGCTCCTGCGTTCGCAGGAGAACGGGGCCGCGATTTATTCTGCGGCCTGCGCCAGCGGAGCCGGGTCCTTCCAGACCAGCACCGGTTTCCGCGCTGCGAGCGTCTCGTCGAGGCGCGCGCGGGGCGAAATGCGGCGCGGTCTTTAGGCTTGGGTCGCCGGCTTTCGCGCGTTCGGCGACCGAGCGGAGTGCGGCGATGAACTGGTCGAGGGCCGCCTTCGACTCGGTCTCGGTCGGTTCGACCAGCATCGCGCCGTGGACGACGAGCGGGAAATACATCGTCATCGGGTGGAAGCCCTCGTCGATCAGGCCCTTGGCGATGTCGATCGTCGAGAAGCCGGTGGCGAGGCCCGAGTCCGAGAACAGCGCCTCGTGCATGCACGGACCCGAAGGGCCGAACGGGGCGTCGAGCGTGTCGTCGAGGCTGCGCAGGATGTAGTTCGCGTTGAGCACCGCGTCTTCGGACACCTGGCGCAGGCCGTCCGCGCCGTGGCTGAGGATGTAGGTGAGCGCGCGCGTGAACATGCCCATCTGGCCGTGGAACGCGACCATGCGGCCGAAGCTTCCGGCGTGATGTTCGTCGGCATTTTCTTCTTCGACGAGGACGAACTGGCCGTCCTGGTTTTCGACGAACGGGAGCGGTGCGTAGGGGTCAAAGCCTCCGAGAACACCACCGGGCCCGAGCCTGGGCCGCCGCCACCGTGCGGGGTCGAGAAGGTCTTGTGCAGATTGATGTGCATCGCGTCGATGCCGAGATCGCCCGGCCGGACGCGACCGACGATCGCGTTGAAGTTCGCGCCGTCGCAATAGACGTAGCCGCCTGCCGCGTGCACCGCGTCCGAGATCTCGCGCATGTCGCGCTCGAACAGCCCGCAGGTGTTGGGGTTGGTGATCATCACGCCGGCGACGTCCGGGCCGAGCCGGGCCTTTAGCGCGGCGGTGTCGACGCGGCCTTCGGCGGTGGCGGGGATGTCCTCGACGCTATAACCCGCGAACGCGGCGGTGGCGGGGTTGGTGCCGTGCGCGCTCTCGGGGACGAGGATGATCTTCCGCGCGCCCTCCCCTTGGCTTCCAATGCTGCGCGGATTGCGAGGATGCCGCAGAGCTCGCCGTGCGCGCCCGCCTTGGGGCTCATCGCGACCGAGGTCATGCCGGTGAGCGTGACGAGCCAGTGCGCGAGCTGGTGGATGACTTCGAGCGCGCCCTGAACGGTGTCGACCGGCTGGAGCGGGTGGACGTCGGAGAACCCGGGCAGACGCGCCATCTTCTCGTTGAGGCGCGGGTTGTGCTTCATCGTGCAAGACCCGAGCGGGAAGAAGCCGAGGTCGATCCCGTAATTCTGGCGGGAGAGGCGCGTGTAGTGGCGGACGGTTTCGGGCTCGGAGAGGCCGGGGAGGCCGATGGGTGCGGTACGAGCGAGACCGGCCAGACGGCTTGGCCTCTCCCTCCGGGGAGAGGGTTGGGTGAGGGGCTGTTCCGGACGCAGCATTGCTTGGCTGCCCTCACCCCGACCCTCTCCCCGGAGGGAGAGGGAGCAGCGAAGTCGACGCCGGTGGTGTGGGTGTCGCCGATCTCGAAGATCAGCGCTTCTTCCAGCATCAGCGCCTTGTTGCCGGTTACCGATGCTGGGACGCCACCCGTGTTCGCCTCGGGTGAGGTCGGGCGCCAGCCGCTCTGGTTGATGCTCATGCCGGTATCTCCTGGAGTGCGGACGCAAGCGTTTCGACGTCCTCCGCGGTGGTAGTTCTCGGTCACCGCGACGACGAGGCCGTTCGCGAGGGCGTCGTTGCCGGGGTAGAGACGCCCGAGCGACACGCCGGCGAGGATACCGCGGTCGGCGAGCGTGCGGACGACGGGGCGGGCTTCGATGGGAAGCTTCAGCGTGAATTCGTTGAAGAAGCTGTCGTTGACCAGTTCGACGCCGGGAATCTGCGACAGGCGCTCGGCCGCCGATACGGCGCCCGCGTGGTTGATCTCCGCCAACTGGCGAAGGCCCGCTTCGCCGAGCAACGTCATGTGGATCGAGAAGGCCAGCGCGCAGAGGCCGGAGTTGGTGCAGATGTTCGACGTCGCCTTTTCGCGGCGGATGTGCTGCTCGCGGGTCGACAGCGTGAGGACGAAACCGCGGCGGCCGTCCGCGTCGACGGTCTCGCCACAGAGGCGACCGGGCATCTGGCGGACGTATTTGTCCTTGCAGCCGAACAGACCGACATAGGGTCCGCCGAACTGGAGGCCGACGCCGAGCGACTGGCCTTCGCCGACGACGATGTCCGCGTCCATCTCGCCGGGCGAGGTGATCGCGCCCAATGCGACCGGCTCGGTGACGACCGCGATTAGCAGCGCCTTCTTCGCGTGGCACGCGTCCGCGAGCGGGCGCAGGTCGGCGATGCGGCCGAGGATGTCGGGGTAGCTGGACGACGACGCACGAGGTGTCGTCGTCGATCTTCGCGATCAGCTGGTCGAGGTCCATGTCGGCGACCAGTTCGGGCGCGGTCGTGTCGAGCACGTCGCCGGTGAACTTGGCCATCGTGTTCGCGACCGAGACGTAATGCGGGTGGAGGCCCGACGAGAGGATCGCCCTACCCCGCTTGGTGATGCGGCGCGCCATCACGATCGCTTCCCAGCACGCGGTCGAGCCGTCGTACATCGAGGCGTTCGCGACGTCGGTGCCGAGCAGCCGGGCGACCTGAGTCTGGAACTCGAACAGCATCTGCAGCGTGCCCTGCGCGATCTCGGGCTGGTACGGCGTGTAGGCGGTAAGGAACTCGCCGCGCTGGATCAGGTGGTCGACCGACGCGGGGACGTGGTGCTTGTACGCGCCGCAGCCGAGGAAGAACGGCGCTTCGCCGGCGGTGAGGTTCTTCTTGGCGAGCGCCGACATGTGGCGTTCGACCGCCATTTCGGAGGCGTGCATCGGCAGGTCGCGGACCGGGCCGTCGAGGCGGGCGGCTTCGGGGACGTCGACGAAGAGGTCGTCGATCGTCGAGGCGCCGATGACGGCGAGCATCGCTTCGCGGTCGGGCTGGGTCAGGGAAGGTAGCGCATTCTAGTCTCCTCCCCTCCCGTTTACGGGAGGGGTCGGGGAGGGAATGAGGCGGGGAACGACTGTATCAGCCCCTCCCTCGACCCCTCCCGCAAGCGGGAGGGGAGCAGCGACTTACAGCCCTTCGACGAAGGCTGCGTAGGCGGCTTCGTCCATCAGGCTGTCGAGTTCGCTCGGGTCGCTGAGCGTCAGCTTGAAGAACCAGCCCGCCGCTTCGGCATCCGAGTTCACCAGGCTGGAATCGTCGGTCAAAGCGGCGTTGCCCTCGGTGACGGTGCCCGAAACCGGGGAGTACACGTCCGACGCGGCCTTGACCGACTCTACGACCGCGGCTTCGTCGCCCTTCGACAAGGTTTTGCCGGCTTCGGGGACGTCGACGAACACGACGTCGCCGAGCTGGCTCTGCGCGTATTCGGAGATACCGACGGTGCCGATGTCGCCGTCGACATCGACCCATTCGTGATCCTGCGTGAAGTAACGGCTCATATCACTTGGCTCCTGCGCGGACGTAGCGGTGGGGAATGAAGGGCATCGCGGTGACGGTGGCGGTGTGGACCTTGCCGCGTTGCGCGATTTCGATGCGGGTACCGGGTGCCGCGAGCGCGAGCGGCACATAGGCCATCGCGATCGGCTTCCCGAGCGTCGGCGCGAAGCCGCCGCTGGTCAGGCGACCGATCGTCGCGCCGGTATCGTCGATCACCTCGGCGCCTTCGCGCGCGGGCTGGCGACCCTCGACGATCAGGCCGACGCGCTTGGTGGCGGGGCCATGTTCGCGCTGGGTGAGGATACGCTCGGCGCCGGGGAAATCGGCGGCCTCGCGGCGGCGCTTCGACAGCGCGAAACCGAGGTCGGCCATGACCGGCGTGATCTCGGATCGAGGTCGTGGCCGTAGAGCGGCAGGCCGGCTTCGAGGCGCAACGAGTCGCGTGCGCCCAAGCCGATCGGCTTGATCTCGGGGAGCGCAAGCAGCGCGTCCGCGAACGCGACGGCGTGTTCGGCGGGGAGCGAGATCTCGACGCCGTCCTCACCGGTGTAGCCCGAGCGGCTGATCCACAGCGGCACGTCGTTCCAGTGGAACGCGCCGGCGGTCATGAACACGAGCGCGTCGATGCCGGGGACGATCCGCGCGACTGCCTCGACCGCCTTGGGACCCTGCACCGCGAGCAACGCCTGGTCTTCGAGGATGTTGATCGTGACGTCGTCGGGCAGGTGCTCGATCAGGTAGCTGACGTCGTCATACTTGGTCGCGCCGTTGACGACGACGTAGAAGCTGCCGCTGGCGGTCGGCGACGGGTGAAGCGGATCGTACGCTTCAGGCTCAACGTCCTGCGCCGAGAAGGGCGACGGCTGGTCGTCGGGCAGGCGCGTGGCCATCAGGTCGTCGAGGATGCCGCCGTCCTGCGCAAGCAGCAGCGAATAGCGCATCTTGCCCTCGCTTAAGCCCGCGATGTCGCCCGGCAGGACGGTTTCGAGCGCGTGCGCGACGCCTTCGCCGGAGAAGACGAGCTGACCCATGTGGCTGACGTCGAACAGGCCCGCCGAGTCGCGCGTCCAGGCGTGTTCGGCCATGATGCCTTCATACTGGATCGGCATCTCGTAGCCGGCGAACTCGACCATCCGCGCGCCCTGCGCCCGGTGCCACCCGTCGAGCGGCAGTGGCAGGATCTCGGGCTCGACGTAATCGTCGGCCTGATCGATGATGCTGGCGTAATCGCTCATGCTCGTCTCCGTCGAAGGGGCGCGCCGCACCCGGTGGTGCTGCGATCCGAACCCCCTCTGTCACGGGACCTGAGAGCTTTCGCGCGAACAAAGTCCAGCGCTTACCCCTTCGGTGGCCCTCGGCGCGAACGCCAGGACGCTTTCCAGAGTGTCGATCAGCCCCGCGCGGTCTCTGGTGCCTGAGAGATTCCGGGGTGGTTGCTCCTTCGGCGGTTCCGTGCCCAGTCAAGGGCCAGCCCTGAAAGGACCGGAAACGCTCTCCCGCGCGGTGCCATGCCGGTTGCCCGGCATCGACGCCGCGAGTTGTGACGCGGCGCACAATTATAGTCAATCGAGGGTTTGGGATCTGGGGAGAAATCGCTCTTTGATCCCGGAAGAAGACACCACCCCGGCGGAGGCCGGGGCCCAATTGGAAAGGTCGCCGTAACGGAGGACTGCGCCTAAGTTACCTCCGTCCTCCACTGGGCTCCGGCCTTCGCCGGGGTGGTCTCTGGTGGTTGGATGTACCAGCTCCAACTAAGCCACGGGTTATTCGACCGTCACGCTCTTCGCGAGGTTACGCGGCTGATCCACGTCCGTGCCCTTCAGCACCGCCACATGATACGCCAGCAACTGCACCGGCACCGCATAGACCAAAGGCGCGATCAGCGGGTGGACCTTGGGCATGGTGATCGTCGCCATGCAGCCTTCGCCCGCCGCCTGGATACCGTCGTAATCCGAGATCAGAACGACCTTGCCGCCGCGCGCCATGACTTCCTGCATGTTGCTCACGGTCTTGTCGAACAGCGGGCCCGACGGCGCGATGACGATGACCGGGACATGCTCGTCGATCAGCGCGATCGGGCCGTGCTTCATCTCGCCGGCGGCATAGCCCTCGGCATGGATGTAGCTGATTTCCTTCAGCTTCAGCGCGCCCTCGAGCGCCAGCGGATAATCCGTCCCGCGGCCGAGATACAGCACGTCGCGCGCGCCGGCGATGTTGTGCGCCATCGCCTCGATCGCCTCGTCATACGCGAGCGCGCCGTTCAATGCTGCGGGTGCCTCCGACAGATGCCGGACGATCTCGCGCTCCTGCTCCTTCGTCAGCAGCCCCTTCGCTCGCGCCAGATTGGCGGCTCAGCGCAGCGAGCACGGCGAGCTGGCAGGTGAACGCCTTGGTCGAGGCTACGCCGATCTCCGGCCCGGCATGCGTCGGCAGCAACAGGTCCGCCTCGCGCGCCATCGAGCTGGTCGGCACGTTGACGACGACCGCGATCTTCTGGCCCTCGGCCTTGGCGTGGCGCAGCGCGGCGAGCGTGTCCGCCGTCTCGCCCGACTGCGAGATGAAGAGGGCGAGGCCGCCATCCTCCATCACCGGCGCGCGGTAGCGGAATTCAGGACGCGACATCGAGATCGACGGGCACGCGCGCGAACTGTTCGAACCAGTATTTCGCAACCATGCCCGCGTAGAAGCTCGTCCCGCAGGCGACGATCGTCACGCGCTTGATGCTCGACAGGTCGAACTCGGGGATCGGCAGCGAGACCTCGCCTTCCATCCGCTTCAGATACGAACGCAGCGTCTGCGCAACGACGATCGGCTGCTCGTAGATCTCCTTGAGCATGTAATGCTTGTGGTTGCCCTTCGAGATCAGGTCGCCGGTCACGCCCGAGATCGTGATCGCACGCTCGACGGGTGCGTTGTCCCGGTCGTAGACCTGCGCGCCGTCGCGGGTCAGCACGACCCAGTCACCCTCGTCGAGATACGCGATCCGCTGCGTCAGCGGCGCGAGCGCAAGCGCGTCCGAGCCGAGGTACATCTCGCCGTCACCGTGACCGACGACCAGCGGCGAACCGAGCCGCGCACCGATCAGCAGATCGGGATGCTGGCGGAACAGGATCGCGAGCGCGAACGCACCGTGCAGCCGGGGCAGCACGTCGCGGACGGCGGACACCGGATCCATCCCCGCCTCGATCTTCTCGCTGACGAGATGCGCGACGACTTCGGTGTCGGTCTCGCTGGTGAACGTCCGGCCGCGCGCGATCAGCTCGTCACGCAGCGGCTTGAAGTTCTCGATGATCCCGTTGTGGACCACCGCGACTTCGCCGGTCGCGTGCGGATGCGCGTTGTTGGTGGTCGGGCCGCCATGCGTCGCCCAGCGGGTATGCGCGATTCCGGTCTTGCCGGGCAGCGGATGCGCGGCGAGTTCGTTGGCGAGGTTGACGAGCTTCCTCGACGCACGCCGCCGCTCGATCGCGTCGTCATGGTCGGTGGCGATCCCCGCCGAATCATACCCGCGATATTCGAGCCGCTTCAGCCCGTCGAGCAGACGCTCGGCGACGTCTTCGCCGCTCAGAAATTCCAACGATGCCGCACATTTACATCTTACTCCGTGGAAACCCACTGGCCGCCTTACGCGCCAACATCTTTTCGCGAAAGCGTGCGGCCCAGCCGGGCTTGGCGATCTGCGGCGGGCGGACCAGCGCAAGCGCATCGGCCTCGACATCCTGCGTCACGACCGATCCGGCGGCGACGATCGCGCCCGCGCCGATATTGACGGGGCGACCAGCGCCGAGTTCGAGCCGATGAACGCGCCCTCGCCGACGACGGTGCGGTATTTGAAATAGCCGTCGTAGTTGCAGGTGATCGTGCCCGCGCCGATGTTCGCGCCTGCACCGATATCCGCGTCGCCGATATAGGTCAGGTGGCTGACCTTCGCGCCCTCGCCGATCACGGCTTTCTTGACCTCGACGAAGTTGCCGACCTTGGCGTCCGAGCGGAGGTCCGCACCGGGGCGGAGGCGCGCGAAGGCCTGACGTTCGCGCTCCTCCCCACGCTCGCGCCCTCGACATGGCTGAACGCGTGGATCGTCGCGCCGTCCTCGACGCGCGCGCCGGGGCCGAACACGACGTTGGGTTCGATCACCACGTCGCGGCCCAGCACCGTGTCGTGCGCGAACCAGACCGTGTCGGGCGCGATCAGCGTCGCGCCGTCGGCCATCGCTCGCGCGCGGCGTTCCGCCTGCCAGGCTGCCTCGACACCCGCGAGTTCGCCGCGGCTGTTGACGCCGGCCACCTCGTCCGCGCCGGTCTCGATCACCGCCCTCGATCGGCCGGCCGCGCCTGCCAGCCCAACGATATCGGTGAGGTAATATTCGCCCGCCGCATTGTCGTTGCCGAGCCGGTCGAGCAGCGCGAACAGGTCGGTCGCGCGCACCGCCATCAACCCCGAGTTGCACAGCGTCACCGCGCGCTCCGCCTCCGACGCGTCCTTATATTCGACGATCCGGTCCATTCGGCCCGCAGCGTCGGCGATGACGCGGCCGTAAGCGCCGGGATCGGCCGGGCGGAAGCCGAGCACGACGACCGCGGGCGTATCGTCTGCGTGCAGCCGGTCGATCATCCGCTGCATCGTCGCGGCTGTGACCAGCGGCACGTCGCCGTAGAGGATCAGCACGTCGCCCTCGAACCCGGCGCCCTCGAACCCCGCCAGCGCCCCGCGCGCCTGCGCGACCGCATGGCCGGTGCCGAGCTGCTCGGCCTGCAACGCGGTGGCGATGCCGAGCGGCGCGACCGCCGCCTCGACCTGTTCGCGCCCCGCTCCCGTCACGACGACCGTCTTCGCAGGGTGCAACGCCGCCGCACTCGCGATCAGATGCAGCAGCATCGG
This sequence comes from Sphingomonas sp. AC411, assembly GCF_979253035.1. Lineage (NCBI taxonomy): Bacteria > Pseudomonadati > Pseudomonadota > Alphaproteobacteria > Sphingomonadales > Sphingomonadaceae > Sphingomonas > Sphingomonas sp. AC411. Next base: position 3,793,229 of record NZ_CEEDAQ010000001.1, on the reverse strand, counting down.
CCGCCCGGCGATCGGGTGAAGCACCTTGTGGAGGTCCGATTTCATCCGCGTGCCCTTGCCGGCCGCGAGGATCACGACCGCGATAGAGCGTACGGCCGGGTCTTCGGGCGGGTGTACGGGGAATGCGCCGGAAACGGTTGGTCGTTGGAATGCGTCGTCATGGGAGGATCGCTGCCACGAAAGCCTTGCCAATTCCATAGCGCCGCTGGCAGGCATCACCGTAATGACGCATTTTTCTTCGATATCGTCGGGTTCGACCTCGACGGCACGCTTCTCGATACCAGCGGCGACCTTGCCGCCGCGGTCAACCATGCGCTGGCTTCGGTCGGGCGCCCCCATTTGAGCGTCGAAGAGGTCAAGCCGATGATCGGCGGCGGCGCGCGGCACATGCTTAAGCAGGGCCTGACGGCGACCGGCGGCTATGACGAAGCGATGCTCGACACGTTGCACGCCACGCTGCTCGCCTATTACGAGGCGAACATCTGCGTGCTGACCAAGCCCTATCCCGGTGCGATCGAGGCACTGGATGCGTTGGCGGCGAAGGGCGTGACGCTCGGCATCGTCACGAACAAGATCGAACGGTTTGCGCGGACCGTACTCGGCGAGCTGGACCTGACCGATCGGTTCGCGTGCATCCTCGGCGGCGATACGCTGGCCGAGTCCAAGCCATCGCCGATGCCGATCCACGAGATGGTCAGGCTTTGTCGAGAACGCGGGGCGGGGGCGGGGGCGGACGCGCCGCGTTCGTCGGCGACTCCGTTTTCGACATCCAGGCGGGACAGGCGGCGGGGCTACCGACGATCGCGTGCAGCTTCGGCTTCCTGATGCAGCCGGTCGCCGAGCTCGGCGCCGACGCGGTGATCGACGGCTATGCCGAGTTGCTGCCGACGCTCGAAAGGCTCGGCGCATGAACCGGCCCCTGCTTCTTCGCGTCGCGTTGATCGCGGCGGTGGTATTCGCGGTGACGATGGCGCTTTTGCCAAAGCTCTCCGCACATGCCGACCGACCAGTTCGGCGACAAGTTCCAGCACATGCTCGCCTTCGCGACGATGTCGCTGCTCGCGGCCCTTGCCTATCCGACCGCCAAGCTGTCCCGGATCGGCGAGCGCTTCTCGTTTCTCGGCGCGTTGATCGAGGTGCTTCAGTCGATCCCGTCGCTGCACCGCGATTGCGACATCCGCGACTGGATCGCGGATACGCTGGCGATCACGGTCGTGCTGCTGATCGTCTGGTCGGTGCGACGTCAGCGTGGTGCGCGGTTGCCGTAAACGCCTTCGGGCTCAGTTCTTCCTGAACTTCGTCCACAGGTGCCGGGCTAGCATCGCCGGCGGCATCCGCAGCCAGTGCGAGCGGACGTAGAAGGCCAGGCGCGTGATCGGTCGGGTCGGCCTGCCCCAGCCGTCCCGAGCAGCGATCCGGCGAACGTAGAGGCGGTCGACGCCGCGGGCCCCGGTCGCGCCGAACAGCGCGTCGACCAGCCGTAGCGAGCGCGCCACCTCATGGTGCAGGCCATGCCGGCGCGCCGCCGCGTCGAGACCGTCGGTGCCGAACTCCTCGACCAGGCAGCGGATATCCCACAGGTTGCGCATTCCCCGCGAGGTCGCCGTCCGCGAACAGATGCGCGGCGGCGTGGACGATCATCCCGTTCGGCGACAGGATCCGCAGCCCATTCGCCAGCGGCACGCTCTCCTCGACCAGCGCGTCCGCGTCGGGCGTGATCCGCGCGGTCAGCGGCAATATGGTGTGATGCACGTCGATCATCCGGTCGCGCTCGCGGTGGATCAACGGCGGGAGTTCGTGCATCCAGCGCCGATAATAGGTGTCGTCATACGGGTCGGGCTTCACCCATTCCCAGCCGGCCGCGAGCAGCGCCGACTCGACCGCGTCGAGCGACGCGCGCGGCACGAGGATATCGAGGTCGCCGATCGACCGCCCCTGCCCTGCCGACAGTCCCCCGGCAACGAACGCGGTCCCCTTCAGCAGCACAACCGGGCAATCGATCGCAGCGAGCGCCCGCCGCGCCATTTCCGCTTCCCACAGCGCCGCGCGGCGGCCCTGTTCGGCGGCGGCGCGCGCATCGGCGAGGATCGCCTTGACCGCAGCCGGCATCGGCAAGCCATCGAGCCGGATCGCCAGCGTGCCGATCAGCTGCTCCGCCCGCGCCATCGCCAACAGCGTGGTCCAGCCGTCCGAATCGAGCCCGACGACGCTGGCCGGATCGGCGAGCGCACGCGCCAGCACGCGGGCGTCGGTCACATCCTCGCCCATAGAGCCTCGACCTGTTCGATCGCGCTCGCGCCATCGGGATAGTCCACCGCTACCGAAGGCACATCCCCGATCAACCCGGTCAGCGCGCGAAAACCCGCTTCGCCGAGCGCGACATAGCTGGTCGATGCCTGGGTCATCCGCACGAAGGCCTCGCCCGGCTGCACCGAACGGATTTCGGGCGCGAAACCATAGCGCGGAAATACCAGCAACGCGGGGCGCGCGGGCACGTCCATCGCCGCGATCGCCCGCGCGTCGGGGACCATGTGGCGGATATCGCCCTTCGGCGTCGCCGGCATCAGCGGCCCCATCCGCGCATCCGGCCACGCCGCTTCGGCTGCCGCGATCGCTTTCGTTCTTCAGGCTGATCAGCCGCGGGAACGCGTGGATCAGCCCGCTTGCCGGATCGAGCAGCGCGAACTCGTCCCCCATGAACCGCCAGCCTTTCGCACCGAGCAATGTCGCGAGCGTCGACTTCCCCGCCCCCGAAATGCCGGTCATCAGCAACGCACGCCCGTCGCGCTCGACCGCCGATGCATGCAGCAACAGATACCGTCGCGCGCCGAGCGCCATCTGCAGGTTCATCGCCATCTCGGCGGCGAGCAGCCCCTGGCGTAGCGGCAGCGGTGCGGCTTCGGGCAGCATGTAATCGCCACCGATCTCGACCGAGGGCGGAGGAAACGCCGCCAGGGCCGACGCGCGAACAGCCGAACCGCGAAATCCGGCACGCCGTCCAGCGGCTTGGGATAGTCGCGATACAGCGTCTCGAGGTGCGCGATCGGCGCGCGCCAGTCCGAGCCGATCCGGAAGCCGACCGGGCCGATGCGGACGGCGAAGGCGTGCCTCATGCCCGCTCGACCAGTCCGGATTCCACCAGTTCTGCAAGCCGCGCCGCCAAAGCCGCGCGCGTGCCATTGGTGCAATCGCCGTCGGTGAGATCGCCGTCCGTGAGTTCATAGTCGCGCGCGAGACGATCGAGCAGCGCGTCGAGCGACAGCGCGCCATCTCCCAGGATCGCCAGGATCTGCGGCGCCGGCTCCGTCAGCAGGTGGGTGATTCCCGACGCGCGGTGATAGACCGCAGTGAACTCGTCAAGCGGAGCGACCAGCAGCCCCCTCGGGCGGAGCGCGATAGAGGCTGTCGTGCACGGCCTCAGCCGCGCGGCATCTGCAACGATGCGAAGCAGGTGAAGCCGCCCTGGCCGCGCTGCAACCGACGGATGTATTTGACATAAGCGCGGCTGCGCTCGGAATCGACGCCGGGCAACGTGCTGCCATTGGCCATGGCGCGCTTGACCTCTTCGCCCTTGAACGGGCGGGTCGACGGCGGGAACGCACCCTTGGTGCGCGCCGGCACGACCCTGCCGTCCGCATCGATATAGCTACCGGCACGACCTGGATCGGGGACCGGAATTTGGCAGTTCAGCACCGAACCGACGGTCTGGGCGAGCGCGGGCCGGATCGACACGACCGCACCGGCCGTCACCGCGCCGAGCGCCAGCACGCGACGCCGGGTCGGCACAGCCTCGGCTCTGGTCCCCGCCCCGTCCGCGGACGGAGCGCCAGAACCGTGATCGGCCGGATCGTGATGGGCCAGATCGTGATGGGATAGAGTATCGTCGCTCATGCTGCCCCTGCTACACCCCAGCCCTTTCACAATCCTGAAGCGCTGACAATATCGCGCGGCAGACCGTGCCGAAGCAGGACGGCACGCGGTGTACGTGATCGGTCAGGAGCTTTCTGAAAGCGCGACTGCCCAGGCGCCAGCGCAGATTACAGCGCTATTTGCCGCGCGTCGTCGACATCAGCGTCGCCCGTCGGAAATCTTCCGTTCCCGCCGCACCGTTCGCTTCAAACTTTTGCCACCCAGCCGCCGTGTTGCAAACTCGCGAGGACATGATCGTCCCGGTCGGCATGAGCTGACGGCACGTTTTCTTTTCCTTTTCCTTCGCCGGAGCCACTGTCACATCGGTCGAGACCTGTGCGAGCGTTGCAACCGGAAACGATACGAGACATACAAAAGCGAACAGAACACGACCATTCTTCATGGAGAAGCCTCCCGATTATGAGTCAAACTAGCAAAACTCGACAGTGTGTAAACAATGTTATCGAAAACCGCGCATTTGTTGCTAGTTCGGCTACTCGAGATCGGGCAGTAATGCGCTATCATGTTCCTTGACGAATCCAGCATATGGCCCCGCAGGGATGAGCCGCCACCACGCCGGCCCGCCTTCAAGCACGAAAAGGCGCTGAGCCGGATCCTGCTGTTCTACGCGCTGGTGCTGCTGCTGCTGCCCGTCAGCCTTGGCGGATCTCGTCGATCTGTTCCGGTACGTCTTCGACTGAGGCCTATCACGGGAATCGTTGATGTCGATCAATCGACACTTGCGATAGCGGAACGTAAGACGAACGGATGGCCCAGCTCGATACCCGTGAAAAGCTCGAGATTCTCGCCGATGCGGCCAAATACGATGCGTCGTGTGCGTCGTCAGGTACGACCAAGCGCAATTCGAAGGACGGCAAGGGGCTCGGCTCGACCGAGGGAATGGGGATTTGCCACGCCTATGCGCCGGACGGTCGCTGCATTTCGCTGCTGAAGATTCTGCTGACCAACAGCTGCATATTTGACTGTCATTATTGCATCAACCGCAAAAGCTCGAACGTCCGCCGCGCAAGGTTCACGGCGAAGGAGGTCGTCGACCTCACCATCGCCTTCTACAAACGCAATTATATCGAGGGTTTGTTCCTCTCGTCGGGCATCATCGCATCGTCGAACTACACGATGGAGCAGATGGTCGAGGTTGCGCGGTCTCTGCGCGAGGATCGTCATTTCCGGGGGTATATCCACCTCAAGACGATCCCCGATGCCGATCCAGAACTGGTCCATCAGGCCGGGCTGTATGCGGATCGGGTGTCGATCAATGTCGAGCTGCCGACGGCGAACGGGCTGAAGCGGCTTGCGCCCGAAAAGGACGGCGTGCGGATCGAGACCGCGATGGCGGAGGTGAAGGCGTCGATCATCGACGGCAAGGACGCGAAGGCGAAGTACAAGTCGGCGCCCAAGTTCGCCCCTGCCGGCCAGTCGACGCAGATGATCGTCGGGGCGGACGCGGCGACGGACGGTGACATCGTGCGGAAGGCGTCGACCCTGTACGATCGGTTCGGTCTGCGACGCGTGTATTATTCGGCGTTCAGCCCGATCCCGGATGCGAGCGCGGTCCTTCCGCTGCAACGCCCACCGCTGATGCGCGAGCACCGGCTGTACCAGTCGGACTGGCTGATGCGGTTCTACGAGTTCCAGCCGCACGAGGTGGTGGCGGCTGCCGACGACGCTACGGGCATGCTGCCGCTCGATATCGATCCGAAGCTTGCCTGGGCGTTGAAGTTTCGCGGGAGCTTTCCGGTGGATGTGAACCGGGCGCCGCGCGAGATGCTGTTGCGGGTTCCAGGGCTGGGGGTGAAGGCGGTCAATGGCATCTTGACGAGCCGGCGTTGGCGACGGTTGCATCTGGCAGACGTGGCGAGGTTGACGGTGTCGGTGGCGAAGATCCGCCCGTTCATCGTCGCCGAGGACTGGCGTCCCGTAACGCTAGCCGACAAAGCCGAACTCCGCCCGATCGTCGCGCCAAAACCGAAGCAAATGGAAATGTTCGCGTGAGGACTTCGCGCAACCTGCCCCCTCCCTGGAAGGGAGGCAACCTGCCCCCTCCCTGGAAGGGAGGGGTTGGGGTGGGTCGGCCCGTGGCACGTGCAGCATTCCTCGAGAGCAACCCACTCCGGCCCCTCCCTTCCAGGGAGGGGGCAAAAGTGCGCGTCGTAACGCTGTCCGAACCCGACGATTTCGACGGTTGGCGCGACGCGGCGCGTGAGCTGATCGCCGAAGACGTGCCGCCCGATGACGTCGTGTGGCAGGTCGGCGACGAACCGGCGGACCTGTTCGCGACCGTCGCCGAACCAGCCCCGGCTCCCGCCCCCGGCGCCTTCTCCGTGCCGCGCGCGTTCCTCGATCTCGCCCGTAGCGCGATCCTTGGCAGCGATCCCGAGCGGTTCGCACTGCTCTACACGCTCCTCGCCCGCCTTCGCCGCGAGCCGAAACTGATCGAGGACCGCGCCGATCCGCTAGTCCGCCGGCTCGACCGGATCGCCAAGGACGTTCGCCGCGACATCCACAAGATGCGCGCGTTCCTCCGCTTCCGCGAGGTCGAGGAAGAAGACGGCACGCGGTTCGTCGCGTGGTTCGAGCCCGATCATCACATCGTCCGCGCCAACGCCGCGTTCTTCGTGAACCGTTTCGCCAGCATGCGCTGGTCGATCCTCACGCCCGAAGTCTCGATTCACTGGGACGGCAAGGCGCTGAGCGAAGGCCCCGGCGCGAGCAAGGCGGACGCGCCCGACGGCGACCCGACCGAGGAGGTGTGGAAGACGTACTACGCCAGCATCTTTAATCCGGCGCGCGTGAAAATCGGCGCGATGCTGAAGGAAATGCCGAAGAAATACTGGAAGAACATGCCCGAAACCGCGCTGGTGCCGGGTCTACTGGCGGCGGCGCAGGCGCGGGAGAGCGGGATGATCCAGAAGGCGCGGGACACGGTCGGTGGCAATAGCCTGATCGCGTGGGAGGCTTTGCGTGATGAGGCGACGGGGTGCACGCGGTGTCCGCTCTACAAGCCTGCGACCCAGACCGTGTTCGGCGAAGGTCCGGTCGATGCGCCGCTGATGTTCGTCGGCGAGCAACCGGGCGACCAGGAGGATCTTGCCGGGCGACCGTTCGTCGGGCCCGCGGGCCAGATGTTCGACAAGGCGATGGCCGAAGCCGGCGTCGATCGCTCGCGTGCCTACGTGACCAACGCGGTCAAGCATTTCAAGTTCGAGCAGCGCGGCAAGCGGCGTATCCATGCCAAGCCGGGCGCGGGCGAGATCGATGCGTGTCGCTGGTGGATCGAGCAGGAGCAGATGCTGATCAAGCCGAAGGTGACGGTGGCGCTGGGGGCGACGGCGGCGCGATCGTTGTTCGGCAAGGTGATGACGATCGGACGCGAGCGTGGTCGTGCGTTGCAGTTGCCGGATGGCGGCGAGGCCTGGATCACGGTGCATCCGAGCTATCTGCTGCGGCTGCCGGATGCGGCGCAGGCGGCCGAGGAATATGCGCGGTTCGTCGAGGACCTGCGGACTGTCGGCGGCCGGATTGCCTGATTACCGAACGAGCAATCCTCTCCGTCATCCTGACGAAAGTCAGGATCCAGAACCATATAGCGCCACGCCCGTTACCCTGATTCCTGACTTTCGTCAAAATGACGGAGGAGGTCGGAGAGCCCCACGCCCCATCACATGCTGTTAGGCTCAGGTCCCAAACGGCCCGCCGGATCGTCGAGCGCTTCGATGGCGGCGATGTCTTCGTCGTCCAGCGTCAGGTCCAGCGACGCGAAATTATCCGCCAGGTGCACGGCGTCGGACGCTTTCGGGATCACCGAAAAGCCGTTCGCCAGATGCCATGCGAGGATCACCTGAGCGGCGCTGCGGCCGTGCTTGTCAGCGATGCGGACGATGGCCTCGTCCTGCAACAGCGTCTTGCCCTGCCCCAGCGGACTCCAGCTCTGCGTTACGATGCCGTGCGCCTCATGATACGCCCGCTGCTCGCGTTGCTGGAAATTGGGGTGGAGTTCGATCTGGTTGACTGCCGGGGTCACGCCGGTCGCAGCGACGATCGCGTCGATATGCTCGGGGAGGAAGTTCGATACGCCGATCGACTTGGCCTTTCCGGCATCGCGCAGGGCGATCATCGCGTTCCAGGCGTCGACATACTTGTCTTGCTTCGGCACCGGCCAGTGCATGAGGTACAGGTCGACCGACTCGACACGGAGCAGCGCGAGGCTCTCGTTCATCGCCGCCTCGGCATCGCCCTGTCGGTCGTTCCAGAGCTTGGTCGTCAGGAACGCATCCGAGCCCTTGTAGCCGTCACCGACGCCGCGTTCGTTCTCGTAGATCGCGGCGGTGTCGACCAGGCGGAAGCCGATATCGAGCCCGGAGCGGACGATCGCCGCGGCTTGGCTGTCGGGAATCTGCCACGTGCCCATGCCGAGCTGGGGCATGGTGCGGCCATCGTTGAGTGTGATGTTTGTCATGCCGCAACCAGCGCACGACTCGCCGGGCGGTTCCGAATGTCTCTTCCCTTCGTCGCACGGTTCGCGCAATCGACCGATCCATGTTCGAAAAGATCCTGGCCGTGCTGGCCACCTTCACGATCGGCGTCATCTCGTCCGGTGGCTATGTCGGCATCGCGCTGCTCATGGCGATCGAGAGCGCGTGCATCCCGCTGCCGTCCGAGATCATCATGCCGTTCGCCGGCTACCTCGTTTCGACCGGGCGGTTCGACCTGTATCTCGCCGCCACCGCCGGCGCGATCGGGTGCAATCTCGGCTCGATCGTCGCCTATGAGGTCGGCAAGCGCGGCGGTCGACCGATGGCCGAGCGCTGGGGCCGCTTCGTCCTGATCGGGCCGGGCGAGCTCGATGCGGCCGACCGGTTCTTCGCACGCTGGGGTTCGGTCGCGGTGCTGATCGGGCGCCTGCTGCCAGTGATCCGCTCGTTCATCGCCTTCCCCGCCGGCGTCGCGCGGATGAAGCTGGTACCGTTCCACCTCTACACCTTCATCGGATCGTGGCCGTGGTGCTTCGGGTTGGCCTGGGTCGGCATGAAGCTCGGCGACAAATGGGACAGCGATCCGCGCGTCAAGGCCGCGTTCCACAGCGCAGACCTGTTGATCGGCATCGTCCTGATCGCTCTGGTCGCCTTCTACATCTGGCACCGGGTGCGCGGGCTTAAGCGTCACCCTTGAGTATCCCGGGGTAACCGCGGCGCCTTGCCAGCCCGCGGAGGTCGTCGTCGCGCGTAGGGACTAGCGCGTCCATGCGGCGCTGATACGCCGCGACGATTTCCGGACCGGCGCTGGCGGGTGAACCACTGTCGAAGGGCGGCGCGGGGTCATATTCCAGACCGAGCTGCACCGCCCGGGCATGCGCTTCGCCGCGAATCATCGCGGTCAGCGTCAGCGCAAAGTCGATTCCCGCGGTAACGCCGCCGCCCGTCACGCGGTTGCGATCGACCACAACGCGCGCGTCGACCGGAATCGCGTTGAACAGAGTCAGCATGTCGCGCTGCGCCCAATGGCAACCGGCGCGATAGCCATCGAGCAATCCCGCCGCGCCGAGGATCAGCGAACCGGTGCAGACGCTGGTCACCCAGGTCGCGGTTGCGCCGATCGCCTGGACCCACGCCATCGCTTCGTCGTCGGCGATCACGGCGTTGGTGCCGAAACCGCCGGGGACGCAGAGGATGTCGGCGTGCGGCACGTCGGCGAAGGTCGCGGTCGGCAGGATCGAGAAACCGGCGTCGGTCGGGACCGGGTCGAGCGTCTTCCACACGAGATCAAGCCGGGCGTTGCCGAGCCGCGACAGGACCTGCGCGGGGCCGGTGAGGTCGAGCTGCGTGACGCTCGGGAACAGCAGGAAGGCGATGCGCAAGGGTGTGGTAATGCCGGTATTCCTAGCGGGAGGTTCTTGTGGCTGTGAATCGAGACGTCGTCCGCGATCAGCCTAAGGCGCGGGGAATAACGCCAATCCAGAATCGGCCAAGGCGCGCGCGCGAGTGAAGTATAGGAAGTATAGACGCTCGCGCAGCATTCTCGCCGCCAGCCACCGCACGATTGGTGGCAGTCTCGGCTATCGGGCTCTGGGTGGCTGCTGACGGCATTCGCGCATCATGTCATGCTCGATCCTTGTAGGACAGCAGGGGCTGACGGCGTCAGGCGAGCAGCCGCGTGGCGGGGTTTGGGCGCTGGGCGAGTAGGTAAGGCGTCGGCGCCATACCGCGCATACCGCTGCGATGGCGCGAGCGGATGTGCGCAAACCCACTGCCAGAGGATCGGAAACTGCTCCCTCCCTGGAAGGGAGGGGTTGAGGTGGGTTGGCCAATTGGGCCACTGGGGTTCGACCACGTGGAAACCGACCCACCTCTACCCCTCCCTTTCAGGGAGGGGGAGGAAGGGCGGTGTCTCGCGACAGCCTTATGGGAGGACGGGGACTTCGGCAGCGCGGGTCTTGTTTTCGAGGCGGGATTCCCGCACGCGCTGGCCGAAGCAGCCGGTGGCGCCGCCAGCGCCGACGGCGGAGCAGCTGCCGATCGTGTTGACGCCCGAGCCTGCGTCGAGCGTGCCCTGGGCCTTGGTCGCCCAGCTCGCATTCTCAGGGGTCACGACGAACTCGCGGAGTTCTTTCGGGACACGGTATTGCTCCTGCGCGCTGCGGCGGACGCAGACGACGATTTCCTCGCCATTCTGGTTGGTCGGGCAGCGCTCGTTGCCGAACAGCGTCAGGACTCCGTTGATCGGCGCGTTGCGCGAGACCTGCGGGGGAGCGACGACCGGTTTGGGCTTGGCGGTCGCACCGGGCAGCGCCGGGGCCTTGGCCGGCGGCTGCGCGAGGGTCGGCCCCGTATTGGCAGTGCCCGTATTGGCATTGGGGGTCGGCTGCGCGGTCTGTGCGACGGCGGGGCCGGCGACGAGCAAGGCCGCCGCAAAAAGCATCTTCATACGCATCACTCCCACGCGTTCGTTCGGCTTGTTATAATCGCTTGGCCGTATCCGTTGATCCGTTTCCGTCCGCCTAGATCCGCTTGGCGGTAGCGATCGCGACCTTACAGCCTAGCCGGATTACCGCGCTCAATACCGGGTAGCCCGGCGTTTCCTCGGCACCCGCCGCGATCGCGGTCGCCTTGTGTTCGAGTTCCTCGGCCTGGAAATCGAGAATGGCTGCCGATAGCTCGGGATCGCTGGCGCCAAGCTGAACGAGCTGTTCTTCGTAATGCTTGTCGATCTCGGTCTCGACCGCCGCGGTGCACGCCATCGCAGCCCGCGGGCTGATCGCCGCGGTCACCGCGCCGAGCGCGAAGCCGGCGACTTTCCAGATCGGCTGCAACACGGTGGGCCGCACGCGGCGCTCGACGATCATCCGGTCGAAGAACGCGCGGTGGCGTTCCTCCTGCTGTGCCATGTGGTGGATCGAGCGTGATGCCGGGTGACGATCGCCGAGCACGGCAAGCTGCCCCGCATAGATGCGGATCGCACCATATTCGCCGGCCTGATCGACGCGGATCATCGAATCGGTGGCGCGTTTGGCGTCTCCTGGCTTCCAGCCGCTCATCTCGTCTTCCTCATGAGAGCGAATATGGTGATCGCCCCCAGAGAAAAGATGGCGTTGAAGCCGGCGAGCGAAATGCCGAACAGTTTCCATTGCGCCGAATCACAACGCACCATCGGCGCATTCATGATCGCCGCGAGCCTTTCGGCCGCGGTGGTACCGGCCATCGAGACGGTGGTGGTGCAGGCGGTGAAGCCGTTCCACCAATGATATTCGACACCGGCATGCGCGACGCCGATCAAGCCGCTGAGGCCGATCAGCAGACCGGCGATGATGACCAGCGATGCGCGCAATGACCGGCCGGGCACGAAGAACGTCGCGCCGGCGATCAGCAACGCGGAATAATGCGGCCAGCGCTGCCAGTGGCACATCTCGCACGGATACAGCCCGCCGAGATATTGCGAGCCGAGCGCGCCGAGCAGCAGGAACGCCGGCAGCAACAGTGCGATGGCGCGCGCGATCTCTTCGTTCTTGGTCATGCCAAGCCCACGACGCACGCTCACTTGGTGGGCGCCTTGGTTGCGTCGGGGGCGGTAGGATCGGGCTTGATCGGGCGCGGCTTGGTGGCGGCGGCAACCTGCACGGGGCCGCCGAGACGCGCGACGGTCTTCAGCGCGTAATAGAGCTGGAAGTCGTCGATACCCTGTTTCTTCAACTGATCGGGCGTCTGCGAGAAGCGGGGATCGGTCTTGGTATCCTCCTCCAGCACCGCGTTGTCGGCCTTCACTTCGTTGATCAGATGCTTGCGCAGATCGGCCTCACGGAACACCGGGCGCGACTTGTAGTCGGGATCGGTGAGCTGCGGCACCTTGATGTCGGGCTCGATCCCGCCCTCCTGCACCGACCGGCCGGACGGCGTGAAGTAGCGCGCGGTGGTCAGGCGGAGCGCGGTCTCGGGCCCGAGCTGAAGCACGGTCTGGACCGAGCCCTTGCCGAAGCTGCGCTCGCCCATGATCAGCGCGCGGTGATGATCCTGGAGCGCGCCGGCGACGATCTCGGACGCGGAGGCGGTGCCGGGATCGGTCAGGACGACGACCGGCAGTCCGTGCGCGTCGTCGCCGGGCTTGGCGTAATAGCGCTCGATATCGGTCTTCTCGCGGCCGCGCTGCGAGACGATCTCGCCGTGATCGAGGAACGCGTCGCTGACCTCGATCGCCTGGGTCAGGAGCCCGCCGCCATTCTCGCGCAGGTCGACGACATAGCCGAGCGGGCGGTGGCCGAGCGACTTGTCGATCGCCATGATCGCCGCGCGGGTGTCGGCGCCGGTGTTCTCGCTGAAGGTGTTGATGTTGATATAGCCGACGTCGCCGCGGACTTCCCACTTCACCGGCTTCTGGACGATGATCTCGCGCATCATCGTCACGTCGAGCGGCTTGTCGCGGCCGGGGCGGACGAGGCCCAATGTGATCTTGCTGCCGGGCTTGCCGCGCATCTTGCCGACCGCCTCGTCGAGCGAATCGCCGTAGATCAGCTTGCCGTCGATATGCGTGATATAGTCGCCGGATTTGACGCCGGCGCGGGCGGCGGGGAGTCTTCCTGCGGGGAGACGACCTTGATCGCGCCGTCCTCCATCTGCACCGTCAGGCCGAGACCGCCGTAATTGCCTTCCGTCATGATCCGGAGGTTTTCGTAGTCGAGCGCGTCGACATAGCTGGAGTGCGGATCGAGGCTGGCGAGCATGCCCTGGATCGCGCCCTTGATCAGCGTCTTGTCATCGACCTTGTCGACATATTCCGCCTTCACGCGGTTGAAGACGTCGAGGAACTGGTCGAACTCGCGATAGGTGTCGGTGTCGACCGCCGCCATCGCCGAGGTGGCGAGCGGGATCAGCGTCAGCGCGCCGACGATCGCCGTCGCGGTAAGCATAGGAGCACGAATAGGACGGGGCATCGATGGTCCTGCAACCTGAGAAGTGACGTGTCGTACAGTGGTGACGGCGTAGCGTAATGACGTGGTGGCGGCAACGCGCGCGCGGAGTGAAGACTGATGAGGGTTAACGGGGGCTGACCGGGGCCCCATCGATCCTCCCTCGCCAGGGAGGTGGCACCGAAGGTGACGGAGGGGAGGACACGGAACAGGGGTTGCCCCCCTCCGTCTGGCAAGCGCCAGCCACCTCCCCTGGCGGGGGAGGATCGAAACGCGGCGTCCATCAGGTTTCGGCGGCAAGTCTCTTCCACCACGCTCCGTCATGCCGGGCTCGTTCCGGCATCCACGGTTCCGCACGCTCGATAGAATTGGGTTCGCGGAACGGTGGGCCCCGGAACCAGTCCGGGGTGACGGGGTGGATTTGGCGAATTTCGACCTCGAAGTCAGGCATTGATCTGGCTCAGCCGATCAGCGCGGCCCTATCAGTGACGCCGCATCAACCGGCCGACCCCGGCGCCGGAGTTCGACGGTGATCCGCGGGTCCTCGCCGGGCGCGATGCCGAGCGGCGCGCCCATCGCGATGCGGTCGCCGGGGCTTGCCGTGGTTGCGGCGAGGCCGGTGACCAGGCTGGTCCAGCCATCGGCGTGGTCGATGATGACGATGACGCCGTACTCACGGAAACGACGCGCGTAGCGGATCGTGCCGGCCGCGGGCGCGACGACGCGGGCGCGGGGCGCGGTGGCGAAGGTCAGGCCGCGCGACCGGACGCCGGAGTCCGAAACCTCGTCGAAGCCGGTGACGAGCCTGCCCGCTACCGGGATGCGGTACACGCCGCGCGGGGGCGGCGGTGGCGTGGTGCCGGGCGCGATCGGGCGTGGGACCGGGCCGGCGAGCGCGATCAGGGCGGCGGCGGTCGCCTTGGCGTTGGTCGTGGCGGCCATCCCGTCGACCAGATCGCGCGCGCGTTCGCCGAGCGCCAGCGCGCGGTCGGACTCGCTGAGCGCGCCACGACCGAGGGCCTGGCTGCGCTGGCGATGACGCGCCTCAAGGGTGGCCAGCGCGATGCGGTCGTTCTCCAGACGCGCGCGGCTATCGGAAAGCGCCTTGGCAGCGAGTGTCGCGCTCGCCTGCAAACGCCGCGTCTCGGCGAGTTCGGTGCGGACCGCCTCGGTACGCTGGCGGACGACCGGGAGCGCGCTGCCCAGCACCGCACGGACATGGACGAGGTCGTCGACCGATCCCGGCTGCGCGACCGCAACGATCGTCGGGCGGCGGGCGAGCGACTCCAGCGCGGCCAACAGCCGCGCGACCGGAGCCTGCGCGCGGCCGAGCCTGGCGCGCTGATCGGCGAGCAGGCGGTCGACCAACGTCACGCGCGCACTAGCGGTGGCGAGGTTGGCTTCAGCGGCAGCGACGCGGGCGGCGAGCGCCTGTTCTTCGCGGCGCGCCTTGTCAGCAGCGTTGCGTTCCTGGGTGGCAGCGGCGGCGAGCTTGGCGGCGCGCGCGGCGGCGATCGCGGCGTCACGTTTGGCCGCGACCAGGCGCTGCTGCTCGGTCGCCAGTTCGGGCGCGTCAGTCTGTGCGGTTACGCCCGCCGCCGCGAACAGCGCCGCGATCGCCAAGACGCCCCCTGCCCTCATGCATCACCCTTCGCGGTGATAGGGATGGTTGGCAAGGATGCTGGTCGCGCGGAAGAGTTGCTCGGCGAGCATCGCGCGGGCGAGCAGATGCGGCCAGGTCGCGCGGCCGAACGAGAACAACAGGTCCGCCTCGTCGCGCGCCGCGTCGTCGAAGCCGTCGGCAGCGCCGATCATGAACCGCGCCTCACGCACGCCGTCGTCGCGCCATCGCTCCAATTTATGCGCGAACTGCGTCGACGACAGCGTCTCACCCTTCTCGTCGAGCAGGATGCGCTTGGTCTGCTCGCCGACGATCGGAATCTTGCCGCCTATGTCGGGCAGCTCGCTGACCCTGGTCGGCCAGACGATCCGCTTCAGATAGCGGTCGACGAGGTCGGCCTCGGGCGAGCGCCCGATCCGACCACGGGCGACGATGTGGAGCAGCATGATCCGCTTTTGGGCCGCCGCCGCGCTTAGTCTTCGTCGGTGAAGGTCGGCACGGGCGGCGGGGTCGGTGCATCGCCGAACGCCCACATCCGCTCCAGATTGTAGAAGCTGCGGACTTCGGGGCGGAACAGGTGGACGATGACGTCGGTCGCGTCGATCAGCACCCAGTCGGCGGTCGGCAGGCCTTCGATCTTCACCGGGCGCTTGAACTCGGCCTTGATCCGCTCGGCCAGCTTCTGCGCCATCGAGGCGACCTGGCGGGTCGAACGACCGCTGGCGATCACCATATAGTCGGCGATGCTGGTCTTGCCCGCGAGCGGGATCGAGATGGTCTCGACCGCCTGGTCGTCGTCGAGCGACGCGAGGATCAGGCGATGCAGCGCCTCAACCTCTTCGGGGTCGGTCGCGCGAGGGGCAGTAGGGGAAGTGGCCAAGTCAGCTCCTGGGTAAGACTACCGAGCCAGCAACGTGCTGAACCCAGTCGGGATTTTTGGCACGCAGGCCGGTTGCGGAGGTCGGGTCGGGTCGGAAGCGCAACAGCACAAGGGCCGGCAATCTCCACGTCGTCCAGCTCTTCGCATGGTCTGTGCGCCGTTGGAAGCGCCGCAGCCAACCCATCGCGGGGGCCGCGAGGGCGCGCCCGTCATATCCCGGACGCGCGATTACCGCAATCGGAACCTCGCGAGCGATTTGGCGCCAGTTCTTCCAGCGGTGGAAGTCGGCGAGATTGTCCGCGCCCATCAGCCAGATGAAGCGGATTTTCGGGTAGCGCCGCTTAAGCTTGCGGATCGTGTCGAGCGTGTAGCGGGTGTGCAGCCGCGCCTCGATGTCGGTCGCGCGGATTGGGGCACGGCGTGCCATCACGCGGGCGGACGCGAGGCGCGCGGTGAGCGGCGCCATGTCGTTCGCGGCGTCCTTGAGCGGGTTGCCGGGGGATACCAGCCACCACGCCTCGTCGAGCGCGAGCGCATCGATTGCGGATAGCGTGATGCCGCGGTGGCCGCGATGCGCGGGATTGAACGACCCGCCGAGGATGCCAACGTGGGTCATAGGAATTGCTGCCAGTCACGCGCGACGTGAATGACGCGGACGATGAACAAATCACCGTCCGCCAACCGATAGAGCAAGATATAAGGCGTACCTGCGACGCGCCATTTACGCAGTCGGGTATTTGGCACCGCTGGCCCCGCGCCCGGGTAATCCACCAAAAATCTGGCTGCGTTTACCGCCGAGGTGCCAACCCGGCTCGCGGTATTCGGATCGACCTTGTCGAACTCGTCGTCGATCGTCGCAAGATCGGCCTGCGCGTCGCGCGACCATCTCACGCCCCTCATGCAGCGTTGGCGGTCTTGTGCCGTTGTGCAAACCAGGCTTCCATCTCGTCCTGGGTCAGATAATCGCCTCGCGCAATCGAATCCTCGCCGGCCTGAATGAAGTCCAGAAATTCGAGTTCTTCGTCGACGCGATTCGCGATCGCTTCGGCGGCGATGCTACTAGCGTCGACGCCGCGGCGGTGCGCCAGTGTCGCGAGTTTGTCGGCAACGCCTGGCTCGATCGCGATCATCAAGGTCGATGCGTTCGTCATGTCGCGAACATGCGCTTTCCACCTCTCACAATCAACCGCGCACCTGGCCGGTGCCGCGGCCGATCCATTTGTAGGTGGTTAGGCCTTCGAGCGCGACCGGGCCGCGGGCGTGGAGGCGGCCAGTGGCGATACCGATCTCTGCGCCGAGGCCGAACTCGCCGCCGTCGGCGAACTGAGTGGAGGCGTTCCAGAGGACTATCGCGCTATCTACGGAGGTAAGGAAGCGTTCGGCGACGACGGCGTCTTCGGCCACGATTGCGTCGGTGTGGTGCGAGCCGTGGCGGGCGATATGCGCGACTGCCGCGTCGAGACCATCGACGATCGCGACCGAGGCGATCGCGTCGAGATATTCGGTGTCCCAGTCGGCCGCGTCGGCGGCGGCGATCTCGGGGACGAGCATGCGCGCGCGCGCGTCGCCGCGCACCTCGCAACCCGTTGCCGCGAGACCTCGGATCAGGGCCGGTGCGACGGCGTAATCCCGGTCGATCAGCAGCGTTTCCATCGAGCCGCAGACGCCGGTGCGGCGCATCTTGGCGTCGACGACGACTGCCGCCGCCATGGCCGGGTCCGCCGAGGCGTGGACATAGACGTGATTGATGCCGTCGAGATGCGCGAGGACGGGCACACGCGCTTCGGCCTGGACGCGCGCGACGAGGCTCTTGCCACCGCGGGGAATGATCAGGTCGATCACCCCGTCCGCCTTCAGCATCGCGCCGACCGCCGCGCGATCGGTGGTCGGCACGAGTTGCACCGCGTCGGCAGGCACCCCGCCCGCCTTCAGGCCCTCGACCAGCGCCGCATGGATCGCGCGATTGCTGTTCACCGCTTCGGACCCGCCGCGCAGGATCGCTGCGGTGCCGGCCATCACGCACAACGCCGCAGCGTCGGCGGTGACGTTCGGGCGGCTCTCGTAGATGATGCCGATGACGCCGATCGGCACGCGGACGCGCGAGAGCTTCAGGCCGTTCGGGCGCTCGCTGGAGTCGATCACCTGCCCGACCGGATCGGCGAGTACCGCGACCGCCGCGACCCCATCCGCCATTGCCGCAACGCGCGCTTCGTCCAGCCGCAGCCGATCCAGCAGCGCGCCCGACAGACCAGCGTCCGCGGCACGCGTCATGTCCTCCGCGTTCGCCGCAACGATCGTCGCCGATGCTGCCCGGATAGACTCCGCCGCCGACGCCAGCGCCGCAGCCTTCCGCGCAGACGGCATCGACGCCAGCACCAGCGCGGCCGAGCGCGCGCGGCGGCCCATTTCGGCGATCAATTCGGTCGGATTTTCTGCATCGGCCATGGTCCGCGCGGTAGCATGCGAAGCCCCTCGCGCCAACGCAGCGAACTCGTTACGCTACCGATATTACAGGGGGCTCATGACCGGAGATATCGAAGCAGCGGCGGACATCGCCACGGGTGCCCTGGTCGGACGCGCGGTCGAACCGAAGGCCGGAGGCGCCGCTGGTGCGCGTGCCGGCCATGGTCCGGACGACGCGCTCTGCCTCAATTGCGGGACCCGGTTGCTCGGCGAGCACTGCCATGCCTGCGGGCAATCCGCGCACGTCCACCGTTCGCTCGGCGGGATCGGGCATGAGATCGCGCACGGGGTCTTCCACTTCGAGGGCAAGATCTGGCGGACGTTGCCGCTGTTGATCCTACGTCCCGGCACGCTCACGCGGCGCTACGTCAACGGCGAGCGGGCTCGGTTCGTGTCGCCGCTCGCGCTGTTCCTGTTCACCGTCTTCCTGATGTTCGCGACGATCGGCGCGGTCGGTGGCGAAATGACGAAGGACTTCCTCGAGGACAAACGCCCCGGGAAGACGTCGGATTACGCGCACGAGGCGGCGAAGGCTCGCGTCGCGTTAAAGAAGATCGAGTCGCAAAGGGCGGCCGCGGTGAAGGCGGGTGCAACCTATTCGGGAGACTCGATCACTACCCTCGACCAGCAGGCAGGCGCCCTTCGCACCACTGTTCGTGCACTCGGCGTAGCGGCAGATATACAGAACGGTGTCGCCTACGGCACGGTCGTCGATCTCGGCGACTTCAAGACCGGTTGGGAACGGCTCGACCACGGCATTGCGAAGGCGAACGGCAATCCGGGGCTGATGCTCTACAAACTGCAGACCAGCGCTTATAAATACAGTTGGGGTCTTATTCCGCTCTCCGTGCCGTTCATGGCGCTCCTGTTCCTGTGGCGCCGCCGGCATCATCTCTACGATCACGCGATCTTCGTGACCTACTCGCTGGCGTTCATGATGCTGTTGACGATCGTGCTGATCGTCGCGGGCGTGATCGGGGTGGCGGAGGGCTGGATCGTAGTCGGGGCAATGCTGGTACCGCCGATCCACATGTTCGCGCAGCTTCGTGGGGCGTATTCGCTGCGCAAGCGCTCGGCGGCGTGGCGGACGGTCGCGCTGCTGACGTTCGCGTTCACGGTGCTGCTGGCGTTTGTCGTGCTGCTGTTGCTGCACGGGTTGACGGATTAGGTCGGGCCAGGTCGGGGGTAGACCTGTCGTTCCGTCATTTTAGAACGGATCCGCAATCCAAGCTCATTTAGCCGAACGAAAATCGGGACCGCCCCAATTGCCGTCATCCCAGCAAAAGCTGGGATCTTATGGTGCGGGTCGCGTCGCCA
Organism: Sphingomonas sp. AC411; assembly: GCF_979253035.1. Classification (NCBI taxonomy): domain Bacteria; kingdom Pseudomonadati; phylum Pseudomonadota; class Alphaproteobacteria; order Sphingomonadales; family Sphingomonadaceae; genus Sphingomonas; species Sphingomonas sp. AC411. Next base: position 3,773,624 of record NZ_CEEDAQ010000001.1, on the reverse strand, counting down.
GCCAACGGGGATACCCCAGCTTCGCTGGCGTGCTGGACTTGCAGCGAACTTGCGCCGGGAACGAGACTCGGGTTGGACGACGGAGAAGGCTGATGCGGCGGACCGCGCGCGGTGTCCCCAGCCCCTAACCCGAACACACGTGCCCGCTCAGCGGCAGGGGTACAGGTTCGCCAATACCCGGGCGTAACCGTCCTTGAGGGGCGTTTCCGGTAGCTGGCGGGGAGTTCGTTGAGACCGTCGAGCATGTCCATGATGCCGACCGACTCACCCTCGGGAACACAGGCGATCGGTGGCTTGCCGGCGGCGGCGCGGGCGGCGCGTTCGGCTTTCAGCTGGTTGGTCGCGGCTTTCGCCTCGGCCTTCAGCGCGGGGAAATCGGGCGACATCAACACCATCGGGCCCTGGTCACGCAGCGCGTTGGCGCGGGCGAGGAAGGTGCCGACCGTCATCGCGGCATTCGCCGGCATCGCCAGACCGGCGATCGTCAGCGCGGCGATCAGTGCCTTGGAGCGAACATACGACATGGGCGGCCTTTCCGAGAAAAGACCGCCCATAGAGATACTTAGGTTACTGCCGGGTGAACCGGATCACGCCCCCAGCGGAGTCGGCGTACCGAACGGACCGTTCGGACGCCGCGTCTTCGGGATCGACGTACCCGCGCGCGGGACGGTCGATGCCTTCGCACCCGGATCCGGACGATCGAGATCCTCGCCGGCGATCAGCTTCTTGATCTCGTCACCCGTCAGAGTCTCGAACTCGAGCAGCGCGCCAGCGACGGTGTGGAGTTGGTCGACGTGATCGCTCAGCACCTGCTTGGCACGGTCGAGACCGCCTTCGACGATCCGCTTGATCTCGTCATCGATCAGTTGCGCGGTCTGGTTCGACATGCGCGACGGACGGCTGGACGAGTAACCAAGGAACGACTCGCCTTCTGGCTCGCCATATTCGAGCGGACCGACCTTGTCCGACATGCCCCAGCGCGTGACCATGTCGCGTGCCAGACCTGTAGCGTACTGGATGTCGCCCGATGCGCCCGACGAAACCTTGTCGTAGCCGAAGATGACTTCCTCGGCGACGCGGCCGCCCATCGACACCGCGAGGTTCGCGTACATCTTGTCGCGGTGATAGCTGTACGAGTCACGCTCGGGGAGCCGCATGACCATGCCCAGCGCACGACCGCGCGGGATGATCGTCGCCTTATGGATCGGATCCGAGGCAGCCTCGTGCATCGCGACGACGGCATGACCAGCCTCGTGATACGCAGTCATCCGCTTCTCGTCGTCGGTCATGACCATGCTGCGACGCTCGGCGCCCATCATGACCTTGTCCTTGGCTTCCTCGAACTCGGCCATTGCCACGAGACGCTTGCCCTTGCGCGCCGCGTGCAGCGCCGCCTCGTTGACGAGGTTGGCGAGATCAGCGCCCGAGAAGCCCGGCGTACCGCGAGCGATCACGCGCGCATCGACGTCGGGCGCGAGCGGCACCTTCTTCATGTGCACTTCGAGGATCTTGATACGACCTTCGATATCCGGCCGCGGCACGACGACCTGGCGATCGAAGCGGCCCGGACGCAGCAGCGCCGGATCGAGCACGTCGGGACGGTTGGTCGCGGCGATGATGATGATGCCTTCGTTCGCCTCGAAGCCGTCCATTTCGACCAGCAGCTGGTTCAGCGTCTGCTCGCGCTCGTCATTGCCGTTGCCGAGGCCGGCACCGCGATGACGACCGACGGCATCGATTTCGTCGATGAAGACGATGCACGGTGCGGACTTCTTGGCCTGCTCGAACATGTCGCGGACACGGCTCGCACCGACGCCGACGAACATCTCGACGAAGTCCGAACCCGAGATCGTAAAGAATGGCACGCCGGCCTCACCCGCAATCGCGCGGGCGAGCAGCGTCTTGCCGGTACCGGGCGAGCCGACCAGCAAGGCGCCTTTGGGAATCTTGCCGCCGAGACGGGCGAACTTGGTCGGGTCCTTGAGGAACTCGACGATCTCCTCCAGCTCTTCGCGGGCCTCGTCGATGCCAGCGACGTCCTGGAAGGTGACCTTACCTTCCTTCTGCGTCAGCATCTTCGCGCGGCTCTTACCGAAGCCCATCGCGCCGGAGCCCGAGTTCTTCTGCATCTGCTTCAGCACGAAGAACGCGATGCCAAGGAACAGCAGGAACGGCAGCGACTGATACAAAAGCAGTGCCAGCATCGAAGGGCCCTCTTCGGGCTTCGCGCTGATCGAGACGCCCTTCTCGCGCAGCCGGGGCACGAGCGTCGAATCCTGGATCGGGTACGACTTGAACTTCTCGCCCGAGGACAATGTCCCCGAGATGATATCGCGCGAGATGTTGACGTCCTTGACGGTGCCCTCGTCGACCTTGTCGAGGAACGCCGAATAGGCGATCGTGTTGCCGCTGGACGCCGCGGTGCGGCCGTCAAACATGGTCACGAACAGTGCCAGCGCGAGCAGGATGCCGACCCAGATCAACAGGCTTTTCATCCAGGGATTTCCGCCGCCGTTCTCGGGGCCACCGTTTCCGGGGCCCTGGGGCTTCTGACCGCGGTTGTCGTTGTCGCTCATGGGTGCACGATACCTTTCACCGCACAAGATAAGCGTGCGCAGGTTAATGGCAATGGAACAACGCGCGAGTTGCGTTGATCAGTGTGAACGGATCGTCACGTGGTTCAGGCAGGGCCCGACGTTCAGGCAGGGCCCAACGTGGAGGCCCGGCGCGGCGGTGCCTCGCGGAAGCGCCAGACGTCGCCGCGGACGCTGGCGATGATCCCGGCCTGCGTGGTGCGCTTGCCGGCCAGCAGCGAGTCGAGCAGCTTCTCGATGTTCGCGGCCTCGGTCCATTCGGGCGCGACGATGCCCGCCTCGGTGCGGACCGTACCGATCGCGCGGCGGGCGAGGCGGCGGAGAATCTCGCGGGGCAACTTCTCGACCGCGAGCTTCACTTCGCCGCCACCGACCTTGGCGCGCTCGGTCCAGATCCACTCGACCATCGCGCGGACGTCGGTATCGGTCTCGGCGAGTGCCGCGGCCGCGCGGGCGAGGTTGGGCGTGCCGAGCCATTCATTCTCGCCAAGCAACCGACGGAAGCGCGTGCGATCGTGGCGGTCGTCGTGGTTCGAGGGATCGTCGAAGAACGGCACTTCGGCACGGCGGACGATCGCGCGGAGTTCGGCGCGGCGCCAGTCGAGTAAGGGGCGGACGACCGTGATGCCGTGAATTTCGGTGCGGGCGCGTACACCGGCGAGCCCCGCGAGACCCGAACCGCGGGCGGCGCGCATGAGGAACGTCTCCGCCTGGTCGTCGGCGTGATGGCCCGTGACGAGCGCCCCTGCCCCGATCGCCCGGGCGTGATCGGTGAGCAGGGCATAGCGCGTGGTGCGGGCCTGTGCCTGGATACTGGCGCCGGTGATCGGCTCGCTTGGCGCGAGCGTGGCGTGGGGGATGCCGAGCGTTGCGCAGTGCGCGGCGACCATCGCGGATTCCTCCACCGCTTCGGGGCGGAGGCGGTGGTCGATGCTGGCGACCGTGAAGCCGGGGAGCGCTTCGTGCGCGAGGGTGAGCATCGCCATGCTGTCGGGGCCACCGGAGACGGCGAACAGCGGGTTGACGATGTCGCTCGCGAGCCGCGCGAAGTCGGCGGCGAAGCGGCGGCCTTCTTCGGTCATGCGAGGTTGGCCGTTTCGAGGATACTGATCCTCCCCTTCGAGGGAGGTGGCTGGCGCTTGCCAGACGGAGGGGTGACCCGCTCTCGATGGCGCAATACCCCTCCGTCAGTCCTGCGGACTGCCACCCCCTTGCAGGGGAGGATTTCAGAGGGGCCGGTGTTCATCGGTGAACCTGCTTACTTGCACTTCGCCGCGCTGCGCCCGGCGGCAACCTGGCCCTTCATCGCCGAGGCCATCTTCGCCCCATAGACGTCGTTCAGTTCGTCATACACCTTGCAGGCATCGGCCGGCTTGTTGAGCTTGGTCAGCGCCTGGCCGAGGTACAGCAGGCTGTCCGGCGCCCGCTCGCCGTCGGGCATCTTCTTGTAATTGTCGTAGAACGCCATCGACGCGAGGCTCGGCTTGCCCTCGTCGAGATACGCGCGGCCGAGCAGGTTCTGCGCATAGCTGGCGCGCTTGCTCTTCGGATAGTCGACGACGACCTTCTTCAGCTGCGCCTGGGCCTGCGGATATTGCTTGGCCTCCCAAAGGCGGTAACCGTACAGATACTCGTCCTCCGCCGGATCTCCGGTGGCAGGCTTCTCGACCGAAACCCTGGTCGGAGCCGGCGTGTCCGGCCTCGACGCCGTCTCGGGGCGGGTCGTCGGGCGCGACGGGCCGGTATTCGAGGAGCCGCCGTTCGAGGGGCCGGCATTCGAGGGATCGTCGGGCTCGGTCGGACCGCCAGTTCCGGCGATCGGCGCGGGACCGGTTTCGAGCGTCTTCATCCGCGCGTCGTTCGAGCGGCGGTAATTGTCGAACGCATCCTGCAACTGGCGCGTGCGGTTCTGGTTCTGCTCGATCTGTTCGGTGAGCGAGGTCATCTGCTGTTCGAGCGACGTCACGCGCTGGTTCACGTCGGCGAGCGCACTGGTCGCGGGCGAGCCCGGCCCTGGGCCCTGCTCGCTCTGCGGCGCGCGCACTTCGGGCTGAAGCATCTGGCCGGCACCACCGGGGAAGACCTTCCGCTGGACCGCGCGCATTTCGCTTTCGAGCTTGCCCACGCGGCCCTCGACGTTTTGTGCCTGGGCGCCAGTGGAGATCGCGGTCGGCAGCAGCGCCGCGAGGCAGACGCCGATCAGAATAGACTTACGCATGGGCCACACCCCCGGTGGATTGGTTAATCGTCCGGGTATAGCTGCACTACCCATCCTGTCGCCAGCCTTAAGGCCCTGGCGATGCCCGCCGGTTCTCACGGAGTCGGCGTCGCCGTGGCAGCAGGCGGCGGGTTGGCGGCAGCGTCAAGATTGGCGCGCTGCGTTTCGGTCAGGGGACGACGCGGCGTACGCGGGCGGCTGCTCGTACGCGACCGCTCGCTGGTTCCGGACGGCGTGGCCGACGCGGCGGTCGGCGTCGGCTGCGGCTCAGGCGCACCGGCAAGCCGCGCCGCGATCGCCGGTGCCCCGATGCGGACGTCCTTGATCGCGCGCTCACCGGTGCCGAGCGCCGGCGCGGCGGCACCGTTGAGCGTCACGGCGAGCTTGTCCGCCCGACCGATGTTGATCATCGGGTCCTTCGCATCCTTGGGCACGTCGAACTTCTCACCCGGCTTCATCGTGCCGAGGTACAGCGTCTTGTTGTCGGCATCGTAGACGCGCATCCACACCTCGTCCGAGGCGGTCAGCGTGACCTGGCCGTTCGCGGGCGTCGCCGGGGCAGGCACGGGTTGCGCGGTCTGCGCGGCGGGGTTCGGCGCAGTTTGCGCAACCGGCGTCGCGGTCGAGGACTCGCTCGAACCGCGGAACATGTCGGTGCCGTACCAGAGGCCGACCAGCACCAGCACCGCGATCGCGATCCCCAGCGCGACGATCGCGATCCCGCGTGAGGGCACGCGAGACGGATCGGTCATCTCATAGGGTTCGTATTCGGGCGTGCGGCGGCCGAGCTTGGCGACGTCTTCGCGCACCAGCTGCGCGATCCGCACCTCGTCGACGCCGACCGCACGCGCATAGGCGCGGCTGAAGCCGACCGCGTAGGTGGAGGACGGCAGCGCGGAATAGTCGGATGCCTCGATCGCCTCGAGATGGCGCAGCGGCACGCGCGTACGTGCGGCGATATCCGCGACGCTCAATCCCTGCGACTCGCGGCTGTTGCGAAGAATGTCGCCAGCACGCTCTGGTACAGCGGGCGTAGCGTTCTGGCCGGTTTCGACCTCGTCCATTCTTGTCTCCGAAGCGGGCTGCGTAGCGTTGCCCGTCATGTCCCCCGTCTTTCAGAGGCCCCTAGCCGTGTCAACGCGCACGCGGCCCGGAACCGCCGGTTTCGGGCCTTCAGACGATTTCGACGCCGTTTTCGGTCGCCCATGCGGTCAGCGCGCCGCGCATGTCGCGAGGTGGATCCGCCAGCAGTCCTGTCATGTATCGGGTAAGCGCGGCGCGATCGAGCGAGCGCGTCATCGCCTTGATCGGGCCGACCGCGGCGGGGGTGATCGACAACCGCTCGATCCCGAGGCCGATCAGCGCCATTGCCTCCAGCGGCCGCCCGCCCATCTCGCCGCACACCGCGAGATCGACCTTGGCGTCGCGCGTCGGCGACACCAGCCGCGCGATGAAGCGAAGAATCGACGGGCTGAGCCAGTCGTAGCGCTCGGCGAGCTTGGGATTGGCGCGATCGGCGGCGAACAGGAACTGGGTCAGATCGTTGGTGCCGATCGACAGGAACTCGATACGCGGCAGCAGCACGTCGAGCATTTCGGCGAGCGCCGGCACCTCCAGCATCGCACCATAGCGGATCGCCAGCGGCATTTTCCGCCCACGCCCTTCGAGCCACGTCCGCTGCGCCTCGAACAGCGCGCGTGCTTCGTCGAACTCCCAGGGCTCGCTGACCATTGGGAACATCACGTTGAGCGTGCGACCGGCGGCCGCCTCCAGCAACGCCCGCGCCTGCACCTTCATCAACCCGTCACGCTCCAGGCCGAGGCGTAGCGCGCGCCAGCCCATTGCCGGGTTCTCCTCGTCCGAATCTTCCTTGTTCAGATACGGCAGCGCCTTGTCGCCACCGATATCGACGGTGCGGAAGATCACCGGGCGATCGCCCGCCGCGTCGAGCACTTCCTTGTAAAGCCGCTGCTGACGCTCGCGCTGCGGCAAAGTGGCCGAAACGAGAAACTGGAACTCGGTGCGGAACAGGCCGATGCCGTCCGCGCCGGTGACATCGAGCGCGGCAACGTCGTCACGCAGGCCGGCATTGACCATGAGCGTCAGCCGGTGGCCGTCCTTCGTGATCGGCGGCACATCGCGCAACGCCGCGAACGCAGCCTTGCGCTTCTGCCGCATCGCGAGCCGCGCATCGAACGCCTCCTCCATCGCCGCGGAGGGTCGTGCGAAGACGTTGCTCTCGGCGCTGTCGAGCAACAGCATGTCGCCCTCCGCGACCAGCCGGCGGATATCGCGGACGCGGCCGAGCACCGGCACGCCCATCGCGCGCGCGACGATCGTGACGTGTGCGGTGAGCGAGCCCTCCTCGAGGATCACGCCCTTCAACCGGCGCTTGTCGTATTCGAGCAGTTCGGCAGGCCCGAGGTTGCGTGCGATCAGGATCGTGTCCTGGCGCAGGCCGAGTTGCGCCGCGGTGCCCATCTGCCCCGAGACGATCCGGAGCAGCCGGTTCGACAGGTCCTCCAGGTCATGCATCCGGTCGGCGAGCAGCGGATCGTCGATCTGGCGCATGCGCTGGCGGGTGCGCTGCTGGACGCGCTCGATCGCTGCCTCGGCGGTGAGGCCGGAGTCGATCGCCTCGTTGATCCGCCGCGCCCAGCCCTCGTCATAGGCGAACATCTTGTAGGTCTGGAGCACCTCGACATGCTCGCCGCCGACGCCGAATTCGGCCTCGCGCGTCATCCGGTCGATGCCTTCGCGCATCTTGTCGAACGCCGCATAGACGCGGTGCCGCTCGGCGTCGGTGTCCTCGGCGACGGTGTGCTCGATATGGATGCGCGGCTGGTGATAGACCGCGAAGCCGGCGCCCATCCCGTCGACCAGCTTCTGTCCGGGGATTCTGCATCGCCGCGGTCGACTGCGGTCGGTCCGCGCCGCCACCCATGGTGTCGATCAGGCCGGCATTGGCGATCAGTTCGGAGAGCACCATCGCAACCGTCTGCAGCGCCTCGATCTCGACGTCCGCATATTTGCGACGATCGGTGTGCTGGACGGCCAGGACCCCCACCGATCGCTCGCGGCGGATGATGGGGACGCCCGCGAAACTGTGGAAACGGTCCTCGCCGGTTTCGGGCTTGTAGGCGAAATCGGGATGGCTCGCCGCTTCGTCGAGGTTGAGCACCTCGACGTCCTCGGCGATCGTGCCGACCAAGCCTTCGCCGAGCGCGAGTTTGGTGACGTGGACCGCCGCCTGATCCAGCCCGCGCGTCGCGAACAGCTCAAGCACGCCTTCGCGCAACAGGTAGATCGAGCAGACTTCGCTGTCGATCGCGGTGGCGATGATGCCGACGACGGCGTTCAGCTTGGCTTGCGCGGAGGTGCGCGACGCCATCACGTCGTGAAGGCTGGTAAGAATTTCGCGGGCGGAGGCGGCGGCCGAAAGGGGCATTTGGGTTGGCTATCAGATGAAACGCTTGGGTGCCACGCAACAAAAGCAGTGTCGCGCCCAAGTTCGATCGATCTTTGTCGGAGATTTCTTACAAGCGAGGATCGATAGCGTCGAACACTCCTCACTTCCCCCTCCCTGGAAGGGAGGGGTTGGGGTAGGTCGGCCCGCTTGAGCCACCACGGTCTGGAATGTGCGGAAGCCGACCCACTCCTGCCCCTCCCTTTCAGGGAGGGGTAAGACGTCAGGTGTCGAACAAGCCGTCCTGGCTGCCGGCCGGCGGGTTCAGGCCCAGGTGCTTCCAGCCGCCTGCGTTCAGGAACCGCCCTCGCGCCGTCCGTGCGATCAGCCCCAGCTGAATCAGATACGGCTCGATCACCTCCTCGATCGTATCACGCGGCTCACTCAACCCCGCTGCCAAGGTCTCCACCCCCACAGGCCCGCCACGATAAATATCCGCGATCATCATCAGATACCGCCGGTCCATCGCATCGAGCCCGAGCGAATCGACCTCAAGCCGGTTCAGCGCCGCATCCGCCGCCCGCGCGTCGACGGTCTCATGCCCCGCCACATTGGCGAAATCGCGCACCCGCCGCAGCAACCGCCCGGCAATACGCGGCGTACCCCGAGCGCGCCGCGCAATCTCCATCGCCCCGTCCTTCGCGATCCCCAACCCGAGCAGCCCCGCCGCGCGCGTCACCACGCGCTCCAGCTCCTCGACCGTATAGAATTGCAGCCGCACCGGGATGCCGAAGCGATCCCGCAACGGCGTGGTCAGCAACCCCTGCCGCGTGGTCGCACCGATCAGCGTGAACCGCGGCAAATCGATCCGCACCGAGCGAGCGGACGGCCCCTCGCCGATCATCAGGTCGAGCGCACGGTCCTCCATCGCCGGGTACAGCACCTCCTCGACCGCAGGCTGCAACCGGTGGATCTCGTCGATGAACAGCACGTCGCCATCCTCGAGATTGGTTAGCAGCGCGGCGAGATCGCCCGACTTGGCGATCACCGGCCCCGAGGTGGCGCGAAACCCCACCCCCATCTCGCGCGCGACGATCTGCGCGAGCGTGGTCTTGCCCAGCCCCGGCGGCCCGAAAAACAGCACGTGATCCAGCGCATCGCCGCGCGACTTCGCCGCCTGGATGAAGATGCGCAGATTCTCGCGTGCGGCCTTCTGCCCGACGAATTCGTCGAGCGTCTTCGGGCGCAACGCGGCGTCGACGTCTTCGGGACGCTTGGCGGCGGTCAGGATGCGGTCTGTATCGGTCACGCCCTGCGATAGCGCGCTCGCGGCGAAGGGGCAAGGCGGCTATGGGTGCGGGATGACGAACGACACCGCGCAGCCCGACCTGTATCTGCTCTCCGGAGTTTCGCCTGCGCTGGAGGCTGCGCTCGCCGAGCGCTTCACGCTGCACCGCAAGGATCCGCCAGCGACGACGCGGGCGATCGTCGGCGGCGGGAGCAGCGTGATCGATACCGCACTGCTCGATCGCCTTCCCGCGCTGGAGATCGTCGCGATCCACGGCGTCGGATATGACGGTATCGACCTTGCCGCGACCAGGGCGCGTGGGATCGCGGTGACGACGACACCCGACGTGCTGACCGACGACGTCGCGGATCTCGCGATCGGGCTGATGCTCGCGGTGCAGCGACGGATCGTCGCGAACGACCGCGCGGTGCGAGACGGCGGGTGGTCGGTCGATCTTTCTCGACGCGCGAGCGGGCGAAGGATCGGCATCTTCGGGCTGGGCCGGATCGGCAAGGCCATCGCCAGGCGCGCCGCACCGTTTGCGCGCGAACTCCATTATACCGCATGCTCCGCCAAGCCGGAGTTCGCGGGCGTGTTCCATGCCGATATCGCTTCGCTCGCGGCGGCGTGCGACGTGTTGGTCATCGCCGCACCCGGTGGCGACGCGACGTCGCACATCGTGGACGCCGCTGCTCTCGCGGCGCTTGGCGAGGACGGCATCCTGGTCAACATCGCGCGTGGCAGCTTGATCGACGAAACCGCCCTGATCGCGGCGCTCGCGGCTGGGACGATCGCAGGCGCAGGGCTTGATGTGTTTGCCGACGAACCGTCCGTTCCCGATGCGCTCAAGGCGATGGATCAGGTCGTCCTGTCGCCACATCAGGGCAGCGCTACGGTCGATGGCAGGGCTGCTATGGCGGCGCTGGTGGTTGCGAACCTCGACGCGCATTTTTCGGGGAAGGCCCTGCTCACGCCGCTTTAAGCCGACCGGGTTATCCACTTCCAATCCTCCCCGCCAGGGGGGGTGGCGCCGAAGGTGACGGAGGGGGAGGACACGCGGCAGAGGTTTCCTTTCCTCCCCTCCGTCTGGCAAGTGTCAGCCACCTCCCCTGGCGGGGAGGATCGAAAGGTTCGCCACTTGCACTCGCGGTAAAGCTAAGACTTAGACGCCTTGCGCAACGCCAGCCGCACCAGCGCATCGAGCGAAGCCCCCGGCCCCAGTTCCTCGTCCGCCGCGGCCACCGCGACACTCGCCTCGTTCGGGCGAAACCCTAGGTTGAGCAGCGCCGACACCGCATCCGCAGACGCTCCCGGTGCGGCGTTCACAACCGCCGGCCCGAGCCCGAGCGCGATGCCGCCGACCTTGTCCTTCAATTCCATGACGATGCGCTGGGCGAGCTTCGGCCCGACGCCATTGGCGCGCGCAACCATCGCCTTATCGCCGCTGGCGATCGCACGGCTCAGATCGACCGGCTCCAGCGCCGACAGGATCGCGAGCGCGACGCGCGCGCCGACGCCCTGCACGCCCGTCAACAGCCGGAACCAGTCGCGTTCGTCCGCGCTGGAGAACCCGACCAGCCGCTGAAAATCCTCGCCGACGAGCAACTCGGTGAACACCGTGCACGCCTCGCCGATCGGTCCCAGTGCCGAGAGCGTCCGCGCCGACGCGCCGACCTGATAGCCGACTCCGCCGACGTCGATCACCGCGTAGTCGATGCCCGTGGAATCCAGGCGCCCTTTGAGATGCACGATCATGGTTCAGCCGGTAGAACAAAGGGTGCGCGGCGTCATCCCGGCAAAACCGCGGCGAACGCGCCACCGTGCACGCCGCCTGTCCTCAAGCGCGCCGGTCCTCAAGCCCGCCGCTCCTCACGCGCTCGGTTGGAGCCGATCGGGATCGCCGGAGGATCTGTTCGGCACGGTCGGGGCGGGTTTCGCGACGCCGTGCAGCGCCTGGGTCGGCGCGCCGATCACCGCTGCCCGCGCGCGCAGGCTCGCCCGCAGGAACACCGTGTCGGAGGCGATGAATCGGCGCGGGGTCGTGCCGAGAAACGTGCCGGCATCGCGCAGGAAGTGCGACGCGTCGAAATAGCTGCTGTCGATCATCGAATAGTCGTTGAGCCCGTCGGCCGTGATCAGGCGGATGAACGAGCGGAGGAACCGCGCGCGCCGCAGCAACAGCTTTGGCGGCATGCCGAAGTGACGCGTCGCCATCCGCCGCAGTTCGTGAGTCGGGATATCCAGCCGGTCGGCGACGTCCTTCATCTCGATCACGCCGTCGGTCACCGTCAACGCGGTGAACGCCCCATCAGGTCCTCGCGCGGATGCGGTTGATCGAACAGCCCGCCGAACACTTGGTCGAGCAGCGGCTTGATCATCATATCGTCGTCGAGCGCATCGAGCCCTTCGATCAGGCGGGCGGAAAGCTCCGGCCCGAGGGCGCCACTCAGCGGCGCCACGCGGTTGTGGAAATCGCCTGCCGACCGCGCGGTCAGCCGCGACCAGCCGAGCGCGCTCAGGCCGATGCCGACGGCGATCCCGCCATGCGTCTCGGTTCGGAAGGCACGGCTGGTCGGCCCGTAGAAGCTCGCACGATCGAGTGGGCCGAACCGATGATTGCCGATCGACACGGTCAGCGGGCCCGCATCGACGAGCACCGATATCATCGCGGGCGCGGGCAGATACCAGTTGAGCATCGGCGTGCGATGGCTCGACGCGTAGATCGCGTACCCGGTCAAATAGTCCGACAATGCCGGATCGGGCATATCGTAGCGCATCGCCATGCCCTCGGGCATCGCAAATGCCGAGGGAGAAACAGTACCGCTGCTCGTGCCGCCCCGCACGTCTTCCGCCCGCATTGCCAAGCCTTTAATCTAAATTAATTGCACGACGGCGCTGCCACACCATTTCAGGCTTGGCTATCAAAACCTGACCGGAATGGTTTTATACCGGCAATGGTAAAACTAGTTCAAAACGAACCAAGTTTTGTAGGAGTATGCAGAACGGCGCCAAGGTGGAGATCCGCCAGTTTGCTTGTCTCTACCCGCAGATACTATCGGAGGTACGCGTGGATCAGGCGCCGATACCACTGCGACGCGATAAGGCCGCGGCGCTTGCGACATGATGTGCATGCGTGATCGCGACGGCCAGCGCATCGGCTGCGTCGGGGCCGGCGAGCTTCGCGCCGGGCAGCAGCACCGCCATCATTGCCTGGATCTGCTTCTTGTCGGCGCCCCCGGTGCCGACGACGCCCTTTTGACGGTCGACGGGTGATACTCGCCGATATGCAGCCCCGCGCCCGCCGCGGCGAGCAGCACGACGCCACGTGCTTGGCCGAGTTTGAGCGTCGATTGCGCGTTGCTGTTGCCGAGCACCTCCTCCACCGCCGCGCCGTCCGGGCGCTCGGTGCGGATGACGTCGATCAGAGCGTTGTACAGCGCGGTGAGTCGACGGGGAGCGCCATCGACGGATCGGTCTTGATCTGGCCGTTGGCGACATGACTCAGGCGGTTGCCATCGGCGCGGATGACACCCCAGCCGGTGGTGCCTAGGCCGGGGTCTAGTCCCAGGATGATCATGCGAAGAGTGAAGGTTGGTTCGCGCGGAGACGCGGAGACGCGGAGGTGGTGCGTTCCTGACTGTCGTCTCGCGTAAGCGGGACTTTCAATTCTCCGGGCTGGCCGAACGATGCGAGACCGCTGGCGCGGAGGACGTAGCCACGAAGCACAACTCTCCGCGTCTCCGCGTCTCCGCGTGAACCCACCTTCTTCATCTCAATGGCTCAACCCAGCGATTCCATGATCTCGTCGGAGATTTCGTAATTGCCCCAGACGGTCTGCACGTCGTCGTCCTCGTCAAGCGCGTCGATGAGCTTGAACAAAGTTGCCGCATCGTCCGCGCCGACCGCGACCATCACCTGCGGACGCCAGGCGAGCTTGGCGCCTTCGGCCTCGCCAAGCTTGGCTTCCAACGCCTTGGCAACCTCGTGCAGGTCGCCCTGCGCGGTCCAGACTTCATGGCCGTCCTCGCTCGACGTGACGTCCTCCGCGCCCGCTTCGAGTGCAGCTTCGAACACCGTGTCGGCATCGCCCGCGCTGGCCGGATACGAGATCAGCCCGACGCGGTCGAACGCGTGGCTGACCGAACCGCCCGCGCCGAGGTTGCCGCCGTTCTTGCCCACCGCGACGCGCACGTTGGTCGCGGTGCGGTTGCGGTTATCGGTCAGCGCCTCGATGATCAGCGACACGCCGCCGGGACCGAAGCCCTCGTAGCGGATCTCTTCGTAATTCTCCGCATCGCCGCGGCTGGCCTTGTCGATCGAGCGCTGGATGTTTTCCTTCGGCAACGACGCCGCCTTGGCCGCGTTCACCGCCGCGCGCAGGCGCGGGTTCATGTCGACGTCGGGCAGCCCCATCTTGGCCGCGACCGTGATCTCTCGGCTGAGCTTGCTGAACGCCGACGAGCGCTTCTTGTCCTGCGCGCCCTTGCGGTACATGATATTCTTGTATTTGGAATGGCCTGCCATCGGTGCCTCTAATAGCCTGATGCGCCGCTCTTAGGCTCCGAGGGCGCTTTTCGCCAGACCGTCTATCTTCGCTTCGATCGCATCCAGCCTTGCCAGCACCAGATGATCGATCTTGTGATGGATGCGCAGGATGTCGAGCTCCGCGCGCAAATTGGTCTCGTAATCGAGGCTGGCGGCGAGGCGATCCTTCGCGGATTGCCGGTTCTGGCTCATCATGATCACCGGCGCCTGGATCGCCGCGACGGTCGACAGCAGCAGATTGAGGAAGATGTAGGGATACGGATCGAACGCCCGCCCAAAATGCGCGAGGATGTCCGAATTCAGTAGCATCCACCCGATCAGCACCAGCGTGAAGGCGATGATGAACGCCCAAGACCCGCCGATCTTCGCGACGCGGTCGGACAGCCGCTCGCCGAAGGTCGCACGCTCGTCCGACACATCGGCGGCGTCGCGACTGACGGTAGTGCCCGACTCGATCCCGGCGAGGACGCGGCGCTCCTCCTCGTCGAGCTCGCCCGGCGCCTTGCCGAGCAACCGTTGCGACAGATCGGCGAGCGGGGATTGATCCGTGGCCATGATCCGCGCCCTAGCCAGGATTACGGATTATGCCAGCGCGCAAAGCCCCGCTTGCGACGCGAGCCGCAAAGACTCCTTGCCCTGATGCGCCCGCACCTGCCAAACGCGCGGCATGACGGTTAGCGTGAATATGGGCACCGACGGCAATGGTACTGCCGTCGGCGTCGACCTGGAGGAACTTCTCGCCACGCGCCTGTTGGTGCAGGGCAATTCGGGCTCGGGAAAGTCGCATCTGCTGCGCCGGCTGCTCGAGCGATCGGCGGGGCACGTCCAGCAGATCGTGATCGATCCCGAGGGCGATTTCGTGACGCTCGCCGGCCCGCACGGCCATGTCGTGATCGAGGCGGGTGACTATAGCGAACGCGAGATCGCGCGCATCGCCACCCGCCTTCGCGAACATCGTACCTCGGCGGTGCTGAGCCTCGAAGGGCTCGAGGTCGAGGGCCAGATGCGCTGTGCGGCGTCGTTCCTCTCCGCGCTGTTCGATGCGCCGCGCGAGCATTGGTATCCGGTACTGGTGGTGGTCGATGAGGCGCAGATGTTCGCGCCGGTGACGGGCGGCGAAGTGTCGGAAGAGGTGCGCCGCGCGTCGCTGGCGGCGATGACCAACCTGATGTGCCGCGGGCGCAAGCGCGGGCTCGCCGGCGTGATCGCGACTCAGCGTCTGGCGAAACTCGCGAAGAACGTCGCGGCCGAAGCGTCGAACTTCCTGATGGGCCGCACCTTCCTCGACATCGACATGGCGCGCGCCGCGGATCTGCTCGGCATGGAGCGGCGCCAGGCGGAGGCGATTCGCGATCTCCAGCGCGGCACCTTCATGGCACTCGGCCCCGCAGTGTCGCGGCGGCCGATCACGGTGAAGATCGGCGACGTCGCAACGTCCGCGCGCAGTGGCAGCCCCAAGCTCACCCCTCCCCAGCGCCGCGCCGATGGATCTGCAGGATCTGCTGTCCGAGCCGGTGGTCGATGCCCCAGAACTTGGCCTGATGTTCGATCCGCGCCCGCGTCGCGTGCCGGCGGAGGAACTGCTCGACGGCATCGCCCGCCCGCCCGAGCCCCGCACCGCTGCGCCGCCACCGCCCGAGAAGACCGACGACGAGGTCGAGGCGGTCTACGCCGACGTCTTCCGCGCGATCGTCGAGGACCCGGAGTCGACGCTGCGTCCGCCGTCGGTCCTGTTCCAGGATTTCCAGGTGCGGTGCCGGATGGGGGCTTGGCAAAACCGCCTCTCGACCTGCCGGGCTTCGTGCGTCGCCTGAGTTGCGCCCGCGCGGGGATCTTCGACATGACGGACGAAGCGTGGACCGCCGCGCTCGACGTGGCCAGCGGCCTGCCCGACGACATGCTGGGCGCATTCCTGCTGGTCGCAAGAGCCGCCCGCGAAGGCGAACCCTGCCCCTCCGATGCGCGCATCGCCGCGACGTATGGGACGAGTTCGCTAGGCCGGGTGAAGCGCCTGATCGGCTATATCGAAAGCCGCGAGCTGATCGTGTGCCGAACCGATCTGGCCGGCAAACGCTCGATCACGATACCGGGGTTGGGGTGGACGACGCTGCCGGCTGACGCGGCTTGAAGCGTCAGCCGCGGATCGGGGTGAACTGCAACGACACGAACTGCCAGTCGCCCCTGATGCGTCGCGCGACGAAGCCAGCCCGCATCGCGCGTGATTGTAGCCGTCCGTCCTTGCCGGGCACCGCATAGGCGATCCGCATCGTGACGACGCCGAGTGCCCCAGCCGGTCGCGCGACCGTCTCGGTGATCGTCATCGGCGGCGCGGGCTTCTTCTTGTCGGCAGCGTAGAACCCAATCACGCCGTCGCGGGAATCGACTTCGCCGACCGGAGATATTTCCTGGTATTCGGGCGCCATCATCGCGATCATCGCCGCCTGATCGAACTGGTTACGAACGTTTAGGAAGGCCTCGGCACGCTGACCGAGTTTTTGCGCGTCGGTCTCGCTCGGTTGCGCCGCGACTGGAGCACTGACCAACAATGCCGCCGTAATGCCCAAAAATACCCGCATGCTTAGCCCCGATGCAATGTCGTATAACAGCAATACACCGGTTGTGTAGAAGCAGCAATGTCGTTGCGGGATGTCGACATTAAATCACAACAGCGATCGCGAGCCCTGCGGCCACGCCGACCTGGACCATCGCGATCAGTTGAAGCCGCCCGACGAACGGTTGCTTGAGTGTCTTGTGCCAGTAGCGATTGCGCGCCCAGAACGCACCCGGAGTGCCGCCGAGTGCTGCGAACCAGAGCAAGCGGCTTTCGGGGATACGCCGCGCGTCGGAAGATGATCGCCGCTTGTCGATCGCGAACGCGGCGACCGTGATCATGTTGATGATCAGGAACAGAACGAGCGCCGCGAAGATCGGGAGAATCATTCTCTACCGGTACATCGAGGGGTTAACGCGGTGCCCCTTCGCTACCGACCACATGTCGGATGAGGCACCGCGCGAAATTGGGATATCCTCAGATCATCCCCAACGCCTGAAGGTACACCTCGAGGATCGCTTCCTCCTCCTGGTATTCTTCCTTCTTCTTCTTCCGGATCGACAGGATCTTGCGGATCGCCTTCGGATCGTAACCGCGGCCCTTGGCTTCGGCCATCACGTCCTTGATGTCGTCCGAGATACCCTTCTTCTCT
This sequence comes from Sphingomonas sp. AC411, assembly GCF_979253035.1. Taxonomy (NCBI): domain Bacteria; kingdom Pseudomonadati; phylum Pseudomonadota; class Alphaproteobacteria; order Sphingomonadales; family Sphingomonadaceae; genus Sphingomonas; species Sphingomonas sp. AC411. Next base: position 3,756,370 of record NZ_CEEDAQ010000001.1, on the reverse strand, counting down.
TCTTCGAGACGCTCGGCGCGCTCGATCAGCAGGCGCAGTTCGTCCGCTGCGACCGCGCCGCCGCCCATGCCGTGTTGCCGTTCGTCAGACATCGAAAATTCCCCACTCGCCAGCGCCACGCGCCGGCCCAAAGCCAATCGAGAAACCCCGCGCAGATGACCGCCGTCGATGACGTCGTGAATCAGACCGCTGCGGGGTGCGGGGCCGCGTCTAGGCGTTTACCGTGTTCGGCTCAAGCGACGGCGAGGCTCAGAGTGTCGCGTTCTTCGCGACGCTCGCCTTCATCCGTTCGAGCTGCTCGGGGCTAGCGTCGCCCTGATGGTGCGCCTTCCACTCGGCGTACGGCATTCCGTACACCGTCGCGCGCGCGTCGTCCTTCGACAGGCCGCCCGCCTGCTCGACCCAGTCGGACAGGCAGTTGCGGCAGAAACCGGCGAGCCCCATCAGGTCGACATTCTGTGCGTCCTCGCGGTGGCGGAGGTGGCGGATCAGGCGGCGGAACGCTTTCGCCGCTACGGCATCGTCCAAAGTATCGAGGCGATCGGGGGTCATTCGTATGCTCCGTGGTTGATCCGGCGGAGATAGGGTTTAAGGCCCGTCGCGGCAAAGACCTCCCCAGGAAACGCACCGCATGACCAAGGCCATCGCACCCCGTTCGCGCAAAGTCCGCATCCTCGCGACGCTAGGCCCTGCCAGCAGCACGCCCGAGATGATCGCAACGCTATTCCGCACCGGCGCCGACGCGTTCCGCGTTAATATGAGCCACGGTGACCAGCAGTCGAAGATTGCCGTGATCCAGGCGATCTGCGCGCTGGAGAAGGAATTCGGTCGCCCCTCGACGATCCTCGCCGATCTGCAGGGCCCGAAGCTGCGCGTCGGCAAGTTCGAGGGCGGGCGCACCGTGCTCGAAACCGGTTCCACCTTCCTGCTCGACCGCGACCCGACACCGGGCGACGCGACGCGTGTCGAACTGCCGCACGACGAGATCTTCGCGGCGATCGAGCCGGGCGCACGCCTGCTGCTCGACGACGGCAAGCTCGTGCTGCGCGTCGTGTCGCATAGCCCGCGCCAGATCACGACGCGGGTCGAGGTCGGCGGCGCGCTGTCGAACAGCAAGGGGCTGAACGTCCCCGACGTCGTGCTGCCGATGGCGGCGCTGACGGCAAAGGACCGCAGCGACCTCGACTTCGCGGTCGACCAGGGTGTCGACTGGATCGCGCTGTCGTTCGTCCAGCGCCCCGAAGATCTGTGGGAAGCGCGCAAGCTGATCGGCGGCAAGGCGGCGCTGATGGCGAAGATCGAGAAGCCGGCCGCGATCGAACGGCTGGATGAGATCGTCGATGCGTGCGACGGCGTGATGGTCGCGCGCGGCGATCTCGGCGTCGAGATGCCACCGCAGGCGGTGCCGCCGTTGCAGAAGCGTATCGTCGAAGTCTCGCGCCGGATGGGCCGCCCGGTGGTGGTCGCGACGCAGATGCTCGAATCGATGATCACCTCGCCGTCGCCGACGCGTGCGGAAGTGTCCGACGTCGCGACCGCGGTGTATGACGGCGCGGATGCCATCATGCTGTCGGCGGAGAGTGCGGCGGGTGCGTGGCCGGTCGAATCGGTGGCGATGATGGATGCGATCGGCGTGTCGGTCGAGGCGGACCCGGAACACGGCGACCGCATGCACTTCACCGTGATGAAGCCCGATCCGACGACCGCGGACGCGCTGGCCGAGGCGGCGAAGAACATCGCGGCGACGGTGTCGGCGGTGGCGATCATCTGCTTCACGACGTCGGGCTCGACCGCACGCCGGATCGCGCGCGAGCGGCCGTCTGTGCCGCTGCTCGTGCTGACGCCGAGCCAGGAGACCGCGCGGCGGCTCGGGCTGCTGTGGGGCACGCACGCGGTGCACACGCGCGACGTCGAGTCGTTCGAGGACATGGTCGCGAAGTCGAAGCGGATGGCGTTGCGGCACGGGATCGCGAAGGCCGGCGACCGGGTGATCGTGCTCGCGGGCGTGCCGTTCCGGACGCCTGGGTCGACCAACGTGCTGCACGTAGTGCGGATCGTCGGGGATGAGCTGAAGGGGCATCACTCGCAGGTTTGAGTTGCGGGGCTGAGGTCCGGCTGATGGGCTGAAATGCCCTCTTCCCCCTCCCTGAAAGGGAGGGGTCGAGGTGGGTCGGCTTCCCAAGGCCCGACGGTCGTGGCTCAAACCAGCCAACCCACCCCCAGCCCCTCCTTCCAGGGAGGGGAGCGAAGTGTGTGCGGACCGTCCGAGCAGGAACCCGTCACGCGAGCGCGCCCTGCCCCGTCATGCCGGGCTCGTTCCGGCATCCACCGTTCCGCATACTCGCGGTCCGTGGAGTATGCGGACCGGTGGGCCCGGCCTCCGCCGGGGTGACGGAAGAGGGGTGGCTGGGTGGCTGGGTGACACAACGCCGAGCCCGCCCAGATATCAGATCCGCCGACCATGAAGTTTGGACCGCATCAACCAAGCACCCCACCCCGGCGAAGGCCGGGGCCTAGTTGGGGGACGGTGATGACGACTCCCGCGCTCCGTTACGGCCACCTTGCCAACTGGGCCCCGGCCTTCGCCGGGGTGGGGCTGTGCGGCGGGTGCCTAAGCTAATCTAGGCTAGCGCTCGCCTCCCGAATACGCGATGTCGCCGGTACGGACCGCACGGGAGGGCGCACGCATGACATTACGCGAGAAGATCGGTTGGGGCGCACTGGCCTTACTCGGCGCCTGCGCGCTCGCGGTCGTCGCGTTTGAGCGTGGCGAGCATGTCAACGCGCTGTGGATCGTCACCGCTGCGGTCTCGGTCCAGCTGATCGCGTACCGGTTCTACGCGCGCTACATTGCGCGGCACGTGATGCAGCTCGACCCGAGCCGCCCAACCCCCGCGCTCCGCAGAGCCGACGGCCTCGACTATGTCGCAACCGACCGCAACGTGCTGTTCGGTCACCATTTCGCCGCGATCGCCGGTGCAGGTCCCCTCGTCGGCCCCGTGCTCGCTGCGCAGATGGGCTACCTCCCCGGCACGCTCTGGATCCTCGCGGGCGTCGTGCTCGCGGGCGCGGTGCAGGATTTCATGATCCTGTTCATCTCGATGCGCCGCGACGGGCGGTCGCTCGGCGAACTGATCCGCATGGAAATGGGCGCGGTCCCCGGCGTGATCGCGCTGATCGGCGCGTTCGCGATCATGGTCATCATCCTCGCCGTGCTCGCGCTGATCGTCGTGCGCGCGCTCGCCGGCAGCCCATGGGGCCTCTTCACCGTCGCCGCGACGATCCCGCTGGCGTTCATGATGGGCATCTACACGCGCTGGATCCGCCCCGGAAAGGTCGGCGAAGTCTCCGTTCTCGGCGTCATCGGCCTGCTCGCCGCGATCGTCTATGGCGGCACTGTCGCCGCCTCGCCGACGCTCGCGCCGCTGTTCACGCTGACCCCGGTGCAGCTCTGCGTCCTCATGGTCGGCTACGGCGCGGTCGCGTCCGTCCTGCCGGTGTGGCTGCTGCTCGCCCCCGCGACTACCTCTCGACCTTCCTCAAGATCGGCGCGATCGTCGCGCTCGCGATCGGCATCGCGGTCGTCGCCCCACCGCTGCGGATGCCTGCACTTACCCTGTTCATCGACGGCAGCGGCCCGGTCTGGTCGGGTGGGCTCTTCCCGTTCCTGTTCATCACGATCGCGTGCGGTGCGGTCTCCGGCTTCCACGCGCTGATCGCGAGCGGCACGACGCCCAAACTCATCGCCAGCGAAGGCGACGCGCAGTTCATCGGTTACGGCGCGATGCTGATGGAGAGCTTCGTCGCGATCATGGCGCTGGTCGGCGCGTCGATCCTCGATCCCGGCGTGTATTTTGCGATGAACAGCCCGGCGGCGGTGGTCGGGACCGACTTCGCGTCCGCTGCCACCGCGGTCACCGCGATGGGCTTCCCGATCACGCCTGAACTGCTCGCGCAGACAGCGAAGGATGTAGGCGAAACCACGATCGTCAGCCGCACAGGCGGCGCACCGACGCTGGCGGTGGCGATGGCGGAGATCTTCAGCAACCTGATCGGCGGGCAGGCGATGAAGGCGTTCTGGTATCACTTCGCGATCCTGTTCGAGGCGCTGTTCATCCTCACCGCGGTCGATGCGGGGACGCGTGCCGGGCGGTTCATGTTGCAGGACCTGATCGGGCTCGCGGTACCGTCGTTCCGCAATGCCTCCGCGATCGTGCCGGGCCTGATCGCGACCGCGTTGTGCGTGATGGCCTGGGGTTCTTCCTGTACCAGGGCGTCACCGATCCGCTAGGCGGCGTGAATACGCTGTGGCCGCTGTTCGGGATCTCGAACCAGATGCTCGCCGCGGTCGCGCTCGTGCTGGCCACGGTCGTACTGTTCCGCATGAAGCGTCAGCGTTACGCGTGGGTGACGATCTCTGCCCGCCGCGTGGCTGTGCCTGTGCACGATCACCGCCGGGCTGATGAAGCTGTTCGCGAGCGATCCGAAGGTCGGCTTCCTCGCGCACGCCTCGAAGTTTGCAGAGGCAGCGGCGCGGGGTGAGTTGCTCGCGCCCGCCAAGACGATGGCGGAGATGCAGCGGATCGTGCTCAACGACCGGATCGACGCCGGGCTGTGCGCTCTGTTCCTCGCCGTGGTGCTGTCGATCGTGTTCTTCGGCATCCGCACGTGTCTCGCCGCGCTGAAGATCGACCGGCCGACGGTCACCGAAGTCCCGCCGCAACTGGTGGCCGCGGAATGATCCGCGCGCTCTATGCGAAGGCGCGCGAGACCGCGCTGCTGATGGTCGGCGTGCCGTCCTACGCCGCCTATCGCCAGCACATGGCGGAGCGCCATCCGGACCGCGCGCCGATGGACGAACGCGCGTTCTTCCGCGATCGGCAGGAGGCTCGGTACGGCAGCAAGGGCGGCGGGCGCTGCTGTTGACGGAGGGGCTTTCGACCGTCGCGCGCCTCCGGGCGGCGACAGCGAGCGATCACGACGCGGTCGATGCCGGGTTCGGGCGCTATGATCTGAACGATGCGGACGATTACCGCGCGTTCCTGCTCGCGCATGCCAGGGCGTTGCCGGCCGTGGAGGCTTGGCTGGACGGCATTCCGGGTCTTGCCGCGGTCCGATCTCGGAGTGAGGCGCTTGCCGCCGATCTCGCCGCGCTGGGCGAGGAGATGCCGACGCCGATGGCCTTCGACCTGGCGCCGAGCGAAGCGGCCGGCTGGGGTGCGATGTACGTGGTCGAGGGCTCGCGGCTCGGCGGCATCATGTTGTCGCGATCGGTACCCGATGACATGCCGTCGGCGTATCTCGGCGCGAAACATCTGTCGGGCGAATGGCGCGCGTTGCTGGCCGCGATCGACCGGCAGCCTGCCGACGAGGCCTGGGTCGCGGACGCGGTCGCCGGCGCCAAGGCTGCGTTTGCGCTGTATCGGCGCGCGCCAGAGGCCTGATCCGCTCCCGGCGCCTCGTCTGTGTCCGCTAGTCGGGGTCAGCGCAGGAGTTTCGGCGCCTCCTTGCGGATCATGTCCTGGATCTTGCTTGCGAACAGTCCGAGGATGCCGGGCAGGTCGACGACCGCATGGACGTTGGTCTCGAACACCGTGACCGCGCTGGCGATCGTCTGGCCCATCGCCTGGATGGTGAAGTGCAGCGTGTCGCCGTCCCAGCGATGATCGGTCACCGAGCCGCCGGGGATGCTAGCGCTGATCTTGTCGATCCCGCCGTCGAGCCGCGCGCGGACTGCCGCCTTGCCGAGCTGATGGGGAACGTCGACGGTGATGGGGTTGGCCATGAATAGTCCTTAAGTCGCGAAAAGCATGTCGTCGTTGGCGAACGCCTTGAACTCGAGAGCGTTGCCGCTGGGATCGCAAAAGAACATCGTCGCCTGCTCGCCGGGCTCGCCCTTGAAGCGGATGTATGGCGCGATCCCGAACTTTACGCCCGCGGCGGTGACGCGTTCCGACAGCGTGGTCCAGTCGTCCATCGTCAGGACGACGCCGAAATGCGGCACGGGGACGGCGTGGCCATCGACCGCATTCGCGACCGCGACGGGTTTGGCCGAGGGGTCGAGATGCGCGACGATCTGGTGGCCGAACAGGTCGAAATCGATCCAATGGTCGCTGGAGCGGCCTTCGCGACAGCCTAGCGTGGCGCCGTAGAAGGTGCGGGCTGCGGTCAGGTCGTGGACGGGGAAGGCGAGGTGGAAGGGGCGTAGGGTCATTTGGTGAGAATAGGTCGTGGTCCGGAGTTCGTCGACCCGGGGTTTTCGGTGGGGATTTCCTCCACCGTTAAGTCAGTGGGCTCTCTTGTTCTCCCGCGAAGGCGGAGTCCAGCCTGGGCTCCCGCCTTCGCGGGAGAACAAGGTTTGGCGTCGGTGCCCTTCCCCCATGCACCACCCATCGTGCTCTAGCCGATCGGACGCTTTCCCATCCCCGGCACCTCCCCGGCGGAGGCCGGGGTCCAGTTGGGGGACGTTGCTAACGGCGGACAGCGCTTCGTTACTACCACCTTTCCAACTGGGCCCCGGCCTCCGCCGGGGTGGTGCCTCATGGGGAAGCCACAATGAATGCAGCCGACGGGCTCGATCATCCCAAGGCTAAGACATTGCCCCACCCCGTCCGCCACGCCATAGCGCCAGCGTGACTCGCTACCCCGCCCTCGCCTGCCTCATCCTCGGCGCGCTCGCCGCCACCGGCTTTGCCCCGCTTGACCTCTGGCCACTCACCCTCGTCGCGTTCGCGGTGTGGATGAAGCTCGTCCACGATGCGCCGACCCTTCGCGGCGTGCTATGGCGCGGGTGGGTGTTCGGGCTTGGGCATTTCACCGTGAACAACAACTGGTTCCAGCACGCGTTCGACTTCCAAGACGCGATGCCGCCGGTGCTGGGGTATTTCGCCGCGGTCGGCCTCGCGCTGTATCTGGCGCTGTTCCCAATGCTCGCAGGCGCGCTCGCCTGGCGGATCGCACGGCGGACCGACCGACCCGACGCGACGTTCGTACTGGTCTTCGGCGCGGCGTGGATCGCGACGGAGTGGCTGCGGGCGACTCTGTTCACGGGATACGCCTGGGACCCGCTGAGCGTCGTCTGGCTGCCCGCGATCGGCGTCGCGCGGCTGTCGGCTTGGGTCGGGACGTATGCACTGTCGGGGGTGACGATCATCGCCGCGGGCGCGCTGCTGATGCTCGCCGTCCGCCGCTGGACGCTGCCGGCGATCGCCATTCCCACGCTGAGCCTCGCGGCACTGTCCGCGCTCTGGACGAACGCGCCGCCCCCGCCCCCGGCACGCCTTTGGTCCGCGTGGTCCAGCCCGATATCGGCCAGGAAGATCGCAGCGAAACCGACGGCGAGCGCGTGCTTTCTGCGCTGGAGAAGCTGTCTGGCCAGGGCGGCGCCACGCCCCGCCTGGTCGTCTGGCCCGAGGGCGTCGTTCGCGACTACGTCGAGGATGGCTATCCGTTCTACGCCTATGGCTGGTCGAGCCCGCTCTACCTCCGCCGCCGGATGGCGCGGCTGCTGGGCCCCGAGGACATCCTGCTGATCGGCGGCACCGCGCTCGAGTTCGACGCCAAGGACCGGATTTCCGGCGCGGCCAATTCGGTGTTCGCGCTCGACGCACAAGCGCGTTTGCGCGGGCGGTACGACAAGGCGCACCTTGTGCCCTATGGGGAATACCTGCCGATGCCGTGGCTGCTGAAGCCGCTCGGGCTCGCGCGCCTCGTGCCCGGGGACATCGACTTCACCTCGGGCAAGGGCCCGCGAACCTGACGCTGCCCGGCTTCGGTTCGATCGGCATGCAGATCTGTTACGAGATCATATTCTCGGGCGAGGTCGTCGACCGCGCGCACCGCCCCCGCATTCTGTTCAATCCTTCGAACGACGCGTGGTTCGGCAATGGGGCCCGCCGCAGCATCTCGCCCAAGCCCGGATGCGTGCGATCGAAGAAGGGCTGCCGATCCTCCGCGCCACCCCGACCGGTATCTCCGCGATCATCGCCGCCGACGGCCGCCTCGTCGCGACCGTACCGCACGAAACCGCCGGCGCGATCGAACAGCCGATGCCGTCCGCGCTGCCCTCCACGCTATTCTCGCGCGTCGGCAATGCGATGGCGGCGATCATGGCCGCATTGATGCTCGTTACCGCAGTTGCCCTGCGCCGTCGCCAACGCTAGAAGGACATATAAAGCTTTCCTTATATGTCGCTCCCCGGACTTTCCTGGGCGAGCCTTTGCGAAGAGGTTTCATGCGCAAGTCCTTTCTCTTCACCTCCGAATCGGTCTCGGAAGGCCATCCCGACAAGGTCGCCGACCAGATCAGCGACACGATCGTCGACCTGTTCCTCGCCAAGGACCCGCAGGCACGCATCGCCTGCGAGACGCTGACGACCACACAGCTCGTCGTCCTCGCCGGTGAAATCCGCGGCAAGGGCATCTACGAGAACGACCAGTGGGCCGACGGCGTCCTGGAAGAGATCGAGGCGGCCGTCCGAAACACCGTCAAGGAAATCGGCTACGCGCAGACCGGCTTCCACTGGGAGACGTTCCGCTTCGAGAACAACCTCCACGGCCAGTCCGCGCACATCGCGATGGGCGTCGACGAGAGCGGCAACAAGGACGAGGGCGCCGGCGACCAGGGCATCATGTTCGGCTACGCGACCGACGAGACCCCGGCCTGATGCCCGCGACGCTGTATTACAGCCACAAGATCCTCGCCAAGATGGCCGAAGACCGTCATTCGGGCGCCGCGCCGTTCCTCGAGCCCGACGCCAAGAGCCAGGTCACGCTGTCGTACGAGAACGAAGTGCCGGTCGGCGCGACCGCGCTGGTCGTCTCGACGCAGCATGCACCGGGCTATTGCGAGAAGGGCGACAACGCCGATCCCGCCAAGTACGCGGTGCTGCGCGACTATGTCATGGGCGTGTTCAAGGACGTGCTGCCCGACGGTTTCATCACCGACGAGACCGCGATCTACATCAACCCGACCGGCCAGTTCGAGATCGGTGGCCCCGACGGCGACGCCGGCGTGACGGGTCGTAAGATCATCGTCGACACCTACGGCGGCGCCGCTCCGCATGGCGGCGGCGCGTTCTCGGGCAAGGATCCGACGAAGGTCGATCGTTCGGCTGCGTATGTCGCACGCTATCTCGCGAAGAACGTGGTTGCTGCCGGCCTCGCGCGTCGCTGCACGATCCAGCTCAGCTATGCGATCGGTATCGCCGAGCCGCTGTCGGTGTATGTCGACACGCATGGTACGGGCACCGTCCAGGAAGCCAAGCTTGAGGCAGTGCTGCCGAAGCTCGTTCGCCTGACGCCGAAGGGCATCCGCGAGCATCTGAAGCTCAACGCGCCGATCTACAAGAAGACTGCTGCGTACGGGCATTTCGGTCGCGAGCCGCAGGGTGACACGTTCACCTGGGAAAAGACCGATCTGGTCGACGCGCTGAAGGCCGCCGTCGCCTGATAGCGACGGGTTTGAGGTTGTGAAAAAGCCTCCCGCGGACCGATCCGCGGGAGGCTTTTTTGTTGAGCTGAGCTTCCAGTCCTTCTCCCCGTCGGGGAGAGGGAGGGAGGAGCCTCTTGGCGACGGAAGGGTGAGGGGCTTTTGAGAGAGGGCCCGAGCCCCACTCCCCTCACCCTCCCACCCGGCTTTGCCGTGCGGGCCCCTCCCTCTCCCCAAGGGGAGAGGGTTATCGAGGACGAGGCTCGTATCGAAAGCGTGGATCCATCCCTCCGACTGCCCGTCGATACGCCGCTTCGACACGCTCAGCAGCTACTCAGGACGAACGGGGGATGGACGGGCGAGTGGGCGCGCCCGAAGCTCAGCGCCCGTCCTCCGGCTGAGCATGCCGTTGCTCGGTCAGGATCTGCCACGCGGTCAGGAACAGCGCTGCGACCAGCGGGCCGACGACGATGCCGCTCAGACCGACAAGCTCGATCCCGCCGAGCGTCGTCACCAGCACGACGTAATCCGGGATCCCGTGTCGCGGCCGACCAGGATCGGACGCAGGATGTTGTCGGCTAGGCCGATCACCACCACGCCCGAGACGATCACCACCACGCCCTGCCAGATTGCACCCGTCGCGAGCAGGTACACCGCGACCGGCACCCACACGATCGCGGGGCCCAGCGCGGGCAGCAGCGACGTCAGCGCCATCAGCAGGCCCCATAGCAGCGCCGCCGGTACGCCGACGAGCCAGAACGTCAGGCCGCCGAGCGCACCCTGGACAAGCCCGACGATCACCGATCCCTTAATCGTCGCACGCACCACCGCGACGAACTTGTCGACGAGTTTCTCCGCCACCGAATGCTCGAACGGTAGCGACCGGCGGATCGCCGGCCCGACCTTGTCGCCATCGCGGAGCAGGAAGAAGGTCACGTACAGCCCGACGCCGAACGACAGCAGGAACGCGGCGGCATTGCGGCCGATCGAGAGAGCCTGCCCGGCAATCGAACGGACGCTGTTGCCGAGGATGGTCGACACGCGCGACTGCGCCTGTTCGAAGCTGTTCAGCCCGGCCTTGTCGAGCGCGCCCTGGATCCGGTTCGGCAGCGCGTCGTGGATCTGCTGGAAATACGCGCCGAAGTTGATCTGCCCGCTTTGCAGCTTGGCATAGACCGAGGCGGACTGGTCGATCACCAGGCTGCCGATGAACAAGGTCGGCACGATCACCGCGACGAAAATGATCAGCAGCGTCAGCGCCGCGGCGAGATTGCGGCGTTCCGGCCAGCGCTTGAGCAGCCAGTGATACAGCGACTGGAACAGGATCGCCGCCAGCGCGCTCCACAGCAGCGCCGCCGCGAACGACGACACGACCACGCACAGAGCGATCGTAATCGCCACCAGGAAGGTGATGAAGCCCCCGTTTCCAGTCGACGCCTGTCGATCATTGCCGTGTCCCTCTTGTAAAGACCGGTCGAGCCGGGCCGTTCGAATCCAACCATTCAAAACGTCAAAACCGCCCCCCGGTGTGTACCGAAGGGCGGCCCTGACGCTAGCGCGAGTTCGCGCCTAGACGATCAGCGGAGCTTTTCGCTGCCGTTGACCAGCGCGTCCTTCTGCGCCTGCGGCATCGCCTGCGCGTTCACATCGGCATCGTCGATCGCGTCCGACTGGCGCTCGGCGTTGTCGCGAACGGCTTCGGCGCGATCTTCGAGATTGTCCGCGGCTGCCTCGAGTGCATCGGCGCGGTTCTCGCCGGCGGCCTCGACCTGGCTGCCGAGCTTGTCGTCGCCCTTGCCGCCGCATGCTGCGAGCGGAAGTGCGATGGCGGCGATCAGCGTGGCGATGGCGAGTTTCTTCATGATACGGACTTCCCTGTTATGACGAGGTCGCAAACCGTCACGGGCTCGTAACGGTTCCATGAGCAGCCGCGTCGATCGAAAAAATCCGGGTTAATCAGGCGGTAGCGGGAGCGTCGAGCAGCGGCAGTTTCTCCACCGCAGCGTTTTCGATGACCGGCGCGACCCGGTCGAACACCGCGCTGACCAATGCCTCCGCGATCCAGCCGACCGCAGCACCGACGACGAGATCGGAGAGGTAATGCTTGCCGTTGAGCGGTTGCGCCGCCGCGACTACGCCGGTGACCAGCGCGGCCGGTGCGCCTGCCCCGTCGATATCGCGCGATGCCGCCCGCGCGACCGCGACCGCACCGGCGGTGTGGCCGGACGGAAACGAGGTCTGCTCGTGGTCGTCGCTGTCGCCGGCCTCGAACCGCGACTTGCCGTCCTCGATCGCCTTTTCGGGGCGCGTGCGGTCGATCGAACTCTTGATCGCCGATTTGACGAAGGTGGCCGCTGCGTGCGCCGCGAACATCCGCACGCCGCCGCGGATCATGTCGGGCCGACGCGCGACCAGCCCGATCACGACCGTCCCGAGCGAGGTCGCGACGAGCTGGGGCTGGTCGCCGATCTCGGCGAGGAAGCCGGTCGCCTTGACGATCGGCTTGTGGCGGTGCGCGGCCGCCTTGTGCGTCATGGCGCGATCCGCCTTCTCGACGGACTTCGCCGCCTGTTCGATATCGCCCATCAACGTGTCTCCCGGCCCGGTTTGTGGCTGCTCATCTCGCCGCGCACCTGTGCATGCGCCAACAGCGCGAACAACCCCGCACCGCCCAGCAAGTTGCCGAGGATCGCCGGCAGCATCAGGCCTCCCAGCGCTTCGCCGACGCCGACCTTACCCGCAAACAGCAGCAGCCACGCCTCCACCGATCCGACGATCGAGTGGCTGAACGCGCCGATCGCGACGACATAGGTGACCGCGAAGATCACGAGGAACGACTGTTCGCGCGCGTTCGGCAGCGACCAGGCGAGGATCGCGATCATGAACCCGGCCGGGATCGCGTTGACGAACGTCGCGCCCGGCGAGAGTTCGGTGATCCCCATCGACACCTCGATCATCGCGGTACGAAGCTCGCCGCCGCCGAGCAGGCCCGCCGCGATCATGCCGCCGGCCAGCGCCGTTCCGATGAGATTGGCGCCCAGCACGACGCCCCAGAGTCGCAAGGTCCGCCGCAATGCCCAGCCTGAAGGCTTGGTCACCAGCGGCAACATCGCGGTGATCGTGCTCTCGGTGAACAGCTGCATCCGGCCGAGGACCACGACCAGAAACCCGATCGGGTAGCCGAGCGACACGACGATCGATCGCCACGGCGTATCGGGGATCGCCGCGTGGAGCGCACCCTCGGCGATCAGCGAACTGGCGATCGCCATGCCGGCCGCGAGCCCGGAGAAGAACAGCGACGAGATCGGTCGGTCGAGTTCGTCCTCGCCCTCCTCGCGCACGGCTTGATGGAGGTCCTTGGCATCGGCGGCCTTGAGCGCGTCGATGTCGTCCTCTTTGGATCCGGTGGGATCGGGCGATGCGGAGGGGTTTGGTTCGGCCATTACGGATATGCAACGGCTGTCGGGGGACTTTGCTCCGGCGCCCCACACCGCTAGGGCACGCGGCGATGAACGATCCTTCTGTTATCCGCCGCCTTTACGGCCGTCGCCAGGGCCACAAGCTGCGCCTCGGCCAAGCCGCGCTCGTCGAGGAAACGCTCGCCGACCTCTCCGTGCCGGAAGAGGGCCCGATCGACGCGGTGACGCTGTTCGGCGAAGACCGACCGCTCCACGTCGAGATCGGCTTCGGCGCGGGCGAACATCTGGCGGGACAGGCCGCAATGAACCCCGTCGTAGGCTTCATCGGCTGCGAGCCATTCCTCAACGGCGTGGTCGGCGCGCTCGCGCATATCCGTGACGGCGAACTGACCAACGTGCGGCTGCACATGGGCGATGCGCTGGAGGTGATCGAGCGCCTGCCCGACGCGAGCCTCGACCGGCTGTACCTGCTGCACCCCGATCCGTGGCGGAAGGCGCGCCACGCCAAGCGCCGCATGGTCAATCACGGCCCGCTCGACACGATCGCCGCCAAGCTGAAACCCGGCGCGGAATTCCGGCTCGGCACCGACGACCCGACCTATTGCCGCTGGTCGATGATGATCATGAACGCGCGCCGCGACTTCGAATGGCAGGCAAAGACCCCGCACGACTTCCTGACCCGCCCCGCCGACTGGCCCGAGACGCGGTACGAGCGCAAGGCACGGCGGCAGGGCCACGAGGTCTGGTACTACCGCTATCTGCGGGTCTGATCGGAAGGCGACACTCTCGATTGCGGTCGAGAGCGTCGCGATACGTCGTTATTCGGGGTTTGCTGCGGCGTTCACCTTGGCGAGCAACGTCTCGACCTGCTGGTCGCGCTCGGCGAAGCGTAGCGGGCGAACGCGCTGGACCAGGATCTCGGCGGGGTCGGTCGTGCATCGAACAGCGCGAGAACCTCGTCCGCGAACTCCTCGAGCGGCTGATAGCCGGGGCGCGTCGCCTGCCCTGGCGTCAGCTCGGTCTGCACGCCCGGCGGTGCCAGTTCGATGACCTCCACCTTGCCCTTCAACACCTCCCGCAACGAGACGGTGTAGGAATGCACCGCCGCCTTGGTGGCGGAATAGGTGGGCGCGACGACCAACGGTACGAAGCTCAGCCCCGACGTGACGTTGACGATCACGGAATCCGGACGCGCCACGAGATGATCGACCATCGCGTCGATCAGCCGGATCGGCCCCAGCACGTTGGTTGTGATCATCGCCTCCGCATCCGCGAGATCGCGCGCGGTATCGACCGTTTCGCGCCGCATGATCCCGGCGTTGTTGATCAGGACGTTCAGCGCGGGAAACCGCTCGATGACGGTCTTGGCGAAGGCCGTGATCGCGGCGGGGTCCTCGACGTCGAGCGTCACCGCATGCATGTCGGCGCGCCCTTCGATCGCCTTGTCGAGCGCGTCCTGCCGCCGTCCGGCGATGATGACGGTGTTGCCGAGATCGTGGAACCGGTGCGCGAGGGCCTCGCCGATGCCCGAGCCGCCGCCGGTGATGAGAATGGTGTTGCCGGTCCGCTTCATGATCGCTCGCTCCTGTATCCGTCGCAGCCCATGTAGGCGGCCGCAGACCTATGGAAAGGCGCGCGGCGAAAGATCGGTCCGTCATCCCGGCAGCAGGCGTCCGGGCCGGCAGCAGGCGACCGGGCATCGCGATCGAGACGAATGATGATTACCCCGTCCACCGATCCGTCTTAAGGAACGCCGTCTGCGGGCGAGCCCTGCCCCCATCCTGAGGAAATGCCATGTTGTCGGGATTTGGCCTGCGTACGTTCTGGGCGATCGTCGTCGTCATCGTCGCGGCGGTGGCGGTGTTCGTTATCACGCGCGACGTGCAGGGGGCGATCGTGGCGCTGGTCGGCGGGATCGCGGCGGCGCTGGTCGCGGCAGGCACCGGCGACGAGGCCCCTGCCCCCACCGATACGAGCACGGCGACATCCTCCGTGCTCGACGACGTCCTCGATGCGATCGTCGCGCCGGTGCTGCTGGTGCAGGACGGCCGGGTGACTCTGGCGAACACGGCGGCGCGGACGTTGCTCGGCGCGCATATCCTTGGCGAGGATGCGCGGGTCGCGATCCGCCATCCCGCCGCTGCCGAGCGGCTCGGCACGCCGGGCCCGATCGATGGCGAGCGGCCGATCGAGCTGGTCGGGCTCGGCACCCGCGACCAGCGCTGGGAGATGCGGCTGGGCGAAGCGTCGGACGGCCAGCGAATCGTCCACCTGATCGACCAGACCGGCAATTACGCGGCCGAGCGGATGCGGATCGATTTCGTCGCCAACGCCAGCCACGAACTGCGCACGCCGCTCGCGTCGATCCTCGGCTTCATCGAGACGCTGCGCGACGAGGCGGGCGAGGATGCCGAGGTTCGCGCGCGCTTCCTCAAGGTGATGGACGACGAGGCGCGGCGGATGCAGCGACTGGTCGAGGACCTGATCTCGTTGTCGCGGATCGAGGCGGAGAAGTTCCGCCTGCCCGACCAGGCGGTCGATCTCGCGCAACTCGTCGAGGACACGCGGGAGGAGCTGGCGGAGGCGGCGGGCGATCGCGGCCGCGATCTGGTCGCGACGATCGATCCGGATCTCGCCTCGGTCTCGGGCGACCGCGTCCAGCTGTCGCAGATGCTCCACAATCTGATCGGCAACGCGATGAAATATGGCCGCGCGGGCACGCCGGTGACGATCGAATTGAAGCGCGACGACGCCGGCATGATCCGGCTCTCGATCCGCGACGAAGGCGACGGGATCGCCGCGGTGCATATTCCGCGGCTGACCGAGCGCTTCTATCGGGCCGATGCCGGGCGTAGCCGCTCGCTGGGCGGAACGGGTCTGGGGCTCGCCATCGTCAAGCATATCGTCGAGCGCCACCGCGGCCGGCTCGATATCGCCAGCCAGGTCGGCGTCGGGACGACCGTCTCGGTGATTCTGCCGCCGGGAACCAAGGTCTCGAAAAGCGCTGTCATAAAGGGTAACCCAACTGTCACACAGGATCGTCTTAAGTACCGCTAAGGCCGGTGCATGACGGGAATTCTGGTGCAGCGGTTCGTTCTTCTTGGAGTGTTGGGAGCGGCGACGGGCGCTCTGGCCGCGTGCGTCGACCAGGCGAACGGCGGCGGCGCGGGCTCGCGCGATCAGATCACCGCGGTCGGATCGTCGACGGTCTATCCGTTCACGACGATGATCGCCGAGCAGCTTGTGGCGAACGATCCCGATGCGAAGGCGCCGGTGATCGAATCGACCGGCACGGGCGCGGGCATGAAGCTGTTCTGCGCAGGCGTCGGGGCGGCGCACCCCGATATCGAGGACGCGTCGCGGCGGATGAAGGCGAGCGAATATAAGAGCTGTGCCGAGAACGGCGTGCGCGACGTGATGGAAATCCAGGTCGGAATCGACGGCATCGCCTTTGCCGAGGCGAAGAACGGCCCCAAGATGCAGCTGACGCCGACCGATCTCTACAAGGCGCTCGCCGCCAATCCGGGCGGCAAGACGAACACCGCGCGGGTCTGGCGCGACGTCAATCCCGCGCTGCCCGCGGTGCCGATCCAGGTTTACGGCCCGCCGGCAACGAGCGGTACGCGCGATGCGCTGGCCGAGCTGATCCTGACCAAGGGGTGCGAGGACAGCGACCCGACCGCCAAGCCGCTCGCCAAGTCCGATCCGGATGCGCACAAGGCGCTCTGCACGCGGGTGCGCGAGGACGGCGTGTATGTCGATGCGGGCGAGAACGACAATCTGATCGTCCAGAAGTTGCAGTCGAACCCCAATGCGATCGGCGTGTTCGGCTACAGCTATCTCGAAGAGAACAAGGACGACGTGAACGGGGTCTCGATCTCGGGTGTCGCGCCGACCTACGCGTCGATCGCGGACAACCGATATCCGGGATCCCGGCCGCTATATATCTATGTGAAGAAGGCGCATCTGACGGCGATTCCGGGGCTGCGGAATTTGCTGAAGCTGTATGCGGCCAACTGGGGGCGACGGGGCCGTTGGTGAAGCGGGGGTTGATCGCGGCGCCGGCGGAAATTCAGGCACGGTCGGCGGCGATTATTGCGAATGAGACGGTGCTCGATCCGGCGGTGTTGTCGTGATGAACTTCTCACCCAACCGCGCTCCCGTCCTAGTTCCCCCGCGAACGTGGGGGCCCAGGAGCCAAGCTCGATACCGGAACTTAGCTGGGCCCCGCGTCCGCGGAGGAACGGAACTTTGGCGTCGATATCACCCAATAGGACCACCACCCCGGCGAAGGCCGGGGCCCAGTTGGGCACCGTCGCGTTGGTTGATGCTGCGCCCCGTTACCTCGACCTTTCCAACTGGGCCCCGGCCTCCGCCGGGGTGGTAGCTGGTGGGATAACGCGCGCGCGCGCGACCAAACGCCACGGGCGAGAACTATAATGTCCGCCATTGCCCTTCTCTTCCTCGTCCTCGGCCTAGGCCTGATCGGCTGGCTCACCGCCCGCGTCCGCGCCACGCGCTTCCGCGCCGGCAGCACCGTGCGGTTCAGTTCGCTCCCGTCGCACCACGGCTGGTTCGTTGCGCTGTGGACCGCCGTTCCCCCGCTGATCTTCCTCGTCATCTGGTCGATGACCTCACCCGCGCTCGTCACCGACACCGTGCTCGCGACGCCCGCCGCGATGCAACTCCCACCGCCCGGCTTCGACCGCGCATCGATCCTGTCCGAAGCGCGCAGTCTCGCCGAGGGACGCAGCTTCGGCGCATTCCACGGGCTCTCCCGGACGCTGGCCCCTCCTACGCCGCCGCGCAGACCCGCTACGACTGGATCGCGACCGCACTCGCTTTGTTGCTCGCCTTCGCCGGCGGCGCGTTCGCGTTCACCCGCGTGAAGCCCGGGTTCGGCGCGCGGACTCAGGTCGAGCGGGTCGTGATGCTGATGCTGCTCGGCGCGTCGCTGATCGCGATCCTGACCACGGTCGGCATCGTCGCGTCGCTGCTGTACGAGTCCGCACGGTTCTTCTCGGTCGTGCCGATCACCGATTTCCTGTTCGGGACGCATTGGAGCCCGCAGGTCATCGACGGCCGCGATCCCGGCGCGTCGCTCGGCGCGGTGCCGTTGTTCTGGGGCACGTTCTTCATCGGCGCCGTGATCGCGATGATCGTCGCGATTCCGTTCGGGCTGATGAGCGCGATCTACCTCACGCAATACGCCGCGCCGAACACGCGCAAATGGATGAAGCCGATCCTCGAGATGCTCGCGGGCGTCCCGACCGTCGTCTACGGCTATTTCGCGGCGCTGACCGTCGCCCCCGCGGTGCGCGATTTCGCGGTGTCGATCGGGATCAGCTGGGCGTCGTCCGAGAGCGCGCTCGCCGCGGGCCTGGTGATGGGCATCATGATCATCCCGTTCGTGTCGTCGATGGCGGACGATTCGATCGCTGCCGTTCCCTCTTCGATGCGCGACGGCAGCCTCGCGATGGGAGCGACATCCTCCGAGACGATCCGCCGCGTGCTGCTCCCGGCCGCCCTCCCCGGCGTCGTCGGCGGCGTGCTGCTCGCGGTCAGCCGCGCGATCGGCGAGACCATGATCGTCGTCATGGCCGCCTCCGGCGTCGCGACGCTGACGCTCAATCCGTTCGCCAGCACCACCACCGTCACCAAGCAGATCGTCGATCTGCTGACCGGCGAAGCGGAGTTTGACAGCCCCAAGACGCTCGCCGCGTTCGCGCTGGGCCTGACGCTGTTCGTGGTCACGCTCCTCCTCAACATCGTCGCGCTGCGCGTCGTGAAACGGTACCGCGAAGCCTATGAGTGACACGCTCGTGCCCCAGATCCCCACGACGAACACCGAGCCCGTGCGCCGCGTGCCGACCGACTGGACGACGGAGGCGATGCAGTCGCGGATCCGCCGCCGTTACGCGTCCGAGCGCCGCTTCCGCTTCGCCGGGCTCGCCGCGGTGTGGCTGTCCGCCGCGTTCCTCGCCTATCTGCTAATCACGATGGTGATGCAGGGCGCGAGCGGCTTCGTCGAGACGCGCGTGTCGCTCCCGGTCGATCTCGCCGCCGCGAAACTGCCGATCGAGCCCGCCCGCCTGGTCGGTCGCGGCGCCGATCTCGCGCTCGCAGGTGCGGGCCTCGAAGGCACCGTGCTGGCCGCGGCAAGCACCAGATACGGCAAGGATGGTGCAAATCTGCTGTCCGACGGCGCGTGGGCGGTGGTGCGCGATGCGATCAAGGCCGATCCGTCGCTGCTTCAGCGCAAGGCGGTGTTCGAAGTCCCCGTCTCCAGCCCGATCGACGTCGCCGCCAAGGGCAACGGCACACCCGATGCGGAGGCCATCGTCGCCCGGTTGAAGGCGAGCGGCGCGCTGAGCCGGGGTTCAACGCCGGCTTCCTGACCTCGGCGGACTCCACCGATGCCACCCGCGTCGGCATCTGGGGCGCGTTCAAGGGATCACTGCTGACGATGGTCGTCACGCTGCTGCTCGCCTTCCCGATCGGCGTGCTGTCGGCACTGTATCTCGAGGAATATGCGCCGAAGAACCGCTGGACCGACCTGATCGAAGTGTCGATCAACAACCTCGCGGCAGTCCCCTCGATCATCTTCGGGTTGCTTGGCTTGGCGGTCTTCCTCGGCACGTTCGGCATGCCGCGCTCGGCACCGATCGTCGGTGGCCTCACGCTCGCGCTGATGACGATGCCGGTCATCGTCATCGCCGGCCGCAACGCGATCAAGAGCGTGCCGCCGTCGATCCGCGACGCGGCACTCGGCATCGGCGCGTCGCCCGTCCAGGTCGTGTTCCACCACGTCCTGCCGCTCGCGCTGCCCGGTATCCTCACCGGCACGATCATCGGCATGGCGCGCGCGCTGGGCGAAACCGCGCCGCTGTTGATGATCGGCATGCGCGCGTTCATCGCCGCGCCGCCGTCCGGTCTCAAGGATCCCGCGACCGTGCTGCCCGTCCAGATATTCCTCTGGTCCGATCAGGTCAGCCGCGGCTTCGTCGAAAAGACCTCCGCCGCGATCATCGTCCTGCTCGTGTTCCTGCTCGCGATGAACGGCGTCGCGATCTACCTCCGCAACCGATTCGAGACCCGCTGGTGATGACCAAGAACCTGAAAACGCCGATTCTCAAGATGACGGCGCGGAACGTCTCCGTGGCGTACGGCAGCAAGCTGGCGATCGACAACGTCTCGATCGACGTCGACCAGGACGAGGTGGTGGCGTTCATCGGCCCGTCCGGCTGCGGCAAGTCCACCTTCTTGCGCACGCTAAACCGCATGAACGACACCGTCGCCAGCGCCCGCGTCACCGGCGAGATCAAGCTCGACGGCCAGGACATCTATTCGCCCGACATGGACGTGGTGCAGCTCCGCGCCCGCGTCGGCATGGTGTTCCAGAAGCCGAACCCGTTCCCGAAATCGATCTACGAGAACGTCGCCTACGGCCCGCGCATCCACGGTCTGGCGGGTGCCAAGGCGGATCTCGATCGGATCGTCGAGAAGTCGCTGCGCCGCGCAGGCCTGTGGGACGAGGTCAAGGACCGGCTGACCGACAGCGGTACGGCGCTCTCGGGCGGCCAGCAGCAGCGTCTGTGCATCGCGCGCGCGATCGCGGTCGATCCCGAGGTCATCCTGATGGACGAGCCGTGTTCGGCGCTCGATCCGATCGCGACCGCCAAGATCGAGGAACTGATCCACGAACTGCGCGGCCGCTACGCCATGGTGATCGTCACGCACAACATGCAGCAGGCCGCGCGCGTCAGCCAGAAAACCGCGTTCTTTCACCTCGGCACGCTGGTCGAATACGGCAACACCTCCGACATCTTCACCAATCCCGCGAAGAGCGGACCAAGGATTACATCACCGGCCGGTACGGCTGAGTGGAGGACCACGCATGAACACGCATACGGTCAAGGCCTTCGACAACGACATCGGCGAGCTCCGCGGGTTGATCTCGCAGATGGGCGGGCTTGCCGAGGACGCGATCGACAAGGCGATGCAGGCGCTGCAACGCAACGACCTCGCGCTCGCCGAACAGGTACGCGTCGCCGACAAGCAGATCGACGTGATCGAGGCGGAGGTCGAGCGGCTGGCGGTGCGGATCATCGCATTGCGCGCGCCGATGGCGGTCGACCTGCGCGAGGTCGTCGCCGCGCTGAAGATCGCCGGCGTCGTCGAGCGGATCGGCGATTACGCCAAGAACATCGCCAAGCGCGTGCCGATGATCGAGAGCGAGCACCGGATCGAACCGATCTCGATCCTGCCCGCGATGGGCCGGATGGCGAGCGAGATGGTCCACGACGTGCTCGACGCGTTCGCCGCGCGCGATGCCGAAGAAGCGGTGCGGGTGGTCGAAAGCGACAACGCGCTCGACGATTTCTACGACAGCATCTTCCGCACGCTCGTCACCTACATGGTCGAGAATCCGCGGACGATCGGCCAAGTCGCGCACCTGCTGTTCGTCGCGAAGAACCTTGAGCGGATCGGTGACCACGCCACCAACGTTGCCGAGATGGTGTATTTTGCCGCAACCGGGACGCAGATGGTCGACCGGGAACGCGGTATCAAGCAGGAGCAGGCATAATGGCACGCGCGAAGATGCTGCTGGTCGAGGACGACGCCGCCCTCGCCGAATTGCTGGTCTGGCATTTCAAGCGCGAGGATTTCGAGATCGCGCATACGCCCGACGGCGAGGAGGCATTGCTGCTCGCCAAGGAAAAGGTGCCCGATATCGTCCTGCTCGACTGGATGGTCGAGGGACTGTCTGGGATCGAGGTGTGTCGTCGCCTGCGTCGCGCACCCGAGACGCAGAACGTGCCGATCATCATGCTGACCGCACGCGGTGAGGAAGAGGATCGCGTTCGCGGGCTGGAGACCGGCGCCGACGATTACGTGACCAAGCCATTTTCGCCGCGCGAACTCGTTGCGCGCGTTGGTGCGGTTCTGCGTCGCGTTCGTCCTGCCCTCGCCGGCGAAGCGCTGAGCTATGCCGACATCGAGATGGACACGGTCGGCCACAAGGTCCGCCGCTCCGGCGAGGTCGTGTCGCTCGGACCGACCGAGTTCCGGCTGCTGAAGCATTTCCTCGAGCATCCCGGCTGGGTGTTCTCGCGCGAGCGGCTGCTCGATGCCGTCTGGGGCCACGACTCGGATATCGAGAGCCGGACGGTCGACGTGCACATCCGGCGGTTGCGCAAGGCGATCAACGTCGGCGAGCGTCCGGACATCATCCGCACCGTCCGTTCGGCGGGCTATTCGCTCGATACGGGCGGCTGACGAACCTGTCCCGCGGTGGGGCGAATGGAATCGGATGCGAAACGAAGGACCCAAGCGCGACTTAGTGCGTTCAGACGTCGCGCTACCAAAATGGTGCACCCATTTAGGAGATTCGTATGAAGTCCATTCTTCTCGCCGCTGCATCTCTTCTCGCGACGCCCGTGATCGCCCAGACGACCCCACCGGCCGATCCCGCCGCGCAGACCGCACCGGCCGATCCCGCGATGCAGACGGCACCGGCTGACCAGGCAGCCCTGCCGACCCCGCAGCACCTGCGGATCCGGCAATGGCGGCACCCGCCGCTCCGATGGCAGCACCTGCCCCCACGGGTGGCGTGACGTTCGGTCAGCCGACGGTAACCCCGCCGACCCCAGCGCCCGCCGAATATCCGGTGTGCTCGAAGACGGTCAAGGACGGCTGCCGCAACCGCGGCGGCAAGTAAGTTACGCAGCAAGCAGCAGGTGATCCTGCCGCTTGCCTAGCTGGCTTTACGTTCTAGGAAAGGCGCTCCAACTTAAGAGAGGAGCGCCTTTTCCATGTCTATTCGCTTTGAGGGCCGGGTTGCCATCGTCACCGGCGCAGGCGGCGGCTTGGGCCGCGAATATGCGCTCGAACTCGCCCGTCGCGGCGCGAAGGTCGTCGTCAACGATCTCGGCGCATCGCGCGACGGCACTGGCCATTCCGACGCCGCGCTGAAGGTTGTCGAGGAAATCGAGGCGGCTGGCGGCGAGGCGATGTCGAACGGCGGCAGCGTCACCGATTACGACCAGATGGTCGAAATGGTCGCCCGCGCCTCCGAGAAATGGGGCGGCGTCCACATCCTCATCAACAACGCCGGCGTGTTGCGCGACAAGAGCTTCGCCAAGATGGAGCCCGCCGACTTCAAGTTCGTCGTCGACGTCCACCTCAACGGCTCGGCCAACGCCACCAAGGCGGTGTGGGACACGATGCGTGCCCAAAATTACGGCCGCATCCTGATGACCGCGTCGTCGACCGGCCTGTACGGCAATTTCGGCCAGGCGAATTACGGTGCCGCGAAGCTGGGCCTCGCGGGGCTGACCAAGACGCTCGCGATCGAGGGCGCAAAGAACAACATCAAGGTCAACACGATCGCACCCACCGCGGGCACGCGGATGACGCAGGACATCTTCCCCAGGAAGCGTTCAAGGCGTTCTCGCCCGACAAGGTCGCTCCGGCCGCGGTGTTCCTCGTGTCCGAAGACGCGCCGACCAACATGATCGTCGGTGCCGGTGCCGGCGTATTCCAGGCTGCGTACGTGACGCTGACTCAGGGCAAGCTGCTGACGGGCGACGATCTTTCGGTCGAGGGTGTCGCGGCGCACTGGGACGCGATCATCGACCGCACGGGCGAGATCGTCCCGCAGTCGGGGTCGGAACAGTCGATGACCATCCTGAGCAAGCTGCAGGGGCGGTAAACAGCGGATCGATTGTCCATCGATCCTCCCCCGCCAGGGGAGGTGGCAGGCGTCAGCCTGACGGAGGGGCGGGGCCAAGTGACCATTGCTCCGTGTCCTCCCCCTCCGTCACCTTCGGCGCCACCTCCCCTGGCGGGGGAGGATTCAAGTATTGAACGCCAGCCTGCTATCGCGGTTCGCGCATCTGCCAGACGACCCTGCCAATGACCGCGATCGCTCCGTCCGGCACTGCTGCCGCATCGGGGTTGTCGCTCGTCGCCACTAGCGCTCCCCGCACGAGCGCCACCCGCTTCACCATCACCGCGTCGTCGATCCGGATGACATACAGCCCGCCTCTCGCGCGCGGCGTCCGGTCGGCTGTGTCGACGACGATGTGATCGCCGTCGAACAACCCCGGCTCCATCGAACTGCCTCGCACGCGGATGATCGCCGCCTGCCCGTCCGTGAGCCCGAGTTTGCGCGCCAGCCCCGGATCGAGCGTATCGGTGCCGAGGACGATCTCGCGATCCACCAGCGCCCCCGGCCCGGCCGAGGCCGCAATGTCGAGTTTGCGGATGCGAAACCCGGCTGCTCTGCCGGTGGGCGCGCCCAGCGTCGCTTCGCTCACGCCGAGATATTCCGCCAACAGTCTCCGGTCGCGTTCGCCAAGTATCCGCGGCGATCCGCGGCGGACATATTGCTGGAGATACGCGGCGTTGCGGCCGAGCATCGCCGACAGCGCCGCCAAGCTGTCGCCACGCGCCGCCGCCAGCGTCGCCAGCGCAGTCCTTGGATCGGGATCGGTTACGATTTTCGACACCCCGGACCGTAGCGCAGGAAATTTCCTAGACAAGTAGGATTTGGCGGAACAAATCAGGAACGAAGCAACGGACTCGGGAGGAACGACGGTGACGATTCTCATGAAGATTGATCGATATCTGCGGCAGACAGGCATGCCGATGACCAAGTTCGGACGGCTGGCGGTGGGCGATCCGCGGCTGGTGCACGACCTGCGGCGCGGGCGTCAGGCGCGCGAACCGATGGTGGCGAGGATCGAGTCGTTCATCGAACGGCACGGCGCATGAGGATGGACGCGATCCGTGGCCCCGACGCCGGTACGCTTCTGATCCGCGCTCTCCGAAGCAACGCGAGCGCGGCAGGCATAACGATGCAGGTCGCGACGATCACCTGCACGCCCTGGGCGAGCGCCACCTTCGTCGGCACGTTGCACCGGCTGACGATCGCGGTCGATCCCGTACCCGGTCTTCGAGACTGGATCGACGGGTTGCCCGAAGCGGAGTTCGCGATGCGCAGGCATATCGTCGCCGACCTTACCGTCGACGGCATCGCGACGATCAACGACCGCGAGCACGTGACCATCGCGGTGCTGACGCTGATCGACGCGTAAACCGTTCAAGAGGGCTGGACTTTCGCCGCCCGAGACACGAAGTCGACGTCAACGAAGGAGATGCAGATGGCCGGGATGGGCAAGTTCGACTGGGCGGATCCGTTCCTGCTCGACGATCAGTTGAGCGAGGACGAGCGGATGATCCGCGACACCGCGAAGGCCTATGCCGACGACAAGCTGGCGCCGCGGATCATCGACGCGTTCCAGCACGAGCATACCGATCCCGCGATTTTCCGCGAGATGGGCGCGCTGGGGCTGCTCGGGCCGACGATTCCCGAGGAATATGGCGGCGTCGGCGCGTCCTACGTCTCCTACGGTCTGGTCGCGCGCGAGGTGGAGCGGATCGACTCAGGGTATCGCTCGATGATGTCGGTGCAGTCGAGCCTCGTGATGTACCCGATCAACGCGTTCGGGTCCGAGGCGCAGAAGCGGAAATTCCTGCCCAAGCTCGCGAGCGGCGAGTGGATCGGCTGTTTCGGGCTGACCGAGCCCGATGCCGGCTCCGATCCGGGGAGCATGACGACGCGCGCGAAGAAGACCGCGAACGGCTATGTGATCTCGGGCGCGAAGACGTGGATTTCCAATTCGCCGATCGCCGACGTGTTCGTGATCTGGGCGAAGTCCGACGAGCATGGCGGCGGTATTCGCGGATTCATCCTCGAGCGCGGGATGAAAGGGCTGGAGACGCCGAAGATCGAGGGCAAGCTGTCGCTGCGTGCGTCGATCACGGGCATGGTGATGATGGACGAGGTCGAGGTCGGCGACGACGCGCTGCTGCCCGACGTGCAGGGGCTGAAGGGGCCGTTCGGCTGCCTCAATCGGGCGCGGTACGGGATTTCCTGGGGCGCGCTGGGCGCGGCCGAGTTCTGTTTCCATGCCGCGCGGCAGTACGGGCTGGATCGTAACCAGTTCGGGACGCCGCTCGCCGGGCGACAGCTGTTCCAGAAGAAGCTGGCGGACATGGAGACCGAGATCGCACTCGGATTGCAGGCGTCGTTGCGCGTCGGGCGGTTGATGGACGAGGGCCGGTTCGCGCCGGAGATGGTCTCGATCGTCAAGCGCAACAATGTCGGCAAGGCGCTCGATATTGCGCGGATGTCGCGTGACATGCACGGTGGCAACGGGATTTCGGGGGAGTATCAGGTGATGCGCCACCTGATGAACCTGGAGACGGTGAATACGTACGAGGGCGCGCATGATGTGCATGCGTTGATCCTGGGTCGGGCGATTACGGGTATCGCTGCGTTTTGAGGGCTGCGCGAAGATCGTCGCACCACCCCGGCGAAGGCCGGGGCCCAATTGGGGGACACGCCTTGGCGGATGCTGTGCGCTGTTACTCCAACCTTTCCAATTGGGCCCCGGCCTCCGCCGGGGTGGTGCTGTGATCATGGAGGGCAAACCCTCCCCCTCACCGGCCTGAAGGTCATCGAGCTCGCACGGATCCTGGCCGGGCCTTGGGCGGGACAGGTCCTCGCCGATCTCGGTGCCGACGTGGTCAAGATCGAGAGCCCGGCCGGCGACGACACGCGAACCTGGGGGCCGCCGTTTATCGACAACCCTGATGGCACGCGGGATGCCGCGTATTTTCACGCCGCCAATCGCGGGAAGCGATCGGTCGTCGCCGACTTTACCACGCCCGAAGGACAAGCCGTCGTCCGCGACCTGATCGCCGACGCCGACGTCGTGATCGAGAATTTCAAGGTCGGCGGGCTGGCCAAATACGGGCTCGACTATGCGACGCTTGCCGCGATCAATCCGCGGCTGGTGTATTGCTCGATCACGGGGTTCGGCCAGGACGGCCCCTACGCCCCGCGCGCCGGTTACGACTTCATCGTCCAGGGCATGAGCGGGATCATGGACCTGACCGGCGAACCCGATGGCGCACCGCAGAAGATCGGCGTCGCGTTCGCCGACATCATGACCGGGCTGTATTCGGTGATCGCGATCCAGGCGGCGCTGGCGATGCGCGAGCGCACGGGTCGGGGTCAGCAAATCGACATGGCGTTGCTCGACACGATGACCGGGGTGCTGGCGAACCAGGCGATGAACTGGTTTGCGAGCGGCGTGTCGCCGACGCGGGTCGGGAATGCGCACACGAACGTGTGTCCGTACGCGGTTTTCCCGACGAGCGATGGGTGGTTCATCCTGGCGGTCGGGAATGACGGGCAATTCCGGCGGTTCTGCGACGCGATGGTCTTGCCCGAGATGCGCGACGATCCACGGTTCGCGACCAATGCCGGACGGCTGGCGTTCAAGGATTTGCTGTTCGCGGGGATCGAGGCGGCGACGTCTCAGGTGCCGAAGCTCGAGTTGCTCGCGCGTCTGGAGGCGGTCGGGGTGCCGGCCGGGCCGATCAATACGGTAGCGCAGGCATTCGAGGATCCGCAGGTAATCGCACGGGGGATGCAGATCAGTGCCGCGCGACCGGATGGATCGACGGTCCCGGGACTGCGCACGCCGATCCGGTTTTCCGATGCCGATCTGGCGACGGGTCGGGCGGCACCGATGCTGCCCCGATCGTCATCCTGACGAAAGTCAGGATCCAGAGCCACTAGCGCTGGCGTTCGTAGCTCTGGATCCTGGGTCGGCCCCAGGATGACGGAGTGGGTTAGGCGACCGCTTCGACCACCGGCTTCCGGGCGTACAGGCCGTACGCCAGAATCAGTGCGTAGCAGATCGCCGGGAGCAGTAGCGCGAAGTGCAGGCTGCCAGACTTGTCCGCCAGCATCCCGGTCAGATACGGGATGATCGCGCCGCCGACGATCGCCGTGGCGATGACGCCCGAGCCTTCCGCCGCACGCTTGCCGAGACCTTCCGAGGCCAGCGAGAAGATCGTCGGGAACATCACCGCGTTCATCAGGCCGATCGCCAGCAGCGCCCAGCCCGACATCGCGCCCTCGGTGTTCGCCGAGATCAGGATCAACGCCAGCGTGCCCGTCGCGACACCCGCGAGCACCTTGCCCGGCGACACCTTGTTCAGCACGTATGCGCCGATGAACCGGCCGACCAGCGCGCCGCCCCAGTAGAACGGCACGTGCTTGCCCGCCGCGACGTCGCTCAGGCCCATCACGCTCGGCTGCATGAGATAGTTCACGATCAGCGAGCCGACCGCGACTTCGGCGCCGACGTACAGGAAGATGCACGCCGTCCCCATCGCGAAGCGCGGACGCTTGAGCAGCGTGAAGGCGTGGAAGATGCTGCCGGTCTGGTCCTGCTCCTCGTTGAGTCGGTTGCGACGCGTCCACACGACCGCGGCGACGATCAGCAGCGCGATCGCGAGGCCGATATAGGTGTGGACGACCGTCCGCGACGACTCCGTCCGGTACGCGTCGAGCGCAGCACCGGTGAGTTTCGACGAGTCGACCGTGGCCAGCCCGCCGAGGATCAGCGCCGAGCCGACATACGGGAAGATGGTGGTGCCGAGCGAGTTGAACGCCTGCGCGAAGGTGAGGCGGCTCGAGGCGGACTTGGGATGGCCGAGCGCTGAGATCAGCGGGTTGGCGACGACCTGCACCACGGTGATGCCGGCGCCGAGCACGAACAGCGCAAACAGGAACATGCCGAAGCTCGCCTGGCCTGCGGCGGGAATGAACAACAGGCAGCCCGCGGTCATCGTCACGAGGCCGATCGACGCGGTGCGCATGTAGCCCGCTTTCCGGACGATCGCGGCGGCGGGAATCGAGAACAGCGCGTAGGCGAGGAAGAACGCCGACTGGACCAGCATCGCGGTCGCGTGGTCGAGCGTGAAGAGCTCCTTCATCTTCGGAATGATGATGTCGTTCAGCGAGGTGATGCCGCCGAAGATGAAGAACAGCGCGAACACGAACACGCGCAGGTCGGGCGCGTCGTAGCCGTGGCTGGCATCGCCCCCGCCGCTGAAGTGGATTTGGTATCGACGTGCATCGTGTTGCGCCCTCTCGCGGTATTTCCGCGCGACATAAGCCGGGGCGGCAGCGCGTGGCAATGCCGCGTGGTGCGATCCGTCCCGGCGGGCTAGGACGGCGAGCATGAGCCGCTTCACCGTCAACAACGAGCCGATCGAATACAAGCTCGATCCGCAGACGCCGCTGCTGTGGGCGCTGCGCGACGCGTCGAACCTGACGGGGACCAAATATGGTTGCGGCACCGGGCATTGCGGCGCGTGTACGGTCGATATCGACGGGCGCGCGGTGCGCAGTTGCCGCGTGCCGATCGGGTCGATCGAAGGCGCCTACGTCACGACGATCGAAGGGCTGTCGCGCGAACGCAATCATCCGGTGCAACTGGCCTTCATTGCGGAGGCGGTGCCGCAATGTGGGTTCTGCATCCCGGGCATGATCATGGCCGCCGCGGCGTTGCTGAAGCGGAATGCCGACCCAAGCGATGATGTGATCCGCGAGCAGATCGCCAATTTGTGCCGGTGCGGGGTCTATCCGCGCGTGGTCGAGGCGATGCAGCGGGCCGGAAGAGCGATGCGCGGGGAAGAGGTAATACCGGCGGGGCCGAGGCCGGGGATCGATCCGGCGGATTCGGCGCGATTGGTGCCTGCGCTGGTCCCGCCGCCGGCGCGGTAGAGCGCGCGCTCAAAACCAAGCATGGTTTCCTGCGAAGGCGGGAGTCCAGACTGGGCTCCCGCCTTCGCGGGAGAACAAGGATCTCGCGAGACGTAGACCACCGGGGCCTATGTGCTTCACCACCCTCTCTCACCTCCCCGGCGGAGGCCGGGCCCAGTTGGAAGGTGGCAATGATGACGCGCCGACCTTCATTATCGACGCCCCCAACTGGGCCCGGCCTCCGCCGGGATATAAGATTGAGCGCGCTTGAAACCCGAGCCGCACCCAAACCTGTCTAATCACTGACGAACCCATTCAGCGTCCCCACACGCCGCACCGTCTAGACCCAACCCATCATAGGAGCCGGCTCGTGCGCCGGCAGTCGAGGACGACGGCGATGACGGGCAGGTTTCTCAAACTCTTGATGGCGGCATCGGCCTTGGTACCGGCCGCGATGATGGCGACCAGCGCCAGCGCGCAACAGGTCGACCAGGACCGCGGTGATCGCGGACCGCGTCAAGACCGCAGCCAGCGTCCCGATCGCGGCGATCGTGGCCCGCGCCCGGACGGCCAGGCCTTCCAGCAGCAACGTCCCGACCGCCCCGCCACACCCGACCAAGGCCAGCGCCCGCAACGCGCAGATCTCGGCACACAGCAGCAGCTCCGCGGAGATCGTCCGGATGGCCAAGGTCGTCCCGACTGGAACGGGCAGAATCGCGGCGGCCAGCGCTGGAACGGCCAAGGCGGCAATGGTCAAGGCTGGAACGGCCAGTCCCGTCCCGACTCGCAAGCCACTCAGAACCGCGGCGACTGGAACCGCGACCAGGGTCGCCCCGGCTTCGATCGCGGCAATCAGCAGGCGGATCGCGGCCAATTCGATCGCAACGGACGCGGCGACTGGCGTAACGACGGGCGCAACGACGGCCGAGGCGACAATCGGGGCGACTGGCGCAACGGAGGCCGCGACGGCTATCAGAACCGCCAACCCAACCGCGCATACGGCAACGTCCAGGGCTATGGCCGTGGCGGCTACAATCAGGGCCACTACAACCAGGGCGGCGCGTGGAACCGTGGCTGGCGCAACGACAACCGTTATTCCTGGAGCAACTACCGCGCGTCCAACCGCGGCGCCTACCGCCTCCCACGCTACTACGCGCCGAGCGGCTGGGGTTCGGGCTATCGACGCTTCGGGGTCGGCTTCTCGCTGAACCGGATCCTCTACAATCAGAATTACTGGATCCAGGACCCGTACACCTATCGCCTGCCCGAGGCGTACGGCCCCTATCGCTGGGTGCGCTATTACAACGACGCGTTGCTGGTCGATCTCGACAGCGGTCGCGTGGTCGACACGGTGTACGACATCTTCTGGTAGGTCGAGGCCCGCCAGCACGAGGTAACAGGGAGAGCCCCGCGGTGGTCCAGATCGCCGCGGGGCTCTTGCGTTTCCCCTCTTGCCTTTCGGGGCCAGTTCGCCAAATCCTGTGGCGTGGGTATCTTTTCAAAAGCCAAGAAGGTCGATCCGGCCGCGGCGCTTCGTCAGGCCTTCGGATCGCAGGTCGCAGCGCGGCTCGACGCCAATCCGGCGGTGCAGCGCATCGCGATGGACACGGTGCAATTCTATTATCAGGACAAGTTCCTCGATCCCGCAACCTGCAAGCGGCTGATCGCGATGATCGATTCGAAGCGGCGGCCGTCGACGCTGCTGTCCGATCGCCCGAACAGCAATTTCCGGACCAGCGAGAGCTGCGACATGGATCGCTGGTCCCCCGACGTGCAGCCGACCGACGAGGCGATCGCGACCTTGCTCGGGATCGACCTGCTCCACGGCGAGACGATGCAGGGCCAGCGCTACGCCCCCGGCCAGCAATTCCGCGCGCACCATGATTATTTTCACGAGTCCGAGAGCTATTGGGCGAAGATGCAGGAGCAGGGCGGCCAGCGCACCTGGACCGCGATGGTGTTCCTCAATGACGTCCCAGAAGGCGGCGCGACGTGGTTCCCGCAGGCCGGCATCAAGATCGCCCCGAAACGCGGCATGCTGCTCGCGTGGAACAATATGAACCCGGATGGGACGCCGAACGGGCTGACCTTGCACGAGGGCATGCCGGTGATGGAGGGCGTGAAGTATATCGTGACGAAGTGGTTCCGCGAGCGGCCTTGGATCAAGTGAGAAAAGCTGGGAATGGCGATATTCCCCCTTCCGTTCGTCCTGAGTAGCCGTCGAGTAGTGGCGTAGCCACGTATCGAGACGGCGTATCAAAGGACAGGTTGGTGCGCGGATCCCATGCTTCGATACGTACCCTCGATACGCTTCTGCGAAGCTACTCGGTCGCTACTCAGCACGAACGGGTGCGGGGGCGGGAGCGTCTTCTCCTTCCCCACCAACAAGCCCCTTTCCACCCCCTTCACGTCATCCTGGCGAAAGTCAGGATCCAGAGCCATGAACGCCCACTCCCGTAATCCTGGATCCTGACTTTCGTCAGGATGATGGTGCGAGCGCTCGCACAATGCTCGGTCCGCTCGACAATCCCCCACAACCACTACGTCCGAGGCATGACAGTTCTCGGCGTAACCTCTTCGATCCTCGGCCAACCCTGGCGCTGGCGCGCGCTCGCCGCCGACGGTCGGGACGGCTTTGGGATCAACGGCTCGGGCGATGACCTGGTTACCCAGCTCCTCCTCGCCCGAGGCTGCCCCCGCCACGCGCTCGACGCGCACCGCACCCTCGATCCGCGCGTTCATGCCCGATCCGTCGATCTTCCGCGACATGGACCGCGCCGCCGAGCGTCTCGCCGACGCCGTTCAGGCCGGCGAACAGGTCGCCATCTTCGGCGATTACGACGTCGACGGCGCCACCTCCGCAGCGTTGATGGTCCTGGTCCTGCGCGACCTAGGCATCAAGGCGCGCGCCTACATCCCCGATCGCCTGCTCGAAGGATACGGCCCGTCGGGCGAAGCGCTGGTCCGCCTCGCCGGCGAAGGTGCCACGCTGATCGTCACGGTCGATTGTGGCGCGCAGGCGTTCGAGGCGCTGGACGCGGCGCGCGACGCGAAGGTCGACGTGATCGTCATCGACCACCACAAATGCTCGACCGCGCTCCCGCACGCCCTCGCGCTCGTAAACCCCAACCGCCTCGATGAGACCGAAGGCGCCGCGCACGGCCACCTCGCCGCGGTCGGCATGTGCTTCCTCGCCGCCGCCGCGCTCGTCCGCACGCTCCGCGCCCGCGGCGCTTCTTCGCCGAGCGCGCCGAGCCCAAACTGATCGACCTGCTCGACATCGTCGCACTCGGCACCGTCGCCGACGTCGCCCAACTCCGCGGCCTCAACCGTGCGTTCGTGTCGCAGGGCCTGAAAGTCATGGGCGCGCGCAAGAACATCGGCGTGGCAGCCCTTATCGAGGCCTCGCGCCTGACCCGCAACCCGACCTGCACCGACCTAGGCTTCGCGCTAGGGCCCCGCATCAACGCCGGCGGCCGCGTCGGTCGCGCCGATCTCGGCGTCCGCCTGCTCACCACGCAAGACCCCGACGAAGCGCGCGCGATCGCCACCGAACTCGACCGCCTCAACGAGGAACGCCGCGCGATCGAAACCGCCGTCCAGGAGGCCGCCGACCTCCTTTCCAGCCGAGACCGCGCCGTCGCGGTGGTCGCGGGACATGGCTGGCACCCCGGCGTGATCGGCATCGTCGCGGGCCGCCTGAAGGAGAAGCTCGGCCGACCCGCGATCGTCATCGCGATCGACGAGCACGGCATCGGCAAGGGCTCCGGCCGCTCGATCCCCGGCGTGGACCTCGGGGCGGCAGTGATGGCCGCGCGCGAACACGGCCTGCTCGTGGCGGGCGGGGTCACGCGATGGCCGCCGGCCTGACGATCAGCGAAGCCGCAATCCCCGCCTTCACCGACTTCTTAGAGGAACGCCTCGCCGCCGCGGTGGAGCGCTCGAACGGCGACCGCGCGCTCCTGCTCGATGCAGTCCTCGCGGCGGGCGGCGTAAATCCCGGCCTCGTCGAATCGATGGAAGCCGGCGGCCCCTATGGCATGGGCTGGCCCGCACCAAGAGTGGCGATGGGCCCGGTCCGCGTCATCAAGGCGGACATCGTCGGCAATGGCCATGTCCGCACGATCGTCGCGGGCGACGACGGCCGCAGCATCAAGGCGATGGCCTTCCGCGCCGCCGAGAGCGCGCTGGGCCAGGCGCTGCTGGGCGCTGCCCCCACCGGAAACTGTGGCTGGCCGGCCGCGCGAAGATCGACGACTGGTCCTCGCGCCCGTCAGCCGAATTGCACGTCGAAGACGCTGCCTGGGCCGATTGAGGGGTTGACGCCGTAGCGGCTTCCTTTTAGGCGCCTCCAACCACGCAGGCCCCTTCGTCTAGCGGTTAGGACGCGGCCCTTTCACGGCTGAAGCACGGGTTCGATTCCGTAGGGGTCACCATCGTTTATCGACGATGTTGCTGATTTTACACGAGCACTTTCGTTACGCGCCAACAGCCTGCAAGTTGGTGGGCCATGCGTGCGGCCTGCTTACAGCTGCGGTTCAGCGGGGTCGAGGCACCAGTAAATTGCGGAGCGCAGCGTCCTCGGGCGCGTTCCTGCTCGGGTTCCCGCCGGGGTTGGTGTAGCGGATCGATATGCTGCCGGGGTGGCAGTCCAGATCAGGGAAGTCGACGCGTGGCCCGTAAACATTCGAAACATGGTCCCTATGAAGACCTGCAGCAGGACGAAGAGGCTCCGGTCGCGATCGTAGCGTGTTGGCTCTGCGGCCGCCCTACGGGCAAGACGGTCGTCTGGCACCATCCGGTCCCCAAGAGCCGGGGCGGGCGCGATGTCGTGCCGATGCATCCGATCTGCCAGCAGACGCTCACCGCGAATTTCACCAATTCCGAACTGCAACGCCACGGGATGGACGTGGACGGCCTGCTCGCCGACCCCGCCGTGCGGAAGTTTGTCGATTGGGTAGCGAACAAGGACCCCGATTTCACGGCAACCACGACCAAGAAGCAGCGCTGACCAAACCCTCTCGCAGGGAGCCGAATGACTCCGCCGTCGATGCTGGGCCCGAGCCGTCGACGGCCTAGCCGCGCTCCGGCGGCGCGGTCATCGACGTTCCGAGGCGACGATCGCGCGCGTCACGTCGCCCATCAACCGCATCCGTACCGGGATGGCCTGGCGGGTACTGGCGATCATGACGGCGACGGCATAGCGGTGGCCGTTCGGCGCGACGAGCAGTCCGACATCGTTGTAACCGGTCGACAGGTTGCCGAGATCCTGCCCGGTTCCGGTCTTGTGCGCGAGAGTCCAGCCGGGCCGGAGCCCCGACTTGAGCCGGAGCGGACCCGTTTTGCTGGACCGCATCAGGGTTAGCAGGGATGCGGTCGAGCGTGCGGTTAGCAGCTTGCCTTGCGACAGTAGCGACAGGCCGAGCGTGATGCCGTTCGCCGACGCCCCGTCGATCGGCGCTGCGAGATACCGGTTGAGAGCCCGATCGCGCGCTTCGTAACTCATCGCCGCCCGCGCTTTCAGGAAGCCCCAGCCCCCGCCCATTCCGGGCGCCATTCCAGTCCTGCGGTACGCGCCTGCAACTGCCGCTCGCCAGGGCCGAACTTGACGCCGGAAACGCCCTTGTCCGCGAGCATCCGGTTCACCGCGACCGGGCCCCCGACCCGCCAGAGGAGCACGTCGTTGCACGTATTGTCGCTGCGCGTCATCGCGCCGCGCAGCAGCTCTCCGATGGTGGCCTTGTAACCGTCCTTGCCGACCAGTGCCCGGATGGGCTGGTGGAAGAGGGTCAGATCGGCGCGCGTGACCGTCACGGGATCGGTCAGCGACAGGCGGCCGCGATCCACCGCATCCATGACGGTGATCGCGACCCATAGCTTGCTCACGCTTTGCTGCGGTCGTGGCCGGTCGCCGTCCCATGCGACGACCCAGCCTTCGTCGATATCGCGTACGCTGATACCGACCTGTCCCTTGAACCCCGCCCCAAGGGCCTGCACCGCGTTGAGCAGGTCGGCGGATGGCTGTGGCCGGCCCGCTGGTCGTACTGGCGCCCGTGTCGGCAATCGTGGGGCCGGTGCCGTCGTCTGCACGGTGATGGGCACCGCCGAAGGCGGCAGGGACTGGCGTCCGGCGGGCACGCAGGCAGCCAGGACGGACATCCCGGCAACGGCGCCGATGCCCCGACAAAACGATTCAAGCGTCAACAAGACTTCCTTTTCTCACCGTGTAGCGCCTCGACCGTCCGGCGAAACCCGCGGCTAGGGCCTTCGGCGCGCTTAGAGGTCGATCCGACGCAAGCACTGGACTTCGGCGGTCAGCGATGCCGGCGGCGTGCGGCACGCTCTGCGCGCGCCTCGCGCAACGTCGCGTTAGGAACGAGGCCGTCCGCAGGCGTCTTCGCGACGGCGACACGCTGCGACAGGTAGATACCGTTGTGCCCGGAGCAGAGGTACGCCACGAAACATGCGACCGCGATCGGAACCGCATAGGTCGCACCGAACAGCTCAATTCCCATGAAGGTGCAGGCAAGCGGCGTATTGGCGGCGCCCGCGAACAGCGCGACGAAACCGATTGCGGCGAACACCCCGGTCGGGACGCCGAACAGCGGCGCCAGCGCGCTACCGAGTGCCGCGCCGATGAAGAACAACGGCGTCACCTCCCCGCCCTTGAAGCCGGAACTCAACGTGACGACGGTGAACACGAACTTGAGCGCCCAGCTCCACGGATGCGGGTCCGGTCCGAAGAAGCTGGCGATGGTCAGCCCGTCCGGCGTCGCCGCCAGCGTCCCGAGCCCCAGATAGTCGCGCGTGCCGAACAGGAAGACGAGCGCGATCGCCGCGATTCCGCCGATCAGCGGGCGGAGCGGACCATAGGGCACGATCCGCTTGAGCCACCCGCCGAGCGCGTGGTTGGCCTCGGCGAAGGCGAGACCCACCAATCCGAACGCGACCCCGGCAAGGCCCGCCTTGGCGACGAGCAGCGCATCCACAACGATCAACGCATCGACCCGGTAGACACCGTGGTGGATTCCCCAGGCGAGGCACGTCCAGTCGCCGACGAGCGCGGCGACGAGGCACGGCACGAGCGCACGATATTCGACGCGCCCGATCGCCAGCACCTCGAGCGCGAACACCGCGCCAGCGATCGGCGTGCCGAACACCGCTCCGAACCCAGCCGCGATCCCCGTCATCAACAGGATTCGCGTGCCGTCCGCATCGAGCCGGAGCGCACGGCCGAAACCGCTGGCGAGGCTGCCGCCAAGCTGGACCGCGGTGCCTTCGCGGCCGGCCGAGCCGCCGAACAGATGCGTCACCACCGTGCCGAAGAAGATCAGCGGCGCCATCCGCAGCGGCACCCCGCCGCCCGGCTCGTGGATCTGCTCGACGATCAGGTTGTTGCCACCCTCCACCGAGCGGCCCGTGAGATGGTAGAGCAACCCGACCCCGAAGCCCCCGATCGGCAGGCAGTATAACAGCCAGGGCGCCGCGAAACGCAGTCGCGTCACCGCGTCGAGGCTCCACAGAAAGGCTGCGCACAGCGTCCCGACAAGCGCCGCCATCGGCACGAGGATCAGCGCCCAGCGCACGACCGACACGGCATGGTCGTGGCGGTTCCGGACGAAGGTCGCGATGTCGAGATCGGTGATGAGGGTATGAAAGGTAGCGCGCACAAATCCTCCTTGCTGCCTGTCGGCGCCAAGTAGGAATCATCAGCTCTTGCCAGAGCGGTTCGGCCACATTGCCCGGCGGAAATCCATCGCCGTTGGGTCGCCTATGTCGCCTGATCGTGTAACCGTCAACGCCGGACAAGCGTTCGCTGGTGGTTTAGAACGGGCATCTGGAGCCGATCGGGTGGTTCTTTCGTGCTGGTTCACGAAGGGGATGTAGGAGTCCGGCAAAATCGCTTGCCCTGCCCCGATGCTTCGGCAGATGACGCGCACTCGACGAATGCCATCCTTGCCCTGCGAGGTACATGGTTGCAGATCGAGCGGGAGGCGCTCGTACCCGCGTTCACGCCACCGTATTTCGACGGAGACCGACGATCTTTCACCTCATCTTCGCGACCCCGTGCCTGCTCGTCATCGTCCGATGGCTCTGGCCGCTAGCCCTGCCGTTCTGGGCCAAGGGGGTATCGCAGTCCTCCTGCTCATGGCCTCGCAATATCATTTCTGGAGCCGGCTTTCGTCGGGATCGGTGTTCGCGCCTGAGTTTCCCCGTACGGTCGTGATCCTGTTCAACTGGGCGTTTGGCGCGATCGTGCTGCTCGCCGTCTTCCAGATTCTGCTCGACCTCGGAACGCTGGCAACGATGCTCGTGCGGTCGCGGTCGGTGCATGTTCCGGATGGCGTGCGCTTCGCCATTGCAGGACTGGCGGCGCTGCTCGCGGCGATCGGCGTCGGCAATGCCATCCGCGTGCCGCCGATCAACGACATCGAGGTCGCGATACGCGACCTGCCGCCCGAGTTCGACGGGTATCGTATCCTGCAACTGACCGACCTTCACATCAGTCGGCTGTTCCCGGAGCGCTGGGCCCGCCAGACCGTCGATCGGGCGAACGCGTCGGGGTCGACCTGATCGTCGTGACCGGCGACTTCATCGACGGCTCGGTCGCCATGCGCAGCCACGATGTCGAGCCGCTCCGAGTCTCCGTGCACCCGACGGGGTCTACGCGATCCGGGCAACCATGAGTATTTCTTCGATTACGCGGCGTGGATGCGCCACCTTGCAGGGTTGGGAATCCGGATGCTGCCGAATGCCCATGCCGTGCTGACCCGTGGCGATGCGCGACTGGTCCTGGCCGGTGTCACCGACCTGTCGGCACCGGGCGTGGGCCAAGCCGGACCAGACATGTCCGCGGCGCTCGCCGGATCCCCGGACGACGTACCCGTCATATTGCTCGATCATCAGCCCAAGGATGCGCGCCGCGCCGCCGCCCGGGGATCGCGCTTCAGCTATCGGGGCACACGCATGGCGGGATGATCGCTGGTCTGGATAAACTGGTCGCCCCAGCCAATGGCGGGTTCGTGTCCGGGCGCTACGAGGTGGCGGGCATGACGCTCTATGTCAGCAACGGCACGGCCCTGTGGCCGGGCTTTGCTCTGCGCCTCGGCCGACCTTCCGAACTGACCCGGATCACCCTGCGCCCCGCCCCATAAGTCGGCTAGGCATGCTGGACCATTTGGTCCAGCGTGTCGCGGAGAGCAGCTGGTCCGGACACAAAACCGGGACCGACGCTTGTGCGTCGATCCCGGCAATCCGACCCGGTTCAGCCCTTCAGCTTCGCCGCGGTCTCGGCAATGCGCTTGCCCTGATAGCGGGCGCCATCGAGTTCGTCCTTGCTCGGCTGGCGGCTGCCGTCACCGTCCGACAGCGTCGTCGCGCCGTAAGGCGAGCCGCCCTTGACCGCATCGACGCCCATCTGCGCCTGGAAGCCATAGTCGAGCCCGACGATCGTCAGCCCGTGATGCAGCAGGTTGGTGATGATCGAGAACAAGGTCGTTTCCTGGCCGCCATGCTGGCTCGCGGTCGAGGTGAACGCACCGCCGACCTTGCCGATCAGCGCGCCCGAGAACCACTGGCCGCCGGTCGTGTCCCAGAACTGCGCCATCTGCGCGGGCATCCGGCCGAAGCGGGTCGGCGCACCGACGATGATCGCGTCATACTGCTCGAGCGCGGCGGGGCCTTCGATCTCGGCATGTGCGGTGTCGGTCTTGAAATGCGCGGCCTCGATCACCGACTGCGGCGCGGTCTCGGCGACGCGGCGGATGTCGACCTCGGCACCACCGGCGCGCGCGCCCTCGGCGACGGCATCCGCCATCTGCTCGATATGGCCGTAGGACGAGTAATAGAGCACGAGAACCTTGGTCATAAGTGTTTCCTTCGAGTTCCCCTCCCGCTTGCGGGAGGGGTTAGGGGGCAGTTCCGGGCGGGATCGCGGGAGGAAGCCCCTCCCGACCCCTCCCGCAAGCGGGAGGGAGTTCTACTCGAGTCCACCAGAACGATCTCGGCGTCGTCTTGAGCCGTGATCGTCACCGTCTGGCCGCCCAGCAGCGCCGCTCCGTCGCGCGCACCGAAGGCGTCGTCGCCGATCGTGATCGCGCCGGTCGCGGGCACCAGATAGACGTGGCGGCCGTCGCCGACTGCATAGTCGACGCTGTCGCCGGCCTTCAGCGTCGCCGCCAGCACCCGGGCGTTCGCACGGATCGGCAATGCATCGACGTCGCCCTCGAACCCGCTGGCGAGCGTCACGAACTGGCCGGAGCGCTCGCCCTTGGGAAACGGCTTGGCACCCCAGCTCGGCGCGCCACCTTTGCGCGAAGGCTCGATCCAGATCTGGAAGATCGTCGTCGTCTCGGGCTCCAGGTTATACTCGGCGTGACGGACGCCGGTGCCGGCGCTCATCACCTGAACGTCACCAGCCTCGGTGCGCCCCTTGTTGCCGAGTGAATCCTGATGCGTGATCGCGCCGCTGCGGACATAGGTGATGATCTCCATGTCCTGATGCGGATGCGGCGGGAACCCGGAGTTCGCGGCGATCTGGTCGTCGTTCCACACGCGGATCGCGCCCCAACCCATCCGGGCAGGATCGTAATAGCTCGCGAACGAGAAATGATGCCTGGCATTCAGCCAGCCGTGATCGGCATGGCCGAGGCTTTCGAAGGGGCGGCGGTCAACTTTGGAAAGGGCAACTTTGGAAAGGGCAACTTTGGAAAGGGTCGTGGTCGTCATGAAATGTCTCCACTGGTTGAAGCCAAAATAAGCGCTGCGATCACACCGTAAATAGAAACGCTGGAAACCGATCGTTTCGGTTGGTAATGTTCCTACTCTTGCTCCCCTCCCTGGAAGGGAGGGGAAGATCTGGAGTCCCCATGCGCCTGCCCGATCTCGAAGCCTGGGCGATCTTCGCCAGCGTCGTCGAGCACCGCTCGTTCAGCGCCGCCGCCGACGCGGTCGGGCTCAGCAAGGCGACCGTCTCGAAGGCGATCACCCGCCTCGAAGCGCATCTCGGCCAGTCGCTC
The DNA here is from genome assembly GCF_979253035.1 of Sphingomonas sp. AC411. NCBI lineage: Bacteria > Pseudomonadati > Pseudomonadota > Alphaproteobacteria > Sphingomonadales > Sphingomonadaceae > Sphingomonas > Sphingomonas sp. AC411. The sequence continues at coordinate 3,715,871 of NZ_CEEDAQ010000001.1, read as the reverse complement.
TTCCACCGCACCTCACGCCGTCTCGCGCTGACCGAAGCCGGCAAGCCGCTCGCCGAGCACGCCGCGCGTATCCTCGCCGAAGCCCGCGCCGCCGAAGAATCCGCGCACGACGCCGCCAGCGCGCATACCGGCCGCGTCCGCCTCGCCGCCCCCATGAGCTTCGGCGTCACCAACGTCGCGCCGATCCTCGCCGAGTTCCTCGTCGCGCATCCCGGTATCGAGGTCGATTTCCACCTGTCCGATGCGCGCGTGGACATCGTCGCCGAAGGCTTCGACGTCGCGTTGCGGATCGCCGAGCTGCCCGACAGTTCGCTCCGCGCCCGCCGCCTCTGCAGCATCCAGGCGCACACCGTCGCCGCCCCCAGCTACCTCGCGAAGCACGGCACGCCGACGCACCCGGCCCAGCTCGGCGAACACCAGCTCGTCGGCTATTCGAACGTCGTCGGCCCGTGGCGCTTCCACGGCCCCGGCGGCGCCGACGTCTCGGTGCGACTACAGGGCCAGCTCACCGCCAACAGCGGCGAGGCGATCGTCCCCGCGCTGATCGCCGGCCTCGGCATCGCGCGCCTGCCCGACTTCATCGTCGACCGGCATATCGGATCGGGCGCGCTGGTCACCATCCTCGACGATTGGGCACCCGCGAAGATCGGCCTCCACCTGCTCACGCCGCCCAGCCCGCTGCGCCCAGCCCGGGTCGAGGCGCTGATCGAGTTCCTCGCCGCCCGCCTCCGCGATCCGAACGCAGGGCAAGCCTGAAGCGGCGACCTTGCGCAAAACCGGGCCGGATGCCATGTGAGAGGCTGGACAGGCACTCGAGTTTAGACCGCAGCGCCATCCCAACGACACCCGATACCGGGATGAGGACTTTGAGCAGCGGCCGCGCTCAGTCGGTAGTACGTGTATCGATTTCCGTGATTTTCGCGTGGCTGACCCGATAATCCGGTCATGGATTTTCGTCGTCTTCGGCCTGTGTCGGGACAGCGGACCATGCCGAAACGAAAAGGCATGACCATGCAGCCAGACGCTAACGACACGATTTCTCCAGCAGCCAAGACTTCTCCAGCAGCCAAGACCGGCGTGACCCGCCGCAACCTGCTCGGCTCGGCCATCGTCGCCGGCGGTGCAGCAGCCCTGCCGCTCGCGCACGCCGATGCGGCGACCACCGAGCGGACGGTCGACGTCCTGCTGATCGGCGGCGGCATCATGAGCGCGACGCTCGCCGTGCTGCTGCGCGAACTCGAACCGACCTGGACGATCGAACTGGTCGAACGCCTCGACAAGGTCGCCGATGAAAGCTCCAACGGCTGGAACAACGCCGGCACCGGCCACTCGGCGCTGTGCGAGCTGAACTACACGCCGGTCAATAAGGCCGACGGCAAGGTCGAGATCGCCAAGGCGGTCGAGATCAACGAGCAGTTCCAGGTCACCCGCCAGTTCCTCAGCCACCAGGTCGATTCCGGCATCCTCGGCAATCCGCGCTCGTTCATCAATTCGACGCCGCACATGAATCTGGTCTGGGGGATGCCAACGTCGCCTTCCTGCAGAAGCGCCACGCCGCGCTCCAGGCGAGCCCGCTGTTCTCGGGCATGGAATACACCACCGACCCGAAGCAGATCGCACAATGGGTGCCGGTGATGATGGAAGGCCGTGCGCCCGGTACGAAGCTCGCCGCGACGCGCTCGCCGCTCGGCACCGATTGCGACTGGGGCGAGGTGACGCGGCAATACATCGCGTCGCTGGTCAAACAGCAGAACTTCACGCTGACCACCGGCCATGAAGTCCGTGAGCTCGAACGCGAGACGATCGGCGGCAAGAAAGCGCGCTGGCGCGTCACCGCGCGCGACATGAAGACCGACGAGAAGCGGATCATCAAGGCGCGCTTCGTGTTCGCAGGCGCCGGCGGCGGCGCGCTGCCGATCCTGCAAAAGTCGGGCATCCCCGAGGCCGACGACTATGCCGGCTTCCCGGTCGGCGGCTCGTTCCTCGTCGCGGACAAGCCCGAGATCACGCATCGTCATCTCGCCAAGGTCTATGGCAAGGCTGCGGTCGGCTCGCCGCCGATGTCGGTGCCGCATCTCGACACGCGCTTCCTCGACGGCAAGCAGGCGCTGTTGTTCGGCCCGTTCGCGACCTTCTCGACCAAGTTCCTCAAGGAAGGCTCGTATTTCGACCTTCCCGCGTCGGTCACGCTCGATAATTTCCGGCCGATGATGGCGGTCGGCTGGGACGAGTTCGAGCTGGTCGAATATCTGGCAGGCCAGCTGATCATGTCGGACAGCGACCGGATGGATGCGCTGCGGGAGTATTTCCCCGGTGCCAAGGATGGCGACTGGCGGTTGTGGCAGGCCGGCCAGCGCGTCCAGATCATCAAGCGCGATCCGGAAAAGGGCGGCGTCCTGAGGCTCGGCACCGAGATCGTCGCGTCGAAGGATGGCTCGATCGCCGCGCTGCTGGGCGCGTCGCCGGGCGCGTCTACCGCGCCCTCGATCATGCTCAATCTGCTGAAGACGGTCTTCCCGAACCACCTGGCGACCGCCGGGTGGCAAGCGAAAATCCGCGAGATCGTGCCGACCTACGGCGTGATGCTGAACGAGAACCCGGACGTGCTGGCGGAGCATTGGGCGGCAACCGCGGACACGCTGCAACTCGCGGTGCCGTCGCCGACGGTAGGCGTAGCGGCGCAACCGCGTCCGGCGGCGATGCGCGTCAAGCCGGATCGCAGCCCCGATCTGGCGCTGTAGAAGCGAAGGGGTAGAAGCTAAGGGCTGCACGGTCTCAGTGTCTGTTCGTCCCGGGTAGCGAGCGCTACTCGGGACGAACGAATCGAAACTGGCGCTGAGCCTTGCGTCGCGGCGCTCATACGCAAGCACGCGATAGAAACCGTTAAATTGTAAGAAAATCAGCGGCTCAGCCGGTGTCGAAACGCGTTGGGCGGCAAGACTTAGCTCGAAATTAACCTTTTGCCTTCAGATGTTGTGTGGTTAATGAATCGAAGTCGAGCTGCAGACATGGGGTGTCGGGCGGTCTCGCGACAAGGGGACGACGCATGCGGGTTCTGCTGATCGAAGACGAGCCGACCACGGCAAAGGCTATCGAGCTGATGCTGACGACCGAAGGGTTCAACGTCTACATCACCGATCTCGGGGAAGAAGGCCTCGATCTGGGCAAGCTGTATGATTACGACATCATCCTGCTCGATCTAAACCTGCCGGACATGCATGGGTACGACGTGCTCAAGCGGCTCCGGGTCGCGCGCGTGTCGACGCCGGTGCTGATCCTGTCGGGCGTGAACGAAATGGACTCGAAGGTGCGGAGCTTCGGTTTCGGCGCCGACGACTATGTCACCAAGCCGTTCCACCGCGAGGAACTGGTCGCACGGATCCATGCCGTCGTCCGTCGCTCCAAGGGTCACAGCCAGTCGGTCATCCGGACCGGCAAGCTGGCCGTGAACCTCGACGCGAAGACGGTCGAGGTCGGTGGCAGCCGCGTGCACCTGACGGGCAAGGAATATGCGATGCTGGAGCTTCTGTCGCTCCGCAAGGGCACCACGCTCACCAAGGAAATGTTCCTCAACCATCTTTATGGCGGGATGGACGAGCCCGAACTGAAGATCATCGACGTGTTCATCTGCAAGCTGCGGAAGAAGCTCAGCCTGGCATGCGATGGCGAGAATTACATCGAGACCGTCTGGGGTCGCGGCTATGTGCTGCGCGAACCCGACGAAGCGCTCGAAACCCAAGTCGCGTAACTCCCCTGTATTCGGGAGCGCTTGAGGCCGCGGTACCGGGGGTGCCGCGGCCTTTCCTGTTTACCCCGTCATCCTGACGAAAGTCAGGATCCAGGGCAATCAAGCGGTGTGTTCGGAACCCTGGGTCCTGACTTTCGTCAGGATGACGGGTGCGGGCGGGTCTACTTCTTCTTCCGCCGCAACCGGCGGAAAAGGCCGCGCTTGCTGAACGTCTCGAACATCTCCTGCGGGCCTTCCGGATCGAGCACCTCGTTGTCGGCGAGCCACTCCTCGACCGAGGTCAGGTCCGGCACCTCATAAGGCTGCAACGTCTTGCCCTCGCCGCGCAGGCGCTCGATCGTCTTGATCAGCGAGCCTGTCTCCGCGATCAGATCGCTGACGACTTGCGGCTCGACGCCGAGATGCTCCGCGATCAGCCCGTCGCGGATTGCGACGATCCCTTTCGACGTCGCCGCATCGGTTGCGCGGATCGCCAGGTCGCACTCGGTGTCGAGCCGCAGCGAGCGGTTGTTCACGTTCGACGAGCCGAGCCGGAACACCTCCTCGTCGGCGATCAGGATCTTGGCATGGCAATAGATCGCCTCGCCGCCCGCGGTGAACGGATGATACATCCGCAGCCGGTTGTAGGTGTCGCGCCGGTGCAGCGCCTCCATCAGCCGCGCACGCGCGGTATCCATCGCGATCGGCTCCAACCAGCCCTGCGCGGTAGTCGGGTTGATGATGACGATCTCGGGACCGTTCGCCTCGTCGAGGCGCTTCGCGACCGCCTCGGCGATCTTGCGCGACGCGAAATACTGGCTTTCGATGTAGAGGTGCTTCTTCACCCGCGCGATCTGGCCGAGGAACAGCGCTTCGCTCTCGTATACCGGCTCCTGATCGGACATCTCGGGCTCGCTGCGTGCGATCGCCACGTCGACGTCGCGGAAATCGACTTCGAGCCCCTCTGGCCAGAATGTGCTGCCGGGTTCGCCCGACTCCATCTTCATGCCGCCTGCCAGATGCCAGCGGCGGCGGAACAACTCGCCCAGCGCATGTGCGACGGGGCCCTGCACGGCACTGATGGCGTCGTGCCACGGCTTGTACGGCTTGCCCGAGGGCTGGATACGGTGCGGTTCGTCGTCGCGGTGCTCGCGCGTGTCCCAGCGATCGCCGGTCATGTCGATACCGCCGCAGAACGCCAGCGCATCGTCGATGATCACGATCTTCTGGTGATGCGACGCAGCGGTCGGATGATGCCCATCGAGCTTGGTGTGGATGCGCTTGTGCTTCATCCACTTCATCATCGTGAAGATCGTCGAGCCACGGAACAGCGACTTGATCGCACCGGTATCCCAGCGCAGCACGAACACCTCAAGGTTAGGCTCGCGCTCGACCAGCCACAGCATGAATTCGCCAAGTTTCTTCGGCTCGCCGGGACGATCGACGCCGGGTTCGAGCTCGATGCGGGCGTCGAAATCCCAGCCGATCAACAGGATGCGGCGTTTGGCGCCCATCATGGCGACGCGCGCAGTACGGAAATACTTTTCTGCGTCGACGATCACCGCCATCTGTTCGGCGCGTTCGACCCGCCAGCATTCCGTCCCGACCTGCATTCGCGTCCCTTCGTTGCCCGTCGGCAGTACCCGCGGCCGCGCGATTGGTTGCGGATGCACCTGTATCGCCGCCCCTTGCGCGCCTATCTAACGCGCTCATGCTTCCTCCTACTCAGCCTCCCGCCCAGCGCAAGGTGATCCATGTCGACATGGATGCCTTCTACGCCTCGGTCGAGCAGCGCGACGATCCCTCGCTCAGGGGCAGGCCGGTGGCGGTCGGCGGGTCGCGCGCCCGCGGCGTGGTGGCGGCGGCGAGCTACGAGGCGCGGGCGTTCGGGGTGCGCAGCGCGATGCCGTCGGTCACCGCGATCCGACGCTGCCCCGACCTGGTGTTCGTGCCGCCGCGGTTCGACGTGTACCGCGAGGTGTCCGACCGGATCCGCGCGATCTTCGCCGACTATACCGACCTGATCGAGCCGTTGTCGCTCGACGAAGCCTATCTCGACGTCACCGAGGATATTCGCGGTCTCGGCACGGCGGCGGCGATCGCGGAGGAAATCCGCGCCAGGATCAAGGCGGATACCGGCCTCACCGCATCCGCCGGGGTCAGCTATAACAAGTTCATCGCCAAGCTCGCGTCGGACCAGAACAAGCCCGACGGAATCTGCATCATCACGCCGAAGCGTGGCGCAGCGTTCGTGCAATCCTTGCCGGTTAAGCGCTTCCACGGCGTCGGGCCGGTGACCGCGCAGAAGATGGAGCGGCTCGGCATCCTCACCGGAGCGGACCTGTTCGCGCAGAGCCTTGCCTTCCTCCAGGCGCATTTCGGCAGCTATGCGGAGTATCTCTACAGGGCGGCGCGCGGGATCGACGATCGTCCGGTGCGGGTCAATCGCGCGGCGAAATCGGTCGGGGCGGAGCGGACGTTCGAGACGAACCTGACCACTGCCGAGGACTTGCGTGCTGCCCTGCAGCGGGTGGCGGATGCGGCATGGGTACGGATCGAGCGACACGGCACGCGCGGCCGGACGATCACGTTGAAACTCCGCCATGCCGATTTCCGTACGATCACGCGCGCCCGGTCTTCGGTATCGGCGGTGACGGACAAAGCGGCATTTCTGGAGGCCGGGCTGGAGTTGCTGATGGCGCAACTGCCCGTGCCGGACGGGGTTCGACTGCTCGGCCTGACGCTGTCCGGGATCATGGGCGACGAAGAGGAGGTTCAGCCGAGCTTGCTGTAACTGGTAATCAGGACCCTATGCGGCGTTCGGGACGACCGGCTTGCCTGCTTGCAACGTCAGGATAGCGACCGCGCCAAGTCCCGGCCCGTCGCTTTCCAGCCGCAGCGAGCCCTGCATCGCGTTCACCGAGTTCGCGCACCAATGCAGCCCCAGTCCGCCCGACTTGTGCGCGCGCGTCGAGAATCCCCGTTGGAACAAGGTTCCTGCAACATTGGGCGGGAAGCCTTCGCCGTCGTCGCGAATATGGATCGTCACCCGGTCTCCCGACTGCGTGATCGTCGCGGTGATCGACCCGCTGCCGGTACCCCGCGCCTCGATCGATTCGACCGCGTTGCCGAACAGGTTGCCGATCACCTGGCTCAGGATGACGCGGCTCGCCATCACGAGATTGGGCCCCGCCGGAAAGCTGAACGCGATCGACGCGCCCTGCGAATAGCGCGCGATCGTCGCGTTGCGCGCGATGATGTCGCTGACGTCGCACACCTCCAGCGCCGGACGCTCGTGCGCGGCCCGCTGTTGCTGGCCAATGATCTCCAGCACATGCGCCATCGCCTCGCGCCCGATCACCAGTTCGCGCCGGGTCGCCCCGCGGCTGGTCGCCTCCGCCTCGATCGCCGCGGCAACGAAAACGGCCAATTTCTCGCGGCGCGCGTCGGGAAGGTCGCTGCGTGCGAGTTCGGCGATGGCGCGGTCGATTGGCGCGCGCTCGATCGGCGGGGCCTGTGCGATTCCCTGGCTGAGGATCGTGCTGATCGGGTTCAGCGCATTGCGCACGTTGTGCATGACCGCGACCGCGCTTTCGCTGCGGCCGAGATCGAACGACTGCACCTCGATCTGTTCGCGCAAGTCCTTCAACTGGCGCAGCATCGCATTGAAGCTGCGTCCGAGCGAGCCGATCTCGTCGCGCCGATCGTCCTCTTCGAGCAGCGCGAGCGAGCCCGACACGCGGACGCGTTGCATATGGCTCTCGACCCGGTGCAGCGGGCGCAGCACCAGCCGCGCGATCATCCGCCGCAGGACGACGAGCACGAGCAGCAGCAGCACGGTCGAGCCGGCAACCGCGAGCAGCAGCACGCGTCGCCCGAGCAACGATACGTCGCGCGGGATCCTCAGCCGCGTCGTTGCGACCGCGTGGCCGTCCGCACCGAGAATCGGCACCGCAATCATCAGCTTCGATGGGCTCGCCGTCACCGAATATCGATCGCCGCTCGGCGTCAGGTCGATCCGTGCATCGCGATTGAGTCGCTCGGACATCTGTCGTGAGGTGACGACCCGGGCCAGCACCACATAGCCTCGCGCGCCACCGCTGCCATCGGAGCGGCGCACCTGCGCCACGCCGATCGCCGCGACGCCGTCTCCCACCCGCGCATATAAGCGTCCCGATCTTCGCCCGCGGAGCGCCTTCGCGATGTCGGTACGGCCGAGGGTCGCGATCAGTTGTGCCTTCGTGCCGGGCCGGGCCGCGCCGGTCACCGGATCGCGCCAGCGCGCGAGGACGACGCGGCCCTCGGACGTCACATACGCCATGCCGTCGACGCCGATATTGCTCATGGCACGCGCCGAGAGACTCTCGCCTTCGTACGCCGCACCGGGCTGCGCCAGATACGAATAGCCGTCGTTCCCGTCGCCGTAATCGCGCGCCGCGCTCTCGATGTCGGCCGCATAGTCGGACAATGCCGCACGCGTGCGCTCGACGTGCGCGGCGATTGCCTTGTCCTCCAGCGTGGCGAAGCTCGGGGTGATGACGGCGGCGAGCAGCAGCGTGATCCCGATCGTCGCGACCACCCCGACCGCGGTCATGATCAGGATCAGCTTGCCACCGAGCGACGATGGGGTCCGCATCCGGCCGAACTGTCGTCCGAACGGCGGCGGCAACCGGCCCATCCCCGCGGCCAGCATCAGCTGCGTAGCCCGAACGTCTGCCGGGTTGCCGGATCGTCGGTGGAGACATCGTCCTTGCCGCTGAGCGTACGCCCCTGCGCCATCGCCAGCGCGTCCGCCGCGCCGACCGGTCGCGAGAAATAATATCCCTGGAGGTGACTCGCCCCTGCCAGCCGCAGCGCCTGGACCTGGGCTTCGGTCTCGACACCCTCGGCGATCACTCCGAGCCCGAGCGCACGGCCGAGGTGGATGATCGAATGGACGATCGCCGCGCTTTCGCGTTCACGGCCCATGCCATCGATGAACGACTTGTCGATCTTGAGACAATCGAGCGCGAACTTGCGGATGTTGTAGAGGCTCGAATAGCCCGTGCCGAAATCGTCGAGCGCGATCCGGAAGCCCATCTGCCGCAGCTTGTAGAGGGTCTCGGCCGCACGTTCGGCATCGTCGAAGATCGCGGTCTCGGTGATCTCGATCTGGAGCCGCGCGGGCGCGATGCCGGCGCGCTGGACGCTTTTCATGATGTGCCCGACGAAGTTGTGGCGGCGGAACTGGCGTGGGGAAAAATTCACCGAGACATATTGGCCGGGCCATTGCTTCAGAACGTCGAGCGCTTCGTGCAACACCCAGTCGCCGAGCTCGTGGATGAGGTTCGATTCCTCCGCGATCGGGATGAACGTCGCGGGGCTCATCAGTCCGTATTCGCTGGTATTCCAGCGCACCAGCGCCTCGAACCCGACCACCTCGATCGCATCGCGCGAGACGATCGGCTGATAGGCGAGGCTCAGCTCGCCTCTGGCGATCGCCTGGCTCAAGCCGCCCTCAACGCGCCGGCGAAAGCGGATGCCCTCGTCCATGCTCTCGTCGAACAGCCGGACGATACCGCGGCCGCCGCGCTTGGCGTCGTTGAGGGCGAGATCGGAGCGGCGGATGACGTCGACCGGATCGCTGCCCCGGTCACCGTTCCTGCCCGAGCCCCAGCAGTTACGACGACGCCGGCCGACGCGCCGCCCTGCACCGAATTGCCGAACACCTGGAGGGTGACCGAGCAGGCCGCAATGATCAGTTCGCACGCCATCACCGCCGCCGCCTCGCTCGACGTGTCGAACAGGATGCCGAATTCGTCGCCGCCAAGCCGCGCGACGAGAGCGCCGTCGGGGGTCGAGCGGTTGAGGATCGCACAGATCTCGCGGATCAGCGCGTCACCCGCGAGATGCCCGAGCGTATCGTTGACCAACTTGAACCGATCGAGATCGATCATGACCGTCGCGAACAGCCCTTCGCTCCGCGTGCGGGCAGCCAGCGCACGCAGGAAGGCGAGCCGGTTGGGCGCGTCGGTCAGCAGATCGTGCATCGCGAGGTGGATCGCACGGCTTTCGTTCGCGGCCAGTTCGGCGGCCTGCTCCTCGAGCTGCAGCACCTGGGCCGCGAGCAGATCGCGCGCCGCGGCCAGATCGCGATCGTTCTGCCAGCGCTGGGCGAGCGCGGTCGCGGTCTGCAGGATCTCGGCGACCTCGAACGGCTTGGCGATGTAGAAGATCTTGTCCGCGGGGCCGGCGACCTTGCTGATCTCGATCGGCGAGAAGTCCGAGAACCCGGTGACGATGACGAGGTTGATCTCGGGATCGAGCGCACGGATGCGCCTGGCGGTCTCGCGACCGTCGATCCCGGGCGGCATCCGCACGTCGATGAACGCGACCGCGAACGGCGCCCCCTCGGCGAGCGCACGCTCGACCGCGGCAACCGCGTCGAGGCCCTGGTCGCAATAGGTCAGCGCGAACGCCGAGGCGTTGGCATCTGGGCCGGCGAGGGCGTCGCCCCCGAGCGCGTCGTTGCCGAACAGTTCGGCAGCCATCGCGTCCAGCGCCTCGCCGCCGCTCGACCGCGGACCGGCGAAGCTGCGCCGGTAGCTGTCGTGCATCGCCGGTTCGTCGTCCACGATCAGAATGCGCATCGAAACCGCTCCTCGTTGGGAAAGACCGTCGCCGTCCGGCGATGGCGTATCCTGCCCCTCACTCTCGCTATCGAGGGGTAACCAGATACGGTTAAGACGCCGTAAACGATGTTTCCAATTGATGGCCAAGTGCTTGAGCACCCAGCACGATCGCGCCCAGGGGCCCGGCATTGTTACCCAGCGCCGGCGGCACGATGAACGTGTCGGTCAGCGCCACCTCCGGCAGCGTGATATAGCCGCCGAGGCTGCGGGTCATCGCCGCGCGCACGCGCGGAAACAGGTGCGACGCCCCCATGACGCCGCCGCCCATGACGATCCGGCGCGGGATGCCGGTGAGGACGAGCGTGTGGCAAAGCTGGCCGAGCGCGTCGGCGACGCTGTCCCAGACCGGATGCTCGGCGGGAGCCTCGTCGGCGGGATGCCCGATCCGCGCCGCGATCGCGGGACCCGCGACGAGACCCTCGATGCAGGCGCCGTGGAAGGGGCAGTTGCCGATCCAGTCGTCGCCCTGGAACCGTGCGGGGCGGATATGACCGAGTTCGGAATGCGTCAGCCCGTCGACCGGGCGGTTGTTCGCGATCATGCCGGCGCCGACACCGGTGCCGACCGTAACATAGGCGATATCCGGCAAGCCCTTCGCCGCGCCCCACCGCGCCTCGGCCAGCGCCGCACCGACCACGTCGCTGTGGAATCCGGTCGGGACGCCGTAGCGCCGCTGCAGCCGTCCGGCGATATCGGTCCCTGCCCAGCCCGGCTTCGGCGTCGTCGTGATATGGCCGTACTCATGCGAGTGGCGATCGATCGACACCGGTCCGAAACTGGCGATACCGATCGCGACGAACCCGCTCCAGCGATCCAGCACCGCCTCGATCGCGGCCAGCGTCTCGTCGGGCCGCGTGGTCGGGATACGCACGGTTTCCTCGATCTGGTCGGGCCCGCGCGCAAGAATGCAAATGCATTTTGTCCCGCCGAGTTCGATCCCTGCGACCAGAGGTGCTTCCGTCATCCTGAACTCCCAACGCGTTGCTGGCGCCCGCTTCCTTCGCTGGGGCCCTCCCGTCAAGAGCAGGTCGGCTGTGTCGATCACCGTAAGCGATGATTTCGTCCGCTGTCGATCCGCCCGGTCATGCGTTATGCCTGTCGAGTTCAACCGAACAGACAGGAATTCCCGATGGCGAAGAAACCCGCAAAACTGGCGAAGACGAACACCAGCGTATCGGTCGAAGCGCAGCCGCAGTACAAGGTCGAGTATCGCGAAATCCAGCCCTATGGCACGCTCAAGCGCCTGCCGATCGCGCTCGAGGACAATGCCCGCGCGCAGAGCGTCGCAACGCTGAACCAGGTGCTCGCGGACACGATGACGATCCGCGACATGTACAAGAAGCATCACTGGCAGATGTCGGGTGCGACATTCTATCAACTGCACCTTCTGCTCGACAAGCATTACGAGGAGCAGGCCGCGCTCGTCGATCTCGTCGCGGAGCGGATCATGGCGCTAGGCGGTATCTCGATCGCGATGGCGCATGACGTCGCCGAGATGACGACGATCCCCCGCCCGCCCAAGGGCCGCGAAGACGTCCCGACCCAGCTTGCCCGCCTGCTCGAAGCGCATGAGATCATCCTGCGCCAGGCTCACGAAGGTGCGCAGGCAGCGGACGAGTCGGGCGACGACGGCACCAACGACCTGCTGGTGAGCAACATCATCCGCACCCATGAGCCGCAGGTGTGGTTCCTGGCGGAGCATCTCGCCGCGACCGAACTGGTCCGCGACGACAAGTAAGCGGTCCGGACGCGCGACCTTCCTCTCCCGCCGGGGAGAGGAGATCGTTAGCGGGTTGCGTTATACTCGAGCTGGTCGTCGGTGAGCTGGAAGCCGACCAGTGCCTCGAAGCTGGCGCGCAGCACAGCCTGACGCACTTCCGGGGTGCTCAGCGGATCGACCGCTGCATCCTGATCGCCGGGCTTGCGCTTGCGGGTCAGCTTCTCCGCACCTCGTCCGGCAGCGTTGCGGCCGAGCGCGCCACCGTCGCCGATGCGGTCGCCGAAGCCGATGCGAGAGCCTGGCCCGCATCGAAATGCAGTGCGACGCGACCGATGCGCTTGGCGACGACGGCGGTGCCGCCGCGGACTACCGTGATGAAATATGGCAGGGTGACGTCGCGTGCGCCCTCGGTACGGCTGCGGCGGGCGCGAATGTCGAAGGTGACGCTGGTGACGACCTGGTCGGTCGCATCGGCACAGGTCGAGCGGACATTGGTCATCAGCGCGGCGACGTCGATCGCCGACTGGTCGCGGCTGGTGGCCGGATTGAACAAGGTGATGTCGCCGGTCGCTGCCGGGATGGCGACCGCCGGGCAGACCGAACGGACCGCGGAAATGCCGCCGGTCGCATCGATTTCGCCCTTGCCGGCGCAACCGGTCAGGAGGATCGCACACGCCGAAACGGCTAGGATGGGGGCTTTCACGGCGACGCTTACCTTCTCGAACGAGCGAAAGGGCCACCGCATGTCGCAAGCGGCCCCTATCGCGGCGCACCATAGGAACCGGCTATCGTCCAGGCAAGCAATCGCGTAGAGGCTGACGCATCATGAGCCCAATCGACAAGCCGCCGCTCGAACTGTTGATCGCAGCGCCCCGAGGTTTTTGCGCAGGTGTCGACCGCGCCATCCGGATCGTCGAACTGGCGATCGAGAAGCATGGTGCCCCGGTCTATGTCCGCCACGAGATCGTCCACAACAAGTTCGTCGTCGACACGCTGAAGGCGCAGGGCGCGATCTTCGTCGAGGAACTGGACGAGGTGCCCGATGGCGCCCCGGTCGTGTTCTCGGCGCACGGCGTGCCCAAATCTGTGCCGGCCAATGCCGAATCGCGCGGGCTGGAATATCTCGATGCGACCTGCCCCCTGGTGTCGAAGGTCCACCGCCAGGCGGAGCGTCTGGTCGCGGCCGGGCGGCATATCGTGTTCATCGGCCATGCCGGGCATCCCGAAGTGATCGGTACGTTCGGACAGGTGCCGCAAGGCTCGATGTCGCTGATCGAGACGGTAGAGGACGCCGAGGTGTTCGCACCGGCCGATCCGTCGAACCTCGCCTTCCTGACGCAGACGACGCTGTCGGTCGACGATACCGCCGCGGTGGTGGCGACCTTGCAGCGCCGCTTTCCGCAGATGCTGCCGCCGCGTGGCGAGGACATCTGCTATGCCACGTCAAACCGCCAGACCGCGGTGAAGGCGATCGCGCACAGCGTCGATGCGGTGCTGGTGATCGGTGCACCCAACTCGTCCAACTCGGTGCGACTGGTCGAGGTCGCCGAGCGCGAGGGTACGCCGGCGATGCTGATCCAGCGCGCGAGCGAGCTCGATTGGGACTTCCTCGCCGGCGTCGCCACGCTGGGGATCACCGCGGGCGCGTCCGCACCGGAACTGCTGGTGCGCGAACTCGTCGATCGGTTGTCGGAGCGTTACGCCGTGACCGAGCGCGAGGTCGAGACCAACCGCGAGACGATCGCGTTCAAGCTGCCCCGCGGGCTGGAGGCGGCCGCCTAGCATGGCGGTCTACACGCAGGTGTCGGCGGAGGCGCTGGGCGCGTTCCTCGCCAAGTTCGATCACGGCGAACTGGTCTCGGCCAAGGGCATCGCCGAGGGGTCGAGAACAGCAATTACCTGGTCGATACGACGACCGGGCGGTTCATCCTGACGCTGTACGAAAAGCGGGTGTCGGCGGACGATCTGCCGTTCTTCATGGCGATGCTCGACCATCTCGCGGTCGACGGGAACCCGGTGCCGCGCGCTCTGCCCGACCGCAGCGGTGCGCTGATCCACGAGCTTTGCGGGCGGCCGGCGTGCCTGATCGAGTTCCTGACCGGGGTGTCGGTGTCGCATCCGACCGAGGCGCAGGCGTATGCGGCCGGCTCGGCGATGGGGGCGATGCACGTCAGCCTGGCCGGCTTCGATGGCGTGCGGCCGAATACGCTGGGGCCCTACGGGTGGCGCGCCTTGCTTTCGAAATGTGGCCGCGATCTCGATGCGATCGAGCCTGGCCTGTTCGATACGGTGAGTGCGGCAGCGGACGCGGTCGTCGCCGCGTGGCCGAGCGACCTGCCGCGCAGCGCGATTCACGCGGACCTGTTTCCCGACAACGTGCTGATGCTCGGCGAAAGGGTGACCGGGCTGATCGACTTCTATTTCGCGTGCACCGATATCCGCGCCTACGACCTGGCGATTCTGCACAGCGCCTGGGCGTTCGATGCGCAGGGCGAGGTTTATGACGCCGGGGTCGGCAAGGCGCTGGTCGCCGGGTATGTCGATCGGCATCCGCTCTCTCCGGCCGAGCGCGCCGCGCTGCCGGTGCTGGCGCAGGGGCGTGCCTTCGCTTCCTGGCGACGCGGGCGTGGGATTGGCTCAACACGCCGGCGGATGCGCTGGTGACGCGCAAGGATCCGCTGGCGTACTGGCGGCGGTTCGAGGCGTATCGCAAGGACGATCTATTCGCATGACTGACGACGTAGCTGCCCCGACCATGACCAAGGTCGAGATCTTCACCGACGGCGCGTGCAAGGGCAATCCGGGGCCGGGCGGCTGGGGTGCGGTGATCCGCATGGGCGCGCACGAGAAGGAATTGTCGGGTGGCGAGACGCCCACGACCAACAACCGGATGGAGATGACCGCGGCGATCGAGGCGCTCAACGTGCTGACGCGGCCGTGCGCGGTGACGCTGTATACCGACAGCAAATACGTGATGGACGGCCTCACCAAGTGGGTGAAGGGCTGGCAGCGGAATGGCTGGAAGACCGCAGACAAGAAGCCGGTGAAGAACGCCGAACTGTGGCACGCGCTGCTGGCCGCAGTGGCGCGGCACAAGATCGAATGGCAATGGGTCAAGGGCCATGCCGGCCACCCGGAGAACGAGCGCGCGGACAAGCTGGCGAGCGATGCCGCGGTGGCGGCCGGGCGGCGCTGAAGCCGGTTCCAGTCGATCGACACGCACGGTTTCGGCTTCGCTACGATCCTCCCCCGCCAGGGGAGGAGGCGCCAAAGGCGACGGAGGGGGCGGACACGGAGCCGGCGTTTACCTTTCCTCCCCCTCCGTCAGGCGAGAGCCTGCCACCTCCCCTGGCGGGGGAGGATTGCGGCACGTCACGCCCCTACCACGTCACCGAACTGCGTGTCCGAGCGCACCGTTTCCCGCCAGGACGGGTCGCGGTTCATCGTCAGGTTGATGATGACGATGCCCGCATGCGGCGCCCGGGCCGGACGCGGCAGGCGGATCACGCGGCGACCCGAGCGGTAGGCGGCGAGCGTGGTCTGCTTGGCACGGCGCGCCGCGTCGGTGGCGTGCCAGCCGACCACCGCCAGCGCGACCTGCGCCGCGTCGCCGACCGCGATCGCGGATTGCTGGCCGCGGTCCCGCATCCGGACCCAGGACTGCTGCAACCATGACGGCCGATCGAACGCCGAGACGTCCGCCGAACGCCACGCCACGCGCAACCCTTCCGGAACGCCGGTCCAGCTATCGACCGCCGACCCGACCACCGATGGCGCGGAGCGGATCAGGTCGTGCCGGCAGCGCTGGCAGCGGCTGAACAGGAACCCCTGATTTTCCAGGACGAGCGGCGCGGCGACGTGCCCCGAGGCGTGACAGAGCAGGTTCATGATGATCCTCCTTGATGGTGGGCGATGCCAGAGTGAGCGAGATCGAGATGCAGCGCGGCCAGTACGATCAGGTCGCCCGGCCCCTGTTCGAGCACCTGATCCAGGTTCCAGACTTCGAAATGACGGCCCATGCCGACCAGCAGCGCGCGCTGACGCACACCCCGCCGCGACCGCATCCATGACGCGATGCGCAGTCGCCCCTTGCCGTCCATCTGCGCCGGCGCGACGAAGCCGAGGCGCCGCCGCAGCAGCGTGTCGCGCGTCCCGCTGTCCCACGCCTGCGCACCGCCAAGCTCGGACAGAGCACAATGCTGGTCGGCAACGCTGCGGCGATCGTAGACCAGCATGCAGGGATCGTCGGCGTGAAGACCGATGAACAGATCCTCGCGCGCTTGTCGTGCCTGTATCGTAATGCAGAAATGCTCGGGAAGGATCAGTTCGCCACGCGCGCTGATCGTAGAAACCGCACTTCCCACGAAGAGTTCGTCCATGATCGTTACACCCTCAACAACGACGAGGTGTCGACGTCACAGGTTTTTCCGAATGCTGTATCCGGAAGCTGTGGAATTGCTCTGTCGACGCGCAGTTGATGGCGCGTTAACCAAGCGAATAAACTAACATATCTCTAGTTTTCAGAGACTAAGTCATTCCCGTTGGTTTTTCGCAGAACAAATCCGGAATTTCTCCGGCATGAAATGTGATTCATGCAGCACATTGGTATGCGAAAAATGCGGGATCCGTGCGTGCGCCGGCTGCCGATCCGACGCGAAATGAGCGCAAAATGGTCGGCGGGCGCCCTGTTTCGGTCAGGACGCCCGCACGACTCGGACGATTTCGTCAGGTTTCGTCGACCGGCGCGGCTGGCCCGTTCTTGATGATCGACTCGATCGCGTTCCGGGCGCCGGCCTTGCTCGAATAGCCTTCGGTCCAGAACATCGTTTCGCTGTTGTACTTGAACTTGGCGACGTACTCGCCGGCCTTATTCTGCTCGATCACGAACTTGTGCGCCATATCGACTATCCCTCGGTGAAAGGAGGTCGCAGGCTAACTCAAAACCGATCGGGCGAATAGCGTGCCGGGTCGATCACCGCGACCGCCGGGTCGGGAGGCGTGCCGAGCACGAGGCTGGCGGCGAGCAACGCGGCGGCGGGGGCGGTTTGGATGCCGAAGCCGCCCTGGCCTGCACACCAGAAGAAGCCGGGCACGTCGCGGTCAAAGCCGTAGATCGGCAGGCGATCGGGCGCGAAGGTGCGCAGGCCCGCCCAGCTCCGCTCGACCGCGGCGACCCGCCAGTCGACGACATGCTCGAACCGGTCGACCGCGATCGCGACGTCGATCTCCTCGGGTGCGGCGTCGCACGGGTCGGTCGGCGTTTCGTCGTGCGGGCTGAGCCAGAGGCGACCGCCGGGCTCGGGCTTGAAATAGAAGCGCCCGGCGATGTCGGCGATATGCGGCAGGCCCTCGGGTGCGCCCGGGTCGGTACGAAGCTGCACCATCGTCCGGCGATAGGCGGTCAGGCCGAGCGGACGGACTCCGGCGCGCGCCGCGACATCGTCTGCCCAGGCGCCGGCGGCATCGACGAGCGTGCGGGCCTGGAAGATGCCGGCCTTCGTGTCGATGGTCCAAACACCGGCGGTGCGGGTCGCGCCGACGAACGCGGCATCGGTGACGAAGGTCGCACCGGCACGGCGCGCGGTGGCGATGCTCTGCGCGTGGAGCGCGGCGACGTCGATATAGGCGCAGCTCGCTTCCTGGATCCCGAGCGTCCATTCGGGGCGGAGACCGGGTACGAACGCGGCCGGATCGACACGATCGAGGACGACGTCGCTGTCGGCGAACTCGGCGAGGAACGCTTCCATCGCCGCCTCGTCCTCGGCGCGACCGATGTGGAGCGAACCAAGCGGCGCGAGGTGCCCGCCGGCTTCGAGGAACGGACCCGAGGCGGTGGTGAGGGCTGGATATCGGGGCCGCCATAGGTTTCCGACCAGAACGCGGCCGAGCGGCCGGTGGCGTGATAGCCGGGTGAGTCCTCCGCTTCGAGCACCAGCACGGTGGCGCGCGATCCGATCGCGGCGGCGAGGCTGGCGCCGGCCATGCCCGCGCCGACGATCGCTATATCGTAGACCGGCTTCACGGACGTACGGGCACGACGGCCGCGAGGAACAGATCGATCGCCGCCAGCGCACGGTCACGCACGCCGTCCGCCTCGCGCAGGATCTCGTGCGCCGATTCGGGGCCGAACCGGACGATCTGCGCATCGGGCAGGCGCGCGCCGAGCCGCAACGCGGCGCGCGGGTCGACCAGCTTGTCGGCGTCGGCGATCAGCATCAGCACTGGCGTCGCGATCGTCTCAATCCGCGGATCCGATGCGAGCGCGGCGGCACCGGCGAATCCGTGCGCGAGCCAGGTCCAGCTTGGCGGTCCGAGCACCAGGTCGGGGTGGCGGTCCTGCCACCAGCGTTCGTCGGCATAGCGGTCGCCGTCATGCGTCAGCAGCGATCGGCGCGACGCCAACGCGCCCGGCCGTTCGTTGCCGCGCCACGCCGCGCGCATCGGGTCGCCCCACGCGGCGATCCAGCGCGCGATGCGGGCGGCGACGGCGGCACCGATCGGCGATTTCAGTCCGATCATCGGCGCGACGAGAATCGCCGCGTCGGGATCGATCGACCGCGCCGCGAGCGCACGGACGACCATCATGCCGCCCATCGAGTGTCCCAGCACGATCCGCGGCCCCGCGCCCTCCGCACGCCAGTCCGCCCAGAATGCCGCGAGATCCGCGTCGTAGAGGCCGTAGTCGGCGACATGGCCGACGTGCGGGTCCGGCGACAACCGCCCCGAGCGCCCCTGCCCGCGCCAGTCGAACGCGGTGACCGACCAGCCCTGCGCATGGAGGTGCGCGAACGTCTCCAGATACTTCTCGAAGATATCGCCGCGGCCGGTCTGGAACAGCAGCCGTCCGCGCGGGTTCGGTGCCAGCCAGTCGAAACGGCGCAGTTTCCAGCCGTCGGGTGCGACCCAATGACCGACCTGCGCGTCGGCGGGAATCGCGCGGCGCACGGGGTCGAATGCAGGACCGGTCGGGACGGTTACTTTTTCGAAAGCCATCTCCGTTAGGGCTTAGCCGATGGGGTGGAACATTGCTCTTCCAATTTTGATTCTCGTGCTCGGCGGCCTGTTGGTCTCCGCGGGCATCCAGGACGCGCGCACCCGCGAGATCGCCAACTGGAAGACGGCCACGGTCGCGCTGATGGCGCCGGTCTGGTGGTATGCCAACGGGCTGGACGTGTGGCCGGACATGGCGTTGCAGATCGGCGTGGCGCTTGCCGTGTTCGCGGTCTTCCTCGTCGCATTCCATTTCGGGATGATGGGCGGCGGCGACGTCAAGCTGATCGTCGCGCTCGCGCTGTGGCTGCCCTTCCCTGCATTCCTGTCGATGCTGATGGTGATGTCGATCGCCGGCGGGGTGGTGACGATCGTCATGATGATCGAGCGCGGCATCAAGAAAACCTCAGGCGAGATCGAAGTGCCCTACGGCGTTGCGATAGCGTTCGCAGGCCTGCTCGCCCTGCGCGAACCACTCCTTAATCAGTTTCAGTCATGATTAACGCCGAAGCAAAATACCGGCGCCCGAAAGGCACGAACTAGTCATGGACAGTCGTAAGATCATATTGCTGGTTGGCGCGCTGATAGTCGCAGCCATCACGGCATTCTTTGCGAGAACGCTGATCGCCGGCAGTTCTGCGCCGCAAGCCGGTGCGACCGTGATGGCGGCCCCGGTCGTCGACGGGCCGGAAGTGCTGGTCGCGACCCGCTCGCTGCCGGTCGGCACGATCCTCGATGCGACCGCGCTGAAGTTTCAGCCCTGGCCCAAGGAGCTGGTCGACAACGCCTATTACCTTCGGGACAAGACCAACCTCCAGTCTTTGCAGGGCACGGTGGTGCGCAGCATCATCACCGCCGGGCAGCCGGTGACGCAAGGGGCGTTGGTGAAGCCGGGCGACCGCGGTTTCCTCGCCGCCGCGCTGGGGCCGGGCATGCGCGCGGTCACCGTCCCCGTGTCGGCGCAGGCCGCGGTCGCGGGGTTCGTGTTTCCCGGCGATCGGATCGATCTGGTCCTGACGCAGACGGTCCCGGGCGAGGGCGACGGCCAGCCGCTGAAGGTGTCCGAGACGATCATGCGCAACATCCGCGTGCTCGCCACCGACCAGCGCACCGACAATCTGGTCGGCGAGGACGGCAAGACCAAGGTCCAGACCTTCTCGAACGTGACGATCGAGGCGACGCCGAAGATGGCGGAGCAGGTTGCCGTCGCGCAGACGCTCGGCACGCTGTCGCTGTCGCTGCGCTCGATCGCCGACAATTCGGCCGAACTCGAAGAGGCGATCGCGTCCGGGGCGGTGAAGGTGCCGGATGGCAATGATCCGAAGGCCGAAAAGGCGATGATGGTGCGGCTTGCGAGCCAGCCCCAGGGGGTGCTTCGAGCTATCAGACGGGTGCCGACGTCTCGCGCTATCAGCGGAGTTCGGTCCCCGGAAAGCCGCCCGAAAGCAGCGGCGGTCAGGCGGGGATGTCCATGATGCCGACGGCACCTGCCGCTGGCGGCGCTGCCGGGGTCGCCGTGCAAGGGCCGGTCGTGCGGGTGGCGCGCGGCAACGCAATCACCGTCGTTCCGGTCGGGGGAAGAACTGACATGCGCATTCCGATGACGCCGCCGGGCTGGCCTCTGGCCGTCGCCTTGGTCGCAGCCAGCGCCGCGCCGTTCGCCCCCGCTCTCGCGCAACGCCGCACGGCCGTTGCTGCACCGGCCGGATCGCCCATCGTGCAGGTCAACACCGGCCGCGGTCGGCTGGTGACGCTCGCGCGGCCGATGACCGACCTGTTCGTGGCGGACGATACGATCGCCGACGTGCAAGTCCGCTCGCCGACGCAATTATATCTGTTCGGCAAGAAGACCGGCGAGACGACGATCTCCGCGACCACGAAGGGCGGCGCGGTAGTCTATGCGGCGACCGTCCGGGTCGGCAACAACCTCGATCCGGTCCAGCAGATGCTCGGGCTTGCGATGCCTGAGGCTCAGGTCGTCGCGACGCCGATGAACGGGCTGATCCTGCTGACCGGCACGGTTCTGGCGCCCGAGGACGCTGCCGAAGCCGAGCGGCTGGTGCAGGCTTTCGTCGGCGATTCGACAAAGGTGCTATCGCGACTGAAGACCGCGACGCCGTTGCAGGTGAACCTTCAGGTGCGCATCGCCGAGGTCACGCGGAGCTTCATCAAGAATATCGGGGTCAATCTGCTGACGCAGGACCGTGGCGGATCGGGCATCCAGTTCGGCAGCACCACGGGGTCGCCGGGCACGATCACCTATAATCCCACGACGGGCGCGAAAACGTCGACCTATGCGACGGGCGCGCAGCGAAGCGACGCTGGGCCTGGCGGGCAATCTTCTCGGACTGGATTTGCTCGCAACGATCGATCTCGGCGAAACCACTGGTCAGGTGACGACGCTGGCGAACCCGAACCTTACCGCCCTGTCGGGTGAGACGGGTACGTTCCTGGCCGGTGGCGAAGTGCCGATCCCGGTCGCACAGGCACTGGGGACGAGCACGGTCGAATACAAGCAATACGGTGTCAGCCTGGCCTACACGCCGACGGTATTGTCCGATGGCCGCATCTCGTTGCGGGTTCGCCCCGAGGTGTCGCAGCTCGACTATTCGAACGCCGTGACGCTGAACAATACCCGCGTTCCCGGCCTCACCACGCGCCGGACCGAAACGACCGTCGAACTCGGTTCGGGCCAGAGCATGGTGATCAGTGGCCTGCTGTCGAACAGCCATAACAATTCGTACGACAAGACGCCGGGGCTCTCGAACCTGCCGATCATCGGCGCGCTCTTCCGTTCCAACGCCTTCCAACGCAACGAGACCGAACTGGTGATCGTCATCACCCCGTATCTGGTGAAACCGGTCAACAACGCGAGCGACATCGCATTGCCGACCGATGGTGCGCGGGCGCCGGGCGATCTCGACCGTGTCCTGCTGGGTACGCTCAGCGCGAGCGGCGGCGGCAAGCGGCCGGTGCCGACGGTCGCCCCGCCGACCTACGCCCAGCCATCGGTCGGCGCGGTCGCTCCGATCCTGCCGATGCCACGCGGCGACGTCCGCCGCGCCGAGGACGACGCCATGCCCCGCTCCGATACCACGGCGGGCACCAAGTCGAAAAAGGGCGTCGTGCCCACTCCCGGCTTTTCGAATTGAGCCGCGCTTCCGCGCAACGCACCAAGGATATCCGATGATCAACAAATCGATCCTAGCGTCTCTCGTCCCCGCACTGCTCCTCGGCGGCTGCGTGGGTACCGAGAATCGCGGTCTCGAATCGGTCCATCAACCCGTCGTCAGCCGTACCGACTATGCCCTGGACCTGGGTGTCGCGGGCGGCGCGCTCGCGTCGGGCGAAACGGAACGTCTGGCAGGCTGGGTCGAGACGATGCGGCTCGGTTATGGCGACCGGGTGACGATCGACGATCCCGCCGCAGAAGGGTTTCGCGCTCGCGACGACGTATCCGCGGTCATCTCGCGCTATGGCCTGTTGCTGAGCGCCGATGCACCCGTGACGCCTGCCCCGGTGACGCCGGGTTCGATCCGCGTGGTCGTCAGCCGGATGCGCGCGACCGTGCCGGGTTGCCCCGACTGGTCGCGCGATTCGACCAACGACTTCGAAGCGAACACCTCGTCCAACTATGGCTGCGCGACCAATCGCAACCTCGCGGCGATGATCGCCAATCCCGCCGACCTCGTGCGCGGCGCACCGGGTACCGAGACCACCGATGCCGCGCTGTCGTACAAGGCGATCGATACCTATCGCAAAAAGGCGCCCACCGGCGCCGCCGGCCTCGCTGCGGCCAGCACGGGAGGCAAGTGATGAACGCACCCTGGAAGCCGGGCGGCATCGCGCACCGCGAGCCCTTCACCGCCTATGTCTGCGACGAGATCACCGCCGAGGCGCTGCGCCCGATCGCCAGCGAACTCGGCTGGGCGGTCGAGAAGATCCACAAGGGCGGCCTGCGCAACGCGATCCAGTCGCTGTCGGTGTCGGCCTCGCCGCAGATCCTGTTCGTCGATCTCGCCGAATCCGGCGACCCGCTGAACGACATCAACGCACTTGCCGAAGTGTGCGAGCCCGGCACCGTCGTCATCGCCGCGGGGCAGGTGAACGATGTTCGCCTGTACCGCGATCTCGTCGCCAGCGGGATCCAGGACTATCTGCTGAAGCCGCTGCATCCGGACATGCTGCGCGAGGCCTTCGGTCACGCGCAGACGATCCTGAATGCGCCGAAGCATGTCGAAGTATCGCCCGATCGCCCGCATTGCGCGATCGCCGTCGTCGGCACGCGTGGCGGGGTCGGCGCATCGACGATCGCGACCTCGATCGCCTGGCTGCTCGCGGACAAGGAAGACCGCGCCACCGCGCTGCTCGATCTCGACGTGCATTTCGGAACCGGCGCGCTCGGCCTCGATCTCGAACCGGGTCGCGGCCTGACCGATGCGATCGACAACCCCAGCCGGATCGACGGGCTGTTCATCGAACGCGCGATGGTCAAGGCGTCGGACAAGCTGTCGGTGCTGAGTGCCGAAGCGCCGATCAATACGCCGCTGATCACCGACGGCTCAGCCTTCTATCAGCTGCAGGAGGAGATGCGGTCGGCATTCGAATGCACCGTCGTCGATCTGCCGCGTGCGATGCTGATCCAGCATCCGCATCTGATCAGCGAGGTTCGGCTTGCGGTGATCGTCACCGAACTGACGCTGGCCGCAGCACGCGACACGATCCGTATCCTGTCGTGGATGAAGACGAACGCGCCGCAGACCGAGCTATTCGTGCTGGCCAACCGGATGCACGTCGGCGGCCAGCTCGAGATCAACCGCAAGGATTTCGAAGGCTCGATCGAGCGCAAGATCGATTACCTGGTGCCGTTCGACCAGAAGCTCGCCTCCCAGGCGGCCAAGCTCGGCAAGCCGATCGTCGAGGTCGGCAAGACCTCGAAGACGATCGCGCCGATCCTGGCGCTGGCGACCGCGCTCGCCTCGGCCGTGCCCGATGCCTCGACCGAGGGCGTGAAGGCGAAGGGCAAGTCGCTGATGGGCAAGTTCGGCGATCTCAAGGGATTGCTTCCCAAGCGCGCGGCGAAGACGAAGTGAGCAGCGCGCGTCCGATCCGCATGACGACTAGACGGAGGCGTTAGGCCGCGATGGACATGTTGCCGCTGCTGTTGGTGATGATCGGTGCCGTCGTGGTGCTCGGGATGGTGGCGTTCGCCTTCGCGGGACCGTCGGCCAGCCGTGCGCAGTCCCGGCGGATCGCATCGCTGCGCGAGCGCCACGGCGATGCGCTGGTCGTCGCCGAAGCGCAGATGCGGCGCATCGCGACCAACCGCAACACGAAGATGGATGTCGCGTTCACGCGCATCCTGCCCAATCCGTCCAGCTCGCCAAGCGCCTGGCGATGACCGGCAAGACGTGGACCGTCGGCCAATATGGGCTGGCGACCGCCGGCATTACGCTGGTCGTCGCGCTGCTGATGGCCCTCAGGGGCCTGCCGATCCTGCTGGCCTTGTTCGTCGGCTTGTTCATCGGTGTCGGTTTGCCGCATTTCGTCGTGAGCAAGACGATCGCGCGCCGGATCGGCAAGTTCACCGCCAAGTTCCCCGACGCAATCGACCTGCTGGTCCGCGGGCTCCGATCGGGCCTGCCGATCAGCGAGACGATCGGCGTCGTCGGCCAGGAAGTCGATGGGCCGGTCGGCGAGGAGTTTCGCGCGGTCAGCGACAAGATGAAGATCGGCCGGACGATGGATGCCGCGCTGCAGGAAACGGCGGACCGGCTCGGCACGCCCGAGTTCCAGTTCTTCGTGATCACCATCGCGATCCAGCGTGAGACCGGCGGCAATCTGGCGGAGACCCTGGCGAACCTGTCCAACGTGCTGCGGTTGCGCGGCCAGATGAAGCTCAAGATCAAGGCGATGTCGTCGGAGTCGAAGGCGTCGGCGTACATCATCGGCGCGCTGCCGTTCATCGTGTTCGCGATGATCTGGGTGATAAACGGTACGTACATGCAGAATTTCTTCATCGACGAGCGGCTGATGGCGATCGGCATGGGCGGCATGGTGTGGATGGCGATCGGCGCCTTCATCATGTCCAAGATGATCAGCTTCGAGATCTAGGGGCACATGATGGGCACCACCGGCGGACCTACCATCCTTGGTTTCGACGTACTCACGGTCGCGACGATCCTGTCGGGCATTGCCGCGTTCGCGGTGATGGTCGCGATCTACGCCGCGACCACGGTGAGCGATCCGATGACCAAGCGCGTCAAGGCGCTGAACGATCGCCGCGAACAGTTGAAGGCAGGTATCACGGCCTCGACCAAGCGGCGCGCCAAACTGGTCCAGCGCAACGACACCGCGGACAAGATGCGCGGCATGCTGTCGTCGATGAAGATGCTGCAGGACAGCCAGGTGAAGGCGGTCCAGTTGAAGCTAATGCAGGCCGGCATCCGATCGAAGGAATGGGCGCCGGCGGTCATTTTCGGGCGTCTCGTGCTGCCGATCGTGCTGGGCGGCGCGATGCTGTACTGGGTCTATGGCACCGATGGCTTTGCGACCTGGGGCCCGTTGAAGAAATACGGGCTCGTCGCGATGACTTTCATCCTGAGCTACAAGGCGCCTGACCTGTATCTCGACAACAAGATCAAGAAGCGCTCGGATGCTATCCGCAAGGGATTGCCCGATGCGCTGGATCTGCTGGTGATCTGCGCCGAGGCCGGGCTGACCGTCGATGCCGCGTTCCACCGCGTCGCGCGGGAATTGGGGCGGGCATATCCGGAGCTCGGCGAGGAGTTCACGCTGACCGCGATCGAACTGGGGTTCCTGACGGATCGGCGGATGGCGTTCGAGAATCTCGCGATGCGGGTGAAGCTGGATGCGGTGAAGGGGGTCGTCACGACGATGATCCAGACCGAGAAATACGGCACGCCGCTGGCGTCGGCGCTGCGCGTGCTGTCGGGCGAGTTCCGTAACGAGCGGATGATGCGCGCGGAGGAGAAGGCGGCGCGGTTGCCGGCGATCATGACCATCCCTTTGATCCTGTTCATCCTTCCCGTGCTGTTCGTCGTGATTCTCGGGCCGGCGGCGTGTTCGATCTCCGATGCGCTCATGAAGACCTGAAGCAACCGCTGGCGCGGCGGATCGTTGGGCTCCCGTAACAGGAGGGTTTTACGATGCCGTTGTTTTCCACACCTACGCAGTTCGCGGCGCTTGCGCTGGTTTTCGTTGCCGGCTGGCTGTTCGGATTGGCGAGCCATCCGGGGGGTAAGAAGTGGAAGGCGCGCTATCTGGCGGAGCGGGACGCGCATGCTTCTGTGAAGAAGGATGGCGATGTTCGGGCGGCTGCGGCTGAGAAGCGGGCGGTCGAGGCCGAGCGGGAGAATGCCCGGTTGGTGAAGGAGGTCGAGGCGGCACGGGTTGCGGCTCCGGTTGTGGAGCGGGCGCCGGTTGTCGGGCGTGATGCGGTTGTCGATACGTCGCGGTCCGGGGCGCTGTCTTCAGCGCGGCCGGCTTATGCTCGGCCGGCGTATAATGCCGATGGGACCAAGCGTGGTTGGTTCGATTTCGAGCCGCGTCGGTGAGGTTTAGGGGGTAGGTTAGCCCTACCCCTTGTTCTCCCGCGAAGGCGGGAGCCCAGTCTGGGTCCCCGCCTTCGCGGGAGAACATTCTTTTCTTCTTCCGCCCCGGCGGAGGCCGGGGCCCAACTGGGAGCGTTTAGTAACTAGGGGTAGTGCTCCGTTACTCTGGACGTTCCAATTGGGCCCGGCCTTCGCCGGGGTGGTGCTATGCTCCAGGGTAGCGGTTACTTCTTCGACAGCGCAGCCTGCGCCGCCGCCAAGCGAGCGATCGGGACGCGGTAGGGGCTGGCGGAGACGTAATCTAGGCCGACCTTCTCGCAGAACGCGATGCTCGCGGGGTCGCCGCCGTGTTCGCCGCAGATGCCGAGCTTGATGCCCTCGCGGGTTTTCCGGCCACGTTCCGCGGCGATCTCGATCAGTTCGCCGACGCCCTCGACGTCGATGCTGACGAACGGGTCCTTGGCGTAGATGCCCTGCTCGACATACGCGCCGAGGAAGCGCGAGGCGTCGTCGCGGCTGACGCCGAGCGTGGTCTGCGTCAGGTCGTTGGTACCGAACGAGAAGAACTCGCCGACTTCCGCGATTTCGCCGGCGCGGAGGGCTGCACGGGGAGTTCGATCATCGTGCCGACGAGATACTCGATCGTCCGGCCCTTTTCGGCGAACACGGCCTGGGCAGCCTTGTCGACGACCGCCTTCATCAATTCCAGCTCGCGGCGGGTGGCGACGAGCGGGATCATGACCTCGGGGATCGGGGCCGCGCCGGACTTCTCCGCGACGTCTACCGCCGCCTCGAAAATCGCCCTAGCCTGCATCTCGTAGATTTCTGGATAGGTCACGCCGAGACGGCAGCCGCGGTGGCCGAGCATCGGGTTGAACTCGTGCAGTTCCGCCGCACGGCGCTTGAGCGTGTCGACGTCAACGCCGGCCGCGGTCGCGACTTCGGCGAATTCGGATTCCTCGTGGGGAGGAATTCATGGAGCGGCGGATCGAGCAGGCGGATCGTTACCGGGAGCCCGGCCATGACCTCGAGGATTTCCGTGAAATCCTTGCGCTGTTCGGGGAGCAGCTTTTCGAGGGCGGCGCGACGCCCTTCTCGTCCGAAGCCAGGATCATCTGGCGGACGTTGGTGATGCGGCTGCTCTCGAAGAACATGTGCTCGGTGCGGCAGAGGCCGACACCCTCGGCGCCGAACTCGCGCGCGACGCGGCAATCCTCGGGGGTCTCGGCGTTGGCGCGGACCTTCAGGCGGCGGACCTCGTCGGCCCAGACCATCAGCGTCGCGAAATCGCCGGACAGTTCGGGCTGAACCGTGGCGACCGCGCCGATCATCACTTCGCCGGTGGTGCCGTCGATGGTGAGCAGATCGCCCTCCTTCACCTCGCGGCCGCCGCAGCGCATGATCTTCGCCTTCGCGTCGATGGAGAGCGTGCCGGCGCCGGAAACGCAGGGGCGCCCCATGCCGCGTGCGACCACGGCGGCGTGGCTCGTCATCCCGCCGCGTGCGGTGAGGATGCCCTTGGCCGCATGCATGCCGTGAATGTCGTCTGGCGACGTCTCGGTGCGGACGAGGATCACGGCGACGCCGTCGGCGGCCTTCTTCTCGGCGGCATCGGCGTCGAACACGACCGCGCCGGAGGCTGCACCCGGCGAGGCGGGGAGGCCCTTGGTCAGGACGTCGCGGTGCGCTTTCGGATCGAGCGTCGGGTGGAGCAGCTGGTCGAGTGCCATCGGCTCGACGCGCAGGATCGCTTCCTCGCGCGTGATCAGGCCTTCGTTGGCCATGTCGACGGCGATCTTGAGCGCGGCTTTGGCGGTGCGCTTGCCGGCGCGGGTCTGGAGCATCCAAAGCTTGGTCTTCTCGACCGTGAACTCGATGTCCTGCATGTCGCGGTAGTGGTTTTCGAGCGTGTCGAACACGTCGGCGAGTTGGGTGTAGACCTCGGGCATCGCCTCTTCCATCGAGGCGGGCTTGGCGCCGGCGTCTTCGCGCGCGGTCTTGGTCAGATACTGCGGGGTGCGGATGCCGGCGACGACGTCCTCGCCCTGCGCATTGATCAGGAATTCGCCGTAATAGGCGCGGTCGCCCTTCGACGGGTCGCGCGTGAACGCGACGCCGGTCGCCGAGGTGTCGCCCATGTTGCCGAACACCATCGCCTGGATGTTGACCGCGGTGCCCCAGCCGCCGGGGATGTCGTTGAGGCGGCGATAGACTTTCGCCCGCTCGGACTGCCACGAGCCGAACACCGCGCCGACTGCGCCCCAGAGCTGGTCGTGGACGTCCTGCGGGAAGGGCTTGCCCCAGAGCTTCTCGACGAGGCCCTTATATTCGGCGACGAGTTTCCGGAGATCGTCGGCGGAGAGTTCGGTGTCGAGCGTGAAGCCCTGGTCTTCCTTGGCGACCTCCAGCGCTTCCTCGAACGCGCCGTGATCGAGTTCGAGGACGACGTCGGCGTACATCTGTATGAAACGGCGATAGCTGTCCCACGCGAACCGCGCGTCCTCGGACTTGGCGGCGAGGCCTTCGACGGTCTGGTCGTTGAGGCCGAGATTGAGGACGGTGTCCATCATCCCCGGCATCGAGGCGCGGGCGCCGGAGCGGACCGAGACGAGCAGCGGGTCGGCGGGGTCGCCGAACTTCTTGCCGGTGACGCCCTCGATGTGGGCGAGGCCGGTGGCGACCTCGTCGCGCAGGCTCTGCGGGAACTGGCCGCCCTCGTCGTAATAGACCGCGCAGAAGTCGGTCGAGATCGTGAAGCCCGGCGGGACCGGGAGGCCGATCGACGCCATCTCGGCGAGGTTGGCGCCCTTGCCGCCCAGCAGGTTCTTGTCGCCCTTGCCGCCATCCGAAACACCGCCGCCGAAGCGATACACATATTGGGTCATGGTCGGTCCTCTAAGTGCTTGTTTTGCGCGGGGATCAGGAAAGAAGGTTAGGCCGGGTTAGGCCAAGACACATCAGCCCTCGATCCGAGAAAAGTCTGCCACATTGTGCACTGCGGCGCGAACTCGCTCAAGTAGCGCGAGACGGGCGGAGCGCTTGGCGGGATCGGCGTCGTTGACGATAACGCTATCAAAAAACGCGTCGATCGGCGCACGCAGCGAGGCGAGCGCGGCCATCGCGCCGGCGAAGTCCTCACGCGCGATCGCGGCGGTGGCGCGGGGTTCGGCGGAGTCGAGCGCGGTGTGGAGCGCACTCTCTGCCGGTTCGGGCGTGTAGGACAGCGAAACCTGCTCCCTCTCCCCTCCGGGGAGAGGGTTGGGGTGAGGGGCAGTTCCGGGCGCTGTACTGCTTGGCGGCCCCTCACCCCTACCCTCTCCCCGGAGGAGAGGGAGCAGAAGAGGCTTCCTTCTTCAGGATATTGGCGGCGCGCTTGTAGCCGGCGAGCAGGTTCGCGCCGTCCTCGGTGGTCACGAACGCCTGGAGCGCGTGGACGCGCGCAAGCAGGCGGACGAGATCGTCCTCGCCACCAAGCGCGAATACTGCGTCGATGAGGTCGTGACGGACGCCGGCTTCGCGTTGCTGGACTTTTAGGCGGTCGGCGAAGAAGTCGAGCAGATCAATGGCGGCAGCTTTTGCCCGAATCGTAAAGATTGCCGCGTCGGCGTTAGCTTGCTTGGTTGCCGCTTCAATCAATGGATCAAAACCTGCCGCCAACCAAGGCTCGATTTAAGTCGAGCCAATTCATCGATAGTCGGTAGGATCCGCTCGATTGGGCTTATTTGCTTGCCAAAAGTCACATTCGATGCGGCAAAAAACGTAGCAAGTAAAAGCGGAACACGTAAATCGTTGACCAGTATCGTGCGCACAATACCCAACGCGGCACGTCTCAACGCAAAGGGATCGCGCGACCCGCTCGGCGGCATTTCTTCCACAAAATCCAGCGATCGTATCCAGCTTGTCGGCCAAGCTTACCGCGACCGTTACCGGGTCGGTGGGGACGTCGTCGCCTTGGCCGACCGGCTTGTAGTGGTCGCGGATGGCGGTGGCGACGGACGGGTGCTCGCCCTGCGCGGCGGCGTAGTAGCCGCCCATCAGGCCTTGTAGCTCGGGGAACTCGCCTACCATGCCGGTGACGAGGTCTGCTTTTGCGAGGCGGGCTGCGCGGTCTGCTAGGGCGGCCAACTGCTCCCTCTCCCCTTCGGGGAGAGGGTTGGGGTGAGGGGCTGTTCCGGGCGTGACGCTGCTTGGCAGCCCCTCACCCCGGCCCTCTCCCCAGAGGGAGAGGGAGCAGAAGTTACTATGCCCTCTTCTACCAGCCACCGCGCGCAGCTCGCGACGCGGTCGACCTTGTCGGCTACGGTGCCGAGTTTTTCGTGGAAGACGATCTTCGACAGCTTCTCGGCCTGCTCTTCGAGCGGGACGTTGAGGTCGGTGTCGTAGAAGAACTTCGCGTCCGACAAGCGGGCGGCGAGGACTTTCCGATTGCCCTCGACGATGCTCGCACCGCCGTCTTTCGCGTCGATGTTAGCGGTACAGACGAACGCGTTGGCGAGCTTTCCGTTGGCGCCGCGGCAGACGAAATATTTCTGGTTTACGCGGGCCGTGAGCTGGATCACCTCGGGCGGGACGTCGAGAAACGCGGGGTCGAACTGGCCGAGCAAGGGAATCGGCCATTCCGTCAGACCGGCATTCTCCGCCACGAGCCCCTCGTCCTCGATCAGTTCGAGCCCGGCCTGCATCGCGGCTTCGCGGGCGTGGTCGCGGATCAGCGTGGCGCGTTCGTCGTGGTCGACGATGACGTGGCAGGCGCGCAGTTTCTCGACATAGTCGTGCGCGCCGCCGATCGTGATCTGGTACGGGTGGTGGAAGCGGTGGCCGAGCGTGGCGGCGCCGCTGGCGATCCCGGCGATCTCGAACGGCACGATCTCTTCGCCGAGCAGCGCGACGATGCCTTGCAGCGGGCGGACCCAGCGGAGCGATTCGGTGCTGGCGGAGGCGTCGCCCCAGCGCATCGACTTCGGCCACGGGAACGCGCGGACGATCGCGGGGATCGCCTCGGCGAGCACGGCG
The DNA here is from genome assembly GCF_979253035.1 of Sphingomonas sp. AC411. NCBI lineage: Bacteria > Pseudomonadati > Pseudomonadota > Alphaproteobacteria > Sphingomonadales > Sphingomonadaceae > Sphingomonas > Sphingomonas sp. AC411. The sequence goes on along the minus strand of NZ_CEEDAQ010000001.1, from coordinate 3,684,176 downwards.
GCGGTGGCGCGGCCGGGCTTTCGGTGACCGCGAACAGCGTGCCGTTGCGGTCGACGAGTTGTTCGCGGGTCAGGCCGGTCTTGCGGAGGAAGCCTTCGAGCGCTTGCGGTGGCGCGGAGGTCTTGGGGCCCTTTACTTCCTCGGAGACGGCGGCGGTCTCGAGCGGCAGGTCGCGCGCGATCAGCGTCAGGCGACGCGGGGTTGCGTAGGTGACGATGGCGCTGGTGGCGATGCCGGCCTTGGCGAGCTCGGCGGTGAACAGCCTGGCGAGGTCTTCACGCGCCTTGGACTGCATCCGGGCGGGAATTTCTTCGGAGCGGAGTTCTAGGAGGAAGTCGGTCATTTGGGTTCGCACGCGAAGAAGAAGGAGTTGGGTTCACGCGGAGACGCGGAGACGCGGAGCAGAAGGGGAGAAGAAAGGTTTGGGGCGCTGCGCGCGACTGTTCGACGCCGTAGGCGTCTCACGTCACCAGGCTGGATGCTGGGAGCAAGAATGCGGAAACGCGACACGTCGCCTACCTTCTGCTCCGCGTCTCCGCGTCTCCGCGTGAACACACCTTCTACCGAGCGCATCACGCCGCCCATCCGTGCTTGTCCATCCAGGCGGCGCAGGCGCCCTTCGCGAGGTCTCGGACGCGGCCCATATAGGCTTGGCGTTCGGCTACGGAGATTACGCCGCGCGCTTGCAACAGGTTGAAGATGTGGCTGGCTTTGATCGCCTGTTCATAGGCCGGGATCGGGAGCTTGGCGGCCAGCGAGTTCTCGCATTCGGCTACGTGCTTGCGGAACTGGTCGAAGAGCGAGTCCGTGTCGGCGATCTCGAAGTTCCACTTGGACATCTCCTGCTCGTTCTCCAGGAACACGTCGCCATAGGTCACGCCGGCGTCGTTGAACGCGAGGTCGTAGACCGAGTCCTTGTCCTGGATATACATCGCGAGGCGCTCCAGCCCGTAGGTGAGTTCGCCGGCGACGGGCTTCATGTCGAAGCCGCCCATCTGCTGGAAATAGGTGAACTGCGTCACCTCCATGCCGTCGCACCAGACCTCCCAGCCGAGACCCCAGGCGCCGAGCGTCGGGCTTTCCCAGTCGTCCTCGACGAAGCGGATGTCATGCTTCAGCATGTCGATGCCGATCGCGGCGAGGCTGCCGAGGTAGAGTTCCTGGAGATTGGCGGGGCTCGGTTTCAGGATGACCTGATACTGGTAGTAATGCTGGAGCCGGTTGGGGTTCTCGCCGTAGCGGCCGTCGGTCGGGCGGCGGCAGGGCTGGACGAACGCGGCGTTCCACGGTTTCGGCCCGAGCGCGCGGAGCGTCGTGGCGGTGTGGAAGGTGCCGGCGCCCATTTCCATGTCGTAGGGCTGCAGGATCAGACACCCGTGCTCGCTCCAGTAATCGTGGAGCGTGAGGATCATGCGCTGGAAGCTGAGAGGCTTTTTCACGGGCTGGGTCACGGGCTGGGTCACGCGCGGGCTTTGGCGGATGGGGGTGCGGGAGGCAAGTGGTGCGTTGCGGTCTGCGCTCCTACATGGGGGCGAACTCACGGTAAGGATGCCCTCCCCTTGAAGCTGTTCTCGAAGATCGCCTCGTTCCGATCCGCCTTGTCCGCGCTGGCGATGGCGTTCGCTTTGCCCGCCTGTGCGCAGGTTGCGCCGAAGCCCGTGCAGACCGCTAACGATGCCGATCCGGCGTTGTGGGTGGTGAAGGACAAGGACACGACGATCTACCTGTTCGGGACGATCCATGTGTTGAAGCCGGGCATGACGTGGTTCGACGAGGCGGTGAAGACCGCATTCGATCGCTCGCAACAGGTGGTGCTGGAGCTGGTGATGCCGGATCCGGCGAAGATGCAGTCGCTGGTGATGGCGACGGGCGTGTCGAAGGACGGGCCGACGCTGACCGAGCAGCTGCCGGCGGACAAGCGGGCGGCGTATGCGAAGGCGGTGACCGATCTCGGGCTGCCGGCGAATGCGTTCGACCGGTTCAAGCCGTGGCTGGCGGCGACGAACCTGTCGATCGCGCCTTTGTCGAAGCTTGGCTATGATTCGGCGAACGGGCCGGAGCAGGTGATTACGGCGGCAGCGAAGGCTGCGGGGAAGCCGGTGATCGGGCTTGAGACGGCGGAGCAGCAGCTGGGGTATTTCGGGGGACTGTCGCAGACCGCGCAAATGCAGTTTCTCGGCAGCACGATCGACGAGTTGCCAAAGCTGGAGACGACGATGGCGACGATGGTCGACGAGTGGGCGAAGGGCGATCCCGAGGCTTTGGCGCGCGAGATGAACGATAGTTTGAAGGACTCGCCCGAGGTGGCGAAGGTGTTGCTGGTGGATCGCAATGCGCGCTGGGCGGAGTGGGTCGCGAACCGGATGAAGTCGCCGGGGACTGTGTTCGTGGCGGTTGGGGCTGGGCATTTGGCGGGTAAGGACAGCGTTCAGGCGCAACTGGCGAAGCTTGGGGTGAAGGCCGAGCGGGTGAAGTATTGAGTCGCGCAGTCCCTCTCCTCTCGGGGAGAGGGAGGGAGGAGCCCTTGCGACGGAAGGGTGAGGGGAAGTTGGGATAGATGCCCCGAGCCTCACTCCCCTCACCCTCCCACACGCAAGCGCGTGCGGGCCCCTCCTCTCCCCGGAGGGGCGAGGGTTCAGGTTTAGTTGATTAAATCTCCCACTTCCGCTATGCGCCCGCGCTTCCGGTCCATGGTCATCCCTGGAGGCGTGGGCGGGAAGGACAACAAACGAGTTTCGGAGAATATCGATGAGCGACCAGTTGACGCTCGCAGCCGAGACGCGTGACCGGGTTGGCAAGGGAGCCTCCCGGGCGCTGCGTCGTGATGGCCGCGTGCCTGCCGTGATCTACGGCCTGAACAAGGAACCCACCTCGGTTCACCTCGAGGAAAAGGCGCTGATGAAGGCGCTGATGACCGGCCACTTCATGAATTCGGTCGTGATGGTCAACGGCGTGCGCACGCTGCCGAAGGACGTCTCGTTCCACCCGGTCACCGACCGCCCGATCCATGTCGACTTCCTGCGCATCGGCGCGCACTCGACCGTGACGGTCGCGGTTCCTGTCGTGTTTACCGACGAGGACGACGCGCCGGGCATCAAGAAGGGCAAGGGTGTTCTGAACATCACGCGCCACGAGGTCGAGCTGGTCGTCGACGCTTCGGACATCCCGAGCGAGATCACGATTTCGCTCGCCGGTCTGGAGATCGGTGATTCGATCCACATCAGCGACGTGAAGCTGCCCAAGGGTGCTGTGCCCGCGATCGACGACCGCGACTTCGCGATCGCCACGATCGTGCCGCCGACCGTGCCGACCGTCGAGGACGAGATCCTCGAGGCCGAAGTCGCCGAAGCACAGGCTGCCGAAGCTGCTGCCGAGGAAGAGACCCCGGTCGAGCCGAACGACGACGACAACCACGACGACAAGATCACGCCGCAGAAGAAGGACTGATCTTCTTCATCTTCGGATGATCTCGCGGGCGGGAAAGCTAGGGCTTTCCCGCCCGTTTCGTTTTATGGGGCTTCCCCTGCCCTCTTGTTCCCTCGCGAACGCGGGGGCCAGGATCGAGCAGCGCCATCGCCCGTTACCCTGGGCTCCTGCGTTCGCAGGAGAACAAGGTTAAGTGGCCGGCGCGGTCTTTTGGAGAATCATACGTGCAGATCTGGGCGGGACTCGGCAATCCGGGGGCGCAATATGCGATGCACCGGCACAATGTCGGGTTCATGGTCGCCGACGCGATCGCCGAGGTGCACGGCTTCGGCGCGGTGAAGAAACAGTTCCAGGGCTGGACGCAGGAGGGGCGGATCGGTTCGACCAGGATCCTGCTGCTGAAACCCGCGACCTTCATGAACGAGAGCGGCCGCGCGATCGGCGAGGCGCTGCGCTTCTACAAGCTCGGCGTCGAGGCGCTGACGGTGTTCCACGACGAGCTCGATATCGCGCCGTTCCGCGTGAAGGTGAAGACCGGCGGCGGGACCGCGGGGCATAATGGCTTGCGCTCGACCGACCAGCATCTTGGGCCGGAGTTTCGCCGCGTGCGGCTGGGGATCGGGCATCCGGGGCACAAGGATCGCGTGACCGGCTATGTGCTCGGCAATTATGCGAAGGCCGAGATCGAGCCGTTGTCCGACATGCTCGGCGCGGTCGCGGCGGAGGCCAAGTGGCTGGCGGAGGGCGACGACGTCCGCTTCATGAACGATGTCGCGTTGAGGATGCAGGACCAATGACCACCCGCTCGCTGTTTGCCACGCGCTTCTATGAGGCCGATCTCGGCGACGATGATCTGGTCGAGGAACTGGAGGACGCCGCGCTCGAACTGGCGAAGGCCGATCGCGCGGGGGTCGCCTGGTCGAAGGCGCATGGGTATCGCGGGTACACGTCGTATGCGTCGCTGAACGACCTGCCGTTGCGCGATCCGCGGTTCGGGGATCTGGTGCGGTTGTTGAACAAGCATGTTGCGGTTTTTGCGAAGGATTGCGCGTTCGATCTGGGTGGGCGGAAGTTGAAGCTCGACAGCTTCTGGGTGAACGTCCTGAAGCCGGGCGGCGCGCATTCTGGGCATATCCATCCGCATAGTGTCGTCTCGGGGACGATGTACGTGACGATTCCGGAGGGGGCCGGGGCGCTGAAGCTGGAGGATCCGCGGTTGCCGATGATGATGGCGGCGCCGACGCGGCTGGAGGATGCGGCGGAGGATTTGCGGACGTTTGTTTACGCCGAGCCTAAGCCGGGGAGTGTGTTTTTGTGGGAGAGCTGGTTGCGGCATGAGGTCGTGCCGAATGCTGCCAAGGGTGAGCGGATTAGTATTAGTTTTAATTATCGGTGGTGATTGGGGGCGCGGTTGGCCCCGAAGTAGGACCCCACCCCGGCGCAGGCCGGGGCCCAGTTGGGAAACGTTGCTAACGAAGGACTGCCCTTCATCACACTGGCCTTCCCAACTGGGCCCGGCCTTCGCCGGGGTGGTGGTATATGAAGGGTTTTGCGCATTTTCTTGCTCCCTCCCCTTTAGGGGAGGGTTGGGGTGGGGCTTGGCCGCGGATGGTAGCGCTTGATGCACTGCCCCACCCCGACCCTCCCCTGAAGGGGAGGGAGTTTGGGGCGGCACTTGGTTAGCACCGCCCCCTGCCCGATCAGGCCGTCTTCATCGTCGCCATATCGATGACGAAGCGGTACTTCACGTCGCTCTTCACCATCCGCTGATACGAGGGTTCGATCTCGTCCATGCGGATCATCTCGATGTCCGATACCAGGCCGTGCTCGTTGCAGAAATCAAGCATCTCCTGCGTCTCGGCGATGCCGCCGATCAGCGAGCCGGCGATCGCGCGGCGCTTGAAGATCAGATTGCCGACCGAGGGCGACGGATGTGCGTGCTCGGGCACACCGACCAAAGTCATCGTGCCGTCGCGCTTCAGCAGCGCGGTGAACGTGTCGAGGTCGTGGCTCGCCGCGACGGTGTTCAGGATGAAGTCGAAGCTGTTGGCGTGCTCGGCCATCGCGGCCTCGTCCTTCGAGACGATCAGGTCCTTCGCGCCGAGACGCTTGGCGTCGTCGCGCTTGTTGGGCGAGGTCGAGAAGACATAGACTTCGGCGCCCATCGCGTTGGCGATCTTGACGCCCATGTGGCCGAGACCGCCGAGACCGACGATGCCGACCTTCTGGCCGGGGCCAACCTTCCAGTGCTTCAGCGGCGAGTACGTCGTGATGCCCGCGCAGAGCAGCGGCGCGACCGCGGCGAGGTCGGCTTCGGGATGTGAGACCTTCAGCACGAAGCCTTCGTCGACGACGATCTTGTCCGAATAGCCACCGAACGTGTGGCCGCCCAGCACGGGATCGGGGCCGTTATACGTGCCCACCATACCGGTCGTCTCGCAATATTGCTCTTCGCCGTCCTTGCACGATGCGCACTCGCCGCAGCTGTCGACCATGCAGCCGACGCCGACGACGTCGCCGACCTTGAACTTGGTGACGTCGCTGCCGACTGCGGTGACGCGGCCGACGATCTCGTGGCCGGGGACGCAGGGGTAGAGCGTGCCTTCCCACTCGCCCTTGGCGGTGTGAAGGTCGGAATGGCAGACGCCGCAGAAGGCGATGTCGATCGCGACGTCGGTCTTGCCGGGTTCGCGACGCTCGAACGAGAAGGGGCGAGCGGGGTTTCGGGGATTGCGCGGCGTAGCCGTGGGCGGTCGTGGTCATGAAGTTCCTGATCTATTTCAAGCTGGGCTCGGGATATAAGCGTCGACCATATGATAACTACCGGTCGGTATGTTTATTTTGCTGCACTGCGGCAATCGAGTGGGTCGATCAAAGGATGCTGGGCATTGCGACGAGGCGTCGGGCTTCTCCCCTCCCTGGAAGGGAGGGGTTGGGAGTGGGTCGGTTTCCGGATCGTGGGACGGTTGCGGCTGGAGCTGGCCTACCCACCCCCAGCCCCTCCCTTTCAGGGATGGGAGCAGGATGAACTCGTTCCTCGCGCGCGGCCTTCACTGGCCTTCCGGACCGCCCTGCCCTAAAGCGCCCGCACATTCTTATACCAAGGGCATATCATGGGTTTTCGCTGCGGCATCGTGGGACTGCCGAACGTCGGCAAGTCCACTCTCTTCAACGCGCTGACCGAGACGGCCGCGGCGCAGGCGGCGAACTATCCGTTCTGCACGATCGAGCCGAACGTCGGTAACGTCGGCGTGCCCGACAAGCGGCTCGACGCGCTCGCCAAGATCGCCGGATCGCAGAAGATCATCGAGACTCAACTCGGCTTCGTCGACATCGCCGGCCTCGTGCGTGGCGCGTCGAAGGGCGAAGGGCTCGGCAACCAGTTCCTCGGCAACATCCGTGAGGTCGACGCGATCGTCCATGTGCTGCGCTGTTTCGAGAATGGCGACGTGACGCATGTCGACAACAAGGTCGATCCGATCGCCGATGCCGAGACCGTCGAGACGGAGCTGATGCTGAGCGATCTCGAAAGCCTCGAGAAGCGCGTCCCCAACCTCGCCAAGAAGGGCATGCAGGGCGACAAGGAAGCCAAGATCGGCGCGGCGGTGCTCGGCCAGGCGCTCGAATTGCTCCGCGAAGGCAAGCCCGCGCGGCTGACCGTGCCGAAGGACGAGGACGAGGCGCGCGTGTTCGCGCAGGCACAGTTGCTGACCGCTAAGCCCGTCCTGTACGTGTGCAACGTCGACGAGGGCGATGCGGCGAACGGCAATGCGCTGTCGGCGCGGGTGTTCGAAAAGGCGAAGGCCGAAGGTGCGGAAGCCGTCGTGGTGTCGGCCGCGATCGAGGCGGAAATCGCGACGATGCCGGCCGAGGATCGCGGCGAGTTTCTCGGCGAACTGGGGCTGGAAGAGACCGGCCTCGCGCGGGTCATCACCGCGGGGTACAAGTTGCTGCATCTGCTGACGTTCTTCACGGTCGGGCCGAAGGAGGCGCGTGCATGGACCGTGCACGAGGGCGCGACCGCTTCGCAGGCAGCGGGCGAGATCCACGGCGATTTCGAGAAGGGCTTCATCCGCGCCGAGACGATCGCGTTCGACGACTTCATCGCGCTGGGTGGGGAATCGAAGGCGCGCGAGGCGGGCAAGCTGCGCGCGGAAGGCAAGGCGTACGTCGTTCAGGACGGCGACGTGATGCACTTCCTGCATAGCTAAGGATTTGGCGGCGGCGAGTCAGCGATAGTTTTCGCAGGCTATCCCGTCGCCGTCGCCGTCCATGCCGGCACGATAGCCCGGCTGGCCGCGGTGAAGCGGCGCGGCCCCCGCCGCCCACACTTCGCGACACCCGCTGTAGAAGACCGAGCTTTCCGATCCGGCGCTGGCTGACTGGCGAGCCGGGGTCGATGATCGGTATGCCGGTCGAACGACGTTATAGGGCTCGGCGTCGGATGCTGACCGGGCGGGTGCGGCAACATGACGCTGCAGCGCCGGCGGCGCGGTAACCGGCGTATGAGGCACCGCCTTGGTATCGACGATGACCGGGGGTGCAGCCGGCTGCGGTTCGGTGGCTTTCCAGACACCAGCAAACATCAATGTCGAGGCGACCGCCGTGACCGCGCTAAAGGAGCGCTCCATGGCGCTGTTATATGTGCGTAGTGGTTGACGAAGACTTATCGGTGGGTTGCTGGCTTAAGAGCCAGGAAGGCAAAGGTCCGATGTCCGCTATGAAGAGGTAATCAGACCGGCTGTTTTCGTAATGGGGATGGCCTAAGCCGCCGTCGTAGCGGCCCGCCTATCGCCTTGAGGAGGCGGCCCTGATCGAGGGACATTCAACGAGCCAATCTATAGGCAGGACGTTTATGGCTACGTTAGGTGGTATTTGGTAAAAGCTTAGAGACCTGTAACTCCAAGCAAACGGAACACACCGCTTCAAGACCGCAGCGTGTAAAAATACCTGAAACTCCGCTGGAGCATGGCGGACTGACTCGATGAAACTGTGTTGGATATGCCGCTCTCCGCCGAAATCATGCAACGCTTTTGAGGTGAGGTAGTCGGCGTAAGCCCCGACCGAGAACAGCGAACCCAGCAAGCTGACCAACACGAAAGTTGGGCCACGAAACGACGCTAATCGAGACGGCAAAAGAAGCTCGCTGTACCGATCGCGAGACAGGCAGAAACGATCCAGCTCCAATACGGTGCCGCCAGTCTATCTGACCAAACGGTGGCTAGAAATATTGGCTGAAGTAGCCCGCCATAAAATATGACAGCAATTGCCGCATACGTGGCGCATCCAAGCCCTAAAGTTCTCAGCATCCGACATCCCCCGCAGCCACCGATTACCATGCTGAACGAATGGCTGCTATCCGGCTGCCTTGAATTCGTCGCCGTGTTCGACTTTTGGGCGCTATCCGTCGGTCCTAGTATGATCGGGCAAGGCCAGCGGTCGTCTTGCGGCCTTGCGACCTGCAGCGGCGACTATGACGGCGCTGGACAGGAGGATGCCGGATACGAGCGCGCCTACCGACAGCAGGCCGGCGGTGGTGACCGAGGCGTCGAAGGTGGTGCGCTTGCCGATCCGGATCGAGACTTTGGCGGCGGGGGTGCTTGGGGTCTTGGTGCGTTCGGGGTGCGTTGGGGTCTTCATGGGTGGAGGCTGAACCTTTCGCGGCTTGCGGGCAAGGCTGCGGGTTGGCACTGTGTGGGCTTTGGCGGGGTCGGGGAGAGACTGCGTGGTTGTGGCGGGTCGTGCGGGGGTTAGACTATCGACATGCTCGCGCGCCTGATCCTGGCTTTGCTCCTTGCTGCGTTTGCGTTTCCTGCGGTGGCGCCGGCGGCGTGTCATGATGCGTCTGCTTCGCGGCGGCCTGCCGTCGTCATGGACATGGCGGCGATGGGCGGGGCGCAGGAGGCCATTTCGGATCATGAGCCGGATCATCGAGCGGGTCACGAAGCGCCCGATCGGAAGGCGACCGCGCTGCATGGGTGTATCGGGTGCGTGCCGCCTTCGAACTGGAATGGCACCCGCGTTCTGGGCGTGGCGTTGCGGGAGCCGGTCATGGTGACCGAGCGGGTGGCGGTGCTGGATCTTGGGGCTGGCATCGCGCCGGCTTTGCGGCCTCCGCGAGAGGCTTGATCGTCGGGTGCTGATGCGCCCCGATTTTCAGGCTTTTCCAAGGATATACTAATGACTCGATATAGGTTTCTCGCGGCTGGTGCCGTGAGGGCGATGCTGCTTGCGGGTGGTGTCGTGGGGACGGTGCTGCCGGTTGCTGCGGTGGCGCAACATTCCATGGCCATGCCGGGCATGACGATGCCGGATGCAGCTCCCAAGAAGACGGTGAAGAAGGTCAAGTCGCGGCCGGTGGCTAAGGCCCCGGCCGCTCGCGCGTCGCAGTCTGGGAGTGCTGTCGATCATTCGACGATGGACCATTCGGCGATGGGACACCCTGCTCCGGTCGCGCCGCCGACTTCGGCCGCGCCGTCTGCGATGCCGGACGCCATCCCGGGGATGGATCATGCGCAGATGGATCACTCGGCGATGCCCGGGATGGCGATGGATCATGGTGCCATGGATCATGGCGCGATGGGCCACGCGATGATCGTGGACCCGGCCTATCGCGCCGCGTCCGATGCGGCGGTGGCGAAAATGCCCGCGGGGTCGGCGATGGCCGGGATGGCGATGGGGACTTCCGCCGGCTTCTATAGCCAAGGTAGCGGGACGTCGCGGCTGCCGGCCGCCGAGGGGCCGATGCGTGGGTATATGACGCAGGCGGGCGAGTGGATGCTGATGGCGCATGGCTATGCATGGGGCGTCGCGACCGACCAGGGGGCCGCGCGGGAAGAGCGAGGCGTTCGTGCAGTCGATGGCGATGCTGATGGCGGATCGCGACCTGGGCGACCGCTGGCATATCCAGTTGCGGGCGATGAACAGCCTGGAGCCGTTGATGGGCGCGCGGGGCTACACGAACTTGTTCGCGACGGGCGAGCTGGCGAACGACCGGCCGCTGGTCGATCGGCAGCATCCGCACGACCTGTTCATGGAGCTTGCTGCGAAGATCGATTACCGGCTGGGGAACGGCAACACGCTGTTCCTGTATGGCGGGCCGGTCGGCGAGCCGGCGCTGGGGCCGAGCGCGTTCATGCACCGGGGTCGGCGCGGTATCAGCCGATGTCGCCGATCACGCATCACTGGTTCGACTCGACGCATATCACCTACGGCGTGGTGACGGCGGGCTATGCGACGCCCGCGTTCCAGTTGGAGGCGTCGGCGTTCAAGGGACGCGAGCCGGACGAGCATCGTTGGGGGATCGAGACGCCGCGACTCGATTCGTGGAGCGTGCGGGGGACGTGGACGCCGTCGCCGTTCTGGGCGGTGCAGGTGAGCCATGGGCGGCTGAAGGAGCCCGAGGCGCAGCATCCGGGCGAGGACGAGAACCGCTCGACCGCGAGCGTGCAATATGCGCGGGGCGGGCTGGCTACGACCTTTGCGTATAGTCTCAAGGACCGGGTGCCTGGGGAGAAGCTGAGCGCGTTCCTGGCGGAGGCCAATTACGAGCTGACGCCGCGGCATGCGGTGTTCGGCAGGCTCGAGAACGTGGCGAACGACGAGCTTTTCCCGACCACGACGATCCGTTGCATGATCGGAAGTTTCGCGTGACGAAGGCTGAGGTCGGGTATGCGTACCGCTTGCCGATCGCCGGGCCGTTGGGGTTGGCGCTGGGTGGGACTGTCGCGGCGTATGCGAAGCCGGCGGCGCTGGAGGCCGCTTATGGGAAGACGCCAGTGAGTTGGACCTTGTTCAGCAAGCTGGCGGTGGGGTTGTAGGTCCTTGGCCAAATAATCTCCCCTCCCGGCGGAGGCCGGGGTCCAGTTGGGTAGGTCGGAATAACGACGCGCAACGCGTATCGGCGATGTCCCCCAACTGGGCCCCGGCCTTCGCCGGGTGGTGCTCGCCATTGGGCGGTCATATCCACGACGCGAACGGGTTTCCCTCGCCGGGCGTGCCGAGTAGGGATCGCGCGACGTCGGCACCTGCTCGGGACGAACGGTTATGATGAAGACGACTGTGCTCGCATTGCTGGGGCTGGCACTCGCCGGGTGTGCGTATCCGTATACGCCCCCTGCCCTTGCGCCGATTACTGCGCCGGCTCCTGCATCGACCGCGGCGGCTGCGATGCCGGGCGAGGCTCGGGCGCCGGTTACGATTCTCGTGTCGATCGATGGGTTTCGGCCGGATTATCTCGACCGCGGCGTCAGTCCGAACCTCAACCGGCTGCGCGCGGGCGGGGTGTTGGCGAGCATGCGGCCGTCGTTTCCCAGCGTCACCTTTCCCAATCACTGGACGCTGGTGACGGGGCTGCGGCCCGATCGCAGCGGGATCGTGGGGAACAAGATGGAGGATCCGGCGCGGCCGGGCGAGACGTTCACGATGGCGACCGACGATCCGTTCTGGTGGAGCGAGAGTTCGCCGATCTGGGTCGATGCGGAGAAGGCGGGGATCCGGACCGCGACGATGTTCTGGCCGGGCGCGAACGTCGCGGTCGGGGGACCGCCAAACCGAACAGCCACGGTGCGATCGAGGGCGGCACGCGGCCGGAGGACTGGCAGCAGTTCAACCAGCAGGTTTCGGGGACGCAGCGCGTCAACGCGGTGCTCGACTGGATGCGGCGGCCGGCGGCGACCCGGCCCAAGCTGGTGACGCTGTATTTCGATACGGTCGACAGCGCGGGTCATGCGGGCGGGCCGGACAGCGCGGGCGTGACTCAGGCTGTCGCGGACGTCGATGCGAGCATCGGCGCGCTGGTCGGCGGGTTGGCCGCGCTGGGGCAGCCGGCGAACCTGGTGATCGTCGCGGATCACGGCATGGCGGCGACCAGCAGCACGCGCGTCGTGGCGCTCGATACGATCGCGGACAAGGCGGACTATCGCACCGTCGAGATGGGGCCGTACGCGACCCTGTTCGCGGTGCCGGGGCATGAGGCGGCGCTGGAGGCGCGGTTGCTGAAGCCGCACGATCATCTGCAATGCTGGCGAAAAAGCGAGATCCCGGCGCGCTTCCATTATGGGCGCAATCCGCGGGTGCCGAGCTATCTGTGTCTCGCCGATGTCGGCTGGCGGGTGGATGCGAGTGCGCCGACCCGGGCTTCGGCCGGTGGGATGCACGGATACGACAACATGGCGCCGGAGATGCGCGCGCTGTTCATCGCCAACGGGCCGGCGTTCGGTCGCGGCAAGACGATCCCGAGCTTCGACAATGTCGCGATCGAGCCCTTGCTGCGCGACCTGATCGGGTTGCCGGCCGAGGCGGGCTGGACGGAACCGCTGCTCCCTTCCAGAAGGTGATGCAACGATAAGAGGAGAGGTTCGCGTGCAGTATTTCGAGGATATCGAGGTCGGTCGGACCGCGTCGTTCGGCTCCTATGCCATCACCCGCGAGGAGGTGACCGCGTTCGCCGCGAAATACGATCCGCAGCCGTTTCATTTGTCCGACGAGGCGGCGGCGCAGACGCATTTCGGGCGGTTGTCGGCGAGCGGCTGGCATACGTGCGCGATGACGATGGCGATGCTGGTCGCGCATCTGAAGGAGAACGAGCAGGCGGGGCTCGGGTCGCCGGGCATCGACGAACTGAAGTGGATCAAGCCGGTGTATCCGGGCGACACCTTGCGCTGCGAGAGCGAGGTTCTGGAAAAGCGCGTGTCGGCAAGCCGGCCGGAGATGGGGATCTTCAAGAGCCGGATGCGGGTGTTCAATCAGGACGGCGTGATGGTGATGACGTTCGTATCGAACGGACTGGTCGCGACGCGCCCTACGGAAGGGCCGGCTGGCTGACTGGTGGGCGTCAGCCCGAACACTGTCTGGCTCTCATGCAGTAGTGATTCACGCGAAGGCGCAAAGGCGCAAAGCTAGACAGAAGGTTTGTTCACGCGAAGGCGCGGAGGCGCGGAGAAGATTTGGTATGACCGAGCCGCTTGGTGAGCTTTGGTGCCTTTTGAGAGGAGGTCGCCCTCCCCTCGCTATTCTACAACTCTCCGCGCCTCCGCGCCTCCGCGCGAACAAACCTTCTGTCTCTTCGCGCCCTCGTTCCTTCGCGTGAACCAATCTACGCTAGTTACCGGGGCGTGCGAACGCCGCCGGGATTGCCGCCACGAAATCCGCGGTTGCCACCGCCGAAGCTGCGGCCCTGCGTTCCGCGATTCTGGCGGTATTCGCGCCGGTCCTGACGGGCCTCGCCGCGATACTGCTGGCGCGCCTCGCGACGTTCGCCGCGGAACTGGTCCGGTGTGATCTGGCCGTTGCGGAGCTGTCCGCGATCCTGGCGGCGGTCTTGGCGGAAATCGCGGTTGGCTTCGCGACGATCCTGACGATATTCGCGCGCCGCGGGATTGTTGCCGCGGGCGAAATTGCCCCAGTTGCCGTTACCGCGATAGTTGCCGCGACGACCCTGCCAATAGCGCTGTTGCGCGCCGTTCCAGCGATACGGGCGACGATTGCGATCGTAGACGTAGACGCCCGAGCCGGGATAATAATAATTGCCGTTCCAGCCGTAATAGGAATTCAGGCCGCCATAGCCTGCGAACCCATCATACCCTGCGCCATACCCTGCGCCGTAATAGCCGCCGCCATACCCGCCACCGTAATAGGGGTCGCTCGCATAGCCGAGGCCAGCGCCGCCATAGCCGTAACCGTCTGTGCAGCCAGCGACGCCCAATCCGAGGCCCAGGGCCAGGCCGATAATGCCGAAGCGTTTCATAAACATGGAAATTCTCCCGTACGCGGAGGGCGGACACAACGCGCCGCCATTCGTCGCACAACGGAGACACTATGTCGCAAGTTCCATGAACGAGGTCTGACGGGATTTCGTACCGGGGGTGGGAATGGGGTCTGACGGGGTTTTGAGTTCGGCAGGAGCTGGGAGAGGAACCGGCACGCCCTTCCTTACTGTTCCCTCGCGGACGCGGGGGTCCAGGGTAACGGAGCGCCGCGGTACTTAGCTGGGCTCCCGCGTCCGCGGGGAACGGTTTGGGGGAACAGTTTGGGAGGTACGCTTCCCCGGCGGAGGCCGGGGCCCAATTGGAATGGCTGAGGTAACGGCGAGGCGTCCTCCGTTGGCGACGTTCCCCAATCTGGGCCCCGGCCTTCGCCGGGGGTGCTTTAGTTGGCGGCGTACGACTGCCTTACGGCGGGAGGCATGCGGCGAGGATGGGCGCGCGGCGGGTTCGCCGAGTGCGATCAGTGGCCGGGGAAGTGGATCAGGGCCGAGGCCTCGATGCCGTCTGAGCGTAGGGCGTCTGCGCCGCCTAGCTCGGGGAGATCGACTAGGAACTGCGCCTGCGTGACGATCGCGCCGGCCTTGTGAAGCAGGCGGACGGCGGCGCGGGCGGTGCCGCCGGTGGCGATCAGGTCGTCGACCAGCAGGACGCGCGCGCCGGGGCGAAGGCGTCGGCGTGGATCGCGATGCGGTCGGTGCCGTATTCGAGCGCGTAATCTTCGGCGATCGTGGCGCCGGGAAGCTTGCCGTCCTTGCGGATCAGCAGGACGCCGGCCTTGAGCGGTGCGGCGAGGGCTGCGGCGAACAGGAAGCCGCGGGCTTCGATGCCGGCGATCAGGTCGACGGGCCGGAAACTGCCGCGACCATGCGTTCGATCGCGGTCGCCCAGCCGTGGGGTCGAGCAACAGCGTCGTGATGTCGCGGAACTGGATGCCGGGCTTGGGGAAGTCCGGGATGGTGCGGATCAGGGCCTTGAGGTCGGCATTCTGCTCGGCGAAATCGGACATGGATCGTTCCCTTCGTTCCGCACGACGGCGGCGGATGGGCCGAGACGCGACGCTGCGCCCCGGCCGAAACGAAAGCGGCGGATCGGGCTTATCACCCGTCCGCCGCTCCCTCTATCCGTGCGCCCTTACCGCGGGAGCCCGGCCGCCATCAATGCTTAACGTCGCGCCAGACGTTCTGGTACGCGCCCCAGGCGAGGCCGCAGAAGATCAGGATGAAGATGATCGACGCGAATCCGGCGGCGTGGCGCGCCTCCAGATTGGGCTCGGCGGTCCAGGTCAGGAACGCGGAAACGTCGGTCGACATCTGGTCGATCGTCGGCTTGGTGCCGTCCGCATAGGTCACCTGACCATCCGAAGTCAGCGGCGGCGGCATCGCGATGTTGAGGTTCGCGAAATACGGGTTGTAGTGGAGACCCTCGGGCGTCTTGATGTCCGGGAATTCCTTCAGCAGCGCGGCGGGCTGTGTCGTGTAGCCGGTCAGCAGCGAGTGGACGTACGCAGTGCCCTCCTCGCGCGCCTTGGTGATCAGCGAGAGATCGGGCGGCAGCGCGTTGTTGTTGGCGGCGCGGGCGGCGACCTCGTTCGCGAACGGCGACGGGAAGCGATCCGACGGGATGTTCTTGCGCGTTGCCGCTTCACCCGTTTCCGGATTGATCGACGGCTGCTCGATCACCCACTGGTTGGCGATCGCCTTAACCTCGGGCTCCGAATAGCCGATCTTCTGCAGGTCGCGGAACGACACGAGCCGCAGCGAGTGGCAGGCGGCGCAGACCTCCTTGTAGACCTGGAACCCGCGCTGCAGCTGGCGACGGTCGAACTTGCCGAACACGCCGTTGGAGGCGAGCTCGAGTTCCTTCGGGTGCTTGTGCGCGACGCTCTCGGCGGTCGGCGCGACGGGATCGGTGATGACCCCGCGACGCTGCCGAAGAGCGCGATGCCGAGCACCAGCACGAAGGCCGCGCCGACGATGGATGCGATGAGACGAACCATGTGTGTGTCCTCGAGTTCGTATCAGTGCGCGGCGTGCGGTGCAGGCGACGTCGTGGACGTCGCGAGCGCGGTCTTGGCCGGGCTGGTGCCACCGTGGTTGGCCAGAACGGCCTCGGTGATCGAGTTGGGCAGCGGCCGCGGACGCTCGGAGCGCGAGATGATCGGCAGGATGATCAGGAAATGCGCGAAGTAATAGGCCGCGCAGATCTGGCTGAGGATCACGTAGAACGCGTTCGCCGGGGCGCCGCCGCAATAGCCGAGCACCAGGATGTCCGCGACCAGCACCCAGAACGCGATCCGCGCCTTGGGACGGTAGTTCATCGAACGGACCGGCGAGCTGTCGAGCCAGGGCAGGAAGAACAGCAGCAGGATCGAGCCGAACATCGCCAGCACGCCCCACAGCTTGGCCGGCAGGATGAAGTCCGCGGTGAAGGCGCGCAGGATCGCGTAGAACGGCCAGAAATACCATTCGGGGACGATGTGCGCGGGCGTCGAGAGCGGGTTCGCCGGGATGTAATTGTCCGGGTGGCCAAGATAATTCGGGAAGAAGAACAACAGGCTGGCGAAGATCAGCAGGAAGATGCCGAGCCCGAAGCCGTCCTTGGCGGTGTAATAGGGGTGGAACGGGACGGTGTCCTGCTCGCCCTTCACGTCGACGCCGGTCGGGTTGTTCGAGCCCGGATGTGCAACGCCCAGATGTGCAGGATGATGACGCCCGCGATCACGAACGGCAGCAGGTAATGCAGCGAGAAGAAGCGGTTGAGCGCGGCGTTGTCCGGCGCGAATCCGCCCAACAGCCAGATGCGGATGGTGTCGCCGACTAGCGGGATCGCCGAGAAGAACCCGGTGATGACCTGCGCGCCCCAGAAGCTCATCTGGCCCCAGGGAAGGACATAGCCCATGAACGCGGTCGCCATCATCAGCAGGAAGATGACCACGCCGAGCAGCCAAACCATCTCGCGCGGCGCCTTGTACGAGCCATAATACAGCCCGCGGAAGATGTGCGTGTAGACGACGATGAAGAACATCGATGCGCCGTTGGCGTGCGCATAGCGCAGGAACCAGCCCGCGTTGACGTCGCGCATGATGCTCTCGACCGAATCGAAGGCGACCGCGCCATTGGCGGCGTAGTGCATCGCCAGCACGATGCCGGTGATGATCTGGATCGCCAGCGCGGCGCCAGCGAGCACGCCGAAGTTCCAGAAATAGTTGAGGTTGCGCGGGACGGGATAGCCGCCGCCGAGTGAATTGTAGACGAGCCGGGGAACGGGAAGCCGCTCATCCAGCCACCGCGTCAGCGGCAGCTTCGGTTCGTATTGCTTGGCCCAGGGAAAGCTCATGTCGTTTTCCTCAGCCTACCGTGACGACGGTGTCGGAGTTGAAGGCGTAATCCGGCACGTGGAGGTTGGTCGGTGCGGGGCCTTTGCGGATGCGCGCGGCAGTGTCGTAGGCCGAACCGTGGCACGGGCAGAAATAGCCGCCGAACGGCCCCTTGTTCTCGCCCTCGCCCGCGCCGAGCGGGACGCAGCCGAGATGCGTGCAGACGCCCAGCGTGATCAGCCAGTTCTTCTTGCCCGCCTTGGTACGCTCCTCGAGCGTCTGCGGATCGCGCAGCGTCGCGATATCGACCGCGTCGGCTTCGAGATTTCCTTCGGCGTCAGGTTGCGCACGAACAGCGGCTGCTTGCGAAAGCTGGTCTTGATCGCCTGGCCGGGGAGGATCTTCGACAGGTCGATCTCGGTGGTCGACTGCGCGAGCACGTCGGCGCTCGGGTTCATCTGGTTGATCAGAGGCAGGACGATCGCGACCGCGCCGACGCCGGCGAACGAGACGGCTGCGATATTGATGAAATCACGGCGGCGAGGGTCATGGGCCTCTTCGTGAAACGGCTCTGGCGATCTCGCCGGGAGGAACCATGTCGTCGACTGTCGCCATTCATCTCGCCCTTGCACGTTATTTTTTTCGTGGCCGACTGGGCTTTCGGTTTCGCGAAACCACATACCCATTCCGCCCGACCGTCCCCACGGAGGCTGCGATCTGATAGACGGCGGGACGACGGTTTGCCAACTGCATTTTGCTTTGGGTTACCCCGAAGCTCCGCTGCGCTAGGGGATCGGGCATGCGTATTGCCCTCTACCAGCCCGATATCGCCGGAAATGTCGGCGCGATCCTGCGCACCGCCGCGTGCATGGGAATCGGCGTCGACCTGATCGAACCGATGGGATTCACCTGGAGCGACAAGGCCGTTGCGCGCTCCGGCATGGACTATGTCGGCGTGGTCGACGTGGTGCGGCATGTCGATTGGGACGCGTTCCTGGGACAGGTGACCGGCCGGATCGTGTTGCTGACGACGAAGGGCGCCGTGCGGCTGGATGTGGCGGAGTTTCGCGAGGACGACGTGCTGCTGATGGGGAGCGAGGGGGCTGGCGTGCCGGACGAGGTGCATGCGCGGGCCGATGTGCGCGTGCTGATCCCGATGCGACCGGGGTTGCGATCGATGAATATTTCGGTGGCGACGGGGATCGTGGCGGCGGAGGCTTTGCGGCAGACAGGGGGCTGGCCGGCTTGATCCTTCTGCTCCCCTCCCTGGAAGGGAGGGTCGGGGTGGGTCGGCCTGCTTAGGCCACCGATGTTCGGATGTGCGGAACCCGACCCACCCCAGCCCCTCCCTTCCAGGGAGGGAGCCAGCAGTGTCGCGCCTTTCATGCGTCGCTTGCTGGCGGTAAGACGCCCCCATGATCGAACTCGACCCCCAGCAAGCCGCCGCCCGCCACTGGTTCGAGATCCTTGCGCGACCGTATCTGCGCCGAATTCGAGGCGATCGAGCGGGAGGCGGGGTCGGAGGCGGCGTTCGAATACACGCCGTGGGACCGGATCGATCCGTCGGGCGAACCCGGCGGCGGCGGGGTCCGCGGGGTGATGAAGGGCAAGGTCTTCGAGAAGGTCGGCGTCAACGTCTCGACCGTCGGCGGAACGTTCGAGGGCGAGTTCGCCAAGTCGATCCACGGTGCGGGCGACGATCCCCGTTTCTTCGCGACCGGGATCAGCCTGGTTGCGCACATGACCAACCCGCACGTGCCGGCGGTGCATATGAACTGCCGCTTCCTCAACACCACCAAGCGCTGGTTCGGCGGTGGCGGCGATCTCAACCCGCCGCTGCCGATCGAGGAGGACACCGCCGACTTCCACGCGACGATGAAGGCGGCGTGCGACGCGCATGACCCGGCCTATTACGAGCGGTTCAAGGAGTGGGCGGAGACCTATTTCTATATCCCGCACCGGAAGGTCAGCCGCGGCGTGGGCGGGATTTTCTTCGATCACCTCGACGGCGATTTCGAGACCAATTTCGCGTTCACGCGCGATGTCGGGGGCGTTCCTCGATGCCTATCCGCGGATCGTGCGGCGGCGGATGGATACGCCGTTCACTGCCGCCGACGAGGCGCAGATGCTCGAATGGCGCGGGCGCTATGCCGAGTTCAACCTCGTCTACGACCGGGGCACGCTGTTCGGGCTCAAGACCGGCGGCAACATCGATGCGATCCTGATGAGCCTGCCGCCACGTGCGACCTGGTCATGATATGGCGCTGATCCCGGTTGCCGACGACGTCCTCGCGACGATCGTCACGACGCTGGAGATGCGCAAGCGGCCGCCGCTTCGGCCGAGCCCGGGGTCGCGGTTGCGGCTGGTGCGGTGGGAACGGCCGGCGCTGGAGAAATATCGCGCGCTGTTCCGGCGGGTAGGCAGCCCATGGCTCTGGTACTCGCGGCTGGTGATGGCGGACGATGCGCTGGCGGCGATCGTCCACGAACCCGGCATCGCAGTGTATGCGGTGCTCGATCCGGCGGGGATCGAGGTGGGGATGCTCGAACTCGATTTCCGCGCGGCGGGCGCGTGCGAGATCTCGTATTTCGGGCTGATCCCGGAGTTGGCGGGACAAGGCCATGGCCGGTGGCTGATGGCCGAGGCTTGCGCGCGGGCTTGGGCGAAGGGGTGGAGCGGGTCTGGCTGCATACCTGCACGCTCGATCATCCCAGCGCGCTGGGGTTTTATCGGGCGCAGGGGTTCGTGGCGGTGAAGCGGACGATCGAGACGTTTCCCGATCCTCGGGCGACGGGGTGCTGCCGGTCGAGACGGCGCCGCAGATTCCGTATCTGGGGACGCGGGGTAGACCTCAGCTACCTCCCCGGCGGAGGCCGGGGTCCAATTGGGGGACTTTGCTAACTGAGCGGGGCGGCCGATTACCGCGACCTTTCCAATTGGGCCCCGGCCTCCGCCGGGGTGGTGCTTTCTCTTGGGCGAGGCGACCCTTACCGCGCCAGGCGGCGATAGGCGGAGATGGCGATCAGGGCCATCGCTATACCCGCGGCCATGGCCGCCACCGCTGCGCCCGCATCGACGATCGCCAGCGCCACCGGGTTCGGCTCGCCCGCCTCGCGCAGGGCACGGTCCAGCATCATGAACGGCGCGCCGGCGATCCAGCCGCTGATGTAGCTGAACGCCGCCAGCCCCATCAGCGGCAACCCGGAACCACGGCTGAGCATGAAGCTGCGGCGGATCGCGCCGAGTGCACCGAGCGGTGCCTCGGCGAACAGCGCCGGACCGGTCAGCATCGTCCGGCCGAGGATGTAGAGACCGGGAATCGCGTACAGCAACAGCCCCGCCCCCGCCGGCAGCGAGACGATCACCATCGCCAGCAGGAAGCGCGGGAAGATCCGCAGGCAGCGCGTCAACGCCTGCCGCAGGTCGAGATGATCGCGGTCGAGATACAGCGCGTAGAACAGCGACGTGCCGAAGAAGCTCGTCACATAGGCGAGCAGGTACCAGCCGCCATGCGCGCCCGCCCAAGCCTGCACCGCGTCGGCCCAGGCCATCGCCTGCGCCTCATTGTCGCCGGCCCCCGCCACCGGCATCGGCGGATCGGGCACGACCAGGGCGAGTGCGAACGCGGGCAGGAACAGGAACGGTGCGGCGATCCGCAGCAACAGGTCGCGGTCGCGTTTGAAGAGCGTCCAGGCATCGGAAAGGACGGTCGCGAAATCGAGCTTCATGGGGTGACGGATTTCTCTCTGACGGCGACATAGAGCTGCGCGGTGAAGACGGCGGCGAGCGCGGTGAAGGCGGTAGTGACGATCGTCGCGGCGATCCCCGACAGGAAGGTCGCGGTGGCGATCCCGTCGGCGCCGAGCGCGAGGCGGAAGAGGATCCCGGTGACCGCCTGCGCGGCCCAGGTGGAGACCAGCGTCACGATCGCGAACAGGATCATCACGCCGATGATCCGCCACGTCAGCCCCTTGGTCAGCCGGACAGAGCGCCGGATCGCGCCGATGCCGAGACGTTCGTTGAGGACGACCGGGTTGAGCAGCACCAGCCGCGCGCCGATCCAGATGACGGCGATCATGTAGGCGAGGCCGTACAGCCCAACGAACCCGGCCGCACCGGCGCTGGGCGGGGTCATCTGCACGCTCGACCCGTTCGCGGCGGCGGTGAAGTCGAAGCCCGACTGGATCAGCACGACGATCGGCGGCACCACGAACAGCAGTGCGACGATCATCAGGATCACCGTGATGCCGAGCGCCGGCCAGACGCGCGCGCTGGCCTGACGCCGGGCCGCGGGTGCGTCGGTGGCCGGATCGGTCGCGATCGCGACGATCGCGAGCTGCGCCCAGATCATCGCCACCAGTGCCACGATCGTCAGCACGCCGCCGACCAGCGCGAACATCGCCGTCCCCGGGGCCGAGAAGGCGACGAAGCCGTCCCGGACGACGCTGGGCAACAAGATGCCGAGCACCGCGATCGGCGCGATCATGCCGGTGCGCCCGTTGAGCACCTCGACCGTGCGATCCCAGACCGTTCCCATCTTCACCATGTGCCCTGCTCCCCCGGTTCCTGCTCTGCGCGAGTTAGCCCAAGCCCCCGCGCTTGACCACAGGTTGCAAGTCGGCGCGCGGGTGCGCAATTGGGGATCGTGACCACCCTGCCCCCTCCGCCCCTCCCTCGGGTATCGAATGGCGCACCAGTGCCGGCCTGACCCCCTATGCCGACGCGCTGGCGGAGATGGAGGCGCGTGCGGTGGCGGTCGGCGCGGGCGAGGCGCGCGAGCTGCTGTGGATGCTCGAGCACCCGCCGGTCTATACCGCGGGTACCAGCGCGGAGCCGGGCGACCTGATCGACGCGCGCTTTCCGGTGATCCCGACCGGCCGCGGCGGCAAATACACCTATCACGGGCCCGGGCAGCGGATCGGCTATGTCGTGCTGGACCTCACCAAGCGCGGGCGCGACGTGCGCTGTTACGTCCACGCGCTCGAATCCTGGGTGATCGCGGCGCTCGGCGAACTGGGCGTCGAGGCGTTCGCGGTCGATGGCCGGGTCGGCATCTGGACGCTCGATCGGGGACGGGAAGCAAAGATCGGGGCGATCGGCGTGCGCGTAAAACGCTGGGTGACGCTTCACGGCTTCTCGGTGAACATCGACCCGGACCTGTCGCACTTCGGTGGTATCGTCCCGTGCGGCCTGCCCGAGTACGGCGTTACCAGCCTGCAATCGCTCGGCATTCCGGCCGACCTTGCAACTTTCGACGCCGCCCTTGCGTTGACGGTCGATGCTTTCCTTGAAACAGTTTCTTGTCCTCAGGAAAACGAGGCTTGAGGACGAAGCGTTATCGGATTAATGTCCACTACGATTTGGGTATTAAGGGCGAGCAGCCAGCCAAATCCTCTATCTAGGGAGCTTCCACATGCGTGCACTCATTTCCAAGGTCCTGACCGGTTCGCTGATCGCCAGCGCAGCACTCGCCGTTTCGGCGTGCGGTCCGAAGACCGAGACGACCACCGACAACACGATGGTCACCGACATGAACGCCACCGAGGGCATGGACACCATGACCGACAACATGACTGCCGTCGACGGCACGATGAACGGTGGCATGATGGCCAACGACACCATGATGGCGAACGACACGATGATGTCGAACGACACCATGATGACCAACAACGCAATGTAATCTCCGCGGAGATTGCCCGTCTCGGCGGGCAGCCTCCGACTGGAATTATGTGTTGTGAAAGGCCGCCCGGGCAACCGGGCGGCCTTTTCGTTGTCGCGCATACTGGCGTTCAAGGGCGCGCGTTCGAGGTCGGATTTGCACCGCGTGCCGGGATCGTTTCGGGCACGGCGAGATCGAGCTGAGAGAGAGCTTGCGGACGATGTTCCGCCGATCACCGGAAAAGGTTAAAATCGCTTGGGAGTTTTGCGGAAACGCTCTAGATCTGCGGACTTGAAGTGTGCCCTGGGGAGGTTGGAATGAAGGTGTTGCGTACCGCGCTCGCGCTATGCGTGGCGTCGAGCGGGCTCGCTGTGGCGCAGTCGGCGTCGGCGCAGTTCTTTTGCAGTCGCGCGATTTTTCAGGCGCGGCCGTTACCGGCGAAGAGGCCGATCTGGGCCAGCCCTGCCGGGCGCGACATCGGCGGAAATGCGGGCGGCCCTCGTGTGGCACATGCGCGCCGCGCTGAACGTCGCCGCGCTGCAGTGCCAGTTCGAGCCGACGCTGCTGACCGTGCCCAACTATAATTCGATCCTTGCCGATCATGGCGAAGAGTTGAAGGGCGCGTTCGATACGCTGACCAAGTATTTCCTGCGCGTGAACAAGGCCGCCGGCGCGCGCGCCGGGCAGGCCGCGCTCGACCAGTTCGGGACGCGCACCTATTCCAGCTTCGCGACGGTCGCCGCGCAATACGGCTTCTGCCAGACCGCCGCCTCGATCGGTCGCGACGCGGTGTTCGCACCCCGCGGCCACTTCGCCGAGGTCGCGCTGGCCCGTTCGCGCGAACTGCGCAACAGCCTGATTCCGTGGGGCGAACAGCGCTTCCCGCGATACATCGGCAGCGAGCGCTCGGCGCCGATGATGATACGCCTCGACCCGATCTGCTGGAACAAGAAGGGCGAATGGGTCGCCAAGAAGTGCGGCGCGCAGAATTGGCCGCCGGCGGGTGTGGGGATTGCCGGGCGGTAAGCCGTTACCGATCCGAACTGCGTCTTGCCGTAGCGTCCGAGGCCAACTGGCAGCGGACGGCTATCGGTGAGAACGAACACCAGCCCCTCCTTCGATCCGTCACCCCAGCGAAAGCTGGGGTATCTCGCGAGGCGGGCAACAGGCGCCACACGAGGAGATCCCAGCTTTCGCTGGGATGACGGATCGGGGGATGTGGGGAGCGGACATCCTCGAGGAACGCCCGCCCCAAGCGCTCAGCGCAGGCCCAGCAGCTTGTGCGTCTGCAACGACAACCGCCATTGCGGCCGCGCCATCACCATCTCCACGCACGCCTCGCGGTTCGCGTCCGCCTGTGGATCGTCGAGCGGCTGGAGCAGCAAGTTCGCGAAGTCCCAGGTCTCGACATCGGCGATATCGGTGCCCGGCTGCGGCCAGACCAGCTTCAGTTCATCGCCGGTGCGCTGGACGACGATGCTGCCCGCCTTCGGGCTGATGCACACCCAGTCGATACCGGGATGCGCGGCGATCGTTCCGTTACTTTCCATCGCGATCCGGAAGCCCTCGGCATGCAGCGCGTCGACGATCGCATCGTCGATCTGGAGCATCGGCTCGCCACCGGTGAGGACGACGAAGCGGTCGCTCGAGCCTTCGCCCCAGAATCCCGCAACCGCCGCCGCCAAGCCTCGCGCATCGGCGAACTTGCCGCCGCCGAGCCCATCGGTGCCGACGAATTCGGTATCGCAGAACTTGCACACCGCGGTCGCACGATCCTGTTCGCGGCCCGACCACAGGTTGCAGCCGGCGAACCGGACGAACACCGCGCGGCGGCCGGCGTTCACGCCCTCGCCCTGCAGCGTCAGGAACATCTCCTTGACGGCGTAGCTCATGGCGTCAGGCCGGCCCAGATGCCGGAGGCACGGCGTAGCGGGTCGGGTCGGCGATCCCCGCCTCTTCGAAACCGCGCGCGCGCAGGCGGCAGCTGTCGCACTCGCCGCAATGGAGCGAGCCCGGTGCCGGGTCGTAGCACGACCAGCTCAGCCCGAGATCGAGCCCGAGGCGCGTGCCTTCGCGGACGATATCCGCCTTGGTCATGTTTTGGAGCGGCGCCTGGATACGGAACGGATCGCCCTCGACGCCGGCCTTGGTGGCGAGTTCGGCTAGCCCTTCGAAGGCGGCGATGAACTCGGGGCGGCAATCGGGATAGCCGGAATAGTCGAGCGCGTTGACACCGATATAGATGTCGCGCGCGCCCGCCGCCTCGGCCCAGCCGAGCGCGAGGCTGAGGAAGATCGTGTTGCGCGCGGGGACGTAGGTGACGGGGATGCCGCCCCCGTCTTCGGTGCCCACGCCGTCCTTGGGGACGTCGATATCGGCGGTCAGCGCGGAGCCGCCGAACGCGGAAAGGTCCATCGGCAGGACGATGTGGCGTTCGGCGCCGAGCGCGTCGGCGATCCGGCGCGCGGCGGCGAGTTCGACGCGGTGGCGCTGGTTATAGTCGAACGACAGCGCGAGCAGGCGCTGGCCGGCTTCGCGCGCCATCGCGGCGGATACCATCGAGTCGAGCCCGCCCGAAACGAGCGCGACCGCAAAGGGAGCAGGAGATGTCATGATGCGGAGTGCGCTAGGCCAGCGGCGCGCAAAGAAAGGGCCGCCCGGTGGAGCGGCCCTGAGGTTGGCGCAGATCGCGCCACAAGGGAGAAAAACGTGCCGAATAAAAGCACGTGATCAGGGGTAGCGAAGAGGGGTGAAAAGGAAGTTAACGGTCGTCTTTTCCCTCTCCCCTACGGGGAGAGGGAGGGAGCAGCCGCTTGGCTGCGGAAGGGTGAGGGGTAGTTGGGAATGGTGTCCCGAGCCTCAAGCCCCTCACCCTCCCACGCGCAAGTACGCGCGGGCCCCTCCCTCTCCCCGGAGGGGCGAGGGTTTTAACCCTCCACCGGCACCGGGAATTTCTTCGCGCAGAACGCGCAGTCGACGACGATGAAGCCGGTCTCGTCCGCCATCGAGCGCCGTTCCTCCAACGGAAATTTCGAGATCACGCCCTTGATATAGTCCGGATCGCAGCGGCACCCGCGGACGATCGGGATATCCGCGAGGATGCGGACGTCCTCTTCCTCGTTGAACAGCCGCCATACCAAGGTCTCCAGCGGCAAGGTGGCGTCGGTCAGTTCCTCCGCACCCATCGTATTGCCGAGCGTCGCCACATGCTCCCACTCGGGATGGTCGAGCTTGGTGTGCAGCCGTTCGCGGCCATCCTCGCCCTCGGGGAGATGCTGGAGGAACAGTCCCCCGGCGACACAGCGACCGTCCAGGCCCTTCGCCATGCCGGTGCGGATCATCGTCGGGATCTGCTCGGACTGGGTGAAATAGCTCTGCGCGGCCTGCGACAGCGTATCGCCGTCGAGGGGCACAATGCCCTGATAGCGCTCGTTGCTGCTCGCCATGTCGAACGTGATCGCGAGATAGCCGGCACCGAACAGCGCGAACAGCGAGGGCTCGGCAGGGGCTTCGGCGAGCTTGTCTGCGTCGTACTCGATGTAGCCGCGCACCTCGCCGCCGCGATAGTCGCAGACGAGCAGCTGGACGACGCCGTTGTCGGTGCGCGTCTGCATCGTCAGCTGGCCGCTCGAATCCTTGAGCGTCGAGCCGATCAGCGCGGCGAGCGTCAGCGCCTCGGCGAGCAGCTTCTCGATCGCGGGGGATAGGCATGCGCGGCGAGCACTTCGTCGAGCGCGGTGCCGAGCCGGACGATCCGGCCGCGCGCGCTTCGAGCGGGGATCGCGAAGGCCAGCGCGCGGTCGAGATCGGTCATGTTGGGGTCGTTCACCATCGTTCCTTCGTCATCCTCGCGCAGGCGGGGATCCATAATGGCAAACGACCGTGAAAGCCGAGCCGGTAGCGTTTATGGGTTCCCGCCTCCGCGGGAATGACGAAAATGGGGACCTAGACCCGTGGCTTCAACCGACACGCCCCCTCAGCCGATCTGACCGAAGCACCAACGCAGCACCGACTTCTGCGCATGCAGGCGGTTCTCCGCCTCCTGCCAGATCAGCGACTGCGGGCCGTCGATCACCTCGGGCGTGACTTCTTCGCCGCGGTGCGCGGGGAGGCAGTGGAGGAACTTCGCGTCGGGCTTGGCCAGTGCCATCAGCGCGGCGTCGACCTGATACGGGGTCAGCGCGGCGAGCTTGGTGTCGGCATGCGCCTGCCCCATCGAAATCCAGGTGTCGGTGACGACGATGTCCGCCCCTCGACCGCCTCGCGCGGCGTCGACACGATACGCGCCCGGCCCTTGCCCAGCGCCACATCGGCGTCGGTCGGCATATACCCCTGCGGGCAGGCTGCGACGATGTCGAACTGCATCAGCCCGGCGGCCTCGACGATCGACGCGAGCACGTTGTTGCCGTCCCCCAGCCACGCGACCTTGAGGCCGGGCAGCGACTTGCCGCTCTCGATGATCGTCAGCAGGTCGGCCATGATCTGGCACGGATGCGACGCGTCGGTCAGGCCGTTGATGACCGGGACCGAAGCGTGATGCGCCATTTCCTCGATCTTGGCGTGATCGTCGGTGCGGATCATGATCGCGTCGACATAGCCCGACAGGATGCGCGCGGTGTCGGCGATCGACTCGCCGCGCCCGAGCTGCATCGAGCCGGCGTCGGACACGATCGAGGTGCCGCCGAGCTGGCGGATCGCCATGTCGAACGAGAAGCGCGTGCGGGTGGAATTCTTCTCGAACACCATCGCGAGGGTGTGGCCGGCAAGCGGCGCATCAGCGTCGGCGCGGCCCTTGGAGAAGCCTGCGCGTGCCGCCTTGCGGTCGAGTGCGTCGGCGAGCATCGCGGCGATGCCATCGGCTCCGGCATCGGTGAGATTCAGGAAATGGCGCATAATTCCTCTCCGGCACGGGGAGGGGGACCGTTCGCATAGCGAATGGTGGAGGGGACCTCCACAGGCGCTGCGCTTCGAGGCGATCCCCTCCCCCATGCTTCGCATGGTCCCCTCCCCGCTTGCGGGGAGGATTTTAAGTCAGTCGTCGGCAGCCGGCACATACACCCGCGCGGCGGTCGACAGCTTGTCGATGCACTCGGCGATGTGGCTCTCGTCGATCACCAGCGGCGGCAGGATGCGGATGACGTTCTCGCCCGCCGATACCAGCAGCAGATTGTGGTGATCGCGCGCGAACGCGACGAACGCGCGACTGTCGCTCTTTAGCTTCAGCCCGAGCATCAGCCCGGTGCCGCGGACGCTGTCGAACAGGTGATCGTGGTTCGGGATCATCTGCTCGAGCCCCTGCCGCAACCGGTCGCCCATCGCCGTGACGTGCTCCAGAAAGCCCTCCTCGAGGATCACGTCGAGGATCGCCTCGCCCGCTGCCATCCCGAGCGGATTGCCGCCATAGGTGGAACCATGCGTGCCGGCGACCATACCCTTCGCCGCTTCCTCGGTCGCGAGGCACGCGCCCAGCGGGAAGCCGCCGCCGATACCCTTGGCAACCGACATGATGTCGGGCGTGATGCCATACAGCTCATGCGCGAAGAACTTGCCGGTCCTGCCGTAGCCGCACTGGACCTCGTCGAGCACCAGCAACAGGCCGTGCTCGTCGCACGCTTTCCGCAGGCCGGTCAGGAACTCGTGGCTCGCCTGGCGGATGCCGCCCTCGCCCTGGATCGGCTCGACCAGGAAGCCCGCCGTGTTGTCGTCGATCAGCGCGAGCGCGCCTTCGAGATCGTTGAAGTTCGCATAGGCGAACCCCGGCAACAGTGGCTCGAACCCGTCGCGCATCTTCGCCTGGTTGGTGGCCGAGATCGTCCCCAGCGTGCGCCCGTGGAACGCGGTGTCGAACGTGATCAGCGTGTGCCGCTGCGGATTACCGTTGGCGAAATGATAGCGCCGCGCGGTCTTGATCGCGCACTCGACAGCTTCCGCGCCCGAATTGGTGAAGAACACGGTGTCGGCGAACGTGTTATCGACGAGACGCTGCGCAAGATGCTCGCCCTGCGGCGACCCGTACAGGTTCGACACGTGCATCAGCGTCGCGGCCTGCTCGGCGATCGCCTTGGTCAGATGCGGATGCGCGTGGCCGAGCGCGTTGACCGCGATGCCGCTGGCGAAATCGAGATATTGCTGGCCGTCCTCGCCATAGAGGTACGCGCCCTCGCCTCGGACCGGACGCACGCCACACCGCGGGTAGACGGGCATGAGCGGGGTGATGGTCACAAGCGCTTCCTTTCCGAAACGAGAAGGGCGACCCACTGGCCGCCCGGAATGCCTAATACGGACGCAGGGGAGACGCGTCAACCTCGGCGGACGCGCTATCGTGTCAGACTTTAGCTTGCCGCAACGCCTCGTTCATTCGCGACTGCCAGCCGGGACCGGTGGCGCGAAACTTGTCGAGCACATCTAGGTCGAGCCGTAGGGTAACGGCCTTCTTGGTAGGCGCGGCCTGCGGCCCGCGGCGACGGACCAGTAGCGCGGCGACCTCGGGCGGCAGCATTTCGGACGCGGGCCGGGCGCGCGCAAAATCCTCTTCGGTCCATTCGGGGTTCTCGTCGAAATCGGCCGGTGGGGGCGTTTTACTCATAGCGCCGCATCTCCTTATCGTGCGCCCTGCGAAAACTGATCACTCGCATGGTCGCCGCCCGTATCGTGAAAACCACGCAGAAGCCTCGTCCAGCGATCCGGCCATATGCGCGATACCGGATCTCTGCATAATCGTATCTATCGTCCAGCCGGATTTCCGGCTCGCTCTCGAACCCTTTGAAATCGGCGAGCGACAGCCCGTGCTTGGCGATGTTCGCCGCGTCTTTCTCTGGATCGAACGCGATTTCCATCTAGCCCCCGGCTCAAATTGTCAATACGATTTGCACTAGGCGTCGATCGCTTCCTCGTCCATGCGGCCGGCGTTTTCCTGGATGAAGGCGAAGCGATGCGCGGGGTTGTTGCCCATCAGGCGGTCGACCAGGTCCTTTACCTGTGCGCGCTCCTCGTATTCCTGGGGCAGCGTGATGCGGAGCATGCCGCGGGTGGCGGGGTCCATCGTGGTTTCTCGGAGCTGGCTCGGGTTCATCTCGCCGAGGCCCTTGAAGCGGCCGACGTCGACTTTCTTGCCCTTGAACACGGTGCGTTCGAGTTCGGCGCGGTGGGCGTCGTCCCTCGCATAGACGCTCTTGGTGCCGACGGTCAGGCGGTAAAGTGGCGGTTGGGCGAGGTAGAGGTGCCCGCGGCGGACGAGTTCGGGCATCTCCTGGAAGAAGAACGTCATCAGCAGCGTCGCGATGTGCGCGCCGTCTACGTCGGCGTCGGTCATGATGACGATGCGTTCGTAGCGGAGCGTATCCGGGGTGCAGTCCTTCCGGGTGCCGCAGCCCAGCGCCAGCGTCAGGTCGGCGATTTCCTGGTTGGCGAAGATCTTGGCACTGGTGGCCGACGCGACGTTGAGGATCTTGCCGCGGATCGGAAGGATCGCCTGCGTTTTTCGGTCACGCGCCTGCTTCGCCGAGCCGCCTGCCGAATCGCCTTCGACGATGAAGAGCTCCGTACCCTCGGGCGAGTTGGCGGAGCAGTCGGTGAGCTTGCCCGGCAGGCGCAGTTTGCGCGCGGAGGTGGCGGTCTTGCGCTTGACGTCGCGTTCCTGCTTGCGGCGCAGGCGTTCGTCCATCCGCTCCAGCACATAGTTCAGCAGCGCCTTGCCGCGCTCCATATTGTGGCTGAGGAAATGGTCGAAATGGTCGCGGACCGCCTTCTCGACGAGGCCGGCGGCTTCGGGGCTGGTCAGACGATCCTTGGTCTGGCTCTGGAATTGCGGTTCGCGGATGAAGACCGACAGCATCAGCTCGCTGCCGACCATGACGTCGTCCGCGCTGATATCCTTGGTCTTCTTGTTCCCGACGAGATCGCCGAACGCGCGCAGGCCGCGGACGAGTGCCTGGCGCAGGCCCTGCTCATGCGTGCCGCCGTCGGGGGTCGGGATGGTGTTGCAATACCAGCTGTACGAGCCGTCGCTCCACAGCGGCCACGCGACCGCCCATTCGACGCGGCCCTGCGTTTCGCCGTTCGCGCTCGGGAAATCCTGCGAGCCCGAGAAGAAGTCGGAGGTCGCGCATTCGCGGCCGGCGATCTGGTCGCGCAGGTGATCGGCTAGGCCGCCGGGGAATTGGAACACGGCCTGCGGGGGCGTGTCGTCGCCGATCAGCTCGGGTGCGCAGTGCCAGCGGATCTCGACACCCGCGAAGAGATACGCCTTCG
Source organism: Sphingomonas sp. AC411 (assembly GCF_979253035.1). Lineage (NCBI taxonomy): Bacteria > Pseudomonadati > Pseudomonadota > Alphaproteobacteria > Sphingomonadales > Sphingomonadaceae > Sphingomonas > Sphingomonas sp. AC411. The sequence goes on along the minus strand of NZ_CEEDAQ010000001.1, from coordinate 3,652,758 downwards.
AGCGGACGAGCTTGTAGAGTCGCTGCGGCTTGAAGTTCAGTTCGCTGCCGAAGATCTCGGTATCGGGCGTGAACGCGACGCTCGTCCCGCGGCGGTTGGGCGTCGGGCCGAGATGCTCGATCGGGCCGAGTGTCTGGCCCTTGGCGAAGCGCTGGCGGTAGAGTTGGCGATCGCGCGCGACCTCGACGACGGTGTCGGACGAGAGCGCGTTGACCACACTGATACCGACGCCGTGCAGGCCTCCGCTCGTCGCATAGGCCTTCCCCGCGAACTTGCCGCCCGAGTGGAGCGTCGAGAGGATCACCTCCAGCGCGGACTTGTCGGGGAATTTCGGATGCGGGTCGACCGGAATGCCGCGGCCGTTGTCGACGATCGTCAGGCGATTGTTCGCCTCCAGCGTGACCTCGATCCGCGTCGCGTGGCCGGCAACCGCCTCGTCCATCGCATTGTCGAGCACTTCCGCGGCGAGGTGATGTAGCGCGCGCTCGTCGGTGCCGCCGACATACATGCCGGGGCGGCGACGGACGGGTTCGAGGCCTTCGAGCACCTCGATCGAGGAGGCATCATAGGTATTGGCGGCGGTCTTGCCGGCGCCGGGCGTCGAGGGGGACGCAAACAGATCTTCAGCCATGGCGAGAGCGTAGCCGGACGCGTTGGACAAAGCCACAGGCTCCGTTTGTTCTCCCTGTTGCGAGAAAGCCACATCGACGCAGATTGTTGTGCTCACTGCATAATTTTCCGCGATCGGCCGTTTATGAAAAACCTGTCATGAAGTTTCCGGGAGTGAATATGACTAAGACGATGATGGTGGCGCTAGCAGGCGTTGCCGCTTTGGGGTTCGCGGCACCCGCCGCCGCCCAGGACATGACCGACGATGCGCCGTTCAGCGGTGTCTATGTCGGCGGTTCCTTCGGCTATGACGTGCAGCCCAACGACAATGGCGAGTCGATCGCATTCGATCGCAATCTGGATGGCGTCTTCGGCGACACCATCTCGACTGCGACCGCCGCCAACGCGTTCTCGCCGGGCTTCTGCAACGGTCGCGCGACCAGCAACACCGCCCCTGCCGCTGGTGGCCGTGGCTGCCGTAGCGACAAGGATGGCATCGGCTATTCGGCACGGGTCGGCGCGGATTACCAGCGCGGCAACATCGTCGTCGGCGTGGTCGGTGAGTTCGGCAAGAACGAGATCAGCGACAGCGTCTCGGCGTTCAGCACCACGCCCGCCTTCTACACGATGACGCGCGACCTGAAATGGGAAGCATCGGCACGCGGCCGCCTGGGCTATGCGGCGAACACGACGCTGTTCTACGGCACGTTCGGCGTCGGCTATGCCAACATCGATAACAGCTTCACGACCGGCAACACCGCCAACACCTTCACTACCAACGGTGGCAGCAAGGAATGGGGCATCGTCGGTGGCGGCGGCATCGAGCAGAAGCTGGGTCGCAACTTCTCGGTCGGTCTTGAGTACCAGTATCACCAGTATCAGGACAACGACTACCGCGTCCGCGCAGCCGGCGGCCCCGCTGGCGGCCCCTTCACGCGCGGCAACGCATCGGGCACCGACTTCCGTCGCGACTCGCAGGACTTCCGTTGGCACAGCCTGCGCGCCACGGCTGCGTTCAGGTTCTAAGGCGCAGGGCGGCCTGCACCAAGCTGGTGCAGGACTCGCCCAAGCCCGGCCGGCGCGGCGCGGCGCGGCGCGGCGCGCCGCGTCCGACGACATGGGCTTTGCCCATGGCTAGCGTGATATGAAAAAGGCCGCTTCCTCGGACAAGGGAGCGGCCTTTTCTTGTTCGCGATGCCTTGGCTACCGTCCTGCCCAGCGCGACATTGGTCTGCCGCTGATCCGCTGAGCGTGTTTCCCCGCGAAGGCGGGGACCCAGACTGGGCTTCCGCCTTCGCGGGAGAACAAGGCAAAGATGCTCGCCAGCAAACACAGGAACCACCCGGCAAAGGCCGGGGCCCAATTGGGGAACGTTGCTAACAGAGCGAAGCGCACGATTACCAAGACCTTCCCACTAGGCCCCGGCCTTCGCCGGGGTGGTGCCTCTTGAAATCGAGGTGGTAGCAGTTTTGAAAAAGGCCGCTTCCTCACCCGAGGAAGCGGCCTTTTTCATATCACCCTAGCCATGGGCAAAGCCCATGTCGTCGGCCGCGGCTAGCCGCGCCGGCCGGGCTGGGCGTGTCCTGCGCCAGCTTGGCGCAGACCGCCCTGCGCCTTACCTGGCCGCGGGCCGCCGAACGGGAGTGGCGGAGTCGGACGGCGGTCGCGGCGGGGCAGCTGCGCCTCGATACGCGTGGCCGCAGTGATCGACGCAGTACGGGAAGCCGGGGTTCACCGCCTTGCCGCAGAAGTGGAAGTCGGGCTCGCCGGGATGACCCAACGGCCATTTGCAGATGCGGTCGTTCAGCTCGAGCAGGCTCGTCTTGTTCGCCATTTCGGGCGAAGGCTTGGCGGGGACGAGGCGACGCGGTGGCGCGGGCGTGCTCGGGGGCTGCTGTTCGCCCGGAGCCTGGCGCAGGAAGCCTCCGGGACCGACCGAGCGCAGGATCGGCTGCGGCGCACGGACGGGCGCGGCAACCGGAGCGACCTCATCCTCGTCTTCGTCGTCCTCGGGCTCGTCGACGACCGGCTCGGCCACGACCGGTGCGGCGGGCTTCGGCGCAGCGGCGACGGGCGGCGCGACGGGGCGGGCTTGGGTGCTTCGACTTCGACCGGCTCGGGCGCCGCAGTCGCGACCGAGGCCGACGCCTCCGCCGCAGCAGCCGCCTTCGCCTCGGGATCGTTCGGCTTCACCGGCGACGGACGCGCCTGCAGCTCGAGGCGGTGCGCCTTGCCGATCACGGCGTTGCGGCTGACGCCACCCAGGGCTTCGGCGATCTGGCTGGCGGTCTGGCCGGCCTCCCACATCGTCTTGAGCGTCTGGATACGCTCGTCGGTCCAGGACATGTTCGTTCCTTAGTCTCGTCAGCCGGGTTGCGGGCGGCAGCGGCAGCGATTACCCGCAACCCGTATGAGCAGCCAGCCCCCAATCGGTGAAATCCATTCGGCGGTACACTCCGCCCCCGGCGTTCCCGTCATAAAGAGCGTGAACTGGGAGGGACTGCGAACCCTCTATATCAAGGAGGTGCGCCGGTTCTTCAAGGTGCAGCTTCAGACGGTGTGGGCGCCGGCGATAACGACGCTGTTGTTTCTGATCGTGTTCACGATCGCGACCGGCGCGAAAAGCCCGGTGCCGGTCGACGGACAGATCGTCGCATTCGCCGATTTCATCGCGCCGGGCCTGATCATCGCGCAGGGGATGATGGGCCCGGCGTTCGCCAATGCGAGCTTCTCGCTGCTCGCGGGCAAGATGCGGGGACGATCGTCGACTATCTCCAGCCGCCGCTGTCGACCGGTGAGTTGCTCGCCGCGCTGGTCGGTGGTGCGGTGACCCGCGCGATCATCGTCGGGTGCGTGGTATGGGCGGCGATGGCGCTGTATCCGGGCGTCCACGTGACGCCGCAACGCGCCGCTGGCGATCGTGTGGTTCGGATTGCTGGGCGCTGTGTTCCTCGCGCTGCTCGGCGTGCTGACGTCGATCTGGGCGGACAAGTTCGATCATGCCGCCGCGGTCACCAACTTCGTGATCGCGCCGTTGTCGCTGTTGTCGGGGACGTTCTATTCGGTCGACAAGCTCGCGCCGGCGTTCCGCGCGTTCAGCCATGCGAACCCGTTCTTCTATGTCATATCCGGCTTCCGCTACGGGTTCCTGGGGATCGCCGACTCGCCGGTGATGATCGGCGGGATCGTCATCCTGATGATCAATCTGGCGCTGGCCGTGCTATGCTATCGTCTGCTGAAGACGGGTTGGAAGCTGAAGAACTGATGCGTAGGCTCGCACTCTGGCTGATGGCGGTACTAATGGCGTTACTGCCGGTGGAGGCCTCGGCGCAGAATGTGGCCGACCCGGCGTTGCGGGCGAAGGCGGACGCGCTGATTGCGATCCTCGATGGGCGCGGCGCGTATGACGCCTATTTCGCTGCAAGCTTCCGCGAGAAGGTGCCGAAGGCGCAATTCGCGGCGATCGCCGAGACGCTGAAGGCGACGCTGGGTGCGCCGCAAAAGATCGAGACCCTGACCGCGACCTCGGCATGGTCGGCGGATCTGACCGTCGGGTACGCGCGCGGCACCGCGAGTGTCCGCCTCGTGATCGACCCTGCCGCGCCGCATGCCGCGACCGGGTTGCTGATTACCGGCACCGCCCCGCGTGACGACAGCCTGGCCAAGCTCGAAGCCGAGTTTCGTGCGCTGCCTGGGGCCAGCGGGTTCGGGCTTTACGCGCTTGGCAACGGCAAGCCCGAACCGATCCTCGAATACCGGGCCGATGTCGCCGCACCGCTAGGGTCGGCATTCAAGCTGTGGGTGCTGGCCGAGCTGGCGCGACAGGTGGCGGCGGACGAGCGGCACTGGGCGGATGTCGTCAAGGTCGGGGCGCCGTCCCTCCTCCGGCGTGTTGCAGACCTGGCCCGCGGGATCGCCGGCGACGGTGCAGACGCTGGCGACGATGATGATTTCGATCAGCGAAAACACCGCGACCGATACGCTGCTGACCACGCTCGGACGCGCGAAGGTCGATGCGATGGCGGAGGCGGGGGCCGGCAGCGTGCCGGTGATGACCACCCGCGAGATGTTCGCGCTGAAGGGCGATCCGGCATTGATGAAGGCGTGGATCGCGGGCTCGGTGGACGAGCGGCGGGCGTTGCTGGTCGACAATGCGGTGAAGATCGCGACGACTAAGCTGGATCCGACCGTGTTCGCAGGCAAGCCGGTGGCGATCGACAGCGTCGAGTGGTTCGCGAGTCCTCGGCGATGGCGGGGCTGCTGGATCGGTTGCGCGGCGCTGATGCAACGACTCGGGCGGTGCTGGCGGTGAACGCGGGGGTCGATCCGGCGATCGCCAAGCGGTTTGGCTATGTCGGGTTCAAGGGCGGCGGCGAGCCCGGGGTGCTGAGCTTGAACTACCTGGTGCAGGCGAAGGACGGGCGTTGGTATGCCGCCACCGGGAACTGGCACCGGGCGGATGACGCGGTGAACGAGGTGCGGTTCGCGGGGCTTATGGGGCGGGCGCTGGCGCTGCTGGCGGCGCGGTAGGCTTAAGTCTCAGATCAGCACACCCGGCGAAGGCCGGGGCCCAATTGGGAAACGCTGCTAACGGAGGACACCGCTCCATTATATCCACCTTGCCAATTGGGCCCCGGCCTTCGCCGGGGTGGTGGGACCCGTGGAAACGGCAGCGGCGACTAAGCCCGCCCGGCGGCCTGCCAGCTATCCGCGCACAGTCCGTAGATCAGGCTGTCGCGCAACCCCAGATGCGTTTCCCATTCGTCGCGCAGCAGGCGCTCGCGGCGGAACCCCAGCCGCTCCAGCAACAGGATCGATGCAGTATTCTCGGTATCCGCGTCGGCGAACACGCGTTTGCGCCCTTCCGCGAACAGACGATCGATCACCGCCGACACCGCCTCGCGCGCGATCCCCCGCCCCCAGGCCTCTCGCGCCAGGATGAAACCGATCTCGGTCACCCCTGCTCCATCGGCCTCGCTCCCCGAGACCCAGCCGATCGCACGGTCGTCGCCGGCGCGGGTGATCGCCCAGGTGCGCTGGTTGCCGGGCGCGGCCTCCTCGGCGAGGTAGGTGCGGACGTCATCGACGCTGCCGAGCGGGCCATCGGCGGAATAGGCCATCAGCTCCGCATCGGCGAGCATCGGGTGCAATGCGGGCGCATCGCCCTCGACGAGCGGCCGCAACCGCAGCCGTCGCGTCTTCAGCACCGGCGATACGCCGGCCCGCCGCGGTCTGCGTCCGGGTTGCCTCACGCGGTCAGGGCATCCACGAGCGCGCGGACTTTCTTCTGGCGCCACTGCGGAAGGGCGCGACCAGCCAGTACCCCCTTGACGGCTGCGACTCGCCGATCAGTCGGACGCGGGCCTGCGCGAGATCGCGGCGGGCGAGCAGTTCGGGCACCGTCGCACGGCCGAGACCTGCCGCTGCGGCATCGATCGCGAGCCCGGCGTCGGTGACGCGGACCAGCGCTACGCCATCCTCACCCGACCACGCGATCACCGAGTCGCTATCCGTGCCGGGCTTGGCGATCGTCACCATGCCCTCGGATTCGAGCGCCTCGCCCTCATGCTCGCCCGGGCCATCGCCCCAGCGGATCGCGAGATCGAGATTGGCTTCGGTGAAGTCGACATTCTCGTCGGCGGTGATCAGCACGAACCGCAATTCGGGATCGGCCTCGGCGATCTGCGCGAGGCGCGGCATCAGCCACTTCTCGGTCAGGTCTCGCGGCGCGGCGATCGTCAGAGACTTGGAAGACTGCCCTGCCTGCATCGCCCGCACGGCTTCCTCGAACTGAAGGAACCCGCCGCGGAGCGCGCCGAGGCCGGCCTCTGCTTCAGGCGTCAGTTCGAGGCCGCGCGTGGTACGCCGGAACAGGACGACGCCCAGCGTATCCTCCAGCGCACGAATCTGCTGCCCGACCGCCGCTGGCGTAACCGCTAGTTCGTCGGCGGCACGGGTGAACGACAGATGCCGCGCCGCCGCGTCGAGGACGCGCAGGCCGTTGAGCGGAAGATGCGTGCGCTTCAATTGAGCACCGCGGGCGCGAACAGCGAGAAGCGGGGATCTCGACCGCGAACACCGCGCCGTCTTCACGGACCATCTGGTAGCTCCTGCATCGCGCCCGAGGGCGTCGCGAGCGGGCAGCCCGAGACATAGTCGAAGCTCGCGCCCGGTTCGATCACCGGCTGTTCGCCGACCACGCCCTCGCCCTCGACCGAATGGCGCGCGCCGCGGCCGTCGGTGATCACCCAGTGGCGGGTGAGCAGTTGGACGGTGTCCGCGCCCTCGTTCTCGAGGCGGATGTGATACGCCCAGAACCAGCGGCCGCGCTCGGGCTCGGACTGTTCGGGAGGTAGCTGACCGACACGCGCACCGTCACCCCATCGGTCGTCGCCGCGTTGGGGAACAGCGCTTTCATAGGCCGGCCTGCCTGAGCGCCTGGTCGAGGTCGTCGATCACGTCCTGCACATCCTCGAGCCCTACGTTGATGCGGAGAAGGCCCTCGGTCACGCCCATCTCGATCTGCTTATCGGGCGAGACGCTGGCGTGCGTGGTCGATGCCGGGTGCGTCATCAGTGAGCGCGAGTCGCCGATGTTGTTCGAGATGTCGACCAACTCCAGCGCGTCGAGCAGTGCATGCGCCTGCTCGCGCCCCTCGACCTCGAATGCGAAGATCGGGCCGCAGGCGTCCATCTGGCGCATCGCCAGTTCGTGCTGGGGATGGCTCGGCAGGAAAGGGTGCAGCACGCGCGGTACGCGGCCTTCCAGGAATTGACCGACCTTCATCGCGTTCTCGGACTGGCGATGGATCTCGCAGATCGAGCGTTTCGAGGCCCTTGAGCACCACCCACGCGTTGAACGGCGACAGCGTCGGGCCGGTGTTGCGCGTGAACGGCAACAGCGTGTTGGTGATGAAATCCTCGGTCCCGCAGACCGCGCCGGCGAGCACGCGGCCCTGCCCGTCCATCATCTTGGTCGCGCTGTACGCCGTGACGTCGGCGCCGAATTCCATCGGGCGCTGCAAGGCGGGCGTCGCGAAGGCGTTGTCGACCACCGTCGTGATGCCGCGTTCGCGCGCGATGTCGCAGATCGCCTTGAGGTCGGCGATGTCCATTGTCGGGTTGGCGGGGGTCTCGAAGAAGAACACCTTGTTTCAGGCCGGACCGCGTCGAGGAACGCCTGCGGATCGCGCGCATCGACGATCGTCGTCGCGATGCCGAACTTCGGCAGCAGCGTGTCGGTCAGCCAGCGGCACGAGCCGAACGCCGCGCGGCCACCGACGAGGTGATCGCCGGTCTGGAGCTGGCAGAGCAGCGCCGCGGTCATCGCCGCCATGCCGGTCGCCATCGTCCGGCACGCCTCGGCGCCTTCGAGCAAGGCGATCCGCTCCTCGAGCATCTGCACGGTCGGGTTCTGGAGGCGGGAATAGGTCATCCCCTCCTGCTCGCCGGCAAGCGCGCCGCGGCGTCGCCCGCCTTGTCGTAGCAATAGCCCGAGGTGAGGAACAACGCCTCCGACGTCTCGCCATATTCGCTGCGGGCGGTGCCGCCGCGGATGGCGCGCGTCGCGGGACGCCAATTCTGAGTGATCGAACGATCCTGGCCGGTCTTGCGCTTCATGCGCGACGCTTTGCCGGGGGAGCCGGGATGACAAGCCTTGCAGGTGTCGGGGGCCTTCGTTCGCCGCTCTCTGGAAGGGAGGGGTTGGGGGTGGGTCGGGTTCCGGATCGTGGAACGGTCGCGACAAAAGCTGGCCTACCCACCCCAGCCTCTCCCTTCCAGGGAGGGGAGCAGGTTCCCCCTAGTACCGCCCCTGCGAATTTCGAGGACAGCGCGTAGTTCCACACCGCGCCGACCAGCACGCCGCTCAGCGCCGAGGCCGCCCACGCCCCGTCGCGCATCTCGTACAGGAACGCGGCGATGCCGACGTTGGCGACCGCACCGACCGAGCAGATCACCGCGAACGACACCCAGCCGTCGACCAGTTGCCGCCACCCCTTCAAGCGCCGATCGCGATAGGTCAGCGCGTTGTTGAGGAAGAAATTGAAGGTCAGCGCGGCCAAGGTCGCGACGATCTCGCCGACCAGGAAATTCGCGCCGATCCCGAGGAACAGCGCGGTCAGCACCGCCATGTGGATACCGACGCCGAGCACGCCGATCGCCGAGAACATCGCGAACCGCACCGGCACGACCCGCCCGAACATCCGGTCGTAGATCGCGATCAGATATTCCATCGCGACGACGTGATCGAGCTTGCTCTCGCCCTCGGTGCGGCAGCGGAAGGTGTAGGGTACCTCGACGAAGCGCAGCGGCGTCGGCGAGGCGGTCAGCAAGTCGAGCAGGATCTTGAAGCCGATCGCCGACAGCGATGGCGCGAGGCGGCGGACGATCTCGGTGCGGATCATGAAAAAGCCGCTCATCGGATCGTTGAGGTCGCACTTCAGAACACGGCGCGACATCCTGGTCGCCAGCGCCGACTTGGCGACGCGGTCGCTGTCCCACTCGCCGGTGCAGCCGCCGCTGACGAAGCGCGAGCCGATCACCACGTCGATCTCTTCGTTCTTCAGCAAATCAAGCATCGCCGGCAACAGCGTCTCGTCGTGCTGGAGATCGCCGTCGATCACCGCGACGACTGGCGCGGCGGTGGCGCACATCCCCTCGATGCACGCCGACGACAGCCCGCGGCGGCCGATCCGCTGGATCACGCGCACGCGCTTGTCGAGCCGGGCGATTTCGCGGGCGGCATCGGCGGTGGCGTCGGGACTGTCGTCGTCGACGAAGATCGCCTCCCAATTGCGCCCGGCCAATGCCTGGTCGAGCTTGGCGATCAGCGTCGGGACATTGGCCTTCTCGTTGAATGTGGGAATGACGACCGCGAGTTCGAGAAGGTCGGCGATCACAAGCTCAGCCGAGTTCGGCGAGAATAGCGTCGCCCATGCCACGGGTCGACAGCGTGCCGCCGAGATCGGGCGTGCGCGCGCCGCCCAGGATCGCGGCCGCGACCGCCGCCTCGATACGATCCGCCGCTTCGGGCAGATCGAGCGAATGCCGCAGCATCATCGCCGCGGACAGGATCGCGGCGCACGGATTGGCCTTGCCCTGCCCGGCGATGTCGGGCGCGCTGCCGTGGATCGGCTCGTACATGCCCTTGTTCGAGTCGTTGAGCGCGGCGGACGGGAGCATGCCGATCGAGCCCGCGCACATCGACGCCTCGTCGGACAGGATGTCGCCGAACAGGTTGCCGGTGACGATCACGTCGAACTGGCCGGGATTGCGCACCATCTGCATCGCCGCGTTGTCGACGTACATGTGGCTGAGTTCGATATCGGGATAGTCGGCCGACACCTCGATCACGACGTCGCGCCAGAGCTGCGAGGTTTCCAGCACATTGGCCTTGTCGACCGAGAGCAGCTTGCCCTTGCGGGTGCGTGCGGTCTCGAAGCCGACGCGGGCAATGCGCGCGATCTCGGTTTCGTCGTAGCGCATCTCGTCATGGCCTTCGCGTAGGCCATCGGCGGTGGTGCGGATGCCCTTGCGCCGAAATACACGTCGCCGGTGAGCTCGCGGACGATGACCATGTCGATCGACCGGGCGATCTCGGGACGGAGTGCGGAGGCATCCTCGAGGCCCGCGAACAGCTTGGCAGGGCGCAAATTGGCGAACAGGCCGAGGTCCTTGCGCAGGCCGAGAATGGCTTGCTCGGGGCGGAACTGGCGTTCGAGCGCATCGCAGTCGGGATCGCCGACCGCGCCGAACAGGATCGCATCGGCACGGCGGGCGAGGTCGAGCGTCTCGGGCGGCAGCGGATGACCGGCGGCCTTATACGCGGCGCCGCCGACGAGGCCCTCTTCGTAGCTGAGGTCGAGGCCGAGCGTATCGAGCACCCGCCGCGCTTCCGCGGTGACTTCGGGTCCGATGCCGTCGCCGGCCAGTATCGCGATCAAGGGCATGTGCGTTCCTCCTGCGCGGCCCTTGCCGGGCGGTGCGCGCTCACGCAACCGCCCTTTGAGGCGATCGACCAGCCGGTCGCGCGCCGCCAACGGGTCGGCGCGACGGTCGACGAGGATGTCGCGGGCAAGAAAATGTCCGGTCAGTCGCAGGCCGTCGAAGATGTCCGGCCACGCAGCCTCCCCGCCGGTGAGAAGGAAGGGCGGCAATCGCAGCAGCTTGGCCTCATAGCCGAACGCCGCCCCGCGCGAGACCGCCGCGCCACTCCGGGGACTGACGAAGCCAAGGTCGTCCTCCGCCCCGCTCGCCACACAGCGGTCGAGGTCGAGGCCGAAGCCGAGTTCGGCGAGCACCAATAATTCGTACCGGACCAGCGCGGCCGCCCAGCCGCGGGCCGATGGCGCCGCCTCGATCGCGCCGAGCACCCCGTCCAGCGCGTCGTGGATCTGCGGATAGGGTTGCGCTTCGGGCAGCGCGGCGGCGGTCAGCGCGGTGGCCCATTCGAGCGCGCCGGCGGCAAGCGGCTCGCCGTGCATCTGCGCGCGGCTGTGGATCAGCTCGGCGGTGAGCGAGGCGAGTTGCTCGCCGGTCCGCGCGCGCCATTCGCCCTGGATGACGTTCGCTTGGAGCAACACCGGCCGCATCGCCCGCGACCGACCGCCACGGACATAGCCGGGCTGGACGCCGTCGTTCCGGGTCAGCGCCCGCACGATCGCGCCGTGCTCGCCGTGCTGGCGGACGGCGACGACGATGGCGGCTGCGCGGAGATGCATGGGGGGCTATACGCCTCTCCCTCCGAAGGGAGAGGGTAAAGTGCCTTCTCCCCTCCCTGGAAGGGAGGGGTTGGGGTGGGTCGGGTTCCGCGGATTGGAACTCTGGTGGCTCAATCTGGCCTACCCACTCCAGCCCCTCCCTTCCAGGGAGGGGAGCAGATCAGCGGCGGATCTTCTTTGCCAGCTTCGTCAGGGCCGGATGCGTCGCGGCGCGCTTTGCCAGGGCTATCGCGCTGTCGAACCCGCGCAACGCCGCCACTGTCGCGCGGTTGCCCAGCGTCGGCCGCAGCAACAGCATGTCGACGCACGCCGTCCCCCGGTCGAGAATTGCCGCTTGTGCTGCCCTTCCCCTTCGGTGAAGTCGAACCGCGCGAAACGCCCGTCCGCGAACAGATCGCGCATCGCCTCGACCTGCAAGACCGCGCCCGGCGACAGCTCGTTATGCGCAGGATCATGCCCGACATAGGTGTAGCACAACGACTCGCCGTCGGCGGTGCAGCACAGATATGCGACCGGCACCCCGGCGATGAACGCCAGCCAGGCGCGCAACCTATCCTCCCCGCGAGCGACTCGAGATGACGCACCGAAGCCACATCGTCGGGCAGCCCCGATCCCAGCAGTTTCTCCTGATAGGTCGTCGCCGACACTGTGCGAGCGAGCGGGTGGAAATCCGCGAACGCCGCCGTATCGTGATAGCGCCGGATATCGAGCACGCCGCCGTTCGCCGCGGCGAGCTTCTTGGCCTTACGCTTGATTCCCGACCGCGCGCTGCCGGACAGGCCGGCGAGCCACGCTGCCTCGCCCGCCGCCAGGTCGACATGATACCGCACATAGCGCTGCCGAACGAACGCGAGCAGGCCGTGGTGGTCGAGACCAGCGAGCATCGTTGCGGGCAACGACGTCACCAGATAACCGTCGGCGTCGTCGGGCAGCGGCGGCAGGATCGGTGCCGTCGCCGCGAGCACGGCATCGAGCGAAAACGACACGCGCACCAATTGCCGGGGAATGGTCGCCAGGGTCCGGGCGCCGATCTGGAACTTCAGCGGCAGGCGGCGAACCGCACCATCTGCCATTACAGCCCGCGCGACCGCGGCCGTTCCTCGACCCAGTTCGACCAGAGCTGTTCGGCCTGCCGCCAGCGGGTCCGCAGTTGATCGGGCGCGAGCGGCGTATCCGCGCGATCGAGCGCGAGCGGCGGCCGATCCGCGAAATGATGCGTCGGCAACACCTCGCGCATCTCCGACAGCATCCCGCATAACGCCGTGAAGCGCCGCACATGGACCGCATTGGGCCGCGTGCCGCTCCGGTTCGCCAGTTCAAAACCGTGGCTGACGATCGTCACCACCGCATGCCCCGACACCGCGGCGTGCTCCAGCGCGTCATACGTCTCGCCAGCCGACAGCGCGCAGAGCTGGAAGGTCCGGATCTTGTCGCGCCGGTCCTCGATCACGGTGACGGGAACCTCGATCAGGCCCTTGTCCTGCGCACGTCGAACCGGCGATATCTGCTGTGCGGGCAACGAGATGCGGCTCGTCCCCGGCGCCTCCGAGCCGTTGTGGCTGCTGTCGTAGCTGAACCCGAGTGCCGCGAGCGCGGTCAACGTGTCGTCGTTGGCGGCATAGCTGCCGGCACGGAAGGCGATCGGATGCGGCGCCCCCGCCTCGACCAGCAATTCGGTGGCGCGCATGAGCAGGTCGGTCTGCTCGGCGAGGCTATAGTCGAACAGCGCGAACCGATCGTGCGCGGCGCCGCGATCGCCGGCCTTGGCGGTCGTCCAATTGGGGTGAAGGTGAAGTTGGACCTCCTGCCCCGCGTCGAGGATCGTCTCGATCATGCGACGAATGGGGCCGGGCCGAAGGTGATGGCGGGCATCGGATCGACGAAGAAACACGCCTTGAGATCGTGCCGTGCGAGTTCGGCCAATTGATAGGCGAGCCCGACGCCGGCCGGCTCGAGCGACCGCGCGTAGATCGCGTCGCAATCGAGCCCGGCGACGTGATGCCGCCACGCGAACTCGGTGTCTATGGTCAGGAAGACGGGCGTAGTCACCGCGTCATCTCTATCCGAGGATAATGAAGATAGGGTTTCTTTTCCTTACGATAGCCGGCCGTGCGTATCGCCGAGCGCCCGCCGGTCAGCGCGAATGGTAGAAGTCGTAGACCTGTTGCGCCACCCCGGCCGACACGCCCGGCGCCTGTTGCAGGTCCTGCAAGCTCGCATTGCGGACCGCGCGGCCGGTGCCGAAGTGCATCAGCAGCGCCTTTTTGCGTGCGGGACCGATGCCGGGCACCTCGTCAAGCGGGCTGGCGCCGATCGCCTTGCTGCGCTTGTCGCGGTGGACGCCGATCGCGAACCGGTGAACCTCGTCGCGCAGGCGCTGGAGGTAGAACAGGACCGGCGCGTTGACGGGGAGCTGGAACTCGCGGCCGTCGAGCATGTGGAACACCTCGCGGCCATCGCGGCCGTGTTCGGGTCCCTTGGCGATCCCGACCAGGCACACGTCCTCGACGCCGATCTCCTCCAGCGCGGCCTTGACGGTGTTGAGCTGGCCCTTGCCGCCGTCGATCAGTACGAGGTCCGGCCAGTCGCCTGAATCACGGTCGGGGTCCTCGGCCTGCGCGCGGGAGAAGCGGCGGGTGAAGACCTCGCGCATCATCGCGAAATCGTCGCCCGGGGCGGTATCCTTGTTCTTGATGTTGAACTTTCGATACTGGCCTTTCCGGAAGCCCTCGGGTCCGGCGACGACCATCGCGCCGGTCGCGGCGGTGCCCTGGATGTGGCTGTTGTCGTAGATCTCGATACGCTGCGGGGCTCGGCGAGGTCGAACAGGTCGGCGACTTCGCGCAGGAGTTTCGCCTGCGTCGTCGACTCGGCCTGGCGCCGCTCGATCGCCTCGATCGCGTTGCGCTTGGCCTGGTCCATCAGGCGACGGCGATCGCCACGCTGCGGGACCTGGATCGCGACCTTGTAGCCCGCGCGCTCGCCGAGCGCTTCCACCAGCAGCGCGCCCTCGGGGAGGTCGCGGTCGAGCAGGATCTGCTTGGGGGCGGGACCTCCTCGTAGAACTGGCCGAGGAAGCTGGTGAGCACCTCGTCCTCGGGGACGTCGTTGGTGTGCTGCGGGAAGAAGCTGCGATGGCCCCAGTTCTGGCCGCCGCGGATGAAGAACGCCTGGATGCCGATCAGCCCGTCCTTGCACGCCATCGCGAAGATGTCGGCGTCGCCCACACCCTCTGCGTTGATCGCCTGCGTACCCTGGATGAAGGTGAGCGCGCGGAGACGGTCGCGGAGCAGCGCTGCGAGTTCGAAGTCCATGTTCTCGGCGGCAGCCTGCATCTGAGCGGCGAGCTTGGCCTGCACGCCGGTCGACTTGCCGCCGAGGAACGCTTTCGCATCCTCGACCAGTTCCTTGTACGCCGCTTCATCGATCCGCCCGACGCAAGGCGCGGAGCAGCGCTTGATCTGGTAGAGCAGGCACGGCCGGTCGCGGGTCTTGAAGAAGCTGTCGGTGCAACTGCGCAAGAGGAACAGCTTCTGAAGCGCGTTGAGCGTGTTGTTGACCGACCCGGCGCTCGCGAATGGCCCGTAGTAATTGCCCTTCGCCCGGCGCGCGCCACGGTGTTTCTGGACGCGCGGGAAGGCGTGATCGTCGCGCAGGAGGATGAACGGAAAGCTCTTATCGTCGCGCAGCAGCACGTTGTAGGCGGGGCGATAGCGCTTGATCAGCTGCGATTCGAGCAGCAGCGCCTCGGCTTCGTTGTTGGTGGTGACGATCGTCATCGACCGGGTCTGCGACACCATCCGCTGGAGGCGCTTGGTCAGCCGCTCGACCTGGACGTAGTTCGCGACACGGTTCCGCAGCGCTCGCGCCTTGCCGACGTAGAGCACGTCGCCGCGGGCGTCCTGCATGCGGTAGACGCCCGGGCGGATCGGCAACGTCTCGAGCACGTTACGGATCGCCGCCACGCCCGCCGCGAGATCGGGCGCTTCACCGCCGCCGCGGACGGCGAAGGTGGATTTGTCTTCGTTGAACCGGTCGGGGGAATTGGGGGAGGACATCGCTGCGGAATCTAGGGAGTGCGAGGGGGTTATGCCAGCGGAAGGCAGCGATGTTCACGCGAAGGCGCAAAGCATGTCCTGAGCTTGCCGAAGGGGCGCGAAGAGAAGATTGATTTCGCGCAGAGGCGCAGAGGACGCTGAGAGAAGGAGCGATTGGAGCCGGCATCCGCTTTCAAACCGCCGGAGGCTTCTGATCCCGGTCGCAGTCCTAACATCTACCCGGACCGCGACACCTCCGCGCTCTCTGCGCCTCTGCGCGAACAAAACCTTCTCTTCGCGCCCTTCGGCAAGCTCAGGACATGCTTTGCGCCTTCGCGTGGATCAATCTTCGGCGCCCTGCGGGCGAAAGCTAAGGGTCAGGCTTGGGCGAAGACCTTGGTGCCGACGATGCCTACCACGGTGAGTGCCATGAAGCAGGCCTGGATGCCGCTGACCTTGTCGCCGAACAGGATGACGCCCCCGATGATGACGCCGATCGCGCCGGCGCCGGTCCAGATCGCGTAGGCGGTGCCGGCGGGTAGGCCGCGCATGGCTAGCGCGAGCAGGCCCATGTTGACGAAGCTGAGGATGATCGGGACGCTGGAGGCCTGCCACGTGGCGATGGTGGCCGCCCATTTCAGGCTGAGCGCCCAGCAGATTTCGGTAACGACGGCGACGGCGAGGATGAGCCAGGACATAGTTGTTCTCCAACGGGCTCAGATTGAGACTCGGCCGCCGGAAACCCGGGAAGAGACGGCCGTCGATAATGATGTGTCGCGAGAGGGACGCGTGCCCTCACATTCCAACTGCTTCGCAGCGGGCCCCTTCCTCTCCCCGAGGGGAGAGGAGAAGACTTAGTTCAGGCGGCTGAGGCCCGAGATCGAGCGGTCGACCATGGCGCGGTCGGCGGCGGCGTCGTGGTTCTCGGCGATCAGGATGCCGGCGGCCTTTGCGGCAGCATCGGCAGCGCGGGCGCGGACTTCGGCGATCGCGGCGCGTTCGGCGGCGGCGATCTTGTCCTCGGCCATTTCGCGCGGCGGGCCATCAGGTCCTCGGCGCCAGCCTTCGCCTTGGCGATGATCGCCGCAGCTTCGTGGTGTGCGTGGGCCTTCATGGCTTCGGCTTCGACGTGCGCGGTCTTGGCCTTCGCCTCGTATTCGGTGCGGATCGCTTCGGCTTCGGCACGGAGCGCCTTGGCTTCGTCGAGCTGCGTGCGGATGCCGGCGATGCGCGCGTCGAGCATCTTGCCGATCATCCCTGGAACCTTCTTCCAGATCATCAGCAGGATCACGACGATCATCGCCACCGCGACCCAGCCGGTCGAGGTCAGGCCGAGCGCGGTCGGATCGGCGACATGCTCGACCCCACCAGGTGCGGTGGTGTGGCCCTGGATGCCCTGGTTGTCGATCGCACCTTCGGGCGCCATGCCCTCTTCGTGGATGACCTTTGCGGCCGAATCTGGATTAGCCATGCGCCGTCGTCCTGCGTACCGCGTCGCTCGCCGCGTCCAGGCTAACCTGGAGCCCGGCAACCTTGGCGGCCAATTGCTGTGCTGCCTCGGCGGCGACACCCTGAAGGTTCGCGAGAGCCTCGGCCTTCGCGTTCGCTACCGCCAGATCATGATGACCCAGACGCTCGGCGAGTTCGGCGTCGGCCGCATGGACCTGCTGCTCGAACGCGGTCGCCGCACGCTTCGCAGCGGCAGCCGTCTCGGCCTGCGCCGCGGTACGTGCCGCGTCCATTTCGGCCTGCCAGTTCGCCTGGACCGTATCGGCCTGCGCACGGGCAGCGACCGCCGCCGCCAGATCGCCGGCGATCCGGCCTTCGCGCGAGTCCACGTTGGACACGATCTTTGGCACCATGCCCTTGCCGATCCCGAAATACAGGATGCCGAAGGTGAGGAGCAGCCAGAAGATCTGCGAGGCGTAGGTAGCGGCTATCTGGGCAATCTGGGGCATTGGTCTGTCCTGCGTTAATCCGGCCGGGCACGGTTGCCCGGCCAAATCACCGAGTGGTTAGGCGACGAACACCAGGATGATCATGGTGACGAAGGCGAGCAGACCGAGAAGCTCGGCTGCTGCGAAACCGATGAACAGACGGCCCTGCTGGCTGTCGGCTGCGCCCGGGTTACGGAGAGCGCCGGCGAGGAACTGTGCGAACACGTTGCCCACGCCGAGGGCTGCGAGGCCCATGCCGATCGCTGCGAGGCCGGCGCCGATCATCTTTGCTGCGTTGACGTCCATGATAAATTCCCTTTGAAAATCAGTTAGGTAATGGAAAACTTAGTGAAGATTGACCGCGTCGTTCAGATAGACCGACGTCAGCAACGCGAACACATATGCCTGGATCGCGGCGACCAGCAGCTCGAGCAGCGTGATGCCGATCATCAGCAGCATGCTCGGCGCGGTCACCAGACCGATATACATCCCGCCGAGGTTCAGACCGTTGATCACGAACGCGGCGAGCACCTTGAGCAGGATATGGCCCGCGGTCATCGCCACGAACAGTCGCAGACCGAGCGAGAACGGACGCACCAGGAACGACATCAGCTCGACCACGAAGATCAGCGGAATCATCAGCGCGGGCGTACCGCTCGGCACGAACAGCGAGAAGAAGTGGAAGCCGTGCTTGCCGAAGCCGACGAGCAGCACGATCGCGAAGCTGATCAGCGCCAGCACGCCGGTGACGGTCATGTGGCTGGTCACGGTGAACGGATGCACGCCGGGGACGATGCCGAACGGCAGCAGGCCGATGATGTTCGCGAACAGGATGAACATGAACAGCGAGAAGACGTAAGGCACGAAGCGCTTGCCGCCTGGGCCGACATTCTGCTCGAGCATGCCCGAGATGAAGCCGGTGAAACCCTCGACCGCCATCTGCCAGCGACCGGGCACGAGCTCACGCTTCATGCCACCGATCATGAACGCCCAAAGCGCGACCAGCGTCACCACCATCCACAATGCGGAGTTGGTGAACGACAGGTCATAGCCACCTACGATCCAGTGCGAGCCGAACGCCGGCTCGATCAGGAACTGGTGCATCGGATCGATCTTGCCGCCCTGTTCTGCCGCCACGTGGAATCCCTGCCGTCTTGATACGACAAACGCCCGGTTACTCCGGGCGTTCGCCTGAAATTCGAATGATCTGCCTGAACGCGACCGCTATCCCGAGGAACAGCAGCACGATCAGGCCCCAAGGGCCAGTGCCGAACCAATGGTCTATCAACCACCCGATCAGCGCACTGCCGACGAGACTCCCGATAAGAGCGGAAATGACGCGATTGCCTTGCGAGTATCCTCGCTCGGCGTCCGGCCCCTTCTGCCCCTTTGCGAGCGTTTCCCGATGCTGCGCCTCTCGCAATCGCTCATCGAGCGCGGAAAGTCGCGGATCGTCAACACCCTGGGGGTCCTGTCCGGGTTCGATCTCCGCCACGCACGTTCCTCCACCTGATTTCGCATCGGGGAGGAAGCAAGCAGCGACGAGCGATCCCGCCAAGGCGCGGTCCGTTTAGAAAAGGGGGTGCAAGTCAACCGGTGTGACATGCGCGTCATTAATGGGGCCGTGCGATCCTCCCCGCCAGGGGAGGTGGCACCGCAGGTGACGGAGGGGAGGACACGGAGCAGGGGTTTCGCCTCCTCCCCCTCCGTCTGGCAAGAGCTAGCCACCTCCCCCTGGCGGGGGAGGATTTCACGTCGGAACAGCCACGCTCTTCGTCATCCCGGCGAAAGCCAAATTCTTCCCCCTCCCTGGAAGGGAAGGTCGGGGTGGGTCGGCCGGTTGGCTGGCGATACGGATCCCAAGCGGCCTACCCACTCTAGCCCCTCCTTGTCAGGGAGGGGAGCCGAGTAGCCTCAAACGCAGCGCGAATCGCGTTCGGGGGCGCCGGCTGTGCGGGTCTTCCAGACACCGTTGGGTGTCTTGTACTTCTCGCCCGGATTCGTCGCGGCGATCAGGTTGCAACCGCTGGTGAACGCCAGCTGCTCGACCGTCGCACCGCTCGCCTGCGCCTTCTGCGTGTAGGCCGACTTGCGCTGGATATTGATGTTGTTGACCAGCGCGCGAAGGTCCGCACTCGCCGCGCCGACGAGGCCCAGATACCCGTCGGGCTGCTCGCCGACCTCGCCGCCGGCACGCGCCGCGGCATAGGCCGGATCGCGCTGCGCGGACGCCGCCACCGAAAGGCCGCCGAGAACCGCGGCTGCGGCAATCATGACAAGGACCTTTTTCATCTTAGAATATCCCCGGATTCTGCTGGATCAGCGACTTCGCCTCGCCATCGAGACGATAGACCACTTCCTGCGTCACATTGATGTTGAGGTTGATCTCGATCGGCTTGTCGGGGGCCGACACGCTGATGCAGCCCGGCAGGGCGGCGGCGGTCGTCACCAGAAAAGCGATCGTCCTCATCACCTGCAAGATCGGCCTTTGCTCCAGCTTCTTCAATCCTGTTTCGGTCATGGCACGATACTGCTTTCCGTGGGCTGAATGGTTGGAGGTTTCGGCGGAGATGGCGGCGCCGACTGCTGCTGGATCAGCGCGGGCAGGTTGCGCTCGATCAGCCGCTTCGGATCGTAGAAGCTCTGCGCGGTGTCGAGCAGCCCGCGGAACGGCGCCTTGATGCGGATATTGAACACGAACGGCAGCTTTTGCAGGCGGCGGACGATGAAGTTCGCCTTCGCCCCCTCGCCCTGGCTGATCCCGGCGAAGCGGACGTCGGTCACCATCTCGCCCGCGAGCGGCCCGTTCATGCCGACGCGCAGCGACTGGTAGCGGAGCGACTTCAGCGCCTGGAACGCGATGTTCGCCCAGATGCCGAGATCCTTCTGGCTGAGATCGCCGACATAGGCGAGCGTGCCGCCACCGGGCCGGACGCGCAGGTCGCCCCTTCGATGCGTCCGCCGCTCTCGTCGAAGATCATCGGCAGGACACCGTCGAAGATCCCGGTCGCGTCGAGGTTCTTGAAATCGAACTGCTGCAGGAACTGGTCGGCGGCCATGTTGGCGATGTGGAACGTCATCCGGCGCTCTTTCGGCGCGGAGAAATCGAGCAATGTCGGGTCGAGCGTCAAAGATCCGCCGGCGAACGGCCAGGAGCCACCCTCGACCTGCACGCGGGCACCGGGCAGCGTCTGGTAGCGGATCGTGCCGTCGGTGACCGGGATGCCGGGATTGAGCGTGCGGATCGTCGCCACCTGCCCCGGCGCGCTCTGGAGGTTGAGCAGGTCGGTGAAACGAATTTCGGTGGCGATTCCGTGACCGGCCCAAACGCGGCGGCGAGATCGGTGCCGGCGGTGCGAAACACGCCGTTGCTCGTCACGCCGTCGGGGTTCCAGGCGATGTGCCCTCGCCGCTGACCGATCCGTTGACGTCGGCGATCACGCCGAAGGTGAGCGGGGTGAGCGCGTCGGGTTGCAGCCTGTCCTTGGCGAAGGCGATCGCGGGCACGTTCAGGTCGGCCTTGCCCGTCCCCTCGCGAGTGCGTGGTCCAGCGTTACGTCGGCGACCTTCGTGCTGGTGGTCGGCTCGAACAGCGTGCCAGCGGCGGTGATCGTGCCGTTCACCAGCGCCAGCGTGACGGTGCGCGCCGCGAGAGGCTTGAACCGAGGCGTCGGCGCGGCATCGGATACGCCCATCGCGCCGGTGAGGTTGAGCGCGCCGCCGACCAGCGTCCACTCGCCCGCCGCATCGCCGAGCAGCAGCGGGACATTGGCGATCTGCCCCGAGCCGTCGGTGAACGCGCCAGCCACGCCCGGCCCCGTCATGCGGCCGGTGATGGTGCCGAAATCGAGTCGCGCAACACGCTCGGGCGCGCCGATCCGCGTCTGCACCCCTCGATCCGGAAGCCGCGATCGGCGAGCCGCACGGTCGCCCCGGCGGTCGCGAGCGTGATTGGCGTAATGCCGAGTCGCCCACCCAGCTTCGCCGCAGCGATCGTCGCGCCGCCGCTGATCCGCCCGCCATCGACCTGCACCAGTGCACCATCGACGGGGCACAGGGTCAGCCGCGACGGATCGAGCACGAGTCCGGATATCGCGAGCCGCCGGATCGCGAGCGGGGCGCAGCCGGTGTTGACGACGAGCCGCCCACGACCGTCCCAAAGCGCAGCGACCGGCATCGACAGACCGTCCACGCGACCGTTCGCGATCGGCCCGTCGAGCGTTGCCTGCGTGGTAATCGACGTCGCGCCGCCGGGCGTCGCGCTGAACGTCACCGGGGTCAGTGCCAGCCGAGCGCCGCCCGCCGCATAAGGGGCGATGCGCGCCACGCCGCGGATCGCTGCGCCGGGTTTTGCCTGCGCGAGCGACACACGCGCCTCCGGCAGGCCACCGCCCTGCAGCGCCAGAGTCGTGTCGAGCCTCACGCCGCCCTTCGGCCAACCGATCGCGACCCTGCTCCCGCCGCCAAGCGCCACGCGCGCGCCGCTGGCCGAAGCGAGCGCGAGGCGGGACAGCACGGCCGAACCGCGTCCGTCCGCGAGCCGCACCGAAACCTCGCCGTCCGCCGCGAAACCACGGCCCGCACGCTCAATGGCCTGAGTCATGGCGACCGCGAGGGGTGCGACCGGCGTTCCCACCGCCACGCTGCCCAGGCCGCCGACGCTGGCGAGCCGCGCCTGCGCCACCGCGGCACCGCTCGCCCGCACGCGTCCGTCGAATAAGATCTGCTTGCCGATCCGATATGCGCCCGCGATCGAAACGCGTCGTGCTCGGCCTTCCACGGTCCGGACGGTATCGGCGGCGATATCCGCCTTGCCGCTGGTCGCGGCCGCGCTGCCGGTGAAATCGATCGCGCCTCCCGCCCCGGCCAGCGCGATCCCCGGTGCGCGTGCCGCCCCGGTCTTGAGCGTCGCCGTGCCCTGCCAGCGGTCGAGCGCGGCCGAGAGCCCGACGTCGAGGTCCGCAACGATGTGGTCGGCCCGAGTCGTCCCGCAGGCGAGTCGCGACACGCGTACCGGCCCGGTAATCGTCGGTTTCGCCGCGTCGATCCTCAGCTTCACCGTAGCCGCCAGCCGGTCGATCGCGCACCCGCCGACATCGAGCCGCTCGCTGATCGCCGCCAGGGTGCCACGGAAACCGTCGTCGAGCTTGCCCGATCCGGCGAGCTTCAGTCCGACGACACCCTGCGGAGTCTCCAGCCGCATCCGACCATCGGCGACCGCCACGTCGAGCGCGGGCAGCGAGAACGGCTTGCTCGTCGAGGCCGGCAGCAATCTGTCGATCGCGCCGAGCGAGACTTTCCCGTCGACCAACCGACCGCGCAGCCGAACCTTCCCCGCGCGCACGCCTTCCAGATACGGCCCCGACAGCCCGACTCCAGTCCGCGTCTCGACCCAGTCTGCGACCAGATCCGGATGCGCCGGATCGCCCAGCACGACGTTCGTTAGCCGCTGGCCGCCCAGCGCGAGGTTGGCGATCTCGTACCGCGCAGGCACCCCGGCCTTCGCCAGTTCGCGATCGATGAACCCTTCCGCGATCGGCTTGCGCGCGAGCCACAGCGCGATCACCCCGGCAAGCAGAACCAGCGCGATACCGCCGAGCCACCGCACCTTCCGCGGGAGCCGAAGGCGGGGGTTGCCCCTGTATCGCTCGCCTCGCTCAACCGCCTACTCCGCCACGCAACTGGTCCCTGCATAGGCGGGTGCGGGGTCGACACGCAATTGCGCACAGCCGGTTGCGCAGTGCCAAGGATCGACATTCTACGATCCTCCCCGCAAGGGGAGGTGGCGCCGTCAGGCGACGGAGGGGAGGACACGAAACGGAGGTTGCTCCTGCCTCCCCTCCGTCTGGCAAGTGCCAGCCACCTCCCCTTGCGGGGAGGATCGTTCGGAGTGGATATTCGTGCTAGCTTCGCGTGATGGCCGATGCAGATGACGCAATCGACAACCTTAAAGGCCATAGAGGGCGCCTCCGCAAACGCTTGTTCGAAGGCGGCAGCGACGCGCTGCTCGATCACGAACTCATCGAATATCTCCTCGCGATCGCGATTCCCCGCGGCGATACCAAGGCGCTCGCCAAGGCCCTGATGCGCGAGTTCGGCGGGATCGGCGGCGTCCTCACCGCGGATGCCGAGGCGCTCGGCCGGGTGAAGGGCATGGGGAAATCTCGACCGCGGCGATCAAGATCGCGCATGCCGCCGCGATCCGCCTGCTCCAGTCGCACGTCAGCGACCGCCCGGTGCTCGCCAACTGGCAGGCGCTGCTCGATTATCTCCGCGCGGACATGGCGCACCACGCGATCGAGCGGTTCCGCGTGCTCCACCTCAACACGAAGAATATGCTGATCCGCGACGAGGTGATGAGCAAGGGCTCGATCGACCAGGCTGCGGTGTATGTCCGCGAAGTCATCCGCCGCGCGATCGACCTCGGCTCGGCGTCGATCATCCTCGTCCACAATCACCCGAGCGGAGACCCCTCCCCAGCCGCGCCGACATCGAGATCACGCGCACCATCGCCGAGGCGGGCAAACGCCTGGGCATCACCGTGCACGATCACATCGTGATGGGCACCAGTGGCCATGTCAGCCTGCGCGCGCAGGGGTTGATCTGAGGCAACCCAATAGTTCCGTCAAAGCACGCGACGTTTGCCCCGCGCCTTCGTTGTCCGGTCGAAGGAATTCCATGTGGACAACAAGCTACACGACCAAGCCTCGACCGTAACCGCCGAGCATGGTCAGGTTCTGGTCGATGGGCCGGATGGCGTTGCGGTATCGCTGACCTCGATGCCGCCGTCGAGACATCCGACCGCCTCTTGGAAGCCGCCGTCGAAGCGCAGGGCCAGATCTTGTCCAAGACGCTCGCCGACAAGGAACAGGCCACGCGGAAGGCCGGCTGAGCGCAGCCACGCGAGCGTCCCGTCGATCATGCAGACCGGGGCAATCTGAGCCAATCACGGGAAACGCCGCCGGGCGAACCCGACGGCCATGCATGTGCGTGAAGCGTGGAAGATCAGCCCTGTGAGAGGAAGCTGGTCAGCTCCGGCTTGGACAGCGACTTGTTCTTGTCGGTATCGGCCTGTGCGAACGCTGCGGCGACCCACTTCTTCGTCTCGGGCGTGCCGGGCTTCGTCGCCGGATCGGTCTTGGTCTTCAGCGCGACCATCCAATCCCCGAACTCGGCCGCGCTGAGCTTGCCGTCGCCGTTCTTGTCGTAGGTCGGGAATTCGGTGTCGATGACCTGCGCGACCTGATCGCTGCTGGCGGGTTGCGTCGCCTGTGCGGTCTGTGCCGACTGGGCGGGCGCAGACTGGGTTGGTGGCGTCTGGCCCGGCGCGGTCTGGGCGGGCGACATCGAAGGATCGGCCGCGCCCGTCGTCGCCGTAGGCGCAGTCTGCGGCGATGTCATGGTGGATTGCGCGAGCGCCGGCGCAGCAATCGTCATCGCGCCTGCGAGCAGAGCATATTTGAGCATTGCCATTCTCCATCGGCTAATCGAAATCGTTACTGGACGATCACCGCAGCAGCCCCGGGGATACTGGGCGGATACTGCGGCACACCGACCGTCGAAGGCGGATATAGGCCGAACGCATTGCCGTTTGTACCCCGTCGATGGCCTGCTAGGCGCTCCGCAGGCGTCTCCCGAGGGAGCACGCGACGAACCGTGCCATTCACCAGCCCCGAGGAAACCCATGGTCCCCCGCTATTCCCGCCCCGACATGGTCGCGATCTGGACGCCCGAAGCGCGCTTCAAGATCTGGTTCGAGATCGAGGCGCACGCCACCGACGCGCTCGCCGAACTCGGCGTCGTGCCCAAGGAAGCCGCCGCCGCGATCTGGGAAAAGGGTGCGTTCGAGGTCGACCGGATCGACGAGATCGAGCGCGAGACCAAGCACGACGTCATCGCCTTCCTGACCAACGTCGCCGAGCATGTCGGCCCCGAGGCGCGCTTCATGCACCAGGGCATGACCTCGTCGGACGTGCTCGACACCTGCCTCGCGGTACAGCTGGCCAAGGCGAGCGACATCCTGATCGCCGATCTCGACGCGCTGCTGGTGGTGCTCGAACGCCGTGCGCGCGAGCACAAGATGACGCCGACGATCGGCCGCAGCCACGGCATCCACGCCGAGCCTGTCACGTTCGGGCTGAAGCTTGCGCAGGCGCATGCCGAGTTCGCGCGCAACCGCGCGCGGCTGGTGGCGGCGCGCGAGGACGTCGCGACCTGTGCGATCTCGGGCGCGGTCGGCACGTTCGCGAACATCGATCCGTTCGTCGAGGAATATGTCGCGGGCAAGCTCGGCCTGTCGGTCGAGCCGGTCTCGACCCAAGTCATCCCGCGCGATCGCCACGCGATGTTCTTCGCGACGCTGGGCGTGATCGCCAGCTCGATCGAGCGGCTCGCGACCGAGATCCGGCATCTGCAGCGCACCGAAGTGCTCGAAGCGGAGGAGTTCTTCTCGCCCGGCCAGAAGGGCTCGTCGGCAATGCCGCACAAGCGCAATCCGGTGCTGACCGAGAACCTCACCGGCCTCGCGCGCATGGTCCGCGGCTACGTCACGCCCGCGATGGAGAACGTCGCGCTGTGGCATGAGCGCGACATCTCGCACTCGTCGGTCGAGCGGTACATCGGCCCCGATGCGACGATCACGCTCGACTTCGCGCTGGCGCGGCTGACGGGCGTGATGGACAAGCTGGTCGTGTACCCCGAGCGGATGTTAAAGAACCTCAACAAGATGGGTGGGCTCGTCCACTCACAGCGCGTGTTGCTGGCGCTGACCCAGGCGGGCGTGAGCCGCGAGGATGCGTATCGCCTCGTCCAGCGCAACGCGATGAAGGTGTGGGATTCGGATGGCGCGTTGTCGCTGCTGGAACTGCTGAAGGCCGACCCGGAAGTGACGCTGTCGGATGCGGAACTGGAGGACAAGTTCGACCTCGGCTATCACCTGAAGCACGTCGACACGATCTTCGCCCGGGTCTTCGGCGCGGCCTGAGGACTGGGCAAACGTTGCTCCCCTCCTGAAAGGGAGGGGTTGGAGTGGGTAGGCCCGCTTGAGCCACCACGTCTGGAGCTCGCGGAAGCCGACCCACCCCTGCTCCTCCCTTCCAGGGAGGGAGAACGTCGTGTTCGGGCAAATATAGTGTCCCAGCGACCCTCAAGATGCACGCAACGCAATTGCGATTACGTGTTACAAAATTGCGACAACGCGCAACTATAGCCATATTGCCCTTGCCGGATATTTTTCTGGCATCGGAGACCTACCCATGCGCATGTTCGAAACCGTGACCAGCACCATGCTGGCGATCGCGGCTCAAGCGCTGGTGGTCGGGGTGGTCGTCACCGCCTTCTGATCCATCGGCCCGCCCGCCCCTTCCGAGGGGCGCGGCTAAGCCGTCGGAGCAGCGCGAGATCCGCCAATATCTGGTAGCCTGCCCTGCATTTTGGCTTGCCGGCCTTGTCAGAAAACCTGGCCATTCCAGTCAAACACTGCGATCTCAGGTTCTTAGGTGTTTGGCATCATTAATGCAGTGACACAGATGTGGCGCAGTTGAGCGTCATCTTCTGTGAAAGGCATTCCATGTTCCAGATCCACTCGTTCCGCCCAGCCGCTCTGCTTGTCGCGAGCATCGTCGCGCTCGGTGGCGCCTCCGCACCCGCATTCGCCGCCGGCGACAAGCCGATTTCCGTCACGATGCCCGCCAGCGTCTTCAAGGACGACACCAGCCGCGTCTGCATGCCGCGCACCATTCTGGGTCGCAAAGTCGACAAGACGCTGCCCGAGACGATCTGCGAGACCCGGTCCGAGTGGAGCGCACGCGGCGTCATCATCCGCACCAAGTGACGGCGGCGGCCAGTCCGACCAAGCAAACGGCGGCTCTATCGATCCTCCCCCGCAAGGGGAGTGTCACCGAAGGTGACGGAGGGGAGGACACGGAGCCGAGATTATCGCTTACCTCCCCTCCGTCCGGCAAGAGCCGGCCACCTCCCCTGGCGGGTGAGGATTTAGGACCGCCACTGAGGAGCTTGCTCTCGCCTCGCCTAAAAACGAGATCGACGGCGTTTACCGCGTCCGCGGATAGCGTGCCGCGAATTCCTCGTCCGACATCATCAGATAGCGGATCATGTCGATCAACGCCCAGGGTGCGCTGATGACCAGTCCCACCACGGTGATGCTCAGCACCAGCATGACGATCCCCGAGCCCGTCCGCCCGAGGTAGAAGCGGTGGATGCCGAGCGTCCCGATCACGAACGCCATCACCGCGGCGACGTATTTGTTGCGATCGTTGGCCGGCGCGGCGACGGGAGCAGGCGGCACCGCACGGCGCGGGCCCGGCGCGGTCGGCATCGGGAATACGCTGAGCGCACGATCGTTGGCGGCTTCGAAATCGACCTCGATGCCGATCGCCGGTTCGCCGCGATGCGCCCAATCCTCCGGCGCAAACCGATAGCGTTGTCCGTCCTGCCCCGCGACGATCCCTTCGCCAGTGCGGGGATCGACGCCTAAAACCTGTCCGCGCATGTCATTCCTCGATGTTCGGTATCATTCTGGCGGAAGCCGCGGATCAGGCAAGCTCGAACTCGCCCCGCCCCAGATCAGGCCGCGATCTCAGGCCGCAATCTCGAACTGGCGTCTGTCATCGTCGTTATCGGCAGCGGTCGGCCCCGCTTTCCGCGAACGGATCGCGCGCTTGTGAGCTTTTCCCGCCGGGCGTCGACCAAAGGCTCCCAGATACCGCGCCAACACTCCACGAACACGGAGGCTGGAGATCGTAGCGGCCAGCGCCATGACGATGTCGAGATACGCCGATACTTCAAAGGTGGTGATCCAGATCGCGACGTCGGGTGCGGCCAGCGTGAGCAACCGGATGCCGTCGCTCTCGCCGACGAGAGTGACCATCGCAGCCGTCAGCATCAGCAGAAACATCACGGCGGCGTCACCGCGGGAGAAGCGCGTCAGGCGAGCCGCCGGGCGATCGATCACCATGCGCCGCATGGCCTTGCCGATCGCGGTTTCGGGGGCGGCGACCATGACCAGCCAACAGGCGATCATCGTGAAACAACATGCCAACATCGCGCACCCCTCCTGTTCGGTATCGTACCTGGCTTATTCCCCCGCGAACACGCCCTTGAGCTTGGCGAAGAAGCCCTGGCTCGCCGGGCATTCGTCACCCGTCTCCGTCTCGCGGAACATCTCGAGCAGTTCTTTCTGGCGATTGCTGAGACGCGTCGGCGTCTCGACGTCGATCTGGACGACGAGGTCGCCGAAGCCGCGGCCCTGCAACACGGGCATGCCGGCGCCGCGCTGGCGGAGCTGCTTGCCCGACTGGATACCGGCCGGGATCTTCACCTCGTGCGTGCGGCCGTCGAGGCCGGGGATCGACAGCGACCCGCCGAGCGACGCGACCGTGAAGCTGATCGGGGCGCGCGCGAACAGCGTCGTGCCTTCGCGCTCGAACAGATTGTGCTTGGTCACGTGCAGGAAGATGTAGAGATCGCCCGCCGGCGCACCGCGTGCGCCCGCCTCGCCCTCGCCGGACATGCGGATGCGCGTGCCTTCGTCGACACCCGGGGAACGTTGATCGACAGCGTCTTGGTCTTCTCGACACGGCCTTCGCCGCGGCAATCGGGGCATGGGTCGGCGATGACCTCGCCGGCGCCGTTGCAGACCGGGCATGCGCGCTCGACCACGAAGAAGCCTTGCTGCGCACGGACTTTTCCGTGACCGCCGCAATGCTGGCAGGTTTTCGCACGCGTTCCGACCTTGGCACCCGAGCCGTCGCAGGTATCGCAGAGCGCGGAGACGTCGATCGTGATCTCGGTCGTCTTGCCGTGGAACGCTTCCTCCAGGCTGACTTCCATGTCGTAGCGCAGATCCGCGCCGCGTCGGGCCGCGGACCGGCCACCGCCGCGCTGTGCGCCGCCCATGAACTCGCCGAAGACGCTCTCGAAGATGTCGCTGAAGCCGCCGAAATCCTGCGCGCCGCCGCCGTGACCGCCGCCGCCGCCATTCTGGAACGCGGCATGGCCGAACCGGTCATAGGCCGCGCGCTTTTGCGGGTCCTTGAGGCAGTCGTATGCCTCGCTGACCGCCTTGAACTGCGCCTCGGAATCCTTGCAGCCGGCATTCTTGTCCGGGTGATACTTCATCGCGAGCTTGCGGTAGGACGACTTGATCGTCCCCGCATCCGCGGTCCGCTCGCATTCGAGCAGTTCGTAATAGTCTGTTTGGGTAGCCATTGCGGTGCCTCTTAGCCCTCTCCCTCCGGGGAGAGGGTTGGGTGAGGGCGATGTCTCACCGAGAGTGCGTCTCTGCGAGGCGCCTGCCCTCACCTCGACCTCTCCCCGTAGGGGAGAGGGAGCAGTAGTTTTACGCCTTCGGGTTGTCGTCGACTTCCGAGAACTCAGCGTCGACGACGTCGTCGTCCTTCTTCGCCGCGTCGCCGTCAGCCGACGGCGAGGCGTCCGCCTGGGCCTGCTTCTCGTAGATCGCCTGGCCGAGCTTCATCGCGACCTGGGCGAGCGCGGTGCTCTTCTCGGTCATCGCGTCCGCATCGCCGTTCTCGACCGCAGCCTTGGTCGCGTCGATCGCGGCCTGAATCTCGGTCTTGAGCGCGTCGTCGACCTTGTCGCCATTGTCGGCAAGCTGGCGCTCGGTGGTGTGGATCAGCGACTCGGCGTTGTTCTTCGCCTCGGCGCCGGCACGACGCTTCTTATCCTCCTCGGCGAAGGTCTCTGCGTCGCGGACCATCTGCTCGATGTCGTTGTCCGACAGACCACCTGACGCCTGGATGCGGATCTGCTGCTCCTTGCCGGTGCCCTTGTCCTTGGCCGAGACGCTGACGAGACCGTTGGCATCGATGTCGAACGTGACCTCGATCTGCGGCACGCCGCGCGGTGCGGGCGGGATGCCCACGAGATCGAAATTGCCGAGCATCTTGTTGTCGGCCGCCATCTCGCGCTCGCCCTGGAACACGCGGATCGTCACCGCGCCCTGGTTGTCGTCGGCGGTCGAATAGGTCTGCGACTTCTTGGTCGGGATCGTCGTGTTGCGATCGATCATCCGGGTGAACACGCCACCCAGCGTCTCAATACCGAGCGACAGCGGCGTCACGTCGAGCAGCAGCACGTCCTTGACGTCGCCCTGCAGCACGCCGGCCTGGATCGCAGCGCCCATCGCGACGACCTCGTCCGGGTTGACGCCGGTGTGCGGCTCCTTGCCGAAGAACTGCTTCACGACTTCACGGACGCGCGGCATGCGCGTCATGCCGCCGACAAGCACGACTTCCGAGATATCCTCGGGCTTCAGGCCGCCGTCGGCGAGCGCCTTGCGGCACGGCTCGAGCGTACGCTTGACGAGGTCCTCGACCATCCGCTCCAGATCGGCGCGGGTGATCGACTTCACCAGATGCTTCGGGCCGTTCTGGTCCGCGGTGATGAAGGGCAGGTTGACCTCGGTCGACTGTGCCGAGCTGAGTTCGATCTTCGCCTTCTCGGCCGCTTCCTTCAGACGCTGCAGCGCGAGCTTGTCCTTGGCGAGGTCGATGCCCTCGGCCTTCTTGAACTCGTCGGCGAGGTACTGGACGATCTTGTTGTCGAAATCCTCACCGCCGAGGAAGGTGTCGCCGTTGGTGGCCTTCACCTCGAACACGCCGTCGCCGATTTCCAGCACCGAGATGTCGAACGTGCCGCCGCCGAGATCGTAGACCGCGATCGTCTTGCCGTCCTGCTTGTCGAGGCCGTAGGCCAGCGCCGCCGCGGTCGGCTCGTTGATGATGCGCAGCACTTCGAGGCCTGCGATCTGGCCGGCGTCCTTGGTCGCCTGGCGCTGTGCGTCGTTGAAGTACGCGGGAACGGTGATGACCGCCTGCGTGACCGTCTCGCCGAGATACGACTCCGCGGTTTCCTTCATCTTCTGCAGCGTGAACGCCGAGATCTGCGACGGCGAGTAATCCTTGCCGCCGGCCGAGACCCATGCGTCGCCGTTCGGCCCGCGCGAGATCTTGTACGGGACCAACTCGGTGTCCTTCTTGGTGATCGGATCGTCGAAGCGACGGCCGATCAGGCGCTTCACCGCGAAGATGGTGTTGTCGCCGTTCGTCACTGCCTGACGCTTGGCCGGCTGGCCGACCAGCCGCTCGCCATCCTTGGCGAAGGCGACGATCGACGGCGTGGTGCGCGCGCCCTCGGAATTCTCGATGACCTTGGGCTTGCCGCCTTCCATGACGGAAACGCAGCTGTTGGTCGTGCCGAGATCGATACCGATTACTTTAGCCATGAGTTCTGATTAGCCCCTCACTTGAAACGAAAATACGAAACCGGTTCCACCCCGTTACGGCAGTGGAACCTTTCTGATGATGGGCGCGATATAGGTGGCCTCGCGCTTGCCGCAAGATTGTACCGGTCATAGGATGCGCAAGTGGTCTGGCCCGGAGAAAAGTAACCTATGCGTATCGTTTTCGGACTGGGTGTTGCCGCGATGGCACTGGCGTCGTGTTCGCAGCCTAAGGAGTTGTCGGTCGACGGCGCCTACATCCGGCTGGGCGCGGTGACGGGACGCCCGGCGGCGGCGTATTTCACGGTGCACGGCGGGCCGACCCCGGCGACGCTGATCTCGGTCACCACCGACGTCGCGATCAAGGCCGAGATGCACGAGACGATGGCCAAGAACGGCGTGACCTCGATGGCGCCATTCACGCGCCTGGAGATCCCGGCGAACACCGACGTCGCGTTCGCGCCGGGCGGGCGGCACGTGATGCTGTTCAACATGAACCCGGGGATCAAGCCGGGCGCGCGGGCGATGCTGACCTTCGCGTTCGCCGACGGGACGCGGATCCTGTACAACGCGAACGTCGTGGCTGCGGGGACTGCGACGGGGATTCCGGCGGGGAAGTGACGCGTAGAGACGCAAGGCGCGCGCTGACCGCGGGGAGACGGCGCTGGCGGCATCGGTGTTCGGAAGCGCGATCGACTATTCCCAGGTCAGCCTGACGCGGCGCAAATGGGCGTTCTTCCAGCCGCGCGACACGGTGATGGCACCGCGCGGCTGCATCCACTTCCATCCCAAGGGCGACCTGTGGTGCGACGATTTCGCGCATGCGCACCTGACGCTGCAAGGGCTGTTCATCCACGAGATGACCCACATCTGGCAGCACCAACGCGAGGTGTTCCTGCCGTTGGCGCGGCATCCCTGGTGCCGGTACGACTATGCGTTCCGGCCGGGGTGGCGCTGCATCGCTACGGGATCGAGCAACAGGGCGAGATCGTGCGGCATGCGTTCCTGCTGCGTGCCGGGGCGAAGGTGGCAGGCGCACCGCCGCTCGAGCAATACGAGACGGTGCTGCCGTTCACGCCGCAGGTTTTGGCCTGAGCCCGTTAATCCTCCTCTGCAAGGGGAGGTGGCGCGAAGCGACGGAGGGGTATCGCCCTATCGAGAGCGCATCACCCCTCCGTCAGCGCTCCGCGCTGCCACCTCCCCTTTTAGGAATAAAGGTCGCGCCCCAGGATTGCTTCCGTCCCCGCCTCCACCCGTCACCCAATGACGACGGTAATCAAAGCCAGCTACGGCCATCCGCTCCGCCACACCCGTAAGGCGGCAACTGCCCCGGAAGCGCGCCTGCATCTTGTGGCAACCCCATGCCCGCATCGGCCCCGGCGCATAGCCGTTCAGCGCGATGCCGACCTCGTCATACGGGCTCGAGCCGCGTGCGACGTACATGTACCAACGCCCGCCGAACATCACCGCCGCCGCGATGAGCACGACGCAAACGACCTGAACGATTTTCTGCATTGAAGACGCCTTTTGTAAAGAAGGGCGCCCCGTTGCAGACAAGATGGATCAATTTCAACCACCGATCTGGTAGATCGCGATCCACTCGGTCGGCCGAAATCCGTCGCTTACAGCGCGTCGAAATCGATAGGTCGTGTCCGATCAAGCGCTTGCGGTGCTTCCGGCATCGGATATTTCAGTCCGGTCGCGCAGTTGAAAAGAACGACCTTGTCATCCTCGTCGACCAGCCCGGTGTTCAGCGCCTGATGATACGCAGCCAAAGTCGCGCCGCCCTCGGGGCACAGCAGCAGCCCGTCCTGCTTGGCCGCGGCTTCGACCGCCTTCAGGATCGCGGGATCGCCGACCGCGAGCGCCTGCCCGCCGCTCTCGCGTACGGCGCGGAGAATCAGGAAGTCGCCGACCGCCTTCGGCACGCGAATGCCCGCCGCGACGGTGCTCGCATCCTCCCAGCGCTCGGCATGCTCCTCGCCCGCCTCGAACGCGCGCACGATCGGCGCGCAGCCGCTCGCCTGCACCGCGAACATTTTCGGCCGCTCGGAGCCGATCCAGCCGAGCTTTTCGAGTTCGTCGAACGCCTTCCACATCCCGATCAGGCCGGTGCCGCCGCCGGTCGGATAGAAGATCGCGTCCGGCAGTTTCCAGCCGAACTGCGCGGCGAGTTCGAGCCCCATCGTCTTCTTGCCCTCGATCCGATAGGGCTCCTTCAAGGTCGAGAAATCGAACCAGCGGCCTTCCGCGGCGCCCTTGCCGACGATCGCGCCGCAATCGTCGATCAGGCCGTTGACCCGCCAGACGCGCGCGCCCTGCATCGCAATCTCGCGGACGTTGATCTCGGGGGTGTCGTCGGGGCAGAACACGATCGTTTCGATCCCGCAGCGCGTCGCATACGCCGCCAGCGCCGCACCCGCATTGCCGTTGGTCGGCATCGCGATCTTGGTGACGCCGAGTTCCTTCGCCATCGCGACGGCCATGACGAGCCCGCGCGCCTTGAACGATCCGGTCGGAAGGCGACCTTCGTCCTTGACCAGCACGTTGGGGCCGCCGGACTTGGTCAGCGGCACGAGTGGCGTCTCGATCTCGCCAAGGCTGACGATGTTGTCCGTGTGCCGAACCGGAAGCAGCTCCCGCCACCGCCACAGATCGGTCGGCCGCGCCTCGATCGTGTCGCGCGAGATCGCAGACCGCACCGCGTCGAGGTCGTAGCGCACCAGCAACGGCCGCCCCGCACGCGAAAGCCCATGAAGCTGGTCCGCCTCATACCGCTCGCCGGTGATCGAGCATTCGAGATGCGTGACGAAGGTCTGGCGATCGGTGGTGAGGTTCTGGTTCATGGACTGCTCTCCCCTCCTGGAAGGGAGGGGTCGAGGTGGGTCGGTCTGGGCGGGCACGCCGACAGCCAACCGGCCGACCCACTTCAGCCCCTCCCTTCCAGGGAGGGGAGCGAGACAGTGTCAGCCAGCCTTGGCGACGCCGACCATCGCCGGGCGCAGCAGGCGGTCCTTGATCATGTAGCCGACCTGCATCTCCTGGACGATCGTGCCCGGCGGCTGGTCGCTCGGGATTTCCATCATCGCCTGGTGCTTGTTCGGGTCGAGCATTTGGCCCTCCGCGGCGATCTTGGTGATGCCGTGGCGCTGGAACACGCTCTCCAGCTCGCGACCGGTCGCTTCGAGGCCGGTAACGAGCCCTTCATCTTCTCGTCCGAACGCAGCTCCGCCGGGATCGCCGACAGCCCGCGCGCGAGGTTGTCGGCAACCGACAGCACGTCGCGCGCGAACGCCGTCGCGGCATAGGCGCGCGCGTCCTGCGCTTCCTTCTCGGCGCGGCGGCGGACGTTCTGGATCTCGGCCTGCGCATACAGGACGTTCTGCTTGGCTTCGGCGAGCTGGTTCTCGAGCTCGGCGACGCGGTCGTTCGCGGCCACTTCCGGCGCGTCTTCAGCGGTTTCTTCGCGCAGGTCTGCAGGCGTGTTCTGGTCGATCTCGGACATTGCTTTCCCTATAAAATTGGCCGGCTCAACCCATCAACCGGGCGAGCGTTGCAGCCGTGAAATCCACCATGGGCACGACGCGCGCATAGTTCAACCGCGTCGGGCCGATCACGCCGACCACGCCGACCACCCGTCCGTCCAGCCCGCGGAACGGTCGCGCGATCACCGAAGACCCTGACAACGCGAACAATTTGGTCTCCGCACCGATGAAAATCCGGGTCGAATCGCCCGCCCGCGCACTGTCGAGAAGCGATGCGACTTCCTGCTTTCCCTCGAGATCGTCGAGCAGGTCGCGGACCCGGTCGAGATCGGCGGCGGCGGCGGCATCGATCAGCCGCCCCTGCCCGCGCACGATCAGCACCGGGCGACGGTCCGCATCCTCGCTCCACACCGCGATCCCGCGCTCGACCAGCGTCCGCGCCGCACCGTCCAGTGCCGCCTGCCCGTCCGTCAGCTCACGCTCGATCCGGCCCCGCGCCTCGGCCAGCGTCAGGCCGCCAAGTGTCGCCGACATGTAATTGCCCGCCTCGATCAACGCGGATGCCGACATGCCCTTGGGCAGCGAGATCACGCGATTCTCGACCGAGCCGTCCTCGCTGACCAGCACCGCCAGCGCCTGCTCCGGCGACAGCGCGACGAACGCGATCTGGCGGAGTTTCAGCTCGCGCTTGGGCACCATCACCAGTCCCGCACAGGCTGAGAGTCCCGACAGCGCGAGCGTGGTCGCGGCGAGCGCCTCCTCGACCGGGCCACCGACGCCGGCGCGCGCCTCGATCGTCTGGCGTTCCTCGATCGACGGCTCCATCGCCTGCATCATACCGTCGACAAACAGTCGAAGCCCCCGGTCGGTCGGCATCCGGCCGGCGCTGGTATGCGGGCTGGCGAGCAGGCCGAGACCTTCGAGTTCGCCCATCACACCGCGTATCGAGGCGGGCGAAAGGCTGAGGCCGGTCAGCTGCGCGATCGTCTTCGACCCGACCGGCGTGCCGCTAGCGAGATAGCTGTCGACCACCGCACGAAAATGTCGCGCGCGCGATCGGTCAGTTCGGTGACGGGGGGCGTGGCCATCGCTTTGATCTAGGGCGGATCGACGGGCGGACAAAGGGGGAATGCACCCTCTCCACCCGTCATCCTGACGAAAGTCAGGACCCAGGGTAACCGAACGGTGTCCCGCGTGGCTCTGGGTCCTGACTTTCGTCAGGATGACGGCGGTGGTTGGACTGGCGAGCACGGAAACGAAAGGCTAGGCAGCGGGCAACCACTCACTTCCGTTAGGACACCGACTATGCGCCCATCCGGCCGCGCCCCAGACCAGATGCGTGCGATCACGATCGAGCCGCGCTTCACCAAGCATGCCGAAGGCTCCGTCCTGATCGGCTTCGGCGACACCAAAGTGCTCGTCACCGCCAGCGTCGAGGAGAAGGTCCCGCCGTTCATGCGCGGCAAGGGCGAAGGCTGGGTGACCGCCGAATACGGCATGCTCCCGCGCGCCACCAACACGCGCAACAACCGCGAGGCCGCCAAGGGCAAGCAGTCGGGCCGCACGCAGGAAATCCAGCGCCTGATCGGGCGGTCGCTCCGCGCGGTCGTCGACCTGAAGCTGCTCGGCGAGCGCCAGATCGTGATCGACTGCGACGTGATCCAGGCGGACGGCGGCACGCGCACCGCGTCGATCTCCGGCGGCTGGGTCGCGCTCAGGCTCGCGATCGACGGGCTGCTCGCCAGCGGCAAGCTCACCGCCGACCCGCTGACGCAGAAGGTCGCGGCGATCAGCTGCGGCATCTACCAGGGTAATCCGGTGCTCGACCTAGACTATATCGAGGATTCGGGCGCGGACGCGGATGCGAACTTCGTTTTGCTGGAGAACGGCAACATCGCCGAGGCACAGGCGACCGCCGAGGGCGCGACGTATGACGAGGAAGCGCTGCTCCGCCTGCTCCGCCTCGCGCGGATCGGCTGCACGGACATCTTCGCGGCCCAGGCCAAGGCAGTCGCCAAGTGAGCGGCGAGGGCAAGGAGCCGCAGGCGATCCGCAAGCTCGCACCGGGCAAGCTGGTCATCGCCAGCCACAACAAGGGCAAGGTGCGCGAGATCGCCGCGTTGCTCGAAGGACGGGGCCTCGAAGTCGTCTCGGCCGCCGAGCTCGACCTGCCGGAACCGATCGAGACGGGCACCACCTTCTTCGCGAACGCCGAACTGAAGGCACGCTCGGCGGCGGACCTGTCGGGCTACCCCGCGCTCGCCGACGATAGCGGGCTCTGCGTCGATGCGCTGGGTGGTGACCCGGGCGTCTACACGGCGGATTGGGCGGAAACCCCGAACGGTCGCGACTGGATGATGGCGATGCAAAAGGTCGAGGACGCGGTCGTCGCCAAGGGTCCGGACGCAACGCGCGGCGCGCATTTCGTCAGCGTGCTCGCGCTCGCATGGCCCGATGGTCACGTCGAATGGTTCGAGGGCCGTGCCGAGGGTACGCTGACCTGGCCGCCGCGCGGCAATGTCGGCTTCGGCTACGATCCCGTCTTCGTGCCGCTCGGCTACGACCAGACCTACGCCGAACTCCCGCACGAAACGAAGAACGCGATCAGCCACCGCAACGAGGCATTCAAGCTGCTCGAAGCCGCGGTGTTCTGATTTGTATCGATCCTCCCCGCCAGGGGAGGATCGCAAAATCCCGAGCGTCGCTCAAACGGCGATCAGCTGCTTCCTGGGCCAATTCACCGCCGGCAAGGCCTCGAACGCCGGTTTCGCCAGCAGATACCCCTGGATGTACCGCACGCCCAGCGCCCGCAGAGCGTCGTACTCGCCCTCGGTCTCGACCCCTCGGCGATCACCGAGATCCCCAACCCCGCACACATCCGCAGCATCCCCTCGACGATCATCCGCCGCGGGAGGCTCGTGTCGATGTCGCGGATAAGCTCCATGTCGAGCTTGATGATGTCCGGCTGGAACCGCGCGAGCAGGTTCAATCCCGCATGTCCCGCCCCGAAATCGTCGAGCGCGGTGCCGAAGCCCATCTTCTGATACGTGGCGATGATGTTCGCGACATGCGCGGGATCGAGCATCTCCTCGTTCTCGGTGAACTCGAAGATCAGCCGGTCGGTCGGCATCCCCACCGCGCCCGCGGTCTTCAGCGTCAACTGGATGCACGCCGCCGGCGAATACACCGCGTTCGGGAGGAAGTTGATCGACAGCCGCGCGGGCGTATCGAGCAGCCCGGCCTTCACCGACGCCTCGATCGCGCGAACTCGGCATTGCTGGTCGAACGCATACAGGTTGGCCGCATCGACCTGGCCCAGCACGCTCGCCGCCGACTGCCCCTCGGGACCGCGCACCAGCGCTTCGTATGCGAAGACCGTCTCCGTCTCGACGTCGACGATCGGCTGGAACGCCATCGAAAAGTCGAACGACAGGCCGGCGCCGTCACGACATCCGACGCAACCGATACGGGGGACATCGGGTTGGGGTACTGGTTTCATTAAAGTAGGTTAGGCGGAAACCACTTAAGAAAGTACCACTGTCCCGAAACTACCGGCTTGCTCCAGATCAATATGCGCGTTCGCCGAAGACGTTGCCGGGCGGCGAATAGCGGCACACCAGATAATCGTCGGTCTTGTTGCTCGCCATCGCGCAGCCAACCTGCGTCGAGCCGCGCCAGACGATCTGCGTGTAGTGCGCGACGTCGTCGACCTTGCCGGTGCGGCTGAACCCGGGGTCGGCATGTTGATGAAGTCGCGCTTCTCGGCGACCCAGTGGCCGATCATCTCGGGATAGGCATAGGCATAGCGCGTGCCGGTCCACAAATTCTCGCCCTCGCGGCTCATGCCCTGAGGCTGCGGGGCGTGCGCGAATTTCCGCGTGCGCGCCATTTCCTCGGCATAGGCGCGCGCGGTGGTCGCCAGCGTATCGCTCCAGGTTAGCGGCGCCACGCCCACCGCGGCGCGCGCGGCATTGTGGCCGTCGATCATCGCTGCCTTGAGCAGGCTCGCACCACGCGGGGCCGGCGCCATCGATTCGCGCGGCTCGACGACTCGCTCGGGCCCCTGCGCGCAACCTGCCAGCAACAACGCCCCGGCGATCGCCAAACCCATCCGTGCCGTCATTGCGCTTCCTTCGGCCGCCCCGTGCGACCATATGCGCGAGATAATGCCCGTCTTCGAAACACCAAGCCCCAGCCCCCATCAAGCGGGCGATCTCGCGCTCTACGTCCATTGGCCGTTCTGCGTGTCGAAATGCCCGTATTGCGACTTCAACAGCCATGTCCGCGACGAGGTGGACCAGGCAGCCTGGCGCGCCGCGCTGCTGACCGACCTCGCCCATGAAGCGCGCGTGCTGCCGGGACGGAAGTTGCAGT
The DNA here is from genome assembly GCF_979253035.1 of Sphingomonas sp. AC411. Taxonomy (NCBI): domain Bacteria; kingdom Pseudomonadati; phylum Pseudomonadota; class Alphaproteobacteria; order Sphingomonadales; family Sphingomonadaceae; genus Sphingomonas; species Sphingomonas sp. AC411. The sequence goes on along the minus strand of NZ_CEEDAQ010000001.1, from coordinate 3,613,333 downwards.
CGATCTTCTTCGGTGGTGGCACGCCGTCGCTGATGCCGCCCGAGACCGTCGCGGCCGTGCTGAATGCGGCGGAGACGGCGTGGGGTTCGCCGAGGGGATTGAGATCACGCTGGAGGCGAACCCGTCCTCGGTCGAGGCCGCAAGGTTCGCCGATCTGGCCAGCGCAGGCGTGAACCGGGTGTCGCTCGGGCTGCAATCCCTCGACGATCAGGCGCTGAAGTTCCTCGGCCGCGCGCATGACGTGAACGAGGGCCAAGCCGCGCTCGCGACCGCGCAGAGCGTCTTTCCCCGCGTCAGTTTCGACCTGATCTATGCGCTCCCCGGCCAGCGGCTCGACGATTGGCGTGCCGAGCTCGCCCGCGCGCTGAGCCTGGGGACGGAACATCTCTCGCTGTATCAGCTGACGATCGAGGCCGGCACGCGGTTCGCGACCGAGGCGCTCGCGGGGCGGATCGTGATCCCGGACGGCGACTCGGCGGCGGACCTGTTCGAGGCGACGCGTGCCGACACCGCCGCGGCCGGCTTGCCCGCATACGAGACGTCGAACCACGCGCGCCCGGGGTCGGAGAGCCGCCACAACCTCGCTTACTGGCGGTACCAGGATTATGCCGGGATCGGGCCGGGTGCGCATGGCCGGCGCGGCGGGTTGGCGACGGTGCGGCGCAAGAAGCCGGAGAACTGGCTGTCGGCGATCGAGCGGAATGGCCACGGGATGGAAGTCGAGGATCCGCTGACGCCCTCCACGCGGGCCACCGAGGCGTTGCTGATGGGGTTGCGGCTGGCCGAAGGGGTCGATCTGGACCGGATTACCGCGCTGAACGCGGGTGTGGTCCCGGTGGACTTGGCGGCCGTGGCGCGGCTCGAAAACCTCGGACTGATCGCACACACGCCGGGGCGTCTGCGAGTCACCGAAGCCGGCGCGCTCTTGCTCGACGCAATCCTACCGGAAATAGTCACCGCCTAGGCGGCTGCCTTACTCTTCCCCTCCCTGAAAGGGAGGGGTTGGAGGTGGGTAGGCCAGTTGGCTATCGATGCACCCGCCCCAAACCGACCCACTCCCTACCCCTCCCTTCCAGGGAGGGGCGAAGATGCTACTTCCCGAACCCAGCCGGCGCGGGCGAGACTACCGTCGTCGTGCCGCCACGGATTTCCTTCACCTCGAGCGCACGCTCGGCAACATTGTCCTTGCCGAAGCGGAACGCGCCATCGATGCCCGCAAAGCCATCGCTCTTCCCCCTCCCTGAAAGGGAGGGGTCGGAGTGGGTAGGCCAGTTGGCTATCGATGCACCCGCCCCAAACCAACCCACCTCTACCCCTCCCTTCCAGGGAGGGGGAAGATGCTACTTCCCGAACCCAGCCGGCGCGGGCGAGACTACCGTCGTCGTGCCGCCACGGATTTCCTTCACCTCGAGCGCACGCTCGGCAACATTGTCCTTGCCGAAGCGGAACGCGCCGTCGATGCCGGCAAAGCCGTCGCCGTCGCGCAGGCGGTTGACCGGGAACGGCGTGCCGGGCTTCCAATCGCGGGCGATGCGAACGGTCAGCAGGACCGAATCATAGCCGAGGCTCGACAGGCGGTAAGGCCCCGCCCCGAACCGAGCACGGTATTTGGCGGCGTATTGACGGTACAGGGTGTCCGAGACGCTGGCGTACCACGCACCCGACAGCGCAGGCTTCGCGGCAATGCCCGAGTCCGAATTCCAGAGTTCGGTGCCGAGGATGCGCGTCGACGCGCCGCCGCCGCGCTTGACCATCGCCGCAGCCGAGGCTGCGGTCGCGCCGCCATCGGCGATCAGGACCGCATCGTAAGGCGCCTTCGCCGCGAGCCGCGTGACCGCACCGGAAACGCCACCGGGACCGCGCGCGTAGGTCTGGAGCGAGACGACCTGGCCACCCGCGCCTTCGACCGCGCGGAGGAACGCGGTCGAGGCGCGTTCGCCGTACAGGCCATTGGGGACGAGGCCGGCGAAATTGCTGACGCCGCGTGTCCGGGCGAAATCGACGACACGCGCGATCGACTGGGTTGGAACATAGCCCATCAGGTACGCGCCGTTGCCGGCCACGCCGAGATCGTTGGAGAAGCTGAGTACCGGGATGTTCGCGGCGCGCGCGATCGGCGCGACGGCACGGACATCGTCGGCGAGCAGCGGCCCCAGGATCAGCTGTGCGCCCTCGGCGATCGCGCGCTGCGCGGCGGCGGCAGCCCCGGTCGCGGTGTCGTAGTTGGTGATCCGGACGCGCTGGTTCTGCGTATCGAGCAACGCCAGCATCGTCGCGTTGGCGATCGAGGTGCCGACGCCGGCGTTGCTGCCCGACAGCGGCACGAGCAGCGCGACGCGGTTACGCTCGGCATCGCGCGGGATGCCGGTCTCGACGCCGATGTCGGGACGATCGAGGGGACGCGTGGTCGGGCGCTGTCGCGACGGCTCGACGGGACCACGCGGGACGATCGTCTGGCACGCGCCGAGCAGGCACGCCGCGACAAGCGTCGCCCATCGCCCGAATGTGCCCATCGAAAGCGGGCCGGATTGCCCTATCGTCGTCGCGTCTGCCATGACCATCCCCATGAACCCTGAATCTCTTCTCGATCCCGGCCTCTACATCGTCGCGACCCCGATCGGCAATCTTGGCGATCTGTCGCCGCGCGCCGCCGACATCCTCCGCCGCGCCGACGTGATCGCGGTCGAGGACAGCCGCGTCACCGCCGGCCTGCTCCGCCATGTCGGCACGAAGACGCCGATGGTGCCGTATCACGACCACAGCGCGGAGGGCGTGCGGCCGGCGCTGATCGCGCGGATGGCGACGCAGGCGGTTGCGCTGGTGTCGGATGCGGGGACGCCGCTGATTTCGGATCCGGGGTTCAAGCTGGTGCGCGACGCGCGCGCGGCGGGGCATCTGGTGGTGACGATCCCCGGACCGTGCGCGGCGGTGGCGGCACTGACGCTGGCGGGGCTGCCGACCGACCGGTTCCTGTTCGTCGGCTTCCTCCCGTCGAAGATGCACGCGCGCGCAGAGGCGATCGCCGAGATCGCGACGATCCGCGCGACGCTCGTGATGTATGAATCGGGGCCGCGCCTGGGGGCATGCCTCGCCGCGTTGGCGGAAGGGCTCGATGACCGCGAGGCGGCGGTGACGCGGGAGATCAGCAAGAAGTTCGAGGAAGCGGTGACGGGGACGCTCTCGACTTTGGCCGAACGCTATGCGGACTCGCCGCCGCGTGGGGAGATCGTGATCGTCGTCGCGCCGCCGGGCGAGGCTCCGCCGGCCAGTGCGGAGGATGGCGACACGGCGTTGACCGAAGCGCTCACTCGCCTGTCGACTGGCCAAGCCGCAAGCGAAGTCGCGAAGAAACTCGGCCTCGACCGCAAGACCCTCTACGCGCGGGCGCTGGAACTGAAGGCGGAGGGCTGATCTCCCTCCCGCTTGCGGGAGGGGTCGGGGAGGGCATGCCACGGACGTGCCGCCCTTCCTCTCCTAACCCCTCCCGCAAGCGGAAGGGGAACACGCAGGACCGACAGGTTGCGGAGGCGGCCGGCCGTCGCGGCGAGCGCTTGGCAGGGTGGTGGCTACGACTGAAGGGCTGGAGCATCCTTGATCGCCGCGTGCGGACTCCCGCAGGCGAAGTGGATCTCGTCGCACGAAAGGAAACCTGATCGCCTTCGTCGAGGTCAAGACGCGCGCCACCGCCGCCGAACTCGACTTCGCGATCGACGAACGCCGCCTCGCCCGGGTCGCGGCAGCGGCGGAATATCTGATGCCGCGCTATGCCGGGCCAGGCGACGACATCCGCGTCGACGTCATCCTGCTCGCACCGGGTACGCGGCTGCGGCACATCGAGAATGCGTGGATCGGGTAGCAACCCGCAACATTCCGTCATCCTGACGAAAGTCAGGACCCAGGGTAATTGAGGGCATCCTTCATGGCTCTGGGCCCTGACTTTCGTCAGGATGACGGGGCTGATTGAAACGACGTCACCCGATGACTTCGCATCCCCCGCGCCTACATGCGCTCCACCGAACAGAAGGAAGACGCATGAGCCTCACCGTCGCCGTCCAGATGGACCCGCTCGACAGCATCAACATCGCCGGCGATTCGACGTTCGCGCTGATGCTATCGGCGCAGGATCGTGGCCATACGCTCTTCCATTACTCGGCCGAGGACCTGAACTACCGTGATGGCCGCGTCTGGGCGAAGGCACACCCAGTCACCGTGCAACGCGTCGTCGGCGATCACTTCAGCGTCGGCGAGCCGGTGAATCTCGATCTCGGCGACGAGGCCGATGTCGTACTCATGCGGCAGGATCCCCCGTTCGATCTCGGCTACATCACCGCGACACATCTGCTCGAGCGGATCGCCGACAAGACGCTCGTCGTGAACGATCCCGCGCAGGTCCGGAACGCGCCCGAAAAGGTGTTCGTGCTCGATTACCCGCAGTTCATGCCGCCGACTTTGGTCACCCGCTCGCTCGACGAAGCCCGGAAATTCCTCGCCGAGCACGGCGCGATCGTCATCAAGCCGCTCCACGGCAATGGCGGCAAGGCGATCTTCAAGGTCGAGTCGGACGGCGCGAACCTGTCGGCGCTGATGGAGGTCTTCAACATGACGTGGCGCGAGCCGCACATGGTCCAGGCGTTCCTCCCCGACGTGGCGAAGGGCGACAAGCGGATCGTGCTGATCGACGGCGAGGTAGCGGGCGCGATCAACCGCCTGCCGGGCGAAGGCGAGATCCGCTCGAACCTCGCGGTCGGCGGTTCGGCGGAGAAGTCGGAACTGACCGACAAGGAGCGCGAGATCTGCGCGGTGCTCGGGCCGGAACTGAAAAAGCGCGGGTTGCTGTTCGTCGGCATCGACGTGATCGGGGCACGTGGCTGACCGAAATCAACGTGACCTCGCCGACGGGGATCGTCGCGATCGAGAAGTTCGACGGGACCGATGTCGCCGGCATGATCTGGGACGCGATCGAGGCAAAGGTCGCGGCGCGGTAATTTCGGCGCGAGGTGGTGCTGGTACGCCGAACTATCAGAAGATCACCACCCCGGGGAAGGCCGGGGCCCAATTGGAAAGGTCGCAGTAAGGGAGCGCCGTCCTCCGTCATAACCGTCCCCCAATTGGGCCCCGGCCTCCGCCGGGGTGGTAGGGCACCTGTTCAGTTGATCACGGAATAGCCGCCTCGCGGAACCCATCCGGCGTCCCGGCAGTATCTCATACCCATGACCGAATTCATCCTCGATCTCATCGCCTGGGGCGGATATTTCGGTATCTTCCTGCTGATGGCGCTCGAGAATATCGTGCCGCCCGTGCCGTCCGAAGTGATCATGGGGCTTGGCGGCATGGCGGTCGCGCGCGGCAACATGAGCGTCGTGCCGCTGATCGCCTGGGGCACCGCGGGCTCGGTCGTCGGCAACTATTTCTGGTATTATATCGGCCGCAACATCGGCTACGAGCGCTTCCGTCCGTTCATCGCGCGCAACGGCCGCTGGCTGACGATGGAATGGTCCGACGTCGAGAAGATCCACCGTTTCTTCGTCAAGCGCGGCGGCTGGGTCATCTTCGTGTTCCGCTTCATGCCGACCTTCCGCACAGTCATCTCGCTGCCCGCGGGCATGACGTGCATGCCGATCTGGCAGTTCGTGATCTGGACCGCGGCCGGCAGTGCGATCTGGAACACCGTGCTGGCCTATGCCGGAATCCTGCTCGGATCGCATTTCGAGGAGCTCGACCGCTATGTCGGGCCGGTGGCCGTCGCGACGTTCGTCGTCATCATCATCGGCTATGTCTGGCGCGTCGTCACGTGGAAGCCGAAGGGCTCAGCCTGATCTCAGGCGCGCGGATGCGCATTGCGGTACACATCCATCAGATGCGCGGCGTCGACCTGCGTATAGACCTGCGTCGAACTGAGACTGGCATGGCCGAGCAACTCCTGTAGCGCACGCAGATCCGCCCCCCGCCCCAGCAGATGCGTCGCGAAACTGTGGCGCAGCGCGTGCGGCGTGGTCCGGTCGCCGAGCCCGAGCCGTGCGCGCGCGGCCTGCACCCCGCGCCGGATCATCACCGGCGACAACGCCCCGCCCTTCGCGCCCCGGAACAGCGGCGCGTCGCGCGCGATCGGCCACGGCGTCTGCGCGACATAAGCCTCGATCGCCGCGCGGACCTGCGGCAACAGCGGCACGACGCGGGTCTTGTCGCGCTTGCCCGTCACCCGGATCGTCTCGCCGAGCGGCAGGATCTCGCCCCGCAACGTCAGCGCCTCGCCGATCCGCAGCCCTGCGCCGTACAACAGCATCAGTACCGCCCAGTCGCGCGCGCCGATCCACGGCTCGGCCGCATCGTCGGCCACCTCCTCCGCCAGCGCGACTGCCTCGGCCGGCGAGATCGGCCGTGGCACGCCGGTCTTGACGCGCGGTCCCCGCATCCGCGGTTGCTCGGCGGCTTCGTTCGCCCAGGCGAGAAACCCGCGCACCGCCGACAATTCGCGCGCGGCCGAGGCGTTGCCGAGTCCCGACTCGCGACGCTGCGCCAGATACGCGCGCAGGTCCGTCGCCGTCACCCGCGCCAGCGCCGCGCGGTCGATCGCCTCGCCCCAATGGCCGATCAGGAATGCGGTCAGCCGCTCGGCCGCCGCGCGGTAGGCGCGTACCGTGTGCACCGATCGCCGACGGTCGCGCGCGAGATGGTCGGCCCAAAGCATCGACGGCGGCAGGTCTTCGTTACACTCCATAATCGGACAGTAACGCGTTCCATCGACAAAGAAAATTAACTCCCCTTGCGGTATTGAACGCCATGTCCCCCGCTGACTTGATCTCTGATATGTTTGCCGATGAAACCCGACGCGTGGCGGCGCTCCATGCGCTGGCACTGCTCGACAGCGAGCCGGAGCGCGAATTCGATGCGCTGGTGGCGTTGGCGGCAGAGATGCTGAGGTGCCCGACCGCCTTGATGACCCTCGTCGATAGCGATCGGCTCTGGATCAAGGCCGCGGCGGGCGGCGAACGCGGGGAGATCAGCCGCGATATCGGGATGTGCGCCTATACGATCCAAAACGAGGACCCGCTCGTCATCGAAGACCTCGATGCCGATCCGCGGTTCGCACAAAACCCGCTGGTCATGGCGGAACGGGGCGCCCGATTTTATGCGGGTGCGGCGATCCGCGCGGTGGATGCTTCGGGTGAGCGTCATGCTATCGGCACGATATGCGTCATCGATACGGTGCCACGCAGCCTTAACGACGCAGGCCGCCGTGCCCTGGCCCATCTCGCGACATTGGCCGAGACGACCATCGCCGCAAGGTCTGCCGCCAACCGCGCGATCGCGATCGCCACCACCGCCGACCGGCAGGCCGCGGCGCTCGTCCGGCAGGACCGGATCTTCCGCCAGGCCGAGCGGATGGCGGCGATCGGATCGTGGCGCGTCTCGCTGGAGGACAATCACCTCGAATGGTCCGACGGCGTCTATCACATCTACGGCCTGCCGATCGGCGACCTGCCCGACATGTCGGGCGCGATGGAATTCTATCCGGCGCACGCACGCGACGCCCTGTCCGTCGCGCTCGACCGCACGATCGAGAGCGGCGCGCCCTTCGACCTCGAAGTCGACTTCACCACCGTCCAGGGCGAGCCGCGCCGGGTCCGTGTCCTCGGCGAACGCGAGTGCGTCGACGACACCCCGGTCGCGCTGGTCGGCGTGTTCCAGGACGTGACCGAACGCCACGCGCTCGAAACCACGCTGCGCCGCTCAGCCGACACCGATCTGCTCACCGGGATCGCCAATCGCGCGGCGTTCGACCGCGCGCTCGACGCGGCGATGGCACGGTCGCGGGCCGATGCGACGCCGCTGCTGCTCGCGCTGCTCGATCTCGACGGGTTCAAGGCGATCAACGACACGCTCGGCCACACCGCGGGCGACGACGTGCTGCGCGGCGTCGGCCGGGTGTTGCGCGAACCCTGGCTCAAGGGCAGCTTCGTGGCGAGGCTGGGCGGCGACGAGTTCGCGGTGCTGGTCGAGCATCCCGCGCTGACCGCAGTGCCGAGCCAAGTCTGCGCGCGGTTGCAGGAAGCGCTGCGTTTCCCGATCGCGCTCAACGGACTGGCGATGGTCAGCGCCGGGACGGTCGGGATCGCCGCGTTGGAGCCCGATTGCCTCACCGTCCGCGACTTCGTCCACCGCGCCGATACCGTCCTTTACAAGGAGAAGCGCGGGCGCGTCGGCGAACGTCGGCGGTCCGACCGGCGCGACGCCGCGTAAAGCGGTTCACGCAGGAGCGATCCGGCCCCATATACGGACACGATGTCGTCCCGCGCCCGTGTCCTGATCCTTAACGCCGCCCTCGGGCCGCTCGACTACCGCGTGCCGGCCGGCATGGACGTGGGGCCGGGCTCGATCGTGGTCGCGCCGCTCGGGCCAAGGCAGTTGCTCGGCGTGGTGTGGAGGCGGAGCGGATGCCGTCCGATGCGGAGGTCGGCGACAACCGGTTGCGCAACCTGCTCGCGGTCGCCGAAGTACCGCCACTGGGGGCACCGCTACGCCGGCTGGTCGAATGGACTGCGGATTATTACCTCGCGCCACCGGCGTCGGTGTTGCGGATGACGCTCGCCTCGACCTCGGCGCTGGAGGGCGCGCGGACCGCCGTCGAGTACCGGTCCACCGGCGTCGTGCCGCCTCGCCTCACGCCGCAGCGCGAACAGGCGCTGGAGCGGATCGGTGATCGCCAGGGCCTCATCCGCGAGTTGGCGACGACCGCCGATGTCAGCGATGCGGTGATCCGTGGGCTGGTGAAGGTCGGTGCGATCGAAGCGGTCGAGGTCAGTCTGGACAGCCCTTACCCTGTTCCAGATCCTCGCATCACGAGCCGACCTTGTCCGAGGACCAGCGGGCGGCGGCGGATGCTCTGGTTGCGGGGTGGCCGAGCACGCGTTCCACCCGACGTTGCTCGACGGGGTCACGGGATCGGGCAAGACGGAGGTGTATTTCGAGGCGGTGGCGCAGGCGATCCGCGACGGGCGCCAGACTCTGGTGTTGCTCCCCGAGATCGCGCTGACCGAGCCGTTCCTGAAGCGCTTCCACGACCGGTTCGGGTGCGAGCCAATCGCGTGGCATTCGGGGCTGCGCTCGACCCAGCGACGCAGGGCCTGGCGGGCGATCGCGAGCGGCGAGGCATTGGTGACGGTGGGGGCGCGGTCCGCGTTGTTCCTGCCCTATCGCGATCTCGGCCTGATCGTCGTCGACGAGGCGCACGAGACCAGCTTCAAGCAGGAAGAGGGCGTGCATTATCATGCGCGCGACGTCGCGGTGATGCGCGGCAAGTTCGAAGGGTGCCCGGTGATCCTCGCCTCCGCGACGCCGGCGATCGAGACGCGGCAACAGGTCGTGACCGGACGCTATGCGGAACTGAAGCTGCCGGGCCGGTTCGGTGCGGCGGAAATGCCGACGATCGAGCCGATCGATCTGATCAAGGAGCCGCCCGAGCGCGGTCGCTGGCTGGCACCGCGTCTGGTCAAGGCGATGCAGGAGACGCTGGAGCGGCGCGAGCAGTCGTTGCTGTTCCTCAACCGGCGCGGCTATGCGCCGCTGACCTTGTGCCGGACCTGCGGGCATCGGTTTCAATGCCCGAATTGTACCGCGTGGATGGTCGAGCATCGACTGACGCGCAGGCTCGCCTGCCATCATTGCGGCCACATCGAACCGACGCCGCGCGTGTGTCCGGAGTGCAAGGGCGAGGACACGCTCGTTGCCTGCGGGCCGGGTGTCGAGCGAATCGCCGACGAGGTGACGGCGCTGTTCCCCGAGGCGAAGACCGCCGTGGTCACGTCGGACACGATCTGGTCGCCGGCCAAGGCGGCCGAGTTCGTCGGGCGGATGGAGGCGGGCGATATCGACATCGTCGTCGGTACGCAGCTCGTGACGAAGGGTATCACTTCCCGAACCTGACGCTGGTCGGCGTGGTCGACGCGGACCTGGGTCTAGATGGCGGCGACCTCCGAGCGGCGGAGCGCACGTTCCAGCAGATTCGGCAGGTATCGGGTCGCGCCGGGCGTGGCGAGAAGCCGGGCCATGTGTTCATTCAGACCCATAGCCCGGGCGCGCAGGTGATGCAGGCGCTGATCACCGGCGACGCGGATGCGTTCTACGCGGCGGAGACGGACGCACGGAAGGATGCGGGGGCGCCGCCGTTCGGACGATACGCGGCGATCGTGGTGTCGTCCGAGGACCAGTCCTGCGCGCATGATACGGCGAAGCTGGTGGGGCGGAGTGCACCCGAGGTCGAGGGGATGCACGTCTATGGCCCTGCGCCAGCGCCGTTGGCGATGTTGCGGGGGCGGCACCGGTATCGGCTATTGGTCCATGCGCGGCGGGCGTTGGATGTGCAGGATGTCATCCGGGAATGGTTGGGGAAGCTGGACTGGCCGTCCAAGGTGCGGGTGACGGTGGACGTCGACCCGTATAACTTCCTGTAAAGGCGGTGCTTTCACCCTGAGCGCGCACCACCGCCGCAGCTAGTACCACCATCTCGGCGAATATCGCCACCCCGGCGAAGGCCGGGGCCCACTTGGGAGGCAGGGGTGATATGCGTGGCGCTTCGCCACCTCGACCTTTCCACCTGGGCCCCGGCCTTCGCCGGGGTGGTAGAAAGTTTAGTACAGCAGAAGACTTGTTCACCCGCGAAGGCGGGTGCCCAGACTGGGTCCCCGCCTTCGCGGGGACACAACCTCAAGGTCAGTTCGTACGCTTATTCGCCGGCGTGCTCGGCAAGCACCGTCAGGCCCTTGGCGTTGACCTCGGCGAAACCGCCCTTGATCGCGATGATCTCGGGGGTGCCGTTCTGCGTGCGATACACCTGCACGCCGCCGTCGCGGACCGTCGACATGAAGGGCGCGTGGCCTTCCAGGACGCCGAAATCGCCTTCGGTGCCGGGGACGACGACCATGTAGACCTCCTCCGAGCGGACGAGCTTTTCTGGCGTGACGAGTTCGAAATGCAGCATGTCTATCTTCTCACTCCCTCCCTTTAGGGGAGGGTTGGGGTGGGGAGTGCGGCAGGCGCGACGCTCGCGGTCAGGCCCCACCCCAACCCTCCCCTTGAAGGGAGGAGCTAAGCTTACGCTTCCGCGGCCATCTTCTCGGCCTTGGCGACGGCTTCGTCGATGCCGCCGACCATGTAGAACGCCGCCTCGGGGAGGTGATCATACTCGCCCTCGACCACAGCCTTGAACGACCGGACCGTATCCTCGAGCTGGACGAACTTGCCGCTGATGCCGGTGAAGACCTCTGCGACGTGGAACGGCTGGCTCAGGAACTTCTGGATCTTACGCGCACGCTGGACGGTGAGCTTATCCTCTTCCGACAGCTCGTCCATGCCGAGAATCGCGATGATGTCCTGCAGCGACTTGTACTTCTGCAGCGTCGACTGGACGGCACGCGCGGTGTCGTAATGCTCCTGGCCGACGACCCGTGGCTCGAGCAGACGCGAGGTCGAATCGAGCGGATCGACTGCCGGGTAGATGCCCAGCTCCGAAATCGCGCGGTTGAGGTTGGTCGTGGCGTCCAAGTGAGCGAACGACGTTGCCGGCGCCGGATCGGTAAGATCGTCGGCCGGCACGTACACGGCCTGCACCGAAGTGATCGAGCCCTTGTTCGTGGACGTGATGCGCTCCTGCAGCGCGCCCATGTCGGTCGACAGCGTCGGCTGATAGCCCACCGCCGACGGGATACGGCCGAGCAGTGCCGACACCTCTGCGCCCGCCTGCGTGAAGCGGAAGATGTTGTCGACGAAGAACAGCACGTCCTGGCCTTCGACGTCGCGGAAATACTCGGCGATCGTCAGGCCCGACAGCGCGACGCGGGCACGTGCGCCTGGCGGCTCGTTCATCTGGCCGAACACCAGCGCGACCTTCGAGCCCTCCGACTGCGGATTGCCGTCGGCATCCTTGGCGATGACGCCTGCGTCGAGGAACTCGTGGTACAGATCGTTACCCTCGCGGGTACGCTCGCCAACGCCTGCGAACACCGAGGTGCCGCCGTGACCCTTGGCGATGTTATTGATCAGCTCCTGGATCAGCACGGTCTTGCCGACGCCGGCGCCACCGAACAGACCGATCTTGCCGCCCTTCGCATAGGGCGCGAGCAGGTCGATGACCTTGATGCCCGTGACCAGGATCGCGCTCTCGGTCGACTGGTCGACGAACAGCGGCGCCGAGGCGTGGATCGGGGCGGTCGTCTCTGCGCCGACCGGACCACGCTCGTCGATCGGCTCGCCGATGACGTTGAGGATGCGGCCGAGCGTCTTCGGGCCGACCGGCACGCGGATCTGCGAGCCGGTATCGGTGACGGTCTGGCCGCGGGTCAGACCCTCGGTGGCGTCCATCGCGATCGTGCGAACAGTGTTCTCGCCGAGATGCTGCGCGACTTCGAGCACGAGCCGGTTGCCGTTATTGTCGGTTTCGAGCGCCGACAGAATGGCGGGCAGGTTGTCGGGGAAATGCACGTCGACGACGGCACCGATCACCTGCGAGATGCGGCCGGTATTGTTCGTGGCCTTCGAGCTGCCCTCGGTCGGGCGGATGTCTTCAGCGGCGGTTGCCATCACACTATCCTTGGGTCTTGTTGTTGGCCGGGTTGGTAGCCGGTGAACGGGTAAAGTCACGCCGATGCGCTGAGGCGCACCGTTGGTCGAAGGTACGATAACGACCTTGGCGGGCGCCGCATCGAGCGGCTGGCCGAGGCGGATCGCCCGCAAGAGGTCGGGCGACGCCTTGATCTTGAAGCGGCCGAGAAACTCGCCGACGGTCTGCGCGAGCCGCATCCGTGCGGTGGTCGCGTCGACCGGATCGGTCAGCATCAGCGTATAGGCCACGGTATCGATCGCCGCGGCGGTCTTGCCCGTAACAGCGACCGAGGTCGTGTTGGGCTTGGCCGCGTTGGAATTGGAGAACATCCGCGGCTGGCCCGTTGAGACGTAAATCTGCCCTTGCGGAGAAAAATCATCTTCGTTGGCTAGCGAATACTTGCTGAGAGCAAAGCCCGCCTGGTTGATCGCGCCGATCGTCTCCTGCGGCGCGCCGAACAGCCGGTCCCAGCCCGACAGCGTCGCGACGGACGCGGTCTGCGCCGCCTCCTGCTCGCGCACGGACGGTGCCGGCTTGCCACAGCCGGCGAGCATCACAGTCAGGGTCAAGGCGACCGCGAACTTCATTTCAGCGCTTCGGCACCCGAGATGATCTCGACCAGCTCGGTCGTAATCGCGGCCTGACGCGTGCGGTTATACTGGATCGACAGACGCGTGATCATGTCGCCGGCGTTGCGCGTGGCGTTGTCCATCGCGTTCATGCGCGAACCCTGCTCCGACGCCGCGTTTTCGAGCAGCGCGCGGAAAATCTGGATCGCGACGTTGCGCGGCAGCAGATCGGCGAGGATCGCTTCCTCGTCGGGCTCGTACTCGACCACGGCTTCGGCAGGCGCACCGGGCTTTGCTTCCGCACCCGGGATCGTCGACAGCGGAATCGGGATGATCTGGATACCGGTCGGAAGCTGCACGAGTGGCGACACGAACTTCGCGTAGAACAGATGCGCGACGTCGAACTGGCCTTCGCCGAAGCGCTTGATCAGGTCCTCGGAGATTTCCTGGGCATCGCTGAACGCGAGCTTCTTGATCTGGCCCATCTCGTGATCGGCGAGGATGTCGTTCGGGAAGAAGCGCTTGATCACGCGCCCCTTCTTGCCGGCGACATAGAACTTCACGGTCTTGCCGGCCGCGATCAGCTCCTCGGCCTTGCGACGCGCCGCACGGACGATGTTGGTGTTGAACGCGCCCGCTAGGCCACGCTCCGACGTCGCGATGACGATCAGGTGGACCTGGTCCTTGCCGGTGCCCGCGAGCAGCGGCGATGCGCCCGGCGCGATGCCGACGCGCCCCGCGAGGCTCGCCATCACCGCTTCGAGACGCTCGGCATAGGGCCGCCCGGCGACCGCCGCGTCCTGCGCACGGCGCAGCTTCGCAGCGGCGACCATCTTCATCGCCTTGGTGATCTTCTGCGTCGACTTCACCGAGCCGATGCGGATCTTGAGGGCCTTAAGTGATGCCATCTTCTCTTCCTGCTCCTCTCCCTCCGGGGAGAGGGTTGGGGTGAGGGGTTGCCACGGAGCGGCACCTCGCGGTACTACCCTCACCCCGACCCTCTCCCCAGCGGGGAGAGGGAGTTACTTAGGCGAAAGTCTTCGCGAACGCTTCGAGCGCTGCCTTCAGCTTGTCCTTCGCCTCGTTACCCAGGTCGCGGGTATCGCGGATCAGCTTCAGCACGTCGGCATGGTTCGCGCGCATGTCGGCCAGCAGCGCCTGCTCGTAGCGCGTGACGTCGGCGACCGGCACCTTGTCGAGATAGCCGCTGGTGCCGGCGAAGATCGACACGGTCTGCTCTTCGAACGGCAGCGGCGAGAACTGTGCCTGCTTGAGCAGCTCGGTCAAACGAGCACCACGATTCAGCAGCTTCTGCGTCGACGCATCGAGATCCGACCCGAACTGCGCGAACGCTGCCATTTCGCGGTACTGCGCCAGCTCGAGCTTGATCGAGCCCGACACCTTCTTCATCGCCTTGGTCTGCGCGGCCGAACCGACGCGACTCACCGACAGGCCGACGTTGATCGCCGGACGCACGCCCGAGAAGAACAGGTCTGTCTCCAGGAAGATCTGGCCGTCGGTGATCGAGATCACGTTGGTCGGAATGTACGCTGAAACGTCGCCCGCCTGCGTCTCGATGATCGGCAGCGCGGTCAGCGAGCCGCCGCCATTCGCGTCCGACATCTTCGCCGCACGCTCGAGCAGACGGCTGTGGAGATAGAACACGTCGCCCGGATACGCTTCACGGCCCGGAGGACGACGAAGCAGCAGCGACATCTGGCGATACGCGACCGCCTGCTTGGACAGATCGTCGTAGCAGATCAGCGCGTGCATGCCGCGATCGCGGAAATACTCGCCCATCGCGACACCGGTGTAGGGTGCCAGATACTGGAGCGGTGCGGGGTCCGACGCGGTCGCGGCGATGACGATGGTATATTCCATCGCGCCGTTCTCTTCGAGCGTCTTGACGAGCTGCGCGACGGTCGAGCGCTTCTGGCCGATCGCGACATAGACGCAATACAGCTTCTTCGACTCGTCGTCGCCGGCGTTGGCGATCTTCTGGTTGATGAACGCGTCGATCGCGACGGCAGACTTGCCGGTCTGGCGATCGCCGATGATCAGCTCGCGCTGGCCACGACCGACGGGAACGAGTGCGTCGATCGCCTTGAGGCCGGTCTGGACCGGCTCGCTGACCGACTGGCGCGGGATGATGCCCGGTGCCTTCACCTCGACGCGGCTGCGCTCGGTCGTGTGGATCGGGCCCTTGCCGTCGATCGGGTTGCCGAGGCCGTCGACCACGCGGCCGAGCAGCTCCTTGCCGATCGGCACGTCGACGATCGTGCCGGTGCGCTTGACGATGTCGCCTTCCTTGATCTCGGAATCGCTCTCGAAGATCACGACGCCGACGTTATCGGCCTCGAGGTTGAGCGCCATGCCCTGCACGCCGTTCGAGAATTCGACCATCTCGCCGGCCTGGACGTTGTCGAGGCCGAAGATGCGCGCGATGCCGTCGCCGACGCTCAGCACCTGGCCGGTCTCGCTGACCTGGGCCTCGGTGCCGAAATTGGCGATCTGATCCTTGATGATCTTCGAGATTTCTGCGGCGCGGATATCCATTAGCTTAGCCCTTCATCGCGTGCGCGAGAGTGTTGAGACGCGTCTTGATCGACGAATCGATCATCTGGCTGCCGACGCGGACGACGAGTCCACCCAGCAACGATGGGTCGACGCTGAGGTCGACGGAAACTTCACGGCCGACCCGCTGGCGGAGCTGATGCTTCAGCTCGATCACCTGCTCGTCGGTCAGCGGATGCGCGGAGACGACTTCGGCAGCGACTTCACCGCGATGCTGCGCGGCAAGTGCCCGGAATGCCTTGATGATCTTCGGCAGCGCGCCGAGCCGGTGGTTCTCGGCGAGGACCCCCAGGAAGCTCTTGGTGGTCGCATCGACGCCGAGTTCGTCGGCGACCGCGGAGACCGCCTTCACGGCGGCGCCACGCGACACCATCGGGCTGACCGTCAGGTTGCGGAAGTCCTCGGACTGCGCGAGCGCGTCGCGCACATTCGCCAGGCTCGACTCGACCGCATCGATCGTCTTCGCGTCACGCGCGAGTTCGAACAGGGCCAGCGCATAACGCCCGCCTAAGCTCGCCTGAATACCGCCGGATGTCTCCACGGACCTGTCAATCCTCGCATGAAACCGAAATAGTGCCGCCCCACGGGGAAGAGGGCGCGAAAGCACCTCTCATGGGACGCGGCGCGGGTAGCATCGGGTTCCCGGATTGGCAACCCGGCCGGACGGTCGGAGGGACGGGTTTGTGACTGTTTTGTCATTCGCCTCGGGGCGATCACCCTTCCCATGTCATCCCCGCGAAGGCGGGGATCCATATCCTCCGGACCCGGCGCTTTCACCGCACGGCCTGCCACTATGGGTTCCGCGCCTCCGCGGGAATGACGATAATGGTGACGAACTGGATCACACGACGAGGACGAGAGAATGACCGGCACGATGGAAACGATGACGATGTCCGACGGCGCGACCGTCGCGGTCTATCACGCGCAACCGGCCGGCGAGCGTCGCGGCGGCCTCGTACTGGTGCAGGAAATCTTCGGCGTGACCGACCACATCCGCGACCTCTGCGAAGAATACGCCGCCGACGGTTATGAGGTTCTCGCGCCGGCCCTGTTCGACCGCGAGCACCCCGGCTTCGAAGCGGATTATTCGGGCGACGGCCTCGCCCGCGGCGTCGAACTCGCGCGCCAGCTCCACCCGTTCGATCTATCGCTGAAGGACGTCCAGACCTGCATCGACACGCTCGCCCCCGCCGGGCCGGTGTTCGTGGTGGGCTATTGCTATGGCGGCTCGGTCGCGTGGTTCGCGTCGACCAAGCTCACCGGCGTCGCGGCGGCGAGCGGCTATTACGGCAGCATGATCCCAGCCGCGGCGGACGAGGAGCCGAAGGTGCCGGTGATCCTGCACTTCGGTCGCCACGACCACGGTATCCCGATGGAGGGGTCGAGCAGGTCATCGCCAAGGATTGGCCGAACGCGACGGTGTATGTCTACGAGGCTGGCCACGGGTTCAACTCGGACCGCCGGAAGGATTATCACGAGCCGAGTGCGGACCTGGCGAAGGCGCGAACGCTGGAGCTGTTCCGCGCGAATGGCGGCTGAGCGCTCTTACTTCTGCGCCCCTCCCTGAAAGGGAGGGGTTGGGAGTGGGTCGGTTTCCGCATATCCGAGCGGTTGCGACCAAAGCCGGCCAACCCACCCCAGCCCCTCCCTTCCAGGGAGGGAGCAAGTACCGCTAACCCGTCCCTTCCGGGGAGCAGTAAGCGCTACTCACTCCGCCGGAAAATCCGCCCCCAAGCTATCCGCCTTATGCGCCTCGATCTCCTTCAACCGCCCGGCCATCTTCTCGACGACCGCATCATACCCCCAGCGCCCCAGTACCAGATGCCGCGGCGGGTTCGCCCCTCGGTCAGCGCGATCATCGCCTCGCCGGCCCGCAGCGGATCGCCGGCCTGCGTCCCGCTGATATCCCGCGTGCTGTCGAGCCGCTTGCCCGCCGTGTCCGCATAGTCCGCAATCTTCACCGGCGTCTGCTTCAGCGACCGCCCCGCCCAATCCGTCCGGAACGGCCCCGGCTCGACGCACGTCACGGCGATCCCGAGCGGCTTCATCTCGGCGAGCAGCGAGTCCGACCAGCCCTCGACCGCATGCTTCGACGCGGCGTAATAACCCGAGCCCGGAAACCCGACCAACCCGGCAACCGACGTGATGTTGATCACATGCCCGCTCTTCTGCCCGCGCATGATCGGCAGCACCGCGCGCGTCAAAGCAAACAACCCGAACACGTTCGCATCGAACTGAGCACGGATTTCGAGTCCTCGCCCTCCTCGATCGACGCCTGATAGCCATAGCCCGCATTGTTCACGAGCACGTCGATCCGCCCGAACTTGGCCTGCGCCTGCGCGACCGCATCGTCGATCTGCGCCTGATCGGTCACGTCGAGCGACAGCGCGAGCGCACGGTCCTCGGCACCCTTGGCAAGGTCGGCCACCCGCCTCGCATCGCGCGCGGTAACCACTGCACGCCAACCGCGCGCGAGCACGAGCTTGGCGAGTTCGCGACCGAAACCGGTCGAGCAGCCGGATATGAACCAGACGGGCGTGTCGGAGGCCATGAGACATCTTTCGTTAGGGGGTATGGGTAGAGAACGGCCGGACCGTCCATTCGGGTCCGCTTTGATCGCAAGCCGCGGGATGCGCACGCGTCGCGACCGGCTATACCGATCCAATGAGCACTGCCCCTGACGACGACACCGCCTGGACCGCGTTCGAAGCCCGCGATCGCGCGTGGGACGGCCGGTTCGTCGTCGGCGTGAAGACCACCGGCATCTACTGCAAGCCGAGTTGCCCCGCGCGCCACCCGAAACGCGAGAACGTCACCTTCCACCCAGACCCCGCCAGCGCCCGCGCCGCCGGCTTCCGCGCCTGCCTGCGCTGCACACCGGACGAAGTCGGTCGCGACCGTATCGCTGTCGCCGCCGCCATCGCCCTGCTGGAAGCAGCCGAAGACCGACTCTCGCTGGACCAAGTCGCGGCCAAGGTCGGCTACGCGCCGCACCATTTCCACCGCCTGTTCAAGCGCGCCACCGGAGTCACCCCTGCCGCCTATGCCCGCGCGCTCCGCACCGGCCGTGCGGCAAACGCCCTATCGGAGGACTCGACCGTGACCGAAGCGATCTACGACGCCGGCTATTCCGCCCCCAGCCGCTTCTACGAGGCGGATGCGAAACGGCTCGGCATGGCCCCCAGCGCCTGGGCGCGCGGCGGCGAAGGCGTGACGATCCGCTGGACCACGGCGGACACGAGCCTCGGCGCACTGTTCGTCGCCGCCACCGACAAGGGCCTCTGCCGCGTGTCGTTCGACGAGGATGCCGAAGACCTCCGCCGTCGCTTTCCGAACGCCAGAATCGAACCGGGCGACGCAGCGCTAGCCAACCTCGCCGCGCAGGTCGTCGCCGCCGTCGAATCCCCCGATCGCGACCACGATCTCCCGCTGGATGTCCGCGGCACCGCGTTCCAGGAAGCGATCTGGCAGGCGTTGCGCACCATCCCGATCGGCGAAACCCGCACCTATAGCGAACTCGCCGCGCTCGCCGGCCGCCCCGCGGCAGTGCGCGCCGCCGGCACCGCGTGCGGACAGAACCCAGTGTCGATAGTCATCCCCTGCCACCGCGCGCAACGGATCGGCGGCGCGCTCGGCGGTTATGCGTACGGGCTGGACCGCAAACGCGCGTTGATCGAACGCGAAAGGGGTTAGGCGTCACCCGGCCGGAGGCGTCTCGGCAACCCCGTCCTGTCCCGGTCCGAGCAACCGCAACGCCTCGGGCCCGATCTTGCCGGATTCCAGGATCCTGATCAGCCGCGCGGCGGGATTGTCCGCCGGCATATGCGGGTCGAAGGCGAGCGGACGCAAGGTCCGCTTGGCGTCCTCCGCATCGCCGTCGCGTATCTCCTGCGCGGCGACCTTGAACCGCAACTCGGGATCTTGCGGCACGAGTTCGAGCGCGCGCTTGACGCCATCGATCGCAATCTTGGTCGGCGGCGTACGTTCCGCGCCGAAGCTGTCATAATATAGCGACAACGCTTCGGCATCGTCGGGGGCGAGGCGGTTGGCCTTGACGACCCAGATCCGCGCTTTCTTCCACACGTCGGCATCCTTGGTGGACGCGGCACTTGCCCGGCGAAGGTGGATCCTCGCCTTGTAGAGCAGCGCCTGCGCCATCTTGGGGTCGGCGGCGAGTGCGCGGTCCACGGCCGCTTCGGCATCGTCGTCCTGAACCGCGTCATAGGCCATCTCGGCGAACCAGCCCTGCGCCACGGGATCGGTCGGATAGGTCGCCGCGATCGCCTTGGCCCGGGTGTAGATCGGTTGCGCCGTCTTGTTGTTCACGCCGCGCTCGGACTCCATGCGAAGGGCCATCAACGCTTCGGCGCCCGCACTCACGGGTTCGACGGTGATCTTCGGATCGGGGAGTCGCGAATAGGCGATCTTGATGCCGGGGATCCTCGATTGCGCGAGATAGGCGTCGAGCGACCGATCGAGCGCGCGCAGGTCGCCGAACGCGGTCCGTGCCGCCGTGACGCTGGGCACGCCCGTGTTCAACGCATCGAGATAGCGCCGGAACGTCGCACCGCGTGCCGGATCGAACATGATATAGTGCGTCAGCAGCCAGCCGCGTGCGTAGAGCGAGCCACGCTCCTCGTCTGACAACCGGCGCGATCCGGTATCGAACAGGCGCTCGGCCGACAGTCCACGCGTATTGAACAGGCTGTATGCCCGGTGCTGCGCCGCCACGCCGACCATGACACCGTCCTTTTCGAACCGTGCGGTCGAGACGAACTCGGCATAGCCTTCGGAGAACCAGGCGGGATAGGCGGCGGCAAACGTGCCGAGCAGGAAATGATGCGCGTATTCGTGGAACAGCACGATCTGCGGCTGCAAATCGCCATCCCCGCCGCTGGAGCGGGGCGTAAAGGCGATCGATCCGTTCACGCGCGGCACATAGAACCCGGCGACGTTGCCGCTACCCTTGCCCATCAATTTGCGGACATCGCTCGCCGTGTTGACGACATAGACGGTCACCCGGTTCGTGCCCGGCTCGGCGGGCGGGGTGTTGGCCCGGTGCAGGATACGCATCACGCCATCGAACTGTTCGAGTTGCGTCGCGGTCTTGCGCAATGCCGCCTCGCCGACGCTTGAGTAGACAACGAAATGATCCGAGGTGGCCCGCAACCACTTGGCCTCCGACGCGGCCGAGATGCAGGCCGCACTCGCCGCTGCGAGCACCGCGATACCGCGAACCCATCCCGAAACACGCATCGTCACGCCCCTTTGCCGAGCGTCATGCCGACGCTTCGTTCTTTGGCGCAACCGAGCAGATTCCGGGGCGGTAATCTATCCGTTCCGTCCGATGCCGATCATTTTGCCGATTGGCAGGAATAGACGAGCTTCTCGTTCGGCAGCGGTGGCAACACCGCGCGGATCGCCGCCTGCTGACCGGCGAGCCGACCCAGCGCGGCGTCGTCCATGTTGCAGACGTTCGGCACGACACCCCGCGCGGTCCGCGCGGCGGTCATCCCCGCCGCCGACAGCAGATAGCGCGTGTTCGAATAGACGCGCGTTGCCGGATCGAACGACAGGACGGAGACGGTCTGCTCGTCGTCGGGCACGAGTACGCGGTCGAAGCGGCCGCCCCCATTGCCGTTTTGCGCACCGACATATTGCGTCTTGCCGTTCACGCAGCCCTTGGCGCCCCAGTCGATCGACACGTCATCGCTGGACGAGATCGTGATCCGGCTGCGTTCGGGGATCAGCGTGCAGATCAGCTTGCCGAGCGCGGCGTCGGGCGTCGAGATGCGGGTCTTCGGGAGCGCCGACAAGGGGACGTCGACCTCGCCCGAGGGTCGCAGCACGAACACGATGATGGCGACCAGCACGCTGACGCCGCCGACCGACACCGCCCAGATCGCCTGGCGCCGCTGGCCACGCGATTCGAGCAGCCCCGCGCTGCCGATCACGAGCGCGCCAGCGACCAGCAGCAGCCCGGCGATCGCCATCACGTTCTCGCGACTGCGCGACGCTTCGGTCCGGGCCTTCTCCAGCGCCACCTCGCGGGTCATCGCATCCTGTGTGGCGGCGTCGCGCTTGGCTGACGCAGCATCCGCCGTCGCTCGCGCATCCGCGTCGGCGTCCTGCCGCAAGCGATCCTCGATCGAGGTACATCCCGTCCCGATCGACGCATAGGGCTGTTTCGCCTCGCGCAGGAACCCGGCCAGCTCCGTATCCGCGATCGCGAACCCGAACGTCGAGTCGCCCTCCTCCCCACGCGTGATGGCAGAATTCACCCCGATCACCCGCCCGCAGCGGTCGAGCAGAGGACCACCCGAATTACCACGCGCAATACTCGCCGTATGCAGCAACACCTCGACGTTGCTCAGCGCGCGGCGGCCCGAGAGCACGCCCTCCGACCGCACCGGCGTCATCGGCCGGATATAATCCGCCGCCGACCGCGCCGTCGCGAGGTCGACATTGCCGGGGAAGCCGAGCGACACCACCGCATCGCCCTCGCTCATCGGGCCGGTATAGAGCGGGCTCGGCGGCAGGCGCGCGCCGGTGAACTCGATCAGCGCCAGGTCGCGCTGCGAATCATACGCGATCACCTTGCCCTGGTAAGATTTGTCGCCCTCGGTGGGCACGATGCCGACGACCACGTTGTCGGGATAGCGTTCGGCGAGATCGACGACGTGCGCGTTGGTGACGATCCGGTTGGGCGCGATCGCGAAGCCGCTGCCATGGCCGAATCCGACCACCTGATCATCGACCACGGCGATCGTCACGACGCGCACCACGCCGCGCCCGGCGGCGGCGATGTCGTCGGCCGACGCGGAGCTGGCCAACCCGAAAGTCAGCGCGAGGAGGAGCAGCAGGCGGATCATGCACCAGCCTTCGGGGAGTTCGCGGCGGCGATCAACCCTCGGCTCTTATCGGAAGACTCCTGCCAATCCGGTTTGGTTAGCGAATTATCAAGTCTTGGTGCCTAACCCCTTGGGCAATCATCCAGGGATTTGGGCATGAGCGCATTCGGGCGTCGTAATGGCATCAGCGGGGGCAAGCGGCCCGGCCCGCATTCGGCGTCGCACGGCCTATGCAAGGCGGCCCCATGCAAGGGGCAGCGCGGCGCCGCGTCCCGAACCCGAGGGCGGATCGCAGTTTCCCCGATCGACTCGTTGCCGATGCCGGGCGAGACCGACGGTTTCGGCCCCGGCACGATGCCCGGCGCGCAGATGGACGCGATGCAGCGCCTGTCGGACCGCCAAAATGCTAGCGGAGAGGCCGGCAACAGCCGCGTCGAGGGCTTCGAACAGTCGATCCACAAGATCAAGGAACAGGTCCTCCCGCGCCTGCTCGAACGCGTCGATCCGGAAGCCGCGGCGACGCTCGGCAAGGACGAACTCGCGGAGGAATTCCGCCCGATCATCGGCGAAGTGCTCGCCGAGCTGAAGCTGACGCTCAACCGCCGCGAACAGTTCGCGCTGGAGAAGGTGCTGGTCGACGAGCTGCTCGGGCTGGGGCCGCTCGAGGAGCTGCTGGCGGATCCGAACATCACTGACATCATGGTGAACGGCCCCGAACAGACCTATGTCGAGCGCAAGGGCAAGCTCGAGCTCGCGCCGATCCAGTTCCGCGACGAGGAGCATCTGTTCCAGATCGCGCAGCGGATCGTGAACTCGGTCGGCCGTCGCGTCGACCAGACCTCGCCGCTGGCCGATGCGCGCCTCAAGGACGGCAGCCGCGTCAACGTGATCGTGCCGCCGCTATCGCTGCGCGGCACCGCGATCTCGATCCGTAAATTCTCCGCCAAGCCGATCACGCTCGACATGATGGCGGGGTTCGGATCGATGAGCCCAAAGATGGCGACTGCGCTGAAGATCGCGGGGGCGTCGCGGTTCAATGTGGTGATCTCGGGCGGTACCGGCTCGGGCAAGACGACGATGCTCAACGCGCTGTCGAAGATGATCGACCCCGGCGAGCGCGTCCTGACGATCGAGGACGCCGCCGAGCTTCGCCTGCAACAGCCGCACTGGCTCCCGCTCGAAACGCGACCGGCCAATCTGGAGGGTCAGGGTGAGATCTCGATCCGCGATCTCGTCAAGAACGCGCTGCGTATGCGGCCGGACCGGATCATCCTGGGCGAAATTCGCGGGTCCGAGTGTTTCGACATGCTCGCCGCCATGAATACCGGTCACGACGGCTCGATGTGCACGCTCCACGCCAACTCCCCGCGCGAGGCCTTGGCCCGCATGGAGAACATGGTGATGATGTCCGACATCAAGGTGCCGAAGGAAGCGATCTCGCGCCAGATCGCCGATTCGGTCGAACTGATCATCCAGGTGAAGCGCCTACGCGACGGCTCGCGACGGGTGACCAACATCACCGAGGTGATCGGCATGGAGGGGCCGGTGATCGTCACGCAGGAGCTGTTCAAGTTCGAATATATGGACGAGTCCGCGGACGGGAAGATTCTCGGCGAATACCGCTCGATGGGGCTCAGGCCGTATACGCTGGAAAAGGCGAAGCAGTTCGGGTTCGATCAGGCGTATCTTGAGGCGTGTCTGTAGGGGCCTCACTCGCAACAGTTGACAGCATGCATAACGCCACCACCCCGGCGGAGGCCGGGGCCCAGTTGGAAAGGTGGCAATAACGGAGAGCCGTCCGACGGTATCACCGTCCCCCAACTGGGCCCCGGCCTTCGCCGGGGTGGGGCATCTTGTGGGCGCTGCGTGATTGTAGCGGGCGCGACGGGAGCAGAGTAAGCGGCTGTCAGGCTAGGGCTGGGTTTCAGCCAGCTTGCCCACCTACCGTTCCCTCGCGAACGCGGGGGCCAGAAGCCACGACCGCTACCCCCGCAACCCTAGACTACCGCGTTCGCGGGAGAGCGGCGTGGGTGCGGGTCTCTGGGGATCGACACGACGGGCATCGGATCTTGGGGCATCGGATCGTGCTATTCCTCTTGGGCGGGCGCGCTCGCGCTTGCCCACGGGAGGGGCGGTAAGCGACGGCCCTTGTTTACAGGCCCCTTCCCGCCTCCAACTCACGCCTCGGGCAAGATTGAGGGCGATCTTCGTCGGGTCTCGGGCCCGGTTCGGCGACGCGCCGGCTTGTACAGCCCCCGCGACCCGCTAGGGACCACCGCACATGCGCCGTGCCCTTTTCGTCCTCGTCCCGCTGATCGCGGTC
Source organism: Sphingomonas sp. AC411 (assembly GCF_979253035.1). Lineage (NCBI taxonomy): Bacteria > Pseudomonadati > Pseudomonadota > Alphaproteobacteria > Sphingomonadales > Sphingomonadaceae > Sphingomonas > Sphingomonas sp. AC411. Next base: position 3,588,418 of record NZ_CEEDAQ010000001.1, on the reverse strand, counting down.
CTGTTCGTTTCCGCGCGCGAGCCTGCGCCTGCACCGGCGCCAGCCGATTCCGCCGCCAATTCTAACGCCGATTCCAACGGCGTCTCTCCTGCCGCGCGCGACCGCGGCGTCTATCATCTCGCGACCGACGCCGAAGCCCGCTGGATCCCGTTCGACCTGACGCCCGGCAACCAGATCCGCTTCACGATGCAGATCGACGGCCGCAACGTCACCGCGATCCTCGATACCGGCGTCAGCTATACGTTGCTCGCCAAGGCCTCCCCGCGGTCGACACCGCCAAGCTGGTCGCCGGCGGCAGCGCGACCGCGATCGGCGGATCGGTCGCCTTAGGCTGGATGCCGACCCGCAGCGTCGCGCTTGGCGGTCTCGCGCGGACCGGCGGCGGCGTGACGGTCGCCGACCTGCCCGCGATCGCCACCGGCAGCGCATCCGCGGTCGACCTGCTCGTCGGCGCCGACATGCTCGCCGGTCATGCGCTCGACATCGACTATGCCGCCAAGCGCTTCCGCCTGATCCGCTCGGGCCGCCTCCCGTTCAAGGGCGAGACAGCACCCTTGCGCGTCTCCACCGAACGCAGCGTCTACGAAAGCGCGCTCACGCTGGGCAACCGGCGGCTCGCGCCCGTGGTCGTCGATACCGGCGACGGGTCCTCGGTCACCGTCACCGCTGCCGGCTGGCAGGCGGCCGGTCTGAAAGACGTGCGCGTCACCACCGCGATCGCGTTCGGGCTCGCGGGACCAGCGGTGAGCGGCCTCGCGATCGTTCCCGATCTCCGCGTCGGCACGATGACCGCGCGCGCCACCGAAGTCCGGATCGAACCCGCAGGCGGCTTCTCGCAGGCGATCGGCACCGCCGGCCGGATCGGATCGGGCTTCTTACAGAATTACCGCGTGCTGCTCGATCCCGGCGCACGCCGCATGGTGCTCAGCCGCGGCCCGAAGGCCGACACGCCGCCGCTCCGCTCGACCAGCGGGCTGCTCGTTGGGGCCGAACCGGATCGGCTGAAAGTCCTGCACGTCATGCGCGGCGGCCCCGCCGAAGCCTCGGGCTGGAAGGATGGCGACATGATCTGCGCGATCGACGGCGTACCGATCCCGGCCGACTATCCCACGAGCCCGCTTACGTCATGGTCGGCTGGCGCCCCGGCCGCGTCGTCGCGCTAGGCCTGTGCGACGGAACGACGCGGCCCCTGACGCTCAAGACCTTCTACTGATGACGCGCCATCGCTGGTCGGGTGCGCTCGTCCTGCTGCTCGTCGCCTTCGCGATCCGCAGCCCGTTCTTCGGCAACCCGGTGATCCATAGCGACGAGCAATTCTACCTGCTGGTCGGCGATCGCCTGCTGCAGGGCGCATGGCCGTTCGTCGACATCTTCGATCGCAAGCCGGTCGGGCTGTTCCTGATCTTTGCCGCTATCCGCAGCGTCGGCGGCGACGGCGTGCTGATGTACCAGCTCGCCGCAACGCTGGTCGCCGCGGGCACCGCATGGCTCGTCGGTCGGATCGTCGACCGCCTCACCCCCGACAGCGCCAGCCCGATCGCAAGCCTGGGCGCAGGGGTGATCTATCTCGTCTGGATCATCGTGTTCGACGGTGCGGGCGGCCAGTCCGCAATATGGGGCAACGCCCTGATGGCGGCGGCTGCGCTGGTGGTGCTCGATACGACGCGCGACCAGCGGCATATCAGCCTGCGCGGCGCCGGGGCGATGCTGCTGATCGGCATCGCGATGCAGATCAAATACACCGCGATGTTCGAGGGGATCTTCTTCGGCCTGACGCTGCTGTGGACCGCACACCGCGATGGCCGATCGATCGGCCGGCTGGCCGCCGACGCCGGCCTGTGGATCGGCGCCGCGCTGCTGCCGACCGCGCTCGCCTGGGCCGTCTATGCCGCAGCCGGCCACGGCGATGCCTTCGTCTTCGCCAATTTCCTTTCGATCTTTGGCCAGCAGGACGACGACACGCTCCAGTCCAATATCCTGAAGCTGCTTGGCGGGATCGGCCTCAGCTTGCCGCTCGCCTGGCTGGCGTGGCGCGGCAGACGGGCCGGCAGCTTCGCGCTCGGATGGGTCGCCGCCGCGGTGATCGCGATCCTGATCATGCACACGTTCGAGCTGCTCTACATGCTGCCACTCGCGCTGCCGCTGTCGGTCGCTGCGGGCACCGGACTTGCCGGGCCGACCGTCCGCACGACCATATTTCGCCTTGCCGCAATACTAGCGTTCGGTGCTCTCGCCGCGACCATCCTGACGAGCATCCGTGTCGGACGGCGCGGCAACGCACGGCAGATAGCCCAACTCGTCCACCTGATCGGCCAGCATCCACGCGGCTGCATGTTCGCCTATGGCAGCGAACCGATCCTCTACTTCCTCACCCGATCCTGCCTGCCGACGCCCTATATCTTTCGCAGCCATCTCGGCCAGACGACCGAGACGCATGGTACGGGGATCGATCCGGTCGCCGAAGTCACGCGCCTGCTCGCGGCCCGTCCCGGCGTGATCGTCGTGCGCGCGCCCAAACCGAGCACGAACCTGGCGACCCAGGCGCTGGTCGTTCGCGCGATCGCCGCGCGCTATCGGCTGGTGGGCTCGGTGAAGATCGGCGAGTTGCCGCAGAGCGTCTATCGCCTGCGGACGGACGTTCCCCGCTGACGGCGCTGGAAGCTCAGGTCTTGAACGCCAGCCCGACCGTGACGGCCAATGCGATCAGCGCGAGCATCTGGACGGTCGGCCAGTCGACCCAGCCGACCGAATCCGGATCGCGCCGCCGTCGTCGGCGTCGCTCGCCGAGCCCGGCGACGACCGCCAACGCGGCCAGGCCGCCGCTCGCACTCCACAACACCGGCCCCATCGTTCAGCCCGATCCGTCAGCCGAGCTTCTCGACCTTTTCCTGCAATTTGGCGAGTTCGGTGCGCAGGGCCGCGATCTCGTCGTCCTTGCTGGCGGCGGGTGCGGGCGTGGCCGGGTTCATCGCCTGCGCGGCGACGTCGAACATCGCGAGATTGCGCTTGGCGAGATCGGCGAACGGCGAATTGGCGAACGCACCCTCGACCGCGGACTTGAACTGGTCGTGGTTGCGACGGAAGCTGTCCATCGACGCCTCGAGATAGCCCGGCACCATCGTCTGCATCGAGTCGCCGTACATCGAGATCAGCTGGCGCAGGAAATTCACCGGCATCATCGTCTCGCCGCGACTCTCCTCCTCCATGATGATCTGGGTTAGGACGTTGTGCGTGATGTCTTCATCCGTCTTCGCGTCGACCACCTTGAAGTCGCGGCCCTCGCGGGTCATCGTCGCGAGATGATCGAGCGTGATGTAGGATGACGTCTCGGTGTTATAGAGCCGCCGATTGGCGTATTTCTTGATGATGACGATTCCGTCGGCAGCCGGTTGCTTCTTCATGGATCCCCCGTCTTATGTTTGAAACGGAGGCTACAGTCTTTGATGACGCACCGCAACAAGGTCCGAGGCCCTTACCCTTGTTCCTCAGCGTGCTGCGCAGCGAGACCGCGGCATCGCCCGAACGGATGGCCCGCGCACTAGTTGGATTGCGCGCGTATCAGGGTGCATCACGAGAGCAGCGGGCGGATCCGATGCCTGCGGTCCACCGTGCGGGACGGGTGTCGTTGCGCGACTATGGCGGCGGTGGACGACCCGTGGTGTTCGTTCCATCGCTGATAAATCCCCCGATATCCTCGATCATTCGCCCGAGTCTTCGCTGTTGCGGTGGATCGCGGAGCAGGGATTCCATGCGTGGCTGGTCGACTGGGGATCGCCCGGCAGCGCCGACCGCGACCTCGATCTCGCGGCGCATGTCGAGCGGCTGCTGGTGCCGTTGCTACGGGCGCTGGACGAACCGCCGGTGCTGGTCGGCTATTGCCTCGGCGGCACGCTCGCGCTCGGTGCCGCTGCGATTACCCCGTTGCGGGGGTCGCGACGATCGCCGCGCCGTGGCACTTCGCGGGCTATGGCGAGGGTCGGTCCGCGCTTGCCGCCACCTGGGCAGCAGTCCAGCCCGCCGCGGCGATGCTCGGCCTCCTGCCGATGGAAGTCCTGCAAGCCGGCTTCTGGCAACTCGATCCCGCGCGTACGATCGCAAAATACGAGGCGTTCGCCGACCTCGCCCTGGACAGCGACGCGGCGCGCGCGTTCGTCCGACTCGAGGATTGGGCGAACGCGGGCGCGCCGCTTCCCTACGCAGCGGCGGCCTCGTTGTTCGAGGACTGCATCGCCAACGACCTTCCCGGCAAAGGCCGCTGGGCCATCGCCGGTACCGTGGTCGACCCGCTCGCACTCGCCTGCCCGACCGTCGAGTTCGTCTCGCTTAGCGACCGAATAGTCCCCGCCGCCACCGCGATCGGGCTCGCCGACCGCCGCGATCTCGGGGCCGGTCATGTCGGCATGATCGTCGGCCGCTCCGCGCGCGCGCGCCTCTGGGAACCGCTCGCCAACTGGATCGCCGCGCTCGGCTGACCTACATGGGGTCCAAACATAGAGGATCCCGACATGACCACCCGCCCCACCGACGTCGTCATCACCGCTGCCAAGCGCACCCCCGTCGGCAGCTTTCTCGGCGCATTCGCCACCACGCCGGCGCACGAGCTCGGCCGCATTGCGATCGAAGCCGCGCTCGCCCAGGCAGGCGTCGTGGGCGAAGACGTCTCCGAAGTGATCCTCGGCCAGGTCCTCACCGCCGCGCAAGGCCAGAACCCCGCGCGCCAGGCGTCGATGGCGGCCGGCGTACCGAAGGAAATCCCGGCCTGGGGCGTCAACCAGGTCTGCGGCTCCGGCCTACGTGCGGTCGCACTCGCAGCCCAGGCGATCCAGACCGGCGACGCGACCATCGTCGTCGCCGGCGGCCAGGAATCGATGTCGCTCTCCGCACACGCGCAGTCGATCCGCGGCGGCCAGAAGATGGGCAATCTCAGCCTCGTCGACACGATGGTCAGCGACGGCCTGACTGACGTCTTCAACGGCTATCACATGGGCATCACCGCCGAGAATCTCGCCGAGCAATACCAGGTCACGCGCGGCGAACAGGACGCCTTCTCGGTCGCCTCGCAGAACAAGGCCGAGGCCGCGCGCGGCTCAGGGCGCTTCAAGGACGAGATCGCACCCGTCACGATCAAGGGTCGCAAGGGCGACACCGTCGTCGCCGACGACGAATACATCCGCGCCGGTGCAACGATCGAAAGCGTCTCGGGCGTGAAGCCGGCGTTCAAGAAGGACGGCACGGTCACCGCGGCGAACGCGAGCGGCCTCAACGACGGGGCCGCCGCGCTCGTCATGATGCGCCGGGACGAAGCCGAACGCCGCGGCTCGCCGATCCTCGCGACGATCAGGAGCTGGGCCTCGGCCGGCGTCGACCCGTCGGTGATGGGCATCGGCCCTGTCCCCGCCACCAAGCGCGCGCTGGAGAAGGCCGGCTGGACGCTCGCCGATCTCGACCTGATCGAAGCCAACGAAGCCTTCGCCGCGCAGGCGCTGTCGGTCGGCAAGGAACTCGGCTGGGACGCGAGCAAGGTCAACGTCAACGGCGGCGCGATCGCGATCGGTCACCCGATCGGCGCGAGCGGCGCGCGCGTCCTGACGACGCTCATCTACGAGATGCAGAAGCGCGACGCGAAGAAGGGACTGGCGACGCTGTGCATCGGCGGCGGCATGGGGATTGCGATGTGCATCGAGCGATAACCCATGTTAAGTCACGGATTATAATACATATAATGGCGAGCTTTCCGAATTGTGACAGTTTTGTCACGTTGAGTAATAATTCGATACCGCGACGTGCATGGACCTGAACGCAGGCTTGCCAGTCGCCGCTATTAACGGCTGTATGTTCCCCATAACGGCAAAATTGCCGATAACGGGGGACTATAATTGTCTAGAACACGGGACTTTCTATCCGCGACGATCCTGGCAACCGGCGCGGTAATGCTGCCGACGGTGGCCTTTGCGCAGACTGCGCCTTCGGCCACTGACGGCACGGTCATGGAGACGGGCACGCAAGTCGCAGCAGAAGCGGCCGCTGCGGCTGAAAACGATGCGATCGTCGTGACCGGGTCGCGCATTGCCCGTCCGAACCTCGATTCGCCCTCGCCGATCACCTCCCTCAGCATCCAGGAGTTGACGCAGACCGGCGAAGTCTCGCTTGGCGATACGTTGAACAAGCTGCCGTCGCTGCGGGCGACGTTCAGCGGATCGAACTCGACGCGCTTCATCGGCACGGCCGGTATCAACGCACTCGATCTGCGCGGCCTGGGTACAAACCGGACGCTCGTGCTAGTCAACGGCCGCCGTCACGTGACCTCGACTCCTGGTGAGAGCCGTGTCGATGTCAACACGATTCCGGTCGACCTGACCGAGCGCGTCGACGTCGTGACCGGCGGCAACTCGGCGGTCTATGGTTCCGATGCCGTCGCAGGCGCCGTGAACTTCGTCCTGAAGCGTGACTTTGAAGGCCTGCGTCTTCGTGGCCAGAGCGGTGTCACGTCGCGCGGCGATCGCCCTTCGTATTTCGGCAGCCTGACGGGCGGCAAGAACTTCGGGGAAGGTCGCGGCAACATTGCCGCATCGGTCGAATACAGTGAATCGGACGCGCTCTATTTCACCGATCGCAGCCGCTATAGCACGACCGGCCGTCGCCAGTTCAACCTGACCGAGAACGTATTGAACGAGCCGGGTATCGGCAACGGCGTTCCCGATACGACCTTCCTGACCAACGTCCGCAACATCGCCATTTCGGAAGGCGGCGCTATCACGTCGGCATGCCCGGCCGCTGTGGCCGGCAACGCTGCCGTCGCTGCCCGCCGTGCCTTCAACTGCACCGGCGAGAACAGCAACACGGGCGCCCCGCTGGGTCGCGTGTTCGTGTTCGACAATTCGGGCAACCTCGTGCCGAACAACGTCGTAAAGGACTTCCGTCCGTTCGGTTCGGGCAATGCGATCGGTGGCCTCGGGTCCTCGCAGCGCCTGACCGGCCAGTTGCAGCCGGGCATCAAGCGCTATTCGGCAAACCTCCTGGCGCATTACGACGTCTCGGACGCGTTCCGTCCGTTCGTCGAGGCAAAATATGTCCGCGTCGACGCGATTCAGGAAGGCCAGCCGACCTTCCTGCAGGGCACGCTGCCCGCGATCTACAACGTCAACAATCCGTTCCTGAATGCCCAAGCTCGCTCGGTGCTCGCCCAGACGCTGGCACCCGGGGCGACCACGTTCCAGGCGCAGCGCATCAACGTCGACTTCGGTGCGCGTGGCGAAAACCATCGCCGCGAAACCTATCGTATCGTTGCAGGCGTCGAGGGCACATTCAACAGCGACTGGCGCTATGAGGTCGCGTTCAACTACGGTCACCTCGATACGTTCTACGCGACCCAGGGCAACGTAAACATCCAGAAATTCAGGAATTCGCAGGATGCGGTCCGCAACGCTGGTGGCAACATCGTCTGCGGCATCAACGCCGACGCGAGCACGGCCAATGACGACGCAAGCTGCGTTCCCGTCAACCTGTTCGGTCAGGGTGCACCGAGCGCCTCGGCGCTGAACTATTTCGTCGTGAACTCGACCCGCCGCCAGAAGGCCGACCAGTATGATGCGACCGCGTTCGTATCGGGCGATCTTTCGCAGCTGTTCGAACTACCGGGCGGTCCGATCGCGTTCTCGATCGGTGGCGAATATCGTCGCGAGACCTCCTATTCGGCATTCGACGACGTGACGCGGAGCGGTGCGACCTTCCTGAACGCCATTCCGATCTTCGATCCGCCAGCGCAGGTCGTGAAGGAAGCGTACGGCGAAATCCGCATTCCGCTGCTCAAGAACGTGCCGTTCTTCCAGGAACTGACGATCGATGGTGCAGGCCGCGTTTCGGACTACAACATCGGCGCAACCGGCACGGTGTATTCGTACAACGCCGGCCTGACCTGGTCGCCAGTCCGCGACATTCGCGTTCGCGGCAGCTATGCCCGCTCGGTTCGGGCACCGACGCAGGGGGATCTGTTCTCGGCACCGAGCCAGACCTTCCTCAACGGCCTGGTCGATCCCTGCAGCCAGAACAATATTCGCAACGGCCCGAACCGTGCGGCTAACTGCGCAGCCGCAGGCGTTCCGACGACCCAGACGTTCAATGGCATCACGGAGCCGTTCACCAACGTTCCGACCTCCGGCATCAGCGGTCTGAACGGCAGCAATCCCAATCTGCGCGAGGAAACCGCAGACAGCTTTACTGGCGGTTTCATCCTGCAGCCCAGCATGATCCCGGGCCTTACGCTGTCGGTCGACTACTACAACATCAAGATCACCAACGTGATCTTCGCGCTGGCACCACAGACGATCATCAACCAGTGCTACGACAGCCCAAGCGGCATCAACAATCAGTATTGCGCGGCATTGACGCGTAACCCCAACGGCACCTTCGCCGGGCAGACCGGTGTCACCAATGGTGGCGCGCAGATCTCATTCCCCGCGACCGGACAGTCGTTCCTGTCGGGTCCATTCAACTTTGCCAAGCAGAAGACATCCGGTGTCGATGCCGATCTGAGCTACAGCCATAATGTTGGCGGTGCGAAGGTAACGTTGCGTGGTATCGTCAGCTACCTGATCAACCGCGACAACTATACGGACATCAACACCCCAAGCTTCATCGACCAGCAGAAGTTCGAAGTCGGGGATCCGGAATGGTCGGGTTCGTTCACGGCCAATGTCGACTTCGGCGTGTTCGACCTGAACTACAACTTTCGTTACGTCGGCAAGCAGACGGTCGCTGTCGAGTATGAGACGCAGAACTCGGTCCAGGGTCGCCCGGCCCGCGATCCCGATGCGTTCCCGTTCACCTTCTACCCGGACGTGACCTACCACAACCTCCGCGTCGGCGCGGACGTCACGGACAAGTTCCGCTTCTATGCCGGCATGGACAACGTGTTCGATCGCCAGCCACCCTACGACATCACTGGCACTACCGGTGCGCAGGGCATCTACGAGAATGTCGGCCGCTTCATGTACGCAGGCTTCGAAGCCAAGTTCTGATCTAGCGATCTACCAACTGACAAAGGCCGCTCCTCACGGGGCGGCCTTTTTTACTTGATACGATAACGATATTAGCGGCACCGTGGTGCGCCGTAGTCCTCGCGTCAGTTCCACATGCGCGAATAGCGGCGCCCGAGACTTGTCAGCAGTTCGTATTGCGACATCCCCGATAACGCAGCCGCTTCGGGCAAGGCGAAGTCGAGCGTGAGCCATGCTCCTTCGGAAGCCGCCGGCATCTTGGTCACGTCGATCGCCACGAGATCCATCGATACGCGGCCGATCACGGGCATCGCAATGCCACCTACCGATGCCGTTCCGCAGTTCGAAAATCCGCGGAAATAGCCGTCGGCATAGCCCAGGTTGACGATCGCCACCTCGGTGTCGGCGGGCGCGGTCCAGGTTGCGTTGTAGCCTACCGTTTGACCGGCGCTGACCTGGCGACGCTGAAGGATCTGCGCTTCGAGCGTCACCGTCGGCCGGATCGCTGCAGCCAGATCCGCGCGCGGGATGCCGCCGTAAAGCGCCAGGCCCGGGCGGGTCAGGTCGAACGCATAGCCCTTGAGCGCGATGCCGGCAGAGTTGGCTAGGCTCAGGCGTCGTGCGGATGTCGTGCCGGCCAGCGCGGCGAAGCGGTCGCGTTGCACCGCGTTCATCGGCGAGTCTTCATCGGCGCACGCCAAGTGGCTCATCAGCGTTTCGATCGCGAGGCCGTCCAGCAAGCCGCCGGCGATGTCGTCCGCCGACACGCCGAGGCGGTTCATGCCGGTGTCGACCATCACGTCGCAGGGGCCGCCGCCCGCCGCTTTCCAGCGGGCGACCTGGGGGGCGTGTTGAGGACCGGGCGGGCGAAGCCGGCGGTGGCGGCGGACATGTCCTCCTCGCGGACGCCGTGAAGGACGGACACGGTCAGGCCCAAAGGCGCGAGTTCGGCGGCTTCCTGCCAGTTCGAGACGAAGAAATCGCGGCACCCTGCGGCAGCGAGGCGGCGGGCGACCTCGATCGCGCCGAGGCCGTAGCCGTTCGCCTTGACCGCGGCGCCGCATGCTGCGGTGCCGCTCATGCGGTCGAGCGTGCGCCAGTTCTGGACGAGGGCGTCGCCGTCTAGGCGCAGGCGGAGGGGAGCGGGAATATCGATCACCCGGCGCGGGATAGTGCCGCGGGCGCGGCGCGTCGATGATCTTTCACCCTGCCGGCCCCCCGCCTCACCACGGCGCGGCCCCGATCCATCGGGCGTGTCGCTCGGTCTAGCCGACCTTGATGCGCCCGACCGGCACCAGCAACCGGCGGCCGCCATCGTCGAGCGGCGCTACGCGGACGCCGAACACGCGCGCGAGCGTGTCCGCGGTCATCACCTCGGCGACCGGACCGAACGCAACGATCCGACCGTCGGCGATCAGCAGCGCGTCGTCCGCCGCGCGCTGCGCCTGGACGAGATCGTGGAGCACGATCGCGACCCCTGCCCCGCCGGCTGCGTAGGCGCGCAGGCGGGCGAGCAGGTCGATCTGGTGCGAGGGGTCGAGGCTGGCGAGCGGTTCGTCGGCGAGTAGCCAGCGGGTTCGCCGGCGAACACGCGCGCGAGCAGGACGCGGGCGCGCTCACCCTCGGAGAGTTCGCCGACCGGGCGATCGGCGAGGTGCGTGGTTTCGGTATCGTGCATGGCGCGGTCGACGGCGGCGCGGTCTTCGGGCGACGGCGCGGCATGTGCGCCGAGGTGCGGCAGGCGGCCGAGCGCGACGACATCGCGTGCGACGATGTTCCAGTGGACCGTCGCGTCCTGCGGCAGGTAGCCGATCGCTCGGGCGCGGGCGCGCGGGTCCATCGTCGCGACGTCCTGCGTGTCGAGCCGGACGCTGCCTGCGCTACGATCGACGAGCGCGGCGGCGGCCTTGACGAGCGTGCTCTTGCCGGCGCCGTTGGGGCCGAGGATTGCGGTGACACGGCCAGGGCGCAGGTGTGCCGACACGTCGTGGAGGACGGTACGCTTGCCGAGCTTCACGCTGAGCGCGTCGACGATCAGATCCATGCGCGGCCCCGTTCCTTGACCAGCAACCCGAGGAAGAACGGCGCGCCGATCAGCGCCATCGCGACGCCGAGCCGGACTTCGCCTGCGCCGGGGGCGAGGCGGACGAGGCTGTCGGCGGCGAGCACGAGCGCGGCTCCACCGAGCGCCGACGGGAGCAATAGCGCGCTCGGGCGGTGGCCGAAGATCGGGCGCAGCAAATGCGGCACGACAAGGCCGACGAAGCCGATCACGCCGGTTACGGCAACGCCTGCGCCGACCACTAGCCCGGTGCCGAGCACGACCAGCCAGCGGACGCGGCCCATCCTCATGCCGAGCGACCGCGCCGCCGCCTCGCCCAGCGACAGCGCGTCGAGCGATCGGCCGGTGAGCATGAGCAGGACACCGCCGAGCAGCATCGGCGGCAGGGCGAGCGTGATGTCGTCCCAGCCGCGATCGGTGAGGGCGCCCATGATCCAATCGATCACCTCGGCGACCGCATAGGGGTTCGGCGCGATCGAGATCAGGAACGCGGTCAGCGCACCGGCGAGGCTGGCGAGCACGGTGCCGGCGAGGATGAAGGTGATCGCGCTCGGGGACCGCCACGTCAGCGCGGCGAGCAACGCGACCGCGCCCCTGCGCCGAGCATCGCGGCGGCGAAGATCGCGGGTCCCGAACCGGCCCCGAAGATAATCGCAGCGACCGCGCCGAGTGCTGCGACCGACGACACGCCGACGACCGCGGGGTCGGCGAGCGGGTTGCGGAGATAGCCTTGCAGGACCGCACCCGACAGCCCGAGCGTCGCGCCGAGCGCGAGGCCGAGCACCGCGCGGGGCAGGCGGAGTTCGAGGATGATCCACCAGCGCGGATCGCTCGATAACCAGGCGTGGAGCGGCACCCAGACCTTGCCGCAGCCGAGTGACAGGCCGAACAGAAGGATGACGAGCAGGCCGAGGGCGATGAGTTTGGGCGTGCGGGTCATCCCGCCATTTCCTCATCTGCGCGCGCTCTACACATAACCACTTCCCCGGCGAAGGCCGGGGCCCAGTTGGGGGACGATCGTAATTGTGGGCGGAACTCCATCACGCCGACCTTGCCAACTGGGCCCGGCCTCCGCCGGGGTGGCGTTCAGGGATAGGGTCCCCAGTGCTCGAACCTCGCATCACAGCCCCGCCCTTATCGCGGCTAGGCGTTCGAGCGCGGGCGGAATGGTCGGGCCGCCGCAGTTGATCAGGACGCGGGGGAAGACGGCTTGCGGCGTGGTCGGCAGCAAGCGGCGGCGCAGCGCGGCGCCGCGGCTGGCACTTTCGGGGGCGATCACGATGGCCGGGGGCCGCGTCACGATCGTCTCGGCCGAGAGCGTGCCGGTATGCCTAAGGCCGTAGCTGGCGGCGGCGTTGCGGAAGCCGACGCGGGTCATCATCTCATTCAGCAACGTGCTCCCCCGGTCGCGAGATCGCCGCTGATATAGAGCAGAGCGCTGGGCGACTCGCCATCTTTGTGGCTCCAGCGCGTCACCGCACGATCGATATCGGCGTTGATCCGCGCGCCACCCGCGGGCGCACCGACCGCGTCGGCAATCTGCTTTACCTGCGCCTTGCTCTCGGCGATCGAGTCCGGAATGCCCAGCAGCAGCGTCTTCAGGCCGGCACGGGCGTAGGCCGCCTGAGTCGCAGGCGGGGTGTAGGTGCTGGCGATGACGAGATCGGGGTGGAGCGCGATCACCTCCTCAGCGGTCCCGGCGATGCCGCGAAACTGCCGCGCGACGGCGAGCGGGATCGAGGTCGCCGACGGGTCCTGCGAATAATGGCTGATCCCCGCGATCCGCGATGCGGGCAGGATCCGGACCAGCACCGAATCCACGCACGGATTGGTCGAGACGATCTCCCGCCGCCGCCGCCCGCGCCAGGGATTGCGCGCAGCCCCCGAGCAGGAGCGCGAAGAGGATCGACCCGCGCCTCACTTCAGCCGCAACCGCACGCCGCCATACGCCGCGCGACCGTAATTGCCGTAACCCGCGACCGTCTCGTACCGCGCGTCGGTCAGGTTATCGACGCGGCCGTACAGCGCGATCCGGTCGTTGATCGGCATTTCGGCGCGGATGCCCGCCAGCGCATAGCCGTCGAGCCGCACGGTGTTGCCGGCGTCGTCGAAGCTGTCGCCGACCATCGTCACGGTGCCACCGACCGACAGCCCGAACACGAACCGGTAGTCGGCGTTGACGCTGGCGGTCTGCTTCGGGCGACGCGCGAGGTCGTTGCCGAAATTGGCGCCGATCGCGCGGTTCTCGGTGTGGATATAGCTGTAGTTGGCGGTCAGCGTCAGCGCATCGACCGGACGCAGCGCGAGCGTAAACTCGACGCCGTCCGCTTCGGCACGCGCGACATTGTCGTACACGCCGAACGGGCGATCGACGCAGATCGAACCGGCCGTCGCCTGCTCCGTCGGGCTGCAATTGCGGAAGTCGATCTGGTTGCGCGTGCGGCGGTTGAAATACGTCACTCCCGCGCGGACCCGGTCGCCGAGAAACGCCTGCTCGATGCCGATATCGAAGTTCCGTGCGGTCTCGGGATCGAGGTCGCGGTTCCCGTAGGCGGAAAAGAGCTGGTACAAGGTCGGCGCCTTGAAGCCTTCGCCATAGCTGGCGCGGATGGTGGTACCGGTGCGCAACGCCAGCGCCGCATTTGCGCCGAACGTCGTGTGGCTGCCGAAATCCTCATGGTCGTCGTTGCGCACGCCGCCGGTGATCGTGAGGATGTCGAGCGGCTTGACGATCAGCTGGCCATAGACGCTGGTGATGCCGGTATCCGCGAAGGTGAAGCCGTCGTTGAAGCGGCTGTTCTCGCGCTCGACGCCCGCGACGACGCGGACCTCGTCGAGCGGACGGAAATCGCCCTGATATTCATAGCGTTCGCTGCGACCGCGGCCGATGAACGACACGTCGCCGCCGGGCTGCGAGAAATTGTCGCGGTTGATGTCGGCGATCGTGAACGCGACGCGGTTGTTGAACCGGCCGTCGGCGAAGTTCGCGTGCAGGCCGGCATAGCCGTAGAGTTCCTGCGTGGTCCCATAGGCAAGGCTGTCCGCGACCACGAAGGTTTCCGGATTGAAACCATCGTCGATCTCGACCTTGCTGTCCGCGAAATAGCCGCGCAGATCGAGACCGATCCCGGGCGCGAACTCGACACCCAGCCGTCCGGTGGCGCCATATTGGCGATAGCCGTCGCGCTCGGTACCGCTGGCCGCGGACGAAATGCCGTCGGTCTTCAGATAGCCGCCGGTCAGCGAGCCCGACACCGGTCCGGACTTGCCCGACACGCCCGCGCTCGCGAACATGCTGTCGGCATAGCCATATTCGGCGTTGGCGCGCGCCTGCATGCCTTCGGTCGGTGCGGCGGTGATGATGTTGACGACGCCACCGATCGCCTGGCTGCCCCATGGCACCGAGTTCGGCCCGCGCAACACTTCGATCCTCTCGACCGAACTCGATAGGAGGTTACCGAAATCGAAACCGCCGCCAGTCGAGGCGGGATCGTTGACGCGTACTCGTCGATCACGACCAGGGTCTGGTCGGATTCGGCACCGCGGATCCGCACGCCGGTCAGCGCGCCGAGCGTGCCGTTGCGCGTGACGGTGACGCCGGGCGTGGTTGCGAGCAGATCGGATACAACGACGGTCTGGCGGCGTTCGATCTCGGCGCGGTCGATCACGGTCACCGCCTGCCCGATCTCGCTCGCTGGCTGTGCGACGCGGCTCGCGGTGACGACGACTTCGGGGGCGTCGGTATCGGGGATGTCCTGCGCGTAGGCCGGCACTGCGATCACCGCGGCGCTCAGGAGCAGGAAGAATTTCGTCATGGGCACGTCCTGGCAGAACCGCCCACGACCATTCGGGGACGGCAGACGTCCTCGCTCGAGGAAACCCGGCTGCACCGGAGCACTCGTCCGCGCCGGACACCCGCCCGCGCAGTGGATCGACCGTGAGAGGCAGGTCTCCTGGCTTCCGGGTCACCGCCTCCACCCCGCCTTCCCGGGCCGGAACCCAGTGGCATAATCGGGGTGGCCGCTATCCGGTCACAGTTGCGGGTACAGCGCCGGTCTTGCGGATTTGGATCCTGACGACCCGGCCCGCGCACCGACTTCCCTTTGATCCCGTCGCCGGGAACCCTTCACAAGGGTGGCATTAGTCGCGCGCCATGCACGGGTCAACGCGGGCCTACTGATCCTCTCCCTGGCGGGGGAGGATCGTTCGGACTCACCGCCCGCCGTAGCGCAGCCCGACCCAGATCGTCCGCGGTGTCGCGCGCTCGACGATGTTGGCGCCGCTGATCCCCGCCTCGACGCGCTCGTCGAACAGGTTCTCCCCCGCACCTCCGCGACCAACGAGCGCATGATCGGCAGCGCCGCGTAGGCATCGAGCATCGTCGCGGCCCCAAGCACCCGCGTATTCTGGTCGTCGTCGAACTGCCGCCCGATATGCCGCACGGTCAGCGACAGCGCCGCCGCGTCCTGCCGCCAGTCGACCGTTCCCGACACCTGGTCGCGCGGGGTCTGCGCCGGCCGCAAGCCGTCCAAAGCGGCGGTGATCCCCGAACCCTCGACCTTCGAGTTCGTGTGCGACCACGATGCTTGCACGCCCAGCGGACCCGGCCGATACGACGCATCCAGTTCGAAGCCATGCGCGCGGATCGCATCGAGATTCTGGCGGACGCGGTAGGTGGCGACCCCCGGCAGCACCTGCGGCGGGTTGGTCGTCGTGACGTTGGCTATCGCGTTCTTCAGCCGGTTGTAGAAATAGGTCGCGGCGATGCTCACGCCCGGCGCAGGCGTCAGCGTGACGCCACCTTCGACCCCGGTCAGCCGCTCCGGCGACAACAACGCATTCGCCGCGGTCGCGTCGTTGCCAACCCGGAACGGGCGGTACAGTTCGTTGAGCGTCGGCAGGCGCCACCCGCGATACCCGGCGACACGCAGCGTGATCGTCTCGATCGGCTGGTATGCCACGCCCGCCCGCCCGGTCGTCTCGCTGCCGTCGCGGTCTGCATAGCGCAGGTCGGTCAGCGCCGCGCCGGTCGCCAGCGGGCGCTCGGACAGATAGCCGCCGTCGATCGACCACCAGTCGACCCGTCCTCCAAGACTGAACGTGAAGTCGCCCGCGACCAGGCTCCCATCGGCGAACACGCCGGTCGTCGTCGTACTCCCGCCAGCCTCGCGCCGTCGCGTGGGCGCTGCGTTGACGAACGTATAGAGTTCCTGCGTCTTGCCGCTCACGTCGCGGATATCCGCCCCCAACCTGAGCGTGATGCTCTCGCCTAGCGGCGGCGCGATCTCGATCCGCCCGCCAAGCCCGGTGGCTGGCGTATTATACTGGTTCAGCGACTGGATCGCGGTCGTCCGCGCGGCATTGATGCTGTTGAAGCTGCTCGCGAACGCGCGCGTCTGCAGATACGCCAGCGCCGAATAGCCCCACGCGCCCCGCCCGATCAGCCGGATGCTCGCGTCGGCCCCCTCGCTTGTGTTGGCGGTGAAGTCGCTTCCGCGGTCGCGCGTGTCGGTGAACGCGCTCGCATTCATCTGCAATTCGGTCTTCGCGTCGATCCCGACGACGGTCCGCAGCGCACCCGAAGCCTGCTCATAGGGGGCGGCGCGATCCACGATCCCGCGGCTTTCCTCGACGGTCGGCGTGAAGCCGTCCCCGCGCGCGTACGCCCCCGACAGGGTGGCGAACCCCGATCCGCGTACCAGCGCCGCCGAGCCCTGCGCATCGACCGAATCGCGGCTGCCATAGGCGACGCCGCCCTGGAACGGCGTCAGTTGATCGGGCGTCGCGCTTTCCAGCTCGACCGTTCCGGCCAGCGCACCCGGCCCCTGATACCCGCTGCCGCCACCGCGCGTTACGCGGATGCGCCCAAGCCGCCCGGTCGCATAGGCCGGAAACGCGACCCAGCCGCCGAACGGATCCGCCTGCGGCACCCCGTCGAAGATCAGCAGCGCGCGACTGGAGGCATTGCCGCCGATCCCGCGCAGCGAAATGCCTTGGCTGGTCGGATTGGCACTCCGCGAGTCCGACCGGCGAAACTGCTGCAACCCGGCGACGTCGGCGAGCACGCCTCAAGCCGATTGCTCGCATTCGCCTGGATCCGGTTTCGATCGATCGTGACGATATCATAGGCGCGATCACCGGGCGCATCCGCCAGCCCGCGCCCGGTGACGACGATGTCGGGCGCAGGCTCGGTCGGGACCGCGGTCGATTGGGCGAGGACGCTTCCCGAGGAGAACAGGATGCAGGCGAGCGCGGACAGCGGGGTGCGAATCATCGGCCCCGCATGACAGCTTTTGTCCTCGCCTGAAAAGCCGGACGGAGGATGCGCGGGAATATATCGCCGACGGGCCAGCGACCGCGCGCATTGGGCCAGCGCCAAGACGCCCTATATTGGCGGAAACCCCATCGATGCGAGCGTTCGATATCGGTGGAGGCCTGCGTTCACGCTGATGGGACATACCATGACCGAGTATAAGAAGACCGACGAGGCGATCGCCAAGCTCACCCCCGAGCAGTTCCACGTGACGCAGCAGAGCGGCACCGAACGGCCGGGAACGGGCGAATATCTGAACACCCGCGAACCTGGCCTGTACGTCGATATCGTCTCCGGCGAGCCGCTGTTCGCGTCCGCCGACAAGTTCGATCTCGCATTGCGGCTGGCCCAGCTTCACCCGGCCGATCTCGCCGGTCCACGTGACCGAACTGCACGATCGCAGCCACGGCATGGTCCGCACCGAAATCCGCTCGGCCGGTGCCGACAGCCATCTCGGCCATGTGTTCGAGGACGGCCCGCAGGATCAGGGGGCTTGCGCTACTGCATCAACTCCGCGTCGCTGCGGTTCGTGCCGCGCGACGAGATGGAGGCGCAGGGCTATGCCGCCTATCTCGATCAGGTCGACGCGGCGGGCTGACGGTACGGCTGGCGGTACTGGGGCATGAAACGGACGGCACGCATCAGCAATGCCGCCCCGCCCTATCGCGGGGAAGTCGGCGGGCGCCGAAGCCCGCGGCGTGCGAGTGATCGGGATACCGCCCGGCTCCCACCGCGGCATAAAGCCCAGCTCCGAGCCCCGCCGCGCCCTCGTTCCCACAGGACCCTCATGCCGGACGCCGTTCGTCCGAACTGAAATCACCCCGACCCTGTAGCTGCTTCGCGCGGTAACGGGGCGATGCGACCGACCCCATAACGTTAAAAAACCCCGCTAGCCAAAGGGCTAGCGGGGTTTTCAATGGTGGGCGTGGCAAGGATTGAACTTGCGACCCCTGCGATGTCAACGAAGGCGCTAGCGCAGAAAACTGCCAGTTTTTCGACTTAATCGAAACCGGCCTTCGCCTTCAGACCCGCAGAAAACCGTGCTTCGCGCTGGCTCACGCCGAACCTGCGCCGAAGCACCCCACCCTCCCCAACCACGCCCCCGGCGCGATCGCGCTGACCTCATTTGCGAGCCGCACGGCTGTCCACCCTCGGACAGCCGGCGGCTTCGTGCGTCCCATCGACTTCGCCCCGGGGGCCGAAACGATGCTGAATACCTTCTCTTCTACGCCCACTCTAAAGACGTTCGGCCACATCGCTGGACAGATCGCCAAAGCCGCAGATCGAGGACCTGACCGCCGCGTGCGCCGCGGGTGCATCGACGAAACTGCACCTGAGGCGCAGCCTTGGGACCGCAACCGGTTCGCCTCGACCGCCGAGCGCATAGCTACGGTTGAATCGCTCGTTGTGGTCGCGAAAGAGCTTCAGGCGGAGCATGCCGCAGAGTTTCGCCGCGGCAGCAAGAAACAGCTCGAGGAGGACCGGCAGGTGCTGACGGCCGAGTTGGACGAGTTGATGGCTCGCCCCCTGCGGATCGTCCAGTCGGCCGCCCCGCTACGATCCGGATCGCGCTCGAGCAAATTGCGGCCGCTCTGGCCAAGCATTCTATGGGGATCACTCGCGCCGATGTCGCGGTCTATGAAGCTATATTTAATTTCTTAGACTTCGCCGGCTCCGGGCGTTGGTTTCCATCTTGGGCAAAGATCGCACGCGCAGCGAACTGCTGCGAAAAGACTGTTGATCGAGCGCTAAAGCGTCTCAAGCACCACGGGCTTTTGGCCTGGGTCACACGTAGCACCCGCAACTCGCCGCGGATCGATCCGGCGAAGGAAAAACG
Source organism: Sphingomonas sp. AC411 (assembly GCF_979253035.1). Classification (NCBI taxonomy): domain Bacteria; kingdom Pseudomonadati; phylum Pseudomonadota; class Alphaproteobacteria; order Sphingomonadales; family Sphingomonadaceae; genus Sphingomonas; species Sphingomonas sp. AC411. The sequence goes on along the minus strand of NZ_CEEDAQ010000001.1, from coordinate 3,569,210 downwards.
AGTGCAGACGTCCAGCGCCTACTTCCTCGACCTCAAGAAACGAATGGCAGAGCGGGTTTATCAGCGCTTTGTTCAGCTGCGCGATCGCCGACACCTGCGGTTCGGCATCCCCAAGCCCGCCGCTAAGCCTGAGCAACCCGTGCAGACCCCTCCGTCGAAGGATGTCGCTGAACTACGCCGCACGATTGCCGGCTTCGGCGCCTCTCTTCTTGCCTCAGACGGACATCTTGCCTGAGTATGAAGCATCCAGATCTATATTGAATGAGGAACGTCTCCGCTGAACGCGGAGCCGACGCCAGTTTGATCTCCCCAAGGCCGAAACGGCATGCCCCAAGGACCCGACCGCCAAGACCCGGCTGTCGGAACGCGGCGGCTTGCGCCGCCCCGGGCTGTCGATGGGGGAGTGAACGAAAGTCGTTGTTCTTTTCTTGCGTCGAGTATGCGGCGCTGGATCAGAGAACGACCAACAGATCCGCCCACTCCTGGAACAGGTCGCGCTGACGCTGAAGGCGCTCGCTTCGATCGTACGCAGCCTTGACCTTGTCCTTCGGCGTATGCGCCAGCGCCCGCTCGATGTCGGCATCGTCCGCGTTCCGTTCATTCATCACCGTCGAGAACGACGCGCGCCAACCGTGCGGCACATGACGCCCTCGAAACCCGCGCGGTCGTACAGCGCGCCGATCGACTTCTCGCCGATCGCGCGGCCAGCGCCGCGATCGAAGATCAAATCATGCAAATTTGCATCGTCCTGATGCATATCCGCGCGGATCTCGCGCAGCAGCGCGACTGCCTGGCGCGACAGCGGCACCAGGTGATCGTTCTTCGCATCGAGCTTCTTCGCTGCCGCGAGCTTCATCCGCGCGGCCGGTACCCGCCAGAGCGGCGCGGCCCCGTCGAGATCCTCGATCTCCTCCCAGCGCGCGCCGCGTACCGCGGCGAAGCGGACAGCAGTTAGCGCCAGGAATCGCGAAGCGCGTTTCACCACCGCCGCGACGTCGACCAGCTCGGCCGCCGCGAGCAGGTCGCGCGCGTCCTGGATCTCGAGCAGCGCGGGATGATGCTGTGCCGGCGCCGGCGGGGTGAGCGCGCGGCTGACGATCGCCGCGGGATCTTGGTCGACCAGGTCCTCCGCCATTGCATAGGCAAATACGGCCGAGATCCGCTGGCGAACGCGGCTCGCCGTGACTAGGCTGCCGCGCTCCTCGATGACGCGCAGCGCGTTCAGGATCACAGGTACGGTGACCGCGCCGATCGGCATGGCGCCGATCGCCGGGAACACGTCGCGCTCGAGACTTGCGAGGACGTCGCCGGCATGCACATCCGTCCAGCGCCGGCGCATGTGCGCGTGCCACTGGCGAGCGACGTTTTCGAAAGCACGTGCCTTGCCGGTTTGCGCAATTTCGCAAGTTCGCGGATCCTCGCCGCGGCCGAGCTGCTCGCGCACCTGGTCGCACCGGGCCCGGGCGGCATCGAGCGTCACCTCGGGTACCGCGCCGATCGTCAGCAGCTGCTCCTTGCGGCCGAGGCGGTACTTCATGCGGAACGACTTACGGCCAGTCGGCGCAACGTAGAGGTGCAGGCCGCCCTGGTCGAACAGCTTATAGGCGGCCGCTTTCGGCCGCGCGGCTTTCACCGCGGCGTTGGTCAGCATAATGTCCTCCGAAGGGGATATGAAATGTTGGACACGCTTGATCACGTTGCAGCGATCGCGACCGCGATCGTCGCGGTATGGGCCTTCGCAGCGTATAGGTTTGGCAGCTGGAAGAAGCGGCGGTTGCTCGAGAAATATCTATCCAACGAGCGCCCTGGTCGACGCTATGCGATCGATACTGGTCAGCGGACGATCATCCATCTGATGGCGGAGCTGCGAATGTCCGAAGCAGAGATCCTGCAGGCCGCTTTCACCAGCCAGAAAATACTCATCATCCGAACCCGCGACCCGCAAACCAGTCTGAGCAACGGCATGCTATTCCAGCACATTGCCATGCCGAGAGGTCAATAGCGGCGGAGATACCCTCCGCCGCAGTGACGCTTTTCCGCGGGCGTGCGTCCTGCCCGTACCCCAATTTACCGCTGTCGGTACCCTGACCGGAAACGCCCATTCCGGTGGCCGGTAGGAGATTGACATTAACCTTAGTTAGTCAGCTGTGAGTATGGTAGATTTACTGTATCGGACGGAAAAGCTCAAATATGGCGCTGTCCCGGTTTCGATCCCATTCGAGAGGGTGCAATGAATAGTCCAAACCTTAATCCAATTAAGCAGTTGATTGACAAAATCGCCCTTCATGATCCGATCTCCTCAGAAGATCGCGTATCCCTCTACGAACTACCCTACTCCTCGCGGCAATTTGAGGCAGGAACCTACCTACTCCGTGACGGTGAGATAAAAAATGATTGCGCAATTTTGGTTTCTGGGATTGCATATCGGCATAAGGTCAGCGCGGAAGGGCTTCGACAGATCGTCTCAATTTGCATACCTGGTGAAGTAATTAATCTTCAGCAGCTTTACCTTGATGAGGCAGACAATAATGTTCAGGCCCTGACCGAATGTCAAATTTCATTCATATCGCACGTTGAGTTGCGGCGTCTAGTCACTCAACGACCGTCTATCGCACGTGCGTTTTTCGCAACCACCTTAGTTGAATTGTCCATGTCTCGAGAATGGATGTTGAGTATTGGCCGTCGCGACGCGCGAGCACGCGTCGCGCATCTTCTGTGCGAAATTGCGTTGCGGCTAAACAATAATGGCGTGCCTGATGGTATAAGCTACGAACTGCCGATGACGCAGGATCAGTTGGGTGATGCTCTTGGCTTAACTGCAGTGCATATCAATAGGACGTTCAAGGGCCTTGTTCGAGATGGTCTTATTGCTCGCTCCAGGTATAGTATCACTATTCCAAGCTGGGAACGTTTAGTACAAGCGGCGGGCTTTAACAGCCGCTACCTGAACTTGAAGGGATAAGAAACGTCGCGCTTACTAACGCTTTGTCATTTCGGTCCGATCGCCGTAGTACGCACATCGACCGACAACGGCGAACGACCCAGCAGGCTGGCGCTTTCGCGGGCGCACGCCGAGCCAAGCCATGGGTTAGACAGAGATCAGGTTCTTCTTCTCGAAAGCGGACGGTCCGCCTTCCTTCCCATTCCGGACATTCACTGACGGCGGATAAGTCCTCCGCCGCAATGACGCTTTTGCGCGGGTTTCAGCGCGGCGTGTACCTCGCTTTGGGGTAGGTGATACCCCTACCCCAACAGCGAATTGATACTCGAAAGCACGAAGGCAATCAGGCTGGCTTGCTGCGAATGATCAGCTCGGTCACCTTCGCGCCGGCACCGGTTGCTTTGGTGCCGATCGTCCAGGTCGTCTCGACCTCCTGAATATCGAACGCGGCGAATGCCTCGCGGACGAACAGGGTGTCGTTGATCGACATGATGAAGCGGCCGGCGATCGTCGCCAGCTGCGCGGCTATCGCGACATAGTCGTCGCGGCCGAACCCGGTGCCGTAGCCGCTGGTCTCGTCATACGGCGGGTCGAGATAGAACAGCGCATCGGCATGATCGTATCGCCGGATGACCTCGGCATAGCCGAGCTGCTCGACCTGGACGGGCTCGAGGCGCCGGCTGAGCAGTTTCAGCTCGGCGCGCAGCTTGCCGAGGTTGAACCGCGACGGCGACTTGCGATCGACGCCGAAGTGGCGGCCGACGACCTTACCCCCGAACGCCAGGCGCTGAAGGTAGAGGAAGCGGACCGCGCGCTCGATATCGGTGAGCGTGTTCGGATTGGTCGCCTTCTGCCGGTCGAATTCCGCTCGGCTGGCGATCAGCCAGCGCAGCTCCTGGACGAATGGCTCGTAATGACGGCGCACGACGCGAAACAGGTTGGCGACGTCGCCGGACAGGTCGTTGATGATCTCGACCCCCGGCCGGCGCGATCGGCGGAGGAAGACGCCGCCCATGCCGACGAACGGCTCGATATAGGCTTTGTGCGGGGTGGCATCGATCAGCGCGCATAGGCGCGTCGCGAGGTTGCGCTTGCCGCCCATGTACGGAGCGGGCGGGCGAGCGATGATAGCAGCATGCATGGTAGAGGTTTGACCTTCATGACGAGGCACGGGCTACGCGCGCCATGATGGCCGCCGATCGACGCGATCGGCGGAGCCCCGGCCGGTCGGCCGCGGGATGGATGGTGCGATGATCATCGCAAAACTGGAGAGAGAGTCCCTGCGCGGCTGACCGTCCGGACGGACCGGGTGGTTAGCCGCGCAGGCTCCCAGGAACTACGCCCCGCGTATTCCCGGAGGGTATTCTATTCCGCGGGCCACCCGGCGAACCGGAACCCGGGAGCTACCGCGCGCGCGGGCTGTCTTCGCGGCTAAGCTCGGAGCAGCGCTCGAACTATGCCACGCGTCCAAGCAACCCGCAATCAGCGCGAGGTGGTCGCGCACCCGGCCGGCGTAACGCCGGTGCGCATGATCGCGTCCACGCACGTCCAGAGCTTCCGGACACCGCCGGCGCGGTTGTTGCCGCGCTCGATCGCGCCGGCCGCCTGGGCGAACCGTTCGACGATCTCGGCGAGCACGCCCTTGTCGATCGACACCAGCTCGCCCGACGTCTTGCCGGCGATCGGCGCCAGGCGCTCAGTCTTGACCAGCTCCTCCGGCAGCGTCGGCATCGCCGGCCGCTCGGTTCGCGCGAGTGATCCCCGCGTTGAGGCTGTCGCGCAGGCTGTCGACAGGAGCGGCAGGCAGAGCAGCGTCAGCAGCTGCAGGCGGAACATTGGCGAGCGCATTGCGGAGATCCTCGATCGTGGCTTGGACATAGGCGTCGGTCTGCGCGTCGATCCGGACGGTGCGCGCGGCGATCGACTGGGTGACGGTGGCGGCCGCGCGCTCGTCGGCACGCGCCTCGACGACGTGCTCGGTATGCGCCCGGTCGTTCTTGGCGGTGACCTTTGCCGCGCCGGCGGTCTCGCCGCCGCGGCGGATCATCGCGACGCCGGCGACGATCGCCAGCGCGATGACGATCGCGATGATGATGCGGACCCGCGTCATGCCTTCACCGCGGCGCACTTGCGGCGATCGACGTTGCCGACGCGGTTGGCAATCCACCCCTTCTGGAACACCTGCAGCTTGGGGTTCGCACCGATCAGCCGTGCGTACTCGCCGCTCTGCCACGCATCGAGGATCCCGAGCGTCGCGACGCATAGCGGTGCTGGACCGATCTTTCCCTGGCACGTCCGGTACGCGGCGATCGAGCTAGGCCCAAGCCGGCCGTCGATCGTCAGCGTGGTACCGCACAGCGCGTTGGTCGAGCGCTGGAACCACGTCGACGGCCGCGACGGGCCCATGTTGACGCTGGTGTCGAACAGCTCCTCGGTCACCGCGGCATCGATCGAGATCAATGGCGCGTAGCCCGGGCGCACCAGGTACTGGTCGTAATAGATGCTTTCCGGGACGCTGCGCGGCATCGAGCGCATCGGACCGACATAGCCATTCGCGACGGCCACCTTCTTGGTGATGCCCATGTTCGTCTCACCGCCGGGGTCGGCCGGGTGGTTCACGTATCCGCCCTCGACGGCGATTACGCTGGCGATCATCGCGATCGCGGCCGCGGCGATGCCGCCGGCGGCCTTTGGCGCGACCTTACCGCTGACCGACTTCCACAGGCTCTTACGTTCGCCGGCCGGTGCCTGCGTCATCAGGCGAACGACGATCGTCGCGACAAACAACAGCGTAGGTACGAAGTGCGCAACCGATTCGGGAAACGCGCCGCGAACTTCGTCGGGTAGCGCGTTCCAGATCTGAAGCAGCGTGTCGGGGGTGGCTGCGGCAAAGCCAGTGAGCAGGGCACCGAGCGCGGACATGCGCACGGACCACAGCGGCCAGGCGCGCAGCCATAGGCTACGGACCCGGCGCATTGCGTCGAGGTTCATCGGTATCTCCTGTGAGAGGCGGCAGCCGGCCGCCGGCGGGATCAGATGCGGGCGGGTGCGCCCAGCGTCGACGCGGCGCACGGCCGACGTCGGAAATGGATCAGCAGGGCGAGCGCCGGAGGCACCGCCTGGATCGCAGCCCCGACCAGGATCATGAGGACCGGACCGTCGATCATCGCGCGGCGATCTTCGGTGCCGGCGCCATCATCTCCAGCTTGGTCTCGATCCGGATCGTGCGCCCGTCGATCTTGGTCAGCAGATCGGTCTTGGCCTGGTTGGCTGCCTCGAGAACCTCGATCCGGCGAGTGTTGGTATCGATCTGCGCCGAGCGATTGCCGTCGGCGCGGAACATGCCACCGACGACAGCCAGCGGCGCGACCACCGCGCAACACAGCATCACGATATCCTTCAGCGCTAGGCGCTGCTGCGGGGCGTCGGTCACGCGAGGATCCGTCCCGCGGCGCCAAGGCGCGCGAGGGTGCAGTTTTTCATAAGGCGAGCCCTTATTGAGAATGAGGCGGCAGCCAGCTGCCTACAGGTGCCTGGTTAGGCCGTTGGGTCAGCCTTGAGAGAAGCGATCAGCGCGTTGTACGCATCGCCGTTCTCGTTCGCCGGGTCACCCGCCAGCGTGATCAGTTGGCCGAATGCGAAGTCGCGACCGCCTGCGGTATCGATTGGCACCGGCCGATAGCCAAGCCGGAAGTCATCCGTAGCGGACACCGCATAGGCCCCGGGGATAGCACCTACTTGCCACTGCCCGGTGCCAACACGCAGCCGATATTGGCAGGCATCAGGGTCCACAACGAACTGCACTACATTCCAAGCACCAGATACATAGGTGTCCGAAGCTTCGAAGTTGTTCGATCCGCCGCGAACCGATGAACCGTTGCCAGAGAAGAACAGACGGTTAGCAAAGCCGTCCCTCGCGCTGCTCTCGAACGCTGTCGTGGGCGTCTTCCACGCGGGGTCTGTATCGGCGGTATCGCGCATCATACCGGCGACCGGGGAGTAGTTATCCGTGCCCACCAGATTGGCCCAGGCCACGAAGATCTGAGTATAGCTCGTCGGGAATGGGTAGACTGGCACCGTGTCAACGATCGGACAGCCGAAGGGAACGTCTCCGCGCATGGTGAGGGCCTGCGCGCCTGAGTATGTCGCGAACGCCGGTGCACCTGCCAATTTCGGAAGATGCATCCCTTTGCCCGACCGGTCGAGTAAGCGCCCGTTGGTGGCATCGTACCCGTCGGCAGAACCGCGATAGTGGCTAATCAATTGACCAGCTCGTGATGCGAGGCTCATGCGCCAAACTCCTGGGTGACGGAGAGATTCTGAAGAGGCGTACCGTCCTGAGCGACGCCAGCGTCGACGAGGCCGGCTACCCGCGTGCGGGGCATCACCTGATCCGGGATACCGAGGTTGCCGAGCGGCGACATCTGCTGAAGCCCGTTGCGCACCCGCCAATCGCCGGTGAGGTTGGCTGTCGACGCCACTGTCAGCGTCACCATGGCCCCGCTGATCGTAGTCGCGGTGACCGGCACCTCGGCGCCGGTGTTATCGACGACGTTGAAGCCATCCTTGCTGTTGCCCGGATAGATGGCGTCCGGCGTGGCCATGTATTTGACGGGCCGATCGAACGTCGCGACGACCTTGCCGTCCGCGACGGCAATGCGCACAATCATCGGCGGTGTGAGGCCTGAATAGATATAGGCCGCGGCCAGTTCGGCATAGTAGTCAATGGCCGGCCCGCCCGGATGCACCAGATCGGTTTTGAACAGGTTGGCGAACTGTGAGTGCGGGGGCAACAGCCGTACCCCTGGAATGGTAGAAGGCATCGCCAGCTGCGCCATGACGATGTCCCGGCGAGCATTGTAGGAGACAACGGCATTCTGCGTTAGCAGCGGTGTCACCCAAATTGGATCGGTGAACGTGTAACCGAGCGCCTGAGTGGCCGTGAGCCGCATCGTTGCGAATAGCTTGCGAGCACCGAGTATGTAGTCCGCCGTGCTGGTGGGCGGAGTGCCCGGATTATTGCCATCGGACAGCTGATCCGCATCCGCGTGACCATGCACGAAGATGTAACGGATAACTGGTTCGTAACCGGCGTTACGAAGGAGCAGTACTGCGCGACGGACCCCGTGGCGCAGGTTTTGGATATGTGCGCCGTGGAGCATCTTTAGCGACATCGAGCCTTGGCCCGGCGCCCAAAAGAACGCGCGGGGCACCCCGGCTTTCGCAGATTGGTAACCGAGGCCAGGACCCCAGCTTTCGGCTTGGCCGGATGGAATGAAGCCGACCATCTGCGCCATGTTGGCAGGGTCAATCGGGATGCCGTCAGGATTAAGCGGAGGCGGGCTCGTTACGTATGGCGCTTCGGATCCACCGTTGAAGGTGAACAGCGTGGCTACGATCGCATTCGCCGATGTCATCATCGGCGTTTGGGGCATCGTCAGCGACTGCCCGAAGACGATGAACAGGTCGGCTTTCTGCCTGAGTGCGAAGATCGATGCAGCTGATGCAGCTGCGCTCTCGGCGCTGACGCGAGCGTCGTCGATAGCGTCCGAGACGATGGTGACAGCAGCCTCGGACCGCTCGGCTCCGGTTAATGCCTTCGCGGCCTCAGCCTTTGCCGCATCGAGTATTGGCTGGAGAGCCGCCACCGCGCTATCTACGTCGCCGCTGAGTGCTGCCAACCGGCGGGGAGATGGCACGAGCACAATACTCCCCGACGCGAGTGTTACGGGATAGCTGCCATCCCCGTTCGGCCCGCCATCTGCGGACCCACCCAACAAATCCGCGAGCTGGTCACGGGTGACGCCATAAGTTGTCAGCAGCGCGTTCAGGGACGCTGCGATCGCTTCCATATCAGCCATGTCTTCGCACCCTTGATTACCGACCGAAGGCCAGCCAATTGAAACCATCTAAACGTTGGTCGTCCCCGGTTGCCGCCTGGGTCGCGACTGTTGCACCGAGGCGGCTGGGCTCGCCGACGACCTGAAGCCACAAATCCTTGAACTTGCTGAAGGTGTTCAGGTACGGGGTCGGGACGAAGGAATCACAAGCGTTCGGGAATGGCTTTTCGAACACGGTCGTCAACTGCACCTCAGTGTCGATCTGGGCGCGGAACCTTCCCCATTTCATAATGACGCCACCGGGCAACATTTGAGAGCCCTCGGCGCCGTCGAACGCCGACTGGTTTGCCAGAAACTCTGGGTCCATTGCGCCGACTTTAAGCGTATCGACCTCGACGTCGTGCATCACGACCTTGCCAGTATCGTCGGCGTAGAAATACGGATTGCCGGTGTCAGGATCCTCGATACGAAAGTTGTCTGCCGAGACCACGAACGCGCCCTCGGACCCGTCATTGGTCAACGCAGTGCCGATTATCCGGCCGCCGACGTCGAGCTTCACTAATGCTCGAGCACTCGCGCCGTCGGGCCCGACCAGGACCTGATCGATATGCTCGATGCTGGCGGCGTTGTCTTCGAACGTCGCGGCGATCGCGTCGAACCTCTGCGCCATCGACTCGTCCGGCCCGATCTGCACAGTCGACGTGTTGATGACGAAAGCCGTTCCGTCCGGCGTCACGGCGCCAAGGATTTCGAAGGTTTCGGCGAAGACGCCATCGGCACCCTTGCGCTCGGTCGTTTCGCGTCGGATCAGCGTATAGCTATCTTCGCCGAGAGGACCGAGGAAGCTAAGCGCCCGGGTACGAAGGCGAGCCACTTCAGCTTCAGCCGTTGCGACGACGTGATTGTACGTGTTCCCGGCGATCTGACCGAGCACGGCCGCAGCAGGCCTGCCGCCAACGGCATGCGTATCCTTTGCGGTGTTGTCGCTCGTCTTGTCGGCGTTGTTCGTCGGCTTGGTGCCGGAAGGATCCGCAACGTCTTCCCAGTTCACCGCCTCGTCGAGCGGCTCGACATTGGCGGCTTTGCTCAGACCCTCGATCGAGATCGACAGCTTACTAGTCGTTTCGCCGGCCTCGATCGAGAACTCCTTGAAGAAGCCATAGACCGTGAGGCTGTCGAGCCCGTCGAGGCCAATCCATAACGCCGGCGTCGCGCGGACCGCTGCGATCCGGTTGGCGACGACGTCGATCGCCGCGGTATCGATCAGCGACTTTGCCGCCATGCGCTTCGACCAGGCGCGCTCGACGATCGTCACCGCGCCGAACTGGTCGACGTCCTTGCGGCTATAGTCGGTGATGCCCGACGTCGGCGATGCTTCGGTGACGCCCAGCCCGACCAGCTTGCCGATCAGCAGCGTACCGACCGACACGGCACTGCCGGTGATCGTCACGGTAACGCGGGTGGTACCGGCCGGCAGGTCGAGGAACGTAATGCTGCCGGCGCCGGCCGGTACCGTGCGGTCATAGCCGACCGCCTGAAGCCGCACTGCTGCTGCGGTGACGTCCAGCAGCGCGACCGCCTGGATCGCCGGCGCATCGAGCGTCACGGCGATCGAGTTTGCGGCCGACGTCAGCGAGCCGAGCGCCTGGTCGAACATCGCCCACCGGTTGGTCGGCCCGACGTCGAGCCATTTGCCCGACGCGCCCGCCGGATCATTGCCGGCGTTGGCGCCGATCGCGGCCTCGTAGACGCGATGCGTTGCGGCCTTCATCACGCGCGCCCCGAGCGCATACGTTGCCTGGGCGGACCATTCGGCCGCGTCTGCCTCGGGAACGCTGCTGGCGATCAGCTGCGGGGTGGTGATGATGACCGGTTGCAGCAGCTGCAAGGTCGACTTGCCGCCGATAGCCGGATCGCCGCCGGCGTCCGCGATCGGCGCGGTTTCGGCCAGGCCCTCGACCGTCAGCGTGCAGTAGCTGAGCGGCGGTACCGCCTGGTCGACCTCGAAGTCCTTATAGAACCCTCGCACCGATAGGCTGGCGAACCGATCGTCGGCGATCCAGGTCGCCGGCGTTGCTCGCAGGGCGGCAAGCCGGCGCTGAAGCGCGCCTGTATCGGTGAACGGTACGGCGAGGCGGACCGACATGCGACGCGCGAACCCGCGTTCGACCACCGTCGTGACACCGAAGTCATCGGTGACGCGACGGCTATAGTCGATGATGCCGATCGTCGGCGACGTCTCGACCGTGCCGAGCTCGATCGCTTCGCCGGTGGGCGTGACGACCCTCATGCGGCCTTCACCACGCTGATCGCGTCGCCGCCGCTCGCCGAAGTGACCGCCTCGAGACGACGATCCATGCGCGCCGCGCTGCCGGCGATCGCCGCCTGGCCGGAATTATTCTCGTTCCGCATGGCGGTCACTTCTTCGCGGAGCGACTTAATCTCGCTCAACAGATCATCGTTGGCGGCCGCCGGCGTCGACGACGTCTGCGCGTCGCTGATCGAGGCGATCAGATCGTCAGTGCTGATGATCGCCTTGGACGATGCGCTGCCCTTCGAGAGGGCGGTGACGACGCCGTAGGTCGCCTCGAGGCTGGCGGCCGTCTGTGCCTGGACGCGCGCCAGCTCCTGCCGACTGGTCGCCTGCTCGGCCGCCGCGGTGAGCAGCGCCTGGCTAAGCGCCGGCAGGTTCTTCGCGGCATCCTGATCGCCACCGCGCGCGGCCGACGTCGCCGCGTTGAACTGACCCTGCAGGCTGGCGAAGCTATTGCCGCCGGCGACGTCGGTGAGGCCGCGGATCCGCTTCACCTCGTCCATGATGCTGTCGCCGACCGACGTCCATGCGTCCGACAGAGCCTTGGCGGCCGTGGCAGCTGCCTGCGCATCCTGGATCGCGTAGATCTGCTGCTGAAGCGCGCGGTTGCTCGCATCGAGCTTTGCCAGATCGAGCGCGCGGATCGCCGCGGTGTCTCCCTGCAGCTCGAGCAGCTGGCGCTGGAGGTCCTGCCGCTCGCTGGCGATATCGGCCGCGCTCTTTGCGCCCTCCATCGATGCCTGCAGATCGGCGAAGGCCGGCGCAAGCTTCAGCAGCGTGGCATAGGTCGACTGGCCGGCCGACGTCGTCAGATCCTGCGCCTCAACGAGCTGGCGGAATGCCGACAGCGTTGCCGGCATCGAGACACCGAGGCTGGCGAACACGCCGCTCATCTGCGCGGTCTTGGCGGCCGCCTGCTCTTCCTTCGAATAGAACGTGTCGAAGTACGCGCCGGCCGCGTCGGTCAGCGCCGAGACGCTGTCGAACTGATCCGCCAATGCGAGCTTTACGCCGATCCCCATGGCCTGCGAGTTCGTGCCGAGCAGGGTGAGCGACGTCCCGACTGCTTCGACGGTGGACGCGACCCGCACCAGCGTCTCGAACACGCCCTCGCCGACCTTCTGGAACTGCTCGAGGCCGGTAAACGCCGCCGCAGCCATGCCGTCGGCCGCGGCGCCGAACACGGCCGACAGCTTCTCCTCGATCTCCGCGCCGGTGAGGCCCTTCAGATCGATCTTGCCGATGTCGACGATGAAGCCATTGAGGCGCGCTTGCACTTCACCGGTGGCAACGCCGAGCGGACCGGCCGCCGACGCGATCGCGTCGTTGAACGACTTCAAGATGAGCGTGAACTGATTCTCGAGGCCAGCGTCTGCGCCACCGTATTGCGTCGAGTATTTCTTGCTGGTCGTAAGTCCGAAGAGCTTCTTCTTCTTTTCGATATCCGAATAGTACGAAGCATCGAAGCCGCCGCCCAGGATATCGCCGACCGACTGCGCGCCACCATACAGACCGCTGCCGATGACGCTGGTCTTCGACCCGAACAGCCCGCCGAGGATCCCGCCGATGACCGGGATCTTGCTCAACACGGATCCGATGGCGTTCGCCTTGAAGCCCTCGGTTACGCCGGCCGACGCGTCGATGTTGCCGGAGCGCACGACCAGGCTGGCGACGCCACCGATCTGGCTGTCGATCGACTTGAGGAAGCGGCCATCTCGCGCGCGAAGGTATTGGTCACGGTGTCGACCTCCTTCAGCGCATCGATGGCGTTCTTGATGCTGTCCGACTTCGCCGCGGTATCGCCGAGCACGGTACCGGTGCCGGAGTTCGTCGGCGCCAGCGTGTTCTTGTTGCCGCCACCGAACGAGCCCGCAATCGAGACGCCGATCGACGCCAGTGCGGCGACGGTCGCGGCGCCGGCAGCGATGTTGAGCGGGAACGGCAGGCTCTTGATGGCATTGACCACCGCCTCGGTCGCGCCGACCGCGATACGCGCGACGCTGTTGGCGATCTTGGTACCCGTCTCGATCGCATCCTGCGCGATCGCGCGGACCGATAGAGCGAACTGCACCAGGCGGAATGCCTTCTCGGCCGTCTCGAGGGTTTTGTATCCCTCCGAGCCTTCCTTGAAGAAGCCCTTGGCAGCCGATGCCATATCGCCAAACGCGCCGATCTGCTGCGACGACGACCGGAGCGAGAACAGCCGGTTCTCGCGATCGATCCGCTGCTGATCCTCGCCGGCCGCCCGGATCGCGGCGTCGTGCGCTTCCTGAAGCTTCGCCTGGTCGGCGTAATAACCGGTCATCACGCTCAGCGCGTCGCCGATCGCCGTACCGACGTTGCCGAAGGCGTCCGCCATCCCCTGGGCTGCCCGCTGCGCGGTCTGATCGATCGTGTCGAACAGGTCTGCCGTAGCGGTCAGCGAGGCGTTCCAGGCGTCCTGCGCCTGCCGGTTGGTCTCGGCACCGGTCGCAATCTCAACCTGCTTGCCGACGTAATTGTCCGCATAGGCGGTGCCCAGCTCGTAGCCTTTCGCCTGTAGCGTTTGCTCCGCTTGGAGCTTCGCCATGGCCTGTGCGCGAGCCATATCCGTTGCACCGACGAGCCGCAGTTCCTCGCGCTGCAGCGCCAACTGGCGATCGGCTTGCTGATCGGAGCCGGCGTAGAATGTGCCGATCTCCGCCGCTTTAACAGCGCCGCGGGCATCTTGCTGTGCCTTCAGAGCTGCGGTTGCCTTGTCGGCCTCTTCCTTCAATCCGCGCTGCTGCGCGACCTCGATCGCCGCCAGGAGCGGAAGATCGGCGATACGATCCTGAACCAATTCAGCGGCGCGCTCTGCCGGCACGTTGCCGGCAGCGATCAGCGCATTGACCTCAGCCTGGACGCGCGCCTGGTCACGCATCGAGGCAGCCGACTTCGCGGAGTCGGAAACCCGCTGAGCGATCTCGAGCCGAATCTGACGGTTCACAGCCGCTTCGATATCGGCCTGCTGCTTGATCGCCTTGCTCTCGGCCTTCACGCGCGCCTCGGCGATCAGCGCCGCGGCACCGGACACGCCATAGGCTTCTGCCAACTTGTAGAGGTTGCGGATCTGCGCCTCGGTCGCCTCGGCGTCGCGCGCGAGCTGCTCGGCATGCTTGTCCGTCGTCGGCTTCGGAATGTTATTATAGCCGATCGACTTAGCGATGCGCTCGCGCGCGTTTTCGATGGCGGCGACCTTCACGCGCTTGCCGAGCTTCGTCAGATACTGGTCCGCCGCGGTGTATGCGGCGCCGTAGGTCTTCTCGAGGAGCTTCGGATCACCCTGCCCGATCAGCATCTTGCCGAGGCCGACGACGCCACCCTTCTCGATCTCGCCGAGATAGGCTTTGGTGCCGGCGACGCCGGCATAGATGCCCGCCATGGCTTGGCGCATATAGCCGGTGAGGTCGTCGAGAACGCCCTTCACGCCCTTCGACATGCCCTTCATGTCACCGACGAAATAGTCCGAGATGTCCTTGCCGACGACACTGAACAGCGCCTTCGACGTGTCCGCCCAAGTGACCGTCTCGTCCTTCAGCTTGTAGAGTTCCTGCTTGGTCGCATTGGCGCCGCCAGTGATCTTTCCGAGGTCGCGCGTCAGCTGGTCGGACTTTACGCCTTCGTTGACCCACCGATTGAATAGGGCGAACCCCGCGCCGACGGCCGCAAAGCCGATCAGGAGGGGCGCGAAGCGGAGGGCGAGAGCGCCGACTTCCTTGCCGAAACCGCGTAACCCGCCTTCGCTCATCTGCGCGACCTGGAAGATCTGCGCACCCTGCTGGATGAACACCTGAAACGGCTTCTGACCGGTGAGCAAGCCCTGCGTGATATCCGGCAGCTGGACCGCGATGTTCTTCAACGCGCCGCCGCTCCTGCGCGCTGATTCGGCCATCTGGTCATGACGCTGTGCGGCAACATTGGTACGTTCGATCAGAACGGCTTCAGCGCGGCCCAGCTCGGCCGCCGACGCGCCGGCCGCCGTCATCACGCGCCGGGCTTCCGCCAGTTCAGCGTTCAATCGGTTCTGAGAGGCTGCTGCCGGATCGATCATCGCGCGCAGGCGAGCGAGCGCCGCAGCGTCGCTTGCAGCAGCTGCCTCTTCCGCGCGTAGCGCCTCGGCACCGCGGCGCGCTGCGGCCTCAAATTGATTATGGGCGAACGCGGCCGAGCGGAGGCGCTGCGCCTCGTCATCGCGTGCACCAGCTGCCTGAGCTGCGTCGAATTCACGTTGTGCTGAGGCACCCTTGCGTGCCGCCGCCTCGAACAGGTCGTATGCGTGCGCAGCTTCGCGGATCCGGGTTGCTTCTGCCGTCGCGGCCGCGACCTTCTCCGCGGCCTCCATTTCGCGCATGGCGGCGATGCCGCGCCGCGCAGCCGACTCGAAAAGGTCGTGGGCGAACGCGGCTGAGCGCAATGCCTGCGCCTGTCGTTCGGCTGCCGCTACCGCCTGACTGGCGGCCAGATCCTGCGCCTGGGCGAGCGCCTCGGTCTCGAAACGAGCCTTACGCGTCGCGGCGAAGCGCTTATCGTACAGCGCAGCCTCTGCGGCGACCAGCCGGGCGGACAGATCCGCATTGCCCTGCTTGCTATTTGCCAGCGCGAGCTCGGCGACCCGGGCCTCGCGCAGCTGCTCGCGGGTTTTGCCATAAGCCGCGGCCTCACGCTCGAGCGAACGCACCAGGGCTTCGCCGGCCTTTTCGACTTGCGCCATCGCCTGACGGCTAGCGGCCATCTCGCGGGTGGTGGCGTTCCCGAAGGCGATAATGTTCGATGTGCCGGCTGAGACATCGACCATGCCCTTGGTGGCACGCTCGATGCGGGTGGCATCGGCGTGCACCTTGGCTTCGGTTGAGCCCATCGCGGCCTGCAGCTGAAGCAACTCGCTGAAGGAACCGCCGGTGTCGATGATAAAGCCGACTTCGAGCGCTGGGGAGGAATCGTCCATGGGTAAATTCCTCCCCGGTCAGCCCAGCAGCTTGCGCAACTGAGCGTCCTCGATGTCGACTTCACGCTGAGACACAGGCGCACGCCATGGCGCCGGACAGTTCTCGCTTTCAGCGAGACGACCCTCGGCGATGTATGCTTTCGATAGCTTACGGATCAGCCGACCGACCCAAGGCTCGAGCCTTATGCCGGTATTGTCCTGCCAGGCGGCAAGCTCGCGCGAGCTGATCGCTGCCGTGCCCATCCCGGCCGCTTCCGTCAGGCCCATCTCGATGAGCCAGTCGGTGATGTGCGGCGCGGGATTCGGGGGCATCGACGGAAGGATCTTCTTCCGCTTCAGATCGTCGATCCGGCTGAGCCTGGTCTCGGCAGGCTCATCTCGCCCGCGCCGGCTGCGAGCGTCCGGCTTTGGCGTGGCATGGAGCCACGCCATTTGCCGGACGTAGAGGGTCAGGCCGCCTTCGAGACGGCGCTGAAGTTTCCCCAGTCGCCGACGAACTTCGTCACCTGGCGCGTGATGAAGCCGAGGCCCTGGTTGGCATAGACCGAGCGGAACAGATCCTCACCGGTGACCGGCTCGGCCGAACCGTCCGGCTGATATTCGAAGTTCTCGAAACCCGATGTGATCGCGGCGAGATCCTCGGCGGTCTCGGCGACGCGCTCCTCTGGCGTTGCCGCAGTGATCTTGCCGTCGTTGTCCTGCATGCGCTTCAGCGCGCGTGCCGACTGGCGGGACTCGACGACGCCGTATGCCTTGCTGCCCGGGCCGTGCAGATGAATGAGGACCGGCTTTTCGCGCTTGTCGTCGGCGAAGAGCGGCTCGCCGCCCGGCCCCTTGACGTGGAGGGCAGCGGTAGCGGTGCAAGCGAGCAATGCGATGTTGAGCTTCATGGTTTATCCTTCGCGGGAGGATGGTGCATCAACTCGTCCCGCACCCGCGATAGCGGGGCGAGTTGATGCATAGGGAGCCGGCGTCGCGGGCGCCGGAAGAGGAAAAGTTAGGCGGCTGCGACCTTCACCGGCTTGGTGCAGATCTCGATCGTCGGCGCTGCCATCAGCATCGAGTCCGCGCCGTCGGCCGTCTCGGGCATGCCGAACACGCGACCCTGGAAGTAGCGCTTCGAGCCATCCTGGTAGGTAACCTTGAACGAGTAGAGCTTCTGCGTCTCGTCGTCGGCCGACACCTGCATGAGGGTCTGGCCGGCGTCGTCCGTGTCGAGCGCCATGCTGGGCTGCAGGGCGCCGTAATCGGGCGAGCCCTTATACTTCTGCTTGCCACCCTTCAGCGGCTGGAACTCCACCTTGGCGAACGTCGCGCCGAGGGTGCCGAGCTTCTCGACGTTGCCGACCTCGACCAGCGTCAGCGCGGCAAAGCCGGCCGCGTCATTCGTGGCGGGGAAGCGGCAGCGATGGCGAGCGTCGAGCCCGCCGCAGTCATGGTCTTCATAATTTACCTCTCAGAAGGCGAGCCGGCTCGGCCGGCGTGGATCCTCCGCCGATCGGCGGAAGTGCGGGTCAGCTGCGGGTGCGGCCGACCTTGGCGGGGTCGCCCTCGGTCGGTGCCGGCGCGGCCTCGGCCTCAACCTCTTCGACCAGGCCGGCCGCGTGATAATTCGCGAACGCGCCCTCGCTCACGTCGACGGTTTCGCCGGCAGTGAACTGGGTCTCGGTGCCGGCGTCCTTGAAGTTACGAACGATCTTGGCGCGCTTGGTCTTGGTGTCGGACATGGTGGTCTCCTTCAGGCGGGAGCGTCGAAACTGACGCGGAAGTCTTGGGTCTGTTCGAAGCTGTTGCCGGGGCCGCGCGCATCGGGGCCGGCGCCGGCGGTCAGGACGGACACGCTCTTCGCTTCGCCGACGTCGCCGGTGCGGCCGGCGCATGCTTTGCGCACGAGGCGGATGGCCGTCGTCTGCTGGTCATAAGTCTTGGCGCGAACGGTGACCGCGATCCGGTCGACGGTCCGGACCGATCCGCCGCGCTTCAGCGACTGACGCTCGACGCTGCTGACCAGGCGAACCAACAACGCCGGCAGGACAACGCCGTCGGGCAATGCGCCGGCCTTGATCCGTTCGGCCGTGTGCATGTCCAGGACCGCCTGATCGTCGCAAAGCAGCGCGCCAATGATATCGACACCGGTCATCCGTCATCGCCTTCCGGTTCGGCGCTGGCGACGATCCCCGAACGGGTGACGTGCGCGTTGATGTAGCTCTGTGCCGCGGCGATCGCCTCGGCGCCCTTGATGTCGAGCGATGGGCGCAGGAACGGATGCGGCTTCGCGCCCGGATGGAAGATCGTCTCGCCGACGAACTTGCCACCGATGACCATCGAGCGTTTCGTGGTTGCGTTGAATCGCGCGACGCTCTTTCCGCCGCTCTCGTCCTTCGCAATCGTGATGAAATGGGCGTCTGTGCCATACTCGAGCCAGTTGGCGATCGCGCGGCCCCAGCCCTTTCGCACGGTGATCTTGACCGTGATGCGACCGGCCTCGAGCTTCGTACGCATGACGATCGCCTCGTCGACGTCGCTCGAGATCGAGCGCTCTTTCGCTTCCGCCTCGATGATCTTGCCGCCGGCGCGCGCGGCGCCGCGCAGGACCTGTTTTTCTAGCTTCGAGGGCAACTGCGAAATGAAGCGGCGCACCTCCGAACCGCCCCGGGTCGTCGCCATCAGGTAGCGGCCCGCGGGTCGTAGTCTTCGACCATCAGCTCGAGCCCGCCCTTGCGGCCGAGTTCGGCGGGTGCGGAGACGATCTGCATAATCCGGTTGCCGAGCACCAGGCGCATGCCCGGGTCGACGTCGTCACGATGATACATGCGGATCCGCGCCGGCCTGGTGCTGGTGGTGAAACCGCCCTGGTCACGCTCGCCGCGGCTCGGGAGCTTGTCCTGGATGCCGACCCATATTTCATCGACCAGCGCCCACTCGTCCTCACCGGCGCTGGCGAACTCGGTGCTTTTAACTTTGCGCTCGAGCCGCACCAGGTGCTCGAGTTCGCCGGGGCGTACGACGATCATGCGATCGAGGTTGCCATGTACCGGCCGATCATCGGCATCAGCTGCGCGTCGGTCAGCTCGGGTGCTTCGCGGTTGATGTAGAAGTCGGAAAGCGCGAGCTTGACGGCGTGCACGACGATCGCCGGCACCTTGTCGGCCGATGGCCAGCCAGCGTCGCCGACCAGCTCGCGACCGAGATAGCTCTCGATGCGGCCGATCGCCGCGGGAATGAGGGGCGACACCTGAGCGTCAGCGCTGGCGCCGAGCTTCAGGAAGTCGCGCGCAGCGGCGATCGTCAGCACGCCGCCATCGATCGCCGCTACGTCGACCATATCAGGCGGCCGGTGCCGACTTGGCGGGCGCCTTGTAGGTCTCGGCGATCTTGCGCTCGACCAGATCCTTTTCGGTCTCGGCGTCGAACTTGGCGATATCGCCCTTCACGAACAGCGACCCGTGCGTGTGGGCCATGAGCAACTTAACGGCCATGATAGTCTCCGGATGCGCAAACGGGCGACCGAAGCCGCCCGTTTGCAGGTGTCGATTGATCAGCGGCCGGCTGGCCGCGGACCGGCTTAGTCGTCGCCGGGTGCCCAGGTGACGCCGGTGAGCATGGCGAACGCAACGGCGTAGCGCGTGCCAGTGTCGTGCTCGGCGATGAGGCGGACCACCGTCTCGTCGTTCGAGAACGCCGAACGGATCGTGCCGTTGTCATCGTATGCCGCGGTGTCGGAGCTGGCGATCGTCACCGCCTCGGTGTCGCCGATCAGCAGCTGCGAGAAGTCGCCGAAGTAGATTTCCGACTCGTTGCCGCCTACGCCAAGGTTATCCGGCACCGACGTCGTCATGCCGATCGGGTAGCCATAGAGCTTGCCCGATGCCACTTCCGGGAAGGCGATGTTGCCGTTGCCGTCGCGCAGCGTCTCGAGGAACATCTTCGAGCGCGGCGTCATGATCCAGCCGCAGCTGATCATCGGCACGTTCGAATTGATGACCTTCAGGCGAAGCTTCGCGAGATCCGCCGTGACCGTCTTCAGCGTGGTTTCGGCGCTGACCGCGATCTTGTTGCCGACAGGCATCAGAGCCGCAAGGCCCTTCGGCGTAACGGCGTCGCCGGCGCTGCGGATGAACACGGCGTCCTCCTTGACAGCAACGCCCTCGAGGAGATCGTCGCGCACCATCTGGACCACGCCGATCGAGGCGCGGCGGATCAGCTGGTTCGTGATCGGCACCAACGCGCGCAGCGTCTTCGCGGACATCGACATCTGGCCGACCTCCACGTCGGTTACAGGCGCCGGCGTGCGTTCGCCGACATAGCCGGCCGTCGTGCCCTTCGTCTTGTTGCGCATGGTAAGGTTGCCGTCCGGCATCGGGATCGAGCGCGCGCCGAGTGCGCGCACGACGACGCGCGGCCGAAGCAGGTCGATGAAATCGGCGCTGTAGACCGGGTTGACCAGGAAGCCGCCCTTGACGTTGGTCGACTGCTCCTGGTTGGCGACGATCTGGCCGGTCTCGGTTCCCCAAAGCTGCTCGGCATGGTCGGCCGCGGCGCGCTGGTCCATGTTGCAGGCTGCAAGCGACATGGTGATGCGGGTGAACATCGTGCCGGCCGGAAGCTGCGCTGCAGCCGTTGCCGGTACGGTACCGGCAGGCGTGCCACCGGGAGCGCCGACGACGATCGGAGCTGCCGTCGATGCCTTCAGCTTCAGGACCTGCTCTTCGCGGCCGATCTTCGTCTGCAGGCCGGTCGCCTCGGCCATCTTGGCGTCGAATTCGAGCTGTTCCTCAGCCGACAGGTCGCGATCGCCGTCGGATGCCGCGGTGGTCATGATCAGCTCGGCTGCCGCGAGGACGCCGGCAAGGCTCGTCTTGAGCGCGGTGATGCGCATAGGTAGGTCTCCTGGGGGTGTTAGAGGCCGGCGCGGGCGTGCGCGAGCTTCAGGGTGTTCTCCGCGGACGTGCGCCGGGTGGAGGGGTTGCGGGTCGCAAGGCGTCGGATCGCTCCGTCCAGGCCGTCCGCTTCGACGCGGTCGGCCATGCGGGCTTTGACGGCCGAGGCACCGGCGAGCGTGCCGCCCTGGCCGAAATCGCTGCGCACGACGGCCTCGGTGACACCGCGGCCGCGCGCGACTGCGCCGATGAACACGTCCTCGATCGAATCGATCATGGCCTGGATGACTGCGCGGCCGTCCTCGGTCGTCAGATCCGGGCGCTTGTTCGGTGCGCTTTTGCTGACGATCGCGACGTCACGCCGTCCGGCCTGGTCGGGGTTCTCCTGAACGCTGCCGCCCATCATCACGCCGATCGAGCCGACCATCGCGGTCGCGTCGATCGAGATCTCGCTCACCTGGCTAATGATCCAGTAGGCAGCAGAACAGCCCATGCCGCTTACGTGCGCGACGACTGGCTTCGTCGACTGCGCGACCAGGCGCGCGAATTGCGAGATATCGGTCGTCACGCCGCCCGGGCTGTCGACTGCGAGCAGGATCTTGCGCACCGCGGGGTCGGCCTGCAGCACCCGGAAGTCGGCCGCGAGCAGATCGAGCGCGACGGCACCGCCGCCCGACGGGCTGATCATCGCGGCGCGCGGCAGGATCGGACCGAAGATCGGCAGTGCACCGACGCCGTCGCGGATCGCGGCCGAGCGTGTGCCGGCAACGCGCTCGCCCATCTGAGCGACCGCCTCGAGGTGGCGCTCGATATGGCCATCCTCCTTCACCGCCGCGACGGCCGGATGATCGAGAGCGCGCATCGCCATCGCTTCGATCGCCTCGAGATAGCCAGGCATGATCGCCCAGGGCACGGACCGGATGGCCGCCAGAATACGATCGCTCATGCTGGATCCTCGTCTTTTTCAGGTGCGGGCGACGGTGCCGGCGCCGGCTGCTGCTCGCCTTCGATCTGCGAGCCCGACCCGACGCGGTATTTCTCGCCGCCTGGTCGCTTGTTCCGGTTCTCGAGAGTGCGAACCTCGTTCGGATTGAGCACGCCCTTGTCGATCGCGATCGAATACGCCTCGTACCGGCTTTTGATGTCGCCCTTCAGGAGAGCGTCAGGCAGGAATTCGAAGAAGTGCCCGGGCTCGGCGAACTGGTGCGTCGCCGCAGCAGCGACGCGCTCGAAGTGACCCATCATCGAATACAGGATCAGCTCGAGGCTTTGCTGCTCGATGTTTGAGAAGGTCGCACGGCTAAGCTCGAAGACGATATGCGGGGGCACACCGAACGCGCGCGCGATCTCGACAACGTAGAAGCCGCGGACCTCGACGTATTGGCTCTTCGCGTTGTCGTGCGCGAGGAACTTGGCGTCCATCTCCTGATCGAGAACCGCGACTGCTCCGGCGTTCTTCGGTCCAGAGAAGCGGCTCTGCCAATCCGTTTTCAGCTTGGTCTTGTCACCCGGCTCCATCTTCGCCTTGGAGGTCAGGATCGTCGACGGCTGCGCGTTGTTCTCCCAGAAGCGCGCGGCAAACGCCGACGTCGCCGCGGCTGCCTGCAGGGTGTCCTGCAGCAGCTTCAGCCGATCGATGCCGACCAGGCCGTCGCGCGAGAACCCGGGAATGAACCAAAGGTCGTTCCGGGTCAGCCGCTCGAACGTGCCGTCGGGCAAGTGCGTATCGTAGAACACCTCGAGCCCGTCGGCCTTGTCCCAGCTCGATACCGGCGAGACGCCGTGCGGATTGACGCGTGTCAATTTGCTGGCGCGGTAGAGACCGTCACGATGAATGTAGCCGGCAAACTTACCGGTCATGATCAGATCGCCGAGCATCAGCTCTTTGAACAGGAAGGCGTTTTGGACGTCGTTCGTGCGCGTCCGGAGCATCATCGCCGGCGGGGCGTCTTCGACCCGAACCTTGCCGCCGTCCTCCTCGCGGTAATAAATCAGCGGCGCCATAGCGAAGAGCCCGGTCAAGACCTCGAGCGCGCGCAGTACCGCCGGCGACGACAACGCCGCCTGCTCGCCGATCGAGCCGCCACGCGACCCGCCGAGCAGATTGAAGAACGTAAAGCCGCTCGTATCGTTCAGGCCGTCAGCGCTGGCCTGTACGGTTACCGCGGCTGAATCGTCTGACGTGGTACCGCGGCGACGGGCCTCGGCTTCTGCCGCACGTGGCGACAGCTGATATCCGCTGATCGACATGCTCAGATCCCCGTATATTCGAAGGTGTTGGTGCGCGGGTTCCGCGTCATCAGCTGCACGGCATTGAAGCCGGCCAGCAGCGGATCGATCTTCGCCACGCCCGACATCTGCTTCGTGATCAGGATCGCGCTGCCGCGCGGTTCGACCTTCGCGTTACCGACGCACCAGTTCATGAGCAGCTGGCCGGCATGCTTCATCGTGCCGTCCTTGAGCTTGCGCTCGGTGCCCTTGATCGCGCCGGTAAGACGAAAGCCCTGCGGTACCGCGACCAGCTGGTCCGCCGTAAAACCACGGCCGGATAGCTCGTCGACCAGGGCGGCGACACCTTGCGGATCTAGCCCGATCGCCGCCTCGTCGGGAAACAGCCCGGCGTCTTTCACCAGCTCGAGGAGATCCGCGACTTCGACCAGGTCCTGCGTCGGATCCTCACAGCGGATCAGCGTGCCCTCCGCCATGAAGTCGGTGAGCTTGCTGACGATGTCCTTGCGCCGATTGAACACGTCGAGATGTGCCCAAGCCCGGTTCCACATCAGCCAGGTGCGCGGATCCGACTTCAGCCGGCCGAGCAGCGCCAGGCCGAACAGATCGTCGAGACCGCCGCCATCGATGCCGGCGACGGCAACCTCCACCAGCGCGAGAAACTGATCGAGCGAACCGTCCCACAATTCGACCGCGGCTTTCGCCTGGGCCCAATAGACCGCGCCGATCCAGGCATCGTGCCGCAGACCGACGCCGATCTCGACGTTCAGGTGCTTGGCGTAGAAGACCTGCTTCGTGCCGTCCTCGGCGTTCTCGATCTTGCGGAACTGCGCCTCGAGCCACGACTGGCTGACCGATCGGCCGAGGTTCGGGTTGGTGATGTAGAAGTTTGCCGGGTTGAGATGCTCGTCATTGGCAAGCATCTCTTCCGGGAATTCGTACAGGACCGGCAGAAACTCTTTGTCGACGACCTTCCCGTCGCGGACGTCGCGAGCGTAGGCCAGCTTCTCCTTGAAGACGCCCGCGGGTGGCTCGTCGGATTGCGTCGTGAGGTAGAGCGTATAGCCCTCCGGACGCGACACCTGACCGCCGGCCGCCTCGCGCAGCATCGAGTCCGCGTTGGCCTTCTTGCCGAAGAGCCATAGCTCGTCGACGAGCACCCGGCTGGCCTTCTTGCCCGACACCGTCGCCGCATCGGCCGCGACGACCTTCAGCGTCGCCTTGGTGTCGCGGTTGGTGATGAGCCGGACATGCTCCTGGATGTGGAGCAGATCCGCCAGCTCCTCGTCCGCCCGGATCATGTCGCACGCCGGCTTGAAACTGTTGCCCGCCACCTCGATCGTCGGCGCCAGGATCAGGTTCTCGTCCGACGGGCGCCAGCCGCAAATCAATTCGGTCAGCATGATGCCGGCCGCGATCGTCGACTTGGTGTTCTTCTTCGACACCAGCAGCAGGCCCTCGCGGATCAACTGCTCGCCCGTCTCGGCGTTATAGGCCCCGAAGATCGCGGCTGCGAAATCGAGCAGCCATTCGTCCGCGCTCTCTCCGATCGTCCAAGTCTCGTCGGTATGGGGGTTGATACCAAGGTCGGCAATCTTGAGCGCTGTAAAGACCGCCATCTTCGCCTCGGCCGAGGCGGGAAACAGGGGCGTGAACGGGATCAGCGTGCGCCGATCGCGGATCCGTCGCTTCCAGTCGAGGCACGCGGTCGACCAGGTCGGATCAATCAATTGATCGTCCTGGTCGGCGCACCGATCGCACCAAATTTGCGACCGACGGCCGTTGCGCGATCCTGCGCCTGCGCCTTCTTGCCCTTCGTAGGTGCAGCCGTCTCGTTGATGACCTTCAGCGACGCGGCGAGGTTCTTCAGGATCTGCGACCGCGCCGGCAGCGAGACCGCCTTCATCATCGCGTCACGCCGTTGGTCGTTCTCGTCGTTGGCGGTTAGGATCTCGATCGACTCCTCGAGTTCGCCCTGGAAGCTCGTTACCGCGTCCAGCTCGTCGAGCATTCGCGCAGCCAACTGGCGGGCGTTCTCGGCGATCGTGCCGGCGTCGACCGGCTCGCGGACCTCGAGCGGCTCGGCGATCGCCAGCCGCGGCGCCGGAAGCAAAGTGCGCACCGGTTTGCGCACGCGCACCGGCCGTTCCCAGCCTTTGCCTTCGCGTGCTTACGAATAGCCGCTTCGGAAATCTCATGCCGATCAGCTATTTCCCTGATCGAGTCTTCGCCTTCCAAGTATTCGCTCTGAATACGCGACCACTCTTTATGGGTTTTCCGGGTTGCCATCGAACAGCACCCCCAACCCAAAGTACGCACCCGGGAACGCCCAGGAGGAAATAATCTCCGCATGGGAGCCATAGGGGTCCAGGGGGTCGGCCCCCGCAGGGATCGACCCACCCCCTGCCCCCGCGCGATCAGGCGTGCATGGCTGCGGCGTCCGCGACGATCTGCTTGAGACGGTCCTGCACGTGCGGCTTGGCATGGCCGACGACCGTCCAGTCCACGATGACCTGGCCACGCAGACCTTCCAGCCTAGCGCAGTCAGCCCAGTGACAGACGATCTCGAAGCGCCATGCCTTCCGCACGGCGAAGCCGCGGGAGTGACGTAGGCACTTCATGAGGTAGCGGCCGATCTGCCCGGTGACGACGACGATCGTGCCGCCAGACGCCGGCAGCGCCGCGATCATGCGATCGTGGCGCGCTAGCGAGTTCTCACCCTCTCTACGGGGACCGGCGAAGGCGTACGCGTCGATCACCGCATGGCTCCACGCTCGGCACGCTGCTTGCGGCTATCATGGCACCGCTTGCAGAGCGTCTGCAGGTTGGCCAGCAACCAGAACAGGCGCTCGTCACCGCGATGCGGGTCGCAGTGGTCAGCGACCAGGAGCGACGTGTCGGCCGACGTAAAGCCGCAGCCAGGCCACTGGCAGGTGTAGAGGTCCCGGATGAACACGGTGATGCGCAGGGCACGCCAGCGCGCCGACTTGTACCACTTGTGCCATGGCTTGAAGAGACGGCGATCGGCGTCGGCAGTACGCTCAACGGGGGCTAGGGAGCCCATCGTCGGCTTCAGCCTGGTGAGCGTGCTGCCGATGGCCTTCAGCTTACCCATGGGGCTTGCCGTCGACCTTCAGCTCGATCTCCAAACCACTGCCGAGGATTGCCGTCGCCAGGCCAAGTAGATGGCAGGCGATCCAGAGCCGGATCAGCGCCCGACGCTTGCCCGTGACCTTATCCACGACGATGAAGGCGTGCAGTTCACGCTGCATGTCGACCTCGACCTCGATCATGGTCGGGTCAGTCATGCCGATGCTAGATCAATCGTGACCGGATGCCACGGTGCGTCGTGCGCGGGCCGGTCGTAGAAGCGGACGTAGGTGCGCGAGCCGATGACGCGGATCGAGTCCTTGATCGCCTCCATCGCGCGCAGCCACCGCGCGTCGTCGAAGTCGAGGCGGAGAAGGCGGAACAGTTCGGCCCGGTTGATCTGGCCTTCCTTGTCTACCTGGAAGACGCCGTTGACGATCGCCTGCAGCTCGACTGGCGAGCCGCCTGCCCAACCCATGAGGCACTCGTCGATCAGGACCTTGGCGGCCTGAAGCTCGGGCCCGAACTCGAGAAGGTCAGCGACCTGCACCTGAGCCCGCTCGCGCCCGTCGAAGGTGAGCAGCGTGATATTGCCCTTCTTCCCGCCGACGGTCGTGCCGTACTCCTGCGCCAGCAGCGCCTGAAAGGCACCAACGCGCTCGAAGGTCCGGACCTTGAACGCGGCGATGAGGGCGGACAGTTCGCGCGCATCGGTGAGGATCTCCCGCACCGTCTCGTCCATGAGCAGGTCGACCGGCTTGACCGCGGCGAGCGGGACCAGGCTGCCTTTGGCGTCCCGGAGGTACGGGTTGCCGGCGACGTCGATCGCAGCGGGGTGCGGCTTGGTGGTCATGCCGGCGTCCCCTGCGACACGATCGGCGCGGTGATGGCGACGATCGTTTCGACCGGCAGGAACTTCAGGATCTCGCGCATCAGGCTGACCGGCACGCCGATCAGTGCGGTGTCGGGATGACCAGCATCGACGGCACGCCGGATTGCCTCGCGCGGGATAGCCATCACCAAATTGCCTTTGTGCCGTCGCGGCTGACGTAGAGGGCGGACGCTCGACGGTGCTAGGAACACCACGGAAGGGCGCGACGATGTCGCGCGCGATACCTTGCGCCAATTCCTCAAGCTCGTTGTAGAGGTCAGTTGATTCAATGCCCAGCCGCGCTCGTTGGGTCAGCTCATCGAACCGCGGTGTAATGCGTTCGAGCTGATCGGCCAGGTTCGAGTTCGGCTGGGCAGGCCGTGCACCGGATCGGGGACCATCGTGACGCATGCCAGATCTCCCTTCACGTCTGACGCACGCTCAAAGGGGGAAGAGCGGCGCCATGCGGATACAACTGTGGCGGGGTCGATTTGCGAGTTACGTGACCGTTTGGGCAGGTGTCCTTGTGGGAAGTTCCCCAAAGGTAACCCCTAGCAGCGCTTCCAGCTGTCCAGCGCTGACACCAGGATCGATCGCGCCCGCCGATTGGAAAGGCGCCAGTCCCGCGCGGCCGTCGTCAACGCCATGTCGTCGACGATGATGGCGAGCAGCATCGCGCCATGCGGAGCCACCGCCTCGCGCCAATGGGCGTATGCGCGCTCCCGAATCACGGCAGCGATTGGCGCGTACGAAGCGCTGTGCGGACCGCCGCCTGAACTGCGCGGCTCCAAGTTCGCAGTGCGCACCGCAACTTCGGCCGTGATCGAATGATACGCTTCCGCGATCTGGTCCGCCGCCGCAAGCTGGTGCGCGTCGATCGCGCCGGTAGCGACGAGGCGGGCAAGCGCACCCTCGCGTCGGGCCTGCACCGCAGCGTGCTCGTGCGTCTCCGCCGTACCATTCGTCTTGTGCGACCAGCGCTCGCGCAACTGGACGCGCTCCTCGATGCCGGGCTCGAGCGTGACGATCGCCGGCGTCTTGCCCTTCTTGAGCCGGTTCGCGCCCTTCGGTTTCGGACGCGGTTCGCCAAGCACCAGGTGCGCAACGCGTTGCCCCTCGCGCTCAAGGGATCCAGCGAGCGAGAACGCTTCGTCAGTAGGTAGGTGTGGCATGAGGATCCCCGGCGTCGACGTCAGGGATATGCTCTAGGATCGCCACGAGCGGGAGATGACCTTGTGGTAACGGCAGCACGCGATCGGCGCTGGCGATATCCTCGTTCACGACGACGCCCATCTGACGCATGCGATCGAGCAGCTGCCGCTCGAGCAAACCGGGAACGGTGATCGCGCGTTGCGCGCCGGCTGCGCGCTCGATCATCTTCTCGAATGCCAGCTTCTTGACCAACGCCTTCGCGCGAGTGTCGCTGACGTCCAGCGCCAGCGCGATCTCGCGCATTGCGGGACTACGGCCGTGCTTGAGGATGTAGTGGGAAATGAAATCGAGGGCCTGCTGCTTTCTGCTCGCTCGGGCCGGTAACACCGCTGAATATGCCTCCATCGTTCCCCCAGATCCCCAGGCGGAACATAGGGCGAATCGCGGCGAAATGCACGAGGGTAGCGGTGAGTAGAATGGTCCGCTCGCTGTCCGCCCCCTCGTACCTCTCCTGTTATCGTCTGGTGAAGCTCTCGCGCGCGCGCAAGTGACGTCCAAGAGATTCATTCCAGTCTGCAATCAGCGGATTTATTATCGCTAGAGGCTCGTTCGCAATGCGAGCGTTGAACAGCAAACCCATTCGCGCCATCGCATCCGAAAGCGAAAGAACTACTTCGGCAAGGTCTGCTGTGTCGGACGTGTCCTGCACTGAGGTACCTGGCGAGCGAATGTGGATAACGTCGCGCGTGACGACCGCCATCTCGTCGATAACGGCGGTGAGGTCATCTGCCGTAAGACCGCTTTCCTCGTCAACGATGTCGCCTTCGTTGAAGGTCGACCGAAATTTACGGAGGCGTTCCATCGATCCTATCAAGCCGTCAGCCATAATATCCCGTCCTTTGATTGTGAATTGATCAACCTCGCGGCGGATACACCCTCCGCCGCAGCCCTCTCAAACGCGCGGAAATTGGCCGTTTTTGGCTGCTCCGCTTCGCAATGTACCCCGGCGATACCCCTACGGTTTCGCCGGCATTTCATGATCGAGATACTGCACCAGGAGCGCCCGCCCCCGCTCGGCTATCTCGACGGTGTCCCGTTCGGTCAAAGCCACCAGCTCGCGCGATATCAGCCAGTTGAGATACGTCCCCGGGTTCGGGCCGGCAGCGCGGTGGAAGAGGTTGACGGCAACCATCGGACCGAACGCGGCAAGTGCGAGAAGCATATCCCAGCCAGGCTCGCCGAACCCTTCACGGTCTGCGCCGAAGACTTTGTCTCGGGTACGTCTGGAAGTGTAGAGCAACTCGGCAGCTGCTTTGTGCGCCGGCGTCATCGCATTCCTCGGCTGCTTATGCCGGCATCGACTTCCATGCCGGATCCGGATCGCCCGCCGCCACGCGGCGTCGATGCCGAAACGTACCGGCCGCGGTCGCCAACAGCATCGGGTAGGCCCAGATCTGCGCCTGGATGGCGTAACCGGCCGGGAGCATGCCAGGATCGAGCCCCTTCGCCAGATGGGCCACGATCGCGGCGAGCTGCCAGCCCGACACCCATAACGGCCAGAAGCGCGTTGATCGCCAAGCCAGTACGATCAGGGCGACCAGCAGCAAGACGTCGATTACGGCCGTACCGACGATGGCCGAGCGGTAACCGCTGGCGTCCAGAAGGAAGTGCACCGGGAGGTTGAGCGCGAACGCGCCGACCTGCAGGCCCGCCCCGATCCGCTCCGGTGCACCGCCCCGTATGAGCGAGTAGCCGCAGCAACACACGAGCAAGACTAGGAAGAGAATAAGGCTCACGCCGCGCTCCCTCGCCCGACCCTGCCCCGTGCGTCAACCATGGCACGTCACGCTGCCTGCACGAGCGTCAAGGCGGCGGGCTCTGCCTGAAGGGTGGCCATGTCCGGCGTATCGCCGAAGTCGCCGTACGAGGTCACGGGCATACGCAAGTCGGTGCGTGCCTGCCGGAAGGCGTAATGTGCCTCGTGGATAGCCTTGCGAGCGGCAATCAGATGGCCGACCGCTTCTGCCATCTTATCGATACCAGGCTGCCCTGCGTCGAGCGGTAGGTTCGCCGATCGACGGCCCTGGATAACCGCGATCTGCAGATGGCCGTGAGAAACGAGCGCGTTGTCGATGTTGCTTTCGACGTCGATCAGCGCGGCAGTTACGGTGCGGGAGACTTCATCACGACGTTGCTTCAGCATATGGCCCCTTTTCGCAGGGTTGGCCCCCGCTAGTGTGTCAGAGTGCGGACGGCATGGATCACCGGTTTCGCGACCAGGGGCAGTCCGTTGCCAATCGAAGCAGCCAGCGAAAGCGCAGCGAGCGACCCGATCGCGATGATCGCGATCCAGCCCAGCGTTTGCGCAAGCGATAACGTATTCCTCGGTTGGCTCGACGAACGCCAAGGCCGTGACGCCAGAAACCCTTCCGTCGACGCGGTCGCTGATGGCACCAGCTCAGCCTCGCTAACCACCCGTGCTGTATCACCCCTGACGCTGTACGGGGCCTCTCACCGAAGGCGATCGCCGCGGCCTCTCGCCGATCGCGTGCCCCCAGCGCCGCGACAGCCTCGGCGACGTAGCCGTCCACGGTCGTCTTGGAGATGCCAAGTTCGGCCGCGATCTCCTTGGAGGTCGCCTGCTTCTCCCAGACCAATTTCAGGCATGCATGCTGCCGAGGCGAAAGCTTATCCATTGCCGGCCCTATGCCCGCGGGACGCAGGCCGGCGCGACGTATGATAGATCAATTTTGAACGTAACTATTCGCGACCGAACCCAGAAATGGGTTAGTCGGCCAACAGTGGTCGCCGCATACTTCAAAGCAAACCCGGGATGCATCGATAACTGCCCGCGATGCGACATCATGTGTTCGGTCACCGTGTCGGTTCGGGATGCGGCGTGGCGCGAGCTGCATCGACTGCTGGTCGTCCCTGGCGGTGTGGCATCGCGGTCGCCGAGTCAGGAAGCAGATCTCGCAGCTGCGACAGCCCGATGGGAAGTCGCTGTGCAAGCAGCAGAGCTTGCTCGTCCTGCGACGCCTTCGGGTCGATCCCCGCGAGTAACGCCTTAAACATCTGTACAAGAGCGGCTTCCGGAGGAAGCGATGCGCTCCCATGGGCGGGGCTAGCAAGACTAGCCACCCCATTCACTACACGCCGAACCGCTAATCGATCGAGGCTTGGAAGGTTACGGATCTGCTCGATCATAGAAAGTTCGTCGGGCGTTAGGAGGTGTTCGATGGGCGCATCCCCTCCATGTCCTCCGCCCGACCGATCAGCCATTCGTATGCTACGTTCAGTTCGATCGCGATGGCAGGCAGATACTTAGAATGCCGGGTCTTACCCAGGAGTATCAGACTGATGGCCCCCTGAGTCACGCCAATGGACCGCGCCAGGGCGGATTGATCCACCCCTCGTAGGTCCATAGCCTGTCTAAGGCGATCAGCGACGGTGCTCACAGCGAGGTGTCTACCACGAGCAAAATAGTTAGCTCTTGGAGTTTGCTCTTGCGAAGGTACGATTTTGCTCATAGCTCATACGAATGAGCAGCAGCGAATCTCCGACGGAAGCTTTGCGCAGGGCGGTCAAGATCGCTGGCGGCCAGTCGGCGCTTGCTCGTATCGTAGGCTGCACCCAAGGCACGATCTGGCTTTGCCTGAAGCATGGAAAGCCACTTTCGGCGAAGTACGTGCTGAAGGCTGAGGCCGCGACAGCCGTATCCCGTCATCTCCTTAACCCCGATGTGTACCCGCATGACGATTCGACGCCACAGGCTCCTGTCGATGCTTCGGTACCGTTGGAGCCGGCGCGATGACGTCGGCTGGTCCATCAGTTTCTCTTGCCCGCCAGCTTGGCGGCGAGCGTCGACGGCATTCCCACCCGCAAGTGTCGTCGACGTCACCATTCCACCTTTTCGGCCGCTCGCAGACCGGTCGGAACTCGCGCTTGGTCATTCGACACGACCAGGCGACAGCCCTTTGTCTGCTACTCCCTGAAGTGCACGTCCCGGCGCCGATCGTCCCCAACGATCGGCGCCAACTTTTCGCGGTGACGGCATGACGATCGTCAAAGCTCCGATGTCGATCGACGCCGCACTCGCGCGGATCGCTGGTCAGTTCCCGAACGGCTACAAGGATCTCGCGCGGATCGTCGATCGGCACGAGTCTACCGTTCGTGCCTGGGGCTATGACGGCAAGCCGGACCAGCAGATGCCAATGCCGGCCGCGATCGCCCTCGATATCGCCTATCAGAGCGAGGGTGGCGAAGGCAGCCCGCTATTCGAGACGTTCGCTTTGCAGGTGAAGGTGGCTCGCGAAAGGGCGTTTGCTGGCGGCATCGCACTTGCCCAGCGTGCATGCATTCAGATTCGCGAAGGCGCCCAGGCAAACGAGGCGATCGTCCTCGCAAGCATGCCTTCCGCTGGTCCTGCTCAGCGCGCGCACGCGATCCGTGAGCTTGAGGACGTCGTACGCGAGTCGACCACGACGATCGCACTTCTCGCGACTGGCGATCCCCTTCCCGAGCCCCCGCCGTGATCTGACGTCCCGCGGCGATCGCCGCGCTCCGTACTGCCAACCTGCCGATCCTGCCGCGTCATCCTGCGACCGGGAACGGTTTTCTGCTGCCAGGACACCTTCTCATGCCTGACCGACGCGAAGCCCTCACGAACATATCGAAAGCCCTTCGGGAGCAGGCTCACGTGCTTCAGGCGCTGAATCTGGCTAGCGATCACGACATCCCGCAAGGTCTGCGACTGCTGCTTGACGCTATCGACTACGTCGACGTCGCCGCGGGTGCGCCTGCCCATCAGCGGGTCGCATCATGACGCTCACCCCGGTCAGTACCTTAAGAAACGTCGCGAGGCGGCAGGGCTATCGATCGCTGACGTCGCAGAGCGGATCTCGACCGTTCCGCGATGGGCGCAACACCTACGTCGCGGCTGGCTCGCTCAGATCGAGAGCGACCAGATGCCTGCGTCGTTCAACACGATCGTTGTGCTTTACCAAGTGATGAAGTTCGACCTCGGCGTGCTCGTCGCTCTTTCAGCGGAGGGTGTCGATGCTCCCCGCCTATGCGTCGTATGCGCCTGCAGTGAGGCGGATCCCTGCGTTGGCTACGCTGGACCATGCTCTTGGGTCGACACCGACCTATGCAGCGCATGCCTCACACACGAGCCAGCCGATCGCCTCGCGATCATCAGGGCTGCTGCCGTCAGCAATTCCGAAGGAGCGCGCACAGATGCTGCGTAGTCCCATCGCCGTCGTGACCGCCGCGATCATGACGGCCGGCGCCGGGATCGGCGCCGGGCTCACCGGGCATGCCGCTGCTGGCGTCGTGTTCGTCGGCCTCGCTGTGGCGATCGCCTGCACCGCCCTCCGTCACCATCTGCGAAAGGATGACCGTCGATGAACATCAACGGCACAGTCCGCGAGACGCAGCCGCGCCGCGGGACATGGGTAGGGTTCGACCCCACAACTCAACCTGCACCGCTGCGTCTCGATCATTCGTTGGTCGACGTCGAAGGCCAACTCGACGACGAGGAAGCGGAAGCCCTTGCGGCTGAGGCGCGTCACACGGGCATGCTGATTGCCGTCAGCCTGCCCCTCGGCGTTGTCATCACATGGCTGGTCGACCTTATCGCGGGCGGTCCAGGACTTGGCGCGATGGTGGGGCTGTGACGATGCCGGACGAAGTCCTTCGCCGCCTGGAAAGGCAGTTCCGCGACAATCCGCCGACAATCGTGCTCAACAAGGCCGACGCGTTCGAAGTCGCCGCCAAGGTACTCGATACGAACGCAGCGCATCTGACGATCGTCGCTGCACTGCTGAAGTCCGTAAAGCCGGGTCTCATTTCGGATTCGTTGCTCGCTGAGATCAAGCGCCTGGCCGTCGAGCCAGAACTTCAGGTCGCCGCGTTGAAAGCTGCAGCTGGTACAATCCGTGATCTGGCGACTGAAGAGCGCGTCATTGCCGCCCGTGCGGCGCGTGAATCGGAGCGTAGCCGGTGACCCCGCGCCGCGCTCGAAACCAGTCGAACGAGGTGCAGGCCTGATGGCTCCCTGGTTCTGGATCTTGGTCGGTTTCGTGATCGCGATCGTCGTGGCGGGTTTGCTCTGCCTCGGCGTGTTCGCGTTTGCAAACTGGCGGGTCAAGGCTCGCCGCTGATGGGCAAGCGCATGCCCTTTGCTGACCGTCCGACGTTTACCAGCCGCGATGTTCGCGCCGGGTGTTTCGTCTGCGGCGGTAGCGATCCGATGTGGATCGGCGGGCATGCGCAGGGCGTTGCGGCGCGACACCACGACGCGACCAAACATCAGACGTGGACTGATGTCTACATGGCGGTGCGCTACGGCGAATACCCGGTCGACGATCGCCAGACCGATATCGAGGATGCGATCGCGTCCGCCAGTTCGGGGACGCGCCGGGTTGCGCCCCCTCCCCGGTAACGACGCGCCGACGGTTCCCGCCGCCGGTGTGAGCGCACCTCAAGGCCGCTCGTCGAAACATGCGCTCACGGCCGCAAAGCCGGAGATCCATGCACCATGACGAAAGCACTGACCGTTGAGAAGCCCCGAGCGCCCCGCGCCGGCCGCGAAATCCTGACGCTAGGAACTAAGCCGGCCGCGAAGGCGGTGACGGGGCCGGTGACCCGGCTTGTTCCGTCCGCTCCGCAGCTGTTCCCCTCGGCCGGCTCATGCGCGCAGCGGAGAACGTTCGCCATACGCGCATCGAGGAAGGTTGCGAGCAGCTTGCCGACGACATCCAGGCGCACGGCCTGCTGCAGTCGTTGATCGGCTACGAGGATGGCGGACGCGTCGAGATCGTGGGTGGAGGCCGGCGTTTGAAATCGCTTCGGATCGTCAAGCAGCGCGGCCTGGTCGACGATAGCTTCCTCGTGCCCGTTCTGATCCGCGGCATTGACGAGGCGGTTGAGCTGTCGCTCGCGGAGAACCTGCAGCAGCGCACGATGTCCCCCGTCGACGAGTTCCTCGCGTTCGCCAAGTTGATGGAGGGCGGCTCCAGCTCCCCGGCAGATCTGGCAAAGCGGTTCGGTTTTTCGGAGCGCGTCGTGAAACAGCGATTGCGCTTGGCCGAGCTAGTCCCGGAAGTGCTCAACGCCCTGGCCGAGCGTCAGATCACGCTGGACGCGGCCATGGCGTACGCCACCAGCCAGGATCCCGTGCTGCAGCTCGAGGTGTTCGAGAACCAGGCCAAGCGCGGCCGCACCGCGCACGATCCCGCAAGCATCCGCCACTCGCTCCGGATGAAGGGCTTGGACACCGCCGATCCGCTGTTCCGCTTCGTTGGGCCCGACATCTACGCCCGGGACGGCGGTACGTACGAAGACGACCTGTTCAACGAACCGGGCAAGGATCGCGTTCTCGCGCAGCCGTTCGTGCTCGAGACGGCTGCAAATGCGATGGTCGACTTTCAGGCCATGCGTTTGCTCGAGGAGCTGAAGGCGGACGATGCATGGGCGCTAACGATCGTCGGCTATGTGAAGGTCCCCACTCTGCGGCTGCACGCCTTCGGGACGATCGAGAAGCTGCGCCCGCCGGTCGGGTTCGTCATGATCCAGCGGGCCGACCATCCCAAGCTCTGGCGGACGGTTCGGAACAACGGCTTCAACGTGCACGTCGTCGTCGGCATCAATGCCGATGGCCAGTTGATCGCGGATCCTCGGTACGCGTTCGTGCCGATCGCGCAGAAGGGCGCGATCGATCGGCCCGTGTTGGTTGACGTCGCCGCCGATCGGGAGCGCGACGCGGCCGCGTATCGCGAGCGCGAGATCATCCGTTGGTCTCGCCGGCTCGCTGTCGGTCCGTTCGCTGGAACGCCGTTCGAGGGCCGCGTCTTCTGGCCCGAGGCGAACAGCGATCGCCAGTTCGCCGCGACGATCGCCGGCGTCGAGGGCTTCATGCTCAGTGCGCAGATTTTCGTGCCGGCCGATCAGGTTCCGGCGCATCGCAAGGCGGCGATCTCGCACGTCGACCAGATGATTACGACTCGGGGGAACGTATGATCCGCGATATCGTGTTAACCGCTGCAGACGTGGACTGGCTGCCGGAAGACTATTGGCAGTCGATCCCCGAATACATGCGAACGGGCATCCAGATGCACTTTGCGCGGCGCCGGCTGGCGATTGAAGCATCTACATCTGATCGCTGGCAAGTTATCGCGAAATTCGACGGGCAACCTACCGGCAAGAGCAATCCCGTCATTGTCGCGGTCACGGGCGGGGATCGCGAACCGGTTGTTGGCGAAGCTTACTACGACCCCGAGCACTACGGTGGCGCGTGGTGGTGGGCTCAAACCAGCGGGGGAATACCACGACAGCCCCATCGAGGAGATGCAGCACGGCAAGGTGACGCACTTCCGCGCTATGCCTGCCCCTCCATCCGTCGATGAGGATATGGGCGTCACTGGCAACGCCATCCTGTTGCTAGGCTACATAGCTCGCGCAGTGTCTCGCGACGGCGCTTACGCCGTCGAGGACGTCCACGCGTCAGGAGGCTGGCAGGTAGTTCGTCATCAAGCGGGCAACTTGTACGCGATCGCCGTGCGCCAGCTCGAGGGCGTCGAGTGATGCCGGGTCCTATCAGCGAAAGTTACCGCGGCCCGCCGGATGATAGTCCGTATGTGCCGTCGTGGTGCTACCCCCGCGGACCGAAGGCCTGCCCCTGCGGTCATCACGAGGGCTACCATAACGACGCGGGCATTTGCCTTCTCGCAACGCGATGCGAGTGCGCTGGCCTCCCGCCCGAATGCCTTTCAACTGCAGAGGAGATGATCGCATGAGCATCGCCATGAACGGCCGTGCGCGCGCCGCCGAACCTCCCTCCATCGTTCGGATCGATCGCAAGATCAGCCGAGCCTCCGAGGTCGGCCGCGGCATCGATCTGACCGCCGCCGACCTCGATCTTCTTGTCAGCCTCGGGCTGATCGACTTGCTGCACCAGGCCAAAACAGAATTTCTCGAGGAACAGACAAGATGCCGGGTCGCGAAACGCCACTCTATCGCCGGGGGAAATACTGGCTCGACAAACTCCGGAGGGAAGACGGGACCGAGCGTTCGCCTCGTTGGTACATCTTCTGGTACGATCCCACCGCGCGACGCGAAGCAAGCGTCTCTACGGGCACGGAAGTCGACGACGAAGCCATCGTCGCCCTCGACCGCCGCTATCTAGCCGATCGCGGCGAAGCGCCGGCATTCTGTCACGCATGCGGCCAGCCGACCGCGTCGGCCGAGGCGTATCTGCTCGTCGACGCGATCGCGGACTACCGGCTGGAGAAGGGCGACCTCGCCTCGTCGGCCGACAGCATCCAGGCGCGGTTGAAGCACGTGCTCGACTTCCTCGACGCTGAGGATCTCGCGGACGGGCGGCGTGTTCGGAGTTGAGACCAGCTGCGCGGCCGCGGCGGGCAACGTGTTCATCGCTGCCTTTCGCGCCTGGTCGGCCGAGCAACCCGTCGTGTGGCGGAACAAGGCTGGCGCGATCACGGTCTCGAAGCCGCGCGCGGCCGCGACGACCGAAGAGTCTGTTCTGCAGGTGGCAGCGGCGCTGAATCACGCCGTGAACGCGGATCCTCCGCGGTCGGAAAAGCGGCCGGTCTACAAGCCGCGTCCGCGCAAACAGGTTTCGCGGCCGCGTCGGCATCGCGTCGACGTCCCGGTCTTGGCGGACATGCTCGCCTACGCGGCAGAGCAGAATGAGAAGCGGGCGTCGCTTCACGCCTTCATCGTCGCATCGCTCTGCACGATCGCGCGCCCCGATCTCGGTTGTCGATATCTGCGTCGCCCCGATCGCGAGCAGTGGTTTCCTGGTTCGCCTACGCTGGACCTCAATCCGTTCGGCCGCGCGCAGACGAATAAATACAGGCCGGCGATCCCGGTCCTGCCTGTGCTCGAGCAGTGGCTTCGCGCCGAGCTGGTCGACTACCAGAAGCTCGACAAGTCCGCCCGCAAGGGTGCCGGCTACCTGGTCAACTATTACGGGCGCTCCGTCCTCGACGTCGACACGGCGTGGAAGACGATGCTGCGCAACCTGAAGCTGCCCGAGGGCCGCGAATGGAAGCCGTACCTGCTCCGCCACAGTCTTGCGACGATCGTGCGCAACCGTGGCGTAGCGAAGTGGGATCTCGAGGGCTTCATGGGTCACGACGTCAGCGGCTCGACCGAGACGTACGCGATCGGCCGATTCGACACCGTTTTCCGGGCTCTCGAAGACATTTTGGGGGAGATTGAGATGCGCTCGCCAGGCGCTCTGCGCCGAAACTGCGCCGAACTGTCTCTATCCGGCATTTTCCCTCGGGAGGTGAAAATGACCGGATAGAGCCAATTCAATGGTGGGCGTGGCAAGGATTGAACTTGCGACCCCTGCGATGTCAACACAGTGCTCTACCACTGAGCTACACGCCCGCCGGAGGGCTCCACTAGCCGCGGTTATCGCGGCGTGCAAGCGCTCAATGCACGCCGGTCATATTATCCATCTCGAACAGGCGATCGACCTCCGCGACGAGGTCGCGCAGATGGAACGGCTTGGACAAGACGCGGGCGTGCGGCATCGCCCGGCCCGCCTTCAGCGTCACTGCAGCAAAGCCCGTGATGAACATCACGCGCAGGTCCGCGCACATCTCGCCAGCCTTCTGCGCCAGCTCGATCCCGTCCATCTCGGGCATCACGATATCGGTCAGCAGCAGGTCGAATTTTTCGGTTTCGAGCAACGGAATCGCCGCCGTACCGCGATCGACCGCCGTCACGTCGTAGCCGGAGCGCTCGAGCGCACGCGTCAGATATTCGCGCATCACCTGATCGTCTTCGGCCAGCAGAATTCGCAACATCGATCTAACGCCCCGTTTTCACTCATACATTTAAGCCCTCGCCCTACGCGCAAAGCGGTTAATATTTCCAGTTCATTGACCATGAAGCGCGACGGGAGACCGGGTTGCGCGGGAGGTCGATTGCCCCGATGGCCTCACGGCCCTAGCGTAGGGCGATGCCCCCTCCCCTTCGAACGCCTCGGCGCGATGCCGCCGATCAGCCCGGTGGTGCTGTCGGTGCCGCATGCCGGTCGGGAATATCCGCTGGCGCTGAAGACCGCGCTCCGCGTACCGCTCGCAGCGTTGCTGCCGCTCGAAGACCGCCTGGTCGATGCGGTCGCGCGCGCCGCACGGACGAACCAGACGACGATCGTCCAGACGCGGGCGCGCGCGTGGATCGACCTCAACCGTAGCGAGGACGAACGCGATCCGCTGCTCGACGAGGGCGCCGCATCGGTGGCACCGGCACAGCAGTCCGCCAAGCTGCGCAGCGGGCTGGGGCTGGTGCCACGGCGCGTGTCGGGCGCGGGCGATCTCTGGGCGCGGCGGTTCACCGATGCCGACGTCACCGCCCGCATTGCGCAGGATCATCGTCCCTATCATGCGGCGATCTCCAGTGCGCTTCAGGCGGCAAAGACGCAGTTCGGCGTGGCGGTGCTGCTCGACCTGCACTCGATGCCGCCACTAGGCCCCGGCGGCACGCGGATCGTGCTGGGCGATCGATTCGGTCACGCTGCGGCGGCGCGGTTCGTGACGCGGGTCGAGACCGAATGCACCGCGCGGGGCTTCTCGACCGCGATCAACACCCCTATGCCGGCGGGCACATCCTCGAACGGCACGCCCGTCCGGGTGCGAACATCCATGCGGTCCAGCTCGAACTCGACCGCACACTCTATCTCGATCGCAAACTCCACGCACCGGGCGCCGGCTTTGCCCGCGTCGTCGATCTGGTACGCGCCATCCTGGTCGCGCTCACCGACGAGGCGCTGTCGCCCCCGCTAGCACAGGCCGCGGAATAGGCGCTACGCGACGAGCGCGTCGAGCAGTTCCTCGATCCGGTTGGCCCGTTCGATCGGATCCGCGATGCTTTCACCGGCGATCCAGCGACCGTTCTTCTCGACCAAGTCGCCCACGGGTTTTGCAGTCCGCCGGTCATAGGGCGTGAGCGCAATCGCGGCAGGCCCGGCATCGATCCGCCGAATATCCGCAGCCCTTGCCAAGGTTCGAATCCGCGCGACCTGGAGAAGACGCCGCGCCTGATCGGGCATTGCGCCGAAACGATCGTCGAGTTCAGCCTCGAACTGATCGAGCGCGGCGACACCGTCAAGTCGCGCAAGCCGGGCGTACAAAGCCAGTCGTACCTCGGTCTCTGGGATCCACTCCTCGGGCAGGCATCCGCCGAGTTCCAGATGCAGTTCCGGGATCCAGTCGTCGACCAGCGTATCCCCTCCCGTTCGAGCCGTGCCTTGCGCAATGCCCGGCCAAACAGATGCTGGTACAGATCGATGCCGATCAGCTTCATGTGGCCGGCCTGCGCCTCGCCGACCAGATCGCCCGCACCGCGCAGATCGAGGTCGCGCGCACTGATCGCAAAGCCCGCGCCGAGCCGATCGAACGCCTGCAAGGTCCGCAGGCGCTTCAACGTAGCCTCGCCGATCGTCGCATCGCCATCGGTCAGCAGCATCACCTGCCCGCGCCGCCCGCTGCGCCCCACCCGTCCGCGCAACTGGTGAAGCTGCGACAGGCCGAAACGGTCGGCATGGTGGACGATCATCGTGTTGGCGCGCGGCACGTCGAGCCCCGCCTCGATGATGTTGGTCGCGAGCAGGATGTCGCCGTCGCCCGCCGCGAACGAGACCATCGCCTCGTCGATCTCCGCTGCGGGCATCTTGCCATGCGCCTGGACGAGGCCGAGTTCCGGAACGAGCTTGGCAAGCCGAGCGCAGAGTGGCGCTAGGTCGTCGATTCGCGGCACGACCACGAAGCTCTGGCCGCCACGGGCACGTTCGCGGCGCAGCGCGGCACGGACGGCGGCGTCATCGAAATGCGCCACCGCGGTCCGGATCGGCTGGCGGCGCGCAGGCGGAGTCGCGATCACCGACAGTCCCTGCAAACCGATCATCGCCGATTGCAACGTTCGCGGGATTGGTGTCGCGCTGAGTGTAAGGACGTGGCCCACGCCAAGCGCATGCAGCTTCGTCTTGTCGGCCGCACCGAAGCGCTGCTCCTCGTCGATCACCACCAGCGCCAAATCCTTGTAGGCGACGCCCTTGCCGGCGATCGCCCCGGTGCCGATCACGACCTGGATCGATCCGTCGGCAAGCCCGGCCTTGACCCGCGCCTTCTCGGCCGTGCTCGACAGACGCGACAGCCCGGCAACGACGATACCGCTGCCCTCGAACCGGCGCGTGAAAGTCTCGATATGCTGGCGGACGAGGACCGTCGTCGGCGCAGCGATCGCGACCTGGCGTCCCGCCAGCGCCGCTGCGGCGGCGGCACGCAGCGCAACCTCGGTCTTGCCATAGCCGACATCGCCGATCACCAGCCGATCCATCGGCTTGCCGCTCGCCAGATCGGCAAGCGTGGTAGTGATCGCGCGGGCCTGATCGGGCGTCTCGGTGAAGGCGAACCCGGCAGCGAAACGCTCATACGCCGCCCGGTCCGGTACGATCGGATCGGTCGTCAGCGCCCCGCGCTCGGCAGCGATCGCGGCGAGATCGCGCGCGCTCTCGGCTATCGCCGAATCGATCGCGCCGCGCCGCTTCTGCCACGACGATCCGTCCAGCGCGTCGAGCGTCACGGCGTCCACCTCGGCCCCGTAACGCCAGATCCGGTCGGCCTCGGCGACCGGCACCAGACGACGCCCGCCCTTGGCATATTCCAGGACAATCGCATCGCCGTCCGTTCCCGGCAGCATTTCCAGCCCACGAACGACACCGATGCCGAACTCCTCATGGACGATCACGTCGCCGCACCGCAGTTCACTCGCCAGCGCAGCGATCGCTCCCGCGCCGCTGCCCGCGATCTCGTCTGCGCGCGCACGCCCACCGAGCAGGTCCGCGCCCGCGACCACGGTCATGCCGCCGACGACGAACCCCCGGTCGATCGGGGCGGCTAGCATCATCGCGCTGCCGGGCTTTGCCGCATGCGCGTCGGACCAGCGCTCGACCTGCACGAAGGCGATCTTCGCCGCGCGTTCGAGCCTGGGTTGCAGGAACCGGAGATCGCGCGGCGAGCCGACGATCAACAGCCGCCCATCGGCCAGACTATCCTTTGCGAACCGGGCGAATGCGCGCGCCGGATCGCGCCGCTCGACGAAACGCGGCGGTTGCGCATCGCTGCCTTCGATCGCCAGCACATCGCGCTCGGCCGCCGCAGCCTGCCACGTCTTGTCGTCGACCAGATCGGCGGCAGCCTTGCGGCGCGGCAGGCCATCTGCGGCGATCGCCAGAAAGCGAGTCCGGCGGCGCTCGGCGCCTTGGTCGAACGCGATCGCGGAATCCGGCAGATGCGCGAGAACGGAGACGCCATCCTCGACCGACGGCTCGGTCGCCCTACCGATCTCGACGCGATCGATATCGCCCTCGCCAGCTGCGACACCGGGTCGTAGTTGCGAAGCCCGGTGATGACGCCGTCGGCGAACTCGATCCGCACGGGATGCTCGCGGTCCGCCGGAAAGACGTCGATCACACCGCCGCGCAACGCGATCTCGCCCGGCTCGTCAACCCGGTCGTCGACGATATACCCGATCTCCGCCGCGATTTCGGCAAAGGCATCGACGTCGATCCCGTCGCCGACCGCAAGCCGAGGCGGCGCCGCATCGAACATTGCCGGCGCCGGATACCGAACCGCAGTCGCCTCCGCCGTCGTTACGAGCAGGATAGGATGCGCCTTGGCTTCCGTCGCCGCACGCAACTGGCGCAGGGCTGCAACCCGACGGCCGACATTGGCGGGCGATGCAGGCGCGTCGTCCCCGGCAACGCGTCGCTCGACGGCAGGTGCACCACCAGCGCGTCCGGCGCGAACGCCGCCGCGATTCCGGCAATCTCCGTCGCGCGCTGATCGTCGGCGGCAACGCAGATCACGTCGCCCTTTTCCAGCCCTTCGACGACCGCGACCGCTATCGGTCCCGCGGCAAGAGGGATGACACGCTCGTTGACGACCTGCTGACTGACCTGAAGCACCGATACGCATCCTTCTTTAGGCGCTCAACGTGAGCCCCGAGATGCACGTTCCGGTGATCCTATCCTGGATCAGGATGTTCGTTCGATTGCGGGGATGAACGGCACAGTCCGAAAAGGCTACGCCGCCGGGCGCTACTCTTCGCCGATCAGCGTCAGCACATCGCCGATGATCCGCCTCATCGCGACCCGCGCGGCGCCCGGATCGCGCGCGATGATCGCATCGGCCACCGCCGCATGATCGGCGATGTTGGCAGACCGTCCCTTGATCCGGTTGGTGAACCGGATCGACGTGCGTAGCGCGGTCGATACCACCGACTGGAATTGCGCGTAGAAGGGATTCTTCGACGCCCGCAGGATCGCCATGTGGAACGCGATATCCGCCTCGAGCGGATCGGTCAGCCCCGCCTCGCCCGCCTCCATCTGCTCCAGCCCGGCACGGATCGTCAGGAAATCGGCGGCGTCGCCGAACCGTGCCGCCAACGCCGCCGCCTCCGGTTCGATCGCGACCCGCAACTGGTTGAAATGCCGAAGCAGATCGACCGAGAATTTCCGCTCCAGCGTCCAGCGCAAGACGTCGGTATCGAACAGGTTCCACGCACTTGCCGGCTGCACGATGGTGCCCTGTCGCGGGCGCGCGCTGACCAAGCCCTTTGCCGTCAGCATCTTGACCGCTTCGCGCGTCACCGACCGGCTCACCCCGTGCGTCTTGGCGATCTCCGCCTCGGTCGGGAACGGACGATGTTCGTACCGCCCCGTGACGATCGCACGGCCGAGCGTATCGAGCATCCCATGCGTAAGGTTACGCCCCAACGCGGTTACCGTCGGACCACTCTCGCCTTCTGTCATATCGATCGCCATCGGCAAGGTTCTGACGCAAGCGTGCGATACTGTCACCCGTCAAAAGGTCTAAAATACGTGTTGCGCGATCGTGCATGACAAACATTCCGTAATTGTCATATAAACCGGGCAGTTCGATCGTCGCCACCGCGCGCGAGCGATCCTATTGCGGCACAGGCGACGAGCCCGAGGGTGATGAGATGAGCGATTTTATTGCAGTCGATTGGGGCACGACCAACAGGCGCGCGTTCCGGATCGAGGACGGCAGCGTCGTCGCGTCCGAGCGGGACGATCGCGGCGCGGCCAATGTCGCTGCGGAAGACTATGAGGCGGAGGTCGCCGGCATCCGCGCGCGGCTCGGCGACCTGCCGATGCTGCTCGCCGGGATGGTCGGATCGAACATCGGCTGGCGCAGCGTGCCCTATGTCGCGGCGCCCGCGGGTCTTGCCGAGATCGCCGCGGGGCTCGAGCGGATCGACGACCGCACCGCGATCGTGCCGGGGCTGTCGTACCGCGACGGGCTGCACGCCGACGTGATGCGCGGCGAGGAGGTGCAGTTGCTCGGCGCGGTCGCTGCCGGGCTGGTGCCCGCCGACGCGATGCTCTGCCAGCCCGGTACGCATTGCAAATGGGCGACCGTCGAGGGCGGCGCGATCACCCGCTTCACGACTGCGATGACGGGCGAACTCTTCGCGCTGCTCCGCGCGCACGGCGTGCTGTCGCGACAGCTTGGCCACCCGGTCGAACTGGGCTCCGCGTTTCTCAAAGGCGTCGCCGAGGGCGCGCGGCGCGATCTCGCCGCCAGCCTGTTCGCGATCCGCGCGCGCGGCGTGCTCGGGATTGCCGACGACGCGCACGC
Source organism: Sphingomonas sp. AC411 (assembly GCF_979253035.1). Classification (NCBI taxonomy): domain Bacteria; kingdom Pseudomonadati; phylum Pseudomonadota; class Alphaproteobacteria; order Sphingomonadales; family Sphingomonadaceae; genus Sphingomonas; species Sphingomonas sp. AC411. The sequence goes on along the minus strand of NZ_CEEDAQ010000001.1, from coordinate 3,524,227 downwards.
AGCGTCGTTCGCGAGCGGGCTGCTGATCGGTGCGGATACGGTCGCGCGGATCGAGCCGGGTGCCGCGGTGCACATCCTCGCCGATCCCGCGCTGGGTGCGCTCTATGCCGGCGCGATCGATGCGCTGGGCGGCACCTCGCACCATATCGACAGCCAGGCCGGATTCGTGGCTGGCATCACCCGCATCCAGGATCTTGCAGCATGACTTCCCCCACAACCCACCGCCAAGCCTTCGACGACGCCTTCGCAAAGTGTCCGCTGATCGCGATCCTGCGCGGCGTGAAGCCCGATGAGGTCGAGGCGATCGGCGAGGCGCTGGTCGAGGTGGGCTTCACGATCCTCGAAGTGCCGATGAACTCGCCCGACCCACTCGACAGCATCGCCCGGCTGGCTCGCGCACTGAAGGGCCGCGCGGTCGTCGGTGCGGGTACGGTGCTGCGCGTCGAGGACGTGGCGGCGGTCGGCGCGGCGGGTGGGACGCTGATCATCGCCCCCAACGCGAACGTACGGGTGATCGCGGCTGCGGCCGAGCGCGGTTATGTCGCCCTCCCCGGCATCGCGACCCCGACCGAGGCGTTCGCGGCGCTGGAGGCGGGCGCGGCGGCGCTGAAGCTGTTCCCCGCCGAGGCGGCGAGCCCAGCGGTACTGAAGGCGATGCGCGCCGTCCTTCCCAAGGATACGCGCGTGCTACCCGTCGGTGGCGTCGTGCCGGAGATCATGGCCGAGTGGCGCAAGGCAGGTGCGGCGGGGTTCGGTCTGGGCTCGGCGTTGTATGCGCCGGGGATGACCGCGGCGGACGTCGGCGCACGGGCTCGCGGATTTATCGACGCGTTGCAGGCGTAATCAAAGGGTTACCAGAGCTGGCCCCGGCCGTCGGGGGCGCCGCTGGCTCTGAGACTCTGCTGTTCTTAAGCTCTCGGGCTTCCGGGACTCCGCCAGGACCGCAACCGCAACCACAACCGCAACCAGATATCCCACGAACCCCGCCTCGTCACCCCAGCGAAAGCTGGGGTCTCCTGGTGCGGGTCGCCCGCCCGCTAACTGGGATACCTCAGCTTTCGCTGGGGTGACGGATTGGGGCGTGAGGGATTGGTGTGACCGATCCGGGTGACCGATTGGGGCTCGTGATCGACCCGCCATCGTCATCGTGCCGCGTTGAGGTTAGGGCGGCGCGATGATGTTCGCCGACCAGGAACGAGACCTCGCCACGCTGGCCGCCGCCGACCGGTACCGATCGCTCCGACCGCGTACCGGCGTCGACTTCGCCTCGAACGACTATCTCGGGCTCGCCGGATCGGATCGTCTGCGGGCTGCGATGATCGAGGCCTTGGCGCGCGGCGTGCCAGTCGGCTCGGGCGGCTCGCGGTTGTTGCGCGGAAATGCGCCCGAGCATGAGGCGCTGGAGGCGGATGCCGCGCGGTTTTTCGGCACCGAGGCGGCGCTGTTCTTCGCCAGCGGTTACATCGCCAACACGATCCTGTTCGCGACGCTGCCGCAGCGCGATGACCTGATCGTGCATGACGCGCTGATCCATGCGAGCGCGCACGAAGGCATGCGGCTGACACGTGCGACCTGTGTGAGCGCGGCACATAACGACGCCGGTGCGTTCGAGGACGTGATCGCCACCTGGCGCAAGGCTGGCGGCAAGGGCCGCGTGTGGATCGCGGTCGAGAGCCTCTACAGCATGGATGGCGACCGCGCGCCGCTCGCCGATCTCGCGCGGGTAGCGGACCGCCATGACGCCATCCTGCTGATCGACGAGGCGCACGCGACCGGGGTGTTCGGCACCGACGGCCGTGGCCTCGCCGAAGGGCTCGACGGACGCGACAACGTCATCACCTTGCGGACGTGCGGCAAGGCGCTCGGTTGCGAGGGCGCATTGCTCTGCGGGCCGGCGGTCATGCGCAAATTCATCGTCAATCGCGGGCGCGGGTTCATCTTCTCGACCGCGCCGTCGCCACTAATGGCGCTGGCGGTTGGCGAGGCGTTGCGGATCGTGGCGGACGAACCGGGGCGGCGGGAGCGGCTCTGGGATCTCGTCGCAACGGCGGAGCGGGTGCTGGCGCCGTACGGCGTCGCAGCGACCGGGTCGCAGATCCTGCCGCTGATACTCGGCGATGCCGCGCGGACGATGCACGTCGCCGCCGCTATTCAGGGGGCCGGGTTCGACGTGCGTGGCATTCGTCCGCCGACCGTGCCCGACGGTACGTCGCGGTTGCGGATATCGTTGACGCTGAACGCCACTGCGGCGGATATCGAGGCTTTGGGAACGGTATTGGGAGAGGCGCTGCAATGACGATCGTGGTCACCGGAACGGACACCGATATCGGCAAGACCGTGTTCGCCGCGGGCCTGACCGCGGCGCTCGGCGCGCGCTACTGGAAGCCGGTGCAGGCCGGACTCGCGGACGGCAGCGATGCGGCTTCGGTCGTGACCCTGGGTGTTCCTGCAGACCACGTCCTGCCCGAAGCGTATCGGCTGACCACGCCGTGCTCGCCGCATCTCGCCGCCGAAATTGATGGGGTGACGATCGATCCCGACCGGCTCGCGCTGCCCCAAGTCGAGGGCCCATTGGTGGTCGAAGGCGCGGGCGGCGTGATGGTGCCGGTCACGCGCGACCTGATCTTCGCCAACCTGTTCGCACGGTGGGGCAAGCCGGTCGTGCTCGTCGCGCGCACCGGGCTCGGCACGATCAACCACAGCCTGTTGTCGATCGAGGCGTTGCGCAGCCGCGGCGTACCGATCCTCGGCATCGCCTTCGTCGGCGACGCGGTCGAGGATAGCGAGGCGACCATCACCGCACTCGGCAAGGTCCGAAGGCTCGGTCGCCTGCCTCGCCTCGATCTGCTCAACGCCGCCACGCTGGCCGAGGCGTTCGCCGCGAACTTCGACCTGGAGCCGTTCCGGTGACCGACTCGCCCGTCTGGCATCCCTTCACGCAGCACGGCCTGCGCGAGCCAATTCCCTCGTCACGCATGCCGACGGCGCGGCACTGTACACCTCGGACGGCCGGCGGATCGTCGATGCGATCTCGTCCTGGTGGGTCACCACGCATGGCCACGCCAACCCCAGGATCATGGCGGCGATCGCAGAACAGGCTGGCAAGCTCGACCAGATCATCTTCGCCGGCTGGACGCACCAACCCGCCGAAGACCTTGCGCGCGGCCTGATCGCGATCATGCCGCCGGACCTTACGCGAGTCTTCTTCTCGGACTCAGGCTCTACCAGCGTCGAGTGCGCGTGAAGATGGCGCTCGGCTATTGGCTCGATCGCGGTGAGGACCGCCATCGCATCCTGGTGATGGAGCACGGCTATCACGGCGATACGATCGGCGCGATGTCGGTCGGTGCGCGCGGCGTCTACAACCGCGCCTATTCACCGCTGCTGTTCGACGTCGGCACGATTCCTTCCCCGTCGCCGGCCAAGAACAGGTTACACTCGACGCGCTGGAGAGGGCCTGCGCCGCACACCCCGCCGCGTTCATCGTCGAGCCGCTGCTGCTCGGCGCGGGCGGGATGCACATCTATCCCGCGCACATCCTCGCCGAGATGCGCCGCATTTGCGCCCGCTACGACGTCCTGTTCATCGCCGACGAGGTGATGACCGGCTGGGGCCGCACCGGCACCTGCTCGCCTGCGAACAGGCGGGCGTGGTGCCCGACATCCTGTGCCTGTCGAAGGGGCTCACCGGCGGCGCGGTCCCGCTCGCAGCGACGATGGCGACCGAGGCGATCTACCAGGCGCATTACGGCACCGACCGCGCGCGGATGTTCTTCCACTCGTCGAGCTACACCGCCAACCCGATCGCCTGCGCCGCCGCCAATGCGAACCTCGCGATCTGGCGCGACGAACCGGTGCGCGATCGGATCGCCGATCTCGCCGCACGCCAGGCATCAAGGCTGGAGGCGCTTGCCCGGCATCCCCGCATCGCCAATGCGCGCCAGATCGGCACCATCACCGCGGTCGAGCTCCGCGGCGAGGACGGCTATCTCTCGCAGATCGGGCCGCGCCTGCTCGCCTTCTTCCGCGACCGCGACCTGCTGCTCCGCCCGCTGGGCAACACCGTCTACATCATGCCGCCCTACTGCATCGACGACGCCGATCTCGATCGGATCTACGCTGCGATCGGCGAAGCGTGCGATGAGATCCGACACTGAGGCTGACGTTCTTGCTGCACTGCAGCAACAAATGATGTAGGTGCGACGTTGAGATAGGATCGCGGCTGAGTACGCTTGCGACGAAAGGCTCGATTCACGTGAGAAACATCGCCGATACCATCGCCCGCATGGCGCGTGCCGGGGCACCGACGCCGCGCGACATCGCGCCGAGCCGCCTGACGCCGCTGATCGAGTTCGGGACTAACCCCGGCGCGCTGCTTGGGCACAGCTACGTGCCCAAGAACCTGCCAGCGGGCGCGGCTTTGGTCGTCGTCCTGCACGGCTGCACGCAGACCGCGGCAGGCTATGACCACGGGTCGGGCTGGTCGAAGCTCGCGGACCGTGCCGGCTTCGCGCTGCTGTTTCCGAGCAGACCCGCGCGAACAATCCCAACCTCTGCTTCAACTGGTTCGCGTCGGAGGACACCGCGCAGGCTGGCGGCGAGGCGGAATCGATCGCGCAGATGACCGAGACGATGATCGCCCGCCACGGCCTCGACCGCAGCCGCGTGTACGTCACCGGCTTGTCGGCGGGCGGCGCGATGACGGTGGCGATGCTGGCCACGCGGCCGGACCTGTTCGCGGGCGGCGCGGTGATCGGCGGGCTGGCTTACGGCACCGCGACTGGCGTATCGCAGGCGCTCGATCGGATGCGCGGGCATGGCGACACCAGCGACGTCGCGCTGGCCGACGCGGTCCGCAGCGGCTCGCGCGGGCATGACGGGCGCTGGCCGACGCTGGCGATCTGGCACGGCGGCGCCGACGCGACGGTCAGCGTGGCGAATGCGGACACGATCGCGCGGCAATGGCGCGGCATCCACGGCGTCGACGCGACCGCGGTACGCACGGAGCGGGTCGGCACCGCGGTCCACCGAATCTGGTCGGATGCCGAGGGACGTGACGTCGTCGAGGACTGGACCGTGCCGGGCATGGGCCATGGGACGCCGATCGACCCGTTGCGAGGCGAGCGACTGGGCGCCGCTGGGCCGTTCATGCTGGACGTCGGGATTTCTAGTACGGCAGTTATTGCCAAGTCCTGGGGGCTGGTTCCGGCGGCGAAGGCGGAGACTGCGGCCAAGCCGGCGCCGGTCGAACGCGTCGCGAAGATCGCGATCCCGGTCTCGTCGAAGCCTGCGTCGAAGCCTCGCGCCGAGGCGCCTACGGGGATCCAGGCGACGATCGAAAACGCCCTCCGCGCTGCCGGATTGATGCGGTAGGATGCCGGAGGGTGGGGAGTTGAGTGCGCGCCAAACACCCCATCGTCATCCTGACGAAAGTCAGGACCCAGAGTAACAGCGGTGTCTTGTGTGGCTCTGGGTCCTGACTTTCGTCAGGATGACGGAGTGGCTGGAAAAACACGGGATGGTTGCGGAATCACGGGATGGTTGCGAAACCGTCGCGCGACGTCCCGGTGCGTTGCCTCGGCGGCTCACGCCACATCAATCCTCCCTGGCAGGGGGTGGCTGGCTCTTGCCAGACGGAGGGGTATCGCCCCTTTCGATAGCGGGTCACCCCTCCGTCGCCTGCGGCGACACCTCCCCAGACAGGGAGGGTGAGCAGGAATAATCGACTTGCTCGTGAACCCGGCTAAAGCCAGCGCATGACGTCCACCCCGCCCCGCCCCTGGCGCACCGAATTCGCGGCCACGCTGAAACTCGCCTGGCCGCTGGTCGCGACGAGATCTCGCGCAGGCGCTGGTCGGCGCGACCGACGTGGCGATGCTCGGGCGGCTCGGCCCCGACACGCTGGCGGCGGCGACGCTGGGGCTGAACCTCTACCTCGTGTTCCTCGTCTTCGGCATGGGCCTCACCACCGCCGCGGTCCCGATGATCGCGCGCGAGCGGGGTGCGCGGCCGCATGCGGTGCGCGATATCCGGCGGACCGTGCGGCAGACGATCTGGGTCGCGGCCACGCTCTGCCTCCCGTCCTGGATCATTCTCTGGAATGCCGAGGCGATCCTCGTGCACCTGCTCGATCAGGATCCGCTGCTCGCGCACGACGCGGCGCGGTTCGTGCGCGCGGTGATGTGGGGGATGCTGCCGAGCCTCGCGTTCCTCGTCCTGCGCGCGTTCGTCGCCGCGCTCGAGCGGCCGGGTTGGTCGCTGGTGGTGATGGTCGGGCTGCTGGTGGTCAACGCCGCGCTCAACTGGCTGCTCATCTTCGGCCACGCGGGCCTCCCCGCGCTCGGCTTGCTCGGCTCGGGGATGGCGAGCAGCATCGCCAACGGCCTCAGCTTCGTCGCGATGGCCGCCGTCGTCGTCTACGCAAGGCCGTTCCGCCGCTATCGCCTGCTCGGCCGGTTCTGGCGCGCCGACTGGCCGCGATACCGCGCGGTCTGGACGCTCGGCCTGCCGATCGCGATCACGCTCGGGTTCGAATCCACCGTATTCATCGCCGCCGTCTTCCTGATGGGATTGCTCGGCACGGTGCCACTCGCAGCCCATGCGATCGCGATCCAGATCGCCAGCGTCACCTTCATGGTCCCGCTCGGCATCGCCCAGGCCGCAACCGTCCGCGTCGGGCTCGCCTCGGACGCGGCGACCGTGCCGGCATAGGACGCGCAGGCTGGGCCGCGTTCGCGATCGGCGAAGGATTCGATGGTGCTGACGGCGGCTTTGCTCGTGCTCGCCCCGCAACTGCTGATCGGCATCATCCTCGACGTCGATGCACCCGCCAATGCGCCGGTCGTCGCGCTGGCGATCTCGCTGCTCGCGGTCGCCGCGGTGTTCCAGGTGGTCGACGGCGCGCAGGTGATCGGCGCGGGCATGTTGCGCGGGCTGGGCGATACCAAGGTGCCGATGATCTTCGCCGCTATCGGCTATTGGGGGATCGGCATCGGTGTCGGCGCATGGCTCGCGTTCGGGCGCGACTGGGGCGGGGTCGGCATCTGGACAGGGCTGGCAGCCGGACTGGCAGTGGTTTCGGTGCTGATGATCGCCCGGTGGCAGGCGCGCGAACGACTTGGCCTCGGCTAAGGCTCGCTTGGCCTCTTTATCCGATATTACTGATACATAGCAGCTCAGACGTGTTAACGTGTGTTACACCACTGGAGCCTGACATATGCCTGATCAAGACCGCATCGTCGCGATCGGGTTGCTCACGCAGCGCGACGTTTTCGCGCTCGGCCACGACCTGTCGCGGGTCTATCCGATCGACGAGGTGCCGTGCTTCGGCAGCCTGCTCTGTGCGATCGACGATGCCGACCGCGCGTTCCACCGCGCCCGCGATGCACGCCAGCTTGCCAATCCCGTCCAACCCAGCGCAACCTCGCTGGCATAGCGGCGTTCAAGATCCGCTGGCGAGATCCGCTGGCCCCTGCGGAGATCGATCATGACGCTGCCTACCGAATTGCTGCTGCTCGGCTGGTCGACGGTCCTGCTATTCGCCTATGTGATGATCCAGGGCCAGACCGCGACGCACGACCGCGGGCTAGACTGGAATGCCGGGCCGCGCGACGGCGAGCAGAAGCCGCTCGGCGAGATGGCAGGCCGCGCCGAGCGCGCGCTGAAGAATTTCCAGGAGACCTACCCGGTCTTCGTCGCGCTCGCGCTGGGGCTGGCCGTCACCGATCGCACCGGCGGCATCGGTGCGATCGGTGCGTGGCTCTGGTTCGGCGCGCGGATCGCCTACATCCCGCTGTACCTGTTCGGAATCAAATATATTCGCAGCCTGTGCTGGATGGTGTCGATCCTCGGCCTGCTGCTGATGCTGATCCGCTTCCTCTGAGGGTCAGCCTCGCCCCGGCTTGTCTCAAAGCGTGCGGATGATCGCCGAGAAGTCGAGGCTTCCCTGCCCTTCGCCGGCAAACGCCTCGTAGCGCTCGGCGGCCTTCGCGCCCATCGGCGTATCCGCGCCGACATCCTTCGCCGCCGCCATCGCGAGCCGCAGGTCCTTCAACATCAGCGCCGCCGCGAAGCCGCCCTGATAGTCGTGATCGGCAGGCGTATCGGGACCGATCCCCGGCAGCGGCGCATAGGTGGTCATCGACCAGCTCTGGCCCGACGACACGCTCGCGATGTCGTAGAACGCCTGCGCATCGAGCCCCAGCTTCTCCGCCAGCACGAACGCCTCGCAGGTCGCGATCATCGTCGCGCCGAGGATCATGTTGTTGCAGATCTTCGCCGCCTGCCCTGCGCCGTTCGCCCCTGCATGGATGACGGCCTTGCCCATGTCCGCGAGGATCGCCTGTGCCCGGTCGAACGCCTCGGCCGAACCACCGACCATGAAGGTGAGCGTGCCCGCATTGGCCGCGCCGATGCCACCCGACACCGGCGCATCCACCGCGACAAGTCCCTTGGCCTGCGCGGCTTCGGCGACCTGCTTGGCGGTGGCGACGTCGATCGTCGAACAGTCGATCAGGATCGCGGACGCCGGGCCGACGCCGAACAGCGCATCATAGACCTCGGCGACATGCTTGCCCGCCGGCAGCATCGTCACGATCGCCTCGGCGCCGTCCGCAGCCTCGGCAGCGGATGCGACGGGGAGGCAGCCAGCGGTCTTCGCCTTGTCCAGCGCGTCCGCGCTCAAGTCGAACGCACGAACGTCGTGGCCCTTCTTGGCGAGGTTCGCCGCCATCCCGCCGCCCATGTTGCCGAGCCCGATAAATGCGATCCGTGCCATGCTCTCTCCTACTTCTGCTCCCTCCCGTTCACGGGAGGGGTTGGGGAGGGCAGTGCCGCAATCACATCGTCGGCAATCCGGGCACGCCCCTCCCTGACCCCTCCCGCAAGCGGGAGGAAATTAGCTACTTCCCCGTCCAGCTCCTGGACGCTTCTCCACAAACGCCGCCATCCCCTCGCTCTGGTCCGCGGTCCCGAACAGCCCGTGGAACAGCCGCCGCTCGAACTGCACGCCCATCGCGAGCCCCGTCTCGAACGCGGCGTTGACCATTTCCTTGTTCGCCAGCGCCGCCAGCGGCGCCATCGCCGCGATCGTCGCGGCGGTCTTCACCGCCTCCTCGACCAGATCGTCGGCGGCCACGATCCGCGACACGAGCCCCGCGCGCTCGGCTTCGGCGGCGTCCATCATCCGCCCGGTCAGGCACATCTCCATCGCCTTCGCTTTGCCGACTGCGCGCGTGAGGCGCTGCGATCCGCCCATGCCCGGCGATACGGCGAGCTTGATCTCGGGCTGGCCGAACTTCGCGGTATCGGCGGCGAGGATGAAGTCGCACATCATCGCCAGTTCGCACCCGCCGCCGAGCGCATAGCCCGCCACCGCCGCGATCACCGGTTTGCGCGTCCGCGTGAAATTCTCCCAGCCCGCGAAGAAGTTGCTCGCATACATGTCCGCGAACCCCTGCGACTGCATCTCCTTGATGTCCGCCCCCGCCGCGAACGCCTTGGGCGACCCGGTCAGCACCGCGCAGCCCTGCGATGCATCCGCATCGAACGCGGCAAACGCGGCGATCAGGTCCGCCAGCACCTGCGAGTTTAGCGCATTCAGCGCCTGAGGCCGGTTCAGCGTCACGAGCGTGACGCCGTCGCGCTGCTCGACGAGGATCGTTTCGTAGGTCATTCACTTACTCCTTGTATCCCCGCGAAGGCGGGGACCCAGTTCGGGCTCCCGCCTTCGCGGGAGAACATTTAGGCGTATCAGCCCGGCGTCCATGCCTCATGCTCGGGCAACGGCGCGGAAGATCTGGTCGATCACATGATCGGTCACATCCTCGGGCGTCGCCGGATCCCAACGCGGCGCGTTGTCCTTGTCGACGATCACCGCGCGCACGCCCTCGATGAAGTCATGCCGCTGCACGACATGCGCGCCGACCGCATATTCCTGCTTCATCTCGTCCGCGAAACTCGCCATCGCCACACCCTCGTGGAGCAGCCGCAACGACACCTTCATCGTCTGCGGCGACTTGGTCTTGAGAGTCTCGAGCGTCTGCGTCGCCCACTCGCCACCATCGGCGTCGAGCGCGGCGTAGATGTCCTCCAGCACGTCCGACGCGAACAGCCGGTCGATGTCGTCCTTGCGCGCGAGGATCTTCGCCTCGGGAGCCGCAGTCGCCAACGCGTCCAGCACGCCGGCAATCTCCTGCGGCGTCGCGGCGATCCGCGCCTTGGCGGTATCAAGCGTATCGCTAGTCAGGAAATGCGTCGCCAGCCCCAGCGCGAGACACTCCGCGCCATCGAGCCGATGCCCGGTCAGCGCGAGATACTGCCCGATCCGTCCCGGCAACCGCGACAGATACCAGCCGCCGCCGACATCCGGGAACAACCCGATCCCCGTCTCCGGCATCGCGAATTTCGTATTCTCCGTGGCGACGCGAAACCGGCACGGTAAGGCAAGCCCGACGCCGCCGCCCATCGTGATCCCGTCCATGAACGCGACGATCGGCTTGGCATAGGTGAACAGCCGATGGTTCATCCGATACTCGGCATGAAAAACGCCCGCGCTTCAACGCCGTCGGTCGCCCCCGAGGCGGCGAGCATCCGGATATCACCGCCAGCACAGAACCCACGCCCCTCGGCATGATCGACCACGATCGCCTCGACCGCCGCATCGCCACGCCAAGCTTCCAGCGCTTCGAGCACGCCTTGGCACATGCCGAGATTGAGCGCGTGCAGCGCTTTGGGCCGGTTCAAACGAATACGGCCGACAGGCCCTTCACGCTCAACGATCAGGTCGGTCACGACACAAGCCTTTCGGGCAAAATCTCTGCGCTCTCTGCGCCTCCGCGCGAAAAATTTTTGCGCGCAGAGGCGCAGAGGACGCAGAGATGAGGGATGAAAGTGCTGCGCGGACTCATTGCCGCGTCAGTTCGCGGCCGACGATCATACGCATGACCTGGTTCGTCCCCTCGAGGATCGAATGCACGCGCAGGTCGCGCCAGAAGCGTTCGATCGGGTAGTCCTGCAGATACCCGTACCCGCCGTGCAGCTGCAACGCGCGATCCACCACCGAAGACCCCGTATCCGTCGCCAGCCGCTTCGCCATCGCCGCGAACTTGGTCTTGTCGGGCGCGTTCGCCGTCACCTTCGCCGCCGCCATGTACAGCAGCGCGCGCGCCGCCTCCAATTCGGTCGCCATGTCCGCCAACATGAACTGCGTGTTCTGGAAATCCGCGATTGGCTTGCCGAACTGCTTGCGGTCCCGCGTATACGCGATCGCCTCGTCGAGACACCGCTGCGCGCCGCCGAGCGAGCAAGCGCCGATGTTCAGCCGCCCGCCGTCGAGCCCCATCATCGCGATCCGAAAGCCCTCGCCCTCCCCGCCGACCATGTTCGCCGCCGGTACGCGGACGCCGTCGAAGATCACCTGCCGGGTCGGCTGCGAATGCCAGCCGAGCTTCTTCTCGTTCGCCCCGAACGACACGCCCGGCATGTCCTTCTCGATCACCAGGCACGAGATGCCCTTCGGCCCGTCCTCACCGGTGCGGACCATGGTGACGTACACCTCGTTCTCGCCGGCACCCGAAATGAACTGCTTCGAGCCCGTCACGATCCAGTCGTCGCCGTCGCGCACGGCGCGCGTCTTGAGCGCAGCCGCGTCGGAGCCCGAGCCCGGCTCGGTCAGGCAATAGCTCGCCAGCCGGTCCATCGTCACCAGATCGGGGAGATACTTGTCCTTCACCGCCGCCGACCCGAACCGGTCGATCATCCACGCCGCCATATTATGGATGCTGATGAACGCGGACGTCGAAGGGCATCCATACGACATCGCCTCCATGATCAGCGCTGCTTCGAGCCGCCCGAGCGCGATCCCGCCGCTCTCCTCGCTGACATAGATCGCCGCGAAGCCGAGTTCGGCCGCCGCCTTGATCGTGTCGCGCGGAAAGATGTGCTTCTCGTCCCACTCGGCCGCATGCGGCGTGATCCGGTCGGCGGTAAAGCGGCGAGCGAGCTCCTGGATCTCGCGCTGGTCGTCGGTGAGGTCGAACTGGTTGGAGGTGAACTGGTTCATCGTGGTCCTATCTCCGTCATGCCGGGCTTGACCCGGCACCCAGGGCCACGGACGCCGGTGTTCGTGGCTCTGGGTCCTGACGTGTGTCAAGATGACGATTGGGGGAAATGACGTGGATCGGCAACCGGCTGTCTACATCCTCGCAAGCTGGCGCAACGGAACGCTGTATATCGGCGTGACGTCCGATCTGATGGCGCGGATCGTTCAGCATCGTGCCGGATCCTTTGGCGGGTTTACCCGAATGTACGGCGTCAAACGGCTTGTCTGGTTCGAGATGGCCGACACGATGGAGGGCGCTATCGGACGCGAGAAGCAATTGAAGAACTGGCGCCGTGCAAGATCGAATTGATCGAGGCCGGCAACCCTGCTTGGCGCGATCTGGCAGAGGATTGGGGCTTCGATCCGCTCCCCAGCCGTCATCCGGGCTTGACCCGGGACCCAGAGCCACGAGCCCTTACGCTCGTGGCCCTGGATCCTGACTTTCGTCAGGATGACGGGATTGGGAGCGCCCACCCCACTCACCCCATCGTCGGAATGACGAACGCGTCGTTGTTCCGCGCCGGACCGCCATCCTCGGCCATCGCCGGCAGTGCGGACCCATCCGGCCACCGCTGCGTGATCGTCTTGACCTTGGTCCAGAACTTCACGCCCTCCATGCCGTGCTGGTTGGTGTCGCCGAACGCCGAGCGCTTCCACCCGCCGAACGTATGATACGCCACCGGCACCGGAATCGGCACGTTGATGCCGACCATGCCGACATTGACCCGCGCCGCGAATTCGCGCGCGGCGTGCCTGTTGCGCGTGAAGATCGCGACGCCGTTGCCGTATTGATGCTCGCTCGGCAGCCGCACCGCCTCCTCGAAATCGGCGGCGCGGACGATCTGGAGCACCGGCCCGAAGATCTCCTCCTTGTATGCCGACATCTCCGTGGTGACGTGATCGAACAGCGACGGGCCGATGAAGAAGCCCTTCTCATGCCCCTGCAATGCAAACCCGCGCCCATCGACGACCAGTTCCGCGCCCTCGTCGACGCCGGTCTGGATCCAGTTCTCGATCCGCGTGCGATGCGCCGCGTTCACCACCGGCCCGTAATGCGCGTCATTGTCGGTCGACACGCCCACGCGCAAAGCCGCGATCGCCGGAATCAGTTTCTCGCGCAACGCAATCGCGGTCTTCTCGCCGACCGGCACCACCACCGGCAGCGCCATGCAGCGCTCGCCCGCCGATCCGAACGCCGCGCCCGACAGGTCGGCAACGACCTGGTCGAGGTCGGCGTCGGGCATGACGATGCCGTGGTTCTTCGCGCCACCCATCGCCTGCACCCGCTTGCCCGCCTCGACGCCGCGCCGGTACACGTAATGCGCGATGTCGGACGACCCGACGAAGCTCACCGCCGAGATCGCCGGATGATCGAGGATCGCGTCGACCATCTCCTTGTCGCCGTGGACGACCTGGAAGATGCCCTCGGGCAGCCCCGCCTCGACGAACAACTCGCCGAGCCGCACCGGCACCGACGGATCACGTTCGGACGGCTTGAGGATGAACGCGTTGCCCGTGGCGATCGCGACGCCCGACATCCACAGCGGGATCATCGCCGGGAAATTGAACGGCGTGATCCCCGCACCGATGCCTAATGGCTGGCGCATCGAATAGACGTCGATCCCCGGGCCCGCGCCCTGCGTGTATTCGCCTTTGAGGATGTGTGGGATGCCGCAGCAGAACTCGATCACCTCGAGCCCGCGCTGGATATCGCCCTTCGAATCCGCGATCACCTTGCCGTGTTCGGAGGACAGCAGCCGCGCGAGTTCGTCCATGTTCGCCTCGACGAGTCGCTTGAACTCGAACATCACGCGAGCGCGACGCTGCGGATTGGTCGCCGCCCAGGCCGGCTGCGCCTTCTGCGCCGCCGCGACCGCTGCATTGAGGTCGACCGCACCCGACAAGCGAACCCGCGCCTGTACGTCGCCCGAATTCGGGTCGAACACGTCCCCGAAGCGCTCGGCTTTGCTGGCCGCACCGCTCACGAAATTCTCGATCGTCCGCATGGGCATCCTCTTCTAATCACGCGCATCGTCCGCCATAAGCGTTTCGCAGCCAAGTGGGGCTGTTTGCAGATTCGCTCTGCAGATATGCAGCATGGGACGAAGCGTTCATGGACTGGGACGACGTTCGGTATTTCCTCGCTTTGGCGCGTACGCACCGACTTGGACCCGCGGCGAAAATGCTGGGGCAGGACGCGACGACGGTTTCGCGACGGCTGCAACGGCTAGAGCGGCGACTCCAGACGACGTTGTTCGAACAGACCGTCGCGGGTTACGCGCTGACCGAACGCGGCTCGGCGCTGCTCGAGCATGCCGAGACGATGGAAGCGTCCGCCCTCGGCATCCAGGAAGTCGTCGGCAACGATGCCGGCGTGCTCGCGGGACCGATCCGGTTGAGCGTCTCGGAAGGCTTCGGCAGCCGTATCCTCGCGCCCCGCCTCGCGTCGTTCACCAACCAGCATCCGCGGATCGCGATCGACCTGATCGCCTCGACCGGGTTCCTCAACCCGTCGCGGCGCGAGGCGGATATTGCGGTGATGCTCGCACGACCCAAAAGCGGGCCGCTGGTGACGCGGAAACTCACCGACTATCATCTCGGCCTCTACGCGCATCCGGATCACCTCGCGCGGACCGGGCCGATCGCGACCACCGCGGACCTGATACGGCACCGATTGATCGGGTATGTCCCCGACATGATCTACGCGCCCGAACTCCGCTATCTGGCGGAGATCGACGGCCGCCTCGACGCGTCGATCCGCAGTTCGAGCATCGTCGCACAGGCCGAACTGATCGCAGCGGGGGCGGGGTGCGGGATATTGCCGTGCTTCATCGGCGACCGGGTGCCGGGACTGGTGCGGGTGCTGCCCGAAGCGGTGGACATCGCGCGCTCGTTCTGGCTCGTCGTCCACCGCGACGTCCGCCGGATCGCGCGGATCGACCGGTTCATCGCCTGGCTGGACGCGACCATAGGCGAGTTGAAGCCGCTGATGCTGGGTACCGCTCCCAAGCCGACCGGCCCATCGATTGCCGCGCCGCAGTGAGCCCCGTATAGCGCGCGCCGCGGCGACATCCTGTTCGTCCGGAGGAACAGCGTGATCCCGACCCTCTACCACAAGATGATCGACTGGATCGGCGACGGCACCGGGCTGCCCGACACGATCCTGCACATCCATGCCGGGATGCTGCTGCTGATGATCGCGCGGCTGATCACGCGCCGCTCGTTCGGCACGTTCATCCCGTGGTGGGTCGTCGTCGCGGGCGAGGCGTTCAACGAGATCATGGACCGCATGACCTTCGGGTCGTGGCGGTGGGAGGATACCTCGCTCGATATCGTCAACACGCTGCTGTGGCCGACGGTGATCTGCGTCGGAGTCCGACTGCGGCCGATGATCGGCAAGCGTCGGCGGTAGCGAGTGAGGAACGGTCGAGAGGATCGCTGACCTGCTCCCTCCCTGAAAGGGAGGGGTTGGGGGTGGGTAGGCCGGTTGGCGAACGGCTCGGTATCCCAAGCGGCCGACCCACCCCTAGCCCCTCCCTTTCAGGGAAGGGAACGCGTTGTGGTCGAGGGTTCGTCAGCCCAGCGCGATGTATCGTTGGAGGTGATAATCCTCGTCGCCCAGTTGGTGGTCGATCATCACCAGCCGCTTGGCATAGTGCGACACGGCGTATTCCCACGTCATGCCGATCCCGCCGTGCAGCTGGATCGACTCTTCGGCGACCAGCGCCCCGGTCCGCCCGATCGTGTATTTCGCTGCCGACAAAGCACGTTCGCGCGCCTTCGCGTCGTCGCCGTCGAACGCCGACGCCGCATTGATCACAGCCGACTGCGCCTGTTCGATCTCGAGCAGAACGGTCGCCATGCGGTGCTGGAGCGCCTGGAACTTGCCGATCGGCACACCGAACTGCTTCCGGTCGCGGAGATAGCCGAGCGTGGCTTCCTTGACGAACTCCATCGCGCCCACCGCTTCGGCCGACAGCGCAAGCAGCCCCGCCCCTACCGCCGCGTCCACGATCGCCTGCCCCTGCCCGTCGCCGCCAAGCAGCGCCTCAGCCTCCAGCGTCACGCCATCGAACGTCACATCGCCGGCCGCGCCGCCCTCGACGGTGTTGTAGCTTCGCACCGACACGCCCGCCGTGTCCGCGGGCACGACCAGCACCAGCGGATCGCCGTCCTGCTCGACCACCACGACGAACACCGACGCCGCACCGGCCTGCGGCACGACCGCCTTCGTCCCGCTGAGCGTCCAGCCATCACCGCTCTTCGTCGCGGTCACCGGCGTGGCGCCGTCATCGAGTGCGAAAGCGGCGATCGTCTCGCCTGACACGATCCCGGACAGCATTTCGTCCTGTCCGCCGGCCTTCGCCAACGCCCGCCCGGCCATCAGCGCACCGAGGAACGGCTCGACCACCAGCGCACGACCGAGCGCCTCGAACACCACCATGATGTCGAACCCGCTGCCGCCGAAACCACCCGCCGCCTCGTCGAACAAGGCCGAGACGATCCCCAACTCGTTCAACTGCGTCCAGACCGCCGGGTCGTACCCTGCCTCGCCATACGCCCCCGCATTGCGCGTATCGATCGCATAGCCATCGCGCAGCGCCCGAACGAGCGTGTCGGCGAGCATGCGGCGGTCGTCGGTGTGTTCGAAGTTCATGGTATCACAGACCCAGGATGGCTTTGGAGATGATGTTCTTCTGGATCTCGTTCGACCCGCCGAAGATCGACAGTTTCCGATTGTTGAAATAGCTCGGCGCCGCCATCGCCGCGTCCTCCGGGCCGACATCCTCGCCATTCCACCCGGCTTCCAGAGCCTCGGGTATGTACGGCGCCGCGTACGATCCATACGCGCGGCGGGTCAGCGAGGTGATCTCCTGGCGGATCTCGGTGCCCTTGATCTTGAGCATCGAACTCTCCGCGCCCGGCGCACCGCCGCCCGCGACCGCCGCCAGTACGCGAAGGTTGGTCGTCTGCATGTTGGCCAGATCGATCTCGACCCGCGCCATCCGCGCCGCGAACAACGGATCGTCAGCGAGTGCACGCCCGCCCTTCTTCTGCATCTGCGCGACTTCCTTCAGCCGCTCGAACGACGCGATCGAGAAGCCGACGCCGGCGATATTGGTGCGCTCATAGGTCAGCAGGTACTTGGCGTAGGTCCAGCCCTGGTTTTCCTCGCCGACGAGGTTGGCGACCGGCACCTCGACATCAGTGAAGAACACCTCGTTCACCTCCTGCTCGCCGTCGATCAGCGTGATCGGGCGGACTTCGATGCCGGGCGACTTCATATCGATCAGCAGGAATGAGATGCCCTCCTGCTTCTTCGCCGCCGGATCGGTGCGGACGAGGCAGAAGATCATGTCGGCATGCTGGCCGAGCGTCGTCCAGGTCTTCTGGCCGTTGACGACATAGACGTCGCCCTTGCGAACGGCCGTCGTCTTCAGACCCGCGAGATCGGAGCCCGCGCCCGGCTCGGAATAGCCCTGGCACCACCAGTCGGAGCCATCGAGAATACGCGGCAGCCAGTGCTTCTTCTGCTCCTCGGAGCCGTATTTGATCAGCACCGGGCCGAGCATGTTCACCCCGAACGGGACGACGCGAGGCGCGTGCGCGAGCGCGGACTCATTGTCGAAGATGAAGCGCTGGATCACGCTCCAGCCTGGGCCGCCCCATTCCTCGGGCCAGTGGTTCGCCAGCCAGCCGCGCTCGTTCAGGATCGCGTGCCATTCCTCCATATCCGATTTGCGGAGGCGCTTGCCTTCGCGGACCAGCCTCGAGAGACGCGCGGGGAGTTTGTCGCGGAAGAACGCGCGGACTTCGTCGCGGAACGATTCTTCCTCGGGCGTGAAGCTGAGATCCATGGCCATGTGCTCCTGATGTTGGAGTCCATGTGCCACAGTCGATCACGGAATTGAAGGACCGGTATGGTCCGAACGGCGGAATTTGTTGTGCCGAGCGACGCAGGTTAATTCAGGCGGTATCGCCGCGCCTTGATCCTCCCCTGGCAGGGAGGTGGCTGGCTCTTGCCAGACGGAGGGGTGTCACGCTCTCGATGGCGCGCTACCCCTCCGTCAGCCCTGCGGGCGCCACCTCCCCTCAAGGGGAGGATCGATAGGGCATCAGAACCGGTAGCTGATCCACCCGGCCAGGAAGTCGGAGTTCTTATACCCCGCGTTCGTCAGCGCCGGCCCCGCGATCAGATGCTCGTAGCGCCCGGTGAACGACAGCCGCGAGCTGATCGGATACACCGCCTGGAACCGGATCGTATCGGCGATCTTCTTGCCCCCGAAATTCTGCGTGCCGGCGAACGCGGACCCGTTCGCCCGGTACACAGCATCGCTCGTCGTATCGCGCCACGACAGTTGGTATTCTGCGGTCAGCCGCAGCTTGCCGAGCGTGGTGAAGCTGAAGTTCGGCGCGACCGCGATCAGATTGGTCGGCGTCGCGAACAGCTGATAGCTGTAATAGATGTTGTTGCCGAACGGCGCGAGCGAGTTGCGCAGCGTGCCGGTGCCATAGGCACCGCCGCCGCTCGCATAATCCGCATGGAAGCCGACGCGCGGCGCATTCTTGCCCTTGCCGAGCCGATAGGTCTGCCCCGCCAGCAACAGCCACGCCTTGATCGAGCGGTTGTCGTAACTGCCGCCCTGATAGTTGATCGTCCAGTCGAGGTTGACCGGCCCCGCATCGCCCCAGATGTGCAGGCCATAGAAGTTGCGCACCTCGCGCGCCGTGCCGGTGCCCCACGTCGCCGAGCGATCGCGCAGCCGCCAGAGGAAGGGATCGACGTACAGCTTCGATCCGCCGAACAGCGATTCGGGCACGACGACGCCGGTCGAGATGCCCGTGAACCGCCGATCGCTCTCGGCATTGTCGTCCTGTGTTCCGCCATTGCCATACGCGGTCGGCTTGAAATCGAACACGTCGGCGCGGACTCCGGCCGTTCGCGCCCAGGCGCGGAAGCCGTTGAACCCGAAATACAGCGTGTTGTTATCGCGCGGCACGACCAGCAGGTTCGGCCCGTCGGCGAACGTCTGGCGACCATAGCGCACGCCCAGATCGACATCGGCGACCGTCCCGGTCACGTCGACGAACGCCTGCTGCACCGCCAGCTTGTTGCGCAGATTGGGCAATGCGGTGCCGAGATCTTGCCCCTCCAGCGTGCCGTGCGCCAATTCCCCGTAGAACCGGAAATGCTCGCCGACATGCAGATCGGCACCGCCGAACAGACGGAGGATATCCTGCCGCTGCGCTTCGGCATCGCGCAGATTGGGGTTGGTGGTCTGGTTGACGCGCAACCGCGCCTCACCCGACAGCGTCAGATACACCTCGCCGTCCGCGGCGATCGGGATGAACTTCAGCTGGTCGACGATGTCCTTGCGCTTGGCCGGATCGCGCAGCTTCGACCAATCCTCCGCCCAGCGCGACTGGTTGTAGCCACCTCGCGGTCGTCCCGTCGCCGATCGCGGCGTTGGGATAGCTCTCGGCGATCGGCGACGACGCAGCGCTGGCCGACTGGTCCTTCGAAACAGGATTGCGCCGCGCCCGCAGCTGGCGCGGGGCCGTTGCGGGCGCGCCTGCGGAGACGCCATCGGAGAGAGGGACGGGATCGGCCGCGGGCTCCGCCGCCACGGGATCGGTTGCCGGCGCGGTCTGAACTCCAGCCGTCTGGGCGATAGCGGTGGACGCGAGCAAGGAGGAGGCGAGCGCGCACAGCGCTCCACCGATGGACGGACGGATCATAAAAGCACCTCGAACTGCTGGGGTGGCTGCCCGCTGCCGGGCAAACGCCACCCTCATTTTAAACGATTGCAGGCCCAGCCGTTGTGGGGGCCGTCATAGGCGCGGACGTCTGCGCCGGCGCCAGCTCGGGCAGCTTGCCCGACAAGGCGGCGTCGAGCTTGTCGCGGTCGAGGGCACCTTCCCAGCGCGCCACGACGATCGTCGCGACCGCGTTGCCGATGAAGTTGGTCAGGCTGCGGCACTCGCTCATGAAGCGATCGACGCCGAGGATCAGCGCCATGCCGGCGATCGGCACGGTCGGCACGATCGACAGCGTGGCCGCCAGCGTGATGAAGCCCGCTCCGGTAACGCCAGCCGCGCCCTTCGACGAGATCATCGCCACGACGAGCAACAGCAGTTCCTGGCCGAGCGTCAGGTGCGTGTTTGTCGCCTGCGCGATGAACAGCGCCGCCAGCGTCATGTAGATGTTGGTGCCGTCCAGATTGAACGAATACCCCGTCGGCACGACCAGCCCGACGACCGACTTCTCGCAGCCTGCCGCCTCCATCTTCTGGATCAGGTTCGGCAATGCCGCTTCCGACGACGACGTGCCGAGCACCAGCAACAGCTCGGCCTTCAAATACTTGATCAGCTTGAAGATAGAGAAGCCGGTAAGCCGCGCGACGGTGCCGAGGATGACGACCACGAACAGCGCCGCGGTCAGGTAAAAGGTCGCGACCAGCGCGCCAAGATTGGCGAGGCTGCCGATCCCGTATTTGCCGATCGTAAACGCGATCGCACCGAACGCACCAGCGGGGCCGCGCGCATCAGGATGCCGACCAGCTTGAAGACGATCAGGCTGAGGCGCTCGAGGAAGTTCAGCACCGGCTTGGCAGGCTCGCCGACCAGGCTCAGCGAGATGCCGAACAGGATCGCGACGAGCAGGATCTGGAGGATGTTGCCTTCGGTGAACGCGCTGACCATCGTGTCCGGGATGATGCTCATCAGGAACCCGGTGATCGTCGTCTCGTGCGCCTTCACGGTGTAGTCGGCGATGCCCTTGGTATCGAGCGTGGCGGCGTCGATGTTCATCCCCGCACCCGGCTGGACGACGTTGGCGACGATGAGCCCGACGATCAGCGCGAGCGTCGAGAAGAACAGGAAGTACGCGAACGCTTTCCCGCGACGCGCCCGACCGAACCGAGCTCCTTCATCCCGGCGATCCCGGTGACGAGCGTCAGGAAGATCACCGGTGCGATGATCATCTTCACCAGCTTGATGAACGCATCGCCGAGCGGCTTCAGCGCTGCGCCATAGGTCGGATAGAAATGCCCGAGCGCCGCGCCGAGCGCGATCGCGATCAGCACCTGGATATACAACTGGCCGCTCCAGCGCTTGCGCGCGGGCGTTTCCGCGACGCCATATGTCTGGGATGGTAGGGTCAACATCGCCTCCTGAAAACCTCGTCCACTGCCACGGGACGTTTATGGCGACGGTAATGCCGGCCCGAACCGAGGACTACAAGACCGCGCAGCATTCGGCATAAAACGTTGGTTTTGCGCGCTTTGTCGGCATACCGATTTTTCAGATGTGTGAAAAATGCCGTGTTTCGGTGATGGCGAACCCCGTTTGTGTGTGATAATCCGCACAAATGGCGCGGCTCCGATCCCCCTGTTCATCACCGCACTGACGGTATTGCTGGCGTTCGCCGCGCTCGGTGTGATCGTCGCCGGAGTCGCCTCGATCTATGGTGCGCGCGCCGTCGCCGACGTCACGGCCAGCGTCCGGATGCGCGCGGTGCAGCAGACGCGAAGCAACCTCCGCCTGCTCGAAGCCGAGTTGCAGACCTATCGCCTGCTGCCGGTCATGCTCGGCGAATATCCCGCGGTGCGCGCCGCGCTCGCATCGGGACAAGTCGACCCGGCGCTCAACGAAAAGCTGGCGATGCTGGCGGAGCGGACCGGCGCGCCGGTGATCTACGCGCTCGACACGCAGGGCATGACGATCGCCGCATCGAACGCCGCGCGGCCCGACAGCTTCCTCGGCCACGACTATCGGTTCCGCGAGTATTTCACCAAGGCGATGGCATCGGGCGCGACCGAGTTCTTCGCGCTCGGCAGCGTCAGCGGGCGCCCCGGCCTGTATCTCTCGCGACGCATCGACCGTGACGGACGGCCGCTCGGCGTGGTCGTGGTCAAGGTCGAGTTCGGCAAGATCGCGCGGGCGTGGATTCAGGATCTCATGGCGACCTTCGTCACCGATGCGGACGGCATCATCCTGATCTCCAGCGACCCGGCGCTGCAATTCCGCACCACGCGCCCGCTTGCGCCCGCGCGCCGTGCCGCGCTGATCGCCACCCGCCAGTTTGGATACTCCTCGCTCGCGCCCGCACCGCTGCTGCTCGACGATGATCGCGCGCGTCTTGCGGACGGGACGCCGGCGGTGACGGTTTCGCTGCCGGTGCCGATCGCGGGCTGGCGACTGGTGCACATGGAGCCGCTTGACGCCGCGCTGCGCACTGCCGCCGCCCGAACGCGCTGGGCGACCGCGATCGCGGCATTGGCGACGGTCGCGGCGATGCTGGCCGCGTGGTGGCTCTACGAACGTCGCAAGCGCAATGCGGGTGCGCGCGCCGAACTCGAGGCGGAGGTCGCGCGCCGCACCGCCGAGCTCCGCGCCACCGCCGACCGCCTCCAGATCGAGGTCGAGCAACGCGAGGCGTCCGACCAGCGCTTCCGCCAGGCGCGCGAGGAACTGGCGCACGCCAACCGGGTCGGCTCGATCGGCACGATCACCGCCAGCGTCGCGCACGAGATCAATCAGCCGGTCGCCGCGATCTGCACCTTCGCCGACAATGCCGCCGCGTTCCTCGCCCGCAACGAACCAGCGCGCGCGGCAACCAACCTCCAGTCGATCGTCGATCTCACCAGCCGGATCGGCACGATCACCGCTGGGCTCAGGCGTTATGCGAGACGGGGCGCAGGCTCGATCGGCCCCGTGGCGCTCGACGAGGCGATCGACGGCGTCCGCCTGCTGATCGGCGACCGCTTCCGCGCGAAGGGCGTGACGCTCGACCTCCCCACCGGGCCCGAGGCGCGGCTGACGGTCATCGCCGGCCGCGTCCGCTTGGAGCAGGTCCTGGTCAACCTCCTCCAGAACGCGCTCGACGCCGTCGCTGATCGCCGCGACGCCCGCGTGAGCGTCACCGTCGGCAGGAAAGGCCGCGACGTCGTGCTGACCGTCGCCGACAACGGTCCCGGCATCGACGCGGCGATCGCCGACCACCTCTTCACCCCGTTCGCGACCAGCAAGAAGGACGGCCTCGGGCTCGGCCTCGGCATCGCGCGCGACATCATGACCGAGTTCGGCGGCACGCTCGACCTCGTCCCAGCTCCCGAAGGCGCGATTTTCCGTATGATCCTGGTGAAGGCATGAGCGAGCAAGCGGTATTGCTCGTCGACGACGACGACGTGTTGCGCGGTGCGCTGGAGCAATCGTTCGAACTCGCGGGGATCGCGGTGATTGCCGAGCGCGATCCGACCGTCGCGCTGGCCCGCGTGACCGCCGGGTTCGACGGCGCGGTGGTGTCCGACATCCGTATGCCGAAGATGGACGGCCTCGAACTCTTCCGCCGGATCGCCGCGATCGACCACGAGATCCCGGTGCTGCTGATGACCGGCCACGGCGACGTCGCGATGGCGGTCGCCGCGCTAAAGAACGGCGCGTTCGACTTCATCCCGAAGCCGTTCGCGACCGACCACCTCATCGCGGGGGCGAGGCGTGCGCTCGAAATGCGCCGCCTGGTCCTCGACAACCGCCGCCTCCCGCGCCGCTGCCGAGGAAACGATCGGCGCCGAACCCCTGATCGGCGAGACACCGGTGATGGTCCGCCTCCGCGAAACGATGCGCCAGATCGCGCAAGCCGACATCGACGTGCTGGTCGAAGGCGAGACCGGCACCGGCAAGGAACTCGTCGCCGTCCTCCTCCATCGCTGGAGCAACCGGCGGTCACGCCCATTCGTCGCGGTCAACTGCGCCGCATTGCCCGAGGCGGTCGCGGAGATCGAACTGTTCGGCCACGACGGCGACTCCGCGCCTGCCGCGCACCGGCCGGATCGAAGCCTCGAACCGCGGCACGCTGTTCCTCGACGAGATCGAGAGCACGCTGCCGGCATTCCAGGCGAAACTGCTCCGCGTGCTGGAGGAGCGCGAGGTGATGCCGGTCGGCGGCGACCTCCCCGCGCACTCGACCTCCGCGTGATCGCCGCCGCCAAACCCGGCCTTGACCACGCCGTCGAGGAAGGCCGCTTCCGCGCCGATCTCCTGTTCCGCCTCGACGCCGTGCGCCTGCGCATCCCGCCGCTGAGGGAACGCCGCGACGACATACCGCTGCTGTTCGGCCACCTGCTGCACCAGGCGGCAGAACGGTTCGGCCGCCTGGTGCCGACCATCGATACCGCCACGCTCGCCTATCTCAGCCAGCACGACTGGCCCGGCAACGTCCGTGAACTCGACAACCTCGCTAAGCGCCTCGTCCTGCGCGTCGAGGCCGACGAGCCGGTCGACGAGGACAGCGAAATCCCCTCCCCGCCCGCGTCGATAAGTTCGAGGAAGCCACGATCCGCGCGACCCTGCAACAGGTCAACGGCGACGTCCGCTCCGCGCTGGCGGCGCTCGGCATCCCGCGCAAGACGTTCTACGACAAGCTCAAGCGCCACGAGATCGACGTCGAGGCGTATCGCCCGACCAAACCTCCCCCGTCATCTTGACGAAAGTCAGGACCCAGAGCCACGACCGCTATCCCCTGTAACCCTGGGTCCTGACTTCGTCAGGATGACGGCAGTATGCGAGGCCCGAGCAGCGCTAAGTCGGGATTACCGGCGGAGGCACTCCACCTTGCCGCGTCGCCACGAACTTCGCGAGCGGCGGCCCGATCAGCAACACCCCCAGAAACCGCAGCACCTGCAACGCCATCACGAACGGCACATCCACCGGGCTAGACGCGGCGATGATCGCGACCGAGTCCATCCCGCCAGGACTCGTCGCCAGATACGCGGTAACCGGATCGATCCCCCACCACCGCGTCAACACCGCCGCGATTCCCCCGCAGAACGCAATCAGCAACGCCACCGACAACAGGATCCGCGGCATCGCCTTCCCCGCCACCCGCAGCGTATCGCGCGTAAACGACAGCCCGATCCGCCACCCGACCACCGCATAGCTGATAGCGAGCAGCCACTGCGGCAACACCGGCTGCGCAACGCCGGTAACATTGAGCGCCGCCCCCGCGATCAGCGACCCAAGCAGGGCGCCGGCAGGAAGCTTCAACGCGACACCCACCCCCGCACCAATACCGGCAATCGCGATCGTCCGCAGCACGGCGACCGGGTCTACGGGTGCAAACCACGCCCCCGCGACATGATGCCCGCTCCCCCGCCGACCATCACTGCCGCCAGCACCGACGCGACCACCGCCACGCTCACGACCCGCGTATAGGTCATCACCGCGACCAGCCGCGAATCCGCGCCGTACGCCTGCGCCATCAGCACCATCGCGCTCGCCGCACCGGGCGTCGATCCCCACACCGCGACCGTACCCGGCAACACCTGCCAGCGGCTCAGCAGATACCCGAGCACGCTGCTGGCCGCGAGCGTGACGAAATTGACCATCAGGAACACCGGCCAATGATCCGCCACCGTCGCGACGATTCCCGGGGTGATCGATCCCGCGATCAGCGTCCCCACCGCCGCCTGCGCGCCGCGAAACGCCGACGTCGGCACGGTCAGCGACCACCCGCGCACCGCCAGTACGACCGCAGCTACCATCGGCCCGAGCAGCAACCCCGCAGGCAGCCCGACGACCTCCAGCAGACCCGCAATCACCGCCGACAGCGCGATCAAGACGGCCCAGCGCCAGATCATGCCCTGGTAGCGAACCAGATCGTGTGCCGCGCGCCGCCCTTCCGCGTCGCCCGCGCGATCACTTCGTCGACTGCAAAACCGGCTTCAGCAAGGCGTGTGGCGAACGGCTTGCTCGGCGCAGAAGACCATACGGCAAGCACGCCGCCCGGCCGCAAAGCCGCCCGCGCCAAAGACAATCCGCGGGCTCCGTAAAGCCGATCGTTCCCTGGCCGCGAGATCCCGTCCGGACCGTTGTCGACATCAAGCAGGATCGCGTCCCACTCCCCTCGGCAATCGCCGCGGCAACGTCGCCCTCGAAGACGCGGGTCCGCGGATCGGTCAGGCTCTCGCCGTGGAGCGCCGCCATCGGCCCTCGCGCCCACTCGATTACCGCCGGCACGATCTCCGCGACCGCCACCTCCGCATCGGACCCGAGCCGCCCCAGCGCCGCGCGCAGCGTGAACCCCATCCCGAGCCCACCGATCAGCATCCGCACGCCGGGCCGCGCACCGATCCGGTCGCACGCCTGCTCCGCCAGCGCCTCTTCCGACCCACTAAGCCGGCTGTTCATCAACTCGTTCGCGCCAAGCATGATCGAGAACTCGGCACCACGCTGGAGCAAGCGGAGTTCACCCCCACCCGGCACCTGCGCCGTCCCCAATAGAACCCGCGGCACCATCAGGCCGACCACGCCGCGATATCGTCCTGCTCGCCGATCAGCGCGAGGCCGTGCGCGATCGAGGTCAGTTCGCCGCCGCTCATAATCGCCGCCTCGCCGAACCGCTCGACGAAGATCCGCCGGATGCGCGGAATCAGCGACGATCCACCGGTCAGGAACACCCGGTCGATCTCACCACCGCCGACGTTAGCCACCTCGAGCGCCCGGTCGACCGCCGCCTCGATCCGCACGACGTCGTCGGCGATCCAGCCCTCGAACTGCGCGCGCGTCACGTCCGCCTCGATCTCCAGCCCCGCGCCCGCGAAGTGGAAATGCGCGTCCTCACCACTCGACAACGCACGCTTCAAAGACCCAACCGCATCGTACAGCGGATACCCCAGCTCATTCTCGATCACCGCGATCATCCGCCCGATCGCGTCCGGATCGACCGCCGTCTTCTGTAAACGCTCCAGCTCCGTCATCGTCTTACGATTGCGCATCAGCGCCAGCCGCGACCAGTCCGCGAAGTCGGCGAAATACGCGCGCGGGATTTCAAGCTCCTTGCCGAACGACTTGTACGCACCGCCCTTGCCCAGCATCGGCAACACCAGCCGGTCGAGGATCCGGTAATCGAACCGATCCCCCGCAATCCCGACGCCCGCATGCCCCAGCGGCGTACACCGACGCGCCGCGCCCGGCTCAGCGACGCGCACCACCGAAAAGTCGCTCGTACCGCCGCCGAAATCCGCCACCAGGATCGTCGCCGGCTCGGTCAGCCGCGTCGCGTAGCTGTACGCCGCCCCGAGCGGCTCATAGACGTAATGAATCTCCGCGCCGAAGCCCTTGAACATCGCGTCGTAGCGGGTGCGGGCGAGCGCCTCGTCGGGCCGCGCACCGGCATATTCCACCGGCCGCCCGACGACGATCCGGTGCGGCCGCGTATCGAGCTTGCCACCCGCATGCGCGATCAGCTTTTCTAGGAACAGCTGGCCCATCTCTTCGAAGCGATAGCGCTTGTCGAACACCGAAGCCTGCTCGAACGTCTTCATCGCCGCGACCGATTTGAACGACTGGATGAACCGGCTGTCGAGCGGATATTCCATATATTCGGCGATCGCCCACGGCCCCGCATCCGACGCGAGCCCCTTGCCGCTGTCGTCCTGCCAGAAGCATAACGCCGAGCGGAATACCGGGCTCGTCTCTGCTGGCGCCGCGAAGGTCACCAGCTCGGGCGTGCCGTCTTTGGTCCCGAGCGCCACGACGCTGTTGGTCGTGCCGAAATCCAGCCCCAGCGCGGGGCCGCCAGCGTCCATCTGCATGCGTCGTCCTTGTATGAACGCGCGCCTATGGCGATGCGGGGCACAGGATGGCAACCCCGTGCGTGCTTCGGCGGGCGGTAAAACCGTATCTAGATCCTCCCCTGCAAGGGGAGGTGGCTGGCGCTTGCCAGACGGAGGGGTATCGCGTTCTCGATAGCGGGCTACCCCTCCGTCAGGCCTGCCTCGATAGCGGGCTACCCTCCGTCAGGCCTGCGGCCTGCCACCTCCCCTCATAGGGGAGGATCGGCGCGCAATCTCAGCCGCGCTTCAACCGCACCAGCGCCGCATCGAGCGCCGACAGAAAACTCGATCGATCCGCCTTCGAAAACGGTGCCGGACCGCCGATGATGTCGCCGCCCGCGCGCAAGTCCGCCATGATCGCACGCGTCGCGATGGCGCCGCCGATCGAGCTGGTGGTGAAGGGCTTGCCGGTATTGGCGAGCACGGTCGCACCGGCCTTCACGCAGCGATCGGCGAGCAGAATGTCGGCGGTGATCACGACCGACTTCGCATCGGCCTGTTCGGCGATCCAGTCATCGGCCGCGTCGAACCCGTCGCTGACCACCACGCGGGAGATCAGCGGGTGGATGGGGATGCGGAAATGGCTGTTGGCGACGATCGTCACGGGGACTTCGTGACGCCACGCGACCTTGTAGATCTCATCTTTCACCGGGCACGCGTCCGCGTCGACGAGGATCCGGATCGTGCTGGAAGATACGTTCGTCATCGTACACATCCCAAACCGCCCCACCCGCTCCCGTCATCCTGACGAAAGTCAGGATCCAGGACCAAGCAGGGCGGCGTTCGTTACTCTGGATCCTGACTTTCGTCAGGAAAACGGAGTCCTGGGGCATGCGCCATTCCCTCACGAGAATGGCGCGAGAGCCCTCAGCTCCGCTCGCGATTCCCACGATACGGCGGCTTCCGCGTCGGAGCTGGACCGCCACGCGGGGCCGCACGGTGCAGCGTCGAGCGGGGACCGCTCGCGTTGCTGCGACCACCGCCGCCGCCGTCATGCCGCGCACCGCTCTCGGGCGCGCCCTGCATCGCCTCGATGGCAACGCCGCTCTCTTCCTCGCCCGCCTGCGCCGTCCGCTGGATCGCCGCCGAGAACCGCGACGCCACCGCGCGGGGAATCTCGAACGCGGTCTCGTTCGGGCCGATGCGGATCGCACCGATCTCGGACTTCGTGATGTGCCCGCGACGGCAGATCAACGGCAGGATCCAGCGCGGATCGGCGTTCTGGCGACGACCGATGTCCATCCGGAACCAGACCGTGTCCTCGAAGCCCGCGCGCGGCCCCTGCGAACGCTCGTCCTGAGTCGGCTGCTTGCTCTGGTCGATCAGATCCTCGGCCTGCGGCATCGTCGCACGGTGCATGTGTACCAGCGCGGCGGCGATATCCTCCGGCGTCTTCTCGGCCATCAGGCGGACGGCGAGTGCGCGATCCTCCTCCTCGACCTCGACCGGCTGCAACAGCATGCCGATCAGGCGCTCGTGATCGTTCTTGCGGATGTCCTCCGCGGTCGGGGCGTTGACCCACTCCGCGTTGATCTTGGCACCACGGAGCATCATCTCGACGCGACGGCGACGCGGGAACGGCACGATCAGGACGGCGGTGCCCTTCTTGCCCGCACGGCCGGTACGACCCGAGCGATGCTGGAGCGTCTCGGCATCGCGCGGCAGCTCGACATGAACGACCAGCGACAGCGTCGGCAGATCGATCCCGCGAGCCGCAACGTCCGTGGCAACGCAGACGCGCGCACGACGATCGCGCAGGGCCTGAAGAGCCGCGTTACGCTCGTTCTGCGAATGCTCGCCCGACAGCGCGACCGCGGCAAAGCCACGCTCGACCAGGCTGGCGTGCAGATGACGCACATTGTCGCGAGTCGCGCAGAACAGCATCGCCGTCTCCGCCTCGTGGAAGCGCAGCAGGTTGATCACCGCATGCTCGATCTCGGACGGCGAGACGGTGACGGCCTGGTACGAGATATCGCCATGACCGCGATCCTCGCCGACGGTGGAAATCCGCAGCGCGTCCTTCTGGTAGCGCTTGGCGAGCGCGACGATCGGCCGCGGCATCGTCGCCGAGAACAGCAAAGTGCGACGCGCTTCAGGCGACGCGTCGAGGATCTGCTCGAGGTCCTCGCGGAAGCCCATGTCGAGCATCTCGTCGGCCTCGTCGAGCACCGCGACCTTCAAGGCCGACAGGTCGAGCGCGCCACGCTCGAGATGATCGCGCAGACGGCCCGGCGTCCCGACGACGATATGCGCGCCGTGTGCGAGCGAACGACGCTCCTTCGAGGCGTCCATACCGCCGACGCAGGTCGAGATGCGCGCGCCGGCCTTGGCATAGAGCCACATCAGCTCGCGGCTGACCTGGAGCGCCAATTCACGAGTCGGCGCGATGCAGAGCACGAGAGGCTTGTGCGGCGAAGGCAGGCGCTGGACGCCGTCCTCGCCGGCTTCACCGAGCAGCTCGCCGGCCATCGCCAGGCCGAACGCGACGGTCTTGCCCGAGCCGGTCTGCGCCGACACGACGAGATCGCGACCGATCGCATTGTCCTCGATCACATGAGCCTGGACGGGGGTGAGCGCGGTATAGCCGCGCGCTTCGAGCGCCTCGGAAAGAAGCGACGGAATATTTGTAAAAGGCATGTACGTCCTAATTGGTGGCCGGCTTGACGCTACGGCAAAGCACTGGCGTGGTGGTCCCTACAGGACTTGGCCCGCGGCCCACCCGCTCGCCCATGCCCATTGGAAGTTGTAGCCGCCGAGCCACCCTGTGACATCGACCGCTTCGCCGACCGCATACAACATTGGTACGCGTTTGGCTTGCATTGTTTGCGAAGATAGATCCGCAGTGCTGATTCCGCCAGCGGTGACCTCGGCCTTGGCATAGCCTTCGGAGCCATTCGGCGTGAATTGCCAATAGCTTAGCGCGCGTTCGGCGTCCTGGAGCTTGCGGTCGGTGAGCGTGGAAATCTCGTTCGTCATGCCCAAACGCTCGCTCAAAGTCTCCGCGAGTCGGTCCGGGAGCGTGCTTCCGAGCAGTTTCCGGAGAGTCGCGCGCGGCGTGGTACGCTTGGCGGCCGGCAGCCAGCCGGACTCGCGATCGGGGAGGAAATCGATCCCGATGGGCTGGCCATTGCGCCAATAGGACGATGCTTGGAGGATCGCCGGACCCGATAAGCCGCGGTGCGTGAAGAGCGCGGCTTCGCGAAACGCGGTTTTGCCGGCGGTCGCGACCACGTCCGCGGCAACGCCCGACAATTCGCGGAACAGGATTTCGTCGCCGCCCAGCGTCAGCGGCACGAGCGCGGGGCGGGGCTCGACGACCTTCAACCCGAACTGGCGCGCGAGATCATAGGCGAACCCGGTCGCGCCCATCTTCGGGATCGACGGGCCTCCGGTCGCGATGACCAGCGCGGGGGCGGTGACGGTATGACCGTCGAGCGATACGCGGTAGTGCCCGTCTGCGTGTTCGACTCCGGTGATGCTGCGTCCGAGCGACAGGTCGACGTGTCCCTTGTCGCATTCGTCGAGCAGCATCTCGACGATCTGTTTCGCCGAGCCGTCGCAAAACAGCTGTCCCAGCGTCTTCTCGTGCCAGGCGATGCCGTAGGACTCGACGAGCGCGATGAAATCCTGCGCGGTGTAGCGGCCGAGCGCGGACTTGGCGAAATGCGGATTGGCGGAGATGTAGCGGTCGGCGGCAGTGTGGACGTTGGTGAAATTGCAGCGGCCACCACCGGAAATGAGGATTTTCTTGCCGGCCTGGTCGGCGTGATCGACCAGCAGGATCTTACGCCCGCGCTGGCCGGCGACGGCGGCGCACATGAGGCCGGCGGCGCCTGCTCCGAGGATGATCGCGTCGTATTCGGACAAGTGTAGCTCCGTGCGGCTTATTTGGACGAGCCGCTAGTCAAGAATGTTTCCCCGCGAAGGCGGGGATCCAGACTGGGCTCCCGCCTTCGCGGGAGAACAAGTAAGGGGTAGCCGCTGTAGCGCGTTCCAGATCAGCCCCATAGGTGGTGACCTGCTCACACGTCCACCAATGCCGCGCACGGAGTCGCCCCACCCCGGCGAAGGCCGGGGCCCAGTTGGGGGCCAGCAGTGGCGCAGGTTGCCCCTCGTTACAGCGACCTTTCCAACTGGGCCCCGGCCTTCGCCGGGGTGGTGGCATCTGCGTGGCGGCGTGTGGGGCGACAGTCTCCGACTGCATCGTGGAACATAGCGTAGCGAGCGCCAGCCCGCTTACTCTCTCCCCTCCGGGGAGAGGGCCGGGGTGAGGGGCCGCCAAGCAATGCGCCACCCGGAACAGCCCCTCACCCAACCCTCTCCGCGGAGGGGAGAGGGCTTCTCGCCTCATAAACCTACCGCAGCTTCGCGATATTCAGCGAATCCTCCTTCGCCCGCACCTTCACCGACTCCTCGCTCCGTGTCAGCGCCTTGGCGATCGCCTTCAGCGCCATGCCCTTCTTGGCGAGCGTGTGCAGCTTCTGGATCTCGTCCTGCGTCCACGCCTGACGATGCCGCTCGAATTTCGCCTCAGCCATCATCCGTCATCCTTGTCGATCGCCAGCACCTCGATCGCATCCGCTTTGCCCGCAAACGCGACCGTCTCGCCGACGGCAGCCCCCATCAACGCACGCGCCAACGGCGCCGAGAACGCCAGCCGATCATCACCAGGCTCGGCCTCGTCACCACCGACGATCGAAATCACCCGCTCCGCCCCGTTCATCCGAACGCGAACCCGCGAGCCGATCCCGACCTCGTCCTCTTCCGGCGACGGTGCGATCTCGGCGGTCGTCTGACGCGTATGCCAGTACCGCAAATCCCGTAGCAGAAGCTTCCGCGCCTCCTCGTCCGTCTCCGCTGCAACCGCCGCCTCGATCTCCACGACCCGCTCGCCGATCAGCCGCAACCCACGCGCCGTGACCAGATCTGGCCCCGGCGCGATCGGCTGTTCGAACTTCGGTTCGAGATGTTCCTCGTCACTCTCGCGACGGAAGGCGACGCTCACAAGATCACTTCAGGCATGCGACGATCCCGGCGATCGCCGCCAGCGTGCCGTCGACGTTCTTGACCTTCACCACGTCGAGCCCAAGCTGCTCCGCCGGATAATCATTCCCGCCCGGGAAGATCGCGTCGCCGATGAACATCATCTTGTCGAGCGCGATGCCGCTCGCCTCGTTGAGCTTCTTCAGCCCATACGCCTTGTCGACACCCTCGCGCGTAATGTCGATCGAGGTCGCGCCGCCCATGTTGATCGACAACCCCGGCAGGCGCTTGCGCAAATCGGCCTGGATCACTTTCCGCTTGGCGAAATCCGGATCCCAGCTGTGCTTGGCATCGATCGGCGCTTCCTGACCCAAGGCAGAGAACGTGATCTGGCTGCCACGATCCTCGATCCGCTCGCCCCAGGTCTTCTCCGGCACGAAGCCGGTCGCCTCCAGAGACTCGTCGAACGCCTTCAGGATCTTCTGCTTCTCGTCCTCCTCGAACAACTCGGCATACACCGCGCGCCATTCGCCATCGAACCGGTACAGCTTCGTACCCGTCGTCGGCATCAGCCACAGCTTGGTACGATCCGCGCGCTCGGGCAGGCGCGACGCGACCTGCTTCTCGAACTGCGGCCAGTCGCCGCCCGAGATCACCGCGACATGCGCGACGTCGAGCAGGTTCGCCAGCGCCTCGCCCATCGGCTCCTGCAAGGGCTGCTTGCTCTCGGCCAGCGTTCCATCGAGGTCGAAGGCAACCAACTCTTTCATGCGGAAACTCCAGTAAGGATAAAATTGTCGATCGCGTGCGCGACGCCGTCGGCGTCGTTCGCGCTGGTAATCTGATGGACGACGTCGCGGACATTCTGCGGCGCGTTGCCCATCGCGATGGCGAGGCCCGCGCGCTTGAGCATCGCGATGTCGTTGGCCTGATCGCCGATCGCCGCGGTCTGCGTCAAGCTGATGCCGAACGCGTCCGCCAGTTCCTCGATCCCGCTGCCCTTGTTGCCGGCGACGGGCGTGATGTCGAGATAATAGGTCTGCGACTGGACGATCGTCGCCTTGGTGTCGAACTTCGCCGCAACCTTGGCATGCAGGTCGCGCAACAGATCCTCGTCATCGCTGACGAAGGTGACCTTGTCCGCCTTGGCCAGCAGATCGGAAAAGTCGGAAACGATCACCGGATCTCTGTGCCGACGCCTTACGCTCGCTGCCGACATGCCCGCCCTGATCGGTGCTGGCATACCAGACGTCGTCCGCGAAGAACCACGTATCCACGGGCGCATCGCCGACGATCTCCATAGCGCCCCGCACGACGTCCACGTCGATCATGTGATGCTCGATCACGGTGCCGTCGCGCTTGAACACGATCCCGCCGTTGAAAGCCCCCATCGGCTCGTCGATGCCCAGCAGTTCGGCGATCGGCATCATCCCCGAACGCGGCCGTGCGCTGATGATCGTGAAACCGAGGCCCGCCGCCTTCAGCCGCTCGACCGCATCGACGGTCGCGGGCGCGACCTTCTTCTCCTTGTCGACGAGCGTCCCGTCGACATCGGAGACGAGCAGCTTGATACCCGAACTCATGCCACCGCTCACTGGGGCATCTCGACATGGCCACCAAAGCCATAGCGCATCGCCGACAACAGCTTGTCGCCGAACGTATGGTCGACGCGGCTGCGATAGCGCGCATACAGCGCGGCGGTCAGCACGTTGGCGGGCACCTTCTCCTCCATCGCCGCATCTATCGTCCACTGGCCTTCGCCAGAATCCGCGACGCTGCCGCTGAACGCATCGAGCTTGCCGTCCTTTGCCAGCGCGATCGCCGACAGGTCGAGCAGCCATGACGAGATCACGCTGCCCCGGCGCCAGACTTCGGCGACGTCGGTCAGGTTAATATCGAAGCGCTCCTCCTCCGCGACATGCTCGCCCGACTTGCCCTTGAGGATGTCGAAGCCCTCGGCATAGGCCTGCATCAGGCCGTATTCGATGCCGTTATGCACCATCTTGACGAAGTGCCCGGCGCCCGATGGGCCTGCGTGGATATAGCCCTTCTCGGCGCGCGGATCGGCCTGGCCCTCGACGCGACCCGGCGTGCGGACGATGTCGCCCATGCCCGGTGCGAGCGTCTCGAAGATCGGATCGAGGTAATCGACCGTTTCCTTGTCGCCGCCGATCATCATGCAATAGCCGCGCTCCAGCCCCAGACGCCGCCGGACGTGCCGACGTCGACATAGTGGATGCCCTTCTCGGCCAGTTCCTTCGCGCGGCGGACGTCGTCCTTGTAGAAGCTGTTGCCGCCGTCGATGATGATGTCGCCGTCGTTCGCCTTCGCTGCGATCGCCTGGACGGTGCTCTCGGTTGGCTCGCCCGCGGGCACCATGACCCACCAGATCGCCGGCGTGTCGAGCTTGGCGCGCATGTCGTCGAGCGACTCCGCGCCGATCGCGCCATCGGCGGCGAGCTTCTTCACGGCCTCGGCGTCGCGGTCATAGGCGACGACCTCATGGCCGTTCTTCATCAACCGGCGCGCGATATTGCCGCCCATCCGGCCGAGGCCGATCAGTCCGATCTTCATGGTGAAATCCTTGTCTTCTCCCTCTCCCCTCCGGGGAGAGGGTCGGGGTGAGGGGCAGTTCCGGGCGGAGGCGCTCGTGGCAGCCCTCACCCCAACCCTCTCCCCGCAGGGGAGAGGAGCAGACGCTACGCCGTCGCGGGCTGCTTCTTCGCGATCGCGCCGAGCAGGTCGTCGAACGCCTTCACGAACGACGCGACGCCCTCTTCGACCAGCTTGCCGGTCACGCCGTTGAGATCGAGGCCAAGCCGCTCGGCTTCCGCCAGCGCATGCTTGGCCGCATCGACGTCCTGCGTGATCGTCTCCGCGGCAGTGCCGTGGTCGCGAAACGCGTCCATCGTCTTTGGCGGCATCGTGTTGACCGTATCCTTGCCGATCAGCGTGTCGATATACAGCGTATCGGGATAGCTCGGGTCCTTCACGCCGGTCGACGCCCACAACAGGCGCTGCGGCTGCGCACCCTTGGCCGCGAGCGCCTGCCAGCGGTCCGACTTCAGGAAATCGAGATACCATTGATACGCCATCTTGGCGTTGGCGATCGCGACCTTGCCGCGCACCGCCTTCAGCGCCTCGGCCTCGGCATCGCCCTTCTCAAGACGCGCATCGATCTCCTTGTCGATCGACGAATCGATCCGGCTGACGAAGAAGCTGGCGACGCTGGCGATCTTGTTGATCGGCTGCCCCTGCTTGACGCGCTCCTCGAGCCCCGCCGCATACGCCTCGGCGACGCGGATATACGCGTCGAGCGCGAACAGCAGCGTGACGTTGACGTTGATCCCGCTAGCGATCGTCGACGAGATCGCCGGACCGCCCGCGAGCGTCCCCGGGATCTTGATCATCAGGTTCGGCCGATCGACCGCAGCCCACAGCTTCTTGGCCTCGGCGATCGTCGCATCGGTATCGTCCGAAATGTACGGCGACACCTCCAGGCTGACGTAACCGTCCTTCGCGTCGAGCTTGTCGTAGACCGGCTTCAGCGTCTCCGCCGCAGCCTTGATGTCCTGGATGGCCAGATGCTCGTAACGGTCGATCGTCGCCGCGCCGGGGTTCTCCTTGTCGTACTTCGCCAGCGTCGAGATCATAGGCGTCGCCATGCCCCATCGCCTTTTCGAAGATCGACGGGTTCGACGTGACGCCGGTGAGGCCGTCCTCGTCGACCAGCTTCTGGAGACCACCGGCCTCCAGGAACTTCCGGTCGACGAAATCGAGCCAAACCGCCTGGCCGAAGCCTTCGAGATCGTTGAGCGCACCCATCACTTGGTCTCCATAACCTGGCGGGCGACCTTGACGACATTGTCGACGGTGAACCCGAACTTGTCCTGCAACTTGGCGAGCGGTGCCGAGGCCCCGAAGGTCGACATCGTCACGGTCGCGCCGTCGAGGCCGACATAGCGGTCCCAACCGATCGACCCGGCCATCTCGATCGCAACGCGTGCCCGCACTGCCTTCGGCAGCACGCTCTCTTTGTACGCGGCGTCCTGCAGTTCGTAGCGATACCAGCTCGGCATCGAGACGACCCGGCTCTTCACGCCGTCCGCCTTCAGCTTCTCGTGCGCGTCGACCGCGAGCGACACTTCGCTGCCGGTCGCGATCAGGATCACGTCGGGCGTGCCGTCACTGTCCGCGAGAATATAGCCGCCCTTCTCGAGCCCGTCGGCACTCGCGTACTTGGTCCGGTCGAGCGTCGGCAGCGCCTGTCGCGACATGATCAGCGCGGCTGGCGTGCTGGCATCCTTCAGGACTGCCTTCCAGGCAGCGACGACTTCGTTCGCGTCGCTCGGACGGATCGTGTCGAGGCCAGGGATCGCGCGCAGCGTGGCGAGATGCTCGATCGGCTGGTGCGTCGGACCATCCTCGCCGACGCCGATCGAGTCGTGCGTGAACACCCAGATCGCGCCGACTTCCATGATCGCCGACAGGCGCACCGGTGCGCGCATGTAATCGACGAACACCAGGAAGGTGGAGCCGTAGGAGCGCAGGTGCGACAGCGCCATGCCGTTGACGATCGCGCCCATGCCATGTTCGCGAATGCCGAAGTGGAAGTTCCGGCCGGCGTAGTTGTCGCCCTCGAACGATGGCTGGCCCTTGATGTCGGTCTTGGTCGACGGCGCCAGATCGGCCGAACCACCTATCAGCCACGGCACCTTCGCCGCGATCGCGTTGAGGACCTTGCCGCCGGAGTCGCGGCTTGCGACGCCCTTCGCATCCGCCTCGAAGGTCGGGATGTCGGCATCCCAGCCCTCGGGAAGCTCGTCCTTGAGTAGCAGATCAAGTTCGGCCGACAGCTCGGGATAGGCATCACGATACTTGTCGGTGAGCGCAACCCACTCGTCGCGCAGCTTGGCGCCACGCTCGGCGATCACGCCGTTGAAATGCTCGATCACGCCGTCGGGTACGTAGAACGACTTGTCCTCGGGCCAACCGTAAGCCTGCTTGGTGAGGCGGATATTCTCGTCGCCGAGCGGCTCGCCGT
Source organism: Sphingomonas sp. AC411 (assembly GCF_979253035.1). Classification (NCBI taxonomy): domain Bacteria; kingdom Pseudomonadati; phylum Pseudomonadota; class Alphaproteobacteria; order Sphingomonadales; family Sphingomonadaceae; genus Sphingomonas; species Sphingomonas sp. AC411. The sequence goes on along the minus strand of NZ_CEEDAQ010000001.1, from coordinate 3,486,484 downwards.
GCGCCTTCTCGCTGCCCGCCTTGGGGCTGCCGTAACCGATCACCGAATGCACGACGATGAAGGTCGGCTTGTCGGTGGTGGCCTTGAACGTCTCGATCGCGCGGGTCAGCGCGGCGGTGTCGTTGGCGTCGTCGACGTGGATGACGTTCCAGCCATACGCGTCGAACCGAAGCCCGACATCCTCGTCGAACGCGAGATCGGTCGCGCCTTCGATCGAGATATGGTTGCTGTCGTAGATCCAGCAGAGGTTGCTGAGCTTCAGATGCCCGGCAAGGCTCGCCGCCTCGGCCGAGACGCCCTCCATCATGTCGCCGTCGCCGCACAGCGTGTAGACGTCATGGTCGAACAGCGTGAAGCCGTCCTTGTTGTAACGCGCCGCAAGCCAGCGCTCGGCGATCGCCATGCCGACCGAGTTGCCGCAGCCCTGGCCGAGCGGACCCGTGGTGGTCTCGACGCCGGTGGTGTGGCGATATTCGGGGTGGCCGGGGGTCTTGGACGATAGCTGGCGGAACTGCTTGATGTCCTCGAGGCTGACCGCTTCCTTGCCGCTCTTCTCGCCGTCCGCGCCGATCTCTTCGATCTTGGCGAGGTGGATCAGCGCATAGAGCAGCATCGACGCATGGCCGACCGACAGCACGAAGCGGTCGCGGTTGGGCCAGTCGGCATGCTTGGGATCGTAACGCAGGAACTTCGACCAGAGCGTGTAGCCGACCGGTGCCAGCGCCATCGGTGTGCCGGGATGGCCCGAATTGGCCTTCTGCACCGCGTCCATCGACAGCGTGCGGATGGTATCGATCGCGAGACGCTCGGGGAGCCGTCCTCGTGCAGATTGGGGTCCGCCTTGGGGGCGGCGGTTGCGGTATCGGTCATGGAAAAGCCTCGCTCTGGACTGTGACCGAACGCCGCGCATCCGATCTGGTTGCCAAGATAGGGAGCCTTTAGGCGGATGCACCCGTCCGTTCCAGTCGCGTAACGACGCCATTCGTTGCAATATACGCGGCGGAAACCTCGTCGAGGAACAGCCCGTGGCCGAGAATGCCGGGGATTGCGGAGAGGGTGGCGGCAGTTGCGCGGGGGTCTTCGAGGCTGGCGAAGTGGCAATCAATAACGAGATTGCCTTGGTCCGTCCGGTAGTTGTCGCGGATGATGGGGGCGGCACCCATGTCGGTCAGCACGCGCATGACATACGCGTTGGCGAACGGCAGCACCTCGACCGGCAGCTTGGCCGCGCCGATCCGCTCGACCCGCTTGGAGCCGTCCGCGATCACGACCATCCGTGCCGAGCTTGCGGCGACGATCTTCTCCCGCAACATCGCCCCGCCCGCGCCCTTGATCGCGAAACAGCGCGAGTCGACCTCGTCCGCGCCGTCGATCGTGAGGTCGACGCGCGCGACGGTGGCGAAGTCGAGGATCTCGATGCCGACCTCGCGGGCGAGTTGCCGGACGCTTCGGAGGTGACGACCGCGCGGATGATGAGTCCCTCGGCGACCCGCTCGCCGAGCGCATGAATCGCGAACGCCGCGGTGGAGCCGGTGCCAAGTCCGACGAGCATCCCGGCATGAACTTCTTGCACGGCAGCGACTGCCGCCACCTTCTTGTCGTCATCGATCATCGCAACCGCCCGAAAACATCCGTCCGTCATCCTGACGAACGTCAGGACCCAGAGCCACAAACGATCCCCTCACGGCTCTGGGTCCTGACGTTCGTCAGGATGACGGAGGGCACGAAATCGGTCCGGATCACCACCGCCACCCCGGCGAAGGCCGGGGCCCAGTTGGAAAGGTCGCAGTAACGACGGACTGCGCTGCATCAGCAACGTCCCCCAACTGGGCCCCGGCCTCCGCCGGGTGGTAGCTATGGGCTCGGAGCGCTTCTCGTCTTGTTCTGCTGCGAAGGGGTTGCTCTCCCGCGAAGGCGGGAGTCCAGTCTGGGTCCCCGCCTTCGCGGGGAAACAATCTTGTTGGTCTGGCGGGCGTTTCACCCCGACCAGTCAAACAGGTTACTCTTTCTACCCTATTTCGCACACCCGCTTTTCAACTGACATACTTCTGGTACATCCTCGTGGTTTAGCCAAACCAACACCTGCCCCACCGATCGCGAGCGGATACCAAACTTGATAGCCACACGATTTTCGACGCGGCAGCGCGCCATCCTGCTCGTACCCGCGCTGGCGCTCGCTGCCTGTTCGGGCGGCGGCGAAAAGGCGCAAGGCAAGGGCAAGGGCGGCCAGCCCGGCCAGGGCACGCCGACCGTCGGCTATGTCGTCGTCCAGCCGACCAGCGTCGCGATGACCACCGAGCTCAGCGGCCGCACCGCCGCGTTCGAAAGCTCGGACGTCCGGCCCCAGGTGACCGGCATCATCCGCCGCCGCTTCTTCACCGAGGGTACGCTCGTCAAGAAGGGCCAGCCGCTCTACGAGATCGACCCGCGCCTCTACCGCGCGGCCACCAACGAAGCGCAGGCCAACCTCCAGAGCGCGCGCGCCAACCAGCAGGCGCAGAATATTCTCGCCCAGCGCTACAAGCCGCTCGCCGAGATGGAGGCGATCAGCAAGCAGGATTACACCAACGCGCTCGCCACCTCGCGCCAGGCGACGGCCTCGGTCGCGCAGACCCGCGCTGCGCTCGAAACCGCGCAGATCAACCTCAAGTTCACGACCGTCCCCGCGCCGATCACCGGGCGTATCGGCCGTTCGCTGTTCACGGTCGGCGCGCTCGTGTCCGCCACGCAGACCGATCCGCTCGCGCAGATCCAGCGACTCGATCCGATGTTCGTCGATATCCAGCAATCCTCCGGCGACCTGCTCGCGCTGCGCCGGTCGCTCGGCCGGAACGGCATCGTCGCGACCCGCGCCGAAGTCCGCCTCACGCTTGAGGACGGCAGCGAATATGGCGCGACCGGCACCGTCCAGTTCGCCGAGGCGCTCGTCAACACCGAGACCGGCACCGTGACGCTGCGCGCGCGCTTCCCCAATCCGCAGGGGCTGTTGCTGCCCGGCATGTTCGTCCAGGCTAAGTTCGCGCAGGCGATCAACCAGCGTGCCTTCCTCGTGCCGCAGGCGGGCGTGTCGCGCGACGCGAAGGGCAATGCGACGGTCTATGTCGTCGATGCGAACAACAAGGCGGTGCAGAAGAATATCAGGGCGGACCGCACGCAGGGCGCGTTCTGGGTGGTCACCGGCGGGCTCAACCCCGGCGACAAGATCATCACCCAGGGGCTATCGAAGATCGCCCCGAACCAAGACGTGAAGCCGGTCCCTGAAAACACCGCGCAAAAGATCGAAGCGCCCAAGGGTGACACCTCAGGCGGCCAATCCAGCCAGAAAAAGGCCGGCTAAGCCCTTATGTTGTCTCGTGTCTTCATCGATCGCCCGATCTTCGCCTGGGTGCTCGCGATCATCGTGATGCTTGGCGGCATCGGTGCGATCATGGCGCTGCCGATCGCGCAATATCCGGACGTCGCGCCGCCGCAGGTCTCGATCCGCGCCAGCTTCCCCGGCGCCAACGCACAGACGATCCAGAACAGCGTCACGCAGGTCGTCGAGCAATCGCTGACCGGATCGACGGGCTGATCTATTTCAGCTCGTCCTCGTCGTCGCGCGGCTCGGTGTCGATCACCGTGACGTTCGAAAAGGGCACCGATCCGGACATCGCGCAGGTCCAGGTCCAGAACCAGGTCCAGCAGACGATCTCCCGCCTGCCGCAACAGGTCCAGCAACAAGGCCTCGTCGTCCGCAAGTCGAACCCGGACAACCTCCTGATCGTCGGCGTCTATGACGAGACCGACAAGCTGACCAACCAGGACGTGTCCGACTATCTCGTCTCGAACCTGCAGGATCCGCTCGGCCGCATTCCCGGCATCGGCGACAGCAACGTGTTCGGCGCGCAGTACGCGATGCGGATCTGGCTGAACCCGAACAAGCTGGCGAGCTTCCAGCTGATCCCGAGCGACGTGACGACCGCGATCCAGGCGCAGAACACCGAGGTCGCCGCCGGCGAACTCGGCGGCCAGCCCCAGCCCGACACGCAGATGCTCAACGCGACCGTGACCGCGCAGTCGCGTCTCCAGACGCCCGAGCAGTTCGCCAACATCATCCTGAAGACCACCAACGACGGCGCCACCGTGAAGCTGCGCGACGTCGCCCGGATCGAGCTGGGCGCCGAGAACTACAACGCGCGCAGCCGCATCAACGCGCATCCCGGTGCCGGCATCGCGGTGCTGCTCGCGCCCGGCGCCGACGCGCTCAAGACCGCCGAGCTGGTCAAGGCCTATGTCGCCGACGCGTCTAAGCGCTTCCCGCCCGGGCTAAAATACGCCTATGCCAACGACACCACGAACTTCATCAAGCTGTCGATCGACGAGGTCGTCGAGACGCTGATCGAGGCGGTCATCCTCGTCGTCATCGTGATGTTCGTGTTCCTGCAAAGCTGGCGTGCGACGCTGATCCCGACGATCGCGGTCCCCGTCGTGCTGCTCGGCACGTTCGGTATCTTCTATCTCGCCGGATTCTCGATCAACACGTTGACGCTGTTCGGGCTCGTGCTCGCGATCGGGCTTCTCGTGGATGACGCGATCGTCGTGGTCGAGAATGTCGAACGCCTGATGGAAGAGAATCCCGAGATGACGCCTCGGGAGGCAACGATCGAGATCGATGAACGAGATCACCGTCGCGCTGGTCGCGATCGCGTTGGTGCTGTCGGCGGTGTTCCTGCCGATGGCGTTCTTCGGCGGCTCGACCGGCGTGATCTACCGCCAGTTCTCGCTGACGATGGTGTCGGCGATGGTGCTGTCGGTGCTGGTCGCGCTGATCCTCTCGCCCGCGCTCACCGCGACCCTGCTCAAGCAGAAAAAGAAGGACGCGGAGGGCAACCACGAGAAGAGCTGGGGCGAACGCAAATTCCCGAAGGTGTCGCATTTCTTCACGCGCGCCGGCGACAAGTTCAATTCGACGTTCGAGAAGGGCACGCAGAAATACACCCGTGGGGTGCAGTCGGTGATCGACCGCAAATGGCTGTTCCTGCTGATCTACGCGGGGACCGTGGCCTTGCTGGCGGTGCTGTTCCTGCGCCTTCCGACGGGCTTCCTGCCGACCGAGGACCAGGGTACCGGGATCGTCCAGTTCCAGCTTCCCGCCGGCGCCACGCAAGGCCGCACCTTCGCGCTGCAGAAGCAGATCGAGCAATACTACCTGACCAACGAGAAGGCGAACGTCGGCACGATGTTCACCGTCAGCGGCGGCGGCGGCGGCGGCGCGAGCGGCCAGAACACCGGCCAGGGCTTCATCTCGTTCGCGCCCTGGGACGAGCGCAAGGGCAAGGAAAACACCGCCGACGCGATCACCGGTCGCGCCTCGCAGGCGTTTGCCGGCTTCCGCGACGCGCAGGTCTATTCGCTCGTTCCGCCCGCGATCCGCGGCCTCGGTTCGTCGAACGGCTTCACGATGGAGTTGCAGAACAGCGGCAGCCTCACCCAGACCGAATTCAACGCCGCGCGCGACAAGCTGCTCGCGCTCGCCCGCGCCGATCCGTCGCTGACCGCGATCCGGCTCACCGAACTGCCCGACGTCGCGACGTTGCGCGTCGATGCGGATCAGCAGAAACTGTCCGCGCTCGGGCTGACGCAGGCGAACGTGAACTCGACGCTGTCGACCGCCTGGGGCGGGCAATATGTGAACGACTTCATCGACCGCGGCCGCGTGAAGCGCGTCTATGTCCAGGGCGACGCACAGTTCCGCGCACAGCCGTCCGATCTCAGCCAGTGGTTCGTGCGCGGTTCGAACGGCCAGATGGCGCCGTTCTCGTCCTTCGCCAAAACCAGCTGGGGCCAGGCGCCGACGACGCTGTCGCGCTTCAACGGCATCTCGTCCTACGAGATCCAGGGGCCGGCGCGCCGGGCGTCAGTTCGGGCGACGCGATGACCAGGATCGCCGAACTCGCCGGCCAGATTCCCGGCACGTCGATCGCATGGGCGGGGTTGTCCTATCAGGAGCGACTGTCCTCGGGTCAGGCGCCGATCCTCTACGGCCTGTCGCTGCTCGTGGTCTTCCTGTGCCTCGCCGCGCTCTACGAGAGCTGGACGATCCCGATCGCCGTGCTGCTCGTCATTCCGCTCGGCCTGGTCGGTGCGATTCTCGCGGTGACGCTGCGTGGCCTCATCAACGACGTCTATCTCCAGATCGGCCTGCTGACGACGATGGGGCTGGCGGCGAAGAACGCGATCCTGATGATCGAGTTCGCCGAGCAGGAAGAGAAGAAGGGCAAGCGCGTCATCGAGGCGGCGATGTCCGCGGCGAAGATTCGTCTGCGCCCGATCCTGATGACGTCGTTCGCGTTTATCCTCGGCGTGTTGCCGCTGGCGCTGTCGACCGGTGCGGGCGCGAACAGCCGCATCGCGATCGGCACCGCGGTGGTCGGCGGCATGCTGACCGCGACGATCCTCGCGATCTTCTACATCCCGCTGTTCTTCGTCCTCGTCCGCCGCGGCGCGCGCGACGGCATCGCCAAGCTGCGCGGTCGCCCGACCGGTCATCAGGGTGGCGAACATGACGGAAACGACGGCGATCACAATGAACCGTTGGGCCCGCCCGAACCACAGGGCCCCCACCGGCCGGAGCCCGCATGATGCGCTCGCTAGTCCTGATCCTCGCCGCGTCGACCGCGCTCGCCGGTTGCTCGTTCGCGCCCAAATACGCGCGGACCGAACTCCCCGTGCCGCCGTCGCTCCCGGTCGGCGACGCGTATCTGCGCCAGTCCGAGGCGACGCTGCCGGCAATCACCTACCGCGACGTGTTCCGCGATCCGCGGCTGCAACAGATCATCGTCCAGGCACTGGCGAACAATCGCGATCTCCGCGTCGCCGCGGCCAACATCGCCGCGACCCGCGCGCAGTACCGCATCCAGCGCGCCGACCTGTTGCCGCAGGTCGATGCCAGCGGCCGCTACACCTATTCGGGCGGCGGCAACGGCACCCGCAATACCGTCACGAGCGGCACGGGTGGCAACACCGGCACGGGTACGGGCGGAACCGGTACGGGCGGAACGGGTACGGGCACCGGTGGAACGGGGACCGGCACGGGCGGCGTCGGAACGGGCACCGGATCGGTGGTCAGTTCGTCCAGCTCGAACAGTGCCTTCTCGGTCGATCTCGGCACCACCGCGTTCGAACTCGACCTGTTCGGCCGGATCCGCTCGCTGACCGGCGCCGCGCTCGATCGCTATTTCTCGACCGAGGCCGCCGCCCGCGCGACCCGCCTCACGCTGGTCGGCGACATCGCCGACGCGTGGCTCACCTATGCCTCCGACCGCAGCCTGCTCAAGATCGCGCAGGATACCGTCGCCAGTTCGCAGCGCAGCGTCACGCTGACCAACGCGCGGCTGCGCGGCGGCGTCGCCCGCGCACCGATCTCCGGCAGGCGCAGCAGATCCTGTTCACCGCGCAGTCCGACCTCGCGCAGCAACGCACTGCGCTCGCGCAGGACGTGAACGCACTGCAATTGCTCGTCGGTGCGCCGGTCGACGCCGCGCTTCTGCCCGAGTCGATCGAGCAGGCGCTGCCGACCGTCGCCACGCTGCCGGCGGGGCTCGACAGCAGCATCCTCCTGCGACGTCCGGACGTCGTGCAGTCCGAGTATGAACTGCGCGCCACCAACGCCGAGATCGGCGCGGCGCGCGCGGAACTGTTCCCGCGGATCTCGCTGACCGGGATCCTCGGGTTCGCGAGCACGTCGCTGACCTCGCTGTTCAGCGGCGGCGCGTTCAATTATTCGGTCGCGCCCTCGGTCAGCTACCCGATCTTCCGCGCCGGTGCCGGGATCGCCGGGGTCGCCTATTCGAAGGCCCAACGCGACGCCGCGCTCGCAACCTACGAAAAGACGATCCAGACCGCTTTCCAGGAAACCGCCGACGCGCTCGCGCGCCAGGGCACGATCGCCGACCAGCTGAAGGCGAACCAGAACTTCTCGGCCGCGGCGCAGGACACGTACCGCCTCACCGACGCGCGTTATCGCGGCGGAATCGACACGTTCCTGAGCTCGCTCGACGCGCAACGCTCGCTCTACACCGCGCAACGCAATCTGGTGGCGACGCAGCTGGTCGGCGCCAGCAACCGCGTGACGCTGTACCGCGTGCTGGGTGGGGATTCGACGCTGGAAGCAACCGCAAACGGGCCGCAACCGGTGACGCAGAGCGGTGCGCCGCGCGCGGAAACGGACTGAACGCGCCCACCGTCATCCCGACGAAAGCTGGGGTGTCGGATGGAGACCGGTTGGCATGCCACCGCTCCGGACAGCTCCCGTCGCCTTGTTCTCCCGCGAAGGCGGGAGCCCAGTCTGGGTCCCCGCCTTCGCGGGGAAACACGCTTTTCCTGTGTGTTAGCCTAGGCATCGCACAAGCACACCCTCCCCGGCGAAGGCCGGGGCCCAGGTGGAAAGGTCGCAGTAACGATGCGCAACCCGTGTTTATCGACCGCTCCCAACTGGACCCCGGCCTCCGCCGGGAGGGCTCTCCATGGTTGCGCTCCACCGAGCGTCAGTCCGCAGCGAAAAACCCCGCCGCCCGCCTCTGGGCCTCGACTCGCACCTCCCGCCACTGCGCCAACTCAGCCTCCGCATCCGCAAGCGCCCGGTGATCCGGCACGCGCCCGTTACGCCGCTGCAACACCTCGCCGACCACCTCCCGCGCAAGAGCCTCCCGTACCGCCGCCGGCTCCACACCCGCCAGGCACGCCCGCGCCGCCTCCAACTGCGCCGCGTCCGTATCGCGCAACCGCAGCACCCGCTTCGGCTGCCCGCCAGCCCGCAACAACGTGCTCAGCCATTTCCCATCCCAGGACGGCGCGCTGGCCAGCAGGTCATGGCCGACCAAAGCCTCGACCATCCGCGCAGCAACGAGCCGGTGGTCCTCGCCCCGCTCCTCCAACGCACGCCGCTCGATCCCGTGGATGGCCTGCGCCGCCGGATCCCAGTCGGTCCACTCGGGCGCAGGCCTGATCGGATGGCTCTCCGACGCACCATCCTCAAACACCCACGCCACCTCGATCGGGTAGCTCTTCTTCCCCAGCGACGACGCTTCGAAATCGAGGAAGGCGAGCATGCCGCTCAGCCGGTCGGGCTGGCGGCGTGGACGAGCTTGGGCTCCTTGATCGGCGACAGGGTCTGCTCCTGCTCCGCCGAAATCCGGCGCGAACGCACGAACGGCGGCAGCGTCACTGGCCCACGTGTCTTCAGCGCCTCCAGCACACCCTCGATCACGCGCAGATCGGCAAGTCCTTCCTCCGCATCGGGCTCGGGATCGCGATCCTCGAGGATGCAGTCGGAGAAATAGCGCATCTCGCCGCCGAACTGGTCGGTCGGCTTGAAGCTCTCGTGGCTCTTCTTCTCGCCGATCGTCACGCGCTGTTCCATCGCGTCGCCGAAGCCGTAGGCCGGGTCCATGTGGATGCTGCCCTCGGTGCCCGAGATCGTCAGGCTGTCGACGTTGTTGGCCGCATAGGAGACGGTGAACTGCGCGAGCCGGTTGCCGGGAAACCGCAACGTCACCGCGAACGTGTCGTCGAGATCTCCTAGCCCCAATTCGGGATGCCGCGTAGCGACGGCCGAGACCACTTCGGTCGGCTCCGCCCCGAACAGATAGCGGGTCGCGTTGATCGGGTACGGACCCATGTCGAACAGCGGCCCGGCCTGCACGCCGTTCTTCACGCGGTGATTGGCCGGATCGACCTTCTGCGTGAAGCAAGAGGTGAACGCGATCAGCTCGCCTAGCTCGCCGCTGCGAATCCGCCGGATCGCGTCGAGCGTGGACGGCTCGAAATGCAGCCGGTACGCGGTCATCAGCTTGGCGGACGATGCGCGCTCGGCATCGCGGATCGCCTCGGCCTTCTCAACCGAAATCTCGAGCGGCTTTTCGGACAGCACGTGGATGCCCGCCTTCAGCGCGGGGATCGCGAACTCGGCATGCCGCCAGTTTGGCGTCCCGAGATAGACCGCATCGATCAGCCCTGAAGCAAGCAGCTCGTCGAACTGGTCATAGCGATAGGTCGCCTCGACGCCATATGCCTTGCCGAGCTCGCGCGCCTTGACCGGATCGTCGGTGACCAGCGCGGTGATCTCGGAATTGCCGGTATGCGCGACGCCGGGCATCATCGATGCCTGCGAGATATCGCCAAGTCCGACGATCGCGTAGCGGACCTTCTTCTTGCCCAGTCCGAGGGCGGAGGTGATGTTGGAAACGACGCTCATGGGGAATGCCTCGCAGATATGGGTTCGGACCCTCAACGCGACAGCGCGCATAGCTATCCCCAGAACCAAACTTCCTGTTTACGCTTAAAAACCACTTCGGGTCGATTGGTGGACGACCGGGCATCACGACCGCGTTCGCTCCAACCATGGGGCCTGCGTCGCCGCACATGCCCGGATCGTCTCGAATCCGCAGGATACCCCCGATGTACGCGCCGCTTCCCACCGCCGATCGCCGTGCGCAGAGCCGCCCGCACGGCCTTGCCCTGCGCGGTCTGTTCGGGCTGAGCGAGGACGACCGCGATCAGGTGACCGATCTGTTCGTGCCGAAGCTCGCGCAGGTCGCCGCGGTCTGGCCGTTCACGCTGGCGATCCAGGGCATCGCCTGCGCGTTGCTGATCGGCCTGGCCGCATTCGGCGCAGATAATGCCCAGGTCGATACGCAGGTTAGCCTCATCGGGATCGCGGCGCAGTCCGCGATCCTCCTCGCCGCCTCGCTGTCGATCTTCGCGACCGTCCGCCTGCCGGCGCTGGTCGCGCTGGCGCCGTACAAGCGCAACCGGATCGTGACGCTCTGCGCTGCGACGATGGCGGCCATGATGACCGCGCTGCTGTGGGTCATCACATCGGCGCCCGATGGTCCGATCCGGTTCACCGACGCGGTCGCGGTGGCGGGAACGATCGGCATCACCGCGGTCAGCCTCCACCCGGTCCGCGCCGCGTCGCTCGGCTTCGGCGGCGGGCTGGTGCTGACGCTGGCGGTCCTCGCCGGGCCCGGCATCCCGGTGGCGATCGCCTTGCTGTTCCTCGGCTGCCTGATCGCAGCGACGCTGCGCCTCGCGCGGATCGACCACGCGCGCGAACTCGATCGCGCGGCGGCCTCGAACGCAGGCTGCGTCGCGGTCAAGATGATCGCAGAGTTCGAACAGCACGGCGCCGGCTGGTTCTGGGAAGCCGACCGCCAGGGCCGCGTGACCTATCTCTCGGCCAAGGTCGCGCGCGATCTCGTCTCCTCCGGCAGCGCGATCGGCCAGTCCCTCACCGACCTGTTCCAGATGGACAGCGACACGCCCGGCACCGAACGCACGCTGGCCTTCCACATCTCGTCGCGGACGTCGTTCTCGGACTATTCGGTCTGCGCCGCCGCGTCGGACAGCGACCGCTGGTGGTCGATCTCGAGGCCGCCCGGTGGTCGACGACCTCGGCCGGTTCCAGGGCTTCATCGGCTCGGGCAGCGACCTGACCGAACAGCGCAAGTCTGAGGCGGAGATCACCCGGCTGGCGCTGTTCGACGGCCTCACCGGGCTCGCAAACCGCCAGCGGATGCAGAATCTCGCTCGAAAAGACGCTCGCGCAGAACACCGGGCCGTACCGCGCGACCTCGCTGTTCCTGATGGACCTCGATCGGTTCAAGGCGGTCAACGATACGCTGGGTCACCAGGCCGGCGACGCGTTGCTGAAGCAGGTCGCGCAACGGCTCCAGCGCGGGGTCGGCGGCACCGGGCTGGTCGGGCGGCTCGGCGGCGACGAGTTCAAGGTCGTGCTGCCCGGCATCGACAATCGCGACACGCTGGCCGATCTGGCGCGCGACCTGATTGCGTCGCTGTCGCAGCCCTATTTCATCAGCGGCACCGCGGTCACGATCGGCTGTTCGATCGGCATCGCCATCGCGCCCGACGACGGCGAGGATTCCGAGACTTTGGTCCGCAACGCCGATCTCGCGCTGTACGCCGCCAAGGGCGACGGCCGCGGCGTCCACCGGTTCTTCGCGGACGAGATGCTGGCGGGCGCGCGGACGCGCAAGCTGCTCGAGGACGACCTGCGCGTCGCCGTGTCGGAGGGCGCGTTCCACCTCTGCTACCAGCCGGTCGTCAGCACCGACTCGGTCCGGATCGTCGGCTACGAGGCGCTGATCCGCTGGAACCACCCGACGCGAGGGCTGGTCTCGCCCGCCGACTTCATACCGGTGGCGGAGGAATGCGGGCTGATCGAGGCGATCGGCGAATGGGTCCTGCGTACCGCGTGCAGCGAGGCGGCGCGCTGGCCCGACACGATCCGCGTTGCGGTCAACGTCTCGCCGATCCAGTTCGCCAACCCGATCCTCCCCGCGCTCGTCACCAGCGCGCTGGCGCAGTCGGGGATCGCCCCCGGCCGGCTCGAACTCGAGATCACCGAGGGCGTGTTCCTCGACGAGACCCGCTCGTCCGAACAGATGTTCAGGGCGCTCAAGGGAGTAGGCGTGCGGCTCGCGCTCGACGATTTCGGCACCGGCTATTCGTCGCTCGGCTATCTACGCAACGCGCCGTTCGACAAGATCAAGATCGACCAGTCGTTCGTGAAGGGTGCCGCCGAGCCGGGCAACCGCAACGCCGCGATCATCAAGGCGATCGTCACGCTCGCCGACACGCTCGGGATGGAGACGACCGCCGAGGGGGTCGAGGTGCAGGACGAGATCGACCTGTTGCGCGATCTCGGCTGCAGCCACATCCAGGGCTATGTCTATGGCCGCCCGGTCCGCGCGGAAGAGGCGCTGCGACAATTGGGTGTCGAGAACGGTGCGGCGACCGCCAGCGGCTTCAAGGTCAGCCGCGCCCGCCGCCACAAGATGCTCCGCTCCGCCCGCATCCTGCTCGACGGCATCCACGGCGACGTCCGGATCCGCGACATATCGACCTCGGGTGCGATGCTCGACGGCTTGAAGATCGACGGAAACCCCGACGGCGTCGAGATCCAGATCGAACTCCTCGAAAACCAGATGACCCCCGCCCGGGTCCGCTGGGCGCGCGGCGGCAAGGCGGGGATCGAGTTCCACGAGGCGTTCAATCTGGACCGGTTGAACCCCGGCCAGGCGGCTCGCATCCGCCGGGTGGGATGACGGGGGGCGTGTTGAGTGCCGATCGACTGTCGTTCCGGTCCAAGTGCAGGATGGTGCCGGCTACGTAGTTCGCGCCCCTCCGCCCCACTTCCTTTCATGCCTTTCCTCTCTTTCCGTCATCCCCACTCCTCTACCGTCACCCCAGCGAAAGCTGGGGTCTCGTGCGGCAAGCTCACGCGCGACCACCGGAAGACCCCAGCTTTCGCTGGGGTGACGAACTTTGTTGGGTGACGAATCGTCGGCGGCAGCGGGCCGCGGTGAGAGAGCAGGTCGCAAACCCCACCAACCACCCCGGCGAAGGCCGGGGCCCAATCGGCAAGGTCCAGGTAAGCGCGCGCAGCATACGCCAATGCACCGCCCCCACTTGGGCCCCGGCCTCCGCCGGGGTGGTAGCCTCCGCCGGGGTGGTAGCCTCCGCTGGGGTGGTAGCTAGCCCGAAGTGGTACATAAGGACGCACTTACGCCCCCGCTCGGAACCAACCGCCCCCCAATACCGTCTCTCCCCCATGCCCCAGCGCACTCCCATCAAGGCCCTCGCCTTCGACGTATTCGGCACCGTGGTCGATTGGCGCTCCGGCATAGCCCGCGACGCTGCGCCCGTTCTCGCGCGGCTCGGTCGCAGCGATATCGACCCGCATGCCTTCGCCGACGGCTGGCGCAAACGCTATCAGCCTGCGCTGGAGCAAGTCCGCAGCGGACGGCGGCAGTTCGTCATCCTCGACACGCTCCACCGCGAGGCGCTCGAAGACCTGCTCCGCCACCAGGCCATCGATCCCGCGACACTCGACGAAGACACGCTCGTCGACCTTACCCACGCCTGGCACCGCCTCGATCCCTGGCCGGACTCGGTCGACGGCCTCACCCGCCTCAAGGCCCGCTACCCCATCGTCACGCTCAGCAACGGCAACATAGCGCTGATGCTCGACATGGCTCGCCGCGCGCACCTACCCTGGGACGCGATCCTCGGCGCCGAAGTCAGCCGCGTCTACAAGCCGCTCCCCGAATCCTACCTCGCCACTGCGCGCATGCTCGCGGTCGACCCCGCCGAACTCTGCCTCGTCGCCGCGCACCATAGCGACCTCGCCGCCGCCCGCGCGGCCGGATTGCAGACCGCCTTTGTCGACCGCCCGCTGGAATATGGCGGCCGCCGCGCACCCGATGCCGACGACGCTCAGGACTGGGAGTTCAGCGTCGACAGCCTGACCCGACTTGCCGACGAGCTTTGCCGATGACCCGCCGACCCGTGGCGGCCGGTGCCGTGCGAGCGGTGGATTATGGCGCCCCGAGCCGGTATCGACCCGATATCGGAGTATACTTCGGCCTGGTGTGCGACCCGGCAGGACTCTGAAATGACGACAGACGCGAAGACCCCGGCGGGACAGCCGACCGCGGTAGCCGACTTTCTCACCGGCGGCGGCGAGATGGCGGCGATGATCCGCACGCATGACTGGTCGTCGTCGCCGCTCGGCCCGATCGAGCAATGGCCGCAATCGCTACGCTCGATCGTGTCGCTCATGCTCGCCTCGGAATTTGCGATGTGCGTCGCCTGGGGCCCCGAACTCGGCTTCCTCTACAACGATCATTACGCGCGGATCCTCTACGACAAGCACCCCGCCGCGCTCGGCGGTCGGCTGGATGTCATATGGTCGGAACTCTGGTCCGATATCGGCCCGCTGGTCGACCGCGCGCTCGCCGGCAAGGCGTCGTTCTTCGAAAACCTGCCGCTGGTCACCAATCGCAAGGGCTATGACGAGCAGACCTGGTTCACCTTCTCCTATTCGCCGGTGCGCGACGAGAGCGGCGCGGTCGCCGGCATGTTCTGCTCGACCTACGAAAGCACCGAGCGAGTCCTGATCGAACGCGCGCTTCGTGACGAGCGTGAGCGGATGGGCCAGATGTTCGCCCAGGCGCCGACCTTCATGGCGATGCTGCGCGGGCCCGAGCACCGCTTCGAGCTCACCAATCCGGGCTATGACAAGCTGGTCGGCCACCGTCCCGTGCTCGGCCGTACCGTCGCCGAGGCCCTGCCCGATGCGGTCGAACAGGGTTTTCTCGAATTGCTCGACCATGTCTACGCGACCGGCGAGCCGTTCACCGCGTCCGGCATGCTCTACGCGGTACAGGCCGCACCGGGCGGCCCGGTCGACGATCGCTATCTCGATTTCGTCTATCAGCCGATCCGCGACGCGAACGGGGCGGTCGTCGGGATCTTCGTCGAGGGCGCCGACGTCACCGATCGCAAGATGCTGGAGCGCGACCTGCAGGCGCTCAATGCCGACCTCGAACAGCGCGTCCGCGATCGCACGCAGGAACTGGTCGAGGCGCAGGAGGCGTTGCGCCAGGCGCAGAAGATGGAGGCGGTCGGCCAGCTCACCGGCGGCATTGCGCACGACTTCAACAATCTGCTGCAAGGCATCACCGGCAGCCTCGAGATCGTCCAGCGCCGCGTCGCGCAGGGGCGGGTCGGCGAACTCGATCGCTTCATCACCGGCGCCACCACCGCAGCCAACCGCGCCGCCTCGCTCACCCACCGCCTGCTCGCCTTCTCGCGCCGCCAGCCGCTCGATCCGCGCCCGGTCAAGGCCAACCCGCTGGTCGCTTCGCTGGAGGATCTGCTCCGCCGCACGATCGGCGAACGGATAGAGTTCGAGATGGTGCTCGGCGCCGGCCTGTGGACGACGCTGTGCGATCCCAACCAGCTCGAAAACTCGTTGCTCAATCTCGTCATCAACGCGCGCGACGCGATGCCGCACGGTGGCAAGCTGACGATCGAGACCTGCAACGCGCATCTCGACGATCACTTTGCCGCCAGCCAGCGCGACGTGCGGCCCGGCCATTATGTCTGCATCTGCGTCTCGGACACCGGCACCGGCATGTCCGCGGACACCATATCGAAGGCGTTCGAACCGTTCTTCACGACCAAGCCGATCGGCCAGGGCACCGGGCTGGGCCTGTCGATGATCTACGGCTTCGCCCGCCAGTCCGAGGGCTATGCGAAGATCTACAGCGAAGTCGGCCAAGGCACGACGGTCAAGCTGTACCTCCCCGCCATTACGGCGACGCGGAGCAGGACGAGCCGCTTCCCGGACTGACGCAGGACCACGTCACCGACGCAGGCGAGATCGTGCTGGTGGTCGAGGACGATGCCGTCGTCCGGTCGCTGATCGTCGAGGTGCTGGGCGAGCTCGGCTATCAGGCGGTCGAGGCGCATGACGGCCCGACCGGTCTCGAACGGCTGCGGACGATGGAGCGGATCGACCTGCTCGTCACCGATATCGGCCTGCCGGGGTTGAACGGCCGCCAGGTTGCCGACGCCGGCCGCGCGATGCGACCCGGGCTCCGCGTGCTGTTCATGACCGGCTACGCGGAAAACGCAGCGCTCGCGGCGGGTTTCCTGGAGCCCGGCATGTCGATGATCACCAAGCCGTTCGCGATGGAGGCCCTCGCGACGCAGATCCGGACGATCATCGAGGGCTAGCGTCCCGCTACGCGCGGCCCTGCCCACGTCCCACTCCAACGCTCACCACCACCTCACGATTGCCACCACCCCGGCGAAGGCCGGGCCCAGTTGGCAAGGTCGGAGTAACGACGCGCCACGCTCAGTCGGCAACGTCCCCCAATTGGACCCCGGCCTCCGCCGGGGTGGTACCGTCGAGCAAGGCCTCGATAAATCGCCAACCAGATTTCGATCCTCCCCGCCAGGGAGGTGGCTGGCGCTTGCCAGACGGAGGGGAGGAAAGCGATCACATACGTTGCGCGTCCTCCCCCTCCGTCACCTTCGGCGCCACCTCCCCTGGCGGGGGAGGATCGTAACGGTCCCCCACCCTCCCCCAAAACCAAAGCAACATTTGCCACTTCGACCCCCGAAATAATTTTTCGTTCCCGCCCCGTTCCCTTGCACATCGCGAACCCCGCAGAAGTCCACGCGTCGCGAATCCCCGCTTGCCCAGCCCCGCGACGAACGCGACGAACCGAGCCCCCGACCACCACCACACCCCTTGCGTCTCTTCGCGCTTTGGCACAATCTCTTGGGGTTGCGTTCGGGGGCGGACCCAATCGCTGGTAGAACAACCCTTGCATAACCATATGCAACATGACCGTAAGCGCGCCTTCCACCGCCGCGATGGTCACTTTTTGTTCTCCCGTTTGCGCTCGCCCGATGGTAGCATGGCAACAGGCGACCGATTCGAACGAATACAGAACACTAGGAGCGGTTTCGATGGATTTCAGAGACAGCAGCCGGGATAGCGACATGACCACAGACACGATCGAACAGACCACTGCAGCCAACGAAGCCGAGGCTCCGAAGGCCCCCGCCAGGCACAGGACAGCCACTCCGTGCGCGCGCAGATCTACCCGGTCGAGGTCGATCACAGCCGCGACGCGCTGCTGACCGAATTCGGCAAGGACACGCTCAAGGATCGCTACCTCCTGCCGGGCGAGAGCTATCAGGACCTGTTCGTCCGCGTCGCCTCCGCCTACGCCGACGACGCCGGCCACGCGCAGCGGCTGTACGACGCCATCTCGAAGCTCTGGTTCATGCCCGCCACCCCCGTTCTGTCGAACGGCGGCACCGGCCGCGGCCTGCCGATCTCGTGCTACCTCAACTCGGTTCCCGACAGCCTCGGCGGCATCGTCGACACCTGGAACGAGAATGTCTGGCTCGCCTCGCGCGGCGGCGGCATCGGCACCTATTGGGGCAACGTCCGCGGCATCGGCGAGCCGGTCGGCCTCAACGGCAAGACCAGCGGCATCATCCCGTTCGTCCGCGTCATGGATTCGCTCACGCTCGCGATCAGCCAGGGCTCGCTCCGCCGTGGGTCGGCCGCGGTCTATCTCGACGTCTCGCACCCCGAGATCGAGGAATTCCTCGAAATCCGCAAACCCTCGGGCGATTTCAACCGCAAGGCGCTGAACCTCCACCACGGCGTGCTGATCACCGACGACTTCATGGAAGCCGTCCGCAACGGTGACGAGTGGCATCTCCGCTCGCCGAAGGACCAGGCGATCCGCGCCACCGTCGACGCGCGCTCGCTGTTCCAGAAGCTCGTCGAGACTCGTCTCCAGACCGGCGAGCCGTACATCGTCTTCGCCGATCACGTGAACAAGGCAATGCCCAAGCATCACCGCGAACTCGGCCTCAAGGTCTCGACCTCGAACCTGTGCTCGGAGATCACGCTGCCGACCGGCAAGGATCACCTCGGCAACGAGCGGACCGCGGTCTGCTGCCTGTCGTCGCTGAACCTCGAAACCTGGGATCAGTGGAAGGACGAGAAGGGCCTGATCGAGGACGTCATGCGCTTCCTCGACAACGTCCTGCAGGATTACATCGACCGCCACGAACCCGGCATGGAGCGCGCCGCCTACAGCGCGGGCCGCGAGCGGTCGGTCGGTCTCGGCGTGATGGGCTTCCACTCGTTCCTCCAGGCACGCGGCATCCCGTTCGAGGGCGCGATGGCGAAGTCGTGGAACCTGCGCATGTTCAAGCACATCAGCAGCCAGGCGAACGAAGCCTCGATGCAGCTCGCGATCGAGCGCGGCCCCTGCCCCGACGCCGCCGATGTCGGCGCGATGGAGCAGTTCAGCTGCAAGATGGCGATCGCCCCGACCGCGTCGATCTCGATCATCTGCGGCGGCACCAGCGCGTGCATCGAGCCGATCCCGGCGAACATCTACACGCACAAGACGCTGTCGGGCAGCTTCTCGATCAAGAACCCGTATCTTGAAAAGATGCTGAGCGAGAAGTCGAAGAACTCGGACGCGGTCTGGAACTCGATCCTC
Organism: Sphingomonas sp. AC411; assembly: GCF_979253035.1. Lineage (NCBI taxonomy): Bacteria > Pseudomonadati > Pseudomonadota > Alphaproteobacteria > Sphingomonadales > Sphingomonadaceae > Sphingomonas > Sphingomonas sp. AC411. The sequence continues at coordinate 3,467,597 of NZ_CEEDAQ010000001.1, read as the reverse complement.
GAACAGGGCGGCTCGGTCCAGCATCTCGACTTCCTCTCGACCGAGGAAAAGGACTGCTACAAGACGTCGTTCGAGATCGACCAGCGCTGGCTGCTCGAGCTAGCGGCGGATCGCACGCCGTACATCGACCAGGCGCAGTCGCTGAACCTGTTCATCCCGGCGGACGTCGAGAAGTGGGACCTGCTGATGCTCCACTTCCGCGCGTGGGAGCTCGGCATCAAGTCGCTCTATTACCTCCGCTCGAAATCGGTCCAGCGCGCGGGCTTTGCCGGCGGGGTCGAGGCCGACAACACCATCGACCTGCGCCAGATCGACGTCGAGTCGAAGGATTACGATGAGTGCCTTGCCTGCCAGTAAGGCGCCCCGGCGCTCAAGCGTGACCCTGGCCCGTGAAACACGGACCGGGGGCGCCTGACGCAAAACCCCGGCCCGCGCGAAGCGGGACCGGGGTTCGGGCAGTCTCGACGGCGCGTACGACACGCGCCGCTAAGAGTTCAGGCCTCTTCTTCGAACGTCACCGCCACGTCGGCGTTGGCGGAAAGCCGGACCTTGCCGTCCTCGATATCCGCAACCAGCCCGAGCGAGATGAAGTGATGATGCCCTTCATGGCGGCCCTTGCCCTCGACGACCTGGGCGCCCGAGTCCTTCTTGGTCAGCTTGATGCGGTTGCCTTCGACCTTGTCGACGGTGCCGACATGGACGCCGTCCGCGCCGATGACTTCGGCATGTTCCTGGATCTGGGTTGCATCGACCATGGTCGTTCTCCTGTGGTGGGTTCCCCGATACGGGGCTCGGCATCTCAACGCACGTCATGCGAGTTCGCCGCATGACATATGGTTCAGCTATCATGTTCGTGGTCGCGGGCGTGCTCGGAATCGTCGGCACCGCGATGCTGCTCCGTCTGCGCAGCCCGAGCATCACCGAGCAACAAACCTACGCGTTCCGCATGATCGGCATCATGCTCACCTCGGGCGCGATCGTCCTCGCCATGTCCGCCGCCGCGATGTGGCAATGGAGCACCGAGACATGAAACACGCGACCTGATCCAACCAGTTTCCAGATTTAAAACCAATTCCCGAAAGGCTTACCCCATGTCCCTCCTTCACGCCTCCAAGCAGTACAAGCCGTTCGAATACCCCTGGGCGTTCGAGTTCTGGAAGCGCCAGCAGCAGCTCCACTGGCTCCCCGAGGAAGTGCCCCTGGGCGAGGATTGCCGCGATTGGGCGCAGAAGCTCAGCGACCACGAGCGCAACCTGCTCACGCAGATCTTCCGCTTCTTCACGCAGGCCGATGTCGAGGTGCAGGATTGCTACCACGAGAAGTACGGCCGCGTGTTCAAGCCGACCGAGATCAAGATGATGCTGACCTCGTTCAGCAACATGGAGACGGTCCACATCGCCGCCTACAGCCATCTGCTCGACACCATCGGCATGCCCGAGAGCGAGTACGGCGCCTTCCTCGAATATGCCGAGATGAAGGAAAAGCATGATTACATGCAGAAGTTCACCGTCGACAACGACGAGGACATCGCCCGCACGCTCGCCATGTTTGGCGGCTTCACCGAGGGCGTCCAGCTGTTCGCGTCGTTCGCGATGCTGATGAACTTCCCGCGCTTCAACAAGATGAAGGGCATGGGCCAGATCGTCACCTGGTCGATCCGCGACGAGAGCCTCCACTGCGAGGGCATCATCAAGATGTTCCACACCTTCTGTCAGGAGCGCCAGTGCCTGACCAAGGCGATCAAGGACGACATCGCCGACGTCTGCCAGACGACGATCCGCCTCGAGGACAATTTCATCGACCTCGCCTTCGAGATGGGCCCGGTCAACGGCATGACCCCCAAGGAGATCAAGAAGTACATCCGCTTCATCGCCGACTGGCGCATGACGCAGCTCGGCCTGAAGCCGATCTACATGATCGACGAGCACCCGCTGCCCTGGCTCGCGCCGATGCTCAACGGCGTCGAGCACGCCAACTTCTTCGAACAGCGCGCCACCGAATATTCGAAGGCCGCGACCAAGGGCCAGTGGAACGACGTCTGGGATAGCTTCGACAAGCGCCAGACCGCGAAGAAGGGGCCGGCTGCGAACGTGGACCTGAGCGAAGTTCGGGACATGTTCAGCGATTCGGTTGCGGCGGAGTGAGCACGTTACAGACGCTGTAGACAATAACCGCCGAACCCTACTTAACAGGCTTCAAAAAGCACTGGGAGAGGCCATCACGTTGATTGTAGACGAGCAGGAGCATCATGCCCTTTGCTATCGGGCAATCAGCATGATTGATCCTTATGCACAAATGATTCCGTCATTTTATCAGGATAAGATGACGGAATTTACCGTTCAAGAAAAGGAGTCGTTATCTAGGTGGATAGAGTGGGTGAAAACCACCCTTATTTCGGCAAGCAACGAAGCGACTCGCGATTACCAAAGAACAAAACGTCGTACGGTAATCGTATTGGCCGACATAGTCGAAGCCGCTATGGAAATCACTTTGGCAAGCTGCTTAGATCATTTGGACCCTGTTGGCATTGATCTCAAGTCGCTGACTGGTTACAAAAAGAGATCCGATGCAACAGGCGATCTGAAACAAGCCATAAGATCATGGGAAGAAAGCTTTTTCGAGACTCCCTACCCGCTCGTCACGCTTCATCTATATGATCCAATGCTTCTTCCCAAGCTTTGCACCGCCGAAAAATTCTGAATTAATTGATATTTTGATCGTAAGCAGAAACAGCTTTACCCACGACCTTATCCCACTCAGTTCACATATTCAGCTCGATGTAGCCGATCCCACTTTCACCGACGACCAGATTGATGGATTATTTGCCGCCGCTAGTGATTTTCTATTGGCGTTTCTTACAAGCATCCCGGGCGATCTCCCGAATGCAGTGTCCGCACTCAATGCTCAATACACGTCAAAGCAGCACAACAGAACAGCCTGAACGTAACGTGTGAGGAGTCTGACTGATGGCCGTCGAAACCACCGACTGGAACGTCACCGATCATCTCAACAGCGACGCCGCGATTCTCGCCTATCTCGAAGCGGTCTTCGAAGACGGCGACCCCGCGTTGATCGCCGCCGCACTCGCCGACGTAGCTAAGGTCCGCGGTATCGCCGAACAGCCCAAGCCCCGGCCCGATATTCCGCTCGACTCAGTCATCCGAACGCTCAAGGCGCTAGGTCTCAAACTGACCGCAAAGGCAGCGTGATCCCATGCCAGATGCCGGATCAACCTGTTGCCGCTGGAGATGATCGCCGGTGCAGACCTCGATGATTAAACTCGTCCGCGTAACCGTAGAAGGCGACGACGCCCTGCAACTCGTATTCTCGGATGGCGCTGCGGCACTCTGGTCGGCCGCCGATCTCATCGCACGCGACACGGTCATGACGCGCCCTCTTTCCGACCCCGCCTACTTCGCCCGCGCCTTCATCGAAAGCGGCGCGCTCGCCTGGCCCAACGGGTTCGAAATGTCTGCTGACAGTCTCCATCGTCGACTGGGCCTGACAGACGAACAGGCCCTTTCCGCCGCCTGCCCCCTATAGAGACCCCATTCTTTCAATCGGCAGGATACCGCCGGCGCGCATGCAGCACGGTCAGCACGTCGACATCGCCATCGGCGGCAAGCGCGTACACGATCAGATACGGTAATCCGACGACCGAGAACTCCCGCGTTCCACTGACCTGCCCGGAACGACCCAGAAGCGGGAATTGCCCGAACATCATCGCCGTCTGGACGATGCGGACAACGACTCGCTCCGCGGCTCTGGAGTCATTTTCAGCGATCCAGTCACGAATGGCGCGAAGGTCATCCCGCGCTTGCGGCGTGAAGTTAACCGTCAATCGTCAGGTCGCGTAGCACCTGTTCGACCGAGATCATCGACGACCGATCCTGCGCCTGCCTCAGGCCACGCTCGATCTTCGCGCGTTTCCAGCTTTCATAGCCATGGTCGACCGCACCATGATCGGCTTCCAGCTTTTCGAACTCGTCGACGTGTGTGGCCATGGATCGAGCATAACGCATTACCGGCGTTCCGGTAAGCCCAACCCTATCCACACCAAGGCGAGCGCTTCCCGCCGCCGTAGCGCCGCGCGAGGCCGTGGCGGACCAGGACCGCGCCCAGCGACACGCCGCCCCTCTCGACGATGCGGGTTTGCGGCCGTAGCGGTCGACGTCGCGCTTGATCAGGGTCAGCGTGAAGGGGCCGGCGTTGAGCATCGCCTGCATCTTCAGCGTCGCGGCCTTGCCCAGACGCGCTTCGCGGGCGCAGCGGGGTGGGTGGGTTTCCGGGGTGTCGATGTCGGCGATGCGGATCTTGGTTCCGGCCATCCAGAAGGTGTCGCCGTCGACCATGCAGTCGATCCGCTTGGCATGGCCGCAGATCGTGAAGCGTGCCGATACGGGCTTGCCGCCCGATAGTGCAGATGCGGCGGCGGTCGACGCCGCGCTGGCGATGCCCGCTGCGGTGGCGAGAGTGCCGGTAGCGGCGGTCGCGCCACCGGCGTTGGCCGCAGCGCCGGCAGCCGCCGCTGCGGACGGCGCCTCCGCCTTGGCACCATCCTCGGCCCAACCCCAGCCTCCGGGCACGCGGAAATGCCCGGCGGGCCAGGCGATGCCGAACCCGGTCGGCCATTCGACCTTCAGCCCCGGCGGCACGAGCGCGGACCAGTCGATCTGGCGGATCACCGGCATCATCAGCCCGAGCAGCACGCCATAGAACACCAGACGGAGTTGCAGCAGGACTCCGGGCGCTGGACGGCGCGCCGCCCCACCGCGGCGCGGGGCGGCTGCACGATCGCCGCTCAGCAACCGCATGAAATCAAACACATACTCCATCGTCCCTCGCGCGTACGCGCGCGCGCGACGATGTCACCCTAGTCGCAGGGTGGGTTGCGGTAAGCGGAGTCGGAAACAAGGCGAACGCATCGTGAACATCTCTCACCCGACGCAAGCTGGCCGAGGACGGTTCCGCGCTGCCTACCCGATGCCGATGTTCGCCAGGTGCCGGATGAAGTTGCCGACCGTGAGACGCGGTAAACTTTCCGTCCCGAAACATCAGGCGCGCACACCGGGGGACCGTCAAACCGGTCGGTTAGTCTGCCAAATGCCCGGCAAGTACCGAACTATCTGCCCACTCTCTCATGTGCCAATCCAACGGGCGCGAGCCAGCTAGCGGGTCGATGCTGGGCAGTACCGACCGGATACGGCGAACTCGTTGTCCTGCATGCGTCGGTCAGGCCCGGATCGGCCCGCGGCACCGCTCCCGCACATCCCGGCCGACGCGGTGCCGAAAATCGCACCCGTCATCGATCCCGCCGCAAGCACCGCCATGCTCGCAGTCCCATGTTCGGGGCGCCATGCTCGGGGACCCATGCCCGGAACCGTGCGAGCGGCCATACTCCGGACACGTCACCGACTCGACACGCCGCAAACGCCAGACACACGAAGGGCGGGAAATGGCCCTAGCCACTCCCCGCCCCGTTACGCATCCAGCTTATACCTCTTGCGAGGCAAAGGCTTAGAAGTGCGTGATGATGCCGAGCATCGGACGGAAGCTCTGCGCGTCGCCGAAGGTGTTGACCTCGGCGCGGATGCGGAAGCCTGCGTTGCCGGTGATGCCCTTCAGGCCGATGCTCTGCGGACCGACTTCTGCGCCGATGCCGTAGGTGATCGCGCTGTAGTCACGACCGGTGTCGCCACCGTTGGTCGAACGTGCCGAGAACTTGTCGAAGTTCACCCACTGGTAGCCGACCTTGCCGTAGATCAGGCCGCTGTCGCCAGCGCGGAAGCCGAAACGGCCTGCTGCGCCATATTCCCAATCGATGTTGCCTTCGATGCCCTTGATGACGTTGCCTTCAGCACCGACGAAAACCGGGCCGAGCGGCACGTTCACGCCGAGGACGCCCTGAACCAGCGAGCCCGAGGGCTTGTAGCCGCGACGCAGCGAGTTGTCGGCGTTCAGCGCCTGCGGGATGCCGTGGCCGCGCTCGTTGTCGAACTGCTCCCAACCGCCCATGACGCCGAAGTACGGCTCGATGCCGAATGCCTTCGAGCCGTCCGGAGCAGCTGCCTCGCCGGGCTGCGCACTGTTGTCGGTGGGGGCCGGTGCCGACATGTCCTGCGCGAAGGCGGGAACTGCGACCGTTGCAGCGGCGAGGGCGATTGCCAGGAAAGCTTACGCATGTGAATTTGACCTTATCTCGTGTGTTGCGTGGATCCCCGACTGCACGGTGCGTCGGTTTGGTCCAGGCAAGTCGAAACAGGCCGGCGGGCACATGGTTGCACAAAAAATGTCACATTCAGGGAACTGTTCCCGGGTGTTGCGTTACAGCAACGGTTCCTGTCATTTGGATGAACGAACCATGTCAATCATGGCGGCCAGACTGTCAAAATACAGCGGAAAAGTGGCAAAAAGCAGCCGGGGCCTGCGTTAAGCCTATCCGATCACGGAGCGGCAAGACTCTGTGTGCAATGCAGCATGAATGGGATTTTCGCGTCTTTTCCGCAGCCGCTGGGCAGCGCTGTTCTGGTCGGCAGGGATCCTGTGGACCGCCTATGACGTAGCCACCGATGCCCCTGAACCGCCGACGAACGCACCGTCGGGAATGCCTGCCACGCAACCGACCGACGCAACCGGCGCGGCGTTCGACGCCCGCGATCTCGCCGTGCTGGCGAACGCGGGCGGATAGCGACGCGCTCACCTTGAGCGCGTCGCGGACGGATCAGGGCTTCAACGCGACGTCGTCGGCATCGTCCAGGTCTTCGTCGTCTTCGATGCTGCCATCGTCGAGTTCGTCCTGGACGTCGTCCTCGTCCATGTCGTCCTCGTCCATCGTGACGGAGGCGTCGGTCTCGCCGGCCTCTTCGGAGTCCATCTTGGTCTCGTCGATCGACTCGTCGTCCGTGTCGTCTTCGCCCAGGTCGGGTTCGAGATCGGTCAGGATGATGCCGTCGCTCGGCCCGTTACGCGTGGCCTCGAGGATCTCGGCGCGCTGGCTCTCGTCATAGCCCTCTTCGTCATAACCGTCGTCGCCCGAACCGGCACTCGGCACCTGATGTCCGCCCATGGTCACACTCCTCGTTCCAGGACGCCCGCGTGTCACGGGCTTACCCGATGCGAACGGTGGACGTGCGCGGTGGTTCCTTCAAGCGCGCTTGGGCGCGGTCGACGCCGGCCGGAACAAGCGACCCCGTTCGGTGACCAGGATCGCCAGCAATGCCGCCAACCCTGCGCCGAGGAACCCCGCGACCAGCGGCACGGTCGTGCCGTTGAACGCCTGGCCGATGAGCGCACCGATCACCGCGCCGACGGTCACGCTCAGGAATCCCTGCACGCTCGACGCGGTACCGGCGATCCGCCCCGTATTCTCCATCGCCATCGCCGAGAAGTTCGACGTCGCCAGTCCGAAACAGCCGAGCGTCAGCGCCTGGAAGACCGCAAAGCTGACCAGCGTCTCGAACCCGATCTCGATCGCGAACAGGTGGACGAGCGACACCAGGATCAGCACCGACAGCGCGCCGTGGCTGATCAGCCGAGTCCCCAGCCGCATCACGATCCGCGAGTTGAGCAGGTTGCACGCCGCCATCGTCACCGACGTCGTCGCGAAGATCAGCGCGAGCAGCGTCGGCTTGTGGAACACGTCCGCCATGATCTGCTGGATCGAATTGAGATAGCCGTACAGCGCGCCCATCAACGCGGTCGACGCGAGCGTGTACCCGAGCGAGTGGCGATCGACGAGCGTCTGGCGCCAGTCGCTCAGGATCCGTCCCGGCGTGATCGGCAGGACGTTCTCGGGCGCCAGCGTCTCCGGCATCCGCAGGTAGAACCACACCAGCACGCCCAGCGTCAGCACCGCGACCGTCCAGAAGATCGCACGCCAGTCGCCGAACTGGAGCACCGTCCAGCCGAACGTCGGCGCCAGGATCGGGACGATCATGAAGACCATGAACGCGATCGACATCACCCGCGCCATCGCCCGCCCGTGATAGCAGTCGCGAACCAGCGCGATCGTCGCGACGCGCGCGGCGGCGATCACCGCGCCGCCGAATACCCGCGCCACCAGCAGCAACGTGAAACTTCCCGCGGTGGCGCAGGCGACGTTGGCGATGATGTAGAGCACCAGCGACCAGAGCAGCACCGTCCGCCGCCCGAAGCGATCCGCGAGCGGACCGTGGACGAGCTGCGCGACGCCGAAGCCGATCACGAACGCGGTCACGACGAACTGGCGGCTGTTCTCCGACGCGACGCCGAGCGAGTCGCCGATCGCCGGCAGCGCGGGCAGCATCGAGTCGATGCCGAGCGCGGTCAGCGACATCAGCGAGGCGACGAGCGCGACGAACTCGACGAAGCCGATCGGCGCGCCACGCATCGCCGGCGCGTCGGATTGAGGTTCCTGGGTCTGCATGATGCCAGCGCCTCTACCCGCTCGGGCGGTCGCGCGAAACCCGCTAACCGGCGCGGTTCGGAGATGATTGCGCGATACGCCGATGCCTCCTATCTGTGTTGTCATAACAATACACTTCGGAGGCATCCATGATCCGCCCGCTCTTTCTCGCTACCGTTGGTCTCGTGGGCGTGCTCGCGCTAGCCGCCTGCGACCGCTCGAACGAAGGCGCGTCGGTGTCGATCAACGCGGATGGCGGCAACGTGCTCGGCGCGATCAACGGCGAGACCGGCGAGATGAAGATCGACGTCCCCGGCTTCCAGGGCACGGTGAAGCTGCCGAAGATCAGGATCGACACCGGCAATTTCGATCTCAACGGCGTCCGGCTGTATCCGGGGTCGTCGATCAAGAATTTGAACATCGTGGGCGACGACAAGGCCGGCGGGCTCCGCGTGGCCTTCGCCAGCCCCGCCACCCCGACGATCGTCCGCGACTGGTTCGCACAGCGGCTCGGCAAGGTCGGCTACCAGGTGCATCCCGAGGGCGCGAACCTGATCGGCACGACCGACGAGAACAAACCCTTCCGCCTCGAACTCGCCCCGGATGGCGCGGACAAGGCGACCGGCACGATCGTCATCAGCGGGTAGCGCTCCCCTTCCGTCATGCCGGGCCCTTCGGCAGGAGCGCCTTGTTCCGGAATCCACTGATCTGCAAAAACATGCATCGTCATCCCCGCGGAGCGTCATCCCCGCGGAAGCGGGACCCAGATTGGCTAACCTTTGAGTATATGGGTCCCCGCCTCCGCGGGGATGACGAGAAGATACATGACCGGGATAACGGAGCGGCCCTACAATCCTCCCCCGCCAGGGAGGTGGCTGGCGCTTGCCAGACGGAGGGGAGGCGAGAGCCACGTCTGCTCCGTATCCTCCCCTCCGTCACCTCCGGCGACACCTCCTCCTGGCGGGGGAGGATCGTTCAAAATGTAAACCAACCCTAACCCAGGCATTTGGCACCGCCTCCCCGACCCCCTATATCGGGTGCAACCCCAATCCGGACACGAACCCCATGCTCGACACCCCCGCTGCCCAGGTCCCGACGCTCAGCCTCGCTACGCAGGACACCGACCCCGACGGCTTCGCCGCCGCGTTCGGCGAATCGTTCGAGCGGTTTGGCTTCGCGATCGTCGCCGATCACGGCATCCCCGCCGATTTGATCGAGCGCGCTTGGGCCGAGACCAAGCTGTTGTTCGATCTGCCCGAGGACGAGAAGCGCGGCTATCACATCCCCGGCGGCGGCGGCGCGCGCGGCTACACGCCGTTCAAGACCGAGATCGCCAAGGATGCCAAGGTCGTCGACCTCAAGGAATTCTGGCACGTCGGCCGCGAACTCCCCGAGGGTCATCGCTATGCGGACACGATGGCGCCGAACGTCTGGCCCACCCGCCCCGAGGGATTCAAGCCGGTCTTCCTCGAACTGTTCGCCGCCTTCGACCGCGCCGGCGACAAGCTTCTGTCCGCGATCGCGCGCCACCTGAAGCTCAAGCCCGACTGGTTCGACCCGGCGGTGAAGGACGGCAACAGCATACTTCGTTTGCTGCATTACCCGCCGATCCCCGCCGATGCGGAGGGCGTCCGCGCCGGCGCGCATGAGGACATCAACCTCATCACATTGCTGCTCGGCGCCGAGGAAGCCGGCCTAGAACTGCTCGACCGCGCCAACGGCCGCTGGCTGTCGATCAAGCCGCCCGAGGGCGCGATGGTCGTCAACGTCGGCGACATGCTGCAGCGGCTGACCAACAACGTGCTGCCCTCGACCACCCACCGCGTCGTCAACCCGCCGCCCGAGCGCCGCGGCCATTCGCGCTATTCGATGCCGTTCTTTCTGCATCCCGCGCCGGACTTCCTGATCGAGACGCTGCCCGGCACGATCACGCCGGACAACGCGAACCGCTATCCGACGCCGATCACCGCGCATGACTATCTGTACGAGCGGCTGGTCGAGATCGGCCTGATCAAGAAGTAGGGCGAGGCATGTCGATCCTCTCCCGCCAGGGGAGGTGGCTGGCAATCGCCAGACGGAGGGGAGAAAGGGTAACCGCCGTTCCGCTTCCCCCTCCCGTCACCTTCGGCGCCACCTCCCCTGGCGGGGGCGGATTGCGATTCCGGGCACGCCCCAAACCTCCGCTACTACCTTCCTCTTCCACCCCGGCGGAGGCCGGGGCCCAGTTGGAAAGGTTGCAGTAACGATACGCATCGCTTCATTATCACCGTCCCCCAACTGGGCCCCGGCCTTCGCCGGGGTGGCGGTTCGTCATAGGAACGGCCGCGCCCCCAAACACCCCACCGCTTTTCTCCCCACCTGATACCCAACAACCACGCTTCGCCCATTGGTCCGCGCCCCGCATCCGCTAGACCGCGCGCGATGCCCCATCTCTATCTCGTCGACGGCTCCGGCTACATCTTCCGCGCCTATCACCGGCTGCCGCCGCTCACCAACAAGCATGGCGAGCCGGTCGGCGCGGTGTACGGCTATACGACGATGCTGTGGAAGCTCGCGGACGAGGTCCACGCCGCCGACGGCCCGACCCACATGGCGGTCATCCTCGACAAATCGTCGAAGACCTTCCGCAACGATCTCTACGACAAGTACAAGGCGCAGCGTCCGCCCCCGCCCGAGGATCTCGTCCCGCAGTTCCCGATGATCCGCGATGCCACGCGTGCCTTCTCGCTGCCGTGCATCGAGACCGAGGGACTCGAGGCCGACGACATCATCGCCTGCTATTCGAAGGCCGCGCTGGCCCAAGGCTGGGAAGTCACGATCGTCAGCTCCGACAAGGACCTGATGCAGCTGATCGAGCCCGGGCTCGACATGTACGACACGATGAACAACCGCCGGCTCGGCGCGGAGCATGTCGCGGAGAAATTCCACGGCGTCACCCCGCGCAACTCGGCGACGTCCTCGCGCTGATGGGCGACAGCGTCGACAACGTCCCCGGCGTGCCCGGCGTCGGCCCCAAGACCGCGGCGAAACTGATCCTCGAACACGGCGATCTCGAATCCGTGCTCGCCGCGGCGGACGGCATGAAGAAGGGCAAGCTGCGCGATAACCTGATCGAGCATGCCGAGATGGCGCGGCTGTCGAAGGTGCTGGTCTCGCTCAAATGCGACGTCGCGCTGCCCGAACCGCTCGAAGACCTCGAACTCAAAGGCATTCCCGACGCGCCGCTGCGGGCGTTTCTCGAGCATCACGGCTTCAAGTCGCTGCTCGCCAAGCTGTCCGCGATCGCCGAAGCCCCCGTCACCGAGTCGCCCGTCGTCGCCGACATGGACGACGACGAGCCGTGCAAGCACGACGACTATGAAACCGTCGTCGACGAAGCCGCGCTCGATCGCTGGATCACCGTGGCGAAACACCAGGGCTGGATCGCCATCGACACCGAGACCACCGGCATCGACGCGACCCGCGCCGATCTCGTCGGGATCAGCATGGCGCTGCATCCGAACCTCGCCTGCTACGTACCTATCGCGCATGGCGGGACGGATTTGCTCGCGGAAAACCCGGTCCAGCTCGATCGCGCGCTCGTGCTCGCGAAACTGAAGCCGTTGCTGGAGGATCCGAGCATCCTGAAGATCGGCCACAACCTGAAGTACGACATGATCGTCCTCAGCCGCGCCTACGCGTCCACCGGCGGCGTGCAGATCGCCCCGTTCGACGACACGATCGTGATGAGCTTCGATCTCGACGCCGGCCTCCACGGCCACGGCATGGACGAACTTGCCGCCACGCATCTCTCGCACAGCTGCATCGCGTTCAAGGACGTCGTCGGCACCGGCAAGACGCAGCGCACCTTCAACGAAATCGACCTCAAGGCCGCCACGCGCTACGCCGCCGAGGACGCCGACGTGACGCTCCGCCTGTGGCGCCGCTTCAAGCGCCGCCTCCCCGCGGAAGGCTCGACCCGCGTGTACGAGATGGTCGACCGCCCGCTCGTTCCCGTCATCGCGCAGATGGAGATGCATGGGATCAAGGTCGACGCCGCGAAACTGTCGAAGCTCTCGACCGAGTTCGCCGGCCAGATGGCGAGCCTCGAAACCGAGATCCACGCGCTCGCCGGCGGCCCGTTCATGATCGGCAGCCCCAAGCAACTCGGCGACGTGCTGTTCGAGAAGATGGGCATCAAGGGCGGCCGCAAGGGCAAGTCCGGCGTCTATTCGACCGACGTCACCGAACTTGAACGGATCGCGGCGGACAAGGATTCGCCGGGCGCGGTGATCGCGCGAAAGGTTCTCGACTGGCGCCAGCTGTCGAAGCTGAAATCCACCTACACCGACGCGTTGCAGGCGCAGATCAACCCGGCGACGGGCCGTGTCCACACGTCCTACTCGCTGACGGGCGCACAGACCGGCCGCCTGTCCTCGACCGATCCGAACCTCCAGAACATCCCGATCCGCACCGAGATCGGCCGCCAGATCCGCGATGCGTTCGTGGCCGAGCCCGGCAACGTCATCCTCGCCGCCGATTACTCGCAGATCGAGCTGCGGCTGGCCGCGCACATGGCCAACGTCCCCGCGCTGAAGGCCGCGTTCGCGAACGGCGACGACATCCACAGCCTCACCGCGCAGGAACTGTTCGGCGAGGTCAACCGCGACACCCGCGGCCGCGCGAAGACGATCAACTTCGCGATCCTCTACGGCATCTCGCGCTGGGGTCTCGCCGGTCGCCTCGACGTGTCGGCGGACGAAGCGCAGGCGATGATCGACCGCTATTTCGATCGCTTCCCCGGCATCTCGACCTACATCGTAGAAACGACGGAGAGCGTCCGCGCCAGCGGCTACACCACCACGCTGTTCGGGAGAAAAACCCACTTTCCGCGCATTCGCTCGAAGATCCAGCACGAACGCCAAGGCGCCGAGCGTGCCGCGATCAACGCGCCGATCCAAGGGACGAGTGCGGACATCATCAAGCGCGCGATGATCCGCATGGGCCCCGCGTTGCTCGAAGCTGGCCTCCCGAACGTCCGCATGCTCCTCCAGGTCCACGACGAACTCGTGTTCGAGTTGCCCGAGGATGATGTCGAGGCGGCCAAGCCTGTGATCGAACGCGTGATGGCGACGGCGGCACAACCCGCGGTGACGCTCGACGTTCCGCTCGGCATCGAGATCGGCACAGGCCTCAGCTGGGGCGCCGCGCATTGAGCCAGTCGATGCCCGAAAATCTTCCCCCCTCCCTGGAAGGGAGGGCCGAGGGTGGGTCGGCCTGAGGCAGGCGCAACCGAACCTCACGGGCCGACCCACCCCTACCCCTCCCTTCCAGGGAGGGAGAAGCGTGACCGAGGCCACGCAGGATATCGACACGCTCGCCAAGGGCGGCCGCACCAACATCGCCGGCTTCGTCCTCCGCCTCGCCGCGCGTATCCCGTTCCTATTCATCGCCGGCCGCATCTACGGCCCTGACCTCGTTGGTCGGTTCGCGATCGCAGTCGTGGTCGTCGAACTCGCCGCCTTGCTCGCAACGCTCGGCCTCAAGCGCGGCCTCGCGCAGGCGCTCAGCAGCGCCGACCGCCCCCACGCCAATGTCGTCTGGGACGCGATGGCGGTCGCGTTCGTCGCATCGCTCATCGCCAGCGCCGTGCTCTGCACCTTTCCGCAGATCATGTATCCGAACAGCGCGATCACCGGGCTCGACCGGTTCCTGCCGCTGATCATCGTCGCGGTCGCCTGGTCCGACGTCAGCCTTGCGGCACTTGCGTACAGGCTCAACGTCAAGGCAGCGGTGACTGCTCGCGCGGTGGTCGAGCCGTGGACGATCTCGATCGCCGCCTGGGCCTTCTCCTATTTCACGATCCGCGACGGCCTCGTGCTGAGCTATGTCGCGTCGATGACCGCAGCGCTGATCGCCAGCCTCGTGCCGTTCCTGCGCAGCTACGGGGTGCCGCGCGGCTGGTCGCCGCACCTCCGCCCGCTCTACGCGCTCGCCCGCGCCAACGTGCCGCTGGCCGGCGCCGACATCCTCGAATGGGGCAGCCGCAACGTCGACCGCTTCATCCTCGGCGTGATGTTCGAACCCAAGATCGTCGGTATCTATTACATGGCGCAACAGGTCGCGAGCCTGCCACAGAAGCTCAAGACCAGCTTCGACCCGATCCTCGGCCCCGTCATCACCCACAGCCTCGCGATCAACGACCGCGCCGCGATCGCCAACCAGGTGCGTCAGGTCGCATTCTGGATCATGGCCGCGCAGGGCGGGCTCGCGCTGATGGGCTCGATACCCGGCGAAGCGGTGATGGGCGTGGTCGGCCCGCAGTTCGTCGCCGGCACCGCCGCGCTCGCGTTCCTGCTGACCGCCGAGGTGCTGGCGTCGACCGGCGCGGTCAGCGAATCCGCGCTCGTCTACATCGCCCGCCACCGTAACCTGATGATCTCCGCGGCCATGCTTGCGTTCCAGGTCGGGCTCAGTTTCGCGCTGATCTTCACGATCCGCGCGCTGGGCTATCCGGTCAATTACCAGGCGGCGGGCCCGGCGATCGCACTGATGCTGTCGGTGGGCGTGACCTCGATCATCAAGGCGAAGCTGCTCGGCCACCTGCTCGGTGCAAAGGTCTCGCCGTGGCGCTGGCCACTGGTCTGGGCCGCCGGCGCCGCGATCGTCGTCGGCGGCGCCTTCACAGCATTGCCCAAGCGCTACGAATGGGTCGAACTCGCGATCGGCGAACCCGCGATCGCCGCGACCTATCTCTACATTCTGTGGAAATACGCTTTCGGCCCCGCGGACCGCGCGCTGTTCGGCAAGAAACCGGAAGCCGTCGAACCCGCGTTACCGCAGACCGGATCGCCGGTCCTCTAGGTCTTCAGTACGCGCGGGCGACCGCGAACTCGACGGCCTCAACCATCGCATCCTTGGCGTCGCCATTGGCAAAGCCGCCGATCGAGTCGATCGCGCGCTGGCCGTAATGACGGGCCCGCGCGAAAGTGTCGTCGATCGCACGGGTCGAGCGGATCAGGCGAACCGCGTGTTGCAGGTCGGCGTCGCTGTCGCGGCGTCCTTCGACCGCATCCTTCCAGAACGCGCGATCCTCGGCCGAGCCGCGTGCGTAAGCCAGGATCACCGGGAGCGTCATTTTCCCTTCGCGGAAATCGTCACCCGCGTCCTTGCCCATCGTGTCCGCGTCCGAGACGTAATCGATCGCATCGTCGACCAGCTGGAACGCGATGCCGAGGTTGCGGCCATAGGCGTCGAGCGCGGCCTCCTCGGCTTCGGGACGCTCGGCGACGACAGCCGAAATCCGACAAGCCGCGGCGAACAGCGCGGCGGTCTTCGCGCCGATGATGTCGAGATAGCGCTCCTCGCCGAGATCGACGCGGCGCGCGGCGGTGAGCTGGTTCACCTCGCCCTCGGCGATGACCGCACTGGTCGAGGACAGGATCTTCAGCGCCTTAAGACTGCCCGCCTCGACCATCAGTTCGAAGCTGCGGCTGAACAGGAAGTCGCCGACCAGCACGCTGGCGGGGTTGCCCCAGATGATGTTGGCGGTCCGCTTGCCGCGGCGCAGGTCCGAGCCGTCGACGACGTCGTCGTGGAGCAAAGTCGCGGTGTGGATGAATTCGACCGCGGCGGCGAGCAGGTGGTGCTGCGTACCGCTATAATCGATCAGTTGCGCGCTCGCGAGCGTCAGCATCGGCCGCATCCGCTTGCCGCCGCCCGCGATCAGGTGACCGGCGAGTTCGGGGATCAGCGGGATTTCCGACTCCATCCGCCCGCGGATGACCGCGTTGACCTGGTCCATATCGCCGGTGACGAGCTTGACCATCGGGTCCAGCGAGGGCTGTGACTCGGGATTGGGACGAAGGGTGTCGAGGCGGTGGACGGTAGCGCTCATCTGCCCGAGCCTCTGCCGCCTATGCCCCTGCAAAGCAACCCTTGCCGACCCTCGGCGTACCCGGCTCGCCCCAGTCTGCCGTACGACACCTTGCCGATCCGGCCGCGTCCCCGCAAAGGCGCGCCGAACCAAGGAAAGGGTAGGTAGGTGGCTGACGACCTGTTGACCGGATACCGCCAGAGCATCGACAATATAGATGCGGCGCTGATCCACATGCTCGCCGAGCGCTTCAAGGTGACCCAGGCGGTCGGCCGGCACAAGGCGACGCACGGCCTGCCGGCCGCCGATCCCGGCCGCGAGGAACGCCAGATCGCCCGATTGCGGCATCTGGCGGCGGAGGCACAGCTCGACCCGGAGTTTTCGGAGAAATTCCTCCGCTTCATCATCGACGAGGTGATCCGGCACCACGAGCGGCTAGCGCACGATCCCGCCTGAGGGGCGATTTTCGTCCCTTCCAGGGAGGGAGGTTCGGGGTAAGTTGGCGTCCGCATATCGGACCGCTGCGACACAATCCGGCCGACCCACCCCCAGCCCTCCCTTCCAGGGAGGGGGAGCTAAGGAGGCAAAACGACGGTTCCTCGTCCCTTAACTGGGTCTTCTCCCTCCCTGGAAGGGAGGGGTCGAAGTGGGTCGGTTTCCGCATATCAGACCGTTGTGACACGCGCTGGCCAACCCACCCCCAGCCCCTCCCTTCCAGGGAGGGGAGCAGCAGAATGACGAAAACGTCACCCTTGCTCCATTTGTCGATCATTCAAAGGCGTGCAATCGGTTGCGAATGACGTGGTTTCGACGATCGTTGCTCGCTTTTGCCGTGCTCGCAATCGGCGCGACCGGTTTCATGGGCTGGCTCGGCTATTTCGGTGGCCCGCTGTTCACCGACGTCCCCGCCATCACGACGCCGGCAAAGCCCCGCCGCCCGTTCGCCGCGGTCCTGCTGACCGGCGATCTCGGATACAAGATCGGCATGGCGCCGCAGATCGCGCGTCGGCTCGCGGCGGACGGCGTACCGGTGGTCGCGGTCAACACGCTCACCTACTTGCGCCGGACGCGCACGCCGGCGGACATCACGACGCTGATCGCGCGCGCCGAACAGCGGGCGCTGCGGTTCGGGCAGACCGACCGGGTCGTGCTGATCGGCCAGTCGTTCGGCGCGGACATGCTGCACGTCGGGCTCGTCGACCTGGCCCCCGACCTGCGCGCCAAGATCGCGAAGGTCGCGCTGATCGTGCCCGAGAACACCGTCCAGTTCCGGGCGTCCCCGAACGAAGTGTTCGATTACTGGACGCCGACCACCGATGCGCTGCCGACCGCCCACCGTCTCGACTGGGCGCCGCTGCTGTGCGTGCAGGGCGTCGAGGAGGCCGAGAGTCTGTGTCCGTTGCTGACCCAGGCCAATGCACGGCGGGTCGCCCTACCCGGCGGACACCCGCTTCACCGCGACGCCGATGCGCTCTACGACGTGCTATCGCGGTTCGTATTCGCGGATTGAGGATCGACCGATGGTTGCTGCAATGATGGCGCTCGCGATGGCCGCGGGCAGCCCGCTCCCGCTTCCCCGCTCCCGCTTCCGCGGTGGAAGGCGTCTGGCATAATCCGAAGAACAGCGTGGCGGTGAAGACCGGTGCCTGCCCCGACAAGACCGGCGGCAGCAAGCTGTGCGGCTGGGTCGTCCGCGCCGACGAAGAAGCGCAAGGCGACGCGCGCGATGGCGGCACCCCAAGCTGATCGGCACGGCGTTGCTGCGCGAATACCGCCCAAGCGGTCGCAACCGATGGTCCGGGCAGATCTTCGTGCCCGACATGGGGCGCACCTTTGGATCGACGCTGACGCTGGTCGACGCGGACACGATCGACGTGAAGGGGTGCCTGATCGGCGGCTTCCTGTGCAAGACGCAGACGTGGCGACGCGGTTGACGCGCGTGACCAGGATCCGCGACTGGGCCCGAATCCGCGACTGGATCGCACATCGCCGCGGCACTCTGATCGCGCTCGCGGTGCTGGTGGTCGCGGTGCTCGGCTTCGCGGCGATCCACAAGCTCACTGCGGAGATCCGCCTGTCGGAGGTCCGCGCGGCGTTCGCGGCGCTCGGCTGGCCCGAATTGTCCGCGTCGATCGCGCTGACGGTCATCAGCTACATCGCGCTAACCTTCTACGACACGATCGCGCTCCGGGTGATCGGCCACCCGCTGCCGTGGCGCACCGCGGCGGTCGCCTCGTTCACCAGCTACACGATCAGCCACAATCTCGGCCTCGCGATGCTGACCGGCGGCTCCGCGCGCTACCGGGTCTACAGTCGCGCGGGCCTCGACGAAGCCGCGGTCGCGCGCGTCGTTTTGATCGCGGGCGTGACGTTCTGGGCGGGCGTGATCACCGTCGCCTGCCTGTCGATGGCGCTGCATCCGGGCATGCTGCCGATCGTCCGCTGGACCATGCCGCCGCTGCTGGAGCGGTCGATCGGCATCGCGATCCCGCTCGCGATGCTGGCGATCGTCCTGCGCTATCGCCGCGGCGGGGCGATCGGGCTGTTCGGCTGGCGACTGCCCTTGCCCGATGCACGGCAGGCGCTGGCGCTCGTGCTGGTCTCCACGGTCGACCTCGCGGCGGCGAGCGCAGCGCTGTTCGTGCTGTTGCCGGGTGCCTCGCCAGACCTCTATCCGGTGCTGTTCCTCGGCTATGCGGTGGCGATCGTGGTCGCGTTGATCAGCCATGTGCCGGGCGGGCTCGGCGTGTTCGAGGCGGTGATCATCGCGACGATGCCGCAGAACAACGCGACCATCCTCGCCGCGCTGCTCGCCTATCGCATCATCTATTACGTCGCGCCGCTTATCCTGGCGGCGGTGTTGCTCGCGTTCCACGAGGGCCGGCAATGGCGTCGTCGCGACCGCACCGCCGGACAGGAGCGACGCGGCACCGATCCGCTGGCGATCGCGCTGCCCCTGGCGCCGCTGCTGCTGGGCGTGCTCGTCTTCATGTGCGGCGCGATGCTGCTCGTCTCAGGCGCGCTGCCCGCCGCGCCGGGCCGGATGGACGTGCTGGCGAGCGTCCTGCCGCTGCCGATCAGCGAGATGGCGCATGTCGCGGCGAGCCTCGTCGGCGTGATGCTGCTGTTCGTCGCGCTCGGGCTGTACCGGCGGCTCGACGGTGCGTTCTGGGCGGCGCGGCTGCTGCTGGTCACGGGGACTCTTTTGTCGATCGCCAAGGGCCTCGATTACGAGGAGGCGACCGTGCTCGTGCTGACCGCCGCCGCGCTGCAATGGACACGAGCGGCCTTCTATCGCCGGACGCGGCTGACCGCGGAGCCGCTGTCGCCCGAATGGCTGGTCGGCGTCGGCGTCGCGATAGGCCTGTCGGTGCTGATCGGCTTCTTCGCCTATCGCCATGTCGGCTATTCGAGCGACCTGTGGTGGCGGTTCGAGACCGACGCGAACGCCTCGCGCTTCCTGCGCACCAGCCTGGCGGTCGGGCTGTTGCTGATCGGCGCGGCGATCTGGCGGCTATTCGCGGCCGCGCCCGTGCCGATGATCCACGACGAACTGCCGCGCGACGTCGCCGAGGCGGCGCTCGCGCATGCCGACCGCACCGACGCAATGCTCGCCTTTACCGGAGACAAGCGGTTCCTGGTGTCGGACAGCGGCGACGCGTTCCTCATGTACCAGGTGAAGGGCGCGAGCTGGATCGTGATCGGCGATCCGGTCGGCCCGGCGGAGGCGTGGTCCGAACTCCTCTGGGCGATCCGCGCGCGCGCCGATGCCGCGCAGGGCCGGCTGCTGCTGTACCAGATCGGCCTCAGGATCGTGCCGATCGCGATCGAGATGGGGTTGAAGCTCGTCAAATACGGCGAGGAGGCGACCGTCGAGCTGGAGGGCTTCACGCTCGACACGCCCGACATGCGCAGCGTGCGCAAGGCGAGCCGCGTCGCCGAGCGGGCCGGCGCCGAGTTCGCGGTCGTGCCCGCCGCCGAGATGCCCGCGATCATGCCCGAATTGCACGCGATCTCCGACTGGTGGCTGGCCGACAAGAACCACGCCGAGAAGCGATTCAGCGTCGGCCGGTTCGAGCCGGGTATATGGCGAAGTTCGACTGCGCGGTGGTGCGGATCGACGGGCGCATTGTCGCCTTCGCCAATGTCTGGGGCACGCCGAACAAGCAGGAGCTGTCGGTCGACCTGATGCGCCACGCCGAGTCGATGCCGCAGGGGGCATGGACTTCCTGTTCACGCGGCTGATGCTGTGGGGCCACGAGCACGGCTATCGCACTTTCTCGCTGGGAATGGCGCCGTTGTCGGGGATCGAGGCGCGGCGGCTGTCGCCGACGTGGTCGAAGGTCGCCGCATTCCTGTTCCGCCATGGCGAGCGCTTCTACGGGTTCGCCGGCCTGCGCGCCTACAAGGAGAAGTTCCGCCCGAACTGGACGCCGCGCTACATCGCCTCGCCAGGCGGCACCTCGCTGCTGCGCGGGCTGATCGATTTGCAGGCTCTGGTGAGCCGGTAGGGCTTGGCCTACAAACTGTTCGCTTGGAACCAGTCGGTCGGCAAGCAAGCCTGTTTCCCCGCGAAGGCGGGGATCCAGTCTGGGCTCCCGCCTTCGCGGGAGAACAAGGAAGAGTGTGCCACCGTGGACGCCGGAACGTGGCTCTTCTGAACCTTGCCGAAGGGCCCTGCATGACGAGATGGCTTTAAACCGCAGGGCGATCCGTTCTAGGGCTCCCCCATGAGCTTCCTTCTGGCAATCGAAGGCGCCGACGGCGCGGGCAAGGCCACTGCCTCGGCATTGGTCGTCGAGCAGTTGCGCGCCGCCGGCCGCACCGCCGAGGTCGTGTCGTTCCCGCGCTATACCGAGACGGTCGGCGGCTGGGCGCTCGGCGCGATGCTGGCGGGAACGCTCCGCGCGGCACGTCGCCGAAAGCCGCCGCGGTGCTGTACGCGCTCGACCGGATGGAGTCGCGCGATCACCTGCTGGCGACGATGGCGGCGAACGACGTGGTGGTGTTCGACCGCTACATCGCCTCGAACATGGCGTATCAGGCGGCGCAGGTCCCGGCCGACGAAGCGGACTCGATGATGGCGTGGATCGCCGATCTGGAGACGGGGTCGTTCGCGCTGCCGACGCCCGACCTGTCGGTGTATCTCGATACCCCCGCCGAGATCGCCCGCGGACTCATCCTGAAGAAGCGCAAGCGGTCCTACACCGACGATGCGTTCGACGCCTACGAGGCGGATACCGGGCTGCAGGACCGGGTGCGGACGAATTACACGGCGATGGCGAAGACGGGTCTGCTGGGTCGGTGGGCTACGGTCTCGACCGTGGAGAACGGCGCGTCGCGGGCGCCCGCCGAGATCGCCACGGAGATCGTCGCGCTGCTCGACTGACGACCGCGTAAAACGCCAGTGGCTGATCCACTCCGGCGAACACTGCACCACCCCGGCGAAGGCCGGGGCCCAATTGGAGGGCGTTGCTAATTGAGCGCTGCCCTCCATTACCAAAACCTTTCCAATTGGGCCCCGGCCTCCGCCGGGGTGGTGCCCGTGGGACAGCACGCCATCCTAACTTTTTTGTCATCTAAGGATTCCGCATTGCAGCATAAGTAAACGCCATTACTTAGCACGCTAATGACTTCCTCCCGTGCCGTCCTCGAATCCTCCTACGCCCGCACCCTCCTGCCGCTCGCCCGCCTGTGGCGGCAGGCGGCGGATCGGGCGCTCAGCGACATGTGCGTGTCCGCATCGTCGGGATGGGCGCTGGTCCAGGTCGGCCGGCTCGGCGACGACGTGCGCCAGACCGATCTCGCCAACCAGCTCGACGTGACGCAGGCCTCGCTCGTCCGCTCGATCGATCAGATGACCGCCGCCGGCCTCGTCGAGCGCCGCCGCGATCCCGCCGATGCGCGCGTCAGCCGGATCCGCCTGACCGAGCGCGGCCGCACGCTCGTCACCACGATCGAGGCGAAGTTCAGCACCCTGCGTCATGAAATGCTCGAAGGCGTTTCCGACGACGACCTCGCGACAGCCCTGCGCGTGGCGGAGCAACTCGGCGCGCGGTTCATGGCGGATCGCGCGCGATGAGCCTGCCCCGATGATCCTCGCCCGGTTCGGCGCGAAGGAAGCGCTCTTCTCGATCAAATGCCTGATCGCCGCGTTCCTCGCCTACTACATCGCGCTCAAGATCGGCCTGACGCGCCCCTATTGGGCGGTGACGACGTCCTATATCGTCGCGCAACCGCTGGCCGGCGCGGTGCTGTCGAAGGCAGTGTTCCGCGTCGCGGGCACGGTGCTCGGCGCGATCGCCGCGGTCGTGCTGGTCCCCAATCTCGTCAACGCGCCCGAACTCCTGTCGCTCGGCCTCGCGCTGTGGCTCGGGCTGTGCCTCTATATCTCGCTGCTCGACCGGACGCCGCGCGCCTACGTCTTCCTACTCGCCGGCTATACCGCCAGCATCATCGGCTTCCCCTCGGTCGCGACCCCCGGCGCGGTGTTCACCACCGCTGCGCTACGCGTGCAGGAGATCACGATCGGCATCCTCTGCGGCAGCCTGATCCACGGCCTCGTCTTCCCGCAGACCGTGACCGCGGCGCTGCTCGGCCGGATCGACGCGATCCTGGCGGACGCCGAGCGCTGGTCGCGCGATTCGCTGGCCGGCGAGTCCGATGCCCAGCTCGATCGCGACCGCCGCCGCCTCGCGCTCGATATCAACGAGCTGCATCAGCTTTCCATCCATCTGCCGTTCGACACCGCGCGCCTGCTGCCCCGCGTCCGGACGTTGCGCGCGTTGCAGGCCGAACTGTCGATACTGCTGCCGCTCGCGAGCGCGGTCGACGACCGGATCGTCGAGCTGAAGCGAGGCGCCGACGCCCCCGCCCCGAGGCGCTCGCGCTGATCGAGGACGTCCGCGAGTGGCTGCGCGATCCGCCACCCGCCACCGAGCGCGGCGCAACCGCCGACGCGCTGATCGCGCGCGCGCGTGCGCTCGAGCCGCCGGTCGACGACACGCTGATCTGGCGCGATGCGTTGCGGTTGAGCCTGCTCGCCCGCCTCGGCGAGCTGGTCGACGCACACCGCAACGCCCGCGACCTGCGCGATCAGATGCGCTCGCCGTCGCGCACGCCCGTCACGCCCGCGGTCGCCCGCCTGCTCGCGCGCACCGCCAAGCGCCCGCTGCACCGCGACCGCGGGATCGCACTGCGCGCCGCCGCCGGCACGATCATGACGATCCTGCTCGGCTGCGCATTCTGGATCGGCACCGGCTGGTCGGACGGCGCAGGCGCGGTGCTGATCGCCGGCGTTTGTTGCGCGCTGTTCGGCAACAGCGACAACCCTGCCCCGGCGATCAAGGCGTTCTTCTACGGGACCATCCTGGGGCTGATCGTGTCCGCGGTCTACGCCTTCGCGATCCTGCCGCGGGTGACCGACTTCGTGACGCTGGCCGCGGTCCTCGCACCCCCATGCTGATCGGGGGCATGTTCCTCGCGCGGCCCTCGACCTTGCTCGTGACGCTCGGCGCGCTGCTCGGCGGGTTGAATACGGTCGGGTTGAACGACCGCTTCGGCGGCGGCTTCGACGCGTTCCTCAACGGCGGCATCTCGCAGCTGATTGGCACGCTGTTCGCGGTCGTCACGGTCGGCCTGTTCCAGACGATTGGCGCGGATACCAGCGCTCGGCGGCTGATCCGCGCGGGCTGGCGCGAACTGGCGGCTCGCAGCGATTCGCCCGGCCGCCCCGACGCCGCCGGTTGGATCGCCCGGATGCTCGACCGTATCGGGCTGCTCGCGCCGCGGCTCGCATTGCAGGGCGAGGACCCCGGCAAGCCGTTGCTGGACGCGCTGACCGACCTGCGTGTCGGCGTCGCGGTCGGCGAATTGCGCCAGTTGCGGCTCGACGGCACGCCGAACGAAGCCTCGCTGATCACGCCCGTTCTCAAGGGGATCGGCGCGCATTACCGCGCGCTGCGCCCCAGCGAACCGGCGCCGCCCGAGCCCGACCTGCTCGCCGGGATCGACACCGCGATGACCGGGTTCGCGACCAGCACGCCAGACCGACACCGTATCAGCATGCTCGCGCTGACCTCGCTGCGCCGCAACCTGTTCCCAGCCGCGCCGCCTTATCTGGCACCTGCTTACGGAGTGGCGGCATGACCGGCGAAATCTCGATCGGCGGCGTCTATCTGCCGAGCCTCCTGCTGCTCGCGGTCGCCGCCGTCATCCTCACCGGCGTCGCCACACGACTGCTCGCCTTCGCCGGCGCCTATCGCGCGGTGACGTATCGACCGCTCGTCGATCTCGCGCTGTTCATCCTCATCCTCGGGCTGCTCGCCCTGCTCACCGGACCTTCCGCATGACTACTGCCCGCCTCAAATCGTTGCTCGCCCCCTTAGCCGCTCCGCCGTCACGATCGTGATCGTCGCGCTCGCGGTGCTGGTCGCGCTGTGGCTGTGGAAGCGGTACGAGACCGATCCGTGGACGCGCGACGGGCATATCCGCGCCGACATCGTCCGCGTGACGCCCGACGTCGCCGGCCTCGTCACGCGGGTCGCGGTGCACGACAACCAGGCGGTGAAGCCCGGCGACGTGCTGTTCGTGGTCGATCGCCCGCGCTTCGAACTGACGCTAGCGCAGTCGGACGCCTCGATCGCGAGCGCCCGTGCGACTCTGCTCCAGGCCCGCCGCGAAGCGCAGCGCGATCTCGCGCTCGGCGATCTGGTGGCGAAAGAGACGCACGAGCAGAACGTCGCGCGTGTCGCCACCGCCTCCGCCGCACTGGCGCAAGCACAGAGCGCACGCTCGACAGCAGCGCTCAACCTCGCCCGCACGACGGTGCGGGCGACGGTGCACGGGATCGTCACCAACCTCGATCTCCACCCCGGCGACTACATCGCGACCGGCGCGCAGGCGATGGCGCTAGTCGACACCGACTCGCTGCGCGTCGAGGGCTATTTCGAGGAAACCAAGCTCGGCAGCATTCATCTCGGCGACCCGGTGATCGTCCACCTGATGGGCGAACCGCAGGCGCTGCACGGCCGCGTCGACAGCATCGCCGCGGGGATCAACGACAGCGAGCGGACGAATACGACCAACCTGCTGCCAAACGTGAACCCGACCTTCAACTGGGTCCGCCTCGCGCAGCGTCATCCGGTGCGGGTGAAGCTGACGCACGTGCCGAAGGGGTGCAACTGATCGTTGGCCGCACCGCAACGGTGACCGTCGAACCTCGGGTCGCACCGGGAACGACGGCATGATCCCAGGTCACCGCTCCGCTTCACACGAACGCGCACCTTCTTCCCCCTCCCTGAAAGGGAGGGGCCGAAGTGGGTCGGCTTCCGCAAATCCGAACCGTGGTGCCACGAGCCGGCCAACCCACCCCCAACCCCTCCCTTCCAGGGAGGGGGCAGTTGCGGCTGCCTGCGCCCTCGCCCTCGCCGCCTGCACCACAGCGGGCCCGAACTACGCGCTCCCCGAGTCCGCCGCCGTCAACCGCCCGTCCGCGCAAGGCAAGTTCGACAGTGGCAACGAAAAGGCGTTCGTCGACACCCCGCTCCCCGATCACTGGTGGCAGCTCTACGGCGACCCCCGCCTCGACGGCTTCGTCACCGAAGCGCTCGCCGCCAACACCGACCTGCGCGCCGCCGATGCCAACCTCCGCCGCGCCGACGCGGTGGTCGCCGAAGTCGCCGCTGGCCGCACGCTGTCGACAATGCTCGGCGGCGGCACCTCGCTCGACCGGCCGTACACGACCGGCGGCAACCTCCCCGGTACGCTCGACTACAACCTCGGCATCACGCTCGCCTACCCGCTCGACCTGTCGGGCCGGATCCGACGCGCGATCGAAGCAGCGCAGGGCGATGCCGAGGCCGTCGCCGCCGCCCGCGACAATGTCCGCGTCACCGTCGCCGCGGAAACCGCGCGCAGCTATGCCGCCGCCTGCACCGCCAACATGGTGCTCGCTGCCAACACCCGGATCCTCACGCTGCAACGCCAGACGCTCAGCGTCACCCAGCGCCTGCAACGCGGCGGCCGCGGCACCGCGTTCGACGTGACGCGCGCAAGAACCGCGGTCGACCAGAGCGAGGCGCTGATCCCGTCGCAGGTCGCGACGCGCACTGCCGCGCTCTACAGGCTCGCCACGCTGATGGGCCGCGCGCCCGCCGATTACCCGAAGGACGTCGCCACCTGCGCAAGGCCGCCCGCGCTGAACCGTCCGCTGCCGATCGGCGACGGCAGTGCGCTGATCCGCCGTCGCCCAGATATCCGTGGCGCGGAACGTACGCTCGCCGCCGCGACCGCGCGGATCGGCGTCGCGACCGCCAACCTCTACCCACAAGTCAGCCTCGGCGGGTCGGCCGGGTTCACCGGGCCGGTGTCGTCGCTCGGCTCGGGCAACGCATTCCATCTCGGGCTCGGGCCGTTGATCAGCTGGAGCTTCCCCAACCGCCCGGTCATCCGCGCGCAGATCGCGCAGGCCGGCGCGGCCGCGGACCAGGCGCTCGCGCAGTTCGATTCGACCACATTGAAGCCCTCCGCCAGACCGAAACCGCGCTCTCCGCCTATGCCCGCGAAGGCGACCGCAACGCCGCGCTTCGCCGTGCCCAGTCCAGCGCCGCGCGCGCCGCGGATCAGGCGGGGACCCTCTACCGGTTCGGCCGCACCGACTTCCTCTCGCTGCTGACCGCGCAGGCCGCGCTGACCACCGCGCAGGCAAACCTCGCCGCGTCCGACGCGCTGCTGGTCGATCGTCAGGTCGACGTCTTCAAGGCACTCGGCGGAGGGTGGCAGACATGAGGCTCCGCAGACGCGGGCTCGCCTCGATCAACAGCGAGATCCGCGACGGCATCATGCCCGCCGCCGACACCATCGCGCGCGTCGCCAGGGACCCGGACGCGTTGCCGCACACGCCGAGCAACTACCGCGTCACCGCGCTGATCATCGCCTGCGCGTTGTTCATGGAGCAGATGGATTCTACCGTGCTCGCGACCGCGCTGCCGACGATGGCGCGCGATTTCGGCGTGCCCGCGACCAGCATGAGTTCGGCGCTGACCTCGTACCTGCTGGCGCTGGCGATCTTCATCCCCGCCAGCGGACGCCTCGCGGACCGGTTCGGCTCGCGCACCATTTTCCGCGCGGCGATCCTGATCTTCGTCGGCGGATCGATGCTGTGCGGCCAGGCGACCAGCCTGCCGTTCATGATGGTCGCGCGCTTCCTGCAAGGCTTGGGCGGCGCGATGATGATCCCGATCGGCCGCCTCGTCCTGCTCCGCAGCGTCGCCAAGGAGGACATGGTCCAGGCGATGTCTTGGCTGATCATGCCCGCGCTGATCGGCCCGATCCTGGGCCCACCGGTCGGCGGCGCGATCGTCACCTATCTCGACTGGCGCTGGATCTTCTATCTCAACGTCCCGATCGGGCTGCTCGGCGTGGTGCTCGTGACGCGCTTCATCGGCGAGGTCCGCGAGGACAAACCGGCCAAGTTCGACGTCCCCGGCTTCATGCTGTCGGGCGTGTCGCTCGGCTGCCTGCTGTTCGGGTTCGAGATGACCAGCCGCACTGGCGAATTGCCGCGCGCGATCGTCTTGATAGGGGTCGGGCTGGTCGCCGGCGTCGCTTACATCCGCCATGCCAAGCATCGTAGCGACCCGATCCTCGACCTGTCGCTGATGCGTATCCCAACCTTCCGTCTCTCAGTGATCGGCGGATCGCTGACCCGCATTACGCAGGGCGCGCAGCCGTTCCTGCTGCCGATGATGCTCCAATTGGGCTTCGGCATGACCGCGGCGGCGAGCGGCGCGATCACGATTGCCGGCGCGATCGGATCGCTGATGATGAAAAGCCTCGCGCCGCGCGTGTTGCGCCGCTTCGGCTTCCGCAACAGCCTTATCGTCGGCGGCCTGTGCGCGAGCTCGGGCTATGCGGTCGCCGGCCTTTTCCGCCCCGACTGGCCGATCCCGGTGATCTTCGGCGTGCTGATGATCTCGGGCTTTTTCATGTCGTTCCAATTCTCGGCGTACAACACGATCGCGTATGACGAGATCCCGTCGTCGCGGATGAGCAGCGCGACCAGCTTCTACGCGACGTTCCAGCAACTGATGCTGTCGCTCGGAATCTGCGTAGGGGCGGCGTCGCTGCATTTCGGGATGCTGGGGACGGGCGCGACGCGGCCGGCACTGGCGGACTTCACGCTGGCGTTCCTGGTGGTGACCGCGGTGTCGGCGTCGGCGACTATCTGGAACCGCCGGTTCGCGGTGGATGCGGGTGCCGAGCTGAGCGGGCACCGGGGGTAGCAAGACGCAACATTCTCCCTCCCTGGAAGGGAGGGGTTGAAGTGGGTCGGCCGGCTTGTTCCACTGCCCGTCCGACTATGCGGAAGCCGACCCACCCCCGGCCCCCTTCCAGGGAGGGGAAGCAGTAGGTATCAGACCTGCGTTGCCGGCAGCGAAGGCCGCGACAGCACCGACACATGCTCGCCGGGCTCCACGAACATCCCATGCGACTCCGCCCACTTTCCCGCCTTCTCGCTCGCCGTCAGCATCGTCAGGAACGGGCTCAGCAACAGCCCCAGCGTCACCGGCGCGAGCCACGCCGCGGTGATCGGTGCGAACGGCGTCACCAGCAGCAGCGCCACCCCCACCCCGACATGCCAGCGATAGCGCGGCATCACGTCCGCCAGCGACAACTCATGCGCGTCGCGGTTCTGCGGCGCCCAGCCGGACTTGCGCCCCATCAGGATCCCCGCCAGGTCCATCGTCTGCGTCAGCGCGATCACCGGCGCGGACAGCATCGAGAACGGCACGTCGACCAACACCGACCGCACGATCCCCCGCCGCCCGCCAAACCCCGCGCGACGCTCCGCATTCGAGATCGCCCAGACCACGCTCAGCAGCTTCGGCCCGAACAGCAGCAGCAGCGTGACCACCAGCACCTGCAGCGAGGTCTGCGCCTCGACGATGTTGCGCTCGCCGATCAGCGCCTGCACCACGCTCGTCGCGATCATCAGCAGCCACACCGGCGAGGTGATGAACGCCGACGCGCCCATCAGCAATTGCAGTCGGCTGACCCAGTGGAACCCCGACGACGTCAGTAGGCTGAGGTGTTGGATATTCCCCTGCGCCCAACGCCGGTCGCGTACCGCTGCGTCAATCAGCGTCGGCGGATATTCCTCGAACGTCTCCTCGGTCATCAGCATGTGCACGCGCCAGCCGCGCCGCCGGAGCAGCGCCGCCTCGACCATATCGTGACTCATGATGACGCCGCCGAACGGCGCGCGGCCGGGCAAGTCGGGCAAACCGCAGCTCGCCGCGAACGCCTCGATCCGGATCATCGCGTTATGCCCCCAGAACGTCGCCTCGGAGCCCGACCACCAGACTAGGCCCGCGGTCGAGATCGGGCCGTACAACCGACTGGCGAACTGCATCCAGCGCTGGAAGAACGTCACGCCGTTGATCACCGCGGGAACGGTCTGGAGCAACGCCACCGCAGGCCGCCGTTCGAGCACCTGCGCCATGCCGATGATCGTGTTGCCGCCCATCAGGCTGTCCGCGTCGAGCATCAGCATGTAGCGATAACCGCCGCCGAACCGCCGGATCCACTCGGCCACGTTGCCCGGCTTGCGGCCGACGTTCACGGTCCGGCGACGGTAATAGAGCGCGCAATCGAGCGTCGGAGCGAGCCTTTGCCACGCGGCCACCTCGGCCGCCTCCGCCGCTTCGCCC
Organism: Sphingomonas sp. AC411; assembly: GCF_979253035.1. NCBI lineage: Bacteria > Pseudomonadati > Pseudomonadota > Alphaproteobacteria > Sphingomonadales > Sphingomonadaceae > Sphingomonas > Sphingomonas sp. AC411. Next base: position 3,437,647 of record NZ_CEEDAQ010000001.1, on the reverse strand, counting down.
GAGTCGCTCAGGATGAAGATATCGAACCGGTCGGCGACGCCGCCAGCCGCGATCGCGCGCGCCATCCAGGCGATCCGCTCGAACACGGCGTCGATATCCTCGTTATGGACCGGCATCAGGATCGCGGTGCGGCCCTCGAGCGGTTCGGACTGGCGCGGCGTCGGCACGAAGCCCGGATGGCCGCCGGTCATCAGCAGCACGAAGCCGATCGCCGCGTTCATGAAGCCGAACGCGATCCACGCGAACAACGGGAAGAACAGCGCCAGCAAAACCGCATCCCACAGGCTCAGCCCGTCGGCGAGCAGCGATTCCTGCACCGCGGACGATGCCGCGGTGGCGAGCAGCCCGGTCATCAGGATGAGGATGATCCGGCGCGCGAGCATATCGTCGTTCGAGACGACCATGCCCGGCCCCGGTTCGGGCGCGGACCAGGGCGGCGGCGGCCCGTCGAAACGCTGCGGGAGCATCTCGATCGGCGACTCGCCCGGCATCATCGACGGCATCATGGCGGGAAGGTCGGGCATCAGAAGATCGGCGTCAGCACGGTTTCGCTGAGTGCGCGACCGCCGCGCGTGAGGAACAACCTGACGTCGGCCGGGCCCTGCGCATCCGGCGCGACGTCGGCGGTCACGCGCCAGCGGTTTTTCTGGCCGACCACCGGATACGCCGCGTTGGCGAGCACCTTGCCGCGGACGACATCGATCTTCGCGGTCACGCCGCTCTGTCGGTCGAGCCCGGCAAGACCGTCGCCGATGAAGTCGACCACGAGCTTTCGCGCGCCCTTGACCGGTTCTGCGCCCGGTCGGCCGGCGACACCCTGCCAGCAATCGACGACATGCGCGGTCGCGGCGATGGCGGTCGGGTCGCTCGATTTCCACGATAGCGTGTAATCGAACTGCAACCGCTGGCCGGCTTTGGCAGGCGCGGCCGGCGTCCAGAACGAGACGACATTATCCACCGTCTCGCTGTTGGTCGGGAACGCGTAGAGCATCACCGCGCCCTTGCCCCAGTCACCCTGCGGCTGGATCCACAGGTTGGGCCGGCGATCGTAGAACGCGCCGTCATCCTGATAGTGATCGAAGTTCCGATCGCGCTGGATCAGCCCGAAGCCCTTCGGCGCCTGATCCGCGAAGCTGTCCAGCGTATCGTGCGGCGGGTTGTTGAGCGGCCGCCAGATGCGCTCGCCCGCGCCGGTGAGCAACGCGAGGCCGTCCGGATCGTGGATCTCGGGGCGCCAGTCGACCGCAGCGGCGCGATTGCCTTCGCCGTACCAGAACATGCTGGTCGCCGGTGCGACTCCGAGCCGTTCGATATCGCGACGGATGTTCAGGACCGACGAGACCTGCTGCTCTACGCCCGCGCCCGCGACGTGCCGCGATTGGAACCGGTACGCCCCGGTAACGCTGGCGCCGTCCATCAGCGCATAGATCGTGTAGGCATCGGCGCCGGTCCGTTCGATCCAGAATTCGGTGAAGTCGGGGAATTCCTCGCGGCCGGGCAGCCCGGTGTTGATCGCGAGCCCGCGCGCGGACAGGCCGTATTGGTCCTGCGAGCCGGCGGTCCGGAAATAGGACGCGCCCTGGAATGCCATCCAGTCGCTGGTCCCACCCGGCGCCATCGCGCGGAACCCGGCGATGCCGAGCGCGGCGGCATGGCCCTCTTCCGCCTCGAACAGGTCGCGCGAAAAGTCGATGCGCCGCGCCTGTCCGCCCTCGACGACGTTGATCGCGACCGGCATCGGTGCATAGCGACCGAGCGGGAACAGGCGGATGCCGCCCGCCAGCGTCTTGTCGGCGCGGAAGCGAATGCTGCCGACCTTGTCGTAATCGATCGCGGCGGCGGCGGCGACCTTGGCGGGCGCCTGGTACGGCTTGGTGGCCAGCGTCGCCGCCCGTTGCTGGAGCGCGTCCCACGAGAAAGGCTCGGCCTTGCCACCCATCTTTCCGGGCGCTGCACGCATCGCCGCGGCGGCCTGCGGGAGGACACCCAACAAACCCAGCGCGGTCATTACTTCGCGTCGACCGATCATGCAGAGCGCTCCTCGTCATCATGCTGCAACGCGGTAGCATAAGGACATCGCGCGCGCGCGTCGACAGGTCCCGCCCCCGGCGCGGCCTACCTCGCCGCGCGCTGCCAGCGAGCGCTGACCTGGACGCGGTCGTGGATATGGCTGCCGACGATCACCAGCATCGCGCCGCCACTCGCGCAGAGGAAGCCGATGGCGGCGAGCAGGAATGCGAGCGGGCCGGTTAGGGGTGGAGACGGGCAAGCGTGTGGATCGCAGTGACGGCGATCGTCAGCGCCAGGACGCCGCTCGCGCGGAGGCTGAGGTCGGTGCGAAGGCGGCGAGCGTCGGTCATGCGACGCTTGAGCTATCGCTTGCCTCATAAGCGTTCGAGATCGATTTCGCAGGGGAGCCATAGTGTTCGCGTAGTGCGCAACCCCGTCATCCCGGCGAAAGCCGGGACCTCGCGCGGCAGGGGCGACCTATGGCAGGGAGACCCCAGCTTTCGCCGGGGTGACGGTGCAGGGCTGGGGTGACTGCAGGGGTTGGGCTTCATTACAGGCGGACCGCCCGCTTCCTTGTTCTCCCGCGAAGGCGGGAGCCCAGTCTGGATCCCCGCCTTCGCGGGGAAACAAGCTTTCTGCCTATGGAAACGTTCAGGCGTCGACCAGCAGCCGGTATCCGATCCCGAGTTCGTTCGCGATGACCGTGCCGACTCCCCCGTCCCCTCCAGCTTCTGCCGCAGGTTCCGCACCACGATACGCAGATATTCGATCCGGCGATCGTGATCGGTCGGCCACGCCGCCTCCAATATCCGCTGGTGCGTAACCACCCGCCCCGGATGCGCCGCCAGCGCCGACAGCACATCGAACTCCTTGCGCGTCAGATGCGCTTCCTCGTTCCCCCGCCGGACAAGCCGGTGCTCGAAATCGATCTCCACCCCATGCGCACGCAATACCGTCGGCCGCGATGTCGCCTCGCCGCGCCCGCGCAACGCCACCCGCAACCGTGCGAGCAACTCCTCGGTATCGAACGGCTTGGTCACATAATCCTCCGCGCCAAGATCGAGCGCGGCCACCTTCTGGTCGGTCGCCTCGCGCGCGGACACGACGAGAATGATCGGATCGCCGAGCTTCTTCAGCAACGGTACCAGCTCCAGCCCATCGCGATCCGGCAACCCCAGGTCGAGCAGCACCGCGGTCAACGGCCGGCTCGCCGCAATCCGCAAAGCCTCGCGCGCGTCGACCGCTTCCTCGACGCCGTACCCTGCCCGCTCCAGCGTGTTCTTCAACAACCGCCGGATATGCAGTTCGTCATCGACGATCAGGACCGTCTGCGCGCTCATAGATTCGCTCCATCGGTGTCGCGGACGAGCAGGGCCACGGGGAAGCACAGGCTGAACTGCGCGCCCGTCAGGTCTTCGCGGTTGCTGGCTTCGACGCTCATCCCCATCGCTTCGGCGAACGCCTTGACGATCGCAAGCCCAAGTCCCGTGCCGCCGATCGCGCGGTCGGAGCCTTCGAGGCGGCGGAACGTCTCGAACACCTCCTTCTCGCGGCCGGGCGGCAGGCCCGGCCCTTGATCGATCACCGACAGCCGCAGCATGCCGAACCGGTGCTCGGCACGCACGATGATCGGCGTGCCGGGATCGGCATAGCGGCCGGCATTGTCCAGCAGGTTGAGCAGGCAATGGTGGAGCAATTGCGGATCGACGCGGACCAAAGGCAGGTTCGGCGCGACGTCGAGTTCGATCGCATGCCCCTCGAGCACGCGCTTCGTATCGTGCACCGCGCCCGCCACCGCGTCGGTGAGATCGGTCGGCTCCAGCCGCAACCGGAGCGCGCCCGCCTCGACCCGCGCCATGTCGAGCAGATTGCCGACGAACCGGTTGAGCCGCGCCGCCTCGCTCTCGATCGTCGCGATCAGTTCGGGCGTGACGCCGCGGTGCAGTTCCGCCGCCGCCGCCATCACCGACGTCAGCGGCGTACGCAGGTCGTGGCTAACCGACGACAGCAGCGCGGCGCGCAACCGATCGCGCTCGCGCACCGCGTCGACATCGCGCATCTCGACCTCCAGCCGCGCGCGTTCGAGCACCAGCGACGCCTGATCGACCAGGCTCATAAGCAACGGCAACTGGTCCGATCGCACCGGGTCGCCGCCCGCCTCGCGCGCCAGCCCGAGCACCGCCAGCGTCCGCTCGCCCGAGCGCAACGGCTGGAAGAACCACTCCGACGCCGCCAGCGTGCCCGATCCACGACCAGCGGGCGCGCCCGTATCATAGGCCCATTGCGCGGCAGCCATCTCCATCGTCTCGAGCCGGTAATCCGCACCGTTCGCCGCCTGCACCGCGAGCCCGGTATCCTCCGCGACGAGGATCACCGCGCGCACGCCGAACAACCGGCCGATCTCCTCGCAGATCGCACGCGCCAGCGCGACCGGCTCGTTGAGCGAGGTCAATTGCCGCAAGAAACCGGCGAGCGCCGCGTTCGTCCGCGCGCTCGCGGCGGCAATGTCGGCCTGCGCGCGAACGCGCGACGTCAACTGGCTCGTCACGAACGCTATGCCGAGCAGCACGAGGATCGAGATCACGTTCTCGGGATTGTTGATCGTCAGCGTACCGGTCGGCGGCAGGAAGAAGAAATTGTACGCGATCGACGAGGCGATCCCGGCGAACAGTCCGGTACGCAGGCCGAACAGGCTCGCCGCGGCCATCACCGGCAGCAGATACAGCAGCGCGACGTTGCCGAGGTTGAGGATGTGGAACAGCGCGCTCGCGACGCCGGTGACGCTCGCCACCATCGCGGTCGTCCAGGCATAGCCCGCCTTGCTGCCCCAATCGCCGGTGCGCTTTCTGCCGGTCGGCGCCGCGGCACCCGCCTCCATCGGCAGGACATGGACCGCGACCCCGGCGTCTCGCGGACGATCCGGTCGACGACCGAGCCGTGGCGCAGTTCGAACCAGCGCGAGCGGGCCGACTTGCCCACCACGAGCTGCGTCGCCCGCGCCTCGGCGGTGAAGGTCTTGAGGCCGTCGACCACCGAGGTCGCGGGGACGGTGGCGACGTCGCCGCCGAGTTGGGTCGCGAGGTTGAAGACGGCGGCGAGTTGGCGGTGCTCGGGCTCGCCGAAGGTCTGCGCGCGCGGTGTCTCGATATATACCGCGGTCCAGGGCGCGTGCATCGCGTCGGCGACCCGCTTGGTAGCGCGGACGAGGCCGAGCGCGCCGGGCAGTTCGCTGATCGCGACGACGATCCGCTCGCCGCCCGCCCAGGTGCCGCCGACACCGAGCGCGCGGACGTGTTCGAGCATCTGCGCATCGACGGTCTGCGCGGCGCGACGCAGCGCGAGTTCGCGCAGCGCCGACAGGTTCGACTTGGAGAAGAAATGCGAGAGGGCTCGGGTCGCCTCTTGGGGCAAATAGACTTTGCCCGCCTTCAACCGCTCGATCAGTTCGTCGGGCGGGATGTCGACGACTTCGATCTCGGCGGCCTCGACGATACTGTCGGGGACGGTCTCGCGGACGCGAACGCGGGTGAACGAAGCGACGACGTCGTTGAGGCTCTCGATGTGCTGGATGTTGATCGTCGAATAGACATCGATGCCGGCGGCGAGCAGTTCCTCGACGTCCTGGTAGCGTTTCGGGTGGCGGCTGCCGGGCGCGTTGGTGTGGGCGAGTTCGTCGACGAGGACCAGCGAGGGCGCGTTCGAGGATGGCGTCGAGGTCCATTTCGTCGAGCGTGCGGCCTTCGTACGGGATCGCTTTCCGCGGGATGATCTCGTGGCCTCGCGTAAGCGCTTCGGTTTCGACGCGGCCGTGCGTCTCGACCACGCCGATGACGATATCGACGCCTGCGCGGCGGCGTTCGGCGCCTTCGGAGAGCATCTCGTAGGTTTTGCCGACACCCGGAGCGGCGCCGAGGAAGATCTTCAGACGGCCGCGACCCTCCTGCGACGCCTGTCGCAGAAGGGCCTCGGGGGATGGTCGTCCGTCGTCGTTCAACGTGCGCCCGTCGCGTCCAGCGCTCGGTTGATGGCGAGGACGTTGACGCGCGGCTCGCCTAGGATGCCGAGCAGCGGGCCGTCGACGTTGGCCGTGACGAGTGCGCGAACCGTGTCGGCGGGCAACCCGCGGATACGTGCGACGCGAGCGACCTGTGCGTACGCCGAGGCTGGCGACAAATCGGGATCGAGACCCGAACCCGAGGCGGTGGCGAGGTCGGCCGGGAGCGGCCCCGTCACGCCTTCCGCGCGACGTTTGGCGACATCAGCCTTGGTGCGATCGACAAGCGCCTGGCTGGTCGGGCCGAGGTTGGAGCCCGACGAGGCGAGACCGTCATAACCTTTGCCAGCCGCCGAGGGGCGCGTCTGGAAATAGCGGTCGGTGGTGAACGCCTGGCCGACGACGGTCGAGCCGATCGCCTTGCCGTTGGCCATGACGAGGCTGCCGTTCGCTTGGCTGGGGAAGATGGCCTGTCCGATCCCGGTCATGGCGAGGGGATAGACGATCCCGAGCAGCAGCGCGAACAGGATCGTCATGACGAACGCGGGGCGAAGGGCGGAGGTAAAATCGGATGTCATTCTGCAACTCCTTGTGTCCCCGCGAAAGCGGAGACCAGTCTGGGCTCCCGCCTTCGCGGGAGAACAATTTCACGCTAAACCCAGCGCGCCGACGAGAAGGTCGATCAGCTTGATCCCCACGAACGGCGCAATCAGCCCACCCAGCCCATACACCGCGAGGTTGCGCGCGAGCAGCGGCCCCGCCGCCATCGGCTTGTACGCCACGCCCTTGAGCGCGAGCGGCACCAGCATCGGGATGATGATCGCGTTGAAGATGATCGCCGACAGGATCGCACTTTCGGGCGACCCGAGCCGCATCACGTTGAGCACGCCAAGCCCCGGATAGAGCGCGACGAACATCGCCGGGATGATCGCGAAATACTTCGCCACGTCGTTCGCCACCGAGAAGGTCGTCAGCGCACCACGCGTCATCAGCAGCTGTTTGCCGAGGCCGACGATCTCGATCAGCTTGGTCGGATCGCTGTCGAGGTCGACCATGTTGCCCGCCTCGCGCGCCGCCTGCGTGCCGGTGTTCATCGCCACGCCGACGTCGGCCTGCGCCAGAGCCGGCGCGTCGTTGGTGCCGTCGCCGCACATCGCGACCAGCCGCCCGCCGTGCTGTTCCTTGCGGATCAGGTTGAGCTTGTCCTCCGGCGTCGCCTGCGCGAGGAAGTCGTCGACGCCTGCCTCGGCCGCGATCGCCGCAGCGGTGAGCGGGTTGTCGCCGGTGATCATCACCGTGCGGATGCCCATCGCCCGCAGTTCGCCGAAACGCTCGCGGATGCCCGCCTTGACGACGTCCTTGAGGAAGATCGCGCCGAGCAACCGGCCATTGCGGGCCACCGCCAGCAGGGTACCGCCAGCGCGCGCGATCTCGTCTGTAATCCGGCGCAGTTCGGTGGCGGCGGCGGTCGCCCCCGCCCCCGGATTGGCCTTCAGGATCGAGATCGACCGCGCCCTTCTGGATCAGCGAACCATTCACCTTCACGCCCGAGATGCGCGTCTGCGCGGTGAACGGGATGACTTCCGCATCGCTCGGCAACGCGTTGGTCGTCACACCGAACTTTTCGCGCGCCAGCACGACGATCGAGCGGCCCTCGGGCGTCTCGTCCGCAAGGCTGGCCAGCAACGCTGCCTCGGCCAGCTCCTCATCACGCGTGCCGCCGACCGAGCGGAACTCGCTCGCCTGCCGGTCGCCGATCGTGATCGTACCGGTCTTGTCGAGCAGCAGCACGTCGATATCGCCCGCCGCCTCGACCGCACGCCCCGACTTCGCCAGCACGTTGAACCGCACCAGACGGTCCATCCCCGCAATTCCTATCGCCGAGAGCAAGGCTGCGATCGTCGTCGGGATCAGCGTGATCAACAGCGCCGCCAGGATCGCGACCGGCACGCGGCCACCCGCATAGCTGGCGAAACCGGGGATCGTCCCGACTGCGATCAGGAAGATGATCGTCAAGCCGACGAGCAGCAGCGTCAGCGCGATCTCGTTCGGCGTCTTTTGCCGCTCGGCGCCCTCGACCAGCGCGATCATGCGGTCGAGAAAGCCTTCGCCGGGGTTGGCAGTGACCTTGACCCGGATCTCGTCGGAGATGACACGCGTGCCGGCGGTCACCGCCGAGCGATCGCCGCCCGCCTCGCGGATCACCGGCGCGCTTTCGCCCGTGATCGCGGCTTCGTTGACCGAGGCGACGCCCCAGACGACTTCGCCGTCGGCGGGGATCAGGTCGCCCATCGTCACCAGGACGATGTCGCCCGATCAGAGCGCGCTGGCGGCGACCGATTCAGCCTGGTCGCCCTTCATGCGGCGGGCGGTCAGTTCGGCCTTGGTCGCGCGCAACGACGCGGCCTGCGCCTTGCCGCGGCCTTCGGCGAGCGCTTCGGCGAAGGTGCCGAACAGCACCGTCAGCCACAGCCAGATGACCAGCTGTATCTTGAAGCCGACCGACAGCCCGTCGCCACCGACATTGACGAGGATCGTCAACAGCGTGGCGACCACCGCAGTGACGAACATCACCGGGTTGCGGATCAGCTGCCGAGGATCGAGTTTCCGGAAAGCGTCGCCGATCGCCGGGATGATCAAGTCGGCCGTAAACAGCGACTTGGTAGGGGTGCGTGCCATTTTGGCTTGTCCCGTCAGAAGGTTTTGCCGCTGATCATCGCGAGATGATCGGCGATGGGACCGAGCGCGAGGCTCGGCAGGAAGGTCAGGCCGCCGACGATCAGGATGATCCCGACCAGCAGGCCGACCCACAGCGCACCCGTCGTCGGAAACGAGCCAGTGCTTTCCGGCGTGTGCTTCTTGGCCGCGAGCGATCCGGCGATGGCGAGCATCGGCACGATGATGAAGAAGCGCCCGAGCCACATCGCGACCCCGAGCAAGCCATTGTAATAGGGCGTCGCGGCGGTCAGGCCCGCGAACGCCGAGCCGTTGTTCCCGACGCCGCTGGTGAAGGCGTAGAGGATCTCGGTGAACCCATGCGGCCCCTTGTTGAGCGGCCCGGCGAGTCCGGCGGGCAGCACGGCGCTGAGCGCGGTGAAGCCCAGGATGACGAGCGGCAGGATGGCGATCGCCAGCACCGCCAGCTTGACCTCGCGGCTCTCGATCTTCTTGCCGACATATTCGGGCGTGCGGCCGACCATCAGGCCTGCGACGAACACTGCGAGGATGGCGAACAGCAGGAAGCCGTAAATGCCGGCGCCGACGCCGCCGATGACGACCTCGCCGAGCTGGATGTTGAGCAGCGGGATCATGCCGCCGAGCGCCGTGAAGCTGTCGTGCATCGCGTTGACCGCACCGCACGATGCCGCCGTGGTGACGACGGAGAACAGCGCGGATGCGGCGATCCCGAAGCGGACCTCCTTGCCCTCCATGTTGCCGCCCGCGACGCCGATGTTGTGGAGGATCGGGTTGCCCGCGGCTTCTTGGGCATAGGTGATGGTGACGCCGGCGAGGAACAGCACGAGCATTGCCGAGAGGATCGCCCAGCCCTGGCGCGTGTTGCCGACGGCCTTGCCGAACGTCCAGGTCAGGCCGAAACCGATGACGAAGATCGACAGCATCTGGATCAGGTTGGTCAGCGCGGTCGGGTTCTCGAACGGGTGCGCCGAGTTCGCGTTGAAGAAGCCGCCACCATTGGTGCCGAGCATCTTGATCGCTTCCTGGCTGGCGACCGGGCCGAGCAGCAACGACTGCTTCGCGCCCTCCAGCGTCTGGATGTCGACGACGCCCGCGAGCGTCTGCGGCACGCCGCTGGCAATCAGGAACAGCGCGTAGACGATCGAGATCGGCAGGAGCAGGTACAGCGTGACGCGCGTCGCATCCGCCCAGAAGTTGCCGATCGTTGTGGCGGACCGCCGCGCAAAGCCGCGGAACAGCGCGAACGCCAGCGCGATGCCGGTCGCCGCCGACAGGAAATTGTGGATCGTCAGGCCGAACATTTGGGCAAAGTTCGACATGGTGGATTCGCCACCATAGCTCTGCCAATTGGTGTTGGTTGTGAAGCTGATCGCGGTGTTGAACGCGAGGTGCGGCGCGAGGCCAGCGAGGCCTTGCGGGTTACCCGGCAGCACGCCCTGCAGGCGCAGTACCGCGTACGTGAGTGCCATCAACGTCGCGTTGAACAGGAGCATGTGCAGCGCATAGCGGCGCCAGCCCTGCTCGGCCTTCGGATCGATACCGGCGAGCTTGTAGAAGCCTGTTTCGACCGGGCCGAGGACGGCGTGGATCGGCGTGCGGCGGCCTTCGTACAGCGCGAACAGCCACAGGCCGACGGGTTTGGTCAGCGCCAGCAATATGCCGACGAAGCCGAGGATCAGGATCCATCCCTGGAATGTCATGGGAGCGCGCTCTAAAGCGTTCGGGACGGATCAGCACCGCCACGAGATAGAAAAGTAGCCCGAGCGCGACGATCGCGGCGAGCCAGAGGTCGAGGGTCATGGCTGCGTCCTCACGCGTTGTCGCACAGGCGGACATAGGCGAGCGTCGCCGCCACCAGCCCGACCATGATCGCTATCCAGAGTAGATCCTGCATCGGTCGATCCTTCAGAAGGCAGCGGTGAGGGAGGCGACGATCGTGCCGTCGGCGATCGATCCGGTGCCGTCCTGCCCGCGGGAGAAGCTCGGCTGGAGATACGCTGCGCTGCGACGCGTGATGTCGGTGTCGACATAGCTGACGTTGAAGGTCAGGTTCTTGTACGTGGCGTCCGCGCCGAGCGACCAGTCCCAGTAATCGCCGGTCGGCGTCACGCTGGTCGCGTTCGGACCGAGGCCGTCATTGCCCCAGCTATGGCCGATATGCGCCTTGGCGGTGACCGGCGTGCCGGCAATCGCGAACGCTCCGTCGCCGGTGAGGTAGAGATTGTCGGTCTTGGCGCCGGGATTGGTATAGACGCCCGCAGCCGCATCGGCGCCGGTGCGATACCATTTGCCGAGCGCCTGCTGTTTCGGCGCGTAGAAAGCGCTCGCGGTCAGCGTCGCCGGGCCGGTCGTGCCGCTGAGCTTCACATAGGGCTCGGCATAGTCGGTCTTCGAGGCGCCGCCCGGATACATGTACCAGGTCAGGCCGACGTCGATCGTCGCGTTGTCAGCGAGCTTGTGCTTGTAGCCGCCGATCAGGTCGAGCTCCATGTTCGAGCCGCCGAACGTGCCCCAGCCGGACAGGTTCGAGCCCCATGCGCCGACATACACGCCGCTCTGGTGCGCGATCGTCAGCCCGCCCTGGATCGCGCCGTCCTTGTCCGACTGCGACACGCCGCGCAGGCGGTAGTCGGTCGCGAGCGTCACCGAACCGGTTACGGTCACGGGAGAAGGCGGCGCGGTGTCCTGTGCGAACGCGGGCGTGGCGAGACCGGTCAGGATACCGCCCGTTAGAACTAGGCCGGCGACGAAACGAAGACTGTGCATTGCTATCCCCATGCGCGGTCCCTGCCGGAAGAGTGGCGGGCCGCGAGGACTGGCAATTAGGCGCCGGCGACGTAGCAATTCGAGATCGATTGCCGGGCCGGCGCGTATGTTTCGCGTAGTATTGTCGGAATTACGCCCGGCGCAGGAGCATCCAGCCCGCCAGACCCGACAGGATCGAGCCCGCGAACACGCCGATCTTGACCGAATCCATCGCGTGCGGCGCGCCTGCGAACGCGAGCCCGCCGATGAACAGGCTCATCGTGAAGCCGATCCCGCATAGCACCGCCATGCCGTACACCTGCGCCCAGTTCGCGTTCTTGGGCGCCTCGGCCAGCCGCAACGTGACGAGCCCGCGGATCGTCGCGAAGATGCCAATCTGCTTGCCCAGGAACAGCCCCAGCATGATCCCGGCCGGCAGCGGCGAAATCACGTCCGCCGCCACCATCCCGCCGAACGCGATGCCCGCATTGGCGAACCCGAACGCCGGCACGATTGCGAAACTCGACCAGGGCTGGAGGGCGTGTTCGAGGCGTTTGAGCGGCGGTTGCCCCTCCCCGTCCGCAGCGGGATCGTGAACGCGACCGCCACGCCGGCGAGCGTCGCATGGACGCCCGACAGCAGGACGCCATACCAGATGCCGACGCCGATCAGCAGATACGGTACCAGCGACCGCACCCCCGACAGGTTCAGGATGACCAGCACGCCGAGCCCCACGCCCGCGCCAAGCAGCGGTAGCAGCGCGATCTGGCCGGTATAAAACACCGCGATGACGAGGATCGCGAGCAGGTCGTCGATCACCGCGATCGCGGTCAGCAATATCTTCAACGAGGTCGGCACGCGCGATCCGAGCAAGGCGAGAATGCCGAGCGCGAACGCGATGTCGGTCGCCGCCGGGATCGCCCAGCCGCGCAGATTGGCGGGCGTGCCCATGTTGACGAGCAGATAGAGGCACGCCGGCACCACCATCCCCGCAAGCGCCGCCGCGCCGGGCAGGATGCGCTCTCCCCAGGTCGAGAGATGCCCCGAGACGAACTCGCTCTTCACCTCCAGCCCGATCAGCAGGAAGAACAGCGCCATCGCGCCGTCGTCGATCCAGTGATGGACGCTCATCCCAGCGACTTCATGGTGAAGCGTCGCGAAATAGGCCGGCGCGAGTGGTGAATTGGCGACGAGCAGCGCCGCGATCGTCGCGGCGAGCAGCACGATGGCGCCCGCCGCATCGCCCGCAAAAAGCGCCGGACCGCGCTCACAGCCCTTCCCCGCCGACCCATTGCGCGTTCGACAGCCGGCGTGCGAGGTCCCAGCTCTGAACGCGGATGTCGGGAACGGCGACCACTTCCCACAGCCCGCCGCGGGTCATCGGGCCGATGCAGTGGATGCGGTCGTCGGGCGTACCGTCCGCCCGGATCACCCGCGATTGCGCATCGACGTCGACGCCGAGCCGCAGCGGATCGGGTCGGATCAGCCCGGCGGCGAGCAGATGCTTCACGAGCGGCTCCTCGGAGCGCAACAGATCGCCCTGCGGCCCGGTGCAGTTTACGATCCGCGCGGCGTGCGTGACGACGGTGGCGGTTTCGCCGCGTGGTCGCCAGGTCAGCTTTGCCTGCGGCCCATCGGCCTCGGCCGAGACGATCTTACCCGCCGCGAAGGTCAGTCGGCCGGTCGCTACAAGCGCCTTGACGCGGTCGGCGACGGCCGGCGCGAGGCGGTGGCGATGGACGTCCCAATAGGGACGCAGATGCCGCAGGAAACGGCCACGCAGGTCTTGCGACGCTGCCGACCACAGCATCTGCGTCACCGGGCGAAGTTCGTCGACAGCGCACCGCCAGCCTTCGGTCGAGGCCCTGTTACGGACATGACGGACGAGGTCGGTCAGCCCGCCCTGCGGCTTATCCGACACGCCGCGGTGCGCGAGGGCGCCGTCGACATGGCGGCGGGGCGACAATCCGCGGCGCGATGTGGCGAGGATGTGGCCTGCAGATCCCTGCGCATCGAGCAACAGCGCCGCGTCGATCGCGGTCAGCCCGGTGCCGACCAGCACGACGGTATCGTCAGCGCCCAGACCTTCGGCGAGATCGGCCGCCCACGGGTCTGCGCAATACACGCCCGCCGGCAGGGCCTCCGGCTTCAAGCCCGGCGGCGTGTGCGGTGGCAGATCCCGAGCGCGAGCACGGCGGTATCGGCGGCGATGGCCCGCCCGTCCGCCATCGTCAGCGTGACGCCTTCGCCCTCGACCGGCTCGATGGCGCAGACCTCGCCCTCGACATGCACCAGCCGGCCGTCCGACTCCGCGATCGCCGCGTCGAGCAGTTCGCGCAGATACGCGCCATAGGTCGTGCGCGGGACGAAGGTCTTGCGGTCGCCCTTGCCGTGCGCTTCGAGCCAGCGGACGAAATGATCGGGATCGTCGGGCAGCGCGCTCATGTTGCCCGCGCGGACGTTGAGCAGGTGGTCCGGATGCGCTGCACTATACGCGACGCCGCGCGCGAGCTGCCGGTCGCGGCGCTCGACCAGCGTCACCCGGGGCCCTCGTGGCGCATCAAATTGACCGCGAACAGCGCGCCGGAAAAGCCGCCGCCGACCACGACGACATGATCCTCGGGCCCAGCGATCCGCGGCATCGTTGCTCTGTCGTCCATCCGTTCGCCCACCCGTGCTGCCGCGGGAAGCCATGCCCGATCGAAGTCGGCTAGCCCAGCCCCCTCTCGATCCTCCCCGCCAGGGGAGGTGGCTGGCCATTGCCAAACGAAGGGAGAGGAAAGGGAAACAGTCGTTCCGTATCCCCCTCCGTCACCTTCGGCGACACCTCCCCTTGCGGGGGAGGATCGATCAGCAGCTTACGGCCGGAACGCACCGATGCCGGCGATCGCCATCTTCGGTTGCGCGGTCGCGACCGTCGTGAAGCCGAGCATCAGGTACCGCGCCTTGCGTGCCTTCGCGAAGGTGATGCGCTGCGTCGCGCGGGCATAGGCGATGTTGCCGAACTCGCCCTCGCCCGCCGGCGTCCAGGTCTTGCCGTCCTCGCTCGTCTCGACGCGGTAGCGGCCCGGCGGCCCGGCGTCGGGCAGGGCCTGACGGGTCGGCGTCAGGCTGAACCCGGCCACCTGATCCGCCTTGCCCATGTCGATCATCAGCATGACCGGGCTGGTCGAGGTCGGCGCAGGCGTGGTCCAGACGGTCGCGAGGTCGTCGTCGAGCACCGCCTCGGCGCCCGCCAAGGTGGCTTCACTGCATTCGCCAGCGACACCGCCTTGGTGGGATCGAGCGACGCCGGATCGCCTTGCGTCGCGCCCGCGATCGTCCACCCCGTCTTCGAGATGATCTTGTTGCCCGTCGCCTGCGACGCCGCGACCGCCACGGGCGCGACGCTCAGGAACAGCGACAGCTCGGTGATCGCCGGGCAGGCCGGCGCCTCGACGATCCGCAACCGCACGCGGCGCGCGGTGACCGGCTCGGGCAGGCGGATGATCCGCTGCGCACCGATGCATTCGTGCACCGCCACCTCGCGCCACGCGCCTTTCGCGTCGGCCACATCGATCGCGAACTTCGTGACGCGTACGCCGAGCGCCAGCGCCTCGCGGATCCGGATCAGGTCGAAGCGACGCCCCGGCGGCAAATCGAGCACCAGCGACGGCGTCTTCATCGCATCCGCCGTGCTCCAATAGGTGTCGGGATTGCCATCGATCACGTTGGCCGGCGCGAACCAGGCCCCGCGCGACGGTCCGCTCGCCACCGCACCCTTCGCCAGATCGGTCTTGAAGCTCGCACGCAACGCGTCCCGAACGATTTCAGCGACGCGAGATCGGGCTCCGCGATCAGCCCGCGACGATCGGGCGGCAGGTTGAGCATCATGTTGGTGCCGCGCCCGACCGACTCGTCGTGGAACTGCATCAGCCGCTGCGGCGACTTTACCTGGAGGTCCTCGTCGGCATGATAGAACCAGCCCGGCCGGATCGACGTGTTCGTCTCGGCCGGCCACCACAAAGGCGCACCGCGCACGCCCGAATTGCCCTCGCTCTGGACGTACGGATGGTTCGGCATCGTCGGCCAGCACGGATCGCCCGCGCGTCCGTCCTCGTTGCCGACCCAGCGGATATCCGCGCCGAGCGGATCGAAGGTGCACGCCATCGGCTGCAATTTGTGGACCAGCGCGATGATCGACGGCCAGTTGTAATATTTCGGCGCATCGATCTTCCGCGCCTCGCGCGCGCCGCCATAATAGCCGTCGCCGCCGTTCGCGCCGTCGAACCACACTTCGAACAGCTCGCCGTAATTGGTGCAGAGATCGGTCAGCTGCGCGCGGAAATAGTCGATATACGCAGGCGTGCCGTAATCGGCGCGGTTGCGATCCCACGGCGACAGATACAGCCCGTAGGAAATCCCGCCGCGACGGCACGCATCGCCCAGTTCGCGGACGATATCGCCCTTGCCGCCCTTGTACGGGCTGTTGCGGATGCAATGCTCGGTGAGCCTGGTCGGCCAGAGGCAGAAACCGTCATGATGCTTGGCGGTCAGGACGAGCCCGGTCAGCCCCGCGCTCTTGGCCGCTGCGACGATCTGGTCCGGATCGAACGCGGTCGGGTCGAACAGCTTCGGGTCCTCGTCGCCATAGCCCCATTCCTTGTCGGTCCAGGTGTTCAGCGTGAAGTGGACGAAGCCGTAGCGCTCGCGCTTGTGCCACGCGAGCTGGCGGACGCTCGGCGTTGCGCCCCACGGAGCTGGCGCACCGACCGGGGCGGCGGCGTTCGCGCGACCGGCAGCCGCGGTAGCGAGCGTACCCGCGATCAACGCGCGGCGGTTCAAATCGCCAGTGAATTTGGGGGTCATCGCGAAACTCCGGTGGTTGCTGGCGGCCGATCGGCAGGCGCGCGGCCAAAATCACGGTTGGGTGTGGCGCCCATCTCGAACACGAGCCGACCGCCGCGCACGATATCGGCATGCGCGATCCAGCTCTTGGTCCAGGGCCGGCCGTTCCACGTCACCGACTGCACATACGGCCGATCCGCCGCATTCCCGCGCGCCTCGACGACGAGAGTCTTGCCATTACCGACGCGCATCTCCGCCCGGTCGAACAGCGGCGAGCCCAGCACATAATTCGCGCTCACCGGATCGACCGGATACAGCCCGAGCGCGCTCAGCACGAACCACGCGCTCATCTGCCCGCAATCGTCGTTGCCGATGATGCCGTCGGGATCGTCCTTGTACATCTCGGTCAGCAGCCGCCGGACCATTCCTTGCGTCTTCCACGCAGCACCACAATACGCATACATGTACGCGACGTGGTGGCTCGGCTCGTTGCCATGCGCATATTGGCCGACCAGCCCGGAAATGTCGGGCGGCGCATCCTTCGGCAGCGTCGACGGCGCATTGAACAGCCCGTCGAGCTTCTGCTCGAACTTCGCATCGCCGCCCATCGCCGCGATCAGGCCATAGACGTCGTGCTGGTTAAGGAACGTCGCCTGCCAGCCATTGCTCTCGGTATAATCGCGCCACTTCGACGCATGGCCGAGCGCGATCGGATCGTACGGCGTCGTCCATGCCCCGTTCGCAAGCTTCGGCCGCGCGAACCCGATCGACGCATCGAACACGTTGCGCCAATTCCCGCTCCGCTTGCGCAACCGCGCCGCATCTGCACTCGCGCCCGCAGCATCGGCCAGATGCGCAGACGCGTAATCGTCATACGCATATTCGAGCGTGCGCGAGACCGACTCGAACACCGTGTCGGCGGGGATGTAGCCCATCGTGTCGTACGGCTTGATCCCGAGGCTGTTGTCCATCGTAGGCATGGCAAAATCGAACGACCGGCGCCGCACGTTCGGCCACGCCGCGGCATAGTTCGCGGGCACGCCCTTCGCGCGCGCCTCGGCCATGACCGACACCGAATGCCAGCCGATCATGCACCCCGTCTCGACCCCTGCAACGGCCAGACCGGCGGACCGTAGGGGCTCTGCTGCGTCTGGCGGATCAAGTCGCCGACCAGTTCGGCGGTCCGCGCCGGCTCGATCAGCGTGAGCAGCGGATGCAGCGCGCGATACGTGTCCCACATCGAATAGGAACTATACGCACGATCCTTGCCGGTCACCGTGTGCACCTGCCGGTCGAGCCCGACATAGCGCCCGTCGACATCCGAGAAGAGCGTCGGCGCGAGCTGTGCGTGGTACAGCGCGCTCGCCATGATCGTGCGCTGCGCCGCCGTGCCGCCCTCGACGCGGACAGCCTCGAGCGCAGGTGCCCAGCTCTTGGCAGCATCGGCACGATAGCGATCGAAATCCCAATGCCGCGCCTCGGCGGCAAGGTTCTCGCGCGCACCCGCGACGTCGACCGCGGAGATGCCAGTGCGGATCACGATCGGCGCGGCACCCGCGTCGTCATAATGCAGCACCGCCTTGACGCGCTTGCCCGCGACGCCCTTCGCACCCGCCGGCTGCGGAGCGTCGCCATCGCCGTAGAACACGATCCGGTCGGGCTTGCGCGACAGCTGCATCACGAAGTGGATCCGCCTCCCCTTCGCCCAGCGGAACACGCGCCGGCTGCCGGTCAGCATGCCGGTCTCGTCGATGTTCAGCGACGCATCGTCGATCAGCACGCCCTTGTCGGTCTTGTCGAGCACCAGATGCGACAGGTTCACGAGGATATGCCCCGCGCCCGCCGGAAAGACATGCCGCTGGATGCCGGTCCGCTCGGTCACAGTCAGCTCCGCCCGCACGCCCGATTCCAGCGTTACGCGGTAATAGCCGGGCTCGGCATGCTCGGCCGAGAAGCGCTGGCGATACCCCGCATCGGGGTCGGCCAAAGTACCGGGCTCCAACTGCACCGGCCCACGCGTCGGCACCACCAGCACGTCGAGCATGTCGCCGATCCCGGTGCCCGACAGATGCGTATGGCTGAACCCCATGATCGACGTGTCGGTGCGATGATAGCCCGAACACGCATCCCAGCGCTCGACATCGGTATCGGGGCTGAGCTGCACCATCCCGAACGGCAAGGTCGCGCCCGGATAGGTATGGCCATGCCCGCCCGTACCGACGAACAAATCGGGTGCAGTCTGCTGCCCGCGCGGCGTGGCGGCAAACGTCGCGCGGGCGGTCAGCGCGAGCGCACCGCTCCCGGCGAGGAGCATGCGGCGAGTGATGGTCATGCGCGGACTCCGAGAAGGGCGGGATTTTTGGCGGCGACGTCGACGATCAGTTCGCCGAACAGTCCGTTCGCCCAGGCGAACCACGACCGCGTAAATTTCGCGCCGTCGTCCTGGTTGAAGGATTCATGCATGAACCCGGTGCCGCCGTGCGTCGCCTTCAACGCAGCCAGCGACCGCGCGACGGTCGCGTCGTCGCCAGTCTCGAGCGCATTCAACGCATGCATCACGATCGACATCGGCCAGATCTCGCGCAGCCCGGTATGCGGACTGCCGATACCCTCCGCCGCCTTGCCGGTGAAGAAATACGCGTTGTCCTTACTCCAGGCGCGCGCGGCCGTGCGCCGCCAGAGCGGATCGTCGGCCTTCACCGCGCCGAGATACGCGAGTCCCGACAGGCTCGGCACATTGGCGTCGTCCATGAAGATCGCGTTGCCGTAACCATCGACCTCATACGCCCAGACCGGCTGGCCGTCCGCGCCTTTGGTCATCCCGTGCAACCGCAACGCCGCCTCGACCTCGTCCGCCAGCGCAGAGGCATCCGCCGCCAGCGCAGCGTCGGGCCGAGCGCGCGTCGCGAGTTCCGCCAACTGGCGCAGCGCGCGCACCGCGAAGATGTTCGACGGGATCAGGAACGGGAGCACGCACGCATCGTCCGACGGGCGGAACCCGCAATGGATCAGTCCGATAGGCCGCGACGGCGGACCATAGCCGTCGAGCGGCATGCTCTCCCCGACGATCGGCGACGACCGGCGGAAGCGATACGGCCCCGGCCCGTCCTTGCGCTGCTGCTCGCGAAACGTCCGGATCGACGCGCGCGCGCCGTCCGCCCACAGCGCGTCGAACGGCACGGTATCGCCGGTCGCCCGCCAATAGGCATGCGCGATCCACATCGGGTAGCAGAGCAGAATCCACCTCCCACTTGCGCTCGCCGACGCCCGGCTTCATCTCCGTGTCGTCGCTTAGCGACCAGCTCAGATTGGTCTTCGCCGACGGATCGTGCATGAACGCGTTGGCGTACGGATCGATCAGGATGCACCGCGCCTGTCGCGCGATCAGCCCGCGGAACAGGGTGCGCAACGCCGGATCGCGCTTGGCCAGCGGCAGATACGGATGGACCTGCGCAGAACTGTCCCGCAGCCACATGCAATCGATGTCGCCGGTGATCACGAACGCATCGGGCTTGCCGTCGACCACACCCATGAACACCGTCGTGTCGAGCGTGTTCGGATAACAATTCCCGAACATCCAGGCGAGTTCGGGATCGCCGATCCTGGCCGACACGCGCGCGATCTCCGCCTCGACAGCGCGGCTGCTGTAGCGACGATCGCCAATCTTCGGGCGCTTGCTGACGAACGACGGTGTCGCCGCCCGCAGCGGTCCCGCGACACCGAGCGCCGCAGCGCCCGCTAAAAGCATCCGGCGGTCGATCATTTCGGCAAATCCTTGCTTCCCGTCACGGTGAAGACGGTATCGACACCCGGCCCGTCGCCCGGCTGGCCACCACCGATATGCAGCCGGTATTCGCCCGGCACGACACGCCGCGTTCCCGCCGCATCGACGCTGCTCATGCCCCGTGGATCGATCGTAAATGCCACGCGCGCCGTCTGACCCGGCTTCACTGTCTGGCGCCTGAACCCGACCAGCTGGCGCTGGAGGACGGGATCGTTGAAGCGCGGCTTCACCGCCGGCTCCGGCGGCACGAGATACGCCTGCACCACCTCGTCGCCCGCAACCTTGCCGGTATTACGCACCGGCACCTCGACGGTGAAGCTCTCGCCAGCGGCGATCGTACTGCGCGCGAGTTTGGGCGCGGCATACGCGAACTGCGTATAGCTCAGCCCATGCCCGAAGCCCCACAGCGGCGTGCCCGTGAAGTAGCGATAGGTCCGTTCACGCATGTTGTAGTCGATGAACGCGGGCAGATCGCGCGTCTTCGCGTAGAACGTCACCGGCAGCCGCCCGCCCGGATTGCTCCTGCCCGTCAGCGTATCGGCGATCGCCTGCCCGCCCGCCTGACCCGGATACCAGCCGACCAGGATCGCGTCGGCATGCGCCTTCGCCCAAGTCATAGCGACCGCGCTGCCGGTCATCAACACGACGACCAGCGGCTTGCCGGTCGCCTTCGCCGCCTCGAGCAACCGCACCTGCGCAGCGGGAAGCCCGATATCGGTCCGATCGCCGCCTGAGAACCCGGCCACCTCGATCTGCAACGCCTCGCCCTCGACCGCGGGCGACAGCCCGACGAACGCGACGATCGCATCGGCATCTTTCGCAGCGGCGACCGCCTCTGCAACCTGAGCCTCGGCAGGCGCGGTCCAGGTCAACCGCAGCCCCTGATCCTCGCCGCTATGCGCCAGCTCGACGCGGATCGCATGAGCGCCCGCGGTCAACGTCACCGGCGCTTCGACAGTCTTGCCGCTGCCGTCATCGTCGGCGACCAACTTGTCGTCGATCCATAACCGCGACGGATCATGCCCTTGCAGTCGAAACAGCGCGGCACGTCGAGCCGGAACACATAGTCGCCCGCGGCCGGCGCGGTGATCGTCCCCGTCCAGCGCACCGAGAACGACGCCGGATCGATCCCCGGCGCGGGCGCGGTGCGGTCCCAGTCGAAGTCGATCAACCGATCCGCGCGCACCACCGGCGCCCCCGCGAAGTCGCTCCCTCGGAAATATTCGCCGCGCAGCGACAGCGCGGTATCGGGCACCGGAACGGGCACGCCCTCGGCGATGCTCGACCCCTGCGCGTACCGCACCCCGCCAAACGCCTTCCGCAGCGCCGCGAGCGGCGTGATCGGCGCGGCTGCGGTACCGTGATAATTCGCCTCCAGCACATCGACGCTGTCCGCATTCGGCCCGATCACCGCGATCTTCGCCGAGGATTTCAGCGGCAACACGCCGTTGTTCTGGACCAGCACCATCGCTTTCCGCGCCGCCTCCAGCGCCAGCGCGCGGTGTGCAGGCGTATCGAATTCGGTCGGCTTGATCGTATCCCACGGGCTCGTCGCGCCGAACGCCCCGCCGAGCATCCGCCGCACCGCAAACGTCCGCGTCAAACTCGCATCGAGCGTCGCTTCGGGCAGCAGCCCTCGCCGCACCGCATCGCCGAGCGCCGCGTAGGTCTTCCCGCAATTGAAATCCATCCCCGCCGAAATCGCGGCGGCGGACCCGCTCGCGGCATCCGGCCGGTAATAATGATAATTCGCGATGTTGCCGACCGCATCGCAGTCCGACACGATCAGCCCCTTGAAGCCCCATTGCTTCCGCACCGTCTCGGTCAGCAACGGCGCCGACGCGCACACGGGGACGCCGTGGATCGAATTATACGCGCACATCGTCGACAGCGCCTTGCCCTCGGTCAGCGCCATCCGGAACGCTGGCAGGAACGTCGCCTCGCGATCATGCGGCGAGATATCGACATCGAACCCGTCGCGCCCCGCCTCCGGCCCGCTGTGCGCGGCCAGATGCTTCGGCGTCGCAATCACCTTGGGATGCGCCAGATCCGGCCCCTGCAACCCGCCGATGAACGCCACCCCGAGCCTACCCGTCAGATACGGATCCTCGCCATACGTCTCCTGCCCACGACCCCAGCGCGGATCGCGGAAGATGTTGATGTTGGGCGACCAGATCGTCAGCCCCTGGTAGCGTTCGCGGTCCCCCGCCGGCAGCGCGTTGGACTTCGCCCGCGCCTCGGTCGACACGACGTCGCCGACCCGCCGGAGCAGCGCCTCGTCCCACGTCGCGGCCAGCCCGATCGCCTGCGGAAACACCGTCGCCACGCCGTTGCGCGCGAGCCCGTGCAGCCCCTCGTTCCAATAATCATAAGCCGGCAAATTCAGCCGCGGGATCGCCGGCGCGACGCTCTGCAACTGCGCCGCCTTCTCGTCGAGCGTCATGCTGCGGACGGCTGGGTCGACCGTCTGCGCGAGCGCGGACGTGGCGAGCAGGGCGGCGAGCGGGGAAGCGAAAAGCGCGGTGCGGATCATGATGTGGCCTTGGTCGGGACGGTCGCGCCGAACAGGCTGCGGACCGAGAGGGCGTGTTGAAGCGTCGCGAGCGATGCATCGGAACGGACAGAGATCGTCACGGTGTCGCCGGCGGCGAGGTCGAAGGCATTGTCGGACAGCGTCGCGTCGCAATCGCCGAAGTCGATCCAGACGCCCCGCGCGAGCGACGTGGCCGAGACGGTCAGCGCATAGCCGCCGGGGCTGGCGACGATGGTCGCCTTCAGCGCGGGATCGGCCAGCGCGACGTCTTTCGCCTTGGCGAAATAGACGAACTGCCGCGCGACGACCGTGCCATCCACGGTCACGTCCGCCACCGCGAAGGTCCGCGACGGATCCGCC
Source organism: Sphingomonas sp. AC411 (assembly GCF_979253035.1). Taxonomy (NCBI): domain Bacteria; kingdom Pseudomonadati; phylum Pseudomonadota; class Alphaproteobacteria; order Sphingomonadales; family Sphingomonadaceae; genus Sphingomonas; species Sphingomonas sp. AC411. The sequence continues at coordinate 3,414,697 of NZ_CEEDAQ010000001.1, read as the reverse complement.
TTGCCGAGCAGGTCGGCATCGGCGAACTTGCCCAGCGGCATCGCCGCGAGCGGCGCCGCCTCCACGGTACCGCCGCGTTCCGACAGCTGCGTTCCGTCGCGGTCGATCACCCGCAGGCGCCAGCGCGCGGGGAACGCCTCGCGCTTGTCGGAGATCAGCGTGACGACGGTAGTGCCCTTGATGTGCTGCGCGCCGATCGTGACCGGCGCATAGAAGCGCCGGGCGCGATAATGACTCGCCTTCCAGCGATTGTGGAAGTCGATGCTGCCCCAGGCCTGCCCGGCCCAGATCGAGTTGATCAGTCCCGGCCAGCTGTCGTTGAGCGTCCAGTACAGCGTGCCCATGTTCTGCGGGCGCGACGCGCGCTGGTGGATCACCGCCATTTCCAGGCCTTCCGCCTGGAGCAGTTGCGACAGATAGATATAGTCGACGAACGATTTCGGCTCGCCGTAGTCGGCGCGGATATAGCCGAGGATGCGGCCATTGCCCTTGCCGCTGTCATACGCGCTGCCGGCGATCTGGACGGGCATGTCCTCCGGGCGACGCGCGCCCAGCATTTCGCGCGTGGTGCGCAGGCCGGGCATCGATTGCAGCCCAAATTCGGACATGAAGCGGTTTTCGGTGGTCAGGTAATCCTCGAGCGGAGCGCGCGCCCAGACATCCCAGTAATGCACGTCGCCATCGGTCTTCACTTCGGAAATGCCGTCATAATCGGTGGTCGGCGAACCGCCCCAATAGGGCGTGGTCGGCGACAGCGTGTTGACGACCGCGCGCAGATCCTTGTCGAACAATCGGCGGAGGTGCGCGCCGAACGCCTCCTGCCCGTCCGGCCCGAGCGCGCGCGCGAACGCCTTGCGGTCGCTCCAATTGTCCCACCCGGTCTGGACCTCGTTATTGCCGTTCCAGATCACCAGCGAGGGTGGTCGCGAAGCCGCCGGACCTGGTCGATCGCCTCCAGCCGCGTGCTCTCGCGCAGCGCCGCGTCGTTGGCGGGCAGCGCGTTGCCGAACATGAAATCCTGCCACAGCATCAGCCCCAGCCGGTCGGCCTTGGCGAACACCGCGTCGTCGGGATAATAGCCCCCGCCCCAGATCCGCAGCATGTTCATGTTCGCCGCGACCGCCGCCTCCAGCACCGCATCGGTGCGTGCCGCGGGGACGCGCGACGCGATGCTGTCGGCCGGCTCGAGGTTCGCGCCCTTGGCGAAGATCGGCACGCCGTTGATCACGAACGCCATGCCGCGCCCCCAGCGATCGGTATCGCGGCGCAGTTCGACGGTGCGCAATCCGATGTCGTGCGTCGCGGTTCCCAGCACGCGCCCCGCTTCGGTGACCGTCGCGGTCACCGCGTACAGATCGGGCTTGCCGTATCCGACCGGCCACCAGCGTCGCGGGCGTTCGATCCGGACCGGCAGCACCACTGGGTTCACCCCCGCAAACAGAGTCACGCGGCGGTCGAGCCGTTGCGTCGTGCCATCGGGGCCGGCGATATCCACGCGCACGTCGACGGTGCGCGGCGTCGCCGCGTCGATCTCCACCGCCGCATCGAGCACCGCGACGCTGTCGTCGAGATGCACCTGCGCGACATGGAAGTCGCTCAGTCGGAGGCCGTCATACGCCTCGATCCGGACCGGCTTGCCGACGCCGATCGTGACGATCCGCGGCGCGAAGTCCCAACCATAATGATAGGCCGCCTTGCGCACGTAATTCGCGGTCTGGCGGCCCTTGGGCTCGTCGCCGAACGCCGTGTCATAGGCGCCCGGCAGCGGCACCTTCTCGGCCAGCGCGCGCGGCAGGAGCTTGCGGATCGGCGACTCGAACTCGATCTCGATGACGTTGCGGCCCGGCTTCAGCAGCGCCTTGGCCGCGAGCCGCCAGCTGCGGAACATGTTGTCGGCGCGGAGCACGGCCGTGCCGTTGACGCGGACGGTCGCGAACGTGTCGAGCCCGTCGAAGGCGAGATCGACATTCGCGCGCGCCAGCGTCGCCGCATCCAGCGTGACGACGGTCCGATACTGCCAGTCGGACAGCCCCACCCATTGCGCGGCACGCTCGCCCTCGCCGACCCACGGATCGGCGAGCAAATGCGCGGCAAGCAGGTCGGTCTGCACCGATCCCGGCACGCGCGCGGGCAGCCAGCGCGTCGCCGCCTTGTGCGCGGCCGCGTTGGCATCGCCCGGTGCGAGGCGAACCTCCCATTCGGTGTCCAACACGCGCGTGATCGGCACCGTCGCTGGCCGCGCCGCGGGCCCCACCGCGGGTTCCGCCAGCGCCGGGGCCGCCATCGAGAGGCCGATCACGACCAGCAGGATCTCGACCGACGCGGATCACTTGGGAACGACTTGCCCGGCCAATGTCCGGATCGTCAGCGCGCGTTTCAGCGCCGCCGTCGACGTTTTGGACGCTACAGTCACCGTAACGCTCTCCCCGGCAGCAGATCGAACGCATTGTCCGATGGCGTCGCCTCGACCTTGCCGAAGTCGAGCCACACCGCGCGCGCCAGCTTGGTCGCGGTCAGCGTCAGATGATCGCCCGCCCATGTCGCGGTCAGCCCTGGATCGGGCAACGTCATCGTCTTCGGCGCTGCCGACAGCAGCGTGCGCGAGACGACGCGGCCACTTACCAGCAACTCCGCCACCGCGATCGTGTGCGCTGGATCGCCGCTCGCGAACAGCGTCGCGTCGGGCAGCGTCGCGACCGCCGTTGCGGACAATGGCGCCAGCGTCGCTGGCGTCTCGGTCGTCGCGAGAACCTTGCCGTCGACATCGAGCGCCCGCATCCGCCAGACCGCCTCGGTCGGGGTCGTCGCGTCGGAGATCAGGCTGACCTTGGTCGACCCGTCCTTGCGCTCGGCAGCGATCGCCAGCGGCGCGTAGAAATGCCGTGCGCGGAATTGCAGCGCCTTCCACCGACCATAATAATCGATGCTGGCCCACGACGCGCCCGGCCACACGTCATTGATCTGCCAGAACAGCGACCCCATCGTCACCGGCCGGCACGCGCGGTGGTGCAGCGCGGCAACCTCGATCCCCTCCGCCTGCATCACCTGGCTGAGATACACGAACTCGGCGAAGTCGCGCGGCTCGCGGTACTTTTCGCGGATGTAGAACAGCAGCCGGTCGTTGCCCTCGCCCTTCAGGAACTTCTGGTGCGCCTTCATCACCGGCGAGGTCGGCGAGAAGTCCGCCTCGGTCGCGAACGTCCGGATCGTCTTCATCTCGGGCATCGATTGCAGGCCGTATTCGGACATGAAGCGCGGGCAGCTGTCGAGATACGCCTCGACCGGTTTCTTGCCGCCCCAGACGTCCCAGTAATGCCGGTCGCCATCGCCATCGATGTCGGGCTTGTCCTCGTAATTGCTGCTCGGCGAGCCCGGCCAATAGACCGCGTCCGGATCGCGCCGCTCGGCCGCATCGCGCAGCACGCGGTCGAAGATGACCGCCATGCCGACGCCGATCCGCTCCTGCTCGTCCGCGCCGACCGCCTTCTTGTACGCGATCCGGTCGGACCAGTTCGCCCAGCCGCTGAGCACTTCGTTATTGCCCGCCCACATCACGATCGAGGGATGCGCCTGGAGCCGGTCGACCTGTTCCTCGGCCTCGATCCTGACGGTCTCGCGGAACTCGCGATCGGGCGGCGTGACGGAGCCGCCGAACATGAAGTCCTGCCACACCATCAGCCCCATCTGGTCGGCGATGTCGTAGAACGCGTCGTCCAGATAATAGCCGCCGCCCCACACGCGGATCATGTTCATGTTCGCGTCGCGCGCGCCGGCCATGACGGTGCGGATCTGGCTCTCGGGCACGCGCGCCGGGAACATGTCGAACGGGATCAGGTTCGCGCCCTTGGCGAACACCGGGATGCCGTTGACGACGAACGCGAACCCGCGGCCCTGCGCATCCTTCTCGCGGCGCAGTTCGACGGTGCGCAAGCCGGTGCGGCGCTGCGCGGTGTCGATCGTCGCGGTACCGTCGGTCAGCATCGCCTTGACGGTGTAGAGCGGTTGCGCGCCATAGCCCGCGGGGAACCAGCGCTGCGGATTGGCGATGCTCACCGGCACCGCGACATGGCTCGCGCCCGCCGCGACCGTGACGGTGCGCGCCGCCTGCGTCACCTGACCGTCGGGCCCGGTCACCGCGACCTGGACTGTGACGGGACGCTCCTCGCCCGCGACCACGTCGAGTTCGGCCGACAGCCGCGCCTCGGTCTTGGTCAGCGCTTCCTGCGTCACGCGGAATGCCTCGATCCGCGCGTCGTCCCACGCCTCGATCCGCGCCGGACGCCAGATGCCCTGCGTGACGATACGGGGGCCCCAGTCCCAGCCGTACTGGTATTTCGGCTTGCGGATATAGGGCGAGGTCTGCTTGCCCATCGGCTCGTCGCCATAGATCGAGATCATATTCGCCGGGCAGCGGATGCGCGGTCTTCAGCACCATCGGCTGCAACGTGCGGATCGGCGATCGGAAGGTGATCAGCAGGTCGTTCGCCCCCGGCTTCAGCACCGCCTTGACCGGCACGCGCCAGCGCCGATGCGCATTGTCCGCGGCGAGCAGCTTCGTACCGTTCAGCCGCACCTCGGCAAACGTGTCCAGCCCGTCGAACACGAGGTCGACATGATCGCGCGCAAGCTGTTCGGCGGTCATCCGCAAGGTCGTGCGGTACTGCCAGTCGGTCAGCCCGACCCACTGGATCTTCGCCTCGTTCAGCCCCTTGTACGGATCGGGGACGATCTTCGCCGCCATCAGGTCGGTCTGCGCGCTGCCCGGCACGGTCGCGCGCAACCAGCGTGCCGCCTTGGGATGCGCCTTGGCCGCAGCCGTGTCGGCCGGATCGATCCGCATCGACCAGCCGCTGTCGAGCACGACGCTGGTACGTGGTGCGGCCCAGACGGGGTAGCGGCGCTCGCAAGCAGGAGAAGTACAGTCCAACGCATCAGTTCGTCTCCGTCAGCTGCATCGATTCCACCGCGTAGATCGGTGACTCGAGCGACTGGGTAAATTGCAGGCAAAGGTCGGCGTCGCCCTTCCCCTCGGGAAGTTTGCCGCGGAACGTCATGCGGTTGGGGCTGGTCGCCGGATCGGGCAGCGGGAAGGTCGCCGCGATCGTCCCCTTGCAGCCACCCGCGCGCACGACGAGTTCGCCGTAGGTCGTCACCGCATAATGCGGCACCAGCTTGCTCGCATCGTGCGCCAGCCCGTAATGCCGGGCGAGCCGCGCGACATCGACGCTGAAGCCGCGCGCCACGTCGAGCGGCGCGGCCGGATACATCGTGCACGAATCGAAGATGTTGATGTTGTACACCGGTGCCAGCGCGGTCGCCTCCGCGGTCAGCGGTACGCGCAGGTTGAGCGATCCGCCCGGGCACGCGACCATCGCCGAATTCGACCGACGCAACAGCGCGGCACGGCTCGTCTCGAACAGCCGCGGCACCGCAGTCGGGCGCCCGTCGCTGGTGAACGCAGCCGCGCGAACGACCACGCCAGGCTTGAGCGACAGCGGCGACGCATAGGCCTTCGACCGCGCGGTCGGCGCCTTGCCGTCGAGCGTGTATCGGATCGTGCCATAGCCTGCCTGCGTCGCCAGCGTGACCGGCACCTTGCGCGCCCGCAGCGCATCGCCGCGCGTGCCCTGCACCGCGAAATCGACCGCGAACGCGCTGTCCGCCGCCGCGATTCCGGCCCGCGCATACCGCCCCATCTGAGGCTCCAGCCGCGCGACGAAGCCTGCATAGTCCTGCGTACTCTTCGGCGACCATGTCCGCTCGGCCAGCGCCGACAGCCGCGGGAATGTCGCGTGCTGCAGCTGTTCGGGCGTCACGAAATACTCGCTGAACGCGTTGATCTGTGCGCCCATCACATGCTGCGCCTTGTCGGGCGCAAGGCCCTTCGGCTCGGGCTCGTATTTGTAGAGATCGGCCAGCGTGACGATCGCATCGCCGCCCGAGATCCGCCCCGCCGGCTCGTCGCTCCGGGTGCTCTGCAGGCTGTCGAGATACAGCGTCGGCGCGGGGCTGAGCACCACGTCATGGCCCTGATTGGCGGCCTCGACCGCGCCCTTCTCGCCACGCCACGACATCACCGATGCCGACGGCGGCAGGCCCCCTTCGAGAATCTCGTCCCACCCGATCATGCGGCGGCCGTGCTTGGCCAGATACTCGCCGAGCTGGTCGATCATCCAGCTCTGCATCTGCATCTCGGTCTTCAGCCCGAGTGCCTTCATCTTGGCCTGCACCGCGGGCGACCGCTCCCACTGGTCCTTCACCGCCTCGTCACCGCCGAGATGGATGAACTGCGACGGAAACACCTCCATCAATTCGTCGAGCACATGCTTGATGAAGGTCATGCTGCGGTCCTCCGGGCTGAACAGCCACGGATTCACGCCCCAGTCGTGGCTGACCGCGGGACGATCGCCGAGCACGCCGACCTCCGCCGGATACGACGCCACCGCCGCCTGCGCATGCCCCGGCAGGTCGATCTCGGGGACCACCGTGATCGCGCGGTCCTTCGCATAGGCGACCAGCGCCTTCAGCTCGGCCTGCGTGTAGAATCCACCGACCTTCGGCCCCGGCGCGCCGCCGCTCGACGGCGGCGTCCGCCAGGCGCCGATCCGCGTCAGATCGGGATAGCGCTTGATCTCCATCCGCCAGCCCTGATCGTCGGTCAGGTGAAGATGCAGCACGTTCATCTTCTGCGCCGCGAGCTGATCGACCATGGCGTACAAAATCGGCATCGGCACGAAATGCCGCGCCGGATCGATCATCAGCCCGCGCCACTTGAAGCGCGGCGCATCGCGGATCGTCATCGCCGCCAGCGTGACCGGCTTGCCGATCGCCGCGTCGGGGCTGAGCAACTGCGCCAGCGTCATCGCGCCGTGGACGAGCCCCGCATCACCGCTCGCCGCGATCGTCACGCCGTTCGTGTCGACGGTCAGCACATACGCTTCGTCACCCGCAACGCCGGCATCCCGCACGAACCGGATCGGCCCGGCGCCCGCGTCGCCCGCCAGCGTCAGCCCGCGAACCACCTTCACCTGCTGCACCAGCAACCGCGCCGCCGTCTTCGCTCCCGCATCGGTCGCGACGATCCCCGCCCCCCGCCAATCGTCAGCGTCCCCGCCTTTGCCTCGATCGAGGCGGGCATCGGAATCAGCTTCGGCCCTTCGGCCAACGCCGCGGAGGACGTCATCAACAGCGCGAAGGCGAGCGGGCGGAAACGGATCATGAAGGAGCCTTCGGCAATTGCGCAGGATCGGGCGGATAAGCGGCCGACCCCGCCTTGAACGGTTCATAGTCGCGGACGACGCCGCCGGCGCGCGCGCCCTCCGCGGTCAGGATATCGACCGTAACCGTGACGGGCGAAAGACGCCCCGCCCACGATGCGGAGACCTTCGCGGTGCCGCCCGGCGCGATCACCGGCAGGGCCTCCTCGCCCTCGCCGAGCAGCACGCGGTCGCCGCCCATCGCGCGCCAGTGAAGGCGCGCACCGATCAGCGGATAGGACGGCAACGCATCCTTCGCCGGGCCGGCGACGGTCGCGGTGAAGCCGGTCGGCGTCTCGCCCGCCATCGTCAGGTCGACGGTCGCGGAGACCGCGCGATTGGCGGCTTCCCAGGCGAAATAGCTCGGCCGGCGCTGGCGATCGGGATCGACTAGCCCGTGATCGACATAGCCGTCCGCAAGCCCCGCAAAGAGGTTCTTGTTCGAACGGTAATCCGAATAGCTCCAGAAGATCGCGCCGCCGACCCAGGGCCGCGTCGCGAAGGCCGCGAGCTGGTCCTTCAAATTCTCGGTCCGCGCGATATCGGCACTGGCGGAATCCTTCGAGAACGGTCCCGGCCAGCCGAACTCCGATATCACCAGCATCCGGTCGGGATAGGCCTTACCGAACGCATCGAGCCAAGGGCCGACGCCCGACGCCGCGCCGCTCCAGGTGCCGAAATAGGCGTTGGCCATCACGAAATCGGCCTCGACCAGCGCCGGCACGCGGACCGGCCGGATCGCGATCTCGGAATCCGCGAACGTGACGAACCGACCAGGATCGATCGCGTTGATATGCGCCTTCATCGCCTTGACGAAGGCGAGCCCCTGCGGCGTCGCGGCCTCGCTCTCGTTCATCACGCTCCACGCGAGCACGCTCGGGTGATTGCCGCTTTCGGCGATCATCTCGGCCATCATCGCCTTGGCGCGGACCAGCAGCCGCGGATCGCCCAGTTGCGCCGCGGTCATCTGCCAGATCGGGATTTCGGGGATCAGCAGCATGCCCGCGCGGTCCGCCGCGTCGAACACGCTCTGCGGCTGCGGGTAATGCACCGGCCGCGTCAGCGTGACGTGCAACGCGGCGAGATCGCGCATGTCGTGCAGGATCGTCCCGCGCGTTTCGGCGGCACCCTCCCACGGCGAATCCTCGTGCCGCGTCACACCGGTGAGGCGCACCGCGACGTCGTTGACGTATAGCCGCCGGTCGCGGAGCGCGAGCTTGCGCAGGCCTATCGTATCCTCGCGCCGGTCGAGCACCACGCCCTTCTCGTCGCGCAATTCGGCGACGATCCGGTACAGCTTCCTGCACCGATCTGCCACCGTTGCGGCTTGGCGATCGTCAGCGCAGCGTCGGGCGCCGCCGCCGAAGACGCGGCTACCGTCACGCTCTTGGAAGCGCGCGCAACCTCGCGGCCGTCCGGATCGATCGCGATCGTCGTCAGCCCGTAGGTATGCGGCTTGGCGTCGATATTCTCGATCGCGACACCGCTGGTGACGGTCGCGCTATCCGCGCGCAAAACCTGGCGAATCCGCTGGCAGCGGATCAGCCCGCCCTCGGCGATCCGGAGCGACACGTCGCGCGTGATCCCGCCGCTATGCCACCAGTCGTACCAGACGTTCCCCGAACCCTGGAGACGCATCGCATAGCCCGGAATCGTCGCGAACCCCGGCCGATCGTCGGCAGACACGACGATCCGGTTCGCGCCCGGCTTCAGCACCTTCGAGACGTCGAGATCGAACGCGGTATGCCCGCCCTCGTGGGTGCCGACGAGCGTCCCGTTCACCCAAACGCGCGCGGCGTAGAACACCGCGTCGAAATGCAGTTCGAGATGCTTGCCGACGATCGCCTCGGGCACCACCAGGGTTCGCGCGTACCAGCCGACACCCTCGGCGCCCGCACCGCGCGACAGCGGCCAGCTATGCGGAACAACGACGCTTTCCGCCCCCGCCGGATCGCTCTTCAGCCACGCCGGGTCGGCCGGCGCATCCTTCGCCAACCAAAAGCTCCACCCCGCATCGAGGTCGATCCGCTCCGCCGCGGCGGGCGTCGGCACCAATAGCGGCACCAGCATCAGGACGGCCGAGGCGAACCCGACACCCCACTGCCCGATCCGCTGCAACCCTGTCCTGATCCGTCCCGATATCATGCGTGGCGGTGTGCTTCCGTCAAAGAGGGCGCCAATTAGGGCGTCGAAGAGGAAGGCGCGCCGGTCTCCCGGCGCGCCCCGTGGTTTACATCCTGAACGATACCGACGCGACGAACGTGCGGCCGTTCTTGTAGAACGCCGTCGGCCGATCGCGCGTGCCGCTATACTGGGTGTAGGTCGAATCGAGCAGGTTCTGCGCGTTGACCGTCAGCGTGACCGCCTTGGTCAGATTGAAGCCTGCCGAGAAATCGAGCTGGCTGTACGGCGCGACCATGTCGATCGAGTTCAGGCGGCCGATCGCGCGGAAATACGACGACCGGTAGTTATAGCTCAAGCGCGCCTGGAACGGCCCGTTCTCGTAATAGGGGATCACGTTGACGGTGTGCTTCGACAGATAGGGCAGGTTCAACCCCTCGTCGGTCGAACTCTCGGCATAGGAATAGTTCGCCTGCAGGCCGAAGCCGTGCCAGATCTCACCCTGTGCCGAGACCAGCGCGCCGTTCACGTTCGCGTTGCCGCCGTTGAGCGGCTGCGACACGAGATAGGATGCGTTGCTCTGCGTCAGCTCGTTGAAGAACGTCTGGCGGCTGAGGCCGTTGAGGATGTAGTCCTTCACCTCGCGACGGAACAGTTCGAGCGACAACAGCGTCCCTTCGCGCGGATAATATTCCGCCGACAGTTCGTAGTTGGTCGACTGGTACGGCTTCAGGTTCGGATTGCCGCCGCTCGCATCCAGCGTGATGTCGTTGCGACCGACCGAACCGCCGAGCTGTTCGTAGCGCGGGCGGGCGATCACCTTGGCGACGCTGCCGCGGAAGATCAGGTGCGCGCCTGCTTCGTACGCGACGTTCAGGCTCGGCAGGAACTTCAGATAGTCGTTCTGTACGCGCTGTGGCACGATCGTCGGCAGGCTGCCGTCGGTGCCGGAGACCTGGTCGGCATAGTTCGACACGTTCTTGGTATAGACCAGACGGCCACCGATGTTGCCGCGGAAGCCGCTCTGATCGAAGTTCAGCTGGACGTAGTTCGCCGCGACCGTCTCGTCGACGATGTACGACGCGGTCGGCTTGGCGACGGCCACGTTCACCGAATTGGCGAGGATGTCGATGACGGTCTGCTGCGCCAGGTTGATGTACTGGGTCGCGTTGCCGGTACCGCCGGTGCCATCGAACGTGCCGTTCGGCGTCGTCATCGTGTCGACGCCGAGGCTCGCCAGCGTGTAGTTCGACGTCGAGTAGTTGTTGAAGCCGCTCGCGTTCAGGCGGTTGCGGTGATCGGTGAACTTGCCGCCGATGCGGATTTCCTTGAACGGCCCCGCCTCGAACGGAATGACCGCGTCATAGCCTGCGTAATAATCGCGATCGATCGTCTTGGAGAAATCGATCCCGCCGGCGCGCGCGGCGTTCAGCTGCGTGCCGTTGACGATCACCGGAGCGCCGTCGATCGTCTGGAGCTGCGGGCTGTTGCTGCGGCGATAATTGGCGGGGTTGGTCAGGTCGCCGACATAGTCGACGTTCGCGCTGTCCGAGGTGAAGCCGTAGCTGTACGGAAGGTCGGTCCGCACATCGAGCAGATATTCGGGATTGCGCCCACCGATCGCCTTGCTCCAGCCGGCCGTCGCGGACACGCTCGAGCCGCCCGGGCCTTCCCATTCGCCGACGAAGTTGAGGTTGTCGGTGGTCAGCTTGGTCTTGCGGATCAGCAGGTCGAGCTGTGCGCTCTGGCTGTTCGCCGAGGCCGCACCGAAGCTCGCATTGGTGACGACGCCGTTCGCGATCGTCGCCGACTGGAGAACGTCGCCGCTCCACGCACCGGGGATGACGTACATCGACTGGCTGCTGTTGTTGTAGTTGCCGTCGATGTGCAGGCCGTTGAGCGTCAGTGTGATGTCGTCGGTCGGCTTGGCCTGGACCGTGCCGACATAGCTGATGCGCTTACGCTGCTGCGTGAAATACGCGTAGTTGATGCCGAACGGCGACACCGCATTGGCGAGATCCTGGCGCGTGCCGCCGGTGATCGTCGCATTCGGGTTCTTCAGGACGGGCTGTCCGCCGGCGTCGAGGACCAGCGCGTTGTTCGCATCCTTCTGGAAGAAGCGGTCGCCGGCATTCTCGAAGCCGAAGAATTCTACGCCGGCGCGGGTCAGGTTCTGCTTGTCGTAGGTGACCGCGCCGAGCACGCCGAACGTGCCGCCTTCGTTGTGCCAGCTGTACAGGCCCGACGCGCGGACGTTACCCTTGTCGGCACGGTCGTTGTACGAATAGCCGCCCGACGCGAAGATCGAGTTGGCCGGCGTGTCGAGCGGACGGCGCGTGCGGACGATGACCGTCCCGCCGATGCTGCCTTCCTCGATGCGTGGCTCGGGCGACTTGTAGACTTCGAGGCGCTCGACGAGCTCGGGCGCGAGCAGCGAATAGTTGAAGGTACGGCTGGTCGGATCGTTGTCGTTGCCACCCCAGTCGGCCGAGGCGACCGCGTGGCCGTCGAGCAGCATGCGGTTGAGCGCCGGGTCGGTACCATGGATCGCGACCTTCTCGCCCTCGCCGAAGCGACGATCGATGCTGACGCCGGGAACATGCGAAAGGGATTCGGCGACGTTGCGGTCGGGGAACTTGCCGATCGCCTCGGCACTGATGACGTCGACGATCGCGTTGGCCTGACGCTTAACCGCAATCGCGCTCCGCAAACTCCCGCGAATCCCGGTGACAACGATGTCTTCGCCGGTTTCGTCGGCGACGGGAGCGGTTGGCGTTCCAGCTTGCGGTGCTGCGGCGGCATCGGCCGATGGCGTAGCGACGGGGTCGGCCGACGGCGTGGCGACCTGCGCGAACGCGCTTGGCGTTACGGCGACGAGGACGACTGCGCTCGAAGCCAACAAAATCTGCTTACGGAAATTCATTGTCAAAGCCCCTTCCCTTTGGCGCCGCAGCGCCACCCCGACGCACGCCGCGCCCCTTTGATCACCCGCCGCTTGGTACTGTTTTGGTTACTATGTGAGCGACTTGGCAGGACAACCGTATAACCAATTCGCTTGCCGAATCCATCGGAAATTACAATTTGGTTACCAATCGGATGCGAGGCCGAATGACAGAAGTTCCCGTTGTATCGTAGCACCTTAGCGGCCAATTACACCGAAAATGACCCTTAATCCTCTTGTCGACGCTCCAGGCCGCTAATACCATTTCTTGCCGACCCCGGTGCTTTTGGGGATTGAAGCACGTGATTCGATCGGCCAAACGTAATAATATTACTGATCGCTGAAGGCCGCCTGATGACCCTCGAAATCTGTGTCGACGATATCGCGGGGCTCGACGCAGCCGTCGCGGGCGGCGGCGACCGGATCGAGTTGTGCGCCGCCCTGGCGCTCGGTGGGCTGACCCCCTCGCCCTCGCTGATCGCCGCCGCGACGACCATTCCGATCCCCGTCCATCTGCTCGCCAGACCCCGCGAAGGTGGCTTCCACTATACCGCGCGCGAGGCGGCCATGATCGCCGCGGACATGACCGCCGCCAGCGACTCAGGCCTGGCCGGCGTCGTGATCGGCGCGAGCCGCAAGGATCATAGCCTCGACACCGACCTACTCGCGGATCTCGTCGCGCATGCCCGCACCCTGGGCGAAGCACGTGGTACGCCATTGTCGCTGACGCTGCACCGCGCGATCGACCTGTGCGACGACATGCCGGCCGCCCTCGACGCCGCGATCGCGCTCGGGTTCGATCGCATCCTGACGTCGGGTGGCCAACCCAAGGCGATCGACGGGCTTGCCATGCTGGCCACGTTGCATCGTCGCGCCGCGGGCCGCATCGTCATTCTCGCCGGCAGCGGCGTCGATGCCGACAACGTCTCCGAAATCCTCGCGACGGGCATCGGCGAAGTGCACGCGTCCTGCGGCAGTCTCGTCGTGTCCAGCGACGAGGACGGCACGTCGGCGACGGCTGCGCGGGAGCGCCAATTCGGCTTTGCTCCGGCCGCGCGCCGCCATACCGATATGACGCGCGTACGAAATCTCAAGTCCGTACTTTGCAACACAGTCGGTCAAGTCGCTTGAACAATACCAATACATAACGTATCCAAGATCGGTTGCCGGGTCATTCTCGTTTCGAGGCCCGCTCCGGCATCATCGAAAGTCGCCTTCATGTCCTTTTCAACGAGCATTGGCAGGTTCCGGGATGGCAATCCCGCGCCGTTGTACGTCCAGCTTCAGCAGTTGATCCGCGATGCGATCAACCGCAACGTGCTGGCCAAGGACGACGCGCTCCCGGCCGAACGCGATCTTGCGATAGAATACGACGTGTCGCGCATCACCGTCCGCAAAGCGATCGGCGGGCTGGTCGAGGAAGGCCTGCTCACCCGCCGCCGCGGCGCCGGCACGTTCGTCGCCACCCGCGTCGAAAAGAGCTTCTCGAAGCTGTCGTCCTTCTCGGAAGACATGCAGTCGCGCGGCCGGACGCCGAGCAGCGCGTGGGTCAGCCGCACTATTGGCATGGTTACGCCTGAGGAGTCGCTGTCGCTCGGGCTGTCGCCGGGCTCTGCGGTGTACCGGTTCCAGCGCATCCGCTACGCCGACGACACGCCGATGGCGCTCGAATATTCGACGATCGCCGGCTATTGCCTGCCGACGATCGATGCCGTCCAGGACTCGTTGTACGAAGCGCTCGAAGCGGCGGGCAACCGTCCGGTCCGCGCGCTGCAACGCCTGCGCGCAGTCCATTTCAGCCCGGAGCATGCCAAGATGCTCGGCGTCGATGCAGGCCATGCCGGCCTGTTCATCGAACGCCGCGGCTTCCTGCGCGATGGCCGGGCCGCCGAATTCACCCAATCCTATTACCGTGGCGACGCCTACGACCTCGTCGCCGAACTCAACGACATCTGACGCCGGCGCACGGGCGCCGGCCGGAGGCATACCGTGACCGAGATTACTACTGCGTCGACGCCGACGCTGATGTTCAGCGAAGCCGCCGAAGCTGCCGACGCCGTTGCGCGGTTGCTCGCCGCCAACCGCGAGGCGCTGACGGCACTTGGCGAACGCCTCCGCGCCGCGCCGCCAGCCGTGGTCGTGACGTGCGCGCGCGGGTCGTCGGATCATGCAGCAACCTATGGAAAATACCTGATCGAGACGCTGCTCGGCGTGCCGGTCGCGTCGGCCGCCCCGTCGGTGTCGTCGGTCTATGCCGCACCGATGGCGCCCGGCACCGCACTGGTGATCGCGGTGTCGCAGAGCGGTCGCAGCCCCGATCTGCTCGCCACCGTGTCCGCCTATCAGGCAGCCGGTGCGCATGTCGTCGCGTTCGTCAACGACGAGACGTCGCCGCTCGCCGAGATGGCCGACACGATGATCGCGCTGAAGGCGGGGCCGGAGAAATCTGTCGCGGCGACCAAGTCCTATATCTGCGCGCTCGCGGCGTTCGCGGCGCTGACCGCGGCCTGGTCGCAGAACGACGCGCTGACCAAGGCGATCGACACGTTGCCCGACATGCTGGCGCTCGCGTTCGGCGCGAACTGGACGTCGGTGGTCGATGCGCTGGCGGACGCCAACAACCTGTTCGTGATCGGTCGCGGCTATGGCTACGGCATCGCGCAGGAAGCGGCGTTGAAGCTCAAGGAGACCTGCGCGCTTCATGCCGAGGCGTTCAGCGCCGCCGAAGTCCGCCACGGGCCTATGGCGATCGTCAACGACGGCTTCCCGGTGATCGCGTTCGCCACCTCCGACACCGCCGGCGATGGCGTGCGCGAAGCCGCAGCCGAGTTTGCCGCACGTGGCGCCCGCGTCTGCCTCGCCGATGCGAAGGCGAATGGCGAAACCGCCCCCGCCGCCTACACCGCGCATCCGGCGATCGAGCCGATCCTCATGATCCAGAGCTTCTACCGCATGGCCAATGCCCTCTCGCTGCGTCGCGGGCTCAACCCCGACGCGCCGCTGCATCTCAGCAAGGTGACGAAGACGGTATGAGCGAGACCCAGTTTCATGTCGTCAACGGCACCGTCGTCACGCGCGACGGCCTGCTGAACGGTGCGACGATCCGCGTCGTCGGTGACCGGATCGCGTTGATCACCCCGCTCGAGCGGATCGCGTCCGAGGCGATCGACCTTGGCGGCGGCTGGCTCGTCCCCGGGTTCATCGACACGCAGGTCAACGGCGGCGGCGGCGTGCTGCTGAACGACCAGCCGACCGTCGAGGGCATCGCCGCGATCGGCGCCGCGCATGTCCCCTATGGCACGACCGCGTTCATGCCGACGCTGATCAGCGACACGCCCGAGGTGATCGAGGCGACGCTCGACGCGATGGACGCGGCGATCCTCGCCGGTGTTCCCGGTGTGGTCGGCGCGCATATCGAGGGCCCGTGGATCAATCCGTCGCGCAAAGGGATCCACGATCCGGCCAAGTTCCGGCTGCTCGACGATGCGATGATCGAACTGCTGATCCGTCCGCGCAAGGGTCGCGTGATGGTGACGCTGGCCCCCGAGCTGACCGACGCGGCGTCGATCGCGCGGCTGGTCGCAGGCGGCGTGATCGTCAGCGCGGGCCATACCGACGCCGACTACGAGACGATCGTCGACGCGGTCGGCGCGGGCCTCAGCGGGATCACGCATCTGTTCAACGCGATGTCGCCGCTGCTCCACCGCGCGCCGGGCGTAGTCGGCGCCGCGCTCGACGATCGCCAAGTCTATTGCGGACTGATCGCCGATGGATTGCACGTCCACGACGCCGCGCTGCGTCTCGCGCTCAACGCACGACCAAATGACCGGCTGATGCTGGTCAGCGACGCGATGCCGTCGGTCGGCGCGGTCGACAAGGATTTCCGCCTGCAAGGGCGCCTGATCCATGTCGAGGACGGCAAATGCTTCGGCGAGGATGGGACGCTGGCCGGCTCCGATCTCGACATGGCCGGCGCGGTCCGCAATTTCGTCGTGCGGACTCATACCGATGTCGCAACCGCGGTGGCGATGGCGGCGACCAACCCCGCTGCCTTCCTCGGCCTCGGCCATGAGCGCGGTGCGCTCGCCCCGGCTTGCGCGCCGACTGGGTCGCCCTCACCGCCGACCTGATGCCCGCGGGCACTTGGATCGGCGGCCAACTGGTCGCAGGCAGGACGTAAAGCCATGAAGCCTATCATCCTGACGTCGCCCCTCCAGGGCTGGGCATCGCCTCTCGAGGCGGTCCCCGACCCGGTCTTCGCCGAACGGATGATGGGCGACGGGATCGCCGTCGATCCGACCGGCGACTGCCTGCACGCGCCGTGCGATGCGGTCGTGCTGAGCGTCCACGCAAGCGGCCATGCGATCACGCTGCGTACCCCTGAGGGCGCCGAGATCCTGATGCATATCGGCCTCGACACGGTGGCGCTCGGCGGGCGCGGGTTCACCCCGTGCGTGGTCGAGGGCGCGACGGTGCAACGGCTCGATCCGTTGATCCGCTTCGATCTCGACCTGCTGGTCTGCGAGGCGCGGGCGGTGATTACGCCGGTGATCGTCACCAACCCCGAGCGCTTCACGATCGTCCGCCGCGAGACCGACCGACTGGTCGGCGTCGGCGAGGCGATGATGACGCTGGAGCCGCGCGATTCAGCCGATGTGGCCGTGGTCGAGGGCGACACCGTCCGTCGTACGATCGTCGTGCCGCTGGTCCACGGCATCCACGCCCGCCCCGCCGCTCGTATCGGCGAGACAGCGCGGAAGTTCGTCTCCGACGTGGCGATCCACAAGGATGAGCGCGACGGCAATGTCCGCAGTCCCGTCGCGCTGATGGCGCTGGGCGTTAAGCTCGGCGACGAGATCACGATCGCGGCCACTGGCCCAGACGCGGCGGACGCGCTCGCGGCGATCGGCGACCTGATCCTCGGCGGCATGGGCGAGAAAGCGGAAGCGGGCGGAAACGTATCCGCCGCATCCGCCTCCACTCCCGTGTTCCCCGCGAAAGCGGGGGCCCAGGAGCCACGAATGACAGCGCTGCTTGCTCCTGGGCCCCCGCTTTCGCGGGCGAACAGGAGTTGCGGGCGCGAAGGTTTTGACTCTACCCGCCGACGGCCGCCTCCCCGGCGTCACCGCATCTCCCGGAATCGCGATCGGCCAGGCCGGGCTCTTCCGCCTCGCCGAGATCGCCGTGACGCGCGAAGGAGCGGACGCGACCACCGAACGCGCCGCACTCGATGCGGCGCTCGCCACCGTCACCACGCGCCTCGCCACCAAATCGGCGACCGCGACCGGCGCCGAGCGCGCGATCCTCACCGCGCATACTTCCCTGCTCGATGACCCGACCCTGACCGCCGCCGCATATGCCGCGATCGCGCAAGGCGACAGCGCCGCCTACGCCTGGCGCACCGCGATCCGCGCCCAAGCCGACGCGCTCCACGCAACCGGCGACGCCCGCCTCGCCGAACGCGCCGACGACATGCTCGATCTCGAACGCCAGGTGCTCCGCGCGCTCGCCGGCGAAGACCTCGACGAGCGGCTGAGCTTCCCGCCCGGCACGATCCTGCTAGCGGACGACCTGCTACCCTCGCACCTGCTCGGCCTCGACACCGCGTCGATCGTCGGCTTCTGCGTCGAGCGCGGCGGGCCGACCTCGCACGTGGCGATCCTCGCCGCGACGATGGGGTTGCCAGCCCTCGTCGCAATCGGCCCGGCGCTTGCCGAGATCGCCGCCGGCACGCCGCTGATCCTCGACGCCGGCGCAGGCCTGCTTCACGTCGCCCCCGATGCCGAGACGCTGGCGACCGCGCAAACCGCATACGACGTCCAGACCGAACGCCGCCGCGCCGCGCTCGCCAACGCCGCGCGCGAATGCCGCACACAGGACGGCGTGCGGATCGAAGCGTTCGCCAATCTCGGCTCGGCCGACGATGCCGAGGCCGCGGTCCGTAACGGCGCCGAAGGCTGCGGCCTGCTCCGCACCGAATTCCTGTTCCTCGAACGCGACAGCGCGCCCAGCGTCGAGGAACAGACCGCCGACTACCAGCGCATCGCCGACACGCTCGACGGTCGCCCGCTGATCGTCCGCCTGCTCGACATCGGCGGCGACAAGCCCGCCCCTACCTCCCGATCGCAGCGGAAGAGAACCCGGCGCTCGGCCTGCGCGGCATCCGGGTCGGCCTAGCCCACCCCGAGATGCTCGACGCACAGCTGCGCGCGATCCTCGCGGTCCGCCCCGCCGGCCAGTGCCGCATCATGGTCCCGATGATCGCAAGCCTCGCCGAACTCCGCGCAGTTCGCAAAGCACTCGACGCCGCAGCCGCCGCGATCGGGCATACGGAGCACGTCGCGCTCGGCATCATGATCGAGACGCCCGCCGCCGCGATCACAGCCGACCTGCTGGCGAGCGAAGCCGACTTCCTCTCGATCGGCACCAACGACCTCACGCAATACGCGCTCGCGATGGACCGCGGCAATCCGGCGGTCGCGAGCGATCTCGACGGTCTCCACCCCGCTGTCCTCCGCCTGATCGCGCGGACCTGCGAAGGCGGTGCGGTCCACGGCAAATGGACCGGCGTGTGCGGCAGATCTCGCCTCCGATCCGCTCGCCGTACCGATCCTGATCGGCCTCGGCGTCACCGAATTGTCGTCCGCGCCCGCACTCGTCCCCGAGATCAAGGCGCTGGTCGCGACCCTCACGATCGACGCCTGCCGCGCGCATGCCGCCGCGGCGATGAACTGCATCTCAGCCGCGGACGTGCGAACGCTCGCTCGGGAGTTCCGCCCATGAAGTCGCTGCTCGAAGCCCTCCAGCCACTCGGCCGCGCGCTCATGCTGCCGATCGCGGTGCTCCCCGTCGCCGGCCTGCTGCTGCGCCTGGGCCAGCCCGACCTGCTCGACATCGCGGTGCTCAGCGCCGCCGGCGACGCGATCTTCTCGCACCTCGGCTTGCTCTTCGCGATCGGCGTCGCCACCGGTTTCGCCCGTGACGGCAACGGCGCCGCCTGTCTCGCAGGCGTGGTCTGCTACCTCGTCACCACCCAAGGCGCGCAAGCCCTGATGACCGTCCCCGCCGACGCGCTGAAAGGGCTGACCGGCGACACGATCGCGCTCGCCACCGCGGCTTGGAAAGCCAAGGCGATCGCCCGCCTCGACGTACCGATCGGCATCCTCTCCGGGCTGATCGGCGGCAGTTTCTACAACCGCTTCTCGGCGATCGCGCTCCCCGAATATCTCGCCTTCTTCGGTGGACGCCGGTTCGTCCCGATCGTCAGCGGCGTCGCGGGCCTCGTGCTCGGCATCGTCGTCGGCCTCGGCTTCGGCGCGCTCAGCACCGGCATCGACGGCCTCAGCTACGGGATCAGCGGCGCGGGCGGGTTCGGCCTGTTTATGTTCGGCCTGCTCAACCGCCTGCTGCTCGTCACCGGGCTACACCATCTGCTCAACAACATCGTCTGGTTCGTCGCCGGCGATTACCAGGGTACCACAGGCGACCTGCGGCGCTTCTTCGCAGGCGATCCGACCGCGGGCGCGTTCATGGCCGGGTTCTTCCCGGTGATGATGTTCGGCCTGCCCGCCGCGTGTCTGGCGATGTACCACGCCGCGCTGCCCGAACGCCGGAAAGCGGTCGGCGGCATGCTGCTCAGCCTCGCACTCACCTCGATGCTGACCGGCGTGACCGAGCCGATCGAGTTCAGCTTCATGTTCCTCGCGCCGGTGCTCTACGCGATCCACGCGGTCCTGACCGGCGTGTCGATGGCGTTGATGGATGCGCTCGGCGTGAAGCTCGGCTTCGGCTTCTCCGCCGGGCTGTTCGATTACGTGCTGAACTACGGCAAGGCGACCAAGCCGCTGCTGCTGTTCCCGATCGGCCTCGCCTACGCCGCGATCTACTACGTCCTGTTCCGCACCGTCATCAAACGCCTCGACCTCCCGACGCCGGGCCGCGAGCGCGACGCTCCCGTGGCAGCGGCAACGGTCGCCAAGAGCGAACGCGGTGCAGCGTTTGCCGAAGCGCTGGGCGGCGCCGCCAGCCTCACCAGCGTTGGCGCATGCACGACCCGGCTCCGGCTGATCGTCGTGAACCAGAAACACGTCGACGAGGCCCGACTCAAGGCGCTCGGCGCACGCGGCCTGATCCGCCCGTCCGCCAACGCGCTCCAGATCGTCCTCGGTCCGATCGCCGACTCGGTCGCGGTCGAGATTCGCGACGCGATCGCAGCGCCGAGCGGGGCGACAACCGCGCCCCCTCCCGCAGAGCTGGCACCGGTCGCAACCAACGACATCCGGCTCACCCCCGCCACCGTCGCCGCACTCGGCGGCGCGGACAATCTGGAGGCGGCAAGCCAGCACGGCACCCGGCTTCGGATTCGCCTGAAGGATGTCGACCGCGCCTCGACACCCGCGCTGGAAGCACTGGGCATCCACGCGATCGCCCGCCCGGCGCCAGGCCTGCTCCACCTGCTGCTGGCCGGGGACGCCGACGCGGCGATCATCGCGGTCTGACCGCACACTCTGTCGGCATCCCCGATCCGCGGGATGCCGACAGAATCTACCGCCCGGCGCTCAGGCGGCGAGTGCGTCCAGCAGCGCCCGCGCGGCCGCGGCGGACGAGCCGGGATTCTGCCCGGTGATGAGCAGCCCGTCCTGCACCACGTACGATCCCCAATCGGGGCCCCGCGAATAGACGCCACCTTTGGCCGTCAGTTCGTCCTCGACGAGGAACGGCACCACGTCGGTCAAGCCGACCGCGTCTTCTTCCGAATTGGCGAACCCCGTCACTTTCTTGCCCTCGACCAGCGGCCGTCCGTCGGCGGTCTTCACGTGACGCAGGACGCCCGGCGCGTGGCAGACGAGCGCTACCGGCTTGCCGGCCGCCAGCGTGGTTTCGATGAGGTCGATCGAAATGGCGTCCTCGGCCAGGTCCCAGAGCGGACCGTGCCCACCGGGATAGAACACGGTGTCGAAGTCGGTCGCCGAGACGTCCGCGAGTTTCACGGTGCTGGCCAACGCCGCCTTGGCCTCGTCATCCGCTTCGAAACGGCGCGTGTCGTCGGTCTGGCTGTCGGGCTCGTTGCTCTTGGGATCGAGCGGCGGCTGCCCGCCCTTGGGCGACGCCAGCGTGATCTCGGCGCCGGCGTCCTTGAAGATGTAATAGGGCGCCGCGAGCTCCTCGAGCCAGAAGCCCGTCTTGCGGCCGGTGTCGCCGAGTGTGTCGTGCGACGTGAGTATCATCAGGATCTTCATGCGATGTCCTTCCATATCTTGGAGCGGCCAAGAACCGGGCAAACCAGGAAACGGTCGCGAATGGCTCCCAACGTTGCATCGATGGGAACAGCTTCGCCTCGCCGAGTAACGCCGATGGGTGACACTTAGACATCACTAGACCGGTCGTCTAGTAAAAATATTGGGCGCCATGGTTTTGAGATTTACGATATCGGGGCGCCATCACCGAAAGCCGCTACCTACATGCCTAACATCACTAGACGATCGGTCTACGCATCTATAAGGAAAGGTCATGCCGCCAGCAGCACCCGAACCCGATTCTCGGTCGACGATCCTGGCGACGGGCCAGCGGATCATGAGCCGCAAGGGCTTTTCCGCCGTCGGCCTCACCGAGATCCTGAAGGACGCGGGCGTCCCGAAGGGGTCCTTCTACCATTATTTCGCCTCGAAGGACGCGTTCGGCGAGGCCATGCTCTCGGCCTATTTCGAGGACTATCATGGCGACATGGACGTGCTGTTCGCCAAGCCCGGCCTGACCGCGGCGGAGCGGCTGATGCTGTATTTCGCGGCGTGGCGAGAGACCCAGGGAGCGTTCGACTGCCAAGGCCGCTGCCTGGCCGTGAAGCTCGGTGCCGAAGTCGCCGATCTGTCCGAGCCGATGCGCCTAGCCCTGAAGGCCGGGACGACCGGCATCGTCGCGCGCATGGCCGGGGCAATCGAGGCCGGCGTGGCGGACCGCTCGCTCTGCGTTACCGAGCCCCCGGCCGAACTCGCCGCCTCGCTCTATCACCTGTGGCTCGGCGCCAGCGTGATGGTCAAGATCGTCCGCACACAGGCACCATTCGAGACCGCACTCAGGGCGACTCGGCAGTTACTGGGCATGACCCTCCCGCTTCGGTAGGCGCGCGCTGCCTCGGTAAAGGTCGCGCGGTGGGCTTCGGTGGCGATCGACCCGCGCACCGGACCCGCCAGCCGGAACCCCCACCCGGAACCTATGCTCGCGATGCGTCATTCACATGGCCTTCCCGACATTTGCGACCTAGGCCAACCCGATGACCGAAAAAACTGCCGCCCCTTGATGAAACCCGGCGAATTCGTCGCCTTCGTCGCGGCGTTGATGGCGGTCAACGCGCTCGGCGTCGACCTGATGCTGCCGGCGCTCGCGGATATCGGCCATCAGCTCGGCATCGCCACCGCCAACCACCGGCAATGGATCATCACCGCTTACATGCTCGGGTTCGGCGCCGGCCAGCTCGTCTACGGTCCGTTGGCGGATCGCTATGGGCGCAAGCCGATCCTGCTGCTCACGCTCGCCGGGTTCGTCGCAGCCAGCATCTTCGCCGCCGGATCGCAGACCTTCGCCGCATTGCTCGGCGCGCGGGTTCTCCAGGGGCTGATGTCAGCCTCCACGCGCGTGCTCGCGGTCGCGATCGTTCGCGACCGCTATTCGAGGCGCCAGATGGCCCGCACGCTGTCGGTCGCACAGATGATCTTCTTCCTCGTGCCGATCATGGCCCCCAGCCTCGGGCAGGTCTTGCTGGCGATCGGTCCGTGGCGCTTCATCTTCTATGCCCTGGCCGGATTTGCGGCGCTGGTGCTCGCCTGGTCCGCGAGCCGGCTCGGCGAAACGCTGCCGGTCGATCGCCGGACGCCCTTGTCGCTCGGTGCGCTTCGCCATGCCTATACGCTGACGCTGACGAACAGGTTCTCGGCGGGCTACGCGGTCGCCGCCTCGATGACCTTCGGCGGTATCATCGCCTTCGTATCGTCGGCCCAGCAGATCTTCGTCGACCAGTTTCACGCCGGCGAGCGCTTCACCATCCTGTTCGCGGTCTGCGCCTTTTCGATGGGGTGCGCATCGTTCGCCAACAGCCGGCTGGTCGAGCGCCTGGGGACGCGACTGATCTCGCAAGCCGCGGTACTCGCGCTGATCGGCCTGTCGGTGCTGCATATCGGCGTGATCGCGACGGGGCTGGAATCGCTCTGGACCTACATGCTGTTCCAGGCGCTGAGCATGACGTGCATCGGCCTGTGCGGTTCCAATTTCGGCGCCATGGCGATGGAGCCGGTAGGCCACATTGCCGGGACCGCCTCGTCGATCCAGGGTTTCATCACCAGCGTCGGCGCGGTGATCGTCGGATCGCTGATCGGGCAATCCTACAACGGCACCACCTATCCCCTGGCGATCGGCTATCTGGCGATCGGCCTGGGCGTCCTGGCGGTCGTGTACGCAGTCGAAGGCGGTAAACTCTTCCGCGCACGCCACGCCGGGGGTGAAACGCCCGCGTCCCAGACCTGAGTATCCTTACGCCTCGGCAAGCCCCACGGCACTCTTCCGCCGACCGTAAACGAAATAGAGCGCCAGGCCGGCGGCATTCCAGATCACGAAGCGCACGAGCGTCGACGTCGGCAGGCTCGCGAGCAGATACAGGCAGCCGAGCACCGTCACCGTACCGACCACGTACGCCGCCGGGCAGCGGAACAGGCGGGGCAGTTGCGGCGCGATCCGGCGCAGGACCATCAGGCACACGCCGACCGAGATGAACGCGATCAGCGTGCCCGCATTGGCGAGCTCGGCGATCTCGTCGAGCCGGAAGAACCCCGCAACCGCCGCGATCGAAAGCCCGGTCAGCAGCGTGATCAGCGTCGGCGATCCGGTCCGCTTGCTGACCTTGGCGAGGCGTCGCGGCAACAGGCCGTCGCGCGCCATCACGAAGAAGATCCGGCTCTGTCCGTACATCATCACCAGGATCACCGACGGCAACGCGATCACCGCCGCCAGCGCGATCACCTGCGCCGCGAACGGCTGGCTCAACTGGCGCAGCACCAAGGCGAGCGGTTCGGGCGAATTGGCGAGCTGCGTGAACGGCAGCGCGCCGATCGCGCTGACCGCGACGGCCATGTAGATCACCGTGCAGACCAGCATCGAGCCGACGATGCCGATCGTCAGGTCGCGCTTGGGGTTCTTGGTTTCTTCCGCCGAGGTCGCGACCGCGTCGAAGCCGTAGAACGCGAAGAACACGATCGCCGCCGCCGCCATCACGCCGCGCTTGTGCCCATCGAGTTCGGTCGAGCCGAAACCGTAGGGCATGAACGGGTGCAGGTTATCGGCCTTGAACGCAGGCGCCGCGTAGATGACGAAGACGGTCAGCGCGACCAGCTTGATCAGCACCAGCACGATGTTGAGCGTCGCGCTCTGCCGCGTGCCGAGGATCAGCATCCCCATCACCGCCAATGACACCAGCACCGCGGGCATGTTGACGAGGCCACCGCCATGCGGCCCGACCAGCAGCGCGTGCGGCAGGTGAACCCCCGCCGCCTCGATCCAGCCGACCAGATAGCCCGACCAGCCGACCGCGACGGTCGAGCAGGCCAGCGAATATTCGAGGATCAGGCTCCAGCCGACCACCCAGGCGATACCCTCGCCGAGCGCCGTATAGCTGAAGGTATAGGCGCTGCCCGCCGCCGGGATCAGCGTCGCGAGTTCGGTATAGGCGAGTGCCGCGCACGCGCAGATCACGCCGCAGATCACGAAGGCCAGGATAACGCCCGGCCCCGCGCGCTCGGCCCCGACGCCGACCAGCGTGTAGATCCCGGTGCCGACGATCGCGCCGACACCGAGCGCGATCAGATGCGGCCAGCTCAGCGTCTTGGCGAGGCTGTGTTCCTGGCCATGGGCAGACGATTCGAACGATTTACGCGGTCCAAACATGCCCATCCCCGGTTGTGATCGTTATTCGCGCGCTGATGCGAACTGGAAGCGCAGATCGGTCAGCGTCGATTGAATATGGCTGGTCAGCAGCGTCAGCATGCGATCGTCGTCGCGCGCGAGCCATGCATCGAGCAGCTGGCGATGTTCCAGATGCGCGCGGTCCTCGCGCCCCGCCGGCCGCAGATGCGCGACGACGTAGCGCTCGGCGAGGATCGCCAGCCGCTCGACCATCTGCGTGGTCAGCAGGCGACGGCCCGGCCGGACCAAAGCGGTGTGGAACACGCGGTTGCGGATCGCGACTTCGGCCAGCCGCTCGCTCGCCGCACTGTCGAGTTCCTCGAAGGCGAGGATCGCGGTCGCCCTATCCGCGTCGTTGGCGACGGTCGAGGCATAGGCCGCGGCCTGCGGCTCGATGCTCAGGCGGAGCGCGAAGATGTCGTCCGCTTCGTCCGCCGACATCGGTTGGACCGAATAGCCGCGGTTGGCGTGGCTGGTCAGCAGTCCCTCCTGCTCCAGCCGCGCCAGTGCCTCGCGCAAGGGGATCTTGCTGACCCCGAGTTCGGTCGCGAGCGCATCCTGCCGGATCGCGCTATGCCCGGCGAGCTTGCCCGTGACGATCTGTTCGCGGACGATCTCGAACACCTGCTCGGACAGGGTGCGGACGACGATACTCATAGACGGTTGGCTCCGGGGGCAGAATTGCTGCACCGGCATAGCCTACACTTCATGAGAAATGGCTCATGAAACTTGGAAACCGTTCCAGAAACGATCGTCGCGATCGATCCAGATCGTGTTGAACCCGGTCGCTATCGCCGATCCCTCGATCGACGGGATGATCGCGGGGGTGTCACCGAGCGACGTTTCCGCCTCGACGCGGCCGATGAAGCGGCTGCCGATATAACTCTCGTGGACGAACCTGTCGCCGACCGACAAGCGGCCCTTATCCGCAAGATGCGCCAGCCGTGCCGAGGTCCCCGTACCGCACGGGCTGCGATCGATCGCCTTGTCGCCGTAGAATACCGCATTGCGACCGTCGGCGCCGTCTCCGCGTGGCACGTCCGCCCACAGCACATGACTGACACCACGGATCGTCGGGTCGAGCGGATGGACCGGCTCGAACTGTGCGCGCACTGCCTCGCGAACGCGTCCGCTGAGCGCGATGATCTCCGCCGCGCCGAGGTCGTCGAGCCCGGCATAGCGCCCCTGCGGCTCGACGATCGCGTAGTAATTGCCGCCGTATGCGACGTCGATGCTGAGCGCACCGATCCCCTCGATGTCGACCTCGATCCCGCGCGCCGCGACATACGCCGGCACGTTGGTGATCCGCACCGACGTCACTTTCGCGCCCTCGGCCTCATAGGCAACGTCGATCACGCCCGCGGGCACCTCGATCCGCAACCGGCCCGGCACGGCCGGCTGGATCAGCCCGTGTTCGAGCCCGAACGTCACCATCCCGATCGTGCCGTGCCCGCACATCGGCAGGCACCCGCTCGTCTCGATGAACAGGATGCCGATATCGGTATCGTCGCGCGTCGGCGGGTAGAGGAACCCGCCCGACATCATGTCGTGCCCACGCGGTTCGAAACAGAGCCCGGTGCGGATCCAGTCGAACCGCGTCATGAAGTCCTGCCGCCGCTCCGACATCGACGCGCCCTTCAGCAACGGCGCCCCGCCCGCGACGAGGCGGACCGGATTGCCGGCGGTGTGGCCGTCGATGCAGAAGAAGGTGTGCCGCATCAGTTCGAGAGAGTTGGGCGCGTCGCCGCAGCCTTCTCGACCATCGCGATCACCTCGGCGCGCCGTTCGCCGATCAGCGGATAGCGTGGCGGCAGAACGCGTTCCGAACCACGGCCCATGACCTGCTCGGCGAGCTTGATCGACTGCACCAGGTCATGCTCGGCATCGAGGTGGAGCAACGGCATGAACCAGCGATAGATCTCCATCGCCTTGGCATGATCGCCGCGCGCGAACGCGTTGACCAGCTCGACCGATTCCGCGGAAACGCATTGGTGAGCCCGGAGACCCAGCCCTGCGCGCCCAGATACAGCCCCTCCAGCGCAACGTCGTCGAGCCCCGCGAACAGCACGTAGCGATCGCCGAACGCGGTCTTCACGTCGGTGAAGCGCCGCGTGTCCAGGGCCGATTCCTTGACCGCGACGATGTTCGCGACATCGACCAGCGCGGCGAGCACGTCGTTGTCGATCAGCGTGCGATACGCTGGCGGGTTGTTATAGAGCATGATCGGCAGGCCGACCTGCTCCGCCACGCCCTTGAAATGCGCGACGAGTTCATGCGGCTTGGGCACATAGACCATCGGCGGCAACAGCATCAGGCCATCCGCACCGGCCTTTTCGGCGGCCTGTGCATAGCGCACCGCGCGCCGCGTATCATATTCCGATACACCGGTGATGACCGGCACGCGGCCGTCGACCGCCTCGACGATCGCGGTCAGTACCTCGACCTTTTCCTCATACTCGAACGAGTTGTTCTCGCCGACCGTGCCGAGCGCGATCACTCCGGTCACGCCGTCGCGGATCAGGTCGTCGACGACCCGTTGCGTATCGGCGAGATCGACCGTCATATCCTCACGGATCTGAGTCGTTACGGCCGGAAATACACCCTTCCACTCGACAGACATTCGGTATCGACCTTCCTGCGTTTCAATATATATACCGTATACGAAAGTGATTGATGCGGTGCAACAGGAGAAATGGGTTGGAAACGGTCAAGCCCACGATCGGGATAGTCGGCGGCGGCGTGGTCGGCCTGTGCTGCGCCGTCGCTCTGCTCGATCGCGGATATGGCGCGAGTGTGTTCGAACGCGACGCCGATTACAACGCCGCATCCTGGGGCAATGCCGGGCACATCGCGGTCGAACAGGTCGAGCCGCTTGCGTCGCCAAGCGCGCTTAAATCCGTACCGGGTCGCCTGTTCAGCGCGGGTGGGGCGCTCGGGCTGCCACCGTCGATGGCGCGACGCTGGCTGCCGTTTGCCGCGCGGCTGGTCGCGGCGTCGACACCGGCGAAGTTCGCGGCGGGAACGGCTGCGCTGACGCCGTTGCTGGCTGGCGCGATGCCGGCGTGGCGCGATCTGGTCGCGGCGATCTGCGCACCGGATCTGTTGCGCGAGAATGGGCATATCCTGGTCTGGGATTCGGCCGCGAGCGCACGGACAGGCCGGCAGCGCTGGTCGCGAACCGCGATCGGAACGGCGCGGATCGTCGATGCCGAGCCCGAACTGCTGCGCCGGCTAGGCTTCCTCGCCGATCCGGTCGGCGGTGCGATCCGCTTTACCGGCAGCGGCCAGATCGCCGATCTTCGCCGGCTCGCGACGACACTCGAAGCCGCGGTCGAGGCGCGCGGCGGTCGAATCGCCCGCGGAGGCGTGCACCTGATCGACGACGGCGGGCGGATCGTCGTAGCCGGGCACGATGTCGATCAGGTGCTGGTGACCGCCGGGGTCCGGTCCCGCGATCTGCTCGAACCGCTCGGCTACCGCGTGCCGATGATCGCCGAGCGCGGTTATCACATCCGCGCCCGCGCCGATGGCTGGCCCGCCGACCTGCCCCCGATCGTGTTCGAGGACTGTTCGATGATCGTCACACGCTATGCCGCTTGCGTCCAGGCGGCGAGTTTCGTCGAACTCGGCGATCCCGACGGCCCGCCCGATCCGCGCAAATGGGAGCGGCTGGAACATCATGTCCGCACGCTCGGCCTGCCGATCGAGGGGCCGTTCACGCGCTGGATGGGATCGCGCCCTACCCTGCCCGACTATCTCCCCGCGATCGGCCGCTCGACGCATCACGCAAATCTCGCTTATGCGTTCGGCCATCAACATCTCGGGCTCACGCTGGCACCGGTGACCGCGACGCTCGTCGCGGCGATGTTGGCAGGAGAAACTCCGGCGGTGGCGCTCACGCCGTTCGACCTCGACCGTTTCGGCAAAAAGGACCTCACGCATGACCATCGGCGGATCTTCCATAGCCGACGAACTCGCGACCATCGTCCCCTGGGCGGACCCCGCGCCGCGCATCACGTCGACCGAGCGCACCACGCGGCTGGACAAGGCGCGCGCGCTCACCGAGGCGGCGGGTGCCGACGCCCTGCTGATCGGCGCCGGGGCGAGCTTGCGCTATTTCACGGGCATCCCGTGGGGCGCGACCGAGCGGCTCGTCGCGCTGTTGCTTCCGGTAAAGGGCCAGCCGATCCTGATCTGCCCGCACTTCGAACAGGGCTCGCTTGAGGCAGCGGTAGAGATCGACGCCGACCTCCGCCTCTGGGAAGAGGACGAGAGCCCGTACGCGCTGGTCGCCGATGCCGTCAGCGGCAAGCTGCTACTCGATCCGCAGCTTCCGTACGGCATGGCGACCGGGCTTGCCGCCACGGGTCTCGAACTTGGCGATGGCGCTTCGGTGATCGACGCTTGCCGGATGATAAAGAGCCCGGCAGAGATCGCGCTTCTCCGCCAAGCCAAGGCGATGACACTCGAAGTCCAGCGCCGCGCCGCGCGCATCCTCCAGCCCGGCATCGCGGCCAGCGCCGTGATCCGCTTTATCGACGAGGCGCACCGCGCGATCGGCTCCTCCGGCTCGTATTTCTGCGCGGTGCAGTTCGGCCGCGCGACTGCCTTCCCGCACGGCATCCCCGGCGACCAGCTGCTCGAGGAGAACCAACTCGTGCTGATCGACACCGGCTGCCAGGTCGAAGGCTATCATTCCGACATCACGCGGACCTACGCGTTCGGCCAGGTCGGCGACGAGGCCCGCGCGATCTGGGACATCGAGCACGAAGCGCAAGCCGCCGCGTTCGCCGCGGTGAAGCCCGGCGTACCCTGTGAAGCGATCGACACCGCCGCCCGCGTCGTACTGGAGAAAGCCGGTCTCGGCCCCGACTACCGCCTCCCCGGCCTGCCGCACCGCACCGGCCACGGTATCGGCCTGTCGATCCACGAACCCGCCTATCTGGTCCGCGGCGACCGCACGCCACTGGCGCCCGGCATGTGCTTCTCGAACGAACCGATGATCGTCGTCCCCGACCGCTTCGGTATCCGGCTGGAAGATCACTTCCACGTCACCGAAACAGGCGCCGCTTGGTTCACCGAACCTCAACCCTCGATCGACCGCCCGTTCGGCTAAACGAATACACGATCCTCCCCGCCAGGGAGGTGGCTGGCGCTTGCCAGACGGAGGGGAGGTAAGAGCAACCGTCGTTCCGTGCCCTCCCCTCCGACGCCTACGGCGCCACCTCCCTGGCGGGGAGGACTTGAGGTTCGCCCGCCCTCACTCCTCGTCGGGATACGGCCCCTTGCCGCCCGCCGCGATCAACTCATCCGTCCGCGCCTCGATCACCGGCACCGGCACCGATCCCATCTCCAGCATCGCGTCGTGGAACGCGCGGATGTTGAACTTCGCCCCAGCTTGTCCTGCGCCTGGTTCCGCGCAGTCTGGAACGCGATCTGGCCCATGTAATAGGACAGCGCCTGCCCCGGCCACGCGATGTAGCGATCGACCTCGGTCTCGATCTCGTGGTTCGACAGCGCGGTATTGTCGTGCAGATAGTCCTGCGCCTGCTTCCGGCTCCAGCCCTTGGCATGGATGCCGGTATCGACCACCAGCCGCGCCGCGCGCCATGCCTGGTAGCTCAGCATCCCGAACAGATCGTACGGCGTCTCGTACATCCCCATGTCCTCGCCGAGCGTCTCGCAATACAGCGCCCAGCCTTCGCCATAGACCGACAGATAGGTGTCGCGCCGGAATGCCGGCAGGGTCTTGTTCTCGGACGCGAGCGGCATCTGGAACGCGTGTCCCGGTGCGCTCTCATGCAGCGTCAGCGCGACCTGCGAATAGAAGGGCCGCGACGGCAGGTCGTAGGTGTTGACCAGATAGATGCCCGGCCCGCCGCGCCCGCCGGTATAGAACGGTGCGATGTCGGCCGGCACCGGCTTGATTGCGAACCGGCTGCGCGGCAGATGCCCGAACCACTGCGACGCCTTGCCGTCGAACGTCTTGGCGATCCACGCCGCGCGGTAGAGCAGCTCGTTCGGCGTCTTCGGATAGAATTGCGGATCGGTCCGCAGGTGGTTGAAGAATGCCTGCAGATCACCCTGGAACTTCACGCTGCGCATCACGCCGTCCATCCGGCCGCGAGATCTTGGCGATCTCGGCGAGGCCGAGCGCGTGGATCTGTTCGGGCGTGATATCCTGCGTCGTGTATTCGCGGATTTTCGACAGGTAATAGGCCTTGCCGTCGGGCAGGTCGTACGCCGCCAGCCCTCGCGGGCATGCGGGATATACTCGGCGCGCAGGAACTTCAGCAGCGTCGCATAGGCCGGCACGACCGCCTGCGAGATCGCCGCCGTCCCCTCCGCCCTGAGCGCAGCCTGATCGGCGGCGGGGATCGTCGACGGGAAGGTCTTGAACGGTTCGTAGAAAGGCGAGTCCTGCGGCGTCTTCGCCTCGGCGACCTGCGCAACGCCGTTGTCGCGGCCCGTCAAAGTCACGCGCGACGGCGTGAACCCGCGCGCGAGCCCGGCGCGCATGTTGCCGGTCTGCTGGTCGAAATAGCGCGGGATTTGGCGCATCACCGCGATATAGTCGCGATAGTCCTTCACCGACTTGAAATTGCCGCGCGCACTCTCGGCGACATCGCCCCAGAAGCTCGTATCCGCGGTCAGCGGCTTCTCGTAATCGTGGAAGCGCTGCTCAGCGAGCAGCGCGTCGATCTGCTGCGCATAGACCGCGTAGTTGATGCGATTGGCAGGCGACAGGCTGGCCGGCGCGATCGCAGCGAGTTGCCGCGCCGTGTCGGTCCAGCGCGCGAGCCGCTCGGCCTGTGCCTTGGGGCCGACATCGGGAAGGCGCGGTGCGGCGGTCGGGTTGTCCTCGCCCTGCGCGAACTGGAGTTGCCGCCACGCATATTCCGACGTGTAGAGCGCCTTGAACCGCGCATCCGCGGACGTCGCAGCCGCCGCCTTCGGAGTCCTTGAAGGCGCCGCCCCCACAGCCGTCGAACCCAGCGCGAGCAACAGGATAAAGCCTTCATCGTCATTCTCCTGGAACCAGCGCCATGATGTCGCGGTACAGGGCGGCGGGTATCACCACACCCTCGGTCAGACTGCGCGCCCGCGCGGCGTAACGTCGCTGCGACGGCAGGCGAGCGCCCTGCCCCTCGATCGCCGCGAACATCGCTTCGGCCCGCGCGAGGTGCTCGGCAACCGCATCGCCGAGGAACCCGGCAGGATCGATCGCGATGATCAGTTCACCCCCGATCGGCGATCCGCCACGCGCAGCATCGGCCTCCAGCGATTCCCGGCTCGTCATGTCGCCGATCAGCGGCCCCGCGAGCAACTCGACCATCGCTGCCAGCGCCGAGCCCTTATGCCCGCCGAACGTCCGCATCGCGCCGTTCAGCACCGCCGCCGCGTCGGTCGTCGGCTGGCCATCCGCATCATAGCCCCAGTCGTCGGGCACAGCCTTCCCCGCGCGCCGATGCAGTTCGATTTCCCCACGCGCAACCGCACTCGTCGCAAAATCGAACACAAACGGATGCCCACCAGGCCGCGGCCAGCCGAACGCGATCGGATTGGTCCCGAACACCGGCTGCGTTCCCCCGCCGGCGCGACCCAGGCGTGGCTGGGCGTCACCGCCAGCGCGACCAGCCCCTCCTCCGCCAGCGCCTCGACCTCTGACCACAACGCCGCGAAATGTACGACATTGTTCAGCGCCAGCGCAGCAATCCCATACCCCCGCGCCTTCACCGCCAGTCGCTGCCGGCCCCGTTCGAACGCGAGTTGCGCGAACCCGCCGCCGCCATCGACGCGCACCAGCGCCGGCGACGGTTCGGTGACCACCGGCTGGGCATCGACTGCCACGACACCCTTGACGATACTGTTCGCCGCGACCAGCAACCGGTAGATGCCGTGGCTCGCACAACCGTCGCGCTCTCCCGCGACCATCGTCTCCGCGACCGCCTCGGCATGCGAACGCGACAGGCCGGCGCCGAGCAGCACTGCCCGCGCGAGCCCCCGTACCTCGTCGAGCGTCATCCGCACGTCGTCGCTCACGCTGCCACACCCGGCTTGGCGGTGACCATTCGCACCCCGAACACCGGCCCCGCGGACGAGCGGTCATGCGGCACGAACCGCACCTTCACGCTCGCCTTGCCCTTGGTGAGCCCGATCGGCAGCGGATAGTCGACATCGAAGAACTTGCCAGGCTGGTCAGCCTCGAGATGCTGCGTCGCCACCTTCACGTTATCCACGAGTATGTCGAAATCGCGTGCGCGCTCGTCGCCCCAATAGGTCGCCTGCAACACCAGCGGCCCGGCGCGCGTCTTCATCGCGAACTCGAAATACCCGCCCGACCGCGCATCGCGCCCGTTCCGCCCGCGATAGCTGACCGGATAGGAGATTTCCGACGTCAGCGCATGATCACGCTCGGGCTGCATCTCGCCCAGATGCATCACGTCGACCGATCGTGCCGCGATATCCTTCAGCCGCGCCTGCTCGGTCAGGAACGCCGCCTCCTCGGTCTTCCACGCCGCCTCGCTGAAGCGCTTGAAATACACCGCGCTGCGCCGGTCATGCTGGCTGTAGAACGGCACGAAATTCAGGTCCGCAGGACGGATAATCCCCTTGGTCGCGTAGGTCGCGCGATCAGGTGCCGTCGGCGTGAACGCGGCGAGCAGGTCCGCGCCGACCATCGCCGGATCGGCCTGCTCCCATTTCGCCTCGGTCGAGCCGAGATCGGCCGCCATCACCATCGGCCCGCGCAGCACGGCGACCGTGTCGACGTCGCCCGGCGCACTCTCCAGCCGCAGGTCGAGCGGCACGGTGATCGCGACGACATCGCCCACCTTCCACCGCCGCTCGACGATCGCGTAGCCCTTAGCCAGCACCGGCTCGACCGCCGCGCCATTGACCGTCACCGTCGCGCGCCCGTTCGCCCAGCCCGGCACGCGCAACGCGATCGGAAACCGCCCCGGCCTGGCCAGCTTGGTCAGCGTAAGCCGCGATTCCGGCTCGAACGGATAGCGCGTGTCGAGCGTCAGCACCGCGCCCCTGGTCCGCCAGCGCGCCTCCGCCGGGATGTAGAGATTGACCAGCAGCGTGCCGTCGCCCTCCCAGAAGATCGCCTCGCCGTGCTTGGCATGGCTCTCCATCCCGCTGCCGACACAGCACCAGAACGCATCGTCCTTCGCCGTCGAATACTCGCGCACCGAGCCGGTCATCAGCGGCGTCATATAGCTGAACCCCGCCGTCTTCGGGTTCTGCGCCGCCATCACATGGTTCAGATGCGCGCGCTCGTAATAATCGAACAGCACGCCGTCCGGCTGCCAGCCATACAGATGCTGCGTCAGCTTGAGCATGTTGTAGCTGTTGCAATGCTCGCACGTCTGCTCGGTGATGTGGTTCGCGATCGTATCGGGCCCGGAGAAATACTCGCGGTCGGCATTGCCGCCGATCACATAGCTGTGATGCTGCGTGACGGTCTTCCAGAAGAACCGCGCGGCGTTGGCGGGCGCGGGCTTGCCGTTCAGTTCATGGATCCGCGCGAGCCCGATCAGCTTCGGCACCTGCGTATTGGCATGGAAGTTCGCCAGCTTGTCCTCGCCCGCGACCATCGGATCGAGCATCTTCCGATCGTACAGCCGCTCCGCGACATCGAGCCATTGCTTGTTCCCGGTCCGCGCGGACAGCTCGGCATAGCTCTCGTTCAGCCCACCATATTCGCACCCGAGCAGCGTCTGCATCTGCGCATCGTCGAGCGCCGCGAACACCTTCGCGAAATACGTCGCCAACCCCGTCGCGACGGTCAGCGCCTGCGTGTTGCCCCATGCGGCATGCACGTCGAGCAGCCCCGCGAACACCTTGTGCACGGTATACAGCGGCGACCACGATCCGTTCAGATCGAACCCGCCCGACTTGATCTCGCCGCGCATCACCTCGGGGAAGATCTCCTCGCCGTCGACGATTGTGCCGTCCTTCCGCTTGCGCCCGAGCGCGCCGACATAGCCCGTCCCGCGCTTAGCCTGCGCCCGCGCCAGTTCGGCGACGATATAATCTGCGCGAGTACGGCACTCCGCATCGCCGGTCTGCGCGTGCATCAGCACAAGCGCGGTCAGGTAATGGCCGAGCGTATGGCCGGCGATCGTGTCGCTTTCCCATCCGCCATAGATTGGCGCCTTCGCGGGCAGCCCGGCATAGGCCATGAAATTGTGCAGAAACCGGTCCGCGCTCAGCCGCAGCAGATACGCGCGATTGACCTGGACCGCGGTCGCGTAGGCGGACGGGAGCAGCCGCACCGCCGACAGCGGCAGCGGTTTCGCGCTAGCCGGCAGCGTTCCGGCGCCCTTGCCAAACGCCTGTTCGCCCACTGACAACAGCGCCGCCGCCGTAGTTCCCATCAATACGTCCCGGCGGTTTGCGAACATCTTTATCTCCATTCGGATATCGTATACTATACGTCCGACAGAGCAGCGCAAGTGACACTTTATCCTAACCTTTGACCCCGAGCGAGCAACGCCATGACAGCCTTCCGCCTCCTGACGCTGCTCCTGGCAACGACCACGACGCTGCCCGGCGATGCGCAGACCAAGCCCGCCAAGCCCAGTTACCGCCCGATCGCGCAGACAGTGATTCTGCACCCCCGCTTTCCGCCTCGCGCTCCGTAGCGATACGCAGACGCTCGCCCGCCTCTCGCCCGCCGCCGAGCCCGGCTTCGACTTCGTCCCCGGCGCCCGCGAGGCCGAGCGCGCAGGCGACGGCTATGTCCATATCGGCGACATCCACCTCCGCGTGCGGCCACCCGGCGGCGCATGGACCGACTTCGCCTCCGCGCAGCATCGCAAAGCCATCCGCCGCCTGCCTGCGACCGGCACGACGCTCGCCGCCGCGGACATCACCACCTCGCTCGGCACCGCCAGCCCGTTGCGCGTCGAGCGCCGCTGGATCGACGACCAAGGCGTCCTTGCGCTCCGCTTCACGCTGACCAACACGACGAGTACCCCCGTCGAGATCGGCGCGCTCGGCCTGCCGATGGTGTTCGACAATATCATCACGGACCGCAGCCTCGAACAGGCGCACGCGCAGGCGAGCTTCGTCGACCCCTATATCGGCCGCGACGCCGGCTACCTCCAGGTCACCCGCCTCAACGGCGCCAGCCCCGCGCTGCTCGTCCTCCCCGAAAAGGGCACGCCGCTCGAAGCCTATCGTCCGATCCTCGAAGCGGGCAAGGCACCGGCGGGCGACATCTTCACCGATCGCAGCAAGCGCGGCCAGACCTCCGAAGGCTTCTACGACTGGACCGTCGCCAGCAAAGCCTTTGCCGAGAAGGAATGGGCCAAGGCGGGAGCACAATGGAACACGCCGACCAGCTTCACGCTCGCCCCCGGCGCAGCGCGCACGATCGGCGTCCGCTTCGTCACCGCGCCGTCGATCGCCGCGATCGAGGACACGCTCGTTGCCAACCACCGCCCGGTCGCGGTCGGCATCCCCGGTTATGTCGTCCCGACCGACCAAGATGCGTCGCTGTTCATCAAGACCCCGCAACCGATCGCCAAGGTCGAAAGCCTGCCCGCTGGCGCGCTCACCGCAACGCCGATCGTTGGCCCGAAAGGCTGGGCCCGCTACACCGTCCGCAGCAAAGGCTGGGGCCGCGCGACGCTCGCAATCACCTATGCCGACGGCAGCGTCCAGGCGGTCAGCTATTACATCACCAAGCCGCTCGACCAGGCGATGGCCGACCTCGGCCGCTTCTCGACGACGCAACAATGGTACGAGGACAAGGCCGACCCGTTCGGCCGCAACCCCGCGATCCTCACCTATGACCGCGAGGCCGGCAAGGTGGTCACGCAGGACCCGCGCGTCTGGATCTCGGGCATGAGCGACGAGGGCGGCGCGGGTAGCTGGGTCGCGGCGATTTCGAAACAGCTCGACAACCCCGACCCCGCCGAGATCGCCAAGCTCCAACGCCTCGTCGACGAGACGATCCAGGGCGACCTGCAAGTCCCTGACGGCCCGCATGCTGGGGCAGTGCGGAAAAGCCTGTTCTACTACGACCCCGCCGCGCATCCCGGCTATTACGACTCGACCGTCGACTGGAAGACCTGGACCTCGTGGTCGAAGAAGGACGCCGGCGATCTCGGTCGCGCGTACAATTATCCGCACGTCGCGATCGGTCACTGGGTGCTGTACCGCGTCGCGCGCAACCACCCCGGTCTCGTCACCGCGCATCCGTGGCGCTGGTATCTCGACCACGCCTACCAGACGACCACCGCTATGATGCGCGACGCGCCCTATTACACGCAGTTCGGGCTGATGGAGGGCGACGTGTTCGTCGACATCTTGCGAGATCTGAAGCGCGAAGGGCTGACCGCCGAAGCGACCGAGATGGAGCGCCTGATGAAGCAGCGCGCCGATCACTGGCGGACACTGCGCTATCCGTTCGGCAGCGAGATGGCGTGGGATTCGACCGGCCAGCCCGAGGTCTACGCGTGGATGCGCTATTTCGGCTATCAGCCACAGGCCGACATAACGCGCCAAGTCATCTTGGCCTATGATCCGACGATCCCGAGCTGGGGCTATAACGGCAACGCGCGCCGCTATTGGGACTTCCTGTACGGAGGCAAATGCCCCCGGATCGAGCGCCAGCTTCACCATTACGGCTCGACACTAAACGCCGTCCCGCTGTTCGACGCCTACCGCGCAGACCCAACCGACCTGCGGCTGCTGCGCATCGCATACGGCGGCATGATGGGCGGCATCACCAACATCGACCGCGACGGCTTCTCCTCCGCCGCGTTCCACTCGGCGCCCGACATGATGAAGTGGGACCCGTATAGCGGCGACTACGGCATGGGCTTCTACGGCCACGCGATCACCGCCGCGAGTTATCTGGTGAACGATCCGACCTTCGGCTGGCTCGGGTTCGGCGGCAATATCGACCAACCGGAGGGTGCGGTGAGCATCGCCCCGAAGGACGGCGCCCGCACCCGCCTGTTCATCGCACCCGCCGGATTATGGATCACGCTAGAGGCCGGCAAGATCGCGCGCGCGACGTTTGTGCCGGCGACGGGGGCGATCACGCTGACACTCGATGCGGCGACTAAGATCAATCCGGTAGCCCGTGTCTTCGTAGAGACGACGACCAAACCGGCCGCCCGTACACCGCAAAGGGAGCGCACATCGAACGCGGCGGCTACCCCGTTCCGCTGGGATCGGCTCCGAGCGAACTCACCCTGTCACCCAGTTGATCCTCCCCCAGCGGGGAGGTGGCTGGCGCTTGCCAGACGGAGGGGTATCGCGCTCTCGGTAGCGGGCCACCCCTCCGTCAGCCCAAGCGGCCTGCCACCCCCTCAACGGGGAGGATTAAGCGACGCCGCATGCCAATCCGGCACAGCCTCACCGCCAAGCTCCCGCACAAAAACCCGAACTGCCGCCGCGCGACGTAATCGATCGGCCCGCTCGAGCGCCCGACGCTATGCTCGCCCCCGGCACCACCAGCAGCTCGAAATCCTTCCCTGCACGGATCAGCGCGTCTGCCACCTGCATCGTCGAGGCGGGGTCGACGTTGCTGTCCTGCTCGCCGACGATCATCAGCAGCTTACCCGTCAGTTGCGCGGCATGATCGACGCCCGAGGCCGCGGCATAGCTCGCATCGACCGGCCAGCCGAGCCACTGTTCGTTCCAGCTGATCTTGTCCATCCGGTTGTCGTAACAGCCCGCATAGGCCACCCCGACCTTGTAGAAATCGCCATGGAACAGCAGCGCATTCAGCGTGCTCTGCCCGCCCGCCGACGCGCCGTAGATGCCGACCCGGTCGATATCGTAGGAGGGGTCCTTAGCCGCCATCGCGCGGTGCCAGGCGATCCGGTCTGGAAAGCCCGAGTCCGCGAGGTTCTTCCATGCGACGTCGTGGAACGCCTTCGAGCGGTTGGCGGTCCCCATCCCGTCGATCTGCACGACAATGAAACCAAGATCGGCCTGCGCCTGCATCCCAATGACCTTGTCGCCGCCGGAATGAAACCCGAACGGCCAATATTGCTTGGGCACGAAACTGTCGTGCGGCCCCGCATAGATGTTCTCAATCACCGGATAACGCTTGCGCGGGTCGTAGTCGCGCGGCCTGACGACGACGCCCCAGATGTCGGTCCTGCCGTCGCGCCCCTTCGCGACGAACACCTCGGGCGGCCGGAACCCCGCCGCACGCAACGCGCTGTCGTCGCCTTTCGTAACCGTAGCAACCAGCGCGCCGTCGCTCGATCGATGCAGTTCGCTGACGGTCGGCAGGTCGACGCGCGAATATGTATCGACATAGAGCGTCCCGTCTGGCGAGAACCGCGTGTCGTGATCCGCCTTTGCGGGCGTCAGTGCGGTCAGGTGCCGACCGTCGAAATCGATCCGGTAGACGTGGCGGAAATACGGGTCCTCGCCCGCATTCATGCCACTCGCGGCAAACACGATCTGTCGCTTGGCATCGTCGACGGCGATGACGTCGCGCACCACCCAGTCGCCGGTCGTGATCCGGTTTTTCACGGCCCCGGTGCGGCCGTCGATCAGGTACAGATGGTTCCAGCCATCGCGTTCCGACGCCCAGACGATCTCACGGCCATCCGCGCCGATCTCGTGCGCGTAGCGACGATCGGCATAGACGAACGTCTTCGCATCCTCGGTTACCGCGGCGTGCGCAACGCCCGTCTCCGCATCGA
This sequence comes from Sphingomonas sp. AC411, assembly GCF_979253035.1. Lineage (NCBI taxonomy): Bacteria > Pseudomonadati > Pseudomonadota > Alphaproteobacteria > Sphingomonadales > Sphingomonadaceae > Sphingomonas > Sphingomonas sp. AC411. The sequence continues at coordinate 3,374,744 of NZ_CEEDAQ010000001.1, read as the reverse complement.
CCGCGACGATCCGCGCCTGGCCGAAACCGCGGCGGACATAATCGAACGCCACGCTCCGTCCGTCCTGTCGCCAACGCGGCGCAGACAGTTCATACGGGATGGGGAACAGCGCGTCGTCGATCACCGTCTGCCGCCGGGTGGCGACGTTGAACAGCACCGGCCGTTCCTGATCGATCGCATCGCCAGGCTTCGGATAGAGCTGGCTTTGCAGCTTCGGCTGGAGTTGGTCGCGCGGCGACGACTCCACGCGTAGCACCCGCCGCTGATACCCCGGACGGACACGGTAGATCATGATGTGCCGACTATCCGGCGACCAGCGCAGTGTCCCCGGATCGTAGAACTCTCCCGCTGTGCCATCGACGCTGAGCGGCACGATAGCCGTATCGCCGGCCTTGCGCACGACGAGGTTGTCGCCCTGTACGAACGCGCTCCAAATCCCATCGGGCGAAGCCTTCGGGCTGTTGTCCGCCGGCACCGCCATATCGCGCACCACGCCAAAGCCGCGCGGTCGGCTCCGATCGACGACCGCTTCGCAGCGATAGACGATGATCCCACACTGCCAGCGCGTTTCGTCCAGCGAGAACGCAATCGCCTTGCCGTCGTCCGCATAGTCGAACTCGGCGAACGGCAGGTGCATCGGATCGACCACGTCGTGCCGCGCATCGCCGAGCGCCGCCGCAAGCTTGGCGGTATCAAATGCGGGCGACTTGGCGAGCGTCTGCGCGTCGACCGCCTCGAACGCGAACCCACCCGCCACCGTCTTGCGATACGAGAAGCGCCGCCCGTCCGGTGTCCAGTGCGCCGGCCAAGCGACCTCCCGCGTCAGATCCTGCCAAGCCCGGCGCAGTCCGATCGATCGCCGGAACGCGGCTTCGTCGGGCGCGGCCTGCGCCGCCGCCGAAGCGCACAACAGGATCAGCGCGAGCGCCCGCGACGAACGACGTACAGTCATGGGATATCCTTGGTCAGACCGATGAGCGGCAGCAGCGCCGGCGCGAGGCCGTCGCCACGCGCCTCCAGCCGGATCAGCCCGTCCTTCGCACCCGCCTGCACCAGCGCCATGCAGAGCCCGTTGAACGCGGAGCGCGACATTGCATGATCGGGCTCCAGACTCCGCGGATCGCCGTTGCCGACGCCGAGCAGTTTCGCATCACCCGTCAGCGTGAACGACACGCGATTGGACGCGGTAGGCATTTCGCGCCGTTTCGCGTCGAGGATCGCCACGCGCACGACCGCGACCTCGCCCGGCGCCAGCTGCCGCCGGTCGCTCGACAGGCCGATCCGTGCCGGTCCCCCGGTCGTCTCGCGCACTGCGTGCATCACGCGTTTGCCGCCGCGATACCCGTGCGCCTCGATCCGCCCAGGCGCATACGCCACCTGCCATTCGAGATGTTTGTTCTTCACCACCGACTGCCGCCCAAGGCTCCGCCCGTTCAGGATCAACTCGACCGCCTCGCAATTGCTGTGCACCCACACCAAGACCGGCTGGCCCTCGCGCCCCGCCCAATTCCAGTGCGGGAACAGGTGCAGCACCGGCTCCCCGCTCCACCACGCGCGATAATAGTGATAATTGTCCTTCGGGAACCCGCACAGGTCCATCTGGCCGAAGTTCGAGACATTCTCGGGCCAGCGTTCGAACGGCGTAGGCTCGCCGCGATAGTCGAACCCGGTCCATACGAATCCCCGCTCAGGAACGGCCGCGCGTCGTAGAAACTCCACCATTTTTCCGCGGTCGTCGCCCATTTGGGAAATTCGCGGTCGTACGCGGGCACGAAGCCGGCCTTGTCGTCACGCGCATATTCGCCGCGGGTCATCACCGTGCTGCCCGTCTCGGTGCCGATTATCGGCATGGCGGGATGCGCGGCGTGGTACGGATCGATCGCGTCGAGGTAGTAATTGCACCCCATCACGTCGAGCACGCGCGACGCCCCCTCGCCGAACTTGCCGTTGAAAGCCTCCGTCACCGGCCGCGTCCCGTCGAGTTCGTACACTTTGCGCTTCATCGTCTCGGCGATCCGCGCGCCGGTCTCGGTTCCGCGGTGGATTTCCTCGTTGCCGATGCTCCACAGGATGATGCTCGGGTGATTGCGCCCCTGCCGCACCATGCGTTCAAGCTGGCCCAGCCCCTCGGCATTGCTCGACATCTGCCGCGTCTCGTCGATCATCAGGATACCCATCCGGTCGCACGCGTCGAGGATCGCGGGCGACGGCGAATGATGCGTCGAGCGATACGCGTTGCTGCCCATCGCCTTCAGCCGTTCGAGTCGCCAGACGTGCAGGCTGTCGGGCACCGCGAAGCCGACCCCGGCATGATCCTGATGGTTGCAGGTGCCCTTGATCTTGACCGGCTTGCCATTGAGGAAAAGCCGCGGTCCGGGTCGAAGCGGATCGTGCGAATCCCGAAGCTGCACGTGTCGCGATCGACCACCGCACCGTCGACGAGGATCTCGCTGACCAGCGTGTAAAGATGCGGCGTTGCGAGCGACCAGAGCGCAGGCGCGACAATATGCGTCTCCTGCGTCGCGGTCGTCGCGCCCCAAGCCGGCAGCGCGGGCGGGTCCGCGAACAACACCAGGCTCTTCCCGTCGGGGCCGATGACCGTCGACCGTACCCGCGCTTCGCAGGCGGCACCGTCATTCGCGATCTCGGTCGCAATCCGAACGCTCGCGCCCCCGGCATCGACCGAACAGCGCACGGTCGCACCCCAACGCCGAACGTGAACCGGCGACGTTTTCACCAGCCGGACGTCGCGGTAGAGCCCCGCCCCTCGTACGACCACGCCTCGCCCAGACTCACGTCGCAACGGATGACGAGCACATTGTCCTCGCCCGGCTTGGCGAAGTCGGTGACGTCGATCTCGAATGGCACATAGCCACTTTCGTTGGATCCCACGACGAAGCCGTTGAGGATCACGACGCAATCGCGCGCCACCCCGTCGAACTGGAGCAGCAACCGCCGCCCCGCGTCCGCCTTGGCCAACGGGATCACGCGCCGATACCAGCCCACACTGGTCGCGGGCCACATCCGCCCGACCGGCTTGAACCCCTGAAACGCACCCGTGCGATCCGCCTCGCTCCCCGCCGGTCCGAACTGCGCGAACGGCAGGTCGACTGCCCAGTCGTGCGGCAGCGTCACTGACTCCCAAGCGCTGTCGTCGAATTTCGCTTCGGCAACCGGCGTGCCGACATCGCCCGACTTGGCATAGGTATCGTGCGAACGGCCGAAGCCGAAATCCCTCGCCGGATCGCTCGCGTGCCCCAGATGAAACCGCCACCCGGTCCCGAGCGAGACGATCTCGCGCGGGCCGACCGAGGGAGACGTCCCCGCCGCAGCGATCGGCATTGCGGGAACGATCGCAGCAAGCGCGGTCACGCCGCCCGTCTTCAAAACGTCGCGGCGGACCAAGCTCGTCATACCATTACCCCAGCGGTCACCGTCAGAAATTCACCGTGGCGCCAACGAACATCGTCCGGCCCAACGTATCGTACACGCCGGGATAGGTATTGCCGTTACCGAACGACGACAGGATGCCCGCGGCAATCGCCGGTGGATCCTTGTCGAACAGGTTGTTGACGCCGGCGCGCAACTGGAGCCCCCGCCCGACCGCGACGGTACCGGCGAGATCGATGTAATTATAGGCCGAGATCTTCTTGTTGATGACGCTCGGCGTGCCGGCAAGGAAGCTGTTGTCGGACAGCGACGACAGCGTGACCGCATCGGTATGGCGCCACGACACCGACACCGAGGCGCCCTGCGGCATCTGCCACGTCGTCCGCATCGCATGCCGCCATGTCGGGTTGGGCTGGCCGCAGGTATAGCCGTACAGCCCCTGCAATCGTAGCTGCCCAGCCCCGCCAAGGGTTCGGCCGCCTGCTCGATCAGGCGCGTGCCGACCAAGTTGAGGTTGATCTTGCCGAGCGCGCCGATGCCGACCGTGTAATCCGCGGTGATGTCGACCCCGGAGGTCGTCAGCGATCCGGTATTGTACGTCGTCGAGACGATATAGCCGTTGGTGCCGAAGATCGCGCCCGAGCGCGGATCGCGCGTAAACAGCCCGCAATAGAACGGATCGCCGCCGGCCACGCACTGGCTGATCGCGAGCGAAGGATCGACCGAGCTGATATAGTCCTTCACCTTCACGTGGAAATAATCGACGGTCAGCGTGAAGTTGCGCAGCATCCGCGGGGTCAGCACGATACCCGCGGTATAGGTGTCCGCCTTTTCGGGCTTCAGTGCGACGTTCCCGCCAAACTGTGCCGAACACGTATCGGACGGACATTCGATGATGCTGCCATATTGCGCCTGCGTCACCCCGGTCAGCCGGCACACGTCGAGCGATGCAGTCGGCGATGCGCCCGAACATGGATCTTGCGCGGCGACGTTGCCGATCGATCGCGATCCGAACAGCTCGCCGATATTGGGCGCACGGATCGCGCGGTTGTAGCTGAAGCGAAGACGCGCATCCTCGGACGGCGCCCAGCTCGCTTCACCTTTGTAGGTCCAGACGTTGTATTTCGACTTCAGTCCGGTCGATTGCTGGTCGTTGCGATACGCCGAATAGCGAAGGCCGCCGTTGATGGTCAGCGCATGCGCGAACGGCAGGTCCTGCAGGATCGGAATTTCGATCTCGCCATACGCTTCGTTGACGGTGATGCGGCCATCGGAGTCGGTCGCGCCCCCTGTTCGGCGACCGCGTCCGCGGTATAGTTCAGCGTCTCGCGGCGACGTTCGGCGCCGACCGCGATATTGACGCCGCGCTTGGCCCAGGGACTGGTGATGCCGAACGTGCCGAGGTCGCCGTTGACGTTGGCGGAGATCACCGTGAGCGCATTGCGCGACGCGGTGTTGCTCTCCGAGAACAGGTAAGCGGCCTGCGTGTCGGTAATGGCATTGGGCTGGAACACGTTGACGGGGATGCAGGCGGGATCGCTGCCGTCGATCACCGATCGACAGGTCGCCACACCGTTCACGTTGACCACGTCGAGCGCGCGCTGCGCCTTCACGTTGTCGACATTGTTCATGTACGTCTCGTTGAACTTCACCAACGAATGCAGATAGTTCACGTCGTACTGGAAACCGTGGCCGAGATCGCCGCGCACACCGGCGGAGTAGCGGTAATCCTGATGGCGGAGGTCGTCGCGTCGCGACTGCCCGTCGCCGAGCCGGTAGCCGATCAGCGTGTCCTGCGTCGCCGATGTTCCGGCGTTCGCACCACACAAGGACTGTTGTTGCGCCGCGCTCATCAGCGGGTTGTCGCACGGCACGGTGAAGCTCGTTCCCAGGAACAGCGCGGACGGCGCGACCTGCGAGAAGGTGTGGTCCTTCATGTACATGAAGCTGCCATAGACTTCGGCGATCGGCGCGATCTCGAACTTGGCGAACGCACCGCCGATGTAGCGATCGTCGGACCGCTGGAGGTAGTTGGTCGGCGAGTAGTTGTAGGCGTAGGCCGACGTGTAGGGCACCCAGTTCTGCGTGCCGTTCATGTTGTTGGTCAGTGTCTTGCCGGCGTTGGGCCCACCCAGTGGCGCAAACGTGCCATAGGTCGAGTTACTCGAGCCGCCGCAGACCAGACCGGTCCCGGCGTCGTCGGCCTGGTTCAGCGCGCACGCGGACACGTCGCGATTGGCCTGAAGAACGGGCTCGGTGTGACGATAGCCACCATAGACGGTGACGTTGCCGCGACCGTCGGCGAAGTTCTTGCCATAGGCAGCGTTGATATCCTGCTTGCCGCCATCGGCTACGCGGCGCGGTGCATTCGCATACCCTGCCGCCGAGACGATATCGCGCACCCGCTATTGTCGTTGGTATGAACGCCGAGACTCGATTGGACGTCGATGCGAAGGCCATCGAGATGATCCTTCAGCACGAAGTTGACGACACCCGCCACCGCGTCGGACCCGTACACCGCCGACGCACCGCCGGTCACCACGTCGACCCGGTCGATCAGTGCCGACGGCACGAAGTTCAGATCGATCGCCTGTTGCGGCAGCAGACGCTGGCCGTTGAGCAGGATCAGCGTCCGATTGGAGCCGAGGTTGCGCAGGTTGATGTTGGCGGTGCCGTCCGATCCGTTCGAGACGTTCTCGTTCGCGTCGGCGGTGAACTGCGGCAGGCGGTTCAGCACGCTCTCGACGTTGACCGCGCCCTGATATTTGATCTCTTGATCCGTCACCGACGTGATCGGGCTGTTGCTCTGCAGATCGGGGCGGCGGATGCGCGTGCCGGTGACGACGATCGCGCCGTCGGCGTTCGACTCAGCGGTAGCCTCCGGTCCCGGCACAGGCTCCGGCGCAACCTGCGCGTAAGCACCTGACGAAAGCAGTAGCGCGACCATTGCCCCCACGCGCGACTCCAGCCGGAATTTTTCAACATAAAATGTCATGGGTGCCCGCGCTCCTGTTTCGATGTTGCGCGCAATCCATCACGCCACCGAAACTAAGTCAAATATAATATACGATATCCCAAATCTGTTGTGGTTGAGGGTTGCGGCAATGCCTCAAGCGACAGGAGCGGCGTGGTCCGCTGGACGCTGCGGCGGCCCTAGCCGCCCATACTCACGATCGCAGGGACGGGGCCTTTCGCGAGTCCAGTTTCCAGGACAATGCCCAGATCGCGAAGCCGCCGAGCGCCAACGCGGTGCCGACCCATCCGGTCGAAGGCAGGCCATAGCCTCCCGCGATCGCCAGGCCGCCAAGCCATGGCCCGATCGCGTTGGCCGTATTGAACGCGGAGTGGTTGAGCGCCGCGGCCAGCGTCTGCGCCTCCTCCGCGACGTCCATCAGCCGGGTCTGAAGGATCGTCGAGAGGCCTCCGCCGCAGCCGATCAGCAGGATCACGGGGAGGATCGCCCAGAGATGCGGCGTCGCTGGTGCGTACAGGGCTAGTGCGCCGGCGCCGAACAGCAGGGTGATTCCCGCCGCAGGCATCAACGCGACGTCCGCGGCCTTTGCGCAGACCAATGTGCCGATCGTCATGCCGACGCCGAACAGCGCGAACGCGACCGGCGTGAACGCGGACGACACGCCCGTCACCTCGGTCAGCGTCGAGGCGAGATAGGTATAGACGCAGAAAATGCCGCCGAACCCGACCGCCCCGATCGCGAGCGTCAGCCAGACCTGCCCGTTACGCAGCGCCGCCAGTTCGCCGAGCGGGCTGGCATCCTTGGCAGGCTGCAGGACCGGCGCGAATCTGACCAGCATCGCCACCGTCGCCGCGGCGATGATCGCGACGATGCCGAAGCCCCAACGCCAACCGAACCACTGGCCGATGCCATTCGCCAGCGGCACGCCCGCGATCGTCGCGATCGTCAGCCCGAGCATCATCCGCGACACCGCCCGCGACCGCTTATCGCGCGGCACCATCGATGCGGCCACCAGCGATCCCACGCCGAAATACGCGCCGTGCGGCAATCCACTCAGGAACCGGGCGAGCAGCATCAGGTGATAGGTCGGGGCGAGCGCGGACAACGCGTTGGCGATCCCGAGGAACGTCATCAACCCGATCAGCAACACCCGCCGCTCGGTCTTGGCCGCCAGCACCGCGATCGTCGGCGCCCCCACGACAACGCCGAGCGCATAGGCGCTGATGACATGCCCCGCCGTCGGCTCGTCGATCCCCAGGCCGCGCGCGAACTGCGGCAAAAGGCTCATCGCGGCGAACTCGGTGGTCCCGATCGCAAATCCCCCAACGGCGAGCGCGAGCAACGCCATGCGCGTATCGACAGGTTTCATGGGGGATCGCTTTCGTGAGTCGGTGAGGGCGCAAAATGCTGCGCCGCAGCATCAACCCTCTATCAGCCCGGCCGACGCATCTTGAACAAGGAATCCTCCGTGATCGTAAAGTAATCCGCGGGGCCGCCGCCGCGCAGGATCGGTTGCGCACGCGCCGTCTGGTACACACCGTCCTCCAGCATCGCCGAATCGATGTGGATCGCGACCGCCTCGCCCAGCACCAGCCACTGGTCGAGTTCGCGGCCTTCCTTCGTCTCGAGTCGGATCAGTTGCGTCAGCTTGCATTCGAACTGCGCGCGGCTGGCGGCGACGCGCGCCGGCTTCACCTTGGTCGACTGCGCCATCTCAAGCCCGGCCAGCGCGAACTCGTCGACATCGGCGGCAACGTTCGCGGCGGTCGTGTTCATCGCCTCGCTCAGGTCGCGGGACACCAGATTCCAGACGAACTCGCCGGTCGCCTCGATATTGGCGACGCTGTCCTTCCAGCCCATCGACGAAAAGCCGATGATCGGCGGGGTGTAGTTGAACAGGTTGAAGAAGCTGTACGGTGCGAGGTTCGCCACGCCCTCGGCGGAGACGGTGCTGACCCAGCCGATCGGTCGCGGCGCGACGATCGCGTTGAGGGATCGTGCGGCAGGCGGTGACCGTTCGCGGGTTCGTAAGAATGCCATTCGATCATGCGCTTATCCCTGCTAGGATCGGGTTCGACTGGCTATAGCGAAGGCCGCGCATGAACGATCCCATTGCCTACTCCGATTCCGTCCCTGGTTCCTTGGTGGTCGTCAAACGCCACAAGCTGGCGACGCGCATCTGGCACTGGGTGACGGTGGTGACGATGTTCATCATGATCGGCAGCGGGATCGGCATCTTGAAGGCGCATCCGCGGCTGTATTGGGGCAGATACGGCGCGAATTTCGACGCCGCCTGGACGACGCTCGACCAGTGGCCGAGTTGGGTGGTGACGTTGCTCAACCTGCTGACGATCCCGGCGAGCTACAACCTCGCGATCTCGCGACGCTGGCATCTGTTGTTCGCGCTGGTGCTGAGCTTCGCGCTGCTTGGGTTCATGATCGTTAGCCTGATCAACCGCCATTTCCAGCGCGACCTCCGCGTCCGCGCTGCCGAGCTATCGCCACGGGAAGTCGCGCATGACGTGAGGGAACATCTCGCCTTCCGCTTCCACGATCCGAAGCGGCCGGGCGCGTACAATATTCTCCAGAAACTGTCGTACGTGGCGACGATCTTCGTGCTGATTCCAGTGATGATCCTGACCGGGCTCGCCATGTCGCCGAACATGGATGCGGCGTGGCCGTGGTTGCTGGAGGTGTTCGGCGGGCGGCAATCGGCGCGCTCGATCCACTTCATTGCGGCGACCGGGCTGGTCCTTTTCATCATCGCCCATCTCGCGCTGGTCATTCTCGCCGGTGCCTGGAACGAGGTTCGCTCGATGATTACCGGACGCTGGGCAGTGCCGGAGGACGTCGCATGAGTTCGCTGATTACCCGCCGGTCACTCGTTGTCGGTGCGACCGTCGGCGCGGGTGCGTTGCTGACCGGGTGCGACAAGATCGCCGCGAACCCCGAGGCGCGTAAAATCCTGTTCATGGGCGAGGACATGAACCGCGGGCTGCAACGCGCCCTGACGAACCGCAACGCGCTCGCACCAGAGTTCAGCCCTGCGCAAATGTCGCCGATCTTCCGATCGAACGGCACGCGCGATCCGGGTACGCCCGGATACACCGCAATGGTCGCGAACAACTTCGCGGACTATCGGCTGAAGGTCGGCGGGCTGGTCGACCGGCCTTTGTCCGTGACCTTGCCGCAACTCCGCCAGATGCCGTCCCGCACGCAAATCACGCGACACGATTGCGTCGAGGGGTGGAGCGCGATCGGTAAATGGCATGGGCCGAAGCTTGGCGCACTGCTCAGCGCCGCCGGGTTGCAGAGCACCGCACGCTACATCGTCTTCACCTGCGCGGACCTGTACCGCGGCACGCCCTATTACGAGTCCATCGACCTGATCGACGCGCTCCACCCCCAGACGATTCTGGCCTGGGCGCTCAACGACCGCGTACTCGACGTCGCGCACGGCGCGCCCGTCAGACTGCGGGTGGAGCGACAGCTTGGCTACAAGCACGCCAAATACGTCATGGCGATCGATGCGGTGGCTAGCCTCGCCGGAATCGGCAAGGGTAAGGGCGGCTATTGGGAAGATAACGTGGATTATGACTGGTACGCGGGAATCTAAGCCGCCGCGGGGTAGCGCAATTCCGTACCAGTCATTAGCTAAAGCGGCATGGCTCTTTTCGATCGTTTCCTGGCCCGGCAGGTTAAAACCGGCGAACTCACGCTCATCCATGCGGACGGCACGACCAAGCATTTCGGCAAGCCCGACCCGGCCTATAACCCGGTCACGATCCGGCTGACCCAGCCCGGTGTCGCCGGCGCGATCGTCCGCCATCCGGCATTGGGCGCGGCGGAGGCGTTCATGGACGGGCGCCTGGTAATCGACCGCGGCGACATCCGCGATCTGGTCAATCTGCTCAAGGGCAACAGCCCGTGGGAGCGTGGCGGCGGGCTCAATCCGTCGCTACCGATCAAACTGCTCGACAAGGTCGTCCACCGCGTCGACCGCGTAAACATGGCGCGCCGATCGAAGAAGAACGTGGCGCATCATTACGATCTGTCGGACCGGCTGTACGACCTGTTCCTCGATGCGGACCGGCAATATAGCTGCGCGTATTTCACCGATCCGGGCAATAGCCTGGAGCAGGCGCAGAGCGACAAGAAGGCGCACATCGCCGCCAAGCTGGCGATCCAGCCGGGCATGCGCGTGCTAGACATCGGCTGCGGCTGGGGCGGGATGGCGCTGTACCTGCACGCGAAGACCGGGGCCGAGGTTCTGGGCGTGACGCTGTCCGAAGAGCAGTTGAAGGTTGCGCGGCGTCGTGCCGAGGAGGCCGGTGTCGCCGACAAGGTGAAGTTCGAGCTGATCGACTACCGCGCGCTGACCGGGACGTTCGACCGGATCGTCTCGGTCGGCATGTTCGAGCATGTCGGCCCGGCGCACTATAAGGCGTTCTTCCGCAAATGCCGCGATCTGCTGACCGAGGACGGCGTGATGCTGCTCCACACGATCGGCCGGATGGGCGGGCCGGGCGTGACCGACACCTTCACGACGAAATACATCTTCCCGGGCGGGTATAATCCGGCGCTGTCGGAGATCGTGAAGGGGTATGAGGGACTGAAGTTCTTCCCGACCGATATCGAGGTGTTGCGCGTGCATTATGCGCTGACGATCGACCAATGGTATGATCGGACCGTGGCCGCGAAGGACGCGATCGTCGCGCTGTACGACGAGCGATTCTACCGGATGTGGACGTTCTATCTGGCGGGGGCCGCCGCGGCGTTTCGCACTGGCGGCATGGTCAATTACCAGATTCAGCTGTCGAAGAGCCGGATGACCCTTCCACTAACCCGCGACTACATGATCGAGGGCGAGCGGGCGTTGCGCGAGGGCTGACCCACCCCCTCCCTGGAAGGGAGGGGCTGGGGTGGGTTGGCTAATTGGCATGAGCCGCGCCGCAAAACGGGCCGACCACCCCTAACCCCTCCCTTCCAGGGAGGGGAACCCGGTGTGGCTCAGCGCGGCCCCTGCACTTCCGCCTTGGCAGCAGCGCGCTCGTCGCCGCCGATCTTGCCGTCCTTGTTCGCGTCATACTTGGCAAACGTCGCGGCCAGTAGCGCCTGCGCCTCGGCCTGCGTCACTTTGCCGTCCTTATTCTTATCCGCGCTCGTGAACCAGAGGTCCGCGAGGCGCTTGGCATGGACCGGATCAGGGCGACCCGGCCCGACCTTCATGTTGCTGATCCGGCCCTGCACTTCGGTGCGCGTGAGGACGCCGTCCTTGTTGGTGTCCGACGCGGCGAATTCGGTCTTGAACTTGGCCGAGGCGGACGCGCGGGTCTCCTGCGCGAGCGCCGGGGTCGCAAGACCGGCAATAGCGAGAACGGTAAGGCTTTGGCGTAGCACGGTGGGATAACTCCAGAGGATTTGCGGCGCGAATAGACCGGTTCGGTTGTACGCGCCATGAACGCCATAGTTGCAGGCGCCGGTTGCATGGACGTCCCCCAGCGCATAGGGGCGCGGGCATTGGATATTGCCCGAAGGATTCTGCCGTGACCGATCAGATCAACCGCGTCGTGCTCGCCTATTCCGGTGGCCTGGACACGAGCGTGATCCTGAAATGGCTGCAGCAGACGTATAACTGCGAGGTCGTGACCTTCACCGCCGATCTCGGCCAGGGCGAAGAGCTCGAGCCGGCGCGCGCCAAGGCCGAGATGATGGGCGTGAAGCCCGAGCACATCTTCGTCGACGATCTGCGCGAGGAGTTCGTGCGCGATTACGTGTTCCCGATGATGCGATCGAACGCGCTGTACGAGGGGCTGTACCTGCTCGGCACGTCGATCGCGCGGCCGCTGATCGCCAAACGCCAGATCGAGATCGCCAAGATGGTCGGCGCCGACGCGGTCAGCCACGGCGCGACCGGCAAGGGCAACGACCAGGTCCGTTTTGAACTCGGCTATTACGCGCTGTCGCCCGACATCAAGGTCATCGCCCCGTGGCGCGAATGGGACCTCACCAGCCGCACCAAGCTGATCGAGTTCGCGGAAGCGCACCAGATCCCGGTCAGCAAGGACAAGCGTGGCGAGTCGCCGTTCTCGACCGACGCGAACATGCTGCACACCTCGTCGGAGGGTAAGGTCCTCGAAAACCCGTGGGACGAGGTCCCCGACTACGTCTATTCGCGCACGGTGAATCCCGAGGACGCGCCCGACGCGCCGGAATACATCACGATCGATTTCGAGCGCGGCGACGGTGTCGCGATCAATGGCGAGGGCATGTCGCCCGCCACCTTGCTGTCGATGCTCAACGACTATGGCCGCCGTCACGGGATCGGTCGTCTCGATCTGGTCGAGAACCGCTTCGTGGGCATGAAGAGCCGCGGCATGTACGAGACGCCGGGCGGCACGATCTATCAACTCGCACACCGCGGCATCGAGCAGCTGACGCTCGACCGCGGCGCCGCGCATCTGAAGGACGAACTCGCGCCGCGCTATGCCAAGCTGCTGTACAACGGCTTCTGGTTCTCGCCGGAGCGCGAGATGCTGCAGGCGGCGATCGACCACAGCCAGCTGAAGGTGTCGGGCACCGTCCGATTGAAGCTCTACAAGGGCGGCGTGTACGTGGTCGGCCGCAAGTCGCCGAACTCGCTGTATTCGGAGAAGGTCGTGACGTTCGAGGATGACCAGGGTGCCTATGATCAGCGCGATGCCGAGGGCTTCATCAAGCTGAACGCGCTGCGCCTGCGGTTGCTCGCGAAGCGCGACCGGTAACTACGATCGGTTAACCATGCGGCGCTACAGCCGTATGGGTGGACCGCGAACGCCTTGACCTGATTTCCGATTTCGCGATCGCCGTCCTGTTGGCGTTCGTTCTGGGGCTGGCGTGGAGTATCGGTGACTGGTCCTCGCTTTCGGCGTTACGGCTGCCCGATACCGACGACATCATGCGCCTCCAGCAGGTGCGCGACTGGCTTGGTGGGCAATCGTGGAGCGATCTGACCCAATACCGACTAAGTACTGGCGTGCCGATGCACTGGTCGCGCGTCGCCGATCTGGGCCCTGCCCTGCTGATCACCGCCGCGACGCCGTTGCTTGGAACACACCGCGCCGAGGTGCTCGCCGTCACCGTCTGGCCGATCCTGCTGTTCGCCGGCGCGTTACTGTTGGTGGGTCGGATCGCCCGCCACCTCGACCCCGATGCAGCGCGCACGGCGATGGTCATCGCGGCGACCGCATATCCGGCGACAACGATCTTCGTACCCGGGCGCATCGACCATCACGGCCTGCAACTGGTCCTGCTACTCGGCGCGACGCTGGTCGCGATCGGAAAGCCGACATTCCGCAACGGCGCGATCACCGGGGCACTTGCCGCGACCAGCCTCGTCATCGGCATGGAGACGATGCCGTTCTTTGCGGTGCTCGGTGCCGCGGCGCTGCTCGCCTGGGCGTGTGTGGGACGCGGGGGCGACGCGCGGATCCTCGGTCTGGGTGTCGGGACGCTGACCGGGCTCGGTATCGGCATTGCGGGATTCGCCAGTCGACAATGGCGCTATCCTGCCTGCGACGGATTCACCCAGCAGGCCGCGACCGGCCTGGCGATCATGGCAATCGTTCCGTTGGCAGTCGCGGTGCTGGGACGGCATATAATATCGGTCCGAGTCAGGCTGGCAATTGCCGCCGCCCTGTCTCTCGGAGCGCTCGGCGTCGTCCGGCTGCAGTCTCCCGCGTGCGGATCGCCCTATGGGCAAGTTCCTATACTGTTGCGCCGATTGTGGCTCGATCACGTCGGAGAGGCGCAATCGATCGTCACGGCGTCATTCGGCGTGGCGTTCGGGTATCTCGGAGTCATGCTCGCGGGGGTCGCGGCCTCAGCGTGGCTGGTGCGTCGGCGGCCCGGTCGCAACGCGGTCCTGCTGCTCGCGCTTCAGTGCACAGCCGTCGCGATCGCCGCAGTGCAGCTTCGCGGTGCCTATACCGGCGCGATGCTCGGCGCGCCCGCGCTGGCCATCATGATCGGCGCGGCACGGCGGCGCGGTATTCTCACGCTGGTGACGGCATGGATTCTCTCGACCGGCATGCTCTACCCTATCGCGGCCGAGGCATTCGTGCCGTCGGCGCGAAGGCCCGCTCCAAGCGCGTCGACCTGCACCTCGCCTCAAGCGATAGCTGCGCTCGACCACCTTTCGCCCGGCATGGTGATGGCACCTATCGACGTCGCCCCTGGGGTATCGCCGCCACCCCGCACGCCTTCGTGGCCGGTCCCTATCACCGCAACACCGCAGGAAATGTCGCAATGTACCGGTTTTTCTCGGCCACAGCGGCCAGGCGCGAGCGATCGCAGATCGATGGAAGGTCCGTTACGTGGTTTATTGCGACGGTGATTTCGACAGCATCCGGCCCGCCCCTGACAGCTTGGTGCAGGAGCTGGCGTCGCGCAGGATTCCAGCATGGCTGAAGCCGCTGGAACCTACCGGCAACAGGATATTCGAGGTCGTCCCGTGACCGGCACGATCGCACGACCCGACATGGAGCACGACATCCGTTCCGCCCCGCTCTCCGGCGCAGCACGGCAAGGCTGGTGGACGACGCGCGGGTTCGCGGTACTTGCGGTGCTCGCCGCGCTGATTCCCATGCTGTGGCCGGCGATCCCGCCGCTGACCGACGTGCCCGGCCACATCGGTCGCTACCGGATCCTCGCGGACGCAGGCACCGGTCCGCTGGCGCAGCATTACGACGTACGCTGGGCGCTGATCGGCAACCTCGGCGTCGACCTGCTGGTCATGGCCTTGCATCCTCTGCTCGATGTCGAGCCCGCGGCTCGGCTGGTAATCGGCGTGATCCCGGCGATGACCGTCGCGGCGATGCTGTGGGTCGCCTATGAAGCGCACGGCCGCATCCCGGCGATGGCGGGCTTCGCGCTGCCACTCGCCTATAGCTATCCGTTTCAACTTGGGTTCGTGAATTTCTGCCTTGGTGCGGCGATGGCGCTGGCAGGTCTCGCCTGCTGGATCCGGCTAGCGCGGACGCGACCGATCTGGGTGCGTATAGTAGTGTTCGTGCCGTATGCCGGGCTGACTTGGCTATGCCACAGCTTCGGCTGGGCGATGCTCGGGTTATTCGTGATCGGCGCGGAATGGTCACTGCGTATGCGACGTGGTGAGCCCTGGATCGAGGCAGCCTTCGCCGCCGGCCTGATGGCGTTGCCGATGGCATGGCCACTCCTGATCATGCTCGGCAGTGGCAGCGATCGGCTGGCCGGCGATACCGGCAAATGGTTCCGCTGGAGCGCCAAGGCGCAATGGCTCGTGTCGATGCTGCGCGAGCGTTGGAAGGTGTACGACATCGCTGGCGTCGTACTGATCGTCTGCGCGTTGTGGACCGCAGTCCGCTCGCCACGCATGCGGTTCATAGGAGTGCTTGGCATTCCGGCGCTGTTCGGTCTGATAACCTTCGTGATGCTACCGCTGATGTTCCAGGGCGGGGCCGGAGTCGATATGCGGATGCTGCCTTACGCGGCGGCGCTTGCCGTGCTGGCAATCCGCATCGAGCCGGATCACGATGCGCCTGCGCGGCGGGCCGCGGCGATCGGCGCCGCGTTTTTCGCAGTCAGGATTGCTACGACGACGATCGCGTTCGTCCTTTTCAGTCAAGGCCAGTCCCGCGCGCTGGAAGCGCTGAACGCCATCCCGCGCGCCGCTGCCGTCCTGGTATTGGTGAACGAGCCGAACATGACGTCCTGGTTCAACCCCCGCCTCACGCACATCGCCGGTCTGGCGGTGGCGCGGCGTGAGGCTTTCGACAACGAACAATGGGCGCTCGCGGGTCAGCAACTGATCCACCCGCGCCATCCCGATGCCGCACCATTCGATCGCGATCCGTCGCAGATCGTCCACCCACCGGGAACCGAGGACCAGACCATCGACTTCGACAAAGCGATACGCGCCTTCGATCGCTGCACGTTCCAACGGGTTTGGACGATCGGCTTCCCGGTCGGACGGGCACAGTCGGCCGATCTCGTCCCGATCTGGTCCGATGGACGATCCGCGGTCTATTCCGTCGCATTCGATCATGCAGGGTGCTTGTCGAAGGGCCCCTGCGGCGCTAGGCGTCGACGATGACGCGGGGGCAGAACACGGAACTTCACTGGTGGCAGACGCGCGGCTTCGTCTTCGCGGTGGCGCTGGCGTCGATCATACCGTTACTGTGGCCGGAGATCCCGCCGCTGGTCGACCTGCCAGGGCACATGGGGCGCTACCGCGTCCAGCTGGCGATCGGCGACAATCCCTGGCTTTCGCAGTGGTATAACTTCCGCTGGCAGATGATCGGCAACCTCGGCATCGACCTGTTGATCGAACCACTCGCGCCGATCTTCGGGTTGCAGCTGGCGGTGAAGTTGATCGTTATGGCGATCCCCGCGCTGACCGTGACCGGGCTGTTGTGGATCGCGCGCGAGGTGCATGGGCGAATCCCGGCGACCGCGTTGTTCGCGCTCCCACTGGCCTACAGCTATCCGTTCCAGTTCGGTTTCGTGAATTTCGCGCTGGCGATGGCGCTCGCGCTCAACCTGTTCGCGCTGTGGCTGCGGATGGGGCGGCTCGGGCGGACCAAGCTGCGTACCGCGATCTTCATACCCGTCTCGTGTCTGTTGTGGCTGTGCCATACGTTCGGCTGGGGCGTGCTGGGCGTGCTAGCCTTCTCCGCCGAGCTGATCCGCCAGCACGACATCCGCCGCGACAGCGATCCCAAGAGCTGGGCGCATGGCTGGTTCAGGGCGTGCATCCAGGCGGGACTCAACTGCCTGCCGCTCGCCCTGCCGATGGTGATGATGGTGGTGTGGCGCTCGGGCGATCATGTCGGCGGCAAGACGCAGGACTGGTTCAACTGGCGCTGGAAGATGAACTGGATCACCATGGTCCTGCGCGATCGGTGGATGGCGTTCGACATCGCGTCGGTGACGGTGCTGTTCGTGATCCTGTTCCGCGGCGTGCGCGACCAGACGATCGAATATTCGCGCAACCTGGGGCTGTCGGCGCTGTTCCTGGCGCTGGTGTACGTGCTGTTGCCGCGAATCGTGTTCGGATCGGCCTATGCGGACATGCGGCTCGCGCCGTTCGTGCTGGCGATCGCGGTGATCGCGCTGCGACCTCGGCATGGGCTGTCGTTGCGCGGTGCTGCCGTGCTTGCGGTGTTGGGGTTCGCGTTCTTCGGCGTGCGGCTGGCGGGGACGACGATCAGCTATCTGATCTACGATCGCAGCTACGATCAGGCGATCGCGGCGATCGATACGGTGCCCGAGCGGTCTCGCGTGGTGTCGTTCGTCGGGCGGCGGTGTCGCGACGACTGGGCGTATTCGCGGCTCGAGCATGTGCCGGCGCTGCTGCTCGAGCGGCGCCTCGCCTTTACCAACGATCAATGGTCGATGGCCGGCGCGCAGCTGCTGACGACGAACTACGCGGCGGCGCGCGGGTTCGCGCATGATCCGTCGGAGATCGTCAGCGACATCAAGTGCCGCGGTCAGTTCTGGCGGCCGATCTCGATGGCGCTGGAGAAATTCCCGCGCGATGCGTTCGATTATGTCTGGCTGATCCATCCGCCGAAATTCGATCCGGCGCTGGTGCGTGACCTGACGCTGATCCGCCGCGACGGGACCAGCCTACTGTACCGGGTCAACCGCCCCGCTAGCCGCCCCGCCGGAACGGAGTAAGCTCGCCGAGATACTGCTGCTGTTCGGCGACGGCTTCGCGTTCGCGGACGAGGTAATCGGCGATCGCGCGGCGGAAGTTCGGGTCGGGGATGTAGTGCGCGGAATAGGTCGCCACCGGCGCATAGCCGCGTGCCAGCTTGTGTTCGCCCTGCGCGCCCGCCTCAACGGTCTGCAAACCCCGCGCGATGGCGGCGTCGATCGCCTGGTAATAGCAGAGCTCGAAATGGAGGAACGGCACCTCCTCGGTCGCGCCCCAATAGCGGCCGTAGAGTGTGTCCTCGCCGATCAGGTTGAGCGCGCCGGCGATGGGAATGCCGTCCCGCTCGGCGAGGATCAGTAGGATCTGGTCGCCCATCGTCTTGCCGATCTGGTCGAAGAACGGGCGCGTGAGGTACGGCTGGCCCCATTTGCGGGCGCCGGTGTCCTGGTAGAACACCCAGAACGCGTCCCAATGCTCGGGGGTGATCTCGGCGCCCATGAGGTGGCGGATCGTCAGCCCTTCGACCGCGGCGGCACGCTCCTTGCGGATCGCCTTGCGCTTGCGGCTGGCGAGGACGGCGAGGAAGTCGTCGAAGCTGGCGTACCCGTCGTTCTTCCAGTGGAACTGCGTGCCTTGGCGGATCAGCCAGCCAGCCGCCTCGAACAGCGCCACCTCGTCGGGGTCGATGAAGGTCGCGTGCGCGGAGGACAGCCCGCTCTGGTCGGTGACCGCCTCCAGCGCCCCGATCAGCGCGGGGCCTGCTCGCGGTCCTTCAGAAGCAGACGGGGGCCGGGCACCGGGCTGAAAGGCGCGGCGATCTGGAGCTTGGGGTAATATTGGCCCCCTGCCCGCTCCCACGCGTCGGCCCAGCCCTGATCGAAGACGTATTCGCCCTGGCTGTGGCTCTTGGCGTAGGCGGGCGCAATCGCGGCTGGCTTGCCGTCGGGACCGTCGACCACCACCGGCAGCGCCTGCCAGCCCGAGCGGCCACCGACACTGCGCGACGTTTCGAGTGCGGACAGGAAGGCGTGGCCGACGAACGGGTTGGCGGTGCCGGAGCACGCGTCCCAATCCTCGGCCGCGATCGAGGTGACGCCTTGGGCGATGCGGGCGGTGACGGCGTTCATTGCCGTCTAGGTAGAGACGCGAGGGCGCACCTCCAAGGGCCATAGGTGGAGACGCGCAAGCGCGCCTCAAGGAGATCAGGCGGAAACCTGCACGATCGCGTCGATCTCGACCGCGGCACCGAGCGGCAGGACCGCCACGCCGACCGCCGAGCGCGCGTGCTTGCCGATGTCGCCGAACAGCGCGACCATCAGTTCGGACGCGCCGTTGGCGACCTTCGCCTGGTCGGTGAAGTCGACGGTCGAGTTGACGAACACGCCAAGCTTCACGATCCGCTCGACGCGGCCGAGCGTGCCGAGCGCCGCCTTCATTTGCGCGACGAGCATGAGCCCGCACAGCTTGGCAGCCTCCTGCGCGTCCTCGAGCGAGACGTCGTCGCCGACGCGGCCCTTGACGAGCTGACCGTCCTTGAACGGCAACTGACCCGAGATGTGGAGCATGCCGTTCGCCAGCACGGTCGGGACATAGGCGGCGACGGGCGCGGCAGCCTGCGGAAGGGTGAGGCCCAGCTCTTCGAGCTTGCGGTCGATACGATCGGTCATGGGAGAGGTATCACCACAGCGGTGGGGGATGGGTCAAGTGGGGGCGGGAACCTCGCTACTTCCCCCTCCCTGGAAGGGAGGGGCCGGGGTGGGTAGGCTTCCGCATTACGAGGACCGCTGCGACCAAAGCCAGCCTACCCACCCCCAACCCCTCCCCTTCAGGGAGGGGGACCGGAGTGTTCGTGATGAAGCGAGCGGCTCAAGCGTTCGCAGGTACGCCCGCTTCGAACCGCGCGGAAATCCAATCCGCCGCCTCGCGCCAGTCGTCGATCCGCACATGAGCGTGCTCAGCCTTAGGCACGCTCAACGCCAGCGCCGGCTCCGACACCATGTGCAACCGATGCACCCCGGCGCGTGCTTCGCGACCGACTCGTGATGCACCGCCAGATCGTCGACGAACACCGTGACCGGCGAGCCATATTCCTCGACCAGCCGCGATACCGGCGTACCCTTGCCGCCCTGGTTGCACTCGACCCGGTGGGCGATGCCGAACTTGGCGAGTTGTTCGATCCGCGGCTGGCGGCATTCGTCCTGGAGGTTGGTGAGGATGACGATATCCGCCACCTGCGCCAGCCGCTCGAGCGCCTCGACCGCATGCGGCACCAGCGTCTGGCGGTGCATCTCGCCCGGAAAGAACTCACCCAGCATCGCCCACATGTCCTCGCGCGACGGCGGCGGGCCACCGTCGCGGCGGGTCATCGCGGTCGAGAAATCGCCGTGCTGGATCGCAAAGTCGATGTCGTGGCGCTCGTCGAGCCAGACACCGAAATGCTTGACCATGTGCAGCAGCACTTCGTCGCAATCGCTGATCAGCAATGGCCTCATGCTTCCAGCTCCATACGGGCGCGGACCAACGCCTCGGGCTTCACGCCGAGCGATTCGGCGCAGGCGATCAGGTCCGGCTCGTGGTTTTCGAGGAAGCCCAGTGCCGCCGACAGCACCGTCGGGTCGCTCGCCCTTGCGCGGAGATCGTGCGGCTCCAGACCGGTCACCGACAACAGCCGCATCGCGCGGTCCGGCTCGACCAGGGTCCAGACCAAAGCGCGCAGGGCGAGCGCTTCGGCGTCTTCGTTTGAATCGCGGTCGCGCATTGCCTATCGTGCCTTCTTTCCGGATAAGGTGTGGCGGTGACAAAGAAGGTGCTCGTTGTCGAGGACAACGAACTGAACCTCAAACTATTCTGCGATCTGCTGCGCGCGCACCAGTTCGCCGTAGAACCTGTGCGCGATGGCCGGGAAGCCGTTGCGCGGGCGCGGGATTTCACGCCCGACCTGATCATCATGGATATCCAGATGCCGCACGTCACCGGCTACGAAATCATCCTCGAGCTAAAGGCCGACGAGGATCTGCGCGCAATCCCGGTGATGGCGGTCACGGCCTATGCCGGGCGTGAAGACGAGGAGCGGATCCGGGCCGCGGGCGCGGATGCGTATGTGTCGAAACCGATCAGCCTGGCGCGGTTCATGGATGCGGTGGGGGCGCTGATCTGACCAACGATTTGAGCAGGCCCTTTTCCGTTCGCGCTGAGTAGAGACCGAGTAGCTCCGCAAGGAGCGTATCGAGGGCGCGGATCGAAGCATGGGTTCCACCCGCCAACCTGTCCTTCGATACGCCGTCTCGATACGCCGCCTTACGGCGACTACTCGACGGCTACTCAGGACGAACGGGAGCGGGACCGCGCCCGATACCGTCACCCCAGCGAAAGCTGGGGTCTCCCCGTTTTGACCGCGCCCTCGCGGCGGGAGATCCCAGCTTTCGCTGGTATGACGGACGCCCAACACAAACGTCAAAAGCCGCGGAGTTACCCGCGGCTTTTCGGATCGTCGCAATCCGTCGGCGGCTTGCACCGCCAACCCAATTACTTGATCTTGGCTTCCTTGAACTCGACATGCTTGCGCACGACGGGATCGTACTTCGAGAAGGAGAGCTTCTCCGTCTTCGTACGGGGTTCTTCTTGGTAACGTAGAAGAAGCCGGTGTCAGCGGTGCTGAGCAGCTTGATCTTTACGGTGGTCGGCTTGGCCATGAGCCCAATTCCTATGGCTTGAAAATGCGAAAGCGGCGAACTGACGCCGCCGCTCCATCAGGGGCGGCGCATGGCGGACGCGTGCGATGAAGTCAAGCTTTACGCCCTTCGAGGAGGCCAACATACCGCATTTAACCCGCTATTCACTACCCCAGGCGCTATATATCCGCAGACAATAGGAGCGGGGATCATGGGGCAGGCGTTGAGACTCACCGAGATCGATCGAGATCGACGCCATGATAGCGGTGAAGGCCGATCTCGCCGCGCGAGATCGCCGCGATCGACGTCCGCGCGCCCTATTCCCGCCCTTGCGATATCGCCACCGAGATCGATGCGATCCGCGTGATCGCGCACAGCAACGGGCTCAATCCCGCCGTCACCGTCGCGCATTTCGTCGATTCGGCGCTGTCCCGCGGCGAGCATGGCGCGCTGGTGCATGGCTGGCTGGCGATCCTACGCGATGCGGTCGGCTGCGAGCGGCAGGACGTCCAGGCATGCCACGCCTTCGCCGCCGCGTGCTCGGTGCGTCTTGCGGGATAATCCATGGACGCCTTGATGGCGGCATTCGTCGCGGCCGCGCTGGCGCAGGTCGGCGACCGCACCGCGTGGCTCGCCGCGATCCTGTCGGACCGGTACGCCAAGCCGGGACTGGTGATCCTCATGGCCGCGGTTGCCTTGCTCGCGGCGAGCGGCCTCGCGGCGACGCTGGGCGCGGTCATCGGGCCGAAGCTCGCGCCTAACGCACAACAACTCATGCTCGCGCTGGCGCTGCTGCTGCAGGGCGGCGGGTCGTTCTTTCCGGCTAAGGCGCCCGAGCGTCTGACGGGCTGGAAGATCGGCGCGCTCGCCACCACCGCACTCGGGCTGTTCATCCTCGCATTCGGCGACGGCGTGCAGTTCATCGTCCTGACGATCGCCGCGCGTACCCCGTCCCTGCGCTGGCCGCGATCGGCGCGACGATTGGCTCGCTGGTCGTGATCGTCCCCGCTGCGCTGATGGGCGAGGCGGCGTGGCTGAAACTCCCGTTGAGGCCGCTGCGCATCGCCATCGGCATCGTGTTCCTGATCTTCGGGATCGTCCTGGCCCTCGGCGCGCTACGGCTCGTTTGACCTGAGGAGCATTTTCGCGTTCGGATCGTTTACGCAACGACTTTCCAGAACCGGAGCTAGACATGGCTGACATCAACCCCGCCCTCGACACGCCCACCGACCTGCCGAGCAACAGCACCAAGTCGGTCGCCGACGCGCTGAATGCCGCGCTCGCCGATTGCTATGCGCTGTATCTCAAGACCAAGAACTTCCACTGGCACATGTCGGGGCCGCATTTCCGCGATTACCATTTGCTGCTCGACGACCAGTCCGCGCAGATCATCGGCGTGACCGACGCGATCGCCGAGCGCGTCCGCAAGACGGGTAACACGACGCTGCGCTCGATCGGCGATATCTCGCGGCACCAGACGATCGCCGACAACGACATGGCGTTCGTCGGCCCGACCGAGATGCTCGCCGAACTGCGTGAGGACAATCTGAAGCTCGTCGAGCAGTTCCGCATCGTCAAGGATGCCGCCGACGCCGCCAAGGACAACGCCACCAGCGGCATTGTCGACGAATGGACCGACCATGCCGAAGAACGCGCATGGTTCCTGTTCGAAGCCAGCCGCAAGGCCTGATCGTTACAGCCGAGGAACAATCCGGTCGCCGGGCCGGTTGAGAGACCTTACTGAAAACTGGAGGCCGCCATGCTGAAGCTCGCAATCACCTTTCTCGTCATCGGCGCCGTTCTTGCGCTGCTCGGCTTCGGCGGCATCGGCGGCGCGTTCATCGGGATCGCCAAGATCCTGTTCTTCATCGCGATCGCGCTGTTCGTGATCTTCCTCGTGCTCGGCCTGCTCGCCGGCAAGGGGATAAAGAACGCGATCGACTGACGCACATACCGCTAGCGACTCGCCAAGCGGCTCCAATCATGTAGCCTCTGCCGGAAACGGTGGAGGCTATATGCATTTCTGGATCCCGATCCTCGCGCTCGCCGCCTTGCCGGCCTCGTCCCTCGCTGCCGTTCCCGACGAGACGCGGTCCGCCGCCCCCGGAGTCGCACCGCCGGCCGCGAGCATCGAATCGCTCGCATGGCTGGAGGGAAGCTGGCACGGGCCCGGTCTCGGCGGCGATGCCACAGAGGTCTATGCAGCGCCCGAAGCCGGTCAGATCACGGGACATTTCACGCAGACGCAGAAGGGCAAGGTCGCCTTTTACGAACTGATTCAGATCGTCCCCGTTGGCAAATCGCTGGCCTATCGCCTGCGTCATTTCAACGCCGACCTGACCGGTTGGGAAGATAAGACGGGTAAACCGGAGAGCTGCCCGCTCGTCGCGATGGAGAAGGATGCGGTCCATTTCGACGGGCTGACGATGCGCCGACTCGGGCCCAACCGCATCGACGTCTGGGTACGGATCGACGGCAAGGCGCCGCACGAGGTTCTTTTCAGCTACACGCGCACCCGGTGAAGATCGGCCCGGTGAAGATGGGCCCGGTGAAGATGGGCGCGTTGAAGATCGGCACGGTGAAGGGGTGCGGGGAGCGGCGGCGGCTTCCCGTGCGTTGAACGACGATGCACGCTTTCGCCGCCCTGCTCGACTCGCTCACCTACACCCGGTCCCGCAACGCGAAGCTGAAGCTGATCGCGGATTACCTGCGCGCGACGCCCGACCCCGACCGCGGCTGGGCGATGGCGGCACTGACCGGCGATCTCGATCTGAAGGGCGTGAAGTCGGCCGTGATCCGTGGGCTGATCGAGGAGCGCGTCGATCCGGTGCTGTTCCGGATGAGCCGCGATTATGTCGGCGATACTGCGGAGACGGTCGCGCTGCTCTGGCCCGAACCGACGGTTCCGGTCGATCCCACCCCTGTCGATAACCGACGTCGTCGAGCGGCTCGCAGCGTTGTCGCGTGCCGATGCCCCCGGTGCACTCGCGGACATGCTCGACAGGTCCGATGCCGAGGAGCGGTTCGCGCTGCTGAAGATGGCGACGGGCGCGCTGCGGATCGGCGTGTCGGCGCGGCTGGCGAAGACCGCACTGGCGGACGCGTTCGGTCTCGACGTCGATGCGGTGGAGGAGGTCTGGCACGGGCTCGACGCGCCCTATCCAAGCCTGTTCGCGTGGGCGGAGGGCACGGGCGCGCAGCCGACCCCGCCGATGTCCCCGTGTTCCGGCCGTTCATGCTCGCCCACGGCCTGGAAGACCTCCGCGTCGATCTCACCGACTATGCCGCCGAGTGGAAATGGGACGGCATCCGCGTCCAGATCGTCCATGTCGCGGGCGAAACCCGGCTCTACAGCCGCACCGGCGACGACGTGACGGGCAGCTTTCCGGAGATCGCCGCAGCGTTCCGGACGCCTGGCACGGTCGATGGCGAGTTGCTGGTGAAGGGCGAGCATCAGGGCGGCACGCTGGAGGACGGCGGCGGCGCGGCGAGCTTCAACGCACTCCAGCAAAGGCTCGGACGCAAGACCGTGTCGGCGAAGATGCGGGCCGAGTATCCCGCGTTCGTCCGGCTCTATGACCTGCTGCTCGATGGTCAGGAAGATCTGCGGACGCTGCCCTGGACCGAGCGGCGCAAGCGGCTCGAGGCGTTCGTGCCGCAACTCGATCCCGAGCGGTTCGATCTGAGCGCGGTGATCGAGGCGGAGGACTTCACCGCACTGGAAGCGATCCGCGCCACCTCGCGCGATGCCGCGATCGAGGGCGTCATGCTCAAGCGCCGCGACTCGCCCTATGTCGGCGGGCGCCGAGCCGGCCTCTGGTACAAATGGAAGCGCGATCCGCTGACCGCCGATTGCGTTATGATGTACGCGCAACGCGGCTCCGGGCGGCGGTCATCCTATTATTCGGATTACACGTTCGGCTGCTGGACCGAGGACGGCGAACTGCTCCCCGTCGGGAAAGCCTATTCCGGGATTACCGACGAGGAGTTGAAGATGCTCGACAGCTTCGTTCGCAATCACACGCAGAACCGGTTCGGCCCGGTGCGCGAGGTGGAAAAGACGCTGGTGCTGGAGATCGCGTTCGATTCTGCTCCACGATTCCAAGCGGCACAAATCGGGGGTCGCGATGCGCTTCCCCCGGATCGCGCGGATACGGACAGACAAGCCAGCGGCGGAGGCGGACCGGATCGAAACGCTGAAGCGGATGATCACGTAATCCGCGCGTCATCGAAGCGCGCGGCCTGACGGGCTATCGCATCCGATCTTGGTACGCGTAAGGACGGTCGGGTGAAAAGTTCGAGACATTCCCGCACGGCGACGGCGCGGCGTTGGCGGCGCGGCGCGTGGGTGACTGGCATCGTTTCTGCGATCATAGTGCTGTTCGTTTATCTTGCCGGGTATTTCGATCGCGATCCGGTGCATGTCTATCCTGCCATCGGGCTCCACACTTCGGGCGCACCGCCGGTCGTGGTGGTCAATTTCTCGGGCGACATGGGGCTGCGCTTCCTGCTTGGCGCATCGACGTCGCGGGGGCTGACGGAGCACGGGATCCCGGTGGTCGGGATCACGACCCCGGCGCTGTTCGCGCGATCCCGGACCCGGGCCGAACTGGATTCGATCGTCGCCGACGGGGTGCGGACGGCGCTGGCGCGGACAGGGGCCAAGCGCGCGGTCGTGATGGGGCAGTCGTACGGCGCGGACATCGTACAGACCGGGCTGGCGGACCTCCCGCCATCGCTGCGCGCTCGGGTGGCGGCGATCGTGTTGATCCTGCCGGGCGATACCGTGTTTTACCGCGCCGATCCGTCGGGGTTGCTGTACGATCATCGGACGCCCGACAGCATGGGGGTGACGACCGGCAACCGGCTGACCTGGGCGCCCCTCACGTGCATCTATGGGGTCGAGGAGACGGACAGCCTGTGCCCGCTGCTATCGGCGACGAACGTGCGGAAGGTCGGGATGCCTGGCGGGCACAATATCCGCCACGATGCGGACGGGTTGCTGGCGCATGTGCTGACGGCGATCCGAGCGGCAGCGCCGGAGGCTGGGCGGGGCGTTTAGGCGGACAGTTTGAGATTGGGTAGGTTGCGTCCAGGGAGACCCGCACTGCCAAGTTTTGTACTCCCACCCCCACCCCCGCCCCGCCCCGTCATCCCAGCGAAAGCTGGGATATCATCGTGCGGGCCAACGCGCCCGCCAACGCGGATACCCCAGCTTTCGCTGGGGTGACGGGTGGACGGAAGCGTTTGAAGGGCAGCGGTCTCGCCCTCCCTTGTTCTACCACGAAGGCGGGAGCCCAGACTGGACACCCGCCTTCGCTGGAGAACAAGGAAACCGGGGAATGCCTCTCGTCGAGACACTCTACACCCTCACCGCGGGCCGGCGGCGATCTTGATCTCGAATAGCGTCGGCCAGTATTTGCCCGTCACGAACAGCCGGTCCGCCTTCGCGTCCCAGGCGATACCGTTGAGCACCGCCTCGCGATCCGTCGCCGCGACCTCGGCCACCAGCGGACGCAGGTCGATCACCGCGGTCACCTTGCCGGTCTTCGGATCGATGCGAACCAGGTATCCGGTGTGCCAGACGTTCGCCAGCAGCGCCCCGTCGACATATTCGAGCTCGTTGATGTCGCGCAGCGGCCGACCGTCGATCGTCACCGCCACGCGGCGGCGCTCGGCCAGGGTCAGCGGATCGCGGACGATGATGTCGGCGCTGCCGTCGGACTGAAGCAGCGAAACGCCGTCGCTCGTCAGCCCCCAGCCCTCGCCGGTGTAGCGGTTCTGCCCCTTGGGCTTGAGCGTGCGGACATCCCAGCGATGCGCGATACCGTCATGCCAGGTGAGGCTGACGAGCTGGTCCTTCCACAGCGCGAGGCCTTCGCCGAACTGCGCGGGATCGATTCTGCCCCTCGCGAGGATCTTGCCGTCCTTGAGCGAGACGCGGCGGACGTCGGATTGCCGCTCCTGCCCCGTGCTCTCGTACAGCGCACCGTCGTGCCAGAGCAGCCCTTCGGTGAAGGCCGTCCGGTCATGCGGATAGCGCGCGACGATCGTCGCCGACAGCACCGGGACTCGCGTTTCCGGCGGCGACGGCGTCTGCGCGGGCGCTGCGGATTGCCACGATGATGAAACGAGAGCGGCCGGTCCCGCCAAGGCAAGACCGGCCGCAATCATTATCCTACCGAACACGGTACGGATCAGCGGTCTGAGTCAGTCAGCTGGATCAGCCGCCTGCGCTCAGGTTCACCGCTGCGTACTTGCCGCGACGATCGACCTCAAGCTCGAACTCGAGCTTGTCGCCCTCGTTCAGCGTCGCCATGCCGGCGCGTTCCACGGCCGAGATGTGGACGAATGCGTCAGGCTGTCCGTCGTCGCGCTGGATGAAGCCGAAGCCCTTCATCGCGTTGAAGAACTTGACCGTACCGGTCGCCTTCTCGCCGGTGAGCTGACGCTGTGCGCCACCTGCACCACCGTCACGGTCGCCACCACGGGGCGCGCCCGGGCCGGCGTCACGGTCACGCGGCGGGCCGCGATCGGTGACGGCCATCGGCTCGCCGTCGATCTTGAGGTCGGTCGCCGAGATACGGCCACCGCGGTCGACGAGCGTGAAGCCGAGCGGCTGACCCTCTGCGAGCGCGACCATGCCGGCCTGCTCGACTGCGCTGATGTGGACGAACACGTCCTCGCCGCCGTCATCACGAACGACGAAGCCGAAGCCCTTCTGTGCGTTGAAGAACTTTACGACGCCGGTGCCTTCGCCGACGACCTGGGGAGGCATGCCGCGACCGCCGCCGCCGCCGCCACCGCCCGAGAAGCCGCCGCCACCGCCGCCGCCGCGGTAACCACCGCCGCCACCGCCGCCGCCACCGAAGCTGCTGCCGCCGCCGTAGCTGCTGCCACCACCGCCACCGTAGCTCGAGCCACCGCCGCCGCCGTAGCTGCTGCCGCCGAACCGGTCGCCGCCGCCACCAAAGCTGCTGCCGCCGCCGAACTCGTTGTCGCCGCCGCCGAAGCTGTCGCGCTTATCGCGGCCACGCCCGCCACGGTTCCCGCGGCCACCTTTATCGAAACCCATAAGCTCTGTTCGTCTTCCCGGTTCGCCCGCAAATTTCTCAAAACCCTTGTGCCGGACGACGAACGCAGGTTTTCCAGCGCGAAACCTTTTGCGCCTTGAGGGGACCCTTAGCGCAAAATACAAGCCGTCGCGAATAGATTCTGATCCGAAGACGCCTGATTTGGATCGATACTGACGCAAGTGTCGCTCGCGAGCCACGACTCGTCGCAAGGGCGCCACGCAAGCCATCTTATCGCCCGATTCGACGCCGCAGCCCAATATAGGGCCATTGAGCGTTGCGCCGCGGACCGCTACGGCCACCGTCATGACAGTTCATCTCCACGAAGGCGACATTCCCGCCGATCTGTTCGCGGCCGGCGCCGCGATCGCCGTCGATACCGAGACGATGGGGCTCATCACCCCGCGCGACCGACTGTGCCTGGTCCAGTTGTCCGATGGCGGCCCGGACGAGCATCTCGTCCGCTTCGCCGCGGGCGCGGGCTACGACGCGCCCAATTTGAAGGCGCTGCTGGCCGACCCGGCACGCGTGAAACTCTATCATTTCGGCCGATTCGATATCGCCGCGGTCCAGCATTACCTCGGCGTCGTCGCGGCGCCGGTCTATTGCACCAAGATCGCGTCGCGTCTCGTGCGGACCTACACCGATCGCCACGGCCTGAAGGAGCTGGTCCGCGAACTGCTCGGCCAGGATATCTCGAAGCAGCAGCAATCGTCCGACTGGGGCAGCCCCGAGCTGTCCGACGCGCAGAAGGATTACGCGGCGTCCGACGTGCGCTTTCTCCACCGCTTGCGCTCCGAACTCGACAAGCGCCTGATTCGCGAGGGCCGGATGGAACTCGCGCAGGCGTGCTTCGACTTCCTGCCGACTCGCGCCGCGCTCGATCTTGCCGGCTGGCCCGAGATCGATATCTTCGCCCACGCATGACCCAGATACCGGCGCCCTCCCCGACTGCTCGCCGTGCGCGCACCGCACGGCAGGATTGGGCCGCGCCCGGTGGCAGTCACGATCGCTTCGTGGCGATCGCCCGCGTCGCGTTGCCGACCGCGATCGGCGTGCTGGCGGCATTCCTGGTGATGGCGCCGCTGACCGCGGGCGGCGACGTGTCGTTCCTGCTCGACAAGAACAAGGTCGACGTCGCGCAGGAACGCATGAAGATCCAGGCGGCACGTTATCGGGGCGAGGACAGCAAGGGCCAGTCCTTCACCCTCGACGCGAAGTCCGCGATCCAGAAGAGCTCGGCCGAGCCGATCGTCCAGCTCAACCAGCTCGCGGCACAGATCCAGCTGACCGACGGCCCCGCCAACATCAAGGCGAACACCGGCCGCTACGACATGGACACCGAGAAGGTGCAGCTGTTCGGTCCGCTCAACGCCACCGCGGCGGGCGGCTACGACCTGAAGACCACCAACGCGACGATCGACATGAAGGCACGCACGCTCGAAAGCGGTGGTGCTGCGACCGGCACCGTCCAGCAGGGGACCTTCAGCGCCAACAAGCTGCGCGCCAACCTGGAGGAGCGCACTGTTACGCTTGACGGTAATGCCCGCTTGCGGATCATCCCCAGAGGGCCGAAATAGCCGCCATGCGCGCTTCCCCTATCTTCGCCGGTCGGATCCTCATCGGGATAACCGCCGTCCTGCTCTCCACGACCGCGGTCGCGCAGCAGTCGCACAATTCCAACGCCCCGATCGATTTCGGCGCGGATCATATCGAGCTTCAGGACAAGGCGAACCGCGCCATCCTGTCGGGCAACGTCGCGGTCAAGCAGGCCGAGATGACGCTCAATTCGGCGCGAATGACGGTCGCCTATACCGGCCAGGTGATCGGCGGAAACCCGCAGGTCTCGCGGCTCGACGCGTCGGGCGGCGTGATCGTCAAGCGTCCCGACCAGACGGCGCGCAGCCAGTATGCGATCTACGACCTCAACCGCCGCGTCATCACGATGCTCGGCGCGGTCACGCTGACGCAGGCGGGCAACACCGTGAACGGCGGGCGCCTGACGATGAACCTCGACACCGGACGTTCGGTGATCGACGGATCGTCGGTCGCCGGGGGCAGCGCCGCAGGATCGGCCGCGAGCGGTGGCACGGTCACGCAGACCGGTGGCCGCGTGACCGGCACCTTCTCGGTCCCCAAGCGCAACTGACGCGCGAGCGTACCGCAAGGGCTTCCCTCCGGCGGCGCGCTCATGCATGTTTCCTGCCAAACCCCCGAGGTTCGGCGACACCATCACGCCGAGCATTCGGCGACTGACTTTGCGAGGGCCTGATCCCATGGACGCCACCACGCTGCCCCCGATCGAGGACGTAGAGCCGATTTCCGAGCCGCCGGTGAGCAACGGGCTCCAGGTCGTCTCGATCGCGAAATCCTACGACAAGCGCGTCGTGCTGACCGACGTGTCGGTCTCGGTCGGGCGCGGCGAAGTGGTCGGCCTGCTCGGGCCCAACGGCGCTGGCAAGACGACCTGCTTCTATTCGGTGATGGGTCTCGTGAAGCCTGACTCGGGCCGCATCATGCTCGACGGCGAGGACATCACGAAGCTGCCGATGTACCGGCGCGCGATCCTCGGCCTCGGCTACCTGCCGCAGGAAACGTCGATCTTCCGCGGGCTGACGATCGAGAAGAACATCCTGACCGTGCTCGAACTGTCCGAGCCGGACAAGGCGGCACGCCAGCGGAAACTCGACACGCTACTCGAGGAATTCGGCCTCACCCGGCTCCGCGCAGCGCCGGCGATGGCGCTGTCCGGCGGCGAGCGTCGCCGTGCCGAGATCGCCCGCGCACTCGCGGCGGATCCGTCGATCATGCTGCTCGACGAGCCGTTCGCGGGCATCGACCCCATTTCGATCGCCGACATCCGCGATCTGGTAAAGGACCTCAAGCGTCGCGACATCGGCGTGCTGATCACCGACCACAATGTCCGCGAGACGCTGGAGATCGTCGACCGCGCCTACATCATCTATGACGGCCGCGTGCTGTTCTCCGGCTCGCCGGCGGAACTGGTCGCCGACGCCAACGTGCGACGACTGTACCTCGGCGAAGGCTTCTCGCTTTAATTCATTGCTTACGATCCTCCCCGTCAGGGGAGGTGGCGCCAAAGGCGTCGGAGGGGGAGGACATGAAGCACCAGTTGGCTCTTACCTCCCCTCCGTCAGGCTATGCCTGCCACCCCCCTTGCGGGGAGGATTAGAACTCACCTTAGCGTCATGAGCCTCGCCCCTCGCCTGGACATCCGCCAGTCGCAATCGCTGGTGATGACCCCGCAGCTCCAGCAGGCGATCAAGCTGCTGGCGCTGTCGAACCTCGAGATCGAGGGGTTCATCGCCGAGGAAGTCGAGCGCAATCCGCTCCTCGAAGCGAGTGCAGCCGAAGATAACGACGCCCCCGACCGCGAACCCGCCCCGAAGTCCGCGACGAACGTGTCCCCGCCGACGAACTCGTCGCGGGCACCGGCGCCGGCGCCGGCGACGAACCGACGCTCGACGTCGACTATGCCACTGAAAGCCACCAGCAGGACAGCGTCGCCGACGGCGGCAGCGGGATGGACGGCGCGCTATCGATGACCGGCGCGAGCGCGGGGGTGTCGGCGGCGAGGATGGCCCCGATCTCGACGCGTTCGCCGATACCAGCCTCAGCCTCGCGGACCACCTGCTCGCGCAGGCCGGTCCCGCGATCCCCCGCGAGGACGCGTTCATCGCCGAGCACCTGATCGACCAGATCGACGAGGCGGGCTATCTCACCGTGTCGCTGCTCGACATCGCCAACAGGCTCGGCGTGCCGCTGGTCCGCGTCGAGGCCGTGCTGGCAACGATCCAGACCTTCGACCCGACCGGCGTCGGCGCACGCGATCTTGCCGAATGCCTGACGTTGCAGGCGAAGGAGGCGGATCGCTACGACCCCTGCATGGCGTTGTTGATCGCCAATCTCGACCTGCTCGCGCGTGGCGAGCTGACCCGATTGAAGCGGATTTGCGACGTCGACGACGAGGACATGGCCGACATGATCCGCGAACTGCGCGGCTATGATCCGAAGCCCGGCTGTCGCTATGGCGGCGAGCCCGCGCAGTCGGTGACGCCCGATCTGTTCGTGGCGCGTACGCCGGCAGGCTGGGCGATCGAGATCAACGCGTCGACTTTGCCACGCGTTCTGGTCAACCGGAGTTATTACACCGAGTTGTCGGGCGGGCAGCAGGACAAGGCGTCGAAGGCGTGGCTGAGCGATTGCCTCGCCAGCGCCAACTGGCTGGTGAAGGCGCTCGACCAGCGCCAGCGGACGATCATCAAGGTCGCGACCGAGATCGTGAAACAGCAGGAAGCGTTCTTCCTGAAGGGCGTCGCGCACTTGCGGCCGCTGACGCTGCGCCAGGTGGCGGACGCGATCGAGATGCACGAATCGACCGTCAGCCGCGTGACGAGCAACAAATACGTCTCGTGCGCGCGCGGGCTCTACGAGCTGAAATACTTCTTCACGAGCGCGATCCAGTCCGCGGACGGCGGCGAGGCGGTGTCGGCGCAGGCGGTGAAGTCCGCGATCCGCGCGCTGATCGATACGGAAGGCGCGAAGATCCTGTCGGACGACACGCTGGTCGAGTTGCTGAACGCCAAAGGCTTCGACATCGCACGCCGAACCGTCGCAAAGTACCGCGAAGCGTTGGGGATCGGAAGTTCGGTACAACGCCGGCGGGCCCGTACACTAGAGGGCGCCGGCTAAGCTTGCCTTTCGTCGCGATGGGCCTAGCGTCGGGCCTGTCATCTCGGGGGGCCCAGAACGATGCACGACCAAGCCACACGTGACTTAGCCGCCACGGCAGTCGAACCGACGATACTTCAGGCGACCGAGCCCGACGGCGCACCGCGTATCGCAGTCCTCGACATCCTCCGCGGGATCGCGATCCTCGGCATCTTGTTCATGAATATCAATGACATGGGCGGTTCGCTCTGGGCGTCGTTCGGCGACTTTCGGCATCTCGGCTGGAGCCAGGCCGATCAGGTCGCGTGGTGGCTCCGCGAAGTGATCGCCAACGGCACCGCGCGCTGCATGCTCGAACTGCTGTTCGGCGCGGGGATGGTGATCCTGACCGATCGCGCCGCGCTGAGCGTCGGCAAGCGCGTCGTGATGAAGCGCTATTACCTGCGCAACGTGCTTCTGCTCGGGTTCGGCATCGTCCACCTCTTCATCCTGTTGTGGCCCGGCGACATCCTTCACAGCTATGCGATCGCCGCGTTGGCCGCGTTCCTGTTCAGGCGGATGCGCCCGCGCTGGCTGATCACGATTGGGCTAATCGCCGCCGTCGCGCAACTCGGCGGCGCAGGCTATTTCGGCTATTATCAGACGCTGCAACAGCGCTCGCAGGTCGCCGCGATCACCGCCGCACGCGCTGCCGGTCGACCCGTCACCGCTGACGATCGGAAGCTGCTCGCCAAGGTCGCGACCGGCGACGCCAAGCGCGCGAAGAGCAAGGCCGAAAGCCGCGCGAAGGTCGTCGCGGAGGACAAGGCGCGTACCGGCAGCTTCGCGACATGGGCGGCGATGCAGTGGAGCGTCACGGTCACGCTCCAGTCGCGGGGTTCGAGCTGATCGTCTTCTGGGAAGCCGTCAGCGTCATGCTGATCGGTGCCGCGCTCTACAGGCTCGGCATCCTGCAAGGCGCACGATCGCGCGGCTTCTACCTGCGCATGACGCTAATCGCCTATGCGGTCGGCATCCCGCTGCGGGTCGTCGGCGCGATCGAACAGACGCGGTTCGACGGCGCGCCGAAAACGATCTGGGCCACCGCCGAGGTCGCGCGCGAGGCGATGACGCTCGGCCATATCGGCGCGGTATGCCTGCTGCTCGGCACCGGGTTCGGCGCCACGCTGTTACGGCCATTCATCGCGGCCGGGCGCACCGCGCTGTCGATCTACATCCTCCAGACGATCGTCTGCTTGTGGATCCTGTTCCCGCCCTTGGCCTCGCCTTGTACGGCACGCTCGGCTGGGCCGGACTCATGGCGACCGCGCTGGCCGTGAACATCGGGCTGTTGCTGCTCGCCAACGCCTATGTGCGGAAATTCGACATCGCCCCGGTCGAATGGGCATGGCGCTCGCTGGTGGAGGGCCGCGCACTGCCGTGGCGCAAGGCGACGCCGCCGCCGTTCTCGGGAGAACTACGCCCGATTTGACGGGACGGCGGCCTCAGTCGTCCTCGTCCTCGAACCCGACAAGCGCCAGTGCGCGCGCCTTGATCTGGCGGGTCATGCACCAATGGACCAGCGCATCCTCGCGGCCGTGCGTGACCCATACTTCCTGCGGGGCGATCTCGGTCAGCGTGGTGGTGAGTTCGTCCCAGTCGGCGTGATCGCTGAGGATCAGCGGGAGCTCGACGTTCTTCTGGCGCGCGCGACCGCGGACGCGCATCCAGCCGCTCGCCATCGCGGTGATCGGATCGGGCAGCCGCCGCGACCAGCGATCGTTGAGCGCGCCGGGCGGGCACATCACGACATGCCCCGCCATGTCCGCCTTCTTCGCATCCGCCACCGGCAGGAGTTCGCCGAGCCTCACGCCGTGCTCGGCATACAGGTCGCAGAGCTTTTGCAGCGCGCCGTGGATGTAGATCGGGGCGGTGTGCCCGCGCTCGCGCAGTTCGGCGATCACGCGCTGTGCCTTGCCGAGCGCATAGGCACCGACGACGACGCAGCGATCGGGGTTCGCGTGCAGCGCGGCGATCAGCTTGTCGATCTCGTCGCCGGTATCGGGGTGGCGGAAGACCGGCAGGCCGAAGGTCGCCTCGGTGATGAAGACGTCGCATCTGACGGGCTCGAATGGCGTGCAGGTCGGGTCCGCGCGGCGTTTGTAATCGCCCGACACGACGATCCGCTCGCCGCGATAATCGAGGACGATCTGCGCGGAGCCGAGGACGTGGCCTGCGGGGACGAAGCCGATGTCGACCTCACCCATCTTGATCGTCTCGCCGTAAGCGACCGGGTTGCCGGCTTGCGGGCCGTAGCGCGCGTCCATGATTGCTAGGGTCTCGGGGGTCGCCCAAACGGCATCGTGGCCGCCGCGCGCATGGTCGGCGTGGCCGTGCGTGACGAGTGCCTTCGCACTGGGGATCGAGGGATCGATCCAGGCGTCGATCGGCTTGACGAGGATGCCGTGCGGATGCGGTTCGAGCCAGTCGCCGAGTTTTGCCATGCGGGAGGTAACGCGTGACGCGGGGGTGTGGTGCCGTTGGCGGCGTGCGCGTGTGCCGTGACCCATGGTCCCCGTCATGCCGGACTGGTTCCGGCATCCACGCCTCCGCACGATCGAGAGCAGTGAGGTCGCGGAACGGTGGGCCCCGGAACGGGTCCGGGGTGACGGAGTATTGGTGGGGTCTGTCATTCCCCTGTTCAGGACGAGCCGGAGTCGACGTCGCGGCTCGCGTTGGCGGCGACCGATCGATCCTCCCCGCCAGGGGGGGCGCCGAAGGTGCTGAGGGGGAGGATACGGAACGGCGGTTGCCCTTTCCTCCCCTCCGTCTGGCAAGAGCCAGCCACCTCCCCCTTGCGGGGAGGATCGATCAGCGCCGCCCGCCGACCTTGATCGTCGCTAGAATCTGATCCATCCGCGCCGCAGCCACCGCCTGGGGCGGCGCAAGCCGGCCGGCTGGTGCGGCCGCCTTGACCGCATAGGTGATCCGGTCGATCGCATAGCAAGCACCGTTGATGACGCTGCGGAAGTTGGTCGCGTTGACCTGCTGGCTCATGCCTGCGTCACCGTTGGTGTAGACCGTCCAGCGGTGGCCGCCGAGCATCCGGTTGGGGAGGCGCCTGGCATGGCCGGCAACCAGCCCCTCGGTACCGCATTTGGCGACCACGCCCGCGCTCCGGCTGAAGCCGACCTGGATCATCTCGGTCACCTGCCCCTGGCCGTCGGTTGGTTTGGCGACCTGCCAGAAGCGGACGATGCCGACGCCGCGGCCAACCGGCGTCCCATCCCACATCTGGCGCCAGCCGCTGTTCAGCAGCGCGCGACCGGCGAAGTTGCGCGTCGGCATAAGGCTGGACGGATGCGAGAGGCGGACCATTCCGCCGCCGCCGACGAACGACTTGTCGGCGGCAGTGGCATTGGCGAACGGCAGGAGTGCGAGCAACGGTAGCGGCAGGAGATAACGAAAAAGCGACACCGATCGTCTTTCACAACAGAGCTTTAGCCAAAGTGGCGGTCGTTCCGCACGCGGTCCATAGCGGTGCGGCGCGATGCCCCCATATGACGACGATGCGTGAACAGGCCGTGAGCGACCTTCCCCTTCCCTTGGAAAACTGGTTCGCGTCGCGCGATTGGCGGCCGCGGCGGCATCAGCGCGAGATGCTGGCGGAAGGGCGCGCGGGGCATCATGCGCTGCTGGTGGCGGCGACCGGCGCGGGAAAGACGCTCGCCGGGTTTTTGCCGACGCTCGCCGAACTGATCGAGGCGCCGACGACTGGGCTCCACACGCTCTACGTCTCGCCGCTGAAGGCGCTCGCGGTCGACGTGCAGCGTAATCTGCTGACGCCGATCGACGAGATGGGCGTCGATATCCGGGTCGAAACGCGCACCGGCGATACGCCCTCCGACCGCAAGGCACGGCAAAGGATCAAGCCGCCGCAGATCCTGCTGACGACGCCCGAATCGCTGTCGCTGCTGCTGAGCTATCCGGACAGCATCACGATGTTCGAAAACCTTCGCACGATCGTCGTCGACGAGGTCCACGCGTTCGCGACCGGCAAGCGCGGCGACCTGTTGTCGCTGTGCATGGCCCGGTTGCAGACGATTTCGCCGGGGATGCGCCGCGTCGCACTGTCGGCGACGGTCGCGGATGCGGACGGCTATCGCGCATGGCTCGCCCCCGATGGCGACATCGACCAGGTCGCGATGGTCCGCGGCGAACCCGGCGCCGATCCCAACATCGCGATTTTGCTGCCCGAGGGTCGCGTGCCGTGGTCGGGACATTCGGGCCGCTATGCCGCCGCGCAGGTGATGGCGGAGATCGAAGCGCACGAGACCTCGATCGTGTTCTGCAACACGCGCAGCCTCGCCGAGCTGATCTTCCAGGATCTGTGGAAGGTGAACTCGGGCAATCTGCCGATCGGCGTGCATCACGGCAGCCTCGCCAAAGAGGCGCGGCGGAAGGTCGAGAACGCGATGGCCGAGGGAAAACTCCGCGCGCTGGTCGCGACGTCGAGCCTCGATCTGGGCGTCGACTGGGGCAATGTCGATTGCGTGATCCAGATGGGCGCGCCGAAGGGCTCGTCGCGGCTGTTGCAGCGGATCGGGCGCGCCAACCACCGTCTCGACGAATCGTCAGAGGCGATCGTCGTGCCGGGCAACCGGTTCGAATATCTCGAGGCACGCGCGGCGCTCGACGCGGTCGAGGCGGGCGAACTCGATGCGGATATCTTCCGCGTCGGTGCACTCGACGTGCTGGCGCAGCATGTGATGGCGTGCGCGTGCGCGGCGCCGTTCCGCGAAGCGGATCTGCTCGACGAGATCCGCTCGGCGCTGCCCTATTCCGCGCTGCCGACCGAGACGTTCGAGCGTGTGCTGCACTTCATCAGTGACGGGGGTATTCGCTGAAGGCGTATGACCGCTTCAAGCGGCTGACCAAGGACGCGGACGGGACGTGGCGGGTCAGCCATCCCAAATTCATCGGCCAGCACCGGCTGAACGCAGGCATCATCGTCGAGGCGACGATGCTCAACGTGCGGTTCGGCAATGGCCGCGTGCTGGGCCGCGTCGAGGAGGCGTTCGCGGCGCAGCTGAGCCACGGTGATACGTTCTTCTTCGCCGGATTGAGCCTGGAGATGATGAAGATCGACCTCGAGGATCTGGTCGTGCGCGCCACATCGAAGCCCGCGCGGATCCCGACCTATGGCGGCAGCCGGATGCCGCTGTCGACCAACCTCGCCGACCGCGTCCGCGGGTTCCTCGCGCAGCCGGGCGACTGGGCGCGCTTCCCCGACGACGTGCGCGAATGGCTGGAGATGCAGGCGTATCGATCGGTGATGCCCGAGCCGGGGCAATTGCTGGTCGAGACGTTCCCGCGCGAGGGGCGGCATTACATGGTCGCGTACAGCTTCGAAGGGTGGAACGCGCACCAGTCGCTCGGCATGCTGATCACGCGGCGGATGGAGACGCAGGGGCTGAAACCGCTCGGGTTCGTCGCCAATGACTATGCGCTGGCGGTGTACGGGCTGGAGAAGATTACCGACCCAGCGTCGCTGTTCTCGGCCGATATCCTCGAACACGAGTTCGTGGAGTGGGTGCAGCAATCGCACCTGTTGAAGCGCGCGTTCCGTGAGGTGGCGGTGATCGGCGGGCTGGTCGAGCGCCAGCATCCGGGTAAACGAAAGACCGGCAAGCAGGTGACGTTCTCGACCGACCTGATCTACGACGTGCTGCGAAAGTACGAGCCCACGCATCTGTTGCTGGAGGCAGCCTGGGCGGATGCGCGGGCGCGGATGACGGATGTGGGGCGGCTGGCGTCGCTGCTCGACCGCGCGGCGGCGACGATGGTGCATGTCGATCTGGAGCGGGTCACGCCGCTCGCGGTGCCGGTGCTGACGCTGATCGGCCGGGAGAAAGTGGCGACGAACAGTTCGGACGATGCGTTGCTGATTGAGGCGGAGGCGATGATCGCCGACGCGATGCGGCCGGACTGAGTCGGGTTCGATCCTCCCCCGCCAGGGGGAGGTGGCTGGCGCTTGCCAGACGGGGGGAGGTAAGGGCAAACCCCTGTTGCGTGGTCCTCCCCCTCCGTCGCCTACGGCGCCACCTCCCCTTGCGGGGGAGGATTTCGGAATGGCTCAGCTCATGCCCGGTAACACCAAACTAACAGTTGCAAGCTCGTGATAACCGCCGCGGCCCTGTTCTCCCGCGAGGGCGCGAGCCCAGTCTGGATCCCCGCCTTCGCGGGGAAACAAACGTATGATAACCGCCATAACATTCGGGGCCGTCTGCCGCGGACAACGGTAGTTGCGCGCAGTCTGGAATGAGCGCAGCATTTGCAGCATGCACAGGTGGCTAGCCCCTCTATTGCTAGTCGTTTCCGCCCAGGCCAGCGCCCAGGACGCCGTCCCGCCGCAACAATATGCTGCACCCTCTCCAAGTGCAGCATCCGCAGCAGAGCCCGACCCTGCCACGCTCCTGTTCGCCGAGGACGAAACCCGCATGACCGTCCCGGTAACGATCGCCGGCGCCGGCCCCTTCCCCTTCGTCGTCGACACCGGCGCGCAGCGTACCGTCATCTCGCGCGAACTTGCCGCCACGCTCGGGCTCGCTCCCGGCCGGACCGTGCGCGTCACCGGCATGACTGGGTCGGACAGCATCGGCACCGTCGTCATTCCCTCGCTGAAGGTCAGCGTGATCGGTAGCGCGCCGATCGAGGCGCCCGCGATCAGCGCGATCAACCTCGGCGCGCGCGGACTGCTCGGGATCGACACGTTGCAGGATCACGCGGTGACGATCGACTTCGACGCCAAGACGATGACCGTCATCCCCTCACGCAGACGACAGCACCGCGAACGCACAGGCCCCGACGAGATCGTGATCAGAGCGCGGAGCCTGTTCGGGCAGCTCGTCGTCACCGACGCCTATTGCAACGGCATCCGCATCCGCGTGATCCTCGACACCGGCACATCGGTCAGCATGGCCAATGGCGCGCTCCGCCGACGGGTCACGCGCAAGCTCGGCAGCGCGGCGCGCTCGCAACCGGTATCGCTGACCGGAGTCACCGGCGAAACCGTGGTCGCCGACTACACCACGATCGACCGGGTCTCGATCGGCAACCTGACGCTCGGCGACCTGCCCGTTGCATTCACCGCGGTAGACGCGCCACCGTTCCGCCAGTTCGGCTTGTCTGAACGTCCTGCGATGCTGCTCGGGATGGACGTGCTGCAACTGTTCCGCCGCGTCGACATCGACTTCGCCAACCGCGAGGTGCGGCTCGCCTTGCCCCGCGGAACACGGCGGCGTTGAGAGCGGCGCTGATAGCCGCGGCGTCGAGGTTGCGTCGGCGCGCGTTGGCTGCAACTCTCCCGATCGAAACGAAAAAGGGGACGACGATGCGCGCGACTGGTTGGCTACTTACGGCGGCGGTTCTTGCCGCGCCCGTCTCGGCACAGGCGCAGTCGCGACCCGACCAGAAGGCGTTCCTCGGCCTCTACAAGGAACTGGTCGAGACCAACACGACGCTGTCCGCGGGCAGTTGCACGCAGGCGGCGGCGCAGATCGGCGCGCGGCTGAAGACGGCGGGCTATGCGGACGCGGACATCACCTATTTCTCGGTGCCGGAGCATCCCAAGGACGGCGGGCTGGTCGCGGTGCTGAAGGGGTCGGACGCGGCGCTCAAGCCGATGCTGCTGCTTGCGCATCTCGACGTCGTCGAGGCCAAGCGTGAGGATTGGGTGCGCGATCCGTTCAAGCTGATCGAGGAAGGCGGCTATTATTACGCGCGCGGCACCGTCGACGACAAGGCGCAGGCGGCGATCTGGTCCGATGCGATGATCCGCTTCAAGACCGGCGGGTACACGCCGAAGCGGACGATCAAGCTCGCGCTGACCTGCGGCGAGGAGACGACCTTTGCGTGGAACGGCGCGCAGTATCTGGCGAAGTCGAAGCCGGATCTGATCGCGGCGGAGTTCGCGCTGAACGAGGGTGGCGGCGGGCGGCTCGACGACAATGGCAAGCGTCAGTTGCTGGCGATCCAGGTCGGCGAGAAGGCGGCGCAGAACTACACGTTTCTCGCCACCAATCCCGGCGGGCACAGCTCGCAGCCCACGCCGGAGAACGCGATCTACGAGCTCGCCGACGCGGTGAAGGCGGTGCAGGGGTATGAGTTTCCGGTGAAGTTCACCGACACGACCAAGGCGTTCTTCGCGGCGAGCGCGAAGGCGATGCCGGGCGAGATGGGCAGCGCGATCACGCGGTTGCTCGCCAATCCCGAGGACAAGGCGGCGGATGCGATCGTCAGCCGTGACAAGGCGATGCACTCGACCTTGCGGACGACGTGCGTGGCGACGTTGCTGAACGCGGGTCATGCCGAGAACGCGTTGCCGCAGCGCGCGACGGCGAACATCAACTGCCGGATCTTTCCGGGCGAGACGGTAGAGGGCACGCTCGCCAAGCTGAAGGAACTGGCGGGGGCGAAGGTGACGGTGACGGCGAACCAGCCGGTGCGGCCCACCGCGATCCCGCCGACGCTCGATCCGAAGATCATGGGGCCGGTGACCAAGGTGGCCGCCAAGCACTTCCCCGGCATCCCAATCCTGCCGATGATGTCGACCGGTGCGACGGACGGCATCTTCTTCGAGGCGATCGGGATCCCGGTCTACGGCGTACCCGGCGTGTTCATCGACAAGGACATGGGGGATTCACGGCCTCAACGAGCGGATCCGGGTGGCGTCGTTGTACGACGGCCGCGATTATCTGTTCGACCTCGTGAAGGCATTCGCGGGGTGATGGTTCGTGTCCCTCTCCCCTCCGGGGAGAGGGAAGGAGGAGCCGCAGGCGACGGAAGGGAGAGGGGCGTGAGGCTCGGGACGGCGCATCCCCACGCCCCTCTCCCTTCCCACGGCAAGCGCCGCGGGCCCCTTCCCTCTCCCCGAGGGGGCGAGGGGGTTTAGACGGTGACCTGTTCGCCTAGCTCCAACACCTTGCCCGGCGGGATCTTCAGAAAGTCCGTCGGGTCGCTTGCGTTGCGTTGGAGGAACATGAAGATCCGGTCCTGCCAAGGCGGCATCCCCTTCTCCGCATCCGGCTTCAACGTATTCCGCCCGATAAAGAACGACGTCCGCATAGGGTCCAGCCCAAGCTGCTCGGTCTTGTTCCCAACGCCCAGATCGCGCGGCACATCGGGCGACTCCATGAACCCGTAAGTCAGCACGACGATCGAGAAATTCTCGTCCACCCGCTCTACCTTAGCGCGCGCCGATTCCTCCACGAACGGCCGGTCCGCAGTGCGGATGCTACAGATCAGGTTGCGCTCGTGGAGCACCTTGTTGTGCTTGAGATTGTGCAGCAGCGCGCCGGGCGTCGCGTGGGGGTTGGCGGTGAGGAACACCGCAGTGCCCGACACACGCTCCGGCGGGCGCTTTTCCAGCGCGGCGGCGAGATCGCTGAGAGGGATGCTCTGGCGCTTCTCGAACGCGCTGACGATCTTCTTGCCGCGCACCCAGGTGAAGATGATCAGCCCGATCGACGCGGCGATGACCAGTGGCACCCAGCCGCCCTCGATCACGCGCAGGATATTCGCGCCGAAGAAGATCAGGTCGAGCGTCAGGAACGGCAGGATCGCCGCGAGCGCGAGCGGGCGCGACCAGTTCCAGCGATGGCGGACGACGATATAGGCGAGCAAGGTCGTGACGACCATCGTGCCGGTCACCGCGATGCCGTACGCCGCCGCCATCGCCGACGACGTCTTGAACTGGATCACCAGCACCAGCACG
Source organism: Sphingomonas sp. AC411 (assembly GCF_979253035.1). Classification (NCBI taxonomy): domain Bacteria; kingdom Pseudomonadati; phylum Pseudomonadota; class Alphaproteobacteria; order Sphingomonadales; family Sphingomonadaceae; genus Sphingomonas; species Sphingomonas sp. AC411. Next base: position 3,331,513 of record NZ_CEEDAQ010000001.1, on the reverse strand, counting down.
CCGATCAGCAACAGCCAGTTGATCGCCGGCAGGTAGATCTGGCCCGCGAACACCGCCGAGGTCTGGCGGATGCGCAGCCGCGGGAGCAGGCCGAGCTGGATCGCCTGTTGCGTCAGCGAGAACGCGCCGGTGATCACCGCCTGGCTGGCGATCACCGTCGCAAAACCGGCGAGAATGATCAGCGCCGGGCGCAACGATTCGGGCGCCATCAGGAAGAACCAGTCCTGGTTGACGAACGGAATGCCGCGCGCCGCCGCGTCCTCAAGGCTGGCGAGCGCGAACGCGCCCTGCCCCAGATAGTTGAGCGCGAGCGCCGGGAAGACGAGGAAGAACCAGCCGATCCGGATCGGCAGCTTGCCGAAATGGCCCATGTCGGCGGTCAGTGCCTCCGCCCCGGTGACGGTCAGGAACACCGCGCCGAGCACGAACAGACCGGTGACGCCGTGCGTCGCGAGGAACGAGACGCCATAGGTCGGCAGGAACACGCGGACGATCGAGGGTTCGTCGGCGATATGCCAGATGCCGAGCGCACCGATCGCCACGAACCAGACGATGCAGACCGGGCCGAACAGCTTCGACACCTGCGCCGTCCCGCGCGCCTGGATCATGAACAGAGCGATCAGGATGCCGATCGTCAGCATGCGGACGACGCCTTCGTTGAAAATGTGCGCCGCGCTCGGGATCGTCCGCAGCCCCTCCATCGCCGACAGCACCGACAACGCAGGCGTGATGATCGCATCGCCGTAGAACAGCGACGCGCCTGCCGCGCCGAGCACGATCGCCACCTTCGACCGCATGCCGAGCGCGCGACGGGCGAGCGCGGCCAGCGCCAGGACGCCGCCCTCGCCCTGGTTGTCGGCGCGCATCAGGAAGATGACGTATTTGACGGTGACGACGAGGAACAGCGACCAGAGCGCGAGGCTGAGTACGCCGAGGATCTCGCTCGGATCGATGCCGCCCGCGGACGACTGGCCGAGCGCCTCGCGGAATGCGTAGAGCGGACTGGTACCGATATCGCCGAACACCACGCCGATCGCGCCGACCGTCAGCGCGGCCAGCGCCGGATGCGGATGCAGATGCGCCGCCGACATATCGGCGGGCGCACAGACCTGCGCCGCCACGCCGCCGGCGGGCGGTTGATGGACTGCGGCAGTTTGCGGTGTTCCGGCTTCGGACGACATGGCGCGAAAAGCGCTCCTCATGAAGGGACGGCGCGCTTTACGCCGATTGCGGACATGCGCAAGTCCTGCCCGTCGTGGCGGATGCCGGCTTGATTCGCCGCGGCGGGGGCTGCATGGCGAGCGGATGGTTCCCTTTTCGTTCGGCGGACATGCGCTTCTGGCGTTGCCACAAGGCGCCCTGTTCTGGCCGGAGCGGCACGCGCTGCTGGTCGCCGACCTGCATTTCGAGAAGGCGAGCTGGTTCGCGGGTCGGGGGCAGATGTTGCCGCCTTATGATTCGATCGCGACCTTGGCCGATCTCACTGCGCTGGTCACGGCGACGGGTGCGCGCGAAGTCTGGTGCCTGGGCGATAGCTTCCATGACAGCGACGGGTGTGCTCGGTTGCCGCAGCGGGCGCAGGACATGCTGCGGGCGATGACCGATACCACGCGCTGGACGTGGATCACGGGCAATCACGATCCGGCGATCCTCGATCGGTGTGGCGGAGATGTCGTGGACGAGGTGGTCGTCGACGGGCTGGTGCTGCGGCATGAGGCGGACCGGGCGGAGACGCGGTCGGAACTGTCTGGGCATTTCCACCCGAAGCTGCGGCTGCGCGTGCGGGGAAGTCGGTCGCGCGGCGATGTTTCGTGACGACGGCGACTAAGGTGATTTTGCCGGCGTTCGGATCGCTGACGGGGGCTGGATGTGGACCATCCGGAGATCGTTCGGGCGGTGGGGATTGGTGCGGAGGCGATGGTGCCGGTGGCGGATCGGATGCTGCGGTTTCCGGTTGCTGCTTAAAGCTTGTCGCTGGTCAGGTAGATAAGTCACCACCCCGGCGAAGGCCGGGGCCCAATTGGAAAGGTGGAAGTAACGGCGGACATGCCTTCGTTATATGCCGCTCCCAATTGGGCCCCGGCCTCCGCCGGGGTGGTGGTACTGCGCCCGAAACGCAGTGCCTCAGTTAGAGATAGTCGGAAACGCGGCCCTGAACGCAGCCACCTTCGGCTTGTCCCACATCACGATGTACGGATGCGTCGGGTTCCGGTCGTAGAAATTCTGATGATACGCCTCGGCCGGATAGAACGTCCCCGTCTCCAGCTTCGTCACGATCGGCCCGGAGAACGCGCGCGTCGCGCCGAGTTGCGCGATGTAGGCGCGCGCCACCTGAGCCTGCGCCGGCGACTGCGGGAAAATCGCCGAGCGATAGCTGGGGCCGCTGTCCGGGCCCTGACGATTCAAGGTCGTCGGATCATGCGCGATCGAGAAATACACGCGGAGCAGCGTCCCGTAGCTGACGATGCGCGGGTCGTAGGCAATCTTGATCGCCTCGGCATGACGAGTCGTCTCGGCCGACACCTGATCGTAGGTCGCGGTCGCCTTGGTCCCGCCGGCATAACCGGTCGTCACGGCCTTCACGCCCTTCACATGCTCGAACACCGCCTCCATCGTCCAGAAGCAACCGCCAGCAAGCACCGCGGTCTGGATACCGGGTGTCGCGGGAAGGTCTGTCTTGACGGCGGGGATGACGACGGCGCGGGCGCCCTGCGCGGTGCCGGTGGACATGAACGCACCGGCAATACCGACAGCGGCGAGCGTGGCGAGGATCGGCTTTTTCATGTGTATATACATGGGGTTGCCGCGATCATTCGCCAAGACGCGCGTAAGATTAGCGCGTGGCGGGCGCGCTGTGTTCGAAATGGCTGGCGAAGGTCTGGCGCGCCTCGGCGGGCTGAAGCGCGAGCAAGCCGATCGCACCCAGCACGAAACCGCCGCTAAACTGCCAGAAGAAACTCGACTTTACGATACTGCGCATGATGCGATCCCAATGAAACCAAGTGACGACACCGACCGGGTGGGTTGGTGTCAGCTACGTACCGGCATGTCGTAGAGATGCCGGCCAACCACAATGTCGTTTTTAGAAACTCTCGATTAACGCGCCGTGGCCGATGCGTTCATCGTGCAGCAGGAATCCCCCAGCAGGATTGCCAGGAGATGTCGCCGTGTGTCTCGAATGTTGCCCGAACCTTACGATCCTCCCCGCAAGGGGGAGGTGTCACTGAAGGTGACGGAGGGGAGGACACGGGGCAGCGGTTACCCTTACCGCCCCTCCGTCGCTTCGCGCCACCTCCCCCTGGCGGGGGAGGATCAAGTAGTTACTTCAGCGCGGCGCAGGCCGTCTGGATCTGCGTGCACGCCTCGCGGAGCAGCGCGTCCGACGTCGCATAGCTGATCCTGAACGCCGGCGAGAGACCGAACGCGGCGCCCTGCACCACCGCCACCTTGGCGTCGTCGAGCAGATAGCCGACCATCGCCTCGTCGGTGTCGATCAGGCGGCCGTTCGGCGTCGTCTTGCCGATCAGCTCGGCGAACGACGGGTACACGTAGAACGCACCCTCCGGCGTCGGGCAGTGCATGCCGTCGATCTCGTTGAGCATCGCCACGACCAGATCGCGACGGCCCTGGAACGCGGTGTTGCGCTCGGCGAGGAACGACTGGTCGCCGTTCAGCGCCGCCACCGCCGCCGCCTGCGCGATCGAGCACGGGTTCGAGGTCGACTGCGACTGGAGCTTGGCCATCGCCTTGATCAGCCACGCTGCGCCGCCCGCATAGCCGATCCGCCAGCCGGTCATGGCATAGGCCTTCGAGCAGCCGTTGACGGTCAGCGTGCGCTCGAACAGCTCGGGGCAGGCCTCGGCGATCGTCGCGAACTTGAAGCCGTCATAGACGATGTGCTCGTACATATCGTCGGCGAAGATCCAGACGTGCGGGTGCTTCGCGAGCACCGCGCCGAGCGCCTTCAGCTCGTCGATCGTGTAGCCGGCCCCGGTCGGGTTCGACGGCGAGTTGAGGATCACCCATTTGGTCTTCGGCGTGATCGCCGCATCGAGCGCGGCGGGATCGAGCTTGTAGCCGACCTCGGGACCCGCCTTGACGATCACCGGCACGCCGCCCGCGAACTGCACGACGTCGGGATAGCTGACCCAGTACGGTGCGGGGATGACGACCTCGTCGCCCGGATCGATCGTCGCGACCATCGCGTTGAACAAAGTGTGCTTGCCGCCGACGTTCACGCTGATCTGGTCGGTGGTGTAGGTGAGATTGTTGTCGCGCGCGAACTTGGCGGCGATCGCCTGCTTCAGTTCGATCGTGCCGTCAACGTTGGTGTATTTGGTCTTGCCGTCGCGGATCGCCTGGATCGCGGCTTCCTTCACGAAATCCGGCGTGTCGAAATCGGGTTCGCCGGCACCCAGGCCGATCACGTCGACGCCTGCGCGCTTCAGTTCGAGAACGCGCGACGTGATCGCGAGCGTCGGCGAGGGGCTGATGCGGCCGAGCGCGGCGGATGCGTGCATGGTGTAACCTTTGCGGTTGTCCGCAGTACGCCTGCGGAATTCGCGGGCGCTATACGCTCCGCTTGGCCGAATTCGCAACCGTAACGATCGCCGGAATGAGGCCACGAACTGCATTTCCGATGAAGAAACCATTGGCGAGGTCGGCCCGGGTCACCGGTGCCTCGATCGCGCGACCCGATTCGAGCAGTTCGGCGCGGAGGATGCCGGGAAGCAGGCCCGAAAACTGACTGGGCCGTAGCGGCGGCGTCATGAGGGTCGCGCCTCGCCTCACGAATAATGACGTAAAGCTGCCTTCGGTGAGGAAACCGTCGGCATCCTCGAACACGACCTCAAACGTCCCCGCCGCCTTGCGCGCATCGTCGTAGAAGGCACGCGCGGACGTCTTGTGGCGGAGGCGGAAGTCGGTGCCGGGCACGGGCAGCGGCACGATCGCGACGGTGGCCTGCGCGGGCGACTGTGGGAGCGGTGCCGCCTCGATGGCGATCGCGCCCGAGGGGCTGAGCAACAGACGGATGCGACGGGGCCCGCGCAACCGGAAGGTCGCCGCCTGGAGTTCGTTGCGTGCGGTGTGGCGGTCGAAGGTGAACCCAAGGGCCTGGGCGCTCGCCTTCATCCGCGCGAGATGCGCTTCGAGGCGGAGGAGCCCGTCGTCGGGATCGAACGCCATCGTCTCGATCAGGTCGAAGCGGCGTTGGCCGGCGGTGACGAACGCGCCTTTCGCATGGCATTCGTCCCATTCCGCATCCGCCGCACTGTCGGCGACGATCCCCGAGCCGAGGCTCATCGTCGCCGTGTCATCGCGGACCGCCAGCGTCCGGATCGCGACGTTGAAGATCGCGTCGCCGTTCGCGTCGAACCGGCCGATCGAACCGGTGTAGATGCCGCGAGTGCGCGCGTGCTCGACCTCGGCGATGACCTCCATCGCACGCTGCTTCGGCGCGCCGGTGATCGATCCACAGGGGAACAGCGCGGTCAGCACGTCGACCGCGTCGCAGTCGGCTCTGAGCGTCGCGGTGACGGTCGAGGTCATCTGGTGGACGGTCGGATAGGTCTCGACGGTGAACAGGTCGGGGACCGCGACGTGGGTGGCGACACGCGACAGGTCGTTGCGCATCAGGTCTACGATCATGAGGTTTTCGGCGCGTTGCTTGGGGTCGGCGGCGAGGGCATCGGCGAGTGCGCGATCGGCTTCGGGCGTGTCGCCTCGTTGCGCGGTGCCCTTCATCGGGCGGCAGGTGAGCGTGTCGCCGTCGAGCGCGAAGAAGAGTTCGGGCGACAGCGACAGGAAGCGCGTCTCGCCCGTGTCGATCAGCGCGCCATATCCTGCCTTGGCCTGCTGCCGCAGCCGGGCGTAGAGCGCGAGCGGGTCGCCGACGAACGGCACGCTGGCGGCGAAGGTGAGGTTCGCCTGATAAATGTCGCCCGCCGCGATCAGGTCGAGCACGCGTGTCAGGCTCGCGTCATAGGTCTCGCGGTCGATCAAGGGCTCGGGTGCACCGGTCCACGCGCCGGCGGGGGCGGGGAGCAGCGCGGCGACGTCTTCGGGCGCTATCGTTCGGTACTCGGCGAACAGGCCGAACCAGAGCAGCGGCCCTTCGGCGCGGACGTCGACCGGCTTGGAGGAAAGTGCGGCACCGGCTTCGTAGGTGAGGTATCCGGCGGCGTGCAGCCCTTCCGCACGGGCGTCGCGAAGGGCATCGAGCGCCGGGCGCACCTCGGCGAGCGTATCGGCGCGGACGATCCGGACGGGGTCGCGGTACAATCGCGCCGGAGCGCCCCCTCACGAGCATCATCGAGCAAAACGAAGGGCGCAGTCCACATCGCCTTCCCTGTTGCACGGGCGATGGGGTACACCGCAAGCGGCGATTGCTCCAACCGATGCGCTATCCTATTTCGGGGCCATGACAAATCCAGCCACTCCGCCCCTGCGCGCCGCGATCGTGCCGGTCACGCCGATCCAGCAGAACTGCACGATCCTCTGGTGCACGACGACGATGAAGGCCGCGGTGATCGATCCCGGCGGCGACCTGCCGCGGATCATGGCGGCGGTCGAACAGGCGGGGGTCACGGTCGAGAAGATCCTGCTGACGCATGGGCATATCGACCATGCCGGCGGCGCGAAGCGGCTGTCGAACGATCTCGGCGTGCCGATCGAGGGCCCGCACGAGGCGGATCGTTTCTGGTTGCAGCGGCTTGATCAGGATGGGCCGAAATATGGGATTTCCGGCGTGAATTTCGAACCGGACCGGTGGCTGGTGGAGGGCGATACGGTCTCGGTCGGCGATCTGGTGCTCGATGTGTACGAGACGCCGGGGCATACCGAGGGGCATGTGATCTTCCATCACGCGCCGTCGAAGTTCGCACAGGTTGGGGACGTGTTGTTCCAGGGTTCGGTCGGGCGTTCGGACATGCCTGGGGGAATCATCAGGTGCTGGTGAAGTCGATCGTCGAGAAGCTCTGGCCGCTCGGGAGCGATACGAGCTTCATTCCGGGGCATGGGCCGGCGAGCACGTTCGCGCATGAGCGGGCGACGAATATGTTCGTGAGCGATCGGGCGTTGGCGGCGTAACGTCCGCTCGCGGCCCCACCTGTTCCCCCGCGAACCTTCCTGTTCCCTCGCGAACGCGGGGGTCCAGGATACCAAGCGGATAGCGCCCGTAACCCTGGGCTCCCGCCTTCGCGGGAGAACATGAAGTAGAAGAGGCGCCACCTTCCCAACGCCCCCACCCCGGCGAAGGCCGGGGCCCAATTGGGGGACGTAGATTGGGTAGGTAGCGCGACGTTACTGCAACCTTTCCTATTGGGCCCCGGCCTTCGCCGGGGTGGCATTCCTTGCGATCTTCTACTCCGCTCCCCGCCGTCTCAGCCCTCACGGACTTGAACTCCGAACCGTTGCGCCATTCCGGCCACAAGCGGCTGTTCGCCAGCTTCGTGCCGATCGTCTGGAACAGGTCCACATCCTGCGCCGCGCCGCGCAGATCCCAGTCCGCGCTCCAAGCGTCGCAGGTCTGGTGATAGCATTTCATATAGCCGTCGAGCCAAGCCTGCCCTGCAGTCCGGCCACCGTTGACCAGGTCGGGTGCGCCGCTGATCGCCATCAGCAGCAGTGTCGGCACGCCGCGTCGCGCGACCGAGAAATGGTCGGCGCGGTAGAACAGCCCGCGTTCGGGCAGGGCTTCGGGGGTTACGACGCGGCCTTGCGCCGTCGCCGCGTCACCCAGCATGTCCTCGAGGCTGTTCTGCCCTGCACCGACCAGCATGACGTCCTTCGCGGGGCCTGCGGTCTGGAGGATGTCGAGCGTCAGATTGGCGACCGTCTTCGCCGCCGGATAGACCGGGTTCACCGCGTAGGTCTCCGAGCCGAGCAGCCCGCGCTCCTCGCCGCTCCACAGCGCAAAGACGAGGCTGCGGTCGGTGCGGGGGCCTTGGCGAATTTGCGCGCGAGTTCGAGCACGCCGGCCACGCCGAGCCCGTCATCGTTCGCGCCGGGGCGGATCGTGCGGCCCTGCGCGTCGGGCGCGCCGATCCCGTAGGCGTCCCAGTGCGCGCCGAACATCACGACCTCGTCGGGATGCGTCTTGCCCGGCAGTTTCGCCAGCACGTTCTGGCTTACGGCGGTGTCGTGCTGCACCGGCAGGTCGGTGGTGAACGCCTGCTTCAGCGCGACCGGGCGGAAGTCGCTCCGCCGCGCGGCCTTGCGCATCTCTGCCAGATCAAGGCCCGAGGCAGCGAACAACCGAGTCGCCGCACCACCTTCCAGCCAGCCTTGGAGCATCACCCGCGACTCGGGATCTTTCCGCACGATATCGTAATTCTCGCCAGCTGGGGCGGTGACGGTGTTCCAGCCATAGCCCGCGCCCGGCGTGTCGTGGACGATCAGCGCCGCGACCGCCCCTCGCCTTGCCGCCTCCTCGTACTTGTACGTCCAGCGGCCGTAATAAGTCATCCGCCGGTCGCCGAACCTGCCCTTCGCATCGTCGCCCGCGACCGCTTCGAAATCGGGGTCGTTGACGAGGAACACCGCGACCTTGCCCTTGAGATCGAGGCCCTTGAAGTCGTCCCAGCCGCGCTCGGGCGCGCTGACGCCGTAGCCGACGAACACCATCGGCGCGTTGGCGATCGCGACGCGATCGACGCCGCGCACGGTGCTCAGATAGACGTCACGCCCCTGCGCCAGCGTCGTATCGCCAGCACGGACGGTGCCCGAGCCCATGCGCGTGTGGACGAGCGGCACAGGCTGCGTCCAGCTGCCGTTCGGCCCACCGGGCTGCGCCTTCATCGCCTTGAACTGCGCGATCAGCCAGGCGATCGTCTTGGTCTCGCCCGGCGTGCCGGGAGCACGGCCCTCGAACGCGTCAGACGCTAGTGTCTTTACGTCCGCGGACAATCGCTCGGGCGAGACCTGCGCCACGGCAGGGGACGCAGCCAACAGCGCCGCGGCGGGAAGGAAGCGAAACGCGCTCATGCCCGACCACCCGACGGCACGACCTGGAACGTCTTCGCGGCGGGCACGCTGTTCGCCTGATACGCGATCGCCAGCGCCCAGCAGGCAAGCACCGCCATCAATGCCCAGGTCGCCAGCGCACCACCGGCCCGCGGCACGCTCGACGTCGCCCGGTCCATGCCGAACGCGTGCGCCACGCGGGCGATCACGAACACGACGCCCGCGATCCACAGCCACATCGTCGATCCGCCGGCGAGTTCGATCAGCCCCAGCAGGATCAGGATGAACGGCGCATATTCGGTGAAGTTCGCATGCGCGCGCATCCGCCCCTGCAACAGCGCATTGCCGTTATCGCCCAGCAGCACCTTGTCCTTCACCCGGATCGGCACGATTCGGAAGGCGAGCCACAGATTGACGACGGCCGCAGCCGCTGCGATCGTCAGTGTCACGGGTAATATCACGGCGTTGCCCCTCGTTGGATGTCGGATCGGGTCCTGCCACTCGCGACCAATGGTTGCAACGCGGGGGCGAAAGCTTGCAACGCGGGACGAAATCGCTATAGCGCCACGCTTCGCGAGCGTCAGGCCGCATGGGTTGCTTCAGGCGGCCGGCATTCATGTCGGTTGCCGAGTTCCGTGTCCGGGCGTACTCAGAGCCCCGACCTTTAGATTGAACAAGGTGCCGAAATGGCCGTCCCCAAAAGAAAACCTCGCCCTCCAAGCGCGGCATGCGCCGTGGCCACGACTCGCTCACGATCGCGTCGTTCCAGGAATGCCCGAACTGCGGCGAACTGAAGCGCCCGCACAACCTCTGCGGCTCGTGCGGCCATTACAATGGTCGTGAAATCCTCTCGGTCGAGGGTTGAGGTCGCAAGCCTCTAACTTGAACGAAGGATAGCGAATGCCCGACAGCGGCTGGATCGCGGTCGATGCGATGGGTGGCGATGACGGGCTGGCAGTGATGCTCGCCGGTGTCGCTCTCGCACGTCATCAATTCGAGGGCATGCGCTTCCTGCTGGTCGGCGACGAAGCTGCGATTCGCGAGGGGCTCAAGGCTCATCCGAACCTGTCGCAGCATTCGGAGATCGTCCACGCGCCGGAAGTCGTCGGGTCGAGCGAAAAGCCGACCCAGGCGATTCGCCGCGCCAAGAAGACCTCGATGGGCATCGCGATCGACCTGGTGAAACAGGGTCGCGCCGCCGCCGCAGTGTCGTCGGGCAATACCGGCGCGCTGATGGCGATGGCGAAGCTGTCGTTGCGGATGCTGCCCGGGATCGACCGACCGGCACTCGCGGCGCGTCTGCCGACGCTCGGCGATACCGACATGGTCATGCTCGACCTCGGCGCGAACACCGAGTGCGACGCACGCAACCTCGTTCAGTTCGCGATCATGGGCGCCGCCTATGCGCGCACCGCACTCGACATCCCGCATCCTCGTGTGGCACTGCTGAACATCGGCAGCGAAGACATGAAGGGCACGGACGAGATCCGCGATGCGGCCGCGCAATTGCGGGCGACGCCAGCGGTCGACATGCAGTTCAACGGCTTCATCGAGGGCGACCGACTGTCGCGCGGCGAAGTCGACGTGGTCGTGTGCGACGGCTTCTCCGGAAACATCGCGCTGAAGACCGCCGAGGGCACTGCGCGATTCGTCGCCGACCTGCTCAAGCGCGCCTTCCGCAGCTCGGTCCGCTCGAAGCTCGGCTTCCTGATTTCGCGGCCAGCAACCGAATTGCTGCGCGATCACCTCGATCCCAACAATCACAACGGCGCGGTCTTTCTCGGGCTCAACGGCATCGTCGTGAAGAGCCACGGCGGTGCGACCGATCGCGGCGTCGCGACCGCGATCGGCAATGCCGCCAAGATGGTCCGCAACGATCTGATCCGGCGCATCGCCGACGATCTCGGCAGCGTGGAGAAGGCGGCATGATCCGTTCGGTCGTCATCGGCACGGGTTCGGCCCTGCCCGCGCGTCGCGTGTCCAACGCCGAACTCGCGGAACAGGTCGACACCAGCGACGAGTGGATCGTCGAGCGCACCGGCATCCGCTTCCGCCACATTGCCGGCGAAGGCGAGACGACCGGGACTCTGGCCGCCGACGCGTGCCGCGCTGCTTGACCGCCGCCGGCATCGAGGCGCAGGACATCGACCTGATCGTGCTCGCGACCGCGACACCCGACCAGACCTTCCCCGCCAGCGCCACCAAGGTGCAGGCGATGCTCGGTATCAACGACTGTGTCGCGTTCGACGTCGCCGCGGTCTGTTCGGGCTTCCTGTACGCGGTGCAGGTGGTCGACAGCATGATCCGCAGCGGCGTCGCCAAGCGCGCGCTGGTGATCGGCGCTGAGACGTTCAGCCGCATCCTCGACTGGGAAGACCGGACGACCTGCGTGCTGTTCGGCGACGGCGCCGGCGCGATCGTGCTCGAGGCGCAGGACACCGCGGACGAAGGCGGCCGCGGCATCCTGACGACCAAGCTGCACGCCGATGGCCGGCATAACGAACTCCTCTATGTCGACGGCGGCGTCTCGACGACCGGCACCGTCGGCAAGCTCCGCATGAAGGGCCGCGAGGTGTTCCGCCACGCGGTCACCAATCTCGCCTCGGTGATGACCGAATCGCTGGCTATGGCCGGGCTCGAGGCGGATCAGGTCGACTGGGTCGTACCGCATCAGGCGAACGCCCGTATCCTCGACGCGACCGCGCGGAAGCTGGGCCTGGCGCCTGCGAAAGTCGTCGTTACCGTCGATCAGCACGCCAACACGTCGGCCGCATCGGTGCCGCTCGCGCTCGACGTTGCAGTCCGCGACGGGCGCATCCAGCAGGGCCAGATCGTCGTTCTCGAGGCGATGGGTGGCGGGTTTACCTGGGGTGCCGCGGTTATCCGCTTCTAATCCCTTCGAAAGATATCGATTCGCTTGTAGAACAAATCCCTTCCGATCGCCTTCGTGCCTGTGTAGGAGAAGCGCCGAGTCTGGGAGCTTGCGAATGACTATGACTGGCACTTTGACGCGGGCCGATCTGGCCGAGTCGCTTCACCGGGAAGTTGGACTGTCGCGTGCGGATTCGTCCAAGATCGTCGAACAGATCCTCGCAGAAATGTGTGGCGCTCTGTCGCACGGTGAGAACGTGAAGATTTCGGGGTTCGGTACGTTCGTGCTCCGCGACAAGGGCGAGCGCGTCGGGCGCAACCCGAAGACCGGCATCGAGGTGCCGATCGCACCGCGCCGCGTCCTCACCTTCCGCGCGAGCCAGATGATGCGTGAGCGCATCGTCGGTGCCGGCTGAATTCATGCCTGGCGACGCCGACGACGGCGCGCCCTCGACCGGCGGGACGGGCTCGACAGTTGAGGCGGGTTCGATGCCTGGCACCAAGACCGAGGCGGCGTTTCGCACGATCGGCGAACTGGCCGCCGACACCGGGCTGCCGCAGCATATCCTGCGCTATTGGGAAACGCGGTTCCCGCAGCTCCGTCCGCTCCAGCGCGCCGGCAATCGTCGCTATTACCGGGCCGAGGACGTGGCGCTGGTCCGGCGGATCGACACGCTGCTGAACCGCGAGGGCTATACCGTGCGCGGTGTGCAGCAATTGCTGTCCGGCGAGAAATCCGCACCGGCCGCAAGCGGTTCGGCTACCCCGGTACAGGTGCAGTCACCGATCCCCGCATTGAAGGCGATCCGGGCGCTGCTGGCGCAGGCGCTGATCGAGGACGCCGCCTGAGCGCGTTCTCCGACGGGCGTTCTTAAGGGCTATCGGAGAACACGGGGAAGGCTCGGCCCTCCCCGCATAGTCTCAGGCGTCGCTGCCCAGCGTCTTCTTGGCGGCATCGAGTGCTGCCTTGCCGGTCTTGCGGACCGTCTTGACCGCGCCATCGGCAGCCTTTTCGACGGTCGAGCCGGCCTTGCGACCCAGACCGATCGACTTCGCCATCGCGCGGCGTGCTTCCGAATAGGTCGCGGCGACCATCGGATAGTCGGGCTTCAGGTTGAAGCGCTCGCGGTACTGCTCCGGCGTCAGACCGTTGGTCGAAAGATGACGACGCAACGTCTTGTACTTCTTGCCGTCCAGCATCGAGATGATGTGATCCGGCGACGCGAGCGACTTGCGCACCGAAACCGCCGGCTCGGATGCAGGAACCGCAGCAGCTTCGGGCTCGGCTTCGCCGTTACCGGAGAGCTTTGCGACAGCGGCATGCATCGCCACGAGAAAGGCCGGCACGTCATCGGCCGCAGTGCGGGTGTTGGGGTTTGCCAGCCATGCTGCCGTCAGTTCGGCAGCAAGCTCGACCGTGTTAATCGTATCCGTCACGCTATTTCCTTGAATTCATCATGCATCCCCCGGCGGACGCCTACAACCTTTGTTCGCGAATGAACACTGTATGTTTGCGGATAATTGCGATCCAATACTCGGACCGAACTGGATAGAATGCGTTTCGCCGCTTCTGGGACAATCGCGGCTCGAACATTATCGACTAGGCCTTGATGTTCCGGGTCTATCGATATCCACCAATGCGCGACGAAGGACCGCGTCGGATGGACAAGACCTTGACCATGCAAATCGTTCCAGAACGTCGACACTATCTTTGCCGGCATCACCGCGTCATTCGCCGGGATATTATCGGGTGCGGGGACAGGCGCTATCAACGCCGGAGCGATGTCGGGAGCGCTAATCCCGACGGCAGGTCCATCCTGACAGACCTGATCTCCCTGATCTTGTCTTCATCATCGCGACGATGCGTCCTCCTTTGGAGACTAGCGCTGCATGCCGATCCAACCGCAGAGATCACCTCCGCGCGCGACGCCGGAATGACCGATCGATTGGTTGCGATCCCGCCGAGGCCGAAACCGACAGGCGGCCGAATAGCGCGGTGATGCCATGACGTAGCGACCTAGCCGTTGATCATCGGACGCATAACTCGGCAGGCGTCCGAACTATCCGCACCTTATCGAAGACACGGCTAAACGGGCGTGGGACGCGTCGGGAAGAGGGCCGTCTAGTCTGGCTGCCCCCTTCCCTATCGTTCGCACACCCGGGTCGTCGGCCCGGATCGTCTAGCGAATGTCAGGCGAGCGTCAGGCCTACATCGACGTTGCCGCGCGTCGCGTTCGAATACGGGCAAATCTGATGCGCCGCCTCCACCAGCTTTTCCGCCTGATCGCGCTCGATACCCGGCAGCGAGACGGTAAGATCGGCGGTGATGCCGAAGCCACCGGCCGAACGCGGCCCGATGCCGACCTTTGCAGTGACCGAGACGTCGTCGGGGATCTTCATCTTCAGCTGCTGGCCGGCGACCTTCAGTGCGCCGATGAAGCATGCGGAATAGCCTGCCGCGAACAACTGCTCGGGATTGCTGCCGTTGCCGCCGGCGCCGCCGAGTTCCTTCGGGGTCGAAAGCGCTACGTCGAAACGGCCGTCCTGCGAGCGCGCATGACCGTCGCGACCGCCGGTTGCGGTGGCTTCGGTGGTGTACTTGACGTCGACCGACATGATGTATCTCCGTGTTTGTTATCGCGATAAGGGATTTAGGGAGTCTCGATGCCGGCGTCCAGTACAATTTGTTGCGATAATCATTTTTGTGCTAATCGATGCGGATAAGGAGTCCTGCCGTGCCCGATCCGCTGCCGCTAGATGATCAGCTCTGTTTCTCGCTCTACGCCGCGACCATCGCGATAAACCGCGCGTACAAGCCGGTGCTCGATCGGCTGGGGATCACCTACCCGCAGTTTCTCGTTCTCCAGACGCTGAACGAAGCGGAGGACGGTTGCTCGATCGGAGCGATCGCAGACCGGCTGGCGCTCGAGCCGAGCACCATCACGCCATTGGCGAAGCGGCTGGAGGCCGCCGGGCTGGTGACGCGGGTGCGCAACCCTGCTGACGAACGCCAGGTCCGGGTGCGCCTGACCGGCGCCGGCAAGGCCCGCTGGGCGGAGACCGGATGTCTGGGGCCGCTGATCGTGGAGCGATCGGGGATGACGCCCGACCGTCTGGCGGCTCTCAATACCGAAGTCGCCGCGCTCCGCCGCGCGCTGGCTGACAGCCGACCAGCCCCGTCCTGACCGTTCCCGTGGTCAGGGCCCCGCGTTCAAGGACCCGCGTTCAGGGACCCGCGTTCAGGGAATTGCCCGGATAGGCGACAGCGGCTCGATCGTGCAAACAGCCGACAATGACTCCGCGCGCGCCCGTCCCTGCCCCGTTTCGCGTATCCCTTCCCGATCTGCCATGGTTGCTCGGCTACGCGGTGGCGTTCTGGGTGACGCACCATATCGCCTCGGAATGGGGCGGTCGGGGCTTCTATTCGCTGCTCTATCCCGCGGCGGGTTTCCGCATGGCGCTGCTATGGCGGCGCGGTCCCCGGCTGCTCCCGGGATTGATAATCGCCGAGATTCTGGTGCAGTGCACGACGGGCGTGATCGATCTCCGTTCTCCAGAATGGGCAATCCACCTGACCGGAGTCATCAGGCCGCCGCTAGCTTATGGCCTGGTCGTCCTGCTCGTTCGCCATGTCGCGGGCCGTGCCCATACGAGCATGAGCGTGGCGCCGATGCCGCTCGGGCTTGCGTCGGTCGGCGCACCGATCGCCGCGGCCCTGGCCGCCTTGCCATGGTCGTTGCTGCGTCCCGACCTGACCGGCGTTTCCGGGCTGCGCGACGTGGTGACGTCGCTGACCGGATTCGTGGTCGGCGACCTGCTGGGGGTCCTGCTGCTCACGCCGCCGCTGCTCTGGCTCGCCGAATTCCTGTCCGGCACCGCATCGCGGCCGGAGAAGCCACGGACATCCGCCGTGATCGAGGCCGTCGGTGTTCTAGCCACCTCGATAGGAACCGAGATCCTGCTCGCGAAAATCGGCCTCGGGACGCCCCATACGCCCGTGCTGCTGGCGGTCGCATGGATAGGCCTGCGATCCGGCCGCACCGCGAGTTGGCTTGCCATCGCCGTCGTCGCCGCGATCGTGCTGCCGCGCACCGCAATGCCGATGCGGATGGACGAACGGCTGGCCCTGCATATGAGCCTCGCCTCGATCATGGTCGTCGGGTATCTCGCCGGCAGCTTCGCCGATGCGCAGGCCAGAGCGCGCGGCGATCTCGAACGCCGGGATCGCCTGCTGTTCCAGGCCGAGCGATTGAAGACGTTGCGCGCTATGTCGGTCGCGGTCATCCACGAGATCAGCCAACCTTTGTCCACACTGGCGATCGAGGCCAAGCACCTGCATGAGATCACCGTCTCGGCCGACCCAGAGATCGCCACGACCGCGGCGTTGATCGATCGCAAGGCAGCCGCGCTCTCCACGCTGGTCCGTCGATTGCGGCGCTTCGGGGGAAGAGCGGTCGACGAACCGACGCCGTTACCGCTGGCGGCGCTGATCGATACCGTCGCGGCGTTGGCACATCCCGAAGCGAAATCCCGGGGAGTGACGCTCGCAATCGAAACGGTCGACCCGGACCTCGTCGTACTCGCCCAGGAAGTGGAACTGGCGCAGGCGATCGTCAACCTCGTGCGCAATGCCATCCAGGCCCGCGGCGACGGCCAGGTGTCGCTTGACGTGACAAGCGAGGACGGCAAAGCCCGTATCGTCGTGACGAACCGATCTCGCCCCGATCGCAGTCCACAGCCTGGCATGGGTATCGGCGTCCTCGTGGCCCGCGCGATCGTCGAGGCGCATGGCGGCAGCCTTACCAGAGCAAGCGATGACACCGGCGAAACCCGTGCGACGATCCTCCTCCCGTTGCTGGGTGAAACCGAATGACCGATCCTACCCGCGGACTCGTCTATGTCGTCGATGACGATCGGGATCTCGGTGCTGCCGTCGCCCGGTTGCTCGGTCGCCACGGCCATGTCGCCGAGCCGTTCCTCGATCCTGTGCCGCTGCTTGCGGTATACGGGCAGGCACCCGCGCATTGCATCGTCACCGACGTGATGATGGGCGACATCGACGGGTTCGACTTTGCCGATCGGGTTCGCGCCGTCGACCCTACCGTCGCGATCGTCTTCATGACCGCATGGCCGACGACCGCCAACGCGGTCGATGCGGTGCGGCGCTATGGTGGCCTCGACTATCTCGAAAAACCGATCGACGAGGATCGGCTGCTGGCCGCAGTGTGCGAAGGCGTCGCCTGGTCGAAGACACAGCGATCGGCGCTTGCACGCACCGCGACGCTAACACCGCGCCAGCGCCAAGTGTTCGATCTGCTGGTCAAGGGACACAATAACCAGGCGATCGCCGCCGCACTCGCCATCAGTCCCAAGACGGTGGAGGACCACAGGGCCGCGATCGTCGCCAAGACCGGTACCAACGGCATCGCTCAATTGATCGCACTCGCCCGGTAACGCGCACGCAGCTCCGTATATTTCCCGGGTTGGGAGCACCGCAACTTCGAGATACCGATCGCCGATGATGACGTCGTGAGATCGGGTATACATTGCCAGCCTTGAAAGAACTGTCCGTATCCTGCCGGATGAACGTCAATGGCAAATGGTCGAACGGATGTATCCATGACGTATCGGATCGGGGACTTCTCGTCTCCAGCGCGATGCCCCCGGCTATTGGCACATATGTCGATATCCGGCGGGGGCTCTCGTGATCATCGGACGTGTCGTCTGGAGCGGTGGCAGTCGCTTCGGCGTACGGACCCAGGACCCGGTCAGCGTCGCCGCGCTTCTGAGCGAATCCCCGCCCGCGCGTGGTCCGGCAAACGTCGATCGGCGAAGCCAGATCCGCGAAGACTTCAGCAGGCACGTAATCCAGCGGGCCGATCGCAGCAAACGCCACTCATCGGCTTTGCAGTTCATATGCCTGACGATCATCGGCATGGGGGTGGCGTGCTTCGCGGCGATGCTCTGTTATCGGGCGCTCACCACCCCGATTGGCGCCGTAGCCGAGCTGCTCGGCGGGCCCGTGACGTGAGCGACATACGCTAAGTATCGGCGAAAGAAGGTCATATAAAGAATTCTTTATATGACGCTTGACCGTCTTCCGGGAAGCTGGGACACGGGGCGCGTCGAGGTTCTTCGGTCGCGCAATCGTCCCGAAGCTAAGACGGGAAGCCGGTGCGGATCTCCTTTTAGGAACCAGGTCCCAGGCCGGCGCTGCCCCCGCAACTGTAAGCGGCGAGCGACGGTCGACGAGTGTCACTGGCGGTAGGACCCGCCGGGAAGGCCAGACCGGCGTCATGACCCGCGAGCCAGGATACCTGCCTCCGACGCGATAACGTCCACCGGCGGGGATTCCGGGCTGGCTGCTTGCATGCACGCGGCCGGACAGTCCGAACGCGGCCTGTTTCGCGTCCATCCGTCTTCTTCGCCCTTCATCGGGGTATGAAGACCATGAACATCACGATCGGCGCACGACGGAAACGCCACTACGCCTGCATCGCCGCCGGTTTTGTCATCGGGCTGCCGGCGGCGGCCAATGCGCAAACCGCCGAACCCACATCCGAGGACATTCTGGTGACGGGCCGCCATGAAGCGGATCTGACGGTGCCCAACGGAACGGCCAGTCGGCTCAACCTGTCGCCGCTGGAGACGCCGGCGACGCTGTCGGTCATCGACGGCGCCACGATCCGCGCGCGGGGCGACATGGCGATCGCCGATGCGGAAAGCCGCGCGCCGGGCATCACCAGCGTCGGCAATCTCGGCAATGGCGGCACAGCGCTCGCGGCACGGGGGTTCAGCGGCCAGGGGTCGGTGCTCCAGCTGATCGACGGCGTGCGGCTGTTTCCTGCGGCCGGGACGCTTACTTTCCCGACCGATCCGTGGATGGTCGAGCGGATCGACATCCTCAACGGGCCTGCGTCAGTGTTATACGGTCAAGGCGCGCTCGGCGGTGCGGTCAACGTGCTGATGCGCAAGCCGAATACCCGGCGCACCGAAATCGATGGCGAGATCGGCTATGGCTCGCAAGACACCTTCCATGTCGCCGCAGGCGCCGGGGGACCGGCAGGCGAAGACCTGTCCTACCGCATCGACGGCAGCTATCGCCGGTCCGACGGGTATGTCGACCGAGGGCAATCGCGCAGTTACGCACTGTCCGCGACGCTGCGCTGGGCACCGACCGATACGCTCGCCGTCACGGTTCGCGACGATTACGGCAGCCAGCACCCGATGCGCTATTTCGGCACGCCGTTGATCGGCGGGCGGCTCGACGACGGCAACCGACGCCGCAACTACAACACGCGCGACGGCTATGTCCGCTTTCGCGACAACCGCACCAGCCTCCAGGTCGACTGGACACCATCGACGGCGCTGACCGTCAGCAACCAGGCGTATCGGCTGACGTCGAAACGCTCCTGGCTCAACCTCGAAAGCTATTGCTGGGTCGCGACCGATGGCGCCTGCCCGAATGGCAACGGTGGCGGCGCAGCGACACCCGGCAGCATCTACCGCACCGACATGACCGGCATCGTCCACGACCAGACGCAATGGGGCGATCAGGGTAGCGTGACGGTCCGCACGCCGATCGCGGATGGCCTGTCCAATGACATCGTCGTTGGATTCGACGTTAACCTGATCAAGCTGACCTATTCGCATAATTTCGGGGCCGCGTCGCAGGTGTCGGAGGTCGATCCGTACGATTTCGATCCGGGCGTCATCGTCGACACGCAGGGGATCGCGCCACGCTATCGGACGCGGACGACCGAATATGCGATGTTTGCCGAGGACCGGCTGAAGCTGGGCGAGCAGGTCTCGATCGTCGGCGGGATCCGCTACGAACGCGACCGGATCCAGCGCTGGACGATCGACGGCGCCACCGAAGCCTTCGCGCTCGACAAGCGCCTGCACAACACGACGTGGCGCGTCGGCAGCGTCTACCAGCCGATCCCCACCGTTTCGCTCTATGCCCAGTACGCGACCGGGGTCGATCCACTGGGCACGCTGACCACCTATTCGACCGGGCAAGCCCAGTTCAGCAACGCCGTCGGCAATCAGGTCGAGGTCGGCGCCAAGGCGGTGTTCCTCGACGGCCGCGGCACCGCGACCCTGGCGGCGTACCGCATCGTCAAGACGGGGCTGCTGGCGCAACTCACGCCGACCAGCCCGATCGAGCAGGTCGGGCAGCGATCCGCCAAGGGGATCGAGGCCGCGGTCTCGATCGATCTGCCAAGGGGTTTCGGGTTCGATGCGAACGGCAGCGTTCTGAACGCCCGGTTCGACGACTTCATGTCGGAGACCGCGAACTACGCCGGCAACACCCCGCCCGAGGTGCCCGAGACGATGGCGAACCTGTGGCTGCGCTGGACCGCCACGCCGGCCGTCCAGGCCCGCGCCGGGCTGCGCTATGTCGGCCGCCGATTCTCCGACAATGCCAACGACTTCCGGATCCCCGGATATGTGACGGTCGATACCACATTGTCCTATGCGATGACCCCGCGCGTCGCCGTGGATCTTCACGTCTACAACCTGTTCGACGCGGCCTATGCGATCAACAGCTACGGGGTACAGCAATGGGTCCTGGGCCGTCCTCGTTCAGTGGACGTCTCGCTCCGTGCCGGTTTCTAGCCGCCGCCCCGCATCGCTCGCCAAGCTAGGCCGGCGCTGGCTCTATCTCGTGCACCGCTGGATCGGGATTGCGAGTTGCCTGCTGTTCGCGATGTGGTTTTCGTCGGGGCTCGTGATGATCTACGTCCCCTACCCCTCGCTCACGCCAGCCGAGCAAATGGCCCGCGCGGAGCCGATCGACTGGCGGGCGGTGGACGTGCCGCCGCCGCTCGATGCCGGGCGATGGCCACGAGAGCTGCTGCTCGAAATGCGCGACGATGTGCCGGTCTGGCGGATCGAGACATGGGAGGGCGAGCGGCGCACGATCGCCGCGCACCGGGGGCCACGCTTGCCGAGGTCGATGCCGGCTATGCCGCGCGCATCGCTCGCCGCTTCGGGCAGGCGCCCGTAGCCGACACCGAGCGGTTGACGCGTGACCAGTGGACCGTGGCCGGCGGGTTCGACCGGCATCGCCCCTTGTGGAAGGTGACGCTCGCAGATTCGCATGGGAGCGAACTCTACGTTTCCTCTTCGACGGGCAGCGTGGTGCAGTCGACGACCCGGCGCGAGCGGCTGTGGAACTGGCTCGGTTCGGTGCCGCACTGGCTGTACCCGACCGTTCTGCGGCAGGATAACGCGGCATGGCGCCAGATCGTGATGTGGGTTTCGGGACCGTGCATCGCCGCCGCCGTCGCGGGGATGTGGATCGGAATCCTCCGGACGCGGCTCGGCCGGCACCGGTTCAGCGGTGGCCGCGCGTCGCCTTATCGCGGCTGGATGCTGTGGCACCATCTGGCCGGACTGGTCGGCGGCGGCTTCCTGATCGCTTGGATCGTCAGCGGTTGGCTCTCGGTCGATCCGGGCCATCTGTTTCGCAGCGTCCCGCCGGCCGAAGCCGCCGCCCGAACCTACGCCGCCGCAGATCAGGTCTCCGCAGTGCAGTTCGATCGGCTCGCCACTGCAGGCGCGGGGACCGTCCGTGCGCGTCTGACCGACTATGCGAACACGCCACTCGTCGTCCTCGACTATGCGGATGGCCGACGGACCACGCTGAGCGCAGCCTCGCTCACGCCCGCGCGTCCTACCACTCGCGCCATCGTCGCTGCCGCGCGCCGCCTTCAGGCGGGCGCCTCGCTGATCGCGCTCGATCGGCTGACGACGCCCGACGCCTATTGGTATCAGGTCGGCGACATGCCGCGCCTGCCGATCCTGCACCTGCGCTTCGACGACCCGGCCTCGACCTGGCTGTATGTCGACCCTGCGACCGGCGAGGTGCTCGCGACGGTCGACCGTCGGCGCCGCATCTATCGCTGGGCGTTCGACCTCCTCCACAAATGGGACCTGAACGTCCTGACGCAGCATCGCCCGATCTGGGATCTGCTGTTGTGGCTGGGATCGATCGCCGGACTGGTGACGTCGATCAGCGGCGTCTGGTTGGGATGGAAGAGGCTGCAACGGCGACGGCCGTAAGCAGCGGGCGTCCCGGCCTCAGATCTTGTAGTAGTCTCGGTACCATTGGGCGAAGCGGGTCAGGCCCTCTTCGAGCATCACTTCAGGCTTGTAGCCGGTCAGGGCCTTGAGCTTCGACACGTCCGCATAGGTCGCGGTGACGTCGCCTGGCTGCATCGGCTTCATGATCTTCACTGCCTCGCGTCCGATCGCGGTTTCCAGCGTCGAGATCATCTCCATCAGGCCGACCGGATGGCTGTCGCCGATGTTGAGCACGCGGTGCTCGCGCAGGGCCAGGGGATGATCGAGCGCGCCGACGATACCGGTCACGATATCGTCGATATAGGTGAAGTCGCGCGCCATCTTGCCCTCGCCGTAAACCTCGATCGGCTGCCCGGCCAAGATTTTGTCGGTGAAGGAGAAGTAGGCCATGTCCGGCCGCCCCCAGGGGCCATAGACGGTAAAGAACCGCAGGCCGGTCTGCGGGAAACCGTAGAGCGTCGCATAGGACTGGCTCATCAATTCGCAGGCGCGCTTGGTCGCCGCATACAGCGATACCGGCATGACCGACGGTTCGTCCTCGCTGAACCCCTGCCCGCCCATCGGCTTGTCGCCATAGACCGAGCTGGACGAGGCATAGACCAGATGCTCGAACTGCGGCTGGTGCCGGCACGCCTCCATCACCGCAAGATGCCCCGCGAGGTTCGACTTCTCGTAGGCGAACGGGTTTTCGATGCTGTACCGAACCCCGCCTGCGCCGCGAGATGCACCACCCGGGTCACGCCGTTGTCGGATACCAGACGCGCCACGCCCTCGACATCCGACACATCCATCCGGTGGAACGCGAAGTTCCGCTTCCCCTCGAAGGTCGCCAGCCGGGCCTCTTTCAACCGCGGGTCGTAGTAATCGTTGACGTTGTCGATACCGATCACCGTCTCGCCGCGATCGAGCAGACGGTGCGCCGTCGCATGGCCGATAAAGCCTGCGGTACCGGTAACGAGAACGGGCGCGGCCACGGTCAGCGGCCCACCGCGATGTAGGTGAAGCCGGCGTTCTCGACGATGTCGCGCGGGTAGATGTTGCGGAGATCGATCAGGATCGGCTCCGACAGCAGCGACTTCACGCGCTTCAGATCGAGCGCACGGAACGCGTCCCATTCGGTGACGATGACGAGCGCATCGGCGCCTTCCATCGTCGCATAGGTGTCGTCCTTGAAATCGACGTTCTGGAGCAGCTTGGCGGCCTGTTCCATGCCCTCGGGATCATAAGCCTGCACGCGAGCGCCGGCGTCCTGCAACAACTGGATTACCGCGATGGCGGGGCTGTCGCGCATGTCGTCGGTGTTCGGCTTGAACGTCAGGCCCAGCACCGCGACCGTCTTGCCGCGGACTTCGTCGCCCATCGCCGCAATGACCTTGCGGCCCATCGCGCGCTTGCGGTTCTCGTTGACCGCGACGACCGCCTCGACGATCCGCTGCGGCGCTTCGTAATCCTGGCTGGTCTTGAGCAGCGCCAGCGTGTCCTTGGGGAAGCACGAGCCGCCATAGCCCGGCCCCGCATTGAGGAACTTCGCGCCGATCCGGTTGTCGAGCCCGATGCCGCGCGCGACCTCCTGAACGTCGGCCCCGACCTTTTCGCAGAGATCGGCGATCTCGTTGATGAAGGTGATCTTGGTCGCGAGGAACGCGTTGCCGGCGTATTTGGTCAGTTCGGCGCCGCGCCGCGACATCTCGATCACCGGCGAGCGGTTCAGGCTCAGCGGGCGATAGATTTCGCGCATCACGGCCATCGCGCGCTCGTCATGGCCGCCGATGACGACGCGGTCGGGCCGCTTGAAGTCGTCGATCGCGGCGCCTTCGCGCAGGAATTCGGGGTTGGACACGACGGCGAATTCCGCATCCGGGTTGTTCTCCCGCAGGATCCGCTCGACTTCGTCGCCGGTGCCGACCGGGACGGTCGACTTGGTGATGACGACGGTAAAGCCGCTGACCGCGGTCGCGACTTCGGCAGCCGCCGCGAAGACGTAACCGAGATCGGCATGGCCATCGCCGCGCCGCGACGGCGTGCCGACCGCGATGAACACCGCCTCGGCACCCTTGACGCCTTCGGTCAGGTCGGTGGTGAACGCCAGGCGGCCGCCCTTGACGTTGGTTTCGACCAGCGCCTGGAGGCCCGGCTCGAAGATCGGGATCCGACCCGCATGCAGCGCGTCGATCTTGCTTGCGTCCTTGTCGACGCAAACGACGTCATGACCGAAGTCGGCAAAACATGCCCCCGACACCAGTCCGACATACCCTGTTCCAATTACCGCGATCCGCATGGTCGTTTACTCACATCTGGCAGGGTCTGCGGGCAGACCAACTCTGCTGCATAGCAGCGTGTGGGGCATGCTGGTGCGGCCTTTCCGGCATTTTGGCAAGGGGTCCAGCGACAGCCTGCCCTCCAGTCGGGACGCGTTCCGTTTCTGCAATCGGGCTGCGACAAATTTGCTGCATCGCAAAATATATTGTAAAAAAGACAGCTAACGCGATTTTAACGCTTTTGATTAGCCTCGGTGCCATGAGTTTCTGCGAGGTGCACGGGCGACGTTATGGAGATCCGCCATGCCTAACTCGACCGCTTCCGCCACCTCGTTTCTGTCGACGCTGGGCGTTAACGCTCACTCCGGCAACGCTAATAATGCGTACGGCAATGCCAGCATGACGATCAGCAGCCTGAACTATCTGGGCATCGGCACGGTGCGCGATACGTTACCGGGGTCGGGAATCGGTAACGCAGTCGTTAACGCAATGGCGGCCGCGGGGGTCAAATTCGACTTCGTGACGTCGTCTGGCCTGCCCGCGACCGGGGCGTCGGGGCTGGCGAACTATGTCGCGTCGCTCGAGGACTTCCAGACCCGGCATGCCGGCAGCATCGTCGCGATCGAGGGCCTGAACGAGGTCAACACGCAGGAGTTCAGCTATAACGGCAGCGGCTCGCTGACGGCGGCGGTCGAGTATCAGAAGGCGCTGTATACCGCGATCAAGGGCAATGCCGGGCTGTCGGGCGTGTCGGTCATCAACCTGTCGGTCGCACTGGAAAGCCCGTCGGCCTATGCGGCGATCGGCGATCTCGGCGCCTATTCCGATTACGCCAACGCGCATGCCTATACCGCGTCGGGCGGACTGTCCGACAAGGTGATGGAGGCATCGATGGCGCGCGCCGCGGCGGCGTCCAAGGGCGACAAGATCGTCATCACCGAGACCGGCTACACCACGCTGTCGAGCGATCCCGGCCTCGGCGTCAACGAAAGCGCGCAGGCCAAGCTGACCGTCAACGCACTGCTCACCGCGTTCGAGAACGGATCGAGCCAGACGTTCCTGTACGAACTGTTCGACAGCAGCCTCAACCCGGACGGCGCGGAGAAGGAGTTCCATTTCGGCCTGTTCAACGCCGACGGCACGCCCAAGCAGGCGGCGACCGCGGTCCACAACCTGACAAGCCTGCTCTCCTATGTCGATGCGGGGACCGGCACCGCGGCGTCGGCCGCGACCGCCTATTCGCTGGACGGCATGCCGGCCGACGGCCATTCGCTGACGCTGACCAAGACCAACGGCGCCTATGACATCCTGCTGTGGCGCGATGCCAATCTGTGGAACACCACCACCCAGTCCGAAAACGCGCTGGCGACGAAGACCGTCACGATCGATCTCGGCGGCATGCAGAAGACGGTATACGTCTATGATCCGCTGCGGGGCAGCGCGCCGATCGCGAGCTATACCAACGTCAGCCAGATCACGCTGGCCGTCGGCGATCGCGCTCTGGTCGTCGAAGTCGGGTCGAAGTCCGCCTATACCGAGACCGCCACTGCGGTTCCCGCCGCGCTGAGTACGACCGCGGACGGGCTGGTCGCACAGATCGACAAGCTGGCGGGATCGACCGGGTTGAAGACGATCGCGCTGACCGACAGCGCGGTGCTGAACGTCGCCTCGGTATCGACGATGCGGTACATGATCGCCAATTACGGCGACGTACTGGCGAAGATCGACGGCGGCTATTCGTTCAAGGTCACCGAGACCGGCGTCGGCTGGAAGGAAGAACAGGCGTTCGACGCCAAGGGCATCCTCGTCTCGACCGCCGACTATGGCTATCTCGGCGGCGTCATTTCGAACATCCATACCGAATATGCGACCGGCGTGATCAGCGACCAGAGCTATACCATGGGCAAGCTGTCGGCGACGATCGTCGACGATCCGAAGCTCGGGCGGACCGTCACCAGCTACGACATCGCGACCGGCAAGCCGGCATCGATGACGGTCGCCGGCAAGGACGGCAGCAATGCCGCGACGATCTACAAGAACGGTATCGTGTCGACCTACACGCTGACCGCGGCAGACGGCTCGAAGGTCACCGACACCTACGACGCCGCCGGCAAGCGGGTCAGCGAGGTCCAGGTCGATACCAAGAACGTCTGGACGACGCTGCAATATGACGCGAGCGGTGACGTCTCGCGCAAGTTCGTGC
This sequence comes from Sphingomonas sp. AC411, assembly GCF_979253035.1. Taxonomy (NCBI): domain Bacteria; kingdom Pseudomonadati; phylum Pseudomonadota; class Alphaproteobacteria; order Sphingomonadales; family Sphingomonadaceae; genus Sphingomonas; species Sphingomonas sp. AC411. The sequence continues at coordinate 3,305,125 of NZ_CEEDAQ010000001.1, read as the reverse complement.
AGCGGCCCGACGGCAGCAGCGAGAGCTATGCGTTCAAGCTGACCGGCCTCGCCTATGTCACCGAGCACCAGGTGGTGAACACCAAGGGCGTGGTGACGCTGGTCGAGCGACTGCGCGCCGACGGCACGCCGGTCACCACCGCGCAGACCTTTGCCGACGGCGGCAAGATCTCCAGCACGTACGGCGCCAACGGCCAGTTGCTGACCAAGGTGACGAACGCGGCGGACGGCACGCGCACCTCGCTGACCTACGATGCGACCACCAGCAAGCTGGCGTCGAGCGTGGTGCAGACCGCGGCCGGAGCGACCACGACGATAACCTATGTCGCAGGCGTGATGAGCGACCGGACGCTGGTCCGCGCCGACGGCAGCCGCACCTCGGAGACGTTCGACGCGACCGGGTTGAAGACGCGGCAGGTCGATGTCGACACCGCCAAGACCTATACCACGCAGGTCTTCGACGCGACGACCGGCAAGCCGCAGCGCACCTATGTGCAATATACCGACGGGCGCAGCATCGTCACCAGCTACAACGTCACCGGCAAATCCTATGTGACCGAGGTCCAGACCACCGACAAGGCGGGCAAGGTCGTCTCGGTAGTGCGGCGCCATGCCGACGGTACGCTCGACTATACCGACTCGTACGCGGCCGACGGCAAGCGCACGACGACGAGCTATGACGCGACCGGCCACCGGCTCAACCAGACGATCACCGCGGTCGGCGGCGGGCGCGTGATCACCACCTACGACCCGACCACCGGCGGGCTGAAGAGCCTGCTCGAACTGGCCGCCAACGGCGCGATCATCCGCAGCCAGACCTATAGCGGCGGCGGCCTGGTGAACGAGGACGTCGTCAACGAGCAGGGCAAGGTCACCTACACTTACAACAGCGCGGGCGCGAAGATCTCGCAGTTGCAGACCGACCCCGACGGCACGAAGACGACGACGTTGTACGACGCGACCTCGGGTGCGGTCACCAAGGTGTATGTCGCCAATCCCGACGGCAGCGGCGAAACCCGCGCCTATGGCCTGACCGGCCTCGCCTGGACCACCGAGATCCAGGTGACGGACGCCACCGGCAAGATGGTGTCGCTGACCTCGCAGCGCCGCCGACGGCCGGCTGGTCTCGACCGAGATCGTCCAGGGCAGCTCGAAGATCACGACGGCGTATGATTCGCAGGGCCGTCGCCAGACCGAGACGACGGTGACGGGCGACGTCGCCAAGGACGGTACGCGGACGGTGCTGACCTATGATCCGGCGACCGCGACATTGCTGTCGCGCGTCGTCCAGTCGGCGGTCGGCGGGACGGTCACCACCAGCTTCAAGGCCGGCATCGTCGCGCAGATGGTCTCGGTACTGCCCGACGGCAGCCGCTCGACCGTGACGTACGACGCCGCGGGCAAGAAGACCAACGAAGTGACGGTCGATACCGCGGGCACCTGGACCACGTCGGTTCTCGACGGCACGGGTGCCGTGTCGAAGCGCTATATCAAGAACGCCGACGGCAGCGGCGAGACGCAATCGTTCGGCATCACAGGTCAGGCCTGGACCACCGAGCGCAGCGTGTTCGACGCCAAGGGCAAGGTCACGCTGGTCGTGCGCAGTCATGCCGATGGCAGCCTGGCGTATCAGGAAACCAACGCCGCCGACGGCGCGCGTCTCCTCCAGACCTACGACGCGACGGGCAAGCTCAGCCAGTCGGTGGCGATCGCCGCGACCGGCGAAACGCATACGCAGCAGTTCGATGCGACCACCGGGTTGATCACGCGCGACATCGGCCAGCTGGTCAACGGCGATGTCGCCACCTCGCTCTACGAGAACGGCAAACTCGCCAGCCGGCGGACCCAGGTCGCGGCCGGCGGCAAGATCGTCGAGGCCTACAACGCCGACGGATCGCGCACCGCCGACACCTATACCGCCGCCGGGATCCGCACGACCGCGGTGATCGTCGATGCTGCGGGCAGCTGGAACACGACGCTGTACGACGCGACCACCGGCAAGCTGACGAGCAACTTCATCGAACGCGCCGACGGTACCGCCGAGAACACGCTGTATAACGTCACCGGCAAATCCTACGTCACGCAGACCCAGCTCGTCGACGGCAAGGGCGTGGTCGTCTCGGTCGTGCGCAAGCACGGTGACGGGACGCTCGATTATACCGAGACGCGCAATCCCGACGGCACCAGCCTGCTGACCTATTACGACGCCACGGGCCGGAAGACGAAGGCCGCGACGATCGGCAGCGACAGCACGCAGACCAGCGAATACGACGCCGAGACCGGCGCGCTCGTGACCCGGATCGACGAGTCGAACGGGATCAAGCACAGCCGCGGCTTCGACACCGCGGGCCGGTTGATCAAGGACGTCACCGTCGATGCGCAGGGGCAGTGGACGACCCTGCTGTACGACCAGTCCGGGAGGGTCACGCGCAAATATGTGACCGCGCCGGACGGCTCGGCCGTCAACACCGTCTATATGCCGACCGGCTCCGACTATGCGATCGGCGTGGTCAAGACCGATACGACCGGCAAGACGATCTCGGTCGATCGCACCCGCACCGACGGCAGCCGCGCCTATGCCGAGGTGAACGACGCGACCGGGCGGACGCAGCAATATTTCGACATCGCCGGCCGCGAGCAGAGCAAGGTCGTGACCGATGCGACCGGGCGTACGACGATGAACTTCGATACCGCGAAGGATCAGCTCTCCTCCAGCAAGACCGAGCTTGCCGGCGGTGGCAGCGTCGTTCGCAGCTACACTGCGGGCGTGATGACGGGCCGTACGACGACCACCGCCGCGGGCGTCGCGACGACCGAGAGCTTTACGACCGCGGGCCATGCGATCGCCGATGTCCGGAACGCGGCGAGCGGCTATGACGCGATCCTGGTCGGCGGCGCGGGCGGGGTCACCGGCTCGGTGGCGGACGAACTGCTGCTGGTCGACCGCAGCGGTGCGACCGTTGCCGGCGGTGGCGGCGACGATCGTTTCCTCGTCACGCTGGGTACGTCGGCGACGATCGCGGACTTCGGTGCGGGCCACGATCTGCTCGATCTCTCGGCGTTCGCGAAGTCGGGATACCAGCCGATGATGGAGATATCGGGCAGCGACCTGACCGTGAAATACGATCAGGGTGCGACGATCACGCTGACCGGGGCGGCGGCGCACCGACTGGTGCAGACCTCGGCTAACAGCGGCGTTTACGCATTCGGCTGACGCTTTGCGGCGCGCGTACCGGTTTAAGCGGTGAAGCGCGCTGCATCGCAACATCCGCTTAGGATTTTGGCCGTAACGTTAACCACACCGAATCGGTTTTGTGGAAGATGTTATGACCCCAGTCCGTGTTCCCGCCGCCCGTGTGCGAACCGCCCGTGCCGCAGATCGGCCCGGCGCATGAAGCATCAGGTGATCCAGGACGATAGCGGCCTGGTGGCGCTGACCGCGTTGCTGGCGATCCACCGCATCGCGGTCGATGCCGATCAGTTGCGCCACGGTCTGGGCCATTTCCACTCGCTCGACGCCGATGCGATCGTGCGGCTGGCGGGCGGCATCGACGGCGTGCGCGCCAAGTCGCGAACCGCCAAGCCCGAGGATCTCGCCCGCCTGCCGCTGCCGGCGCTGGCGGACGGGCCCGAGGGCTGGTTCCTGATCGGCCGGATGCAGGGCGACGAGGTACTGATCCAGCGCGCGCACCAGCCGGTCGCCAAGGTCGACCTGGCGACGCTCCAGACGCTCTGGTCGGGCACGCTCGTGCTGGTCACGACGCGCGAGAGCGCGGCGCTCGCGAGCAAGGGGTTCGATTTCTCGTGGTTCATCCCGCAGATCGTGCGCTATCGCCGGCTGATCGGCGAGGTGCTGCTGATCACACTGGCGCTGAACCTGCTCGGGCTCGCCGCGCCGTTGTTCTTCCAGAGCGTGGTGGACAAGGTGCTGGTGCACGGGACGCTGTCGACGCTGTCGGTGCTGACGATCGGGTTCGTCGCGGTGTCGTTCTGGGAGACCGCGTTCGGCTGGCTGCGTACCCGGCTGTATTCGGAAACGAGCCAGAAGATCGACGTCGAGCTGGGCGCGCGGCTGTTCCGCCATCTGCTGCGGCTGCCGCTCAGCTATTTCGAATCGCGCCGCGTCGGCGATACCGCGATGCGCGTCCGCCAGCTCGAGACGATCCGCGAATTTCTCACCAACGCCTCGCTGACGGTGCTGATCGACCCGCTGTTCGCGGTCGTCTTCCTCGCGGTTATGGCGCTGTATTCGGTCAAGCTGTTCTTCGTCGCAGTGCTCGCGATTCCCGCCTATCTCGCGGTCGCGCTGCTCGTGACCGGCCCGCTGCGCAGTCGGCTCGACGAGAAGTTCGAGCGCGGTGCGGCCAACAACGCTCTGCTGGTCGAGAGCATCGCCGGGATCCAGACGGTCAAGGCCGCCGCGGTCGAACCGCAGTGGCAGGACGCCTGGGAGCGCCGCCTCGCAGGCTATTCGGCCGCCAACCAGCGCGTCATCGACCTCGGCAACACCGGCAACAACGCGATCCAGCTGATCTCCAAGCTCAACATGGCGGCGATCCTGTATTTCGGCGCGCAGGCGGTGATCGCGCACGACCTGACCGTCGGCGGCTTGGTCGCGTTCAACATGTTCGCGCAGCGCGTGTCGGGCCCGGTGATCCGCATGGCGCAGCTGTGGCAGGAGTTCCAGCAGGTCCGGATCGCGGTCGAGCGGCTCGGCGACGTCCTCAACCACCGCGTCGAGCCGGGTGCCGGCAGCCAGACCGCGCTGCCTGCGATCCGCGGCAGCGTGACGTTCGAGAACGTCCGCTTCCGCTATGTCGACGATGGTCCGTGGACGCTCGACGACATCGACCTCGCCATCCCCGCCGGGTCGACGCTGGGCATCGTCGGCTCGTCGGGATCGGGCAAGTCGACGCTGACGAAGCTGCTCCAGCGGCTCTACGTCCCCGCCAACGGCCGCGTGCTGGTCGACGGGGTCGACGTCGCGCAGATCGATCCCGCGTGGCTGCGTCGCCAGATCGGCGTGGTGTTGCAGGAGAACGTGCTGTTCAACCGCACGGTGCGCGAGAACATCGCGCTCGCCAACCCCGCGCTGCCGATCGACAAGGTGATGGCCGCCGCCGAGATGGCGGGGGCGCACGAGTTCATCACGCGGATGCCGCAGGGCTATGACACGATGATCGAGGAGCGCGGCGCCAACCTGTCGGGCGGCCAGCGCCAGCGGCTCGCGATCGCCCGCGCGCTCGTCACCCAGCCGCGCATCCTGATCTTCGACGAGGCGACCTCCGCGCTCGACGCCGAGAGCGAGGAGATCATCCAGACCAACCTGAAGCAGATGGCGGTCGGCCGCACCGTCATCATCATCGCCCATCGCCTGTCCGCGATCCGCCAGTGCGACCGGATCGTCGCGCTCGAGAAAGGCCGCCTGGTCGAACAGGGATCGCACGACGAGCTGCTCAGCCACGACGGCCGCTACGCCGACCTCTACCGACGCCAGATGGGCGTCCTGTACGGGATCACCTCATGACCGCGCTCACCCATCATCTGTCGCTCGTCCGTCGCGCCTGGATCGAGGATCGCGCCACCCGCCGCGACCGTCGCATCCCGCTGGAGACCGCGTTCCTGCCCGCCGCGCTCGAGGTGATCGAGCGCCCGGTGTCGCCGACCGCGCGCATCACCACCTGGCTGCTGCTCGGCGGGATGGCGGCGACCGCCCTTGGCTGACGCTCGGCCATGTCGACATTGTCGCGACCGCGGAAGGACGGACGATCCCCGCCGACAGCGTCAAGCTGGTCCAGTCGGTCAGCGGTGGGCTGGTCCGCAAGATCTGGGTTCATGACGGCGATGTCGTCAAGCGCGGCCAGCCGCTGGTCGATCTCGATCCGACCCTGTCGTCGGCCGACGAAGCGCAGGCGCGCCAGGCATTGCTCACCGCCGAGATCGACGTGGCGCGCAACGCCGCGATCGTCGACGGGCTGAGCGGGGGCGCGGCGTGTTCGTCGCGCCGCCCGGCACGCCCGCCGACGTGCTGGACACGCAGCGCCGGCTGGTCGCCGCGCAACTCGGCAGCGCCCGCGCCGCCGATGCCGGGCTCGCCGCCGCGCGTCGCTCCGCGCTCGCCGATGCGGCCGGCGCGGCGGATCAGATGCGCGCGCTCGACGCCAACCGGCCGCTGATGGAGCGCCAGGTCAAGGCGGTCGAGACGCTGGCGGCGCGCGGCTATGCCAGTGGCTTGCGGGTGCTCGACATGCAGCGCCAGCGGCATAGCGAGATGGGCAGCCGCGACGTCGCCGCGCAACAGCGCACGCGCGGGCTGTCGGAGGCGCAGCGGTTCGGCGAGGAACTCAACCATTCGCGCGAACAGGCCCGCCAGACCGCACTCGGCGATCTCGCCAAGGCGCAGTCGGACGCAATGCAGCGCCGCCAGGATCTTGCCAAGGCCAGCCAGCAGAGCCGGATGCAGCGGCTGGTCGCGCCGGTCGACGGCACCGTCCAGCAATTGGCGATCCACACCGTCGGCGGCGTGGTCGAGCCGGTCCGCGCGCTGATGGTGGTGGTCCCCGACGGCAAGCTGACCGTCGAGGCCAAGCTACTCAACCGCGACGCGGGCTTCGTTCGCGCCGGGCAGCCGGTCTCGCTCAAGCTCGAAGCCTATCCCTTCACCCGGTTCGGCACGGTGCCGGGCCGGATCGTCTCGGTCAGCCGCGACGCGGTGCAGGACGAGAAGGGGCCGTCCTATTACATGGCGCGGATCGCGATGGACCAGCGCACCGTGACCGCGGACGGGCGCAAGATGACCCTGACCCCGGCCTCGCGGTCACCGCCGACATCCGCACCGGCCGCCGGCGCCTGCTCGACTATATGCTCGACCCGGTATCGCGCGACGTCTCCGAAGCGGCCCGCGAACGGTAGGGCAAAGGGGCCTACTCTGCTGAGCGGTCAACCTTCCAAGTCGCGAGCCATGCGAGGCGGTCGCTCGTCATGTTCATGAGGCATACGAAGCTGCCAAGCATGACGTAGCTAATACCGTCCGATACGTTGCAAGCGTCGTTCCTTCGGACGATCCAGCGACGTTCGGACGCGACGACGCGCCTGCGGTCCGCTGGGCCGAGCGATCGCAACAGCGTCCGGTAGGAAGCGTTGAGCGCCACGTTCGTCTTCGAGAGCTGTTCCCGCAGGCAGTGATTCTCGACATAGCCGTAGGGAAGCCCGTAGATATCCTCGATCCAGAGGCGGCCTTCGGTCACGTAACTATCCAGCGCCGCTTGCGTCCAGCACCGCCCCTTGAGATCGTCCGAGGACACGCCCTTGGGAAGCACGACGTCGAAGGCCGAAGGCCAGTGCCGCCGCAGGTTCGGATCACCGGAGGGCTGCGCGGTTGCTCCGCTCGCGATCGCCATGATCGCCGTGATCGCCGTGATCGCTATCGACAGGGAAACACTGGCGCGGGGGCCCCTTTCGATACGCGGTCGACGGTCGACTTCATCTCGGCGTCCTCCGGAATATCAAGCGTATGCCTGTTTTCGGACTGTAGCGATCGCGCAGTGCGGATCGCACCTTTTACTTGCGCGTCACGACCTGTCGCTCATGAAATTTGGGCATGACCATTGTCGGCGCTCGATCGGCTGGTCGGATGAACCGATCGCTTCGTCCGATGGGAGGTTTCGGGTCGCATCATCTAGGACAGCTCTCCGTACCTTGGGCTCGTACTTTACGAGCGACCTGGGAAGCTGCCGTGTCCGAGCTGTTGGAACCGATCGATTATGAGGCACTGGTGCTCGCCAAACTCGAGGATGCGGCGCAATCGTCGTCGCGGCGCGAGCGGTGCGCGCATCTGGACCAGGCGGCGGTGTTCGCCGCGCAAGGTGAAGCCGCCCGGTATGCCGAAAACGGCTCCCGCTCCTGAACGATGGCGCGTGAACGGGGGCGCGGGGTGTCGGGGCACCCGAACGTGCCACCGACGCCCCAGGAACTGTAAAATCTACCCCAGCCGGTGATCGTTTCTCGTCACGCGCGCCCCTCTTCCAGCGATTAGGGAGCGTGGGAAGGAGAAACTGCGATGATAGCTGCCGAAGATGGTCCTGCACCCGGCGCAGACCAGATCTGCGAGAATAACGCCTATCGGGCGGCCCGCGCAGAGTGGCATCGCAACCGCGCTGCAATCGCGACGGACGGCAGCATCAGGATGCTCCACGAGAAGTTCGCGGCCCTGTACAGCGCGCGTACCGAAACCGATCAGGCGGTGTAGCGGCGGATCGACACGGACTTCCGGATGATCGTGATTTCGACGCGCGAACTCAGGACGTGACCAATACTCGCTCGTCCGCCCCTTCCGGCTTGCGGACCCGGCGGCGCCATCCACCGGTTTCGGTCATGAACGCATCGCTGAACGCGTAGCCCATCATCAGCGTGGCGAACGCCGGGCCATAGCATTGCACCGTGATCGCGTAGACGTTCAGCATCATCAGCAACAACAGCTTGGTACGGTCCACCGTCCTGAAGCATGAGACGAACACGCCGGCGACGATGACCAGGAACGGTATCCCCAGCATCAGGTAGGTCGTCATGTAGAAGTTATCGACCGGCACGTTGTACTGGGCCATGTCCGAGAACTTCATCGGATAGGCGAAGCAGCCGAGGCCGCAGCCGATCAGGAGCCCCGCCGGGAAGATCTGCTGGAGGTAGGTGAAGGGCAGCTGCCAGCTGTTGTCGATGCGGTCCTGCAAGCTCATCAGCTTGGACGAGACGTCCTGCAGCTCAGCGCCGGCCAGGGTGAAGACCAGCACGAACGGTACCAGCACGGTCAGGAACGAGAATTTGGCGAGGAGGCGATCGACGTGGAGGCGGTTCTTTGCCGGGATCAGTACGTCGACCACTACCAGATGCAGCGTGAACATCGCCAGCGTCAGCAGCGCGGTGCGGTTGGTCGAGACCTGGATCGCCCAGAACATCAACGGGAGAATCAGAAGATTCATCCATTTGGGCACCCAGCGATAGACCATCATGTACGGGAACAGCACCATGAACGCGGCCATCGTGCTATCGCCTGCGAAGCCGCCGTACCGCACCTTGCCGTCGATCCACCACACGCGCGAGATGTTGCGCAGGCCGTTGAAGCTGTCGATGTCCGCGCCGACCCAGGGATAGTCGATATGCGGCGCGAAGATCAGGCCGATGATCGACACCGCCGACATGATCGCGAGGCAGACCCGCACCGCGGGCAGTCGCACGACGCTGCGTCCGCAACAGATGAACCCGACGAAGATCGGCATGAACGACTTGACCGACGACGCGAACATCGCCGGCGTCCAGGACATGAAGATGATCGACACGGCGGCCGCGGAAATCGTGCTCAACGTCGCGATGATCGCAAAGGACGAGCGCTTCTGGATCGCATAATGCCAGATGAAATAGGCGAACGCGACCATCGCCAGCAGATCGGGCACGAACCAGAGCGGCGACAGATGTGCCAGCTGCAGGAGATACCGCAGCATCCCCGTCAACGCGTCGCGGATGGCGAACATGCAGAGCACCGCGGCGGCGCAGGTCAGCGCCAGATCGTTCTTGCCGACCGCGCCCGCGGCATCGTCCGTCACGTCGGAACTATACCATATACTAGCCATCAGCGAGATTCCGGTTCTGCGGTGACGATGACGCCGGCACGGCCCGGCGCGGGTTGGCCGTCACCCATACCGGTACTGCCGAAGCGGCTCCAGCGTCGGTTGAGAAAGGCGAGCATCGGCTTTTCGATCACGCGGTGGACGATCACCGCGCCGACGAGCGCACCGACGATCGCGATCGGCAGGAGCAGCACGGGCGCACGCTCGAACAAACCGAGCTTCTGCGTGATCGCCTCGGCCACCTTGATCGCGATCGGGTGCGACAGATACAGCGCGTAGGAGGCATCGCCGCCGGCGACCAGCAGCCGGGTCAGGCCGGACGGCGCGACATGCTGCCCGCCGACCGGTTCCAGCCCGAGCACCGCGGCGGCCATGATCAGCGTCGCCGGAATGCCGCCGGTCACGATCCGCCCGATCGTGTCGTACGCGCCGGTCTGATAGCCGATCACCGCGAGCACCAGCGCGAGCGGCAGCATCGCGAACGCAATCGGGCGGGGAATGCGGACGCCCTTGAGGAACAGGTGCGCGAGCACGATCCCCGCGAGGAACTCGCCGGTCAGCGGATAGCCCCAGAAATGCAGCATCCGCCAATCGAGCGGTGCGAGATGCGCGACCGCCATCAGCCCGAGGATCGCGGCGAAGATGATCGCCAGCCCCGCAGTGCGGCGAAACGGCAGCGCGACCGCGAACACGACGTAGAACATCATCTCGTAGTTCAGCGTCCAGCCGAGCGTGAACACCGGAAAGCAATATTCGCCGCAGACCGGGCCGGGCAGGAACAGGTAGGAGAACAGGATGTTCGTTGCCCCGGCCGCGGCGCACCGGTCGCGATCAGCACGACCAGCGCAAGCGTCGTGAACAGCCAGTAGAGCGGCGCGATCCGGATCAGCCGGCGGCGCAGGAAATCGGCGGCGGCGCCGGCATTCCCGAACCGGTCGTGCATCATGTAATACATCACGAAGCCCGATATGACGAAGAACACGTCGACTCCGAGCCCCCAGTCGAACGGGATGAAACCCCAGTTGCCCGCGCGCGCGCCGATATGCTCGACGAGAGCGTGCTGGCTGTGACCGCACAGCACGAGGAACGCCGCGAGGAACCGCAGGATCTGGAGGCTGTCTATCCGGCCGAGACGCATCGGGAACACCTTCGTTTTGGGCAGGAAGATCGTGGCGCGGGACATCGCGCCCCGGACATGCTCACTGCGGAATGCACTATAGAAGGTCAATTGCGGAAAAGTATGCCGCAGTGCAGCACGATCCGAAATGACGCAGCGAGCATGCGACACGCCGACCGGATTTGGCGACGTGCCGGGGATACGGCCCCGTCCCGCGATCACCGCGGGTGGACGTATAGGACCGAAATCGCCTACTGGCATGCTGTAGTGCAGTATGACCCGGCAGTCGGCCGGCGATCGGATCTGCGCCGACGCCCTAGCGGAGACGCTGCCTTCATCATGTCTGTGTTACTGACACGATTGATCCGCGGCGGCGCGCCGAACATGGCTCTGCGCGGCTCGACGCTCTTTCTGCGATTCGCGCTGTCCTTCTATATCGTCAGCCAGCTCGGCCTCGCATCGGCGGGTGTTTACGGCCTGGCGATCGGCGCGATCGGCATCGTCCCCGCGACGGTCGGCTGGGGGCTGAACTATTTCGTGTCGCGCGAAGTGGTGGGGCATACGCCTGCGACCGCCGCGCCGCTGATCCGCGATCGCCTGATCATCACCTTCGCATCGCTGCTGGCTGGCACGCTGATCGCGGTGCCCGTGCTGATCTGGCAGACCGGCGAGATCACCCAGACCCAGGTCCTGATCCTGATCCTGCTGTGGCTGGAGACGCTCGCACTCGACATCTACATGCCGATGATCGGGCTGGAGCTGGCGCTGTTCGCCAACGTCCTGGTGTTCGTCCGCTCGGCGCTGTGGATCCCGATCGTCGTCGGAATCGGCTTTGCGGTGCCGGCGCTGAAGACGCTCGACATGATCTTCATCGGCTGGATTCTCAGCCACCTGCTCGCGATCGGCATGCTGTTCGTCTATTTGCGACGCTGGCCGATGAAGGCGGGCTTGCGCGAAGAAGAAGCTGAGCGTGCTGGTCAATCGCGCGCGCCGTGCCTGGTACATCTATTTCAGCGACCTCGGCATCGTCGGCCTGGGCTATGCCGACCGCTTCATCCTGAACGCGCTGCTCGGGCTGGTCGCGACGGGTATCTACAGCTTCTATTTCTCGATCACCAACGCGCTGCAGACATTGATCTCGACCGCCGTGGTGCAGCTTGCGCTGCCGCGGATGGTGCGCGCGTTCCGCGGTGGCGATCCCGCCGAGTGGCAGGCCGAGCTGCGCCGCCAGATGATCAAGACGTTGACCTTCGCCGCGGTGTTCAGCGTCGGCATCTTCCTGGCGACCGAGTTGATCTTCTACTTCGCGCCGCCGGGCCGCTTCCCGGTGTTCCGCGTGCTGCTCGCGATCATGCTGCTAGCGGCGACGATCCGTTCGGGCTCGGACCTGCTCAACGTGTCGATCACCAGCATGGGACGCGACCGCATGTACGCGGTCAACAACGTCGCCGGCGTGATCGTCGCGATCGCGTTCGGCACGGGGTTCATGTATTTCTTCGGGCTGATCGGTGCGGGCCTGTCGGCGGCGGCGACCGCCAGCACGCTGTTCATCGTTCGTTTGGTGTACCTGCGCCATGTCCTGAGCAAGATGAAGCAGTCCGATCTTTCGCCCGTTCCACACATGGCAACGGCGAACGATCCGGAAACGGGGATGCCGCAGCGATGACCGATACTCCTTCGCCATCGGCATGGCGCACCTGCGCCGATCATGTCCGCGGTGACCTGATCCGCGTTGCAAAGGTCGGCAGCCGGCGCCCGGGCGGCGCGTTTTTCATCTATGCGTGGTTGTTCCTCCCCGGCTTCCGCTTCATCCTCGCACACCGGATTCAGCGATTGCTGGCATCGATCCCGGCGATAGGCCGGATCGTGGCGCGACTATATTGGGCGCGGACCTGTCGACGATCCGGATCGGAGATCGCTGCGATCGCGAACGTCGGCCCCGGCTGTTACATGCCGCATCCCTATGCGATCGTGCTCGGCGACTGCACGGTGGGGCGCAACGTCGTGATCCTGCAATGCGTCACGATCGGCAAGCGCGGCGACGATGCGCCCCGCGGGCCGATCATCGGCGACGATGTCGAGATCGGCGCGGGCGCGACCATTCTCGGACCGATCACGATCGGCCACGGCGCCAAGATCGGTGCCAATTCGGTCGTGTTGAAGGACGTGCCGGCCGGCGCGATCGCCGCCGGAACGCCCGCGCGGATCCTGGGCGCGGCCAGCCCTTCGAGCGTCGGCGCGCAATGACCCCGCTCGCGGCGTCAGACCGCCCGGCGCTGCGCGTCTTCTATATCGGTGCCGGCGATCCCGTCGCGCCGCGATCGGGGATGGACGTCGTCGCGCGCGCGCATATCGGCGAGCTGGCGGCGTCGTCCGCGATCGCGCTGACCGGCGTGTTCGCGACGTTGCCGGCCGATACCGCGTCTCCTGCGTTCGGTGGTGTCACCGGCTATCGTGCGGATACCAGGACGCCGTCCAAGGCCCGCAAGCTGGCGCACCTGCTGTCGGGCAAGCTGCTGATGAGCATCGGCTTCGTCTCGACACCAGCGCGACGGGCGATCCGCGCGGGGTTGGCGGCGGGACCCGACCTGATCGTGGTCGATCACATCCAGGCGCTGGCGAACGTGTCGATGTGGCGGCTGGTGCTCGGACGGACGCCGTTCGTGTTCATCGCGCACAACGTCACGCCGGACACACTGGTCGACGGTGCGCGGTTGCGGAAATCGCGCCTGTCGGCGCTGTTCCTGCGTATCGAGGCGGTCCAGGCCTGGCTGATCGAGGCATTGCTGTTGCGCCGTGCGGCGCGGACCGTGTTCATCTCCGACAGCGATGCGCGCCACTACCGAGGACTGACGGGGGCGAAGGGCGTCGCGCTGTGCCCGGTGATCGAACGGAGCGCTCAGACTTCGGACCCAAAGGCGATCGCGCCGCCCTCCGACGGCGTCGATCAACGCCGGGTGCTGTTCATCGGCAGCCCCGGCTTCCCGCCCAATCGCGCCGCGATCGACTGGATCACGCGCGCGCTCGCGCCTGCGCTGCTGGCGCTGGACGCACCGGCGATCGTGACGTTCATCGGCAAGGGTACGCGCGAGCATATCGGCCCGCCCGCCGCGAACGTCGAAACGCTGGGCTTCGTCGCCGACGACGAGATGGAGCGGCTGCTCGGCACCTGCCTGTGCATGCTGAGCCCGGTCGTCCATGGCAGCGGATTGAAGATCAAGATGCTCGAGGCGTTCGCCGCGGGTGCGCCGGTGATGGCGACACCGCTGTCGTTGCAGGGATTCGAGTTCATGGGCGTGGAGGCGCTGCTCGACCTCGACCGGCCCGAAGCCGCCGCTCGCCATATCCTCGCCCTCGCGCAGGATCCCGCGGCGGTCGAGGCGGCGCGGACACAAGTGCGTGAACGCTGGGCCGCGCATAGCCGACGGCGCGAGGGCGCGCTGGTCGACACGCTGATCGATGCACGCGCGGCACGGACCCGATGATGGCCCCGATGATGGCGGCGACGACGAACCCTGGCGACGAACGAGGAGCGGGCATCGTGAGCGATACGCAGACGCACGCAGGACCGACCGGTTCACAGGCTGCCAAGGTCAAGGTGCTCGATCCCAACCTGTCGATCTATCTCGACCTGTTGCGACTGGTCGCGGCGTTCGAGGTGGTGCTGGGCCATGCGCGGCATTTCGTGATGCCGGGGCTGCCCGGATTCATCTCCGGCCATACGGGCGAGGCGGTCGCGGTGTTCTTCGTGCTGTCGGGGTTCGTCATCGCCTTCGTCGCGGAAGAGAAGGAGCACAGCCTTCGCGCCTATGCGACCGCGCGCCTCTCCCGGTTATATTCGGTGTGCCTGATCGCGCTGCTGGTCGGCTTCGCGTGCGACATGATCACCAACCGCTTCGGCGTGGTACCGTTGAGCACCCATGGCTTCTACGATCCCGCCTATCTCGCCAATCTGCCGTTCGCGCTGACCTTCACCAACGAACTTTGGTTCAGCCACCGCGTGTTCGGCAGCAACGAGCCTTATTGGTCGCTCGGATTCGAGGCGGCCTATTACGTCATCTTCGCGGCGTTCTTCTATCTTGGCCGCGTGCGCGGCGCGCTGATCGGCGTCCTGCTGATGATCGCCTTCGGGCCCAAGGTGGTCGCGTACATGCCGATCTGGCTGTTCGGCCTGCTCGCCTATCGTCACATCCGAGCGGGCCGGGTGACGATGTCGAAATGGCTGGCGTTGGCCGCCTTCGTCGCGACGATCCCGGGCTATTTCCTGGTCAAGCGGACGATGGAGCATTGGGCTTGGCCGATGTACGAGCCAGCCAGCGTGGCGCAACTGGCCAAGAGCTTCGTCTATTTCGCGCTGGTCGGCGTGGTCATCACCATCAACATCGTCGCGTTCCGCCGCGCCGCGGAAGGCCGCACCGTGTTCCCGGCGGGGTTCGCCCGTGCGATCCGCTGGTTGGCGGGCGCGAGCTTCACGCTCTACCTCATCCACCAGCCGTTCCTGATCATGCTGACCTCGCTGTTCCCCGGCCTGCGCACCCACCTGCTCGGCGGGTCCGTCGCGATCGGCGGCGCGGTCGCGCTGGCTCTGCTGATCGCCGAGGTGTCGGAGCGCCGCAAACGCGTGTTCCAGCGGATCGTCGGCAGCCTGCTTGGAGCTACGCCCCGCAGCGGGCAACCGAAGTCGGTCGGATAGCGGCAACTAATATTAGTTAGCAATCTGGTAACGATGAAATAATAGGATTTCGTCAATCCATGCCCCCTAGATCGGCCGATGGGTCAGGGGTCTGCCCCATTTAGGGAACGCATGGTGGCAACTGCTCATAATTTAGTTTCGTTTGCCGATACGGTCGAGCGCCGCGGCGAAACGCGCGTGTCGCTGGCGCGCACGGGCACGTTGCGCCTTGCCGACGAGTTGCCCTCGCGTGAAATTCGCATCGCCGATCTCAATCGCGACGGTTGTCGGATCGAGTCGCTCCTGCCGCTGGCGATCGACCAGGCGGTGACGATCGGCATTCCCGGCGTCGGCCAGAACAGCGCGCGGATCACGTGGGTCGGCCGGTCGGATTATGGCTGCCAATTCGACGTCGCGCTGCCCGCGGGAAGCGTGACCGCGGCGATGACCGACAACGTCCATGACCTCGGCCAGACACATGCCGCGTTCCGCGCGCCGGCTACGTTCAAATGGGCACCGCGCGGTCGACTGATGCTGCTCGGAGCTCTGAGCCTCGCCGGCTGGACGGCGATCACGATCGTCGCTGCACGCCTGCTGGCCTGATCCCCGGATCGAGGGTGCGCCCGGCCGGCAGACTCGCCGGACGCACCGTCGACCAGAGCGTTACATCATTCGATAGCGGATCGCCGTGCCTTTACCCGCCAGCGATACCACCACCGGCCGCGATCCGATCGGGATCGTCGTGTCGCGTGGCCCATCGGGCGCGCAGACCGTGCGATAGGGTACGGGTGCGCCGCCAAGCACCAGTTGCGCCTTCTGCGAAGAGCGGTCGGTCCAGGCGATCAGCTTGCGCGACTGGCCGTCGTCCATCCGGACCACGGTAAGCCCGGGTTGCGGCTGATCGACCCGCCAGCTCTTGGCGCGCGCGATCAGGTGCGTGACGTCGCGGACCATGCAGGCGGCGGGCTTGGGCTTATAATCATAGGTGAAGAGCCCGAAATTGTCCTCGATGTCGTCGGGGCGCTGACCCTGGTCCTTCAACTGATAGATCCAGACGCCGCGCATCCAGGGTGTCGCCGCGGACCAGAGCAGGAACTGCGCGATGTTGTCGCCCAGAATCGTTGCGCGCGATGTCGCAAGATCCGCCACGGGTCGTCGGCCAGCCGATCTCGGTGACGTAGATGGGCATCGCCCGCCCACCGCGGGTCGGCATCGCGCCATGCAACGCCTGCATCTTGTCGATCGCCTCGTCCGCCGTGCGGTTTTCGGGGCGTTCGCAATGATTGTAGTAATGCACCGACAGGCCGTCGGCACCCCGCAAGCCGCCACCGCCCGCGACCGAGCGAACCCATTGCCAGCCATCGTCGGTGCCCGCCGCCCCGGCGAGGATCGTGGCGCCAGGCTGGGTCGCGCGGATCGCCGCAGTGGCCTGCGCCGCCAGTCGGGCATAGGCGTCGCCACCGCGAGGGTCGCCGGGTCCGGCGCGTCCGATGAGCTTGCCCATCGCCGGGGCGGCGTTGAGGTTCCACTCGTTCCAGATTTCGTAGATCGGGCGCCGCGCGGCCGTCTGCTGTGCGGCATCGCGGGCGAGATCCGGCAAAGGCGGCACGGCCGGCATCGGTCACGGGAACGCCGTCGCCGCCGATCGCGGGATTGGGATGGTCGAGGATGAACAGCGGGCGCGCGCGCGTCGCGGCGAGGAAGGCGGCCTGACCGGGACGCACGGTGCCCGGGGCGTTCATCCCCGCCCCTTGAAGCCCGCCCAGGTCAGATCGTCGCGGAACGACGATGCGCCGACGGTCTCCATCGCCTGCGCGGTGCGCGCGGGATCATAGCCATAGTCGCCGCCGATACCGAAATGCACGCCGACCCCGACGATCAGCGGGACCGGTCGAGGGCTCAATGGCCCGTCGGGCAGCACCTTGAGCTGACCGGGCGTCGCCGCCATGGGCGCCATCGAGGCGAGCGCGATCGCGCCCCCGACCAGGCCGGAAACCGCGACCACGGTTCGGGCAAGGATTTTCCAGGATGGGCGCGGCGACGTCAGGGATCGGATGGACGGCATAGATTTCTCCTCGACCCCCGGATTTTGCGCTTAGCTCGCCCGGAATACGGGCTCAATAGGCGTTGCTGTGGACCAGCACGTTCATCGTCCGGAACAGGATCGTCACGTCGCGCATAAGGCTCCAGTCGTGGAGATATTCGAGATCGGCCTGAAGCCGGTTCTTGAGATCGACGTCGCGGTGCGTCGCGCCACGAAAGCCACGAACCTGCGCCAGGCCGGTAATGCCGGGCTTCAGCGCGTGGCGATGCCAGTATTCGCGATCGATTTCCCAGAACAGCTGGTTCCCTGCGAGCGATCCCAGCGCATGCGGGCGCGGGCCGACCAGGCTCATGTCGCCGAGCAGCACGTTGATGAACTGGGGGATCTCGTCGAGGCTGGTCTTGCGGATGAACGCACCGACGCGGGTGATCCGCTTGTCGTCGCGCTGGGTCGAGGTGGATCCGCGTGAATCCGAATTCTCGACTCGCATCGAGCGAAATTTCAGGATGTGGAAGATGCGGTTGCCGCGCCCGATCCGCTCCTGGCGGAACAGCACGGGACCAGGCGAGATCGAGCTTGACCGCGAGCGCGATCAGGATGAGCGCGGGCGAGATCGCGATCAGCACGACCAGCGTCACGATGATATCGAGCGCACGCTTCTTGGCCATGTCGGTATAGCTCAGCGGCCCACGCGCCACGAGCAGCGTCTGCCGGCCCTTGAAGTTCTGGAGCCCGAGCACACCGAGCTTGCCGAAGCCGGGCGACAGAATTTCGCCGTCGACATTGGCGCCACGCAGCAGCAGCGACCAGTCAAGCTGGCGATCCGCCGGGCATTGGACGACGACGCGCTCGTACTTGCTGACCATCTGGCCGAAACGGTTGAGCATGTGCGGGTTGCCCATGTCGGGCTCGATCCCGGCCTCTGCCGCGAAGATCGTGTCGCAGACCTGACGCTCGTTCCATTCGGCACGCGGGACATCGTCGACGATCAGCAATTCTGCCACCAACTTGGGCGCTGCCGTACGACGCACGACGATCACGATGGCCATCCTGAACCCGGCCATCAGGATCATCGTGCCGCCGAAACCGATCGCGAACGCGACCCGGGAAATCTCGTTGCCGGCCTGAACGAAGAAGATCAGCGTCAACAGCGCGAAGCCGGTGATCGCCAACGGCACGATCGCACGCAGGATCGATTCCGACCCGCTGGTGATCGCCGGCCGCGAATACGCCTTATTGTTGAAGGCGATCAGGAGGTAGATTGGCAGGACCGGATAGGCGAGATCGATCCCGCTCAACGACAGCCAATTGTCGCCGCGGACGAAACTGCCGATCGCGAAGCCGATCGAGATCGCCAGCAGATCCGTGAAGATCAGCAGGCAATACAGCCGCAATCGCAAATTGCGTCGGTGGAGTGCACCGGCCAACGAAATCTCGCCGACATGCTCCATGGCTACTTCCATCGCGTGACTAAATCCCTAGAAAATCGGCCACTGGTCAACCGACCGGTTTTCGCTGCGACGCAACAATGATAGCGGTTGGCCCGTTGTGGATCAATCGCTCGTTATAGCCGGACTGGACCTCATGAAAGCTGAACGAGGTCACCGAATCAGCCTAAGCGACGCACCATGACGCCGCGCGGCCAACCGGCAACCAGATGGCGTCGCGCCGTGCTTATCGACGGACAGAATTGGAAAATATAGACGATGATTGGGGTTAACGGTCGCTTCCTGGGTCGCTCGGTCACTGGCGTCGAACGATTTGCCCGCATGCTGCTGAACGAGGTGCATGACCGCATCGCACAGGGCGCAGAGCCGCCGCGCTGGACGATATTGCTCCCGCCGGGCGTTGCCGCTCCCGCTGAATGGCCCCATTTTTCAGCCCGGACGATTGGTAAAGGTGGCGGCCATGCTTGGGAGCAATTCCACCTGCCCCGAGCGGCGCACGGCTCGACGTTATTGAACCTCTGCAATTCCGGACCGGTCCTGCCGCGGCGATCGCTGACCGTCGTCCACGACGCGCTCGTCTACGACCTTCCCGGCAACTTTTCGCGGCCGTATCGGACCATGCACCGCACCCTGGGGCGCCTCATCGCGCGTCGCTCGCGGATCGCGACCGTGTCCGGCTTTTCGCGCGATCGGCTCGCCGCGGTGCTCGGCCTCGACCCCACGACGATCCCGGTCATCCCCAATGCAGCGGACCATGTCGATGCGATCGTGCCGGACACGGCGATCGTCGACCAGCTCGGTCTGACGCCGGGCCGCTTCATGCTGTTCGTCGGGTCGTTCGCGCCGAACAAGAACCTGCCCCGCGCGCTGGAGGCGTTCGCGCGAGTCGCGCAACCCGACGACCGACTGGTGCTGGTCGGCGCGGCGGTCAAATCCTTCGCGCAGAACGGCATGGATACGGTACCGCCCGGCGTGATCCTGCCCGGCCGGATCAGCGACGCCGCGCTGATGGGGCTGTATCGCGGTGCGCGTGCGCTCGTCTTCCCCAGCCTGTACGAAGGGTTCGGGATTCCCCCGCTGGAGATGATGCGCTTCGGTCGGCCGGTGCTGGCGGGCGACATCCCGCCGGTGCGCGAAGTGTGCGGCGACGCGGCGCTGTACGTCGATCCGATGTCGGTCGATCTCGATCGCCGCGGGGATGGAGCGGATGCTGCGCGACGACACGCTGGTCGAAACCCTCGCCGCACGGACCGTCTCACGCGCGAACGCCTATACCTGGGCGGCAAGTGCGGACGATCTGATCGCGGCGCTCGCGACGGTCTGAAACCGTACCGACCGGCCGGTCGGTACGGCGCGTCCTGTCAGCTGGCCGTGTTGCCGGTATCGCCGGAATAGAGCGCAATATAGCGGCCGGCGACCGCACCTTCGGAGAATTGCTCGAGCAAGGCCGGGTCGGCGGACCGCCGTGCGCGCCATGCGACCGGATCGGCCAGCGCACGACGGATCTGCGTGGCCAGCGCCTCCGGATCGTCCTTGGCGTACATCTCGGCGAGCGGCGCCATCGGGCCGATCTCAGGCGTGCCGCCGGCGTCCGAATAGAGCGTCGGCGTACCGCGCGCGAGGCTCTCGATCATCGTGCGCGGCAGCGGTTCGGGCCAGGTCGAACCGATGATCAGCACGTCGATGCTATCGTAGAAGGCGTCGGCCTTGACGAACCCCATCCAGTCGATCCGCGGATCGGGATAGCGTGCCTTGAGCCCCTCGATATAGTCGGTCTGGCCGCCGCCCGCGATCCGCAGCCGCCAGTCGCCCTCGACGCCGGTGATCGCGGTCAGCACGACCTCGATGCCCTTTTCGGGTTCGACCCGGCCGATCACGCCGAACACCAGTCCGGGCGCATCCTCGCGTCCCGGCCGTTCCAGGCTCGACACCACCGAGGTGACGTCGGCGATGTTGAAGATCACCCGGCTCGGCGTATCGCGGAAAAAGCCGTGCCGCTCGTGCGTGTCGATCACATAGCGGCTGTTCGAGGCGACCGCGTCGACCAGCGGCGTGTTGTGCTTCTTGCGGTCGGTGAGCAGACGGCAATCGCCGCACCGCTCGACGCAATCCTTGCGGTCGCGGTACAGCGCCGCGCGCGCGCACATCAGGCTGTAGTCGCGCAATGTGTGGACGATCCGGATGTCGTTCGCGCGCGCCCAGTGCCAGATCTCGGTCGAGAAGCCCTGCAGGTTGTTGGTGTGCAGGACATCGGGCTTGATCCGCTTGGCGAGCGCGATCAGGTCGCGCGTCGCCCGCCGATTGCGCCGGTCGCGCAGATGCCACAGCAGCCGCGCGGGCTTTGACGGGCGATGGTCGGGGCGGAACGGCCAATAGATATTGCGCAACGGCAAGCGGTGGACCGTTACCAGCCCGTCCTGCTCCTCGAGGGTCGCGTCGCCGTCGTGCAGCGAGGCGACATGAACGTCGTGTCCCCGTGCCGCCACGGCCCGCCCGAGCAGCGCGACCGAACGCTCCGCTCCGCCCACGGAGGACGGGGGATACAACGTATTTACGATCAGAATGCGCATGCTACCCTTCGGATCGTTCCATGCGGCCATGCCGTCATGCATACAGCCATGATGCCGCTGATTGAAATTGCCCGCGGACTGTTGCCGTCCCGGTCGATCGTTGCCGAATTCGAACCATGATCCACCGAAAATGCCACGTCATCGATGTTCACTTCGCACGTGCGGTATCGCGTCGCCACCACTTCCTGCAACCACGAAGTGCCTCGACGCGGCGAAAAACGGCCAACGCTTGCTCGATTCTTACAAAAAACGGTACAAGTTCATCGGCATGGCCTTGCGGGGCTTTGCGATTGCCGCAATGCATCAAAAACATCTCCACCGCCTGGGAATGCTGGCGAGCAACAAGGGTATCGTCCGTTCATGACAACCGAGGGCAATGGCGGGGCAGTCGGTTTTCGGGCTGCGGTCCGGCGAGATCTGGCGCTGTTCGCGCATCATGAATCGACCCCCTCACCCCGGCGTTCGCGGTGCGGATGGTGCTGTTGACGCAAGGGTTCCAGTTCGTGCTGGCGCGACGGATCCAGGATGCGCTGGCGCGTATTCCGGTCGTCGGTCGGCCGTTGCGGCGCATCTGGTGGTGGTGGACCTGTCGCAAATTCGGGTCAGAGATCGCAATCGGCTGTACCGTGGCAGCGGGGCTCTATATCCCCCATCCGTACGGAATCGTCGTGGGCGTCTGCACGATCGAAGAGAATGTCGTTATTTTGCAGAATGTAACGATCGGCTCTAGACATTCGCACAGTCCAGGGCATGCCCGAATAGGACGCGGAGCCTATCTGTCGGCAGGCGCCGCGATCATCGGAGCGGTCACAATCGGAGAGGGAGCCATGGTCGGCGCCAATGCAGTCGTGTTGCGCGACGTGCCCGACGGCGCGGTCGCGGTGGGCGTGCCGGCCCGGATCGTCGGCGCGTCATGACCCGTCACATCGTTGCGCCGCGGACCCGCGAAGGGGGACGCGATGCGCATTCTGAGCATCTCCGCATTCTATCCGCCCTACGTGATCGGCGGCGCGGAGCTGTGCGCTCACAGCCTGACCTATTGGTTCGCGGCCAATGGTCACGAAGCCGCGGTGCTGACTGCGGCGCCGATGGTCGAGCATGAAAGCTGGGCCACGCCGCAGGACGGCTACACGCTGTACCGCGTCAACACGCCGCACATCTATCCGGTGTTCAGGGCCAGCCAGGCGCCTGGCTGGAAGAAGCCGATCTGGCATGCCCAGGATCATTACGACCCGCGCAACGAGGCGATGTTCGAGAAGGTCATCGACGACTTCAAGCCGGATTTCATCCACATCCACTGGATTTCGGGCCTCGGCTATAATGGCCTGAAGGTCATCGGCCGCCACGACATTCCGACTGCGATCACGTTGCACGATCTCGCTTATGCCTGCCTGCGGACGACGATGTTCCGCGGCAGCGACGAATGCGTCGAGCAATGCACCAATTGTCGCCTGAGTTCGAAGGTGAAGATGGGCTTCCTGCGCGAGATCCCGCGGCTGGGCTTCATCTCGCCGTCGCAATCCAACCTCGACACGATCTCTTCGCTGCTGCCGATCGAGGACTATCCGCGCTTCCACATCCTCAATCCGAACCGCTATCCTGCACCGCGCGTGACGCACGCGCCGGCCGACAAGGTCAGGCTGTTGTTCGTCGGGCGGCTGGAAAAGACCAAGGGAATCAATTTTCTCCTCGAACTGCTCGACCAGCTGTCGGCCACCTACGACTTCCATCTCACCGTGCTCGGCAAGGGGCCGGAGGATCACGCGTTGCGCGCGACCTATGGCGAGCGTCCATGGCTGACGATGCAGGGCCATGTCCCGCAACAGATCGTCGCCGACATCATGGCCGAAAGCGACCTGCTGGTCGTGCCGTCGCTGTGGGCGGAAAACTCGCCGGGCGTCGTGTTCCAGGCCTTGGTCAACGCGCTGCCGGTCATGGGCAGCGACAAAGGTGGCCTGCCCGAACTGATCGAGCCCGGCGTCAACGGCATGCTGGTGCCCCCGGCGACGCGGAGCAATGGCGCGCGGCGATCGTCGATGTGCTCGACCGCCCCGAACAGCTGCTCGTTCTGCGCGAGCAGGCGGCGAAGCAGACCGAGCGCTATGACTATGACGGGCTGGCCAAGCAGATGATCGGCGCCTTCGAACAGATCGCAGCGAGCAAGCGCTAGCGTCGATCGAGTTGCAGGGGCCGCTCGGACTCGGGGTTCCTCATAGCAGGCGGGCGTTGACTCCCAGGCGGCTGACGTTGGGGACGTCGATGACGACGGGCATCTCGCCGACCGTGACGCTGCGATCGGCAGTGGCCGCGCCCGATGCCTGGCAGAGCGTGCGGCTGGAATACGCGGCCGTGCCGCCGACCGTGACCCGCCCCTGACGGCCCGACACAGCACTCCACGCGACGATCGCCAGACCGCGGGGCGTCGTGACCCTGATCACCGTCAGGCCGCCGTCAACGGTCTGCACCGCCATCGCCTTGGCCTCGGCGATGAGCGCGCTGGCGTCGGCGAACGCGCATTGCGCGGCCTTGGCGGCATAATTGGCGTCGTAGAGCCCGAAATTATGCTGGATGTTGGTGGGGTCGGAGCCCGAATCCTTGGTTTCGTAATACCAGCTGCCCGCCACCCAGGGCAGCGCGGCGGTGTGCAGCAGGAATTGCGGGACGTTGGTCGCCACCTTCGCGTTGTTCACCGAACAGGACGCGGTGCCCGAGGGCCAGCCCCATTCGGTCACGTAGACCGGCAGGTCGCGCCCGCCATTCGCGCTGGCGACCTTGGCATGAAGCGTACCCAGGCGGCCGATCGCCTCGGTCGCGGTGCGGTTCGAGGTGCTGGCGCAGTGATTGTAGATATGCGCCGACACGCCATCGGCCTGCGCGGCACCACCGCGCGCCAGTACGTCGAGCGTCCACTGCCAGCCCGGATCGTCCCCGGCCGCGCCGACCAATACCTTGGCACCAGGCGCCACCTGCTTGATCGCGCTGGTCGTACGCGCGGCGAGCGGCGCGTAATATAGCGAGGCGCGATAGTCCGAGGCATCGCCGGGACCGACCAGCACCGGCTTGTCGCGAACCGCATTGCGGTTCCACTCGTTCCAGATCTCGTACAGCGCGTCGCGACCGCCCGTCGCCGCCACCGCATGCTGCGCATAGATCGCGAACGCAGCCTGCCCGACATCCCCGACCGGCGGCGAGGCACCGGGTATCCACGGATTGCCGTTGTTGAGGATATAAAGCGGGCGGGCGCTGCTCTTGCCGAGGAACGTCACCAGCGGCGTCGGCAGATGGGCACCATCGACGTCCCAGTCGGGTGCCAGCGCGTTCCAGAAAAGATCCTCGCGAAACGCGCGTATGCCCGAATCGGCGAAGCGTTGCGCGACGCTGTCGGGATCGTAGCCAGCCAAGGCCGCATAGGAGAAATGGGTCGCCGCACCGACGATATAGGGCGTGGTCCGGACCGGAAGATCGGCACCTGCAAAGACGATCGCGGTCGCCCCTGAATCGACCGGCAGCGCGCTGGCATCGCCCGCGCCCGGAGTCGGAGTCGCAGTCGGCGCAGGAGTCGGCGCAGGAGTCGGGGCAGCTACGGGAACGGTCACGACCGCTTCGGTAGACGGATCGGAGCCACCGCCACACGACGCCAGCAACACACTCAGCAGCGGCACAAAACGGCGAGCCATATCTTTCCCTCTTTGATGGCTACGCGCTAATTCCCAAGATTTTAGATGCGGTTAATAGTCCGGACAGAATTAAACGTTTATGCGGCGGTGCAGCGTGACCTCAAAGGATGGTCACGACCGCATCGACCCGGGCGTCTTGACGTCGTGAATATGAGAAGGCACGCAGACTCCATGTTCGGTCGCCCCCCTGCTCGTCGGTCCATGCTGCGTTGCGGCAAAGAAAATGCCAGACTCTTGGGCAATGCCACGCTGTTCGGCGTCGTCGCGCAGACGCTCGGCGTGACGGTGCTCGCGATGCCGCATCCGGCGGTCGCGCAGACCGAACGTCTGGGCGTACCGTTGATCCCGATCCCGCTGCTGGGCACCTCCGGCGTCAACCAGCCGGGGCTGAGCGTGACGCCGACGGCGGAGGTCGCGTAT
This sequence comes from Sphingomonas sp. AC411, assembly GCF_979253035.1. NCBI lineage: Bacteria > Pseudomonadati > Pseudomonadota > Alphaproteobacteria > Sphingomonadales > Sphingomonadaceae > Sphingomonas > Sphingomonas sp. AC411. Next base: position 3,279,558 of record NZ_CEEDAQ010000001.1, on the reverse strand, counting down.
GACGACAACATCTTCCGTACCAGCGACGATCGCGCGGCCCCGGTCGACGACATCATCGTCACGCCCGCGCTCCGCGCCTCGTATCAGCGTCAGCTCGGGCAGAACGATCTGCGTGTCGACGGCGACCTCGGGTATAGTTTCTATACGCAGAACACCGATCGCAGCCGGGTGCGCGCCGATATCAGGGGCAGCGGGACGATCCGGATCGCCGGCATCTGCCAGATCCAGCCCGACCTGCGCTTGACCCGCCAGCAGGCCGACTACGGCGATATCAACGGCCCGATCGACAATTTCCAGACCTTCTCGACCTTGGCGGTGAAGGCCAGCTGCCCGCGCGCGGTCGGCTTCTTTCCGCTCGCCGAACTATCGCGCCGGACGACCCGCAACGACACGCTGTTCAACTTTGCCGACCAGACGCTCGTGTCGGCGGCGGGCGGCATCGGCTATGCGCGTCCTAGCCTGGGACAGGCGGCGCTCTTCTATCGCTATTCGCGCGCCGATCGCCCGACCATCGGCGTCGTCAACCGGATCGACGAGGCCGGCGTTACGTTCAATCGCGCGGTCGTCAGCCGCGTCGAGATGTCGGTCGATCTGCATTACCTGCAGGCGAGCAGCAAGGGCGCCAATGTCCGTCCGTATCGCGGTGCGGGCTGGGATATCGACCTGGTGTTCCGCCCTATCCCGCGGATCCTGTTCAAGGGCGAGGCCGGACGACGGATCGTCAACGACTCGCTCGTGCCGGCCGGGTTCACCGTGCAGACCGATTATGCGCTCAGCACCGAATGGCGGTTTGCCGAGCGGACGCTCCTGCGCGGTGGCGCAGTTCTCGGGCGGCGCCAGTTTCGTGGCGATCCCCTTGTAATCGCAGCACCTTTTTCGAGCGACCGCTTTTCAAGCCTGACTTTGGGCCTGACCCGTGCCATGGGCGAGCGGCTCAATCTGACTCTGGACGCGCAGCGCACGTCGCGCCGCACCAATACCGGACTCAACAACTATGATGCCGACCGCGTTGCGGCAGGCGTATCGTACAGGTTCTGATCTAATGACGAGGCACATCATGACAGGTAGCTGGCACTCCGTACGCCTGGCTGGCGCATTCGCGCTGTCGGCGGTTCTGCTCGCCCAGACTGTGCACGCCCAGACCGCCGAGCCTGCTCCGGCGCAGACGGCCCCCGGTTCGACCTCGGCAGGTGCGACCTCGCCGGGTGCCACCGGGACGGCGGCGAGTTCCTACGTTCTCGGCGCGAACGACGAGATCGCAGTGACCGTCTTCGGGCAGGAAGCGATGTCGTCGAAGACGCGGATCCGTGCGGACGGCACGATCACCGCGCCGTATCTCGGCGTCGTCCAGGCGGCGGGCAAGACGACGGCGCAGCTCGGCACCGAATTGTCGCAGGCCTATGTGCGCGGTGGCTATCTCAGCAAGCCGTCGATCAACGTCGAGATCACGGCGTACAGCAGCAAGACGGCGACCGTGCTGGGTGCGGTCCCCAATTCGGGGCTGTACCCGATCGATCGCCCCTACACCGTCTCGGCGATGGTCGCGCGCGCCGGCGGACCGCGGATCGATGGTGCCAATGCGGTGATCCTGACCCCGGCCGGTGGCCAGCCACAGCGCATCTCGCTCGCCGACCTCAGCGGCGGCGCATCGCGGATGGTGCAGCCCGGCGACACGTTGTTCGTCCCGACCGCCGAGACGATCTACGTGTATGGCGAAGTGAACAAGGGCGGTGCGTTCCCGGTCCAGCCGGGCATGACGTTCCGTCAGGCACTGGCGCTCGCAGGGGCCCGACGCTGGCTGGCTCGGTCAAGCGGATCGAAGTGCGGCGCGGCGGGCAGAAGCTCGACAAGCCCGACCTCGACATGCCGGTTCAGCCCGAAGATGTGCTGGTCATCAAGGAAAAGTGGTTCTGATCGCGATGACCTTTTTCGCCATCACTTCGATCGCTACGCCCTCGATCGCCACGCCCTTGATCGCCAACATCTCGCTCGGGGCGGCGCCGTTCAACTCGACAGCGCGGAAAGGCCACCCGTGAGTTTCTTCGCACGCCTCGGCAACTGGCTGTCGGGCCTGCTCGATCCCGAGCCGCCCCTATCCAGCCTGCCCGACCTTCGCGCGGCTCCCGGCAACGCGGCCTCCGTGCCTGCGCATCCGGGGCCGATCGCGGCGATCCCTGCTGGCCCCGCGCCCGCCGTCTCGCCATCGCGATCGCTCAGTTCGGGGCGGACGCGGATCCATAGCGCGTTCGACGCCGGCATGCCGGTCGAGAATCGCGCCGGTCTGGCCGGGCGCGCGCGCGAGCTGGACCGGCTCGTCGAGGCGGTCCTCGAACATGGCAAGCATGGCATCGTGTTCGGCGCGCGCGGCTCGGGCAAGACGTCGCTGGCACGCGTGTTCGGCGACATGGCGGACGAGGCCGGCGCGACCGTGCTCTACAATCTGGCCGGCGGCGATATTGACTTCTCCGAACTTTGCCGTCCCTATCTCGTCGAACTTCTGTCGATCCCCGGCGAAGGCATTCGGCGGGTCGACGTCCAGTCTTGCTGACCGCGCCGTTCGACGCGCGCCAGATGGCGACCATTCTCGCGGAGAAGGTGCGTCGCCCGACGATCTTCGTGCTCGACGAGTTCGACCGGATCGAGACGCACGCGACCAAGACCGAGATGGCGGCGCTGATGAAGCTGCTGTCGGACATGCGGTCGCCGGTCCGGATCGTCGCGGTCGGCATCGCTGCCAATCTCGAGGACCTGATCGAAGGGCATCCCTCGCTGCGTCGGCATATCGTGTCGGTACCGATCGGCGGGATCGAGACCGAACAGCTGAAAGCGCTGCTGGTCCGTTGCTGTGACGCCGCGGGGCTGACGATCGACGACGATGCGGCGATGAAGATCGCCCGCTCGGCGGTCGGATCGCCGTATCACCTGCGTCTGTTCGGCGCGAACTGCGCGATCGCGGCGAGCCGCGCGGGTCGTGATCACATCGACGACACGCTGGTCCAGCAGGGTCTGCTCGATGCGTATAGCGAATGGGGTGCGCTCAGCCCGCGCGCCGCGGCGCTGGTCGTCGATCTCCAGCGCCTGCCCAAGCCGACGGCAATGGCGATCGCGGTGATCTGCCTTGCCGCGGCGATGCGGACGCGGATCGAGCGGGACGAGGTGACGCTGGTGCTCAACGAGGATGGTCATGACGACGCGACCATCGCCGCGGCGTTCGCGGCACTGAGCCCGATCCTTCATGCCAGCGCGATCGAAGGCAGCTATTACTTCGACGATACGCTGGCGCCGCAATTCTATCTGCTTGTCTATAATCGCAGGATCGACCCCGCGCGGATCAAGCCGACCGGGTTCGACGATTTGCGTAATGTCTTGGTACGAGGAGTGCGTGACCAGTGATCAGTTTCGCTGATTTGATAAGCGCGATCCGGCATCGGATCCGTCTTGTCCTGCTGGTTGGCGGGGTAGTGTTTCTCGCCATCGCCGCACTCGGCTTCACCCGCCCCCGCGCCTATACCGCGACGTCGTCGATCCTGGTCGATCTGACCGAGCGCGATCCCGTCAGCGCCAACAGCGCCAACGGCTCGGACAACAGCTCGGTACTCGAATCGGTGATCGGCACGCAGCAGGATATCATCCGCAGCGATGCCGTCCTGAGCGACGTCGTCCAACGCAGCCCGCAGTTCCAGAGCGCGGCGCTGGGCGATACCCCGACCGAGCGCAACCAGAACGGCCTCACGATGCTGCGCCGCGATCTCGCGATCAGCAGCGAGAAGGGCAGCAACGTCATCCGGCTGAGCCTGACCGCCAAGTCGCCCGAGGCGGCGGCGAAGACGCTGAACCTGATCGTCGACACGTTCCTGACCAAGCAGGTGACGCTGCGCAGCGGCAACGCGCGCGGCAACGCCAAATGGTACGACGCACGAACCCGTGACGTCCGCGATCGTCTGGAGGCCGCGCAGTCGCGATTGTCCGACTTTCAGCGCCAGCACGGCATCGTCGGCATGAACCGGATGGACGTCGAGGCCGACCGCGTCCGCAACCTGTCGACCGAACTCGTCGCGGCACAGGCCGCCGCCGCGGTCGCGCAGTCCAAATCGGGCTCGACCGCACAGCCCGAGGTCGCCCAGTCGACGATCGTCCAGGACCTTCAGCGCGAGAGCGGTCTTCAGGCCGGCAAGGTTGCCGAACTGTCCAAGACGCTCGGGCCGAACCACCCGGACATGCTCGCCGCCAATGCGCAGCTGTCGGCTCTGCGTGGGCAGCTCGCCTCTGCGCGGTCGGTCCAGGCGCAGGCGTTGACCGCCGCCAGCTCGGCCGCGGGTCGCCGGGAATCGAGCATTCGTGCCGACCTCGCCGCGCAGCAGACCCGGATGCTCGCCCTGTCCGGCGTGCAGGATCAGTTGAACGTGTTGCAGCGCGACGTCGATGCCGCGCGGGCGACGTACGACACCGTGCGTCAGCGCTATAACGAGGCGACCCTGCAATCCGAGGTGTCGCAGGCCAATGCGAGCCGACTGGATCGTGCGGTACCGCCGACCCTGCCTTCGAAGCCGAACCTGATCCTGTGGATCATCGCGGCGATCGTGATGGGGGCAGGCGCGGGGCTGGCGGCTGCGATCGGTCAGGAAATGCTGGCGCCCCGGCTGCGTACGCCGTCGGGCACCGCGAGCGCGCTCGACCTCGACGTGATCGCCGACATGACCGACATCAAAAGCGGCACCACGGGCTGGCGAGCCCCCGCAAGGAGGCAATGGCGTGAGGCTTCGTTCGACCACAGGTCCGGCAACGGCCGGTTTCGATCGCGATACGCACACCGGCCCGACCGATGTCGTCGCACCAGGCAGCGTCGATCCGCTGGTCGTGGCTGCCTATGCCAGCGACACGCCCTATGTCGTCGCAGCACGAGCGATCCGCAGCTCGATCCTCCAAAGCTATGCCGACAGCGATCGCGGATCACGCGCGTGCGCGCTGATCGGGATCGATTGCGACGAGGCATTGGCCGTATTGGCCGCCAACCTTGGCGTGGTGATGGCACAGGCCGGGTCGCAGACGGTGATCGTCGACGCGAACCGCGCGCATCCACGGATTGCCAGCCTGTTCCAGCTGGCCGATCATGCCGAGCATCAGGTGACCGCGATCCCGGGCCTGCTGGTTTCGGGGACCGGAGCGGAGACCTCCGGCGGTAGCGAGGCGGTCGAGCAACGCTCGTTGATCGAGCAGCACGATGCGATCGCGACCTCGGCCAGCCAGCTGATCGCGGCCACCGTCGTCAACGCGACCAATGGCGCCACGAGCATCGCCGACGCGCTGACCGGCTTCGACACGGCCGTCATCGTTATCCGCAAGCATTTCACCAAGCGGAACGTCGTGCGCGGATTGATCGAAGTGCTCGACCAGCACGGCATCCCGATCACCGGCACCGTCCTGGTCTGATCGCATGGCGTCCCCGAGCCGAACGCGCGCTGACGACCGCCCACCGCGCGTACTGCACGTCTGCGACAGCATCATCGGCGGCACGGGGAGTTTTCTTGCCGAGTTGCTGACACCGCAGGCCGAGCGTTATGGACCCGAAGCGCTGACGCTCTTGATGCCCGAACAGCACCGCGATCACATCGAACCGCGGTTGCTCGAAAGCGGTATCCGGTTCGAATATTTCGATCGGCCCAACCGGCTGCTCGGCATGGCCAAGCTGTTCTTCGCCTATCGCCGCGTACGCCGCCAGATACGACCCGAGATCGTCCACGCCCACTCGTTCGGGGCCGGCGTGATTACGCGGCTCGGCCGCTTCGGACGCTGGCCTCGGATGATCTTCTGCCCCCATGGCTGGGCGTTCAGCATGCAGGTGTCGCCGCGCGCCAAACGGTTCATCATCGCCGTGGAACGCTATCTCGCGCGGAAAGCCGACCGTATCATCCTGATCTCGCCCCATGAATGCGACGTCGCACGCGGTGTGGGTTTGCCCGACGAGAAGCTCGTGGTGATCAACAATGCGATCAGCAAGACGCCCCCGCCAGTGGCTCCGGCGCGCTGGGACGACGATCGGATCAAGCTGCTGTTCGTGGGCAGGTTCGACCGGCAAAGGGGCTCGACCTGCTGCTCGAAGCGATTGCAGGGCTAGGCGATCGTTATGCATTGCGCGTCGTCGGCCAACCCGTCGTCGCGCCGCAGATCGGCCAGATCACGCCGAATTTTGTCGAATATGTTGGATGGCGTGACCGTAACGGCGTGGTTTCGGAGATGATGGCGGCAGATGCCATCATCGTCCCCTCGCGCTGGGAAGGCTTCGGTCTCGTCGCGATCGAGGCGATGCGCGTCCGCCGAGCCGTGATCGCGTCGGACGCGGGGGCTTGAACGACACGCTGGATGCCGGACGCTTCGGCCTGACGTTTCCTTCGAACAACGTCGACGCGCTGCGGCACCTCCTCGAAACGCTGGATCCTGCAGGATTGGCGGAGTGGGGGAGCGGGGTCATGCACGATTCATCGACAAATACACGAGCGAGACGATGGTCGAGGCGGTCGACGCCACCTATCGGGATCTGCTGGCTACGCGCTGACGGAGCCCGGGCGTAGCAGGCTAGAAAAATCGGCGAAATTCCGCTAGGGGCTCGCTCCATGCAGACCGCCGCGAACCTCATGCCTATTCCGGGGCACATCGATCCCGTGCCCGTTCCCCGCAGCTTCGTGCCGCGCAGCGACGGGCGGATCGATCTGCTTGGGCTGTCGCTCGCCGATCTGCGGATGGCGCTGGAGACGTCGCAGCTCGAGGAGAAGCAGGCCAAGCTGCGCGCCAAGCAGCTGTGGCACTGGATCTACAATCGCGGCGCGACCGAGTTCTCGGCGATGACCGACATCTCGAAGACGATGCATCCGTGGCTCGAGCAGCGCTTCGTCATCAGCCGGCCCAATGTGGTCGAGGCGCAGGTGTCGACCGACGGCACGCGGAAGTGGTTGCTGCGGTCTGACGACGCGCAGGATTACGAGATGGTGTTCATCCCCGACGCGGATCGCGGCACCTTGTGCGTGTCGAGCCAAGTCGGCTGCACGCTCAACTGCACCTTCTGCCACACCGGCACGATGCGACTGGTCCGCAACCTGACGCCGGCCGAGATCGTCGGGCAGGTAATGCTCGCGCGCGATTCACTGGGCGAATGGCCGAGCCAGCCCGAGGGCCGCATGCTCACCAACATCGTGATGATGGGGATGGGCGAGCCACTGTATAATTTCGAGAACGTCCGCGATGCGCTGAAGCTGGTGATGGACGGGGCGGGCCTCGCGCTCAGTCGGCGGCGGATCACGTTGTCGACGTCGGGCGTGGTGCCGATGATGGCACGCGCAGGCGCGGAGATCGGCGTGAATTTGGCCGTATCGCTGCACGCCGTGACCAAGGAAGTGCGTGACGAGATCGTGCCGCTCAACCGCAAATACGGCATCGAGGAGCTGTTGCAGGCGTGCGCGGACTATCCGGGCACGAACAACGCACGGCGGATCACGTTCGAGTACGTGATGCTGAAGGACAAGAACGACTCCGACGACGATGCGCGCGAGCTCGTGCGGTTGCTGCGGAAGTACGAGCTGCCGGCGAAGGTGAACCTCATTCCATTCAATCCCTGGCCGGGCGCGGCATACGAGTGCTCGACGCCGGAGCGGATCAAGTCGTTCTCCAGCATCGTGTTCGGCGCGGGGATCTCGGCGCCGGTGCGGACGCCGCGCGGGCGTGACATCGATGCGGCGTGCGGCCAGTTGAAGACCGCGTCGGAGAAGAAGAGCCGCGCGCAACTCGATCGTGAGGCTGCTGTCGAGTCCGACGCTTTTGCTTGAGTGGAGTGCGGTCGCTCTGGCGGCAGGGGCGGGTGTTCTCGGCGGTGCGATGAATGCGTTGGCGGGCGGTGGCAGCTTCGCGACCATGCCGACGCTGATCGGGCTTGGCGTGCCCTCGACCTTCGCCAACGCGACCAGCAATGTCTCGCTCCAGCCGGGTGCGATGGCGAGCGCGTGGGCGTATCGGCACGGGCTCCAGCGGATCTCCGGCGTCAGCATGAAGACGATGGCGGGGATCACCTTCGTCGGTGGACTCGTGGGCAGCCTCTTACTGGTGGCCACGTCGGCGCGCGCGTTCGACCTGATCGTGCCGTGGCTGTTGCTGTTCGCGACGCTGGCGATCGCGTTCGGGACGCGTGCGTCGCTGTGGCTCCGGTCGCGGGTCGAGATCGGGCCGAAGTCGCTGGTCGCGGTGCAGGCGCTGCTGGGAATCTATGGCGGCTATTTCGGGGGCGGGGTCGGGCTGATGCTGACCGCCGCGTGGGGGCTGCTGTCGGGCGCGACGCCGGCGACGCTGGCACCGCCGCGGACGCTGATGCTGGCGGTGGCTAATCTTGCGGCGACGATCATCTTCATCGCGACCGGGATGGTGGTGTGGGCTCTGTGCGTGCCGATGCTGATCGGCGGGATCGTCGGCGGGCATTACGGCGCGAGACTGGGTTTGTTGCTATCGCCGCAGGTGATCCGCATTTGGACGCTGTTGGTGACGATCGCGACGACGATCGTGTTCTTCTGGCGGGCGTATTCCTGAGCGTTGGTGGGGCTTAGTCGAGCGCGCGCGGCGCTGAGGAATAGGGGCTGACCGGGTGGTCGGGCGGCGTGTTTCGGGGGTGGCGCTCGGAGTCGCGAACTTTGGCCGACAGCGCGGGGAACCGGTTCGCGCTGGGTAGACCGTTCCGGGTCGGGAGCGGGCGGATTATGCCGCTGTGTGCGAGGACGATCCGCTTCGGGCTGGGTGTTGCCTGCTGATCTTCTACCGTTTCTGTCAGGTCGCGTCGGGGGTGTCCGGGTGGTTCAATGGTGATGGCTCAAGCTGGCCTACCCACTTCCCAGCCCCTCCCTTCCAGGGAGGGGGTTTAGAAGATCTCTGGTGGCGGAGATCATCGCGTCTGATCCACCGCGACGACAGTGTGCGAGGGGATCGACTTCGAGGATCCCCTGCCCCCCGATACGGAAAAAGGCCGGTACCGCGGGATGCGGTACCGGCCTTTTTTGGTGTTCGCCCGGGAATGAATAGGCACTCATCCCGCCTCCGCGGGGATGACAGACCTTGCATGTCGGCGAGGTATACTCGCCGGATCAATCCGGGGCGGTCGAGATCAGCCGGCCTGAACCTCGTCGGGCACCGCGCGAACGCGGCGGCGGCGGGGCTTTTCCTCGGTGCCGGCGTCGGCTGCGGGAGCCGCTTCGGCTGCCGATGTTGGGGCCGGTGCCGGTGCGACGGTGGCCGAAATGCCGAGCGAGGGCGGCAGGCGGTCAGCGTCGAACGCGGTCGGCGTGCCCTCGTCCTGCGAACCCTGGTCCTGCGCACCCTGATCCTGAGCGGCGGGGGCGTCGAGGCTGCGATCGCGGCGCGGGCGACCGCGACGGCGGGGCTGCTCCTCGGTTGCAGCGACGGGCGCCGTGGTTTCGGCGGTTTCGGTCGGCTGAGCGGTCTCGGTCGCCGAACGCAGCGTGTCGGTTTCCGAATCCTGGTTGGCGTTGGCCATCGGCGCGCTCACGCGTGGCGTGCGACGGGTCGTCTCACGCTGCGGCGCATCGCGGTAGTCGCTGCGCGGCTCGCGGACCTGCTCCTCGCGGGCCTGGTTGTCGCGGGACTGGTTCTCGCGGGCCTGGGCCTCACGAGCCTGCCCCTGCTCTTCGCCGCTACGCTCGTCGCGCTGCTGCGTATCGCGGGGGCGTTGCGCTGGTTGCGCTGGCTGTCGCCACGGACGCGGTCCTCGCGCTGGCCTTCGCTGCGCTGAGCATCGTTGCGGGGGCCGTCGTTGCGCTGACCTTCGTAGCGGTTGTTCTCGTACCGCGGGCGATCTTCGCGCTGAGGGCGGTCCTCGCGATTCTGATTGTCGCGGTTCTGACGGGGCGCATTCGAGTATTGACCGCTCTGCTGGCCGCCATTCTGCTGCTCGCCACGATTCTGCTCGGCCCGGTTCTGCTCAGCCGAAGCCTGACCACCCTGCTGCTCGCCCGAGCGGATCGGTTCGCCCTCGTCGCCGTAATCGTCGTCGCCGTCGAGATCGAAGGGCTGCTGGCGGCGCGGCTGCTGCTGCGCCTGCGGCTGGCTCTCTTCGAAGCGGGCGCGGGTTTCGCTCAGGACGCGGAAATAATGGTCCGCGAACTGCAGATAATATTCGATGTTGACGCGGTCGCCCTGCATCTGCGCGTCGCGCGCGAGGTTCTTGTACTTCTCGTACAGCTGGCTCGCGTTGCCGCGCGCGCGGCTGTCGATGCGGTTGCCGGTGTCGCGACCGTTCTGGCCGCCGCCGCCACCCTGGCGTTGACCGCCACCGCCACCACCGCCGCCATTATTGTTGCCACGACCGCGACGGCGGCCGGCTTGCCGGTTGTTGATCAAGCTTGTGTCCTCAGTCGTCGAACCAAAATCTGGTCGTGCTCCGAAATGCGGTGCAAACCCCCGCCGCGCAGCGATGATCCGTTCGAGATCGCTGGTCGGACTTCCCAGGGTCGCCGGACTGCAGCGACTTCAAGGCGAAGGATGCGGGTCAACGCTCAAAACCGACCATGATGTCGAGAGTGCGTGCCCCTGCCCGCGTGATAGCGGCCCCAACGGGCTTACTACAAGCGAAATGTACGTATTCGCGCCATATTCTTCAAGTGGCGGCTTTGGTCGCGACCAGCGCGCGGGGTTGTCGCCATAGTCGTGGTGGAGCGCGACGCACAGACCTTGCGCATCGAGCAGTGCCGTGACGGGCGGGCCTTGCGTCGATCCGATCTCGATCACCGCTGCGCCACCGGGGGCGATCAGCGCGGGGAGTTGCTTGGCTAGGATGCGGTAGTCGTCGAGCCCGTCGGGGCCGGCGAACAGAGCGGCGTGCGGTTCGTGATCATGGACTTCGCGCGGGAGCGTCTCGTCGGTGGCGATGTAGGGCGGGTTGGCGAGGATCAGGTCGAACTGGCCCGAGATGGCGCTGGCCCAGCTGCCGCGGAGGAAATGTGTGCGATCGGTCATGCCGAGGGTGGCGGCGTTGGCTCGGGCGTAGGCGAGCGCTCGGGGGAATAGTCTACGCCGAGGCCTTGCGCGGGCCATTCGTCGAGCGTGGCGAGGAGCAGCGTGCCGGGGCCGGTGCCGAGGTCGAGCACGGTGGCGGGGGCACGGCCGGCGAAGTGCGCTTGGGCGGCGATCAGGAGCGTTTCGCTGTCGGCGCGGGGGACCAGCGCGCCGGGGCCGATGGCGAGGTCGATCGACCAGAAGCCGCGGGTGCCGGTGATGTAGGCGATCGGCTCGTGGCGAAGGCGGCGTTCGACGAGGGGGCGAAGGTGGCGGGGACGGTGTAGCGGTCGGGGTCGAGGAGGACGGCGTTACGCTCGACGCCGAGGGCGTGCGCCATCAGCAGTTCCGCGTCGAGGCGCGGGGTGGCGGAGAACGCGAACTGCGCGGCGGCGGTGGCGATGGCTGCGCTTACTGCTCCCCTTCCGCTTGCGGGAGGGGTCGGGGAGGGGCCGTCACCGGGCGGCGGCGTTTGTGGGACACCCTCCCTAACCCCTCCCGCAAGCGGAAGGGGAATGCCGTTGCGGCCGGGGCGGGCTCAGCTATCCAGTTGCGCAAGGCGGTCGGCCTCGTCCTGCGCGACCAGTGCGCCGATCAGTTCGTCCATTTCACCCGCGACGATCTCCGGCAGGCGGTGCAGAGTCAGGTTGATGCGGTGGTCCGTCACGCGGCCTTGCGGGAAGTTATACGTCCGGATCCGCTCCGAGCGATCGCCCGAGCCGACCATCGACTTCCGCGCACCCGCCCGCTCGGCATGGAGCCGGTCGCGCTCGGCCTCGTACAGCCGCGTCCTGAGCACGCGGAGGGCCTTGGCCTTGTTCTTGTGCTGCGACTTCTCGTCCTGCTGGATCACGGTCAGGCCGGTCGGGATGTGGACGATCCGCACCGCGCTGTCGGTGGTGTTGACCGACTGGCCGCCGGGGCCCGACGAGCGATAGACGTCGATGCGCAGGTCCTTGTCATCGATCTTGACGTCGACCTCCTCCGCCTCGGGCAGCACCGCGACGGTCGCCGCCGAGGTGTGGATCCGGCCGCCGGCCTCGGTGGTCGGCACGCGCTGGACGCGGTGGACGCCGCTTTCGAACTTGAGTTTGGCAAACACGCCCTGGCCGGTGACGCTGGCGACGACTTCCTTGAAGCCGCCCGCGTCGGACGACGAGCCGGAGATCATCTCGACCCGCCAGCCCTGCGATTCGGCATAGCGCTGGTACATGCGGAACAGGTCGCCCGCGAACAGCGCCGCCTCGTCGCCGCCGGTGCCGGCGCGGATTTCAAGCATCGCGGCGCGCTCGTCGGCGGCATCACGCGGCAACAACGCGAGCGCGAGCTTGCGGTCGGCGGTTTCGAGCAGCGTGCGGTTCTCGTGCAGCTCCTCGGACGCCATCGCGCGGAGTTCGTCATCGGCATCGTCCGCCATGAACGCGAGGCTCTCGGCCTCCTGCCGCAACCGACGCACTTCGGTGGCGGCCTGCGCGACGGGCTCGAGCTCGGCATATTCCTTCGACACCGCGACGAAGCGGTCCGAGGGGAGGTCGCCGGTCGACATCAGCGCTTGCAGCTCGTCACGCCGCGCCTCGATCGCGCGGATGCGGTCGGGGAGATTTGGGTCACGCGCGCACCCCTTCCGTCATCCCGGCGAAAGCCGGGACCCAGGGTAACGGGGCGCAGCGTTCGTGACCCTGGGTCCTGACTTTCGTCAGGATGACGAAGCGGGTCATCGCAGCGCCTCCGCGAGATCGGCGAACGCGACTTCGGCTTGCGTCCCCGCGCCGAGCGTCTTCACCGCAGCAACGCCCTTGGCGAGTTCGTCGTCGCCGATGATGATCGCGAACCGGGCGCCGAGCGCATCCGCCTTCGCCATCCGCGCCTTCATCTTGCCCTTGTACGCCATTTCGACCGCCACGCCCGCGCGCCGGAGATCCGCGACGATACCGGTTGCGCGCGTTTCGGCTTCGGCACCCATCGGCACGACGACCGCGTCGATCGTTGCCGCCGCCGGCTCCTCCAGCAGCATAGCCAAACGCTCGACACCCGCGGCCCAGCCAACGCCCGCCGTTTCCGGTCCGCCGAGCGAGCCGATCAGCCCGTCATAGCGTCCGCCAGCCAACACGGTCCCCTGCGAGCCCAACCGATTGGTCACAAACTCGAACGCGGTGTGGCGGTAGTAATCGAGACCGCGGACCAGCCGCGCGTTGCGCTCCCACGCGACGCCGGCCGCATCGAGCCCGGCCGTCACTGCGTCGAAGAAGGCGCGCGCTTCCGGGGTGAGATACGCGTCAATGTCGGGTGCGCTGTCGGCGATCGGGCGATCGCGCGGGTCCTTCGAATCGAGGATCCGCATCGGGTTCTTTTCGAGTCGGGTCAGGCTGTCCTCGGAAAGCTCACCGCGATGCGCCTCGAAATGCGCCACCAGCGCCTCGCGCCAAGCATCGCGCGTCGCCGCGTCGCCGAGCGTGTTGAGCTGCAACGTCACGCCATCGGAAATCCCGAGTTCGCGCAGCAGCTGGTCCGCCAGCACGAGCAGTTCGACGTCCGCCGCCGGCTCGGCAGCCCCGATCACCTCGGCGTCGATCTGGTGGAACTGCCGGAAACGCCCTTTTGCGGGCGCTCGTAGCGGAACACCGGGCCGCTGGTGGTGAGCTTCAGCGGTGCGAACTGCTGCCAGCCTTCGGTGAGGTACGCGCGGGCGATGCCGGCGGTGAACTCGGGGCGCAGCGTGAAGAGTCCCCGCCGCGATCCTCGAACGTGTACATCTCCTTCGACACGACATCGGTCGTCTCGCCGAGCGAGCGCGCGAATACTGCGGTCGACTCGAACACCGGGATGTCGACGCGCTGGAAGCAATACAGCGCCCGCACGCGTTCGAACGTCGACAGGACGTGCGCGAACCGGCGCTGCTCGTCGCCGAAAATGTCCTGGGTGCCACGGATGCGGCGCGGGGTTTCTATTCTGGCCATGATGCGCGCGTATCTAGGCGACGTCCTCCCGAAGCGCTAGCGCTGTGGCATGAACGACAAACCCAGATATTGGAGCCTCGGACAACGCGTGGCCCCACCGCGCTTCGTCCTGTTCGTGCTGGTCTTTGTGGTCGGGCTGGTCGCGCTGATCCCGCGATTGGGGCTGGGCCGGGGACGATGGTGGCGTTCGACGTCGGTGCGATCGTGTTCCTGATCGCGGTCTCGACGCTGTTCCGCAACGCCAACGCCGCCCGGATGCGCCGCGCGGCGGAGGAGAACGACGCCAACCGCGCGGTGCTGCTGGGGTTCAGTGGGACGATCATGCTGGTCATCCTGGTCGCGGTCGCCAAGGAATTGCAGGGCAAGAACGACGCGGTCGGAATCGCGCTGACGATCGCGACGCTGGCGCTCGCGTGGCTGTTCTCGAACATGATCTACACGCTGCACTATGCGCATCTCTATTACAGCGACGACGATGACGGGAAGGACGCGAAGGGACTGGACTTCCCGAACTGCGACGAGCCCGATTACTGGGACTTCGCCTATTTCGCGTTCACGCTGGGGATGACGTTCCAGACCTCCGACGTGCAGATCACCTCGCGTCGGGTGCGCAAAGCGGCGCTCGGCCAGAGCATGGCGGCGTTCGTGTTCAACATCGGCGTGCTGGCGTTCACGATCAACGTGCTCGGGAGTAGTTGAGCTCCTCCTGTAAAGGACTGGACGGCTGCCCTTTCCGACGATTACACCTTGTGACATCGTCTCTCAGCCGGAAGGCCCTTCCTTGATCCGCAAGCTTCTCGTCGCATCCCTGCTCGCGTCTGCACTTCCTGCAGTCGCGCAGGTTCCCGCCGGCAACACCGCGCCACAGCCGGTGCCTTTCGTCGACACCATCCCCGACGCGGTCGACACGCCCTATCCCGGCACGCTGCTGCTCGACGTCGACGCGACCGATACCGAGCGTGGCATCTTCCGCGTGAAGGAAACCATTCCGGTCGCCAAGGCAGGCCCGATGGCGCTGCTCTATCCGAAGTGGCTGCCCGGCGCGCATTCGCCGCGCGGCGAGATCGAGAAGCTCGCCGGCCTCGTGATCCGGGCGAACGGCAAGATCGTGCCCTGGACGCGCGATCCGGTCGATGTCTTTGCGTTCCACATCGACGTGCCGACCGGCGTGAAGAGCATCGTCGCCGAATTCCAGTTCATCTCCGCGACCAAACCCGACCAGGGCAGGGTTGTGATGACGCCGACGATGGTCAGCCTCCAGCCGAACCTCGTCAGCCTGTACCCGGCCGGCTATTTCACGCGCCAGATCCCGATCAAGATGACGGCAACCTATCCGACCGGCTGGACCGCGGCGGGCGCGGTGCCGGCCAAGGTCTCGGGCTCGACCTACAGCTACGACACGACCAACTACGAGATCCTGGTCGATCTGCCGACGCTGGCGGGCAAATACGGCAAGGTCTGGCCGCTCAGCCCGCGCGTCGATCTCAAC
This sequence comes from Sphingomonas sp. AC411, assembly GCF_979253035.1. NCBI lineage: Bacteria > Pseudomonadati > Pseudomonadota > Alphaproteobacteria > Sphingomonadales > Sphingomonadaceae > Sphingomonas > Sphingomonas sp. AC411. The sequence goes on along the minus strand of NZ_CEEDAQ010000001.1, from coordinate 3,264,069 downwards.
GTCTTCGCCGACAGCCCCGATCAGCTCGCCGCTAAGCCCGAGCAGATCGACGCGCACAAGCGCCTCGTCGATCAAGCGGTGAAGACGTTCGGCGCGCAGCATTACGATCATTACGAATTCCTGCTGTCGATCACCGACCAGCTCGGCGGGATCGGCCTGGAGCATCACCGCAGCTCGGAGAACGGCGTCCGTCCCGGCTACTTCACCGAATGGGAAACCGGTGCCGCCACCCGCAACCTGCTCCCGCACGAGTTCACCCATAGCTGGGACGGCAAGTTCCGCCGTGGCGCCGACCTGTGGACGCCCGATTTCCGCACGCCGATGCGCGATTCGCTGCTGTGGGTGTATGAGGGCCAGACGCAGTTCTGGGGCTATGTGCTCCAGGCGCGCTCGGGGCTGGTCAGCAAGCAGGACACGCTCGACGGCTACGCCTCGATCCTCGGCGTCTACGACAGCGCAAAGGGTCGCGAATGGCGCCCGCTGATCGATACCACCAACGATCCCGTCATCTCGGCGCGGAAACCCAAGGGCTGGACCAGCTGGCAGCGGTCGGAGGATTATTACAACGAGGGCCTGATGGTCTGGATGGAGGTCGACGCGATGCTCCGCCAGAAGTCCGGCGGGACCAAGTCGATCGACGACTTCGCCAAGGCGTTCTTCGGCGTCCGCGACGGCGATTACGGCGAGCTGACCTACACCTTCGCCGACGTCGCCAAGACGCTGAACGGGATCGTCCCCTATGACTGGGCGACGTTCCTCAACACGCGGCTGACCGAGACCGGCAAGCCTGCGCCGATCAACGGCTTCGCGATGAACGGCTACAAGCTGGTCTACGGTCCCGAGCAGAGCCCGTATCTGAAGCAGGCGGAAAAGACGCGTGGCACCGACGTCAGCTATTCGCTCGGCATGGTGATCAACAAGGACGGCGTCGTGACCTCGTCGATCTGGGACAGCCCGGCGTTCAAGGCGGGCCTCGACGTCGGTACCGAGATCGAGGCGGTCAACAGCGAGGCCTATTCGTCCGACCGGATCAAGGCGGCGATCCTGGCGGCGAAGGGGACGAAGGTGCCGATTCGCCTGACGGTCAAGAACAATGACCGATTCCGGGATATCACGCTCGATTACCATGACGGGCCGCGCTATCCGCGCCTGCAGAAGGTGGGTACAGGTGACGGCGGGCTCGACAAGCTGCTGACGCCGCGTTGAGCCTTTGAAATCTACCGGTGCCGGCCGCTCCCCAGACGAGGAGCGCCGGCACCGTCATATTCGAAAGGACCGCCATGCGTATCGATCTCATCCCGACCGGCAAGAACCCGCCCGAAGACCTGAACGTCATCATCGAAGTGCCGACCGGCGGCGAGCCCGTGAAGTACGAGTTCGACAAGGCCTCGGGCGCGCTGTTCGTCGATCGCATCCTGCATACGCCGATGCGCTATCCGGCGAACTATGGCTTCGTGCCGCACACGCTGAGCCCCGATGGCGATCCGTTGGATGCCCTCGTGATCGCGCGCTCGCCGTTCATCCCCGGCTGCGTCGTCCGCGCCCGCCCGATTGCTGTGCTGAACCTGGAAGACGAAGCCGGCGGCGACGAGAAGCTCGTCTGCGTGCCAGTCGACGCGGTGTTCCCCTATTACGCCAACATCGGCGAGCGTGCCGACATGCCCGAAATCGTGTTCGAGCAGATCGAGCACTTCTTCACCCACTACAAGGACCTCGAGAAGACGAAGTGGGTCCGCGTCGGCAAGTGGGGCGACGCCGAGGAAGCCAAGCGCATCACGGTCGAGGCGATCGCGCGCTACGAGGCCGAGAAGGCGGAGGGCAAGGAGCCGATGAATTCGGACGACGCCGCGGGGCGATGATCCCGCCGGTATGATCGTCGCCCCGGATCGATCCGGGGCGTACATCTTTCAAAACCTACTCTACCGTCATCCCCGCGCAGGCGGGATCCATAATCTCCGACGCTCGCGACCTAAGGGTGAAGCTAGCCGATATGGGTTCCCGCCTCCGCGGGAATGACGGGGATAGTGTGGACGCGGGCGAGTCCCAATACTGTTCGCGGCGGTGGCCCTCCTACCGCCCTGCCAGCCTGACCAGCGCATCCCCGGACATCCGCTGGATCGTCCAGTCCTCCATCCCGACCGCGCCGACCTTCCGGTAGAACGCGATCGCATCGGCGTTCCAGTCGAGCACCGACCATTCGAACCGCGCGCACCCGCGATCGAGCGCCATGCCGGCGAGATGCGACAACAGCGCACCGCCGACCCCCGCCCGCGTGCTTCGGGCGTCACGTACAGATCCTCGAGATACAGCCCGCGCTTGCCCGTCCAGGTCGAGAAATTGTGGAAGAACAGCGCGAAGCCGAGCGGACCGTGCTCGTTCTCCGCGATCAGAGCCTCGGCTGCCGGCTTTTCCCCGAACAGCGCCTCTTCGAGCATCGCCTCCGTGGTCTCGACCGCATCCGGCTCGCGCTCGAACGCAGCGAGTTCGCGGACGAAGCGCAGGATCGTGCCGACATCGGCGCGGGTGGCGGGACGGATATGGGTCATGCACTGGCCTCGATCGAACTCTGCGCGATGTCACGCCGCCGCGCCGCGTACAGGCACGCGACGACGATGATCGCCGCGCCCGCCAGCGTGAATGCCGATACCCGCTCGCCGAACACCAGGAAACCCAGCACGGCGGCATAGACGAACGAGGTATATTCGGTGGTCGCGAGGAATCCGGTGTCGCCGTGCGCGTAAGCCCAGCCGAGGAGCCAGAGCGACGCGGTGGCGAGCCCCGCCGCCAGCAACAGCTTGGGCCACTGAGCCGCCTCGGGCACCACCGCGAGCCACGGCGCCGCCAGCGCCAGTGTCGCGGTGATCACGAGCGCCTGGAAGAACGCGATCTCGCCCGGCCGCGCCGCCTGGCTCTGCAGCCGCGCGATCACGAGATTGACTGCATACAGCACCGCCGAGCCGAGGATCGCGAGCGTCCCGTGGAACGTCCCGGGTCCGGGCACCTCGCGTCCCTGCCCGATCATCACCACCAGCACGCCGCCAAGCGCGGCGATCGACGCGACGAATGTCTTCCACCCGACTCGCTCGCCCAGCGTGACGGCCGCGAGCAACAAGGCGAGAATCGGCGCGATGTAGGTCAGCGAAATCGCCTGCGCCATCGGTACGCGTGCCAGCCCCCAGAAGAAGAGCACCGCCATCGCCGTGGTCACCAGCCCGCGCGCGCAGTGCAGTTTCAGCGCACGCCCGCTCGGCCGCCCACTGTTCCCGAGCTTCCACGCGACCGCACCGAGCCCGACGCTGATCATCTGCCGCCACAGCAGCGCGTTATAGACGCCGATCGCGAGGACGAGCGACTTCATCACCGCATCCATCATGGAGAACAGCCCGATGCCAAACGCGGCAACGGCGAAGGCCAGTGCGGGGGAGACGGTGCGCGAGGTCATCGAATCAGGCGGATATCCAAGTCCAACCCCAGCGTCACCCAATCCTTGTCCGCCGTCCACAACGTTGCAGCCTGATCGATAGCCAATGCCAGGCAGACCCGGTCGGCGATCGACACATCCTTGCCTTTGACGACGGGCCATAAATCGGCGGCGATCTTCGCCTGGGTCGCGGTGAACGGCATGATCACGATCTCAAGTCGATCGAGGTTCGCGATCACCGCGTCCACGTCGGACACGATCTCGAACAATTTGCTGCGCACCTCGATCAGATTGACGCTGGACAGCATTGCGCCACGCGCATGCTCGATCGCCGAGTCCGCTCCGGTTTCATTCTTGAGGATCGCCAAGACGGTGGACGCGTCGAAAACGACCGTCACGAAGTCTGGCGCGACTGCCATTCCTCAAGCTTGGCATTTTCGCGCGCGGCGTCGGCGCGGCGTTCGGCAATCAGTTCGTCGACAAGATTGCGATCTTCCGGCGCCGACCCCGGCACTGCCATAGCGCGAAATTCGGACTGCACCTCGCGCACGACCTGCGCGTAGGTCTTCATCGTCAGGCCGCCATTCGGATCGACTTCGACGACCAGAGAATCGCCGTCCTCGATCCCCGCTTCCCGGCGCAGGTCCTCGGGCAAAGCAACATGCCCACTGACGACTTTAGCATGATAGGTCATGGCCGGCCTCCAACGAGGCTGGAGCCTATCACGGGACCTACTCCGCCGCCACCGGCACCAGTGCCGCCATCGCCTCGTCCGCGGCTTCGATCTCCGCCGCCTTGGCCTCGACCAGGCGGACGATGTGGTCGACCATGTCGGCGTCCTGGACGTGGTGGTCGGTGACGCCCGAGAGGTACACCATGTGCTTGCCGTTGCCGCCGCCGGTGATGCCGATGTCGGTCTCGCGCGCCTCGCCGGGGCCGTTGACGACGCAGCCGAGCACCGAGAGCGACATCGGCGTGCGGATGTGCTGCAAGCGTTCTTCCAGCGCCTGCACCGTGCGGATCACGTCGAAGCCCTGCCGCGCGCAGGATGGGCACGAGACGACGCGGACCCCGCGGTTGCGGATGCCGAGCGCCTTGAGGATCTCGAAGCCGACGCGGACTTCCTCCTCGGGCTCGGCGGACAGCGACACGCGGATCGTGTCGCCGATGCCGTACCAGAGCAGGCTGCCCATCCCGATCGCCGACTTCACCGTGCCGCCGACGAAGCCGCCCGCTTCGGTGATGCCGAGATGCAGCGGGCAATCGACCTGCTCGGCGAGCTGCTGATACGCCGCGACCGCGAGGAACAGGTCGGAGGCCTTCACCGCGACCTTGAACTCGTGAAAATCGTGATCCTGCAACAGCTTGATATGATCGAGCGCCGACTCGACCAGCGCATCGGGGCAAGGCTCGCCGTATTTCTCGAGCAGGTGCCGCTCGAGCGAGCCGCCATTGACGCCGATCCGAATCGCGCAGCCGTTCGACTTGGCCGCGTCGACGACCTCCTTCACGCGCGCCGCCGAGCCGATATTGCCCGGGTTGATCCGCAGACAGGCCGCGCCGGCATCCGCCGCTTCGAGCGCGCGCTTGTAGTGGAAATGGATGTCGGCGACGATCGGCACGCGGCTTGCGCGGACGATCTGCTTCAGTGCAGTGGTCGATCTCGACGTCGGGGCAGCTCACGCGGATGATGTCGACACCCGCCTCTTCGCAGCGGCGGATCTGGTCGACCGTCGCGCGTACGTCGTCGGTCGGCGTGTTGGTCATCGTCTGTACGGTGACCGGCGCGTCGCCGCCGACGGGGACGGTGCCGACCATGATCTGGCGGCTCTTGCGGCGGGTGATATCGCGCCAGGGACGAAGGGACATGAGGATTCCTCGGGAGTTCACGCGGTATATAGCGACTTGCGCGGCGGAACGGAACATCGCTGGCAAGGACGGCGCTGGCAGGCGCCGCGAACGTCGGCCATAGCGGCGCGACACATAGGAGCCCGGTCGATGACGCTTTCCCTCTACGATGCGACGATCCCCTCGAACCTCCAGATCCTCCGCGCGGTCGACGCGTTGCTCGACAAGGCGGAGGCGTTTGCCGCCGAACGCGGCATCGAGCCCGCGACGCTGATCGACGCGAAGCTCGCCGACGACATGCTGCCGTTCGGCTATCAGGTGAAGTCGTGCGCAGCGCATTCGGTCGGCGGGATCGAAGGCGTCCGCTGCGGCACCTTCTCGCCCGACCGGTCGCCCTGGCCGACCGATTTCGCGGGGCTCCACGCCGTCCTGCGCGACGCGATCGCCACGCTGGAGGCGATCGACCGGGAGGCGTTCGACGCACTTGCCGACAACGACACGAAGTTCGAGTTCGGGACGTTCGTCATGCCGTTCACCGGCGCGAACTTCCTGCTGTCGTTCTCGCAGCCGAACTTCTATTTCCACGCCACGACGGCCTACGCGATCCTGCGCGCGCAGGGTGTCCTGATCGGCAAGCGCGACTTCATGGGCACGCCGCGGATGAAGGTTTGAACTGAAAGCAGGCGCTGCGATGATTCTGATCCTCCCCGCAAGGGGAGGTGGCACCGAAGGTGACGGAGGGGGAGGTGAGGGCAACCGGTGTTCCGTGTCCTCCCCTCCGTCTGGCAATAGCCAGCCACCTCCCCCTGGCGAGGGAGGATCGCGGGATCACCCGTCCTGAGCACCACATCACCCCTAGCGCGCTTGCGGCACCGGCCCCCGCCCCGTAGGGCCGCGCGATGAATCGGCATTTCGGCATGGACTGGCTGCGGATCGGCGCGTTCGCCCTGCTGATCGTCTACCATATCGGCATGGTCTTCGTGCCGTGGAACTTCCACGTAAAGTCGCTCCATGTCGAGAACTGGGTGCGGCTGCCGATGCTCGCCAGCAACGCGTGGCGCCTAACGTTGCTGTTCGTCGTCTCGGGCTATGCCAGCCGCGCGCTGCTCGCACGGTCGAGCGGCACCGGCGGGTTCTTCGCCAACCGCTGCAACCGGTTGCTGGTACCGCTGGTCTTCGGCATCGCGGTGATCGTGCCGCCGCAACCCTGGGTCGAGCTGGTCACCAAGCATGGCTATGCAGGCAGCTACTGGACGTTCTGGACACACGATTATTTTCGCTTCGAAACGCTCGCCGGGCTGTCGCTGCCGACCTGGAACCACCTCTGGTTCGTCGTCTATCTCTGGGTCTACACCACTATCCTGACGCTCGGGGTGGTCGTCGTCCGCGGCGACTGGCTGCAACGTGCGTTCGACCGGGTATTCGGTAGCTGGGCGGTCGTCCTGCTACCGGTCGTCTGGCTGGCGTTCGTCCATGGCTGGTGGATGCGGATGGTCGGCGATACGCAGGCTTTGTGGGCGACTGGATCGCGCACGTCACCTATTTCCCCGCCTTCCTGTTCGGCTTCGGCCTCGCGCGGTCGGAGCCGGCGATGGCGGCGATCGCAAGCTGGTGGAAGGTCGGCGCGATCGCAGCGCTGCTGGCCTATCTCTGGATCATCGGCGTCGAGTTGCGCTGGCCGGCGGATGTCCCGACGCCGCGCTGGGTCTACACGCCCTACGGTATCGCGCACGCGGTCGAGCAATGGGGCGCGATCGTCGCGCTGATCGGAATCGCCGAGCGACACTGGAACCGCGATCATCGCTGGCGGCCGATGCTGACCGAGGCGGTGTTCCCCTTCTACCTGATCCACCAGACGATCATCGTCCTCGTCATGTTCGCGTTGCTCCCCGCCGGCCTGCCGGGCGGGGTGGAGTTCGCATGCCTGCTGGCTGCGACGATCGTCGGCTGCGTCGCCTTCTACTGGACCGGTCGCAGCATCGCGCCGCTCCGTCCCCTCATCGGCCTTCGCGCCCTGCCTTCGAAAGACTCAGCATGACCTGGACCCTCGTCATCCACGGCGGCGCCGGCAAACTCGATAGCGAGATGGTATCGCCCGAGCAGGATGCGGGCGCGCGCGCCGGCCTGTCGCGGGCGCTCGACGGTAGGGTCGAAAGTGCTGGCGGATGGCGGCAGCGCACTCGATGCGGTCGAAGCGGCGGTGCGCGTGCTGGAGGACGACCCGCACTTTAATTCAGGCCGAGGGGCGGTCTTCACGCATGACGGCACGCTGGAATTGGACGCGGCGATCATGGACGGCCGGACGCGAGCCGCCGGCGCCGTTGCCGCAGCCACCGCGACGCGCAACCCGGTCGGACTCGCGCGCGCGATCCTCGACGACGGGCGCCACGTATTTTCGCCGGCAAGGGCGCCGATGCGTTCTCGCGCGATCGCGGACTGCCGCAAGCCGATGCCGACTGGTTCGCGACCGACGAACGCCGGCGGCAGTTCGCGGAGTTCCAGGCGGATGGCGGCGGGTTCGACGTCGACATGAAATACGGCACGGTCGGCGCGGTCGCGTGCGACACGCATGGCCACGTCGCCGCCGCCACCTCGACCGGCGGAGTCACCGGCAAGCGCTGGGGCCGGATCGGCGATACGCCGGTAATCGGCGCGGGCACCTTCGCCGACGATCGCGCCTGTGCGGTATCGTGCACCGGCTCGGGCGAGTTCTTCCTGCGAGTTGGCGTCGGTCACGAGATCGCCGCGCGCGTCCGCCTGTCAGGCGAGCCGCTGCAAGTCGCGGCCGACGCGGTGCTCGCCGAAGTGAAGGCGCTCGGCGGCACTGGCGGCGTCATCGTCGCCGGGCCGGGCGGCGACATGGCGTGGGGCTTCAACACAGTCGGCATGTACCGCGGCACGGCGTCGTCAGCGGGTAGCCGGACGGTCGCGATCTACGCTAACGAAGCGGCATGAAGCGCTATCTCCTCGCCGCCGGGGCCCTGCTCGGCCTCGCCTCCCCGCCACCGCGTTCTGGGAGTATGGCCACCAGACCGTCGCGCAGATCGCCTATGCCAACGTCACGCCCAAGACCAAGGCCGCGATCCGCAAACTGCTGGCGCAACAGGCGTTGCTCGACACGCCCGAATGCCCGGCGGGCACGATCGAGGAGGCGAGCGTCTGGGCGGACTGCATCAAGCCGCTCAAGACCGCCGACGGCAAGTCGCGCTTCGGGTTCGCGTATAGCTGGCACTACCAGAACGCCGACGTCTGCGCGCCGTTCGACCTGACGCCTGCCTGCAAGGACGGCGACTGCGTCTCGGCGCAGATCGACCGCGACGTGACATTGCTGCGGGATCGCGCCGCGTCGCAAAGGACCGCGTCCAGGCGCTGGCGTTCCTGATCCACTTCGTCGGCGATCTCCACCAGCCGCTCCATGCCGGCGACCGCCACGACAAGGGCGGCAACGACGTGAAGGCGGATTACGGCATCTACGGGCCGGCGCGGTTCAACCTGCATTCGATCTGGGACGGCCCGCTGGCGGAGCGCGCGATCTCGACGCCACCGTCGCTGGTGCGGCGCTATCCGGCGGCCGAGCGCGCGAAGATCGGCGCTGGGACGGTCGTCGACTGGAGCCGGGAGAGCTGGGAAGCGTCGCACACAGCGTATGCGGCGGCGCTGGGTGGCGACGCATGCGGCACGGTTCCGGCGCGCGTGAAGATGGAAGACGCAACGATCGCGAAAATGGTGCCCGTCTCGCGCGAAGAAATCCGCCGCGGAGGCATCCGCCTCGCGAAACTGCTCGACAAGGCGCTAGGCTAAAACCCCTCTCCCCTCCGGGGAGAGGGAGGGACCCGCGTGCCCTTGCGCGTGGGAGGGTGAGGGGCGTGAGGCTCGGACCATCAGCCCCAACAACCCCTCACCCTCCCATCGCCAAGCGGTTCCTCCTTCCCTCTCCCCGCAGGGGAGAGGGACAAGGCAGATTAGTTCAACACCACCGTGACCGCACGGCGGTTCGCCGCCCAGCTCTGGTCGTCCGAGCCCATCGCCACCGGCCGCTCCTTGCCATAGCTGATCGTCGTCATCCGCGACGACGACACGCCCTTCGCCGCCAGATAGTTCTTCGTCGCGTTCGCCCGACGATCGCCGAGCGCCAGGTTATACTGCGCGTGCCACGCTCGTCGGCATGGCCTTCGATCGTGATGCGCTGGTTCGGGAACTTCGCCAGCCACTGCGCCTGGCTGTCGAGGATCGCGCGGGCGGTCGGATCGATGTCGTACATGTCGAGCCCGAAATTGACCGTGTTCGAGCTCACCGAGCGCTGGAAGTCGGCATCCGACCCCGGCACGATCGCGCCGCCGACATTGCCGTTGTTCATCCCCGCATTGGGATCGACAGGCGCGTTATTGTCGACCGGCGCGGGTGGCAGCACGGCGGGGCGCTTCTTCGCACAGCCCGAAACGGCGATCAGCGCGGTACACGCGAGCAAGATGTTGGAAAGCTTCGACATAGATAGTCTCCCGTAGAAAATCACATTCCCCGTTATGCCCCCATAGCAGGTTCAGGGCCGCAAGGGGCCCCATGCCGGATCCGAGCCATCGAGCGGCGTCGGGATTTTCCGCTCGTTGACGCCGGTCAGGTCGACCGACCAGAGGTCCGCCTTGCCGCCGCTGCCGCGTCCCGAGCGATAGAAGTTGATCACGCGACCGTTTGGCGACCAGCTCGGCCCCTCGTCCTGCCAGTCGTTGGTGAGCAGTTTCTCGCCGCCCCCGCTCGGGCTCATGATGCCGATCCGGAACCCGCCACCTAGCTTTGTGAACGCGATCAGGTCGCCGCGCGGGCTCCACACCGGCGTGGCGTAACGCCCGCCGCCGAAGCTGATCCGCTGCTGGTTCGATCCGTCGGCGTTCATCACGTAGATCTGCTGGCCGCCCGACCGATCGCTCTCGAACACGATCTTCGAACCGTCGGGCGAATAGCTGCCGCCCGTGTCGATCCCCGGCGAGTTGGTCAGGCGCTGCGGCGTACCACCCTGCGACGAGACGCGGTACACGTCGGTGTTGCCGCCCTGCGCCATCGAGAACAGGATGTTGCGGCCATCAGGCGAGAAGCGTGGCGCAAAGGTCAGGTTCGCGTTCGCCACCACAAGCCGCTGCTTGCCCGAGCCGATGTCGTAGACATAGATCGCCGGGCGATTGTTGAGATAGCTCATATAGACGATCGACTGCTGGTTCGGCGCAAAGCGCGGCGTCAGCACGATCGACTGGCCGTTGGTCAGGAAGCGGTGATTGGCACCGTCCTGATCCATGATCGCGAGCCGCTTGATCCGGCGACCCTTGGGTCCGGTCTCGGACACATAGACGACGCGGCTATCGAAATACGCGCCTTCGCCGGTGAGGCGGGTGTAGACCATGTCGGCGCATTTATGCCCTGCGCGGCGCCAGTCCGACGGCGACACGACGAAGCCGGTACGGGTCAGCTCGGCCTTGGACGACACGTCGTACAGGTAACAGCCGACGGTCAGGTTGCCGTCGCCGTTCGCGCGGATGAAACCCTGCACCAGCGCCTGTGCGCCTGTGCTGCCCCAATACTCGAACCCGGGCGCGGTGACTTCGGGGAAGCTGACCGGGCGAAGCTGGCCGGGGGACAGCGGCGTGAACAGGCCGGAGTTGCGCAGGTCGTTGGTGACGATCTCCGCGAGCTGGCGGCCGAGCACGTCGGTGGAGCCTGCTGGGGTGGAGACGACCGCAGCGGTCGGCATGACGGGAATCGCGATAGGCATCGGCGCGGAGATGCCGCCGGTGACGTCGACCACGAGGCCGCCGGACTGGTCGCCTGCTGGGGCTGGAGCTGCAGGGTCGGCAGGGGCTTGCTGGGGTGCTGGAGCGGGTGCGTCCTGTGCGTAGGCGGCACTGCCGGAGACGAACGCCATCAACCCAACCGAGGCAAAAATCGAACGAGCCCTACGCCCACCCAACACCACCCCGGCGAAGGCCGGGGCCCAGTTGGGGGACGCCGCTGAAGGAGCGTTGCGCATCATTACCTCCACCTTCCCACTGGGCCCCGGCCTCCGCCGGGGTGGCGGTCAAGCTGGGGGAAGACTGGCGGTGAAGGGAAAAACCCCAGGATCGATCGAGTCATAACGGACATCCTCAGCCGGGAAGTTTGTAGCGCAGGCTGAAATTGCTCCAGCCGTTCTGCACGTCATACAGGTCGTCGGGCAAACCGCGTAGCGGCGAACACCCGACGAAGGTCGCGATCGCCAGATCGTCGACGCGGTCGACATAGCGCCGGTTGTCGTCGTCGACGCCCGCGTGACCGGTGATCGTCGGCCGCGACTTCAGCGTGCCGTCGCGGTTGAGCTTCAGGTTGATCGTCACGCGGATCCGCTCCGCGCCCGGCCCCGGCGTGACCTGGCGGTTGGCGCAGGGCTGCACCTGCCGCAAAATCGCCGAGCCGATGTTCGCCGCCGCCTGCGCGCCGAGCTTGGCGGCCTTGGGCGCCTCCGACTTGCTCGGCGACGGATCGGCCGACAGCCCCTTCAGGAAATTGTCGCCGAGCCGCGAGCCGCGCGGCCGCGAGGTCTTGGCCTCCGCGGTCGAGCCGCTGCCCTTGGTCGAGGACGGCTTGGCGGGCTTGGCCGCACTCGACGACGACTTGGCGGCGGTATCCTTCGACGTCGTCGCAGTCTTCGCCGGCGCAGATTTCGCCGGTGCTGACTTGGTCGGCTTGGCCTTGGTCGGCTTTGGCTGCGGCTTCACGACAGGCTTCGCGACCGGAGCCGGCTTGGCGGCGGGCTTTGGTGGCGCGGGCCTGGGTTTGGGCTGCGGCTTGGCCACGGGTTCCGGCGCCGGTTGCGGCTTGGGTGCCGGTTTCGGCGGCGCAGGCTTAGGCTGCGGCGCAGGCGGCGTGGGATCGGGCTTAGGCTCCCGCTCAGCCTCTTGCGGGGCGGGCGGCGCGGCATCCTCGGGCGCACCCTCGTCCGGCGCGATCGATTGTGCGGGCGCCTCGGTCGATTGCGGCGCGGTCGCCTCCAGCGCGACGTCGGGCACCAAGCTCACGTCGATCGGCTGCTGGGTGATCTTCGGGGGTTCGGGCGCGCTGAGGAAGCCGAGCGACAACAGCCCGAACAGCACCGCATGCCCGACGACGGCAACGCCCAGGCCGATCTTCTCCGAACGATCCATCAGCCAGCCATCAGTTCTGGTTGCCCTCGACGGTCACCAGCGCGACGCGGTTCAGCCCGGCGCGGTTGAGTTCGCCCATCACGCGCATCACGCGGCCGTAATCGAGCTTCCGGTCCGCGCGCAGCAGCACCTGCGGCTCGTCCCCGACCGCGCGGCTGGCGGCGATCGACGCGAGCCGGATCGGCAGCGCGTCGTCGGCGACCTGATCCTGGTCGATGAACAGCGCGCCGGTCTCGTCCATCGAGATCTCGACGGGTTTCTGCTCCTGGTCGAGCGCTTTCGCGCGCGCGTCGGGGAGGTTCACCGGCACGCCTGCGGTCATCAAGGGCGCGGTCACCATGAAGATGATCAGCAGCACCAGCATCACATCGACCAGCGGCGTGACGTTGATATCCGCCATCGGCGCGCGCCGACCGCGGCCACGGGAGGAAGGAAGGTTCATCGCCACCTTACTCCCTCCCGCTCGCGGGAGGGCTCGGGGGAGGGCAGTGCCGCGATAGCCGTACGAGGAAGAGATAGAAGCCCCTCCCTAACCCCTCCCGCAAGCGGAATGAGAAGGCCGCTCATCGCGAGCCGTCCAGTTGGCGCGAGAGGGTCGTGTGGAAGCCGTCGGCGAACCGGTTCAGGCTCGCCTCGATCCGGTTGATGCCATGCGAGAAGCGGTTGTACGCGATCACCGCGGGTATGGCCGCGAACAGGCCGATCGCGGTCGCGAACAGCGCCTCGGCGATACCCGGTGCTACCACCGCCAGCGACGTGTTCTGCGCCGCCGCGATGCTGGTGAAGCTCCGCATGATGCCCCACACCGTGCCGAACAGCCCGACGAACGGCGCGACCGAGCCGACCGTCGCCAGCACGTTGAGCCGGTCTGACAGCGTGTCGATCTCGCTCGCGACCGCTGCGCCCATCGTCGTCGCCAGTCGCTCGCGCGTGCCACTCTTGTCGATCGTGCCGCCCGCGGTCGAGCGCCGCCACTCGGTCACGCCCGCCGCGAACACGCGCGCGGACGGCAAGGCGCTCTCGCCTTCCGCCTTATAGAAGACGTCGATATCCTCGGCCTTCCAGAAATCGCGCTCGAACCGCACCATGTTCTTGCGCGTCTTGCCGATCCGCCGCCAGAACGCGACGATCAGCGCCCAAGTCCAGATGCTGGCGAGCAGCAGCCCGATCATCACGCCCTTCACGACCCAGTCGGCCTGCAGGAACAAGTGGATCGGCGACAGCGTCGCGCTATCCATAGTCAACACCGGATTCATGCTTCCCCCTGCCAGACTAGGCGTTCGTAGATATCGATCCATGCGCGTGGCTGGCGGCGTGGGCGACCGTTGGGAGCGACCAATGCCGCCACAATGTCCGCCTCGGCCAAGACAAGCCCGTCGCGCATGACCCTTTGATGAATGGCGACCCCGGCTGCGCGGACCTGCACGATCCGCGAGACGACCAGCAGTGCGTCGTCGAGCCTGGCGGGCGCGGCATAGCGGATGGCGACGCTGGCGATCGCGTAGGAGCCCTCGCCTACCTCGAACGCCGCGCGCTGGTCGATCCCGCCCACCCGCAGCATGTCCGAGCGTGCGCGCTCCATGTAGCGCAGGTAATTGGCGTGATAGACCGCACCCGACAGGTCGGTGTCCTCGAAATAGACGCGCACCGGAAACCGGTGCTCGCGCCCTTCGAAGCGGCCTTCCGCCGGACGATCTGAAACCTCAGCCATTCCCGCGGCTGTTAACCCAGTCTTCGCAGGGAAGCCAACCATTGCCTGCAAGATGTTCGCGGTAACGCCTCTCTACTATCCTCCTCCTGGCGGAGGAGGATCAAAGGATTTTACTGGAAGACGCTGGCGTCGAGCTTCAGGCGGGGCTGCGCGGGTGGCACCGGCTGCGAGATCGGCTGGAGCCGGGCCTGGGTGATCGTCTGCACCGGCATGTTCGACGCATATTGGCGCGAGGCGACCAGCTGCGGCTGGACCGGACGCACCGTGCGACCGCGCCATGCATCGACCGCGCGGTAGAAATCGGTGAACGGACGCTCGAGCAAGGGCAGGTTCTGCGCGGCGAACGCTGGCAGTGCCTCGGCGGTAAGACCCGTGCTTTGCGCGAGGACGACGCCTGCCGCCGCGCAGAACTCGTCGCGCGCGGGGACTGCGAGAAGAAGTTGTACAGGCGCGTCATCGAATCGTCGTAGCGATCCTGCCAGTCGCCGCCGCCAGCCTTGTATTCGCTGGCATAGGTCGCCTCGGCCTTGGCGAGCACCGGCTTCTGCGCCGAGAGCAGCGCGTTGTAGCCTGCGACGATCGTCAATTCCTGCGGCCCACGGCAGGCAAGCGCGGCGACGTTGAGCGCGGCGCGGAGATGCCAAACCTTGGCGGACGTCGTCAGGTTGCGATTCGGCGTGGGATAAGTGCCGTCGGCCAGCGCGACCGGGATGACGATGGTCGGCGAAGCGCCCTTCGGCATCGTCGGCGCGGGCACCGGGACCATTATGACGGGCGGCGCAACCTGCGCGACGGTCCGCGGCTTCGACGTGCAGCCGGCCAGCAGGCCCAGCGCGGTAACGGACAGCAAAGCAAACCGACGACTCATCGCAACCACCTCGTAACGTCCCCCGACGGGACACTCTATGCAGGGATTAGGTTAACGAGACGTAAGCCGTACGTGGTTTGCGGTGAGTGGAGAGGGGGCGGGGTTGGTGGCGCTCGACTAGTCCACCCCGGCGTAGGCCGGGGCCCAACTGGAAAGGTCGCAGTAACGGAGCGCCCACGTGGATCAGCAACGTCTCCCAATCTGGGCCCCGGCCTTCGCCGGGGTGGTGCTGATGAATGTCTAGGAGCGAGGCATGACCGAGCTTAATACACACATGCTCTGCAATCCTCCCCTGCAAGGGGAGGTGGCTGGCGCTTGCCAGACGGAGGGGTGACACCCTCTCGATGGCGGGTCACCCCTCCGTCAGCCCAAGCGGGCTGCCACCTCCCCGCCGGGGGAGGATCAGAGGTGTTTCAAACCGCGCGTGCTTCTAGCGCAGCCGCCGCCTGCGCCATGAGCCCGCCGATGATGTCCGCGACCGGCTCCTCGCGCTTGACCATGCCGACCGACTGGCCCGCCATCACCGAGCCATGCTCGACATCGCCATCGATCACCGCACGACGCAGCGCGCCCGCCCAGTAATGCTCGATCTGCAACTGCGCCTCGGCCATCTCCACGCGCCCACCGTCGAGGTGCCCGGCGACTTCGCGCTGCTTGGCGGTGAACAACTCGCTCGACGCGTTCTTCAACGCACGCACCGGGATGACGGGAAGCCGCGCATCGATCTGCACGCTGGCGATCGCATCGCGTGCCGAGGCGCGGATGAACGCCTTCTTGAAATTGGTATGCGCGATCGATTCGGTCGCGCACACGAACAGCGTGCCGAGCTGGACGCCCGCCGCACCCATGTCGAGATAGCCGGCGATCGCTTCGCCGCGACCGATCCCGCCAGCGACGAACACGGGAACCTGCTCCGCGATCTCGGGCAGCATCTCCTGCGCGAGCACGCTGGTCGAGACCGGGCCGATATGGCCGCCGGCCTCCATCCCCTCGATCACCAGCGCGTCGACGCCGCTACGGATCAGTTTTTCGCGAGCGCCAGCGCGGGCGAGAATGCGATCAGCTTGGCGCCGGTTTCCTTGATCGCCTCGATGCTGCCCTTGGGCGGCAGGCCACCGGCGAGCACGATGTGGCCGACCTTGTGCTTGGTGCAGACCGCAATCAGCTCGAACAGATCGGGGTGCATCGTGATCAGGTTCACGCCGAACGGCTTGTCGGTCATCGCCTTGGTCGCGGCGATCTCGGTATCGAGCAGCGCGGGCGTCATCGCCCCGCACGCGATCACGCCGAACCCGCCCGCGTTCGAAATCGCCGAGACGAGGTGACGCTCGCTCACCCACGACATCGCGCCGCCGAGAATGGCGACCTCCGACCCGAGGAACGCGGCGCCGCGCGCCATCCGGCGTTGCAGCCTCTGCTCCTCCCGTCTTGCGGGAGGGGTCGGGGAGGGTGTGCCTGAGGCGCGGACATGTCGGTCATGCGCCCCGCCTAGCTCCTCTCGACCCCTCCCGCAAGCGGGAGGGAGAGTTTTACGCCGCATCCTCGGCATCGAGCCCGTACGCCGTATGCAGCACGCGCACCGCGAGCTCGGTATAATCCTCTTCGATCAGCACGCTGACCTTGATCTCCGACGTCGCGATCGCCTGGATGTTGATCCCGCGCTCGCCGAGCGTGGTGAACATCGTCGAGGCGACGCCCGCGTGGCTGCGCATGCCGACGCCGACCACAGAGACCTTGGCGACGCGCGTGTCATGGACGATCGTCGCATAGCCGATCGCGTCCTTGGCCTTGTCGAGCACGTCGAGCGAGCGCGCCAGATCGGCTGCCGGCACCGTGAACGTCACGTCGGTCGAGCCGGTCGAATGCGCGACGTTCTGCACGATCATGTCGACGTTGATCCCCGCCTCGGCGAGCGGCGCGAAGATCGCGGCGACCGAACCCGGCCGATCGCTGACCTGAGTCAGGGTGATCTTCGCCTCGTTCTTGTCGTGCGCGATGCCGGTGATGAGCTGGCGTTCCATATCGTCGATTTCCTCTTCGCCCACGATCAACGTGCCACGATGTCCGTCATTGGTATCCCCGTCTTCGAACGAAGACAGCACGCGTACCCGCACATTCTCTTTCATCGCCAGGCCGACAGACCGCGTCTGCAACACCTTGGCACCGACGCTGGCGAGTTCCAGCATCTCTTCGTACGTGACCTTGCTCAGCTTCCGCGCACGCGGCACGATCCTGGGGTCGGTCGTGTAGACGCCGTCGACGTCGGTATAGATGTCGCAACGATCCGCCTTCATCGCCGCCGCCATCGCCACCGCCGACGTATCCGAGCCGCCGCGGCCCAAGGTGGTCACGCGCTGGCCGTCCGCGACGCCCTGAAAACCGGGAATCACGGCGACGACGCCCTCGGCAAGGCTCGCGTCGAGCGCGGCCGTGTCGATCTCGCCGATGCGGGCCGAGCCGTGCGCGTCCGACGTGTTGATCGGCAACTGCCAGCCGAGCCAGCTGCGCGCCTTGCAGCCGGCCGCCTGGAGCGCGATCGCGAGCAGGCCGCTCGTGATCTGCTCGCCGGCCGAGACGACGACGTCATATTCCTTGGCATCGTACAGCGACGACGCCTCGCGGCAGAAGCCGACCAGCCGATCGGTCTCACCAGCCATCGCGGAGACGACGACGGCGACCTGATTGCCCGCGTCGACTTCGCGCTTCACGCGCGCGGCGACGTTGCGGATACGCTCGATCCCAGCCATCGACGTCCCGCCGAATTTCATCACGATACGGGCCATTGGCAGCGCAAATCCCTTTGGGTCGAAGCGGCGGCCCTGATAGGTAGCGCGCATGATACTGGCAAGTGACACCGTAAACGGCGCAACAATCGATCTGCGCGAGGCCGCGCATTTCGGCACGATGGCGAAGGACTGGTGGGATCCGAAGGGCTCGTCCGGCCCGCTCCACAAGCTGAACCCGCCGCGGCTGCGCTACATCCGCGAGCAGGTCGACGCGCATTGGGGTGGCGATGGGTCGACCTTCACGCCGCTGGCGGGGAAGACCGCACTCGACGTCGGGTGCGGCGCGGGATTGTTGTGCGAACCTTTGGCCCGGCTTGGCGCGGCGGTGACGGGGATCGATGCGGCACCCGAGAATATCGCGGTGGCGGAGATCCATGCGGCGCAGAGCGGCTTGGCAATCGACTACCGCGCGGGGGAGTCGAGGGGCTGGTCGGGCAGTTCGATCTCGTGACGAGCCTTGAGGTGATCGAGCATGTCAGCGATCCCGCCGGTTTCGTACGCGGCCTCGCGCGGACGTTGGCGGAGGGCGGGTTGTTGATCCTGTCGACGCCTAACCGCACGCCATTGTCGCGATTGGCGATGATCACCGTGGCGGAGGGTGCTGGCGTCATTCCCAAGGGCACGCACGACTGGAACAAGTTCCTCACGCCGGAAGAGCTGACGGCGTTGCTGAAGGATGCGGGACTGCGGTTGACGGATACGCGGGGCTGAGCTTCTCGCCCGCGACCGGGTTTGCGCTGAGCGATTCGACCAACCTCGATTACTTCCTGACCGCGGTAAAAGCCTGACCCGTGGCCTTTTCCCTCACCCCGGCGAAGGCCGGGGCCCAATTGGGAAGGCCAAGATAACGGAGCGCCGTCCTCAATCATAACCGTCCCCCAATTGGGCCCCGGCCTCCGCCGGGGTGGTGGCGAGCGGGTGGGGCTGGGTGATGGAGCGCTTCCTCCCCAACCCAGTTCACCCGCGAAGGCGGGTGCCCAGACTGGGCACCCGCCTTCGCGGGTGAACATCCTTCTGATGCTGGCAGCGCTGGCAATCCTCTTCATCACCCTCGCACTCCTTCGCCCGGTAGACCACGACGAGAGCCAATACGTCGCCGCAGCCGCGCTCACTGCGCACGGCCTGCTCCCGTACAGAGACTTCGCCTACCTCCAGACCCCGCTCCAACCCTACCTCTTCGCGCCCGTAGCAATCCTCGCCAGCGCGTGGACATGGCCAGTCCTCCGCATCCTCAACGCCCTGCTCG
This sequence comes from Sphingomonas sp. AC411, assembly GCF_979253035.1. NCBI lineage: Bacteria > Pseudomonadati > Pseudomonadota > Alphaproteobacteria > Sphingomonadales > Sphingomonadaceae > Sphingomonas > Sphingomonas sp. AC411. The sequence continues at coordinate 3,245,023 of NZ_CEEDAQ010000001.1, read as the reverse complement.
GCGTCGCGACGATAGCCTGCGTCCACACCGCCGCCGGACCCTAGGCGCCAAACCCAAAGCCGCGATCACCTGCGCAGCGCTCTTCGCCACCTGCGACATCCTCCTCTTCAGCATCGGTACCGCGCGCAACGACGCGCTCCCGCCGCGCTTCTGGCGGCCGCACTCCCCTGATCGTCCACCCCGCCATCAGGCGCAAAACCGCCGCACTCGCCGGCCTGCTCCTCGCCAGCGCCGCCGCCGCGAAAATCTCTACGCGTTCCCCGCGCTGGCCTACGGCCTCTACGCGCTGGTCGACCGCCGCCACCGCCCCGTCGCGATCCTGCTGGGCACGCTCCCGGTCGTCGCCTTCGTCGCATGGACCTATGCCAGCAGCCCGGCCGGCTTCGTGTTCGGTACCTTTACCTTCCCGGCCCGCGGCCCCGCCGAATATTACGCGCTGCGCCCTGGAAGATGTCGCTCGCCGCCAAGGCGATCGACACGCTCAAGTTCCTCGCGCTCGGCGCAGCCCTACCCGCGCTAGCCCTGGTCGCGCGCGACGCCTGGCGACGCCGCGCGGTCGGATTGCTCGATTGGCTGATCCTCGCGGGCCTGATAGCCGCACTGCTGCCGTTCCCGACCTGGCGGCAATATCTCCTCCCAGCCCTGCCCGCGTTGTTCGTCCGCCTGTCGCTGATCCCGCCCCCGAGCCGTGCATGGCGGATCGCGTTCGCGACATTCGCCATCGCCGGCCTCGCCCCCTCGGTCGCGGCCTTGGCGGATTCGGACGGCCTCTCGCTGACCCAAGCCCAGCGCGAAGGCCAAGCGGTCGGCCGCACGCTCGACCAACACGGAGTCGAAGGCCCGATCGCCACGCTCTCCCGCAAATCCTCCCCGCGGCGAACCGCCTGCCCGCCCCCGCCTTCGCCACCGGCCCCTTCTATTTCCGCAGCACGCACCTGCTAGCCGCATCCCAGGAACACACGCTCCACCTGATCTCACGAGCACGCGTAAAGCTCGACGGATCGACGATCCTCACCGGCGGCGAAGGCCCAGCGACCAGCGGCGACGCCAGCCTAGACCGCGCCCTCGCCAGCGCCGCGCGCGACGCCGGGTATGACGCGATCCCGATTCCCGGCACGCACTTCACCGCGTTCAGGCCGCCAGCCCGCACCCCTGCTTCGCCGCAACCAGTCCCGCGTAATAGTCCATGAGCTCGACCGCATGCTCCCGGTCGCTGCGGACATGCCGCGCCGCCACCGCCGCCGCGCGCCGGAGCATCGCCGGATCCCGCGCAAACAACCGCCCGATTGCCGCCGCCGCACTCTCCGCATCGCGCGCCGCGTAGAGCTCGCTCGCATGGCGGTCGGCGACTTCGGCGCACCCACCCGTATCCGGCACGATCAGCGGCAGGCCCGACGCCATCGCCTCCGACGCAACCAGCCCGAACGGCTCCGCCTCCGACCCATGGATCAGCGCATCGCAACTGGCCATGATCCGCGCCAGCCGCTCACGGTCATAGACCGGCGCGAACATCCGGATATGCGGCGAGCCGCCGATCCGCCGCTGGATCGCCTTGGTCTGCGCGCCCGCGCCGATCAGGATCAGCCCGACCGGCAGAGTCGCCCCCGCCCGCGCCACCGCATCGACCACCAAGGGCCAGCGCTTCTCGCCGTGATGGCGCCCGAGCCCGAGCAGCAGCATGCCGTTTTCGGGCAAGCCGCACTGCCGCAGCAACGCCGCACGCAGCCGCGTATCGCGCAGGTCCGGCGAGAAATGTCCGCGCTCGATCCCCAGCGGCATCGCCGCATCGATCCGTACCCGCGCGCGCGCAATCGCTTTTCCAGCGCCGGGCCGTTGGTGACGACGACGTCGTATTTCGCGAGAAAGCGGTTCATGTACCGGCTGTACCAGGCGAACCCGCGCTCGATCTGGTCGTGGCTGGCGACGCCCGCGAACCAGCGCTGTGCGTAGGCCGCGATATTGTCGTTGTGCATGAAGAAGGACTTCACCGCGCGGCCCTGCCAGTCGCCGACGAACCACGCCGGCCGCCACGGCGAGCAGCACTCGACCACGTCCGGATCGAGTTCGTCGAGCACGCGGTGGATCGCGCGCTCGTCCCAGAACAGCCCGTAGTTACGATCGAACGGCATGCCCGGCGACTTGAGGTAGATGATCCGCCCGCCGCCCGGCCGTTCCTCGACGCGGTCTTCCTGCCGGGCGCGACGACGATCAGTTCGTGGCCCATGTCCGCCATGATGCCCATCTTGCGGTCGACATAGGTCCGCACGCCGCCGCCAGTCGGCGAGTAGAACTCGTTGACGTCGACGATTCTCCTAGCGGGGCCATCATCAGCCGATCGGCCCGAAGCCGCCGAGTCCGCGGAGATATTGCGCGGTGATCCGCACGGTCGTCACGCCAGCCCCGACTTCGACCAGCGCCTGCTCGACCTTGGGGCGCGACCGCCCGAGCTTCCGGTTGCTCGCGAAACCGGCACCATCGGTCCAGAAACTGAACTTGTTCTTCCCATCGCGATTATGCGTCAGCAACAGCGCATAGCGGCCCGGCTGCGGCACCCGGATGCACATCGTCGTCGGTCCGGTCGCGGGCGTCGGCACGACCACGCGGCGAAACGTCTTCCTCGCTGCGATCAGGACGTGATCGTCCTTGAGGAAACCCGCCTCGTCGCCGGGATAGAGTTCGAGCTTTAGTTCGCCGGTACGATCCTTCAGCCCGGTGATCTCGACGGCGATCGCGGGGCTCCCTCCGGGCCGACAGGCGGCCGCATCGCTGCCAAGCAGCTGCGCGCCCGCCGGGCTTGCCAGCAACACTGTTCCGGCGATCGCGTATCGAATCATGCGCGACCTCTATCGGCAACGGCATGCGCGCCGAACGCCACGATCAGCGCGACATGCACCAGCAGCGTGAGAGCGGCGGTGAACGCGATCAGTTCCGACAAGGCCTGATCCTGCCCGATCAACAGGATCGCGGCGTTGGCGAACAGCAGGTCCTTGTTCGGCACCAGCGGCAGGCGGGACACCAGCAGGCGACCGGCGGCGAGGAACAGCCACATCCCGACCGGCACGCCCGGCAACGCGAAATGCCAGGCGAACGCGATCAGCACCGATCCGCACAGCAACCGGATGCAATGGATCCCGAACACCCACCACAATTTCGCGCGCGGCAGGGAGAATACGCGGCGCGAGAAGATCAGGAACGGCAGCGAGATCGCCAGCGTCACGCCGGCCGATGCCAGCACGGTGCGGAACTGATCGTGCGTCAGCAGATGCCGGCCGAGCGGCAGCGCGATCGCCACCAGCAGCAGCGTGACCGCATTGCCCGCGATCGCCGACAAGATTGTGACGTCCTTCACCGCGCCGAACGGCGACGCCACCATCCGCGCCTTGGCCCGCGCCCAAGCGTAGAAATAGGCGTCGCCCGAATAGCCGAACACCACTTCGTTCGCGATCCGCTTCTTGATCAGCGCGACAAGGCCGCCGAGCGGGATGCCCCACAGGCGGCGAAAATCACGTAGTCCCCGGTCGGCGGCGACATGTAGAGCAGGCCGAAGCACAGATAGAAGCGCGGGTCCTGCGGCACCGAGCGCGTAAGTCCGGCGAGGCCATGCCCGAGCAGTTCGCGCCCCAGCCCGACGATCATCGCCAGCGTCAGCACCGCACCGATGATCGCCGGCCAGCGGCTGCCGATCGTCTTCAGCGGTTCGAGCCCCGCGCGTGCGATATCCGCATAGCCGTCGCGATCGGCAGTTTTCGCACGGAAGTTCAATCGCCGGTCCTCAAACCATTGTCCTCAAGCCATTCCGTCGCCCAACGCTCATTCGAGGTGGCGCGGTCCAATAGCCGCCCGTCGGCGCGCATGCACGTAAAGTCGGTTTCATTCGATCGCGATCTCCGCTTTACCCATCGCGCATCATGATGACCCCCATATGTCACTCCTGAGCGGACCACCGACCGCGCGGCACATCCTGACCTATGCCGAGGACCTGCGCGGCGGCGGAGTCGAGCGCGCGCAACTGCGCCTCGCGCGCGGTTGGCTGGCGGCGGGGCGGCGGGTGACACTGGCGATCGAGGATGTCTCCGGACCGCTGGCGGCGGAACTGCCGGAGGGGCTGGAGATCATCACGCCGTCGCGGTTGCTGGCATTGCCGGGGTGGTGCGGCGCCTGTCGCCGGACATCATCTTCTGCCCAGGCAATTTCTATACCGGGATTGCGGCCTGGACCCGGCTGCGGCTCGGCAAGGCCTGTCCGCCGATCGTCGCCAAGATGTCCAACGCGCCTGCCCGAGCGGATCATGGCCGGCTGATGCACGCTGCGCACCAGGTCTGGCTGGCGCGGCACGGCAGTTTCCTCGACCATCTTGTGGCGATGACACCGGCGACCGCGCAGGAGGCGGCGCGGGCGACGCGGATGGTCGGGCGGACGAGCGTCATTCCAAACCCGCCGGCGGTGGTGATTCCCGGGGAGGTGCCAGACCTGCTCTGATCGTTTCATTCTCGGCGTCGGACGGCTCGAACCGCAGAAGCGCTGGGACCGGCTGATCGCCGCACTCCCGCTGCTGGCGGACCGGACGATACCGCTGGTTATCCTTGGCGAAGGGAGCGAGCGGGGGCGATCGACGCGCAGATCCAGGCGCTCAGTTTGGGAACCGTGTTCGCCTGCTCGGCCACAGCACCGACCCGCTGCCGGTCATGGCCCGCGCTAAGGTGGTCGTGCTGACCTCGGACTATGAAGGTGTGCCCGGCGTGCTGCGCGAGGCGCTGTCGGTTGGGACGCCGATAATCTCCACCGATTCGAGCGCGGCGGTGGCGGAGATCATCGACCGCCCGGATCGCGGTACGATCGTCGCGCGAGACGATGCGGCGGGACTGATCGCAGCGTTGGATGCATGGCTAGCGCCATCTGCGCCACGGTCGGAGCCGGTACCGCAACCCGGCGCGGACTCGGCCGATCGATACCTCGCGCTCTTCGACCAATTGGTAAGGCGCTAGCGCCCTAGCCCTATTTGCCCCCGCCCCATTATCGGTCTCCGCCCCACCTGCCGTCATCCCCGCGGAAGCGGGGACCCATATACTCCGAGGTTTGCCAGTATGGGTCCCCGCGTCCGCGGGGATGACGGGGGTGGGCTTGAACCGGCATCAGTTGGAAGCGGGTACGCTAAACTGGATCAGGCCGTAGCCTCACCAACCGCCTCAGCCTTCTCCTCTTCCCGCGCCGAACGCCGCTCCAAGGCCGTCTTCAGCATCGCGGTCATCGGATCGGCCAGCGCCAACCCCAGGATCCCAAACAGCGCGCTCGCCAGGATCTGCGCGCCCAGCGTCAGCGCCGGCGGTAGGTCGACCGTCCGCTTGGCCACCATTGGCACGATCACGTATCCGTCGATCGTCTGCACGATCAAATACGTGCCGATCGCCCAATACCCCGTATCGACGCCCGCGCTGAACCCGACCGCGACCATCAGCACGCCGGTCACGATCGCGCCGACATTCGGGATGAACGCCAAGATACCCGCGATGATGCCGAGCAGCATCGCCATCGGCACGCCACCGATCGTCAGCGCGATACCCGTCGCGACGCCCTCGACCGCCATGCCCAGCAGGCGCCCGGCGAGCAGCTTGCGCAACGTGTCGCCCATCTTGACCAACGTCTTGGCGAATTCGGGACGCAGGTCGATCGGCACCATCCACTGGAGCCCGCGCGAATAGGTGCCCGGATCCATCGCGATGAACAGCCCGAGGATCAGGATCATGAACATGCTGGTCAACGCGCCGATCGCGGTACCCACCCACGACGTCACCCGCCCGACCGAGCCGAGCGCCTGCTTGACGATCCTGTTGACGTCCGACGCGCCTGGCATGAGCCCTTGCGACGTCAGATAGCCGGTGAAGCGATTGGCTTGCGTCTCCAGCGTCGAGCGCAGCTGGGTCACCTGCTCGGTCACCTGCACGCCGGTCAGGACGAACGTCCCGACCAGGAACGCGAACGTCAGCAGCACCACGATCAGCAACCGCCAGCCGCGCCCGATCGGCAGCACCCGCCCGAGCAGCCGCACACCGCCATCGAGCAACGCCGCGAACACGACGCCCGCAAAGATGATCAGCAACGGCTGGACCAGCACGATCAGCAACGCGATCACGCAGGCGAGCCCGAGCCAGATGACCGCGCGCTTCAGTTCCTTGCGCAGGAACGGATCGCGCATCTCGACCGGGCTGCGTTCGGTGACGGCTTTATCGTCGGCCACCTCAATCGGCCTTGGCGGGATGCAGCGAGGTGCCAGCGCGATCAGGCCGCAGCGATCCCCACCAGGTCAGCGGATTGAACGTCGCATCGCCGTCGAGACTGAAGGTGATGAACTCCGCACGCCCGCCGAGATTTTCATACGGCACCGGCCCGCCAAGCCCGAGCTGGCTCAGCGCGAACCGGCTGTCGGCCGAGCGATCGCGGTTGTCGCCCATCAGGAAGACGTGGTTCGCGGGGATCGTGATCTCGGCAAAATTGTCGCCCTGGCTGTCCGATTCCAGATCGATCGTCTCGTAACGGCGACCATTGGGCAGCGTCTCGGTATAAGTCGGCAGGCGGCACATCTCGCGCCCGTCGGGCAGCGTCTCGCGCGCGCCGGGATAGTCGATCTCGCTGCACGGGCTGTTGGTGTCGACCGGAATCAGCGTGTCATGCAGCGGGCCACGCTTCACCGCGACGCCGTTGAGGAACACGATCCCGCCGCGCACGGCCAGCCTGTCGCCGGGCAGGCCGATGACGCGCTTGATATAGTCGTTATGCGTGCCCGGCGGCGTCACGATCACCACGTCGCCGCGCGTCGGCAGCGAGCCGAACAGGCGGCCGTGGATGAACGGCAGCGACACGCTCCAGCTGTCTTCCTGCTGGCGCAGCACGACGCCCTTGAAGATCGCGACCGGGTTCGGGATCGTCGGCGACACGAACGACCAGCCATAGGCAAACTTCGTCACCACCAGCCGGTCGCCGATCCGAAGCCCCGGCAGCATCGATCTGCTGGGGATATAGAAGGGCTTGGCGATGAAGCTGTGGAAGCCGAGCACAACCAGGATCAGCCAGAATATGCCCTTCACCTCGCCCCACCAGTCGGTGCCGCGGCGGCGGGTTGTTTCCGGTGTGGTGCCGGCCGGTGGCGCGGTATCGGCCGCGGTCGTCTGCGCGAGGGGCTTTTCGGGGAACTCGTTGCCGTCCAACGCCGCGTCCTTCATCGGTTCGTATCCTGGCGCATGTCCGGGGATATCAGAGGTATGGCTTCGATGATCACGAAGGCCTGCGCCCACGGATGATCATCGGTCATCGTCAAATGCACGCGCGCGGCGTGGCCTTCGGGGTCAACGCGTCAAGCCTCGCTTTGGCGCCCCCGGTCAGCGCCAATGTCGGCGCGCCGCTGGGCGCGTTGACCACGCCGATGTCGCGCATGAACACGCCCGCGCGAAACCCGGTGCCGACCGCCTTCGAAAACGCCTCCTTGGCCGCGAACCTCTTCGCCAGCGTGCCGGCCTTGGTGAACGGCCGCCGCGCCGCCTTCGCCCGCTCGACATCGGTAAACACCCGCTGCTCGAACCGCTCCCCGAACCGCTCGACCGACGCTGCGATCCGCTCGATGTTGCAGAGGTCGGACCCGAGCCCGATAATCATCGCGATGCCTGGAGTCGGAAGACAAAGAATTTGTTCGCGCGGAGACGCGGAGGCGCGGAGAGTATGAGAGCCGCAAGCGCGGCGAAGGTGAGAAGCAAGCGGGACGGCGCCCAGTGGCCCCCTTCTGCTCCGCGTCTCCGCGTCTCCGCGTGAACACACCTTCTGGCTTACCGCGCTGCATCCATAGCCTCGCGCATCAGCCGAACCGCTTCGCCGAGCCCAACGAACAGCGCCTCCCCGACCAGGAAATGCCCGATGTTCAGCTCTCGAACCTGCCGGATGGCCACGATCGGTGCGACGTTGTCGTAGGTCAGGCCGTGCCCCGCATGCACCTCGATGCCGTTCTTCGCCGCCAGTGCCGCTGCATCGGTCAGCCGCCGCAGTTCCACCGTCCGCGCCTCGCCCGACAGCTCCGCATACAGCCCGGTGTGAAGTTCGATCACCGGCACCTTGAGCCGCACCGCCGCCTCGATCTGGTGCGCGGCCGGTTCGATAAACAGTGACACGCGGATGCCCGCTCCCGCGAGTGCGTCGACCAGCCGCGCCATCCGATCGTAATGCCCGGCGACGTCGAGCCCGCCCTCGGTGGTCAGTTCCTCGCGTTTCTCCGGCACGATGCACGCGGCATGCGGCTTGTGGCGCAGCGCGATGCCGAGCATCTCGTCGGTCGCTGCCATCTCCAGGTTGAGCGGGATCGTCAGCTCGGCCGACAACCGCGCGATGTCGTCGTCGGTAATGTGCCGGCGGTCCTCGCGCAGATGCGCGGTGATTCCGTCCGCCCCTGCCGCCGCCGCGACCAGCGCCGCGCGTACCGGATCCGGATAGCCAGCCCCTCGCGCATTCCGCACGGTCGCGACGTGGTCGATGTTGACGCCGAGGCGGAGGTGGTCGTTGCCAGCGGGCTCATGCCGCCGCCCTGCTGCCGGGCTTGATCGCGGGGATCGCGGCCAGTTCGGGTGGCAGCGCATCCGCCGGGTAAGTCGGCACGTCGAGCCGGATCAGCGGGAAGAACGGCACGCCGAGATCCGCCGTCCCGTTCGAACGATCGACCAACGCCGCCGCCGCAACGGTCACGCCGCCCGCGCCCTCGATCGCCGCGATCGCCTCGCGCGACGACAGTCCGGTGGTGACGACGTCTTCCATCATAAGCACGCGCTGCCCCGGCGCCAGGCGGAAGCCGCGGCGCAGTTCGAACACGCCGTCGGGGCGTTCGAGGAATACCGCCTCGACACCGAGCGCGCGGCCCATTTCGTGGCCGGCGATCACGCCGCCCATTGCCGGCGAGACCACGATATCGATCTGCGCGCGCAACTCCGCCGGGATCGATGCCACCAGCGCTTCCGACAGTCGCGCGCCTCTCGCAGGGTCCATCAAGACCCGCGCGCATTGCAGATAGCGCGAACTGCGAAGCCCCGAGGACAGAATGAAATGCCCTTCGAGCAGCGCCTCGGCAGCACGGAATTCGGCGAGCACGTCGTCTTCGGTCATCGCGGGTCATCGCTCCAAAAGGTCTGTCCGCGCTGATACGGGCGCGCGAAACCGCGTGCAACGAGAACCGGCGGCTCACCGTTATCCTGCGTTTCATTGCACCCCGCCTCGCCTCCGTCATCCTGACGAAAGTCAGGACCCAGGATCACGAACGCCGTCCCCTGTGGTCCTGGGTCCTGACTTTCGTCAGGATGACGGGGGTTAGTACGGGCGTCTGAAGGGCCCATACCAGACAATGCTTGAGGCGAGCCCCCTGCTGGGTATAGCTCCTGCCAAATGATAAGCAGACATCCGCGCGTCCGTGATATCGGGTTCGCTATAAACCGGGGTCAAGAATAACGATGCGCAAGATGGGGATGAGAGGATTTGCGATGGCAGCGGGGCTCGCACTGGCGAGTCTCGGTGGTGTCGCCGGGCATGCGGCCCAGCCTGCAAGCACGCCGACGAGCACGCCAGCAGCGGCACCAGCACCGCAGGCCGCGGCAGCGCCGGGTGGTGTCTCCAACACCGCGCCGACCACATCGGCCGCGACGCCGACCGCCAACCCGTCCAGCCCCGAACTCGCGATGGACGGTGCGCCGGCGATGACGGCCAAGCCGATGATCGGCCAGCCGACCGACGGCCTGTTCGGGCTCCAGCCCCAGGTGACCAAGAACGGTCAGTTCGCGCACTGGATGCACAATTCGATCCTGGTGCCGACGATCACGATCATCTCGCTGTTCGTTCTCGCGCTGCTGTTCTGGGTGTCGTTCCGCTATCGCAAGGCACGCAACCTGGTCGCGTCGAAGACGTCGCACAACACCGTCATCGAGATCATCTGGACGCTCGCGCCGGTCGTGATCCTCGTGCTGATCGCAGTGCCCTCGATCGGGCTGCTCCAGGCACAGTTCAAGCCCGCCCCGTCGGGCGCGGTGACGCTGAAGGCGATCGGCAACCAATGGTATTGGACCTATCAGTATCCGGACAATGGCGGCTTCGAGATCACCGCCAACATGCTGAAGGAAAAGGGTGAGGTCGCCGCCGGCGAGCGCGCCCGCACCGATGCCGACGGACCGGCACTGCTCGCGACCGACAACCGCATCGTCCTCCCCGTCGGCGTGCCGATCCGCCTGATCACCACGTCGAACGACGTGATCCACAGCTGGGCGGTGCCTGCGTTCTGGATCAAGCTCGACGCGATCCCCGGCCGCCTGAACGAGACGAGCTTCACGATCGACAAACCCGGCCTGTATTTCGGCCAGTGCTCGGAACTGTGCGGCGCGCGCCACGGCTATATGCCGATCGCGGTCGAGGCGGTTCCGCCCGCCGAATATGCGGCGTGGGTCCGCGCCAAGGGCGGCACGATGCCGACCCCGGCAAGGCGTCCGACAAGGTCATCCCGCAGCCCGGCGCCGACGGCTCCGCGGCGAAGGTCGAGGAGGCGGCGGAAACCGCCAACGCCACCGGCCCGGTCGAGAACGTGACCACCGCAGCCCCCGCGACGACGCAGGGCGCCACCTCAAACCCGGCCGGCGCCGGCAACGCGGGACAGTAAGATGACCGACACCGCTTTCACCCCGTCGGCGTTCGTAAGCCACGAAGCGCACGACCATCACCACGACACCGATCACAAACCGGGCTTCTTCGCGCGTTGGTTCATGTCGACCAACCACAAGGACATCGGCACGCTGTACCTGATCTTCGCGATCGTCGCGGGGATCATCGGCGGTTCGGTCTCGGGGCTCATGCGCGCCGAACTCGCGCATCCCGGCATCCAGTATCTCCAGGGCTGGGCGTCGATGCTCCACGGCGGCAGCGCCAGCCTCGACGAATCGCTCCATCTCTGGAACGTGCTGATCACCGCGCACGGCCTGATCATGGTGTTCTTCATGGTCATGCCGGCAATGGTCGGCGGGTTCGGCAACTGGTTCGTGCCGATCATGATCGGTGCGCCGGACATGGCGTTCCCGCGCATGAACAACGTGTCGTTCTGGCTGCTGATCCCCGCCTTCACGCTGCTGCTGGCCTCGCCGTTCTTCGGTGGCGCGGGTAACGGCTGGACGCTCTACGCGCCGCTCTCGACGTACGGCGAGCCAGGGCCGTCGACCGACATGGCGATCCTCGCGCTGCATCTGGCCGGCGCCTCGTCGATCCTCGGCGCGATCAACTTCATCACGACGATCTTCAACATGCGCGCGCCCGGCATGACGCTGCACAAGATGCCGCTGTTCGTGTGGTCGATGCTCGTCACCGCGTTCCTGTTGCTGCTGGCGCTGCCGGTGCTCGCAGCCGCGATCACGATGCTGCTGACCGACCGCAATTTCGGCACGACCTTCTTCGACCCGGCCGGCGGCGGCGATCCCGTCCTGTACCAGCATCTGTTCTGGTTCTTCGGCCATCCCGAAGTCTACATCATGATCCTGCCGGGCTTCGGCATCGTCAGCCAGATCATCTCGACGTTCAGCCGCAAGCCGGTCTTCGGCTATCTCGGCATGGCCTATGCGATGGTCGCGATCGGCGTGGTCGGGTTCGTCGTGTGGGCACACCACATGTTCACGACCGGCCTGAGCGTGAACACCAAGATGTACTTCACCGCGGCGACGATGGTCATCGCGGTGCCGACCGGCATCAAGATCTTCTCGTGGATCGCGACGATGTGGGGCGGCTCGCTGACCTTCAAGACGCCGATGGTGTGGTCGATCGGCTTCATCTTCATGTTCACCGTCGGCGGCGTGACCGGCGTGGTGCTCGCCAATGGCGGCATCGACGATTACATGCAGGACACCTATTACGTGGTGGCGCATTTCCACTACGTGCTGTCGCTGGGTGCGGTGTTCTCGCTGTTCGCCGGGTTCTATTACTGGTTCCCGAAGATGTCGGGGAAGATGTACAACGAGTTCCTCGGCCAGCTGCACTTCTGGGTGTTCTTCATCGGCGTGAACGTGATGTTCTTCCCGATGCATTTCCTGGGCCTCCAGGGCATGCCGCGCCGCATCCCGGACTACACGCCGCAGTACGAGCATTGGAACACGGTCGCTTCGGTCGGCTACATGATCATGGCTGCGGGCATGGTGGTGTTCTTCGTCAACCTGATCTGGTCGATGGTCGCGGGCAAGCCGGCGGGCGACAACCCATGGGGCGACGGCGCGACGACGCTGGAGTGGACGATCTCCTCGCCGCCGCCGTACCACCAGTTCGAGACCCTGCCGAAGATCGACTGAGGCGGACAAGGGCCCTCAGGCCCCCGCCCGGCCGGCGCGGCTCGCCGCGTCCGACGGCACGGGATTTACTCCCGTGTCGGGGCCAGCCAAAAACGAAGACGCCTCGGGGAGACCCGGGGCGTTTTTCGTTCAATTACGCCCTCAAGCCAGATCATGTGTCTCCGCGAAGGCCGAAACACAGCCTGGGCTCCCGCCTTCGCGGGAGAACAAGGAGGCGGGAGTCGGCACCTGCGTCATTCTGCGCTCGTCATCCCCACCTTAGTCATCCCCTCCACGTCACCCCACGCCCATAATCACGCACGCCCGTCTCCCCCGCCGTCATCCCAGCGAAATCTGGGATCTCACCCTATGAATCCACGCGCTCGCCAAACGGGAGACTCCAGCTTTCGCTGGGGTGACGGGAAGGAGCGGGGCTGACGGAAGATGCGGGGATGGATGGGAAAGGAGTTGGTGACGGGAAGGGCCTGGGTGACGGTAAGGAGCTAGGCCAGCGGGAACTCGGACTGTGAGACTCGGGCGGCGGAAAGGCGCCGGAGTGACGCAGCGGACCCGTACGACGGCTACCGGCTGGAGCAAAGGTCAGAGGGCGGGAACGGAAAGAGGCCGGGCTTACAGGCAAGACCCCAGCCTAAACGCAACCCCACCCCCCATTCACCATTCCAAAGGACAATCGCGCTAATCCCGCCTCCATGCCGAGCGCCCCGCCCCCAACCCCAGTCCGTCCCGACGCCCCCACCGGCATCCCCCGCTCGACCTTCGCCCTCCTCGCCGCGTTCGCCGCGTTCGCGTTCACGATCATAGTCCCCACCGCGCTGCGTGACGGCGACACTGGCTGGCACCTCGCGACCGGCGCCTGGGTCGTCACCCACGCCCATGTCCCGACCACCGACCCGTTCTCGTTCACCGCCACCGGCCGGCCGTGGGTCGCGCACGAATGGCTGTCCGAACTGGCGATGTACGCGAGTTACCGCGCCGCCGGCTGGAGTGGCCTGATCGTCCTCATAGGCGCAGCGATGGCCGCGCTGTTCGCGCTCGTCGCCTATGAAATCCGCCGCTGGCTGAGCACGCGCGCCAGTATCCTCGCTCTGCTCCTGCTCGTCACCGGCCTGCTCCTGTCGTTACTGGCACGCCCGCACATCCTCGCGCTGCCGATGCTGGCCGGCTGGCTGATCGTCCTGCTGCACGCACGCGAGCGCGACCGACCGCCGCCATTGGGCGTCGCCTTACTCATGCTGGTATGGGCGAACGCGCATGGCAGTTTCGTGTTCGGGCTGGCACTGGTCGGCGTGTTCGCGCTCGAAGCGCTGATCGTCGCCGCCCCGTCCGACCGCCGTCGCGTCGTCCTGGGCTGGGGTTCGTTCGGTCTGGCCTGCGCTGTCGCCGCCACCGCGACCCCCGCCGGTTTCGACGGCCTCGTCTTCCCATTCTACGTCGACCGGCTGAAACTGCTCGCGCATCTCGACGAGTGGCAGCCCGCCGACTTCGCGACATTCTCCGGGTTCGAGGCGATCCTGCTCGCCACCCTCGCCTGCCTGCTCCTCCGGCCGGTGCGCATCCCACCCGTTCGGCTGTTCCTGTTGCTCGGCGTACTGCACCTCGCCCTGCAACATACCCGCCAGGAAATCGTCCTGGTCGTCGTCGGTATCCTGGTCCTCGCAGAACCGCTCGGCAAAGCCTGGACCACCAAGGCCGTGAGCTCACCAATACCACGCCGGGAGAGCCGATCGATCGGAATCCTGGTCCTGCTGCTCGCGATCGGCCTCGCAACCTACCGGATCGCGGTCCCCGTGGTGCGCGACGACAGCGCCGGCATCCCCGCCACCGCACTCCGCCATCTGCCGCCGCCGCTCCGCAACCAGCGCGTCTTCAACGAATACAGCTTCGGCGGGTCGCTGATCCTCGCCGGCATCCGGCCCTATATCGACGGTCGGTCCGACATGTACGGAGACCCGTTCACGCTCGACTATTTCAGGATCGCCGCGGGCGACGCCGAACGCTGGCGCGCGGCGAACGCAAGATGGCATTTCGGCTGGACGATCCTGCCGCCAGGCTCGCCGCTGGTCGGCTTGCTCGATCACGATCCCGCGTGGCGGCGCGTCTACACGGACGACACCGCGGTCATCCACCAGCCCGTACCCGCGCATCGGCCAACCCCTTGAGCCGACACGACGCGAAGGGTTTCCGAGGTCCGTCGCAACGCGTATAGCGTACCCGAACCATGACTCCTGTCACCCCTCTCCTGCCACCGGCGCACTGGCGCGATTTTCTTGCGTTGACCAAGCCGCGGGTGATGACGCTCGTCGTCTTCACCGGCCTTTGCGGCATGCTGGCCGCACCAGTCGGCGTACATCCTGTGATCGGCTTCACCGCGATCCTCTGCATCGCGCTTGGCGCGGGCGCGGCGAGCGCGCTCAATCAATGGTACGAGTCGGACATCGACGCGGTCATGCGCCGGACGCAGAAGCGCCCGCTGCCCGATGGCCGGATGGACCGCCAGGCGGCGCTGCATTTCGGTGTCGGCCTCGGTGCATTCTCGGTCCTGTTCATGGGGTTCGCGGTCAACGCGGTCGCCGCCGCGATCCTGACCGTCTCGATCCTGTTCTACGTGCTGGTCTACACCGTCTGGCTGAAGCGCCGCACGCCGCAGAACATCGTCATCGGTGGTGCGGCCGGCGCGTTCCCTCCGCTGATCGGCTGGGCGGCGGCGACCGGTGACGTCGCGCTGCTCCCGGTCCTGTTGTTCCTGTTCGTGTTCCTGTGGACGCCGCCGCATTTCTGGGCGCTCGCGCTGTTCATGAAGAGCGATTACGCCGCCGCGGGCGTACCGATGCTCCCCGTTGTGTCGGGCGAGCGCACCACGCGGACGCAGATCGGCCTCTACACGATCCCGATGGCGGCGGTCGCGATCCTGCCCTGGCCGCTCGGGCTGACGGGTGCGATCTACGGCATCGCCGCCGTCCTGCTCACCGGCTGGTTCGCGCTGCTCGCCGTCCGCGTCGCCAAGCGCACCACGCATGCCGACGATGCGATGAAACCGGAGAAGGCCTTGTTCAAATACTCGATCCTGTATCTGTTCGTGATGTTCGGCGCGCTGGTCGTCGACCGGTGGTTCGCATGAGCATCCCCGATCCCCTCCGCGAGGAAGACCTGATCCGTAGCCGCCAGCGCGGTCGTGCGCGCGTCATGGCTGTCCTGCTCGGCGCCTTCGTCATCCTCGTCTTCGCGATTTCGATCGCCAAGATCCGCGCGGGGATGCCGCACTGATGACCGGATGGAAGGCCATGTCGCGGACCAACCGCACGGCGGCGCTGGCGGTGCTCTTCATCTGCTTCATGACCGGGCTCGCCTGGGCGAGCGTGCCGCTCTACCGCCTGTTCTGCTCGGTCACCGGGCTCAACGGCACGACGCAGCGCGGGCTCGTCGCGCCCGGCGCGGTCGATCACAAGATCACGGTCGATTTCGACACCAACGTCAGCCCCAAGCTGCCGTGGAAGTTCGTGCCCGAGAATCGCTCCGACACGATCGACATCGGTGCGCGCGACATGGCGTTCTTCAAGGCCACCAACACCTCGACCAAGCCGCTGACCGGCACCGCGACCTTCAACGTCCAGCCCGCGCAGGCCGGCAAGTATTTCACCAAGATCCAGTGTTTCTGCTTCACGCAGCAGACATTGAAGCCCGGCGAAACCGTACGGATGCCGGTGATCTTCTTCGTCGATCCGAAGATCCTGACGGACCCGGATGCGGCCGATATCCAGACGATCACGCTGAGCTACACGTTTTACCCGGTGGATTCTGCCAAAACAGCCAGCTAGAACGCTGCGAAAGAACATAGGGGAGTACCGATGGCCGGCGCCAAGAACCATGATTACCATATCCTGCCGCCGAGCGTGTGGCCGCTGGTCGGCTCGTTCTCTGCGCTGATCATGGCGGTGGGCGGCATCATGTGGATGCACGGCGGGCATATCGACAAGCCCAATGGCGGCGGCTGGATCTTCTTCATCGGCCTCGCCGGGCTGCTCTTCACCTTCTACAGCTGGTGGGCGCAGGTTATCCAGGAGGCACGCGCGGGCGATCATACGCCGGTCGTGCAGCTCCATTTCCGCTACGGCATGATCCTGTTCATCGCCTCCGAAGTGATGTTCTTCGTCGGCTGGTTCTGGGCGTTCTTCGACTTCTCGCTGTTCCCGACCGCGATGACCTATGCCGACGGCAGCGTCACGCGTGCGGTCGAGGGCGGCGCCGCGATCGTCGCGCAATGGCCTCCGAAGGGCCTGACGGTGATCAACCCGTTCGAACTGCCGCTGCTCAACACGCTGATCCTGCTGACCTCGGGCACCACCGTGACCTGGGCGCATCATGCGTTGATCCACAATCAGCGCGGCGGCGAGAAGACCGGCCTTTGGGGGCTGATCGGCGTCGGCAACCGCGACGGCGTGCTCAAGGGCCTGTGGCTGACGGTGATCCTCGGCGCGCTGTTCAGCGCGATCCAGGCTTACGAGTACGTCCACGCACCGTTCCCGTTCAAGGGCATCAACTACGGCGCGGCATTCTTCATGGCGACCGGCTTCCACGGCTTCCATGTGCTGATCGGCACGATCTTCCTGATCGTCTGCCTGGTCCGCGCGTACCGCGGTGACTTCACCCCGAAGCAGCATTTCGGCTTCGAGGCGGCGGCGTGGTACTGGCATTTCGTCGACGTCGTGTGGCTGTTCCTGTTCGTCACCGTCTATGTCTGGGGCGGCTGGGGCGCACCCGTCCACGGCGGTTGAGCTTCTACCACCCCGTCCTTGGCCGCCACCCCGACCTCGGCAACCACCCCGGCGAAGGCCGGGGCCCAGTTGGAAAGGTTGCAGTAACGAAGCACCGTCCGCGGTTAGAGCCGTCCCCCAACTGGGCCCCGGCCTCCGCCGGGGTAGCGACCTTTAGGGGTAAGGCGCTGCCACTAGCTAACGGTCACCCCTTCCCTTTGTTCTCCCGCGAAGGCGGGAGCCCAGTCGGGATTCCCGCCTTCGCGGGGAAACAAGGGGAGCGCTGACCGCATGACCGAAGATCCCTACCCGCTCGCCACCGCCCCCACGATCGCCCAGGTCGCGCTGAAAGGCCTCTGCCCCCGCTGCGGCAAGCCGACCCTCTTCGCCAAATGGTCCAACTTCGCCGACCGCTGCCCGAACTGCGGGCTCGACTTCAGCAAGTTCAACGTCGGCGACGGCCCCGCGGCGTTCCTCACCCTGATCCTCGGCGCCCTCGTCGTGACCCTAGCGATCATTTTGGAACTCAAAGTCCACCCGCCACTCTGGCTGCATATGCTGATCTGGATCCCCTTCACCGCCGGCGGAGTCGTGCTGTCCCTAAGAGCAGCGAAAGGCGCCCTCATGTCCGCCGAATACCGCAACGCAGCCCGCGAAGGCCGAATCGACCCGTGACCAAGCGCATACCCGTCATCCCGACCATCCTCGTCACGCTAGCGATTGCGGCGATGATAGGCCTCGGCCTGTGGCAACTGCTCGACCGCCTCCCGAAAAAGGAAGCGTTCCTCGCGCAGCTTGCCGCCAACCCCGCCAAGCCGACCATGGCCTTCCCGCGCTTCCCCGACGAAACGCTCCTGTTCCGCCGCGCGTCGGGCCTCTGCCTCCAGCCGACCGAGATCAAACTCGCCGGCGCCGGCAAAGCCGGCTTCCGCGCGATCGCCGAGTGCAGAACCGGCGCGGAGGGCCCCGGCATGGTCGTCCAGCTCGGCACCACGCGCGATCCGATGACCAAGGTGAACTGGCTCGGCGGCGAAGTCTCCGGCTATATCAGCCACGCCCCCGATGGTCGCTCGCTGATCGGATCGCTGTTCGATCACACGCCGCAACGCCTGATGCTCGTCGCGGACACGCCGCAGGCTGGCCTCAATCCCAACGGCAAGCCCGACCTCGCCTCCGTCCCCAACAACCACCTCGCTTATGCCGGCCAATGGTTCTTCTTCGCCGCCATCGCCGCGATCATCTACGCCATCGCGCTGCGCCGCCGCCCTCGCTAGCCGTTCTCCTGCGAACGCAGGAGCCAAGGGTCCCACGCGCGTCCCTCCGTAACCCTGGATTCCTGCGTTCGCAGGAAAACGGAAAGCGCGCGCAGCTTGTCGCCTTCCGCCCCATTCGCTAACCGGCTTGGCCATGCGTTACATCAGCACCCGCGGCTCGGCGCCGATCCTCGATTTTGAAGCGGCGACGCTCGCCGGCCTTGCGTCCGATGGCGGCCTCTACCTCCCCGAGGCATGGCCGACGCTGACCCGCGACGAGATCGCCGCGCTCGCCGGGCTCTCCTATGTCGACACCGCCGTCGCAGTGATGACCCCGTTCGTCGGCGAAGCAATGACCCGCGACGAGCTGAAGGCACTCTGCGAACAGGCATATGGCCGCTTCTCGCACGCCGCGGTCGTCCCGCTCGTCCAGCTCGACCACGACCAATGGCTGCTCGAGCTCTTCCACGGCCCGACGCTCGCGTTCAAGGACGTCGCGCTCCAGTTGCTGGGGCTCTTCTTCGAGCGCTTCCTCGCCGGCACGGACAAGCGCCTGACGATCGTCGGTGCGACCAGCGGCGACACCGGCTCGGCGGCGATCGACGCGGTCGCTGGGCGCGAGTGCATCGACATCTTCATGCTCCACCCGGTCGGCCGCATCTCCGACGTGCAGCGCCGCCAAATGACCACGGTGCTCAGCCCCAACGTCTACAACATCGCGATCGAGGGCAGCTTCGACGACGCGCAGGCGCTCGTGAAGGCGATGTTCAACGACCGCGCCTTCTCGACCAAGTTCGCGCTGTCCGCGGTCAACTCGATCAACTGGGCCCGCCTGATGGCGCAGGTGGTATATTTCTTCTACGCCGCGGTCCGCCTCGGCGCCCCCGATCGCGAGGTCGCGTTCGCGGTTCCGACCGGCAATTTCGGCGATGTCTTCGCCGGCTATGTCGCAGCGAAGATGGGGCTGCCGGTGGCCAAGCTGGTGGTCGCGACCAACGTCAACGACATCCTCCACCGCGCGCTCAGCACCGGCGATTATTCGAAGGGCGGCGTCCAGCAGACCCCGACCCCGTCGATGGACATCCAGGTGAGTTCGAACTTCGAACGCCTGTTGTTCGACCTCGGCGACCGCGACGGTGCCGCGCTGGCCGCACAGATGGCCGGCTTCGAAGCTTCGGGAGCGATGCGCCTCACCAACGCGCAGTCGCAAGGCGCCGCCGCCCTCTTCCAGAGCGAGCGCATCGACCTCGACGACATGACGCTGGCGATGCGCTGGGCACAGGAGCACGCCGGCCAAGTGATCGACCCGCACACAGCGATCGGCCTCGCCGCCGCGCTGCGCACCGAAGTCCCCGCCGGCGTACCGATCGTCACACTCGCCACCGCGCACCCCGCCAAGTTCGGCGACGCGGTAGAGCGCGCGACCGGCGTCCGTCCCTC
Source organism: Sphingomonas sp. AC411 (assembly GCF_979253035.1). Classification (NCBI taxonomy): domain Bacteria; kingdom Pseudomonadati; phylum Pseudomonadota; class Alphaproteobacteria; order Sphingomonadales; family Sphingomonadaceae; genus Sphingomonas; species Sphingomonas sp. AC411. The sequence continues at coordinate 3,225,244 of NZ_CEEDAQ010000001.1, read as the reverse complement.
GCTGCCAACCCGCGTAGGCGACCTGTTCGACCGCGAGGAGCGCTACGCCACGCTGCCGGCGACGTTCGAGGCGATCACCGCCTACATCACCGAGCGCGCGAAGCCGTCGGCATGAAACTAGAAACCCTCATCGGCGAGCCCTGGGCGGATTACGGCCTGATCGACTCCGGCCACGGCAAGAAGCTGGAACGCTACGGCCGCTTCCGCTTCATCCGTCCCGAACCGCAGGCGATGTGGGTGCCCGCCTCGACCGACTGGCAGGCGCAGGGCGAATTCGTCCCCGGCTCGGACGAGGACGGCGGCGGCCGCTGGGAATTTTCGGAACCTGTCCCCCGCGAAGGCTGGACGCTCAAGTGGAACGAGGTGTCGTACACCGCGCAGACCACCCCGTTCCGCCACCTCGGCTTCTTCCCCGACATGGCGCCGGTGTGGAGCTGGATGCGCGAACGCGTCGCGGGGCTCGACTCGCCCGAATGCATGAACCTGTTCGGTTATACCGGCGTCGGCACGCTGGCGATGGCGACCAAGGGCGTCCGCATGGTGCACGTCGACGCGTCGAAGAAGTCGGTCGAGGCGGCCAAGGCCAACGCCAAACTGTCGGGCATGGCCGACGCGCCGATCCGCTGGATGACGGATGACGCGGCGAAGTTCGTCGCACGCGAGGTTCGGCGCGGGCGGCGGTATGATGGGATTTTGCTCGATCCGCCGAAATATGGGCGTGGTCCTGAGGGTGAGGTCTGGCGTCTCGAGGAAGACCTCCCCAAGCTCATCGCGGACTGCCGCAAACTGCTGGACGAGAATTCGCGCTTCCTGTTCCTGACGGTCTACGCGGTCCGGATGTCGGCGCTGGCGATCGGGGAGTTGCTGAACCAGGTGTTCGCGGACCTGCCGGGCAAGGTCGAAGTCGGCGAACTCGGCGTCCGCGAAGAAGCGCGCGGGCTGGTGTTGCCCACCGCAATCTGGGCCCGCTGGAGCCGCTGAGACGGGGATACCCCTCCCTGGAAGGGAGGGGTTAGGGGTGGGTTGGCTTGTTGGCTGGCGCAAGCACCCGCCCCAGGCCGACCCACTCCCGGCCCCTCCCTTTCAGGGAGGGAGCAGAAGTTACCCCGGAATCTGCTGCGAGATGCAGTGGAAGCTGCCGCCGCCCGTCAGGATGTGATCCGCGCGCTGTCCGACCACCTCGCGGTCGGGGAACAGCGCCTGGATCGCGACCACCGCCGCCGCGTCGTTCTCCGTCCCATACAACGGCACCACCACCGCGGCATTGCCGATATAGAAGTTCATATAGCTCGCCGGCACGACCTCCTCGTCGCGCAGCACACGGCCTGGCGACGGGATCGTCACGACCTCCAGCCCGGCCGCGGCGGCATCGCGCGCCGCGTTCTGGTACACCTGCCAGTTCGGATCGTTGTCGGTCGCCTTCGGGATCGCCACGCGCCCCTCGCCGACGAACCGCGCGAGGTTGTCGACATGGCCGTCGGTATGGTCGTTGACCAGACCGTCGCCCAGCCACACCACGCGGGTATAGCCGAGGTCCGACGCAAGCCGAGCCTCGATATCCGCCTTGCTCAGCGACGGATTCCGATTGCGGTTGAGGAGGCACTGCTGAGTCGTGACGACCGTCCCGGTACCGTCGCCATCGATCGCGCCACCTTCAAGCACCCAGTCGCACGCCTCGACCCGCTTGTGCCGGCTCGCCGCCAGCCGCTGCCCGATCGTATCGTCGCCAGGCAGGTCGTACTTCCCGCCCCAGCCGTTGAACCGGAAGTCGCGCGCGCTGCCGTCGCCGACGATGATCGGGGCGGTATCGCGTAGCCAGATGTCGCCGAACGGCTCGACCACCACGTCCGCGAACGGGGCAAGACGCTTGGCGGTCGTCGCCGAGCCGACGTCCGCCGCGACCAGGATCACCGTCTCGCCCCGCCCCTCGGCATGCACCGCCTTGGCAAACGCGACGACCTCGTCCCGCGCCGGCTCCAGATCCTCCAGCCACAGGTCCGCATGGCTCGGGAAGCCGATCCAGACGGCCTTGTGGTGCGCCCATTCGGCGGGGTAGTCGTCGTCACTTCACTTGGCTCCTGCGCGATCGCGGTCACGGATGCCGCGGAATTCGGCGGTCTTATACCAGTTCGGCCACAGACTGGTATCGTCCGCGAGCTTCCGCCCCAGCCCATAATAGATCGTCAGGTCGTCGACCGCGCCCGACCAGTCCCACTTCGCATCATATTCGTCGGCAGGCTTGTGATAGCGATTCGCGACATAATCCTCGCGCTTGGCATGTCCCGCGGCTGTCCCGCCGACGACGAGGTCCTCGCCGCTGCCGCCATCGAGCATCGGCACGCCCAGCTTGGCAAAGCTGAAGTGATCCGACCGGTAATAGCCGCCGCGTTCCGGGTTCGCCTCGACGCCGATCACGCGGCCCTCGGCGGCGACGAACGGCTTTACCAGATCCTCGATCTCGGATTTCCCCGCGCCGGTCAGCACGAAGTCCTTCGCCCGCCCGTCGACGTTCAGCACGTCCATGTTCACCCCGCCGACGGTATGCGCGAGCGGATAGATCGGATGCTCGGCATAATAGCGCGACCCGAGCAGCCCCGACTCCTCCGCCGTCACCGCCAGGAACGCGATCGAGCGCTTGGCGGGCCCCGCCTTCACCTGAGCCTCGGCCAGCGCCACCAGCCCCGCGACACCGGTCGCGTTATCCGCCGCCCCGTTGCAGATGTCGTCGCCATCGACCGCGTCGCAACGCCCGAGATGATCCCAATGCGCCGAGTACAGCACGTAGTCATTGGGCGCAGCCGTCCCCGGCAGCACGCCGATGACGTTCTTCGACGCCTGCCGCTTGATCGTGTTGTCGAACCCGCCGGACAGCTTCAGCCCGAGCGGCACCGCCTTGAACCCCTTCACCTTTGCCGCCGCCGCGAGCATCGCGTAATCCTTGCCCGCGCTCGCGAACACGCGTTCCGCCGCCGCACGCTGCATCCAGCCGACGATCTGCGACTGGTCGAGATGATCGCCCTTCTCGTCCAGCTCGAGCTGCGGCCCGGTCCAGGACGACTGCACCACCGCCCACGGATACGCCGCCGGCTCGGTATCATGGACGATGATCGCCGCCGCCGCGCCGTGCTTGGCCGCGTTCTCGAACTTGTACGGCCAGCGCCCGTACCACGTCATCGCGCGGCCCTCGAACGGCCCCTCACGCGACATCGTCTGCCAGTCGGCGTCGTTGATCAGGATGACGACCGTCTTCCCCTTCACGTCGACGCCGGCATAATCGTCCCAGCCCTTTTCGGGCGCGGTGATGCCGTAGCCGACGAACACCACGTCGCTGTTCGCCACGCTCGATTTGGGTGCGACGCGGTAGGTGCCCGCGACCATGTCGGTGCGATAGGCGAGGCTGACGGGCGCCTTGCCGCCGGTGAACACATAAGGCTGCACGTTCGTGGCGGTGATCTCGACCATCGGCACGTCCTGAGTCCACGCGCCCTTGTTGCCGGGCTTGAGACCTGCCGCCTTCATCCGCTCGACGATATAGGCGACCGTCTTCGCCTCGGCCGGGGTGGTCGGCGCACGGCCGTCATACGCGTCCGACGACAGCACCTGCGTGACGGTCTTCAACGTCTCGACCGAAATCGCAGGCGACGTCTGCGCGGACGCGGCGGTCCCGAGCAGCAACAGAGACAGGATGGCAGCGCGCATGGTCATTCCCCCGATGAGTTGCGCGCGTTCTGGCAAAGCCGGGCCCGCATGTCCACGAAGCGACAAGGGGCAACAAAAAAGGGCGGCCCCAATGGGACCGCCCTTTTTTGTTCCAAACCGCGCCGTGGCAAAGCCACGTCGTCGGACGTCGCTCGAGCGACGCCGACCGGTCGACGAATTTACTCGGCTTAACGCGAATAGAATTCGACGACCAGGTTTGGCTCCATCTTCACCGGGTAAGGCACTTCGTCGAGCGTCGGGACGCGCGTGAAGGTGACCTTGGCGGCGCCGTCCGGAGCGACATAGTCGGGGATCTCACGCTCGGCGAGGCTCTGGGCTTCCATGACCAGCGCCATTTCCTGCGCCTTCGAACCCAGTGTGATCTCGTCGCCGACGAAGCAGCGACGCGAGGCGATGTTGCACTTCACGCCGTTGACGCGGATGTGGCCGTGCGAAACGATCTGACGTGCCGCGAAGATCGTCGGCGCGAACTTGGCGCGGTAGACGATCATGTCGAGGCGCTGCTCGAGCAGGCCGATCAGGTTCTGGCTGGTATCGCCCTTCATGCGTGCGGCTTCGAAATAGCACGCGCGGAACTGCTTCTCGGTCACGTCGCCGTAATAGCCCTTGAGCTTCTGCTTGGCGCGCAGCTGGATACCGAAATCGCTGACCTTGCCCTTGCGGCGCTGGCCGTGCTGGCCCGGGCCGTATTCGCGCTTGTTGACAGGCGACTTGGGGCGACCCCAAATATTCTCGCCCATACGGCGATCGAGCTTGTACTTCGCGCTTTGACGCTTCGACATAGTATAACCTTTGCAAATGCAAACAACGTTGGTCCCGGTATCGCTCTGCTGGTCGTCGTAAGACCCAAAGGTCCGGACAAGGCAGGGCCACCGCTTCACCGGGGTGCAGGGCCATTGCGAAGGCGGGCGCCTAGACGGGGGTGCGTGAGAGTCAAGCTCGGCGGTCATGCTGGACAGGGTGCGGGAGGGTCGGCAAGAGACAGCGATGACTATTCTATCCGGGCCCGATTGCACCACCATGACCGAGGTCCGCGCAGGCGTCGACGCGCTCGACCGCGAGCTTGTTGCGCTGCTCGCCAGGCGATTTGCGTATATGGACGCCGCCGCGCGGATAAAGCCGGAGCGCGGGCATGTGCGGGATGAGGCGCGGAAAACGCAGGTGATCGAGAATGCGCGCGCCGAGGCGGTGAAGTTGGGGCTGCCCGACACGGTAATCGCGGACCTCTGGGAGAGGCTGGTCGAAGCCTCGATCGCCTACGAACTAGCCGCGTTCGACCGCCGCTAAAGCGCAACGCACTCCTCCCTGGGTCGGCCCCGTAAATGCCGCCCCGCCCGCCAAGCAGCCGACCCACTTCGGCCCCTCCCTTCCAGGGAGGGGGAAGAAAGCCGCCCTTGCGGGGAGGAATCAGACCCGCGGCTTCTTCCCCGCCAGCGACGACAGCACGCCGCGCATCGTCCGGACTTCCTGACTCGACCAGCCGGGCTTGGTCAGCAACGTGCGCAACGTCCTTCGGGTCGACTGCATCTTGTCGGGTAGATGGAAGAACCCCGCCCCCATCAGCATCGCGTCGAGCTGTCCGATCATCCCGTCGAGCTCCTCCTGCGGCGCGGGCGGCATGATCGGGTTGATCGACGGCTGCGACAACTCGCGCTCGGCGGTGAGCCCCTTCGACCATTCGTAGGCGACCAGGATCACCGCCTGGGCAAGGTTCAAGGACCCGAACTCCGGATTGATCGGCACGGTGATGATCGTCCGGGCGACCGCGACATCGTCGGTTTCGAGGCCCGAGCGCTCGGGCCCGAACAGGATCGCGGAGCGGCCGGGCGCGGCGTGGATCTCGGTCGCGGCCTGCTCGGGGGTAACGACCGGCTTGGTCACGCCGCGCTTGCGGACCGTGGTGGCATACACCTGCGCGCAGTCGGCGGTGGCGGCGGCGACGCTGTCGTACACCTGCGCGTTCTGGAGAACGATGTCGGCACCGCTGGCGGCGGGGCCGGCGGAGGGGTTCGGCCAGCCGTCTCGGGGAGACGAGGCGCATCTCGGTGAGGCCGAAATTGAGCATGGCGCGTGCCGCTTTGCCGATGTTTTCGCCGAGCTGCGGGCGGACGAGGACGATGACGGGAGGTGGGGTAGAGGCGCTAGTTATTCCCGGTCCATCCGCGAGCACTTCGCTGTGGCCTGCCGAGTCCGTATCAATCATGTTTTCGTCACTCACGTCGCCAAATCCACCAATCTCGCCAAACTCACCAAATTCGTTCTTCTCAGCCAATTCATCGTGCTCGGCCAAGCCAACCCGCTCACCCACCCCACCCCGTTCGTCCTAAGTAGGGGCTGAGCGAAGCCGAAGACCCGTATCGAAGGATTTGCGCGAGAGTAAGCGCACCGCGTCCCAATCGCCCGCCGCCAACGCTTCTTTCTTCGCCCGCGTCCAGCCTTTCAACTGGCGCTCGGCCTCCAACGCCTCGATCCGGCTCGGGAAATCCTGCGACCAAATCAGTATTACCGGGCGCCGGTTGTGTGTGTATCTGGGAAGCTCACCGTGCTGGTGTTGGGCGATCCGGCGTTCGAGCGCGTCGGTGTGGCCGATGTAATAGCTGCCATCGGAACAGCGGAGCATGTAGGCGTAAAAGCTCATGCGACCTGTCCTTCGATACGGGCCTTCGCCGAGCTCAGTCCCTACTCAGGACGAACGGAAGGGATGGACCACAGGTACAGGAAGGGTGGCCTACCTGCCAGGGGCGTCTCGAAAGGCTCGGACTTCCCTCCTTCCGTTCGTCCCGAGTAGCGATCGAGCAAAGTCGAGAGCGCGTATCGAAGGATAGGCCAACGATCACTCCGCCCGCCCGACCTCCTCGACACTCCCGGCAAAAGCCTCGAAGTCCCGCGCCTCGTTGAAATCCCGGTACACGCTCGCAAACCGGATATACGCGACCGAATCGAGCCCCTTGAGCCCATCCATCACCATCTCGCCGATCCGTTTCGACGTCACATCGTTCTCGCCCAGCGTCTCCAGCCGGCGCTGGATCCCGCTCACCAGCTTCTCGATCCGCCCCGCCTCGATCGCCCGCTTCCTGGTCGCGATCGACAACGACCGAAGCAGCTTCTCCCGATCGAACGGCTCCCGCCGTCCCTCGCTCTTCAACACGAACAGCTCGCGCAACTGGATGCGCTCGAACGTCGTGAAACGCGCGGCGCACCCTCGCATTGGCGCCGACGCCGGATCGCCGCCCCGTCTTCGGTGGGGCGGCTGTCCTTTACCTGGCTGTCTTCATGTCCGCAGAAGGGGCAGCGCATTCAGACCTTCTTCTTGCCCTTGTAATAGGCGTAGCCCGCGCCCGCGAGTGCGCCGAAGATCGGGCCGACCACCGGTACCGGGATCGCGACGACCGCGCCAAGTGCGCTCCACTTGGCCATGCTCTTGCCGAGGCCGGGGGTGCTCTTCACGTCGTTCTGGAGGTCATCGAACTTCGACATGGCGTTATCCTTGATAGATCGGGAAGCGCGCGCACAGGGCCCGCACGCGGGTCCGAACGTCCGCCTCGACGTCCGGGTCCCCATGCTCGCCCTTTTTCGCGAGGCCGTCCAGCACGTCGGCGACCATGTTGCCGATCTCGCGGAACTCCGCCGGACCGAACCCACGCGTCGTACCCGCGGGCGAGCCGACGCGGATGCCGCTGGTCTTGACCGGCGGCAGCGGATCGTTGGGGATGCCGTTCTTGTTGCAGGTGATGCCTGCACGCTCCAGCGCCTCGTCCGCATCGCGGCCCGTGATGCCCAGCGGCGTGAGGTCGATCAGCGCGAGATGCGTGTCGGTGCCGCCCGACACGACGTCCGAGCCACGCTCCTTGAGGGTCGCCGCCAGCACCTTCGCATTCTCGACGACGGCCGCGATGTAGCTCTTGAAATCAGGCTGCAGCGCTTCGCCGAACGCGACCGCCTTCGCGGCGATCACGTGCATCAGCGGCCCGCCCTGAAGGCCTGGGAACACCGCCGAGTTGAACTTCTTGGCCAGCGCCTCGTCATTGGTCATGATCATGCCGCCGCGCGGCCCCGCAGCGTCTTGTGCGTGGTGGTCGTCACGACATGCGCATGGCCGAACGGCGTCGGGTGCAGGCCCGCCGCGACGATCCCGGCGAAATGCGCCATGTCGACCATGAAATACGCGCCGACCTTGTCCGCGATCGCCCGGAAGCGCGCGAAGTCGATCGTCCGCGGATAGGCCGAACCGCCCGCGATGATGAGCTTGGGCTGATGCTCGACCGCCAGCGCCTCGACCTGGTCATAGTCGATCAGGTGCGTGGTCGCATCGACACCGTATTGAATGGCGTTGAACCACTTGCCCGACATCGCCGGCTTCGCGCCATGCGTCAGGTGGCCGCCCGCATCGAGGCTCATGCCGAGGATCGTGTCGCCCGGCTTGACCAGCGCGAGCATCACCGCGCCGTTCGCCTGCGCGCCAGAATGCGGCTGCACGTTGACGAACCCGCAGCCGAAGATCTGCTTGGCGCGCTCGATCGCGAGGGTCTCGACCACGTCCGACGGCGCGCAGCCCTGGTAATAGCGCTTGCCCGGATAGCCCTCGGCGTACTTGTTCGTGAACACCGAGCCCTGCGCCTCGAGCACCGCCTTCGAGACGATGTTCTCGCTCGCGATCAGCTCGATCTGCGTCTGCTCGCGTTCGAGTTCGGCCTCGACCCCGGCGAACACGGCAGCGTCCGCATCGGCGAGCGTGCGTGTGAAGAAGCCGTCCGGCTGGACGTCGTGGAGTTCGCGCTGGAGGGTTTCGGGCTGGGTGCTCATGCGGGGACCTTTAGCTTGTCGACACGGAGTTGATGACGGCCGCCAGCGAAATCGGCGGTGAGGAACGCTTCGACGCACGCCTTGGCCATTTCCTCGCCGATCAGGCGCGCGCCCATCGCGATGGCGTTGGCGTCGTTGTGCACGCGGGCGAGGCTCGCCGACAGCGGTTCGGAGACGAGCGCACAGCGGCAGGCGGGATTGCGATTGGCGGCGATCGAGATGCCGATCCCGGAGCCGCACAGCGCGATGCCGCGTTCCGCGCTGCCATCGGCGATCGCCGACGCGAGCTTGTAACCATAATCGGGATAGTCGACGCTGGCGGTACCCTCGGGACCGAGATCGAGCACGTCATGCCCCGCCTCGCGCAGCCAGGCGGCAAGTACCGCCTTCAACGAAACGGCGGCGTGATCGGACGCGATGGCGATGCGCACCTGGCGTGTTCCTGTGACGGGAGATCGGGTGCCCAGCCCCATACCGGCGTGAGCCAGGATTTGCCACACCTGTTCGCAGCGGCTTCGTCATCCTGACGAATGTCAGGACGCAGAGTAACATAGCGCATCACCCGTGGCTCTGGGTCCTGACTTTCGTCAGGATGACGCGCTAAGGTCGGCATCCACGCTGAACGCCGACCGTGAAGGAGACGTCCATGAAAGCCCTCACCCTGCTCGCAACCGTAGCGCTCGCCGCCTGCTCGGGCCCCGCCCCCGACACCAGCAGCGACGGCAACATGACGTCGGCAGGGTCGGTCGAGCGAAACGCCACCGTGTCCGCACCGGCACCGCGCGACTATGCCGGCCGATGGGTCGGCGTGGAGGGCATGGTCCTCGATATCGCCCATGCCGGCGCACCCGGTCACTACGACCTCACGATGCAATGGGACCTCGACCACAAGGGCACATTCGACGGCACCGCGAACGGCAGAACCATCACGTTCATCCGCAACGACATTCCCGAAACCCTGCGCCCAACCGACGGCGATGCGACCGGGCTGAAATATCTGTCGGGCAAAACCGACTGCCTCACCGTAAAGCCCGGCGAAGGCTATTGCCGCGACGGACTTAGCCGCTAGGTTCGCTGTCGTGACCCGAGCCTATCCAGACGCAGACGCCGCCCGCGCGCATCTCTCCGAGGTGCTGCTGCGTACCGGTCAGGAAGATCGCGATGCGTTTCGCGAACTCTATACGCTGACCAGCGCGAAGCTTTTCGGCATCACCCACCGTATCTGCGGCAACGCCCAAGCCGCGGAGGATGTGCTGCACGAGGTCTATCTCACGATCTGGAAACGCGCCGGTGCCTGGGAACCCGGCCGCGCGAGCCCGATAACCTGGTTGGCGACGATCGCGCGCAATCGCGCCATCGACTGGCAGCGCGCGCAGGGCGTCCGGCGTACCAGTCCGCTCGACGACGCACCCGACATTGCCGATCCCGGCGAGGGTGCCGAAGCGACGTTGCTCGCCAGCGAATCGTCGCGCGAACTGATCGAGTGCCTCGACGGTCTCGAACCGCAGCAGCGCGACGCGATCCGCACCGCGTTCTTCGACGGGATCACCTATGCCGAACTCGCGATCAAGCGCGCCGTGCCGCTGGGTACGATGAAGAGCTGGGTACGCCGCGGCCTCGCTCGCCTGAAGGATTGTCTCGATGGCTGATCCGACCATCGATACTGGCGTGCCCCAAGATGTGGCGGCCGCCGAACTCGCGCTCGGGCTGCTCGAAGGCGAGGAGCGGAGCGTGGCTCTGCGTCGCGTGCTGGCCGAGCCCGGTTTCGCCGCGCAGGTCGAATGGTGGCGATCGCGGCTGGCCGTGTTGTTCGACCTGTGGCCCGAACGCGCCGCGCCGTCCAACGTCGCCGCGCGAATCGAAGCCAGCCTCGACGGCGTGGCGACCCGCACGACGGCGATCGGTACGGCGACGATCGGCACGACGGGGCCTGCCAAGGTCAGCCGCTTCCCGTGGCCGGCGCTTGCCGCCTTCACCAGCGCTATCGCAGCGTGCCTACTCCTGTTCGTCATGCTCCGCCCCGAGCCGACCGTACCGGTGTCGCAACCGACCCCGGTTCCCCGGCCGACCAGCGTGCTCGTCGCGATGCTCGGCGATGCGAAGTCGCCGATCGCCGCGGTCTATGATCCCGCCAACGGCGCGCTTCGGGTCGCGGCAGGCCCTGACGTTCCGCACGCGCACGTCGCGGAGCTTTGGGTGATCGGCGGCGACGGCGTACCGCATTCGCTCGGCCTGCTCTCCGCCCAGCCGACCTCGCTCGCGCCGAAGGGCGTCGACCGCGGTCGCATCGCCCCGGGCGCCACGCTTGCTATCTCGGTCGAACCCCGTGGCGGTTCGCCGACGGGCCTGCCGACCGGACCGGTCGTCGCCACCGGTGTCGTCGCGCGCGTCTGATGACCGCGCGACCGCCGTATCGTGAGCCCGCGACCGGCAGCATCCCGCCGATCGCGCGCCTGCTGGGGCTGAGCGGCCTTCTCCCGCAGCTGGCTGCAGTCGCGCTGTTGCTGAGCGGCGATCCGCAAAGCCGCTACTCCGCGCTGGCGATCGCCTACGCCTATGCCGCGATCATCCTGAGCTTCCTCGGCGGCCTGTGGTGGGGCCTTGCCGCGCGCACCGACTCACCGCCCTGCTGGCTCTGGTTCGCCAGCGTCACCCCCTCCCTGATCGCGCTGGCGACCGCCTGGCCTTGGATGGTCGGCCTGCGCTGGCCTGGCCCTTCGCTGGTCGTGCTCGGTATCAGCCTGGTCGGTGCATTGCTTGTCGACCGCGCACTGGTCCGCGCCGGCATTGCCCCACCCGGCTGGATGGCGCTGCGCATACCCCTGTCGCTCGGCCTCGGCGTCCTGGACGATGCTGGCCGCCGCGCTTTAATCCCGCTCGCGAGTCGTATGGACACCTGGTTCGTGGTACGAATCGGGCATGATGACATCTGCCGTGAGTCCCCGCACCGACCGGCAGGCGAAGGCGCGTTTCACGATCGCCGAGTTTGTCCGCATGGCCGAGTTTGTCCGCATGGGTGAGTCCGGCGCGTTCGACGACATCAGGATCGAGTTGGTCGATGGGGAACTCGAACGGATGGACCTACCTTTGGCAAGCCATGCCGCGCGCCAAGCTAAGATCGGCATCCGCCTTTCGGGTCTGCTTCCGGAAGCGCGGATCATGGGTGGGGTCGCCGTCGATCTCGGCAACGATACCGTACTCGGCTGCGACGTGGCCGTGTTGCGTGAACCGGTCGAAGGTAACCGCCTACCGGTCGCCGCCGACTTCCTGCTCGTCATCGAAGTCGCGGAAACCTCGGTCGCACGCGATACCACGATGAAGCGCTTCGCCTATGGGCGCGGCGGGATCCCACATTACTGGGTCGTCGACGGCGCCCGGTCTGTCGTCCACATCTATGCCAGCCCCGTCGAGGGCGATTACACACGGTTCCACTCGGTAGGGTTCGGCGAACCTGTCGCCGTTCCTGATACAGACGGCACCATTACCATCGACTAAAGCCCGCCAGCGCAGGCAAGTTCGGCCTCAGGCAGCCTTGCGAAGGTCCAACCGGCTCCAAATCTCCACCAGTGCATCGGTCAGTTCGCGCATCATCGCCTCGGTATGCGCAGGGCCAGGCGTGAACCGCAGGCGCTCGGTGCCGCGCGGCACGGTCGGGTAGTTGATCGGTTGCACGTACACGCCGTATTCGGCGAGCAGCACGTCGCTGATCTTCTTCGCCTTGACCGGATCGCCGACCATCAGCGGCACGATATGCGTATCGCCGATCATCACCGGCAGCCCGGCGTCCTTCAGCATCGCCTTGAGCATCGCCGCCGACGCCTGCTGCCCCTCACGCTCGACGCTCGAGCTTTTCAGATGCCGCACACTCGCGAGAACGCCCGCGACCAGCACCGGCGACAGCGAGGTCGTGAAGATGAACCCCGGCGCGTACGACCGGATCACATCGACGATCGTCCGATCGGCAGCGATATAGCCCCCATCACGCCGAACGCCTTGCCGAGCGTCCCCTCGAGGATCGTGATCCGGTGCGCGACCTCGTCCCGCTCCGAAATGCCGCCGCCCCGCGCGCCGTACATCCCGACCGCATGGACTTCGTCGCAATAGGTCAGCGCGTTATACCGGTCGGCGAGGTCGCACACTGCGGAGATCGGCGCGATGTCGCCTTCCATCGAATAGACGCTCTCGAACGCGATCAACTTCGGCACGGCAGGATCTTCTGCGGCCAGCAGCTCTTCGAGATGCGCGAGGTCGTTGTGGCGGAATACCCGCTTCTCGCAGCCCGAATTGCGGATCCCCGCGATCATCGACGCGTGGTTCAACTCGTCGGAAAAGATGATGCAGCCCGGCAGCACCTTGGCCAAGGTCGCCAGCGTAGCCTCGTTCGAGACATACCCGCTGGTGAACAGCAGCGCCGCTTCCTTGCCGTGAAGGTCGGCGAGCTCGCCCTCCAGGTCGACATGGTAATGCGTGTTGCCACCGATGTTGCGCGTGCCGCCGGAGCCTGCGCCAACGTCGTGCAACGCCTCTTCCATCGCCGCGATCACCTTCGGGTGCTGGCCCATCGCAAGGTAATCGTTCGAGCACCAGACGGTGATCGGCTTGGGCCCGTTATGCCCGGCGAAACAGCGCGCGTTGGGAAACGCACCCTTGTTGCGCAAGATGTCGATGAACACGCGGTAGCGCCCTCGGCATGCAACCGGTCGATCGCCTGCGTGAACACGCGCGAATAATCGACTCGCGGACCACTAATGCCGTCCGTTGCCGTTTTGCCGTCGATAATCATGGCCTTGGGCACTACGCCTCACTTTCACTCAGTTCCAGCGTAATACCGCTCTTACGGTGATCGCTTTCCTCATCCTGGGGGCACATTGCCACGATACGCCCGCGAAGCAAGGTGCCACATTGTCCCAGGTTAACGCTTAAAGCTGCTCGATCCGCGTGAATCCTCGCACCGCCAAGGCGGGTCCGAGCGCGCATTCGTCGTCGCCCAACCGAGTGAAGACGGCGATCCCCTCCGCCGCTCCCGACCATGATTCGCCCTGCATCAGGTGCACGATCCGTCGCGCGATGCCAGGACCGCCGTCGACGAACCGCACGCCGGGCGTCGCCGCGGCCAGTTCCGCTTCGACCAGCGGAAAATGCGTGCAGGCGTTGACGATCACGTCGATGCGATCACCGCCGGCCTGCGAGAACAGCCCGTCGAGCACCGCGGCATAGCGCGCCGGTGCCACCGGTCGCCCGTGAAGCTTGGCCTCCGCCATCTCGACCAAAGCCGCCGAGCCGTAGCGCAGCACCGTGCAATCGCCCGCGAACCGCGCCGCCAGATCATCGACATATGCCTGCCGCACGGTCGCCTCGGTCCCCAGCACGCCGATCGTCCGCGTCTTGGACAGCAGCGCGGCAGGCTTGATCGCCGGTACCGTCCCGACCACCGGCAGGTCGAGCGCCGCGCGCACCACCGGCAGCGCGATCGTCGAGGCGGTATTGCACGCGATCACGATCAACCGCGGCCGATACCGCTCCGCCAGCCGCCCGAGCAACACCGGCACCCGCGCCGCGATTTCCGCCTCGCTCTTCGTGCCGTAGGGAAAACCGGCCGAGTCGGCGGCGTAGACGAACGGCGCATCGGGCAGCGCCGCGCGCGCCGGGCCGACGATCGACAGCCCGCCGACGCCGGAATCGAAGAACAGGATGGGGCGCTGGTCCATGTCGCGCTCTTAGGACGGATCAACGTGCGTAAACCAGAGCAGCCTAGCTCCCTCCCTGGAAGGGAGGGGTTGGGGGTGGGTCGGTTTCCATAACTTCAGACGGTCGCGCCACAAGCGAACCAACCCACCCCAGCCCCTCCCTTCCAGGGAGGGAGCAAGCAGACCGTGGGTCTAAGCGCCCGTGTCCGCTCAAACCGTCCCTTCAAACTCACGCCATTTGCCGTCCGCCCCGCGTCGTTTATAAGTACCGCCAGAACGGGGGACATACTTGCAGACGGAAATTCTCTGGGTCGCGCCCACGCTATCGCTCGTGCTCAGCTACCTGCTCGGCTCGATCCCGTTCGGCGTCATCCTCACGCGGCTCGGCGGTGCGGGCGATCTCCGCACGATCGGCTCGGGCAACATCGGCGCGACCAACGTCCTGCGCACCGGTCGCAAAGGCCTCGCCGCCGCGACGCTGCTGCTCGACATGGCCAAGGGCGCGGTCGCCGTCCTGCTGGTCACACACCTGTTCCCCGGTAACGCCCTGCTCGCGGCCGCCGGTGCGTTCATCGGCCATTGCTACCCGGTCTGGCTGAAGTTCAAGGGCGGCAAGGGCGTTGCCACGCTCATGGGCATCGTCGTCGCGCTCCATTGGCCGCTCGGGCTGGTCTATGCGGTCGTCTGGCTCGGCCTGCTCGCGGGCCTGCGCATATCCTCGGTCGCAGGCATGGCCGCCGCGCTCAGCGCGCCGTTCGCCGCCGCCTTGTTCGGCCGGTTCGATCTCGTCCTGCTGCTACTCGCGCTCGCGCTGATCGTCTTCTGGAAGCACCGCGAGAACGTCGAGCGCCTGTTTTCGGGCACCGAGCCGCGCATCGGCCGCTCAAAACGACCACCGGGTGACTGACCCGACGGTCTCACGTCTTCGGCTCATCCGCACGACCGGGATCGGACCGGTCACTTATCGCCAGCTCATCGCCCGCTTCGGCAGCGCAGACGCCGCCATCGAAGCCCTTCCCATGCTCGCCCAGCGCGGCGGGGGCCGCGTCCCGAAGGTCGCCGACGCCGCCCTCGTCGAGCGCGAAATCGCCGCCACCGCAAAGCTCGGCGCACACTACCTCTTCCTAGACGACCCGGCCTATCCCCGCCTGCTCGCCGAGATCGAGACGGCCCCGCCGGCGTTGATCTTCCGCGGCGACATCGCCCACGTCAGCCGCCCCTGCATCGCGATGGTCGGCGCACGCAACGCCTCCGCCGCCGCCTGCCGCTTCGCCCGCCAGCTCTCACTGCAACTCGCCGAGGAAGGCACGACGGTCGTCTCAGGCCTCGCCCGCGGCATCGACACCGCAGCCCATATCGGCGCACTCGGAGCAGGCTCCAGCGGCGCCACGATCGGCGTGATCGCGAGCGGCATCGACATCGCCTACCCGCCCGACAACACCGCGTTACAGGAGCGCGTCGCCACCGAAGGCCTCCTGCTCGCCGAACAGCCCCCGGCACCGAGCCCAAGGCGCGCAACTTCCCCTCGCGCAACCGCATCATCGCAGGCCTCGCGATCGGCACCGTGGTGGTCGAGGCCGTCCCCAAATCCGGCTCGCTGATCACCGCGCGCCTCGCCAACGAATCCGGCCGCGAAGTCATGGCCGTTCCCGGCAGCCCGCTCGACCCACGCGCGCAGGGCTGCAACCTGCTGATCCGCGAAGGCGCCACGCTGGTGCAGTCCGCTGCCGACATCCTCGAACAGATCCGCCCGTTCGATCCACGCTCCGTGCGCTCCCCAATCGACACCTACGCCGCGGCGCCGCCCGAAGACGCGAGCGACATCGACCGCCAGCGGATCGCCGACCTGCTCGGTCCGGTCCCTGTCGCGATCGACGAACTCATCCGCCAGTCGCATCTGAGCCCGTCGGTCGTCCACACCGTGTTGCTCGAACTCGAACTCGGCGGCCGGCTGGAGCGTCACGCGGGAGGCCGCGCGAGCTTGTTCTAGTCCGGCAAAACCGGCACAGGTTCGCATCACCCGACAGGGTCCTGCCCCGATTCGAGCGGACCGCCACGAGCCTGCTGGTCGTCCGTCTGCGTATCGTCGCCTACCCAGCCGGCAGCCCAATCCTTGGCATCATGCGACGTTGCAATGGCCGCAAGCAAAGCGTCCAGTTCGGCCTGATGTAAGGCGATCAAGCGGAGGATATGGGGTTCAGGGGCCGAGTCCCGCAGGATCACGATCTGTTTCGCGAGGAACGAACACTTCCATTTCGCAACGGCGAGATCATGTCGGGTCACGCTAGATCATCCCTACCTGTTTCCAAGCCCTTACCGCCGTCTCCCGGCGAAAGTGCATGAAGATACCGCCGCACCTCAGGGTCCGTTCGGAAGGATGCAACACGCATAGGAAACCACTGAGCCGGACGAAAATCTTGATGGCTGCCCAACGGTTATGTCGTTGAATTGGTTCGGTAGGCGACCTCGGTTGTAACGATCTCCGCAGTAATATTAACAGAAGACGATCGGATGGGATGTTTTACTGTCATCATGGCGACATCGATATTGTGCCAGCAGCGTCGGCATAATCCGGAAATACCCCGCCCTCTGCCGAGCCCCTCTGGAAAACCCGCACCGACGGTCGCATCTCGCGTCGGTCGATCTTGAGCCCTCTTCGGGTTGACGGCACTACCCCGACGCCGCCACCCTCGTACGCGTACACGTAAGGACCCCGGTTTCCCCATGCAGCTTGTCATCGTCGAATCGCCTGCCAAGGCCAAAACCATCGAGAAGTATCTGGGCAGCGATTACCGCGTCCTGGCCAGCTACGGCCATGTCCGCGACCTGCCGCCCAAGGATGGCTCGGTCGATCCCGACGACGCCTTCGCGATGACGTGGGAGAATTACGCGGACAAGTCGAAGCAGCTGAAGGCGATCACCGATCTGGCGAAGCTCGCCGACCGCCTGATCCTCGCGACCGATCCGGATCGCGAGGGCGAGGCGATCTCATGGCACGTCCGCGAAGTGCTGCGGGCAAGGAAGGCGTTGCCCAAGGAGGTCGAGCGCGTCACCTTCAACGCGATCACCAAGGCCACCGTCACCGAGGCGATGAAGAACCCGCGCGAGTTGGACGACGACCTGATCGACGCCTATCGCGCCCGCCGCGCGCTCGATTACCTGGTCGGCTTCACGCTTTCGCCGGTGCTGTGGCGCAAGCTGCCCGGTGCCAAGTCCGCCGGCCGGGTACAGTCGGTGTCGCTCCGCCTGATCGTCCAGCGCGAGCGCGAGATCGACGTCTTCAAGCCGCAGGAATACTGGTCGGTAACGGCCGACATGGAGCATGACGGCACCGCGTTCACGTCGCGCCTGACGCAGTTCGAGGGCAACAAGCTCGACCGCCTCTCGATCGGCAACGAAGGTGATGCCCAGCGCGCCAAGCAGGCGGTGCTCGACGGCAATTTCTCGGTCCAGTCGGTCGAGACCAAGCCCGCCGGCCGCAACCCGCCGCCGCCGTTCACGACGTCGACGCTCCAGCAGGAAGCCTCGCGGAAACTCGGTTTCTCGGCGGATCACACAATGCGGATCGCGCAGGGGCTCTACGAGGACGGCGCGATCACCTACATGCGTACCGACGGCGTGCAGATGGATTCGAGCGCTATCAGCGCCGCGCGCCTCGCCGTCGCGAACCGCTTCGACGCGAGCTATGTCCCCGACAAGCCGCGCCAATATCAGTCGAAGGCGAAGAACGCACAGGAAGCGCATGAAGCGATCCGCCCGACCGATTTCGGCAAGGACAAGGCCGGCGGCGGCGATCACGCGCGCCTCTACGACCTGATCTTCAAGCGCGCGCTGGCCAGCCAGATGGCCTCCGCCCGCATGGAGCGCACGACGGTCGAGATGGCCGACGGCACCGGCCGCAACATCCTCCGCGCAACCGGGCAGGTCGTGCTCTTCCCCGGCTATCTCGCGCTGTACGAGGAAGGGTCGGACGACACCGCGGACGAGGATGCCCGCCGCCTGCCGCGGATGCGCGAAGGCGATGCACCCGCCAAGAAGAAGGTCGACGCCGAACAGCATTTCACCCAGCCGCCGCCGCGCTTCTCCGAAGCTTCGCTGGTCAAACGGATGGAAGAGCTCGGCATCGGCCGCCCGTCCACCTACGCGTCGATCATCAAGACGCTGAAGGACCGTGCGTACGTCCGGATCGAGAAGAACCGCTTCTTCGCCGAGGAGAGCGGGCGGCTGGTGACGGCGTTCCTCGAGCGCTTCTTCGAGAAATACGTCGGCTACGACTACACCGCCGAGTTGGAAGAGGAACTCGACGACGTCTCCGGCGGCCGCGCGCAGTGGCAGTCGGTGCTCGACGCGTTCTGGCGCGATTTCAAGCCGCGCACCAACGAGGTAATGGAGCAGCAGCCCTCGGCGATCACCGCCGAGCTCGACACCTTCCTCGCGCCCTACCTGTTCCCGGCCAAGGCGGACGGCGGCGATCCGCGGCTGTGCCCGAATTGTGGCGAGGGTCAGCCTGCGCTGCGCGGCGGCAAGTTCGGTGCGTTCATCGCCTGCTCCAACTATCCCGAATGCAAATACACGCGCCGGTTCGCGCAGCCCGGTGGCGACGCCGAGGCGGATGCGGGTCCGTCGACGCTCGGCGTCGATCCGGAAACCAACCTGCCGGTCGAGCGCAAGTCCGGGCGGTTCGGCCCCTACATCCAGATCGGCGAAGGCGAGGCGCGCAAGATGGCGTCGATCCCGAAGGATATCGGCGAACTCGATCTGGAATGGGCGCTGAAACTGCTGTCGCTGCCGCGGACCATCGGCACGCATCCCGAAACCGGCGAGCCGATCACGGCGGCGATCGGCCGCTATGGTCCGTATCTCAAGCACGCGGGCAAATACGCGCGGCTCGGCTCGACCGCCGACGTGTTCGAGACGGGGATGAACGCGGCCGTGGTAAAGCTCGCCGAAGCCGCGGCCGGCGGTGGTCGCACCGCGCGAGGGGCCCAGGCGCCGTTGAAGATACTCGGCAATCATCCGCGCACCGAGGCCGAGATCAAGCTGATGGAGGGGCGCTACGGTGCGTACGTCACCGACGGCACGACCAATGCGACCCTCCCCAAATCGATCGAGAAGGACCAGTTGACGCTCGAGGAAGCGGCGTCGCTGATCGACGCGCGGGCTGCGGCGGCCCCGGCGACGAAGAAGAAGAAAGCGCCCGCCAAGAAACCGGCGGCGAAGAAGGCCCCAGCCAAGGACGCGGCTAAGGCAAAAACGCCAGCGAAGAAGGCTCCGGCCAAAAGGCCCCCGCCAAGAAAGCCGCCCCAAAGAAAAAGTCGAAGCCTAATCCTCCCCTGCAAGGGGAGGGGACCATGCGAAGCATGGTGGAGGGGGCTTCCCCAAACGTACCGCTGCGTAACGTGAGATCCACAAACGCTACGTCTGCGGCGCTCCTCCCCCCTTCGCCGAGCGGCGAACGGTCCCCCTCCCCGTTCCGGGGAGGATTAAGCAGCCCGCCGCTGCGTCAGCTGCATCCAATCCCGCGCAGCGCGCTGCGCCACCGAGATTTCCCGCGCGGTCATGTCCTCGGCGATCTCCGCGCGGCATTCCTGCGCGGCGATGTTCCCCGACACCGCCGCCAGGTTGAACCACTTATGCGCCTCGATCAGGTCGAGGACGACGCCCGACGTCCCCGTCGAATACACCATCCCGAGTTCGTAGCACGCCCGGTCGTCGCCGCGTGCGGCATCCGCCAGACGGCGTTCGATCATGAAATTCGCGCTCTTGAGATTGCTACGCATGGTTTGCCCCCAATGTTCGTGAGGACAGACTGCGGCGATTCCAGCTACGAAATGGTTAATGGGTTAACGCTCGTTTTTTACAACTCTATCGCGATGTTATCGATGAGCCGGGTCGCGCCCATCCGCGCCGCCGCCAGCAACCGCTGCGGGCGATCCGCCGCCGGGTTCTCCGCCAGCGTTTCCGCATCCGCCAGCGCGACGTAATCGATCGTGAACCCCGCCCCGACCAAGGTCGTGCGCGCATCGTCCAGCACCGACTCGACGTCCTCGCCCTTCGCGATAGCCTGCGCCGCGACGCCGAGCGCGCGCGGCAGGGCCACCGCCTGCTTGCGCTGCTCGTCGTCGAGATAGATGTTGCGCGACGACATCGCCAGACCATCGTCATCGCGCTGCGTCGGCACCCCGACGATGTCGATCGCGAAGTCGAGATCGGCGACGAACCGGCGGATCACGGCCAGCTGCTGGTAATCCTTCTCACCGAAATACGCGACGTCCGGCTCGACCTGGTTGAACAGCTTCGACACGACCGTCGCGACCCCGTCGAAATGGCCGGGACGCGAGGCGCCGTCGAACCCGTCGCTCACGCCCGAGACACGCACGGTCGTCGCGAAACCATCCGGATACATCGTCTCGACCGACGGCAGCCAAAGCAAGTCGCATCCGGCCTCGTTGAGCATCCGGATATCGGCCATCTCGCGCCGCGGATAGCGCGACAAATCCTCGTTCGGCCCGAACTGCGTCGGATTGACGAAGATCGACGCGACGACTTTGGTCCCCGGCCGCTTCGCCGCCTCGATCAGCGCGACATGGCCGGCGTGGAGCGCACCCATCGTCGGGACGAGCGCGACGCGCTGCCCCGCCGCACGGAAGGCGGCGACGCTTTCGCGCAACGCATTAAGGTCCCGGACGGTGTCCACGTGAAACTCCTACTCGATAAGTGCGGTCGCGGCTTCTATGAAGGGTGACTGTTACGATCAATAAGGAAACGCGCGTTGGCCATGGGCCCTGACTCACCCTAGCTTCGCCGCACGTGATCGTGTTCGCCAACGAGAAGGGCGGCACCGGCAAGTCGACGACCGCGGTGCATGTCGCGATCGCGCTTGCCGCCAAGGCGCGCGCGTCGCGTGTCTCGATCTGGATCACCGCCAGCGCACCGTCGGCCGCTATCTCGACAACCGCGCCGAGACGATGAAGCGCAACGGCTCGGTCCTGCCGATGCCGCGCCATGCGACGCTGTCGGATCAGAGCGAGGACCAGTTCGAGGACCTGTGGCACTCGCTGTGCGAAGGCTCGGACTTCCTCGTCGTCGACACGCCCGGCCGCGACGATCCGTTCGCGCGCACCGCAGCGGCGCTCGCGAACACGCTGGTCACGCCGATGAACGACAGCTTCGTCGACTTCGACCTGATCGGCCAGGTCGATCCCGAGACCTATCAGGTGACCCGCCCGAGCTTCTATTCCGAGCTGATCTGGGATGCGCGAAAGCAGCGCGCGCGCGCCGACGGCACCACGATCGACTGGGTCGTGCTGCGCAACCGCCTCCAGCATATCGAGGCACGCAACATGCGCCGCGTGTCGGATGCGCTCGCGCAACTGGCCAAGCGCGTCGGCTTCCGGATCATCCGGGGCTCGGCGAGCGCGTGATCTACCGCGAGATGTTCCCCGCCGGCCTGACGATGATCGATTCGAAGGCATTCGGCAGCATGGGCCTCGCGCACGTCGCCGCGCGCCAGGAGCTGCGCGAGATGATGGCGGCGTTGCAGCTGCCGGAGGTCGTTGCCGAGCGCGCACCGGACGTGGCTGCGTGAAGTGGATCGTCGCCGCCGTCTTCATTTGGCTGGCATGGCGTTACCTCCGGCCGAAGCCGAAACAGCGGGTGGTCACCGATGAAGCCGAGGCCCTCTCGATTTTGGGTATCGACCGCAGCGCAGACGCCGACGCGATCCGCAGCGCGCACCGCCGCCTGATCGCCTCGGTCCACCCCGATCGTGGCGGTTCGACCGACCTGACCCGGCGCGTAAACGCGGCGCGCGACCTGTTGCTGAAGCGCGCGCGCTAGCCCCCGTCATGCCGGGCTTGTTCCGGCATCCACCGTTCCGCACACTCGATAGTCGTGAGTTCGCGGCACCGTGGCCCCGGAACAAGTCCGGGGTGACGGTGGTAGGGCGCTATTCCCGCACCACTACGACTAGCGAGAGGCCCATGACCCACCAGTTCGACCCGACCTCGCTCCGCGAATACGACATCCGCGGGATCGTCGGTAAAGCGCTCGGCACCGCCGACGCCATCGCGATCGGTCGAGGCTTCGCCACCCGCATCCGCGCGGCTGGCGGAACGCGCGTTGCCGTGGGGTATGACGGCCGCAACTCTTCCCCCGAGCTCGAAGCCGCGCTCGTGTCGGGCCTCACCGCAGGCGGCGTCGACGTCGTCCGGATCGGCGTTAGCACCTCGCCGATGCTCTATTACGCCGAGGCCACACCAGAGGTGGATGGCGGCATCCAGGTAACCGGCAGCCACAATCCCCCGAGTATAACGGCTTCAAAATGGTGCACGCGCATGCGCCATTTTTCGGCGAGGACATCCAGGATCTCGCCGCGCTCGCCGCGTCGGGCGCCTGGAGCGAAGGGGCCGGCGAAGTTACGACCGCCGACGTGATCGACGCCTATGTCGACCGGCTGATGGCGGGATACGGGGCGGCGCGTATCGGATTGGCTGGGACACCGGCAACGGCGCCGCCGGCCCGGTGATCGAGAAGCTCGTCCAGCGCCTGCCGGGTGAGCATCATGTGATCTTCGCCGAAATCGACGGCAATTTTCCCAACCATCATCCCGATCCTACCGAAGAGGCGAACCTCGCCGATCTGAAGCGCCTGGTCGCCAACAAGAACCTCGATTTCGGACTGGCCTTCGATGGCGACGGCGACCGGATCGGCGCGATCGACGGCTCGGGCCGGGTGATCTGGGGGATCAGATTCTTCCATATTGGTCGAACCTGCGCTGCGTGAGCACCCGGGCGCGCCGATCGTCGCCGACGTGAAGTCGAGCCAAGCGCTGTTCGACCGAATCATGGAGTTGGGGGCGAGCCGGTGATGGCCCCGACCGGTCACAGCCTGATGAAACAGGCGATGACCCGCACCGGCGCGCCGCTGGGCGGCGAACTCAGCGGGCATCTGTTCTTCGCGGGCGAGTATTACGGCTTCGACGACGCGCAATACGCCGCCGTCCGCCTGATCTCGCGCGGTGCATCTGTCGGGGCGTTCGTTGACGGAATTGCGTGACGCGATGCCGGCGCTGGTGGCGACTCCGGACCTGCGCTTTCCGGTCGAGGACACGCGGAAGTTCGCGGTGGTGGACGAGGTGATCGCGCGGCTTGGGTCGGAGGGCGCGGAGATGGACCTCACCGATGGTGCGCGCGTGACAACCGCCGACGGCTGGTGGCTCCTCCGCGCGTCGAACACGCAGGCGATGCTGACGGTGCGCGCCGAGGCGAAGAGCGAAGCGGCGCTCGGTGCGTTGCTGGCCGAGGTCGATGCACAGCTCGCGGCGAGCGGCGTAACGCGCGCGGCACCTTAAACAACCGCACACCCCGGCGGAGGCCGGGGCCCAGTTGGAAAGGTGGCAATAACGGCGTGCTGGCTTCCGTTAGCGACGTTACCCAACTGGACCCCGGCCTCCGCCGGGGAGGTGGAGGAGGGGTAGGTTCGTTAGGATATCGGCACCACCGACCGAACCGATTGACACGCCAAGCACCTCGCCTACCGTCCGTCCAACCCCAAGGAGTCCCCGATGGAGCGCCCAGTCGACGAATTCCGCTCCAGCACGCGCCGCTGGCTGCTTGGCAGCTTTGCCGGTTGGGGAACGCTGCTGACCTGTCTTGCCGGCGTCGGCTTCGTCATCATCGGCGTGCGCTGGCTCAAGAACCGCAGCGCCTCCTACGAGATCACCGACCAGCGCCTGATCATCAAGCGCGGCATCCTGTTCAAGACGATCGACGAGATCGAGCTCTACCGGATCAAGGATGTCCGCCTCGGCTATTCGCTGCTCAACCAGATGACCGACATCGGCACGATCATCCTCACCTCCAGCGACCGGACGACCAGCGGCGGCGAGTTCATCCTCCGCGATATCCCGATGGCGCGCGATCGCCGCGAAGGCCTGCGCAAACTCGTCGACCGTGCCCGCCAGCGCCGCGGCGTACGCGAGATGGATATCGACCATGAGGACGCATACGCGCTGGATTAAGCGCGCTTGTCCCCACATGGCGGGCATGGCGCCCCCTATCCCAAGCCCAAACCGCAACCGCAGATGATCCGGGTCGTCGACCTGGAGACCACCGGTTCGGCCCCGCCCGCGCACGGCGTCTGCGAGATCGGCTGGCAGGACGTCGCGCTAGGCGAGGACGGTCGCTGGGAGATTTACGGCGAAGGCGGCAGCCTGCTCGTCAATCCCGGCCGGCTGATCCCGCCGATCACCCAGGCGATCCACCATATCCTCGATGAGCATGTCGCCGACTCGCCGTATTGGCACGACTGTGCGCGCCAGGTGCTCGATCCCTGGCCGCGCCGGCTCGCGCTGGCCGCGCACCGGGCGGATTTCGAACAGAAATTCTGTACGCCTGCGCTCACCCGCGATGCCGAGTGGATCTGCACCTGGAAATGCGCGCTCAGGCTCTGGCCCGACAGCCCGAGCTTCTCGAACCAGGTGCTGCGCTACTGGCGCAAGCCGCAGGGCATGGAGCACGAGCGCGGCCTGCCTGCGCACCGCGCGTTTCCTGACGCCTACGTCACCGCGTTTCACCTGCGCGACATGCTCAACGAGGCGAGCTTCGCGCAACTCGTCGAATGGTCGCGCGATCCGGGCCTTATCCCGCGCGTCCGCTACGGCCCCGATCGCGGCAAGGAATGGTCGGAACTCGATCACGAGACGCTGATGGCGTTCATGACCGACCGCGATCCCGATATCCGCTTCACCGCCAACCACGAGATGGACCGACGCAGCGGCGGCGGCCGCGTCGGCAAGGCCAGCGCGCAGGATTTACTGCTGTAGGGCAATCCCAATCCTCCCCCGCCAGGGGAGGTGGCGCCGAAGGCGTCGGAGGGGAGGACACGGAACAGCGGTAACCCTATCCTCCCCTCCGTCTGGCAAGCGCCAGCCACCTCCCCTGGCGGGGGAGGATCGAAGGGGCGCGGCAAACCCCGGATTGCTCTGCGGCAAGCCAGTATCGCTGGTGTAACGATCGGCACTCCCTTACAGCGCGATCCATGGTCCGCGTACGCTTGAATTTGCCCTCGTCCGAAGGTCGGGTCGCGCGGTGGCTGGTCGCCTTCATGACGCTCGGCTTCGTCGCGCTGGCGGCTGCAGCGATCGCGATCGGCTGGATTACCGTCCGCAACCGCACCTATACCGCCGAGATCCTCCACACCCAGGATGTCCGCCAAGCGGTCGCCACGCTCCATAGCCAGATGGAGCAGTCGGAGACGGCGCGGCGCGGCTATATCCTGACCGGGATGCCGCTGTTCTCCGCCGCTTACGCCAGGAGCGCAGGCAATCTCGCACCGTCGATCGCCACGCTTCGTCGCCTCACCGCAGACAATCCGGCGCAGATCGCACGGCTCGACCTGATCGAGCCGCGCTTCGTCCAGTTGCGCGCGCTCAGGGCGCAGTCGATGGCGCTAGTCGCAGGCGGCCGGATCGCCGAGGCACAGCGCCGGTTCGCGGTCGATGCCAGCGTGCCGCTGATGCGCGGCATCCGCTACCGCCTTCAGGCGATGGCCGCCGACGAGGTCCGCCTGCTCGCGATCCGCAGCGGACGCCAGCAACAGACCAGCGCGCTGTTCCTCTCGGTCGCAGGTCTCGCCGCGATCCTGCTGCTGGTCGTCGCGATCCTCGCGATCCTGGTGATCCGCCGCTACACCGCCGATCTCGCCACCTCGCGCGACAGCCTGCGCGATCTCAACGAGACGCTCGAGGAGCAGGTCACCGAGCGCACCGCCGATCTCAGTCGCGCGAACGAGGAAATCCAGCGCTTCGCCTATATTGTCAGCCATGACCTGCGCTCGCCGCTGGTCAACGTGATGGGCTTCACCGCCGAACTCGCCACCGCCGCCGGGCCGCTCGCCGAGCTGGTCGACCGTGCCGAGGCCGAGGCGCCGCACATCCTCACCGAGGACGCCCGCCTGGCGGCACGCGAGGACCTGCCCGAGGCGATCGGTTTCATCCGCACCTCGACGCAGAAGATGGACCGGCTGATCAACGCCATCCTCAAGCTGTCGCGCGAAGGCCGCCGGACGATCGCGCCCGAGCGCGTCGACCCCGCGCAACTGGTCGACACGATCATCGGGTCGATCCAGCACGTGATCGACGATCGCGGCGCGGTCGTGCGGGTCGAGCGACCGATCCCGGCGGTCGTCACCGATCGGCTCGCGCTCGAACAGATCCTGTCGAACCTGATCGAGAACGCGACCAAGTATCTGAAACCCGGCCGCCCCGGCGAGATCGTCGTGACGGGGCACAAGGAGCGCAACCGTGTGATCCTGTCGGTGATCGACAATGGCCGCGGCATCGATCCGCGCGATCACCAGCGCGTGTTCGACCTGTTCCGCCGGTCGGGCGCGCAGGACCAGCCCGGCGAAGGCATCGGACTCGCGCATGTCCGCGCACTCGCCTATCGTCTCGGCGGTACGATCGACGTGCAGTCGACGCTCGGCGACGGCGCCACCTTCCGCCTCAATCTTCCCACCGAATTGTCGATTCAGGATATCAAGGCATGAACCAGCACCAGACCGTCGGGATCGTCATGATCGAGGACGACGAGGGCCATGCCCGGCTTATCGAGAAGAACATCCGTCGCGCCGGCATCCTCAACGATATCAAGCACTTCACCGATGGCACCACCGCGCTGGATTTCCTGTTCAACGCGGTCGACGGCCCGGCCAAGAGCGGCCCGGCGATGATCCTGCTCGATCTCAACCTGCCCGACATGAGCGGGACGGACATCCTGGCGCGCATCAAGGCGGAGGGCAGCCCGCTCAAGCGCACGCCGGTCGTCGTGCTGACCACCACCGACGACAAGGTCGAGATCGAGCGCTGCTACGATCTCGGCTGCAACGTCTACATCACCAAGCCGGTGAACTATGAGAGCTTCGCGCAGGCGATCCGCCAGCTCGGGCTGTTCCTGTCGGTGATCCAGGTTCCCGAAGCAGAGTGAGCGGGCCAAGCGTCCTCTACATCGACGACGACGCCGGTATCCGGCGGCTGGCGGCGCGTGCGCTCGAACGCCGCGGCTACCGCATGACCGTCGCCGAGACCGGCGCGGAGGGCGTCGTCAAGGCCGCCGCCGAGCGCTTCGACCTGATCGCGGTCGATCACTACATGCCCGGGATGGACGGCCTCGAGACGCTCGAAGCACTCCGCCGCCTGCCCGATCATCCGCCGATCGTGTACGTCACCGGCTCCGAGGAAGGCCGCATCGCGGTCGCCGCGCTGAAGGCCGGCGCCGCCGACTACGTCGTGAAGACGGTCGGCGAGGATTTCTTCGACCTGCTCGCTGCCTCGTTCGAACAGGTCCGCGCGCGCTCGGTGCTGGAACAGCAAAAGGCATCCGCCGAAGCGGATTTGCGCGCGAGCAACGCGCGGCTCGAGGCGTTGCTCGGCGAGGTGAACCACCGCGTCGCCAATTCGCTGCAACTCGTCTCGGCGATGGTCCGCCTCCAGGCGACCGCGCTGACCGATCCGTCAGCCCGCGAGGCGCTGGAGGATACACAGCGCCGCATCCAGGCGATCGCGCAGGTCCACCGCCGGCTCTACACCAGCAACGATGTCGAGAGCGTCGACATGCAGGAATATCTCGGCGCGCTGGTCGACGAACTCGCCGAGACCTGGTCGACCGACGCCCTCCCCCGCGCGCTCAGTCTCGCCGCCGAGCCGATTCGCCTGCCGACCGACCGCGCGGTGTCGCTCGGCGTGATCGTCACCGAACTCGTCACCAACGCATGCAAATACGCCTATCCCAGCGGCGGCGGCGAAGTCCGGGTCGCGCTGCGCCGGATCGACGACGACATCTTCCTGCTTGCGGTCGAGGACGATGGCTGCGGCATCCCCGAGGATGCGACGCCGCGCGGCACCGGCCTCGGCACGAAGCTGATCAAGGCGATGGCGCAAAGCCTCCAGACGATCGTCGAATACGACCCGGCCCACACCGGCGTCCGCGCCACCCTGCGCGCGGCAGTACGATAAACGCGCAAGCTGCAACGACGAACTGATCCGCCTTTCGTGCCCTTTACCGTTCGTCCTGAGTAGCCATCGAGTAGCGGCATAGCCGCGTATCGAGAGGGCGTATCGAAGGACAGGTTAGCGCGCGGAACCGATGCTTCGATACGCGCCCTCGATACGCTTCTGCGAAGCTACTCGGTCGCTACTCAGCACGAACGGCCTTATCCTAGAGCGCGCGAACCGCGGCCAAGATCATCCGCCCGGTAAGCCGCGCCGTCTCGTCCTCAGACAAACGAGGCCGCGACAAGGTGCGGTGGCCGAGGCCGAACATGAAGGCGAGGATCAGTTCCTCCGCGCCTTCCAGGTCGTTGTCGGACAGGTCGGGGTTGGCGACACAGGCCAGGTCGCGGATCATGCTGCGGAACCCGCTGCACAGGTCGGCGATGGTATCGGCGACATCCGTGTTGCGGTGCGCCTCCGCCATGATCTCGAACGTCAGCGCTTCGTCGCCCTTCGACAGGGCCCGCCGCGACAGCTCGACGAAACCCTCCTCGATCGACATCCCGCACGACTTCACCGAGTCGTTCATCGTCTGCATCTCGGCCATCTTGCCGGTCGCATCCTCCATGACGATCGCCTGGATCACCGCATTCTTTCCGGTGAACAAACGATAGATCTGGCCGACCGATACCTCGGCCGCCTGCGCCAGTTCGGACATCGGCGTCTGGTGAAAGCCTTGAGTCGCAAACAGATGCCGGGCCGCGGCGATAATACGCTCCCGGCTGCACTTCTCATGTTGCACTGCACTCAAAACAGAATTCCCGATGCGTTTTTTGATTGACCGGCCGCTCGCACAATCCTAGCGGGCAAGCAAGCGGAATGAACGTTCATTCCGGTGAACCTAATCTGCACGGACGTCGGGATGCTTAACATGCAGCAATTGAACCTTAAGGGATCGGTGGCGCTCTTCGCGCTCGCCCTGCTGTCGGCTTGTGGCAAGGAGCAGGCGCCGCCGCCTCCGCCCACGCCCACGGTCGGCGTCGTCACCGTCGGCGAAGAGTCGGTGGTGCTTACCTCCGAGCTTCCCGGCCGTATCGCCGCGGTCGAGACCTCGGAAGTGCGTCCGCAGGTCAGCGGCGTGGTCCGTGATCGCCTGTTCACCGAGGGCGCGATGGTCAGCAAGGGCCAGGTTCTCTACGCGATCGAGGACGCACCCTACCGGGCCGCGCTCGCCAGCGCGCAGGGCCAGCTCGCCGCTGCTCAGTCGCAGATCAACGCGACCCGCCTCCAGGCCCAGCGCTACGGCCAGCTCGTCGCGCTCAATGCGGTCAGCAAGCAGGAAGCGGACAACGCCACGGCGTCCGCGCAGCAGGCTCGCGCCAATGTTGCAGCGCAGCAGGCAGCGGTCCAGTCGGCCCGCGTCAATCTCGGCTTCACCCGCATCAAGGCGCCGATCTCGGGCCGCATCGGGCGTTCGCTGGTGACCGTCGGCGCGCTGGTTCAGACCGGCCAGACCGATCCGCTCGCGACCATCCAGCGCACCAACACCGTCTATGTCGACGTCGTCCAGTCGGCAGCACAGCTGCTCGATCTGAAGCAGGCGATGGCGACCGGCGGCGTGACCCGCGGCGACGGCAGCGCGCGCGTGCAGCTGATCCTCCCGAACGGCACGACCTATCCGATCGAGGGTCGCCTCCAGTTCGCCGAAGTCACGGTCGACCAGACCACCGGCGCGGTGACTCTGCGTGCGACCTTCCCCAATCCCAACGGTCTGTTGCTGCCCGGCATGTATGTCCGCGCCAAGCTGGTCGAGGGCACGCGTCGCCAGGCGATCATGGCGCCCACCGCAGGCATCACGCGCGATCCGCGCGGCGGTGCGACCGCACTGGTGGTCAACGCGCAGAACAAGGTCGAGCAGCGTAACGTCACCACCGATCGCGTGATCGGCGACAAGTGGATCGTCACCAGCGGCCTGAAGCCCGGCGACAAGCTGATCGTCGAGGGCCTGCTCAACCTGCGCCCCGGCTCGACCGTCAAGCCGGCGGCCCCGCAGCAGGTCACCAAGCCCGCGAATGGCGCTCCAGGCGCCACCGCGACGGGCGGTGACGCCGCAGCCGGCAACAATTCCGCGCAGGCTAATTCTGCCGCGCAGGGGAAGTAACCGCCCATGTCACGCTATTTCATCGATCGACCCATCTTCGCGTGGGTCATCGCCATCATCCTGATGCTGGCCGGTATCCTCGCGATCCGTCAGCTGCCGATCGCCCAGTTCCCTGAGATCGCCGCCCCCAAGGTGACGGTCGCGACGTCCTATCCGGGCGCCGACGCCCAGACGCTCGAGAACACGACGACGCAGATCATCGAGCAGCAGATGAAGGGCATCGACAACCTTCGCTACTTCGCCTCGACGTCCGACGGCTCGGGCAATCTCGCGATCACGCTCACCTTCGAGCAGGGCACCGATCCCGACATCGCGCAGGTCCAGGTGCAGAACAAGCTGCAACAGGCGACCCTGCTCCTGCCGCAGGAAGTCCAGCAGGCCGGTCTCCGCGTGACCAAGGCGACCGCCAACTTCCTGCTCGTCATCGCCGCCTATTCCGAGAATGGCGCGCACGACCAGGTCGATCTCGGCGACATGATCGCCTCGAAGCTCCAGGATCCGCTCAGCCGCATCAAGGGCGTCGGCGACACCCAGGTGTTCGGCGCGCAATATTCGATGCGGATCTGGGTCGATCCGTTCAAGATGTCGAACCTCGGCGTCACCGTCACCGACATCACGTCTGCGCTGACGGCGCAGAACGCGCAGGTCTCGGCGGGTCAGGTCGGCAGTCTGCCGGCGGTGAAGGGCCAGTCGCTTAACGCCACCGTGACCGCACAGTCGCGATTGCAGACTCCGGAGCAGTTCCGCGCAATCATCGTCCGCTCGGCGACCAGCGGCGCGACCGTCAAGCTGTCCGACGTCGCCCGTGTCGAGATGGGCTCGGAAAACTACAGCTTCCAGGCACGCTATAACGGCAAGCAGGCGGCCGGCTTCGGCGTGAAGCTAGCACCGGGGGCCAACGCGCTCGACACCGTCAAGCTGGTGAAGGCCGAGGTGAACCGGATCGCCAAGCAGTTCCCGTCCGACGTCAAGGTCGCGTTCCCGGTCGATAACTCGACCTTCGTGCGGCTGTCGGTCGAGCAGGTCGTCCATACGCTGGTCGAGGCGATCATCCTCGTCTTCCTCGTGATGTTCCTGTTCCTCCAGAACTTCCGTGCCACGCTAATCCCGACGATCGCGGTGCCGGTCGTGCTGCTGGGTTCGCTCGGCGTGCTGTACGCGGCTGGGTTCACGATCAACACGCTGACCTTGTTCGGCATGGTGCTGGCGATCGGCCTGCTCGTCGATGACGCGATCGTCGTCGTCGAGAACGTCGAACGTCTCATCCAGGAAGAGGGCCTTAGTCCGAAGGAAGCCGCCAAGAAGTCGATGGACGAGATCAGCGGCGCGCTGGTCGGTATCGGCCTGGTGCTGTCGGCGGTGTTCCTGCCGATGGCGTTCTTCAGCGGTTCGACCGGCGTGATCTTCCGCCAGTTCTCGATCACCATCGTGTCGTCGATGGTGCTCTCGGTGCTGGTCGCGTTGATCCTCACGCCGGCGCTTTGCGCCACCATTCTGAAGCCATCAAAGCAGGATCACGGCGAGAAGAAGGGCTTTTTCGGCTGGTTCAACCGCACCTTCGACAAGGGCGTCGGCAAATACGGTAACGGCCTGCGCCGCGTCGAGAAGGGCTGGGTCCGCACCATGCTGGTCTATGCCGTGATCGTCGTCGCGATGGCGTTCATCTTCCTTCGTCTGCCCTCGGGCTTCCTTCCCGAGGAGGATCAGGGCCTGATGTTCGCACAGGTTTCGATGCCCACCGGCACGCCGATGGAGGAAACCGCGCGCACGATGGACAAGCTGCGCGATCACTTCCTGATCGACGAGAAGAAGAACATCGCGGGCATCTTCACGATCACCGGCTTCGGCTTTGTCGGCCAGGGCCAGAATGTCGGCCTCGCCTTCATCCAGCTCAAGCCGTGGGAGGATCGCGGCGGCGCCGAAAACACCGTCGCCGCGGTCGCCGCCCGTGCCAACCAGGCGCTTGCCGGGATTCGTGCCGGCATGGTCATCGGCTTCGTGCCGCCGGCCGTGCAGGAACTGGGTAACGCCAACGGCTTCGACTTCATGCTGAAGGACAATGCGGGCGTCGGTCACGAGAAGCTGCTCGAAGCCCGCAACATGCTGCTCGGCATGGCCAGCCAGGACAAGCGCCTGGTGCAGGTCCGCCCGAACGGTCTCGAGGATGCGCCACAGCTGAAACTGAACGTCGATCAGGCGCAGGCGGGGCACTCGGCCTCAGCCAGGCGGACATCAACACCACCGTCAGCACCGCGTTCGGTGGCGCGTACATCAACGACTTCATCGACCGCGGTCGCGTGAAGAAGGTGTATGTGCAGGCCGACGCACCGTTCCGCACCTCGCCCGCCGATCTCGGCAACTTCTACGTCCGTGGCACCACCAGCAACGCGATGGCCCCGTTCTCGTCCTTCTCGACGACCAACTGGCAGTACGGCCCGTCGCGTCTCGAACGCTATAACGGCGTGGCCTCGTTCGAGATCATGGGCTCGCCGGCGCCGGGCGTCAGCAGCGGCACCGCGATCAAGGCGATGGAGGAGATGGCGGCCAAGCTGCCACCCGGCATCGGCTATGAGTGGACCGGCCTCAGCTATGAGGAAAACCTGTCAGCCGGCCAGTCGACAACGGTCTATGCGCTGTCGCTGCTGATCGTGTTCCTCTGCCTCGCGGCGCTGTACGAGAGCTGGTCGATCCCGATCGCCGTCCTGCTGGTGGTGCCGCTCGGCGTCCTCGGCGCGGTCGGCGCGGCGATGCTCTTCGGGCTGAACAACGATATCTACCTCCAGGTCGGCCTGATCACGACGATCGGCGTGGCGGCGAAGAACGCGATCCTGATCGTGGAATTCGCCGAGGAGAAGATGGGCGACGGGATGAATGCGGCCGATGCCGCGGTCGAGGCGGCGAAACTCCGCCTTCGCCCGATCCTGATGACGTCGTTCGCGTTCATCTTCGGCGTGTTGCCGCTCGCTTTGTCGAGCGGTGCCGGTGCCGGCGGCCAGAACGCGATCGGCTGGGCGGTGGTCGGCGGCATGCTGTCCGCGACCGTCCTCGCGATCTTCTTCGTGCCGTTGTTCTTCCTGCTCGTGAAGCGCGTCTTCAAGCAGGACAAGGCCGGCTCGGGGCAAGACCGCGATCAGGTCCGCAATGATGACGATAACCGTGACGGCGGCCATGACGATAACCGTCGTCCGCCCCACGACCAGCGGCCGCAGGAGGCCTGATCCGATGTTAGCTCCCATGCTCACGCGCAAGACCGCGCTCATGTTCGCCGCCGGGCTTACGCTCGCCGGATGTAACCTTGCCCCGAAATACGTCCGGCCCGAATTGTCGGTGCCGGCGGCAACGCCCGCCGGTCCTGCCTATGCAGCGACCGATGCGGCCGGCGCGATCATGCCGGCGGATACCGCGTGGGAGGCGTTCTTTACCGACGATCGCCTGCGTCGCGTGATCCGTACTGCGCTGGAGAACAACCGCGACCTGCGCGTCTCGGTCGCCAACGTCGCGCAGGCCCGCGCGCAATACCGCGTCCAGCGCGCAGACCTGTTCCCGACACTCGCCGCCAACGGCGGTGCGACCTATCAGAAGTCGCCGTTCGGCGTGGTCGGTGGCGGTACCGGCGGTGGAACGGGCGGTACTGGCGGCGGTACTGGTGGTGGTGCGGGCGGCGCGGTGTCCAGCGGACGCGCCGATATCTATTCGGCAAATGTCGGCGTTTCGGCCTGGGAAATCGACCTGTTCGGCCGTGTCCGCAATCTGACACAGGCGCAGCAGGAACAGTATTTCGCCGCGGAGGAAAACCGCAACGCAGCCCAGGTCTCGCTGATCGCCGAGATCGCGACACAGTGGCTGACGATGGCAGCCGACCAGGATCGCCTCAAGATCGCACGCGATACGGAGCGGGCGTTCGGCCAGACCGTCAAGCTGACGCAGGACCGCTTCCGGATCGGCATCGCGTCGGAGCTCGAGGTGCGGCAGGCGAGCACCAGCTACGATCAGGCCCGCTCGGATATCGCCGAAGCGACGACGCTGATCGCGCAGGACCAGAACGCGCTGAACCTGCTCGCCGGCACGACGCTGACCGCGGACTTGCTT
Source organism: Sphingomonas sp. AC411 (assembly GCF_979253035.1). Taxonomy (NCBI): domain Bacteria; kingdom Pseudomonadati; phylum Pseudomonadota; class Alphaproteobacteria; order Sphingomonadales; family Sphingomonadaceae; genus Sphingomonas; species Sphingomonas sp. AC411. The sequence continues at coordinate 3,190,794 of NZ_CEEDAQ010000001.1, read as the reverse complement.
CCCGCGCGGCTGGAGGAAACCAGCCCGACGCTGGAGAACCTGCCGGCCAACCTGCCGTCGGAGGTATTGCTGCGCCGTCCCGACATCGCCTCGGCCGAGCATCAGCTGATCGCGGCCAACGCCAATATCGGCGCGGCGCGCGCGGCATTCTTCCCGAACATCTCGCTGACCGCAGCCTTCGGGACGATCAGCCTCGGCCTGTCGAACCTGTTCGGCAGCGGCACGCAGAACTGGTCGGTCGCGCCATCGGTCAGCCAGACGCTGTTCGATTTCGGCCGCAACAAGGGCAATCTGCGTTACGCCCAGGCCACGCGCGACGCGGCAGTCGCCACCTATGAGAAGAGCATCCAGACCGGCTTCCGCGAAGTCGCCGATGCGCTTGCCCGCCGCGGCACGATCGGAGCGCAGTTGCGGGCGCAGACCTCGCTGCGCGACAACGCGGCAGGCGCATTCAAGCTGTCGGAACTGCGCTTCCGTGCAGGCATCGACACGTTCCTGAACACGCTCGATTCTGCAGCGTTCGCTCTACACCGCACAACAGAGCCTGCTCGCTGCCCGCCTGACCCGCGACAGCAACTCGGTGGAACTCTACCGCGCGCTGGGTGGCGGGGTGACGACCACCCAGTCCACCGACACCCGCCGGCCAAACTAACCTGCGATCCTCCCCCGCAAGGGGAGGTGGCGCCGAAGGCGACGGAGGGGAGGACACGGAACAGCGGTTGTACCTGTCCTCCCCGTCCGTCTGGCAAGCGTAGCCACCTCCCCTGGCGGGGGAGGATACAACGTCGAGAAGCCCTAGTTCGCCGGTTCCGACAACGGCGCGAACCGCGCGACCTGCCGCCCGACCAGGCGCAACTGCTCGACCACCGCAGGGTCGCTCGCGCCACCCTCGTCGTCGAACTTCGTCACTTGCGTATTGATCGCCGCGGCAAACGGCGTCGGCCACCCGCGCAGCGCATGGACGATCGAGCGCAGCGCGGCGATCGTGCTCCCGGTCGCCTGCCAGCCATAGGCCGTGGCGATCAGCCCGACCGGCATGTCCGCCAGATACGGCCGCTCGTCGCGCGCGGTTTCCTCCAGCAGATCGAGCGCATTCTTCACCACGCCGGAGATGCTGCCATGATAGCCGGGGCTTGCGATGATCACCGCCGATGCGCCCCGCACGGCCGCCACGAACGCCTGCTCGTCCGCGGTCCGCGTCGTCGCCTTCGGGTCGTACAGCGGGAGGCGCGCCATGTCGGCGCCGCCGAACATCAGCGTGCGATAGCCCTGCTTCTCGACCGCATCGAGCGCGATCCGCAGCGCCCGCTCGGTCGACGAGACGCCGCCGATCGTGCCGCCGATACCGACGACCAGCGGCAGAACGGCGGGAAGAGTGTCGGGAGCGGCCACGGTTTTATCCTGTTCGAAGGTCATGGGATGCTCTTCCCCGTTTCGCCGCACGATGACAACAGCGCTTCGGTCCGTTCTCGCTCCCCGGCCACCGCGAGCCCGACCACCGCAAGCGCTGTCGCTAAGCCCCGTACACGTTAAGCATGGGCATACGCCGTGCACGCTCAGGCTTGCCCGAACTGTCGTATAACGATAACACACTCGATGTCCGCCGCTTGGCCGACCCGCTGGAACGACCGATGCGCCCCGATCCCTTCGACACCTCCCGTTCCAGCGCCGACTCGCAGGGGGACCGCGAGCCCTATGCCTATGAGCGCGAACGGCTGATCACCGAACGCGAACGCCTGCGCCAGAAATACGAGGCGGAGCGGGGCGGCGAAGACCCGTACCCCTATGATCGCGACCCGACCGCCGGCTATGTCCCGCCCCGTACGCCGCGCCCGCGCCGTCCGATCGGGCGCTGGATTCTGCGCGGCTTCGGCATCGGCATCGTCCTGCTGGTGATCGCGATCATCTGGCTGGCGATCACCGCGCCATTGTCGAAGTCGCTGCAACCGCCCACCCCGCCCTCGATCACGCTCACGGCCGACGACGGCACGCCGATCGCGCGACGCGGTGCGGTCATCGGCAAGCCGGTCGACGCGGCCACGCTCCCGCCGCACGTCACGCAGGCGTTTCTCGCGATCGAGGACCGGCGCTTCTATTCGCATTGGGGCGTCGACCCGCGCGGCATCGCCCGTGCGGCCTGGGCGAACATGGGTTCGGGCGGCGTGCGCCAGGGTGGCAGCACGATCACGCAGCAGCTCGCGAAGAACGCCTTCCTCGATCTCGGACCGCACCGCGACGCGAAAGATCCGCGAGGCGATGATCGCGTTCTGGCTGGAGGCCTGGCTGTCGAAGGATGAGATCCTCTCGCGCTATCTCTCGAACGTCTATTTTGGCGACAACACCTACGGGATCAGTGCCGCCGCCAAGCATTATTTCGGCCGCACCCCCGACAAGCTGAACGTCGGCCAGGCAGCGATGCTCGCCGGTCTGGTCAAGGCACCATCCCGCCTCGCCCCGACCTCCAACCTCGAAGGCGCGCGCAAGCGTCAGGCCGTGGTGGTCGGCGCAATGGTCGATGCCGGTTTCCTCACCAAGGCCGAGGGCGATGCGGTCCGGCCGCAGCGCGTGCTCGGCAGCCGCCCGTCGCAACTTCCCAACGGCACCTATTTCGCCGACTGGATCCTGCCCGAAGCACGCGACCAGGCGGGCGAGGTGAAGACCGAGACGACCGTCCAGACGACGCTCGATCCCCGGCTTCAACGCGCCGCCGAGCGCACCGTCGCGCGCGCGGGCCTGCGTCAGGCGCAGGTCGCGCTCGTCGCGATGCGTCCCGACGGCCGCGTCGTCGCGATGGTCGGCGGCAAGAATTACCGCAAGAGCCCGTTCAACCGCGCGACCCAGGCGCGCCGCCAGCCCGGCTCGACCTTCAAGCTGTTCGTGTACCTTGCCGCCATGCGCCAGGGGATGACCCCCGATTCGACCATCGAAGACAGCCCGGTGACGATCGGCGACTGGTCGCCAAAGAACAGCGACGGCCGCTATCAGGGGACGATCACGCTGCGCCAGGCATTCGCGCGCTCGTCCAACGTCGCCGCCGCGCGGCTGACGCAACAGGTCGGCGTGAAGGCGGTGATCAAGGCGGCGCGCGATCTCGGCATCTCGACGCCGATCCCGAACGAGGCGACCATCGGGCTCGGCACCTCGACCGTGTCGCTGCTGGAGTTGACCGCCGCCTATGCCGCCATCGCGCGCGAGCAATATCCGGTGCAGCCACGCGGGCTTGCCGACGTGCGCGAGAAGGGCTGGTACCAGTCGCTGACCGGTGGCGCGACCGAGATGCCGTCGAAGATCCACGACGAGATGCTCGACCTGCTCGCCGCGTCGATCCGTAACGGCACCGGGCGGCAGGCGAACCTCACCGTCGACGCGTTCGGCAAGACCGGCACGACCTCCGACAACAAGGACGCGCTGTTCATAGGTTTCGCGCGCGATCTGGTGGTCGGCGTGTGGGTCGGCAACGACGACAATTCCTCCAATCCCGGCCTGTCGGGCGGCGGCATCCCGGCGCGGATCTGGCGCGACTTCATGCAGTCTGCGCTGGGAATCGCGCCGGTTGCCGCGCCGCCACCGCCGGTCGAGGAGGTCGATCCCGACGCGTTGCCGTCAGGGGATGAGGACAATGCGGTATTGCCGCTGGGTGGCGAGATCGAGGGTCTCGGCTTCAACCTGAAGATGGGCGAGGACGGTACGATCTCGGTCGGACCGTCACGCCGCGATCGCGAGGAGGGCCCGCCCCCACGCGACGATCGGAGGCCGCCGGAGGAAGAACCGGGGCCTTACGAGGGGCAGTAGCGTTTCTGCCCCCGCCCGAACGCCCCACCCCGGCGAAGGCCGGGGCCCAATTGGGGGACAGCTATGACGATGGACAGCGCAACGTTATTGCCACCTTGCCAATTGGGCCCCGGCCTTCGCCGGGGTGGTCTGGAGGTGCTGCAGTCCTCGTAACATCAACCGACCGACGCCCCCGTTGACGCGATCACCGCATCGCAGCATGTCCTGACCATGCGCTTCTTCTCCGACAACGCCGCCACCATCCACCCGCAGGTCATGGCCGCGATCGCCACCGCCGACACGCTCGACACCGCCTATGCCGGCGATGCGTGGAGCCAGCAGCTCGACGGCCACCTGTCCGAGCTGTTCGAGACCGACGTCGCAGTGCTCTGGGTCCCCACCGGCACCGCCGCCAACTGCCTCGCGCTCGCCGCATTGTGCCCGCCGCACGGCGGCATCGTCTGCCACCGCGACGCGCACATCCAGAACGACGAGGGTGGCGCGCCCGAATTCTACACCCACGGCGCCAAGCTGTTCCTCGCCGACGGCGACGGCGCGAAGCTGACCCCCGACACGATCTCGCACGGTCATCGACGCGATCCCCGACGACGTCCACCGCGTCCAGCCGCACGCGATCTCGATCACCAACGCCACCGAATATGGCCGCGTCTACCTGCCCCACGAGGTCGCGGAGATCGGCGCGCTGGCGAAGGAGCGCGGGCTTGGCTTCCACATGGACGGCGCGCGGTTCGCCAACGCCATGGTCCATGTCGGCTGCTCGCCCGCCGAGATGACGTGGCGCGCTGGCGTCGACGCGCTGAGCTTCGGCTTCGTCAAGAACGGCGCGATGAGCGCGGAGGCGCTGGTCTTCTTCAAACCCGATCTCGCCGCCGTCACGCAATACCGCCGCAAGCGCGCCGGGCTATTGTTGTCGAAGGGCCGCTACCTCGCCGCGCAGATCCTGGCGATGCTCGAGAACGACCTCTGGCTCGCCAACGCCAAGGCCGCGAACGACGGTGCAGCCAAACTTGCAGCAGCCGCTGGCGACCGTCTCGTCCACCCGGTAGAGGCAAACGAAGTCTTTCTCCGCGCCACGCCGGAAGAAGCTGCGGCCCTCCGCGCAAAGGCTTCGACTTCTACGACTGGGCAGCCGGCGAAATCCGGCTCGTCACCGCCTGGGACAGCCCGGCGGACGCGGTCGCCCTGCTCGCCGACGCGATCCAGGAGTTATGACCCCGGCCCAACCGACCCACCACAGTCGACCCGCGCGGCAGTGCTAATCCCGTTCGGCATCGTCACGCTGATCTGGGGCTCGACCTGGCTCGTCATCCGCGACCAGATCGCGGTGGTGCCGGCGAGCTGGTCGATCAGCTATCGCTTCCTCGTCGCCGGCATCGCGATGGCGATCTACGCGAGCATCAAGCGCGAGAGCTTCCGATTCGACGCCCGCGGCTACGCGTTCGCGGCGGTGATCGGCATCGCGCTGTTCACGTTCAACTTCAACTTCGTCTACCGTGCCGAGCATTACGTCACGTCGGGCCTGGTGGCGGTGGTGTTCGCGCTTCTGCTCGTCCCCAACGCGATCTTCGGTCGCATCTTCCTCAAGCAGCGCCTCGGGCGGCAGCTGATGGTCGGATGCGCCGTGGCGATGGCGGGCGTCGCGTTGCTTTTCGTCAACGAAGCGCGCGTCGATCCGCACGGACCGCGCTCGGCGACGATCGGCATCGTCCTGACGTTGTGCGGCGTGATGGCCGCCTCGGTCGCCAACGTCATCCAGGGCAGCGCGTTCGCCAAGCGCTATCCGATGGCACCGACGCTCGCGATCGCGATGCTGATCGGCGCGAGCCTCGACGCGGCGTTCGCGTGGATCACGACCGGCCCGCCGGTGTTCGAGCCGCGCTTCGGCTATGTCGCGGGCATCCTCTATCTCGGCGTGTTCGCGTCGGCGCTCGCGTTCCCGCTGTATTTCAACGTCATCCGCGCGATCGGCCCGGCGAAAGCGGCCTATTCGGGCGTGATCGTGCCGGTGATCGCGATGCTGCTATCGACGATCTTCGAGCGCTATCACTGGTCGACGTTGGCGGTTGCCGGCGCGATATTGTCCGGGATCGGGCTTGTCATCGCGCTCAGCGCACGCAGACCGGCACGGTAGTCGGGCCACGCGGGCGTCCAGCCGAGCACGCGCTTCGCCTTGCCGTTCGCCACCCGCCGGTTCTCCTTGTAGAATCCGCGTCCCATCGCCGAGAGTTCCTCGAGCGTCACGAACGGCGGCGCGGGCATCCCGAGCAGCATCGCCGCATAGGCCACGACGTCGTTCTGCGACGCTGGCACGTCGTCCGCCAGATTATACGCCCCTGCCGGCGCATCGAACCCGGCGATCACCCCCGAGCCTATATCGTCGACGTGTGCGCGACTGAACACCTGCCCCGGCTGCTCGATCCGGTGCGCCTTACCCTGCCGCACCCGGTCGAGCGGCGAGCGACCCAGGCCATAAATCCCCGGCAACCGAAACGCCCGCGCGCCGATCGCGAGCCAGTCCGCATCCGCTGCCGCGCGGGCGCTCCGCCGGCCACCACCGGTCGGCGCAGTCTCGTCCACCCACGCGCCTTGAGCGTCGCCGTACACCCCGGTCGACGACAGGTATCCGAGCCACGCCCGCGTTCGTATTAGCAGCGAACCGTAACGAACGAGCACCGGATCGACCTCGTCCACCGGCGGCACCGACGACAGGATATGCGTCGCCGCCGCGATCTCTGCCGTCACCGCGTCCGTATCATCGAAGCGTAGCGTATCGCCGCGACCATCGCGCGTGGTGCCGACGACATGCCAGCCCTCGCCGGCCAGTCGCTCGGCGATCCGCCCCGCGGTGTAGCCCAGCCCGAAGACAAGCAGTCGGCTCATTTTGCCGCCCCGCCCGCTACGCCTTGCGCCATCGGGCCCTTATACAGCGTCCCGAAATAATCGCCCGCATTCCACACCGGACGCTGCGCACCGTCCGCGATCTCGCGCGCGATCCGGTAGTTCGCATCAACGAACCGCACGCCCTGATCCCACAGGATCGGCTGCGTCAAATCGTCCGACGGCTTGTGATAATTGTTCGCCATGAAATACGCGACCGCCGCCTTGCCCGGCCCCTTCTGACCCGGCCACAGGAACACCGACGGGATGCCCTTCTGCACGAAGCGGAAGTGATCCGAACGGACGAAGATGCCCTCCTCAGGCATCGGATCAGGCGACAGTCCAACGCCGATCGCGGCAACGGCCTTCTGCACGATCGGGCCGATCGTCGAGCGCTCGGCGCCGAACACCACCATGTCCTCGAACTTGTAGGTCAGGATCGGCATGTCGAGGTTCACGTCCGCGACGATCGAGGTCAGCGGCACGGTCGGATGGTTGGTGAAGTAATCGCTGCCGACCAGCCTCTTCTCCTCGCCGGTGACGGCGAGGAACATGATCGTCCGTTTGGGCCCCTGCCCGCTGGCCGTGAACCGCTTGGCCTCCTCGATCAGGCTGGCGATGCCGATCGCATTGTCGAGCGCGCCGTTGTTGAGCGCGTCGCCTTTCACGGGTTTCGTGATGCCGATGTGATCGAGATGCGCCGACAGCACGACGACCTCCTTGCCGACCACCGGATCGCTGCCGGGGATCACGCCGACCACGTTGCTGCTGGCCGCGGGTACGAAACTCGTCTTGGTCGCGACCGTCAGCGAGCCGACCAGCGGCATCGACTTGAACTTGGCGCTGTCGCTGTCCGCCTGCTTGACGATCCGGCTCCACGGCGTCCTCGCACCGGCAAACAGCTTGGCCGCCCCGACCATGCTGACCGTGCCGAGCGACGGGCGCGCGGCGCGTCGACCTTGGCCGTGCCGTCCGGGTTCGCCCACGTCATCCGCGGCGTAGCGTAGGAGTCCGCCATTTTGGCGAACGTCCGCACCTTGGCCGAGCGCGGGCTCTCCAGCGTGATCACGCCGACCGCGCCCTTCGACTGCGCGGTCGCCGCCTTGGTCCCGCCCGATCCGAAGAACGCGCGCTCCTCGCCGCCGAACCGCGCGGGCGCGCCGCCGAAATAGGCGACGATCTTGCCGCGCACGTCGACGCCCTTGTAGTCGTCCTGGCCGTATTGCGGCGCATCGATGCCATAGCCGACGAACACGACGGGCGCCGAAACGCTGGTCTCCGCCTTCGCACCGTTCGCGGCGGGCACGTAATCCTCACCGAACACGAGCGGCTGCGCGGCCCCGCGACCGGTCCAGACGAAATCGCCCTTGCTCGCCGCCTTGTACGATACCAGCGGCACCGCCTGGAGATACCCCCCGCATCGCCACCCGGACGAAGCCCCGCGGCATAGAATTGCGCGGCGACATATTGCGCGGCGATGTCGAACTCGGGCTGCCAGCCTCGCGCCCCTTCATCGCATCGGACGCGAGAAACAGCACATGTGCCTTCATCGCCGCCTGATCCGCGGGCAGCGGTGCCGCAAGCTTTGCGTTCAGTTCGGCAGCGTTCGGAGCGGTCGCCGGTGCAGCCTGAGTTGCAGGCGCGGGAACAGTCTTGGGCGCCGTCTGCGCCAGAGCGGACGTAGAAAGCGCGAGCAACGCGAGCGCGCCGAGAGGACGATACATCCGGAAATCCTTGCAAAGGGAACGTGTTGCATCGGCGTAGCATGCACCTACACCCGCGCAAGCTTTGGCTGGCGATAGGCGGCCGCGGCCCTATATTCGCCAGCATATGCTCGACATCCAGAACAGTCTCGCCCACCCGCTCGTCATTCGCCGCGAGGATTATACCCCGCCGGAATGGCTGGTCCCCGAGACGAAACTGGATTTCGACCTCGATCCGTCCACCACGCGCGTAACGGCAACACTGGCGGTGACGCGCAACGGCGATCACGCCAAACCGCTGCGGCTCGACGGCGCGGGGCAAAAGCCCTCTCGGTCATGGTCGACGGCGTGGCGATCAACGACTGGCGGATCGACGGCGAGCAGCTCGTCATCCCGCTCACCGGCGCCGCGCATCTCGTCGAGACTCAGGTCGAGATCGCGCCCGATCGCAATACGCAGCTGATGGGGCTCTACGCCTCGGGCGGCAACCTGTGCACCCAGTGCGAGGCGGAAGGTTTCCGCCGCATCACCTATTTCCCCGACCGGCCAGACGTACTGAGCGTCTATTCGGTCAAGATGACCGCCGACAGGAAGCACTTTCCTGTGTTGCTCGCGAACGGCGATCCGGTCGCGCAGGGCGATCTCGACGACGGTCGCCACTGGGCAACGTGGCACGATCCGTTCCCCAAACCTTCCTACCTTTTCGCTCTGGTCGCCGGTGACCTCGCGGTAAACCGCAGCAGCTTCACAACGATGTCGGGCCGCGAGGTGTCGCTCGGCATCTGGGTGCGCGAGGCCGACCTCCCCAAGACCGACCACGCATTGAAGGCGCTAGAGCTCGCGATGGCGTGGGACGAGACGACCTATGGCCGCGAATACGACCTCGACGTGTTCAACATCGTCGCGGTCGACGACTTCAATTTCGGCGCGATGGAGAACAAGGGCCTCAACATCTTCAATTCGCGCTACATCCTGGCCGACCCGGATACCGCGACCGATTACGACTATGACGCGATTGCCGCGGTCGTCGCGCACGAATATTTCCACAACTGGTCGGGCAACCGGATCACCTGCCGCGACTGGTTCCAGCTGTCGTTGAAGGAAGGCTTCACCGTCTACCGCGACCAGGGCTTCTCCGCCGACCAGGGTTCGCGCGCGGTCAGGCGGATCGAGGACGTCCGCGGCCTGCGCGCGTCGCAATTTCCCGAGGATTCCGGCCCGCTCGCTCACCCGGTGCGGCCTGAATCGTACCAAGAGATCTCCAACTTCTACACCGCGACGATCTACAACAAAGGTGCAGAGCTGATCCGGATGATGGCCGCTATCCTCGGCCCGCAGGGCTTCCGCGCCGGCACCGACCTGTATTTCGACCGCTACGACGGGACGGCAGCGACCTGCGAGGATTTCGTCACCTCGATGGAGGAAGGCGGCAAGGTCGACCTCACCCAGTTCCGCCTCTGGTATACGCAGGCGGGCACGCCACGTGTCTCCGCCAGCCTCTCGCAGGACGGCGACCGCGCGACGCTCCGTCTCGCTCAGCAGGTCCCCGCGACGCCGGGCCAGCCGGTGAAGTCGCCGATGGTGCTGCCATTGCGCGTGAAGCTGTTCGGGGCGGAGTCCGGCGCGGCGCTGACCGACGAGCGCCTCGTTCTGTTCGACGACACGCTCGATACGGTCGTGTTCGAGGGCCTCGCCGAGCGCGCAGTCCTGTCGATCAACCGCGGTTTCTCGGCCCCCGTGGCGGTCGAGACCGACCGCACCGCCGCCGACCTCGCGTTCCTCAGCGCGCACGACGACGATCCATTCGCGCGCTACGAGGCGATGCAGCAGCTTATGCTCGATACGCTCGTCGCCTCGGTCGAGCGGCGCACGGATCACGAGGCCGTGATCGCAGCGGTCGCGAACACGCTCGACAATCCCGACCTCGATCTGGCGTTCATCGCGGAAGCCGTGCTGCTGCCATCGGAAAGCTTCATCGGCGACCAGATGACCGTAGTCGATCCCGAGGCGATCTTCCGCGCCCGCGAGGCGCTGCGTCGCGATCTCGGCACGCGGCTCGAAGCACAATGGCGGCAGGCTTACGCACGCGGCGAGGGACAGCCCTATGCCTACACGCCCGAGGGCAAGGGCCTCCGTCGCCTGCGGACGGTAGCACTCGGTTATACAGCAGCGAGCGGCGCAGCGGATGCGGCTGACCTAGCGTTTGCGCAGTTCGATTCGGCGGACAACATGACTGACCGGATGGGTGCGCTGACGACGCTCGTCAGCAGCGCGTCCGACATCCGGACCACTGCGCTCGACATTTTCTACAGCCAATATTGCGACAACCCACTGGTGCTGGACAAGTGGTTCCAGGCGCAGGCGCAGTCGTCGCGTGACGATACCGGCGCGGTCGTCGCCGCGCTGGCCGAGCATGCCGACTTCACCCTGACCAACCCCAACCGCGCGCGCTCGCTGATCGGCGCGTTTGGCGCGAACCAGCGGGCTTTCAACAACGCCGACGGGAGTGGGTATCGCTTCCTCGCGAACCAGCTGATCGCGCTCGACCGCCTCAACCCGCAGACTGCGGCGAAACTTCTGCCACCGCTGGGTCGGTGGCGGCGGTTCGATGCGGGTCGGGCGGACCTGATGCGCGCGGAACTGGAGCGAATCGTACGGACGCCGGGGTTGTCGAAGGACCTGTTCGAACAGGCTTCGAAGAGCCTGGAGGGGTAAGGAACGTATTAGGTCCTCCCCTGCAAGGGGAGGTGGCGCGAAGCGACGGAGGGGTGACACCCTCTCGACAGCGGGTCACCCCTCCGTCAGCGCAACGCGCTGCCACCTCCCTTGCAGGGGAGGATCGTGGACCGCATCGTCCTACCGTCGATTCACAAAGAACTCCCGCAGGATTGCCGCCGCCTCGGTCTCGGCGATCCCGGCGTAAATCTCGGGCCGGTGATGGCACGTCGGTTGACCGAAAAACCGCGGCCCATGCTCGACCGCACCACCCTTCGCATCCGCCGCCCCATAATAGAGCCGCGCGATCCGGGCATGCGCGATCGCCCCGGCGCACATCGCGCAAGGCTCTAGCGTCACCCAAAGATCGCAGCCATCGAGCCGATCGCTCCCCAACACCGAAGCCGCCGCGCGAATCGCCTGGATTTCGGCATGCGCGGTCGGATCGCACAACGCACGTGGCGCATTGGCACCCACGGCAATAACCACCCCGTCCTTCACGACAACGGCGCCGACCGGGACTTCCCCAGCCAGCGCCGCGTTGCGAGCCGCGTCGAGCGCGCGGCGCATGGGTTCGGGGACGGGGAACATGGTCTCAGGCCCTGCCCCGCCGCCCGCGTCCCGTAAAGCTCAGTTCGGTGCCTGGCTGTTGGCCGGCTTCTCGACGTTGATCGTCGGCACCGCCACGGTCTTGTTCTCGGTGCCGAGCGTGACCTTGGCGACGTCCGCTTGGAACTTCGGTGCCTGGACGACGCCCTGGCGGGTCTGGTCGATGTTGATGATCCCGAAATACATCAGGCCGACCACGACCAGAACGACGATCGCGACGAGTGACAAGAGCGTACGCATGAGACATCCCCTTTTTGAACGGCTCGCATTGAACAGTTCGATAGCGTAACAACGTCGTCGATCGCCGCAGGTTGCACAATGCTCGATGCGGACGACCGCAGGCACGTTTTACGTGAATCGGTTGACGAAAGCCGGCGTGCCAGCTATCCGCGCGCCTTTCCGGGGTTCCTCCCGACACTTGAATAGGTAATCACATGTCGCGCATTTGCGAACTGACCGGCAAGGGCCGGATGGTCGGGAACAACGTCTCCCACGCCAACAACAAGACCAAGCGCACGTTCCTGCCGAACCTGCAAAACGTCACGCTGCTCTCCGATCTCGCTCGAGAAGGGCGTCAAGCTGCGCGTCTCGACGCACGGCCTGCGCACCGTCGAGCACAATGGTGGCCTCGACAACTGGCTGGTGAAGACCTCGGACGACAAGCTGTCGCTCCGCGTTCGCCGCCTGAAGCGCGAAGTCGTCAAGAAGATCGCAGCCTCGGCAGTCGCCGCCTAACCGCGACGATTGAAGGTCGCCGCTGTTAGGCGGCGGGCAAGACGATCACCGCGGCCCGCCCTGCACACCGCAGGGCGGGCCGTCGGCGTTTGTGGTTAGGCCAAGTCTGCATAGGCCCGTACTTCTACAACCTCTCTAGGTCGCTCCTCCCAGCTCACCTCGTCATCCCAGCGAAAGCTGGGATATTTCACGTGACAGATGACGCCCGCCTCACGGGGAGATCCCAGCTTTCGCTGGGATGACGAGAATTGGCGGGGAAACGCCGCTACCGATCCAACCGAAACTTCAGCAGCAACGTCCGCTGGAGAAACATCTGGTTGTCGTCCGACACGATCCACACGATCGTCGCGCCGTTCTCCTCCGTCGTGTCGATCCCCTCGAAATTATCGTGGATCAGCGGCGCATCGATCGTCGCGATCAGGCGTCCGCGCGCGATCCGCCCCGCCGCCACATCCTGCGCTACCACCCGCGATATCCGCGCCGAGAACGTGAACGGCAGGCGAAACCCACGATCGAGCACCAGCAGGTCGCCATTCGGCAACGCGGTGACGTCCGACGGATCATACCGACCATAAGGCTCGTAGGCGAAACGCGAAGGCTGCGCGGCGCCGGTTGGATCCCCCGCGAAGATCAACGCCTGCCGCGTCTGCAGTCGCGCCTTCTCCGCCCCGGTCCAGTCCGATCGACGCACATGCGCCTCCTCGCTGATTACGACGAATCGGCCATCCGGCAGCCGCGCCATCGATTCCGGTCCCCTGTTCGCCGGCCATTTGCGCATCGCGTCCGGCGCCACCCGCGCCTCGTACCGCGCAAACCCCGGCGCATAACGCCAGATCGTGTTGCCATCCTCGAACCCGACCCAGATCCTGCCCGTCGCCGGATCGATCGCCATCGATTCACTGTCGCGGTCGCGCTTCTCCCAGCCGATGCCCGGCCCGGCGGGCAGGTTGGTGAAGGCGATACGGTGCGGGCGCCAGTCCGGCCCCATGTCGAACTGCACGACATTGCCGCCGTCGCTGAGCAGCGTGAAGCGATTCCCGGTGACCGCGGCGGCGATTTCGAGCGACGAGAACCCGCCGAACGCCCGGTCGCGGCTGGCGAGCGCCACGCCGCCAAGATACGTCAGCCCTCCGACCCGGACATGCCGCGGGTTGGTCCGATCGAGCATCACGCGAGTCGCCGTGAGCTGTGCGCGGTCGCCGAGCAGGTCGAGCCGCGCCTCGCCCGACCAGGTCGGCACGACGGCGCAGACGCTTACAAACACGAACAACAAGGTGAGCAGGCGCCGCATCGCGTCCTCATAGGGGCTCGGGGCGCGCACGGAAGCATGAACCGCGGATAACGGAGGCATTCAGGCTCGGCTCAATGCGAATCACCCATAAGCGTCTCATCGAGGATGGAAGCACGGCAAACGCCGCCGCCGAAATCCCCAACGGGAGACGCACGATGTTCAAGACTTTTACCCTCGCCGCCAGTGCCCTCGCATTGGGTGCGACCGCCCTCGTTCCCGCCACCGCCGATGCGCAGCGCTGGGGCTCGCGCTACGAGCGTGGCTACGATGGCTATCAGGGTGGCTATCGCGACGGTGGCTACGATCGTGGCTATCGCCAGTATCGCGGCAACGATCGCCGCTACAACTACAACGCCCGCAGCCGTCGCGGTTGCGACAACAGCGGCGGCACGATCGTCGGCGCACTCGCCGGCGGCCTGCTCGGCCACACCATCGCCGGTCGCGGTGACCGGACGCTCGGCGCAGTGCTAGGCGCAGCAGGCGGTGGCCTCGCCGGCAACGCGATCGATAAGTCGGATAACCCGCGGTACTGCCGGCGCTAGGCCCGGCTATGCTCGGGCCGCTGCAAGCGAAAGCGAGCAAGCGCCAGCACGGACGGCGGGCAGGCAGCGCCTGACCCGACCGACGACGGCTTTGCCGCGTCGCGCCCCGCCGGCCCGGGCCACACCAGTTTCCCAGTTCCCTCGCGTAGCGCTATCGAGGGCGAGGGCCGGCTTCCCGTTCGGAAGCCGGCCCTTTGTTCGTTTATTGCTCCCCTCCCTGGACGGGAGCGGTTGGGGGTGGGTCGGTTTCCGTATCCCGGCACGGTTGCGACTAAAACTGGCCAACCCACCCCGGCCCCTCCCTTCCAGGGAGGGGAGAAGCTCAGTCAGGCAATCCGCTCGGGCACCTCCGCCGCGTCCTCGGCAATCGCCGCAGCGGGCGCGACCGCCTCCCAAGGAAACACGAACCAGTCCTTGGTCACCGCCCGGTCGATAACCCGCGCGCTATACTCGATCCGCTCCGCCGAACTGAGGTTATCGATCAGCATGGCAAACCGCACCGCCCCCTCGACCGCCCCCGCTGCAGCCAGCGCCCCACGCAAATGCGTGATCGTCCGCCCCGAATCATTGATATCGTCGAGAAACAACAGCCGCTCGCCATTGCGCGTGCGCGCGGCCAGCTTCACCAGCGGCTCGTCGGCAAAGTCCTTCACCTGGCTGGAATAATCGACCGACAGCGTCGGCAACCCGATCGCGTGGCTGAGGAACACTGCCGGCACGAGACCGCCACGACCAATCCCGATGATGTAATCGGGTTTCCACTCGGTATCCTCGACCAGCTTGGCGGCGAGGATGTGGATCGCGGCGACGAACTCGTGCTGCGGGATAGGGGTGAAGATCGGCATTCTTGGACGCTACCGACTTGCCGTTGCGAGAGCTAGCCGTTCTCCTGCGAAAGCAGGAGCCCAGGGTTAGAGGTGCAGCGATCCTAACCCTGAACTCCCGCGTTCGCGGGAGACACAACTCAGATCGTCTCCAGCGCCTGCTCGAAATCGGCGATCAGATCGTCCGGATCCTCCACCCCGATCGAAATCCGGACGAGGTTGTCCGTAATCCCCAGCGCCTGCTTCCGCGCATCGGGCACCGACAGATGCGTCATCCCCGCCGGATGGCTCGCCAGCGTCTCGGTCCCGCCGAGCGACACCGCGAGCTTGGCGATCTTCAGCGCATCGAGAAACGCGAAGCTCTCCCGCTCGCCGCCCTTCAGATACAGCGAGAAGGTCGAGCCACCGCCGGTGCAATGACGGCGATAGATGTCCGCCTGCCGCTCCATGCCGGGCTCGTCCTCTAGGAAGCCGAGATACGCAACGCGCTCGACCTTCGGATGATGCCGCAGGAAGCCGCAGACCTTCGCAGCATTCTCGCCCGCGCGGCTCATCCGCAGTTCCAAAGTCTCCAGCGATCGCAGCAACATCCACGCGGTATTCGGATCGGTGATCGTCCCGATCGTGTTCCGCATCGTCCGGATCGTGTTGATATGCTCCTTCGTGCCGAGCACCCCGCCCGCGACCAGATCGGAATGCCCGCCGACATATTTGGTCAGCGAATAGACGACGATGTCCGCGCCATGCTTGAGCGGCTGGAACCAGAGCGGCCCCAGGAAGGTGTTGTCGATCGCGATCGGCGGTTTCTCACCCTTGAAGATCGCGTCACGGCTGGCGGCAACCGCCTCGACGTCGACCAGCGCATTCGTGGGGTTCGCCGGGCTTTCCAGATAGATCAGCGCGACGTTGCCGGTCGCGGCCTCGGTCATCACCGCGTCGATCTCCTCGCGCGTCGCACCGGCGGGGAAGTCGAGCCACTTCACGCCGAACTTACCGAGCACGCGGCCGATCAGCGTCTCGGTCGCCGCATAAAGCGGCCCCGAATGGACGATCGTGTCGCCCGGCTTGACCATCGCGAGAAACAGCGTGGCGATCGCCGACATGCCCGACGAGAAAGCGAGCGCATCCTCCGCCTCTTCCCACACGCCGAGGCGATCCTCGAGGATCTCCTGGTTCGGCCCGTTGAAGCGCGAATAGACGAGGCCCTCGGCACCGCCCGGCCGCTTGCCGGTGACGCCTTCGAAGTGACGCTTGCCCGCCGCCGCGTTGGGGAAGACGAACGTCGAGGTAAGGAAGATCGGCGGCTTCAGCGAGCCTTCCGACAGCGATGGATCATAGCCATGGCCCATCATCAGCGTCGACGGCTTCAGCTTGCGCCCACCGATTTTCTCGACCTCGGGCTTCGGCGCGACGCGTGCCGCTACGCCGGTCAGGTCGGCTTCGGTTTCGGTGGGGATGGCGCCGGCGTTATTCGGGGTATCGGACATCATATGCTCCTGCGTGGCCCGTCTGGCGCGGGCCGATGTGCCGAACCTAAACGAGCAATGCGGGATTTGGGACCCGTTACAGGCCGATGATGCTGATCTGACGACCGTAGGAGGGCTCGTCGCGATGGGTCGCGCGGCGATAGCTGAAGAACCGGTCCTCGTCGGTATAGGTATCCAGCCCGAGCGCTTCGATCCGCCCGATCCCCGCCACGGCGAGCCGGCTGACGACATAGGCCTCCAGGTCGAACTGGTAATGATCCGCACGGCCATCCGCAAAGAAGCGCTCATTCTCCAGTTCCGACTCGCAGAACCGGCGGATAAACGCCTCGTCGACCTCGTAGCTGGCGCGCGCGATGCACGGCCCGACCGCGGCGACGATCCGGTCGCGGTGCGCGCCGATCGCTTCCATCGCGAGAATCGTCGCATCGGTGACGCCGCCGAGCGCGCCCTTCCAGCCCGCATGCGCGGCGGCGACAACGCCGGCTTGCGCGTCTGCGAACAGCACCGGTGCGCAATCCGCGGTGAGAATGCCGAGCGCGAGGCCGGGCCGATTGGTGACCAGCGCGTCGGCGTGCGGACGGATGGCGTCGTCGAACGGCTCTATCACGGTGACCGCGTCGGCGGAGTGGACCTGATAGAGACCGACGAGCCTCGCGCTCGGCAGTACCGCATCGGTAGCGCGACGACGGTTCTCGACGATGCTGGCGGGATCGTCGTCGGAGCCGATACCGACGTTGAGGCTCGCATAAGCACCGGTCGACATGCCGCCACGCCGGCCAAGAAAGCCGTGCTGGATATCGCCTAACGCCTTCGCGCGGATGACGTCGATGGTCATATCCAGCGCCCCACCCAGACATCCACCCCGGCGAAGGCCGGAGCCCAATTGGGGACGTCGCTGCCAGAGGACTGCGCATCGTTACAACGACCTTTCCACTTGGGCCCCGGCCTCCGCCGGGGTGGTGGCTGATGATATCGACCATCACAACACGAGCCGCATGATCCGATCATCATCAGGTTGCTCGCCGACCATGAACACATACCGCCCGATATCGACGAAGCCGTAGCGCTCGTAGAACCGGATCGCCCGCGCATTATCCACATAAACGCTGAGGATCATCTCCGTCCGGCCTTCGGCGCGCGCGACATCGATCGCCCAGTCCATCAACGCCGGGCCGACGCCCGCGCCATGCTGGTCGCCACGCACATAAAGCTGATGAAGTTCGATAGCGGTCGCAGGCCAGTCGCCCGGAAACACGACAGGTCCGATCTTCGCAAACCCAACGATTTCACCCGCCTCGTCCACCGCGACGCGCACCGTGTAGGCAGGGTCGGACAGCTGCGCCGGAAGCCCCTCCTCCCCGAACGTCTGGTCGAGAAACACGGCAAGGTCTTCGGGCCGGTACAATGTGCCGAACGTGTCGGTGAACGACCGCTTCGCCATCGCGCCAAGTTCTGCGCCATCACCCGGCACGGCATTGCGGTAAACGATCATGAGAACGCCGCCGGGCTCGGCCAGGACGGCGCAGTGATCGCAAGCGCTTTGAAGAGCGTACCCATGTCGTCCATCAACCTGCTCCGATCCGCCCCCAACGCCTCGGCGCGATCGGGCGATGCCTTTGCCAGCGCCGACGTGCGCGAATCGATGCCTAATGCACCGAGCAGATCGCGCTGGCTAACCGGCCCCCAGGCGACCGCACCCTCGGTCTGCGCTGCGGCGGCGAGCGTGGTGAAGTCGACATGCGCGGTCAGGTCGTGCTCGCCGGGCGCCTCGAACGGATTCGCGAACGCATGCCCGCGCACAGCCTGCAACGTGTCGCCGAGAGCAGGGCCCTCGTATCCATAATCGACCGCGATCAACGCGCCGCCCTGCGCCGCGATCCGCTTGGCAAGGCCGCGGATGATCGTGACGGCCGCAGGCGAGGTTTCGAGAATCGAACCGACGGGAGCCTCGCGAAATGGTCCGGGAATCACCGCATCGGGCAGCGGCTTGCCCGCGATCGGCAGGAACAGCAGGTCCTGCGCGGCGACGAGCCGCTCATGCCACTGCTCGCGCTTGACAAGCTGGCGGATCGGCAGCGCGTCGAAGAACTCGTTGGCGACGACGATCAGCGGGCGATCGGTCGGCAGCGTGTCGATCGCGTCATGCCAGATGGCGGCAGGCACGCGCTCGGCCTGCGCCTTTCGCAGCGCTGGGCTAGTCTCGACGAAATGCACCGGTGGCTCGAGCCCCGCCTTCGCCATCGCCCGCAAGGCATCGGCAGCCAGCGTCCCGCGGCCCGGCCCGAGTTCGACCCAGGCCACATCCGGCCGCCCCGCCCGATCCCAAAGGTCGGCGCACCACAGGCCGATCAACTCGCCGAACATCTGACTGATCTCGGGCGCAGTGGTGAAGTCGCCCGCCACCCCCAACGGATCGCGCGTCGCATAATAATGCGCGTTCGCGGCGGCCATATATTGCGCGACGGGGATCGGACCCGCGAGCGCGATCGCGCGGGCAAGGCGTTCCGGGAGGGCGGTGTCGATTTCCCTTCCGCTTGCGGGAGGGGTTAGGGAGGGGCTGGATTATCTTTGGCCATGACGTTTGCGGCCATGCCCTCCTCAACCCCTCCCGCAAGCGGAAGGGGAGCTAGGCGACGCTCTGCGTACCCGCGATCGACTCGACCCGCACCCGCCGCTTCGCCGACGTCGCGACCAGATACGCGCCGCCGAGAATCATCGGCACGCACAGCCACTGCCCCATGTGCAGCCCGGTCGACTCGGCAAAGGCCCGCAACTGCAGATCGGGCTCGCGGAAAAACTCCGCCGTGAACCGGGCGAGGCCGTATCCCAGCACGAACAGTCCAACGAGCTTGCCCGGATCGTAGCGCGCCTTGGTCTTCCAGAACGCGAACCAGAGCAGCGCGAACAGGAGGATGCCCTCCAGCCCGGCTTCATAGAGCTGGCTCGGGTGCCGTGCAGGCTCGACCATCCCGAACGGCACGGTGCGCTCGAAGATGATTCCCCAAGCGACGTCGGTCGGCTTGCCCCAGAGCTCGCCATTCACGAAGTTCGCCAGCCGCCCGAAGAACAGCCCGAAGGGCACGCAGCACGCGATATAATCGTGCACCCGCAACCAGTTGAGCTGGTGTTTCCGCGCAAACAGGATCAGCCCGATCGACGTGCCGATCACCCCGCCGTGGAACGACATGCCGCCATCCCAGAGCCGGAAGATGCGCAGCGGATGCAGGAACATCTCGGGCGCGTAGAAGATCACGTAACCGAGCCGCCCGCCGAGGATGATGCCGAGCGTCGCGTAGAACACTAGGTCGTCGGCATGCCGCCGCGCCATCGGTGCGCCGGGCTGTGCCAGCAGCTTCAGCAGATACCACCAGCCGAGCAGGATGCCGCCGATATAGGCAAGGCTGTACCAGCGCAGCGTGAAGAAGCCGATCGAGAAGACGTCAGGGTGGAGCCCCAGATCCTCGAAACGGATGTGACTGCCGGCGGCAGGCGCTACGCCCGCAGCGGCGGTAATGGTCGACAGGATCAAAGGCTTTTCCCCACGCGTTCGCCCCTGCATAAAGACCGATAACGATAAGACCAAGTAGGAGAGCGATATGCGGACCGAGCTAGACCTAGCTATGGATTCGACGATGGCCGCGCTGACCGCGCCCGACGGCATGCTGGCGCTCGGTTCGGTCGAGCGGTTCGGGGTAAAGCTGCCGACGATCGCCGCCGCGCCGCCTGCCCTCAGTTATTATTTCGCACACTATGCCAACGAGCACCGCGACGCCGTCTTCCTGGTATCGGGCGCCGAGCGGCTGACGTTCGGCGAAGTCTACGCTGCCGCGGAGCGCACCGCGCGCGCCCTCGTCGGCGGGTACGGCATCACGAAGGGCGACCGGGTCGGCATCGCGATGCGCAATTCGCCGTCGTGGATCGTGCTCTACATGGGCATCGTCATGGCCGGCGGCGTCGCGACGTTGCTCAACGGCTGGTGGCAGTCGGAGGAACTGGAAACGGCGATCGGCGAGGTCGATTGCTCCCTCGTATTCGCCGATCCACCCCGCGTGAAGCGATTGGCGCAGATCGCGGCCCTGCGCGCACCGGTGGTCGAGATAGACGATTCGCGACCGCTTGCCGAAGCGCTCGGAGCCGTGTTCGCGAAGGACGATCACACCGCCGATCTGCCGCTGCTCGGGCCGGAGGATCATGCGACGATCCTGTTCACCAGCGGTTCGACCGGCCAGTCGAAGGGCGCGCTGTCCGAGCACCGCGCGATCGTGCAGGGCATCTTCAACTATCTCAGCCAGGCAATGATGATGGTCGGCATCGCCACCGCGCAAGGCAATCCGCCGGTCGGCCAGCCGGTCACGCTGCTGACGATCCCGCTGTTCCACATCACCGGCGAAGTCCCCGTGTTTCTCCAGAGCTTCGCAATGGGCCGCAAGCTGGTGCTGATGCCGAAATGGGATGCGGGCGAGGCGATGCGGCTGATCGAGGCGGAGGGCGTCACGTATTTCGTCGGCGTGCCCTTGATGAGCTTCGAGATCCTCAATCACCCCGATCGTGCCAATTACGACCTGTCGACCGTCACCGATTTCGCCGCGGGTGGCGCCCCGCGCCCGGTCGATCACGTCCGCCGCTTTGACGAGGAGATGGGCGGTCCGGATGGCAAGGGGGCGCACCGCTGATCGGCTACGGCCTGACCGAAACCAACGCCGTCGGCACCGGCAACTGGCGCAGCAACTACCTCGCCAAGCCCAATTCTGCCGGCCGCCCCGGCGCGCCTTTGGTCGACCTCGCGATCCTCGACGATGCCGGCCACCCGGTCGACCAGGGCCAACGCGGCGAGGTCTGCATCCGCTCGATCTGCAACTTCAAGGAATATTGGAACCGCCCCGACGCGACCGCCGCGGCGTTCACCGCGGACGGCTATTTCCGCACCGGCGACATCGGTTACCTCGACGAGGACGGCTATCTGTTCATCGTCGACCGCAAGAAGGACATCATCATTCGCGGCGGCGAGAACATCTCGTGCCAGGAGGTGGAGGCGGCGCTGTACGAGCATCCAGCAGTCGCAGAGGCCGCGGTGTTCGGCCTTGCGGACGAGCGCTTCGGCGAGGTGCCGGGCGCGGTGGTCGTGCCGCAGGACGGCGAGACACTGACCTCGGACGACTTGGCCGCGTTCCTCCACCAGCACATCGCCGCGTTCAAGGTGCCGCAGCGGATCTGGATTTCGGAGCAGCCGCTGCCGAGGCTGGGGACGGAGAAGATCGACAAGGTCTCGCTCAAGGCAACGTATAGAGCGATGGCCTAAGCTCTCCCTCGCCCCTCCGGGGAGAGGGAGGGAGGAGCCGTTAGGCGACGGAAGGGTGAGGGGCAGTGAGACTCCCGGCACGGTCCCGAAGACCCACTTCCCCTTATCCGACGCTGCCGCGCCACCTTCTCCCCGTGGGGGAGAAGGATTAGAGCGGTCAGCATGACGATCAACAGGCGCGGCCTACTCATTAGCGGAGGCGCGGGCGTCGGCCTCGTCGTAGTCTGGAGCCTCTGGCCCCGAACCTACGCCCCCAATCTCGTCGCCAACCCCGGCGAAACCCCGTTCGGCGCATGGCTCAAGATCGGCACCGATGGCCACGTCACCGTCGCCGTCCCACAGGTCGAACACGGCCAAGGCGTCTGCACTACCCTCCCCAGATCGTCGCGGACGAGCTCGGCGCGGACTGGCGCACGATCGGCGTCGAGCCCGCCCCCTGAACCCGCTCTACGCCAACCCGATCGGCACGCACGACCTGTTCGAAGGCCTGTTCGACCGCCTCCCGGATGGCACCGCGCAGCCGCCGATGCTGACCGGCGGATCCAGTTCGATCCGGATGTTCGAGCAAGCCTGCCGCGAGGCCGGTGCAGGCGCCCGCGCGCTGCTCTGCATGGCAGCGGCCAAGCGCTGGGACGCCGACTGGACCCAAGTCGCCGTCGAGGCCGGCTTCTGCACATACCAAGCCAAGCGCATCCGCTTCGCCGAACTCGCCGAGGAGGCCGCGAAGTTCACGCTCCCCGACCCCCTCCCGCTCGGCATCCAGGGCGCGGGCAAGCTCGTCGGCAAGTCCGTCCCCCGCCTCGACACGCCCTCGAAGGTCGATGGCTCGGCCAACTTCGCCGGGGACGTACGCCTCGCCGACATGGTCCACGCCGCGATCCGCCAGGGTCCGGTCGGCGGTCGCCTGACCAGAGTCGACCGCGCCGCTGCCGATCGCATCCGAGGGGTGCTCTCGGTCGTCGAGAACCCGCGCTGGGTGGCCGCAGTCGCGACGACAGGGTGGGCCGCACAAAGGCGCTCGACGCGCTCGCGCCACGGTTCGAGAACGACGCCCTGCTCCCGGACACAGAGTCGATCGACGCAGCCCTGGACGCCGCGCTCGCACGTCCCGGCATGCGGATGGCGGAGACCGGAGACGTCGCCGCGACGTTCCAGGGCGCCAAGCTCGTCACCGCAACCTACCGCGCCGGTATCGGCCTGCACGCAGCGATCGAGACCCGCAGCGCGACCGCCTCCTTCTCGAATGGCCGCCTCGAACTCTGGCTAGCGACTCAAGCCCCCGGTCTTGCACGATCGGCAGCAGCGCGCGCAGCGAACCTCAGCGAGGAGGCGGTCGTCGTCCACCCGATGCTGATCGGCGGATCGTTCGGCGCAGCACTCGAACACGACGTCGCCGAGCAAGCCGCCGTCCTCGCGCTCAAACTCCGCCGCCCGGTCAGCCTCGTCTGGTCGCGCGGCGAGGACTCGCTCAACGACCACTACCGCGCACCGGCAGTCGCGAAGATGGCCGCACGCCTCGCCCCCAACGGCGCGATCATGGGCTGGAGCGCGACCATCGCCGCCCCGCCACCGGCGCCGAAATGGCACGCCGCATGATACCGGGGCTAGCCACCGAAGCCGCAATGATCGGCACCAAGGGCGATCGCTACGCCGTGGCCGGCGCGACGCCCGCCTACCGCATCCCCGCCTATGCGATCGACCACCACCCCGCCGAGATCGGCATCCCGACCGGCCACCTCCGCGGCGGCGCACATGGATACACCGCGTTCTTCACCGAATGCTTCCTCGACGAACTCGCGCGCGCGGCCCAGTCCGAACCGATGTCGTTCCGCATCGGCATGCTCGAGGGCGACCCACGACTCGCCCGCTGCCTGTCGACCGCGGCGGCGCTCGGCGGCTGGAACGGCGGCGTCGCCGGCAGCGGCCAGGGGATTGCGTGCCACACATTCCGAGGCAGCTACATCGCCGTGATGGCCGAGGCGCACATGGGCCCGAACCAGCGCCCGGTCGTTGATCGCCTCGTCGCCGCAGTCGATTGCGGCGCCCAGATCAACCCCGACATCGTCCGCCAGCAGATCGAGGGCGGTCTGATCTTCGGCATGGCGTCCGCCTTGGGAGCATCGACCGGTTTCACCCGCGGCCTTGCCGACGCACGCGGGTTCGGCACGATCGCCCTGCCCCGCCTCGCCGACACGCCCGACATCACCGTCGAGCTGATCCGCAGCGACGAAGCCCCGGCGGCGTCAGCGAACTCGGCGTCCCCGCGGTCGTCCCGGCGATCGCCAATGCACTCTATGCGTCAACGGGCTTCCGCATCCGCAATTTGCCTTTAAGACCAGCGCCATGACCCTGCCCCCGATCACCCCCGATTTCCCGCCCCAAGATCGGCGTTCTGCTGATGAACCTCGGCACGCCCGATGGCCCCGATGCGAAATCGGTAAAGCGCTATCTCGGCGAGTTCCTGTCCGATCTGCGCGTCGTCGAGATCCCGCAGATCGCGTGGCAGCCGATATTGCGCGGCATCATCCTCAACACGCGCCCGAAAAAGTCCGCGCACGCCTATGCGCAGGTCTGGCGCGACGATGGCTCGCCGCTGGCCGCCATCACCCGATTGCAGGCGGCGGCGCTGAAGGATTCGTTCGGACCGGAAGTGCTGGTCGACTGGGCGATGCGCTACGGCAATCCGTCGATCGCGGACCGATTGACCGCGATGAAGGCGGCGGGCTGCGAACGCATTCTGCTCGCGCCGCTCTACCCGCAATATTGCGCAGCAACGACCGCGACGGCAAACGACAAGGCGTTCAAGCATCTCGCGGGGTTGCGCTGGCAGCCGGCGATCCGGACGCTCCCGCCTTACTATGACGACACGCTGTATATCGACGCATTGAAGGACTCCCTGAGGAGGGCCTTGCCGCGCTCGATTTCACCCCTGACGCGATCGTGGCCAGCTTCCACGGGATGCCGAAGCGGACGTTGCAGCAGGGCGATCCGTATCATTGCCACTGCCAGAAGACCGCGCGGTTGCTCGGCGAGCGCATGGGTCGCGCGTTGACGATCGCGTTCCAGTCGCGGTTCGGCCCGCAGAAGTGGCTGGGGCCGGCCACCGACGAGACGCTTGTCGAACTGGCGAAGGCCGGCAAGACCAAGGTGGCGATCTTCGCGCCGGGCTTCTCCGCCGATTGTCTCGAGACGCTGGAGGAACTGTCGATCCGCGGCCGCGAGAGCTTCGAGGAAGCGGGCGGCACGCATTTCGCCTACCTCCCCTGCCTCAACGACAGCCCCGTCGGCGTGGAAATGTTGCGCAGCATTTTGGCACGCGAGCTTGAAGGATGGGTGCGGGCTGGTTAGCCTTCCGCAAAAGGCTGAACCTAGGAGAGACTGATGGCACGCGTCGCAATTGTAACCGGTGGTACGCGCGGAATCGGCGAAGCGATCAGCCTCGCATTGCAGGACATGGGCCTGACCGTAGCGGCAACCTATGCCGGCAACGACGACCGGGCCCGCGAATTCACCGAGCGCACCGGGATTAAGGCGTATAAATGGGACGTCGCCGATTACGACGCGTGCCAGGCCGGCTGCGCGCAGGTCGCCGCCGATCTGGGCGACGTCGATATCGTCGTGAACAACGCCGGCATCACCCGCGACGGCACGATCCTGAAGATGACCTACCAGGATTGGAAAGAGGTGATGGACACCAATCTTGGCGGTTGTTTCAACATGGCCAAAGCAGTCTTCCCCGGCATGCGCACGCGCAAATGGGGGCGGATCGTCAACATCGGTTCGATCAACGGCCAGGCCGGGCAATACGGCCAGGTGAACTACGCTGCGGCCAAGTCCGGCATCCATGGCTTCACGAAAGCCTTGGCGCAGGAGGGCGCGCGCGCCGGCGTGACGGTGAACGCGATCGCGCCGGGGTATATCGACACGGATATGGTGGCGGCGGTGCCAGCCGACGTGCTGGAGAAGATCGTCGCGAAGATCCCGGTCGGGCGGCTTGGTCAGGCGACCGAGATCGCGCGCGGCGTGGCGTTTCTGTGCTCGGAAGAGGGCGGGTTCGTTACTGGGTCTACGCTGAGCATTAATGGCGGGCAGCACATGTACTGACGGGCGCAGGCGCGGAAAACCGCGCCGTTGCCCGCCAGCGAAGCGAGGCGGGCAGCGCCCGGCACGGACGGCGGGTCGGTTCACCGAACCCGTCCGACGGCGGCTTTGCCGGCGGCGCTGACTAGAGGTCTACCGGAATACCAACGGCGGTCCTGCTTGATCCTGGGCCCCCGCCTTCGCGGGGGAACTAGCAAAGATCGCACTGCTTAAACCGAACCACCGCTATGCCTGCCAACCTACTCCCTCTCCCCTCCGGGGAGAGGGTCGGGGTGAGGGGCAGCCAAACAGTGCATCGCCCGGAACAGCCCCTCACCCAACCCTCTCCCCGGAGGGGAGAGGGCTAAAACCCGGCTCCAAGCTACGACACCAAGCCCTCACCCGTCGCTGGCACGCTCAATATCCGCCCCAACCGCGCTCAGCTTCTCCTCCAACCGCTCATATCCGCGGTCGAGATGATACACCCGCCCCACCGACGTCTCGCCATCCGCCGCAAGCCCCGCCAAGATCAAGCTCATCGAAGCCCGTAGATCGGTCGCCATCACCGGCGCACCCACAAGCTTGTCCACGCCACGCACTACCGCGGTCCGCCCCCGAACCTGGATATCCGCGCCCATCCGCGCCAGCTCCGGCACGTGCATGTAGCGGTTCTCGAAGATCGTCTCGGTCAGCACGCTGGCGCCGTCCGCCTTGCACAGCATGGCCATGAACTGCGCCTGCATGTCGGTCGCGAACCCGGGGTAGGGCGCGGTCGACAGCGTCAGCGGCTTTAGCTGACCGTCGGACGCGACGCGCACGCCGTCCTTGGTCGGCGTTACCGATACGCCCGCCTCGACCAGCGCATCGATCGTCGCGCCCATGTCCGGGATCGCCACACCGACCAGCTCCAGGTCGCCACCCGTGATCGCCGCCGCGCACGCGTAACTGCCCGCCTCGATCCGGTCGGGCATCACCGCATAGGTCGCGCCGTGCAGCCGGTCGCGGCCCTCGATCGTCAGCGTTTCGGTGCCGATCCCGTCGATCGACGCACCCATCGCGACCAGGCAGTTGCACAGGTCGACGATCTCGGGTTCGCGCGCGGCGTTCTCGATCACCGACGTGCCCTTAGCGAGCACCGCGGCCATCACGACGTTCTCGGTCGCGCCCACCGACACGATCGGGAAGCGGAAGCGTCCGCCCGGAGGCGACCACCCGGCGCGATCGCCTTCACATAGCCCGCCGCCATCTCGAGCTCGGCACCGATCGCCTCGAGCGCGCGCAGGTGGAGATCGATCGGCCGGTTGCCGATCGCGCAGCCGCCCGGCAGCGACACCGTCGCCTCGCCGCCACGCCCAAGCAACGGCCCGAGCACCAGGATCGACGCGCGCATCTTCCGCACGATGTCGTACGGCGCCTCGGTCGAGGTGAGGTTACCCGCGCGGATCGTCATCACCCGGCCGAAATCCTCGGGCCGCGTCCCCTGGATCGCGGTCGACGCGCCAAGCTGGTTGAGCAGATGGCCGAAGCCGTCGACGTCCGCCAGCCGCGGCAGGTTGCGCAGCGTCAGCGGTTCTTCGGTCAGCAACGCGCACGGCATCAGCGTGAGCGCGGCGTTCTTCGCACCGGAAATGGGCAGGCGCCCGGACAGGCGATTGCCGCCACGAATGAGAATACGGTCCATCCCGGGTGTCTATCGCGGCTGGCGGTCCGCGCAAGGGCCCGCACGCCGCGACATGCCGGGAGGCGACGAGAGAGCCAAAGTCCGGGTCGCGCTAATGCCCGCGCTTGATCGACTTTAATGCGCGGGAATCATAGCTTTGCTCTGTGTCTCCACCAACATGGGGGACCATTTCAGAGTGCCGGACAGCTGCTTCGCCGACCGCGTCGGCGATCTCATCGACCTGTCGATGAACGAAGCGGCTGCGCTAGCGCGGTTTGAGGAGCGCCCGCGCGAACTGCGTCGTGGTGCGATCCTGCTGCGGGAGAACGATCCGCAGTCCGAACTCTTCATCCTCCAGCGCGGCATGGCGATGAGCTATGTGCTGCTCGACGACGGCAGCCGCCAGATCCTCCGCTTCCTCTATGCCGGCGACATGCTGGCGGTGTCCGCGCTCGTCTATCGTGACTCGCCCGAAACGGTGGTCGCGCTGACCGATTGCACGGTGTGCCCGTTCGATCGCGCGGCGATGACCGCACTGGTCACCGATCATCCGCGGCTGTCGGCGATCATCATGGTGATGAACCAGATGGAGAAGGTGGCGCTGACCGACCGGCTCGCCGCGCTCGGCCGCACCTCGGCGAAGGCGCGGATCGCGGCGCTGCTGATCGAGATGCGCAACCGGATGCGGCTGCGCGACCAAGCGCTCGGCAACAGCTTCACGCTCGGGTTGACCCAGGAGGAGATCGGCGACGCCACCGGGCTCACCGCGGTGCACGTCAACCGGATGCTGCGGCAACTGGAAGAGGACGGCCTGATCCGGCGCGAGGCGGGCCGGGTGACTCTGCTCAACGAGGTGCAATTGGCGCAGGCGGCGAATTACATCGACCGGTTCGACGGTCTCGACCTGCGCTGGTTGCCACCCGCCCGGTAGACTCTCGATCCTCCCCCGCCAGGGGAGGTGGCACCGAAGGTGACGGAGGGGAGGTATGCGCCAACCCTCGCTCCGTATCCGCCCCCACCGTCTGGCAAGGGCTAGCCACCTCCCCTGGCGGGGAGGATCAGAAGAAGTGACGGATCATCTCAGAGCGTCAGGCTCACGCCTTCTCGAGCGTGCACTGCAGCGGATGCTGGTTCTGGCGGGCGAAATCCATGACCTGCGACACCTTGGTCTCGGCCACCTCGTAGCTGAACGTACCGCAGACCCCGACGCCCTTCTGATGCACATGGAGCATCACGCGAGTCGCCGCCTCCATGTCCATCCGGAAGAAGCGCTGGAGGCACAGCACGACGAATTCCATTGGCGTGTAATCGTCGTTGAGCATCAGCACACGGTACGGCGTCGGCTGTTTGGTCTTCGCGCGCGTCTTGGTCGCAACGCCGGCGCCAGTGCCGTCATTGCCATCCTCGCCACCATCGTCGCGGCGCTCGGCCATCATCGCGGCCAGCTTCAATTCGGGGGTCAACACCATGCTGCCAAAATATGGCATGCCGGGGGCAAGGGCAAGGGGGCGCCCGGACACGTCGCACAAAATCC
Organism: Sphingomonas sp. AC411; assembly: GCF_979253035.1. Classification (NCBI taxonomy): domain Bacteria; kingdom Pseudomonadati; phylum Pseudomonadota; class Alphaproteobacteria; order Sphingomonadales; family Sphingomonadaceae; genus Sphingomonas; species Sphingomonas sp. AC411. Next base: position 3,161,646 of record NZ_CEEDAQ010000001.1, on the reverse strand, counting down.
ACAAACGAAAAGGGGCGACCGTCGCATGACGGCCGCCCCTTTCGTATCGCACTACCCGAAGGCGGCGCGCAATCGACTTACGACGAGACCTTCATCTTGTCGGTCGCGACCGCAACGCGGTTCGAGATCGGCTGCGCGAACTCGCCGAACATCTTCAGCATCCGCTCAGTCGAGCGCGAACCCTCGGCGATCATCGTGTCGAACGCCGTGCGCGCGTAATCGCCCTGGAGCTTCATGAACTCGGTCGGCGACTTGGCGGCGGCGAGCGTCTTGGCGGCTTCGGTCGCGCTCTCGAACGAGGTCTTGGCGTACTCGGCGGCTTCCTGCCCGAGCGCCTCGACGTTCTTCGCGGCGATCTTCGACGATTCGACCAGCGCCTCGATGTTGCCCTTGCCGAATGCGACGAAATCTTCCGCCATCTTCGCCGACTTCTCCATCGCGCCCTTAGCCTGCTCGGTATACTCGGCGGTGTTCGCACCCGTGAACAGGGCCTTGGTCTTCTCGGTGATGCTCTGGATCGTGTCCATCGTGGCGTCCTTTGTTTCGCTAGCTGGGGTCCCCGTCGGCGCGGTGGCCGGAATCGGGGCGGGAATGTCCGGGTGCGGCGATACAAAAGCAGCCGCGAGAGGTTGAGGTGCCGACGTCTTGGCGATCGGCTCAGGTGCCGGTTTCGCCGGCTTGGCGACAGTCCGGGCGGAGGCTTTGGCGGTCGCGGCCTTTACGGCAGCCACCGGTTTCGCGGCGGCGGCAAGCTTCGAACCGGCCTTGGCCGTCCGTTTCACGATATCCACCATCCACGCACTCTCTTCGGAGTTATGTCGCGGTCTTTGTACACGATTCGTGGCACTGCACAATTAAATTGTGCAGTGCACCATGACGTTAACGGAAGGTAGCGCTATCGGGTTTTGACATAATCGCCAGGGGCATCGCCAAGTGCCGCAAGCGCCCCCGCGCCGGGCTGCCTAACCCCTTCCGCGGAAACGGTTTTAGGATCCACGGCGCGCAACCACTCGATCCAGTCGGGCCACCAGCTTCCTTGGTCTCCGTCGCCCCCGCGACGAAGTCGTCCAGCGTCGTATGCGCGGAGGAATTGGTCCAAAACTGATACTTCCCCGCGGCTGGAGGATTCACGACCCCGGCGATGTGCCCCGATCCGGCCAGCACGAACTTCAACGGTCCGGCGAACAGCTGCGTCAGCTTCCAGACGCTTTCCGCCGGCGCGATATGATCCTCGCGCCCCGCCTGGACATAGCTCGGCGTCTTGACCTTGGTGAGATCGAGCGGCGTCCCGTCCACACTGAGCGCGCCCGGCTTTACCAGCAGATTGTCGCGGTATAGGTCGGTCAGATAGCTCAAATGCCATTTCGCCGGCAGGTTGGTCGTGTCGCCGTTCCAGTGGAGCAGGTCGAACGGCACGTAATCCTGCCCCAGCAGGTAGTTCTGCGTGACGTAGTTCCAGATCAGGTCGCGCCCGCGCAACAGGTTGAACGTCGTCGCCATATAGCGCCCGTCGAGGACCCCCTCGGGCGACAGCGATGCGACCATCTTAAGCTGCTCGTCGTCGATGAAATGCTGCAACTCGCCCGCCTGTGCGAAATCGACCTGGGCTGTGAAAAACGTCGCGCTCGCCACCTTTTCCGCCTGCCCGCGTGCGGTCAGCAGCGCGAGTGTCGCGGCCAGCGTCGTTCCCGCCACGCAATAGCCGATCGTATGCACCGCCGGCACGTCGAGCGCGTCGCGGACGGTGTCGATCGCATCGACCTGCGCGCCGACATAATCGTCCCAGACGACATCCTTCATGCTCGCGTCGGCGGATTTCCAGGACACCATGAACACCGTGATGCCCTGCTCGACCGCCCAGCGGATGAAGCTCTTCTCCGGCGTCAGGTCGAGAATGTAGAACCGGTTGATCCACGGCGGGAAAATCACGAGCGGCGTCGCCAGCACCTTGTCGGTGGTCGGGCTGTATTGGATCAGCTCGTAGAGCGGCGTGCGCTTGATCACCTTGCCCGGTGTCATCGCCAGGTTGCGGCCCAGTTCGAACGCACCGTCGGGGGTATGTGTCACCTGACCGCGGGCAAGATCCGCCATCATGTTCTGCAGACCCTTGAGCAGATTCTCGCCGCGCGTTTCGATCGTCTTCTCGATCACCTGCGGGTTGGTCAGCGCGAAATTGGTCGGGCTCATCGCATCGACGAACCCCTTGGTTGCGAACCGCAACTGCTCCTTTGGCGAAGGTCGAGCCCGTCGACCGCCTCGACGCCGCGCAGCATGTGATCGCCGATCAGCTGATAGCTCTGCCGGATCAGGTCGAACACGGGTTCGCGCCACTGCGGCGCCTTGAAGCGCTTGTCAGTTACGGGGGCGGGCTCGGGCGCCTTGGCCGGATCGAGAAACCGCTGCCACAGCGTCAGGCTCTCGGTCCAGAAATCGCGCGCGCGTTCCAGCGTCGCGGGGTCGGTGAAGCCGGGAATGACCGGAATCGTCTCGGCCGGCGGCTGCATCGCGGCGAGCCCCTGCTCCATCATCATCTGCTGCGCACGGCCCATCACCCAGGTCCAATGCTGGAGATCGGGCAGGCTCGGCGCGGAAGGAGTATCGGCCATGGCATCCTCTGATTTTCCTGGAGCTTAACGCAGGTGTAGGTCGAGCGGAAGCGTGGCTGCATCGCCACTACCTGACGCCCCTCCCCCGCCAGGAAGAGGTGGCTGGCCCTTGCCAGACGGAGGGGAGGACACGGAACAGAGGTTTCGTGTGCCTCCCCTCCGTCACCTTCGGTGCCACCTCCCCTAGCGGGGGAGGATTGACCGGATACCCCAGCTTTCGCAGGCGCGACGAATGAGGCGGATGACGCCTCCCCTCACCTGCGGTACAGAACCCGCTCCTCCAGCTTGAGGCTGATCATGTCCGAAGACTTCTACCGCATCAAACGCTTGCCCCCTACGTCATCGCCGAAGTGAACGCGATGCGGGCGGCGGCGCGCGCGGGCGGGGAGGACATCATCGATCTCGGCATGGGCAATCCCGACCTGCCGCCGCCCGAGCACGTCATCGAAAAGCTCGTCGAAGTCGCGCGCAAACCCAGCGCCCACGGCTATTCGCAGTCGAAGGGCATTCCCGGTCTGCGCAAGGCGCAAGCGAACTACTACGGCCGCCGGTTCGGCGTCGACGTCGATCCCGAGACCGAGGTCGTCGTCACGATGGGCTCGAAGGAAGGCCTTGCCAGCCTCGCCACCGCGATCACCGCGCCGGGCGATGTCGTGCTCGCGCCCAACCCGTCCTATCCGATCCACACGTTCGGCTTCATCATCGCCGGTGCGACGATCCGCGCGGTGCCGACCACCCCCGGCGAGGCGTATTTCGAGAGCCTCGAGCGCGCGATGGCGTTCACCGTCCCCGCGCCGTCGGTGCTGGTGATGGGCTATCCGTCGAACCCGACCGCCGAAGTCGTCGACCTCGCCTTCTACGAACGCGTCGTCGCGTTCGCGAAGAAGCACAAGCTGTGGGTGATCTCCGACCTCGCCTATTCGGAGCTGTATTTCGATGGCAAGCCGACCCCGTCGATCCTCCAGGTGCCGGGCGCGAAGGACGTCGCGATCGAGTTCACCTCGCTCAGCAAGACCTATTCGATGGCTGGCTGGCGGATGGGCTTCGGGGTCGGCAACAAGACGCTGATCGCGGCGATGACGCGGGTGAAGTCTTACCTCGATTACGGCGCGTTCACGCCGATCCAGGCCGCCGCCTGCGCCGCGCTCAACGGCCCGCAGGACATCGTCGAGCGCAACCGGCAACTGTACCACAAGCGCCGCGACGTCTTGGTCGAGAGCTTCGGCCGCGCCGGCTGGGATATCCCGTCCCCTCGCGCGAGCATGTTCGCCTGGGCGCCTTTGCCGCCCGCCCTCGCGCATTTAGGTAGCCTTGAGTTCACCAAACAATTGCTGACTCACGCGCACGTCGCGGTCGCCCCAGGGGTGGGCTACGGCGAAAACGGCGAGGGCTATGTGAGGATCGCGATGGTCGAGAACGAACAGCGGCTCCGCCAGGCGGCGCGCAACGTGAAGAAATACCTCCAGTCGATGGGCGTCAACACGCCCGCGCGCGGCGCCGGCTGACCTTCACCAGCGTGGATATCAATCCGTTATATTCGGTGGCCGGCGTGCTCGTCGGCCTTATCGTCGGGCTGACGGGTGTCGGCGGCGGGTCGCTGATGACGCCGCTACTGGTGCTCGTCTTCGGCTTCCACCCCGCCACCGCGGTCGGTACCGACCTGCTCTACGCCTCGGCGACCAAGACGGTCGGGACGACGGTGCATGGCTGGCGCGGCACGGTCGACTGGCGCGTGGTGCGGCGGCTCGCGACCGGCAGCGTCCCCGCGGCGATCGCGACGTTGCTGGTGCTCAACCATCTCGGCGAGAAGTCGTCCGATACCGGCCACGCGATCACCGTAGTGCTCGGCATCACGCTGATCCTGTCGGCGGTCGCGACCTTCTTCCGCGGCAAGATCGTGACGTGGCTGACCCCTCGCGTGGGTACCGTCGGCGGCGAGCGCCAGGCGATGCTGACGATCCTGCTCGGCGCGGTGCTCGGCGTACTCGTCTCGCTGACCTCGGTCGGCGCCGGCGCGCTGGGCATGACCGCCCTCCTGATCCTGTACCCGACGCTGCCGATCAACCGGCTGGTCGGCTCGGACATCGCGCATGCGGTGCCGCTGACGCTGCTCGGCGGGATCGGCCACTGGATTCTGGGCTCGGTCGACGTCGACCTGCTCGTGTCGCTGCTGATCGGCTCGATCCCCGGCATCATCGTCGGCAGCCTGATCGCGACGCGCGTCTCGGACCGCGTGCTGGTCCCGGTGCTCGCGACCGTGCTCGCGATCGTCGGCGTCCGCCTGGTCTTCTGACATGCGGCCCGGCTTCGCCTTCTCGACCAAGTTCCGCGTGCGCTATGCCGAGATCGACGGCCAGCGCATCGTCTTCAACTCGCGCTATCTCGAATATGCCGACGTCGCGGTCACCGAGTTCTGGGAATGGACCGGGATTGCCGAGGCGCTGCCGGAGGTCTGGCCGACCACCGAGTTCAACGTCCGCCGGACCGAGATCGACTACCTCAAGCCGTTCCGCCTCGGCGATACGGTGGAGGCGTTCGTGCGGATCGAGAAGCTCGGCACGACGAGCCTGACGAAGCGCTTCGAACTGGCGCATGCGGAGACGGGTGAGTTGCACACGGTGATCAGTATGGTCAGCGTCCACGTCGATCTGGAAACAGGCCGCCCCGTGCCCCTGCCCGACACGATCCGAACGCTGCTGAAGTCGCTACAAAGCCACTAACACAACGGTCCCCCCTCCCTGAAAGGGAGGGGTAGAGGTGGGTCGGCCCGTTGGGCGAGCGCCGCACCAGCCCCAAGCCGACCCACTCCCAGCCCCTCCCTTCCAGGGAGGGGAGCAGTAGAAAATTACTCCGCCGCCTCAGCCGCCAAACCATCCTCGGCAATTTCCCCAGGCAGCGCCCAGATCAGATCCCCTTCCCCAGCACGCGCCCGTCATGCGCCCGCACCGAGACCGGCTGCAAAGGCCGTCGATCGCGCGCGTCGACCAAAATCGGGAACGCCGGCACGCACGTCTCCCACCGCTCGCCCCATTGCCTGAGCGCGATCATCGTCGGTAGCAGCGCGAAACCCTTGTCGGTCAGACCGTACGCGATCTTGCGCCGGTCCTCCGGAATAGGTTGCCGCGCCAGGATCCCGTGCTCGACCAGCCGCGCCAGCCGGTTCGCGAGGATATTGCGCGCGATCCCCAGTTCCGACTGGAACTCCTCGAAATGATGCAGGCCGTTGAACGCCGCGCGCAGGATCAGGAACGACCAGCGCTCGCCCATCGCCTCCAGCGCGGCGGGCAGGCTGCATTCCAGCAATGGTTCGCGCAATTTGCCCATCACGTCATCCTCGTCCGCGGGCGAGCGTACCGCATAAGCCGCCGAAGCGAAACGCCCCGGTTATCCTGCGTTATATGCCGCCGAGCCAGCGAATGGCTGACGCCCTCCGTGGATGCACCCACTAGATCACAGTGATGCGACGCTTTTTGTTGCCAAAAGTCCCCGCCCGGCCCCATCTATGGCGGGTGCTGCGCCAATATGAACTGGTCGATCGCGTCCTCGACTACGATCCCGACGCCGACGAGGCGCTGCTGAACCGTGCCTATGTCTTCTCGATGCAGGCGCACGGGAGCCAGAAGCGCGCGAGCGGCGATCCGTATTTCAGCCACCCGATCGAGGTGGCGGGCATCCTCACCGACCTGCACCTCGATGCCGAGACGATCGCCACCGCGATCCTGCACGATACGATCGAGGATACCGTCGCGACGCCCGAAGAGATCGAGCGGCTGTTCGGCCCCTCGGTCGCGCGGCTAGTCGATGGCGTCACCAAGCTCAGCAAGATCGAGGCGCAGACCGAGAACGAACGCGCCGCGGAAAATCTGCGAAAATTCCTGCTCGCGATGTCCGACGACATCCGCGTGCTGCTGGTGAAGCTCGCCGACCGCCTGCACAACATGCGGACACTGCACCACATCGCCAAGCCCGAGAAGCGCCGTCGCATCGCCAAGGAGACGATGGACATCTACGCGCCGCTCGCCGAGCGGATCGGCATGTACGAGTTCATGCGCGAGATGCAGTCGCTGGCGTTCGAACAGCTCGAGCCCGAAGCCTCCGAATCGATCAACCGCCGCCTCGAACAGCTGAAAAAGGGCGACGGCGACCGCATCGCCAAGATCGCCTCCGGCCTGAAGCTGGTGCTGTCCCGCGCCGGCGTCGAGGCGGAGATATCGGGGCGCGAGAAGCATCCCTATTCGATCTTCCGGAAAATGTCGGAGCGACACATCAGCTTCGAGCAACTCTCCGACGTGATGGCGTTCCGCGCGATCGTGCCGACCGAGGAGGATTGCTATCGCGCGCTCGGGATCATCCATCAGCGCTGGCCGATGGTGCCGGGGCGGTTCAAGGATTACATCTCGACGCCCAAGCGCAACGGCTATCGTTCGCTGCATACCTCGGTGATCCATGCCGACAGCGCACGGATCGAGATCCAGATCCGCACGCCCGATATGCACGCACAGGCCGAGTTCGGGCTGGCGGCGCACTGGGCGTACAAGCAGCAGATCAACGGCAGCGACCGGCAGGTCAGCTGGATTCGCGATCTCGTCGAAATCCTCGATACCGCCGAAAGCCCCGAAGAGCTGCTCGAACACACGCGGATGGCGATGTACACCGATCGCATCTTCGCGTTCACGCCGAAAGGCGAGCTGATCCAGCTTCCCAAGGGCGCGACCTCGATCGACTTCGCCTATGCTGTGCACACCGATCTCGGCGACCAGGCGGTCGGCGCGAAGGTGAACGGCCGCGTCGTGCCGCTGTCGACGGTGATCGAAAATGGCGACCAGGTGCAGATCCTGCGCTCGAAGGGCCAGTCACCGCAGCCGCAATGGCTGAACGTCGCGACGACAGGCAAGGCGCTCGCCGCGATCCGCCGGCATCTGCGTCAGAAGGAGCGCGTCGAGCAGACCGCGCTCGGCCAGACCTTGTACGAGGATATCGTCACCCGCCTGCCCGCGCAGATCGGCACCGACGCACTCAGCCACGCATTGAAGCGGCTGAAGCTGCCCGATGAATCGTCGCTGATGGTCGCGATTGCGCGGCGCACCCTGTCCGATGCGGCGGTGATGGAGGCGTTGATGCCGGGCTCGGCGGGTGCGGACGTGACGCATGCGCTGGCGCCGCAATCGAGCGCGATCTCGATCAAGGGGCTGACTCCCGGTGTCGCCTACGACCTCGCCACGTGCTGCCACCCGGTGCCAGGCGACCGGATCGTCGGATTGCGTCGGCCTGATGCGGGGATCGAGGTGCATGCGATCGACTGCAAGGTGCTCGCCGAACTCGCCGAGCGCTCGGAGAACGAGACCGACTGGGTGGATGTCGCGTGGGGCGACGAGACCGAGGGCGCCGTCGCGCGGATATCGGTGATGGTGAAGAACGAGCCGGGCTCGCTCGGCATCGTCTCGACGATCATCGGCGGGCACAAGGCGAACATCATCAACCTGCGGCTCGATACGCGTGACAAGAGCTTCCACACCAACGAGATCGACGTCGAGGTGCACGACGTGCAGCAGTTGATGCGGCTGATGGCGGGGCTGCGTGCAGCGGATGCCGTGCATACCGTGGAGCGGGTGTAGAAACATCCGACGATGACGGCGGGCGCGGCGGGCGCTAGACGGGGGCGATGAACCGTCCAGCCCTTTCGATCCCGGCCCTTTCAATCGTCGTCCCCTGCTATAACGAGGCAGCGTGCCTCGACGTCCTGCACGCACGCATTTCCGGGGCGGCGAAAGTCGCGGTCGGCGACGATTACGAGATCGTACTGATCAACGACGGCTCGCGCGACGACAGTTGGGGCGTAATGCAGCGTCTTGCCGCCGCCGACCCGAGGCTGGTGGCTATCAACCTCTCGCGCAACCACGGCCACCAGTTGGCGCTGACCGCGGGGCTCGATCTGTGCGCAGGCGAGCAGATCCTGATCATCGACGCAGATCTTCAGGACCCGCCGGAGCTGCTGTCCGACATGCGCGCGGCGATGGCGGCGAGTCAGGCCGACGTGGTGTATGCGGTGCGCCGCCAGCGCGCCGGCGAGACGGTGTTCAAGAAGGCGACCGCCGCCGCGTTCTACCGGATGCTGACGCGGATGACCGACACGCCGATCCCGCTCGATACCGGTGACTTCCGGTTGATGAGCCGGCGTGCGCTCGACGCGTTCCTGTCGCTCCCGGAACAGGCTCGCTTCATCCGCGGCATGGTCGCCTGGATCGGCTTCCGCCAGGTGCCGTTCCCCTATGACCGCGCCGAGCGGCTGGCGGGCGAGACGAACTACCCGCTCGCGAAGATGATCCGGCTGGCGTTCGACGCCGTTACCGGCTTCTCGACCGCGCCGCTGCGGTTCGCCAGCCATGCGGGGCTCGCGCTGACCGGCGTTTCGTTGCTGCTGTTCGTGTATATCGCGATCGGCTGGCTGTCGGGCAGCGCGGTGCAGGGCTGGACCTCGACGATGCTCGTCACGGTGTTCCTAGGCGCGGTGCAGATGTTCGTGCTGGGGATGATCGGCGAATATCTCGGGCGGTTGTACGTCGAGTCGAAGCGACGGCCGTTGTATATTGTCGCGGATGTGGCCGGGCCGATCCAGGGTAAGGCGACGTTGGGGTTTCGGGCGGAGCCGGTGGACGTGGTGCGGCTGCCTGACGGCTCCCTTCCGGGTCGTCTCGACTGATCCTCACACCACCTCGGCGGAGGCCGGGCTCAGTTGGAAAGGTCGCAGTAACGAAGCGCGGACCTCAGTTGGCCACGTCCCCCAATTGGGCCCCGGCTTTCGCCGGGGTGATGCTTCCCTAAGAAATCCAGCGCGGGTGTCCTTCACCCCCGCCGCACCGGATTTACCGCCAATCCTCCCCTTGCAGGGGAGGTGGCAGCGCGAAGCGCTGACGGAGGGGTGACCTACTCTCGATAGGGCGTCACCCCTCCGTCGCTACGCGACACCTCCCCTGCAAGGGGAGGATCGAGGAGCGTTACCGCGGCACCGCGAGCGTCACGATCGAGACACCCGGCGTCATCGGCATGCGGCCGACCAGATGCCGCTCGAGCCGGAAGATCTTCTCGAACAGCGCATTTACCAGCTTCGGCGGGGGTGAATCGTCGCTGTCGTCGCGCCCGGTCATCCGGCCTGCGATCCGCGCCGCCGCCGCCAGCGGGAACAGCAGCGAGTTGAAGTAACCGAGCTTCTCCGGCTTCAGACCCGCGGTCTCGATCGCCGACTTCAGCGTCGCCTTCGAATAGCGCCGGTGATGGTGATTCACGACGTCGTGCGCGCTCCACAGCCACGCATGCGCAGGCACCGCGATCAGGATCTTGCCACCGGGCGCGAGGCAATCCGCCATTGCCTTCAATGCGGCGACGTCGTCCTCGATATGCTCGACCACGTCGAGGACCGCGATCAGGTCGTAATGTTTCCGCGGCACGCCGGGGAGTTCGGGCAAAGGCGCCGCGCCGACGGGCTTCCCCAGCCGTTCGCTGGCGATCTCGCGTGCCGCCGGATCGATCTCGATCGCGTCGATCTCGCCGAACTCCGCCAGCATCGGCAGGTTGTGGCCGGTGCCGCAGCCAATCTCAAGGATCTTCGCATTCTTCGGCAGTGCGCCGTAGCGGGTCAGGTAATCCGCGAGGATATCGCGGCGGGCGCGGTACCACCAATGCGTGGAATCGTGGGCGGCCATCCGGTCGTAGACGATGCGGTCCATTACTTGTCGGCCCTGCGGTTGGAATTCATGTCAGTTGAAAACCCAAAGACGGTTGAGCACGAAGCTCAGGATAGCGGCAAGAAGAACGGCGGGAATCAGCGGGATCCACGGGTGCAGATGAAGCAGCGCGGTGCCGATCCAGGTGATGACCGCGTTGAGACTCAGCCCCGCGGCCTGGACGATCACAAACTTGAAATGCCGCCCTGCCCCCGGTTCCTTGGCATGGCCCTTGAAGCTCCAGCGGCTGTGCAGGAAGAAGCCTACCACCACCGCGACGGCAAACGCGAACGGCACCGCCGCCACCGCCTGGCGGGGCGGAAAGACATAAGCGGTCAGCGGCAGGTAGACGAGCGAATAGACGACGCTGGAGATCCCGCCGGCGATGCCGAAGCGCACGAGCTGGCCGAGCACGCCGCTCGCCCGCATCTGCTCCATCTGTCGCCAAATCGCCTGCATGCCCGCCTTGTTCTTTACCCTCCGGCGATCGCGCCGGTGCCTTGTTCTTTACGGGCACCGCGATAGAGCGACGCTTGAGATACGCCCGCGCATCTAGAGTGCGTGCGGGCTGGAGGAAAGCGTTTTGGATCAGGCACCACTTCAGCGGCGGACGTTGCTGGACGAACTCGATCGGCATTGGATCGCGCTGACGCTGCTCGCGTGGGTGGCGGTGGCGGCGTGGTCGATGTTCGATCGCTGGGGGCAGATCCGCTGGCTGTCGCTCGGCGATACCGACGACAACATGCGCCTGATGCAGGTCCGCGCGCTGCTCGACGGCCAGGGCTGGTACGATCTGCGCAACTATCGGCTGAACCCGCCGGTCGGGTTCGACATCCACTGGAGCCGGATCGTCGACCTGCCGATCGCGGGGCTGATCCTGTTCTTCCGCCTGTTCGTGGGCAACAGCTGGGCGGAACGGCTCGCGTGCGGGATCGCGCCGTTGCTGCCCCTGTCGATCGCGATGCTGGGGATCGGCGCGACCGTGCGGCGGCTGATCAGCCCTTATGCGTGGCCTTTGGCGGTCGTGATTATGGTCGGTGCTACGGCCACGATGCTGATGTTCATGCCCGAGCGGATCGATCATCACGGCTGGCAGCTCGCCATGCTGAGCCTGACGGTCGCCGGGCTGTGCGATGCGAACGGACGTCGCGGTGGCGCGATGGTTGGACTTGCGAGCGCAGTGTCGCTGTCGATCGGGCTCGAGCTGTTGCCGTATGCCGCAATGGCGGGGGCGATCATCGCCTTGCGCTGGGTGTGGGACCGGTCGGAGGCGGAGCGGCTGTCGATCTATGCGCTGACGCTCGGTGGAGGCAGCACGCTGGGGTTCGCATTGTTCGCGTCGAATGCCAATCAGGCGATGCGGTGCGATGCGCTGACGCCCGTGTGGTTGAGCGTGATGATCGCGGCGGGAATGTTGCTGTTTTTGCTCGCGCGTTTCGGGCCGGCGTCGCGGGGGCTCGGCTGGCTCTGGCGGTTGTTGCGGGGGCGGCGATCGTTGCGGGTTTTGCGGTGGTGTTTCCGCAGTGCCTGGGGCGGCCCGAGGGGATCTCGCCCGAGCTGCAACGTAACTGGCTGGACAATGTCCGCGAGGCCAAGCCGATCTACAAGCATAGTTTCCGGGTCGGGTTCGCATTGGCGACGCTGCCGATCATCGGGCTGATCGGGGCGATCCTTGCGGCCTGGCGGGCGCGTCGCGACGACCGGGCCGTCGGCTGGGCAGCGGTCGCGCTGTTCACCGCGTTCGCGTGCGCGATGTTGCTGTGGCAGGTCCGCGCCGGGCCGGCGGCGCAGTTGCTGGCGATTCCGGGGGCGACCGCGCTCGGGTGGCTGATCCTGCCGCGGCTGCTCGGGAATCGATCGGTGGCGGTCCGGGTGATCGGCACGGTCGGTGCTTTCCTGATCGTGTCGGGCTTGTTCGCCGGGATGGTGATCAAATACCTGCCGATCGACCGACCGAAGCCGTATGAAAAGCGCGTCAATTCGGCGACGGGCAACTGCCTGCGGACGACCGTGCTGCTCGCGCTGGACAAATATCCCGCGCAGACGGTGTTCACCTTCGTCGACATGGGGCCGCGGTTGATTACGATCACGCATCACGACGCGATCGCGGGGCCGTATCACCGCAACGGCGATGCTATCCTAGATGTGCAGCACGCGTTCGGGGGACGCCGGACCAGGCGCATGCGATCATCAAGCGGCACGGCGCGACGATGCTACTGCTGTGCCCGAACGCGGCGGAATCGACCAACTACAAGGCGCGCAGCCCGAAGGGGTTTTACGCGCAGATGGCGAAGAATGAGGTGCCGGGGTGGCTGACGCCTCTGCCGCTGCCGGCGAAGTCGCCGTTGCGATTGTTCAAGGTGGATTGACCTTAGCCCGTCATCCTGACGAAAGTCAGGATCCAGAGCCATTGGCGATACCGCTCTTGGCTTTGGATCCTGGGTCGAGCCCAGGATGACGAATCAGTGCAGCACCACCGACAGGCCGTCGAGTACGAACTGCACCGCGAGCGCCGCTAGCAGCACGCCGAGCAACCGCGTGATCACCGCCTCGATCTTCGCGCCAAGGATCCGCATGATCGGGCCTGCCGCGAGCAGTGCGACCAAGGTCAGCAGCAGGATCGTCACCATCGCCCCGAGCACGACCAGTGAGCGCTCGATCCCGCTGTTGCGGCTCATCAACAGCATCACCGACGCGATCGAGCCGGGGCCCGCGATCATCGGCATCGCCATCGGGAAGATCGAGACGTCCTCGACCTCGGGATCGTTCGCGACCTTGGCGGCGCGGTCCTCGCGGCGCTCGGTACGCTTTTCGAACACCATTTCGAGCGCGATCAGGAACAGCATGATGCCGCCGGCGATGCGGAAGCTGGCGAGACTGATGCCGAGGCCCTTGAGCAACGCCTCGCCGAACAATGCGAACACGAACAGGATCAGCGCGGACACGCCGACCGCGCGGATCGCCATCGCCCGCTTCTGGAGGGACGAGGCGCTCGCCGACAGACCGGCATAGATCGGCGCGCAGCCCGGCGGATCGATGACCACGAAGAACGTGATCAGCGACGAGATGTAGAGTTCGATCACAGTGCGGCCTCGTCGATCGTAATGCCTTCGCGGCGGCCTGCGGAGACCAGCGTATTGCGGAGCAGGCACGCGATCGTCATCGGCCCGACGCCGCCCGGTACCGGCGTGATCGCGCCCGCGATGTCGACCGCACTGGCGAAATCGACATCGCCGACGAGGCCCGAGTCGGTGCGGTTGATGCCGACGTCGATAACGGTCGCGCCGGGCTTGAGCCAGTCGCCCTCGATCATCTGCGGGATGCCGACCGCGGCGACGACGATGTCGGCGCGGCGGATATGCGCGGGGACATCCTTGGTGCGGCTATGGACGATTGTGACGGTGCAGCTTTCGCGGAGCAGCAGTTGCGCCATCGGCTTGCCGACGATGTTCGAGCGGCCGACGACGACCGCCTCGAGCCCGCTGAGGCTCGGCAGCACGCTCTTCAGCAGCATGACGCAGCCGAGCGGCGTGCAGGGGACGAAGCTGGGCAGACCGGTCGCGAGGCGGCCGGCGTTGATCGGGTGGAAGCCGTCGACGTCCTTGTCGGGGTCGATCGCGGCGATGACCCCCTGCTCGTCGATATGTTTCGGCAGGGGCAGCTGGACGAGGATGCCGTCGATCGTCGGATCGGCGTTCAGCGTCGCGACCAGCGCGAGCAGGTCTTCGGCGGGGACGTCGGCGGGGAGCCGGTGCTCGATGCTCTCCATCCCGGCTTCGCGCGTCGCCTTGCCCTTCGACCGGACATAGACGTTCGAGGCGGGATCCTCGCCGACCAGCACCACGGCCAAGCCGGGCGCGCGGCCCGCCTGTGCCCTGAAGGCGGTGACGCCGTCTGCGATACGGGCCCGGAGGCCGGCGGCGAAGGCCTTGCCGTCGATGATGGTCGCGCTCATGCCCGCGGTCCTTAAAGACCGGCGGCGATTTCCGCCAGCGTAGCAACGTTACCGACGATGTGCAGGCGCTTCAGGCGGAGGTTTCGCCGGAGATTATCGTTACGGCGCGCTTGGGTACGCCGAAAGTCTTGGCGACGAGGGCGACGAGCCCGGCGTTCGCGGCGCCATCGACGGGTGCGGCCGCCAGTCGCACGGCGAAATGCTCGGGCGTTCCGGCGGCGAGTGCGTCGCGACCGCCGCGCGGGGTTACCCGGACGGCGATCGCGAGGCCGTCATCGACCGCGCGCCAGGCTGCCGGCCCGATCAATAGCCCGTTCAATAGGCTGCGACGAGGTAGTTCTGCGCGATGTTCGGGATGACGATATTGGTCAGGATGTAGAGGATCAGCAGCACGACCAGCGGCGACAGATCGAGCGCGCCGAAATCGGGGAGGATGCGGCGGATCGGGCGATACAGCGGCTCGGTGATCTTCTGCAGCGCGTTCCAGACCGTGCGGACGAAATCGCTATGCGTGTTGATGACGTTGAACGCGATCAGCCACGACAGGATCGCCTGGATGACGATGACCCACCAGACGAGGTTGAGCAGCAACTGGACGATCTGAAGAAGGGCGATCAAGGCAAGGGTCTCCGCTGGTGTATTGCCGATATAAGGTGGCGGGGGAGAACGAGAAGCCCTGCTTAGACGATAGTCCCCTAGCCCCACCTCGTCACCCCAGCGAAAGCTGGGGTATCCCGGTTGGAGGGTGCGCGGCTCGAACTGGAAGATCTCAGCTTTCGCTGGGATGACGGATAGGGGTGCGTGAAGAACGAGAAGCCCTGTGATGTCGGTCGTTTTCGCCGCCGGCGCGCGCGCGTCGGACCGACTATCGTCACCCCACCTATCGTCACCCCAGCGGAAGCTGGGGCATCCCCGTTGGCAGGCGGGCGGCTAGAACCGGGAGATCCCAGCTTTCGCTGGGATGACGGCGTGGCGGTAGTGAGGGTAATACCCGTCGCGCGTTACCGCGGGCGCCCGTTGGCGCTCACCAAGGTCCCCGCGCCCTGCTTGGTGAAGATCTCCAGCAGCATCGCGTGGGGGACGCGGCCGTCGATGATGACCGCGGCATCGACGCCCGATTCGACCGCTGCGACGCAGGTGTCGAGCTTGGGGATCATGCCGCCGGTCACGGTGCCGTCGGCGCGGAGTTCGGCGATCCGCGCGGGGTCGAGATCGGTGAGCAACTCGCCCTGCTTGTCGAGCACGCCGACGATATCGGTCAGCAGGAAGAACCGCGCCGCGCCCATTGCAGCCGCGATCGCACCGGCCATCGTGTCGGCGTTGATGTTGTAGGTGTGACCGTCGGCGCCGATGCCGATCGGGGCAATCACCGGGATGATGTCAGCCTTGATGAGCGTGTCTAGGATCGTCCGGTCGACCGCGATCGGCTCGCCGACGAAGCCGAGATCGACGTGGCGCTCGATACCCTGGAGCTTGTCGGGCTCGCGGCCGTGGCCGACTTTCTGCGCGAGCACGAGGCCTGCGTCCTTGCCCGAGATGCCGACCGCGCGACCGCCGGCCTGGCCGATCCAGCCGACGATTTCCTTGTTGATCGAGCCCGCCAGGACCATCTCGGCGATCTGCGCGGTTTCTGCATCGGTGACGCGCAGGCCGTCGACGAAGCGCGACTCCACCCCCAGCCGCTTGAGCATCGCGCCGATCTGCGGACCGCCGCCGTGCACTACCACCGGGTTGATGCCGACTGCCTTCAGCAGCACCATGTCCTCGGCGAAATCGCGCTGGAGCTCGGGGTCGCCCATCGCGTGGCCGCCATATTTCACGACGAACGTCTTGCCGGCGTAGCGCTGGAGATAGGGCAGCGCCTCGGTGAGCGTTTCCGCCTTGGCGAGCAGGGCGGGATCGGGCGTGTGATCGGTCATGCCGACCCCTTAGACAGTCAAGGGAGGTAGCGAAAGCATCACCGCGTATCACCACTTCCGTCATCCTGACGAAAGTCAGGACCCAGGATCACGAACGGGGTCCCTTGCGGCTCTGGGTCCTGACTTTCGTCAGGATGACGGAGAAGGTGTTATGCCCGGTCCAGCCGCCGCCCCAATCGCACGAAGAAGGTGATCAGGAACGGCACCAGTACGATCGACAGCACGACCTTGGTGAGCATCTGCCCTTCCATCAACGCGAGGATCGGTCGCTCACCCAGGAAGGAGATGGTGATGAACAAAATCGTGTCGATGATCTGCGAGATGATGCTCGCGATCATGCCGCGCAGCCACACCAGCTTGCCCTCGCCGCTGCCGACCTGTCCCGACAGTTTCGAGAAGATCAGCACGTTGAGCGTCTGCGAGATGCCGTAGGAGATCAGCCCGGCGATCATCATCCGCGAGCTCTGGCCGACGACGATCGGGAACGCGTCGACCGCGGGCGGGTACATCCCCGGATCGTGCGGCAGCGCCAGCACGAGGTGGATCAGCGCCGCCGACACCAGCAGCGGGATGAACCCCAGGCGCACCAGGAACGTCGCGGTCTTCTGGCCGTGCAGCTCGGAAATCGCGCTGCTCAGCACCACCAGCAGCAGGAAACCGAAGATCCCCGCCTCGACCGCGAGCGGGCCGAGCGCAACCTGCTTCACCCCAGCACGCCGGCGATGCACACCATGCCGCCGTACAGGACCGAGAAAACGAAGAGCGAACGCGGGAACGCGGCCGGGGAACTGGGGAGAGAGTTATCCATCGCGCGGGACGCTAGCGAAAACCGCCACGCCGTCAAATGACTAGACCTCAAATGACTGGCGAGTGCGGCGCTCGCGTGTCATGTCGGTCGCTTGCGCGGCCGGGGGCCACGCGTGTCAGTCAAAAATGCAGGGCGTCCATGGAAAGACTAGTCATCGGCCTTGCAGGCATCGCCGTCATTCTGGGCATCGCCGTGCTGCTGTCGAGCGACCGCCGCGCGATCCGCCTGCGCATCGTCGGCGCGGCGTTCGCGTTGCAGGCCGGGATCGCGGTGCTCGTGCTGTATTCGAGCTTCGGCAAGGTGGTGCTCGGCGAGATGTCCGGCGGGGTCGCCAATCTGCTGGGTTATTCGCAGAAGGGCACCGAATTCCTGTTCGGCAAGATGGCGACGCCCGAGATCGGCGGGCAAAGCTTCGCGATCGCCGCGCTGCCGGTGATCATCTTCTTCGCCAGCCTCGTCTCGATCCTCTATTATCTCGGCATCATGCAACTGGTGGTGCGCTGGGTCGGCGGCGGGATCGAGAAGGTCATCGGCGTCTCGAAGGTCGAATCGCTGTGTGCGGCGGCGAACATCTTCGTCGGCCAGAGCGAGTCGCCGCTGGTGATCCGGCCGTATCTGGCGGGGCTTACTCCGGCGCAGCTGTTCACCGTGATGACCAGCGGCATGGCCGGCGTCGCGGGGACGATCCTCGCCGCGTATGCGTCGATGGGCATCCGCATCGATTACCTGCTCGCGGCGAGCTTCATGGCCGCGCCGGGCGGGATCCTGATGGCGAAGATCATCATGCCCGATCGCGTCATGCCGCCCGAGGGCGAACTGGCGCTTGGCGATCTGCCGGGTGAATCGTCCGCCGGCGAACCGATGCCGCAGGCGACGCATGACGAGGAGAAGCCCGCCAACCTGATCATGGCCGCAGCCCAGGGCGCGCAGACCGGCGTGCGCCTGGCCGTCGCGGTCGGCGCGATGGTGCTGGCGTTCGTCGCCTTGGTGGCACTCGCGAACGGCCTCCTTGGCGGACTCGGCAACATGATCGGGCTGCCGGGCCTGAGCTTCCAGGGGCTGCTCGGCTATGTCTTCGCGCCGATCATGTTCCTGCTCAACGTACCGTGGAGCGAGGCGGGGATCGCCGGCGGGTTGTTCGGGCAGAAGATCGTGCTGAACGAGTTCGTCGCGTATATCTCGCTCGGTACGCAGACCGGCCTGAGCCCGCGGACGATCGCGGTCATCACATTCTCGCTGTGCGGCTTTGCGAACTTTTCGTCGATCGCGATCCAGATGGCGGTGACCGGGAGCCTTGCGCCGAACCAGCGGCCGATGATCGCCAAGCTCGGCCTGCGCGCGCTGGCTGCGGGGAGCCTCGCGAACCTGATGTCGGCCGCGCTCGCCGGTCTGCTGATCGGCTGAGCCGTCCGTCATCCTGACGAAAGTCAGGATCCAGGGTAACAAGCGCCGCCTTTCGTGGCTCTGGATCCTGACTTTCGTCAGGATGACGGGACTGGGGCGACGGCGCCCCGAACGCAATCGGGCCCGCCACCTTCCGGCGACGGGCCCGACGAAACTGCCTCTTGGGGGATCGAGGCAGCTATCTCGCGGAATCGCCGATTACGGCAGCATCACCGTGTCGATGACATGAATCACGCCGTTCGACTGCATGACGTTGGCGATCGTGACGCGGCCCTTGTGACCCTTGCCGTCCATGATGCCCCAGCCGGTGCCGGCCTTCTTGAACATCAGCGGCTCGCCCTGCACGGTGGTGTAGGTCGCGGTGCCGCCATTCGCTTTCGCCTTGGCGGCGATGTCGGCGGCGGTGATCGTGCCGGGGACGACGTGATAGGTCAGGACGCTGGCGAGCTGCGCCTTGTTCTCGGGCTTGAGCAGCGTGTCGACGGTGCCGGCCGGCAGCTTCTTGAACGCGGCGTTGGTCGGCGCGAACACCGTGAACGGACCCGGGCCCGACAGCGTCTCGACCAGGCTGGCGGCCTTCACCGCGGCGACCAGCGTCGTGTGATCCTTCGAATTGACGGCGTTCTCGACGATCGTCTTGGTCGGGTACATCGCGGCACCGCCGACCATGGGATTGGTCTGCGCGGCGACGATCGCACTGCCGCTGACGGCGATGGCGGCGGCGACGATCGCGGTACGAAACACGTGATTCACGGCATGCTCTCCTGCACTGCGCCGGTCGGCCGACGCTTCTGCGGGAAGATACGGCCGGATCGGGGGAATGATGCAGCCGCGTTTCAGATCGTTGCGACAAGCCTGTCCCAGGACGCGATTTCATCGTCATGCCGCTGCGTGATGGCCAGGTCGCTCGCCGTCGCCGTCGCGAGATCGACGTCGATCGACCCGCGCCATTCGAACGTCGCATTGCCCGACAGCGTGACCATCGCCGCCTCGCTCGCTTCGGCGCGGACGAGGCCGCCCTTGTTGAAGACGGTGGTCGGCGTGTCGTACGCGATCCGCCCGGTCAGGCACGCGGCATAGGTCGACGCCGCCATCGCGCTGCCGCAACTGTCGGTGAGCCCGACGCCACGCTCGAAGGTGCGGACGAACAGGTCGGCGCGGCGGACCTCGACGAAGCTGACGTTCGCGCGGTTGGGGAGCCAGTCGGGGGCAGCCTCGCACGCCTCACCGACGCGGACGAGTTCGGCCTCGTCGATCGCGTCCACGAATGTCACGAGATGGGGATTGGGCATTGCGACGGCGGTGAAGGCTCGGGTCGTCGGCAAGCGGGGGATCGGCGTGTCGACGATGCGATCCGCGCCGGCCTCCATCGGCCACGCGGTGACGTTGAGCGACGCCGGCCCTGCGATCTCGCGTACCGTGAACACGCCCGGCGCGACATCGGCATCGTGCACGACGATCGCATCGCTGGTCTTGAGCAGCGCCGTTGCGGTTTTGACGCCGGTCGCTGCGAACCCAGCGCGCGCGACGCATCGCAGGCCGTTGAGGCACGTCTCGGACTCGCTGCCGTCGGAGTTGAACATCCGCATGCCGAATGCGTGGGTCTCGTTGCCGGCGGTGAGCAGGAGCAGGCCATCGCCACCGACCGGCCCGTCGCGATCCGCGAGCGCGCGCGCGACGGCCGCCCAGGCTGCGTCGTCGAGCGTGGACGCCCGGGCGTCGATCAGGGGAAGTCGTTGCCGGAGCCGTGGCATTTGATGAGGTCGAAGCGCATGTCTGCAACTTAGTGGTGCAGGGCAGGCAAAGCGAGTGCGGACAAGGGGAGCGGCCCGGATCGTCGACCTTCAATCCTCCCCCGCCAGGGGAGGTGGCTGGCCCTTGCCAGACGAAGGGGGAGGAAAGGTAACCTCTGTTTCGCGTCCTCCCCTCCGTCGCCTCCGGCGCCACCTCCCCTGGCGGGGGAGGATCGTGAGGTCGGGTTACCGGGTTCGGCGCCCCGCGCTACCCAATCCCGTAATGCGTAGCCAGGCGATCGAGCGCGAGCGTCAGGACCAGCCGCCCTGCCCGCGCCGGCCAGTGCAGCGCCTTCTCAGCGGCAGGCAGCCCCTCCCCCGCGCAGACGACGCGCCACAGGATGTCCGCGAGCCCCGGCCCCGCCGCGGCAATCGCTGTGTCGAACCGGCGTTTCGCGGCGATCTGCGCGGACGTTGGATCCAGTCCATCATGCCCGCCTCCATCGACTCGCTCCGCCCAGCGCATCGTCACGCTCGGCGCGATCGAGGCGCGTTCGTAGTCGGCGCGCAATTGTTCGCCCGCTGCGAACTGCCGCGCGTCGACCAGCCCGCGCGACCGGAGCCACCCGAGTGGCGATTCGGCAAGATTGACTGTCACCATTCGCCCGCGCCGCGCCCCGATGGCTGCGGGATGCCCTCCGCATCGATCGATCGTTCCACCAGTTCGCGCATCCGCCGTCTCCCGTTGCCGCTCCACATCACCTGCGCCGGTTGCCATATCGACATGGTTGTAGGACAGAGGAATAACCCATCTGGTTTGGAGCCTTTCGATGATCACGGCCATTCGCGAAGTCCGCCGCGCCAAGGGCCTGACGCTGGAGGATGTCGCGCGGCGCTGTGTTCCGCCGACGACCGCGCAGACGATCGGCCGGCTCGAGACGGGCACGCGCACCGTGTCGGTCGGCTGGCTCAACCGGATCGCCGCGGCGCTGGGCGTCGAGGCCGCCGATCTCGTGACGCTGCCCGATCGGACCGACTTGCCCGTCACCGCGATTCTCGACAACCGCGGCGTCCACGCGCCGCGCCGGACCACGACCGTTCCCCCACCGCAGGTCGCACCCGGACAGATCGCGGTGACCGTGGCGGGCGGAATCGGCGATTACCGCGCGGGCGACGTGATCTGGTGCGCGATGCTGGCACCGGAGGGCCTCGCCACCGCACTCAATCGCGACGTGCTCGTCCCGCAACCCGCCGGGCGGTTCGCGTTCGGACGGCTGATCGGATGCGAGGGCAGCGTGACGCTCTTGCCGCCGGGCCCGGGCACGCAGCCACAGACGATCGAGGCCCCCGCATGGATCGCGGTCGCTATGCGGCTGGTCCGCGAACTGTAGGAAGGTGGTGGGCGATGACGGGCTCGAACCGCCGACATTCTCGGTGTAAACGAGACGCTCTACCAACTGAGCTAATCGCCCCCTCTCGGGTGGACGTGCGATGCCAAAGCCGGGCGGCCGGGGCAAGCTAAAAGGGCGCGCACGATCACGGAATCCGCAGGTCGGCGCCTCGGGTGGCCACGATATACCCGCGCATCGCCTCGCTCGCGCGGTCCGACAATACCATGAACGCGCGCCGCCGGTCATGCATGTCGGGGCGGCGTTCGAACAATCCGGTGTCGGTCATCCGCGCGATCCAGCGCAGCGCGGTGGTCGGCGCAACCGCGGCGGCGATGCACAGGCTGGAGACGGATACGCGCCCCCGCTCGAGTTCGGCGGCGTAGAGATCGAGCAGCATGTCCCAGCCGGGATCCTCGAACAGCGCGGTCCCGAAGAACTGGTCGCGCAGCCGCCTCGCGCGAATCGCCCGCCGGACGTCGGCGGCGCTCGGCTCGGCCAGGGACGGCGGCGCGCCGTAATGGTTCGTCCGATCCCCGACGATCGGCGCAGCCGGCGCATCCTCCTCGATCTCCGCACGCGTCAGCCGCGCGAGTGCCTCGGCGATCCGCGCGACCTCCGTGTTCAGACGTTCCAGGCGCGTACTGTCGCTCTCGCGCGTGACGTCGAACACACCGGCGGGAGGCGCGCGGCTTCGGCGGCGACCACGATCGCCGCGACGCAATCGCCGACGGTGGGATCGACCCGCAACCGCGTGCTGCCGCCGAGAGTCGCCGCAGCGACGACGTCGATTTCATCCATGCCCAGGGCGACGACCAGCCCCGCCTGCAAGGCTGCCGCCTGATCGACGATGACGGGCAGGCGTTCGGCGAGCAGCGCGAGATCGACCCCGGCAGCCTCGACGACGATCACGTGCGGCGTCGCATGATCGCCGAATGCCGCTTGCCAGTCGAGCCGCCCGACGACCCGCCCACGCAGCGCGGCGAGCGCAACGGCCAACCGGTCCGGCGCACTCGCCGCGGCAATCAGGACCGCGTCGATCCCGCTATCGTAATCTGCCGCGTCGGGCGGGCCGGCCGGTCGAGTCATCACGGTCTCCGTTGTGAAACGGAGACTAACCTGCGTCAGGCCAAGTATTATACCCGAACTGGATCGAGTTTCGTTGGATTGGGGAACTTCCTCTGCACGGCGCGATCGGGGCCTAGTCGAGCGCCTTGACGATGTCCTCGACCATCTTCTTCGCGTCGGCCAGCAACATCATCGTATTGTCGCGGTAGAACAGGTCGTTATCGACACCGGCGTAGCCGACGCCGCCCATCGAACGCTTGATGAACAGCACGGTCTTGGCCTTTTCGACGTCGAGCACCGGCATGCCGTAGATCGGCGAGGACTTGTCGGTCTTGGCGGCCGGGTTGGTCACGTCGTTGGCGCCGATCACGAAGGCGACGTCGGTCTGCGCGAACTCGCTGTTGATGTCCTCCAGCTCGAACACGTCGTCATAGGGCACGTTCGCCTCCGCCAGCAGCACGTTCATGTGCCCCGGCATGCGTCCCGCGACCGGGTGGATCGCGTATTTCACGCGGACGCCCTCGGCCTTCAGCTTGTCGCCCATTTCGCGCAGGACATGCTGCGCCTGCGCGACCGCCATGCCGTAGCCGGGGACGATGATGACCTGCTCGGCCTGGCTCATCAGGAACGCGGCGTCCTCGGCCGAGCCGCGTTTCCAGGGGCGATCGACGGCTGAGCCGCCACTTCCCGCGCCTGCATCGCTCGTACCGAAGCCGCCTGCGATCACGCTGATGAAGCTGCGGTTCATCGCGCGGCACATGATGTAGCTGAGGATCGCGCCCGAGCTGCCGACCAGCGCGCCGGTGATGATCATCGCGCTGTTATGCAGCGTGAAGCCCATCGCCGCGGCCGCCCAGCCCGAATAGGAATTGAGCATGCTGACCACCACCGGCATGTCCGCGCCGCCGATCGGGACGATCAGCAGGAAGCCGATGACGAAGCTCAGCAGCGTGATCGTCCAGAATATCCATGCCGACTGATCGGTGACGAAATAGGCGATCAGGCCGAGGATGCCGGCGAGCAGCGCGATGTTGATGACGTGGCGGCCGGGCAGCATGATCGGCTTGCCACCCATGTTGCCGTTGAGCTTGAGGAACGCGATGACCGAGCCGGAGAAGGTGATCGCACCGATCGCGACGCCGAGGCCGAGTTCGATTCGGCTGACCGGGTGGATGACCGCGAAGGGCTGGCCGATCATGGGCACGACGAGGTCGGAGATCCCGAACGCCTGCGGGTTGAGATACGCGGCGACGCCGACCAGCATTGCGGCGAGACCGACGAGCGAATGGAAAGCGGCGACGAGCTGCGGCATCGCGGTCATCGCGATCCGGCGTGCGGTGACGAGGCCGATCGCCGCGCCGACGCCGATCGCCGCGAGGATTTCGACGACAGTGACCCAGTCGATAGCGCGCACGGCTATCGTCGGTCCGGTGTCCGAAACGAGAAGATGCTGAACGGTCGGCACATGCGTCACCAGCGTCGTCACGACCGCGATCGTCATGCCGATGATGCCGAAGC
The DNA here is from genome assembly GCF_979253035.1 of Sphingomonas sp. AC411. Lineage (NCBI taxonomy): Bacteria > Pseudomonadati > Pseudomonadota > Alphaproteobacteria > Sphingomonadales > Sphingomonadaceae > Sphingomonas > Sphingomonas sp. AC411. The sequence goes on along the minus strand of NZ_CEEDAQ010000001.1, from coordinate 3,137,526 downwards.
GGTTGCCGCGCTGGCTCGACGCGGGGCTCGACAGCCCGCGCAACGCGAGGATGAAACAGACCCCCGCGACCAGATAGGCGAGCGATGCCCAGGGGCTGACCGTCAGTTCATGCATCGTCCATTCCCCTAATCCTCCCCTGCAAGGGGAGGTGTCGCGCAGCGACGGAGGGTGACGCGCTCTCGATAGCGCGATACCCTCCGTCAGGCTGGCGCCTGCCACCTCCCCTTGCAGGGGAGGATCGTATGTCGACCGCCGACTCAGCCCTTCGCAACGGGCCGTTCCTTCTTCTTGTACATCGCCAGCATCCGCGCGGTGACCGCGAAGCCACCGAAGATGTTGATGCTCGCCAGCACGACGGCGAGCAGGCCTAGCGCCTTGGCGACGCCTGACCCGGCACCGATCGCCCCCAGGACCGTCGGCGCCGCGGCCGCGATCAGCGCGCCGACGATGATCACCGACGAGATCGCGTTGGTCACCGCCATCAGCGGCGTGTGCAGCGCGGGCGTGACCGCCCACACCACGAAATACCCGACGAAACACGCCAGCACGAAGATCGACAGGATCGCGATAAAGTCCATTCTATTCCTCCTGCGTGGCGAGCCGCTCGGCGGCAAGCGCCACGATACCTCGAACCATGGCGTCGCAATCGTGGAAAATCTCGACGGCGGGAATACGCAGAACGGCGATGCCACGTCCTTCGAACCAGCGATCGCGCGCAGCGTCGCGCGCTGGGCGATCACCAAAGTCATGCGCCTGGCCGTCGACTTCGATGATCAGGCGCGCGGCATGACAATAGAAGTCCGCAACGTACGGGCCTGACGGATGCTGCTTTCGAAACTTCAGACCGGCCGGTCTTTCCCGCAATGCGAGCCACAATGCGATCTCGGGCGGAGACATCATGCCGCGGAGCTGCTTGGCTAGCGCTCCAGTCGATCCCGTACCTTGCAGCATCTCAAATCCTCCCCTTGCAGGGGAGGTGGCAGGCGCTTGCCTGACGGAGGGGTGTCGCCTGTAGTGATAGCGCGCACGATACCGAGCGGCGATACCCCTCCGTCGCGCCAAGGCGCGCCACCTCCCTTGCAGGGGAGGATCGATTATCAAGACAGCAGCCTTGGGTTCACGATCTTGCCGCCCTGGGTCAGGCGAATCGCGTCGCCGATTTCAGCGTCGAGCACGGGCTTGCCCGCCTCCTTGTCCCAGAAGGCGTTGAGGAAGTTGAACAGGTTGCGCGAGAACAGCGCGCTGGCGTCTGCCGCGAGGCGGGACGGCACGTTGCGGTGGCCGACGATCTTGACGCCGTTCACGACGACGACTTCGCCTGCGACCGAACCCTCGACGTTGCCGCCCTGCTCGACCGCGAGATCGACGATCACCGAGCCCGGCTTCATGCTCGCGACCTGCGCTGCCGAGATCAGCCGCGGGGCGGCACGTCCGGGGATCAGCGCGGTGGTGATGACGATGTCCTGCTTCGCGATATGCCCCGAGACGAGCTCGGCCTGCGCGGCCTGGTATTCGGGCGACATCTCGCCGGCATAGCCGCCCGTCCCCTCGCCTTCGATTCCCGCGACGTTCTCGACGAAGATCGGTTTCGCGCCGAGCGACTGGATCTGCTCGCGGGTCGCGGCGCGCACGTCGGTCGCCGACACCTGCGCACCGAGACGTCGCGCTGTCGCGATCGCCTGCAAGCCCGCCACGCCGACGCCCATCACGAACGCCTTCGCGGCAGAAATCGTGCCCGCCGCGGTCATCATCATCGGAAACGCGCGACCATATTCGGCCGCCGCGTCGAGCACCGCCTTGTAGCCCGCCAGGTTCGACTGCGACGACAGGATATCCATCGACTGCGCGCGCGTGATGCGCGGCATGAACTCCATCGCCAGCGCTTCGTAACCGGCCGCGGCGTAGGCCTCGATCCGGGCACGGTCTGCAAAAGGATTGAGGCTGGCCACGATCCACGCCCCCGGGGCGACGCCGGCAAGCGACTCAGGATCAGGCCCCTGCACGCCGAGCACGATATCCGCTCCCGCCAGCGTCGCCGCACGATCGCCAACTGAAGCACCCGCCTCCGCATAGGCGGCATCGGCGATCGAGGCCGTCTCGCCCGCCCCCGTCTCCACTGCCAGCGCCGCGCCCAGCGCGATGAACTTCTTCACCGTTTCCGGCGTCGCGGAAACCCGCCGCTCGCCGTCCGCTTGCTCTTTCAGGACGGCGATCTTCATGATGTTACGAGATCAGCCAGATGACGAGCGCGACGACCAGCGCGCACCCGATCGAGCCCCATTTCATCATCCCCGTCACGCTCGAATAGGTCGCGACGTGCGCCTTCATATCTCCGTTGCCGGCCATGGTTCGTGCCCCAATCCTGTCAGTGCCATCCTCTATGCCGTCGACCTTAACCCGCACATCCGGGATCGCCAAGCGAGACATTTAAGGCGCCCTTTACTCGATTGCGCTATTGCACGTGCCGGAACGGGACAGGATTCGCCATGACGCGCAACGGCCAGCGCCTAGTATTGCTGATCGACGACGAGCCCGCGCAACGCCGGCTGGTCGCCGCGCTTGCTGCGCGTGGCGGCTGGCGCGCGGTGTTCGCGACCGATGGCGAGATGGCGATCGCCACGCTCGGCACGCAGGACGGGATGCAGCTCGACGCGATCCTGCTCGATCACTCCGCCCCCGATGGCGACGCGACCACGCTGATCGCCGAACTGCGCGAACGCCGCCCCGCGCTGCCGATCCTGATGCTCACCGCCAATGGCTCAGTGGCGCACGCGGTCAGCGCGATGCGCGCCGGCGCCACCGATTTCCTGGTCAAGCCGCTCGCGCCCGACCGCGTGCTCGCCGCGCTGGAGGCCGCCATAGCCGGCACCGCCGCGGGCGAACTGCGCCCGCTCACCGAAAAGATTCCCGCACTGCTCGCGTTCGACGAGATCGTCGGCTCCTCCCCCGATTTCCGCGCCGCGCTGGCGATCGCGGCAAAGGCGGCACGCGCGCGCGTCGCGGTGCTGGTCGAGGGCGAGAGCGGGGTCGGCAAGGCGGTCGTCGCCGAGGCGATCCACGCCGCCTCGCCGCGCGCCAAGAAGCCGATGATCACCGTCAATTGCGCGGCGATGCCCGCCAACCTGATCGAATCGGAACTGTTCGGGCACGAGGAAGGCGCGTTCACCGGCGCGTTCGAGCGCAAGATCGGCCGCTTCCACGATGCCGATGGCGGCACGCTGTTTCTCGACGAGATCGGCGAAATGCCGCTGGAGGCGCAGGCCAAGCTGCTCCATTTGCTCCACACCGGTGAGGTCCAGCCGATCGGCGCGCGGCATGCGCGTGACGTCGACGTCCGGGTGATCGCCGCGACCAACCAGCGGTTGCTCGACGAGGTCGAGGCGGGGCGGTTTCGCGAGGACCTGTATTACCGGCTGAACGCGGTGCAGGTGACGATCCCCCGTTGCGCGAGCGCACCGGCGACATTCCCGCGCTCGCCCGTCACCTGCTCGCGCGGATCGCCGAGCAACCGGGGCTGAGGCCGCTCGGGATCACCGACGCCGCGCTGAAACTGCTGGTGCAGTATGACTGGCCCGGCAACGTCCGCCAGTTGCAGAACGCGCTCTTCCGCGCCGCCGTGCTGTGCGAAGGCGCCGCGCTAACCGAGGAGGATTTCCCGCAGATCGCCGCGCTCGGCAATCGCCAGCGCGGCCCGACCACAGTGGCAGCGGGCGGCGGCGGCGTCACGCTGTTCCGCCCCGACGGCAATTTGCGCGCACTGGAAGAGATCGAAGCCGACGTGATCCGCCTGGCGATCGGCCATTACCGCGGCCGCATGACCGAAGTCGCCCGCCGCCTCGGCATCGGCCGCTCGACGCTGTACCGAAAGCTCAGCGACCTGGGGATCGACAACGCCGCCTGAGGTCAGGACCACGCCGGTTCCGGTGCCTTTCCAGGCGCCGGGATACGCTAGATCGACCGGGCAACCGCGAGCGACGTCATAAGCGCAACCACGGCGATCGGCGGCAGTCTCCAGACGGTCAGAAGAACGAAACCGGCAGCGGCGATCGCGAAATCATACGGGCTGACGACCGCACTGACCCAGACCGGATTGTAGAGTGCCGCAGCGAGGATGCCAACGACGGCGGCGTTGACACCGCGAAGCGCCGCCTGCGCCGCCGGACGTGCGCGCAACGCGTCCCAGAAAGGCAGCGCACCTAGCAGGATCAGCAGTCCGGGAAAGAAGATCGCAACGAGTGCCACCGCTGCGCCCCATATGCCGCGCGGAACAGGGGCGACCACCGCGCCCAGATAGGCGGCGAAGGTGAACAGCGGCCCGGGCACGGCTTGCGCCACGCCATAGCCTGCGAGGAACGTGGCATCGTCGGTCCAGCCGGGCTCGACCACGGCAGCTTGCAGCAACGGCAGCACGACATGTCCGCCCCCGAACACCAAGGCGCCGGATAAATAAAACGCATCGAACAGGGTCAGTCCCTGCAACCCCGGCGTCGAAGCGAGCAGCGGCAGACCGACGAGCAACAGCGCGAACAGGGCAAGACAGGCGACACCGGCCGTGCGGGAAACCTTGAACCGGATCGGCTGACGGGCGGCGTTTGCCGTGGCCCGGCACAGCCAGATGCCGCCGATCGCGCCCACACCGATCGCCGCAACCTGCCCCCATGCTCCGCCCAGCAGCGTCACCGTAACAAGCGCGGTCAGCGCCAGCGCCGCGCGCGGCCCATCCGGCGTAAGCGTGCGCGCCATACCCCAGACAGCTTGCGCGACGACCGCAACCGCGACGAGATTGAGGCCGTGGATGACGGCGATACCCACCGGACCGTCGAAACGCGACGCGCCATAGGCGAACAGCAGCATCAGACAGGCAGAGGGGAGCGTGAACCCGACCCAGGCGGCGACCGCGCCCAGCGGCCCGGCGCGCAACAGCCCCAGCGCGAACCCGACCTGGCTTGAAGCAGGGCCGGGCAGAAACTGACAGAGCGCGACCAGATCGGCGTAGCCCGTTTCGTCGATCCAGCGGCGGCGCACCACGAAGGCCTCGCGGAAATAGCCGATATGGGCGATCGGCCCTCCGAACGAGGTGAGCCCGAGCTTCAGGAACGCGGCAAAGACCTCGCCGATGCTGCCGCGGCGCGCGGCAAGGATGCTTTGCTCGTTCGTCATCGAACGCAGTATAGCCTCCGCATGTTCACGAGCATCATCCGCAGTACCGCGAGTCCATCGACGATCCTGATCCGGTTGGCGGTCGGCCTCGTCGTGTTTTTTCCCGAAGGCATCCAGAAGCTACTGTTTCCCGACATCCTGGGCGCCGGCCGCTTTGCGAAGATCGGCATCCCCTACCCCGAATTTACGGGGCCGTTCGTCGGCATGGTGGAGCTAATATGCGGGGCGCTGATCATCGTCGGGCTGTTCACCCGGCTTGCCGCCATCCCGCTGATCGTGACGATGATCGTGGCGCTGATCACGACCAAACTCCCGATCCTGTTGGGACATGAACTTGGACCGTTCAGCCTTCCCGACTTCAAGCGCTACGGCTTCTGGAGCGCACAGCATGAGAGCCGCGCGGATCTCACCATGCTGCTCGGATGCCTGTATCTGCTGATCGTCGGCAGCGGACGCTGGTCGATCGATCGACTGCTCGACCGGGACGTCGTGCCCCCGGCCTAACCCGGGGGGACGATCGATCAGCCTACCAGAGCACGCCCTTCTCGGGCTGCAACGGCTCGGGCGCGGGATCGCCGATCGCCTGGAGCAGGTCGATCTCGATCGTGCGGCACATCGCGTTCAAGGGCACGTCGTGGATCGTGTCGGCGAACGGATCGACCAGATCGTCGCCGATCTGCAGCACGGCCAGGAACATCAGGCCGGCGATCGTCGAGCCGACCGGGGTCGCATAGCCCAGCGTCTCGACCAGGCCGATCGGCAGCAGGACGCAGAACAGTCGCGTGAACAGGCTCGGGAAGAACCGGTACTGGTTGGGCAGCGGCGTGTTCTTGATCCGCTCCATGCCGCCCTGCGCGTTGGCGATGTCGACCAGGATCGCCTCGAACTGCGTCTGCTGGATGGTGTCGATCCAGCCGTTCCGGCGTGCGATGTCGATCCGGCGGCCGGTGCCGTCGAGCAGGCCGTTGGCGATGTTGGTCCGCTCGAGCGCAAACGAGGCCTCTTCCTGCGACAGGAAGCGCAGCACCTCAGGCGCCGCCGGCTGCTTGCGCAACTGACAGCGCAGAGCGTTCACATACGCGATCTGGCGGAGGACGATGGTCCGCTTCATGTCGTGGCCCTCGGGCTCGGGCAACATGTTGCGCGCCATACGTGCCAGGCTGCGCGAGGCGTTGATCATCAGCCCCCACAGGCCGCGGCTTTCCCACCAGCGCTGATACGCCGAATTATCGCGGAAACCGAGGAACAGCGCGAGGGCGGTACCGAACAGCGTCAGCGGCAAGGCCGGCGCGTGAAACGGCAGGACGTAATAGGTGATCGTGACGACCACGTCCCAGACGAAGAGCCCGAGCAGCGGGCGCCAGACCTCGCTTAGGATCTGACTGAAGCGCGGTGTTGCAGTGACGATCAAACGAAAGCTCCCTTGTTTCCGTTGCGTTTAATGCGCGAAGAGGCGTTTCGCTGCAATGCAGCGATCATCAGCCGCCGATAAGCGACTGATCGCGGAGGCCTCGCCAGATCTTCACCGCCTGTACCGTCTCGGCAACGTCGTGGACGCGCAGGATCTGGACGCCCGCATCCGCGCCTTTCAGCGCCAGTGCGAGCGAGCCGGCGAGACGTTGGTCGACCGGCGCTTCGTTCGATAATGCTCCGATCAGGCGTTTGCGGCTAGCGCCGAGCATGATCGGGCAACCGAGCCCGTGGAAGATCGCGAGGCCGTTGAGCAGCACGAGGTTCTCGGCCAGCGTCTTGCCGAAGCCGATGCCGGGATCGACCATGATCTCGCGACCGCTTGACGCCGCCCGCGACGACCGTGGCGATGCGGGTTTCGAGCCAGTCGAACACGTCGGTGAGGACGTTGGCGTAGCCGCCGTCGCCGTGCCCGCCCTTCTTGGGGTCGGGCGAATGCATCAGCACGACCGGGCAGCCGCTCTTCGCGACCACATCGAGCGCGCGGTCATCCCATAGGAGCGCCGCGACGTCGTTGACGATGTGCGCGCCGGCAGCGAGCGTCGCCTCCATGACGGCCGCCTTGCGGGTGTCGACCGAAACGATGGCGCCGGCGCGGGCGAGGCGTTCGACGACGGGCACGAGCCGCGCAATCTCGTCGCCTTCCCACACGGCTGCGGCACCGGGGCGAGTCGATCTCGCCGCCGACATCGATCAGCGTCGCGCCGGCGGCGGCCATGTCGATGCCGGCTGCGGCGGCAGCGGCCGGGTCGTCGACATGCTTGCCGCCGTCGGAGAAGCTGTCGGGGGTGACGTTGAGGATGCCGGCGACGATCGGCTGGTCGAAACGGAGCGTGCGTTCGCCGAGCTGGAGTGCGGCACGGGGGGCGGTAATGGCGGCGTGGAGGTGCGTGGCGCGATCGCCCAGCTTTGCCAGGTCGGCGACGGGGATGGTGCGGCGGGTGCGGCCTTCGATCACCTCGTACGCGGCGAACCACTGCAGGCCACCGGCGATGCGCGCGACGCTGTCGTCTGGGTGGCCGATCGGGGTGTCGACGAACTGGACGGGGCGGAGGTGGATGATCGTTCTCCTGCTCCCTCCCTGAAAGGGAGGGGTCGAGGTGGGTCGGCCGGTTGGTTTACGTATTGCCCGACAAGCAGCCAACCCACTCCCAGCCCCTCCCTTCCGGGGAGGGGAGCAAGACGTCAGACCGTGGTCGCCAACAGATACGTCTGGCGGAGGTCGTCGATCGGCTTCAGGCCCTTGTCGCTCTCGTAATGCCAAAAGCTCCAGCCGTTACACGCCGGCGCGTTCTGCAAGGTCGAGCCGAGCTTGTGGATCGAGCCGATCGTGCCGCAGTCGCTGAGCAGCGAGCCATCCGCGCGGATCGTCGCGCGCCAGCGGCGCTTCGAATCGGTCAGCACCGCGCCGGGCGTCAGATACGCATTCTCGACCAACACGCCGAACGCGACCTTGGGCTGCGTGCGCGGGCTCATCATCGTGCGAATCGCCGATTCGTCGAGCGGCAGCGCAGCCTCGATCCGCTCCTGCGCGGCCTCGATATAGTCGCCTTCACGATCGATGCCGATCCAGCTGCGACCGAGGCGCTTGGCCACTGCGCCGGTGGTGCCGGTGCCGAAGAACGGATCGAGCACGACGTCGCCGGGCTTCGTGCACGCCAGCAGGATGCGGTACAGCAGCGCCTCGGGCTTCTGCGTCGGATGCACCTTGGTGCCGTTCTTCTTCAGCCGCTCGGCACCGCCGCAGGTCGGGAATTCCCAGTCGCTGCGCATCTGGAGCTCGTCGTTGAGCGTCTTCATCGCGCGGTAGTTGAAGTGGTACTTCGCCTTCTCGCCCTTCGAGGCCCAGATCAGCGTCTCGTGCGCGTTGGTGAAGCGGGTGCCGCGGAAGTTCGGCATCGGGTTGGTCTTGCGCCAGACGATGTCGTTGAGGATCCAGTAGCCGAGATCCTGAACCGCCGCGCCGACGCGGAAGATGTTGTGATAGCTGCCGATCACCCAGAGCGAACCGTCGTCCTTGAGGATGCGGCGCGCTTCCTGGAGCCAGGCGCGGGTGAAGCGGTCATAGGCGGCGAAGGTGTCGAATTTGTCCCAGTCGTCGGTGACCGCGTCGACGTGGCTGCCGTCGGGGCGATAGAGTTCGCCGCCGAGCTGGAGGTTGTACGGCGGATCGGCGAAGATCATGTCGATCGACTTCGACGGGAGCGCCTTCATCCGCTCGATGCAGTCGCCGCGTAAAATCTGGTCGAGCGGGAGGACCGGCTGGACCGCCGGCTCCGCTGTCTTCTTCGCACGCGGCCGTGCGATCGTGTCGATCAAACCCATGATTTCCGCCCCTTGTCGGCGCCCATAGCTGCGGAATTGTCCGACTCCGTCAAGCAAAGTTTCGTTAACGGCGATTTGGTGCAAATCCGTCGCTGCGGCCAATCGAGTCGCCATTGCCCAGATGTTGAGTCGTGGGAGACTCGCGGCTCAAGCCCTTGGGGTGTGGCGCGAAAGACTCAGCTCGTCGTTTCCGTCGCGAACACCCCCTCGCGCGCCAGATAGGCGGCGGCGACGGGCGCGAAACTGCGCCGGTGAATCGGCGTGGGGCCGTGATCGCGGAGCGCCTTCATGTGGTGCGCGCAGCCGTAACCCTTGTTCGAATGCCAGTTATATTCGGGATGCCGGTCGGCGGCGGCGATCATGATGAGGTCGCGGGTATGCTTGGCGACGATCGATGCGGCGGCGATCGACAGCGACTTGGCGTCGCCGCCGACCAGCGGCGTCGCGGGGTAGGTCCAGCGCGGCAAGCGGTTGCCGTCGACCAGGACATGGCCAGGCGCGTGGCCGAGTTCGGTGGCGAGCGCATCGACCGCGAGCGTCATCGCCTTCATCGTCGCCCAATAGATGTTGAGCGTGTCGATCTCTTCGGGTTCGACGATGCCGATGCCGACGATCGCGCAGCCCTTGAGGCGCGCGCAGAGCCGTTCGCGTGTCGAGGCGGAGAGCTTTTGGAGTCGTCGATGCCGCGGGGGACGCCTTTGGGCGGGAGAATCACGGCGGCGGCCACGACCGGCCCAGCGAGCGGTCCGCGGCCCGCTTCATCGACGCCGGCGACGGGGCCGACGCAGAGCTTTTCGTGTTTCATGCCGGGCATTCTAACTCCATCGCGCGGCAAAAGCCTGCGCATCCCAGCCGTCGGGGTCCTTTGCCGCAAGCAGGTGATAAAGGGGTAGTGTCGAGCGCGTGGCCTATCGGGCCGTGCCCTTGGCCGATACCTGGAGCCGCTGCAAGCGCGGCGCGGACGAACGCGATGGCACGGTCGGTTGCGGTGTCGAGCGTCATGCCTTGCCCCAACCCCGTGGCGATACCGGTGGCGAGCGTGCAGCCGGTGCCGTGGGCGTGGCGGGTTTCGATGCGGGGATTGGTCCAGCGGGTTTCGCCGGCGTCGGTGACGAGACGGTCGACGATGTGAAGACCTTCGGCGTGGCCGCCCTTGATGAGAACTGCGGGGCCGAGCGCGCGGATCGCGGCCTCGCCGCCAAGGGCTGCGAGTTCGGGGAGGTTGGGGGTTACGAGCGTGGCGATCTGCATGAGACGGGCAAAGGCTGCGATGGTAGCAGGGTCGGCCAGGACGGAGCCGCTGGTGGCGATCATCACGGGATCGAAGACGATGGGGAGTCTGCTCCCCTCCCTGGAAGGGAGGGGTTGGGGGTGGGTCGGCTCGGGGCCGGTGTCGCGCTCGCCCAGCGGCCTACCCACCCCGGCCCCTCGCTTCCAGGGAGGGGGAAGACGTTCTAGATATGCGGCTACCGCATGCGCGGTTTCGGCCGAGCCGATCATGCCGATCTTCACCGCATCGACGCCGATGTCGCAGACGACGGAGTCGATCTGCGCGAGGACCATGTCGGTCGGGATCTGGTGGACCGCCTGCACGCCGAGCGTGTTCTGCGCGGTGATCGCGGTGACGGCGGTCATCGCGTGGCCGCCGAGCATCGTCACGGTCTTGATATCCGCCTGGATGCCGGCGCCGCCGCCTGAGTCCGAGCCGGCGATGATGAGGATTCTGGCTGTCATCACAATCGCTATGGCATAATCGCTGGGCTGTGGGACAGTGAAGGACTCCAGCCGATCGACATTCTATTCTAGTGCCGCCGCCCGCCGCCCGGTTTCTGTGGCGGCGCTTCGCCCAGCCGTGTCGGCCGGTCCAACAGCTCCCCGCCGCAATTCGGGCAACGCTCGTCGAGCGCATCCGCACACTCCGCGCAGAAGGTGCATTCGAACGAGCAGATGAACGCGCCGGGTGCATCAGCGGGGAGGTCCGCAGCGCAGCGTTCGCAAATGGGGCGCATCTCGAGCATCAGGCGGCCGCCTGCCGGACCGCGTCGCAGATCCGGTCGACCACGCGCTCGACCTGGCCGAGATCGTCGCCTTCGGCCATCACGCGGATCACCGGTTCGGTACCCGACGGACGGATAACGAGCCGCCCCTTGCCAGCGAGTTCGGCCTCGGCCTCGGCGATCACCGCCTTTACCGCGTCGTGGTCGAGCGGCTTGCCGCCCGCGAACCGCACGTTCTTGAGCAACTGCGGCAAGGGTTCGAAGCGGTGGAGGACTTCGCTGGCGGGGGCGCCCGAGCGTTTCACCTCGGCGAGGATCTGCAATCCTGCAACGAGACCGTCGCCGGTCGTCGCATAGTCGCTGAGGATGATGTGGCCCGACTGTTCACCGCCGACATTATAGCCGCTCGACCGCATCTTCTCGAGCACGTGCCGATCGCCGACCGCGGTGCGGACGAGGCCCAGTCCTTGTGCCGCGAGATGGCGTTCGAGGCCGAGGTTGGACATCACCGTCGCGACCAGCCCGCCCCCGCGAGGCGCCCTTGCCGCGCCCAGCTGGCCGCGATCGTCGCCATGAGCTGGTCGCCATCGACGATGGTGCCGGTCTCGTCGACCACGATCAGCCGGTCGGCGTCGCCGTCGAGCGCGATGCCGATGTCGGCGCCGTTCGCGACGACGGCCTCGGCGAGCGCCTGCGGGGCGGTCGAGCCGACGCCGTCGTTGATGTTGGTGCCGTTGGGCGTCACGCCGATCGCGACCACATCCGCGCCGAGTTCCCACAGCGCCGAGGGTGCAACCTTGTAGGCGGCACCGTTCGCGCAATCGAGCACGATCCTCATGCCGTCGAGGCGAAGGTTTTCCGGGAAAGTCGACTTGGCGAAGTGGATGTAGCGGCCCTGCGCGTCCTCGATGCGGCGCGCGCGGCCGATCTGGTCGGAGGGAACGAGCGGGATGTCGCCGTCGATCAGCGCCTCGATCGCCGCTTCCGCCTCGTCCGACAGCTTATAGCCATCGGGGCCGAACAGCTTGATGCCGTTGTCGGCGTAGGGATTGTGGCTGGCGGAGATCATCACGCCGATATCCGCACGCATCGACTGCGTCAGCATCGCCACCGCGGGGGTCGGCATCGGCCCGACCATCACCACGTCCATGCCGACGCTGGTGAACCCTGCGACCAGCGCGGACTCAAGCATATAGCCCGACAGCCGCGTGTCCTTGCCAATCACGACACGGTGGCGGTGATCGCCGCGCAGGAAGTAGGCACCTGCCGCCATGCCGACCTTCATCGCCATCTGCGCCGTCATCGGCGAGGCGTTGGTGGCGCCACGAATGCCATCCGTGCCGAAATATTTCCTTGCCATTCGTTCCGCTTTCCGTCCGGTATCCAGTCCTGAAGTCGCTGATAGCGCGGTGGAACACGAAGGGCGAGCATGTCGCAGGCTACACGGATTCTTACAGCCCTGGTCGGCGGCATCGCGATCGGCATCGCCGCGGCAGCCTGGTCGCCGGCGAATGCGCTGGCGGTGACGGCGGTGACGCAGCCGCTCGGTTCGGCATGGCTGCACGGATTGCAGATGGTGATCGTGCCGCTGATCGTCGGGTTGCTGGTCACCGGCATCGGCGCCACCGCCGAGGCGGCGCGGGCCGGACGGATCACCGGCCGCGCGATCCTGATGATCGTCGTCATCCTGTGGAGCACGACGATCATGTCGGCGTTCGTCATGCCGTTGCTGCTCGACCTGTTCCCGCTGCCAGAGAGCCTCAGCACGGCATTGCGCGCGGCGCTGACGACGGCGGCGCCGATCGGCACGGTGCCGGGGATCGGCGCATTCTTTGACGGGATCGTGCCGACCAACATCGTCGCGGCGGCGGCGAGCGATTCGTTCCTGTCGCTGACGGTGTTCGCGCTGGCGTTCGCGTTCGCGATCACGCGGCTGCCATCGGCGCAGCGCGCGATCCTGACCGGGTTTTTCCAAGCGGTGGTCGATGCGCTGCTGGTGCTGATCGGCTGGGTGCTGAAGCTCGCACCGATCGGGATCTTCGCGCTCGCGTACGGCGTCGGGGCACGGACCGGGACTGCGGCGTTCGGGGCGTTGCTCCATTATATCGTCTGCGTCTCGGCGATCGGCTTCATCGTCTTGCTCGCAGCCTATCCGGTCGGGATGATCGGCGGGCGGGTATCGCTCGGACGCTTTGCGCGGGCAGTTGCGCCGGCGCAGGCGGTGGCGATCAGCACGCAGTCGTCGCTCGCGTCGTTGCCGGCGATGCTGAAGGGGTCGGTCGATCTCGGCGCGTCGCCTGCCACCGCGGGCATCGTGCTACCACTGGCGGTCGCAATCTTCCGTGCGACAAGCCCGGCGATGAACCTCGCGGTCGCGCTGTACGTCGCGCACTGGCTGGGCGTGCCGATTGGTCCGGCGCAGCTGGCCGCGGGGGTCGCGACGGCGGCGATCACGACGATGAGCTCTGTGTCGCTGCCGGGGACGATCAGTTTCGTCGCGTCGGTCGCGCCGGTTTCGCTCGCCATGGGGGTGCCGATCGAGGCTTTGGGGCTGCTCATCGCGGTAGAGACGGTGCCCGACCTGTTTAGGACCGTCGGCAACGTGACTATGGATACCGCCGTCACCATCTCCGTGTCTGCGCGGTCCGATCACGGGGACGGCGCTCAGGAGATATCCCATGAAATATCGCACGCTCGGCCCTGATTTCGAGGTTTCTGCGCTCGGGCTAGGCTGCATGCCGATGGCCGGCATCGGCAAGGGCATGTACGGCGAGGCCAACGCCGACGAGAGCATCGCCACGATCCACCGCGCGATCGAGCTTGGCGTGACGCTGTTCGATACCGCCGAGATCTATGGCCCGCTGGTCAACGAGGAACTGCTCAGCAAGGCGATCCGGGGAAAACGCGACGGCGTCGTGATCGCGACCAAGTTCGGGTTCCGATACGACGAGAACGGGATGACCGGGGTGGACTCGACACCGGCCAACGTGCGGCGGGCCTGCGAGGGATCGCTGAAGCGCCTTGGCGTCGAGACGATCGACCTGTTGTACCAGCACCGCGTCGATCCGGGCGTGCCGATCGAGGATACGGTCGGCGCGATGGCGGACCTCGTTCGCGAGGGGAAGGTTCGGCATTTGGGGCTGTCGGAGGCGGGGCTCGACACGATCCGGCGGGCGGCTGCGACGCATCCGATCGCGGCTTTGCAGAGCGAATATTCGTTGTGGGAGCGCGGCGTGGAGGAGGCGATCCTGCCGCTGTGTCGCGAACTCGGGATCGGCTTTGTGCCGTATTCGCCGCTGGGCCGCGGGTTCCTGACGGGGCAGATCACGGCGCGGTCGGACTTGCCTGAGGGCGACTACCGGCGGAACGACCCGCGATATTCGGAGGAGAACTTCGCCAAGAACATGGAGATGGTCGCGGTGGTGAAGGGCATTGCGGATGCGCATGACGCTTCGCCTGCGCAGATCGCGCTCGCATGGTTGCTGGCGCAGGGCGACGACGTCGTGCCGATCCCGGGGTCGAAACGACGGATCACGCTGGAGGACAGCATGAAGGCGGCGGACATCACGCTATCGGCCGACGATCTGGCGAAGCTGGATGCGGCGGCGCCGCGGGGCGGGACGGCTGGGCCTCGCTACGGCGAGAAGGCGCTGTCGATGACGCGGATCTAGCGTCCTTGCGCCGAGCGGGGCGGATCGTCGTTCGCGGTCGTCGAAAACGATCTCCCCGCTACAGCCAGGCGAGCCCAGCCAGCAGCGCGCCCACCAAGGCGGCGGCGCCCGCGACCCACAGCAACCACCGCCGCCCGGTCAGCGCGGTAATCGAGGCCAACGCGATCGCCACCTGGATCGCGGTGACGGCCAGCGCGAGCTTCATATGCGGCCGCAGCGCTTCATCCGACTCCGCGTTCGCCGCCGCCGATTGTCGGTCGAGCGCCTCCGCCTCCCGCTTCAGCCCAGCGCCCCGCGCCTTGTACCGCGCGATATCGGCGCGGTGTGCGGACATTTGGTTCGCATCGGACGCGAGCGGCGCGAGATCGACCTCCATCTGCGCGATATGCCGCTTCAGATCCTCGGCCTGATAATACCCCCACGCATCCGACGCCTGAGCCTTGATCAGCACTGCCTCGTTCTTGTGGAGCAGGGCCTCGTTCTGTGTATGCCCACCGAGAAAACTGGTGACGGCGGCCAGGGTCGCCAGGATCGCAGTGAACAACGCGATGCGCTGGTCGAGCGCCTCACCACTGGCGGCTCGTTCCTCCGACAGCCGTTCGTGCAACCCGCGCACTTCGAAATCATCGTCCATGCCCGCCGCTGTGGCGCTCCGCGCGTGACTGGACCCTGATGATCGGGTGACATATCCGTCAGCGCGCCATGATCCGCACCCGCTCGATACTGCTCGCTCTCGCGCTACTCGCCGGCTGCGCGGCGCCGTCGGTGGAGACCGTTGCCCCGAGCGATCACTTCAACGGCACGCGCTTCTTCAACCCCGACGGCGTGCAGGGCAGTAGCGGCGAACAGAAGCAGGGGCCTGTCGGGCTGCTCCGCAATCTGGTGAAACCGCCCTATCGGAGTTGGCCCGAGGTTCCCGTAACCCCGTCGCGACCGCCCGCGCGCGTCGACGGGCAGACGATGCGCGTCACCTGGATCGGCCATTCGACCGTGCTGGTGCAGGCCCAGGGGCTCAATATCCTGACCGATCCCATGTGGCTCGAGCGCTCGTCGCCGGTCCAGTTCCTCGGCGTGAAGCGCGTCCGCCAACCCGGCGTGCGGCTGGCGGACCTGCCGAAGATCGACCTCATCCTGCTCAGCCACGATCACCGCGACCATCTCGACATGACCGCGATGCGAACGCTCTGGCACCGGGACAAGCCACTGATCGTGACGGGTCTCGGCAACGACCAAATCCTCGCCCGCAACGGCGTCCGCGCACTCGCGCGCGACTGGGGCGGGCGCGTGACATTGCGCCCCGGCATCGACGTGATCGTCGAGCGCGCGCATCACTGGAGCGAATACGACCCCGGCGACCGCGACAAGACATTATGGGCGGGCTTCACCGTGACGCTGCCCGGCGGGAACCTGTATTTCGCGGGCGACACCGGGCCGGGCGACATGCGCTGGGCAACGCAGGCGCGGGCGGCAGGACCGGTCCGGCTCGCGATCCTGCCGATCGGCGCGTATCATTTCGAAGGGCACGAGACCGACAACCACATCGGCCCGGACCAGGCGGTGACGGCGTTCGAACAGCTCGGTGCGGCGTATGCGATCGGCGTCCACTGGGGGACGTTCGAGCTGACGTCCGAGGGTATCAACGAACCACCGGACCACCTCCGCGCGGCGTTGGCACGCCAACACATCGCGGCAGACCGCTTCCGCACGCTGGAGGTCGGCGAGGCCTGGGTCATCGAATAACCGTCAGCCTCCTCTCCTGGAAGGGAGGGGCAGGGGTGGGTAGGCCCGCTCGAGCCACAACCGTTCCACGATCCGGAAACCGACCCACCTCAACCCCTCCCTTCCAGGGAGGGAGCAAGGCGACGCCTCAGACCGCCGCGCGCAACGCCAGCGCCCGCTCGAACACCGCGTCGAACATCTCCGCCGTCAGCACGCCGGTATTCACGTTGTAGCGCGAGCAGTGGAAGCTATCGATCAGGATGCGACCATCGGGCATCACGTGCTCCGCACCATGCGCGAACCGTGCCTTGGGTAGCCGCCCGCCGAGCATCTTCACCGCCGACTGGTGCGCGATATGCCCGAGCGCGACGAACACGCGCGCGGTCGGCACCGCGTCCGCCTGTTTCTCCAGAAACGGCCGGCAGGTGCGGATTTCCTCCGGCGTCGGCTTGTTCTCCGGCGGCAGGCATTTCACCGCGTTGAGGATGATCGCACCGTCGAGCGCCAGACCGTCCTCGGCCTTCGCGCCGTACGTGCCCGTCGCAAGCCCGAACCGTCCGAGCGTCTCATACAGGAACTGCCCTGCATAATCCCCGGTGAACGCGCGGCCCGTGCGGTTCGCGCCATGCTTGCCGGGCGCGAGGCCGATGATGCCGAGCCACGCGGCGGGATCGCCGAACGCAGGCACCGGCGCGTTCCACCAGGTCGGGAACTCGATCCGCAGATGTTCGCGCACCCCGACGAGGCGGGGGCAGAGCGGACAGTCATGCGGAGGCTCGGTCTTGGGCAGTGCGGAGACGGGCGCGAAGACGGCCGTGACGTCGACCTCGCCGGCCTCTTCGACGGTTTCGGGAAGCTCGGTGGTGTAAGGTGTGGAATCCATGGGATTGCGCTAGGCGGACCAAATGTCGCCTGCAACCCCGCTACCGCCGATCGCGCAGGCCGCAACCTACGCGATCGCGCTCGGTTCGAACCGACGTGGCCTTCACGGAAGGCCCGAGCGCGAGATCGCCGCCGCGCTGGAGGCGCTCGGCAATGTCCTCGCGCGCTCGCCGACCGTTGCCAGCGCGCCGCTTGGGCCCTCGAACCGCCGCTACGCCAACGCCGTCGCGCTGATCACGTCCGCGGAAGACCCCGCTACCCTGCTCGTTCGCCTGAAGCGGATCGAACGCAGCTTCGGCCGTCGCCCCGGCCGCCGCTGGGGCAGCCGCGTGATCGATCTCGACATCATCCTCTGGTCTGGGGGCGCCTGGTCCTCGCTCGGACTCACCGTCCCGCACGCCGCGTTCCGCACCCGCAGCTTCGTGCTCGGCCCGCTCGCAGGCCTCGTCCCGACATGGCGCGATCCGCTGAGCGGGCGAACGATACGGCAATTGGCGCAATCGGTTGACCGAAAGCGGCCACGCGATTAGGTGCGCGGTCCACGATGGCGGGGGTCCGTAGCTCAGTTGGTAGAGCAAGCGACTTTTAATCGAGAGGTCCCGGGTTCGAGCCCCGGCGGACCCACCATCGACGGCACGCCGCCCGAAGGCGCGCAGCGACGCCTGCCCGCGGTTCTCGCCGGCGCATCCGTCGCGGCGGTCGGCATCGTCCTCATCCTGCTCGTCGGTCTCGCGGTAGGCCATTGGCCGTTCGCGTTCGATCGGTCGATCATACTCGGCCTTCGCGCCTGGGGCGGCCCGTCCTGGCTGCCAAAGGTCGCCGCGGACGTCACCGCGCTCGGCGGCGGCATCGTCCTGACGATCGTCGTTGTGATCGTTGCCGGCCTGCTGATCGTCCAGCGGCTCTGGCTGACCGCGATCGCGATCGTCGCAGCCAGCGTCAGCGGCAACATCATCGTCGAGCTGGTCAAACTGCACGTCGCGCGTCCGCGCCCCGATATTGTCTCGCACCTCGTTACCGTCACGCATATGAGCTTCCCCAGCGGACATTCGGCGAACAGTGCGATTATCTACCTCACGCTCGCCGGCCTCGCCTCGCAGGTGACGCGGGATCGCACTACACGGGCGTATATGCTCGTCGTCGCGATCCTGCTCGTCGGCGCGATCGGGTGCAGCCGGGTGTATCTCGGCGTCCACTGGCCGAGCGACGTCCTCGCCGGCTGGAGCTTCGGCACGCTCTGGGCGCTAGCGTGGTGGCTTGCGACCGCCCGCGTGCGCACCTCAATCGGCGGCGAGCGCTAGCAGCGCCTTCGCCGCCTTCAGATGCGGCGCATCGACCATCCTGCCATCCAACTGGAGCGCGCCCGCGCCCGGATTGGCGGCGAACAGGTCGACGATCGCCTGCGCCTTGGCGCGCTCTTCGTCCGACGGCGTGAAGGCCGCGTTGATCACCGCGATCTGGCTTGGGTGGATCGCCATCATCCCCGTGAACCCGTCGCGACGACCGCGCGCGGCATAGGCGGCAAGTCCGTCCAGATCGCGGAAATCGGGATAGACCGTCTCGATCGCCGCCACCCCGCCGCATGCGCACCGAACAGAGTCAGCGACCGCGCGAGCTGGTACGGCGCGGTGTACGATCCATCCGCCTCGCGCGAGGTCGCGGCGCCGATCGCCGCGGGCAAGTCCTCCGCGCCCCAGGTCAGCCCAACGAGCCGGTCCGTGACGCCGCCATAGGTCCCGAGCGCGAAGATCGCCGCGGGCGTCTCGGTCGCGATCGGCAGGATGGCGATGTCACCGCTGAGCTTTGCATCGAGCGCGGCGAGGCTTGCCGCGCCTTCCGCCTTCGGCAGCACGATGCCATCCGGATTAGCCGAGAGCACGGCAGCGAGGTCGTCGTCCGCCAGCCCCGAGTCGAGCGGGTTGATCCGCACGAACAGCGGCATCGTCCGCGGCTCGGCAAGGAACGCCGCGACGTGTTCGCGTGCCGCCGCCTTGCCAGCGGGCGCGACCGAATCTTCCAGGTCGAGGATCAACGCGTCCGGCCCCAGCCCGAGCGCCTTGACCATCCGCTCAGGGCGATCGCCCGGCACGAACAGCAGCGAGCGGAGTCTCACCGACCCTTCTCCGCCAGCGCGCGCTCCCACGCCAGCGCATCGCGGACGATCCCGTCGAGATCGGCATGGCGCGGCGTCCAGTCGAGCCTTTCCAGGATCGCGCGATTGTCCGAGATCAGCATCGCCGGATCGCCCGCGCGACGCCCCTCAAGGCGACGTTCGATCGTACGGTTGGTGACCTTGTCGACCGCATCGAGCACGTCGAGCACGGAGAAGCCCTTGCCGTAGCCGGCGTTGAGCGTGTGGCTCTTGGTCGGTTCGGCGATCAGCACGTCGAGCGCGGCGACATGCGCGGCGGCGAGGTCGGTGACGTGGATGTAGTCGCGCACGCCGGTGCCGTCAGGCGTGTCGAAATCCGTGCCATAGACACCGACCGCGTCGCGCTTGCCGGTGGCCGCCTCGACGGCAATCTTGATCAAGTGTGTCGCGCCGACCGTCGACTGGCCGCTGCGCCCCTGCGGATCGGCGCCGGCGACGTTGAAGTAGCGCAACGCCGCGTAGTTCATCGGGTGCGCCGTGGCGACGTCGCGCAGCATCGCTTCGGTCATCAGCTTCGACATACCGTACGGGTTGATCGGCACGGTCGGATCGCCCTCCGCGACCGGCACCTTCTCGGGCGTGCCATAGGTCGCGGCGGTCGACGAGAAGATGAAGTGCGGCACGCCCTCGACCACCGCGCTTTCGATCAGCGCGCGACTGGCGGCGGTGTTGTTGCGGTAATATTTGAGCGGATCGCTGACCGATTCGGGCACCACGACCGAGCCGGCGAAATGCATGATCGCGCGGACGCTGTGCTCGCGGATCGCCGCGCGAACCTTCGCATCGTCGGCGACGTTCGCCTCGACCAGTGCCGCGCGGCGATCGACCGCCCAGTCGAATCCGGTGACGAGGTTGTCGAGCACCACGACGTCATAGCCTGCGTCGAGCAGCGCCAATACCGCATGGCTGCCGATGTAACCGGCGCCGCCGGTGACCATAACCTTACCGTCGATCATACGCGTCTCCTCTTTGTTGCGCGGTAGCGGCTTCCTACATTGGCGGAAAGGAGATCGTTGATGACGGATTATGTGACGCTGGCCGGCGGCTGCTTCTGGTGCACCGAGGCTGTGTTCAAGGATGTGATCGGCGTCGAGAGTGCCGAGAGCGGCTATATCGGCGGGACCGTGCCCAACCCAACCTACAAGCAGGTGTGTGGCGGCGACACCGGCCATGCCGAGGCGATCCGGATCGGCTTCGACCCCGAGCAACTCAAGATTGGCGACCTGCTCGACATCTTCTTCGCGACGCACGACGCGACGACGCTGAATCGGCAGGGCAACGACGTCGGCACGCAGTATCGTTCGGCGATGTTCCCGGCGGACGACGCGCAGAAGGCCGAGATGCAGGCGGCGCTGGAGCGGGCACAGGCGGAGTCGCTCAAGCCGATCGTCACGACGATCGAGCCGATGGACACGTGGTACGAGGCGGAAGGTTATCATCAGGATTACTGGGAGACGTCGGGCCGCTCGAACCCGTATTGCATGGCTGTGATCCCCCTAGCTGCAGAAGCTCCGCAAGAGCTTCGCGGCGCGGTCGAAGGCGGCGGTGAACGCGTAAGGCAGAATGGGTTCACACTAAGGCGCAAAGATGTAGAGCGTGGATAGCCCGTCCCGGCCTATCAAAACGCTTGAAACCTCTTCGCGCCTTTGCGCCTTCGCGTGAACCGATCTTGTTTTAACGATGCGCAGCACGGCGAAGACGATCGTTGATCGCTTCGCCGATGCCGTCGAACGGGATCGGTGCGACGGCGATCTTCGGGCTCTCGTTCGCATCGGCGGCGTGGAGCAGATCGAACAGCTTCGCGGCCGCTTCGACGAGGTTTCCTGAAGCGGATAGGGTCACGTCACCCGCAACGTCGCCAAAACCGATCAGCCACTCGCCCACGGTGGCTTCGGCCGCATTCAACCGAAGCAACTTGCTTGGTGAATAATGGCTTTCAAGCTGTCCGGGCGCGACCACGATATTCCCCCGGCGAAGGCCGGGGCCCGATTGGGGAACGGTCATGATGAAGCTCGTGCTCCGTTACATCCGACGTTCCAATTGGGCCCCGGCCTTCGCCGGGAGGCGCGCGAAGAGCGCTTCGGCAGTGATCGGCCCTGGCCGCAACACCGTCCGCCCCGCCACGATCGTCGACTCCAGCCCAGCCTCGGTAGCCCCATCGTCGATGATTAACGGCACGTTCCCTCCAAGCTCCCCGCAACATGCGCCGCCGTGGTCGGACTGATCCCCCCGCTCGCATTGGCCGAGGGCGCCGCCAACGGCCTGCCCGAAGCGGCGATCAATCCCTGCATGGCCCGATGCCGGGGCACCTGGATCGCGATCGTCGCCAACCCCGCCGTCACCAGCGAAGCGATCCCCGAATCCTCCCGCACCGGCAACACCAACGTCAGCGGCCCCGGCCAGAACGCCGCCGCCAGCGCGCGCGCCTCCGCATCGAACACCGCGATCCGCTCGGCCGCCGCCAGATCCGCCACATGCACGATCAGCGGATTGAAACTCGGGCGCCCCTTGGCGGCGTAGATCCGCGCCACTGCCTCGGCGTTGGTGGCGTCCGCCGCGAGTCCGTACACCGTCTCGGTCGGCACCGCGACGATACCCCCGCCGCGAATCATCGTAGCCGCCTCGGCGATCGCCGCCGTGCCGTAAGGTAAAATCACAGGGTGTGGACGGACCATGTCACAGGCCTATAGCGGGTCCAAACCGTAGCGATAAGAGGATGCGATGGCCTTCACCCCAGCAACCACCGAACAGCGATTCCTGCTCGACCATGTCGTGCGGATCGACCAACTTGCCGCGACCGAACGCTATGCCGCCGCCAGCGACGACGTCGTCGACGCGGTCCTCGAAGGGTCGGGCAGTTCGCCGCCGGCGAATGGGCTCCGCTCAACCGCACCGGCGACACCGTCGGCGCGAAGTGGACCCCGACGGCGTTGTCATGCCCGACGGCTTCGCCCAGGCGTACAAGGATTACGTCGAAGGCGGCTGGGGGACGATCGGCGTCGAGGAGGAATGGGGCGGCCAGGGCCTGCCGTTCGCGATCCAGACCGCGGTGCTCGACACGCTCGGCTCTGCCAATATGGGTTTCGCGCTCTGCCCGACGCTGACCGTCGGCGCGATCGAGGCGCTCCAGCATCACGGCTCACCCGAGCAGCAGGCGCTCTATTTGCCCCATCTCGCGACGGGCGAATGGACCGGCACGATGAATCTCACCGAGTCGCAGGCGGGCTCCGACGTCGGCGCATTGCGCGCGACGGCGACTCCCTCGGTGACGGCAAGTGGAGCATCAAGGGCACCAAGATCTACATCTCGTTCGGCGACCACGACATGGCGCCGAACATCGTCCACCTCGTCCTCGCGCGGACGCCGGGCGCCCCTGCGGGCACCAAGGGCATCTCGCTGTTCCTCGTCCCCAAGTACCGCCTCCAGGAAGACGGCACGCCGGGCGATTTCAACGACGTCCGCGTCGTCTCGATCGAGCACAAGATGGGCCTCCACGCCTCGCCCACCTGCGTCTTGAGCTTCGGCGACAACGACGACTGCGTCGGTGAGCTGATCGGCGCGGAACTCGGCGGTATCCGCGCGATGTTCACGATGATGAACAACGCACGCCTCAACGTCGGCCTGCAGGGCGTCCAGGTCGCCGAGGGCGCCACCCAAGGCGCGGTCGCCTATGCGCTCGACCGCGTCCAGTCGGCCCGCGCCGGCTCGCCGAACAAGGAATCGGTCAAGATCGTCGAGCATCCCGACGTCCGCCGCATGCTCATGCGGATGAAGGCCCAGACCCAGGCGGCACGCGCACTTGTCTACTACGCGGCGGGCCAAGTCGACCGCGCCAATCTCGGCGACCACGCGGCGCGCAACCGGCTCGAACTTGTCACGCCGCTGGCGAAGGCGCACGGCACCGACATCGGCAACGAGGTCGCCTCGCTCGGTATCCAGGTCTATGGCGGCATGGGCTATGTCGAGGAAACCGGCGCCGCGCAGTATTTCCGCGATGCCCGCATCACGCCGATCTACGAGGGCACCAACGGCATCCAAGCGGCGGATCTGGTCGGGCGCAAGCTGGGGTTGGACAATGGCGGCGCGTTCGCCACTTTGATCGCCGACATCCGCGCGGAGGCGAAGGACGAACGCCTCTTGGCACTGGTCGACGCCTGCGAAGCGATCGGGCGCAGACTCGCCACCGCGGACGCCGACGACAAGCTCGCCGCGAGCTATCCCTTCCTGACGATGCTGTCGGTCGCAACCTGCGGCTGGCTGATGGAGCGGCAGGGCGAGGTTGCCGGCACCGATGATTTCGGCCGCATGAAGACGGCGGCGGTGCGCTTCTACCTCGATCAGATCGTCCCCGAGGCGATGGGCCTCAACGCCGCCGCCAACGCGAGCGCGGCGGTACTCTACTCGATCGAGCCGGAACTCTTCGCCGCCTGATCGCCCCTGACGAAAGCCCGGACCCAGCGTCCCGCCAGGGGAGGATTGAAGGTCGCGTCGCCCTACTCGACGGCTGCTCGCGGCAAACGGTATGGGGCAGGGGAATTATGGGAAATCCTGCCTGATGTTCGATCTCGAAGCCTACCTCGCCCGCGTCGCCATGCCGGCGCGTCCGACCCTCGACTCGATCGGTCTCGGCCGGCTCCAGCAGGCGCACCGGTTCGCCATCCCGTTCGAGGATCTCGACGTCGTCCTCGGCCGCGGCATCGCGATCGACAGCGAGTCGGTCTTTGCCAAGCTCGTGACCGCCCGCCGCGGCGGCTATTGCTTCGAGCATAATCGTCTGTTCCTCGATGCGCTCACTGAACTCGGCTTCACCGCTCGCCCGCTGCTCGCGCGTGTCTGGTATGCCGCGACCGACGTGCCGCCACCGCAGACGCATACGTTTGCGCTGGTGACGATCGACGGGCAGGACTGGATCGCAGACACCGGCTTCGGCGGCAGCTATACGCCGGTCCTCCTGCTCGCCGACGGCGCCGAGGCGGCAGCTCCCGATGGCGCGCGTTTCCGGCTGGAATCGACCGAGCAAGGCTGGATGCTGCTCCGCGACGGCGATCCGATGACTACCGACGGCCGCGGATCGGGTGAGGGGTTCCAGCCACAATACAGCTTCACGCTCGCTCAGGTGTTCGACGCGGATCTCGAGCTGTCGAACCACTGGACCTCGACCGCGCCCGCCAGCCGTTTCACGCATACCGCGATCGCCAGCATCGTTTTGCCGAACGGATTCGCCTCGCTGATCGGGCGCAATTATCGCCGGCGTTCCGGCACGGACACGACCGTCGGCGAGATCACCGACCCGCGGGTGTACCGGATGCGGATGAGCCTGTTGTTCGGGATTGACCTGAGCATCGAGGATGTCGAGGCGCTGGGACTGTTCTGAAGTTCGACCACTTCCCTTTGTGCTGAGTAGCGACCGAGTAGCTGCGCAAGCAGCGTATCGAGGGCGCGTATCGAAGCATGGGTTCCGTGCGCCAACCTGTCCTTCGATACGTCCTCTCGATACGCCGCTTCGCGCCTACTCGATGACTACTCAGGACGAACGGAAAGGGGGCAGGACGTAGGACGGAACAAGGGAATGCAGAACGAATGACGGGAGGGGTTTCAGGCCCGCTCGCGCTCCAGCAGGTCATGCGCATCCAACCCCAGCAGAACGATATGCCCCAGGATCCGCGGCCACTGCGTCGTCACGAAATTCTCGCGCTCGGCCACGCGCAACGCTTCCGCGGCACCCGGCATCACGAACATGCCGACGCCACGCCGGACCTCGACATACCCGTCGTCCTGAAAGCTCTGATACGCCTTGGCGACCGTCAAAGGGTTCGCCCCTGCTCGGCGGCGAACGCACGTACCGACGGCAACTGGTCGCCCGCACGATAGTCGCCACGGAGAATTCCCGCTGCGATCGTGCTGCGGAGACGGATGTATACGGGGCTGTCGTCGCTGCTGAGCGCTGTCATGCTGTTCTAATACAGCAATCGGGCGATTAGTCGAGTCTCACGATCCCCAGTGCGAGACGAGGCGTGCCATATCGGGGCGGGGGCGTTCGTCGAGCGCACGCGACGGCGTGCCGATGAACATGAACCCGGCGATCCGCTCCGACGCGGCCCCGAACGCATCGCGCACCGTATCCGAGAACGCCGCCCAGCCGGTCAGCCAGCCGCCCGCGAACCCCTCCGCATGGACCGCATGGAGCAGGTTCATGCACGCCGCCCCGCCGATAATTCCTGCTCCCACACCGGAATCTTGCTCTCCTTGGGCGACGACAGGACCACGACCAAAGTCGGCGCCTGATGCGCGAACTGGTCGAGCGACTCCAGTTCCAGCCGCGACGCATCGGGTCGTTCGGCCAAGTACGCATCGGTGATCAGCGCCGACAGAGCCGCGCGGCGTTCGTCCCCGACGACGACGAACCGCCACGGCGCCAGCTTGCCATGATCGGGCGTCCGCGCCGCGATCTCCAGGATCGTCGCGAGCTGGTAGGAATCGGGCCCCGGCGCAATCAGGTCGCGGGGCTTGCCCGAGCGGCGGGTGGCGAGAAGCGAGAGCGGCGTCGAGCGGTCGTTGAGCATGCCTCGCCAGATAGGCTTTGGCGTCTGATATTTACAGTCCGGGCTTTGTCGTTAAGTTGCGCGCCATCAAGCGCCCGTCAGCGGCGCACACACGGAGCATTACCACCACATGGCCAGCGCAATCCCCAAGGCGAGCAGGGGCAGCGGCGTTCCTGCCGATGCAAAGACGTTTTTCGGGCACCCGCGCGGGCTGTTCATGCTGTTCTTCGCCGAGCTGTGGGAGCGCTTCTCGTTCTACGGCATGCGCGCGATCCTGGTGCTGTACCTCACCAAGCACTTCCTGTTCGCCGAGCAGCCGGCCTATGCGATCTATGGCGCGTACACCTCTCTGGTCTACATCACGCCGATCATCGGCGGCTATCTGTCCGACCGGTTCCTCGGACCACGTAAGGCGGTGCTGGCGGGCGGCGTGTTCATCACGCTCGGCCATCTGCTGCTCGCTGTCGTCGAGGCGCCGCAGGGCGTGCAGGGCACCGCGCTCAACGGCTTCTATCTCGGCCTCGCCTTCATCATCGTCGGTACGGGCTTCCTGAAGGCGAACATCTCGGTGCTCGTCGGCAAGCTTTACGCGCGCGACGACATGCGGCGCGATGGTGCGTTCTCGATCTTCTACATGGGGATCAACACCGGCGCGTTCGTCGGCCCGATCGCGGTCGGGATCCTCGGCGAGACGGTCGGCTGGTCGTACGGCTTCGGCGCCGCTGGGATCGGCATGGCGCTGGGCCTGGTCGTGTTCGTGCTGTTCCGGCGCGAACTCTACGACGTCGGCGAGTCCCCTGCCCCCGAAAAGCTGGCGTCTAAGCCGATCGCCGGCCTGTCGGTCGAATGGCTGATCTACCTCGGCGGGCTCGCCGGCGTCGCGGTATCGTGGTGGCTGGTGCGCAGCCAGGGCGTCGTCGGCACCGCGTTGATCGTCGCATCGCTCGCGACGGTCGGCTACATCCTGTGGACCGCCGTCGCGAAACTGCCACGCGTCGACCGCGACCGGATCTTCGCCGCGCTGTTCCTGATCGCGCTCGCGCCGCTGTTCTGGGCGCTGTTCGAACAGACCGGGTCGTCGCTGAACGTCTACACCGACCAGTCGGTCGACCGCGTCGTGTTCGGCTGGTCGATACCCGCCTCGGTGTTCCAGTCGGTCAATCCGTTCTTCATCATCACGCTGGCACCGGTGTTCGCCGCGCTCTGGACGCGGCTCGGTCGGGCGGGACGTGAGCCGAGCGCGCCGTTCAAGTTCGGCATCGGGCTGATCCTGGTCGGTGCAGGCTTCTTCGCGCTGACGCTTGGCGCACCGGCACAGGGGCTGACGCCGGCGATCTTCGTCGTGCTGCTCTACATGCTGCACTCGATGGCGGAGCTCTGCTTCTCGCCGATCGGACTGTCGTCGATGACGCGTCTGTCGGTGCCGAGCATGACCGGGCTGATGATGGGCACGTGGTTCCTCGCGACGGCGGGCGGGAACTTCCTTGCCGGCCTGATCGCACAGGCGACCGGCGGCGAGGGCGCCGGCGTCGAGCGGGTGCTGGAAGTGTACGGCCGGATCGGCTGGGTCGCGATCGGGATCGGCGCGGTCGTGCTGGTGCTCGCACCGTTCGTCACCAGGCTGATGCACCTCGACCAGCTGGGTTCGGTCGACCACGCGATGGCGGGGCAGAACGAACTGGGCGAGCCGGGTGCCGCCGGGCTCGATACGCGCGACGAGCAGGTCCCGCGGAGGTGAAGCCGGCCCGCCCCTTTGCGGGGCGGGCGTTCGACGCGGTTCGTGCAGGGTATCAGATGTCCTGGACGAGGCGGCCGTACAAATCGGGGCGACGATCGCGGAAGAAGCCGAAGGCGGCGCGGTGGCGCTTGACGATGTCGAGGTCGATCGTCGCGGTGATCACGCCTTCGTCTTCACGGCCTAGCTCCGCAAGGATGTCGCCACGCTCGTCGGCGATGAAGCTGGTGCCGTAGAAGGTCTGGCCGTGCTCGACGCCGACGCGGTTGGCGGCGACGATCGGGACGACGTTGCTGACCGCGTGGCCGACCATGGCGCGGCGCCACAGGCGTGCGGTGTCGAGCGAGGTGTCGTGCGGCTCGCTGCCGATCGCGGTCGGGTAGAACAGGATCTCGGCGCCCATCAGCATCATTGCGCGGGCGGTCTCGGGGTACCATTGATCCCAGCAGACGCCGACGCCTAGCTTCCCTGCCGGATGCGGCCAGACCTTGAAGCCGGTGTTGCCGGGGCGAAAGTAGAACTTCTCCTCGTAGCCGGGACCGTCGGGGATGTGGCTCTTCCGATAGACGCCCTGCACGTTGCCGTCGGGGCCGATCATCGCGAGGCTGTTGTAGTGATGCGGGCCGTCCGCCTCGAAGAAGCTGGTCGGGATGGTGACCTTGAGCGCTTCGGCGAGCGCCTGCATCGCGAGCACCGCCTTGTGCTCGCCGACGGGCGCGGCGTTGGCGAAGAGGCTTTCGTCCTCGACGCGGCAGAAATACTCGCCTTCGAAGAGCTCGGGCGGCAGGATGACCTGCGCGCCTTTCGCGGCGGCCTCGTGGACGAGGCGCGACACGTTGGCGATGTTGCGGTCGATGTTGGGCGTGAAGCCCAGCTGCAGCGCGGCGACGGTGATCTCGGTCATGGCGGCGCATATAAGGTGACGCGCCATGGAGTGCGAGCCTTCTTGCTGTTCCCCCGCGGAGGCGGGGTCCAGGGTTGCGGGCGGTATCGTGTGTGATCCTGGGCTCCCGCCTGCGCGGGGGAACGGCTTTGGGGTGCGCGCGTGATTGACACTCCCTGCCCTGTCCGACATGCCGCGGGGATGATCGAGCATTCTCTCCCCGCAAGCTGGCAGTCGCTCCACGCCGAGTTCGAGGCGCCGTACATGCGGGCGCTGGATGCGTTTCTGGAGGCCGAGCGGGCGGCGGGGGCTCGGGTGTTTCCCGACGGGGCGGACCGGTTTCGGGCGCTGGAGCTTACCCCGCTCGATCAGGTGCGGGTCGTGATCCTGGGGCAGGATCCTTATCATGGCGAGGGGCAGGCGCATGGGCTGAGCTTCTCAGTGCGCGAGGGCGTGCGGACGCCGCCTAGCCTGGTGAATATCTACAAGGAGCTGGAGGCGGACCTGGGGATACCGCGGGCGTCTCATGGCATGCTGGATCATTGGGCCGCACAAGGCGTGCTGTTGCTCAACGCGGTGCTGAGCGTGCGGATGGGGGAGGCCGCGTCGCATCAAAAGCGGGGTGGGAGCGGTTTACCGATGCCGTTATTGCCGCCGTCAACGCGCAGGACAAACCGGTCGTGTTCCTGCTGTGGGGGCGTATGCGCAGAAGAAGGCGGCGTTCGTCGATGACGTGACGAAGGGCGGGCGGCATCTGGTGATCCAGTCGGCGCACCCGTCGCCGCTGGCGGCACGGACCGGGTTCTTCGGATCGCGGCCGTTCAGCCGGGCCAATGACTTTCTCAAAACCCATGGGCGCGCGCCGATCGACTGGGCGCTGCCGGAGACCGACCGATGAGCGACGAATATGTGTACGACGAAGCGACTGGCGAGTGGGTTGCGGGCGGTGCGGCGGCTGTTGCGGCGGATGACGTCGCGGTCGTGGTGCGGGATTCGGTCGGGAACGTGCTCGCGGATGGCGATCAGGTTACGTTGATCAAGGACCTGACCGTGAAGGGTGCGGGGCAGACGTTGAAGCGCGGGACGCTGATCAAGTCGATCCGGTTGACCGGCGATGCGCAGGAGATCGACTGTCGGTACGAGGGGATCAAGGGGCTGGTGCTGCGCGCGGAGTTCGTTCGGAAGCGGTAAGGCTTTCGCGTTGATTTTGCGGGGTTAATCGAAAAGAAGATTAGACCGGGTTAGGCCAACACGCGGTCACTCTTCATCGTCGTCGTCGTCGTGATTGCCGTAAGGCGACGGCGGATAGCCGGTCGGCGGTGGCGGGGCGACGCCGATCTTCGCCCATTCGAGGCGGCGGTCGAGCTCTATGTCGGCCACGCGCTGCTCCTCGATGCGGTGCGATCGGTCGCGGAGGATCTGGCCGGACGCGTCCTGCGGCAGGACGAAATCGGCGCCGTCCAGATCCTGGATATCCTGGAGCCGGTCGCACAGGGCTTGCTCCGTCAGCAACGCCGCGGGGTTGTCCGGCATGGTAGGTTCGAGCAGCGCGATGGCCTGCGCTACGGATGCAATGCGCGGCGCTTCAGGCCGGTCACGGTCGTGCGGGGCCGAGATCGTGCGGTGCGCGTGGCCGTAGCGTTCGGGCATGTGCGCGCGCAGGAGGAACATGATCATCCGGTCGCTGTATTTGTAGCGGCACGCGATCCGGTGGCCGTTCTTGTCGAACACCGGCACCTCCACCCTGTTCATCGCGCGCTCCAGCGCGAGATCGGCGAGCCGCGTGACGCCCGATTGCACGGCCGCGGTCCAGGCGGCGGCGAACTGTTCGGCACCGGGCGCGCGGCGCAGCGCGTAGCAACTGTTGACCGACATATCGACCTGCGTGGCGGCGGCAGTGACCGAGCCGGTATCGGCGAGGTGCTCGATGAAAATGCGCTGCTTGGCGGATTGAGTTCCTGCCGGATGCGGCAAAGCGAACTGCGCAAGCTTGATCGGACTGCAGCAGCGCGGATTATCAAGATTTTGGAGACGGATTGCGTCGCTCGGAAACTCGTGATTTTAGAAAATGGCGCTCGTTGGCGACCGTGCGGAGCTGTGTCGCTGGTTGGCGATGATTATTGACGGGCATTCTTTTGTGAAGAGCAGTTACAGATCCCAGCTCAACGCAGAGTCAAGCCGATTGAGTTGAAAACCGTTTCGTTCTACAGATGTTCGCTATGTCGTGGAGACCCCGATGACGACGCTGGAACCTGTTCACCTAGAGGAAAACGAGAGTACAGGAGATCGATTCTTGATCTATGGCACCGATAGCGGTGTCAAGATTGAACTGCGTTACGAGGGTGATACCCTTTGGCTTACCCAACCGCAAATTGCGGAGCTGTTCGGGGTGACGCGCCAAAGCGTTAACGCTCACATGAACAATATATATGAGCAGGGCGAGTTGGACCGGTCGGCAACCTGCAAGGAAATCTTGCAGGTTCGCGACGAGGGAGGGCGTGAGGTCAGCCGCAAGACGTTGATCCATAATCTGGATGGCATCATTGCGGTCGGCTATCGAGTCTCGACGAAGCAAGGGACGCTTTTCCGTCGCTGGGCAACCGAAAAGCTGGTCCAGTTTGCCACGCGCGGGTTCGTGATAGACGCGCCGAGGCTAAAAAATCCGGACCAGCAAGACCGTATCGCCGAACTGCGCGATATCATTCGCGATATTAGGTCGGACGAAGCCAACGTCTATCGCGAGCTAAAAACCATTTGCGCGATGTGTCAAGATTATGATGGCGGGTCGGATGAATGGCAGACATTTTACAAAAATACCCAAGCTAAACTTGTCTATGCGATCTGCTCGAACACACCTGCCGAGGTTATCAGAACGCGGGCCGATGCTGGATCCGAAAACATGGGACTTCAAACATGGCCCAATGATAATATTCGGAAGTCCGATACGCTCGTTTCTAAGAATTACCTTGCTGCAGCCGAAGTCAAGGAACTGAACCGTCTCACGACGATCCTTCTCGATATATTCGAGGACCAGATGGAAATCGGCCGCCTGCGGCTAATGACCGAGGCGGCGGCTCTTCTTGATAATCAACTCGCAAATCTGGGACGCGGGGTGCTGCGCAGTGGTGGCCGTGTATCGATGACGGTTGCTCGGCAGCATGCCGAAACGCAGTACGACACGTTCAAGGCCGCTCAAAAAGCCGTCCGTCACGCTCAAGCCGAACAAGCAATCGATCAGCTCAAGCGGGATCAGAAGACACTCCCAAAAGGCAAGGCAAAACGCTGAGTCATCCAGCCGGCAGGTAGATTTCGCTGCCCTTTTCGCGGAATTTTTCGCTCATGTCTGCCATGCCTTTTTCGGCTTCGGCGTGGGAGCCTCCGGCGAAGATCGCGCGGTTGGTGTCGGTCTGGTCGACGTCTTCCGCTAGGAACGTATCCGCCGGACTGTTCTGCTTCGCCGCGAAGTCGCGCACCTCCTGCGTGATCTTCATCGAGCAGAATTTTGGGCCGCACATCGAGCAGAAGTGGGCGGTCTTGGCGCCTTCTGCGGGGAGCGTCTGATCATGGTATTGTTCCGCCGTATCCGGGTCCAGCGAGAGGTTGAACTGGTCTCTCCAGCGGAACTCGAACCTTGCGCGGCTGAGCGCGTCGTCGCGCATCTGGGCGGCGGGGTGGCCTTTGGCGAGGTCGGCGGCGTGGGCTGCTAGCTTGTAGGTTACTACGCCGACTTTCACGTCGTCGCGGTCGGGGAGGCCGAGATGCTCCTTCGGCGTAACGTAGCAGAGCATCGCGGTGCCGTACCAGCCGATCATCGCGGCGCCGATACCACTCGTTATGTGGTCGTAGCCGGGGGCTATGTCCGTGGTGAGTGGCCCGAGCGTGTAGAAGGGCGCTTCGCCGCAGACTTCGAGTTGCTTGTCCATGTTCTCCTTGATCTTGTGCATGGGCACGTGGCCGGGGCCTTCGATCATGACCTGGACATCGCTCTTCCACGCGCGGTGGGTGAGTTCGCCGAGCGTGTAGAGTTCGCTGAACTGGGCTTCGTCGTTGGCGTCGGCGATGCTGCCGGGGCGCAGGCCGTCGCCGAGGCTGTAGGCGATGTCGTACGCCTTCATGATCTCGGTGATCTCGTCGAAGCGCTCGTAGAGGAAGCTCTCCTTGTGGTGGCTGAGGCACCATTTCGCCATGATCGAGCCGCCGCGCGAGACGATGCCGGTGACGCGTTTCGCGGTCATCGGGATGTAGGCGAGGCGGACGCCGGCGTGGATCGTGAAGTAATCGACGCCCTGTTCGGCCTGCTCGATGAGCGTGTCGCGGAAGATCTCCCAGGTGAGGTCCTCGGCGACCCCGCCGACCTTTTCGAGCGCCTGGTAGATCGGGACGGTGCCGATCGGGACCGGTGAATTGCGGAGGATCCATTCGCGGGTGTCGTGGATGTTGCGGCCGGTGCTGAGGTCCATGACCGTGTCCGCGCCCCAGCGGATCGACCAGACGAGCTTGTCGACTTCGGCGGCGACGTTGCTGGCGACCGCGGAGTTGCCGATGTTGGCGTTGATCTTGACGAGGAAGTTGCGGCCGATCGCCATCGGTTCGGATTCGGGGTGGTTGATGTTGTTGGGGATGATTGCGCGGCCGCGGGCGATCTCGTCGCGGACGAATTCGGGGGTTACGAAGTCGGGGATCTGGGCGCCGAAGCTTTCGCCGTCTCGAACGTAGTCTTTGAGCATGGCGCGGCCGAGGTTTTCTCGGGTGGCGACGTATTCCATTTCGGGGGTGATGATGCCGCGGCGGGCGTAGTGCATCTGGCTGACGTTGTGCCCGGGTTTGGCGCGGAGGGGCGTTTGATGCTGCCGGGGAATTGGGGGACGCCGCCGGAGCGATCTGGGCCGAGTTGGCCGTTGTCTTCGGGGCGGAGTTCTCGGGCTTCGTAGGATTCGACGTCGCCGCGAGCTTCGATCCAGGCGCGGCGGAGTTGGGGGAGGCCGGCGTTGATGTCGATTTGCGCGCGAGGGTCGGTGTAGGGGCCGCTGGTGTCGTAGACGCGTAACGGGGTTCGGAGCAGCTTGGGTCGAGGACGATCTCGCGCATGGCGACGCGGACGTCGGGGCTGGTCGGCACCGCGACGTGGATTTTCCGCGAGCCTCGGATCGGGCCGGTGGTTACGCCGATGTCTGCTGTCGGGGTGCGTGCTTCAAAATCGGCCATGCGCTTGCTCCTAAAGGTCTCGGAGCAAGGATTGCGGTTCTGTGGCGACCGCTCCTCCCTCCGCCGGTATCAACCGGATCAGGTTCAGCGGGTCGAAGGCTCCTGCCTTCCTCTCAAGCGCGGATTAGCGCTCCCCGGGGTGGGGTCAGCATAGGGGGATGGGGGTGGGGTGCAATGGGAAATTGGTGGTGTTGATCGGCGATGCACCTGCGCTTGGGGCACACCCTTCGACTTCGCTCAGGGCGAACGGGAGTGGGAGGTGGTGCCTTTGCGACCCTCCCCCGCCAGGGGGAGGTGGATGGCGATTGCCAGACGGAGGGGAGGTAAGAGATAACCTCTGTTGCGTGTCCTCCCCCTCCGTCACCTTCGGTGCCACCTCCCTGGCGGGGGAGGATTGAGGTTGTGCAGACAAAGGAAAAGGCCGCTGCCCTGGTTTGGGGCTGCGGCCTTTTCGACGTGTATTAGTAATCGCGTCCCCCTCCCCGTTCGTGCTGGGCGCAGTCGAAGCACCCTTGCACGTGGGGCTTACCCTTCGACTTCGCTCAGGGCGAACGGGGTGGAGGGTGCGCTACCTCAGAACCGGAAAGAAACGGTGCCGCGGAGGCTGTGCCAGCGGAACTGATCATCGCTGCGGCGGAAGGTGGTGCCGGCGGTGTTGGGCGCGAGCACGAACGGGTTGTTCGCCAGCAGCACCGGGCTGCCGGCGAGCGCGGTGCCGGCGGTGACCAGGACGCGGGCGTCGTTGTCCTTGTACTGGTGATAGGTGTATTCCATGCCGATCGAGATGTTCCGGGTCAGCTTCTGTTCGATGCCGCCGCCGCCGACATAGCCCCAGCGCTTGTTCGAGCCGGTGGCGGCGAACGCGTTGGCGGTGTTGGTGGTGAAGAACAGGTTGTCGATCTTGGCATAGCCGGCGCCGCCGGTGGCGTAGAACAGCGTGTTGCGCGCGGCGAGACCGGCGCGGACGCGGGCCGAAGCTTCCCATTTCAGCTTGCGGGCCATCGTGTAGCTGGCGGGCGTGGTCGAGAAGCCGGCGACGCTGTCGGTGATGTCGGACTTGCCGAATTCGCCGACCAAGCCGACCACGAACGGGCCGCTCTGCACGTCGAAGCCGGCGCGGCCGTAATAGGACCAGCCGTCATCGTCGTTGCGGCAGCCGTAATCGACGACGGCGGTGCGCGCGGAGCCGTTGCAGAAGCCCGGCGAGAAGGCGTTGGCGCCGGTGATGGTGTTGACGCTGTCGTTGAAATTGCCGTCGCCGTTGCGATCGAACAGGATCGACGAGCCGACGTCGTTGGGCTGGACGTCGTAACCGCCGGCCGCGCCGATATAGACGCCCGAGAACGGCTTGCTGTCACGGTCGGTGGTCATGTCCTGCGCGGCGGCGGGAACGGCAAAAATGCCCGCGGCGGCGAGACCGGCGAGCATGGTGAGCGTCGTGAAGTGTTTCATGGTCATTCCTCAAACAAGGATCGCGGCGCTCCTGAATGCGCCGCGATCCGAGGTTTCTGTTTCAGTCCGTGACGGCGATCATGCGTTGGCGCCGCTGCTCCGAAGTGCGTCGGTGCGGTTGTTGGTCCCGTTGGGGAAGAAGCCCCGCCGATCTTTGCGGTATTGGTCAGATAGGCGATGTTGTGCACCTGCGCGATCGACCGGCTATAGGCGAGGCCGTTGGCGTCGGTCGGGACGATGTTCGACATGGTCGCATCGGTACCGGTGATGCCCTGATCGATGTCGCTGCTGCCGTCGAGGCTGTCGCGCGCATCGCTGATCTGGCCCGCGATGGTACGCAGCGACGGGGTCTGCAGGCCCTTGCGGTACAGGATCGTGCGGATCAGGCCGGCGTGGTAGGCCTCAGCCGCGAGGATGCCGGCGGCGGCCTCGAGATAGGTCTTGTTGGCGATCAGCGCCGCTGCGCCCTTGTAGGCCGAGACGCCGACGTCCTCGAAGATGTACGCGCCGAGCAGGAAGCTGTTGTCGTCGGCATAGGGGTTGAACACCTGCGATGCAGAGACGACGCCGGCGGCGCGTGCTGCTGCCGTGAACGCGCCCGGTGCGGCGACCGTGCCGACCGAGATGTCGATCGCCGGCTGGGCGACGGCGGCGGTGCCGAGAGCGGTACGCAGGAACGCGACGTGCGCGACCTCGTCGATCGCGATTTCACGCGCGTATTCGCGGACGACGGCATCCTGGAACGGGACCTGTGCGCCACCGGTGACGGCGCCCTGCGTACCGGTGCCGGTGAGCAGGCTGGCGTTCAGCCCGACGCCGAATGCTGCGAACGCGTAGAACTGCGCTTCGAGATATTCGAGGTTCAGCGCGTAGTTGAGGATATCCGCGTCGTTGATCGTGGCGGCCGGGGTCGGGCTAGGGGTCGGCGTGGGAGCGGGTGCGAGATCTTCATCGTCGTTGCCGCAGGCCGCAAGCAGGCTTGCGCCACCGATGGCGAGGGCCGAGCCGCCGGCGAAGCGGAGGAAGCCGCGGCGCTCGTTACGGCGGGCGGCGATCGCGTCGAATATCTCGAGCTTGGTATTGAGATCGGTCATTGGGTTAATCCCTGAATAGCGAAGATGAGCGTTGGGCTGGGCTGAGGTGATCGGGCCGATATGATCGGGCCGATCGATCAGGCTGCCGCAGTGCTCGTCTTGATGTTGCCGGCCATGCCGTTCGGGAAGAACCCGCCGGCCGATGCCGCACCGCTGTTGAGATAGACGATGTTGAGCACCTGGCTCACCGAGCGGCTATAGGCGACGCCGTTGCTGTCGAGCGGGACGATGTTCGACACGGTCACCGCGGCCTGCGTGGTGGCGAGGTTGATCGGCGTCGCGCTGTACGACGAGATGCCCTGATCGATGTCGTTCGCACCGAAGATCGTCGTGTTGGCGCCGCCACCGTCGAGGCTGTCGCGCGCGCGCGAAATGGCATCGGCGGAGGTGCGCAGCGACGGGGTCGCGATGCCCTTGCCGTACAGCGTCGTGCGGACGATCGCGGCATGATACGCCTCGACCGCGAGCAGGCCGGCGGCGGCCTCGAGATACGCCTTGCTAGTGAGCAGCGGGGCGGCACCCTTGTACGCGGTCACGCCGACGTCCTCGAAGATGAACGCGCCGAGCAGGAACGCCTCGTCGGTGGCGTAGGGATCGAACGCGGTGCCGGCGGGCACGAGCCCGGCAGCCTGGGCGGCGAGCGAGAAGGCGCTGGTCGGCGAGACGCTGACGTCGATCACCGGCTGCGCGACGGCGGCGGTGCCGAGCGCGGTACGGAGGAACTTGACGTGGGCGATCTCGTCTTGGGCGATCTCACGGGCGTATTGCGATACGATCGGGTCGGTGAAATTGACCTGGCGACCGCCGCGGACCGCACCCTGGGTGCCGGAACCGCCGAGCAGGCTGTTGTCGAGCCCGGTGCCATAGGCGGCGTAGGAATAGAATTGCGCCTCGAGATATTCGAGGTTGAGCGCGAAGTTCAGGACGTCGGCGTCGGTGACGGACTGGGCCGCCGCGGCGCTGGACATCGACAATGCGGTCGCACCGGCCGCGGTGATCGCAGCCGCGCCGAGCGCATTCTTGAAGAACTCACGCCGCTCGCTGCGCCGTTCCACTCGCGCATCGAGGGCTTCGATCAGGTGCACGCTCTCGGTCATATCAGGGTCCTCCCTTGTTGTTGCAGACGTCGGAGTTATTGAAACAATCGAACAGTCCGGACCGATCAGAGCAACACCCTGTCGCCAAGGCCCGACTCGTAACGCGCTCTATTGCGGGCAAAAATCTGCCGTCCAATTCGAGGAACGGACGCCAAGGGGAAATGGACGCAGCATTAACGGCAACATCGTGAAATAAATTTCAGGTGGGGTGGCGGTGTGGGGGAGCGGCGGCGGGGTGGCCTTGCGGGGGCGCTCGAGGCAGTTTCGCGGGAGCGTTCGGAAGAACGGGTCGCGGCGGTTCTGAGGGAGCTTTGGTGGTTGGCGTCGCGGGAGCTTTGGAAGCTTTGGCCGCGGCAGTTTTAGTGGCCGGCTGGCTCTCGTCGGTAGGAAGTGGCTGGCGGTTGAGGCCTTGCGGTCTACTTTCCCCGCCCCTTCAGGGCAGAGGCTTTTCGTCGAATCTCTGCCTTTACGATCCTCCCCCGCCAGGGGAGGTGGCGCCGTAGGCGACGGAGGGGAGGACACGGAACCGGCGTTTGCGCTTGCCTCCCCTCCGTCTGGCGAGTGCTAGCCACCTCCCTTGCGGGGAGGATCGATGGGTCGGAGGGATTAGATCAGAAGGTGTAGGTCAGGCCTACCGCGCCGAGCCACTGGTCGGCATCGCCGACGTCGGCGACGATCGGGCTGTCCTTGTACTTGCCGACCATGCGGCCGTAGAGCACGCCGGCGCCGACGCCCAGGCCGCGGCGGAGATCGCCGGACAGGCTCTGCACCACGAACAGCGATGCGTTGACGCGGCGGAAACCGCTGTCGTTGACGTCGTAGGTGCGCAGGCCGCTGGCGAGCGAGCCGATCGGCGTCACCGCCGCATAGGTGCGGCCAAAGCCCTTGCCGGCATAATCCGCCGACACGCCGAGCGAGACGAGCGTGCGGACCGACAGCGGCGTGGTGTAGTTCACCTGTGGGGTGACGACGTAGCTGTCGTATGTGCCCGATACGTCGTGGACATAGGCGACCCGCGCGGTGAGCGTGTCGTAGTCGCTGGTGATGACGCCGGTCCGGGCGACGCCGACATAGCCGCCGAGTTCATAGGCGGTGTCGATCTTGCCGAGTGCGCGGACCTGGCGGTTGTCGATATCGCCGGTGCGATCGCGGCGGACGCCGGCGATGACGCCGACTTCGTAGTTGATGCCGACCTCTCCCGTGTTGGGGATCAGGTTGAAATACAGCTGCGTGCCGCGCAGGAAGATGTCATGGCCGCGGACCGCGCCGACGAAGGCACCGGCGGGCGTGAAGGAATTGCTGTCCGCACCCTCGTAATCGGGCATCGACACCACGCCGAGCGCGACCGTCATGCGGTTGTTGTCACGGGGATCGGTGATCGGCGGCGACGGGTTGGGGTCGGTCTGGGCGAGCGCCGGCGTGGCGATCGCGAGCACCGCGATTGCGGCAGACGTGAAGAGAGTGAGTGCGCGCAAGGAAATGCTCCGGACAAAAAGGTTCCCCGTCGCAACGCGGTGAAACCGTTTTCGGTCCGTTAGGATCGGTCAGAAGATGTAACGCATTTTCACCTGTTGCAATTCGGCATCACCAGCAACCATGAACCGGGCGGCGGAAAAGCGCGGCGGACCGAACCGGACCGCGGCGTTGCGCGAGAAACCGTAACCCTCGCGCGGGATGCCGGCGAGCGTATCGAGCTTGGCGTTGTTGTTCTCGTCATGGATCACCGCGAGCGCATAGCCGCGCTGGGGCAGCCCCGGAAACTGGTGGTGCGGACGCTGGCGGGCAGCGACCGGGTCAGCGCGTTGGCATCGTCGACGCAGGCGGGGAAATTGTCGGGATCCGCGGTGAGGCAGATCCGGATCATGCCCTTTGCCGAGCGGAGATTGTCGATCTCTACGTCAAGCCGCGTGACGGGGCTGCCGCTGCCAGCGTCAGCCACGCCAGCGCGCCCGCCACTGCCAACGGCAGGCGCGACACGGGCGGCAGCTTTCGCATGCGACTTGGTGAAGTCGCCGAGCCCCTTGTCGGTGCCGCAGAGCCGATCCCAAAAGCGGAAATAAAGGCCATAGTTGCACCCGTATTGTTCGTGATGGCGCTGATGATGGCTCGCCGTGATCAGCCAGCCGCCCAGTGCGCCCCGCCACATGAACCGGGGAAAACCTCCCACCCCATGTGATTGGTTACCCCCATAACGGTCATGATCGTCAGTACCAGACCCAGTGCGCCGACATGGATCGGAATCAGGAAGACCAGTAGCGGAATTATCACAGCGCCGGTGATCGCCTCGATCGGATGGAACGCCATCGCCGCCCACGCGGTCGGCGGGCGGCTGGCGTGATGCACCGCGTGCGCGAGCTTGAAGGGTTTAGGCCGATGCATCCAGCGATGCGTCCAGTAGAACCAGGTGTCGTGCGCGAACAGGAACGCGAGCACCGCCACCGGCAGGTACCAGAGCGGGTAGGCGTGGACGTCGGTATAGATCTGCGTCCAGCCGCGATTCTGCCAGCCCCAGGCGACGATCCCCGCGGGTATGCCGTAGATCGCGGCGGAGGCGATGCTCCACCAGATCTCGCGCCGCATCTGCGCGTCGAGCCCGCGGTAGAGCCCGGGATGGCGCGCGCGGGTCGCTGCGGCGAACGCGCCGGAGACGATGAGATAGCGGACCCCGACGATCGCGGTCATTGCCAGCGCGGAGAGGAGGATGGCGAGCCACATGAGGCGCTTATAGGGGATTTTGGGGTGTTGGGTAATGGGGGTTGTGGTGATGAGTGTGAGCGTGCGCCAGCCTGAGAGCTTCCGTAGGCAAAGCGAACGCAATTCAAAATCGGCAACATGCTTTTCCCGTTCCACGCCGAACGATAGATATAGCAATGTTGCTGATAATTGACGGTGAAACATGAACGAATTGGTTGCTTGGCTCGAAGCTCATGACAAGCTCGCAGGCTGGGCGCAATGCTTGCTCTGCTAGCCACGTACCTTACTGCCTTTATGCCAATTCGCCATCGCAAAAGGCAGCTGCGAAAAGCGGCTACTCGCTTGCTTGAACACGGCTACGAGGTCCTGGAAAGCTATCATCGCACTACCTCCAACTTTCTTCCCGAATCAATAAGTCTTCGAGGTGCAGCACTATCCGTTGGAGGTATAATAGACGAAATAGGCCGCTTCCCAATTTACGAATTAGACGATCAAGGAAGCAGATCACTCGCCAGACGCCTAATTGCGGTTAACGGAAATCTTCTTACAACTAGGTTTATACTTGAGGGATCGGCCGATAATATAGATGGTCGAGAAGCTACGGAAGAAGAGAGGGATATCATAGTAGAGTTTTTGAGTGAGCGGCTGAAATTTGCGAAAGATATTCTTGCCGGCAAAATAATGGAACGACCAGTTTGGCCAAATCCGGAACCCCAGCAAAAAAGCGAATCATCCCTTATGTAGAATGATCATCCGGGTGCGAACTGGTAAGGCAGGAGTCGTGGGACACGCTGGCCTGGATTGGGGTGACAGACCTTGGGGTGCGCGGCTTCACCTGTTCCCGGCGATTCATCAGCCGTTGCGATAGGCTTGATATAGCCCCTATGCAGTGGGCGGAAAGATGGTAGCCTCGCCTCCAGAGCAGGATGACCTGCCAATCGGAGAGTGATGCATGGCAGACCACAGCGCCGCGCGCGGGGATATTGGTGGCGAGACCGGCCGGGATATTCGCGAGGATATCGGCAAGGACCACAAGGGGCTGATCTATGTGATCGCCGGGACCATATTGGCCCTGGGGCTGGTGTTGATGGCGTTCTACGACCGCGCGGGCGATCCGATGCCGATCGCTTCGGTGCAGACGCCGGTCGTCACCGCGCAGCAATAGCCGCGGGATCCGCCGCGGACGCGCGGCGGTCGAAGATCAGGATCGGCGCGTCCCGGTAGGCGCCCGTGGTGCGCAGGCGGTAGCCCAGACGCTCGGCGAGGCGGATCGAGGGGGCGTTGGCGGGATCTATGATGCAGGTCGTCGCGGGGATGCGCGCGTCGGTCCAGGCTAGGATCGCGGCGAGCGCTTCGGAGGCGTAGCCTTGGCCTTGCGCGGCGCCGGTGAGGGTCCAGCCGACCTCTGGCGCAGCGTCGATCGAGGGCTCGATCGCGCGGCGGGCCTCGATCAGGCCGAGCTCGCCGATCAACGCGCCGGTCGCGGTTTCGCGTGCGATCCAGCTGCCATAGTCGAACAGCGTCCACTGGCCGATCGAGCGGAGCAGGCGGATCCAGACGTCCTCGCGGGGGCGGGGCTGGCCACCGATCATCGTGTAGACGCGCGGGTCGGTCCACATCGCGGCGCAGTCCTCGAGGTCGGTCGCGGCGTGGCCGGTCAGGGTCAGGCGGGCGGTGGTGAGCGTGGGGGCGGATGCGGGCGTGAGCATTTGCAGGGTCTAGGGGCGATTGCGATGGAGGGGTATCCGTTGCGGTGGCGTTCTCGCGGTGGGGGTGAGAGGCGTATTCGTGGCCCGATTCCTTTGCCGGGAATGAAAAGGGTGTCCGTGGCCGGGCATTCTCCCCTCCCTGGAAGGGAGAGGTCGGGGGTGGGTCGGCCGGCTTGAGCCACGCGCGTTCGACTATGCGGACGCCGACCCACTCCAGCCCCTCCCTTCCAGGGAGGGGGCAGGTTCACCTCTCCTTACAGGGCGGAGTAGCCGTTGCCGGGTTTCCTCCTCCCTTCCAGT
The DNA here is from genome assembly GCF_979253035.1 of Sphingomonas sp. AC411. NCBI lineage: Bacteria > Pseudomonadati > Pseudomonadota > Alphaproteobacteria > Sphingomonadales > Sphingomonadaceae > Sphingomonas > Sphingomonas sp. AC411. The sequence continues at coordinate 3,095,438 of NZ_CEEDAQ010000001.1, read as the reverse complement.
GAGGGGCGAGGACGCGGAATGGAGGTTCCCCTTCCTCCCCTCCGTCTGGCAAGTGCCAGCCACCTCCCCTGCCGGGGGAGGATCGTAAGCCGGCCCCTGCCCGTCCCGGCAACGCAGGTTGTCTTCGTGCGTGATTGCTTTGCAAAGGTTGTTTTCGAGGCTCTCGCTTTGCGCTAGTCGGAGGCATGGCATCGACGATCTCCTGCGACGTCGCGATCGTTGGCGCGGGTTTGGCCGGCGGGATGATCGCGCTGGCGCTCAAGGCCAGGCATCCGGCACTGGACGTGCGGCTGATCGACGCCGCGCCGGTGGTCGGCGGCAATCATCTCTGGTCGTTCTTCGGCAGCGACGTGGCGCAAGAGGATCGCTGGATCGTCGCGCCGCTCGTGGTGCATGCGTGGCAGGGCTACGACGTGCGCTTTCCGGGGCACGAACGAACGATCGACGCGACCTATTTTTCGATCGAGAGCGAGCGGCTCGACCGTCAAGTGCGCCGCGTGCTGCCGCCGCACGCGTTGATGCTCGGGCGGAAGGTGTCGGGGGCCAGCGCGACCGCGGTGGTGCTGGCGGATGGCGACCGGATCGAGGCCAAGGGCGTGATCGACGTGCGGGGCCCGGGCGACCTGTCGTTGCTCGATCTCGCATGGCAGAAGTTCGTCGGGCGCGAACTGGTGCTGAGCGCCCCGCATGACAGCCCCACGCCGATCGTGATGGACGCGACCGTGCCGCAGATCGACGGCTATCGCTTCGTTTATTGCCTGCCGCTTGCCGACGACCGGATGTTCGTCGAGGACACCTATTACAGCGATACCCCCGACCTGGATGTCGAGACGCTCACGACCCGCGTCCACGACTATGCCGAGGCGCGCGGCTGGACCGTGGCGCAGGCGGCGCGGCAGGAATCGGGCGTGCTGCCGGTCGCGATGGGCGGCGATTTCGAGGCGTATTGGCGGTCGGGCGGTGCGCATGTCGCCAAGGCGGGCATGCGCGCGGGGATGTTCCACCCGACCACCGGCTATTCGCTGCCCGATGCGGTGCGGACCGCGGCGATGCTGGCCGACCTCAGCGATTTCTCCGGCGCGAAACTGCATGACGCGACGCACGAAATGGCGCGCGCGACGTGGCAAAGCCGCGGCTTCTACCGGATGCTCGACACGATGTTGTTCCGCGCAGCCGAGCCGGAGGAACGCTACCGCATCCTCGAACGCTTCTACCGCCTGTCGCCTGCACTTATCGGGCGGTTCTATGCCGGACGGTCGACGATGACCGACAAGGCCCGAGTCCTCACCGGCAAGCCGCCAGTCCCCATCTCGCGCGCCGTTCGCGCCATTATCGGAGCACGCTCTTGAAGACCGCAATAGTCATCGGCGCAGGATTTGGCGGCCTCGCGCTCGCGATCCGGCTGCAAACCGCGGGCGTGCAGACGACGATCGTCGAAAGCCGCGACAAGCCGGGTGGGCGCGGCTATTATTGGGAGCGCGACGGGTTCACGTTCGATGCGGGCCCGACCGTCATCACCGATCCGGATTGCCTGCGCGAATTGTGGGCGCTGAGCGGGCGCGACATGAGCGAGGACGTGACGCTCGATCCGGTGCTGCCGTTCTACCGGCTGAACTGGCCCGACGGGACGAATTTCGACTATACCAACGACGACGTGCAGATGCGCGCCGAGATCGAGAAGCTGCATCCCGGCGACTGGGCAGGGTATGAGAAGTTCCTGCAGTATTCGGCGGGCGTGTTCCACGAAGGCTATGAGAAGCTCGGCCATGTCGCGTTCCTCGATTTCGGGTCGATGATCAAGGCGGCGCCGGCGCTGGCGAAATACCAGGCGTGGCGGTCGGTCTATTCGATCGTGTCGAGCTTCGTGAAGTCGGAGAAGTTGCGCGAGGCATTGAGCTTCCACACGCTGCTGGTCGGCGGCAATCCGATGACGACGAGCGCGATCTATGCGCTGATCCACAAGCTGGAGCGTGACGGCGGGGTGTGGTTCGCGCGTGGCGGCACCAACCGTCTAGTGGCGGCGCTGGTGACGCAGTTCGAGCGACTGGGCGGGGTGCTGCGGCTCGACGATCCGGTGACGTCGATCGAGACGCTTGGTGACCGCGCGACCGGCGTGACGACCGCGAGCGGTTGGTCGGGTCAGGCGGATGCAGTGGCCGCGAACAGCGACATCATGCACACCTATCGCGACCTGCTGGCGACGTCGCGCAGTGCGAAGCGCAAGACCGGCTCGCTCGAGCGGAAGAAATATTCGCCGTCGCTGTTCGTGGTGCATTTCGGGATCAAGGGCACGTGGCCGGGCATCCCGCACCACATGATCCTGTTCGGGCCGCGCTATAAGGGGCTGCTCGAGGACATTTACGATCACGGCGTGCTGAGCGAGGATTTCTCGCTGTACCTGCATCATCCGACCGTGACCGATCCGTCGCTGGCGCCGGAGGGGCATTCGACCTTCTATGCGTTGGCGCCGGTGCCGCACATGGGGAAATTCCCGGTCGACTGGGACGAGATCGCGCCGATCCTGGAGAAGCGCATCCTCGACGAGATCGGGCGGCGGTTGATCCCGGACATCCATGAGCGGATCGTGACGAAATTCTCGTACGCGCCGAAGGATTTCGCGCAGGATCTCAATGCGCATCTGGGAAGCGCGTTCTCGCTGGAGCCGGTGCTGACGCAGAGCGCGTATTTCCGGGTGCATAACCGCGACGAGCATATTCCGAACCTGTACTTCGTGGGCGCTGGCACGCATCCGGGTGCGGGGATTCCTGGGGTCGTCGGGAGTGCGAAGGCTACGGCTCGGTTGATGCTCGAAGGCCAAAAGTAAGATTTGTTCACGTGGAGGCGCGGAGGCGCGGAGGTGTTGCGCTTGTCGCGTAGCGACCGTGTCTCCAACATCGCGTAGCGCGTCTCCGACGATTTGCGGAACTTGCATGAAGACAGTGCGAGCGTTGTCCGGAACGCGACACCTCCGCGTCTCCGCGTGAACCCATTCTACCGACCATATCCGAAACGGATCGGTTGTGCGGCGCTTTGCCCCTGTGGGCCGCGCGAGCTGGAGATGGCCACCAAAATGGGTAGATCGTCTATGGCCACCCGCGGGCCTTTCGCTAGCCTTCCTTGCGTGCGGCAGTGCCGGCGAACATCCGTATCGCCTCTCCCGGCCGCTCGTTCAAACGAGGAAGGATGCTGATATGACCATCACCGTGAACCAGGAGGAATGGGCCGCATTAGGTACCGAGCAGCAGAATCTGATCGCCAGCATCATCAGCGAGAATTTCAAGGGCGAGACGATCGAACCCACACGCAGCGACCTAGCGGACACGGGAGAGCTCGGCGGCATTTGCCAGACGGGGTGCGACATCGCCCAGGCAGCGGCGATCTCGCTGTGCGGCAGGCTCCCGTTCGGTCAGGGCATCTGCATTGCGCTGGCGAAAACGGCCGGCGATGCATGCCGGAGCGCTTGCTGATCGACCGATCGTCCGGATCGGCTGTGCATGGTGCCGGTCCGGATACCGGGTTCGACGATGTTCGCACGCTTGTGGCCCGTGCTCGCATCTCGTAGCGAGGCGGCATGAAACGTCTTGCTGTGTATTGCGGGTCGGCGACGCCGGCCGATCCAACTTATATCGAGGGCGCCCGGGCGCTCGGGCTGGCTTTTGCCGAGCGGGGGATTGGCCTCGTTTATGGCGGCGGGCGGACGGGGCTGATGGGCGCGATCGCCGATAGCGCGCTTGCGGGCGGCGGCGAGGTTATCGGCGTCATTCCTCAGGCGCTGGTCGATGCGGAGGTGGCGCATCGGGGCTTACCGAACTGCATGTCGTGACCGGCATGCATCAGCGGAAGCAGATGTTCACGGACTTGAGCGACGGGTTCGTGACGATTCCGGGCGGGACCGGGACGATGGACGAACTGTGGGAGGCGTTGAGCTGGGCGCAGCTAGGCTATCATGCGGATCCGGTTGGGCTGCTGAATACCGCGGGCTATTATGATCACCTGATCGCGTTCTGGGAAAAGATGGGCGAGGTCGGGTTTTGCGGGCGCAGCACCGCGATCTGCTGATCGTGGCGGATACGCTGGACGTGCTGCTCGACCGGATGGCGGAACATGTGCCGACGCAGCCGATCGTGCGGATGAACGCGTCGGATTTGTGAAGTTGACGGCTCGCTCCAGCACCTGCCGCGACCCCAATGCTCGCCGCCCCCGGCGGAGGCCGGGGCCCAGTTGGGAAGGCCGCAGTAACGACGCGCAGCACCAGCCAATTCATGTGCCCCAACTGGGCCCCGGCCTCCGCCGGGGTGGTGGTGTTGGAGGGTAGGTCATGACCTCCCCCTGCCCTCCCGCGAGGCGATCGTTGCTACCGCGCACGAATCGATCTCGCGCGGGTCGAAGAGTTTTGCTGCGGCCAGCCTGTTGTTCGACAAGCCGACGCGCGAGCGTGCCTGGCTGTTATATGCGTGGTGCCGGCGGTGCGACGATATCGCGGACGGGCAGGATCATGGGCATGGCATGACCGTCGTCGAGGACGCCCCCGCCCGGCTGGTGGCGCTGTCGGCGATGACCGAGCAGGCGCTCGCGGGCGACTATGTCGGCGAGCCGGCGTTCGATGCGCTGCGGATCTTCGCGGCCGAAACGCGGCTGCCGAAGCGGTTTGCGCGCGATCTGGTCGAGGGGTTCGCGCTCGATGCGCGCGAGTGGCGGCCGCGGTCGGAGAACGATCTCTACAAATATTGCTACCATGTCGCGGGGGTCGTCGGGTGCATGATGGCGATCGCGATGGGCGTCGATCCCGACGACGAGGACACGCTCGATCGCGCGTGCGACCTGGGGATGGCGTTCCAGCTCGCCAATATCGCGCGCGATGTCGAGGAGGATGACCGGGTCGGGCGATGCTATCTGCCCGAGGACTGGCTGGTCGAGATGGACTTTCCGCCGGGGCAGCACATGAAGCCGCCGTTCCGCTCGCGGCTCGCGGTGTTGACGAAGCGGATGGCGGATCGGGCGGCGGCGTTCGAGGCGAGTGCGCGCGAGGGGACGCCGGCGCTGTCGTTCCGCTCGGCTTGGGCGGTGCTGTCGGCGGCGGGGATCTATGGCGCGATCGGGCGGACCGTGGCCGCTCGGGGGAGCATGCGTGGGATCACCGGGTGACGACGTCGGGGCTGCAGAAACTGGGATTTATCGCGAAGGCTGCGCGGGAAGCGGCGCGGCGGGAGACGCTGTATCCGCGGGCGCCGAGGGATGCGCGGTTGTGGACGCGGCCTCGCTAATTACCGACGTCTAGTTTGTTCTCCCGCGAAGGCGGGAGCCCAGTCTGGATCTCCGCCTTCGCGGGGAAACAGTTTAGCCCTGCGGCTTGGCCTTGCCGGCCTTCGCCATGATCACGCCGCTCGCACGGCAGTTCGCACCGATCATCGGATAGGGAACATCGGTGTTCTGCGCTAGCTGGTCGGGGAGTGCCGCGCGGCACTGCGCCATCGTCTCGTAGCGCGCCGGGATCACGCGCGCCTCGGTGCAGTTCACATTGCCGTCGCCGCAACCCATGATCGCCATGACGTAGAACAGCGGTTCCATTTCACTCTCCGGTTGCGACACGCCGTTGCGGCAGGACGTATCGATAAAAGCGACGAAGCGGCAGGATTGTTCCCCCAAATGCTTTCGCTAGGACTTGACTGCGCCTACATCGCGTCGATCCATGCCCCTGATACCTACACCTCCACCCGCGCGGACCAGCCGTTGCTGCCGACGCTTCGCCGCTTCCTGCCGTTCCTGTGGCCGGCGGGGCAGCCCAAGCTGAAGGCGCGGATCGTCGTCGCGATGCTGCTCGTGATCGCCTCGAAGCTGATCCAGGTGTTCGGCGCCGCGTTCACGCTGAAATACGCGGTCGACCGGATGGCGGGGAACGACCGTACCGCGCTGACGCTCGTCGTGCTGCTGGTGGTCGGGTACGCCGCGTCGCGGTTCGGGACGACGCTGTTCGACAATCTGCGCAATGCGGTGTTCGAGCGCGTCGGGCAGGATGCGTCGCGGCGGCTGGCGGCGCAGGTGTTTCGCCATCTGCATGCGCTGAGCCTCGATTTCCATTTGTCGCGGCGAACGGGTGCGGTCACCAAGGTGGTCGAGCGCGGCACCAAGAGCATCGACACGATGCTGTATTTCCTGCTGTTCAACATCGCGCCCACCGTGTTCGAACTGGTGCTGGTGCTCGGGTTGTTCTGGACCAAGTTCGGCTGGCCACTGGTCGTCGCGACGGTGGTGATGGTGGTCGGCTACATCCTTTTCACGCGGATGGTGACGGACTGGCGCAATGCGCTGCGTGCGCGGATGAACGACCTCGATACCGGCGCGGTCGCGCATGCTGTGGATTCGCTGCTGAACTTCGAGACGGTGAAGTATTTCGGCGCGGAGGAGCGCGAGGCGCGTCGGTACGACAGCGCGATCACGGCCTATTCCGAGGCGGCGGTGAAGAGCGAAAACTCGCTCGCGTGGCTGAACCTCGGCCAGGCGCTGATCACCAATGTGATGCTGGCGGGCGGCATGGGGTTCGTCGTGTGGCGGTGGAGCTGCGGGGAGGCGTCGGCGGGCGACGTGGTGTTCGTGTCGACGCTGCTGGCACAGCTGTTCCGGCCGCTCGACCTGTTGGGGATGGTGTATCGCACGATCCGGCAGGGGGCGCTCGACATGGCGGCGATGTTCGACCTGATCGATACGCCGGCGAGCGTGGTGGATGCGCCGGGCGCGCCTGCGCTGGCGGTGAGCGCGGGGCATGTGCGGTTCGAGGGGGTGTCGTTCGGGTATGACGCCGGGCGGCCGATTTTGCGCGATCTGGAGCTGGACGTACCTGCCGGCTCCACCTTGGCTGTCGTTGGGCCGTCGGGTGCGGGCAAGTCGACGCTCGCGCGGTTGCTGTACCGGTTCTACGATTTGACGGGCGGGCGGATCACCGTCGACGGGCAGGATATTTCGCAGGTGCGGCAAGCTTCGTTGCGCGCGGCGATCGGGATCGTGCCGCAGGACACGGTGCTGTTCAACGACACGATCGGATATAATATCGCTTATGGCCGCGAGGGGGCGGAGATGCCCGAGGTCGAGGCGGCCGCGAAGGGTGCGGCGATCTCGAGGTTCATCGAGCGCCAACCTTTGGCGTATGAGACGCGGGTCGGCGAGCGCGGGCTGAAGCTGTCGGGCGGCGAAAAACAGCGCGTGGCGATCGCGCGGACTTTGCTGAAGAACCCGCCGATCCTGATCCTGGACGAGGCGACGTCGGCGCTGGATAGCCGGACCGAGGCGGAAATCCTCGACACGCTGGAGGCGATCGAGCGCGGGCGCACGACGATCGTGATCGCGCACCGGCTGTCCACCGTGGTGCATGCGGACCAGATCGTCGTGCTGGAGGCGGGGCGGATCGTCGAGAAGGGCACGCACGGCGACTTGTTGCGGCAGGGCGGCGTGTATGCGGAAATGTGGAACCGGCAGGCGCAGGAGCGGGCTGGGGAAGCGGATGGGGCGCTGGCTGCGGAGTAACGGTGCGGGCGGCTCGTCAAGGCGCCTTCCTCCAAAGCCAGCGAGTTCGTACGACAAACTCTCAAGCCCGTTTCATCATCTGACTCCATTCGGCGCGCGTACCCCATGTCACCTCCCCGGCGGAGGCCGGGGTCCAGTTGGCAAGCGCTGCTGACGACAGTGGCGTTCCGTTACTGCGACCTCTCCAACTGGGCCTCGGCCTCCGCCGGGGTGGTGATGCTGCTTGGACGACGTGAAACCGGGCAGTTCCAGGGCCATCGTGCCGTGCGACTTATGCTCGGTGGGTCTGCGGAACGGTGGATGCCGGAACGAGCCCGGCATGACGGAGGGGCGCGGCGTACCTGCTGGTCGGCGCGTATTCGCGCTGCCCTTGTCCCACTGTGTCCACCCGGCGTAGGCCGGGGCCCAATTGGGGACGTTGCTAACGAAGGGCAGCGCGTCGTTATTGCCACCTTTCCACTTGGGCCCCGGCCTTAGCCGGGGTGGTTGTGGTTTGGGTGCTGGGTAGAACACCAGAGGCAGACAGCGCGACGCCCCTTCTGTTCCCTCGCGAACGCGAGGGGCCAGGAATCACGAGCGGTAGCGCTGCTTGGTCCTGGGCCCCCGCGTTCGCGAGGGAACAGAAGCGGGGCGGGGCTAGGCAGCGATTACACGGGGATCGAGGGATCAAGTTCGCGCAACCTAGCCTCGATCGCCTCCGAATACTGATAGATGTGCGTCAAATCCGACAGCAGATGCCGCGTCTCGTCCTTGCCCGCGAACATGCCGAGATACTTGGTCGTGATGCCGTTGAAGTGCATTCGCGCGACGGTCTTCCGGTTGTTGTCATCCAGCAAAATCGCGCAATACGACTTCGCATCGCGGACGATCACGCGTTTCGGGTCGACCAGGCGCGAGGCGATCGCCTGGATGATGTGGAAGCCCGAAATCTCCTCCTGCGTGGTGACGATGCCGTCGCCGTCGGACGGGTCGTCGTCCGCGTCCGGCGGCAGGTCCTCGACCGGGCTCGACGCCTTCAACGCCGACGACAGCCGTTCGTTGACGAAATCGCGGATCAGCGCGGCGATCGCGGGGGCGAGAAGCTTGGCGAAACCGTCCTTGATCGCCGGCGTCAGGCGGCCGCCATGGACGCGCTGCGCCATCATCCGGACGAACTCGTCGGAGGGTTCGGCGAACTCCTTCTCCAGTTCGAGGCGGATCAGCGACTGCGTCTTGAGGTTGCCCGCCTCCTGGACGATCTTGTCGATGTCGAACGCGGCCTTGGTGAATTTCTCGAGCGTGCGGATGTCGCCGGGCTTGATCGCGTCCATCGTGAAGGTGAAGAACGGCTTGTCGTCCATCTTGTTCGGGCGCTCGATGTCCGAATAGAATTGGTAGACGACGCCGTTGGTCAGCACCGCGAGCCGCGCGTCGGTGACGCTGAAATAGCGGAACAATTGCCCGGCGTGGTTGACGTTGAGCTGGACCGAGGACGGCTTGCACTCGATCAGGATCGACACTTTTCCGCCCGCGCAGATCGCGTAGTCGACCTTCTCGCCCTTCTTGGTGCCGACGTCCGCGGTAAATTCGGGGACGACTTCGGACGGATTGAAGACGTCGTAGCCGAGCGACTGGAGGAACGGCATGACGAGCGCGGTCTTCGCCGCTTCCTCGGTCAGCAGGACTTCGCGATGCTCGATCGTGCGCTTCTGCAGCTCGGCCAGCCTGATGTTCAGTTCCATGCGCGTCCCCCGGATTGTATGGGGAGGATGCAGGGACGAAGGGTCGCGGTCCATGATCGGACCGCGGCAGACTGGCCGGATATCGACGGAGTTTATCCGCAGGTGAGGCTGATCTGCTTGGCGGGTTTGTCGAAGACGATGGCGGAGCAGCGATCGAGCAGGTCGGCGCCGAGCGTCAGGCGGTCGCGCTTGGGGTCGCGTTTGCCCTTGGCGGTGACGACGATCTCGTCGGGGTCGGGCGGTGCGGCGTCGGCTTCGGGGATCGTGGCGGCGCTGCCGACGTCGCTGGTGCGGACGCCGAGCGTCGACAGCAGCAGCGGTCCGACCGGGAGCGGAGTGGCGAGCGTCATCGTCCGTACCGGCCGCGCGATGCCGAATGCGATCTCGACGGGTTCGGCACTGCCGGTGAGCGTGCCGCGCTGTGCCTCGGCGATCAGCGATGCGGCGTTGGCGGTGACGGTGGTGCGCGGGTGATAGGGATCGAAGCGGATTCGGACGGGCTGGCCGCCGATGATGATCTGCGCGAACTCGCCCGATAGCCGCCCGAACACGCCGCCGCCATCGACCATCGGCAGCGCGACCGTCCGTTCGCCCGCGCGGGGCGCGTGGAGGGCGATGCGCACGACGGATTCGGGGAGCGATCCCGGCCCGATGCTGCCATCGCCGACGGTCGCATAAGCACGGCCGATCCAGCGCGCGTCGATCGCGACCTTCTTGCGGCTGGGAAAGCCGATCCGGCGTTTCACGCGGGTGGCGCCGAGCGTCATCGGCCGCACGGTCGTAGCCTGCATCGCGCCCTGCCCGCCCACCGAATAGCCGAGCTCCATCATGCCGCCTTTCAACCCGAGCCGGTCGGCGGCGGCGGTGGTCATCAGGACGAGCCCGGGAGCGCCGGGATCGACGCGCAGCGTAACAGGCGTGCCGTCGATCGTCGCGGCGATCATGCCACCGATGGGCACGTCGCGAACCGGCGTTTCCTTGTCAGCGGCGGAGGCCGGGCTTCCGATCGGGAGGAGCGCCACCGAGAGGAACGCCGCGACACCGCCGCGAAAAATTGAGCCTGTCACGCCATTTCTCCCGAACCGATGCGAAAGGTGTCGCACATCGTGTCGCAGTCGCAACGATTTTCCGGGCGGGAATGAATGTATGCGCGCCCTCGACGGGGCGGCATGCCGCGCCTAGATCGCTTGGCAATGGCACTTGACCCCTTCCCGATCTCCAGCGCATCTTTGGCTTTCCTGATTTTCGTGGCGTGCAGCGCGATGTCGTCGATCGGGTGCTCGCGGGGCAGCGGACATTGGCGGTCATGCCGACGGGTGCGGGCAAGTCGCTGTGTTACCAGTTGCCGGCGACGATGCTGGAGGGGACGTGCGTGGTCGTGTCGCCGCTGATCGCGCTGATGCACGACCAGCTGCGCGCGGCGACCGCGGTTGGGATCAAGGCGGCGACTTTGACGTCGGTCGATACGAACCGTGAGGAGACGATCGCACGGTTTCGGGCGGGCGATCTGGACCTGTTGTATGTGGCGCCGGAGCGGGCTTCGAACGAGAGTTTCAGGAACCTGCTCAGCCAGGCCAAGCTCAGCCTGTTCGCGATCGACGAGGCGCATTGCGTCAGCGAGTGGGGGCATGATTTCCGGCCGGACTACCGGTTGCTGCGGCCGTTGCTCGACAGTTTTCCCGACGTGCCGCGGCTCGCGCTGACCGCGACTGCGGATGCGCATACGCGGGCGGATATCCTGGAGCAGCTGGGGATCTCGCGCGAGGGGCTGATCGTGTCGGGGTTCGACCGGCCGAACATCCGCTATGCGATCTCGGGGCGCGACAACGTCAACCGGCAGATCGCCGACATCCTGGAGAAGATCCCGGGGCCGGGGATCGTCTATGCGCAGACGCGCGCGGCGACCGAGAAGCTGGCGGAGGCGCTGGGGCGGAGCGGGCGACCGACGCGGGCCTATCATGCGGGGCTCGATCCGCAGGTGCGCGCGAAGAATCAGGCGGATTTCGTCGCGAGCGAGGACATGGTGATCTGCGCCACGGTCGCGTTCGGGATGGGGATCGACAAGCCCGACGTGCGGTTCGTGTGCCATGCCGGGCTGCCGAAATCGATCGAGGCCTATTATCAGGAGACCGGGCGCGCGGGGCGTGACGGCGATCCGGCGATCGCGCACCTGTTCTGGGGCGCGGAGGATTTCGCGCGGGCCCGGCAGCGGATCGGCGAGGTCGAGCCCGAGCGGCAGGCGGGCGAGCGGCAGCGGCTGACCGCGATGGGTGGGCTGGTCGAGACCGCCGGATGTCGGCGGCGGATCCTGCTCAAGCATTTCGGCGAGGACCGCCAAGAGGATTGCGGGAATTGCGACAATTGCCTCGGCAATGTCGATGCGGTGGATGCGACCGAGACCGCGCGGAAATTCCTGTCGGCGGTGTTTCGGACCGGGCAGATGTTCGGCGTCGGCTATATCGAGGGCATCCTGACCGGCGTGTCGTCGGAGCGGAGCCTGATGAACGGGCATGAGGCGCTGTCGGTGTACGGGATCGTCGATGGCGACGAGGTGGCGTTGCTGAAGCCCGTATCGCGCGCGCTGATGCTGAAGGATGCCTTGCGCACCAATCCGCATGGGGGCTGGAATTCGGGCCTGCCGCCAAGGCGATCCTGAAGGGCGAAGCGACGGTTTCGATCGTCGTGCCACCGAAGCGCGAGCGGCGGCGCAAGGCTGTCGCAGGTGCTACGCCGAACCCCGTGGACGATCCGCTGTTCGAAGCCTTGCGGGTACGGCGGCGCGATCTGGCGAAGGAGGCGGGCGTTCCGCCGTATGTGATCTTCCACGATTCGGTGCTGCGTGACATGGCGGCGCAGCGGCCGGCGTCGCGGGCGGCGCTCGCGGTGCTTTCAGGCATTGGCGCGCGGAAACTCGACGCCTATGGGGATGCCTTCCTCCAGGTGATCCGCGAGTCCGCATGATACGGCACATCAACGAAAGTATTTCGGTCGCGCCGCAGATCGGCGTCGAGCACGTCGCGGAGATCGCGGCGGCGGGGTTCAAGACGATCGTCAACAACCGGCCGGACGACGAGGATGCGGGGCAGCCTTCGGGTGACGCGATCCGTGCGGCGGCGGAGGCTGCGGGCCTCAACTATGTCGCGATCCCGGTGACTCATGCGGGCTTCTCGCATCCGCAGATCGACGCGATGACGCAGGCGCTGATCGATGCGGACGGGCCGGTGCTGGCGTATTGCCGGTCGGGGACGCGGAGCTGCAATCTGTGGGCGCTGGCGGCGGCGAAGGCGGGGCGGAACCTGAACCTGCTGCTCGCGCAGGCCGAGGACGCCGGGTATGACCTGCGCGGGATCCGACCGATGCTGGACGCGCTCGCAGGGCCGCGATGACGCCTGCGATCGTCGGCGGCGTCGTGGCTGCCGTGGCGGTGTTGCTAGGCGCCTTGATCTTGGTGGTCGTGCGGATGCGGCGGGTCGCGAAGATCGAGACGCCCGAGGAAGCAGCGGACGCGGCGCAGGCGCAGCTTGCCGGGTTCGCGGTGGCGGGCGCGGTGGTCGGGGCGGATGGCCGGGGCGCGCTGGCGATTGCGGACGATGGGCGGGTTGCTGCGGTGAAGCGGATCGGTAAGCGGTTGGCGGTGCGCGAGGTTTCTTGGCGGCGCGTGCGGGCGACGCGGGAGGGGATCCTGGTGGAGACCGGGGACCGGGCGCTGGGGGCGGTGATGCTGGCGCAGGTCGATGTGCTGGATATCCGGCGGTTGGCGCCCAAGGGCGTTCGGGTTTAGCCGGCGCATATTATCCGTTCGTCCTGAGTAGCTGCTGAGCTTGTCGAAGTGGCGTATCGAAGGAAGGGATTGGGCCGCGGGGCCTGTGCTTCGATACGCGCCCTCGATACGCTCCTGACGCAGCTACTCGGTCGCTACTCAGCACGAACGGGTCGGGGTGGAGGGCGGCGAGATTACTTTCCGCCCGACGCCTCTTGAGCACGCCCCGATCGGTTCTTGATGCCGGTCCCTTTCCAAAAAGGCTCCGTCATGCCGGACTGGTTCCGGCATCCACCGTTCCGCGTATTCGACGGATTTTTAGTGTGCGGGACCGTGGACCCCGGAACGAGTTCGGGGTGACCGGGCTCGACGCGATGCCTCCTAAAGAGCCTCCTAGCGAATAGCCGCCTAGCAAAGCACCACCCCGGCGGAGGCCGGGGTCCAGTTGGGGAACGGTGCTGACGACGGTTGCCCTTCGTTACCACGACCTTTCCAACTGGGCCCCGGCCTTCGCCGGGGTGGTGCCGGCGCTTAGGACATAAGGGGTGAACAGAGTCGGGGTGGCACTCTTCTGCTCTCCTTCCGCTCGCGGGAGGGGGCGGGGGAGGGGAGGGGTTAGCCCCATGGGCCGGACGCCAGTACGTACGTCGCTCCTCTCTAGCCCCTCCCGCAAGCGGAAGGGGGATTTAAATCTCGCCGCTTTGCTTGGTCCTGGGCTCCCGCTTTCGCGGGAGAACGAGGAAGAAGCGCCCCTTATCCTGCGTCCGACCTCAATCGAAGTACCCCTTCGGTCGACACCAAAAGGCCCGGTGTGTTGCCACACCGAGCCAAGGTTGTCCGCAGGAGGAACGTCGTGGGTGCGGGCTCGGGCGGCCCGCTACCGATCAGTTGTAGGCGCGCTCGCCGTGTTCGCCGATGTCGAGACCTTCGTGCTCGACTTCCGGCGAGACCCGCAGGCCGGTGACGGCCTTGGCGACGTAGATCGCGATCGTGGTGCCGATCGTGGCCCAGATGATCGTCACGATCACCGCCTGGAACTGCACGAAGAGCTTGGCGCCCATCGCATAGTCCGCAGCCCCGGGCCCGCCGAGCGACGGGGCGTAGACCACCGCGGTGCCGATCGCGCCGACCATGCCGCCGATGCCGTGGATCCCGAAGGCGTCGAGCGAGTCGTCATAGCCAAGCATCGGCTTGAGCTTCGAGACCGCCATAAAGCAGATCAGCGAGGCGATCGCGCCGAGGACGATGGCGCCGAACGGGCCGGAGTTGCCCGCAGCCGGCGTCACCGCGACGAGGCCGGCGACGATGCCCGAGCAGAAGCCGAGCGCCGAACCCTTGTGACCCGAGAGCTTCTCGGCAAGCATCCAGAACAGTGCGGCTGAGGCCGTGGCGACGAAGGTGTTGAGCATCGCGAGCGCGGCCGAACCGTTCGCCTCGAGTGCCGAGCCTGCGTTGAAGCCGAACCAGCCGACCCAGAGCAGCCCGGTGCCGATGCCGGTCATGACCAGCGAATGCGGTGCCATCGGCTCCTTCGGATAGCCGATGCGCTTGCCGAGGATCAGAGCCGCGACCAGCGCCGAGACGCCGGCGTTGATGTGGACCACGGTGCCGCCGGCGAAATCGAGTGCGCCCGCCTTGAAGAAATAGCCCGACGATGCCCACACCATGTGCGCGATCGGGAAGTAGACGATGGTGAGCCAGATCAGGCCGAACACCATCACCGCCGAGAACTTCATGCGCTCGACGACCGAGCCCAGGACCAGCGCGATGGTGATCGCGGCGAAGGTCATCTGGAAACAGATGAAGACATATTCGGGGATCTCGACGCCCGCCGTGAAGGTCGCCGCCTGCGAGGCGGGCGTGACGCCCTTCAGGAACGCCTTGTCGAAGCTGCCGATGAAGTTGCTGAGCAGCGGGTTGCTCACGTCCGGACCGAACGCCAGCGTATAGCCCCACATCACCCAGATCAGCATCGCGAGTGCCGCGACGGCGCCGATCTGAGTCATGGTCGACAGCATGTTCTTCGACCGCGTGAGACCGCCATAGAACAGCGCGAGGCCGGGCAGGATCATCATCAGGACGAGGACCGTCGAGGTCATCATCCAGGCGGTGTCGCCCTTGTTCACGGTGGCCACCACCGGTGCGGCTGCGGCTTGTGCCCAGGCGGGTGCGGCGGCGATCATCGCTGCTCCGAACCCTAGCGCCGAGACGGCGGCTGTCTTCATATCAAGCTTCATCATGTCCCCCTCAGAGCGCTGAATCGTCGGTTTCGCCGGTGCGGATGCGGACCGCCTGGCCGACGTCGAGCACGAAGATCTTGCCGTCGCCGATCGCGCCGGTGTTCGCCGAGGCCTGGATCGCCTCGACCACGCGGTCGGACAGGCTGGCGGCGCAGACCACCTCGATCTTGATCTTGGGCACCATGTTGGTGCTGTACTCGGCCCCCGATAGATCTCGGTCTGGCCCTTCTGACGGCCGAAACCCTTGACCTCGGTGACCGTCATGCCGGCCACGCCGATCGTGGTGAGCGCTTCGCGCACCTCGTCCAGCTTGAACGGCTTGATGATGGCAATGACGAGTTTCATCGCGGCCCTTCCCCTTGTTACGGGAGATGCCTCGCAATGTGCGTGCCAGTTGCGGTGTGGAGGGGTGAGGTGTGCTTTGGGAGCGGGCGGAGGGGCGGTCTGCGGTTAAAACTTGTGCAGTGCGGTGGAGGTGCCCGTTTTATGGGCACCCCATCCCCGCCCGCTGTTCTCCCGCGAAGGCGGGAGCCCAGGGTTACTGGCGATGGCGTTTGTGGTCCTGGCCCCCGCCTTCGCGGGGGAACAGTTAGTGAGCGTCCGGCGCGGCGAACTCAGTGGCGGAAGTGGCGCATGCCGGTGAAGACCATTGCCAAGCCGGCTTCGTCCGCCGCGGCGATGACGTCGGCGTCGCGGATCGAGCCGCCGGGCTGGATCACTGCCGTTGCACCCGCCTCGACCGCCGCGAGCAGGCCGTCGGCGAACGGGAAGAACGCGTCGGAGGCGACCGCCGAGCCGATCGTGCGCGGGGTGGACCAGCCGGCCTTGTCCGCGGCGTCCTTGGCCTTCCACGCGGCGATGCGCGCGGATTCGAGGCGGTTCATCTGGCCCGCGCCGATGCCCGCGGTGCTGCCGTCCTTGGCGTAGACGATCGCGTTGGACTTGGTGTGCTTGGCGACGGTCCAGGCGAAGCGGCAGTCGATCAGCTCCTGCTCAGTCGGCTGGCGCTTGGTGACGACGGTCAACTCACCCGGCGTGCCGTTGTCGCGGCCCTGGACAAGCCAGCCGCCGGCGATCGACTTTGCCGTCAAACCCGCGCGGGCGGGGTCGGGCAATTCGCCGGTCAGCAGCAGGCGAAGGTTCTTCTTGGCGGCGAACAGCGCGATCGCTTCTTCGTCGGCATCTGGGGCGACGACGACTTCGGTAAAGATGCCGGTGATTGCGCGCGCGGTCTCGGCGTCGAGCGTGCGGTTGACGGCGATGATGCCGCCGAATGCGGAGACCGTGTCGCAGGCGAACGCTGCGGCGTAGGCTTCGGCGAGCGTGGCGGCGGTGGCGACGCCGCAGGGGTTGGCGTGCTTGACGATCACGACGGAGGGGTCGGCGTCGCGGAATTCTGCGATGAGTTCGAGTGCGGCGTCGGCGTCGTTGAGGTTGTTGTAGCTGAGTGCCTTGCCCTGGAGCTGGCGCGCCTGGCCGATGCCGCGGACGTTGCCAGTTGCGGTGTAGAAGGCGGCGGACTGGTGCGGGTTCTCGCCGTAGCGGAGCGTGTCGCCGCGCTTGAGCGTGATCGGCAGGGTCGCGGGGAATTCCTCGGCCTGATCTACCGTGCCGAACCACGTTGCGATCGCCGAATCATAGGCGGCGGTGGTGGCGAACGCCTTGGCGGCGAGCGTCTTGCGGTCGTCGAGCGTGGTGGTGCCGCCCGAGACCAGCGGATAGTCGGCGGGGTCGGTGACGATCGCGACATAGGCGTGATTCTTGGCGGCCGAGCGCACCATGCTGGGGCCGCCGATGTCGATGTTCTCGATCACGGTGTCGCGGTCGGCGCCCTTCGCGACGGTTGCCTCGAACGGGTAGAGGTTGACGATCACGAGGTCGATCGCGCCGATCTGGTGTTCGGCCATCGAGGCGGCGTGACCGGCGTCGTCGCGCACCGCGAGGAGCCCGCCGTGGACCATCGGGTGGAGCGTCTTGACACGGCCGTCCATCATTTCGGGGAAGCCGGTGAGTTCGCTGACGTCGCGCACTTCGAGGCCGGCGGCGCGCAGAGCCGTGGCGGTGCCGCCGGTGGAGACGAGTTCGACGCCGTGGCTCGCGAGCGCCTTGCCGAGATCGACGATCCCGGTCTTGTCGGAGACGGACAGGAGCGCGCGCTTGATCGGGATGCTGGTCATGAGGGTCTTTCGTGGAGTCGCCGTTCGGCGGGCCTTAGCGTCGGTTGACGTTGGGGAACAGAGGGGGTGTGGGGATGGCTCCGTCGTCTCTCCGTCATCCTGACGAAAGTCAGGACCCAGAGCCACACAGGCAATCGCTCGGTATCCTGGGTCCTGACTTTCGTCAGGATGACGGAGTGGGTTGATGCTGTTCTTCGAAATGCAAAGGCAGACGGAAATCAGGCCTTCTTCAGGGCCCAGCTCACACTCGCGCCGCCGGCCGCCGCTTCGCCCGTGATCATCAGTTGCTGCGTCGCGACGGGGCGGCCGTCGGCGTCGATCCAGACGCTGTCCTCCACCACCAGCGCACCGCCTCGGCAGCGGAATTGCCACAATGGGCCGCCAGGGAGGCGGAGGATCGCGCCTAGGCCGTCCGCGGTGGGCGAGACTTGGACGCCTTCGCCGAGGTGGAAGCGGATCGCGAAAAGCGACAATCCGGTGCGGCGCTTGCGGCCTTGCGGCAGCAGCGCGTCCTCGCCGCGGAGTTCGCGGCCGTCGCCGGTCAGCATCAACTGGCGGCGGTGGAGGAAGCCCCAACGGCGGACGTAACCGTCGTGGCTCGCCTCGATCCGGCTGGCGGCGTCCGATTCCTGGCGGCTGAGTTCGACCTCCGCCACGCCGCGACCGAGCGTGCCGTCGGCGTGGATCGCGGTGGAGTTGCTGTCGGCGATCGTCAGTGTGGAGTGGGCGGCGGTGGAGCGCAGGCCTTCGACCATCGCGGGCGGGAGCTGGGCGATGCCCGCGCGCGCACCGCCGCAGTTGACGACGATGCGCGCGGGACCGTCGGAGAATTCGAACGCGAGCGTCGAGGCACAGCCGCCTTCGACGAGGCGCGCGATCGGTGGCGGGGCGGCGTCGACGATCAGGACGGCGGTGCCGGCGGCGAGGCGTTGATAGCCCCAGTCGCGCGCCTGGCGGAGCGGGCGGGTGCGGACGCCGCTGGCTTCGATGACCGCGGCGACCTGCGTTTCGGTGGTGGGCCCGCCGCCCTGCCAGCTCGACAGGCCGCGATCGGCGTGCGCGACGCCGAGCAGGGCGGCGACCATCCGGGAAAGCGTGACAGCGACCGTTTCGGGCAATTCGGCGCTGCGGGCGGCGTAGCTTTCCTGGAGCAGGGTGAGCAACTGGATCGAATCGAGCAGCATCGCCGGGCTGCGTGAGACCGAGCCGCCATCGTCGAACAGACCGGTGCCGAGTGCGCGGAGCAGACCTGCCTCCCCGAATGCCTGGCGGGGCTCGCCGCCGGGGATCAGCAGGCCAGCGGCGACGACTCCGCACCAGGCGGCGATGCGGGGCGCACCCGCGGGGCCTTGTCGGCGGTGCGATCGAGGTGGAGCGCGCCCTTCGCAAGCGCGTTCAAGACCTTGGAGCGGTAGATCTGGTCGGAGGACGACAGGATCAGCGGGGCATGCGCGGTCCAGGCGAGGATGCGGCGGCCCCACATGTCCGGGCGCCACGCGATCCCGCCCTGCGTATCGGCGTGCGCGGTCAGCCAGAGTCCCATCAGATATTCGGCGATCGGTGCGCCACGCGCACGCGTAGCGACGGTCGAGAGGTCGCGAAGCCAGGCGAAACTGTGAAGGTATTCGGCGAACGGCTTTGGGAGCGGCTTGGCGAGATCGAGCGTCTCGATATCGCGCGCCTCGCCCCGGAACGAGAGGACGCCTTCCAGCAGCATCGTGCCGCGGGGAATATCGCCGAGGATGGGGTCTTCAGGGACCGCGATCAGCTTCAGCGGATACCGCCCCTTGAGGCGGAGCGTGTGGAGCGGGGTGCGCCACGTCAGTCGGTGGAAGCGCTCGGCCAGGCGATCGGCGAGCGACAGCCCCTTGTCGCCGCCGAGACGGATCAGGCGGCGGCCTTCGTCGATCCCGTCGGGGGCGGGATCGGTCACGGATCGCGCATTGGATCAGGCGTGGCGTTCACCCCCGCAACGCGGCGATGTTGGCGGCGTAGCGATCGGGGCCGCCGCGGAAGACCGAGGTGCCCGCGACCAGCGCGTCCGCGCCGGCCTCGATGCAGCGCTTCGCCCACTCCGCGTCGACGCCGCCATCGACTTCGAGATCGATCGCGCGGCCGCTCTTTTCGATCATATTGCGGATCGCGGAGATCTTCTTGAGCTGGCTGGGGATGAAGCTCTGGCCGCCGAAGCCTGGGTTGACGCTCATCACGAGGACGAGGTCGACCATGTCCATGAGGTAGTCGAGCATCTTCGCCGGGGTGCCGGGGCAGATGACGATTCCAGCGCGCTTGCCGAGGCTCTTGATGTGCTGGAGCGAGCGGTGGATGTGCGGGCCGGCTTCGTAATGCACGGTGATGCAGTCGGCGCCGGCCTCCGCGAACGCGTCGAGATACGCGTCGACGGGCGAGATCATCAAATGGACGTCGAACGGCTTGGTGGTGACGCCGCGGACCGACTTCATGACCGCGGGGCCGAACGAGATGTTGGGGACGAAATGGCCGTCCATCACGTCGATATGGATCCAGTCGGCGCCGGCTGCGTCGATGGCGCGGACTTCCTCGCCGAGTTTCGAGAAATCGGCGGAGAGGATCGAGGGGGCGATGCGGACGGGTTGCATGATTTTGTCCTAGCGCGGGATTCGGTTGGTGCGAAGTCCTCGTCGATCTCCCCTGCAAGGGGAGGTGGCACCGAAGGTGACGGAGGGTGATACGCTCTCGACAGGGCGATACCCCTCCGTCGCTTCGCGCCACCTCCCCTTGCAGGGAGGATTATTTAGCTGCGCTTCAGGCGGGCGATGAAGAAGCCGTCGCAGCCGCCCTGGTCCGCCAGCATGCCGGGGAGCGTGCGGATGGTGCTCTGCCTCGGTCGGCGTGATGCCGGCGGGGAGTTCGGACTGGTCGACCGGGGCGATCGTGTAGTCGCTGCGGGCGGCGAGGAACGCGTCGAGCTGCGCTTCGCCTTCGGAGGGTTCGAGCGAGCAGGTGGCGTAGACCAAGGTGCCACCGGGCTTCACCCAGTCCGCCGCCCGCGCGAAGATCCGCGCCTGCAACGCCGCGGTCTCGGCGATGATCGAGGGGCGGACGCGGTGGAGGACGTCGGGGTGGCGGCGGAAGATGCCGGTCGCGCTGCACGGTGCGTCGATCAGGATCGCGTCGGCGGGCTCGCTCGGCGCCCATTCGAGGATGTCGGCGTTGACGACCTCGGCCTTAAGATGCGTGCGGTAGAGGTTTTCGCGCAGGCGCTTGATGCGGCTCTGCGAATTGTCGACCGAGGTGACGGTCCAACCTGCGCTCGCGAGCTGGAGCGTCTTGCCGCCGGGGCTGCGCAGAGATCGAGGACATGGCCCTCCCCTTGCCCAGCAGGCGCGCGGGGAGCGAGGCGGCGATGTCCTGCACCCACCAGGCGCCGTCGCCGAAGCCTGCCATGTCGGGGACGGAGTCGTGGTCGCCGAGGCGGAGGTGGCCGGGCATGAAGCTCTCGCCGCCCAGTTTTTCCCGCCAGCCTTCGGTTTCGGACGGATCGGCGATCGTCAGGTCGAGCGGCGGCACCTGCGCGATCGCGCGGCCGGCGGCATCGACCATCTCCTCGCCCCACGCTGCCTCCCAGCGCAGTTCGACGGGGGCCGGCAGCGTCGGCACTTCGGGGAGCAGCATGTTGGCGCGGAAAAGCGTGCCGAACACGCCGTGGACGAGCTTGCGCGGGCCGCCATCGACCAGCGGCAAAACGGTCGAGATCGCGGCGTGCGAGGGCGTGCCGAGGATCAGCACCTGGACGAGCGCGATCCGGAGCGCCATCCGCGCCTTCGCATCATCGGGCAAATTGGTCTTGGTGACCGAATCGATCATCGCGTCGAGATCGGGGAGGCGGCGCAGCGTCTCGGCGGCGATCGCATGCGCGAGGCCGCGGTCGGGTCCGTGGATCGCGCGCGTGGCGGCGGGCAATGCAGATTCGAGCGACTCGCCGCGGCGGAGCACGGCGTCGAGCAGCCGGAGCGCGGCGCGACGGGTGGGGACGCCGAGCGGCTCGGGGCGTGGGTATAGTCGGGCATCAAAGGTCCTTCGCGTTCGGTTTGCCGCGCAGCTGTTATGGCAAAATCGCGTGGCAGCGCCCATGTGGCGGTTACGACGCCAACACGCAAATCCGGAGAGCGACGATGGGCCAGCGCCCCGATCATGTTAAGCCACCCGAGTATCTCGCGAAGACCACGCCGGTGCCGAAGCCCGAGCCGATCGTGCCGGACAAGGATCCCGAACCGCGCAATCCTACGCGCTATGGGGATTGGGAGCTTAAGGGCATGGCGATCGATTTTTGAGGCTCGTGTTACCTTCCTCCACCCCGGCGGAGGCCGGGGCCCAAGTGGAGAGGTGGTCGTAACGTAGCGCTGCCCTTCGTTAGCGACGTTTCCCAATTGGGCCCGGCCTTCGCCGGGGTGGTGTTCGGATGCAATCTACGCCAGCGATCCTGACGCAGGCGGAACGAATATCCTTTCGGCGCGTCGCCGTGACATGAGGGGATTCTTCGCAAAACGCTGGGTGAAAATCACCGGCATCGTCGTCGCGAGCGTGCTCGTGCTGGGGCTGGTGGGGTTTGCGGCGTTTCCGTGGGGATCGCTGAAGGGCGTGATTGAGCGGCAGCTGACCGCGCGGTTCGGGCGGCGGGTGACGATCGGCGGGATCGAGCGGGTCGATGCGTTCGGGTTCAATCCGACGATCCGGATCATGAACGTGCGCATCCCGCAGGCCGACTGGGCCGGCAAAGGCGATTTCGTCCAACTGCGCCTAGCTGAAGCGACGTTTTCCGGGCTCGCGCTGCTGAAAGGCGCATTCGGGCCGCGCGACGTGAAGGCGCGCGGGCTGCATTTGGTGATGGTGCGCGACAGGAACGGGCGGACGAATTGGGAGCGGCCGGGCAAGCCCAAAGGCGGGAGCAGTTCGACCGATCTCGAGGGGCTGACGATCCGCGACAGCGTGATCGAGTATCGCGACGACAAGGAGGATCGCTTCGTCAAGGCGCGGTTCGCGTCGGATCCGGTGCACGGGATCCGGGCGAACGGTAGCGGGACGATCCGCGGCGCTGCGGTGCGGATCGGCGTCGCAGGGCCGTCGATCGACAAGTTTCACGGCAAGCCTTGGCCGTTCACCGCCTCGATCGATGGCGAAAAGCTGTCGGTGACCGCCAAGGGCCTCATGGACAACCCGCTCGATACCGATGCGATGACGCTGGACGTCACGGCGCGCGCGACCGATCTGAAGCTGATCGACGCGGTGATCGAGGCGGGGCTGTTCCGCACGCAGCCGGTGTCGTTCAGCGCGCATGTCCGTCACGACTCTCCGAAATGGACGATCACGCAGCTGAAGGGTGTGGTCGGGCGCTCGGATTTTACCGGTCACGTGACGGTCGACAAGCAGGCGGGGCGCAGCAAGGTCGACGGCGACATCGTGTCGCGCCAGTTCGACTTCGGCGACCTCGCCTCGGACGAGGGCAAGGCCGAGGGTGCCGCGCTGGAACGTCGGATCGGGCCTCGGCTGGTGCCCAACACGCGGATCGATATCGGCAAGATCGATACGACGGACGCGCGGATGGGGTTTCGGATTGGGCGGATCATCAGCGCCAAGGGTTCGTCGCCGATCCTATCCGCGAAGGGCACGCTGGCGATCGATCATCAACTTCTGACGCTCGGCGATCTGGTCGCGCGACTGCCGCATGGCAACGTCACGGGCAAGGTGACGGTCGACCAGCGCGGCGACCGGAAGGTGCCGATCGTCGATATCGACCTACGGTTGCGCGGGAGCAGCGTGCAAGATCTGGCGGGCGGCGGCGGCGATTTCAGCGGCAACGTTAGCGCGCACGTGCGGTTGAAGGGACCGGGCGAGACGATCCGCGCGGCGGTCGGGCGGTCGAACGGGACGATCGGGTTCGTCGCGCGCGACGGGCAGTTGCCGCAGGGGATCGCCGCCGCGCTGGGGTTCGATGCGGCGCGGGCGCTGCTGGCGAAGGATGGTGAGCGCGCGGGTCTGCGATGCGTGGTGTTGAAGCTGGACGTGACGGGCGGGCGCGGGCGAGTCGATCCGATGATCGTCGATACGACGGCCAGCCAGTTGCGGGGGCCGGCAGCGTGGTGTTCCCGGGGAGACGTTGGATATTCGACTGACGGGCACGCCGAAACAGCATGCGCTGCTGCGGTTGCCGGGGTCGGCGTACATGACGGGGACGATCGAGCGGCCGACCGTGACGATCCCGCCCGAGGTGAAGTCGGTGGGAAATATCTTCAAGGCGATCGGGCGGGCGATTTCGGGGAAGCAGGGCCCGGTCGCGGGGGATGCGGATTGTTCGGGGCTGGCGGCGCGGGTGTTGCGGTAACTTCTAATCCTCCCCTTTAAGGGGAGGTGGCAGCCCGCTTGGGCTGACGAAGGGGTGTCCGCGCCATCGAGAGGGTATCACCCCTCCGTCTGGCAAGCGCCAGCCACCTCCCCTTGCAGGGGAGGATTGAGTTTAACCCGCCTCGCCCTTTAACGGCCGCGCCAGCAGGTCACCGATTACGTCGCCTACCGGGGCGCCTTCCAACAGGCGGCAGACGGCTTCGGTAATCGGCATGTCGACGCCGGCGTCTCGCGCAGCTTCGCGGAGGACGGGGGCGGTGAACGCGCCTTCTGCTACCGTGCGGCGGTCGGACAGGAGGGTGGCGGCGGAGTCGCCTCTCCCCAGACCGACGCCGAGCGAGAAGTTGCGGGAGCTGGTCGAGGAGCAGGTCAGGACGAGGTCGCCCAGCCCCGACAGGCCTGCGAGCGTTTCGGCGCGAGCGCCTCGGGCCAGGCCGAAGCGGGTCATTTCGGCGAACCCTCTGGCGATCAACGCGGCGCGGGCGTTCTGGCCGAGCCCTGCGCCCTCGACGACGCCGCAGCCGATCGCGAGGACGTTCTTCACCGCGCCGCCGATCTCCGCGCCGGCGACGTCGGTCGACGCGTAGGTACGGAAATGACGGGCGGCCAACCGCGCGGCGAGGCGTTCGCCGAGGTCGGCATCTTCGCAGGCGAGCGTCACGGCCGTGGGCAATCCGGCGGCGACTTCGTGCGCGAAGGTGGGTCCGGAGAGCACGGCGATCGGCGCGTCCGGGTGGACGGCGCGCGCGACTTCGCCGACGAGCCGCTTGCTGCCGGCCTCGATGCCCTTGGCGCACAGGACCAGCGGGATGCGGCCGACCGGGGCGGCGGCGAGGACGCTGCCGACGTGTTGCGCGGGGGCTACGACGAGGATCGCGTCCATGTCGGCGAGCGCAGTGAGGTCGTCGGTCGCGCGGATCGCCGGGGAGAGCGCGACGCCCGCGAGGAACAGGGTGTTCTCGTGAGCAGCGTTGATCGACTCGACCACCGCGGTTTCGCGCGCCCAGAGGATCACGTCGCGACCTTCATGCGCTGCGACCTGTGCGAGTGCGGTGCCCCAGGCGCCGCCGCCGATGACGCCTATTTTCATAGCGGGGATCTTCATGCCTTCACCCCTGCACCACGCACCGCTTCGGCATTGGGATCGAGCGGCCAGCGCGGGCGGGCAGCGACATCGAGCGGGTCGGTGAGGCCGGCGGCGAAGCGCTCGGCGCCCGCCCAGGCGATCATCGCGGCGTTGTCGGTGCACAGCCACAAGGGCGGCGCGACGAAGCGGAGGCCGTGATCGCTGGCGAGCTTTAGCAGCGCGCCACGGACCGCGGTGTTCGCTGCGACTCCGCCGGCGACGACCAGCGCGGAGGCGCCGTGCGAGGTCCGCAACGCCTTGGTCGTGCGGTCGATCAGGCAGTCGACGACCGCGGCCTGGAACGACGCGGCCAAGTCCTCGGGCGAATATTGGCCGACGACGCGCGCGACCGCGCTCTTGAGGCCGGCGAACGAGAAATGCGGTTCGACCGAGCCTTTGAGCGGGCGTGGCAGCGGGACCGCCTTCGGGTTGCCGAGCGCGGCGGCGCGCTCGACCGCGGGGCCGCCGGGGAAGCCCAAGCCGAGCAGCTTGGCGGTCTTGTCGAAGGCTTCGCCTGCCGCGTCGTCGATCGTCGTCGCCAGCCGCCGGTACGCGCCGACGCCTTCGACCAGCAGCAACTGACAATGGCCACCCGAGACCAGCAGCAGCAGGTACGGAAACTCGAGATCCGGGTCCGACAGCCGCGGCGAGAGCGCGTGGCCTTCGAGATGATTGACCGCGATCAACGGTTTCCCCGCGGCGTGCGCGAGCGCCTTGCCCGTTACCAGCCCGACCATGACGCCACCGATCAGCCCCGGCCCGGCGGTCGCGGCGATCGCGTCGACGTCGGCGAGCGTCAGCTTCGCATCGGCGAGGGCCGCGACGATCAGCGGCTCCAGCGCCTCGACATGCGCGCGCGCGGCGATTTCGGGGACGACGCCGCCGAACGGGCGTGTGCGGCCTCCTGTCCCAACAGCCGGTGCGCGAGGACCTGGCGGTCGCCGGTGACGAGCGCGGCGGCGGTTTCGTCGCAGGAGGATTCGATACCGAGGATGATCATCATACACCTGTATAGGGGTGCGCGAAGCTTGTCGAAGCCCTGCCCTTTCTGCATGGCGCGCAGGATGACTCGTTTTCGGCTCGGTACGCGCGGTTCGCCGCTGGCGCTCACCCAGGCGGGCATGGTGCGCGATGCACTGTGCGCGGCACATGGCTGGGCGGACGACGCGGTCGAGATTGTCGTGATCCGCACCACCGGCGACCGCGTGCAGGATCGCGCGCTGGCCGAGATCGGCGGCAAGGCGCTGTGGACCAAGGAACTCGATCGCGCGCTGCATGATGGCGACATCGATTGCGCGGTGCATTCGATGAAGGACGTCGAGACGATCCGGCCCGCGACGCTGAAGATTGCGGCGATGCTGCCACGCGCCGACGTGCGCGACCGGCTGATCGGGGCGGAGACGCTCACCGATCTGCGCCCGCATGCAGTGGTCGGCACGAGTTCGCCGCGGCGACGCGCGCAGATGCTCCGGCTGCGGCCCGACCTGGAGATCGTGCTGATCCGCGGCAACGTCGACACGCGGCTCGGCCGGGTCGCGAGCGGCGAGATGGACGCGACGCTGCTGGCGGCGGCGGGACTCGACCGGCTCGGGCGCGACGACGGGCATGCGATCCCGACCGATGTGATGTTGCCCGCGCCAGCCCAAGGTGCGGTCGGGGTCGAGGTGCTCGCCGGGAGCGCGGCGGGCGAGATCGTCGCGGCGATCGACCACCATGATACGAGTGCGTGCGTGCTGACCGAGCGGGCGCTGCTCGCACGGCTGGGGGCAGATTGCCATTCGCCGGTCGCGGCGCTGGCCTCGCTCGCGGGCGAGACGCTGACGTTGCGCGCCGAGCTGATCGCCGAGGACGGCGCGTGCGACGTCGCGGGCTCGATCGAGGGCACGGTCGAGGACGATCTCGGGACGGCACTCGCGGAGGATCTGCTCGCGCGTGCGCCGGCCAGCGTCAGGCGGCTGTTCTCCGCATGATGCCCCGATGACCCGCATGGTCGTCGTGCTGCGGCCGGAACCGGGCAACACGCGCACCGCCGACGCCTTGCGCGCGCGTGGGCTGGAAGTGCGGCAGGTGCCGCTGTTCGCGGTGGTGCCGGTCTATTGGACGCCGCCCAATCCGACCGGGTTCGACGGACTGTTGCTGACCAGCGCGAACGCGGTACGGCATGGTGGCACCGGGCTGGACCTGTTCAAGCGGTTTCCGGTCGTCGCGGTCGGCACGGCGACGGCGGCCGCGGCGAGCGAGGCCGGGTTTGCGGTCGCGGTGACGGGCGGCGAGGATGCACGCGCGGTGGTGGCCGAGGCGCGGGACCGGGGTTTCGCGCGGTTGCTGCATCTCGCCGGGCGCGAGCGGGCGCCGACCCAGGACGGCGTCGAGGCGGTCACCGTCTATGCGAGCAAGGCCGTCCCGGTGCCGGCGGACGTCGCGCGGTCGTTCGAGGATGCGCTGGTCCTGGTGCATTCCGCGCGCGCCGCCGCGCGGCTGGCCGAGCTGGTCGATGGGGCAGCCGCGGATCGCTCCCGCATCGCGCTGGTCGCGATCAGCCGGGCGGTCGGCAACGCGGCCGGAACGGGCTGGGCTAGCACCGCGATCGCCCCGGAACCGAGCGATTCGGCGGTCGTCGCGATGGCCGCTGCGTCCGCGAACACACGCGCGATTGACCAGCGCGCGCGCGGCGGGGATAAGCACGCCATGAGCGACTACGTGCCGACCGATCGCCCACGGGCACGCGGACCCAGAATGGGTATCCTCCTTGCGCTGGTGGGCCTTGCGTTCATCGCCGGTCTCGCGCTGATGGCGTATGCGGCCAAGACCGTGCCGTGGTTCGGTTTCACCCGTTCGACCGCCGCCGCGACGACGGCGCAGCAAAAGGCGTCGTCGTCCGCGACCGGCTATATTCCTTCGCAGCCGCTGGGCCCCGACGGCGAGCCGCAGGCGGCCGCGCCGGTCGATACCGCGGTGCTGGCGACGCGCGAGAGCAACGCTGGCGGCGCAGTTGGCCGCGCTCGAGGCGCGCACCGCGGCGATCACGACGGATGCGAGTGCAGCCGGCGGACAGGCGACGCGTGCGGAAGGGCTGATGGTCGCGTTCGCCGCACGCCGTGCGCTCGATCGCGGGGTCGGGCTCGGCTATCTCGAGGAGCAGTTGCGGCTGCGCTTCGGCCAGGCCCAGCCGCGCGCGACGATGCTGCTGATCCAGGCCGCGCGCCAGCCGGTGACGCTGGAGGATCTGCGCCAGGGCCTCGACACGATCGCACCCGACATCACGACCTCGACCGGCGAAGGCTGGCTCGACACGATCCAGCACCAGATCGATCTGCTGGTGGTACTGCGCAAGGCAGGCACGCCCTCCCCAATGCCCGCCGACCGCCTCGCGCGCGTGCGCCGGCTCCTCGAAGCGGGCCAGGTCGAGGCGGCACGGGCCGAGGTCGCGCGCTTGCCGGGTGCGGCGCAGGCCAGCAACTGGATGGACGCCGCGCGGCGCTACGTCACCGCACGCCAGGCGCTCGACGTGATCGAGAATACCGCGCTGATCGGCCAGGCGGGCCAGCCGCAGCCGGCGCCCGTGATTATCCCGCCGCCGGTCGTGGAAACGACGACGCCGGACGAGGGCGCCGCCGGCATATAAGCGGGCAAACGTCGTTTCGGGTGTGGTGTTGATCTAAGTTGTTATCATTGCTGGCGACTTGCTAGCACGAGATTAACCCGCCGAGCCCAACCTGCGCCCATGAACCCGGTCATGCCCCGCAGTCCCAAGGACCTAGAACTCTGGCATGGGCGCCATATCCAGCTCGCCACCCTGGCGCTGACCGCGCAGGTGATGGAGATGCATCTCAGCCTTGCCGCACTGTACAGGGAACAGATCGCCGTGATCCTGCTGCGACGACTCTAGCGCGATATCGCCGGGATCACGCGCGACGATATGCTCGCTGCCGACCGGACCAAGTCAACCGGCTACCCGCTCGATCAGCGCCATCGCCGCATGGGGCGCGCGGACCTTGGCGCCGTTGATGAAGAAGACGAACGTCTCGCGGAGGGTCTTCGCCGGGGCGGTGTCCTCGACATAGGGCAACCCGTCCGGCTGGCCGCCCGCCGCCCAGGTCTTCGCCTTGGCGGCCCAGTCGTCGAGCGTGGTCGGGGCGTAGCCGGCGACAAAACGCTCCTCGGCATCCTCCAGCCGGGCATAGACGAAATCGCCGGTGACGTCGGCGATCGCGGGGTATTCGGCGGACTGCGCGAACACGATCGCGACGCCCGCCGCGCGGCACATCGCGACGAATTCCGGCACCGCGAAACTTTCGTGCCGGACCTGGATCGCGTGACGCAGAACGAGGCCGTCCTGCTTGGCGGGCAGCAGTTTCAGGAACGCGGCGAAGTCGTCGGCGTCGAACTTCTTGGTCGCCATGAACTGCCACAGGATCGGCCCGAGCCGGTCGCCCAATTCGACGATCCCCTGCCCGGTGAACTTCGCGATCGACTCCCCGCGTCGGCCAGCACCTTCCGGTTGGTGCAGTAGCGCGAGGCCTTCAGCGCAAAGACGAACCCGTCGGGTACCGCCTTGGCCCAGGATGCGAAGGTCGCGGGCTTCTGGCTGCCGTAATAAGTGCCGTTGATCTCGATCGCGGTGACGCGTTCGGCGGCATAGTCGAGCTCGCGCTTCTGCGGCCATTTTTCGGGATAGAAGGTCCCGCGCCACGGCTCGTAGGTCCAGCCACCAATACCGATCTCTGATCGTCATGCCGGCGAGTGTAGCGCCGTCGGGACCGGGTTGGCGATGGCGTATGCGTGCTCAGCCGCGCATCATGCGGTTTCGCCGAACGATGCGAGCGCGGCCACCGCGCCCCTGCGTTCGAGCCGGTCGAGATTGGCGACCAGCACGCTGCGCAGGTCGGGATCGGGGCGGAACGCGAGCAGGCCGAGCAACGCGTCGACGCGCTCGGTCGATGTCGTCGCGCCGGACACCGCTGCGCCGAGGCGGTCGGCGATCGGGTCGTCGATCGCGAACGTCTCGCCCGCGTCGGTTACCCCCGATTGCCAGCGCATCCAGGCGGCGACGGCCAGGGCCAGCGCATCGACCGACTGCCGCTTCGCGCGACGGTCCGCGATCGGGGCGAGCAGGCGCTGCGGGAGTTTCTGCGAGCCGTCCATCGCGATCTGGCGGGTGCGGTGCTGGAGCGCGGGGTTGGCAAAGCGCGCCATCAACGCCGCCCGGTATCGCGCGATATCGAGCGCGGCGGGCGGATCGAGCGTCGTCGCGCTCTCGTCCCACAGCGCCTCGACGAAGGCGCGCGCCGCGGGCTGCGCGACGATCTCGTGGACGAAGTCGAATCCGGCCAGTCCGCCCAAGTACGCGATCGCCGAATGCGCGCCGTTGAGCATCCGCAGCTTCGCGTCCTCCCACGGTGCCACCGCATCGGTCAGTTGCACGCCGAACGCCGCCAGATCGGGGCGTTCGCCGGCGAAGCGATCCTCGATCACCCACTGGGTGAACGGCTCCGCCTTCACCATCGCGTGATCCTCGACCCCCAGCGTCTCCGCCAGCGCGGCGATATCGGCAGGCGTGGTCGCGGGCACGATCCGGTCGACCATCGTCTGCGGGAACGTCACGGTGGCGGCGATCCAGTCGCGCAGGTCCGCATCGTGCGCCGCCGCCATCGCCAGCACCGCGTCGCGCAAGAGCGTGCCGTTGTGCGGCAGATTGTCGCACGAGAGGATCGTCAACGGACCCGTGCCCGCCGCATGGCGCGCCGCGAGGCCTGCAACGAGGAACCCGGGTGCGGTCCGCGGCGCGTCGAGCGAGGCCAGATCGTGCGCGACATCGGTATCGCCGGCCTGCAATTTGCCCGTCGCACGGTCGAGCTTGTAGCCCTTCTCGGTGATCGTCAGCGTGACGATATGCGTCTCGGCCGACGCGAGCGCGGCGACCACCGCGGCCGGATCCTCGGGCGCGACGAGCATGTCCATGACCGCGCCGACGACCTGCAACCGCTCGCCCTCGCCGTCACGGACGACGAGCGTGTAGAGCCCGTCCTGCGGCGCCAACTGGTCGCGGACGCCGGCGGATCGCAGCGATACGCCGGTGATGCCCCAGCGCAGATCGCCCGCCGCCAGCGCCTGTTCGAACACCGCCGCCTGATGCGCGCGGTGGAATGCGCCGATGCCGAGATGCACCACGCCGCGCTTGACGCGCGACCGGTCGTAGGTTGGCCGCGCGACGGCGGCGGGCAATCGGTCGAGCGTGGCGGCCGACAGCCTCACAGCCGGTACGCCTGTTTGACCAGATCATAGGCGAGCGCGCGGGCGACCTCGTGGGCTTCGTACTCTTCGAGCCGGTGTTCCGCGACCAGCTTGGCGAGGAACGCGCAGTCCATCCGCCGCGCGACGTCGTGACGCGCGGGGATCGAGAGGAAGGCGCGGGTGTCGTCGTTGAAGCCGACCGTGTTGTAGAAGCCGGCGGTCTCGGTCGCGCGTTCGCGGAAGCGGCGCATGCCCTCCGGGCTATCGTGGAACCACCAGGGCGGGCCGAGCCGCAACGACGGGTAGTGGCCGGCGAGCGGGGCGAGTTCGCGGGAGTAGGTGTCCTCGTCGAGCGTGAAGAGGATCAGCGTCAGCGCCGGGTCGTTGCCGAACCGGTCGAGCAGGGTTTCAGCGCGCGGACGAACTCGCCGGGGAGCGGATGTCGCCGCCCTTGTCGCGACCGAAACGTGCGAGCACCGAGGCGTTGTGGCTGCGGGAGACGGCAGGGTGGAGCTGCATCACCATGCCGTCCTCGACGGACATCGCCGCCATCTCGGTCAGCATCTGTGCGCGGAAGAGTTCGGACTCCGCGGCGGTCGGCTGCGCCATGACGCGGGCATAGAGCGCTTCCGCTTCGGCGGGTGTCAGGTCCGCGGTTGCCGCCGAGGGGTGGCCGTGATCGGTCGAGGTGGCGCCGGCATCGCGGAAGCGGGCGCGGTGGAAGCGGTGCGCGGCGAGATAGCCCGCATAGCTGCCGACATCTTCGTTCGCGGTCTCGCCGAGGCGGCGGACGTTGGCGGCGAAGCCCGGCGTCTCCGGGTCGACGACGGGATCGGGGCGATAGGCGGTGACGACGCGGCCGTTCCAGTCGCTCGCGCGGATCGCGGCATGGTCATCGAGCGGATCTAGCGGACTTTCGGTGGTCGCGATCAGTTCGATGCCGAACCGATCGAACAGCGCGCGCGGGCGGAAGGCTGGCGTCTTCAGCGCGGCGTCGATCGTATCGTAATACAGGTCGGCGGTCGCGGGTTCGAGGCGGACGTCGATCCCGAACGCCTCGGCGAACACCCAGTCGAGCCACATCCGCGACGGCGTGCCGCGGAACAGAGGGTAGTTCTCCGCGAAGATGCGCCAGATTTTGCGCGGGTCGGTTTCGGTCGTGCTGCCGTCGACGGTCGGCACGCCGAGCGCGTCGAGCGGCACGCCCTGGCTATAGAGCATCCGGAATACATAGTGATCGGGGACGATCAGCAGCGAGGCGGGGTCGCTGAACGCCTCGTTCCGCGCGAACCATGCCGGATCGGTATGGCCGTGCGGACTGACGATCGGCAGGTCCTTCACACCCGCATGCAAAGCACGGGCGATGTCGCGGATACGGCCATCGCTGGGGAACAGGCGATCGGGGTGGAGGCGTAGCGGATGGGTCATGCGAGGCGTTCCGGATCGACGGGGGTATAGTGCGGGACGAGCAGGTGGATAACCAGCAACGCGACGAAATAGGCGCATCCGGCGACCACGAAGATCGGTCCATAGCTGCCGACGCCGGCCAGGATGGTGCCTGCGAACTTGGCCATCAGCATGCCGCCGAATGCCCCCGCCAGCCCGCCGAGACCGATCACCGATCCCCCCATGCCGCGCGGGAACAGGTCGCCGGGGATCGCGTACACGTTGGCGGAAAAGCCCTGGTGGCATGCGCAGGCCAAGCCGATCGCCGCGACCGCCCACCACAATCCGGGTGCCTGTGCGGCGAAGATGATCGGCAAAGCGAACAACGCGCAGGCGAACAATGCGGTCTTTCGCGCGCGGTTCGGCGTCTGGCCGCGTGCCAGCAGCCGCGACGAGAACCAGCCGCCCGCGACCGATCCGACATCGGCCAGCATGTACACCGCGACCAACGGCGGGCCAAAATCGAGCATCTTCACGCCGTATTGCCGGTTGAAGAAGTCGGGCAGCCAGAACAGGAAGGTCCACCACACCGGATCGATCAGGAACCGGCCGAGCATATACGCCCAGGTCTGGCGCAGGCGCAGCAGCGTGCGCCAGCGGACCGGCTTGGCGGCGGGTACCGGATCGGCCTCGATCCAGGCCAGTTCCTCAGGCGTGACGCGCGGGTGCTTGCGCGGCGATCGGTAGAAGGCGAGCCAGGCGACCAGCCAGATCACGGTCAGCGCGCCGGTCGCGATGAACGCCATCCGCCAGCCGAACGTCACCGCGATCACCGGCACGATCAACGGCGTGAGGATCGCGCCGACGTTCGAGCCCGCGTTGAAGATGCCGATCGCCAGCGCCCGCTCGCGTTGCGGAAACCATTCGTTCGCGGCCGCCAGTGCGGCGGGGAATGCACCGGCCTCGCCGATCGCGAGCGGGATGCGCGCGAAAATCATCATGCCGGCACTGGTGAACAGCGCGTGCGCGACATGACCGATCGTCCACAATGTCACCGCGACCGCATAGCCGATCTTGGCGCCGACCCGGTCGACGAACCGCCCGAACAGGACATAGGCGATGCCGTATGCGGCCTGGAACGCGATCGCGAGATCGGCATAGCCCTGCTCGCTCCAGTTGTAGCGCGCCTGAAGTTCGGGCTTGAGCACCGGCAAGACGAGCCGGTCGATATAACTCAGCGCGACGGCGGCGAAGAGCAGCGCGCAGACGATCCAGCGGACTTTGCCACGTGGTTTCTCGAGTGCTGCAGCGGTGGGGGCCCCGTTCACCAGTTGCACAGCGTGCCATCCTCGAGACGCGCGACCGGCAGATAAGCCCGCTTATAGTCGTAAGTCGCGGCGAGATCCTCGTCGATGTCGACGCCGAGCCCCGGTGCCTCCCCCGGATGCATCATGCCGTCGTCGAAGCTATACGCGTGCGGGAAGACCGCATCGGTCTCGTCGGTGTGCGGCATATGCTCCTGCACGCCGAAATTGGGCACCGACAGCCCGAAATGCAGCGCCGCCGCCATCGCCACCGGCGACAGGTCGGTCGCGCCATGGCAGCCGGTCCGCACCTGATACAGGTCGGCGAGCGACGCGATCCGGCGCAGGTGCGTGATGCCGCCGGCATGCACGACGGTCGCGCGGATATAGTCGATCAGTTGGTTCTGGATCAGGTCCTTCGCGTCCCAGATCGAGTTGAACACCTCGCCCACCGCGATCGGCGTCGTCGTGTGGTGGCGGATCAGCCTGAACGCCTCCTGGTTCTCGGCCGGCGTCGGATCCTCGATCCAGAACAGGTTATACGGCTCGAGCGCCTTGCCGAGCCGCCCCGCCTCGATCGGAGTCAGGCGGTGGTGGATGTCGTGGAGCAGATGGACGTCCCAGCCCATTGCCTCGCGTGCCGCCTTGAACAGTTCGGGCACGACGCGCAGGTATTTCTCGGTCGACCACACGCTCTCGCTCGGCAGGTCCGCATCGGCGGGTTCGTAGCGCGCGCCATGTTTGGCGACGCCGTAGGTGGAGGCGAGCCCCGGCACGCCGCATTGCAGCCGGATCGCCTTGTAGCCCTTGGCCTGCTCCGCCCTGGCGACGGCGATCGTGTCCTCGATCGTGGTGCCGTTGGCGTGCGCGTAGACCATGCACGCATCGCGCGCCGCGCCGCCGAGCAACTGGTACACGGGCATGCCGGCGAGCTTGCCCTTGATGTCCCACAAGGCGGTGTCGACCGCGGCGATCGCCGCCATCGTCACCGGACCGCGCCGCCAGTACGCGCCCTTGTAGAGATACTGCCAGACATCCTCGATCCGGTGCGCATCGCGGCCGATCAGGCACGGCACGACATGATCGGTCAGGTAGCTCGCGACGCTCAACTCGCGGCCGTTGAGCGTCGCGTCGCCGAGCCCGGTGGTGCCGTCGTCGCATTCGATCTTCAGCGTGACGAAATTGCGCCCCGGACAGGTGACGATGACGCGAGCGGAAACGATTCTGGGCATCGCGGATCCTTCAGGCGATTTCGAGGATGGCGGATTTCAGCTGTGCCGAACTCGGGCCGGCCATGATCGTGAACAGGCCCGGCTCGACGATCTCGCGCATGTCGACGTCCCACAAAGCGAACGCGTCGGGGCCGAGCGTGAAGCGCAAAGTCCGCCGCTCGCCGGGCGCCAGCGTCACGCGTTCAAAGCCCTTCAATTCCATCACCGGGCGCGCGACCGACGATACCTGGTCGCGGACGTAGACCTGCACGACCTCGTCGCCGGCACGTTGCCCGATATTGGCGACGTCGACCTCGACCCCGACGCTGCCCGCGATGCCGATCTTCGCCGCCGAAAGCCGCGGTGCGCTGACGTCGAAGCGCGTGTAGCTGAGGCCGTGGCCGAACGGGAACAGCGGTGCCGTCTCCGCGAACAGATAGCCGCGCTGCGTCGAGGGCTTGCGGTTGTAATAGAACGGCACCTGACCGACTTCGCGCACCACGGTCACGGGCAGCTTGGCGCCGGGATTGATCCGCCCGAACAGCGCCTCGGCCATCGCGGTGCCGCCCTCCTGCCCCGGATACCAGCATTCGAGGACCGCGTTCGCCTTCGCGATCACGCTGGGCCAGCTCGGCGGACGGCCGTTGATCGCGGCGATGACGATCGGCTTGCCGAGCGCATGCAGCGCGTCGAACAGCGCGTTCTGCTCACCCAACAGGTCGAGCGTGGTGCGATCGCCGAGGTGATCTCGCCGAGAAGCCCTCGCGGCTGGTCTGCTCGGTATCGCCGATCGCGAGGATGATCGTATCGGCCCCGCGCGCGACCTCGACCGCCTCGGCGATCAGCGCGCGGTTCTTCGCGGGATCGGCCAGCAACACCTCGTCCTGCGACCGGTCCTCGCTCTGGGTGATGAACACGCCCTGCGCATGGAGGACCGTCGCGCCGCCGCCGACCAACGCGCGCACGCCGTCGAGCAGCGACACCGTCTGGCGGGGCGGCGCGGAATAGCCGCCGAGCCGCGCGATCGCCGCGTTCGGGCCGATCACCGCGATCCTGCCCTTGGGCGCGAGCGGCAGCGTGCCGTCGTTGGTCAGCAGGCACATCGATTTGCGGGCGGCCTCCAGCGCGACGCCGCGCGCTTCTGCGTTACCGGTCAGGCGAGCGGCTGCGCGGGCGTCGACCGCCGACTCCTCGAACAGCCCGGCGCGGAACTTCAGCGCGAGCATCCGCGCGCATGCCGCGTCGACCGCTGCGATCGGCACGGTCCCCGCGCGTACCTGCGCGGGCAACGTCCGGAACGCGATCCCGTCGGGTAACGCGCTGTCGACGCCCGCCTCCAGCGCCAGCCGCGCCGCGCCGGCGAGGTCGGGCGCGATGTGATGGATCGTGTCGAGTTCCTCGATCGCGCCGTAATCGCTGACGATCGCGCCCGAAAAGCCCCATTCGCCGCGCAGCACGTCGCCGAGCAGCCATGTGTTCGCATGGCTCGGCACGCCGTCGATCTCGTTGTACGACGGCATCACCGCGCCGATCCCGGTGCGCGTCACGACCGCGCGGAACGGCGGGAAGAAGCTCTCGCGCAGTTCGCGCTCGCCGATCGGTGCCGGGCCGATATTGTTGCCCGCCTGGGGCTGGCCGTGGCCGGTCATGTGCTTCAGCGTCGCGAACACCTTGCCGGGCGCGAGGGTGGTGCTGTCGCCCTGCAGCCCCTCGACCGCGGCGACGCCCATCTCGCCGCACAGATACGGGTCCTCGCCGAACGTCTCCTCGATCCGACCCCAGCGCGGGTCGCGCGCGATATCGACGACCGGCGACAGCGAGAGGTGGCTGCCATGCGCGCGCACTTCGCGACCGATGATCACCTGCGCGCGCCGCATCAGGTCGCGGTCGAAGCTGCCTGCCATGCCGATCGCCTGCGGGAACATCGTCGCGTCGGGCGCCATGTAGCCGTGCAGCGATTCCTCGTGGAAAATCACCGGGATGCCGAGGCGGGTGCCCTTCGCCCAGCGCTGGACCGCGTTGACGAACGCGATCGTCGACGCCGAGCCGCGGAACCGTGCACCGGTGCCGCCTGCCACCGCCGCCACCGATGGCCCGCCGCGCAGATCGGACGGGCGCGTCACCTGGCCGAAGCCCGCCGGATACGCCGCCGTCGCGCGCGCCGGATCGAACGTCAGGCCGCCGACAGTCATCACGTCCGCCTTGGTCGCCCACAGCGAAATGGTCTCGGCCAACTTTTTCCTCGAGCGTCATCCGCGCCATCAGGTCGCGGACCCGGAGATCGACCGGCGCGCGTGCGTCACGGTAGATCGGGGTCGCCGCCGCGGCCTGCGCAACACCGGGAACGAGCCCCACGATCGAGACCGAGCCGAGCAGCCCGAAAAGGTCGCGCCGGGTCGGCATGATGGTCGGTGCGATCGTTTCTGTCGTCGTATCGGCCACGATTATCTCCTAATATGAAACGCGGCATTGCTGTCGAAGCCGTCGTCGTGATAGCGATAACATGGCTGATCATCCGCGATCCTGTCAATGTGGCGCGGAACCGCGGGAGAGGATTATGACGCAATTCGGCCGATGGATCGGTAAGTTCGCGCTGCTGTTCGGGGCAGTAATTGGTTTGACCGGACCGGCGCGGGCCGAAGACGGCTACGACCTCTGGATGCGCTATCACGCCCCGGCGACGACGCCTGCGCGGAATGCCCCGACGGTCGAAGCGCGCGGCGATACGCCAACGCTCCGCGTGGCGGCGGAGGAATTGCGGCGCGGCGCGGGGCTGTTCGGGACGAGCACGCCGCCGATCCTGCTGGCCACCGCCAACGATCGCGATGTCGCGGCACTTCGCTTGCCCCTGGCCGCGCTCGGCGACGAGGGATACCGGGTCGGACTCGTCACGCTCGGCAATCGCCGTGTCCTGCTCGTCACCGCCAACACCGATCGCGGCGTGCTCTATGGCAGCTTCGCGCTGCTGCGACACCTCCAGACCGGTGGCAGCCTCGACCGGATCGCCCTGACATCGACTCCGCGCGTGAAACTGCGCGTGCTGAACCATTGGGACAATCTGGATGGCGTGGTCGAGCGCGGCTATGCCGGCGTGTCGCTATGGGACTGGTGGACGCTCCCCGATTTCCGCGATCCGCGCTACACCGATTACGCGCGCGCCAATGCGTCGATCGGGATCAACGGCACGGTCCTCAACAACGTCAACGCGAAGGCCGACAGCCTGACCGCGCCGTATATCGCGAAGGCCGCCGCGCTCGCCGACGTGTTCCGGCCGTACGGGATCAAGGTGTATCTGTCGGCGCGGTTCTCGGCCCCGATCGAAATCGGCGGGCTGAAGACCGCCGATCCGCTCGACCCGCAGGTCGCGGCGTGGTGGAAGGCGAAGACCGACGAGATCTACCGCAGCATTCCCGATTTCGGCGGCTTCCTGGTGAAGGCGAACAGCGAGGGCCAGCCCGGCCCGCGCGACTATCATCGCAGCCATGCGGACGGCGCCAACATGCTCGCCGCCGCGGTCGCGCCGCATGGCGGAATCGTGATGTGGCGCGCGTTCGTCTATGCCGAGACCGACCCGGAGGACCGCGCCAAACAGGCCTATACCGAGTTCAAGCCGCTCGACGGCACGTTCGCCAAGAACGTCATCGTCCAGGTCAAGAACGGCGCGATCGACTTCCAGCCGCGCGAGCCGTTCCACCTGCTGTTCGGCGCGATGCCGAAAACGCCGCTGATGATCGAATTCCAGATCACCAAGGAGTATCTCGGCTTCGCGACGCACCTCGCCTATCTCGGGCCAATGTTCGCCGAGACGCTGGCGAGCGAGACGATGCAAAGCCCGGCGAGACCGTCGCGGACGTCGTCGACGGCTCGGTCGAAGGCCACAATCTGACCGGCATGGCGGGTGTCGCTAATATCGGTCGCGACCGCGACTGGGCCGGCTCGACGTTCAACCAGGCTAACTGGTACGCGTTCGGGCGGATGGCGTGGGATCCGACGCTCGGCGCCGCACCGGTCGCGCGCGAATGGGCGGCGATGACGTTCGCGCCCTCCCCCGGCATCGTCGATCCGGTGGTCGCCATGATGATGGGATCGCGCGAGGCGGTGGTCGACTACATGACGCCCTTGGGGCTCGCGCACCTCATGGCGACGGGGCATCATTACGGTCCCGCGCCCTGGATCGCCGACCTGAAGCGCCCCGAATGGAACCCGGTCTATTACCACCGCGCAGACAAGGCCGGGATCGGCTTCGACCGGACGAAGACGGGCAGCAACGCGGTGGCGCAATACGCCCCTGCCCTCGCCCGCACGCTCGCCGATCCGGCGACGACGCCGGAGCGCGAGTTGCTGTGGTTCCACCATGTCTCGTGGGATCGGCGCATGGCGTCCGGGCGGACATTATGGGCGGAGATGGTCCATGATTACGATCGGGCGTCGCGTATGTCGCGGACATGCGCCGGCGGTGGAATGCGCTGAAGCCGCAGATCGATGCCGAGCGCTGGGCCAAGACCGCGACCTATCTGGCGGTGCAGGAGCGCGAGGCACGGTGGTGGCGCGATGCGAGCCTCGCCTATTGGATGTCGGTCAACGGACGCCCGTTGCCGGCGGGAGCGGCGGCCCCCGCGCATGATCTGGCCTGGTATAAGGCGCAGCACTTTCCGTACGCGCCCGGCAACCCGCAATAACCCCGCCATAACGATGCGCTGACGCGACAGAAGAGGAGGAGGACGCGATGACGAGACGGTGGCCGGTAGCGCTGATGTTGGGCGCCCTGATCGTGACGGGCGCAGGTGCGCGGGACACTGCGCCGGCAAGAAACACGCAATGGATCGCGACCTGGGGATCGTCGCAGATGATCGCCGAGGGGACAATGCACTTCCTGCCGATCGCGCTGGTTCGATCACGCTGCGGCAGGTCGTGCGGGTTTCGGCCGGCGGTGAGCGCGTGCGCATCCGGCTCTCCAACGCATTCGGTACGCGTCCGCTGGCGATCGGCGGGGCGCACCTTGCCCGGTCGGTCGCGCCCGGCACGCCGCGGATCGAAGGCGGCGCTCGGCTGACCTTCTCGGGGCAGGGCGACGCGGTGATCCCCGCCGGCGCGGAAATCTACAGCGACCCGGTCGCGCTCGGTGTCGCAGCCGGGGCCGATCTCGCCGTCAGCCTGTATCTGCCGGACGCCGCCAGCCCGCAGACCGGGCATCCCGGCTCGCGTGCGACGAGTTTCACGCTGGCTGGCAATGCGGTTGCGGACGGGACGCTGGCGGGTGCGACGCCGACGACCCACTGGTACGCGCTCGCGGATGTCGAGGTCGCGGGGGCGCCGGCCGCGGGTACGATCGCCGCGATCGGCGACTCGATCACCGACGGGTACGGCGTGAAGCCCGAGCGCAACACCCGCTGGACCGACGTGCTGGCGCAAGGCTGCGCGCGCGCCCTGCAACGCAGACGATCGGCGTCGTCAATGCGGGAATCGGCGGCAATCGCATCCTGCTCGACGGTCTCGGTCCCAATCTGCTCGCGCGCTTCGATCGCGATGTCGTCGCGCGCAGCGGCGTGCGCTGGGTGATCGTGCTGGAGGGTATCAACGATCTCGGCGTGCTGACCCGCGAGGCGCCTGCCACGCCCGCGCAGCACGCCGCGCTGGTCGCGCAGCTCAAGGCCGGCTTCACGCAGATGGTCGCGCGGGCGCATGCGCACGGGATCAAGGTGATCGGCGGCACGGTCATGCCGTTCGGGGGCAACAGCTATTACCACCCCGACGCCGCCAACGAGGCCGATCGGCAGGCGATCAACACGTTCATCCGCACCGCCGGCGTGTTCGACGCGGTGATCGATTTCGACCGGTCGATGCGAGATCCGGCGCACCCCGACCGACTGGCGCCCCGCTATGATCTCGGGCGACCATCTTCACCCGTCCGAGGCCGGATACCGTGCGATGGGCGAGGCCATACCCCTCGCCCTGTTTCGATAGCAGGGGGTTCTAGATCCCGGCCGCGTACAATGCGTGGTGCGTGAGGATGAACAGCGTGCGGCGGTCGGCACCGCCGATCACGAGCTGTAGCGGACGTTCGGGGACGTCGATGCGGCGGGCCAGCGTGCCGTCGGGGGCGTAGACGAACACCTGACCGTTGGCGACGTAGAGGTTGCCGGCGGCATCGCGCGCGACGCTCTCGCCGCCGCGATCGGCGACGACCTTGAGGTCGGTCAGGCGGCCCTGATCGCCGACGACGCCGCTATAGGTCCGGTTCTCCGAGGCGTTGGTCAGGACGACGCGTTCGCCGGGCGCGGCGGCGACGAAGCCGTAGCTGTCGAGCGTGTCGGACCAGCGCCAGCCGCGGTGATCGTCCGGCCCCTGGTTCCAGACGCGGAACGCGGGGAGCACCAGCGACCCGTCGGGCGAGACATATTCCTGCGGCTTGGCCTCACCCATCTTGGTGGTGAAGAAGTCCGCCATCGTCGGGTAGGTATAGGTCGCCGGATCGATCCGGTTCTGCGAACTCCCCGTTCGCCCAGACGTTGACGGGGAGCAGGGTGGCCGCGCCGCGGTGCGGGCCGGCGGCGGTCGGAGCGATGACCGTGACCTCGGCGGGCTTGGTGGGATCGATGCTGTAGACGGTCCCGTCGCGCCCGGCGGAGGACTGGACGAGCAGCTTGCCCGAACGATCGACCGCGAGGTTCACCGCGTCGAGCGGCGCATCCGCGACGATCGACAACCCTTCGGCCTTGGTCCAGCCATGGATCCGCTGAAACTGGCGATCGATGAAATACAATTTCCCCTTCGCATCGATCGATCCGCCGGCGATCGAATAGAAGCCGTCGGCGAGCTTTTCGACGCCCGGCGACACGGGAATCGCGGGCTGGGTCGCTGCGGTCGCGGGGGCGGCCGGCACGTCGAGCCTGGCGAACTCGCGCTCGCGCACCTCCTGCTGGCGGGTCATGTCCTTGATCGCGTTCTCGAACGGGAATTTGCTCGCACGCAAATACGTGCCGCAGCCTTTCGCGTCGCAGCTGGCAAAACCGCTTTCGGCGTTCACATGGACGTTGCGGAAGCGGATATCGCCGGAGTTGTAGAGCTTTACCGCGGCGTCCATCGGCTTGATCGTGCGCGTTACGCGATAGCCATGGTAGTTGGCGAACAGGATGTTGCGCGAATTGCGGATCTCGGTCGAGATCGCATCGACGCCGTCGCGCACCTCCTGCTCGGTTTGCGGCGCCAGAAACTCCCAGTTCTCCACGTTATCGAGGACGATCTCGGCGCGATAATGGTGTTCGGCCGACAGTTCGTAGACGTAGCCCGGGGTCTTGGTGTTCGAGACGTGGAAGCCGGCCGACGCCAAGGTGTTCGGCGACCAGATCGCCGCGAAGGTACCGCCGCCGCCGTCCGTCACCCAGATGCTAGGGTGCTGCCCGTCGAAGCGCGCGCGGATCGCCGAAGCCGATCGGGCTGCCCTTGGTCAGCACGGTGCCGCCGCCGCCCTGGATCTTGACGTCGTTGACCATCGACGCTTCTCCAGCCTTCCAGAGAAGCGCGGTCGCGCGCGGGTTCACGCCGCCGGTCCACAGGCCGAGGCCGGAGACGATCGCGTTGCCGCCCTTCGCGCTCTGCAACAGCGCCTTCGGACCGCCGACGCCCATGTACGCAGGCGTCTCGTCGGGGAGATAGAGATGCGTGAGGCTGGGGTGCAGCGAGATCAGGACGCTGTCGGGGCGCAGCTTGATCGTGTCGGTGACGCGGTAACGACCGACCGGGAGATACAGCACGCGGTGCGTATCGATCGCGCGCTGCAACGCCGCGGTGTCGTCGGTGGTATCGTCGCCCTTCACGCCGAGATCATGGACGTTCGCCCAGTCGCGGACCGGCGGCATCGCGCGGATCGCCGGGGTCCGCCTCGCGGGCATGCGCGCGAGCGGCGCCATCTGGATGTCGGTCGCATAGTCGCCGATCGCGCCCAGCCCGGCGAGCTTCAGGCCGTAGGAGAAGTCGCTGACCCGGTAGCGCGGCCCCGCCCCCGCCACGGTCTTCCCGCTGTCGCGGAAGCGGACGAAGGTCGGGGTGTTCGACGCCACCGCATTGTCGAAGCCGATCTGCGTGAACACGCTGTTCTCGGCGGAGATGATCACGCCCGCCTGCGACACGTTCTCGAACCGGACATCCTTGCCCCAGAGTGAGTCGGAATAGCCGCG
Source organism: Sphingomonas sp. AC411 (assembly GCF_979253035.1). Taxonomy (NCBI): domain Bacteria; kingdom Pseudomonadati; phylum Pseudomonadota; class Alphaproteobacteria; order Sphingomonadales; family Sphingomonadaceae; genus Sphingomonas; species Sphingomonas sp. AC411. Next base: position 3,052,203 of record NZ_CEEDAQ010000001.1, on the reverse strand, counting down.
GTCGATCTCGATCCCGACCGGCGTGTCGCGGATCGCGACGTTGACCAATGTCAGGTCGACCTCATGCTCGCGGATCGCGGCGTCGCGCTGGCCCTGGAATTCGGAGTCGATCAGCGTGAACTGCCACGCGGGCGAGGTCTTTTCCGACATGATGCCGTAGCGACCGCCGAAGAAGCGCAGGTTCTCGAACTCGTTGCCCGCCTGGTAGACGCCGGCAAGCCCCGAGCCGATGTGGAAATCGACGTGGCGCAGATAGCCGTGCTGCGCGACGCGGAAGCGGACCGCGACCGCGCCGGCATTCCCTTCGCCGATCCGGAAATCGACGTTCGAGAGCGCGGAATAGAAGGTGCTGGAGGTCGCGTCGAAGATCGCGGGGTCGAAGGGCACGCTGGTACGCGGCGGCACGGGCGCCTTGCCGACGCGGTACTGGTCCTCGCCGGTGAAGCTGACCATCGCCGCGACGCCCGACGCGTAGCCGACGCTGTTGTTGCCGAGCACGATCTCCGGCCGCGTCGGGCCAACGCCGAAGATGCGGACGGCGGAGCGGACGAAGATGGTGCGGGTGATCCGGTAGCGCCCGGAGGGAAGGAACACGACGCCGCCATGGCCGCCCGCCGCGGCCGCGTCGATCGCCTGCTGGAGCGCGACGCTGTCGTCGGCGCGACCGTCTCCGACGCCCTTGACGGTGATCGCGCTGGGGTCGTCGGGCTGGGTGAGATAGACCGAGATGGACTTGGTGGGAGCGGCGGGTTTCGCGAGTGCCGGCGCCGCGATCAGGAGCGCCGTTCCGCAGAGCAGCCATTTCGCAACCATCGTCCGTCTCCCGTTATCAGGACAGCAGTCCTACCGTTCGTGAGGGTGCGCTTCATCTGCGACGAAGGTCGTACTTGGGGACTGCCCTTTAATCCTCCCCGCCAGGGAGGTGGCGCCGTAGGCGACGGAGGGAGGACACGGAACAGGCGTGCCTCTTACCTCCCCTCCGTCTGGCAAGCGCCAGCCACTCCCCTGGCGGGGGAGGATCGAAGGGGGCGTCAGATCGCCAGGGTCTGGGCGACGATCGCCGCCTGGGTCCGGTTGCGGACGTTGAGCTTGCGCATCAGGGCGGTCATGTGGACCTTCACGGTGGCCTCGGCGATGCCGAGATCGAACGCGATCTGTTTGTTGAGCAGGCCCGAATGGACGCCGCGGAGTACCCTGATCTGGGTCGGTGTCAGCGCCGCGTGGGTCCCCAGCGCTGGTGCCGGCGCTGGTGCCGCCGGTTTTGCCGCCACCTTGGCCGCCGGGGGATGCCCGATGTCGTGGCCGGTCCGTTCCATGGTCATCCTCCCTGAGCTTCAGCCTGTGCCGCGACGATTCAGTGCCGCCACAGGGTTTGCGCCGTTGATCCAGCGATCCGCTTATACGGATTCGGTTGGACAGGTTTTGAGTATGGGCCACGGATTTGTACGCAATCAAGCCTTTTCTGTTGTCAGACCGAAAAGACCTGTCGTACAGATATTGCAATCACCAGCAGGCGAAGGCGCCGCTGAGCGACGGGAGGGGCCTGATGCCACGAGCACCGGACACGCGTGCACGCAACGCAACGGATGCGCGCGCTAGAACGCGGGCAGCACGCCGATGATCGGTACCGACATGCGGCTGGTGATCGCCGCGCTGGCCGGCATCGGCCTCGCCGTGGTGATGATCGTCCGTGGGCGACTCCACCCCTTTATCGGCCTGTTGTGCGGCGCGTTCACCGTCGGGCTGCTCGCCGGGCTGCCGCTCCCTGACGTCGCCAAGGCTGTGCAGAAGGGCGTCGGCGACATCATCGGTGGCACCGGGCTGGTCGTCGCGCTGGGCCTGTCGCTGGGCGCGATGCTGCATCTGTCGGGCGCCGCCGCGTCGCTGGCCAAGGCGGCGCTGCGGATGACCGGCGTCCAGGCCGCGCCCTGGGCTACGCTGGGCATCGCGATCGTCGTCGGACTGCCGCTGTTCTTCGAGACCGGGCTGGTCCTGCTGCTACCGATCGTCGTCGCGGCGGCCGAGGAGATGACCGGCAAGGACGGCCCGGAACGCGACGCCGCCAAGCTGAGGCTGATCATGCCGGCGCTGGCGGGTCTTGGCGTGGTCCACGCGCTGGTGCCGCCGCATCCGGGGCCCTTGCTCGCCGTCGAGGCGCTCGGTGCCAGCCTCGGCAAGACGATGCTCTACGGGATCGCGATCGCCATCCCGACTGCGATCATCTCCGGGCCGCTGCTGGCGAAGTTCGCGACGCGCGGCGTGCGGCTGGAGGCGCCGGTGCTGCACGATCATGCGCTCTCGATCGCACCGCCGGCGCGTATTCTGTCGCTGTTGATCGTACTGCTGCCCGTGCTGATGATCGCGACCGGCGAGCTGGGGCAGATGATCCCGGGGATGAAGGGCACCGCCTGGCTGGTCGCGGCGAGCAATCCGGTGGTCGCGCTGTTGCTGACCAACCTGATCGCCCTGCCGCTGTTGTTCGGCCGGCGGCTGCGCGATGCCGCGATCCAGAACGCGGTGTGGCACGAGACGATGGGCGCGGCGGGGGCGATCCTGCTCGCGATCGGCGCGGGCGGTGCGTTGAAGCAGGTGCTGGTGACCGCCGGCCTGTCCGACCTGCTGGCGCGCACCGTGCTGATGTATTCGATCTCGCCGCTGTTGCTGGGCTGGCTGGTCGCGGTCGGCATCCGCCTGGCGGCCGGCTCCGCGACCGTGGCGACGATCACCGCGGTCGGGATCATGCCGGGCGTGGTCGCCAGCTCGGGCGTGTCGCCGGAGTTGGTCGTGCTGGCGATCGGCGCGGGCTCCGTATTCTTCAGCCACGTCAACGATCCGGGATTCTGGCTGGTCAAAAGCTATGTCGGGACCAGTACCGCGGACACGTTTCGCACATGGTCGATGCTGGAGACGGCGATCTCGGTGGTCGGCCTCGCGCTGGTGATGGCGCTGAGCTATGTCGTCTGACGATGCCGCAGCCCCACATTCGAGGCCGGTCGTGACCGGCGGCGAGCGGCTGGCGGACCGGGCCTATACCGGGATCGTCCAGATCATCCTCGACGAGCAGCTCGCGGTCGGCGACCGATTGCCCGCGGAGGACAAGCTGGCGACGATGTTCGGCATGTCGCGGACGATCGTGCGCGAGGCCTTGGCGCGGCTCGCGTCGGACGGGATCACGCAGGCGCGGCGCGGAGCCGGTTCGTATGTCAAGCGGCGACCGTCGGAGCGACTCGGGTCGCATATGCCGATGGCGGACATCGCGGCGACCTTGGGCACCTACGAAGTGCGTTTCGTGCTGGAGGCGGAGGCGGCGCGGCTGGCGGCACAGCGCCGGTCGCATCACCAGATGGACGCGATCGAGCGCGCGCTGGAGGCGCTGCGGACGGCGCTGCTGTCCAACGCGCCGGCGCATGACGAGGATTGGCTGCTGCACCGTGCGATCGCCGAGGCGACCGCCAATGCCGCGTTCCTGCCGGTCTTCGATCATCTCCAGGACGCGGTGATGCGGATCCTGCGCGCCGGCGTCGACATATCGCGGTCGCGCGCGCCCGAGGTGATCAAGGCGATGATGGACGAGCATGACGCCATCGTCGAGGCGATCCGCGCGCAAGACGCCGACGGCGCGGCGCTGGCGATGCGCTGGCATCTGTCGCAGGGGCGCAAGCGGCTGATGCCCTGACACGGCCGATGGCGCCGCACTGCGACCATGGTCGTAGATGATACGCCCGGCAGCATACGGTAGAGTGATCTCCGCAACGACACGTCGCCAAGCCGGACACACGGTACGCGCCACGTGCAACTAGGGGATGGACTGATGCATAGCGTCACACGCGATCGGCGACTTACCGGTATCTTGAATGGTAGCGCTACCAGTTTAGCGGTCCTCGCCGTCGCGTCGTTGTGCAGCCCCGCCCTGGCCCAGACCGCGCCGCCGCCGCCTGCCGAGGCCGACATGCCAGCCTCCGCACCCGATCAGGCCAGCGCCGCCGACCAAACCCTCGCGCCGCAGCTGCCTGCGCAAAGCGACGACCGGGCTGCGAGCACCAACGACATCGTCGTCACCGGCACGCGCATCACGTCGAGCGGCTTCAACGCGCCGACCCCGACGACGGTGATCGGCGAGGAGCAGATCCTCAAGAACGCGCAACCCAACATCTTCACGACGGTGGCGCAATTGCCCTCGTTGCAGGGCTCGACCGGCGCCAATACGGGGACGTTCAGCACGTCGAGCGGATCGCAGGGGCTCAGCTCGTTCTCGCTGCGTGGTCTCGGCACGATCCGCACGCTGACGCTGCTCGACGGCCAGCGCGTCGTCGGCGCCAACGTCACCGGCGTGCCCGACATCAGCCAGTTCCCGCAATTGCTGATCAAGCGCGTCGACATCGTCACCGGCGGTGCGTCCGCGTCCTACGGCTCGGATGCGGTCGGCGGCGTGATCAACTTCATCACCGACACGAAGTTCACCGGGTTCAAGGCGAACGTGCAGACCGGCGTGACCACCTATGGCGACGACGGCCAGGTGCTGTTCCAGGCGGCAGTCGGCAAGAGCTTCGCCAACGACAGGCTGCACGTCATCCTGAGCGGCGAATATGCCAAGGAACAGGGCGTCGGCCCGGGCAATTTCGGCGAAGACCTCGCCGGCAGCCGCGACTGGTACCGTGCGACGACCTTGGTCAACACCGGCATCATGAATAACGGGTCGCCGCAATATCTGGTGCGCGATCATGGCCAAGCGTACCAATACACCAAATACGGCCTGATCAGCGCCGGCCCGCTGCAAGGCACCGCGTTCGACGCCAACGGCCAGCCCTTCCAGTTCCAGTATGGATCGAACGGCGTGCCGGCCAAGGACAGGGCCGGCAACGTCAACGGATGCTTCGTCGGCTTCTGCGTCGGCGGCGACCAGTCGGGGCATGTCGGATCGGGCACCTCGCTGCAATCCGCGATCCAGCGCCTCAACGGCTATACGCGCATCAGCTACGACGTCGCGCCCGACATGGAGGTCTATATGACCGCCAACGTCGCGCAGGTGAAGACGCACAACCAGCCCAATCCCGGCTCCGCGAAGACCGGACTGACCGTGCAGTGCGCGAACCCGTATCTGCCCGCGTCGATCTCGGCCGCCTGCGCGGCGAACGGCATCACCAGCTTCCAATACGGGTTGAGCAACGCGATCCTGCCGAACATCCGGGTGAATACCGATCGTCGCCAATATCGCTTCGTCGGCGGCCTGAAGGGCAAGGCCGATCTGCTCGGGACGAACTGGACCTATGACGCGTCGTACGAGCACGGCATCAACATCACCGACATCGACGTCGACAACATCAGCCTGACCGGACGCTACAACCAGGCGATCAACGCGACGCGGATCAACGGCCAGATCGTCTGCGCCGACGCCGCCGCACGCGCCGCGGGCTGCCAGCCGATCAACATCTTCGGTGGCGCCACCCCGTCGGCAGCGGCGCTCGCCTATGTCACGCCCGCCGCGGGGCCGTTCCAGCATACCAAGCAGACGCAGGACGCCTTCGCGGGCAGCATCTCAGGCGAGCCGATCACTTTGTGGGCGGGGCCGCTCGCGGTAGCCGCGGGGATCGAGTACCGCCGAGAATTCTACCGCGTGAACGCCGATCCTTATGGTGCAGGCGTCTCCGACATCAGCCCGAACTCGACGCTGTATCCGGCCGATCCCAGCCTGAATTCGGTGAACGGCAGCAACTGGTATGCCGGCAACTACAAGAACGGCACGGGCAAGTACAACGTGCTGGAGAGCTTCCTGGAGCTGAACCTGCCGATCCTCAACTCCGACACGCTGGGTCGCGCGAACGTGAACGCGGCGGGCCGGGCGACGCGCTATTCGACATCGGGGGTCGTCTATGCCTGGAAGGTCGGCGGCACCTGGGACACGCCGCTCGACGGGCTCCGCTTCCGCGCCGTGACGTCGCGCGACGTCCGCGCGCCGAACCTGTCCGAGCTGTTCGCGGCACCGGTGACGACAACGGTCCCCAACTTCACCGATCCGCGCCGGACGGCCGAGAACCCGAACGGCCGCCAGGTGCTCATCATCCAGAACACGATCGGCAACACGGCGCTGAGGCCCGAGATCGCGCGCAATACCGAACTCGGCGTCGTCTATGCGCGGCCGAAATGGCTGCCCGGCCTCAGCCTGTCGTTCGACTATTACAAGATCAAGCTGAACGACGTGATCTCCAGCCTGTCCGCACAGCAGGTCGTCAACCTCTGCCTGGTCGACAACATCCCCGACACCTGCGGGGCGTTCGACCTCGACAGCGATTCCAAATTCGTCAACGTCCAGTCGTTCAACCTGGCGTCGATCAAGACCGACGGGTTCGATATCGAGGCGAGTTATCAGTGGCGCAAACCGCTGGGGATCGACGGCAATTTCACCCTGCGCGGGCTGACCACCCACGTGATCAAATACGTCACCGATCCGGGCCTGCCCGGCACGATCCCGGTCGATTCCGCGGGCGCGAACACCGGCGCGACGCCGAACTGGAAATGGCTCGTCACCGAGAGCTACGACAACGACGCGTTCAGCATCACGCTGCAGCAGCGCTGGTTCAGCGACGGCGTGTACGGCAACCAGTATGTCGTGTGCTCGGCCGGCAACTGCCCGGTCTCGACCAGCAACAACCCGACGATCGACAACAACACGATGAAGGGCGCGTTCTACTTCGACGTCGGCGGTGCACTGAACGTCACCAAGCAGGTGAGCATGTTCTTCAAGGTCGACAATCTGTTCGATCACGATCCAGAGCCTTCGCCGCAGACCAACACCGGACTCGACGTGAACCCCGCGCTGTACGACACCCTCGGCCGCTTCTACCGGATCGGCGTCCGCGCGCGGTTCTGAACGGAGCGCTCCACCGGCAATTCCTCCAAGCGCATACTCCCGGCGGCCCCCAGGTCGCCGGGAGTATGCGTGCGCACTCGGGCAGCCGTGATCGAACCACCGCCGAGTCCGAAGCGACCAGCGTGCATGTTGTAAACGTCGCCGCGGATCGGCACGGTTCCGTATCGCGCTATTGCAAGACGGTCACCATGACGGAGCCCTTCCCATCGATGTGAAACCAACGGGAGTCCTCGCGCAGCCCCGAACCTGGCTGGCGCAGGCCAGACACGGCGCGACGCAGGGCGTCGATCATGACGGCGTGTTGCGGCAGATCGCCGAGGAGGCCGGGTGGTCGGGCCGGTACGCCTTCCTGATCGTCATCTCCGCCGCGATCTCGCTGCTCGGCCTGCTCATGCCCTCGGTCGCGGTGCTGATCGGCGCGATGCTGCTGTCGCCGCTGATGATGCCGATCATCGGTCTCGGTTTCGGCATCGCCACGCTCGATTTCCACGAGATACGCCGCGCCGCGACCGCGCTTTTGCTGGGGGCGGTCATCGCGGTCACGCTGTCTGTGGTGCTGATCCTGTTGTCGCCGGTCCAGACGATCACCAGCGAGATCGCCGGGCGGACGCAGCCCACGCTGTTCGACCTGCTCGTCGCATTGCTGTCGGCGATCGCGGGCGGCTATGCGCTGATCCGCGGACGTGGCGGCACAGTGGTCGGGGTGGCGATCGCGATTGCCCTGATGCCGCCGCTGGTGGTGGTCGGCTTCGGCATCGCGACCTGGAACTGGGTCGTCTTTTCCGGCGCGTTGCTGCTGTTCCTGACCAACGCGATCACGATCGCGCTGACCGCGGCGCTGGTCGCGCGCTGCTATGGGTTCGGCAGCCATTTGTCGCCGCACCATACCGGCTTGCAGCTCGTCCTGTTCGCGGTCGCGATCAGCGTGCTGTCGATCCCGCTCGGCGCCGGGCTGCGCAGGATCGCCTTCGAGGCAGTCGCGCAGCGGCAGGTCCGCGATGCGCTGGGCGAAGACTTTCCGGCAGGCGCGCGGCTGAGCCAGGTCGAGATCGACCACGGCGTCACGCCGGTCCGGGTGCGGGCGGTGATGCTGACGCCGCGGATCGAGCCCGATGCGGACCGCAAGCTCGCCGCGGACCTGCGCCGGCGGCTGGCCCGGCCGGTCGACGTCCATATCGACCAGGTCCGGATTTCTCCCGAAACCGGCGCAGTCGAGGCAGCGCAGATCGCCCGCGCGGGCAATGGCGACGCCTTGCTCGCCGCCCGAGCCCGCGACCGGGCGATCGCCGACGTCGCGCTGATCGCGGGTGTCCCCGCCACATCGACGACCGTCGATGGCGAGGCGCGAACGATACGCGCCACCGCGGCGCCGCTGCCGGGCCTGGGGATAGCGGGGTATCGCGACCTGGAGCGACGCGCGGATGCCGCGGTACCCGACTGGCATGTGACCCTCGCCCCGCCCGGCGACGTCGCCTTGCCGGATATCGCGATCAAGGCGGGTGTGATCGACGATGCCGCCCTCGATCAGGCGGAATGGGTGTCCGTCCGGCTCGCCCGTACGCTCGACGTGAGCGGCGGAACGTTGCGCCAGCGCACCGCGGTGGCCGAGAGCATCGCCGCGCGCGGCGGCAGGGCAGCGGTCGGCAGCGCGGGCGGGCGCCTCCGTCTGGAATGGGCTCCTGCCCCGGAGGTACCGGACGTCGGCTCGTCACCGCAGACGCCATAGCCGGCGCTCCGTTGATGGGCAGAGCCTCGATACGCCGGAGACCCATCGCCGCAAGGGAGGCGTCCGGCCCCAGCGATGCCGGCGTCATGCTGAACAGGCGAAACCTGATAGGTACCGTCGACGTCGATCGGCTCGAACGCGATGTCATTCGCGAATATTTAGATGATGTAGCAAAGGCCGCATCGGCCTCGACAGCTGTTTTCGGTAAGAAAACTGGAGCGGGCGAAGGGATTCGAACCCTCGACCCCAACCTTGGCAAGGTTGTGCTCTACCCCTGAGCTACGCCCGCTCTGGCGCCTATGTCTCCGGTCTGAAGCGACACGGTGACTGGGTGAGGCGCGCTGTTAGCCCGGGGTTTCGGGAACGGCAAGCGCCTTTTCGATATTGGGGCGAAATTTCTCCCCGGAAAATGTCGGCCCGGTGTGCGGCGCAAAAAAGGGGCGGACGTTGCCGTCCGCCCCTTCCTTGGCCACGCGTCTGGCGAAGCGATCAGAACTGGAAGTTCGCGCCGATCCGCATCGTCCGCCCCACTGCACCTATCTGCGTGTAGGTCGGGTTGTAGTTGACCGCGGCATAGTTGCCCGCGTTCAGCGGCGCCTTCTGGTCGAGCAGTTGACGACGTTGAAATACAGGTCGACCTTGACGTTGCCGGTCAGGTCGACGTCGACGAAGTGCTTTACGTGGCAGTTGAAGTTGGGGTCGGTGCTACCATAGGTGCTGCCGCCGTCGCACTCGGTGGTGCCGAACTGATCGTACGCCACCGCCTTGTAGCCCGACGTGTAGTACGCCGTCGCGGTGAGCGTGTACGCCTTATAGTCGATACTCGACGACCGGAAAAAGATTCCGCTTGGCGACTCGCTTCGTAGAACATTACAAGAACAATTGTGAACGAGTCGTCCGCCTTGATTGCCCGCCTGAAGCGGATCGCCACGACGGGAATGCCAACCCAGGGTGATGGGCGCGCCGATGATGCGTGGCTGACGCAGGGGATGGCCAAGGCGCAGTTGCACGAGGTTTTCGCGACCGTCGACGATGCGGCGAGTGGCGCAGGGTTCGCGGTGGCCTCGGTTCTGGCGGCCCGCGCGGCGCCGGTGATGTGGTTGCGGACCGATGCGAGCGAGCGCCAGGGCGGGCGGCTGCATGCGACCGGTCTGGTCGAGATGGGGCTCGACGTGACGTCGCTGGTGCTGGCGGTGGTCGAGGACGAGGCGGACTTGTTGCGCGCCGCCGCCGATGCCGCGCGGTGTCACGGGCTTGGCACGTTGCTGATCGAATCCTGGGGCCGTGCGCCAAAGATCGACCTGACCGCGACGCGGCGGCTGATGCTGGCGGCCGAAGCCTCGGGCGTGACCATCCTCAGCCTGCGTATCGGCGCCGAGCCCGTGCCGAGCGCGGCGGCGTCGCGCTGGCAGGTGGCGGCGTGTCGTTCCCGGCCCTTGGAGGCCGATGCACCTGGCAAACCTGCCTTCGACATCGAATTGCTGCGTCGACGCGGAGGCCAGGCCGGGCTTCGCTGGCGTGTGGAGTGGGACCGTGACGCGTACATCTTCGACCAAACCGCCTTCGAGCAAACCGCCTTCGCCTCTGGTGATCCCCCGGCGCTACCTGGCGCTGGTATTCCCGTGGCTGCCGATCGAGCGGCTGCGGACGATGCGGCCGCATCTGTTCGTCGGACGGGCTGAGACGCCGATCGCGTTCGTGGAAACGGTGTCGGGCGGGATCCGGCTCAAGGCGCTAGACCGTGAAGCAATGCGAGCAGGTCTCCGGCCTGGTCTGACGCTGGCGGATGCGCGGGCACAGGTACCCGAACTCGAGGTCTACGAGCATGACGCGCATGCCGACCACGAATGGCTCGAGCGGCTCGCGGACGGCTGCCAGCGCTACACGCCCTCGGTTGCGCTCGACGAGCCCGATGGGCTGATCCTCGATATCGCCGGGTGCGTGCATGAGTTCGAGGGCGAGCGCCGCCTTGCCGCCGATCTCGAGGAGCGCCTCGCGAGACGCGGGCTGCTGGTCCGCCACGCGTTCGGCGACACGCCCGATACCGCGCGGGCGCTGGCGCGGTTCGCTGGGGCACCTGCGCCGGATGAAAAGCGGGCGGTGAAGCGATTGCCGGTAGCAGCGCTAGGCCTCGACGAGGATGCGACCACCGCCTTGTCGCGCGCGGGGCTGAAGACGGTCGGCGACGTGATGGCACGCCCGCTTGCCACGATCGCGGCGCGGTTCGGCGAGGAGGCGGCGATGATGATCCGCCAGCTCGACGGATCGGTGAAGGGGCCGATCGTCGCGCGGCGGACGGTGGCGAAGATCGGTGTCGAACGCCGCTTCGCGGAACCCATCGCGCGCACCGAATACGTGCTGGAGATGCTCGCCGAACTCGCGACCGAAGCTGCCATTAAACTTGCCAACCGTCACGAAGGTGGCCGCCGCTGGGAAGCACGCCTCTTCCGCGCCGACGGCCTCGTCCAGCGACTGCGGATAGAGACCGGTCAGCCGACACGCGACGTGGCGTTATTGATGCGATTGTTCCGCGAACGGATCGACAGCCTAGCCGACCCGCTCGATCCGGGATTCGGCTATGATCTGGTGAGGCTCGATGTCGCGTTAGCTGAAAAGCTCGACGCGTCGCAGCTCAAGCTGGAGGGCGGCGAGGCGCAGAAAGGAGAGGTCGTACAACTCGAAGACCAACTCGGCACGCGTCTGGGTCGAACGCGTGTGCGCCGCTTTTCGGCGCGCGACAGTCACATCCCCGAACAGGCCGAGCTGATGCTGCCCGCCGCCGAGGCCCTGCCCCGACGCCGTGGACCGCGCCCGAGACCGGCGAACCGCCACTCCGTCCGATCTACCTGTTCGACCCACCACAACCGATCGAATCGATGATGGCCGAGGTCCCCGACGGTCCGCCGCACCGCTTCCGCTGGCGCCGCACTGTGCACGACGTCGCGCATAGCGAAGGCCCCGAGCGGATCGCCGGCGAATGGTGGCGGCGCCAGGATATCCCGACGCGCGATTACTACCGCATCGAGGACCGCCGCGGCCGTCGCTTCTGGATCTTCCGCCACGGCTTGTATTCCGAGATGGAGACGCCGCGCTGGTACCTCCACGGCGTCTTCGCGTGACCACGCCGGCTGCCCCCACATTCGCAGAACTGGTCGCGGCCACCAATTACTCGTTCCTCGACGGTGCGAGCCATGCCGAGGATATGGTCAGCGAGGCGATCAGGCTGGAGCATGCGGGAATCGGCATCGCCGATCGCAACACGGTGGCTGGCGTGGTGCGTGCGCACAAGGCGTTGCGCGAAAAGCTGGCCGACCTTGATCTGCTCGGCCTTCCAGATCTTGATTTCAAGCTTGTAGTGGGTGCCCGTCTAGTCTTCGCAGACGGCACACAGGACATTGTGGCCTATCCCGAAACGCGGGCCGGATGGGGCAGGCTGACGCGGCTGCTGACCGTCGGCAATCTCCGCGCGGAAAAGGGTGGATGCATTCTCGGCCTTGGCGATCTGCTGCGGCATGCCGATGGTCTGCTGCTGATCCTGTTGCCCGAAACCAGCGCACGCGCTTCGACTCCACTGAAGGCGGGTCTGTTGCCGCCGCCGCGAAAGAATCCGATTTTAAAATCGACCCTGGCCATACTCGCCCGGAACCTGCACGGCCGGCTTTGGCTTGGCGTGTCGATGCCGCGCGGCGGTAGGGATCGTAGGCGGCTCTGCAGGCTCGCGCGGATCGCCGATCCGCTGGGCGTGCCGCTGCTGGCGACGTGCGACGCGCTGTATGCCGATCCCGACGACCGCCCGCTGCATGACATCGTCACCTGCATCCGCGAGGGCACCACCGTGCAGAACGCTGGCAAGCTGATTGCCGCCAATGCGGAACGGCATCTTAAACCCGGCAGGGAAATGGCGCGGCTATTCGGAGACCGCCCAGATGCGGTGGCCGAGAGCCTGCGCCTGCTTGAACGGATCGATTTCGATCTTACCCAGCTCTCTTACGAATATCCGCACGAGCCAATTCCCGACGGATGGGAGGCGCAGGACTGGCTCGAGGAACTCAGCTGGTCCGCGGCGCGCGAGAAGTTTCCCGACGGCGTTCCCGATCGGCTGATACGCCTGCTGACCGAAGAACTGCCGCTGATCCGGGAGCGGAAATACGCGCATTATTTCCTGACCGTGCACGACATCGTTCGCTATGCGCGGTCGCTCGATCCGCCGATCCTATGCCAGGGTCGGGGGTCCGCCGCCAATTCTGCGGTGTGTTGGCTACTCGGCGTCACGTCGGTCGACCCGATGAAATACGATCTGCTCTTCTCCCGGTTCGTATCGAGTGAACGCGACGAGCCGCCCGATATCGACATAGATTTCGAGCATGAGCGCCGGGAGGAGATCATGCAGTATATCTATGGTCGCTATGGGCGCCATCGTGCTGCGATCGCCGCGACCGTCATCCATTATCGGTCGCGCAGCACGGTGCGCGAAGTCGGCAGGGCGCTGGGGCTGACGGACGACGTGACGCAGCGGCTGACGAGTACCGTATGGGGCAGCTTCTCTGACACGTTCGATGATCGCCGATTTCGTGAGACCGGGTTCGATATCGAGAATCCCGAGATCGCGCGTTTGCGGACGATAGTCGCCGGATTGCTGAAATTTCCCCGGCATCTGTCGCAGCATGTCGGTGGGTTCGTTCTGACGCAGGGGCGGCTCGACGAGACCGTGCCGATCCATAATGGCGCGATGAAGGACCGGACGTTCATCGAATGGGACAAGGACGACATCGATGAACTGAAGATCATGAAAGTCGACATTCTCGCGCTCGGCATGCTGACCTGCATCCGCAAGAGCTTCGACCTCATGCGCCAGCACCAGCTCGGCGACCATCTGCTGAACACGATCGCCAACGACGAAAATCCGGCAGTTTATGATATGCTCTGCAAGGGCGACAGCATCGGCGTATTTCAGGTCGAAAGTCGTGCACAGATCAATATGCTGCCGCGGCTGCGACCACGCGTGCTGTACGATCTGGTCGTGCAGGTGGCGATCGTGCGGCCGGGGCCGATCGAGGGCGATATGGTGCATCCGTATCTGCGGCGTCGCAGTGGCAAGGAAAAGGTCGAATTCCCCTCGCCTGATCCAAAGTTCGGGCCGCCCGACGAGCTGCAGCAATTGCTCCGCTTCACCTACGGCGTGCCGCTGTTCCAGGAGCAGGCGATGAAACTGGCGATCGTCGCGGCGGGGTTCACGCCGAACGAGGCGAACCAGTTGCGGAAATCGATGGCGACGTTCCGCAAGGTCGGAGGAATGGACAATTTCCAGGCCAAGCTAGTCGGCGGCATGGTCGCGCGCGGATATGAGGCGGAGTTCGCGGAGCGCTGTTTCAAGCAGATCGAGGGGTTTGGATCCTACGGTTTCCCGGAGAGCCATGCGCTGTCTTTCGCTCGGCTGGTGTATGTGTCGTCGTGGATCAAATGCTTTCATCCGGCGGTGTTCTGCTGCGCGCTGCTCAATTCGCAGCCCATGGGGTTTTATGCGCCGGCGCAACTGGTGCGCGATGCGGTCGAGCACGGCGTGACCGTACTACCGGTCGATGTGAATGCGAGCGGCTGGGATAATTCGCTCGAATCCTCCCCGGCACGGGGAAGGGAACCGCGCGAAGCGGGGTGGAGGGGGCTTCCGCGAACGTATCGCTTGCAACTGCTCCTGTTCCAGACGTTGCGTTTGCGCCTGCCACCCTTCCAAGCGGGATGTCTGCGGCGCCCCCTCCACCATCCTGCGGATGGTCCCCTCCCGTGCCGGGGAGGATTTGCGGCTTGGGTTCAGGCAGGTCGATGGGTTTCGGAAGGATTGGGCCGACGAGATCGTTCGTGTTCGGACTACGCCGTTCGCTAGCATCGAGGACCTCGTGCGGCGGGCGAACCTGCCACAGCGGGCGATGAACCTGCTGGCCGATGCGGATGCGTTCCGATCGGTCGCAAAGGAGCGGCGCGAGGCTTTGTGGGATGTGCGTCGGACGCCACCCAAACAACTCGCGTTATTTGCAGCCGCGGATGTGCCCGAGCTTGGTGTGGAGCCCGACGCGCATCTGCCGGCGATGCCGCTGTCTGAGCAGGTGGCGGCGGATTACCAGACGACGCGACTGTCGTTGAAGGGGCATCCGATGGCGTTCCTGCGCGAACGCTTCGCGGCCGAGGGAATCCTGTCGAGCGCGCAGGCCAACGCCACCAAGGACGGGCGGCGCGCGAAGGTCGCGGGGTCGTGCTGGTCCGCCAGCGGCCGGGCAAGGGCAATGCGATCTTCGTGACGATCGAGGACGAGACCGGGGTCACCAACGGGCTGATGTGGGCACGCGATTTCGAGGCGAACCGCCGCGCGGTGATGGCGTCGCGGCTGATAGTGCTGGAGGGCGTGATCCAGCGCAGCGAGGAAGGCGTGACGCACCTGATGACGTCGCGGGTGCAGGACCGCACCGAGATGCTGCGGCTGTTGTCGGAGGATCATGCACTGGAGCCGCCGCTCGCGCGGGTGGACGAGGTGATCCGTCCGGTGCTGACGCGGAGCCCGGATGCCCGGGCGCATCATCCGCGCGCGACGCATCCTCGGGACGTGCGCGTGCTGCCCAAGTCGCGAGACTTTCATTGAGGGCGGATCGACGTTCGACCCCGCGATCCTCCCCCGCAAGGGGGAGGTTGCTGGCTCTTGCCAGACGGAGGGGAGGAAAGCGATGGCTGGCGTTCCGTGTCCGCCCCCTCCGTCGCCTTCGGCGCCACCTCCCCTGGCGGGGGAGGATTGGCCTGATCCGCCGATCGTGAGTTGCCAAGGCCACCAAGGGCATCGTTCACGGCTTTGGTCCCGGCTCGAGCCGCGGACGATCAACACCGTGTGACGCCACCGCGCATTTGTTGTGCCGGGCGTTCCATCCTAGAGGTGGCATTCGCCGCAAGCGCCCCCAGATAGCGCGCTAGAATTACACGGGAGTTGAACTTGGCCACGCTTGGAATGTCCCCCGCGGAGAAGGATGCCGTCGAGGCGTTCCGTCGCGATGTCGTCGAACCGTCGATGACGAAGCTCGTGATCATCGATTTCTGGGCCGAATGGTGCGGGCCGTGCAAGGCGCTGACGCCGACGCTGGAGAAGGTCGCCGCCGACTATGCCGACAAGGGCGTCGTGCTGGCGAAGGTCGATACCGACAAGAACCAGTTCATCGCCGCGCAATTCCAGATCAAGTCGATCCCGACCGTCTACGCGATGTTCCAGGGCCAGTTGGTCGCCGATATGACCAGCGCGCGCACCGAATCACAGCTGCGCGTGATCCTCGACCAGTTGCTCAAGCAGCTGCCGATCGAGGCGGACGCGACGGACGCGGCGCCCGATATCGAGCCATTGATCGCGGTGGGCGAAGCGGCGCTGGCCGAGGGCGATGGCGAGCGCGCGCTCGGCATTTTCCGCGAGATCGCCGAGATCGCGCCCGAGCATGCCGCGGTTCATGCAGGGTTCGTCCGCGCGCTGGTCGCGACCGGACAGTTCGACGAGGCGAGCGACTGGCTGGCGAACCTCGATCCGGCGATCGCCAAGGATCCGGCGATCACCCGCGCGCAGTCCGCCCTCGCGCTCGCGCAGTCGGCGCCGCCGGTCGCCGACCTGTCGCTGCTGGTCGCCGCGGTCGAGGCCAATCCCGATGACCTGGGCGCCCGGTTCGCGCTCGCCAACGGCCAGATGGCGGCGAACGACCGCGATGCCGCCGCCGACACGTTCCTCGGCATCATCGCCACCGAGCGCGACTGGAACGACGGCGCGGCACGCGCGCAGTTGCTGAAATTGTTCGAGGTCGTCGGGCTCGAAGACCCATGGGTCTCTGGACAGCGGCGGCGTCTGTCTGCGATCCTGTTCGGATGACCACCGAGTCCGCCCCCGCGCGCTACTACGCGTCTGTCAATCTTCCCGCTGCCGGGGGCACTGTTGTTCCCAGGCATGCACCTGCCGCTGCACATGTTCGAGCCGCGCTATCGGGCGATGATCAGCGATGCGATGGCGCGCGACCGGCGGATCGGGATGATCCAGCCGCGGGGCGGACCGCATGACGATGCCGACGCGCTGTACGACATCGGTTGCGTCGGCAAGATCGCCGAGGTCGAGGCGCTCGACGACGGGCGCTACAACGTCGTGCTCGAGGGCGTCGCGCTGTTCCGGATCGTCCGCGAGTTGGACGTGACGACCGCGTTCCGTCAGGTCGAGGCGGAGTTGCTGCCGTTGATCGAGGACGATTCGCTGTCGCTCGGGCGCAGATCGTCGCTGGAACTGGAATCGCGCCGGTTCGCGGACATGCAGGGCTATGCGGTCGATTGGGATGCGGTCGGGCGGCTCGACGACGAGAGCCTGGTCAACGGCATCGCGCAGATCGCGCCGTTCGATGCGGCCGCCAAACAGGCGTTGCTGGAGGCACCGGATATCGAACAGCGCGCCGAACTGATCATCCAGTTGATGCAATTCTTCGGCCGGCATGACGGCGACGAATCGGTGACCCTACAGTGAGCACGCTCGATCCGTGGCTACTCGAACGCTTGGTCTGCCCTGCGACTCGTACGCCGCTGCGCTATGACGAGGCAGCGCAGGAACTCGTCTCGGACGCTGCAGGATTGGCCTATCCGATCAAAGACGGCGTCCCGGTTATGCTGGTGGAGGAAGCACGGCAGCTCGATGGGCGCGTATCCGACTGATGCCAGCTACCGACCGCCGCCTCTGGGGTCTCGGCGCGGTTTGGGGCATCGGGCTCATCGCGTCGGGCTGGGCGCCGTTCGACCGCGCGACGTGGTGGATGGAGATCGCGCCCGTCCTGATCGCCTTTCCGATACTGATCGCGCTGCGACGCAGCTTCTCGTTCACGACCCTCGCACTCGTCTTGATTGCGCTCCACGGCCTCGTCCTTATGCTGGGCGGCGCATACACCTATGCCCGCGTACCAATCGGTTTCGCGGTCCAGGATATGCTGCATCTCACGCGCAATCCTTATGATCGGTTCGGCCATTTGATGCAGGGCTTCGTGCCCGCGATCGTGTTGCGGGAAGTTCTGGTGCGGACCGGGGCGATCACCGCGCCGCGACTATTGGCCATTACCGTGCTGGCCTATTGTCTCAGCGTCAGCGCGCTGTACGAATTGATCGAGTTTGGTGCCGCAGTGTCGCTGGGCCAGGGCGCGGATGCTTTCCTGGGAACGCAAGGCGACGCATGGGATACGCAGTGGGATATGCTGATGTGCCTTGTCGGTGCATCGCTCGCGCTGCTCGTATTGTCGCGCGTTCACGACCGGCAGATCGAACGGCTCAAGGCTCAACGCTGCATGATTTCACCTAGCGTCGGGTGACCTCGATTGGTTGCCGGCGCTCCCAGCCTTCGCGTTCCAGTTCGGGCGTGTCGCTGTCGACCGCCGGATAGCCGATGCAGACATAGCCGATCAATTGCCAGTTTTCGGGCACGTCGAGCGCGACACGGACACGGTCGGCATCGAGGATCGAGACCCAGCCGAGCCCGAGGCCTACGCAGCGCGCCGCCAGCCATAAGGTGTGTAGCGCCATGACCGCCGAATAGGCTGCGGTTTCGGGCATCGTCTGTCGTCCCAGGCCATGGCCCTGTTGCGGGTCGGGGTCGACGAAGACCGCGAGATGGCAGGGTGCGTCGTCGAGGCCCGCGAGCTTCAACCGCGCGTACCGGTCGGCGCGCGTCGGGGACTGCGCCGCGAGTGCCTGCGCGTTGCAGGCGGCGAATGTTGCGCGGACCTCGGCGCGACGGTCGGGATCGTCGACCGTGACGAAGCGCCATGGCTGGCTGAGGCCTACCGACGGCGCGAGGTTCGCCAGATCGAGCAGTTTGGACAGTAGCGTGGGGTCGATCGGATCGCGCCGGAAATGCCGGACGTCGCGGCGCCAGCGGATCAGCGCGGCGAGTTGGTGCTCGAAGGTTTCGAATGCGGGCATGGGGTCTGTGTGGTGTTCAGAGGCCGACATGGTGGTCATCACGCTTTCACTAACACGGCTCGGCGTTGCGTTCTCGCTCGTCTCGATCGAGATTTTGCCGACCTTCCGGCACCTCAGATGTTTTCGGCACTTATGCTTTTGCGCGAGTACCTCCCCGGCGAAGGCCGGGGTCCAGGTGGGGAGCGGAGGTAACGACGGACAGTCCCTGGTTATATCGGCCTTTCCACCTGGACCCCGGCCTCCGCCGGGGAGGCGTAATTGTTGGCGCGAGTCAGCTTCGACTCATTCCGGAGTGACGACAATCGCGAATGTCGAACCGCCTTAAACCGTCATCCCCTGAAGCAGCTTCGGCAGGTCGCCGCTCTCGCCCCGCGCCTCGGCCATGAATCGGTCCTTGAGCGGCGGGATCGCGTTGACCGCGCTGATGCCGAACCGGCGGACGGCGCTGGCGGTCTTGCCGGGGAGGCCGAACAGGCGGGTGAGCGTGTCGGTGGCGGCGGCAGTCATGAACGTGTCGAGCCCGCGCCAGCGCTGGTAGCGCGCGAGCAACGCGGCGTCGCCGAGGTCCAGGCCGAGGCGCTTGCCCTCGACCAGCACTTCGACGAGCGTCGCGACGTCGCGGAAACCGAGGTTGAGGCCCTGTCCGGCGATCGGGTGGATGCCGTGACCGGCGTCGCCGACCAGCGCAAGCCGCGTGTCGGTGATCCGCGCGGCGTGGTGGAAGCCGAGCGGGTAGCTTGAGCGCGGCGTTGCCATCGACAGCTTGCCGAGGAAGCCGCCCATGCTCTTTTCCGCTTCGGCGAGGAACGCGCGGTCGCCGAGCTTGAGCATGCCGGGGGCGTTCTTCGCGTCGACCGTCCAGACGATCGCCGAGCGGTGGCCGTCGGCGTCGTCGGGGAGCGGGAGCAGCGCGAACGGGCCGCTCGCGTAGAAGATCTCGTACGCCACGTCCTCGTGCGGGCGTTCGTGGTGGAATGCGGCAATGATCGCGGTGTGCTCGTACGACCAGCGCGCGATCGTGATGCCGGCAGCCTCGCGGGCCGGAGAGTTGCGGCCCTCCGCGGCGATCAGCAGCGGTGCGCGGACAATATCGCCGGACTCGAGCGTGACGGTGACGCCCGATTCGGCGCGGTCGACCGAGGTCGCGCGCGTCTTCATGCGGAGGTCGACATGCGGCGCGGCGGTCGCGGCGTCGAACAGCGTGCGGCGGAGCAGCTTGTTCTCGTACATCGTGCCGAGCGCGCCATCGTCGGCGGCGGGGACGAAATCGAGCTTGCCCGGCTCCAGTCCATCGCTGACGCGGATTTGGCGGATCGCACAGCCCTGCCCCGCCAGCGTCGCGCCGATGCCGATCGCATCGAGCATGCGGTGGCTTGCGCTCGCCACTGCCGACGCGCGGCCGTCGAAGCCGGGGGCCAGCGTCACCGCGGGGTCTGCGGGGTCGATCACGATCGTCGAGATGCCGTGCACGCCGAGCGCCACGGCGAGCGTCGCACCGACCAGCCCGCCACCGAGGATGATTACATCTGTGTCCATAAGGCTGCTTTATCCCGCCAGCCGGTCGCTGCCAACGCCGATCCGGACGCAGCTTAACCCGTGTTGTCGCGTGGTTACCTTGACGTTGCGCCTGTCGAGGACGATGCATTTCCGCAGAATACTGCAACTGGAGATTACGGGTCATGGCCAGCCGCGCGCAGCCAGCCTTGTGGCGTGAGACGGTGAAGGCGGGTGCGGTGCGGAGCGGCGCGCTGATCGCGGCGATCGCGTTGTTCGTCGGCACGCTGCTGATGGCGCTGGCGCTGGCGAGCTATCACCCGAGCGACGCGGCGTTGAACACCGCATCGGGCGGGTATCCGGACAATCTGGTCGGGCCGCCGGGCGCCTGGTTCGCCGATATCGCGCTGACCCTGTTCGGGCCGGCGGTCGCCTTGCTGCTGCCGATCGGGCCGATCCTGGGGATGCGGCTGTGGCGCGACCTGCCGCTGGGACGCTGGGGGCGGATGTTGCGCGGGGCCGCGATCGGCGTCGCGTTGATGGCGACCGCACTGGCGTTCGTGTCCGGGTCTTCGGTGCTGGCGCTGCCTGCCGGTTGGGGCGGCGTGATCGGCCTGTCGGTCGCGAGCGCGGTGCATTGGGGGCTGAGCTTCATCGGCCAGCCGGTCGCCGAGCTGTGGTCCGGCCGCGCGGTCGGGCTGATCGCGGCGATCGCGGGCGCGATCGTGTGGGGCAAGAGCATCGAGATCGATCTCGGCGAGCGCAAATGGCGCTTCCCCCGCCGCAACCGCACCGAGGCGCTCGGCTATGACGGCTTTGCGGAGATCGACGAGGACGACGAACCGCTGACGCTGACGCGCAAACCGGTCGAACCACGCGCGATCGCCGAGCCGGACCCGCGCCCGGCCCCTGTTATCGCCGACCGCCAGAGCGCGCCGTCGCAGGCCAAACCCAAGGAGCGGCAGTCGTCGCTCGACCTGCGCGACAATTTCACGCTGCCGAGTCTCGACCTGCTGACGCCGTCGCCGCCCAGCCAGGGCAATGTGATCGACAAGGCGGGGCTGGAACGCAACGCGCGGCTGCTCGAGAACGTGCTCGATGATTTCAAGGTGACGGGGTCGATCATCGAGGTGCGGCCGGGTCCGGTCGTGACGATGTACGAGCTGGAGCCTGCCCCCGGCGTCAAGGCGAGCCGCGTGATCGCGCTGGCCGACGATATCGCCCGCAACATGTCCGCGATTTCCGCGCGCGTGGCGGTGATCCCGGGGCGCAACGTGATCGGTATCGAGCTGCCGAATGCGCGGCGCGAGGCGGTGTCGTTGCACGAGCTCGTCGGCAGCCAGACGTTCGAGGATCAGTCGGCGCAGTTGCCGATCATCCTCGGCAAGAACATCGCGGGCGATTCGGTGATCGCCGATCTCGCACCGATGCCGCATCTGCTGGTCGCGGGTACGACCGGCTCGGGCAAGTCGGTTGGCCTGAACAGCATGATCCTGTCGCTGCTGTACAAGCTGACGCCGAACCAGTGCCGGATGATCATGATCGATCCCAAGATGCTCGAGCTGAGCATGTACGACGACATTCCGCATCTGTTGTCGCCGGTCGTCACCGACCCCGCCAAGGCCGTCCGCGCGCTGAAATGGGCGGTCGAGACGATGGAGGATCGCTATCGCCAGATGTCCTCCGTGGGTGTGCGCAGCCTCGCCGGGTTCAACGACAAGGTGCGCGGCGCGAAGGCCAAGGGGCAGCCTTTGGGTCGGAAGGTGCAGACCGGCTATCATCCGGACACCGGCGCGCCGATGTACGAGGAAGAGAAGCTCGAATACGACGTGCTGCCGCAGATCGTGGTGATCGTCGACGAGCTCGCCGACCTGATGATGACCGCGGGCAAGGAGGTCGAATTCCTCATCCAGCGGCTTGCGCAGAAGGCACGCGCGGCGGGCATCCACCTGATCATGGCGACGCAGCGGCCGTCGGTCGACGTCATCACCGGCGTCATCAAGGCGAACCTGCCGACGCGGATCAGCTTCCACGTCACGTCGAAGATCGATCTCGCGGACCATCCTGGGCGAGCAGGGCGCCGAGCAGCTGCTGGGCAAGGGCGACATGCTCTATATGCCCGGCGGCAAGGGCATCGTCCGCGTCCACGGCCCGTTCGTGACCGATGACGAGGTGCGGCTGGTTGCGGATCACTGGCGCTCGCAGGGGCTGCCTGATTACATCTCGTCGGTGACCGAGGAGCCCGAGGAGAGCTTCGCGCTGGAGGGCTCGCCGACGGGTGAGGATTCGGCGGAGGACCAGCAATACCGCCAGGCGATCCAGTTGGTGTGCGAGTCGCAGAAAGCCTCGACCTCGTGGCTCCAGCGCCAGTTGCGGATCGGCTACAATTCGGCCGCGCGCTTGATCGAGCGGATGGAAAAGGACGGCATCGTCGGCCGCCCCGATCACGTCGGCCGCCGCGAAGTGCTCCGCGATACCGAGGGGCATGCGATCTAGAGTTGAGCCAGCGAGCGCGCGCTGCCTGCTCCCTCCCTGAAAGGGAGGGGCTGGGGTGGGTAGGTCAGCTCGAGTCGCAACGGTTCTCGATGCGGAAGCCGACCCATCCCCGTCCCATCCCTTCCAGGGAGGGGAGATAAGCCTACTGACAGATACGCGGCACGCGTTCGCAAGATCGACGCTGCTGCGCAAAGAGTGGAACATGTATGAAATACCTGTGGGGCTTGGCAGCGGCATTGGCGATGGTTCCGATGTCGGCACATGCGGCACCCGACGATGACATCGACCAGAACGCCCCGCGTGCGGATACCCAGCGCCCGGCGACTCAACAGGGCGACACCGCCAAGCAAACCCCCGGCAGCAGCACCACCGACACCCAGCACCGCCCCCGCGCGGGCGTCCGCCGCGACAGCGATCTCTCCCCGTCCGCGCTGACCGCTGATACGCAGCGCACCCCGCCCCCGGCCTGTTCGCGGACTGGTTCGACATCCGCAAACGCCTCGCCGATCGCGGCGTCGGGCTCAGCGCCCGTTATGCCTCGGAGAGCGGCTATAATTTCTCCGGCGGCGACCGGAAGCTGCTGCGCGAGACCGGTCAGTTCGACGTCGGCGTGTTGCTCGATTTGGACAAGGTCGTCGGGCTCCGGGGCGGCGCGTTCCAGGCGACCGTCACCTACCGCCGCGGTCGCGACCTCGGCGCCGACGCCAATCTCGGCGTGCTGCAACAGGTGCAGGAAGTGTACGGCCGCGGCCAGACCGTCCGCCTCACGCAATTCTGGTATGAGCAGAAACTCGGCGAAAAGCTCGAACTGAAGATCGGCCGCACCAATCCCGGCGAGGATTTCGCGGTCTTCTCCTGCTATTTCCAGAACCTCAGCTTCTGCGGCGCACAGCCCGGCAATCTGGTCGGCGATTACTGGTATAATTGGCCGGTCGGCCAATGGGGCGCGCGGCTGCGCTACGACGTCAACGACCACCTCACGCTGAAGACCGCCGCCTACGAAGTGAACCCGCGCAACCTCGAAAAGGACTTCGTGATCGGCCGGTTCCACGGCGCGACCGGCGCGCTGATCCCCGTCGAGGCCGAATGGCGTCGCGGCGACGATGACGGCCGCGTTGGCGCCTACAAGGTCGGCGGCTGGGTCAACACGTCGAACGGTGACGACGTGTTCTACGACGTGAACCGCCAGCCGATCGCGATCACCGGGCTCGCGCCGCTGCGACGCAGCGCCCGCTACGGCGTGTATTTCAACCTCCAGCAACAGATCACCGGCACGTCGAAGGACGGCAAGTCCGTCACCGGGCTCAGCGTGTTCCTCAACGCGACGCAGGCCGATCGCGCGACCTCCACGACCGACAACCAGGTCGCGGCGGGGCTGTTCTACAAGGGGCTGGTGCCGTGGCGGCCGGGCGACATCCTCGGCTTCGGCGTCGCGCGGACCAACGTGAACGGGCGCGTCGCGAAAGGGCAGGAACTCGATCCGACGCGTCCTGCCGTGCAAGGTGCGGAATACGCGTCGGAGATCTACTACAGCGTCCATCCGACGCGGTGGCTCGAACTCCGTCCGAACGTGCAGTTCATCCACAACCCGGGCGGCGTGCATGACGCCAACGACGTCGGCGTGCTCGGGATGAAGGCGGCGATTACCCTGTAACGGAACTCGTCGAATTCAGTGGCGGTTCAAGCGCGGGGCGGCAATTGTCCGCGTTCCAAGGAGATTTCGATGTTCAATACCCGCCCCGCGGTGATCGCGACGATCGCCGCCCTATCGGTCGCTGCCGTACCCGCGCCGATCGCCGCACAGGCCACTGGCGACCTCGCGGCCGTGCAGAAGCATCTGCAATCGGTCGAGACGATGACCGCGAATTTCTCGCAGGCCGATCGCAACGGCAAGGTGCTGACCGGCGTGCTGACGCTGAAGAAGCCCGGCAAGCTGCGCTTCCAGTACGAAAAGGGCGTGCCGATCCTGATCGTCGCGGAGGGCGGCGCGCTGACCTTCATCGATTATTCGGTGAAGCAGGTGCAGCGCTGGCCGATCAAGAATTCGCCGCTGGGCGTGCTGCTCGATCCGACCCGCGACATCACGCGCTATGCCAAGCTCGTCCCCGGCTATGACCAGCGGATCGTGTCGGTCGAGGCTAACGATCCCAAGCATCCCGAATATGGCCGGATCACGCTGGTGTTCGTCCGCAACGCATCCGCACCGGGCGGGCTGATGCTGCAGGGCTGGGTCGCGCTCGACAGCCAGAACAACCGGACGACCATCCGCCTCACCAACCAGAAGTTCGGCGAGGCGGTCAGCGACAACACCTTCCGCTGGAACGATCCGCGGCGGGCGGGTGGAAGAAAGTAACATAACTTTCGCGTCATTCATGCAAGCGACAGGTTGCGGCCCCTAGAGAGTGGCTCGCGGATGTGGGGCATTCGGGATTTTTCCCCCTGTTGCCCGGATGGTTTCCCCACAGTCTGCCTGCGTGACGAACGCTGAGTCGGCCCTCGCTCCATGCCCCCGGAGCGAGGGTCATTCTCGTTTGAGCGACAACCGAAAGCAATCCGCAGGACTCGCTCATTCGCAGCGGACCAGCACGCGCGTTCGGCCGGCACCCGCCGTGTCATCTCCCGCCCTTCCGGTGGGAGGCCATCACGTCCCTTGCGTCACCGATGCCCGTCAGTATTTGCCCGACGACCCCATCTGCGCGCGGATCATTCGGGCCTGGAACTTCACCCGCTGCCAGAACGTCGCGTCGTCCAGTCGCCATTGCCGGATCGCCTGGGTCGCCAGCGTCTCGATCAACGCCTCGCTGGTCGCCGCGTCCTGCGCCGCGAATGCCCGCGCAAGATCCTCGACGCACGAACCGTGATCGGTAAAGTCGCGCGGCAGCGGCATGGGGGTGGGCTGGGTCGGCATCGGCATGTGTCTCTCTCCCTGTGATTATCGCTGTCCGCCGAACAGCGCGCGCGTCGCGCCACCCACAGCAGGACCGAGCGTGGTCTGGTCGAACTTCAGCCGCATCGTGACGTACGGCCCCTGCC
This sequence comes from Sphingomonas sp. AC411, assembly GCF_979253035.1. NCBI lineage: Bacteria > Pseudomonadati > Pseudomonadota > Alphaproteobacteria > Sphingomonadales > Sphingomonadaceae > Sphingomonas > Sphingomonas sp. AC411. The sequence goes on along the minus strand of NZ_CEEDAQ010000001.1, from coordinate 3,026,626 downwards.
GCGTGTAGCGGTCGTCTTCGAAATCGCGGTCGCGGTAGCCGGACATGTTGTAGCCCGCGCTGATCCACGTATTCTGCGCAGGGGACACGCCGACCGACGGCCCGCCGCTCCACGACCAGGCGCCGCGCGACCAGGCATGCTGGACCGATCCGCTCATGCCGATATCGAACCGCGTGCCGACATCCTGACGCAGTTCGAAACCGGTGACGTCGATATAGCCATCATAGGTGTCGTCGGCGAACCGTCCGGCGACGTATTTCGCGCCGTAATACAGCGTTGCCTCGGTCCCGTGCCCGAGCCCTTCGGGGCCGGTGCGATAGTTCACGGCGAGGTTGTTGATGATCCGCGACGTCACCTGATCGCCGCTGCCATAAGCGGGCACGCCCAGCGCGTTGGAATCGGTGAACCCCGCATCCGCGCTCTCGTGCCGCAGTTCGAGCCGTTCGAGCACCGACCACCGGCTGTCGAGCGGGCGGAAGGCGAGCGCGACGTCGGCAGTGGCATAGGTCGCGACCGCGCCGCTCCGGTCCTTGATCGTGTACGCCTTGATGCCCGACGCGAGCGTCTTGCCCTGCCCGAGCGTGCGCAGGAAGTTGGTGGTGATCCCCCAGCGATCGCCGCTGTCGGCATTGCGATATTCGAGCCGTCCGTTCACCGACCACAGGGCTTGGCGATAGGTCGCGCCGAGCGTGGCTGCGGCGTAATCGCCGTTGATCTGGTCCTGCCCGACATAGCCGCCCGAGGTGACCGGCTGGAACGCGTTCACCACCGCGCCCTCGGGAATCTCCCCTTCAGCGTGCTGCTGGCGTCGAGCGTACCGTCGATGGTCCAGTTCTTGCCGATCGGGACCGACTGGCTGAGGCCATATTGCGCATAAGTCCTTTCGCCATTCTCCCCGATCGCCTGTTGGTTGAGCGTGCTCATCAGCTTGGCGCCGGTCCAGGGCGCGACGTCGACGCCGAACTGCTTGGTATGCGCGACATAGCCGTCGCCATTGGCGATCTCGTACCCGCCGATCAGCCGGATGCCGGGCTTGATCCGGTACGACAGCTGGATCTGGTGGCGGACCGGGAAGTCGACGCTGTCGCTGTCGCCGCCGGGTGCGAACTGCGTCTGGCCCGACAGTGTCACCTTGTCGCCGAACAGCGCCTGCGTCCCACCGAGCGTCAACAGGCGGCTGTCGCGGTCCTTGCCGTCGATACCACGATCGGATGCATATTGCCCGCCGACGAAGATCGTGCCGGTATCGCGTCGATACTCGAGCCGGACGTCGCCCGCGGTGCGCGTGCCGGGGTTGTCGAGCTGCTGTTGATGCCACACCACCCCCGTCACGCTGATCCGGTCGGTCAACCGCAGCCGGCCATCGAGCCCCAACTTGCGCGTGCCCGCCTCGACCAAATTCTGCTGACCGACCCCGAACGCGGTATCCTGCTGGCGCACATAGGCGAGCAGATCGAGCTTCTTCCCGTGGTGATCGGCCTCGGCCAGATAGGCGAGCCCCTCCCCAGCCCGCCGCGGCCACCCTTGGCGATCTCGCCGCGCAGTTCGGTGGTGGCGTTCACGCGTGCCTTGATATCCGCGCCGACGACGCTGGCCTTGCCGACCGTTTCGTCGCGGATGACCGCGGCCCCGACCTCGACCCGGCCGTTCGCCAGCTTGGTCGCGACGCGTGCGGCGGCGGCCAGCTTGGCGGATCGGCCGCTCGCGACCTCGTAATCGGCGACGATGAAATTGGGGTTCAGGTTGCTGTCGCGGCTCAGGATCGGCTGGCGGAAGCGCACCGTGCCCATCGACGTGTCGATGTCGTAATCGATGTGCCGCGTCAGCTGGGTGGTCGCGATGATCAGCTCGGACCGGAACCGATCGCGCGTTTCCAGCCGCAGCTTGTCGCTGTTCGGCACGATGTTGCGCCCCGACAGCCGGTACGGACCGCTCAGCCCGTTGCCCTGGATTTCGTCGCGCGAATACAGCGTGTCGGTATGCGCGGCGAACCCGGTGGCGCGGATTTGCTTGCCTTCGTAGGCGGTCTTGATGCCGTTGAGCGTGCGGTTGTAGCGGGTCAGCTGGGTGTCGGTGAAGCCGGTCTCGAAATCGCCGAACAGCGCGTAGAATTCGCGACGCTCGAGCCGCAGATACAGCTTCCGCCGGGTCGCCGCGTCATAGCCCTGGCGCGCGCCGTCGCCATAGACGGTGTAATAGCGATCGGGATCGATCGTCCCGAGCAGACCGCGGTCGGGATCGTATTTGCGGTCGCTGTCATAGGCGATGGTCGCCAGCCACGAGCCCTTGACGCGACCCTTCGCGTAAAAGGCGAGCTGACCGTCGGTGACGACGCTGTTGCGCTCGGACTTGGGCAGCCCCGATTGGCGCTTGCTGAGCATGTCGTAGCCGAGCGAGCCCGCGCCGAAGCCGACCACGACCCAGTCCTTGGCGGACGCCGCGAGCCAGGCGCGGATCTCGTTGGCGTGGACGATCTTGTCCTCGGTCAGCGAGACGGCGACGCGGACCGCACCGGCCTGCGTGGTCGGCTGGAGCGCGATGAAGGCGAGCCCGTCGTCGCCGACCACCTGCGCGGTGGTGGACGAGCGTTCGCGACCGGCGAGCTGGCGACCCTGTTCGAGCTCGGCCTCGACCGCGGCGGCATAGGGCTGGTCGACCTTGAACGGCACGAGCGTGCCGGCGCGGACCGGACGGCCGGTCTTGTCGGTCACGCGCACCGCGATCAGCGGACGGGTCAGGCCATCGGCGACCAGCCGGCTGCTCGCCGCGTCGAACACCGCGCGGACGCCCGCGCCCGAGTAATACACGACCCGATCGAGCGTCTTCACGACGCTGCCGTCGGCGGCGAGCACCCGCGCCTGGAGCCGGTTGTCGCCGTCGATCAGGGGATGCCGGTCCAGCGCGACACCGCGACATCGGTACCATCGCGCTGGTCGGTGCCGTCGAACGCGAGCGGTTCGACCTGCTTGCCGTTGATCGTAAGCGCGATGCGCTGGCCGGGCGCGTGCTTGACCACCGCGCGGACGATCGGCGCGCGCGGGTTGTGGTCGGCACTCGGGAACAGCCAGTCGATGCCGGCCACCTGTTCGCCCGCCAGCCAGTCGCGACTGCCCGCCGCGATGGCGGCATCCACGACCGTGACGGGAAGGCCGGCGTCCGCAGCCTTGGCCTTGCCGGTCGGCTTCAGCTGGAAGTCGACGCGCTTCAGCAGGCCGCCGTCCCCTCGACGAACCGCGAGATCGCACTGTTGGCTTGCCGGGTGTCGATGTCGCAGGCGACCGGCGCGTGCGTCGCGGGGATGCTCGACGTGTCGATCTGGACGACGTGACGCCCGGCGCGGACGCCCTCGAAATGGTACAGCCCGTCACGATCGGTGGCGACGAACGTGCCGTCCTCCATCAACAGGCGGATCCCGGCCACGCCCTTGCGCTTGTCGACCGGATCGCCGCAATTCCCCTCGGTCACGCGGCCGATGATCGTCATCGCGTCGGTGAACAACAGGGGCGCAGGCGAACCGATGCCGCCGCCTCGTTGCTGGTGACGGTGCCCTGCCCGACGACGCGCGCGCGGTTGAGCGCTTCGCCGGCGGGTGCGCCGGGGGCGATGCTGACGACGTATTTCAGCTCGGTCGAGGCGCCGGCCGCCAGTACGGGGATGACGAAGTCGAGCGTGCGGCCATCGGACGACACGGTCGGCTCGTCCCCGCCGCGCGCGGAATTTCGCTCGTAGCGCAATCCCTTGGGTAGCGTATCGGCGACGTGGAGCCCGCGCGCCGGGACGGCATCGCGGTTGGTGATCCGCAGGAGATACTGGACGAAATCGCCCGGCGACGCCTCGCGCACGGACGCGATCTTGGTCAACAACAGCGTCCCCGCCCCGGGGCTGTCGAGTGGGATGTCGGCCGAGAAGGGTTCGGGCGTCGACAGCGTCAGCGATCCGCCGAAGCTCGTGTCGTTGAGGATGAACGGCCTGCCCTGCGGATCCTTCAACGCTGCCAGCGTCGCGCGATCGACGGTCGACGGCGCGGTGTAAGTGCCCGGCGGCGTGATCTTCAGGAAATAGCGGCCGGGTGCGGACAGCGGGAAGCGGTATCGTCCGGTCTCGCCCGGATACACGCGGCCGCTGGCGTCGGTGACCGCTTCGCCGGTGATCACGGTGGAGGGATAGCGGCTGACCCCGTCGTCGCCGAACACGGTGGCGGGCTGGCCGGTCTCGTCGACCAGCGACACGGTGGTGCCGTCGACCAGCGCGCCGGTGCGCGAATCGAACGTGTAGCCGGCCGGGTCGATCAGCAGCGACGCCATCGAGGCGAGGCTGTAGCCGTCCTCGGCAAAGCTCAGCATGATCGCCGCGCCGCGCTGGTTGCGGATATCGCAGGCCGCGAGCTCGGGATGCTTGCCGGTCGCGACCGCGGGAATGCCGCCGGCGAAGATGCCGCTGGCGACCGCCGTCTCGGTCAGCGTCAGCGTGGTCCGGATGGTGCCGACCTCGACCGCGATGATCGCGGTTTCGCGCATTTCGGGATCGCGGTTGCCGGCCTGGTTGTCGAGCACCAGGATCATGTCCGCATAGATGTCGACGGTCGCGATCGGGGACGACGCGGCATAGGTCGCGGCGTCGATCGGCGCCGGCGTGAAGAGAAGGGTCGGCGCGGTCTGGCACTTGGCGCCGGTCATCGCGTACTCGGGTGGCGGCAGCCGAAACGTGAGCGTCGTCGGACGCTTGGCCCGGTTCACGTCGAGCGCGACCGTATTGGACGGCACGATGCGCGATCCCGCCGCACTGGTCGCGTCGTCGAACGAGAGCGTCGCGGTATTCTCGATGCGCGTCTGGGCACCCGCCTGGACACCAGTCTGCGCCGCGGCCGGCAGGCAGCCGAGCGCGAGCCCGTACAGGATCGTCAGGAGCAGAGCGCAGAGGCGCAAAAGACGGTGGGCGCTGGGCATGAAGGGTCCTTTCCCGGCACGCGTCGTTGCGCGTGCCGGGATCGGTCGTTCCTTGTTCGCGAGGAGCGGGGTTAGTTGATCGTCACGCGGAAGCTTGCCGCGACCGCGGTCCCGCCGAGCAGCGTCGGGATCGTCGCCGTCACCCGCCTCGCGGTCGAATCATACCCGCCGGTGAAGGTCGTGCCGGCGATCGGCGTGCCGTCGTCGTTGGCGACGAAGCCCGCCACGGTGCAGATCGGCTGGACACCGGGCACGCCGATCACGATCGAGCCTGGCTGATAGGTGGTGTTCGCCGGGACGAGGTCGGTCAGGTTGACGTTGTTCGCAGGCGTCAGCAGCGTCCCGTTGGACACCGTCAGGCAGTATTGGACGACCGCGCCGGGAATCGCCTTGGGCGCGACGAGTCCACTCACCGGGTCGGAAACCACGATCTGGGTCTTGTCGACCCTGAGCGCGACGTCGCGCGTCGTGATTTCATACGCGAGCGAAGCACGCCCCTGCCCGTTATTGGCGATATCGAGGCCCAGCCCGTCCGAATCATTGTCGGCAAAGACCACGTCGACCACCGCATCGTCGTTGAGCGCGACGCTGGGTGCCAGCGGCGTGCCCTGCACGGTGGCACTACCCCGGCCGCGACCTGTGCGATCAAGGTTATGCCGGCGAGCGAGGCGGACTGGACGTTGGGAACGTCGCCGACGATGAACACGACGGCCGACTGATCGGCGGCGAGTTCGTCGATGTAGGTCCCGGTATCGACGCCCGGATCATAGATGCCGTTGGTGTTCGAATCGACGAACACCCTGACGTTGGCCACGTCGAAATTGTCGCCGGCAAACAGGTTCTGGATCGGCAACTGGCTTGCCGTCAGGACGAAATCCTGGGTGCCGTTGGTGTTGTTGGTCACCCTGAACGTCGTCACCGCCGCCGCCTGGCCGATCGCGACCTCGGTATTGGCGGGCTGGTTGGTGGTGACGGTCAGGTTGACCTTGCGATCGACCACGAAGCTGACCGCGTTCGATGCCACCGACTGCTGGACGCCGTTGACCGAATAGCTGGCCTGCGCCGTGTTGGTGACGGTCGTGCCGGCAGCCGTACCGGCCGGCCCCGGTGCCTGCGCGCTCGCCGTCTCCGCCGCGATGCCGATCGACACGACCGCAGCCGTACCGGCCATCAGCGCGCGAATTACCCCTTTTACGTGCATGTCTAAGTCTACCTTTTATGTGTTTGCGGTGTGGAGGAATGCCGGGTCATTTGAGCACGGCCTGGAACGCGAATTGACCTTGCGAACCGGCCGCCAACGGGCTTGCGAGGCGCCACCGGACGCTGGTGACATCGTTGGGGCCCGCCGCGCGCGTACTGCCGTCGAGGCTGCGGACGCGCAGCGTGGCGAGCGAACCGAACGTCTTGCCGTCGACCGACACGTCGGGCGCGGGCGACCCCGGATTGGCGGAGCGGTAGGCGATCTGGCGCGGCAACGGGTTGTCGAGCACCACGTTGGCGAGCGGCTGAGCCCCGGTGTTGCGATAGCTGAGGACGAAGATGACCTTGTCGCCCGGCGTCACCTTCGACGGTTTCACCAGCGCGATCCGCGTAGTGCCGTCGGCAGCGGCGGTGCGGCTTTCGACCAGGATGCTGCTGGTGACCTGCAACGGCCCTGCGGCTGCGGAGGCGACGGCAGCGGTGGCCGCCAGGACGGCGGCAATCATCGGACGCGTGATCATGGATATGCTCCTCATTGGATCTTGGCTTTGAACTGGACGGTGTGGACGGACGCGGCCGCGACCTGCCCGAGTGCGACGGCGATGCCCGGACCCTGCGCGCCGCCAGTCTGGGCGCCACCGGTCGCGTCGAAGCGGCCTGCATCAGCGTCGGCGGCATCGCTCAGCGGCGCGCCGTCGAGCGTCAGGCTGCCCGGGACGAAGACGGTGCCCGCAGGGATCGGATCGGCGATCCGCGCGCCGGTGACGGCGGCGGTGAAGCGCGCCTCGAGCGTGTAGGTGATGACCGAATCGCGGACTGCGTTCTGCGACCCGTCGGCAGCCCGCACCGACTGGCTCTTGAAAAGGGAGGGGCCGACTGGACCGGTGCTCAGCGGGATCGCCACGCTCGCGCTGGCACCGGTCAGCCCGACCACGGCGTCGCTGCCGCCGTCGCCAGCCTGGGCATAGGTCGCACCCGCGGTACCCGATCCGGTCGTGGACTGCGCGGTGACGGTCAAGGTCGCGGTAACGGGTGTGGTAACGGGGTTGGCCGAGGTCGCGGCCAGGATCGCCAGCAGCTTGATCGACTGCCCCGGCGCCAGCACCGGCGTCCTGCCATCGACCGGCGCCACATCCCGCACCGGATCGTACAGCCCATCGCCATCGCCATCGATCACCAGGGTACGAAGCGTGATCCCTGCCGACGAGACGGTCGCCGCCAGCGTGAAGGATTCATTGCCGTTGTCGAGGTTCGTCAACGTCAGCGGGATTACGGTCGGCTCGGCCCCCACCACCACCGCATCATGGTCGTCGCGAACCAGCGCCACGTCGAGGCGCTCGGCGACGACGATCGTCACCGTGTTCGAGACGGTCGATCGGGATGTGCCGTCGAGATCGTAGCGCAGGCCGGCGGTGTTGACGATCGACGTACCCGCTACCGTCCCGACCGCGGGACGGTCCGGAACGGCGGTCGCGGTCTGGGCGAAGGCGGGATGCGCCAGCGTCGCCGCGACCAAGCCGGTCCGCACGCTACGTGAAGCTGCCAGGACAAGCCGGTGCCTGCTATCCCTTCCCCCTGCGCAGACGTACGATGACCCAATGCTTGCCCCGATCTTTTTGTCGGGAACAAATTGGCTCGACGCGATTAATCAAATACTACGAAATCATAATGGCAACAGTTAATGCGACATATGTTAGGCATTACAACTAGATCAAATCTAATTGCTATCTTAGTATACTATATAAATCTTAGGTGTTATGTGTCGTTATGGTTTCAAATGGTCGACGTTATCTACCATTATCGTTTTAGTCTTCGACACCCGTCGGGCGAGTAGCGCTCACATCGTACGCCGCAGCAACTCGACCGCGTATCTTATTGACGCTTGAGCGCCCGCAGATACGAACGCATCGCCTCCTCGCCACTGTGGCTGAGGGATATCTCGACCCTGCGGCGATCCGTCGGGTCGATGACGCGATCGATCAGCTTCAGCTTGTGGAGATGCTCGATCCACCGTTGCGAGGTCGTCACGGGCGCGTCGGACATGCTGACCAGGGCCTTGATGTTCATCGGTGCTCGGTCGTCGCGGGACACGAACAGCGCGAGCAGCATGTCCCAGGCCGGTTCGTGAAACAATTCCTCGGGAAGGAACTGACGCCGCATCCGCCGCTCGGCGAGCACCGCATTGGCACGGTCGACCAGCATCGCTTCGCTGGGCACGTCGCCGACGGCTATGGGTTCCGATGCCTGTGCGACACGGCCGTTGAACTCTTCGGCAACAGCGGAAAGCTTTGCGGTCAGATCCTTGATCAAATCGACTACGGACTCGTTCTTCACCAAAAGCCCCTCTTCCTCCCACGATCCGGATTTCGGCACCCGACCTCGATGCTCACGGACATGTGCCGTTTTCGCACGGGGCGTCGAACCGAACCGAAACCGCATCCGACCTGAATCCAGATCAAATGCGATCTTACTCTCGACCTATGCGACCAAATATCAACCTAATCCTTTGGAATCCGGTAATCCTGTATAATTCGAATGCACGATCACGACCATTTTCTCCCTGCTACTCTTGCTGCAAACGATTTAATTAGGTTCAATATGGTTCAGTTCGGCCGGCGGCGGCGTCGAGGGTATGTTTGTCGGTAACCAATATTTACGGAACGGCCGAAAAGCGGCGCGGTATCGATCGGTGCGCTGTACGCCGCACTCTGGCCACCGATTCGCCTGGAATCCCGGTCTTGATAGGCGCAGGCCGATTGGCCACGTCACGCGTTGACGGCTCGGTCGCATGGGAAAGGGTATCGTGTCCGCTTATCTGAATGCCGTTGGTTCCGCCGTACCCGGTCACGATATCCACGATGCCTTCATAGCCTGGGCTCGGTCGCGCATCGAACCGCGCATGCAGCGCGTGTTCGACAGGATGGCGTCGCGATCGGGCATCGCGCATCGCTGGTCGGTGTTGCCGCCGACCGCGGACGGGGGCTCGCCGGTCGACGATGCCGGCTTTTACGCCGCCGAGCCGCATCCCGGCACCGCGGCACGCATGACGCTTTACGCCGAGCATGCGCCCGACCTGGCGATCCGTGCGATCGAGGCGTTGCGCGCGAAGGTCGCGGTCGAGGGGATCACGCATCTGGTGGTGGCAAGCTGCACCGGCTTCGTCGCGCCGGGGATCGACCAGATCATCGCCCGACGGCTCGGCCTGTCGTCCAGCGTCGAGCGGCTGCTGATCGGCTTCATGGGGTGTTACGCCGCGGTCGTCGCGCTGCGCAGCGCGCGCCACATCGTCCGATCCGAGCCCAAGGCCCGCGTCCTGGTCGTCACGGTCGAGCTCTCGACGCTGCACCTCCAGCCCGCCAACGAGATCGAGCCGTTGCTGGCGATGCTCCAGTTCGGCGATGGCGCCGCGGCCGCGCTGGTCACCGCGGAGGCGACCGGGCTCGAACTCGGTACGCCGTTTGCGGCGGCACTCGCCGATACGGAGGCGCTGATCCGCTGGGACGTCACCGATGCGGGCTTTGCGATGCACCTGTCCGGCGAGGTTCCCGCGCGGATCGCCACGGCATTGGCGGATACCGAGTTTCGCGCGATCGTCAGCGATGGCCGGCCGCCGGAGACGATCGACGGCTGGGCGGTACATGCCGGCGGCCGATCGATCCTCGACGCGGTCGAGCATGCAATGCAGCTGAAACCCGAGGCGCTGGCGGCGTCGCGGCAGGTGCTGGCGGACAACGGCAACATGTCGTCGGCGACGTTGATGTTCGTGTTCGAGCGCCTGCTCGCCGGGCCGCCGATCGCGCACGGGGTCGCGCTCGCGTTCGGGCCGGGACTGGCGGCGGAGGGCTTCGGGTTCCGAAGCGCGCCATGAGCCTCGTCATTCGCAGCCAGGCCGAAGAGCTGATGGACGCCGACGACCTCGACGCGGCGACTTATGCCGATGTGGTCGGCGATCTGGCCACGGTCAACACGGTGACGATGGCGCGCCGCCCGACGCTCGATTTCCTGGCGCGCGCGACAGCCGGGCGGAAACGCTTCCGGCTGCTCGACGTAGGCTTTGGCGACGGCGACATGCTGCGGCGGATCGCGCGCTGGACCGAGGCGAAAGGCATCAAGGCAGAGCTGGTCGGCGTCGATCTCAACCCGCGCAGCGAACAGGCGGCGCGGGCGCATGGCGGCGACATCCGCTACGTCACCGGCGATTATGCCGACCTTGCCGACGAGCCCTGGGACGTGATCGTCAGCAGCCTAGTCGCCCATCACATGAGCCACGATCAGCTCGTGGCGTTCCTGCGCTTCATGGAGGCGCACGCACGCGCCGGGTGGTTCGTCAACGACCTCCATCGTCACGGCTTCGCACATTGGGGCTTCCCCGTCCTCGCGACGCTGGCGCGCTGGCACCCGATCGTGCGCCACGACGGCACGCTGTCGATCGCGCGCAGCTATCGCCCCGACGAATGGCCGCCGCTGCTCGCCGAAGCCGGTATCACCCAGGCGAAGGTCCGCCGCGTCTTTCCGTTCCGGTTATGCGTCGAACGCCTGCGCTGATCGTCGGCGGCGGGCTCGCCGGGGCCGCGACCGCGATCGGCCTCGCGCGCGCCGGCCTGCCGCATCTGCTCGTCGAGCGATCGCGCGAAACCGGCGATGCTATCTGCGGCGGGTTCCTCAGCTGGCGGACGCTGGAGACGCTCGCCGAGCTCGGCATCGATCCCGACACGCTCAACCCGGATCGCGTGACGCGCGCCCGTATTTTCGCCGGAACGCGGCTCGCGGAGGCCGCCCTGCCCTGTCCAGCAGTCTCGGTCACGCGCCACCGGCTCGACACGGTCATGCTGGCGGAAGCCGCACGGCTCGGCACGCCGGTCGAGCGCGGTGTCACCGTGCGCGAGATCGACGGCATGACGGTCCGCACCGCGGACGGCGCGACGTTCGCCCCCGACGCGCTGTTCCTGGCCAGCGGCAAGCATGACGTTCGCGGGATGGCACGCCCCGAAGACGCGCGCGGATCCGACCCGACGCTGGGGTTGCGCGTCCGTATCGCCCCCTCCCGGCACTCCGCGCGGCGCTCGATGGGGGATCGAGCTGCACCTGTTCGACCGCGGCTATGCAGGCCTCGCGATGCAGGAGGACGGCACTGCGAACCTGTGCATGGCCGTGCATCGCTCGCGGCTTCAGGCCGCCGGATCCCCCGCGCAGTTGCTCGAGGCCCTGGGTCGCGAGATGCCAGCACTCGGCGAATGGGTCGCGCTGATCGACGGACGCGCGCCGATCGATGCGATCGCCAACGTCCCCTATGGCTGGCGACAACGCGAGGGCGTCGACGCGATCTTCCGGCTTGGCGATCAGGCGGGGTGATCCCCTCGCTCGCCGGCGAGGGCATGGGCATCGCGCTCGCCAGCGGAGCCGCGGCCGCCGACGCCTATGTCCGCGGCGGTCCCGCTTCGGCAGCGCGGTGGCAGGAGGATTTCGCCCGCCGCCTTGCCCGCCCGATCGGCATCGCCAGCATCGTCCGCCAGGTCGCCGAAAGTACGCGGGCAGCCTGGTTGCTGCCGCTGATGCGCCCTTCCCTGATCCAGGTGATCGCCAACGCGACGAGAATAGGCCAGACCTAGAGCCTGTCCCTACGCCATATTGAAATCCGTCCTGCCAGCACGAGATTGAAACCCATGGACCAACTCAATCTTTCCGAAGCCGAGTGGCGCAAGCGGCTCACCCCCGAGCAATATCATGTGCTGCGCGAGGCGGGGACCGAGCGTGCGTTCGCGGGCGCACTCAACGACAACAAGGCGGACGGCATCTATCGCTGTGCCGCGTGCAGCAACGAACTGTTCGACAGCGCCGACAAATATGATTCCGGGTCGGGCTGGCCCAGCTTCACCCGGCCGATCGGTCCCGATGCGGTCACCGATCACGCCGATCGCAGCCACGGCATGACCCGCATCGAGACGCGGTGCGCCCGCTGCGACAGCCATATGGGCCATGTCTTCCCGGACGGCCCGCCGCCGACCGGCCAGCGCTATTGCATGAATTCGCTGTCGCTCGAATTCCGACCGCGCAAAGCGAACGCTGCGGCTTGATGCTGCTTGTAGGGCGGGGACATCGCGCGTAATTCTGCGGCCACATGGCTCGTACGCGTTCTGCTTCCCCGTCCCGTCGGTCCCCAACTCCCCCGGCGTCACGCTGGCGGCGACGGCTGGTCGTGTTCCTGCAGCTCTGCGTCGGAATCGGCGTCCTCGCGCTCGGAGCGCTGGCGATCGCGGTGTACGTCGCGATGTCGCAGCTCCCCAGCTTCGACAGCCTGAAATCGTCGCCCAACGGCCAGATGATCCGCGTCCATGCCGCCGACGGTACCGTGATCGTGTCGATGGGGCCGAGCTTCGGCGAATGGCTGCCCTACGGACAAATCCCCAAGGTCATGCGCGACGCGACCGTGTCGGTCGAGGATCGCCGCTTTCGCTCGCATATCGGCGTCGATCCGGTCGGCATCGCGCGCTCCGTGAAGGTGCGGTTCGATCGTGGTCACTGGACGCAAGGCGGCTCGACGATCACGCAGCAGCTGGCGCGGACCGTCTTCCTCAACAACCAGAAGAAGTTCGGGCGGAAATTCCGCGAGGGCATCCTGGCGTTCGCGCTCGAATGGAAGTTCAGCAAGGCCCAGATCCTCGAACTCTATCTGAACAAGGTCTATTATGGCGGCGGCGCCTACGGGATCGACGCGGCGAGCCGGAAGTTCTTCGGCCACGGCGCGGATCACCTGAGCCTCGCCGAGGCCGCGGTGATCGCCGGCCTCGTCAAGGCACCGTCCAACTACTCGCCGACCGCCGATGCCGAGGCCGCGATGGGCCGCGCCGGCGTCGTGCTGGAGACGATGCAGGAAACCGGCGCGATCACCGCGTCCGAGGCTGCCGATGCGGACGTATCCGGCCTGAAACTGGCGCCCGAGCCCAAGCAGAACAGCGTCCGCTATTTCACCGACTGGGCGCTGCCGCAGCTCGACACGCTGATCGACGAGACCACAGAGCCCCTGGAAGTCTGGACGACGCTCGATCTCAACATGCAGCGGCAAGCCGATGCGGCGATCCGCGCCAATGCCCCGGCCGGCGCACAGGGCGCCCTGGTCGCGCTCGATCGTGGCGGCGAAGTGCGCGCGATGGTCGGCGGCAAGGATTACGTCTCGTCGATCTACAACCGCGCGACACAGGCGGTCCGCCAGCCGGGCTCGGCATTCAAGCTGTTCGTCTACCTCGCCGCGCTGGAGGCCGGCCACAAGCCGGAGGATCTCGGTCGTCGACGAACCCGTCACGATCCAGGGCTGGAGCCCGCGCAACGATTCCCGGCGCAACTCCGGCGCGGTCTCGCTGCGCACCGCCTTCGCCTATTCGCTCAACACCATTGCCGCCAAGCTGGGCCAAGAGGTTGGCTTCAACACGGTCGCCGACATGGCGCGCCGGTTCGGCATCACGACGCCGGTCAACGTGCATCCGTCGATGGTGCTCGGCACGTCCGAGGTCCGCGTGATCGACATGACGCGCGCCTTCGCGTCGGTCGCCAGCAAGGGCGTCGCGGTCACGCCGTACGGGATCACGCGCGTCACCGCGAACGGCCAGACGATCTACACGCATGAGGTCGATCGCAGCCATGTGCTCGTCGCGCCCTATGTCGCCGCCGAGATGACCGACCTGCTCCAGACCGCGGTCAACACCGGCACCGGCCGCGCGGCGCAGATCGGCCGCCCGGTCGCCGGCAAGACGGGGACGACCAGCTCGTCGAAGGATGGCTGGTTCCTGGGCTTCTCCAGCGGCATCACGACCGGCGTGTGGATGGGGCGTGACGACGCCAAGCCGATCGCCGGGCTGCATGGCGGCCAGGCACCGGCGCGTGCCTGGGCGGCGTTCATGAAGCCCGCGACCGCCAACCGTCCGATCGAGCAGTTCGATACGAAGGTGACCCTGCCCGAGTGGCAGCTCGAACCCGACGAGGAGAGCTATTTCGGCCAGCCCGACAATGGCCAGATGGCGGTCGACGCGGACGGCAATCCGATCGATCCGGACCAGCCGCCGGTACCGACCGACGCGCAGACCGGCGATACGATTCCGCGGCCCGATGCGGATCAGCCCGAGACGCCGGCCGCGCCACCGGCGCCACCGCAGCAGATGAATCAGGACTGGATCGACCGCGTCACCGGCCGCAACCAGCCGCGTCAGGAGCAACCGGCAGGACGCCAGCCGCTAACCCGCGACGTGCCGCGCGATAGATATCAGGATGGCCGCTACCAGGACGACCGCAATCAGGATCGCCGGTATCAGGACGACCGACCGAACCAGTGAAGTTCGGCGCCGTGCGTGCGTAACCAGACGCGCGCGGGCGTAGGGTCTTCGCCGTAGAGTTGCTCGACCAGCGCGTGGAAGACCGGTGCGTGGTTCATGTGAACGCGGTGAGCGACTTCATGCGCGACGGTGGCGCGGCGGACCCAGCTCGGCGCGAGGATCAGGCGCCAGCTGTAGCGGATCACGCCGCTCGATGCGCAACTGCCCCAGCGGCCCTTGGCATCGCCGACCGCGACCTGCGCGACGCTGACCTTCGCCTTGGCGGCATATTCGGCGGTCTCGGTTTCGAGCACGGCGAGTGCGGTGCGTTTCAACCAAGCCTCGACGCGGCGCGCGATCGTTTCGGGCGGACCCGACAGCGACAGGACCGAGCCTTCGCGCACCACGGTGCGACGGCTGCCCGGAATCCACTCGATCGTCAGCGGTTCGTCGGCGACGGTGACGACCGCACCGGGGACGAAGGGGCGGGGCTGGGGGAGCAACGCGCGCTGTTCGGCGATCCAGCCGGCCTTGTCCTCGGCCCAGGCCAGCGCCTGCTTCAGCGCCGCCCGCTTTGGCAGGACGAGCCGCGCGCGGCCGCTCGCAGGATCGATCGACAACCGTGCACGACGGGCGCGAGGGTGACGGACGATCTCCAGGCCTTCTATCATCGGGCGATCACAGGGCGATCACCGGCTTACAGTTCGCGGTCGATCACGTGGTATTCCAGCTCGCCCGCCTCGTCCTCGCTGACGGTCCAGCCGCGCACAGATTGCTTGGCGCGGTGGACGGCCTCGCGGTCGCCACAGACGAGGTAATGCCACTCGGGCAGCTGCTCGCCGGCCGCGCGCAGGCGGTAGGCACAGGTCGAGGAAGCCAGTCGATGCCGTGGACGTTGCCGGTCGTCAGCCGCACGCATTCGGGCACGTACGCGTGGCGGTGGCGGTAATCCGAGCATTGCCCGCTGCGCCGGTCGAGCAGGCGGCACGATACGTTGGTCGCGACGAGTTCGCCGGTCTCCTCGTCCTCGAGCTTGTGGATGCAGCATTTGCCGCAGCCGTCGCACAAGGCTTCCCATTGGCCGCGGTCGAGTTGCTCGATCGGCGTATCTTCCCAGAAGCGCGCGCTCACGATACCCAGCGCTTGATCTCAGTCGCCACCGCGTCGGGCCCTTGTTCCTGCGGCAGCAAAGCGAGGGGCTTGCCGTCCGGGTCCATCAGATAGGCCTGCCGGCTGTGGTTTACGAGGTAGCCGCCCCCGGGGAGGGCTCGCCCTTGCTCGAATACACCGCATATTCGGTCTTGATCCGGTCGATCGCCTCGGGGCTGCCGGTCAGGCCGACCATGCGCGGGTGGAAGGCGGAGACGAACTGCTTGAGTACCGCGGGCGTATCGCGCGCCGGATCGACCGTCACGAACACCGGCACGATCTTCGCGGCGATCGCGGGGCCGCTCGCCTCGAGCTTTTTCACCGCGGCGCCGATCGCCTGGACATCCGTCGGACACACATCGGGGCAGAAGGTGTAACCGAAATACATGATCCGGTATTTGCCCGCGAAATTGCGCTCGGTGACGGCCTGCCCGTTCTGGTCGGTCAACGCGAAAGGACCGCCGATCCGGGCGCCTTCGAGCGGCGGTTTGGCGGGGGCTGGGACGAGTTGCAGGCCGCCAACGCCAGGGCGGGCAGGGCGAGCGCACAAAGGATGAAACGAAGGGTCATGATGCCGCCAGCCTTGATCTGTTCGCTACTGCGGCGCAAGCGTCGCCAATATCCAGGACGAACCAAGGAAGTCTCTCGATGCGTATTCGCCTGATGCTCGCCACCGCCCTTCTGACGCCCGCGCTCGGTATGGCGGCGCCCGCCTTCGCGCAGGGCCAGTCGGAGGGGTACAAGTTCCTGTCCGCGGTGCGCGATGCCAAGAACAACGAGGTCCTCGAGATGCTCGGCCGCCCGGGCAGCAACATCATCAACACGCGCGACGTGACGAACGGGGAGGGCGCGCTCCACATCGTCATCAAGCGCGGCGACGAGGTCTATCTGCGCTTCCTGCTGCAAAGGGCGCGGACGCCAATCTGCGCGACGGCAAGGGCAACACGCCGCTGCTGCTCGCGGTGACGCTTGGGCAGACGGGCATGATCCCGATCCTGACTGCGGCGGGGGCGAACCCGAACCTCGGCAACTCGGCCGGCGAGACACCGCTGATCCGCGCGGTCCAGCGCCGTGACGTGGGGATGATCCGCGTGCTGCTGAACGAGAACGCCGATCCCGACCAGGCGGATATCATCGCCGGCATGTCGGCGCGCGACTATGCCAAGCAGGATGGGCGCAACCCGGTCGTGTCGAAGCTGCTGGCGGATGCGCCGAAGAAGGTGCGGAAAGCGGTATCGGGGCCGAAATTCTGAGTTTGAGCGGCGGTCGCTGAGGTCGCCGAGGTTGCCAAAATCACGACGCGCTCCCCTCCCTGGAAGGGAGGGGCTGGGGTGGGTAGGCCGGCTCGTGACGCAACCGTTCTACGATGCGGAAATCGACCCACCCCGACCCCTCCCTTCCAGGGAGGGGGGCCCCTAGATCCTAGAACGCCAACCCGTCCGCATCCGGGTCCATCTGCGCGATCAACCGGCGCGCGGCTCGCCTGGCGAACGCCAGCGTGCAGCGTTTGCGGGCATGCGCGGGCAGGGGGTGGTATGCGCCTCCCGCACGATCGCCGCGTCGTAGCGATCCGCGACGATGATCCCGGTCCGCTCGGGCAGGAACGCAGGCCCGTGCAACGGCCCGACGTCGAACCCCGCAGGCACCGCCCAGAAATACCGGTCGCAATGCCCGAGATAATCGGGCCACTTGCCGTCGCCGAGCAGGTCGGCGCGCGACACCTTGATCTCGACGATGACGATCTGACCGCGCGCATCCACCGCCATCAGATCGGCCCGGCGGCCACCGTCGAGCGGCACTTCGGTCATCGCGGTGAGATCGTGCCGCAGCAACATCCGAATGACCCGCGCGCCACGTCGGCGGCGCAGAGGGTCGAATCCTGGAGGATCCGGGTTTGTCGATGCAGGAGTCCGGCGGCATGTCGAGCATGCCCTGGAAATAGAACAATCCGCGAACGAGGCAAGCTCATTCACGGATTGTGATCGTGTTCTGGTCTCGTCATTCCCGCGAAGGCGGGAACCCATATTGGCTAGCCTCACGGCAAGATCGCAGCGGCGGAGTAGATGGGTCCCCGCCTGCGCGGGGATGACAAAAGATCAGCGATAGAAGACGTGGTTGCCGATCGAGGCGACCTTGATCGCGCGAACCGAAGGGCGGCGATCGGGGGTGTTGAAGTAGAGTGCCTTGTCGGCCGGGCTGTTCCAGGCGCTGGCGAGAGCGACCTTGGCGACGGCGACC
The DNA here is from genome assembly GCF_979253035.1 of Sphingomonas sp. AC411. Lineage (NCBI taxonomy): Bacteria > Pseudomonadati > Pseudomonadota > Alphaproteobacteria > Sphingomonadales > Sphingomonadaceae > Sphingomonas > Sphingomonas sp. AC411. The sequence continues at coordinate 3,008,790 of NZ_CEEDAQ010000001.1, read as the reverse complement.
GCGGTGCGATACGAGGCACCCTTGGTGATGGTCGGGATCTGGCCACCACGGACGAAGCTGAACTGGCCGCGCTGCTTGACGACGGCGCAGACGTCTGCGGGGAAACGACCCGACTTGGCGCGATTGATGATGACTTCGGCAACCGCGAGCTGGCCGGTCAGCGGCTCGCCTTTGGACTCGAAATAGATCGCGCCGGCAAGGCACTGGAGCGCGTCGTCGGCGGCGGCGCTATCCTGCGCGGCAACGGCCTGGGCGAGCGTGTCGAATTCTTCTTCCTCTGCAGGAGCGAGCTGCTCGGCGGCAGTCTTCTCGATTGCGGTCTTCTCGACGGCGGCAACGGGCGTTGCGGCGGGAGCGACCTGCGGAACATTCTGCGGGGAGAGGGCGTTTAGATTTGCGAGAGCGGTCAGGCTGACCGTGGTACGATCGATACCGGTCGCATGGCCGGGTGCGCTGTTGCCGAGCAGGCCGGCGAGAGAGAAAGTCATGGCCGCGATCGTCGCAGCCCGCTGAAGAATGGTCATTCAAGCTTATTCAGATGCGGTGAGACCGTGGAGTCGATCGTACGAGCCGACCGTCCAGGCATCCCCCGACTGCGTAACTGATCCGGATCGCACCCGTCCCAGCACAACGCCAATCAATCGTTGCAATCCCCTCTATTGGGGGGCTTTCGAGTCAATCGTCGAGGATCGTTTCAGCGGCGAACCGTTCCGCCGCTGCGATGTCCACCTCGACGACCCACAAATCCGGGTCGCGCGAGCGCCTGCGCCGCCAATAGCCGTCAAGGTCTTCGGCAGGGGTCGAGTCGATCAAGGCGGTCCGTCCGTCAGGCCCGATTCCATCGCTCCAACAGCCGGGGAGGGGTCCCTTTGTCGATCGCGATGACGAGGATCGCGCCGCCCTGTGCATCGCCTTTCGCCATCACCGCGCCGAAGCCGCCCGCGTCGTTGACCCGGCGGAGGAGGGCGCTGACGAGCACGCCACTGGGTAGCCGACCGCTCATGCCGGCGCGCGGTATCCAGGCAGCCCGGCCAGCGCGATCCGCGAGCGCATGAACGTGCCGGTGCCCCGCGCGGCTTCTTCGCCCTCCGCATCGATCAGCCGCGCATCCGCGACAAACACGCGCCGCTTGCCGCTGATCCAGCGACCCTCGGCGATCACCGGGCCGACTTTCAGCGGGCGGGTGAGCAGCAGGTTGAACGCGGTGGTCAGCAGGAAACGATCGGTAACTAGGCTGTTCGACGCATAGAACGCGGCATCGTCGAGCATCTTGAAATAGCTCGTGCCGTGCGCGGCGCCGCCGGCGTGATAATGCCGCTCGTCGATCGTAAAATGGATCCGCGCGACGCCGGCCTCCGGGATTTCCAGCGACGATTCGAAGAACCGATTGATCGGCGCCTGCGCATACAGCGACTCCAGCGCGCGAAAATGCGCCTCCGCGCCCGCGGTGTTAGAGGAAGACTCAGGCTGCATCGCGCACCTCGTCGGCGGTGAACAGCGCGTAGAGCGCATCGGGCGAGCCAGCGCCGCGCAGTTTCTCCAGAAACGCCTTGTCGCGCAGCCGCCGCGAGACGCGCGCGAGCGCCTTCAGATGCACCGCCCCGGCATCGGTCGGCGACAACAGCATGAAGACGAGATCGACGGGCAGATCGTCGACCGCCTGGAAATCGACCGCCTGCGCCAACCGCACGAACACGCCGGTGACCTGCGCGAGCCCCTCGAGCTTGGCATGCGGGATCGCGACACCGCCGCCGAACCCGGTTGAGCCGAGCTTCTCGCGCGCCGTCAATCGTTCGGCGATCGTCTTCGCATCCGTATCGACGATCTCGGCCGCAATCGTCGCGATATGCTGGAACACCGCCTTCTTGTTGGTGGCGATCACGCCCGTCTGCACTGCGTCGGGACGCAGCATATCGCTGAAATCGGTCATGGTGTTCAATGTCTCAAGCGCCCCCGCGCGCGTCCGCCTTAGCGGGTTGCGCGGGGGCGTAAAGGCGCGGCCGTCAGACCCGCGCCCTTATGGACCCTTCTTTTACTGGGGAGGGAGGCCGCGCCAGTCGAAGCGGCCCGCTGTGGCTCGACCCAGCCGATCGTGCCGTCGCCACGCTTGTAGACCATGTTATGCGCGCCGGTGCCCGCATTCTTGAACAGCAATGCCGCGGTGTTGCGCAGATCGAGCATCATCACCGCATCGGACACGCTGGCCTCGGGAATGTCGACGCGCGTTTCGGCGATGATCAGCGGTGCGTCCGCGACATCGTCCTCCTCGACGCTCTCCTGGAACAGCGTGTAGCCAGCGTTGTCGTAGCCGTTGCTCTCGGCCATCGCGACCGCTTCGCCGGCATGGCGGTCCTTCAGGCGGCGCATGTAGCGGCGGAGTTGGGTTTCGATCTTGGCCGCCGCGCCATCGAAGGCCGCGCGCGCGTCATAGGCGTCGGAATGCCCCTTGAGCACCAAGCCCTTCATCACGTGCGCGACGATATCGCACTTGAAGCCGGCATCGTGCGGCCCCTTGCCGAACGTGACCTCGGCCGAGATGGCGCGGGAAAAATACTTGTCGGCGATACCCTGGAGTCGGTCTTCCACATGGCTGTTCAGTGCTTCGCCAGTGTCAACCTGGTGACCAGAAATCCGGATATCCATTATCGTCTCCTTGTCGGCGTTACGTAGTTCGGGTGGTCCTGTTGGCTCCACCCTGCCAGCGTCATCCGGACGCCACGGCCCCCAAATCGGATCCTTGATCCCCTTCATAAACGCCGCATGCGCCGCAAGGTCTCCCTCGCTCACTGCGAAAATGCGTGGCGGGCGAACGACCCGAGGCGCCTGTGCGACGATCGGAGTCGCGGCGTTGCCGGCCGCTTCGTTAAGAAGTCCCAGGCCGATCTGGCGACCGCCCATCAGCTCGACATAGACCTGCGCCAGTAGCTGCGCATCGAGCAGCGCGCCGTGCAGCACACGGTGGCTGCGGTCGATTCCGAAGCGCGAACACAGCGCGTCGAGCGAATGCTTGGCACCGGGATGACGGCTGCGCGCGATCTGCAGCGTGTCGATCATCCGCTTCATGTGGATGATCTGACGGCCGCATTTGGTCAACTCGCCGTTGAGGAACGAGAAGTCGAAGCCGGCATTGTGCGCGACCATCGGTGCATCGCCGACGAACTCTAGCAGATCCTCGACCGCATCGGCGAATCTCGGCTTGTCCGACAGGAATTGTGCGCTCAGCCCGTGGACGTTGAACGCCTCGACCGGCATGTCGCGATCGGGATGATAATACGCGTGGAAGGTGCGGCCGGTCTCGACCCGGTTGACCATCTCGACGCAGCCGATTTCGACCATGCGGTCGCCCCGGAAAAACTGAGGCCGGTGGTTTCGGTGTCGAAGACGATCTCGCGCATCGATATGGTATCGGCTCAGATTTCCAAGGATGCAAGCACTGCCCGGACTTGCGCGCGTGTCTCGTCGATGCTCGTATCGGTGCGGATGACGTGGTGCGCGCGGGCGCGTTTTTCGGCGTCGGGGGTCTGGCGCGCGAGGATTGTGGCGAACTTCTCCGGAGTCATGCCGGGGCGGGCGAGCACGCGCGCGCGCTGCACGTCCGGTGCCGCGGAGACGACGACGATCGAGTCGACCCTTTGGTCACCGCCGGTCTCGAACAGGAGAGGGACGTCGAACACGACTCGCTTGCCGGCGTGCTCAGCGAGAAAGGCGGCGCGCTCTTCGCCGACCGCCGGGTGGACGATCGCCTCGAGTCGCTTGATCGCGGCATCGTCGCCGAACACCGCCGCGCCGAGTTTTGCTCGGTCGACCGCGCCGTTTGCGGTCGTGCCGGGGAAGGCGGCTTCGATCGCGGGGACCAGCCGACCGTCGACACCCTGCAACCGGTGAACGGTCGCGTCGGCGTCGAATACGGGCACGCCCTCGTCGGCGAACATCGCAGCGACGGTCGACTTGCCCATGCCGATCGAGCCGGTCAGCCCGATGATCATTTGACCAGCAATGCCCGGAGGTCCTCGTCGCGATCGCGCGGTGGTTCCACGTGGAACAATATCTCGAATGCGACGGCCGCCTGGCCGATCAGCATTTCAAGACCGTCGACAGTTTCGAGATCGCGCGCCCTTGCCGCTTTCAGGAGACCGGTTTCGAGCGGGGAATAGACGATGTCGTAGACCAGCGAGTCCGGACCGAGCGCGCCGAGGTCGATATCGAGCGGGGCTGACCCGCCATCCCGAGCACGCTCGCGTTGACGAGCAGCCGCGAGGGCGGGGCGGGGGCCGATCGGCAATGCCTGACCCTTGAGTCCGAACGCCGAAAGCAACGCCGCACCCTTTAGCGGATTGCGGTTGAGGATGGTCACCGGCCCGACGCCCATCCGCGACAGCGCAAACAGGATCGCGCGGGCTGCGCCGCCGGCGCCGATCACCGTGACGGGCTGGCCGGCGATGTCGAGATCGTCGATCGGCGCCCAGAATCCCGCGGCATCGGTGTTGGTGCCGATGCAGTCACCCGCCTGGTTGCGGAATACGGTGTTGATCGCGCCGATCGTCCCGCGGACGTTGCCGGGGTCGGAAACGTGATCGAGTGCGGCGAGCTTGTGCGGCATCGTGATGTTGCATCCGCGCCAGGCGGGATCGGCTTTCCGTTCGGCGAAGTATGCGGGGAGCGCGTCCGCGGTGACGTGCTTGTGGCGATACTCCGCGTCGATCCCGAGCGCGTCGAGCCAGAAGCCGTGGATCAGCGGGGACTTGGACTGGGCGATCGGGTCGCCGATCACTTCTGCGTAAGGACGGGTCGAGACGGTCATTCGAAGCTCCATGTGTCCCCGCGAAGGCGGGGATCCAGTCTGGGCACCCCTTCGCGGGTGAACAAGGTTTAATCGATTAGGCTACGATCGCCATGCGCCGTCCGCCTCGAACGATCCTCCCCCGCCAGGGGAGGTGGCACCGAAGGTGACGGAGGGGAGGTCACGGGACAGATGTGTCGCTTACCTCCCCCTCCGTCTGGCAAGACAAGCCACCTCCCCTGGCGGGGGAGGATCAGAAGTATCGGGTCACGCCGGCAGTTCGCCCCGCACGCGGAGGAAATCGAGAACGTTGAGCAGCGGCATCCCCAGCACCGTGAACTGGCTCCCCTCGATCTTGGCGAACAACTGCGCGCCCGGGCCTTCGATCCGGTAACAGCCGACGCAGCCGGCAATCGCCGGCCATTCCGCATCGAGGTACGTCTCGATGAACGCCTCTGACAGCGGGCGGACATGCATCTTCGCGCGCTCGACGTGCCGCCAGATCGCCTGCCCGTTCTCGGCGATAACCGCCGCACTCCACAGGTCATGCCGCTTACCCGACATCAGCCGCAGATGCGCCGCCGCGTCGGCCCGCTCGGTCGGCTTGTCGAGGATCGTGCCGTCCTCCAGCGCAACCAAAGAGTCGCTGCCAAGCACCAGATACCCCGGCATCCGCGCTGACACCTTCAAGGCCTTCAACTCCGCCAGCGCATCGGCCAGATCGCGCGGCGACAGATCGCGCAACGCCGCCTTCGCCGCATCCTCGTCGACCCCCGCAAACGTCGCCTCGAACGGAACACCCGCTGCCGTCAGCATCGCGCGACGCGACGCGCTTTGCGAGGCTAGGATCAGGCTCATGCCTCGACCTTCGCGACGTCGTCGCTCCGCCGCTGGTTACACAAGGCGATGATCGCCGCCGCCGTCTCCTCGATCGAGCGCCGCGTCACGTCGATCACCGGCCAGCCATTGTCGGCGAACATCCGCCGCGCAAAGGCGAGTTCGCGCATCACTGCCTCCTCCTCGACATACGACGTATCCGGCTGCTGGTTCAGCGACAGCAACCGGTTGCGGCGGACCTGGATCAACCGGTCGGCACTGGTCGTAAGCCCGACGATCAGCGGGTTCTTCAGGCCATAGAGGATCTTCGGCGGGGGCTCTCGACCACGATCGGAATGTTCGCGGTCTTGTAGCCACGGTTGGCGAGATAGATCGAGGTCGGCGTTTTCGACGAGCGTGACACGCCCGCGAGGACGATATCGGCCTCCTCCCATTCCTCCCACGCGATCCCGTCGTCGTGCGCGATCGTCCACTGGATCGCATCGACACGCGCGAAATAGGCGGCGTCGAGCACGTGCTGGCGCCCCGGTCGCGCCTTGGCCTGCTGCCCCAGCAATCCCGACAAAGCGTCATTTACAGGATCGAGTGGCGCCACGGCGGGCAGCCCGAGCGCCAGGCACCGTTGCTCAAGGATCCGCCGCGTCGCCGGATTCACCAGCGTGAAGATCACGAGCCCCGGGTTCTGCGCGATCTCCTGGAGGATACGCTCGAGATGTGCCTCGGTCCGGACCATCGGCCAGAAATGGCGGACCGTCTCGACGTCGTCATATTGCGCCAGCGCCGCCTTCGCGATGTTCTCCAGCGTCTCGCCGGTCGAATCCGACAGCAAATGAAGGTGGAGCCGCATCATCGGCGATTTATCCCCAGCGGGCGGGTCCGTGGGCGTGGATCTGTGGATAACATGGGGAGAACGGCTAGCGTAACTCGTCCGCCTCGCCAAGCGACGGGTGTGCCGTGGATAACAGCGATTCTATCCACACGCTCGCGCACAGCCGCTGATTTTATCCACAGGCTGTGGGTAACGGGGAGCCTTGAATCGAATCAGCGCGTTTGTGGCGGTGCGGCAGGGTCAAGCTGTTGGCAATTCGGGGATCACCGCATAAGTCCCGGGTTCAACCGCACAACCACTGCAACAACCTATTTCTAGAATCTTCTTATAGTAGAAGAAGGGTGCTCCGCTGACCGATCCGACCTCCCGTTCGCCGTCCTTCAAGCCGTTGCTGGCGACCCTTCGCGGTGAGCGCCAAGCGGTCCCGCCGCTTTGGCTCATGCGGCAGGCGGGGCGGTATCTCCCCGAGTATCGCGAACTGCGGGCCGAGAAGGGTGGGTTCCTCGCGCTCGCCACCGATCCGGACGCGGCGGCCGAGGTCACGCTCCAGCCGATCCGCCGGTTCGGGTTCGACGGCTCGATCCTGTTCTCGGACATCCTGATGATCCCTTGGGCGCTCGGCCAGGATCTGAGCTTCGGAGTCGGCGAGGGGCCTCGGCTCGAGCCGGCGCTGGTCGACCATGCTCTCGATCGGTTGCAGCCGGTCATGGGACGGCTGGAGCCGGTCTACGGCACCGTCGCGAAGGTCGCTGCGGCATTGCCTCCGGAGACGACCTTCCTGGGCTTTGCGGGGTCTCCCTGGACGGTCGCGACCTATATGGTGGCGGGGAAGGGGAGCAAGGATCAGTCCGAGACGCGGCGCTTTGCCTATCGTGACCCGGAGGCGTTCGGTGCGATCATCGATGCGATCGCAGACAACACCGTCGAGTATCTCGCGCGGCAGATCGAGGCGGGCGTCGACGTGGTGCAGTTGTTCGACAGCTGGTCAGGCTCGCTCTCGCCCGCGCAGTTCGAACGCTGGGTGATCGCTCCGACCGCGTCGATCGTCGAGCGGCTCCACGCGCGTTGCCCCGGCGTGCCGATCATCGGCTTTCCCAAGGGGGCAGGGGGCAAGCTGCCGGCCTATGCGCGTGAGACGGGCGTCGATGCGATCGGGCTGGACGAGACGGTCGATCCGGTCTGGGCGCACGCTTCTTTGCCCGCGGACATGCCCGTCCAGGGTAATCTCGATCCGCTAGCGCTGATCGCGGGCGGGGCGGATCTCGATGCGGCGATCGACCGGATTCTGGCGGCGTTCGTCGAGCGCCCGCACGTCTTCAACCTCGGCCACGGCATCCTGCCCGACACGCCCATCGCGCATGTCGAGCAGCTGATCGCCCGTGTAAGGAGCACGACATGAGCGGTTTTCTCGGCGCTGCGTATGATTGGGTGAAGGCTGCGCATCTGATTTTCGTGATTTTCTGGATGGCGGGGCTGTTCATGCTGCCACGCTATCTGGTGTATCATCAGGAGGCGCTGGCCGCCGGAAATGCGGCTGAGGCGGCGGACTGGGTCGAGCGCGAGAGCAAGATCCGCCACATCATCCTGACGCCGGCGATGATCGTCGTCTGGGTGCTTGGGATCGCGCTGGCGCTGAACCTGGGGTTGGCGGACGGCGCACCGGGGCTGGGGTGGCTGCACCTCAAGCTGCTGCTAGTGTTCCTGCTGACGGGCTATCATGGCTGGACGGTCGGCTATGCGAAGAAGCTCGCCGCGGGGAAGCCGACGCTGACCGGCAAGCAGTTGCGGATGCTGAACGAAGTGCCCGCGCTGGCGGTGACGCTGATCGTCGTGCTCGCGATCGTAAAGCCGTTCTGAACTTCCCCTCCCTGGAAGGGAGGGGCCGGGGTGGGTAGGCCCGCTCGAGCCCCAACGGTTCGACCACGCGGAAACCGACCCACTCCCAACCCCTCCCTTTCAGGGAGGGGCAAAAAGGCTCGCTTGACTAACCCGCCCCCCAATTCTAACCCCTTCTCCCAACACGGCCTCCTGGCGTCCTGCCCGGTCGTGGGTTCCAGCAGACTCGTATCGCCCAGTTTCGCTTCCCAAGCGCACCGCCGACCGAGCGTTCTCCCGTTGATTGCTATCCGGAAATCCCCATGCATCTCAAAGACCTGAAGAAGAAGAAGCCCGCCGAGCTGGTCCAGCTGGCCGAGGAACTGGGGGTCGAGAGCGCCTCGACGCTGCGCAAGCAGGACCTGCTGTTCGCGATCCTGAAGGTGCAGGCGGACAATGGCGACCAGATCATGGGGCTCGGCACGATCGAAGTGCTGCCCGACGGCTTCGGCTTCCTGCGCTCGCCGGAATCGAACTATCTCGCCGGTCCCGACGACATCTACATCTCGCCGAACCAGGTCCGGAAGTTCGGCCTGCGCACCGGTGACACGGTCGAGGGCGAGATCCGCGGGCCGAAGGACGGCGAGCGCTATTTCTCGCTGGTGAAGCTCACCGCGGTGAATTTCGACGACCCCGACGTCGTCCGTCACCGCGTCAATTTCGACAACCTCACGCCGCTCTACCCCGAGAGCAAGCTGACGCTCGATCCCGCCGACCCGACCGTCAAGGACAAGTCGGCGCGCGTGATCGACATCGTCTCGCCACAGGGCAAGGGCCAGCGCACGCTGATCGTCGCGCCGCCGCGCGTCGGCAAGACGGTCATGTTGCAGAACATGGCCAAGGCGATCACCGACAACCACCCCGAGGTGTTCCTGATCGTCCTGCTGATCGACGAGCGCCCCGAGGAAGTCACCGACATGCAGCGCAGCGTGAAGGGCGAGGTGGTCAGCTCGACCTTCGACGAACCCGCGCAGCGCCACGTGCAAGTCGCTGAAATGGTGATCGAAAAGGCCAAGCGCCTGGTCGAGCACAAGAAGGACGTGGTGATCCTGCTCGACTCGATCACGCGTCTCGGCCGTGCCTACAACACCGTCGTGCCGTCGTCGGGGAAGGTCCTCACGGGCGGTGTCGATGCGAACGCGCTGCAGCGTCCCAAGCGCTTCTTCGGTGCCGCGCGCAACATCGAGGAGGGCGGTTCGCTCTCGATCATCGCCACCGCGCTGATCGATACCGGCAGCCGCATGGACGAGGTGATCTTCGAGGAGTTCAAGGGCACCGGCAACTCGGAAATCGTGCTCGACCGCAAGGTCGCGGACAAGCGCATCTTCCCGGCGCTCGACGTCGGCAAGTCGGGCACCCGCAAGGAAGAGCTGCTGGTCGACAAGGCCAAGCTCTCCAAGATGTGGGTCCTGCGTCGCATCCTGATGCAGATGGGCACAATCGACGCGATGGAGTTCCTGCTCGACAAGATGAAGGATCTCGAAGACCAACGAGAATTTCTTCGATTCCATGAATCAACAACCGAGTGCGGCCTGCTGCAAGCTGCAGCAGGACTCGCACCGGTTCGGCCGGCAGGGCGTAAGCTCCGACCGACGACAGGGGCTTTGCCCATGTCCGGCCAAGACCACCTATTCACGGCACGCGAGAGCATGGCTTTCGCGTGCCGCTTTGCTATTAAACCCCCATAACCGTCACCACCGCTCGCGCTGGTGACCCACGTCACCGGGAGCCGAAACCTTGAGTATCATCGCCATGCTGGCCGCCGCCGCATCGGGAGCCGCCGGACCCGGCTCGCCGCTGGACATCTGGCATCACGTCGTCGCCGACTTCTCGAACCTCGGCGATCCGAAGGCCCTCGCCGCATTCGGCTCGGTCCTGATGATCGATCTCGTCCTGGCGGGCGACAACGCGATCGTCGTCGGTGCACTCGCCGCAGGACTTCCCGCCGACCAGCGCAAGAAGGTCATCCTGATCGGCATCGGCGCGGCGCTCGTACTGCGCATCTTCTTCGCGCTGATCGTGACCTGGCTGATGGGCATCGTCGGGCTGATCTTCGCGGGCGGCCTGCTGCTGCTGTGGGTCTGCTGGAAGTTCTGGCGCGAAATCCGCGAGGGCGCGCAGAATGCAGGCTCCGAGGAAATCGAGGGCGACGAGCGCTCGGGTCTCCGGTCCTCGAAGGGTTTCGCCAGCGCAGCCTGGGCGGTTGCGGTCGCCGACGTCTCGATGAGCCTCGACAATGTCCTGGCCGTCGCGGGCGCCGCGCGCGAGCATCCCGGCATCCTCGTCATCGGCCTGCTGTTGTCGGTCGCGATGATGGGCCTCGCCGCGAACTATATCGCGCGCATCATCAACAAGTATCGCTGGATCGCGTATATCGGTCTCGCAGTGATCCTCGTGGTCGCGGTGAAGATGATCTATGAGGGCTGGGTCGGCACCGGCGAGACGCTCGGGATCATCTCGCTGCTGCGCTGACCGCGTTGAAGTTGGGATAAGAAGAGGCCTCGCCGGGATCGTCCGGCGAGGCCTTTTTCATGACCGACGTTCATACCTCATCATGCCGGGCTCGTTCCGGCATCCACCGTTCCGCACGGTCGAGAGCTAGGAGTTCGCGGGACCGTGGACCCCGGAACTAGTCCGGGGTGACGGGGAAGGCGTCAGCCCAGATTCTCTGCGAAGAACTTCGCCGTCCGCTCGTCCGCGAGCTTCGCCGCGGCATCCGACCGCCGCTCGCCGAACTCGGTCGCGAAGCCGTGATCCTCCCCCGCATAATCGTAGATCGTCACCTTCGGGTGATCGTCGAGCCCGGCATGCATCGCCGCCTGCGCGGCCTTGTCGACGAAGTGATCCTCCTCCGGCACGTGCAACAGCACCGGATGTGCGATCGCATGCTTCTCGCCCAGCAGGCCATCGATCCCGACGCCGTAATAGCCGACGCTCGCATCGACGTCGGTCCGCGCCGCAGTCATGAACGCGAGGCGTCCGCCGAGGCAGTAGCCCACTACGCCGACCTTGCTGCTATCGCCGAGTTCGGTACGCGCGGCGCGGATCGTGGCTTCGATATCTGCTACGCCCTTGTCCTGATCGAACTGGCCCATCAGTTCGAGCGCGCGATCGAACTCGGGCTTGATGTCCGGATCGAGTTCGATGCCGCGCTCCAGCCGCCAGAACAGGTCGGGCGCGATCGCCAGATAGCCGGCCTCGGCGAGCGTATCGCACTTACGACGGATCCCGGCATTCACCCCGAAGATTTCCTGAATCACGATGATCGCCGCTTTCGGCGTGCCGGCGGGGGCGGCGCGGTAGGCGTGGAAATCGCCGGAGCCGTCAAGCGTCGCGATGGTGGTCGTGTTCGTCATAGCACTCCTCCTTGCGGCCGCTCGTGATCGAGCAGCCTGGATTTGGTGATGGGGCCGTTGCCCGCGGAATACGCACCAAGCGCCCCGCCGGCTCCAAGGATCCGGTGGCAAGGGACGACGATCGGAAATGGATTGCGCGCGCACGCCTGGCCGATCGCGCGCGGGCTCGAACCGATCGCTTTCGCGAGCGCGCCGTAACTTGCGGTCTCGCCGTACGCGATGTCGACGATCCCCTGCCGCAGGATCGCGCCGCGTTCGGTAGGCGAGGGGCTAGCGGCAAATCGAACGCTGTCAGTCGCCCCGCGAAATACGCTTCGAGCTGTTGGACGGCTTCCCGGATCGCCGGTGCATCGCTCGCCACCGCATCGCCCGTTGCGAGAATCTCGATCGCGTCGATCCGGTCCGCGGTACCGGCCACGCGGACCAATCCGATTGGCGTTGCGATCGAGGGCTGCATCGCGCGCATACATTGCCACGCTATGCAGCGCGCGGATGGGCGGCTCAAGCGCCATCTGGGACGCGGTATATGAAGATGAATATCGAGATCGAATGCACCCTCGAAGAGGCGCGCCGCGCGGTGGGCCTGCCCGATCTGACACCGATCCACGATCGCTATGTCGCGATGATGATGGACGCGATCCCGGACGGCCAGATGAAGCCCGAGATGCTCGAATCGATGATGCGCGGCTGGCAGCCGATGGGCGAGGCGGGGATGGCGATGTGGAAGCGCATGTTCGACACCGCGACGAAGACGGGCGGCTGAGTTTCACGTGAAAACGATCTTCGCGGTATCGAGCGGGCGTCCTCCCGCGGCGATCGCTGTCGTCCGGGTGAGCGGCCCGCAGGCTTTTGCGGCGGCCGAAGCTCTGGCGGGGCCATTGCCTGCCGCTCGTCACGCGAGTCTCCGCGGGCTGCGTGATGCTGATGGTGCGCTGCTCGACCGTGCACTGGTGATCGTCTTCCCGGGACCGACGACGGCGACCGGTGAGGATCTGGTCGAACTTCATTGCCATGGGGGCCGCGCGGTTATCGCCGCCGTGGAGTGCGCTTTGTCGGCGCAGTCCGGTCTCCGTCCGGCCGAACCTGGTGAGTTTACCCGCCGTGCACTGACCAATGGCCGTATCGATCTCACCGAAGCGGAAGGGCTCGCCGACCTCCTCGAAGCAGAGACTGAGGGCCAGCGCGTCGCCGCAATGACCGCAGCCGAGGGTCGCGTCAGCCAGGCCGTCCGCAGTTGGATGGACTCCGTCGCAATGCTGTCCGCACGGATCGAAGCGATGCTCGACTTCGCCGACGAGGACGATGTGGCGAGCGATACCGCCGCGTTCGACGCGATCGTCGCGGAGATCGACGCGCTTGCGGCCGAGATCGAGGCAGTGGTCGATGCCCCGCCGGTCGAGCGCCTCAAGGACGGCCTGCGCGTCGTCATCGGCGGCCCGCCCAATAGCGGCAAGTCGACGCTGCTCAACCTGCTCGGCGAGCGCGACGCGGCGATCGTGTCGCCGATCTCGGGCACCACGCGCGACCGGATCGAGGTGCCGGTGATCCGCCACGGTGTCGCCTATGTACTGACCGACACCGCCGGGCTGATCGATACGCTGGACCCGATCGAGGCGATCGGCGTGACGCGGGCTGAGGGTGCGCTGGCGGCTGCGGACATCGTGTTGTGGCTTGCCGACACGCCACCGCCGCGCACGGATGCCATGTGGATCCATGCCCGTGCGGACTTGCCGGGGCGGGGGCATATCCCGGCAGGGCGCGCGCTCGCCATTGCGCAGACCGATCGTGGTTCGCTCGATCGGCTTTGGACGGAGGTGCATCAGCGGGCGATGGCCATGCTTCCGCGCGGCGATGGAATCGCGCTCAAGCAGCATCAGCGGCGGCAGTGCGGACTCGCGGCCGATGCGCTACGCTACCGGAGTTCCGACGCGCTCGTTATCGCTGAGCATCTTCGCCAAGCCCGCGCGATCCTGGCCGGCGTTCTGGGTCTCGACGCGACCGGGGAGATGCTCGACGCGCTGTTCGGACGTTTCTGTATCGGCAAGTGATGTTCCACGTGGAACATCTTTGACGCACTCGCTGGGCCGCACCAGGGCTGAGCCATGTTCGATGTATTGGTGGTTGGCGGTGGCCATGCCGGAACCGAAGCCGCAGCCGCGGCGGCGCGTAGGGGCGCGCGCACCGCGCTCGTGTCGTTCGACGCGCGGCATATCGGTGCGATGTCCTGTAATCCGGCGATCGGCGGCCTCGGCAAAGGCCATATGGTCCGCGAAGTCGACGCCTTCGACGGACTGATCGGGCGCGCTGCGGATGCGGCCGCGATCCACTACCGGATGCTCAATCGCAGCAAGGGCTCGGCGGTGCAGGGCCCTCGCATCCAGGCAGACCGTCGGCTCTATTCGGGTGCAATCCAGACGATGCTGGCCGCGACCGAAGGGCTCGCGATCGTCGAAGGTGAAGCGACTGCGCTGCATTTCGACGGCGATCGGGTAGCTGGCGTCGTGCTCGCGGATGGCTCGATCGTCGCAGCCCGCGCAGTCGTGCTGGCAACCGGTACGTTTCTCGGCGGCCGCATCTTCCGCGGTGATGATCGCGAGGAAGGTGGCCGGATTGGCGAGCGTGCGGCCAAGCCATTGGCCGACCAGCTCCGCGCGCGGGACCTGCCGATGGCGCGACTGAAGACCGGTACGCCGCCGCGTCTCGATGGCCGCACGATCGATTGGGGCGCGTTGGCCGAGCAGTCGTCGGACCTCGATCCGTGGACGATGTCGCCGATGACCCGCGCGCGTCCGCTCCCGCAGATCGCTTGTGCCATCACGCGCACGACCGACCGAACGCATGCTATCATCCGCGAGGCGTTCCACCGGTCGCCGCTGTTTACCGGAGCGATCGAGGCAGCCGGCCCGCGCTATTGTCCGTCGATCGAGGACAAGGTTCACCGCTTCGGCGACCGCGACGGGCATCAGGTGTTCCTCGAACCCGAGGGGCTCGACGACGCGACGGTCTATCCCAACGGCCTGTCGACCTCGCTCCCGGTCGAGGTCCAGTCGGCAATGCTCGCAAGCATTCCCGGGCTCGAACGCGTGCACATCACGATGCCGGGCTATGCGGTCGAATATGATTATATCGACCCGCGCGCGCTCGACACGCGGCTTGCGCTCGGCGCGATCGACGGCGTGTTCTGCGCCGGCCAGATCAACGGCACGACCGGCTATGAGGAAGCGGCAGGGCAGGGGCTCGTCGCCGGGCTCAACGCCGCGGCGTATGCGTGCGACCTCGCTCCCGTCATTCTCGATCGCGCGTCCAGTTATCTCGGCGTGATGATCGACGATCTCACGCTGCAAGGCGTGACTGAGCCCTATCGGATGTTGACAGCGCGCGCCGAGTTTCGCCTGTCGCTGCGTGCCGACAATGCAGAGACGCGGCTGGGTGGCATCGGCGAAGCGGCCGGATGTCTTGGACCGGAACGGCTCGCGCATCAGCATGCGCTGGCCGAAAACCGTGCCCGGTTCCGCGCGTCGCTCGACGGCGAACGCACCGCGACCGAGGTGGCTGATCAGGGTGTCGCCATCGGTCGCGATGGCGCGCGCCGGACGGCTTTCGACTGGCTCCGGTTCGAGGGCGTGACGCTCGCGCATGTCGCGCCGGACGCTGCGATCGGGATCCCGACGGCGGTTGTTGACGAAGTGTTAGAGGACGCGCGCTACGCCCCATATATCGAACGCCAGGCGCAGGAGGTTGCGCGCCTGCGTGCCGACGAGGCGATCCGCTTACCCGAGGACCTGGCCTATGAACGCATACCCGGCCTGTCGAACGAGATGATCGATCGCCTGACGACCGCGCGACCGACGTCGCTAGCGGCGGCTGCGCGCGTACGGGGATCACCCCGGCCGCGCTGTCGGCGGTATTACTGCATACGAAACGAGTGCCAGCATGACCGAAGACGACGCACAGGCCTGGGTCACCGATCTGTTCGGGGCGGAAGCGACCGAGCGTCTGTCGGCGTTCGTCGCGATGGTGGTTGAGGAAGCGCCGCACCAGAATTTGATCGCGCCGTCGACGATCCCGACGATCTGGGACCGCCACGTGGTCGACTCGCTTCAGCTCGTTGCACTTGCCGGAGCGGATACGTCGGCGAGGCGCTGGCTCGATATCGGTACCGGCGGGGGCTTTCCCGGGATGGTCGTTGCGCTGGTTCGCGAGGGGCCGGTCGATCTGGTCGAGCCCCGACGGCGGCGTGCTGACTTCCTACAGCTCTGCGTCGCGCGTCTCGGTCTCGGCGAACAGGTCCGCGTTCACGCCTCCAAGGTCGAAAATGCAAGCGCGGACGCGGCGATCATTTCGGCCCGCGCGGTCGCCTCGTTGCAAAACCTTTGCGTGGCGCCGCGCACTGCGCCACAACGGAGACGCGGTGGTTGCTTCCTCGGGGGCGTTTCGACGAGGAGGAGCTCGCCGCGCTCAAGCAGCATTGGCGGTTTATGTTCCACGTGGAACAAAGCGTCACGAACCCGGAGTCGTCGATCGTGGTTCTGGATCGGGTAAGCGCGCGATGATCACCATCGCGGTCGCCAATCAAAAGGGCGGGGTGGGCAAGACCACCAGCGCCATCAATCTCGCAACCGCGCTCGCCGCGACGGGGATGCGCGTACTGCTGGTCGATCTCGATCCGCAGGGCAATGCGTCGACCGGACTCGGCATCGGTCATTCGCAGCGCGAGCGGTCGAGCTACGACGTGCTGGTTGGCGAAACCTCGATCGCAGAAGCGGTTGTGCATACGCGCGTGCCTCGGCTCGATATCGTACCAGCGACCGTCGATCTTTCGGGCGCGGAGATCGAGCTGGTCGATTTCGACGCACGCACGCATCGACTCGATCGGGCGGTGAAGGCGGCGCAGGGGCCGTGGGATATCGCGCTGATCGATTGCCCACCGTCGCTCGGATTGCTGACGATCAATGCGATGGTCGCGGCGGATTCGCTGCTGGTACCGCTGCAATGCGAGTTTTTCGCGCTCGAAGGGTTGTCGCAGTTGCTCAGCACGGTCGAGCGTATCCGCCAGCGGTTCAATCCGGGGCTATCCATTCTGGGGGTTGCGCTGACGATGTTCGATCGGCGAAACCGGCTGACCGATCAGGTCTCGGCGGACGTTCGCGCTGTTCTGGGTAAGGTCGTGTTCGAGACGGTGATCCCGCGCAACGTGCGGCTCTCGGAAGCGCCGAGCCACGGGCTCCCCGCGCTGATCTACGACCATCGCTGCTCCGGATCGCAGGCATATATTGCACTGGCGCGTGAATTGATCGGCCGGCTTCCAGCAACCGCGCAGGCCGCGGCATGAGCGACGGTAACAAACGTGGTCGGCCGGGGCTGGGCAGGGGCCTCAACGCGCTGCTCGGCGAGATGGCGCGCGAGACGCCGGTCTCGGGCGATGGTGCAGCGCAGCAATCGTCAGGCGTCCGCATGCTCCCGGTCAGTTCGCTGTCGCCGCATCCCGATCAGCCGCGCCGCCACTTCGACGAGGCGATGCTCGACGAGCTGGCGGCATCGATCGCGTCGCGCGGGTTGATCCAGCCGATCGTCGTCCGTCCGCACGGGCATGACTATCAGATCGTTGCGGGCGAGCGGCGCTGGCGTGCCGCCCAGCGCGCGCGGCTGCACGAGGTGCCGGTCGTCGTCCGCGACTTCGACGATGCGGAGACGCTCGAGATCGCGCTGATCGAGAATATCCAGCGCGAGGACCTCAACGCGATCGAAGAGGCGCAGGCGTATCAGCGGCTGGCTGGCGAATATGGCCACACGCAGGAGGTGCTCGCCAAGATCGTCCACAAGTCGCGCAGTCATGTCGCGAACTTGTTGCGGTTGCTGGAGCTGCCGGCGCAGGTGCAGTCGCAGGTGGTCGATGGATCCCTGTCGATGGGGCATGCGCGGGCTTTGCTGGGTTCACCCGACGTGGAGTCGCTCGCGGACCAGGTCGTGTCGCGTGGACTGTCGGTGCGCGAGACGGAGAAGCTGGCGCGGGATGCCAAGCCCGGGCGGAGCCGTAGCGGTAAGCCAGCCGAGCCTCGGATTCCGGACGCGGATATTGCAGCTTTGGAGCGGCAACTGGCGGATCTGCTGGGGTTGCAGGTTAGGGTAGCGCATACCGAGACTGGGGGCACGCTGACTCTCAGTTATTCGACGTTGGATCAGCTCGATATGGTGTGCCAGCGGCTGACGGGTGGGGCGATCTGAGCCTCGCTGATCCCAAACCCGTTCGTCCTGAGTAGCCATCGAGTAGCGGCATCGCCGCGTATCGAAATGGCGTATCGAAGGACAGGTTGGTGCGCGGAACCCATGCTTCGATACGAGCCCTCGATACGCCGCTGACGCAGCTACTCGGTCTCTACTCAGCACGAACGGGGTAGGGAAGCGTGCGGGCTAGTTGCGCCGGGCGATTGCCTGGGACAACGCCACAACGGCCGCTTCCGCGACTACCCCCGGCATTGCCTGACGCCATGATAGCCCGCTCGGCGGTGCGGACGCGCTGGATCGCGGTGGCCAGCATCACCGGCGACCAGCGGCGCAAAGACCGCGCGGTGCTCGCCTCTTCCTTGAAGAATACGCGGTGGCGTTTCATGACTGTGTCGACCGCTTCCCCCGGTCGATCTCGCCGCGCATGTCGGCCAGCGCAATCAAGCGGCGGACGAGTTGGCGGAGCCAAGGGATCGGCGACGTGCCCGCCTCTTCGAGTACCGCCAGTTCGGCGCCGAGATCGTCGACCCGGCCTTCGATCACGGCATCGATCGCGCGGCTCATCTCCGCATCGCCTAGGTCCGCGCCGATCGCATCGAGCGCATGGTGATCGAGGTCCGCGGGGCGATCGGGCGCCGCGTCGAGATACAGCGCGAGCTTCTCGATCTCTCGGGTGATTACGGCGCGGTCGCCACCGGTCGTATCGACGAGGCGTCGCGCGACGCCGGGGGCAGGACGGAGGCCGTTCTCGCCTGCGATCGTCGTCGCTAGGCGTTCGGCGTCCTGCGCGGTCGGGGCGTAGCAGGCGAACGCCATCGCGCGCGGGGAGTCGATCGCGAGTTTGACGATTTTCGCGGTGGATTTGACAGTCGGGGCAATCGCGACGACCGGGTTGCCGACGCGCTCGGCCGCGAGCAGGTTGGTGAAGGCCTCCAGGCTTTCCTCGCCCGCCGAAGCGACGCTTACGAACCGAGCGCCTGCGAACAGCGACAGCGAGGCCGCCTCGTCGGTCAGCCGGCCCGGATCGCTCTTAAGTGTGGAGCCGTCGAGATCGACGCGTTCGGCATCCGCCCCCATTGCCTTGGCGAGCACGCGGGCAAGATCACTTGCACCGGCCTCGTCGGGGCCGTGGAGCAGGTACAGGCGGATGTCGCCGCTCGGTTTGGCCAGCGCACCGCGGATCTGGCCGGCGCTGGCCTTCACTTGGCGGGCGTGGTGGCCTGCGCCGCCGCGACCGCAGGCGTATTCCGCGCATACAGCGCAATACGCGCGACGATCTGGTCGGCGACGATCTGCGACAGGCGTTCGAGCGCGGTGTTCTCGGCCGCGATCGTCGCATATTCCGAGCGAACGACGTCGATGCCGGCGTCGGAGCCAGCAGTCGCGTCGAGCAGTACCGAGCCGTCGCCGATCCGTACGAGCTGATAGCGCGCGCGCAGAGTCCGGCGTTCGCGCGAGACGCTGTCGTCGGTGCGGACGCCGAGGCCGCTGATCTGGTCGTCGAGGCGGATGTCGATCCGGTAGAGTGCGGGCGCACCGTTCGACGGCAGGCGGTCGCGCAGGGCGGTGGCCATCAGCCAGCCGTTCTTGCCCGCGATCGGCGCGATCTCGACTTGGCCGAGCGCCCCTGCGACCGGACCGCTGCTGCCGCCCGCATAGAGCGGGTGCAGGCCGCAACCGGACAGCGTTACCGATAGCACGAGTGCACCGGCGAGGATCGCTAGGCGCTTCATGCGACGATGTTCACGAGACGGTCGGGCACGACGATCACCTTCCAGGGCGGCTTGCCCTCGAGCAGGCGGACGATCTTCTCGGAGGCGAGCGCGGCGGCTTCGACCTCGTCCTTCGGTGCGCCCTTGGCGAAGACGAGCGTGTCGCGGAGCTTGCCGTTGACCTGCACCGCGATCGTGACCTCGTCGTCGATCAGCATCGCCGGGTCGACGATCGGCCAGGCGGCGTCGGCGATCAGGCCGTCATTGCCGGCGGTCGCCCAGGCTTCCTCGGCGACGTGCGGGACCATCGGGCTGACGAGCAGGAGCAACGTCCGCACCGCCTGATCGCGGTCGGCGGAGGGCGGTGCCTTCTCGATCGCCGTGCACAAGGAATAGAGCCGCGCGACCGCCTTGTTGAACTGCAAGGCGTTGATATCGCTCTCGATACCGACGGTCGTGCGATGGCAGAGTTTCCGCAGTGCGATGTCGTCGCCCTCGGCCTTGGCGGCATCGTCGGACTCGATCAGACGCCAGAGACGCTGGACGAAACGCCACGCGCCTTCGATGCCGGATTCGCTCCAGGGTAGATCGCGCTCGGGCGGCGAGTCGGAGAGCACGAACCAGCGCACCGCGTCGGCGCCATACTGGTCGACGATCGGCTCGGGATCGACGGTGTTCTTCTTCGACTTCGACATCTTCGTCACGCGACCGACCGTCACCGGGCCGCCAGTCGCGATCTCGATATACCCTGCATCGGTCTTGCGGACCTTGTCGGGAGACAGCCACTTCGTCTTCACCGGTGCGTCGCTCGAATCGTCGTCGTCGGTGTCGGCCTCCGGCTGCGCGTCGCCGGCGTCGCCTCGGCTATAGGTCTCGTGCGTGACCATGCCTTGGGTGAACAGCCCGGCGAACGGCTCGGCGATGTCGAGCATGCCGATATGCTTCAGCGCGCGCGTCCAGAAGCGGGCGTAGAGCAGGTGCAGGATCGCATGCTCGACGCCGCCGATATACTGGTTGACCGGCAGCCACTTCTCCGCGCCCGTCCGGTCGAACGGCTTGGCGTCCGGCTGGCTGGCGAAGCGGATAAAATACCACGACGAATCGACGAACGTGTCGAGCGTATCGGTCTCGCGCCGCGCGTCCGCGCCGCAGGACGGGCAGGGGACGTGCTTCCAGGTCGGATGGCGATCGAGCGGGTTGCCGGGGATGTCGAACGAGACGTCCTCGGGCAGCACGATCGGCAGCTGGTCCTTGGGCACCGGCACCGCGCCGCACGCGTCGCAGTGGATGATCGGGATCGGCGTGCCCCAGTAACGCTGGCGGCTGACGCCCCAGTCGCGCAGGCGGAACACGGTGGTGCCCTTGCCCCAGCCTTCGCCCTCGGCACGTTCGATCACGACGCGCTTGGCGTCCTCGATGTCCATGCCGTCGAGGAAGTGTGAGTTCACGATGGTGCCGGCGCCGGTCCAGGCGGTGTCGCCGACGAACACCGGCGCCTCGTCATCGCCTTCGCTGACGACGCGTTTGACGGGCAAATCGTATTTGCGCGCGAAATCGAGATCGCGCTGGTCATGCGCGGGCACGCCGAACACCGCGCCGGTGCCGTATTCCATCAGCACGAAGTTGGCGATGTAGACGGGGAGTTGCCACGTCTTATCGAGCGGATGCACCGCGCGGAGGCCGGTGTCGAAGCCGAGCTTTTCCTGCGTGTCGAGTTCCGCTGCGGTGGTGCCGCCGCGCTTGCAGAGTTCGATGAAGGCCGCTGCTTCGGGGTTCGTCGCGGCAATGGCGCGCGCGATCGGGTGATCGGCGGCGACCGCGACGAAGCTGGAGCCGAACATCGTATCGGGGCGCGTCGTGAACACCTCGACGCTCTCTATTCCTCTTCCGCTTGCGGGAGGGGTTAGGGAGGAGCTGAGCCTTCCTCGGACGGCGCGTTCGCGGATATTTCGGTCCTCCCCGACCCCTCCCGCAAGCGGGAAGGGGCAGTGAGTTGGAACTTGAACTGCAGGCCCTGGCTGCGGCCGATCCAGTTTTCCTGCATCAGCTTGACCTTGTCCGGCCAATGCTCGAGCGCGCCGAGCCCGTCGACCAGCTCGTCGGCGAAATCGGTGATTTTCAGGAACCACTGCGACAGCTTCCGCCGTTCGACCAGCGCGCCTGAGCGCCAGCCGCGACCGTCGATCACCTGCTCGTTGGCGAGAACGGTCATGTCGACCGGATCCCAGTTGACCGCCGATTCCTTGCGGTAGACGAGCCCAGCCGCGAACAGGTCGAGGAACAGCGCCTGCTCGTGCCCGTAATATTCGGGCTCGCAGGTCGCGAGTTCGCGCGTCCAATCGAGCGCGAAGCCCAAGCGCTTCAGCTGCGCCTTCATCGTCGCTATGTTGGCGCGCGTCCAGTTGCCCGGATGCACGCCCTTTTCCATCGCCGCATTCTCTGCTGGCATGCCGAACGCGTCCCAGCCCATCGGATGGAGCACTTCCATGCCCTTCATCCGACGGAACCGCGCGAGCACGTCGCCCATCGTGTAGTTCCGGACATGCCCCATATGGATGCGCCCCGACGGATAGGGGAACATCTCGAGCACGTACGAACGCGGCTTGGTCGACAGGTCATCCGCGGCGAACGTCTTGCGCTCGTCCCAGACCTTCTGCCACGCCGCGTCCGCCTTCAACGCATTGAAACGCGACGCCATTATTGTGTCCTCAGCCCGCGATCGAGGCGCGGCGCAGGTCGCGGGCCTTGGTCAGGATGATGTCCTCGAGCTTCTGCGTGGTCGCGGCCTGGACCGGCGACGACACCCACTGGCCGTTGCGGTTGACTTCGCGGAGCGCGGCGACGCGCAGCGCATCGGCACGCAGATCCTGATCGAGGATCGACACGGTCACCTTCATGCGCTCGGTCGGGGTCTGCGGGTTGGTGTACCAGTCGGTCACGATCACGCCGCCGTTGGAATCAGTCTGGAGCAGCGGCATGAAGCCGAGCGTGTCGAGGCTCGCGCGCCACAGATAGCTGTTCACGCCGATCGTCGTGATCTTCGACGCGGCGAGATCCGCCTGGGGACGAGCGGAACCGCCGCCGCAAGCGACGAGAGGCAGGGCAAACAGCACGACTGCGATACGCGAGCGGCGGAACATGGGCATCATCCTGGCAAGAAAATCTGCCTCATGCTCTACAGGCCAGCCCGCGCGCCTGCAAGCAGACGCCCGCATGTGCGAACGGTGCCGCGCCGGGCAGGCGATTCGCGTTCGGATACGTCCGATTCGGTAGCGCTATCGCGGCGATATGTGTGCTGATTGCAACACTGTCCGACAATTCGGCGACGAAGAGGCAAATACGCCGGTTCTGCGGCCTTTGCTCTGGATCAATTCATGTTAGATGCTGTTTAACAGGATCCGATTACGGGATCTCGAAGGACAGATTCGTTGTGATGACGCGTGGGGGAATATTCGGGGTGGTTGCCGGGGCGCTTGTCGCCACCGCCGCAATCGTCGCGCCCGCGTTCGGTGCCAGCGAACAGTCCGCGCGCATCGCCAAGCACAACGTCGCTTCTGTTCGCGGCATCGGGTCGTTCACCCCCGCCGCCGCCGATCCCCGCCTTGCCGCGATGTTCGCGCGCGGTGGCTTCGACGCCGGCAGCTTCCGCTTCACGCCCGCCGAGACCCGGCAGGACAACCGTGCGGTAACCGTCGCGGTCCGTGCGCAGACCAACCGCGGCATCGCGAACACGGCCAGCCTCGCATCGACGACGCCGACCGTCGGCATCGCGCCGATCGCGTACAACCTCGGCATGTCGGTCGGCTGGAAGCGGTTCGCGATTTCGGGCGACGTGAACAAGCTTGATCTGGGTGGCCTGCCGGGCAGCCGCCAGGCGGCCGACCTGGCAATCAGCTACAGCGCCAAGCGTTTCAGCGGCACCGTCAAGGCTGCCGCGGATCGTCCGCTGGCAAACACCTCGAACCTGATCGAGGAAACGCCGAGCTATTCGGTCGATCTCGGCGGCTCCTACTCGCTGACGCGTAACCTGGCGGTGACGGCGGGCGTCCGGTATCGCTCGGACCGCGAGCGTTTCGTCAAGGTCGACGACGATCGCCGGGATAGCCAAGC
Source organism: Sphingomonas sp. AC411 (assembly GCF_979253035.1). Classification (NCBI taxonomy): domain Bacteria; kingdom Pseudomonadati; phylum Pseudomonadota; class Alphaproteobacteria; order Sphingomonadales; family Sphingomonadaceae; genus Sphingomonas; species Sphingomonas sp. AC411. Next base: position 2,985,066 of record NZ_CEEDAQ010000001.1, on the reverse strand, counting down.
CGTATATCTGGGAACCGCCTTCCGCTTCTGACCGACCGAGTAGCGGCGGTTCGTCGTAGTGCTCGACCGGATTTCGCCATTTGTGGGTGAAACCCAAACCCTCGCCCATCGCCGCCTCCGGCGTCTCTCCGCATCACCTCCACCCCGTCACCCCAGCGAAAGCTGGGTATCCCTCGATACAGGTGAAGCGTGCCACACGATGAGATCCCAGCTTTCGCTGGGATGACGGGCGGGGTGGGCAGCGTGGTGCCGGAAATTTGCTGGCACCTTCGGGTCGAGCAGCTTTGCAGAGCGGGTGGTGAAGTTTAGCAGACCGCGAGCCAACCAGCCGCCAAGTCTAATAGGGCACCCAAACCTAGCGGACCCATGCGTCGATCGCCGCCCAGCCATGAAACCCGAACCGTCGGATCCGCCGCCAGCGCGACTCGTCCATCCCGCCCAGCGCAATCACCGGTATCCCAAGCCCGCGCCCGATCCGCATCGCCTGCGCTAGCCCAAGCCCGGACGCTCCCGCATGCGACCGCGTGGCATGAACCGGCGACACGAACAGCACATCTGCTCCCGCGCGCCGCCCCGCCAAGGCCTCCGCGCGATCGTGCGCCGGCCACGTCCTGATCCGCCACGTTGCTCGAGTCCGCACCCGCCCATGCACGCCATCCGCCGCGATCGACGACGCCCCGGCCACGACCACGACCAGTCCGCGTGCGAACGCGACTCGCTTTATCCGCCGCAGCATCGCCCGCCGCTCGCCTGCAGGCGTCGCATAATGGCGAAACACCACCCCGGATCCCGGTGGCACCCTGCGCAAAGCCGCCCACAATACGTCCCCCATCCGCTCATCGGTCATCAACCAGCGCTCGGGGATGGGCTTTCGGACCGTCACGCCGCTGCCTATAGCGCCCGGCATGACATCTGACGACACCACGCCGCTCGCGTCCATCCGCACCCGGATCGCCAAAGCCGCCGAGATCGCCGACCGCCGGGTGACCGACGTCACGCTGATCGCGGTCTCCAAGACGCACCCGGTCGCGGCGATCGAACCGCTGCTCGCCGAGGGCCAGCGCGTGTTCGGCGAGAACCGCGTCCAGGAAGCCGCGGAGAAGTGGCCGGCCTTGCGCGAGGAATATCCCGGCGTCGAACTGCACCTGATTGGCCAGCTCCAGTCGAACAAGGCCGCCGAGGCCGTCGCGCTGTTCGACTGCATCCACGCGGTCGACCGCCCGTCGCTGGTCGATGCACTGGCCAAGGCGATGACCGCGAGCGATCGCCGCCCGGACTGCTTCCTCCAGGTCAACATCGGCGACGAACCGCAAAGGGCGGCTGCGCGATCGCCGACCTGCCCGCGCTGGTCGAGAAGGCGCGTGCCGCCGGACTGCCGATCGCCGGGCTGATGTGCCTGCCGCCTGCCGATATCGAACCGGCGCCGTATTTCGCGCTGTTGGCGAAACTCGCGCGCGATCACGGGCTGACCGGTCTGAGCATGGGCATGTCCGACGATTTCGAGACCGCGGTGACGATCGGCGCGACCCACGTCCGGATCGGTAGTGCGCTGTTCGGTGCGCGGGGGACGGGCGCATGAAGTTCGACGCACTGTTGTTCGACTTCGACGGCGTGCTGATCGACAGCGAAGCCGTCGGCAACCGCCACATCGCGGAGTGGCTTACCGCCGCCGGACATCCGACGACGGCCGACGAGTCGATGGCGAACTTCATGGGGCTCGCCGGGCCGCAGTTCATCGACGCGGTCGAGCGTTGGATCGACCGGCCACTGACCGATGACTTCTATGCGGCGCGCAAGGCCGAGGACGAGCGGGTGATGGCGGCGGGCGTCGACGCGATCGAGGGTGCGGTGGCGTTCGTCCGGTCGCTTCCCGCCGATTTGCCCAAGGCGATCGTCTCGTCGAGCCCGGTCAGCTGGATCGCGCGGCACCTGGAGCATATCGGCCTGCGCAACGCGTTCGGCGACCACCTCTACAGCGGCCGCGAACACGTGACGAACGGCAAGCCGGCGCCTGATCTGTACCTGTTCGGGGCGCGGCAGCTTGGGGTCGATATCGCGCGAACGGCGATTCTTGAGGACTCGCCTGTGGGTGCGACCGGGGCTGTGGCCTCGGGCGGCTACGTTATCGGCCTGTCGGCGGGGTCGCATTGCAATGCCGAGCACGGCGCGCGGTTGAAGGCGATCGGCGTCGATGCGCTGGCGGAGAGCTTCGACGACGCGGCGCGGCTGCTGGCTTAGACGCGGTCGACGTTCAGTCGTCCTACCCCAAAAAGGTGCAGGCTCCCCTCCCTGAAAGGGAGGGGCAGGGGGTGGGTAGGCCGGCTTTGGCCGCGACAGTACGGTGATACGGAAGCCTACCCACCCCGACCCCTCCCTTTCAGGGAGGGGGAAGTTGTGGACATTTCGATGCTGGCCCCTGCGCTGGCAGGTGGTAGTTAGCCCCGCTTCCGCCGCCAGATGGCGCCGATCCCCGCGACCAGGTCATACGGGATCGCCGCCGCCTCTCGCGTCCGCATCTTGAGCTGGTACCGTCGGCTGCCGCCATGCGGCACGTGGATCGCGCTCGCGGGCATGCCGAGCATCGCGAACAGCATGCGGATACGCGGCTGGTGATAGCCGTCGGTGCAGATCATGCACTGCGCATACTTCCCCGCACGCGCAAATGCGGTCGCAGCGACGACGCTCTGCAACGTATCCACGCTGGCTTCGTCGAGATGGATTCGCGACGGATCGACCGTTTCCGCCAGCACGCCGGCCATCACCGATGCCTCCGAAGGCCCATGCGTCCCCTTCGCGCCCGAGCAGAACAGGTCCGCATCGACGTACCGCGCCGCCGCCGCCGCCGCGAACGCGATGCGTCGCGCGAGCGTCGGGCTGGGGCTGCCATCGGGACGAACGGCAGCACCGAACACCACGATCAGGCGCCGGGAGGGTGGTGGCGAGGGCGGACTGTCGGTCAGAACTGATGCCCCGTACGATCGCGCTTGGTCGCGAGATACTGCGCGTTGTGCGGGTTCGAGGGCAGGAAATGCGGCACGCGCTCGATCACCGTCACGCCCGCCGCCTCCAGCCCCGCAACCTTGGCCGGATTGTTCGTCAGCAGGCGCACCTCGCGCTGCCCGAGCAAATTCAACATCCGCGCCGCCACCCCGAAATCGCGCGCGTCGACTGCAAAGCCAAGCCGCGTGTTCGCGTCGACCGTGTCGAATCCCTGGTCCTGCAACGCATAGGCGCGCAACTTGTTGACCAGCCCGATCCCGCGCCCCTCCTGCCGCAGATACAGCAGGATACCCCACCCGCTATGCTGGATCGCGTGGATCGCAGCGTGCAACTGCGGCCCGCAATCGCATTTGAGACTGCCGAGCACGTCGCCCGTCAGGCACTCGCTATGCAAGCGGACCAGCGGCGGCTGGCCGTTGGGCTGGCCGATCAGCAGCGCGATGTGCTCGTCCGCGCTTTCCGGTGATCGGAAGGCAACGATCTCCGCATCCTCGGCACCTTGGACCGGCAACCGCGCACGCGCCGCCAGCGTCAGGCGGTTGGCATCCTCATGCGCGTCGATATCGGCGTGCGTGATCGACACCTCGGGTTCACCGGTGCCGAGGAAGAACGCGGGTAACAGCCCGGCGATCCGCGCCAGCCGCAATGCCGCGGCGGCGGCGTCGGGATCGCCCAAAGCGATCGTATGGAACGGACCCTTCATCGAGGTCGCCAGGTCGAACTGCGGATCGGCCAGCGCGGTCGCCGCGGCGAAATCGATCCACGGCGCGCGATCGACCAGTACCGGCTCGGTCGGATCGGCCGCCGCAAGTTGGTTCGCCAGCTTCAACGTCGCCGCGCGCCCCGACGAGATCAGGACGCCGCCATTCCCGTCGGGGTCGAACGCCGCCAACCGGTCAGCATCCGCCGTCTCGACCGCCAGCAGCACCAGCCCGTCGATCGCGATCGGCCAGCCACGCCGCAACGCATCGACCGCACGCGCTGCTGCGCGCGGGTTCAAAACGCGAACTCGGTCATGATCGGGACGTGGTCGGACGGTTTCAGCCAGCTCCGGCAGCGTTCATAGACGTGATGCGACACCGCGGCTTCGGCGGCAGCACCGGTCGCCCACATATGATCGAGCCGACGACCGCGGTCCGACGCTTCCCAGTCCTTCGCGCGATAACTCCACCAGGTGAACAGTCGCGCGGGCGCAGGATGAAAGCGGCGGCCGAGATCGACCCAGTCGCCCGCCGCCTGCAACCGGCCGAGCGCCTCGACCTCGATCGGCGTGTGGCTGACGACGTCGAGCAACTGCTTGTGGCTCCACACGTCCGATTCGAGCGGCGCGATGTTGAAGTCGCCGACGAGAATGGTCGGGCCGGGGAGCGTTTCCGACCAAGTCGTCATGCGTTCGATGAAATCGAGCTTCTGGCCGAACTTCGGGTTCACTTCGCGGTCGGGCACGTCGCCGCCGGCCGGGACATAGACGTTCTCTAGGCGTACGCCGTTTTCGAGCCGTACGCCGATATGACGCGCCTCACTGTTCGCCTGCCAGTCGAACCGGTCGTCCTCGACCAAGGGCACGCGGCTGAGGATCGCGACGCCGTGGTGCATGCGCTGCCCGTGAAGCACGATATGCTCGTAGCCGAGCGCGCGGAACGCCTCCAACGGGAAGTCGCCGTCGATGACCTTGGTCTCCTGCAGGCACAGGATGTCGGGTTGCTCGTCACGCAGGAACTGCTCGACGATGGCGATCCGGAAACGGACCGAGTTGATGTTCCAGGAGACGATCTTCACGGCCGCGATGTAGCGTTGCGCGGGGATGGGGACAAGGAAGGGTGCGGCGAAGGGTGGGGCGCGACCGCAGCGCTTTATCCCGGGGAAGGAAACGCGATTATCGTGGGATCGACAATGGGTCCCAAACGCGCCGCTATTTCTCGTCGGCCGCTATTTCTCGTCGGTGGTCAGCTTCACCTTGTTCGGCAGCTTCTTGCCCTTGGTCCGGCGCGAGGGCAGCTGGACCGGGTTCTTCTTCTTCCACTGCGCAAACGTCATCGGGCCTTCGGGCGTTTCAATGATCGTGTCGTCGATCGAACTCATGCAAATTCCTCCGGCAAGCCCAACGCACAAGCGTAGCGAAAGGGGAACCCTCGAAGGGGTGGTTCATTCTATCGGGGAAAATGGTGCGGCCAAGAAGACTCGAACTTCCACGGGCTTTCGCCCACAACGACCTCAACGTTGCGCGTCTACCAGTTCCGCCATGGCCGCCCATGAAACATCACCGGGCGGACCCGGCATCTGGTAGGCGAGCGCCACTAGCAAGGGTTTGAACGCTACGCAACGGCCTTTGCGAAAAAGCGTTCGTCCGGTACCGGAAACGATGCCCCGCTTCCTTTTTTCGACCGATACCAGAGCCGAAACGCGGCGCGTTCTCGCGCTGGCGTGGCCGGTGATGCTGACCAGCCTCAACTGGACGATCCTGCACGTCACCGACGTGATCGTGGTCGGGCTGGTCGGCGCGCACGAGGTGGCGGCGCTGGGGGCGAGCCGATCGCTGACGTTCATCGCGATCGTCACCGGGCTTGCGTGGCTGTCGGGCGTGCTGGTTCATACCGCACGCGCCGACGGGGCGGGGATCTGCCGCGGACCGGGCAGGTGCTGCGCGAGGGGCTGGTCCTCGGCCTGTTGCTCGGGCTCGTCGTCGGCGGCGTCATGTTCGTGTTCGCGGATCCGATGCTCGCCGGGATCGGCGTCGCGCCGGGACTGGTCGAGCCGGCGGGGCGGGTCGTCCGCGTCATGGCCTTCACCTATCCGCCGCAATTGATGATCGTCGCCGCCAGCTTCTTCCTGGAAGGCGTCAGCCGACCGCGGCGCGTCGCGGTGGTCAACCTGTCGATCCTGCCGCTCAACGCGGTGCTGGCCTGGGCAATGTCGGGTGGTCATTTTGGCTTGCCGGCGATGGGCGCGGTCGGGGCGGCGACGGCCACGGCGATCGCGTCGGGGCTCGGCGCGGTCGGGATGATCGCCGCCGCGCTGACCTTGCCGCGGGCGAAGGAGCGCGGCGTTCGGCGAATCGATGCGGCCGCATGGCGCGGGGTGCCCGCAGGTATCGCCGCGCTCGCGGTATTCGGGATCGTCCCCGCGGTCGCGTCGGGGCTGGAGCTGGCCGGCTTCTCGATCCTGATCGCGCTGTCCACGCAGTTCGGCGACGACGTGGCGCACGCCTTCCAGATCGTGTTCTCGGTTCACAACGTCACGTTCGCGCTGGCGCTCGGGCTTGGCTCGGCCTGTGGCGTCCGCGTCGGCAATGCGGTGGGCGAAGGAGAGCCCAAAGCCGGTATCTCGCGCGCGCTGATCGCCACCGGGCTGTCGATGCTCGCGCTGGGTGCGTGCGGGATCGTGCTCATCGTCGCGCGCGGGCCGATCGTCGCGGCGTTTCCGTCGGATGCCGCCACTCACGCCGTTGCGCTGGCGATGCTGCCGGTGTGGGCGCCGTTCATCCTGTTCGACGGCGCGCAGGTGGTGCTGGTCTACGCGCTCCGCTCGCTCGGCGATCAGGTGGTCGCGGGGTGAACAGCATCGTCGCGTATTTCGTCGTCACCGGCGGGGCCGGCTGGTGGATGGTGCATGCGGGGGTTGGACCGATGGCACTGGTCTACGCGTCGGGGCTCGGGATGCTGACGGCGGCGGTACTGCACGGGGGCGGTTCTGGATCGTGAGCCGGCGGTTGCGGCGCGCTTAATGTATCCTCCCCCGCAAGGGGGGCACCGCAGGTGACGGAGGGGAGGAACGCGCAACGCTTGTCGCCTTTCTCCCCTTCCGTCTGGCAAGTGTTAGCCACCTCCCCTGGCGGGGGAGGATCGAGCTGTTATCGCGTCGCTTCGCCTGCAAAACTCAGTTCGAGGCGCTTCGAGTTCGCAGGTACGTTCAGCGTCGCCGAGTTGAAATCGATCGCGCCGCCCGGCGCCAGCGTCCGCTGCTGCGGGGTGATCGTCCAGCTATAGACCAGCCGGCCCTGCGCATCGCGGAGTTCGGCGCGGATGTCGGGTACGCGCTGGCGCTGATTGGACGGGTTGGTGACCTGGCCGCTGACCGCGAACAGCTCGGAGCCGTTATCCAGCTCGCGCCGTTCGATCGGATTGTCGCGCAGGCGCAGCGGCGTCTCGTCGCTGCCAATCCCGAGCCCCAGCTTAGCCGCGACGCCCGGTGCACCCAGATACACGATCGCTCCCGCTGCGATCAGCATCAGCAACCCGGCGAGAACCGCCACGATCGTCCAGCGCCGCGTGGTGTTGCGGCGCGGGCGAAACGGCGGTTGCTCGGTGACCGGTGGAAAAGTCGGCGCGGCATAGGTCGGCGCGCTTGCAGCCTCGGGCGTCGCCGGTGCGGCCGTTGCCGGGGCAGGAGGCGCGAACGGCACGAATCGTTCAGCCGGCTCTGCGATCGGTGTCCGCGGCAGTGGAGCCAGCGGTGGCGGGGCAGGCGCGAGCGGGGTCGGTTCGGGCAGGTCGAGCGTGTCCTCGACCACCGGCGCGGCGGCCTGGAACCAGCTGTGCCGGCAATTGGCGCAGCGCACGGTTCGTCCGTCGGTCCCGATCGCGCTGTCGGGCACCAGATAGCGGGTGCTGCACTCGGGACATTGGAGGATCATGGATACGCTTCGCCAGCGGCCGCCGGAGCGCGACCGTTCTTGCGCCGAATAAGCACGCCGCCGACGGATGTGGCAAGCTTGAAGCGGCCCGCGCTTTCATGCGAAAGCGCCGATACGGGCATTGGCACGGGCATCAAGCGGGCGAAAGCGGGCGCAACCACGTCATGGCGAATATCGTCCAATTCGAGAATGTCGGGCTTCGTTACGGTACGGGTCCGGACGCTGGACCGGAGACGCTGTCGGACGTCAGCTTCACCTTGCGCAGCGGTGCGTTCTATTTCCTCACTGGCGCGAGTGGCGCCGGCAAGACCTCGCTGCTGAAGCTGCTGTATCTCGCGCAACGGCCGACGCGCGGCGTGATCCGGCTGTTCGGCGAGGATGCGGTGGTGTTGTCGCGCGATCGCCTGCCCGGGTTCCGGCGCCGGATCGGCGTGGTGTTCCAGGATTTCCGGCTGGTCCCGCATCTGTCGACCTGGGACAATATCGCGCTGCCGTTGCGGGTGGCGGGCATGCCCGAGGCGGATATCGAGCAGCCGGTGCGCGAGATGCTCGCCTGGGTGGGGCTGACCGAGCGTGCCGATGCGCGGCCGGCGACGCTGTCGGGTGGCGAACAACAGCGCGTCGCGATCGCGCGCGCGGTGATCGCACGCCCCGAGATCCTGGTCGCGGACGAACCGACCGGCAACGTCGATCCCGACATGGCCGAACGGCTGCTGCACCTGTTCGAATCGCTCAACAAGCTGGGGACGACCGTCGTAGTCGCGACGCACGACTTCCATCTGCTGGGGCGGATACCGGGGGCGCAGATGATGCGGCTCGATCGCGGGCGGCTGCTCGATCCGACGGGGTCGCTCCGCTACCCGCCGACGCGGCCCGAATGATCGGTCGCGCCACCAAAGCGCGGTCTTCGGCCGAACGCCGCGTACTCGACGAAGCCGGCGGCCTGCGCGCGATGACGTGGGTGATGGCGATCATGCTGTTCCTGACGATGCTCGCCGCGGCACTTGGCCTCGCGACGGCGGGGGCGGCGCGACTGCTCGATCGACAGTTGGCAGGGCGGTTGACGGTGCAGATCGTCGATGGCGATCCGATGCGCCGGGACGTGGCCGCTGCGCGCGTGCTTGCCGCCTTGCGCAGGATGCCAGCGGTAGCGAAAGCGACGCCGGTCGATCGCGCCGAACTGACGCGGTTGCTGCAACCCTGGCTTGGTTCGGACGGCGCCGATCCGCAATTGCCGGTGCCAGCGATGATCGACGTCGACCTCGCCGATCATGAAGGGGCGGCGGCCGCGCGTGTCGCGGCCACGGTGCGGCGGCTCGGCCCAACCGTCCGCGTCGATCGTCATGAAAGCTGGATGTCGCCCGTCAACGACGTCATGCGCTCGCTGACGTTTCTCGCACTGGCGCTGGTCCTGCTGATGGCCAGTGCAACGGCTGCCGTCGTCGTACTCGCCGCGCGCGCCGGGCTCGAGACGCACCGCGCGACGATCGCGGTGATGCACATGCTCGGCTCGACCGATCTTCAGGTCGCGCGGCTGTTCCAGCGGCGGATCGCGCTCGACGCAACGATCGGCGGCGCCGGGGGCGGTGTCGTCGCGCTGCTGGTGGTCGGGTTCATCGGCATCCGATTGCACGGATTGGGCTCCGAACTGCTCGGCGGCGTGACGCTCGGCGGGGCCGACTGGGTGATGCTCGCGCTGCTCCCGGTCGCGTTCGTTGTCCTCGCCACGCTCGCCGCCCGTGTTACGATCGTGCGCGCGTTGAGGCACATCCTGTGATCGTACGGTTCTTCGGCATCCTGGGTCTCGCCTGGGCATTCGGGTTCGCGGTGTTCATGCTGATGCTGCCCAAGCCGCTCGACGGTTTCACGACGGATGCGATCGTCGTGCCGACCGGCGGGGCAGGGCGGATCGACCGCGGCATCGCGCTGCTCCGCGATCACCAGGCGAAGCGGATGCTGGTGACGGGGGTCGCGCCGGGTGTGCGGCCGATTGATCTCGCGCTCGAATACCGGACGTCGCCGGCGTTGTTCGCCTGCTGTATCGATCTTGGCGGCGACGCGGTCGATACGCGGTCGAACGCTGAGGAGACCGCGCAGTGGGTGCGGGTGCACAAATACCGGTCGGTGCGACTGGTGACGTCGGACTGGCATGTCGCACGCGCCCGGATGGAGCTGTCGGCGGCGCTCGACAAGAATGTGGTAATTCTCGGCGACGGCGTGCCCGGTACGCCTAGGCTCGGGACCTTGGTCAACGAATACAACAAGTTGATCCTTCGCCGGATCGCGTTGTGGATTGGATATGGCGGATGATCTGGCTGCGTAACTGGGCGTTCATGCTCGTTTTCTACACGATCTCCGTGCCGATCGTGGTGACCGTGCCGATCTCGGCGCTGTTCGGCTCGCGCGCGGTGATCGTGCATTCGACGATCTGGACTCGCTTCCATCGCTGGTGCGCGCGCGTGATCCTGGGCGTGCATATCCGCGTCGAGGGGACGCGACCGACCGAGCAGGCTTTCTACGCCTGCAAGCACCAAGCGATGTTCGAGACGCTCGAGTTGCAGGCGTTGCTCGACGGCCCGGCGATCGTGCTGAAGCGCGAACTGGCGGATATCCCTGCCTGGGGTTGGGCGGCGCGCAAATACGGCGCGATCGTGGTCGACCGCGAAGCGTCGGCCAAAGCGATGCGCAACATGATGCGCGAAGCAAGCGCGGCGAAGGCGACGGGCCGATCGATTCTAATCTTTCCCGAGGGGACGCGCGTCTTGCCCGGTGAGCATCCGCCATTGAAGCCGGGGTTTGCCGGGCTCTATCGCGCGCTGAAGATGCCGACGGTGCCGATCGCGTGCGACAGTGGGCTGGTGTGGCCGAAGAAGGGGCCGAAGCTGCCGGGGTGATCACCTTCCGGTTCGGCGAGGTGGTGCCGCCCGGTCTGCCGCGTGAAGAGGCCGAGCAGCGGGTTCATGCGGCGATGAACGCGCTGGATTAGGTCGGAACGCGAGCACCTCTCGGCCGTCACCCCGGCAGAGGCCGGGGCCCAGTTGGGCGACGCCGCTAATGTGCGTTGTGCGCTGTTACTTCGGCCTAACCAACTGGGCCCGGCCTCCGCCGGGGAGGTGCGCTTCTAAACGGTACGGTGGCTCCAGCTCAGCCGTGCGTACGCCCGAAATCCTGCACGTCGTCGTCCTGCCCCTGCTCGACGATACTCCGTCGGATCGCCCGAGTCCGCGTGAACAGGTCGAACAGCGCATCCCCATCGCCCCAGCGGATCGCGCGCTGGAGATGGCTCAGGTCCTCCGAGAAGCGCTGCAACATCTCCAGCACCGCCTCGCGGTTGTTGAGGAAGATGTCGCGCCACATCGTCGGGTCCGACGCCGCGATGCGCGTGAAATCGCGGAACCCGCCGGCGGAATATTTGATGACCTCGGACTGGGTCACTTCCTCGAGATCACCGGCCGTGCCGACGATCGTATAGGCGATCAGGTGCGGCAGATGGCTGGTGACGGCGAGGACGCGGTCGTGATGCTCGGGTGCCATCGTCTCGACCTGCGCGCCGAGCCGCCGCCAGAATTCGGAAACGCGCTCAACCGCGACCGGGTCTGCACCTTCGGGGGCGTGACGATGCACCAGCGGTGGCGGAACAGTGTCGCGAAGCCGGCTTCGGGGCCGCTTCGTTCGGTGCCGGCGACCGGATGCGCGGGGATGACGATCGCGTTCGGCAGCGCCTCGGTGAGCGCGCGGACGATCTCGGCCTTGCAGCTGCCGACGTCGCTGACGACCGCGTCGGCGGGAGTTCGGCCGCGAACTCACGCGCGACATCGCCCATGATGCCGACGGGGACGCACAGGATTACGAGGTCGGCGTCGATCACCGCGGCCCCTGCCGAACCCGCGACGTCGTCGCAGAACTGCAGCCGGTCCGCCGTTTCGCGCACGCTGGCGTCGGCGTCGTAGCCGGTAACGCGGACCGTCGGCATCGTTTCCCGTACCGCGCGCGCCACTGACGAGCCGATCAGTCCCAGCCCGATGATCGTGACGCGCGCGAACGGCAGCATCAGGCGCTTTCGACCAGATTGCGCAGCGCCGCGGTGACGCCGCGCGTTTCGTCCTCGGTGCCGATGGTGATGCGCAACGCGTTCGGCAGGCCCTGGCCCGGCAGCCAGCGGACGATATAGCCCGCCTCCATCAGCCCGTGATAGGCGGCGTCGGCGGTCAGCTTGCCCTCGAACAGCACGAGCACGAAGTTCGCCTTGGACGGTACGCAACGAAGCCCGGCATTGCCCATCTGCCCGATCTGCTCGACGAACCAGCCGCGCCACTGATCGTTATGCGCGCGCGTTGCCTCGACGAAGGCGGTGTCGGCGATCGCGGCGACGGCGGCGGCCTGGCCCGCGGTGGTCACGTTGAACGGTGCGCGGATGCGGTGCATCGCGTCGATGATCGGCGCGCAGGCATAGCCCCAGCCGATCCGCTCCGCCGCCAGCCCGTGGATCTTCGAGAAGGTCCGCGTGACCAGCACGTTCGCCTCGGTCATCGCCAGCGCAAGGCCGGCATCGTCTTCTTCCGGCGACAGATATTCGGCATAGGCCTGGTCGAGCACCAGCAGCACCGACTTCGGCAACCCCGCATGCAGGCGCGCGATTTCGGCGCGGGGCGTGAACGTGCCGGTCGGGTTGTTTGGATTGGCGACGAAGACGACGCGGGTGCGTTCGGTGACCGCTGCGAGGATCGCGTCGACGTCGGTGGCGTAGTCGCGGTCGTCGACGATGACGGGTTCGGCACCGACGCGCCGCGTCGCGATCTCGTAGACCGCGAAGCCGTAGCGGACGTGGATGATCTCATCGCCGGGGCCCGCATAGGCGCCCGCGACCAAGTGCAGGATCTCGTCCGAGCCGGTGCCGTAGATCACGCGTGCCGGATCGAGGTCGTAATGCGCCGCCAATGCCTCGCGCAGGGCGGTCGCGCCGGCGTCGGGGTAACGTTCCAGCGTCCGGTCGGCGGCATCGAACGCGGCCTTGGCCGCGGGGCTGGTGCCGAGCGGGTTTTCGTTCGACGACAGCTTGATCACCGTGCGGCCATCGTCGGTCGTCGAGCGACCGGGCGTGTACGGCGCGATCCCCAGGATCCAGGGCTTCGGCGCGGGTGCGGGCATGATGTTTGTCATGGCCGCGGGACATAGCGGGCGCGGTGGCGCGGTGGCAAATATTTGTGCGTGGATGGGATGGTGTTTGGCCAAGGTCGGCATCGAGTCCGTCCGCTCCCCGTCATCCTGACGAAAGTCAGGACCCAGAGCCACGGAAGTCATCGCTCGTTACCCTGGGTCCTGACTTTCGTCAGGATGACGGAGGAGGGGGACGGATGACGGGACGGTTCGGCTAATCCCCCGCCAGGGGAGGTGGCGCGAAGCGACAGAGGGGAGGGTGATGCAACAGCGGTTTTCCTTTCCTCCCCTCCGTCTGGCAAGCGCCAGCCACCTCCCCTGGCGGGGGAGGATCGAGGATGCGGCGCTGGCATGACGGCGGGCGCTTATGGTAGCGCGCGGCATGCTCGACACGCCTGCCATCGACCCCAGCACCGGCCACGACACCGACCAGCGCTTCGGCCTCGCGCGGCGCGTCACGTTGCCGGGACCGCTCAGGCTCGATGGCGGCGTGCTGCTGTCGCCGGTCGACATCGCGTACGAGACCTATGGTACGCTCAACGCCGACGCCTCCAACGCCATCCTCATCTGCCACGCGCTGACCGGCGACCAGCATGTCGCCTCCAATCACCCCCGCACGGGCAAGCCCGGCTGGTGGACACGGATGGTCGGCGAGGGCAAGCCGATCGACCCCGCGCGGCACTTCGTCGTCTGCGCGAACGTGCTCGGCAGCTGCATGGGCTCGTCGGGGCCGGCGACGATCAATCCGGCGACCGGGCGGCCGTGGGCGATGGGATTCCCGGTCATCACGATCCGCGACATGGTGCGCGCGCAGGCGATGCTGCTCGATCATCTCGGCGTCGCGGTGCTGCACGCGGTGGTCGGCGGATCGATGGGCGGGATGCAGGCGCTGAGCTGGCCCGCGACCTTCCCCGACCGCGTGAAAGCGTGCGTCGTGATCGCCTCGACCGCGCGCCATACCGCGCAGAACATCGCCTTCCACGAGGTCGGCCGGCAGGCGGTGATGGCCGACCCGAACTGGCGCGGCGGCGAGTATCATGACGACGCCGCGCCGACCGCGGGTCTCGCGGTCGCCCGAATGGCGGCGCACATCACGTATCTGTCGGAAGCCGGGCTGACCGAGAAGTTCGGTCGCCGCCTCCAGGCGCGCGATGCGAAATCGTTCGGGTTCGATGCCGATTTCCAGGTCGAGAGCTATCTGCGCCACCAGGGGCTCGCCTTCACCGACCGGTTCGATGCGAACTCGTATCTCTACATCACGCGGGCGATGGATTATTTCGATCTCGCCGAGGAGCATGGCGGGCTGCTCGCCAACGCGTTCCGCGCGACCAAATCGCGGTTCTGTCTCGTCAGCTTCGACACCGACTGGCTGTACCCGACTGCCGAGTCGCGCGCGATCGTCCAGGCGCTGAACGCAGCCGGCGCGCCGGTCAGCTTCGTCGAGCTGTCGAGCCCCTACGGCCACGACGCATTCCTGCTCGAGGCGCCCGATCTCAACCGGGTCGTCGACGGTTTCCTGAGGGCAGGGCGATGACGATCATCCTTTCGGACGACCCGAGTCGGTTGCAGATCGACCGCATCCATGGCTGGCTGGCAAGCAGCTATTGGTCGCCGGGAATCGAACGCGATCTGGTCAAGCGCGCGATCGCCGGCTCGCACTGCCTCGGGGCGTATCGGGACGACGCGCAAGTCGGGTTTGCGCGGATGATTACCGATCATGCGACCTTCGCGTGGCTCGCCGACGTCTGGGTCGAGGAGTCCGTGCGCGGGCAGGGGCTCGGGCGGCGTATGGTGAGTTGGTTCCTGGATCATCCATCGTTCGCCGGGCTGCGGCGGATCGGCCTCGTTACCGCCGACGCGCACAGTGTCTATGCTGGCCTCGGCTTTCATCCGCTGGTCCGCGCCGATCGCTACATGGAACGGCTCGCCCCGGCCTCGCCGAGCAATTACGGACCGCACCATGACCTTACGGACCGACCTCGCCGTCATCGCCGAGAACGTCGCGCAAGGCAGTCGCGTGCTCGATATCGGCTGTGGCGACGGTGCGCTGATGGCGGCACTCCGCGACACCCGCGACGTCGATGCGCGCGGACTGGAGATCGATGCGCACAACGTCGCTTCCGCGGTCGCGCGCGGGCTTTCGGTGATCCAGGGCGATGCGGATATCGACCTCGCCGGCTATCCCGATGGCAGCTTCGATTACGCGATCCTCAGCCAGACGCTACAGACCGCACGCGCGCCCGACCTCGTGCTCGATCACCTGTTGCGGATCGGTCGGCGCGCGTTCGTCAGCTTTCCTAATTTCGCCCACTGGCGCGTGCGGCTGTCGCTCCTCTGGGGTGGTCGCATGCCGGTGACGCGGCAATTGCCCGAGAGCTGGTACGACACGCCGAATATCCACCACGTCACGATCGACGATTTCCGCGCCTTCGTTAAGGCGCGCGGGATCATCGTCGAGGACGCCTGGTTCCTGTCCGGTGACAAGCGGACAGGCGCGGGGGCGCCAATCTGCTGGCCGAGCACGCGGTTTTCCTGCTGCGGCGGTAATGATCCAGCGATAAATGTAATATTATGTCGCCGAATACTGATCGAGATCAGTATCGCCACGGAACCGATCGGTCGGCGACCGGTTAACACGCCGATGACCAAGACCGCCCTCATTGTCGAAGACGAGATTTTCGTCGCACTCGACCTCGAGAGAATCCTCACCGATGCCGGCTACGGCGTCGCAGGGATCGCGGCTGATCGCGAGAGCGCGATCGCGGCGGCGCCCGGGTGCAGCTTCGCGTTCGTCGATATCAATCTGCGCGATGGCGCGACCGGGCCCGAGATCGCCAAGCGCATGTCGGACGAATACGGCGTCAAGGTCGTGTTCGTCACCGCCAATCCCGCGCAGATCGGCGATGCGGAATGCCTCGGCTATATTCGCAAGCCGTTCAGCGACGCGGCGATTCTGGCTGCGGCCGCGCTCGCCTGCGACGAGCAGCCGGCGATCAACGACGACGTCATCCGGATCGTCTAGCGGCTGAACGCGGCCTTCGGGATATCGAGCACGACGGTCAGGCCCGAGTCGTTCCAAATGCGCTCGATCTTGCCACCCAGTTGACGCACGGCACTCATCTCGATGAGCTGCGTACCGAACCCGGCTGGCGTCGTCGGTTCGATCACGACGGGCCCACCGTCCTCGCTCCAGGTCAGCGTTACCGTGTCGTCGCTTGCAGCTACGGCGATCCGGACGGTGCCCAGTTCGGTGGCGAGCCCGCCATATTTGGTCGCGTTGGTCGCCAGCTCGTGGAACAACAGCGCCAGCGGCGTGGCGGAGCGATCGTCGATCGCCACGTCGTCGCCCGATACGATCACGCGGATGCCATCGACGCGCTGATACGGCTCGAACAGCTCCTGCAACAGGCCGTGCAGGCTGTTCTGCGCCGCGGAGGGGCGTGAGTTGGCGCTATGGGGCCGGACGAAGTCGTGCGCGCGGCCGAGTGCGGTAATGCGGTGGCGCAGGTCGGTCGCGATGCCGGCGAATTCGGGTTTGCCGCGTGCGGCGAACGCGATCAGCCCGGCGATTACCGCGAAGATGTTCTTGATGCGGTGGCTCAGTTCCTGGCTGATGACCTCGCGCTCTTCATAGGCGAGCTTTTGTTCGTGGATGTCGGTGCACGTCCCGAACCAGCGCTGGATCGCACCGCTTTCGTCGCGCACCGGCAGCGCGCGGCCGAGTACCCAGCGATAGGTGCCGTCGAAATGCCGCAGCCGGTATTCGATATTGTACGGCTCGCCCGTGTCGAGCGAGTGACGCCACAGCGCCCAGGCACGATCCTGATCCTCGGGGTGGAACATGTCGTTCCAGCCCTCGCCGTCGGTCGTCCCCACGGGCGTGCCGGTAAATTCGTACCAGCGGGCGTTGAAATAATCGTGGAAGCCGTCGGGCAGCGTCGACCACACCATCTGCGGCATGGTGTCGGCGAGCGTGCGGAACTTCAGGTCGCTCGCCTCGAGCGTACGACGCGCCTCGGCCTCGGCCATCGCCTGCTCGCGCGCGGTGCGGCGATCGTCGAGCCGGCCCATCGCGGCCTTCGCGAGCAAGGTCATCCCGTCGCGCTGGAACCGGTTCAGCCCCTCGCGCGGATCGGGCGCCAGCACGCACAGCGCGCCGAGCGGCACGCCTTCGCTGGAGACCAGCGGCGCACCCGCGTAAAACCGCACATAAGGCGGCCCGGTCACCAGCGCGTTGTCGACGA
The DNA here is from genome assembly GCF_979253035.1 of Sphingomonas sp. AC411. Classification (NCBI taxonomy): domain Bacteria; kingdom Pseudomonadati; phylum Pseudomonadota; class Alphaproteobacteria; order Sphingomonadales; family Sphingomonadaceae; genus Sphingomonas; species Sphingomonas sp. AC411. Next base: position 2,968,032 of record NZ_CEEDAQ010000001.1, on the reverse strand, counting down.
AGCGCGGGTCCTCCTGCGCGTCGGGCACTTCCATCACCTCGTGATGGTGCATCGCGTGCGCGCAGAACGACATGCTGCGCGGGGTCTGCTCCAGATCGGTGCCGGTGCGCGACAGGAAACGCTGATACTCTTCCTCGACCAAGCTCAGCAGCGCGACCGGCGCGCCGCAAAGCTCGGCCGCGAACGACACGATGTCGTCCAACTGGCCCTTCGCGCGCGCGCCCGCCACGTCGTAGGACGCAATTACGCGCGCGCGTGCGACCTCGTCGAACGTGGTGGTCGGCGGTAGAGACGTCAGCGCCGTCACGGAGATCAGAACGGCACGTCGTCGTCGAGATCGTCCGAGAAGCCGCCGGTCTGGCCGAAGCTGCCACCGCGCGCACCGCCACCGCCGCCCGAGGGCGCGCCGCCGCCACGGCTGCCACCGCCGCCGTAACCGCCGCCACCACCCGACGAACCACCGCCGAAGTCGTTGCCGCCACCGCCGCCGGCCCAGTCGTCGCCACCGCCGCGGCTACCACCACCGCCGCCCGCGCCGCCGCCCTGGCCGCCGTTAGGACCGTCGAGCATCGTCAGCACGCTGTTGAAGCCCTGCAGCACGATCTCGGTCGAATATTTGTCCTGGCCCTGCGCGTCCTGCCACTTCCGGGTCTGGAGCGCGCCCTCGATATACACCTTCGAGCCCTTGCGCAGATACTTCTCGGCGACGTTCGCCAGACCTTCGTTGAAGATCGCGACCGAATGCCATTCGGTCTTTTCCTTGCGCTCGCCCGACATCTTGTCCTTCCAGGACTCGGACGTCGCGATGCGCAGGTTGACGACCTTGCCGCCGTTCTGGAACGCCTTGCTCTCCGGGTCGCGACCCAGATTGCCGACGATGATGACCTTGTTGACGCTGCCTGCCATGATGCCCCTCAGAGGCCGGCGAACACCGCCAGCCAGTATGTAATGCCAGCCATGATGTAGGCGGCGGCGAACAAATAGCCAACCATGAACGCGGGCCATTTCCAGCCGTTGGTCTCGCGACGGGTGACGGCGATGGTCGAAATGCACTGCGGCGCGAACACGAACCACATCAGGAAGGCGAGCGCGGTCGGCAGGCTCCAGCGGCCGCGCAGGTTCTCGACCATCGCCTTGCCGCCCTGATTGCTGTCGGGATCGTCGATCGCATAGACCGTGCCGATCGCTGCGACCGCGACTTCGCGCGCGGCCATCGCCGGGATCAGCGCGAGGACGATGTCGCGGTTGAAGCCGATCGGTGCGAACACCGGCGCGATGCCATTGGCGATACGCCCGGCGACCGAGTAATCGACCGCCGAAATCTTCGGTGCGCCCGCTGGCTGCTCGGGTGGCTTGGGAAGCTCAGCATTACCCACAGGATCACGGTCGAGACCAAGATGATGCCGCCGGCGCGCTTCAGGAAGATCTGCGCGCGGCTCCACAGGCCGATGCCGACATCGCGCCATTGCGGCCACTGGTATTTCGGCATCTCCATCATGAAGCCCGACGACACGCCCTTGGTCACCGTCCGGCGCAGCACCAGCGCGGCGACGAACGCGCCGACGATGCCCATCACGTACAGCCCGAGCATCACCAGCCCCTGCAACCCGACGAACGGCAGCACCTGCGTGTTGGGGATGAACGCGCCGATGATCAGCGTGTAGACTGGCAGGCGCGCCGAGCACGTCATCAGCGGCGCGATCAGGATCGTGGTCAGGCGGTCCTTCTCGTCGTCGATCGTCCGCGTCGCCATGATGCCTGGAATCGCGCACGCGAAGCTCGACAGTAAAGGGATGAACGCGCGGCCCGACAGCCCGACGCTGGCCATGACCCGGTCCATCAGGAACGCCGCGCGGACCATGTAGCCGCTCGCCTCGAGCACGAGGATGAAGAGGAACAGGATCAGGATCTGCGGCAGGAACACGATCACCGCGCCGACGCCGGCGATCACGCCGTCGACCAGCAGCGAGCGGAGCAGCAGATCGGGCAGTTCGGCAGTCAGGAACGCCTGCAACGCGGTGAAGCCCGCATCGATCGCGTCCATGAACGGCTGTGCCCAGCTGAACACCGCCTGGAACATCAGGAACATGATCGCCAGCAGCAGGATCGGCCCCGCGACGGGGTGCAGCGCGACCGCGTCGAGCATGTGCGTCCAGCGCCGCACGGTCGTTTCGGACACGGTCGCCGACGTGGCGATCGCGCGCGCGCGGCGCTGGAGCGTGACGATGTCGTCCTGCACGCTTCCGTCAGACTTCCGGAGGCGCATCGGGCCGTTGACGACGATGCCGGACAGCGCGGCCTTGAGTTCGTCAAGGCCACGCTTGCGCACCGCGACGGTCGGGATCACCGGCACGCCGAGTTCGCGTTCCAGCACTTTGGGGTCGAGCTTCAGCCCGTCGCGCTCGGCGAGATCGACCATGTTGAGCGCGACCACCACCGGCAGGCCGAGCGCGATCAGCTGGAGCGTGAAGCGCAGATGGTTGTCGAGATTGGCGGCGTCGACGACCACGACCAGTGCGTCGGGCAGGCGCTCGCCGTCCTGCGTGCCGGTGACGACGTCGCGCGTGACACGCTCATCGGGGAGGAGGGTTCGAGACTGTACGCGCCGGGCAGGTCGACCAGTTCGATCGGTCGCCCGTCGTCGAGCATCAGCCGCCCGACCTTCCGCTCGACCGTCACGCCCGGATAATTGCCGACCTTCTGCCGCGCACCGGTGAGCGCGTTGAACAGCGCGCTCTTGCCGGCATTGGGATTGCCGACCAGCGCAACCAGCGGTGCTGCGTTCATTCTAAAGGATTATTCGGCCGCGGCAGGCATGGGAGAAACCTGGATCGCACCTGCGACGGCGCGGCGGAGCGCGACGGTCATGCGGCCGATCCGGCAGGCGATCGGGCCTTGGCCGAGCGTCGCACGGTGCAGCACCTCGACATCAACACCCTCGTCGAAGCCCAGCTCGCGCAGACGACGTGCTTCCGGCCCTGCAAGGCGCGCCCACTCGATTGCCGCAACAATCGCGTGCTGCTTGCGCGGCAGGGTTTCGAGGCTGACGGAACGATCGAGGCGAGTGTCCATGATGCGACTGATTATCAGTAACGCTCGCGGAAGGGAAGCCCTAAGCGGCTCGGCCGACCGCTAACGCCCCGTCATCCTGACGAAAGTCAGGACCCAGAGCCAAACAGGACGGCGTTCGTCGCTCTGGGTCCTGGGTCGCGCCCAGGATGACGAAGTTTGGGAGACGTCCGCGCTCAAACCCTCAGGTCATCGGATAGCGCAGGCGACCAACAGATCGCGACAGGCTGAAACCGTGCTCGGTTCGCTTAAGGAAACCGGCCTTGGCCTTTTCGAACTGCATGATCCCGTTGATGCGGCGACCCAGGAACGCGCGCGTTTCGGCCAGGCTCTCGCTCTCGTCGTCGAGGAACACCGTGATCGTCGACGCGTACACGCCGAGCAGGATCGTCCGCTTGGTATAGTAATTATAATCCGTCGAGACGTCGCCGGCCGCGCGCCAGATCGTATCGACCGTCCGCCAGCCGAGCCGCGTCGCCTTCGCCAGATCCTGCGGGAGCGCGAGGATCGCCACCGCACGGCGCAGCGATTCGCGATCGATCGACGTCGCATCGAGTCGCGCCTCGACCAATGCGGTGATCTTCTCGCGGATCTTCATCAGCGCCAGCCGCTCCGGCGGCACGGCAGCCAGCATCACGCCGTCGATATGCGCGAACCATGCGTCGATCATGTCGACCGGTCCGTCCTTGAACGCCAGTGCGGCGACGTCGGTGTCGATTCCTCGGCTTCCGCGGCCATGTCGCGCGCGGCGTCGCTCCAGCCGTCGAACGCCGCGTTGGAAGCGATGCCGGGCGCCAGAAGTGCGCGGATTTCGTCGAGCGTAAGGTCCTGGGTCATACCGTCTCCTGCCGTTCCAGATCAGGCGTATCAAGCGCGTCTTCAAGAGGTAACGCTTCGGGGCCGGGTCCTTGGCGGACGAGCACCAGCGCGACCGCGACCATCACAACGCCGACCAGATCCGCCGTGCCGAGCCGCTCGCCGTACACCAGCCAGCCGACCAGCCCCGCCACCACCGGCTGGATCAGCAACGCGATCCCGATCACCAGCGGCGGGAAGCGACCGAGCGCATAGATCATCAGGCCCTGGCCGATCACCTGGCTGCACAGAGCGAGCCCGATCAGCGGCCCCCAGTGCGTCGGCAAAACGCGCTCGCCCATCGCCAGCGCGAAGATCAGTAGTGGCACGATGCCTGCAAGCGTCGACAGCGTCAGCGCGGATATCGGGGCGAGCGTCGCCCGGGCGCGCGCCATCAGGATGAAATAGACGGTGTAAAGCAGCCCCGCGAGCAGGCAGAACAGATCGCCCGCGAGGTTCTTCGCATCGAGCTGATACGACCGCCCGAGCAGCAATGCGCCGCCCGCCGCCGCCAACGCCAATGCAAACCCTTGCGTCCGCGTCGGCCAGCTTCGCACGATCAGGAAGCCATAGATCGGGAAGATCAGCGTCGCGACATTGCCGAACAATGTCGCATTGGCGAGCGTGGTTCGCAGGATCCCGAGATGCCACGTGCCGAGATCGGCCGCGAAGCACACCCCGCCCGCTAGCAGCCCGGCCCACAGCTTCCACCCGAGCCGCCTCGGTCGCGCGCCCTGCTGGACCGCGAGCACGACCAGGAACGGCACCGCCAGCGTGAGCCGCCAGAACCCCGCCGCCACCGGCCCGACTTCGGTCGCGCGAACGAACCACGGCCCGAATGCGAGTGCGACGTTCGCCACCACCAGCGCCGCGAACGCGATCAGGCCCGGCGCGGCGACACTGTTCGCCTCCGTCGTCAAACCGCGCGGCGTATCGGGCGCGCTAGATAATCTTTGCGGGTCGGGGCGATGCATGCCGCCCTGTAGCCTCCTATCTTCCGCCCGTCAGGCCAATAAGGAGCTTCCATGCCTAGCCTATTCGATCCGATTACCCTTGGTGCCGTCGACGCGCCGAACCGCATCCTCATGGCGCCGCTCACCCGTGGGCGTGCCGACAGGGATGCCGTGCCGACCGACATGATGGTCGAGTATTATACGCAGCGGGCGAGCGCCGGCCTGATCATCTCGGAGGCCACCGGCATCAGCCGCGAAGGCCTTGGCTGGCCGTTCGCGCCGGGTCTGTGGACCGATGCGCAGGTCGCCGCCTGGAAGCCCGTCACCGACTCGGTCCACGCCGCCGGCGGCCGGATCGTCGCGCAGCTGTGGCACATGGGGCGCCAGGTCCATTCGTCGGTGATCGGCGGCCAGCCGGTCTCGTCGTCGGCAACCGCGACCGAGGGCCAGGCACACACGTTCGAGGGCAAGCAGGACTTCGAGGTCGCGCGTCCGCTTGAACTGAACGAGATTCCGCGCCTGCTGAACGATTATGAGCTGGCGACGAAGAACGCGCTGGCGGCCGGCTTCGACGGCGTGCAGATCCATGCGGCGAATGGCTATCTGATCGACCAGTTCCTGCGCGATAACGCCAATCTGCGTACTGACGAGTACGGTGGCTCGATCGAGAACCGCGTCCGCCTGCTCCGCGAAGTCGCCGAGCGCGTGATCTCGGTCGCGGGTGCAGATCGCGTCAGCGTCCGCCTGTCGCCCAACGGCGATTCGCAGGGTGTCGACGACAGCAACCCCGAGCCGCTGTTCACCGCCGCCGCAAAGGCTCTGTCCGACCTGAGGATCGCGTTCCTCGAGCTGCGTGAGCCGGGCCCCGATGGCACCTTTGGCCGTACTGACGTGCCAAAGCTCAGCCCGGCGATCCGGAAGGTCTTCAAGGGCGTGCTGGTCGTGAACTCGGACTATGACACGCTGGAAAAGGCGCAGGCCGAACTCGACAAGGGTGATGCCGACGCAATCAGCTTCGGTCGTCCGTTCATCGCCAACCCGGACCTGCCGGAGCGCCTGCGCGCCGGTGCGCCGCTGGCGAAGGACGACGCGAAGACGTGGTACAGCCAGGGCCCCGAGGGGTACATCGACTACCCCGCGCTCGAGACTGCGAACGCGTAACCTTTGATAGACGGATCGACGTCCAGCGTTGGTCCGCGAGGATCGCCCGAACCACTCCGTCACCCCGGGCTTGTTCCGGGGTCCACTGTTCCGCACGATCGATCCTCTCGATCTTGCGGAACGGTGGATGCCGGAACAAGCCCGGCATGACGGAGGCCGGTTAGTCGCTCTTCAACGTGATCCTTGCCCTAGTCACCGGTGCCCCCATCGCCTAGCAGCGCGCTTCCGCGCCGCAGGGGCGCATCGGTGACGACAGGAAATGCAATGACCGACGGCTGGCCGAGCGGCGGCAGGGGAACAGGGCCGCTCATGCCCGGCGCCGCCGACCGAGCCGCAAAACGCGCGGAGGAGCGCGCCAACGGCCGCGAACAGCGCGCCAAGGAACGGTTAGCCGCCGCGGAACAGCGATCCGAATCGCGCGCCGCCGAGCGTGACCGCCAATCCCAGAAACGCGAACGCGCCCGCGAAAGCCGGCGTATCGAGGAGGATCAGCGGATCAAGGCGCGGCTCGATGCACCGCCGACCAACGACGTCGAGGCGCTGAAGATTTCCAAACGCCGCCGCTCGGGCGCGCTCGCCCGCAGCGGCGAGGAATCGAAGACCGACCGCGATACGCGCAGCTACAAGACGATCGTCGATACCGCCCGCATCCGCACGCTCGCCGATCGCGGCGCGTCGGTGTCGGGGCTCGCCGGCGCGTTCGGAATCACGATCGAAGAGGTTGAGGCGGCGTTGCTGGAGACCGCACCCAGGACTGAACCCCGTCAGGCGGCGGGCCCGTCGTCCGCGAGCCACGCCTTCGCCTCGTCGATATCGAGGAACGTGCGGCAATTCTCCGCCTTCAGGTAACGTTCGGTCTGGAGCTTCGCCAGATGCGACGCGACCACCGCGGCGATCGGCGCCGACGTAACCTTCAGCGCCTTGGGCATCATCGCTTCGAGTGCATCGATGACCTTCAACGGCTGGATCGCCGCCTTGCGCAGGTCGGCGAGCACGACGAACCGGCCGTGATACAGCCGCGCGGCGGTGCCCCGCGCGAGCAGTTCCGCGGAAAACGCCGCGGTCGTCGCGACCGACCAGAACCCCTCGGTGACGATGGTGAGCGTCTTGGTCGGGGAGTCGAAGCTGATCGTGTACATGCCGCCGTCCGCTACCATCGGCATCTTAACGATATGCCTTCACGATACGTGGCCCTTCGGTTCAGTCGGTCCCGGGAAGGTCGACATGGAGCCGGCGGAAGCGTGCCTCGATCAGGCTGTACGCACCGAACAGCGCCAGCCCGATTCCGGTCAGCACGAGCAGCCACTTGCCGCCCGGTTGCGACTGCAGCCGCTCCAGCGCCTCCGCCACGCCGCCCGCGTCGCTCGCATGTGCGGTCCAGGCCGCCAGTCCGAACAGTCCGGCAACGATCAGGAACACCAGCGCGCGCGCGCCGTAGCCGATCCGGCCCATCGTGCAGACGTAACCGGGCGCGGGGCGTCGCCGCGGAGGTCATGGATGAAGTCCCCGCGCCATGCCTTTTGCGCCTGCTGGAACGCGGCGACCAGCACGCCGACCGCGACTGCGCCGACCAGAAGGCGTCCGGCCGGCTGGTCGAGCAGGAGCGCGGTCCAGTCGCGTGCGCTCTCGTCGCCGGGTGAGACGGCGGCATCGCGCGATCCGGTTTTCATGGCGAGCTTGGCGGCGGTCCAGGCGAGGATCAGATGCGCGATCCCGCTGACGAGGTGGCCGATGCGCTTGAGGCTGCCCTTGATGTCGCTGCCGATTCCCTCGGGATTGGCGGCGGCCTCGGTGAGCCGCCAGACCGCGTAGCCGAGCAGACCCGCTGCGACGATGGCCAGCAGCAATGGCCCGAGCGGTCCGTCGGCCATCGACCCGATCGCGCCCTGATTGTCGGCGATCTTGCCGCCATGCAGCGCCGCGTCGACCGCGAACCAGCCGACGAGAATATAGACCACCCCGCGCGCGGCGAAGCCGAGTTTGGCGAGCAACGTCGCGTTCGCATCCGAAATCATGATCGCCCCTTTGTTACGGGGCATAACGGCGCGGCGCGCGGGACGTTCCTGCTGATGGCAGCGGAGGGTGTGGTTGTCGGCAGCTACCTAAGATTTGTTTCCGCGCGAAGGCGGGATCCAGACTGGCCTCCCGCCTTCGCGTGAGAACAAGGGAGGGCATGGTGCCGCACGACTTCACGATCCTCCCCCGCCAGGGGGAGGTGGCAGGCTCTTGCCTGACGGAGGGGAGGTAAGGTGTCACCGAAGTTCCGTGTCCTCCCCCTCCGTCGCCTTCGGCGCCACCTCCCCTGGCGGGGAGGATTGAAGGTTTCGCGTCTGCGAGGAGGCCCGCGGGTGACACTTGGACGTGGGAAGGGTGAGGGCAAGGTTATTCCGAGCGATCGCCAGATGTGGGACTGTCGAGCCAGGCACCATCCAGCGTCCCGTCCACCCGAGCCTTTACAGCCGCCTCGGCCGCCTTCTCCGCCGCCGTTCGCCCGAACATCCGCCGGTTCTGGTCCGCCCGCACCGCCGCCTCGGCCCGCGCCCGCTGCTTCCGCGCAAGCCGCAGGTTGATCACTTCACCCATGCGCGCATCTCACGCGAGGAAGCGGTCCTTCAGCGCCAGCATCGCCAGCGCCGCGTTTGCCGCGCCGCCGCCCTTGTCGCCCTCGGTCGGACGCGCGCGGTCAGCGCTTGCGCTTCGTTCTCGGTGGTCAGGATGCCGTTGCCGATCGCAAGGCCGTCCATCGTCAGCTGCATGATGCCGCGCGCGCTTTCGCCCGCGACGATCTCGAAATGATAGGTTTCGCCGCGGATCACGACTCCCAATGCGACATACGCGTCGAACGTCTCGCTCTCGGCCGCCAGCGCGATCGCACCGGGGACTTCGAGCGCGCCGGGCACGGTGATCGTCTCGTGCGTGTGGCCGGCGGCTTCGATCGCCGCCTTCGCGCCTTCGATGAGAAGGTCGTTGAGGTGATCGTAGAAGCGGGCTTCGACGATGAGGAGATGGGCCATTAGTTGCTCTTTTCGATATCCAGGGACGCGATGCGCCGCTCGCCGACGATCGACAGGCCGTAGCCGTCGAGCCCGACCAACGTGTGGTGCGTGTTGGTGATCAGCACCATGTCGTGCACGCCGAGTTCGGTCAGGATCATCGCGCCGACGCCGTAATCGCGCAGTTCCTCCATGTCCGGCGTGATCTCCGCGCCGGCCTTCTTCATCACCGCGGAGGTGAAGGTGTTGCTGCGCGGACGGTTGATGACGACGATCACGCCGGCGCCTTCATCCGCGATCATCTGCATCGAGCGTGCGAGGATACGGCCACGATCGCCGGATTCGCCGAAGATATCCGCGAACGGCGACAGCGCGTGCATGCGGACCAGTGTCGGCTTGGCGGGATCGATTTTGCCCTTGACCAGCGCGACCTGCTCGGTGCCGGTCGCCTTGTTCCAGAACGTCAGCGCGGTCCAGTCGCCACCCCATTCAGAGGTGAACTTCGCTTCCGCACGCTTCTCGACGAGGTGGTCGTAGCGGCGGCGATAGGCGATCAGGTCGCGGATCGTGCCGATCTTGACGTTGTGGAACTGCGCGAATGTGACGAGGTCGTCCATCCGCGCCATCGTGCCGTCCTCGTTCATGATCTCGCAGATCACGCCCGAGGGGTTGAGCCCGGCGAGCCGCGCGACGTCGACCGCCGCCTCGGTATGGCCGGCGCGGATCAGCACGCCGCCGTCGCGCGCGACCAGCGGGAAGACGTGGCCGGGCGTGACGATGTCCGACTTGCCCTTGGTCGCATCGACCGCCACCGCGATGGTCCGCGCGCGATCCGCGGCCGAGATGCCGGTCGTCACGCCTTCGAGCGCCTCGATCGAGACGGTGAACGCGGTTTCGTGCCGGGTGCCGTTGTTGCGGCTCATCAGCTCGAGCCCGAGTTCCTCGGTGCGATCCCTGGTCAGCGCGAGGCAGATCAGGCCGCGGCCGTATTTGGCCATGAAGTTGATCTTCTCGGGGGTAGCCATCTGCGCAGGGATGACGAGGTCGCCCTCGTTCTCGCGATCCTCGTCGTCGACCAGGATGAACATCCGGCCGTTACGCGCTTCGTCGATGATCTCTTCCGGCGACGACAGATAGCCGTGCTTCAGGCGCCCCAGTTCGGCGGTACGTTCAGCTGGCTTTGACACGGTAATGTTCCATGCGTTGGAGATAGCGGGCGAGGACGTCGATCTCGATGTTGACCGACTGTTCCACGTGGATCGTACCGAGCGTGGTGACGCTCCAGGTATGCGGGATGATGTTGAGACCGAATTCGACCTCTCCATCGATATCTTGAACGGTGTTCACGGTGAGCGAGACGCCGTCGACCGTCACCGACCCCTTGGGCGCGATGAACGGGGCTATGTCGGCGCCGGCGCGGACGGTGACGCGGTGCGATCCGCCTTCTTCCGACACCGCGACGACGGTGCCGAGGCCGTCGACATGCCCCGTGACGATATGGCCGCCGAGCTCGTCGCCGAGCTTCATCGCGCGTTCGAGGTTGAACTTCCGGCCTTCGGTCCACTGGTCCTTGGCGGTGCGACTGATCGTCTCGCCGGAGACGTCGACCGCGAACCAGTTCGGGCCTTTATCGACGACGGTCAGGCAGACGCCCGAGCAGGAGATCGACGCGCCGAGATCGACGGTGGCGGTATCATAGGCGGTGCTGACGACCACGCGCGTGTCGCCGGGCGACTCCACTCGCGTAACGGTGCCGATGTCGGTGACGATTCCGGTGAACATTATGCCTCGTTTCGTTCGCGCTCGTAGACCTCGAGCCGGTCCATGCCAAGTTGCCGCGCATCGACCTGTGTCCAGCGTTGGTGCGCTTCGGCCAGGTCGGCGAGGCCGATGTCGCGGAGTGCGTGCTTGCCGCGGCCGATCAGGATCGGTGCGCGGTAGAGGAGGAGCCGGTCGACCAGATCGGCCGCCAGGAACGCCGACGCTACGGCAGCGCCGCCTTCGACCAGGATGTGGTCGATATCGGGGAGGGTGGCGATGGCGGCAGGGGAGGATTGCGCTCCAGCCGGGCAACTCGTCGATGGTCGAGGATAAAAGTACACGCCGTGGCGCGCGACCGTCCAATCCCGGCAACCGCACGTCGAGTCGCGGTGCATCGGCCTCGAGCGTGCCGCGCCCGACGAGGATCGCTTCGTGCCGACTCCGCTCCAGATGTGCGTGCGCACGCGCCTGCGGGCCGGTGATCCAGCGGCTCGATCCGTCCGCCATCGCGATACAGCCGTCTAGCGATGTCGCAAGCTTCAGGGTGACATGGGGGCGACCGACCGCCTGCCGCGTAAGGAACCCGGCCATCGAGCGGCGAGCTTCGTTCGCGCGAGTGCCGCGCGTGATGGCAATCCCCGCCGCCTGAAGCCGGGCAAGGCCTTGGCCAGCCGTCCGTGCATCGGGATCCTCGATCGCCGCAACGACGCCCGCGACCCCCGATCCGATCAGCAGGTCGCTGCACGCGGGGCCGCGCGGCGGTTGGTGCGCACACGGCTCAAGCGTGACGTAGGCCGTAGCGCCCCGAGCTTTCGCGCCAGCCTCCGCCAGCGCCATCGCTTCGGCATGCGGACGGCCCCCGCCTGCGTCCAGCCACGCCCGACGACGCGGCCATCGGCGACGATCACGCACCCGACATTGGGGTTGGGCGCCGTCCTGCCGCGACTACGCTCTGCGAGCGTCAGTGCAGCCCCCATCCAGCGCGAGTCGGTCAGATCCCCATCGCCTTGAGCTTGTCGTCCAGCCGCTTGAACGCGGCGCGCTGTGCGTCCTCGCGGGCCTTCTGCTCGGCGAGCGCCTTGGCCTTGATCGGCGCGTCGATCTTCTGCTGCGCGATGATCTGCGCATCGGTGCGATCCGCGGGCCATTGCTCGACATAGATGATCTTCGGACGGTATTCCTGCTCGACGTACAGAATCCTTCATGAACGCGTAGATCAGGAAGCTGGTGACGCCGAGCGCCGCTACGAGAAAGATCAACTCGTACGGCTGGCGCTGGCTCAGGAAGAGCCGCAGGTCGCGATAGGCGACGATCGGTGAGAAGCGACTGAAAAGGCCCATGCGGCGCAAGATAGGGGTGCGGGACCGGCGAGGCCAGCCCCGTACCCTTAAGGTTCAGTTCTGCAAGACACTAAGTTCAGTTCTGCAAGACAAACGTCAGCGACATCGATCGCCACGCCTCGACCGGAACGCCGTCGCGCGTCGCGGGCTTGAACCGCCACCTCGCCAGCGCCCGGTCCAGCGTCGCGCGGTAGAAGGCGTCGGTGGTCGCGCTGACCCGCTCGACCTGCTTCACCCGGCCATCGGTGCCGACGAGCACGCGCACCACGACCTTGCCCTCGCGTTCGGCGCGGCGTTCCTCGGACGGATAGCCCGGCTGGAAGTCGGCGGCATAGCGCGGGTCGATGCCGGGCTGGACGAATACGGGGGCAGGCTTCGGCGGGTCGACCGCCACCGTGCCGGTACCGGTGCCTTCGATTCCGATCGGCGGGGTGTAGGGGAGGGGGTCGGGAACGACCGTGAACACGGTGTCCGAGGGCGTCGGCACCTGCGGAACAGGTGCGTCGGGACGCGGGGCGGGGCGCGGTTGCTGACGGATCAGCGGATCCTGGGGTGGCGCCACCTCGGGCGGCGGGGGCGCGGTGTACGGCACATAGGTTATGAGTGGCTTGTCGGGCACGAACGGCAGCACGTTCGGTGCTGCAAAGAACAAGGCTCCGATCACCGCGCAGTTGATGCCCAGCGCGACGCCGAGGCTCCCGGGATTGAATCCGCCCGTCCGGTTTGGTCGATCCGCGTACATTTTCCGTCTCCCTGTTTCTCCTCGAGGCTGGCGGCGAGATAGGTACCACCGTTTGCGATGGTACATCATTACATGCGAGGGGCAAGGGGTTCGGGAGGAGGGTAAGGTTATGAGGCGCCGCTAACTGATCGGCGCCAGTGAAGTTCGCGACACGGGGGACACGGGGGACACGGCGGACACGGCGACAGGTTTGACGTTCCGGTTTGGCCAGTTGCGCCCCTAGTCGAAACATCCAACACCCGGCGGAGGCCGGGGCCCAGTTGGGGACGTTGCTAACTGAGGCCGGCACTTCGTTACTGCGACCTTTCCAACTGGGCCCCGGCCTTCGCCGGGGTGGTGCTGGAGTACGGTTGGCGCTTCTCTCGGCTGCCGACAAAAGAGTCCGTTGCGATTGGACCGACCGCCGGCCCGCCCCTTCTTGTTCTCCCGCGAAGGCGGGAGCCCAGACTGGACTCCCGCCTTCGCGGGAGAACATGCTTGGGGCGGAACGCCATCCCGCAACGCGACATCACCGCGCCGCGAGTCGCTCCAAAGCCCGCTCGCGCCCGATCAGCGGCAGCAGTGCCGCCATGTCCGGGCCATGATCACGGCCCGTCAGCGCGCGCCGCAACGGCAGGAACAGCGCCTTGCCCTTCCGCCCCGTCTCCGCCTTCAACCGCGCGGTCAGCGCATGCCAGGGGTCGCTCGACCAGTCGATCTCCCCCGCCGCGGCCAGCGCCTGATCGAGATACTCCGCCTCCACATCGCCCTCGACCGCGATCGGTCCCTCGATCACCCCCACCAATCCGCAGCATCGGCCAGCGTCACCAGATTCGGCCGCACCGCTTCCCACGCTGCCACATCCATGCCCTCAGGCAACCGCCCGGCCACCGCCTCATAGGGCAGCGCATGCAGGATCCGCGCGTTCAGCGCCGCCAGTTCCGCCTCGTCGAACCGCGCCGGTGCTCGCCCGAACCGCACAAAGTCGAACCCGGCGATCAGCGGCGCTGCGTCGGCGATCGGCTCGACCGGGTCGCTCGTCCCGATCCGCGCCAGCAGCGCACGCACCGCCTGCGGCTCGATCCCGACCTCGCGGAAATGATCGACGCCGAGCGAGCCGAGCCGCTTCGACAGCTTCCCCTCTGCGCCCGTCAGCAACGCCTCATGCGCAAACCGCGGCGGCGTCACGCCCAGCGCCGCGAACATCTGCAACTGGAGCGCGGTGTTCGACACATGATCCTCGCCGCGCACGACATGAGTCACGCCCATCTCGGCATCGTCGATCGCCGACGGCAGCATATACAGCCACGAGCCGTCCGCACGCCGGATCACCGGATCGCTCATCGTCTTCGCTTCAAAATGCTGCGGACCCCGGATCAGGTCGTCCCATTCGATCGCCGAGTCGTGATCGAGCTTGAACCGCCAATGCGGGCGCACGCCGTCCGCCTCCAGCTTCGCCCGCGCCTCGTCGCCGAGCGCCAGCGCGGCGCGGTCATAGATCGGCGGCAACCCGCGCCCGGCCTGGATCTTGCGCTTCAGGTCCAGCTCCTGCGTCGTCTCGTACGCCGGATACACGTGCCCGCTGGCGACCAACGCCGCGAACCGCGCCTCGTACAACGCGAATCGTGCCGACTGCCGCTCCTCCGCATCGGGCGTCATCCCGAGCCAGTCGAGATCGGCGCGGATCGCGTCGACGAAGCGCTCTTCGCTCCGCTCGGGATCGGTATCGTCGATCCGCAGCACGAACTTACCGCCATTGGCGCGCGCGAACATCCAGTTGTGGAGCGCGGTGCGGATGTTGCCGACGTGTAGCCGGCCGGTGGGCGAGGGGCGAAACGGGTGATCACGATCATCCCGCCGCTGTACGTAGCCGCGCGCGCGCGGGCAAACCCTTCCACCAACCGAAAGCTGCGCCTAAGGGGTGCGGAATATCGAGCGGGAAAGAGCTTCATGAAACTGATGACCGGCAATTCGAACCTGCCCCTCGCGCAGGAGATCGCCGCCTATCTTGAGACTCCGCTGACCGACGTCAGCGTGCGGCGGTTCGCCGACGAGGAGGTCTTCGTCGAGATCAACGAGAACGTCCGCGGCGAGGACGTGTTCGTGATCCAGTCGACCGGCTACCCCGCCAACGACAACCTCATGGAACTGCTGATCATGATCGACGCGCTGAAGCGTGCGTCGGCGCGGCGCATAACCGCGGTGATCCCGTACATGGGGTATGCGCGACAAGACCGGAAGCCGGGGCCGCGCACGCCGATCTCGGCCAAGCTGGTCGCCAACCTGATCACCGTCGCCGGCGCCAACCGCGTGCTGTCGGTCGATCTGCATGCCGGCCAGATCCAGGGCTTCTTCGATATCCCCACGGACAACCTCTATGCGGCGCCGGTGATGTCCGCGGACATCCTCGCGCGCTTCAAGGGCAAGAACCTGATGGTGGTCTCGCCCGACGTCGGCGGCGTGGTCCGTGCGCGCGTACTCGCCAAGCGACTCGACAACGCGCCGCTCGCGATCGTCGACAAGCGCCGCGAGCGCGCCGGCGAGTCGGAGGTGATGAACATCATCGGCGAGGTCGAGGGACGCTTCTGCATCCTGGTCGACGATATCGTCGATTCGGCGGGTACGCTGTGCAATGCGGCGGCGGCGCTGAAGGAGGCCGGTGCCGAGGACGTGGTCGCCTACGTGACCCACGGCGTACTGTCAGGCGGTGCGGTTGCGCGCGTCGAAGGCTCGGAACTGCGCGAACTGGTCATCACCGATTCGATCGGCAACCACGACGTCATCAAGGGCGCCCACGGCAAGATCCGCCACCTCCAGATCGCGCCTTTGCTCGGCGAGGCGATCAAGCGGATCGCGGACGAGACGTCGGTCTCGAGCTTGTTTGATTGACGGGCGCAGGCGCGGCCACGTCCGCGCCGCTGCTCGCAGAAGCGAGCAGCGACCGACACGGCCGGCGGTTGGATAACACCGAACCGTCCGACGCCGCCTTTGCCGATGTCTAGCTGCGTCTAGCTGTTTTCCTGCGAACGCAGGAATCCAGGGTAATCAAAGGCGGGGCTGAGTAACCCTGGCCTCCTGCGTTCGCAGGAGAACCAAGCTTGTGTCCTATCGCTGCGACAGAGCCACGATGTGGTCGAACACTGCCGGATGCAGCGGCTTGGCGAACGCGCAGCCGTATTTGAACTTGTCGCGCCATGCGACCACCGCCTCCAGCGCCGCCAATCCGGGCAAGGTCAGCCACACCACCGTCCCCGGCCACAACGTAAAGCTCGTCTCCGCGCGAAATCCCGAGAGCGACAGATCGGTGACCTCGATCTCGAATCGCGTCTGGCCACGATCGCGCAGGTGCGCGCGCATCTTGACCGCCTTGCGGAACGCCTGGCGAAGCTCTTCGCCGGTCGGCTCGGCTGGAGGAAGGGAGACGGGCTGTGTCATGGCCGGAATACTGCTCCCCAAAGAGTTACTATTCTCCAAACGCCTATGATTCGGCGGTCTGGGATTTCTGCGCGCGCGGCTTGACGGGCGCTCGAACACCAGCGCGCGACCTTCGCTTCAGTTCCGCCTTCAGATCCTCGGGCTTGGGCGCGACGAGGAAGCCAAAGCTGACATTGCCCTCCTTCGTCTCGACGACGTGGTGTAGGCGGTGCGCCTGGACGATCCGCTTCATGTATTTCGACTTGGGCAGATACCGCGTCGGAATGCGCTGGTGCACGATCACGTCGTGAAACCCGAAATAGATCGCGCCATAGGCTGCGATTCCGGCACCGATCCAGGCGAACCCCGGCCACCAGCCGAGCTGCAAGCCGCCCAGCAACAGCACGAACGACGGCACCGCGAAAATCGCCGCATACAGGTCGTTCAATTCCCAATTGCCGTGCCGTGCGCGGTGGTGGCTCTCGTGCAGGAACCAGCCGAAGCCATGCATCACCCAGCGATGCGCGGCATAGGCGAACGCCTCCATGCCGATAACAGTCAGGAAAAACAGGAGGATGCCGGCCGCGATTGACATCCTTCTTCTCTAGACCAACCGGCGGGCGTTCGCATCCGTAAACTTTGAACAGCCCCTGCCTCGTTATTGCATCCGATTCGGCCGTTTCGGTCCGTTTCCTCCTCGCCTGGTAGCGGGAAAACGCCGCTCTCCGGAGGATTCTGAAAATACGGTGCGCAAAACGGTTCTACCTCCATGGAATAGAGCCGGACCATAGGGACTATAGGGTTAGCAAGACATGAGTCGAAACGATCGATAGCGGTGTATCCTGAGGGGAATACTGATGATCACGCGTAGCATGGATAATAGATTCGTCGTTCTGACGGAAAGCGATCTTCATGCCGTCTTTGATCGTTCGTCTCTGACAGTGTCAGTGGGGCGTGGTGACGCGCATCTTCCCGAACTCAGCC
This sequence comes from Sphingomonas sp. AC411, assembly GCF_979253035.1. NCBI lineage: Bacteria > Pseudomonadati > Pseudomonadota > Alphaproteobacteria > Sphingomonadales > Sphingomonadaceae > Sphingomonas > Sphingomonas sp. AC411. Next base: position 2,950,781 of record NZ_CEEDAQ010000001.1, on the reverse strand, counting down.
CACGCCACGATCCGCCACCTGCAAATGCCGAGGGCCCGTGCTTGATCGTCGCCCCGCGCTTCTGCCGCTGATCTTCGGATCGGACAATGCTGATGTCGGGCGACCTCGCCTTGGCCGCTTCACGATCAACATCAGCAACGCCTGCAACCTCGTCTGTTCCTATTGCTACGCGGATCACGGACTGTATCACGCCGCACGATCGCTGATGTCGGTCGATCGCGCGCGCCAGATCGTCGACCGGGTCAGCGCGATGTACGGACGGATCGAGACCGTCCACCTCTTCGGCGGCGAACCGCTGATGAACGTGAAGGCGATCGACGCGATCGGCGAGGCGTTCGAGGGCGCGGTGGCGACGGGGCGACTCGCCAAGATGCCGCAGTTCGTCGCCACCACGAACGGCACGCTGTGCGGCGCGCGCGTGGTCGCCGCGCTGGTTCGCTGGAAGATTGCGCTGACGGTCAGCTGGGACGGCCCCGATGCGATCCACGACGTCGTCCGCCCGACCGCGAGCGGCAAGCGGAGCTCGCAGTTGCTGCGCCGGTCGCTCGACGTGTTTCGCGCCGCCGGGATACCGTTCGAGTTCGAATGCACGTTCAGCCGCGCGCATATCGACGCCGGCATGACGGTGGTCGACCTGATGGGGTTCTTCGCCGACGTGACCGACGACCGCGTCATCCACATCGCGCCCGCCTTCCTGCCCGACAACGACCGCGACGAAACCGCGCTGGGATCGGGCATCTTCGATCATCAGGCCGACTGGCAGCAATGGTCGGTCGGCATGGGCGATCTGGTGCCGCAATATCGCGCCGCCGCGCGCGCGACGATCGACAACGTCGTGGCCGGCAAGGGCCCGTTGCTGGAGTTCGCGGTGCGGATCATCGAGCAGATCGACGAGCGCCGCGCCTCGACCACCTACTGCCCGGCGTTCTTCAACCAGCTGTCGATCGCGGCCGACGGATCGGTGTTCCCCTGCTTCATGTTCATCGGCGATGACCGCTTCCGGCTCGGCAACATCTTCACCGACAGCTTTCCGACCGAGGACAGCCGCCGCGTCTTCGCCCGCTATTTCGACGAGTTCGGTGAGGGCGGCATCGGCAGCGACACCTGGTACGCGCCGCTGGCCAGCGGGTGCATTGCGGGCGATGCGATCGTCACCGGCTCGTTCGGGCGTCGCGCGCTCGGACCGATCTTCGAAGCGATGGCGGAGGAATGCCTGATGGGGTTCGCCCGCCACGCGTCACCCCATCCCGACACGGTGCCGGGATCAACCAAGGAGACCGTCGATGCCTGAGTCAAACCGAGTCGCGCAGGCTGTGCTGCGTGAAGTGCCGATCGGCAAATTGTCGTCGTTCATCAGGACCATCAAACCGGGCGGCGAAGTCGCGATGGGCGATGGCTGCGGTGGAGGCTGCGGCGGCGGAGCGGGTTGTATCGATCAGTTCGGCCATACCGGTATCGACCAGACCGTGTTTGCGAAGGCACTGCACAACAAGACCGCACTGACGGCCGCGCTGCAGACCGAAGTGAAGACGGCGCTCAATCACCTGTAGATCAGGCGTCGGCTACGCCCGTCAACAACGGGTGTGCGAACGAGGCGACCGCCCTGCCTTTGTGGCTGGGCGGCCGTCCTGGTTTTGATCCGTTCCGGCAATCATCGCAGCCGATTGAAACGCTCTATTGCAAACGAGACGCAAGTGCATATGCCTTAAGGGTGGATTTGCTGGCCGCCCTGTGCTTTACGGCCAACCAATTCCCGAGTTTCCTAAAAATTGCGTGGAGCCTTCCCGATGAACATCCATGAATACCAGGCCAAGGAACTGCTGGCCAAGTTCGGCGTCCCCGTCCCCGCCGGTTTCGCGGCGCTGACCGTCGAGGAGGCCGTTGAGGCGTCCAAGAAGCTTCCCGGACCGCTCTATGTCGTCAAGGCGCAGATCCACGCCGGCGGCCGCGGCAAGGGCAAGTTCGTCGAGCTCGGCCCTGATGCCAAGGGCGGCGTCCGCCTCGCCAAGACCGAGGACGAGGTTCGCGCGGCCGCGACCGACATGCTCGGCAACACGCTCGTCACGATCCAGACGGGTGACGCGGGCAAGCAGGTCAACCGCCTGTACGTCACCGACGGCGTCGACATCGACAAGGAATTCTACCTCGCGCTGACGCTCAACCGCACCACCGGCCGCGTCATGATGGTCGTCTCGACCGAAGGCGGCATGGACATCGAGGCCGTCGCGCACGACACGCCCGAGAAGATCCAGTCGATCGACATCGATCAGGCGACCGGCTTCATGCCGCATCATGGCCGCGCGGTTGCAGCAGCGCTCGCACTGACCGGCGATCTCGCCAAGCAGGCCGCGAACACCGCGTCGAAGCTGTATGACGCGTTCATGGGCACCGATGCCGAGCAGATCGAGATCAATCCGCTCGCGGTCACCAAGGACGGCAAGCTGATGGTGCTCGACGCGAAGGTCGCGTTCGACGGCAACGCGCTGTTCCGCCACAAGGACCTGCTCGAACTGCGCGACGAGACCGAGGAAGATCCCGCCGAGCTCGAAGCGTCGAAGTACGACCTCGCCTACATCAAGCTCGATGGCGACATCGGCTGCATGGTCAACGGCGCCGGTCTCGCGATGGCGACGATGGACATCATCAAGCTGAACGGGATGTTCCCGGCCAACTTCCTCGACGTCGGCGGCGGCGCCAGCAAGGAGAAGGTGACGGCGGCGTTCAAGATCATCCTCGCGGATCCGAACGTTAAGGGCATTCTCGTCAACATCTTCGGCGGCATCATGAAGTGCGACATCATCGCCGACGGCATCGTCGCCGCGGCGAAGGAAGTGAACCTCTCGGTGCCGCTCGTCGTCCGCCTCGAGGGTACGAATGTCGAGAAGGGCAAGGAGATCCTCGCAAACTCCGGCCTCGCGATCGTTCCTGCGAACGACCTTGGCGATGCCGCGAAGAAGATCGTCGCAGAGGTGCAGAAGGTCGCGGCGTAACCGCCCGGTCTTTCGCATACTGACTTCGCGAAAGGGGCTCGGACGGAAACGTCCGGGCCCTTTTTCGTTGGTCTCGATCGCCAGCTTCGCGATCCTCCCCCGCCAGGGGGAGGTGGCACCGAAGGTGACGGAGGGGGAGGACACGGAACCTCGGTTTCGCTAACCTCCCCTCCGTCTGGCAAGGCCAGCCACCTCCCCTGGCGGGGGAGGATTCGCTGGAGATACGACTGGTCCGGCCGAACAATCGCCATGACGCTACGGCATAGCGATGTTTCCATACCGGACTTGCGAAAACGGCTTGAAACAGCCATCTGTCCGGCCAACGCCGGTTGGCGAGAACGAATAGATTCACCTTGGAAGGAACCCCGATGAAGGTGCTGGTGCCGGTCAAGCGCGTGCTTGACTACAATGTGAAGCCCCGCGTGAAGGCGGACGGAACGGGCGTCGATCTGGCGAACGTCAAGATGAGCATGAACCCGTTCGACGAGATCGCGGTCGAAGAAGCCATTCGTCTCAAGGACAAGGGCGTAACCGAGATCGTCGTCGTTTCGATCGGCGAGCAGAAGAGCCAGGAAACGCTCCGCACCGCGCTCGCGATGGGCGCCGATCGCGCGATCCTCGTCGTCAGCGAGACCAAGGTCGAGCCGCTCGGCGTCGCCAAGATCCTCGCCAAGATCGTCGAGGAGGAAAAGCCCGACATGGTGATCCTCGGCAAGCAGGCAATCGACGACGACAACAACCAGACCGGGCAGATGCTCGCCGGCCTCCTGAACTGGGGCCAGGGTACGTTCGCGTCGAAGGTCGAGATCGCCGACGGCTCGGTCAACGTGACGCGCGAAGTCGATGGCGGCGCGGAGACGGATACGCTGAAGCTGCCCGCGATCATCACCACCGATCTCCGCCTCAACGAGCCGCGTTACGCGTCGTTGCCGAACATCATGAAGGCGAAGTCGAAGCCGATGGCGCAGAAGACGCCGGCCGATTTCGGCGTCGATGTGACGCCGCGCCTCACCACGCTGAAGGTGGTCGAGCCCGCCAAGCGCTCGGCCGGGATCAAGGTCGCCGATGTCGACGCGCTGGTCGGCAAGCTCAAGGAAATGGGAGTCGCCAAGTGAAGACACTCGTCTGGGTCGAACATGACGGTACGGCCGTCAAGGATGCCACGCTGTCGGCGGTGACTGCCGCATCGCAGCTCGGTGAAGTCCATCTGCTGGTCGTCGGCCAGGGCGTCGATGGCGTTGCTGCCGAAGCCGCCAAGATCGCCGGTGTCGGCAAGGTTCACGTCGCCGACGACGCGGCGTTCGCGCATGCGCTCGCCGAGAACGTCGCGCCGCTGATCGTCGAGATGATGGGCCACCACGACGCGTTCGTCGCGCCGTCGACGACGCACGGCAAGAACATCGCGCCGCGCGTCGCTGCGTTGCTCGACGTCATGCAGATCAGCGACATCCTGTCGGTCGAGAGCGAAGACACGTTCACGCGGCCGATCTATGCGGGCAACGCGATCGCCACGGTGCAGTCGTCGGATGCCAAAGGTCATCACGGTGCGCGGCACGGCATTCGCCAAGGCCGCGACCGAGGGTGGCTCGGGTGAGATCGAGGCGGTCGCGTCGACCGGCGACAAGGGGCTGTCGACCTTCGCCGGCGCCGAGATCGCCAAGAACGAGCGGCCCGAACTGACCAGCGCGAAGATCATCGTCTCGGGTGGCCGCGCGCTCGCCTCGAGCGACCAGTTCCATGCGCTGATCGATCCGCTGGCGGACAAGCTCGGTGCCGGCGTCGGTGCCTCGCGCGCGGCAGTGGACGCGGGCTACGCGCCGAACGACTATCAGGTCGGTCAGACCGGCAAGATCGTCGCCCCGGAAGTGTATGTCGCGGTCGGCATCTCGGGCGCGATCCAGCATCTCGCGGGCATGAAGGATTCGAAGGTCATCGTCGCGATCAACAAGGACGAGGACGCGCCGATCTTCCAAGTCGCGGACATCGGCCTGGTCGGCGATCTGTTCAAGATCGTGCCGGAGTTGACGGAGAAGCTGTAGGCGAACGCCGCTGCGCGGGCGACGCCTCGCGCAACAGCAAGCCCGGCCGGCGGCGCTTCAGCGCCGACCGACGACGCGGGATTTACTCCCGCGGCGCGCGCCACGAACGGGCGGTGTGACTTCGGTCGCACCGCCCGTCTAGTGTCTGCCGAACGTACAGGTCGGCCGACGCCGAACCGATACGCCGACAAACTGAGGTCTATCCGCACCCAAGCGAGCACCACCCCGGCGGAGGCCGGGGCCCAGTTGGGAGACGTCGCTCATGGAGCGTAGCGCTTCGTTACAGCAACCTTTCCACCTGGACCTCGGCCTTCGCCGAGGAGGTGCTTGTGAGATCGGCAGGCTCCGCCTCGAAAACCCAAGCCCCGGAGCCGTCGCTGCCGTCTGCCAACGAACCCCGAAGGGCTGACCGATTGGTCGCCATGGCTCCCAACACCAGCCAGTTGCCGCCTGCCGCCCGCCTCCCCAATTACCCAGCATGTACGGCGTCCAACCGAACCCGCGCGACCGCCTGATATCAGCCGCTAGCGCCGCTTTACTCTGCGGCATCCTCGGCTACGCACTGGTTCTAGGCCTCGGCGTCACCATCCCCACTGCGATCCCCGACGCCCTCAAAACCTTCGCCGTCGGTCCCACCCCACCGCCACCGCCGCCCGAAAAGATCGTCCCGCGCCCCGCGAAGAGCCACCGCCCCGAGGGCGCTGCCTCCCCCGCCAACCTCCGCTCCAAGGCGACCGAACTCGTCGTCCCCAAACCGATCGTGCCGCCGATCGTCCCGCCGCCACCCGTCGTAACCGCGCTCAAACCCGGCCCCGGCAGCGACGCCACCTCCGGTGCCGCGCCCGTCCCCGGACCGGGCACGGGCGCGGGCGGTGAGGGCAACGGCACGGGCAGCGGCCGCTCCGGGGATGGCGACGGCGACGGTGGCGACGAAACCCCGCCTCGCCTTCTCAAGGGCCGCTTCAAGAACAAGGATTTCCCCAATGCCGAGGCGGTGATCGGTGCGGGCGGGATCGTCGGCGTCCGCTACACGGTCGAGACCGATGGCCGCGTCACGCACTGCATGGTCACGCGCTCGAGCGGCAATGCGGTGCTCGACGCGACCACCTGTCGCCTGATCGAGCTGCGCTTCCGCTACCGTCCCTGGCTCGACGCCGCCGGCCGCCCGGTCCGCTCGACCGTCGTCCACAACCAGGAATGGGTGAACCAGCTCGGTCCGCCGTCACGCGGCAGCTGACACCGACCGCCCGAGCCGCCCCCGCTCAATACGCGCGCGACCGTCGGCCAGACCGCCATCAACACCCGGCCCAGGACGACCGTCGCCCCGAGCACCAGCAACGGCTGGACCAGCAGATACGCGGGATACGGCGCCGCCCCCAGCGCGCCGGTGGCGAGCCCGATCACCGGCCCGAACAGCCACAGCAGCACCAGATGATCGCAGAATGCGAGAAACCCGTAGCGCTCGATCCCGCGCAGCCGCTCGGCGACACCACTTCCCGCCAGTGCCCAAGCGACGCGCCAGAACAGCACCGCCGATGCCAATCGAAACACGATGTCGAACGCCGCCATCACATGCGGATGCGCGTCGAAGAACGCGTTCCCCAGCAGCGCAGTCCACAGCCGCGGCGCGATCAGCACCACGAACGGCAGCGAACAGAGCGCGACAGGCCACCCGCCACCCGCTCCGCCACGCCAAACCGCCGCGCGGCGATCCCGGCGGTGAAGAATAGCAGGATCTGCGGTCGTAACAGTAGCGGGATGTGCACCCCGGACACGCTCCACACGACCACGATCGAAGCGACCACCACCAGCCAGATACTCGGCGCGCGTACCAAAACCGGCGCGAGCATCATGCAGACGAACAGATCGCGCAGGAACGGCATTTGCACGTTGATGTCGTTGGCGTGGACGAGCGGCACGAGTTCGTTCAGCGTCCAGCCGATGCTCGACGGTGTCGGCGCCTTCAGGTCGCCGAACGTCGCCGCCGCCCCGACCAGCAGGATCGCGATCGCATTCCACAGCAGCATCGGCAGCAGGATCGTCCGCGCCTTGCCGAGCAGGAACGGGCCATAGCCCCGTCGCGTCGCGGTCGAGACCACCAGCCAGCCGGAGATCATCCCGAGCAGCGGCACCGCGCTACGCCCGAACATCTCGCCCAGCACGGTACGAAGAACCGCCTGCCAACTGAACGCGACCGCCGCCAGTTCTTCCGCGGTCCGCCCGGTCCAGGCATGGACGTAGACGATCCCCATGATCCCGATCAGCCGCGCGATCGCGATCGCAGTGGAGAGGCGCGTGTCCGCCGTGCGCGCCGGTCCGGCCGTTCCCGTGTCCAATTCCGCCCCTCCGTTTGCGTCCGGCGAGCGCCTTACCCGGCTTGTCGCGCACGAACACCTCCTTCAGGATGGAGCGGACGCTATGGGGGACCAAGACATGATCGCCGCATTCCTGCTGCTGGCCGCGCAGGCGAGCCCGGACGCTGCGCTTTCACGACGCGTCGAGCGCGTGCTGGAGCGCAGCCCGGTGATCGACGGGCATAATGACGTCGCCTGGGAAATCCGCGAGTTGCACGACGCGAAGGTCGAGGCGGTCGATCTCTCGGTCGATACCGCACGGCTGCCGAACCCGCTCCAGACCGACATTCCCCGGCTGCGGAAGGGCCATGTCGGGGGCAGTTCTGGTCGGTCTACATCCCCGCCGATGCGCCCGACCCGGTCACGATGACGCTGGAGGAGATCGATATCGTCCGCCGCTTCGTCGCGGCCAATCCGGCGACATTCGAACTCGCCACCACCGCCGCGGACATCCGTCGGATCGAGAAGGCGGGACGGATCGCGTCGCTGATCGGCGTCGAGGGCGGGCACCAGATCGACGGACGGCTATCCGTGCTGCGCCAATATCGCGCGCTCGGCGTCGCCTATATGACGCTGACGCATGGCAAGAGCCTGAACTGGGCGGACAGCTCGACCGACGCGCCGCGCGCGAACGGGCTCAGCGATTTCGGGCGGCAGGTGGTCGCCGAGATGAACCGGATCGGCATGATCGTCGACGTGTCACACGTCTCGGACGCGACGATGGCCGCCGCACTGGCTGCGACGAAGGCGCCGGTGATCGCCTCTCATTCCAGCGCACGCGCGATCGCCGACGCACCGCGCAACATCCCCGACGAGCTGCTCCGCGCGATCTGCGCGAACGGGGGTGTGGTGATGGTGAACTTTTACCCGTCGTTCCTGTCGGCCGCGTGGCGCGCGTGGGACGTCGCGCGCTCGGCCTATGCGAAAAGCGTTGGCGTGCCTGCGGGGGCGTACGGCGCGAAATCGCCCGCGCCGCTGGTGACGTGGGACGCCGCGCATCCGGAGCCACAGGTCACCGTCGCGACGGTCGCCGATCATGTCGAGCATATCGCGAAGATCGCCGGCCACGACCACGTTGGGATCGGCGGCGATTTCGACGGGATCCAGGGCACCGGGCCGATCGGGCTGAAGGGCGTCGACGGCTATCCGCTGCTGTTTGCGGAACTGGCGCGCCGGGGGTGGAGCGATGGCGATCTGGCGAAACTGTCCGGCGGCAATGTGTTGCGCGTCATGGAGCGGGTCGAGGCGGTCGCGAAGGGCATGGCGGGTATGCCGCCGGTCGACGCAACGGATGTGGCGTCACGGTAGAAGGGGTGAGGGAAGCCAGACTCCTTCTCCCCTCCCTGAAAGGGAGGGGGCGGGGGTGGGTCGGGTTCCGCGAGATCCGAACCTATGGGCACAAGCAGGCCAACCCACCCCAGCCCCTCCCTTCCAGGGAGGAGAAGTCAGTCGTCAAGGATCCGGCATCCGCTGCGGCACCGGTGGCTCCATCACCAGCGGCGGTACGGTACGAAGAACTAGCCCGATCACCAGCGCTGTCACCCCCAGCAGCAAACAGAACGCCGTCACTCCCGGCCACCCGGCATGCGTCCACGCGAACCCGCCGGCCGATCCGAGCACACTCGACCCCATATAATAAAGAACAGGTAGAACGCCGCCGCCTGTCCGCGCGAGCTCTGTGCGCGCCGCCCGACCCAGGCGCTTGCGATCGAATGCGCGCCGAAAAAGCCGATCGTCACCACCGCGATCCCCGCGATCACCAGCACCAGCGGCGTCATCGCGGTCAGCGCGACGCCGGCGATCAGCAGCACGACGGGCACCCAGAAGACCTTCCGCCGCCCGAGCCGCCCGGCAAGCGTCCCGAACTTCGCCGAACTCACCGAGCCGAGCACGTAGAGCAGGAACACGCCGCCGACTGCCGCCTGGCTGAGCCCATAAGGCGGGCTCATCAACCGGAAGCCCGCATAGTTATAGATCGTGACGAACACGCCCATCAGCAGGAACGCCTCGAGATACAGCAGCGGCATCGCGCGATCGGTGAACAGCGATCCGGCACTCCGCAACAGCGCGCCCGGCCGTCCACGCTCGGCGTGAAATTGCGTGAGGGTGGCGCGAGCCGGCGGAACGCCTCCGCCATCGCCAGCCCCGCGAGCCCGACCGCGGCGAGCGCCCAGCGCCAGCCTTCGAGATCGGCGACGATACTCACGACCAGCCGCCCGGCCATGCCGCCAAGCGCAGAGCCCGCGATATACAGCCCCATTGCCGCACCGACCGCGCCCGCATCGACCTCCTCCGCGACATAGGCCATCGCCACCGCCGGCACGCCCGCGAGCGCGACGCCGGTCAGGAAGCGCAGCACGAGCAACCCGCTCCACCCCGGCACGACCGCCGCCGCCAGCGTCAGCGCGCCCGCCGCGAACATCGCCGCGATCATCAGCGGACGCCGGCCGACGCGGTCGGACACGAACCCCGCGAACAGGATGCCGATCGCGAGTGGCCCGGTCGCGAGCGACACCGCCAGCGAAGCAGCCTCCGCGGTCAGCCGATACTGCGCGGCGAACAGCGGCAGCAACGGCTGCACCGAATAGAGCAGCGAAAGGTCGAGAACCCCGCGAACAGCATCGCCAGCGTCAGCCGGCGATAGGCTGGCGTGCCCAGAGCGATCGGCGCCTTAGAAGCCACTCAGGAAACTCGCGACGTTGTGCCCCAGCGCGTCGACCGCGTAACCGCCCTCCATGACGATGACGGTCGGCCAGCCGCGGTCGGCGATGTCGGCGGCCAGCACCGCATAGTCGGGCGTGGTCAGTTTGAAATGCGAGATCGGATCGCCCTCCCACGTGTCCGCGCCGAAGCTGACGACCAGCAGGCCGGGATCGAACGCGGCGATCGTGTCGAGCGCAGTAGTCTGCGCTGCGCGAAAGGCGTCGATCTGCGTGCCGTGGGGGAGGGAGGTTCAGCGTGGTGCCGATCCCTTCGCCTTCGCCGGTCTCGTCGGCGTGGCCCCAGTAGAACGGGTAGTCGGTCTTCGGATCGGCGTGGACTGAGGCGTAGAATACGTCGCCTCTCGCGTAGAAGATGTCCTGCGTGCCGTTGCCGTGATGATAGTCGATGTCGAGGATTGCGACGCGCGCGACACCGGCATCGCGCGCGGCCTGCGCGGCGATCGCGGCGGTGTTGAGGTGGCAATATCCGCCGCAATAGTCCGCGCCCGCGTGATGACCTGGCGGGCGGCAGAGCGCGAACGCTGCGCGGTCGCCGTCGAGCACGGCGTGCGTCGCGGCGAGCGCAGACTGGGCGCTGCCATAGGAGGCGGCCCAGGCCTGCGGCGTGATCGGCGTGGTCGCGTCGAAGCTGTGCGCGCCGATCAGCGCATCGATCCGGGTCAGGTCGAGCGGCCGGCGCCCGCGAGATCGGGAAGGTGTACGGGATCGCGTCGCCCTCCCGCCCGGCTTCGCGCCACAGTCGCGCGGCATCCTTCAGGAACGTGACGTACGGCGCGGGGTGGACGGCCAGGATCGGCGCCTCGCCGCGATCCTCCGGCGCTTCGACCGGACCGATCGCGCGCAGGATCGCGTCGATCCGTGCGGGCGTCTCCGCATAGGCGGTGAACGCGCCGTTGTGCAGTTCGCGCGCTGGCGCATGGCTCCGCTGGGCCTCGTCGAAAAACAGCCGCATTGTCGCTCCTTGCTGCGCGGTCACGAGGGAAGAACCGACCGATCGCCTTGCGGGTCCTACCGGGTCGCGCGCGTTCGGCAAATTCGAAGGCTCAGAACAGCGGCAGTTGCCGATCGTCGTCGCCTTCCAGCAGCCAGCGCCCGATCACGTCGTGGCGCGTCCGGCCGACATGGCTGTGGACCAGCACGAACGCATCCGCGGTCCAGCCGATCGGCGCGATGGCCTGCGTGAACGGCGCACCCTCGCGGTAGCCGAGCGTCATGTGCGGACTGAACCGATAGTTTTCGCGGGCGCGCAACCCTGTGGCCTCACGTGCCACTGCGATCCGCTGATGCAGCGCGGCGAGCGAGGCATTCTTGAAGCGCGGACGCAGCGCGATGGATCGCTCGCTGCCGACGACGGTATCGAACTGGAGCGCGAACGGCGCCGCTTCGACCGCATCGCCGATCGCCTTCAGGTCGCGCTCCAAGGCCGTCGACACGCGATCATGGTCGTCGAGGATGTCGATCGTGACGTGGAGATGCTCGGGGCGGCGCTTGTCCCCGTCGGTCTCGAACCACGACGCTGCAGCGGTAATCTGGCGCGCTAGCGGGAGCGGCGGGCGGAGTGCGAAGAACAGGCGGTGACGGGCGATCGGTCGATGGAACATGCCGGTTTCCAGATCGGGGGAGGCGGATGTGTTGCTAATATGTTCTGTACTATGTGTCGAGTTCGGGGTGTCGAGTTCGGGCGTGAAGTTGCATACTCAAAGTACCACCCCGGCGGAGGCCGGGGCCCAGTTGGAAAGGTTGCGGTAACGACACGCTGCACCCTGTTATGCACGTCCCCCAACTGGGCCCCGGCCTCCGCCGGGGTGGACATTTCTTCGAGGGTACGGCTTTACCGCGCCAACGCCTCCGCGATCAGTTTCCGCGAGTTCTCCACCCCGTACAGCGCGATGAAACTCCCCATCCGCGGCCCCTGTTCGGACCCCAGCAACGTCTCGTACAGCGCCTTGAACCAGTCGCGCAGGTTCTCGAACCCGCCGGTCTTGCCGATCTCGTAGACGATGTTCTGGATATCCTCCGCGCTCGCCTCCGTCGGCAGCGCGGCGAGTTCCGCATCCAGCCGCTCCAGCGCCGCGACCTCGACACCCTCGGGCGCACGCCGCTTCAGCGTCGGCGCGACGAAATCGCGGCTATAGGCCAGCGCATAGCCGATCAGCCGGTCGAGCTCGGGATACTTCTCCGCCGACGCATCGGGCACGTAGTTCGCCAGATAGCTCCAGACCTGCTCCTTGCTCGCATCGCCCATCACCCCGACGAGGTTGAGCAGCAGCCCGAAGGTCACCGGCAGCTCGCCGGTCGGCAGCTTTCCGTCATGAATGTGATGCACCGGATTGCCGAGCTTCTGCTTCAGATCCTGTCCCGCATAATTGCCGCGGAACTGCCAATATTCGTCCACCGCGCGCGGGATCACGCCCATGTGCAGCGACTTTGCCTTCTTCGGCTCGCGGTACGCGTAGAACGCCAGCGACTCTTCGGGGCCATAGGTCAGCCACTGTTCGAGGCTCAGGCCATTGCCCTTCGACTTCGAGATCTTCTCGCCATTCTCGTCGAGGAACATCTCGTAGTTGAAACCCTCGGGCGGGCGCCCGCCGAGTACGCGCGCGATCTTCGACGACTGCGTGACCAGAATCGATCAGGTCTTTGCCCGCCATCTCGTAGTCGACGCCGAGCGCGACCCAGCGCATTGCCCAGTCGACCTTCCACTGGAGCTTGGCCTTGCCGCCGAGCACGGACTGCGTGATCCGCTGGCCTTCGTCTTCGAATGCAATGAGGCCTGCCTCGGCATCGACGACCTCGATCGGCACCTGCAACACGATACCGCTGGTCGGCGAGATCGGCAGTACCGGCGAATAGGTCGCACGACGTTCGGCTCGGAGCGTCGGCAGCATCACGTCCTGGATGCCCTGGAAGTGACGGAGCACACCTTTGAGCGCCTCGTCGAAGCGGCCCGACGTGTAGTATTCGGTCGACGATGCGAACTCGTACTCGAAGCCGTAGCGGTCGAGGAATTCGCGCAGGATCGCGTTGTTGTGCGCGGCAAAGCTCGAATGCGTGCCGAACGGATCGGGGATCTGCGTCAGCGGCTTGCCGAGATGTTGGCGCAGCATGTCGCCGTTGGGGACGTTGTCCGGCACTTTGCGCAGGCCGTCCATGTCGTCCGAAAACGCGATCAGCCGCGTCGGCGTGTCGGAGAGCGCGTGGAAGGCGTTGCGCACCATCGTCGTGCGAAGAACCTCGTTGAACGTGCCGATATGCGGCAGGCCCGACGGCCCATAACCCGTCTCGAACAGCACCGGGTCGCCCGACTTGCCCTGCGGATAGCGCTTCAGGAGTTTGCGCGCCTCCTCGTACGGCCAGGCTTTGGACTCGAGGGCGGCGGTGCGGAGGTCTTCGGTCATGCCGGGGGCGATAGCGTGTGGTGGAGGAAGCGCACAAGCCTCCCGTTTTCTGCGCACGCGCTCACCCGCCATCCGTCAATCGCCTTTCGCCCACCCACCCGTCATCCCAGCGAAAGCTGGGATCTTCATGGGGCGGGTGCCGCGGTCTTCACGGGGATATCCCAGCTTCCGCTGGGATGACGGGATAGGTCGCGGGAGAACAAGCAGCAAAAGGTTGCCCTTTCGTTCCTGTTCGCACAAGGTCGCGCGGTGCTCCCCTATCCCGCCCTCCACGCCAGCCACGCCGGCATCTGGATCGCGAACGCGGACGGTGCCCGTCCGATCGGGCGGGGCGAGGCGATCCGGATCGCCGCCGATACGCCGGTCATCATGCTCAACGCGCCGCTCGTCGGGCAGCGCCTCGGCTATCCCGATCTGTCGGGGCTCGACCTGCTCGAACTCTACGCTTTCCTGCGTCCCGCGCAGTTCGCGGTGCCGACGCCGAAGGGGATCGCTCGGGTTACCGGCTTGGACGTGCCGAGCGAGGATGCCGAAGTTGCGCCGTTCCTCCTCCGTGCGGCGGAGGCGATGCTGGCGCTCACCGACACCGACTGGCCCGAGCGTGAAGGCGCATGGACCGCAGCGCAGTCGCTGTTCCGCCTGCGCTGGCCCTGGGCGCCGGTCGTCGCCGAGCGGTTGAAGAAACCGTCCGTCAACGAACGCTGGCTGTTCTCGTCGCTCCCCGAATGGGAGGAGCACGCCCCGCGACCTGCCCCGCGCACCGTCACGATCGAGCCAGGCGATGCGGAGGCGCGGCTCGTCGACCTCACCGGCCACGGTGCCGAGGAACGCCCCGGGCAGCGCGCCTATGCGGGTGCCGCCACCGCCGCCTTCGCCCCGCGGGCAATGCGCGACACGCCCAACCTCGTCCTCGCCGAGGCGGGGACCGGGATCGGCAAGACGTTGGGTTACCTCGCGCCCGCCTCGCTCTGGGCGGAGAAGGCCGGCGGCGCGGTGTGGATCTCGACCTATACCAAGACGCTGCAACGCCAGTTGGGGCAGGAAACCGCGCGCCTCTACCCCGACGCGGCGATCCGGAAGGCGAAGGTCGTCACGCGGAAGGGGCGCGAGAATTACCTTTGCCTGCTGAACCTGGAGGACGCGCTGCAAGGCGGGTTCGCGGGCCGTGCGGCGATCCTCGCGCACCTCGTCGCGCGCTGGGCGGCGTATAGCGCGGACGGCGACATGGTCGGCGGCGACCTGCCCGGCTGGCTGCCGACACTGTTTCGCCGCAACGGCTCGACCGCACTGACCGATCGGCGCGGCGAGTGCGTCTATGCCGGCTGCCCGCACTACCGGAAATGCTTCATCGAACGCGCCGCCCGTGCCTCGTCCGATGCCGACATCGTCATCGCCAACCACGCGCTGGTGATGGTCAACGCGGCACGAGGGCGCGAACTCGCGACCCGGCCGACGCGCTACGTGTTCGACGAGGGCATCACATCTTCGACGCGGCCGATTCGATGTTCGCGACCGCGCTGACCGGTGCGGAGACGATCGAACTGCGCCGCTGGATCCTCGGCCCCGAATCGAGCGGTCGTGGCCGAAGACGAGGGCTCGCCGCACGCCTGTCCGATCTCGCCAGCTACGACGAACAGGGCGCTCTGGCGATCAGCGACGCGGTCACCGCGGCGGGAGCGCTGGCGTCCGACGGCTGGCTGCAACGCCTCGGCGAGGGCGCGCCGTTCGGGCCGATCGAGACGCTGCTCGCCGCCGTCCGCGGCCTCACCTACGCGCGGGCCGAACAGCCGGGCGACGCCGGCTATGGCCTGGAGACCGAACTCGCCGAACCCGACGCGACACTGATCGAGGCCGCCGCGCCCGCCGCCGCCGCCCTCGACGCACTCGTCCGTCCGCTCGTCACGCTCGGCCGCCGCCTTGAAGCGGTGCTCGCCGAAGCGCCCGACTGGATGGACGGCCCCGCCCGAGCCCGGGTCGAGGGCGCGATCGCCTCGATCGGCTGGCGCGCGGAGACCGTCGCGTCGTGGCTCTCCTTGCTCGCGCGTGTTGGCGGACCGGTCGATGGCGATTTCGTCGACTGGCTCGCGGTCGACCGGATCGAGGGCCGCGAGTTCGATATCGGTCTCCACCGCCACTGGCTCGACCCGACGCGCCCCTTCGCCGAGATCGTCCTGAAGCCCGCCCACGGCGCACTCGTCACGTCGGCGACGCTTGCAGGCGGCGGCGACTGGGAGGTGGCCGAAGCCCGCACCGGCGCGCCGCATCTCCTCCGCCCCGCCGCGCGGTTCGAGGCGAAGAGCCCGTTCGACTATACCCGCCAGGCTGAAGTGCTGATCGTCACCGACGTGAAGCGCGGCGATATCGGCGCGCTCGCCAATGCGTATGCGCAGTTGATCGTCGCCAGCCGTGGCGGCACGCTCGGCCTGTTCACCGCGATCCGGCGGTTGCGCGGCGTGCATGGCCGCATCGCCGATCGACTTGCGCGCGAAGGGCTTCCGCTGCACGCCCAGCACGTCGATCCGATCGACACCGGCACCTTGGTCGACATCTTTCGCGACGACCCCGGCGCGTCGCTGCTCGGCACCGATGCCTTGCGAGACGGCGTCGACGTGCCCGGCGAATCGCTGCGGCTGGTGGTGATGGAGGGCGTGCCTTGGGCAAAACCGTCGGTGCTTCACGCCGCGCGCAGGCTCGCGGGCGGTGGTTCAGCGTATGACGACCGTCTCGTCCGCGCGCGTCTCGCACAGGCGTTCGGCCGGCTGATCCGTCGCGCGGACGATTCCGGCGTGTTCGTGATGTTGTCCGCGGCGATGCCGTCGCGACTGCTCAGCGCGTTCCCGCCGGGGGTGCCGATCGCCCGCGTCACGCTCGAAGAAGCGGTGGCCCGAGTGGCAAGCCGGCTTTCCTCCAATCCACTTTCTTCTGGTGCGCCGGTAGGGCATGAAAGCCGCGAACCGGCTTGAGGATTGCCATGAAGACGTTGACGCTGTTGCGCCACGCCAAGTCCGGCTGGGACGACCCGGTCGCGCGCGATTTCGATCGGCCGCTCAACGCCAAGGGCAAGCGCGCCGCCGCGATGGTCGGCCGGCACATGCGGTCGCTCGGGCTGGCGTTCGATCATGCGATCGCCTCGCCTGCGGTGCGCGTTACCGAGACGCTGGAGCAGATCGAGATCGGGCTATGGCCGGACGATCGCGCCTGCCTGGGACCGGCGCGTGTATCTGGCTTCGGCGGCGACGTTGCTGGACGTGGTGCATGGATTTCCGGCGGAGACGCAGAGCGCGCTGCTGGTCGGGCACAATCCCGGGCTGGAGGATCTCGTCCTGATGCTGGTTGCGGATGGGGCTGACCCGCTGCGCGATGCGGTCGAGGATAAATATCCGACGGCCAGCATTGCGGAGCTCCAGTTCGATGCGGGGAGTTGGGAAGACATCGGTTCGGCTACCGCGCGGTTGACCCGCTTCATCCGTCCTCGCGATCTGGACCCGACCTTGGGCCCGGACGCGGACTGAAACTTGTTTCCCCGCGAAGGCGGGGATCCAGTCTGGGCACCCGCCTTCGCGGGTGAACAAGAAGGCGGGAGCGCACCGCCAAACGCGCACCATTCAAGTAAGCTCCACCCCGGCGAAGGCCGGGGCCCAGTTAGGGGCCCTCGCTAACGAAGGGGAACGCTTCGTTACGCCCACCTTTCCAACTGGGCCCCGGCCTTCGCCGGGTCGTGCATGTGTGGATACGCTAATCCTTACCGCGTACTACACAGCACACCGCTCACCCCTTCTTCGCCATCCTCGCCTTCAAATCCGAAAACGCATTCGCCGGCCGGAACTCGTCCTCGCTGATCACCCCCGCCGCCGCCAGCGCCGCCGCCGCGTTCGGCCCGCGCGGGAACGGATCGATCGACAGCGCCAGCGTGTCCGCCGCAGCCTCGCCCAGATCGATCGTCCCGCCCTCGATCGCCACCATGTCGAGCGCATCGTCGGACAGCTCGACCTCGTCGCCCTCGGCGATCAGCTGCTCGACGAACAGCAGCGCGACCGGCTCGTCGATATGCGTATCGAGCGGCTCGTCGGTGACCGAGCACGCCTGCACCGCCGCGCCGGTCACGCGGCCCTTCACGACGATGCCGCTCTCGGTGCGCTTGATCCCGAAGTCGCGCGTCGAGCCGCGATATCGAGGCAGGTCGAATCGCTTCGCCAGTGCCGCGCGCTCGTCCTCGTTGGCGACGATCTCGACGATCCGCTCGCGCTCGCCGATCGTGTCGAGGCGTTCGGGGCGGCTGAACTCGGGCTTCACGGCAATTCTCCAGATAGCAGATTGGGTAGCGGCATCGCAGCCAGCCCGGCATGAAACGCCATCACCGAGTCGCGGACATGCGCGAGGGCAGCGTCGTCCGGCGCCGAACCCCGGTACAGGTTCCGCACTAGAGCCGGCGCGATATCGCCCGCCGCCAGCCCCTCGCGATACGCTCCAAGGCGCCCGCCGAGCATGCCCATCATCTTGCCGATATGCTTGCCGACGATGATGTCGCCGATCCCGATCTCGCGCAGTTGCCCGTCCATGTCGTCGACGAACCGCTCGGCCAGCCGCGCTGCGGGATCGCCGCCCGCCGGCTCGGCCTCGAGCCGCAGCATCGTGAACGCCAGCAGCGTCGCGATCATGTCGAACCGGCCGTCGACCGTGTCCGGCACCGCGCCCTCCCGGTACCAATGCTCCGCGCGCGCGCGTGCGACCACCGCGTTATACAGCGGCAATGCCTCGTCCGGCTTCTCGCCGAGCAGTCTTCCGAACCAGCTCAATCCGTCGTCCTTCAGGTCGCAACCGCGCTTCGGCTTGTTTGCCCGCGCAACCTCGCATATCGAGGCGAACGGCGGCCGATGCAAATGCGTGGGACTCGTCACGTGTTTTCGCGTGCCCCGGTTGGGAGTTTATATGAGCGTGTTTTCCGCCCGTACGGGTCTCGCCGCAGCACTTGCGGTCGCCGCATTGGCCAGTGGGGGCTGCACCCAGCTGCGCTCGCACCAGGGCTATGTGGTCGACACCGATCTCGTCAACTCGGTCCAGCCGGGCGTCGACAACCGCCAGTCGGTGCTCGCGACACTGGGCAAGCCGACGCTCGCCGGGCAGTTCGACCAGGGCGACTGGTATTATCTGGCGCGCGACAGCCGCAACCTCGCGTTCCGCAATCCGCGCCCGAACGCACAGATCACATTGCAGATCAGCTTCGACCAGAAGGGCACCGTCACCGCGATCCGTCGCGGCGGGCTCGATCAGGTCGCCTCGATCAAGCCATATGGCAAGAAGACGCCGACGCTGGGTCGCGAACGCGGGTTCTTCCAGGATCTGTTCGGCAACATCGGCACGGTCGGCGCAGCGGGTGCCGGCGGCGGCGCGGGCAACGGCAGCAACACCGGCGGCGGCGGTCGCGACCGGCCTTAACGGCTAGGCCCGCAACTGCTGCGCACAGGACTGCGGTCTTCCTGGGGTCTTACGGCCGCAAGCAGCGCGCGTGCGATGAAGGAATCAGGCTAGGCCGCACCGCCCGTTACGCGGCGGTGCGACCAGGCCGGGCATCATCGGCATCTGATCCCGAAAGGGGAAGGGATCCGGTATGTAACGTCCGCCCGGCCGGATGGTTCGGGGGCGTCGATGCGTTCCTCACAAAAATCGTGAAACATCCGATTCCGACCCTACTGAATCCGAAACGGACGTAAATCTACTGTACGCCCCAGACGGGGGTGGGGCGTGGCCGAGTCGCTGTGGATGATCGATGCATTCGCACGCGAGACGCTGTTGTTCGCCAGCGTCGGGCTGTTCATCGGCGGCGTCGACGACCTTTTGGTCGACCTGCTTTTTCTCGGCCAGCGGCTGCGCCGGGGCGGCCGGCGTCGGCTGAGTATCGCGACGCTGCCGCCGCCGCGGAGTACGGGGCGGATCGCGGTGTTCGTCGCCGCGTGGGACGAGGCGGCGGTGATCGGCGGGATGCTGTCGACCGCACTCGATCGCTACGACCATGACGATTACCGGATCTATGTCGGCGCCTATCCCAATGATCGCGAGACGATCGATGCGGTCGCCGCGGTCGCCGAGCGCGATGCGAGGGTCCGTCTGGTCATCGGCCAGCGCGACGGACCGACCACCAAGGCCGACTGCCTCAACACGGTGTGGCATGCGATGCGCCGCGACGATACACGCGAGGCGGTCGGGACCAAGGCGATCGTATTGCACGATGCCGAGGACGTCGTTCACGCGCAGGAATTGCGGGTCTTCGACAGCCTGATCGACCAGTATGAAGTGGTCCAGCTTCCCGTCCTGCCGCTGGTCCATCGCGGCTCGCGGCTCGTCTCGGGCCATTATGCCGACGAGTTCGCCAGAATCGCACGCCAAGCAGATCGTCGTGCGGACGGCGTTGGGCGCAGGCATGCCACTGGCCGGGACGGGGTGCGCGATCGCACCCGATGTCCTGGCAATGATCGCGCAGGCCCGGGGCGGGGATCCGTTCGACGCGTCCAGCCTGACCGAGGATTACGAACTCGGCCTGCGGCTCGCGGAACTCGGCGCGCGCGGCATCTTCGCGCGGGTCGCGACGGCTGATGCGGGCACGGTCGTCGCCGTCCGCGCCTATTTCCCGGGCACGATGCGCAGAATCGGTCCGCCAGAAGACGCGCTGGATGACCGGCATCGCGCTGGCCGGTTGGGATCGGACCGGCTGGGCGAGGCCGCGCGCGTTCGCCGATCACTGGATGCGGATGCGCGACCGGCGGGCGCCGCTCGCGATCGTCGTCCTCGCCGTCGCCTATGTCGCGATGCCGCTATGGGCGATATCGCTCGTGATCCACTGGCTGATCGGCGAGCCGGCGGCGCTTGCGAACGCCTCTCCCACCGCATTCTGGTTGTTCGTCGCCAATGCCATGCTGCTCGGATGGCGGCTCGCACTTCGGATGCTGTTCACGGGACGCAGCTACGGTTTCCGCGAGGCGCTGTGGTCGTTGCCGCGCTTCGTGGTCGGGAATCTCGTCTCGCTGATCGCCGCGCCCAATGCGGTCCTGCGCTATATCCGCATGCTGCGCGGCGCGGCGCCGGTGTGGGACAAGACGCGGCACGAGTTTCCCGATCTGTCGCCGGCAACGCCGCCCGGCCTGGAATGCGAAGCCGCCGAAAGAGGATGAGGGGCGGCCGCCCGCTACGCTTTCTCGCACTGTCCTTGGGCGGCTGGATCATGATTCGGGTGGCATTGCTGTTGCCGGAGGTGGCGTCGCTGCCCGCATCCAAGATCATCCCGCGGGTCATCGACGTGCTCGTGCCACAGGTTGCCGCGGTCGTGCTTGGCCGATCACGACCAATAATGACGGTCGCGATGACCCCGTCCGACGCCACGCCGTCCCCCATGGCGATCGTACGCCGGGCGATACGACAGCCCATCAGCGGCCCTGCGCCTTCGATCGCGGCGGCCGTTCGCGAAGCTCCGCAGGAACGGCCTCACGTCGACGCCATCCCATCCCCGGTCGCGCCGCCGTCGGTTGCCAGGAGGGCGGCCCGTCTCAGTGGAAGCGCCTGGTTGCTGGCGCGTGGCGGGCCGGCCGGGACCGTGTCGGGCGGGCAGCTCGGCGCGTCGCAGGGCGGCTTGCGGCTCGTCTATGCGCTGGGCGACCGACGCAGGCTTGCACTGGTTGCGCGGGTCGCCACGCCGCTCGAGGGCAAAGGGCGCGAGGCGGCGGTCGGGATCGAATGGCAGCCGACCCGCTTGCCGATCCGCCTCGTCGCTGAACAGCGCTTCGTGCTCGACGGGGGCGCGGGGGGCGACGCTCGGCGTAATCGCGGGCTATGGTCCGTCCGATATCGCTCCCGGAGTCCGTGTCGAAGCCTATGGGCAGGCCGGGGGAATCGTGCGCGACGGGATCGAAGGTTTCGTCGACGCGTCCGCGCGACTGACGCATCCGCTCGGCAAGGTGGCGGGTGCGCGCGTGGATGTCGGCGTCGGCGCGTGGGGAGTGCGCAACGTGATGCCAGCCGGTTCGACATCGGCCCGTCGGTCGTCGCGACAGTACCGGTCGCGGGCAAGACCCTGCGTCTGACGCTCGACTGGCGCGAGCAGATCGCCGGTGGCGCGCGCCCGGGTTCGGGACCTGCGCTGTCGATCGGCAGCGACTTCTGACGTACTCCATCGCGCAGGGAGCGAGCGACCATCGTCGACCCAACGCCTCCAATCCAGTTCGCGCGCGTCGAGCCTAGCCCCGCGCGCGCAATCCAGTGTAACGCTGCGGCCGTGGATCTGTATCTCCCCGTCGCCAACCTGTCGGTCAACGCGCTCGTCATCATCCTGCTTGGCGGGGGCGTCGGGCTGTTGTCGGGCATGTTCGGGGTCGGCGGCGGCTTCCTGACGACGCCGCTGCTGATCGTCTACGGCATCCCGCCGACCGTCGCCGCCGCCTCGTCCGCAAGCCAGGTGACCGGCGCCAGCGTCTCGGGCGTGTTCGCGCATTTCCGCCGCAAGGGCGTCGATACCAAGATGGGCGGCGTGCTCGTCGCGGGCGGTATCTTCGGCTCGTTCTTCGGCGCGTGGCTGTTCCGGCTGCTCCAGCAAAGCGGCCAGATCGATACGGTGATCGCGATCGTCTACGTCCTCATGCTCGGCTCGATCGGCGGCATGATGGCCAAGGAATCGATCGGCACGATCGGTCGCGCCCGCACCGGGCGTCCTCCCAAGGCGCGCAAGCGCCGCCATCATCCGCTCGTCGCCGCGCTCCCGCTGCGCACGCGCTTTTATGCGTCTGGCCTCTACATCTCGCCGCTCGCACCGCTGTTGCTCGGCTTCTTCACCGGCATCCTGACGATCCTGCTTGGCATCGGCGGCGGCTTCATCCTCGTTCCCGCGATGATCTACCTGCTCGGCATGGCGACCTCCGTGGTGGTCGGGACGTCGTTGTTCCAGACGCTGTTCGTCACTGCGGTCGCGACGATGGTCCACGCGACCACCACCAAGGCGGTCGACATCGTCCTCGCCGGACTGCTCCTGCTGGGCTCGGTGGTCGGCGCACAGATCGGCGCGCGGTTCGCGACCAAGTTCCGGCCCGAATATCTCCGCCTCGCGCTCGCGGTGATGGTGCTGTTGGTCGGCGCGCGGATCCTGCTCGGGCTGGTCTGGCGGCCCGAGGAGATCTTCTCGGTCACGCTGTCGTGAAGCGCGCGCGCTGGCTCGTCCTGCTCGCGCCACTGCTTATGGCGCAGGCAAAACCGGTGCTCGTCCCCGACGTGTCGCAGCGCAATATCGAGATCGCGTACAGCTTCACCGGTGCCGAGCTCCTCCTGTTCGGCGCGATCCTCTATCCCGGCGGGCGGTTGCCGAGCGACGAGCATCCGACCGATGTCGTCGTCGTCGTGAAGGGCCCGACCCAGTCGGTCCTGATGCGCGAGAAGGAAAAGGTCGCGGGCATCTGGGTCAACGCCTCGCGCCTGCGCTATCGCTCGGCCCCCAGTTTCTACGCGATCGCTTCGTCCAAGCCGATCGACCGCCTCGTCGACGACCGGACGCGCGCGATCTACGAACTCGGGCTCGACAGCCTGCAATTGTCGCCCGCATCCAGCGCGCCGGTCGACACCCAGGACCGCTTCCAGAAAGGCCTGGTCGATCTCAAGCGCCGCGCCGGCCTGTATTACGAGGCACCGCGCGCGGTCGAGATCACCGACGGTGTCCTCTACCGCGCACGCGTATCGATCCCGGCGCGCGTGCCCGTTGGTCGCTTCACCGCGGAGACGTTCCTGATCCGCGACGGCCGTGTGCTGGCCGCGGCGGTGCGCGATATCGAGATCCGCAAATCGGGCTTCGAGCGGTTCGTCGCCCGCGCCGCCGAGCGATCGTCGGTGATCTACGGGCTGGTCGCGGTCGCGCTGTCGGTATTCCTCGGCTGGGCAGCGGGCTGGATCGCACGAAGAGTGTAGCGCGCGTTCACCATCGTCACCGGATGTTTACGCCTTTGCTGGCACGGTCGTGGTGGAATGACTGGGGATGTTGCCGGAATGAGCCAAATGCCGGGATCAGAAGCGTTCGCGCGCGCAGTGCCGCTGGACGGTGGTCTGGCCAGCGCGGATGCGATGGCGACGCCGATCGGGGTCGTCTTCGCGATCGCCGGATCGAGCAGCCGCGTGCTGCTGGATCGTGCGTCGATCGGCGGCCTGTTCGACGATCCCGACCCCGTCGTCGCGGCAGCCGGCCAGGTCGGCAGCCAGGTCAAAATGCGGGTTGGCGGAACATGGCTGGTCGCCAATGTTCGCTCGCTGAAACTCGAGGACACGGCCGGCACCTGCATCGCCGCCGAGATCGATTTCCTGGGCGAGGGTGACGAGGAAAAACTCACCGGCAAGCTCTATCGCTTCCGCCGCGGCGTCACGCGGTATCCGATGCCGGGTTGCGAGGTGTTCCCGATCACCAGCTCGGATCTGGAGCAGGTCTATGCCGCCGACGACCGCGTCAACATCACCGTCGGCACGGTGTATCCGACCGAGGACATCCGCGCCGCGCTGTATGTCGATGCGATGCTCGGCAAGCATTTCGCGCTCGTCGGATCGACCGGCACGGGCAAGTCGACCGGCGCTGCGCTGATCCTTCACCGGATCTGCGAACTCGCGCCGCAGGGTCATATCGTGATGATCGATCCGCACGGCGAATATGCCGCCGCGTTCAAGTCCAACGGTGCGATCTACGACGTCTCGAACCTGCAGATGCCGTATTGGCTGATGAACTTCGAGGAGCATTGCGAGGTGTTCCTCACCAGCAGCGGCGCCGCGCGGCAGTTCGATGCGGATATTCTCGCCAAATGCCTGCTTGCCGCGAAAGCCAAGAGCCGCATCGGCCAGGAGATCGCAAAGCTGACGGTCGATGCGCCGATCCCGTATCTGCTCAGCGATCTGACGGCTATCATCAACGCCGAAATGGGCAAGATGGACCGCGCCGGCGACACCGCGCCCTATCTGCGTCTCAAGACCAAGATCGACGAGATCAAGGCGGATCCCCGCTATGGCTTCATGTTCTCGGGCATGCTCGTCGCGGACACGATGGCGGGCTTTCTCGCGCAGATCTTCCGCCTGCCCGGCGAGGGCAAGCCGATCTCGATCATCGACGTCTCGGGCGTGCCGTCGGAGATTACCTCGGTGGTCGTCGCGGTGCTGGCGCGCATGACGTTCGACTTCGCGATCTGGTCGCGCAACGAACCGCAGCGCCCGATCCTGCTCGTCTGCGAGGAGGCGCATCGCTATATTCCGGCAGGTGAGGAAACGAACAGCGCGGTCGGGCGCATCCTCGGGCGGATTGCCAAGGAAGGCCGCAAATACGGCGTGTCGCTCGGCCTGATCACGCAGCGCCCGTCGGATCTGGCGGAAGGCGTGCTGTCGCAGTGCGGCACGATCATCGCGATGCGCCTCAACAACGACCGCGACCAGGCCTTCGTCCGCGCTGCGATGCCCGAAGGCGCGCGCGGGTTTCTCGATTCGATCCCCGCGCTCCGCAACCGCGAATGCATCATCTGCGGAGAGGGCGTGACGATCCCGATCCGGGTCAGCTTCGACCGGCTCGAGGAGTCGAAGCGACCGGCGTCGAGCGATCCGCTGTTCTCCGAACTCTGGCGCGATGTCGGCGGCGAGGACCAGATCATCGGCCGCACCATCCAGCGGTGGCGCGCCCAGGGGAAATAGCGTCCAAGATTGCGAGGGGATCATGCTGGCGGCGGACGCTGCGGGCAGGATCCCACACGTTATCTACGGCTGGGCATCGTCACGCGGGTCGTCGCGATCGCACCGAGGATCATCAACGCGCCGCCGAGATACAGGATGTTGCGCGGTTCTCCGCCCAGCAGCGAGTGGTAGAACAGCGGCACGGTCAGGCTCTCGATGATCATCGGGATGACGATGAACATGTTGAAGATGCCCATATAGACGCCGTTGCGCTCGGGCGGGATCATGTCGATCAGCATGATGTACGGGTTGCCCATCATGCTCGCCCAGCCGATGCCGATGCCCAGCATCGCCACGAACAGCGCGGGCTCGGTGCGCAAGCCGGGGATCGCAAGCATAGCCACGCCCGATGCGAGCAGGCAGGCGGCGTGTGCGCTCTTGGCCCCCAGCGGCGGGCGAGCGGGACCAGCGCGATTGCCGCGACGAACGCGACGGCGTTGTAGAACGCGCCGAGCTGGCCCACGGTCAGCACGGTATCGCGGAACGCTTCGCTCTTCGCATCCGACGTGCCGTGCAGCGAGCGCGCGACCGCGAAGGTGATGAACTGCCAATAGGCGAACATCGCATACCATTGGCACAGCATCGCCAACGCGAGCTGTCGCATCGGTTTTGGCATCTCGACCAGTGCGGTCTTGAGGTCGCGCAGCGTGCCGCCGAGCGTCAGCGGCTCCTTCGCCAGCCGCGCCTGCTCTTCGGCGGGCAGCGGCAGTTCGGGGACGCGGACCACCGACCAAATGATCGTCGCGAGCGACAGCACCGCACCGATCAGGAACGCGATCCGCGTAATGTCTGGTATCCCGTTGCCGTCCACGGCGTCCTTGTTGAAGCCGATCCACACCAGCAACGACGGTGCCAGATACGAGAGCGTCTGCGCGAGGCCGGTGAAGGCGGACTGCGTCAGGAAGCCGGCGGCGCGCTGATCGTCGGGCAGGCGATCGCCGACATAGGCGCGGTACGGCTCCATCGTCACGTTGTTGGCGGCATCGAGCACCCACAACAGGCTGGCCGCCACCCACAGGGTCGGGCTGTACGGCATCGCCAGCAGGCACAGGCTGCACAGCACTGCGCCGATCAGGAAATAGGGGTGCGGCGGCCGATCCGGGTCGAGGTCCGGTCGCTCATCGCACCGATCAGCGGCTGGATCAGCAGCCCGGTCATCGGCCCGGCGAGCCACAGCAGCGGCAGGCTCGCCTCGTCCGCGCCGAGATAGCCGTAGATCGGCGCCATGTTGGCCTGTTGCAGCCCGAACGAGAATTGCAGCCCGAGGAAGCCGAGGTTCATCTCGATGAGGCGGACGAGCGACAGACGCGGTTTGGTCATGCGGCCGAGGTTCATTGTCCTGCCCCTTGTACGCGATGGTCCGGCGCGAACCGATCGATCCTCCCCCGCCAGGGGAGGTGGCGCCGAAGGCGACGGAGGGGAGGACACGAAACAGCGGTTCCTCCTTACCTCCCCTCCGTCAGGCTATGCCTGCCACCTCCCCTTGCGGGGAGGATTGCGAAAATGCACGCTCACGCTGCGGGACCTGTCCAGACGACGCCCCAGGGTTCGACGACAAGCGTGCCCCCGCAAAGCTGTTCGGACAAGCGATCCTGCCACCCAGCCAAACCTTCGACCGAAACGGGAGCATCCGAGAAGTTCAGGAA
The DNA here is from genome assembly GCF_979253035.1 of Sphingomonas sp. AC411. NCBI lineage: Bacteria > Pseudomonadati > Pseudomonadota > Alphaproteobacteria > Sphingomonadales > Sphingomonadaceae > Sphingomonas > Sphingomonas sp. AC411. The sequence goes on along the minus strand of NZ_CEEDAQ010000001.1, from coordinate 2,923,907 downwards.
CACCCGGTCGCTACCACAGCCGATCCCGAGCAGCGCGGGCGAGCGCGTCGCGATCGCCACCGGCGAACCGGCCCCGCCACTCGCGATCCGCGCCGCCCGCAACGCCTCCAGATCGCCACCGATCCGCCGCGCGGCCGAGCCATCGAGCGCCGTCCAATCCATTTTCGGCCTATGCAGCCAGCGCCCTTCATGCGCGCGCTCAGGGTCGCCCAGATAACTCGTGTCGTTCAGCAGCCCAGCCTCGTCGCCCATGTACGTCGTCGCCAGGCCACCGCTCGCGATCGACAGCGCATTGAGCAAGGCGATCCGCCGAAACGCCATCTCGCGCGCTGCGTCGTCCGTTGCCGCTTCGAGCCCGGCCAGCGACGCCATCGTCCCGTTCGAGCCATGCAGCACCGAGCCGTCCGACTGGAACGGCGCACCGCGCGCCCAGCTGCCATCGCCGCCTTCGAGGAAGCGCCCCGCCACCTTCAGCCGCGCGACCGGGTCCGGATCGATCCCGGCCAGGTCGCCGATCACCGCGCCCCAGCCGATATCGTCGTGACACCGCGCATAGCTCAGCCAGTTGGCGCCGCGTGGCAGGCCGCCGCTCGCCTCGACGATCGCGTGGGGCAGGGTGGCGGACTGCTCGGCCAACGCGACCCAGCCCGCCACCATCAGCGAATTATTGTAGACCAGATGGCATTCGGGCTCGAACCCGCCATCCCAATCTGCGCCCTCGTCGGCCCCGAAATACGGCGGTACCAGTGCGGTCGGGACGATCGCTTCCGCCTTCAGCAGCGTCGCGGGCGCGACGATGTCGAGCGCCGCGCGCAACGCCCGGACGATGAAATGCGCCTCCGGACGGTTGCGGCAATCGGTGCTGAGCTGCTTCCACAGGAAAGCGATCGAATCGAGCCGGAACGCCTCGAAACCGTGGTTCGCCAGCCGCAGCATCGTGTCGACGATCGCCAGCATCACCTCGGGATTCAACCAGTTCAGATCCCATTGGAACGGATAGAAGGTCGTCCAGACCTGCCCGCCCATCGCCGGCACAGCCGTGAAGTTTCCTGGTGCGGTCGTCGGAAACACCTCGGGGAGGGCGGCTTCGTACGCCTGCGCCTCGTCCTCGCTCACGACGTGATAAAAGGCCCGGTAATAGGGATCGCCCGCCTGCGCCGCCTGCGCCCAGCGATGATCGTCGGCGGTGTGGTTGAGCGCAAGATCGACGCACAGGCTGATCCGCCCCTCGCGCAGCCGTGCGGCAAGCCGCTCGACATCGCCCATCGTCCCCAGCCGCGGCTCGATCGCGAGATAATCCGCGACCGCGAAACCGCCGTCGCTGTCGCCCTCGCGCGCCTTCAGCAGCGCGAGCAAATGAAGATAGCGAACGCCGAGCGATTCGAGATGGTCGACCCGGTCGATCAGCCCGCCGACCGTGCCCGCGAACCGGTCGACATAGGTCGAATAGCCCAGCATGTCGGGCGCGACGAACCAGTCGGGGTCGGCCAGCCGTGCCTCGTCCAGCGCGGCCATCGCCGCCGGCCGTTCGCTCGCCCGGTCGCGGAGGATCGTCTCCATCCGCGGCCAGAGCGCCGCCAGCCGATCGCCGCCGTACAGCCGTTCGAGCTGGCGTTTGAGGAGGGGGCGAGCGCTTCTAGACGGCGCTCGGTGGAGGTCGTTGTCACGCTCACCCGCCCGATCAGAAGCCGACGCGGACCGCGGCGGAGATCGTCCGGCCGGTGATCGAGCGTGCCCGGACGATGCCGTTGGTCGGGATCGCGCCTTCCTCGGCTTCGGTGATGCCCTTCACGTCGAACAGATTGTTGCCGTTGACCGACAGTGTGACGTTCTCCGCCGGACGGACCGAGACGAACGCGTTGACCTGCGTATAGCCGGGCATCTTGAGGACGTTGTTGTCCTGCGCGTAGCTGTCGGTGGTGCCGATCACGTTCGCGCCGACGGTCAGTCGGCCGACATCGACCTGCGGGGTCGCCTGGAAGATGAACTTGGCCTGGCGACGGGGGCGGTTGCCCTCGACTGCGGGGTTCAGCACATCCTTGGTGATCTCCGCGTCGGTGTACGTCCCGCCCGCCGACAGCGAGAACGGTCCGCGTGCGATCCGGCCCTCGAGCTCGACGCCCTTCGCCTCATATTCGCGGTTGAAGAAGCGCTGCGTCGTCGCCTCGAAATTCTGCTCCTCGGTGCGTGCCCAGAAACCGGTGGCGTAGAGCGAAATGCCGTTCTGGCGGAACTTGAAGCCACCTTCGAGCTGGCGGACGAAATCGACTGCGGCGCCTTCGTCGGTCAAGCCGCCGGTCGTCGTGTTGATCGACGGGCCGAACAACAGGCGATCGGCGTTGGCACGGCCGCCGCGGCTGTAGCGGGCGAACACCGCGGTGCTGTCAGTCAGGCGATAGTTTGCGCCGCCCGAATAGGACAGGTAATCGTAATTATAGTTGAGCGGCGAGCGGACGTTCGGGATCACCGCGACCTGGCGCTCGGCGGCCGAGATCACGCCGTCGCCGTTGATGTCGAACGTCGTGATGCCGCTGCCGAAGCTCGCACCCAGATCGGCGCCGGCGACGCTGCCGCGGGCCCGACCGAAATCGTAGCGCAGCGAGCCGTCGATGTTGAAGCGGCCGATCTCAAGACCGAGCTGCGCGAACGGCGCATAGGTCGTGTAGTCGAGATCGTACGACCGGCGGCAGCAATTGCCGAAGCCGCTCGCCGAATAGCCGGGGACGCCGTTCTGCGTGACCGGCACGCCCGCAGCGGTGCGGATGTCGACCAGTTCCGAACGGCCGTCGTCGGCGACGGTCTGGACGAACGAGTTCCACAGCCAGTCGGTCTTGATGTCCTGGCGCGAGGCATAGAAGCCGCCGGTGATCGCCAGCGTGCCCGAACCGAGCGGGACGGACCCGTTGAGGCGGATGTCGTTGGTGATGTTGTTGAGGCTCTTCAGGTCGACGTCGAACAGCACGATATTCGCGAGCAGGCCGTTGCCGTTGAGCGACGCCGGGTTGGTGATCCGCTGGCCGTTCTGCGATCCGCTGGCGTAGAACAGCTGTGCGCCGGCGCCACCGAGGCCGTTGGCGATCGTCTGCGCGGAGTCGACAGCAGACGGGAAGGGCGAGGTGAAGCCGCCCGAGATGTCCGAATAGCGGAACCGCTCGACGATGTTCCAGCCGTCGGCGACCGGGATCTGCGTCTCGAGGCCCGCCGAATAGACGACGGGATGCTGGCCGTCGCGGATCGAGCGCGTGACGAGCTTGTTGTCGCCGTCGAGCGTCTGCACGGTGCGGATGTTGCCGCTGTGCAGCGTGCCGTTGTTGATCGAGAAATTGGTGATGTTGCTGTAGGTCGGGTCGCTGTTCGTGCCGCTCACCTGCACCGGGTTCGGGAGATAGCCGATCGCGCGATCGTCGAGATACTTGCCGTACAGCCGGACATAGCCGCCATTGCCGAACGACTTGGTGATGTTCGCCTTGAACTGGCCGCCCTTCACGCCGTCATAGCCGACCTGCCGCTGGCCGTCGCCGATCCGGTAGAAACCGCCGAAATGATAGGTCAGCGTGTCGGACAGCTTGCCGCCCTGGTCGAAATCGACGCGGAATTCGCGGTAGTCGAGCCCGCTGGTCAGCTGGAACGCGCCGCCTTCCTGCCCGCCGGTCTTCGAGATGAAGTTGATGACGCCGCCGGGCGAGTTCGACGCGAAGGTCGAGGCGGAACCGCCGCGGACCGACTCGATCGTCCGCACGTTGAAATCGGCGCGCAGGAAGATGTCGGCGTTGCCGAAGGTGATGTCGCCGAATTCGAGGATCGGCAGGCCGTCTTCCTGCAACTGGAGGAACTTCGACCCGCCCGATGCGACCGGCAGGCCGCGGACCGAGATGTTCGCGTTGCCGTCGCCGCCCGAGGCCTCGACGCGGATGCCGGGCAGGTTGCGGAGAAGCTCGCCCGACGTGCGCGGTGCGAGCTGGATCAGCGCGTCCGAATTGATCGAGCTGGTGGTGATCGACGTGTTGAGCCGGTTGGTGCCGCGCGCGACCGCGGTCACGACGATGTCGTCCTGCGGTGCGTCGACGGGAGCGGGGGCCGCAGCCGGGTCGACCTGTGGATCGGCGGTCTGCGCCGAGGCCATGGTTGTGAACGAAGCGGCGGCGATGCCAGCCAGCAAAACGTGACATACTTTCATGCGATCCTCCCTGCGGGCCGGCTTTCTGTGAAGCCAAGGATCGCCTCCTACTATTCTTGCAATCGATTGCAATAGCATTTCACAATCGATTGCAGGATTCATCCGGACTGTCGCGTAATAAGCACGGGTGGCACGATCGCGGACTCGGCCGGCTCCCCGGCGATCCGCTTCAGCAGGCGGTCGACCATCAGTTCGGCACCGATCGCCAGGTCCTGGCGGATCGTCGTCAGCGACGGTGAGGTATGCGCGGCAAGCGTCACGTCGTCATAGCCAACCACCGCGGTCGTGCCCGGAATGTCGATCCCGGCCTCGGCCAGCGCGCGCAGCACGCTCATCGCCGCGACGTCCGATGCCGCGAAGATCGCATCGGGAGCGGCGCCGCGCGCAAGATGCTCCGCCACCGCGGCATGAACCGCTTCGGGCATCATCGGCGTCGCCAGTATGTCGTGCGCAACGCCTGCGTCGCGCGCCGCCGCCGCGAACCCGGCCAGCCGGTCCGCGAATTCGGGCGGGGCAGGGTCGCCGACGAACAGGAGTTGCCGCCGGCCCTGCGCGATCAGGTGCTCCGCCGCCATCCGACCGCCCGCGACATTGTCCGATCCGATCGTCAGATGATGCTGGTCCGGGCGATGCGCGCCCCACACGACCAGCGGACGATAGCGTTGCGCGACCCGCTCGATCACGCCGAACTGGTCCGACTGCCCGACCAGCAACAGTCCTTCGATCCGCCCACTGTCGACCACGCGCTCCAGCCAGTCGTCGGCATCGGGAATGACCCGCGACAACAGGATGTCATAGCCGCGCTCGACCAGCAGATCCGCGAGAAAGCCGAGCAACGACAGGAAGAACGGGTCGGTCAGGTGCTGCGTCTTCGCGTGGCCGAGCGGCAGGACCAGGCCGATCGCCCCGGTGCTCTTCAGCCGCAGGTTGCGCGCGAGCTGGTTGGGTCGCACGTCATGCTCGCGCGCCAGCGCCAGGATCCGCGCCTGCGTCTTGGCATTGACCGAGTTGTGCCCGGCCAGCGCACGCGATACCGTCGCGGTCGAAACGCCGGCGAGCACGGCCAGATCGGCCAGTTTCATTGCGATGGGTCGATCCTCGTCGTCGCGACACTGCGCGCCATCGTACAGTCGTCGCCCAGGGGCGGCAATTGCGGGCAGGATCGCGGTGCGCGGTGTCCAAACATGACGCCATGTAACACGAGTGTCGCGGTTCGTTCGCGGAAATGACGCTGACGATACCTAGTGGCGCCGACGTGGCGACGGTGCCACCGGGGACTTTATTGCGATGCGTATGTTCAAGAGCCTGCTTCGGGCATCGGGTTCGCTGATCCTGGTTTCGAGCGCGGTTGCGGCGCAGGCGCAGGCGCAGGACCGCGTCGACCCGGCGATGCCGACGAACGCAGCCACGCCCGACAAGACCGGCGAGCCCGCTACCGGCACCGACGAGAATGGCGAGATCGTCGTCACCGGCAGTTACGCGCGCAGCCTGCGCGCCGCGACCGAGACGAAGCGGCGTGCCGATTACGGCGTCGATCTCGATCAATTCGACCGACATCGGCAAGTTTCCGGCACAGAACGTCGCCGAGGCGTTGCAGGTGATCCCCGGCGTGACGATCACCCGTCCGCGCGGCGAGGGTCTGTACGTCAGCGTCCGCGGGCTCGGGCCGCAGTTCCAAAGCACGCTGCTCAACGGCAGCACGGTGGCGCTGAACGACCTGATCGAGAATGGCGGCGCGAACGGTCGCCAGTTCCGCTTCGAGATGCTGCCCGCCGAATTCACCTCGAGCATCGACGTCGTCAAGACGCCGACCGCGAACATGACCGAGGGTGCGCTGGGCGGGAATATCGACGTCAAGACGTTCCACCCGCTCGACGTCGGCAACAAGACCACGGTCAATCTGCGCGGCACCTATACGGGCCAGACCGACAAGGTGAAGCCGAACGCGACGGTCATCACCAGCGCGACCAACGCGAGCGGCACCTTCGGCATCCTGGCCGGCGCGCAATATTGGCAAAAGGCGGTGCGCAACGATCGCTTTCTGAACTTCGGCTGGAACCTGGACAAGTTCACCGCGCCCGCCTCGGGGGGCTCGCGACCGGACTCTACACGCCGACCCGCACGCGCCCGACGATCGAGACCGAGGATCGCAAGCGGATCTCGGGCATGGTCTCCGCGCAGTGGAAGCCGAATGCCGAGTTCGAGACCACGCTCGACATTCTCGCGACCCGGCTCGACGTCGCCTATGACGAATTCGGCCTCGACATCTATCCCGACGATGCGAGCGTCGCGGGGCATCGCCCGGTGATCGTGCCGTCCAGCGTCAAGCTCGACGGCGATACGGTGGTCGCCGCGACGATCAACGACGTGCGTTTCATGGCGTCGCGCGAATACAGCCTCAACCGCCACGACCTGCTCAACATCGGCCTGCGCCAGACCTGGGATGCCGATGCGTGGCACGCCTCGGGGACCGTCAACTGGTCGAGCGCACACAGCTATCACCCGAACTATAACGAGGGCACGGTGCGCAGCCGCGCGATGTTCTTCGCGCCGCTGACCTACGACGCGTCCGCCGGCTACAAGACGATCCCGACCTTCACGACGACGACCGATGCGACCAACCCGGCCAACTACCAGCTGTACCAGTTCAACATCGCACCCAAGGACAGCAAGGACTGGGATTTCTACACCCGCGCCGATGTCGCGCATGATTTCGACGGCTTCATCACCAAGCTGGCGGCGGGCGGCGAATATCACTGGCGCAAGCGCGACTATTTCCGCCGCGACTTCAACGTCAATCCGGCTGCCAACACCCCGCTGTCGAGCCTCGGGTCGGGCGCCTACGAACAATTGCCGTACGACGATTTCCTGAAGGGCGTGTCCGGCAATACGCTGCGCCAGTTCCTGGTGCCCGTCACTCAGGCCTATCTCGACGCGTTCTTCACCCCTGCGGTGCAGGCGTCGCCGTTGACCGCGGGCGATCTACGCTCGTCGTTCGTCGTGAAGGAGAAGATCTGGGGTGCGTATGCGCGCGCCGATTACGGCTTCGACGTCGGCGCGGTGCCGGTCACCGGCAATCTCGGCGTCCGCTATGTCCACACCGATCAGGTCGCGAGCGGTACGCTGACCACCGGTAGCGTCGCGACGCCGGCAAGCTTCCCCAAGACGTTCAACAACTGGCTACCGAGCTTCAACCTGCGCGCCGAACTGACGCACGATCTGGTCGGTCGCCTCGCCGCGAGCCGCGTGCTGACGCGTCCGAACGTCACCGACAGCGCGCCGCGGATCACCGTATCGACCGACGCGCCGACAGCGGGCGGCGGCAATCCTCAGCTGGTGCCGTTCCTGGCCACGCAGTTCGACGGATCGCTCGAATGGTATTTCAACCGCGCCGGCTCGCTGACGGGCGCGGTGTTCTACAAGGCGATGGACGACTATATCACGCAGCAGAACGTCAACATCGACATCCCCGGTCGCGGCACGGTGTTGCTCTCGACGCAGGTCAACGGCGGCGACGCGAAGGTGTACGGCGTCGAGGCGGCCTACAACCAGGTCTTCACCTTCCTGCCGGCGCCGTTCGACGGTCTCGGCGTGCAGGCGTCCTATACGCACACCTCGGTCAAGGCGAGCTACACCGCAGGCGCACGGCCGATCCGCGACGAGCTGATCGGGCTGTCGAAGAACAGCGCCAACATCAGCGGCTTCTACGAGAAGGGACCGATCTCGACGCGGCTGTCGTACGTCTGGCGCGACCGGTATCTGTCGGGCACCGGCAGCACGACGCAGGCGCCGGTCTACACCGCGCCGTTCGGATCGCTCGACGGTAATATCTCGGTCAAGGCGAGCGACCGGGTGACGTTCAGCCTGGAGGGCATCAACCTGTCGGGTGCGCATCTCTACACGTATAACGACGACGAGAACCGCTTCGGCGAGATCAATTACTGGGGCCGGACCGTGTTGTTCGGCGTGCGGGCAGAAGTTTGATGCGGACCTTCGCACGCGCAATGCTGGTGGTCGGTCTGTCGATCGGTGGCGCCACCCAGGCCGCCGAGCCCGATCATGCACCGGGGCAGGGGCCGGCGCGGATGAACGAGATCCAGGTCGTCGGCTCGCACAACAGCTTCAAGGCAAAGATCCCGGATGCGGTGATGGCCGAGCTGCGGCGGCGGGATCCGAAGACCGCGGCGGCGCTCGATTATTATCATCTGCCGCTGGCCGCACAGCTCGATCGCGGCGTGCGGCAGCTGGAGATCGACATCTTCGCCGATCCGAAAGGCGGTCGCTACGCCGATCCGAAGGGCGAGCGGCTTGCGCGGGCGGCGGGGGAGACGACCGCGTTCGATCGTGCGGCGATGCTGCGGCCGGGGTACAAGGTGTTCCACGTTCCCGACATCGACTATATCTCGACCTGCGTGACGTTGCAGCGCTGCCTCGGCGAAGTGAATGCCTGGTCGCGCGCGCACCCGCGCCATCTGCCGATCATGGTCACGATCAACGCCGCCGATACGCAGGCCTCTGCGCAGGTCGCGGCACCGTTGCCGCTCGACGATGCCGCGCTGCTCGACTCGCTCGATCGTGAAATCCGGCAGGCGATACCGGGACGGCGGCTGATCGTGCCGGACGAGGTGCGGGGCAATGCCGCGACGCTGGCGGCGGCCGTGCATGGTAAGGGCTGGCCCACGCTGGAGGCTGCGCGCGGTCGGATCTACGTCCTGCTCGATGTCCGTCCGGCCGTCTCGAACGCCTATCGCGCGGGCCATCCGTCGCTGCGGGGACGGGCAATGTTCGGCTGGTATCCCGACGGCGAGCCCGAAAGCGCGATCCAGATCGTCCAGGATCCGTTGGTCGACGGCGCCCGCATCCGCGACTGGGTGAAAGCCGGCGTTATCGTCCGGACGCGGACCGACGCCAACACCGTCGAAGCGCGCACGCACGACAGGACCAAGGCGAAGGCGGCGACCGACAGCGGCGCGCAGGCGGTCAGCACCGATTATTATCCGGGCGCCCCCGACCCGCAGGGGTTCGGCTTCGCGGTGACCCTGCCCGGTGGTGCGATGGCACGGTGCAATCCGGTGCTGGTGACGGCGCCGTGCACGGTGGAGCCCTGAGATGCGCTTGACGTCTCTTCTGGTCGGACTCGCGATCGCCAGCAGCGTGGCGTTTCCGGTGCGCGCCAGCCTGGTGACCGAACGCGCGGTGCTGGTGATGCGGCACGGCATTCGCGCACCGCTGCCGGGGGAGGTGCCCGACGGCACGCGCACCGCAGCGCCCTGGCCGAAATGGTCCGTCGCCGATAGCCGGGTGACACCGCACGGTGTTCGGGCACTGCAGATCGTCGCGGCGGAAGACCGCAAATGGCTTGCGGCACGCGGCCTGTTTGCAGCGAAGGGGTGCCCGGGCGCGGCAACGCTACGGATCGCCAGCAACAGTTCGGATCGTACGATCGCCAGCGGTGACGCCTATGCCCAGGGGTTTGCGCCGGGCTGTGGCCTGCGCGTCGAGCACCGTGCGCCCGGCATGGTCGATCCGATGTTCGAGCCGCTCCGCGCGCATGCGACCGCGTTCGACGCGGCCAGGGCGATTGCCGATATCGACCGCGTGACCGGAGGGATGCCGGCGCTCGTCCGCCGGCACCGTGACGCGATCGCCAGCCTCGATCGCGTGCTGGGCTGCGGCGGGGGCTGCGTGCCCGCGGGACCGGCGCGTATCGTGTCCGATGACGGCGGTCACGGCATCGCGCTCGAAGGGGCGATCCGCGGCACGTCGGGCGTCGCGCAGGTATTGCTGCTCCAGTATCTCGAAGGCCTGCCCGCGCGCGACGTCGGCTGGGGACGCGCCGATGCCGCGGCGTTGAAACGGCTCGGGGCGCTGCATGCAGCGTTGTTCGCGGTGTTCGCCAGGCCGCCCTACATGGCGGCGCACCAGTCGTCGGTGATCGGGCGCCGCGTGATCCGGTCGCTGAACGACGGGCCGCGGCTCGATGTGCTGATGGGCCACGATACCAACGTCGCCGCGCTGGCGGCTGCGCTCGGGGTCGATCTCGTCACGCCGGGCTATGCGACCAACGATGTCCCGCCCGGCGGCGCGCTGCTGTTCGAGCGGATCCGGGATACGGTTACCGGGCGGACGTTCGTGCGGGTCTCCTATCGCACGCAGTCGCCCCGGGTCCTGCGTGCCGGGGGCGTGGCATGACGGTCACGCCGCTGCGGGTGGCCGGCTGTGCACGGACGCTCTGCCCGGCGGCGATCTTCACCCGGTCGCTCGAACGACGTCTGGCCCCGGTCCGCAACTGAACGTCGGGCGGGGCTGAACGTCGGGCGTTACCCGCCGACGCGGACCGCCAGCAGCTGCGCGACCTTCGCCTTGAACGCCCTCAGCTTCGCGCCGGACAATTGCGCGACGCTCGCGAACGAGACCGAGCGCGGGTTGATCGCGGTGCCGTTCTTCCAGACTTCCCAGTGCAGATGCGGCCCGGTCGACATGCCCGTCGAGCCGATATAGCCGATCACCTGGCCCGCCCGCACGCGCGTACCCGACGACACCGCGATCCGGCTCATATGGCCGTAGCCGCTCGCCATGCCGCCGCCGTGGACGAGCTTGACGAAATTGCCGTAGCCGCCGGTCCGCCCCGCGAACGCGACCCTGCCGTCGGTCATCGCGCGGATCGGCGCACCATAGGGCGCGCCGATGTCGAGGCCCTTGTGCATGCGCGTGAAGCCGAGCAGCGGGTGCGTCCTGAGCCCGAAGCTCGAGGTGATCCGCCCGATCACCGGCATGCCCGATACCGCGCGGCGTTCGGTCTGGCCGTTCGCGTCGAACCAGCCGCCGCGGCTCGCATCGTCGTCGACGTTCGCCGCATCGGGGGCGAACCGTACGAGCTGCACCTTGCGGCGACCCTGGTCGATCCCGGCGAACAGCAGGTCGCCGATGCGGGTCTCGCCGGTCGCCGCGCGTTCGCGCTGGACGATCAGGTCGAAGCTGTCAGAGGCGGTCACGTCGCGGCCGATCGACAGCCGGGTCGAGATCGCCTTGATGAACGACTCGACCGCCTTGGCGGGCACGCCGGCCGCTCGCGTCGAGCGGTAGAGGCTGGAGCCGACCAGGCCCTGGATACGCAGCGGCGTCGAGTCGATCGCGATCGGCTTGCGGTTCGCCGTCAGCCCGCCCGCACCCCGTGCCAGCGACAGCGCCAGATCGAACCGCGCGCGAAAATCGAGCTTTTCCAGCGGCCGGGCCACGGTCCGGTCCGCCCGCCGCCCGAGCGTCAGCGCGATCCGCGTGCCCGCCGGGATCGCCTTCGGATCGACCGACTGCGCGACCAGCGCCGCCGCCGCCTCGGCATCGTTGCGGCCGACGCCGGCGCGGATCAGGGCGCGGTCGAAACTGTCCCCTTCGCCGAGCGTCGCGGAGAGATCGACGCTCGGCCGTTCGGGCACTTCGGCCAGCGGCGCGACGAGATCGTTGGCCCCCATCCGCCGCCCCGTCGTCGCACCCTGGGCGAGCGGCGAGATGCCCTGTGCCCGTGTCTCCTCCCACTCGGCGCCCGCGAGCGGCGTCGGCACCGCGCCGACCAGCGGCTTTATCCCCGGCGACAACGTCCAGGTCGCGGCACACAGCGCGGTGCAGGTCGCAAGGCCGCGCCACCAGTCGAGACTCCCGATCCGCGCGCCGAGATCGGGCACCCAGTCTATCTGCGTCGCCCGGTCGAGCAACGGCGCGCGTGTCGGCTGGGCGCGCGCCGGCGTTGGCGCACGACCGAACCCGCTGTGGCGCTGGCCAATTCGAAGCCCTGATCGTTACGAAGATACACGCAAGGCCCGCCCCGATGGTGCCGGTCCCCCGGCGTCACGCGGTGGTTGTGGTCGCGACATGCTAAAGTCAAATTAACCGGTGTGTATGGCTCGCCCAAATTGCGCTGAGATGTGCGCGGGCGGCGGCGGATCGTTAATACCGACGAAACTCTTCGCAGGTCATTGCGCCGCCACGCTTTACCCCCGATGTTGCTGCAATGAACGACGGCGCGAACGACGGGATCACGGCGGTTCTCGGCCCGACCAATACCGGCAAGACGCACCTCGCGATCGAGCGGATGTGCGCGCATTCCAGTGGCATGATCGGCTTCCCGCTGCGGTTGCTCGCGCGCGAGGTCTATGACCGCGTCGTCGCGATCAAGGGCGCGAACCGGGTGGCGCTCGTCACCGGCGAAGAGAAGATCGTGCCGCCCGACGCGCGCTGGTTCCTGTGTACCGCCGAGTCGATGCCCGATCGCGACGTCGCCTTTGTCGGGATCGACGAGGCGCAGCTAGGGGCGGATCCCGAGCGCGGGCATGTCTTCACCGATCGCCTGATGCGCGCGCGGGGCCGCGAGGAGACGATGATCCTCGGCTCCGAGGCGCTACGGCCGATGATCAAGGCGCTCGTGCCCAAGGCGGAGATCGTCAACCGACCGCGCTTTTCGACGCTGACCTATGCGGGTGCGAAAAGATCAGCCGGCTGCCAAAGCGCTCCGCGATCGTCGCGTTCTCCGCAGAGGAAGTGTACGCGGTCGCTGAGATGCTGCGGCGCCTGCGCGGTGGCGCGGCCGTCGTCATGGGCGCGCTGTCGCCCCGCACCCGCAACGCGCAGGTCGCGATGTTCCAGGCAGGCGAGGTCGATTACCTGGTCGCAACCGATGCGATCGGGATGGGGCTCAACATGGACGTCGCGCATGTCGCGTTCGCCAGCCTCAACAAATTCGACGGCAAGCGCCAGCGTCGCCTGACGGTGGCGGAGATGGCGCAGATCGCCGGCCGCGCGGGGCGGCACCAGCGCGACGGGACCTTCGGCGCGCTGTCCGACGACGGTCCCGGCGCGTTCCTGCCCGAGGAAGTGCTGGCGATCGAAGAGCACCGGTTTCCGCGGCTCGAAAATCTGTATTGGCGGCAGGGCGAGCCTGATTTCTCCAGCATCGATGCGCTGGTCGCGAGCCTGGAGGCGCGGCCTCCTGCGGGCGTCCTGCGCGCTGCGCCGCAAGCACTCGATCTCGGTGTATTGAAGCGGCTGGCCGAGGAGGGCTGGGTGCGCGAGCGGGCGCGGCATCCGGCGATGGTCGCGCGACTGTGGGCGGCGTGCGGCGTGCCCGATTTCCGGAAGGTCGGGCTCGATCCCCATGCGCGCTTCGTGTCGCGGCTGTTCGGGCATCTGAGCGAAGGGCGGGGGCATATCCCGCACCAATGGTTCGCCGACGAGATCGCGCGGCTCCATACGGTGGCGGGCGACGTGCCCGTCATTGCCGGACGGATCGCCGCGACGCGGATCTGGGCGTATATCGCGCAGCGGGCGGACTGGCTGGCCGAGCCGACGCTCTGGGCCGCGCGCACCGCTGCACTCGAAGAACGGCTGTCGGACGCGCTGCATGCGAGCCTGACGCAGCGATTCGTCGACAAGCGCACGACCGCGCTGATGCGACAGATCGGCGCGGATGCGGGCGCGCTGCCGGTGGTGATCGGCCCCGAGGGCGAGGTGATGGTCGAGGATCATCCGATCGGTCGCCTCGACGGGTTCCGCTTCACCGTGGCGGCGGATGCGCGGGCGAGCGACAAAAGGCTGCTGCTGGCGGCGGCGGAAAAGCGGCTGACCGGCGAGCGTTCGCGCCGCGGGCAGTCGCTGGTCGACGCACCCGATGCGGACATCGCACTCGACGATGCGGCGCAGATCATCTGGGCGGGGCATCCCGTCGCCAAGCTCGGCGCGGGACCGTCGTTCGCGCGGCCGAAGCTGATCCTCGATCGGTCGCTCGACTGCCTCGACAAGCCCGCGCGCGATCGGATCGAGGCGCGTCTGTCGCTGTGGCTCGGCGCGATGCTCAAGCGGCGGATCGCAGTGCTGGTCCACCTCGCCGACTTGAGTCGCGATCCCAACGCGACGCCCGCGTTGCGCGCGGTCGCCAGTGCGATCGAAGAGGCCGGCGGGATCCTGCCACGGTTGCCGATGCGCCTCGCGCTCGACGCGATCGATCCCGAGGAACGCAAGCGGTTGCGCAAGATCGGCATCACGATCGGTGCGCTCGACCTGTTTGACGCGCGCTTGCTCAAGCCCGAGTCGGCACGCTGGCGGCGTATCCTGGCGGCGGCTCGCGGTACGATGATCGCCGTGCCGCGCGAGGGCGCCACCGTGCTGGCGCGTGGCAGCGAGGGTGCGGTTCTCGAAGCAGGGTTCCGTCCGCTCGGACTCCAGGCGGTCCGCGTCGACCTGATCGAGCGGATCGCCCGCGTCGCGCACGACTCGCGACAGGGGCGCACGCCGTTCGCGCCCGATCCGGCGCTGGCCACCTCGATCGGCGTCGATCCGGCGTCGCTGGAGCGGTTGATGGCCGAACTCGGGTTCAAGGCGCTGGCGGGGGACACGCCGCGCTGGGTCTGGCGTGGCCGTCCGCCGGCGCGTGCCGTGGCGCCGACGCCGATCGATCCGTCGCGGCAGAATGCGTTTGCCGGGCTCGCCGCACTGGTCCGCCATGGTTGAAGGCGCGATGCGGATCGATCGGTTCCTGTGGTTCGTGCGGCTCGCAAAGACGCGCAGCGCCGCGCAGGCGATCGCCGAGAAGGGGCATCTCCGCATCGACGGCCGCCCGATCGATCGCGCGCATTGCCCGGTGCGGGTCGGGAATGTGCTGACGTTTGCGGTGGAGGAGCGGGTGCGGGTGATCCGGGTCGAGGCGCTGCCGGTCAGGCGTGGCCCGGCGCCCGAGGCGCAGGAATGCTATCAGGATCTGATTGCGGGGAGGACGCCGGCCGGTACCGTCCGCGATCCTGCCTCGGAATAAACTTGATCCTCCCCTGCAAGGAGGTGTCAGTCCGCAGGACTGACGGAGGGGTGATACCCTCTCGACAGCGCGAATACCCCTCCGTCTGGCAAGCGCCAGCCACCTCCCTTGCAGGGGAGGAACAGAGTGGCAAAGCCTGATAACGTCTCGCACAAGCCCAGCTATGATTGACGCGACGGGCCTGCGCGCATAGTCGCTGGCGCGTTCGTCGCCGGGAAGGAATCCGGCCCAGGAGTTCTGCAATGACCTACGTCGTCACCGATGCCTGCATCCGCTGCAAGTACATGGACTGCGTGGAAGTGTGCCCGGTCGACTGCTTCTACGAGGGCGAGAACATGCTGGTGATCAATCCCAGCGAGTGCATCGACTGCGGCGTGTGCGAGCCCGAATGCCCCGCCGAAGCGATCCTGCCCGACACCGAGAGCGGGCTGGAACAGTGGCTCGAGCTGAACACGACCTTCTCGGCGCAATGGCCCAACGTCACGCGCAACGACAACCAGACCCCGCCGGACGCCGACGCGATGAAGGGTGTCGAGGGCAAGTTCGACAAATATTTCTCGCCCGAACCCGGCGCAGGCGACTGATAAGAGGCGGCGAATCCCGAAAAGGGCAAGCCGCCTGCCACGTTCGGCTGGTAATTTTGTTGCAAAGCTGCTAGATGGGTCCGCGACGGGCGCGATGATTCACGTCATCCGCTTGACGTACAGACCTATCCCTCCCCCGATGCAGCTGCGACGAGTCCTTCGTCGAGGCGTCGCGTGGAGGCCTGATCCGGAAAGGCCCCAAATGGCTGCCAAGGCACTGTCCTTCGATGTCGGTGATTTCGTCGTTTACCCAAAGCACGGGGTCGGCCGTGTGATCGAGCTCCAGCGCTCGGAAATCGCCGGCATGACACTGGAACTCTACGTCCTCCGGTTCGAGAAGGAGCGCATGACGCTCCGCGTGCCGACCAACAAGGCCGAAAGCGTCGGCATGCGCAAGCTGTCGTCGGACAAGACGATGCGCGAGGCGATGGACACGCTCAAGGGCAAGCCCAAGGTCAAGCGTACCATGTGGTCGCGCCGTGCGCAGGAATATGAAGCCAAGATCAACTCGGGCGACCTCGTGTCGATCGCCGAAGTGGTCCGCGATCTGTTCCGCGCCGACGACCAGCCCGAGCAGAGCTATTCCGAGCGTCAGATCTTCGAAGGCGCGACCAGCCGCCTCGCGCGCGAACTGGCGGCGATGGAAGAACTCGACGAGCCCAAGGCGCAGGAGAAGATCCTCGACATCCTCCGCGCCGCGGCCGCGATCTACAACAAGGACAAGGTGCCGGCATAACCGCTGGGTGCTTTGTCGAGACGAAAGGGCGGTGCCGCGGGGCCGCCCTTTTTCGTTTGGGGGATCGATTGCCTTTCGATCCTCCCCGCCAGGGGAGGTGGCACCGAAGGTGACGGAGGGGGAGGACACGGCACAGAGGTGGCCCCTTGCCGCCCCCTCCGTCTGGCAAGCGCCAGCCACCTCCCCCTGGCGGGGGAGGATTGAAAGGTGGTACCTCCCACGATCATCCCTGCCTTCGCCGGGCTAATGCAAGTACCTCAAGTATATCCTGCGTTAAGTTTGGCGGATTCCGCTAATCTGAACGTAAGCTTGCCATCGATCAAGAAAGCGACCGGCAGTATCGTTACACGCAAAATTCAGTCGCAGACTCCATCCTCGGACAAGTCTGGCCCGATCGGGTGAACGTCTCGCCGGACGGAGCGACCGTCTCGGCGGATATCGATTGTCATTGCCCCGACTCTCCGCTGACTGACGCCATCCATGTTTGGAAAGGTTAAGTCTATGCGTACGAATCTCCCGAAATACCCGACGGTCGCCCTGATCCTCATCGCCGGCGTCGGCCTGAGCGGTTGCGCCACGAAGGGCTTCGTCCGAGATCAGATCGCCGTCGTCAACACGCGGATCGACGGCATGGACGGTCGCCTGCGGACCGTCGAAGGCACGTCCGGCCAGGCACTCGCCCAGGCACAGGCCGCCGCCGGCCAGTCGCAGCAGAACGGCCAGCGTATCGACCAGCTCAACGGCCGCGTCGATGGCCTCGACCAGCAGATGCAGATGCAGGCCCAGCAGCGCCAGCGCAAGCCGCGCGGCTAAGCCATCCACGCTAGCGCCTGCATCGACGGACAGCCTTGCTGGACGATGTCGTCGTGACATCCGCAGGGCTGTTCCGGCACGCCTGCCGTACAGGCATGGGCTTATGGCTGGCGTTCGCGCTCGTCGCACCGCAGGCCGCGCTGGCCGGTGGGGCGACGGGTGGTGCGGCGGCCAAGGCTGCCGCTTCGACCAAGTCGCGCAAGGCCAAGGCGCCGAAGCGGTCCCGCACCAAGGTCGCCAAGCCGGTCGAGGCGGCCCCGCTGCTACTGCCGCCGCAATCGGAGCCGGCGAGTCGCATGATCGCCTGGATCGCGGCCGAACACGACAATGCCGGGCTGCCCTATGTCGTGATCGACAAGCAGGCGGCATCGCTGCTCTTGTTCAGCGCCAAGGGCGAGTTCCTCGGCCAGGCGCCCGTTCTGCTCGGCGTCGGCGTAGGCGATGATTCCTCGCCGGGGGTCGGAGCGAAGGACCTTGCCGATATCGGTCCGGCCGAGCGGACCACGCCGGCGGGGCGGTTCGTCTCGAAGTTCGGCCGTGCCTTCGGTCACCAGCGCGTGATCTGGGTCGATTATGCCAATTCGGTCGCGATCCACGCGGTGATCACCACGCACAAGAGCGAGCACCGCGTCGACAGGCTGTTGTCGCCGACGCCGGACGACAACCGCATCAGCTTCGGCTGCATCAACGTCGGCACCAAATTCTACATCCGGACGCTTACGCCACAGTTCCAGAAGAAGGGCGGCATCGTCTATATCCTGCCCGACACCAAATCGCTCGACGACGTGTTCCCACGCGTGCGCCTGTTGCCGTATGTCAGCGCCGCAGTCGGCAGCTAGGGCGCTGTCCGGCGCAGAGGAAACGTCATGATCTTACTGATGCTTGCCGGAGCCGCCGTGGCTGCCGCACCCGATCGCCCCGCCGGCCACCCCGCAGATAGTCGGACTGATCGAGCACGCGATCGAGCTGTCGTGGTGAGTTCGCTCACGACCCAGCAACTGCTCGAATATTGCCGGGGCAAGGACAGCGATCCGAGCGCCAATTTCTGCACCGGCTACATCCTCGGCGAATTCGACGCGTTGTCCTTGGCGGGCGACATCTGCCCGTTGCCGGCCCGCGCCTCGAACATCGAGGTCGCAGCGGCGGTGCGGAAGTATCTGCGCGCACGGGCCAAGAAGACGGGGACCGGCGCGCCCTCCTTCGTCGTCCGCGACGCCCTGCGCGACGCTTATCCCTGCAAGAGGCGCTGATATTTGTAATCCTCCCCCGCCAGGGGAGGTGGCTGGCCCTTGCCAGACGGAGGGGAGGTAGGCGGCAACCGCCGTTCCGTGTCCTCCCCTCCGTCACCTTCGGCGACACCTCCCCTGGCGGGGAGGATTCTAGGGAGCTCACGTCCGCCGCCCGCGCAATTTCGCTTTGCAGCCCTCTCGATCAGGTGTATTGCTCAAACAATACACAGGAGGATGCGATGAACTTTCTTGCGCTCGGGCTGATCATACCTCTCGCCGCCTGCTCGTTCAGTTGGAACGACGACAAGGAGGGATCGGGGGTCGCCGCGGCGGGGTCGGGTACGACCCGTACCTTCCAGGTCACCGATTTCGACCAGATCGACCTGCGCGGCTCGGACGATGTCGACGTGCGCGTCGGCACCGGCTTCTCGGTCCGCGCCGAGGGACCGAGCGAGCAGCTCGACCGACTTCGGATCGAGCGCGACGGCGACACGCTCGACATCGGGCGCAAGAACGGCACGGGCTTCGGCTGGAGCAAGGGGGCGAACGTCAAGGTGTACGTCACGCTGCCGCGGCTGACCGAGGCGAACGTCTCAGGCTCCGGCAACATGGCGGTGGACCGCGTCGAGGGCAGCGCGTTCGAGGGCGGGATCGCAGGGTCGGGCAACCTGACGATCGCCGCGGTGCAGGTGGAATCGGCGAAATTCTCGATCGGGGCTCCGGTACCGCGCGCGCCAGCGGGTCCGCACGCGATCTGAGCGTCGAGATCGCCGGCTCGGGCAATGTCGAGGCGTCGAAGCTCCAGGCGAAGTCCGCCAAGGTCGAGATCGCCGGTTCTGGCAGCGTCCGCGCGGTGGTCGATGGCCCCGCGGAGGTCGACATGATGGGCTCGGGCGACGTCGATCTCGGGCCGCGTTCGCGCTGCACGGTTTCAAGATGGGCTCCGGCAGCGTCCGCTGCGGAAGCTGACTTGCGCGGCACGGCTTGCGAAGATCGGCGGGAGCGGCGACGGTCGCGGGCATGAGATACCTGCTCGCGCCACTGCTGCTCCTGTCCTCGCCGGCGTTCGCGCAAGGATCCGCGGCCAGCCGGACGGTCTCGGTCGGCAGCTTCGACCGGGTGCGCGTCGAGGGGCCGTTCGAAGTGCGCGTCACGATCGGCTCGCCGCGCGCGACGATCACCGGCGATTCCGCATGACCGAAACCGTGGCGGTTCGCGTCGACGGCACCACGCTGTCGGTGCGCAAGGGCACCGGCGGCTGGGGCGAACAGCCGCGCACGAGGGGCTCGGCGCCGATCGTGATCAATTTGTCGACGCCCGGACTGACCTCAGCCAGCGTCGCAGCCGGTGGGCGGCTGACGATCGCCAGGATGCGCGGGATGCGAGTCGACGTCACGGTCAGCGGTAACTCCAGCATGTCGCTCGCGGCCGCCGACACCGACCAGTTGAACGCGACGCTGATCGGTACCGGCCAGATGACGCTCGCCGGCCGCGCGGCAAGGGCGCGGCTGGTGACGAGCGGGCCGGGCGCGATCGACGCGTCGGCGCTCGCGGTCGACGACCTGACCGTGCATCTGGATGGCGTCGGCGAGACCAAGGCGGCCGCGCGCTACACCGCACAGGTGACGAACAGCGGGCTGGGGACGGTCACGGTCACCGGCAACGCGAAATGCCGGGTGGATGCGGCGACCGGTGGGCCGGTGGTGTGTGGGAAGGCGGGCCCTACTTCCTGAGATGCAGGGGCGGGGCTGCGGCTTGGCGGTCAAGGCGTTCGAACAACGGGCCGACCCACCCCCAACCCCTCGCTTTCAGGGAGGGGAGCAGCACGCGTTCTGGATTTTGCGTCACCTCCGCCATGCTGCCATTCACCACTCCCGCCGCCCACCGCGCCGTCGCCCCAGCGAAAGCTGGGGTATCCCGCGGGGCAGGTGACGGTCGGCCCATGATGAGATCCCAGCTTTCGCTGGGATGACGGGCTTGGCAGGATGGCTGGCCGCCGCGGCTGGAAGTTCGGCAGCATGGGGCTCAACAGGCTCCCCTCCCTGAAAGGGAGGGGTTGGAGTGGGTAGGCCCGTTGGCGACCAAACCGCTCGAACCAAAGCCACCTCTCTCCCCGAGAGGCCAGCCCCTCAGATCAGCGCCAACTCCGCGAGCTTGGTCATCAACGCCGGCGGCATGACATCCAGCCCGGTCGCATCGCCCCCAGATCGAGCGGCGCATCCGCCCCTTCCAGATACCGCCAGCCTTGGTGCGCACGCTTGGGCCGCGCCTGAACCAGCACCAGCTTCGGATCGATATGGATCGCTACGCGCCCACCCTCGGCCTCGCCAAAGCCCAGGATCGGCGAGCGCGCGATCAGCTGGTGCTTGAGGATCCAGAACATCGAACCCTGACCCGCGACTTCCTCATGCCGCTTCGGCAGATAGCGCGTCGTGAGAAACACCGGCCCTTCCTCGCCGCGCAGCCGGAGCCGCTCGGCGAGGTGGTCGACGCTTTCCGCGCCGAACGCGACTTTGGTGAGGTGGAGCGGCATGTGACTGGAAATGGGCTCTAAAAGCGACGATCAACCGTGCAGACCCCATAATGACGCCAGCCCGAGGAACGAAAAGAACCCCATCGTGTCGGTCATCGTCGTCACGAACACCGCCGACGACACCGCCGGATCGATCCGGAACTTGTCGAGCGTTACCGGCACCAGCACCCCGCTCAGCCCCGCGGTCAGATTGTTGGTCAGCATCGCCGCGGCGATCACGATCGACAGATTCAGGTTGTGGAAGATCACATACGTCCCGCACCCGATCAGCGCCCCCAGCATCACGCCATTGGCGGCGGCGATCCTGAACTCGCGCCCGATCATCCGCGCGGTATTCGAACTCGTCAGCTGGTTGGTCGCGAGCGCCCGCACCACCACCGCCAGCGTCTGCGTCCCCGCATTGCCGCCCATCCCCGAGACGATCGGCATCAGCACCGCGAGCAGCGCGAAGCTCGCGATCGTCCCCTGGAACAGCCCGACCACCGACGACGCGACCATCGCGGTGCCGAGATTGACCACCAGCCACGTGAACCGCGTCCGCACGGTCAGCCGGATCGGCTCGTTGATGTCGCCGTCGCCCGCGCCGGCCAAGCGCAGCGTATCTTCGCCCGCCTCTTCGGAGATAATGTGGACGATGTCGTCGACCGTGATCATGCCGACCAGCCGCCCGCCATGATCCACGACCGCGGCCGAGATCAGCGCGTATTTCTGGAAGCGCAGCGCGACCTCCTCCTGGTCCATGTCGACCGGGATCAGCGTCTGCTCGCGCTTCATCACGTCGGCGATCGCGATTCCGCGTGGGGTACGCAGCATCCACGACAGCTGGCATGTGCCGATCGGCTTGTGCGCCGGATCGACGACGAAGATTTCCCAGAAATCGGTCGTCAGCTCCTCATGGCCGCGCAGATAATCGATCGCGTCGCCGACCGTCCAATGCTCAGGGACAGCGATCAGCTCGCGCTGCATCAGGCGGCCGGCGGATTCCTCGGCGTAGCTCAGCGCCTCCTCGATCGCGGCGCGATCGTCAGGATCGAGCGCGCGCAGCACCGCGCGCTGCTCGTCCTCGTCCATGTCCTCGATGATCGCGACCGCATCGTCGGTATCGAGTTCGGACGCGAGATCGGCGACCTGGTGCGGCTCGAGCGCATCGATCAGGTCCTCGCGGACGTAATCGTTCATCTCGGCGAACACGTCGCCGCCGAGCAGGTCGGTGACCGCGCGTGCCAGCGCGGCGCGATCCTCCTGCGGGGTCAGCTCGAACAGATCGGCGATGTCGGCCGGGTGCAGCGGCTCGACCAGCGCGCGCGCCGCCTCGTCGTCGCCATCCTCGACCGCATCGAGCACCGCCCGGACGAATTCGGGCCGCAGATGGTCGTCGCGATCGAGCTGGGTCTCGGGCTGGGTTTCGGTTTCGACCTCGGGAAGCTCGAGTTCGCTCATGGCTGCCTCCCTTAAAAGATGCGCGGTTGGGCCCTAACGCGACGCGTGCGCATTTGCCAGTCGGAGTGCGGCTCCCTATCTGCCGCGCATCAATTCAGGAGAACATGAATGGCCGATACCCCGAAACGCTGACGCTGACCCTCGAAGGCGGCGACGTCACGATCAAGCTGCGCCCCGATCTCGCGCCCAAGCACGTCGAGCGGATCGTCGAGCTGGCCAATGACGGCTTCTACGACGGCGTCGTGTTCCACCGCGTGATCCCGGGCTTCATGGCGCAGGGCGGCGATCCCACCGGCACCGGCATGTCGGGCTCGGACAAGCCGAACCTCAAGGCGGAATTCTCGGCCGAGCCGCATGTCCGCGGCGTGTGCTCGATGGCGCGCACCAACCAGCCCGACACGGCGAACTCGCAGTTCTTCATCGTGTTCGACGACGCGCGCTTCCTCGACAAGCAGTACACCGTCTGGGGCCAGGTCACCGACGGCATGGACCTGGTCGACGCGCTGCCGAAGGGCGAGCCCCGCGCAACCCGGGCAAGATCATCAAGGCACGCGCTGCGTAAGCATAATTCCCCTCCCGCTTGCGGGAGGGGCTAGGGAAGGGCGCGACGTACGTACCGGCGTCCGGTGTGTGTGAGACGCCCCTCCCCGACCCCTCTCGCGAGCGGGAGGGAGCAGCGGTCAGACTTCCGCCAAAGTGCAGATCAACCAGTCGTGGAACAGCCGCACCGGCTTGGTCTGCAACGCCCGCGGGCGGCAGACGAACCAGTAGCTGTACGGGCTCTCCACCTCGATATCGAACAGCCGCACCAGCCGCGGGTCGTTCGCATCCGCAAAATGGCTCGCGTGCATGAACGCGACGCCGAGCCCCTGCGCGGCCGCCTCCAGCATCAGCGCGCCCGAATCGAAATGATCGATCGCCAGCGGCTCGATATCGTCGAGCCCAGCCGCGGTCCGCCATGCCGAGAACGTATCCGTCATGTCGCGGTGGACCAGCGCGGTCAGGGTCGACAGCTGTTCGGGCCGCGTGATCGGGTCCGCCCGCTCGAGCAGGCTGCGCGCACCGATCACATACACCGAATTGCGATCGAGCCGCCGCGCGTACAGCGACGGATCGATCTCGCGCGACAAGGCGATCACCGCATCGAGGCCGTCGCCGAGCCGCGACACCAGATGCGCCGCGGTATCGATGTCGAGGTGCAGTTCGGGATGTGCCTTGCGCAACTCGCCCAGCCGCGGAAACAGCTTCTGCGACGCGTAAAGCGGCAGGATGCCCAACCGTAGCCGCAGCACCTCGGTCGTGCTGGTCAGCGATTCGACCGCATCCGACAGCAGATCGAGCACGGGCGCAATCTGTGCCAGCAACCGCTCGCCATCCGCATTCAGCACCATCGCCTGATGCCGGCGCGCGAACAAAGGCTTGGCGATGAATCGTTCCAGGCTCTGCACGCGCCGGCTGAGCGCTGGGGCGGACAGCGCCAGATCCTCGGCCGCGGCCTTGATCGAGCCCAGCCGCGCGACCTGCACGAACGCCTCGATAGCCCCCAATGGCGGCAGCCTGCGCATGTTTCCTCTTTCGACTCGACGAGTGTGACAATGACCGCTGGACGCATTCATGCATGCGATTGCAGTTAGCGCAATCGTAGCTGATCCCTTCGCACTTGCAACATGAACCGTCTCGACGCAAAAGACCTCGCCTTTCAGGCATCCTCTCCTAAAAACTTTCATGGGCTGGCCTTCATTGGCCGGCCCTTTTTTGTCTGCCCGGGGTCCCCCGCGCCATTTCAAGTCCTCGCAAGCCCGGAACCGGCCTCCTATCTCGCGCGCTACGAGTTCGAAGGAGCAGAAATGCCAGATAGCGAAACCCCCACGCGGAAAATCCAGGTCGCCAATGCGCGTCCCGAGGACAGTGGCCGCGGCCTCGCGCATCTGCCGCGCGCGCTGATGGCGACGCTCGGGATCGGCGAGGGCGACGTGATCGAGATCCTCGGCAAGCAGAACACGCCCGCGCGCGCCGTCGGGCCCTATCCCGAGGACGAGGGCCTCGACATCCTCCGCATCGACGGGCTCCAGCGTGCGAATGCCGGGGTCGGCTCGGGCGATTTCGTCGAAGTGCGCAAGGCCGAGTCGAAGCCCGCCACCCGCGTCGTGTTCGCGCCCGCCCAGCAGAACCTCCGCCTCCAGGGCTCGACCAACGCGCTCAAGCGCACCTTTCTCGGCCGGCCGATCTGTCAGGGCGACATCGTCGCGACCGCCGGGCATCAGCGCGTCGGCGACATGCCGCCGGGCGTCCAACAGTTCATGAACGCGCCGGCATATGCATTGCAGGAGATCCGTCTCGCAGTGATCGCCGCCAGCCCCAAGGGCGTGGTGCATATCGACGAGAATACCGAGATCGAACTGCGCTCCGAATATGAGGAGCCGCAGGCCGCGCGCCGCGCCGACGTCACCTATGACGATATCGGCGGCATGGCGCAGACGATCGACCAGTTGCGCGAGATGGTCGAGTTGCCGCTGCGCTATCCCGAACTGTTCCAGCGGCTCGGTGTCGATCCGCCCAAGGGCGTGTTGCTGCACGGGCCTCCCGGTACCGGCAAGACGCGACTCGCACGCGCCGTTGCCAACGAATCCGACGCGCAGTTCTTCCTGATCAATGGGCCCGAGATCATGGGCTCGGCCTATGGCGAGTCCGAGTCGCGCCTGCGCGAAGTGTTCGAGGAAGCCGCGAAATCGGCACCCTCGATCGTGTTCATCGACGAGATCGACTCGATCGCACCAAAACGCGGCCAGGTGTCCGGCGAAGCGGAGAAGCGACTCGTCGCGCAGCTTCTAACGCTGATGGACGGCCTCGAGTCACGTGCGAACCTCGTCGTGATCGCCGCCACCAACCGGCCCGAGGCAATCGACGAGGCGCTCCGTCGTCCCGGCCGGTTCGACCGCGAGATCGTCGTCGGCGTGCCCGACGAGCGCGGCCGTCGCGAAATTCTTGGCATCCACGCACGCGGCATGCCGCTCGGCGACCGCGTTGACCTCGATGAACTGGCGCGAACCACCTATGGCTTCGTCGGTGCCGACCTCGCCGCGCTCGCCCGCGAGGCGGCGATCGAGGCGGTCCGCCGGATCATGCCGAAGCTCAATCTCGAGGAACGGACGATCCCGCCGGAGGTGCTCGACGAATTGTCGGTCACGCGCGAGGATTTCCTCGGCGCGCTCAAACGCGTCCAGCCCTCGGCGATGCGCGAAGTCATGGTGCAGGCGCCGACCGTGCGCTGGGCGGACGTTGGTGGCCTCGACGATGCGCAGATGCGGCTGAAGGAGGGCGTCGAGCTTCCCCTCAAGAACCCCGACGCGTTCCGCCGGCTCGGCATCCGCCCCGCCAAGGGCTTCCTGCTCTACGGCCCGCCCGGTACCGGGAAGACTCTGCTGGCAAAGGCGGTCGCGCGCGAGGCGGAGGCGAACTTCATCGCCACCAAGTCGTCCGACCTGCTCAGCAAATGGTACGGCGAAAGCGAGCAGCAGATCACCCGGCTGTTCCAGCGCGCCCGCCAGGTCGCACCGTGCGTGATCTTCATCGACGAACTCGACTCGCTGGTGCCGGCACGCGGCAGCGGCGCAGGTGAGCCCCAGGTGACCGAGCGTGTCGTCAACACGATCCTCGCCGAGATGGACGGGCTCGAGGAGCTGCAGTCGGTCGTGGTGATCGGCGCGACCAACCGCCCGAACCTGATCGATCCGGCGTTGCTGCGGCCGGGCCGATTCGACGAACTCGTCTATGTCGGCGTCCCCGACAAGGCCGGGCGCCGCCGCATCCTCGGCATCCAGACGCAGAAGATGCCGCTGGCGAGCGACGTCGATCTCGATCGTCTCGCGGACCGCACCGACCGCTTCAGCGGCGCGGATCTGGAAGACGTCGTTCGGCGCGCCGGTCTGGTCGCTTTGCGTCGCTCGATCGACTCGACCGACGTGACGATGGCCGACTTCGAAGGCGCCCTGAAGGAGTCGCGCGCCAGCGTGACCCCCGAAACCGAGCGCGAATACGAACAGATGGCCGCCCGCCTGAAACAGGATGCGACGGCAATCCAGCCACTCGGCTTCGCGTTCCCCAAGAAGACGGACGACTGAACCTCGCCTCCCACCCGGTTTCGGCCGGGTGGAAAAGGTGCCGATGGCGAACCGGTCGGCCGTGCCTTTGGGCACGGATTGCACCCTGGGCGACCATGTTGTACCGTTCGGTACAAGTCAGCTACAGGTGTCGCCATGTCCCGTCCGCCATTGCCTCCGTTCACCTCCGAAACCGCCGCACAGAAGGCGCGGATGGCTGAGGATGCCTGGAACAGCCGCGATCCCGACAGGGTGTCGCTGGCCTACACGCCCGACAGCGTCTGGCGGAACCGGACCGAGTTCCTGATCGGCCGCGACGCGATCGTCGCCTTCCTGACGCGCAAATGGGCACGAGAATTGGACTATCGCCTCATCAAGGAAGTCTGGGCGCATGACGGCAACAGGATTGCCGTCCGGTTCGCCTATGAATGGCGTGACGACGACGGCTGCTGGTTCCGGTCCTATGGAAACGAGAATTGGGAATTCGACGATGCCGGGCTGATGGCGCGCCGCATCGCCTCGATCAACGACCAGCCGATCGCGGAAAGCGACCGCAAATTCCACTGGCCGCTCGGCCGTCGCCCGGACGATCACCCCTCGCTGAGCGACCTCGACCTCTGAGCGGGAAGCGCGTCCTGACCGATCGCACGGACGCCCTGCCGGCGCTGGCGGAGGCGTTCCGCGAACACGGCTTCGAGGGCGCGAGCCTGTCGATGCTCTCGAAAGCGACCGGCCTCGGCAAGGGCAGCCTCTACAACTTCTTTCCCGGCGGGAAGGCGGAGATGATGGAGGCGGTCCTCGCCGACATAGACGCGTGGTTCGCGAGGGCGATCTTCACAGCCCTGGAGCAGGCAAGCGACCCGGCATCGTCGATCGCCGCGATGTTCGCGGACGTCACCGCGTATTTCGAGTCCGAGGCAGGGTATGCCTCGTCGGCTGGCTCGGTCTCGGCTCTTCCGGAGACCTGTTCGCGGTCAGCATCAGGCGCTACTTTACGCGCTGGATATCGGCGTTGGCGCACTGCCTCGAAACGGGCCGGCTTCCGCCGGCGCTGGCCATGCGGCTCGCAGAGGAAACGGTCGCCGGGATCCAGGGCGCGATCGTTCTTGCGCGCGCATTGGGTGAGGATGCCGCGTTCGTGCGGATCGTGCGGCGGCTCGAGGCGACTCTGCTCGACGCAGTGGCACGTCGCGGCCACCCGTCGGATGCGATCTTGGCCTAACCCACCCTAACCTTCTTTTGCATCGCGCAGCGCCACCCAGGCATAGGCGATCATCACCACGCACGCCGCGCCCGCGACCAGATACGGCAGCGAGTGCTGCGCCTCGTACAGGCCGACACCGATCGACGGGCCGAGGACGAAGCTCGCGCCGTTGATGCTCGTCACCTTGCCCGCGACCGAACCTTGCGCGTTGGCGCCGACCGCGAGCGACGAGCCTGCGGTAAATCCCGGGCGCGTGAAGCCGAAGCCGAGGCTTGCCAGCGCATAGGCGGTCGCGATCGTGTACAGCGACGTCGCTATTCCCGTCAGCGCGGTGCCGGCTGCGGCCAGCACCAGCCCGGTCAGCACCAGCTGTCGCGGCGTCAGGTTCAACCGTGGGATGATGCCCCATTGCGCGAGCAGTGCGGCGCCGGCGCCCATCATCAGGACGATGCCGGTCGGCTCCAGCGCCAGCGCAGGCGCGAGGTGGAGTCGGTCGATCACGAGGAAACCGATCGCCTGGCCCGTCATCGCCTGCGCGTGGCCCATCACCAGCCCGGCGATCATCCAGGCGCGGATGCGCGGATCGGTGTAGCCGACATGCTCGACATGCGATCCCGTCGCGGCGGCGACCGACGCGCCGGTGGGCGCGCCACCGATCGAGGGATAGGCCGAACTCGCGCCATGCGTCTCGTGGGCGGCGACGATCTTGTCGTCGGGCAGCATCCGCCGCACCGTGATCCATACCGCGACGCCGAACACCGCAAACAGGAAGGCGGGGCCGGCAAGCCCGATCTCGACTCCGCCGATCGAGCCGAGGATCAGATACGGCGCGATCGCGGGCCCCAATATGGTGCCGAGTCCGAACGCGGAGGCGAGCAGCGTCAGCGCCTTGGTCCGTTCCTCGCGCGTCGTCTCGCCGGCGACCAGCGCCTGTACCGCAGGCGGCGCGGCCGCACCGAACGTCCCGTAGATCAGTCGCCCGCCGATGAAGCACAGGAACGCCGCCGTGCCGCCGATCCACGCGTTGATCCCGGCCATCAGGAACACCCCGCACAGCGCGAGCGACACGCTGAAACCGCCGATGCCGAGCAGGATCATCGCCCGCCGGCCGTGCCTGTCCGACCGGTTCGCCCAGAACGGCGCGGCGATCACCCACAGCAGCGCCGACACCGAGAACGCCGCCGCCACCGCGCTGTCGGCGACTCCGAGCGAGCGACCGAGCGCGGGCAGTACCGATTGCAGCGCGGTATTGCCCGCCGCGATCGTCAGCATCACGAGGAACATCAGTGCGAAGCGGCGGTCGATCTTCGAACCTTCGGTCGCGCCGCCGATCTTCGCGCCGATCATGGTCGCGCCCAGGCATAGCCGCGCTCGACGCGCGCGACGGTCACCGAATAGCGATCGTACCAGAGCGCCCGCCCGCGCTCGCAGATCGCGGCGTGCTCCAGGTGGTCGCGCCACGTGATCGCGGCGGCGTCGTCCGCCCAATAGCTGACGGTGATCCCCATGCCGTCCGCCTCGCGTGCGCTGTCGACCCCGCGATAGCCCGGCTGCGCGGTGGCGAGCGCATCCATCGCCGCCGCGGCCTCGGCATAGCCGATCATGTCCGCGCCGTTACGAAACGACACGAAAATGACCGCCACTTCTCCTGTTCGATCGTCGTGCATGGCCTGTGCTTAAGCGATGCCGCAGGCTTGGCAACGGCGTTGGCGCTCGGCGGAACCACTTGTCGCCGCACGACTTCCACTTCGGTTCGTCGCCGCATGCAACCCGCGGCCCTTGAAACGCGTTCGGAATTCGTGCGACGGGAGGGGCAAAGCTCCGCCACGGTGCGGGACCCCTGATCGTAAGGAACACGATGCCCAGTTCGACCACCGCCACCCGGCGTGCACGCAGTCGCCCCGCCGGCGTGCCGTCCCCGTGGCAGATGTTTTTTCGGGGTTCCTGAAACATCCGGTCATGGTCGGATCGATCGTGCCGTCGTCGGACAAGCTGATTCGGAAAATGCTCGACCCGGTCGACTGGGCGAACTGCAAGCTGTTCGTCGAATACGGCCCGGGCGTCGGCACCTTCTGCCGCCCGATCCTCGACCGGATGGCGCCCGATGCCAAGCTGGTGGTCATCGACACCAACCCCGAGTTCATCCAGTATCTCCGCCACACGATCACCGACCCGCGCTTCTTCGCGGTGCTGGGGTCGGCGGACGAGGTCGAAACCATCGTCGCCGACCACGGCTTCGAAAAGGCCGATTACGTGTTGTCGGGGCTGCCCTTCTCGACGCTGCCCCCAGGTGTAGGCCCGGCGATCGCCGCGGCGACGCATGCGGTGTTGCGGACCGGTGGCGCGTTCCTGGTCTATCAGTTCTCGCCCAAGGTGAAGGACTTCCTGACGCCGCATTTCGATTCGATCGACCACGATATGGAGTGGTGGAACGTGCCGCCGGCGCAGTTGTATTGGGCGTGGAAGGACTGACGCAGGCGCGGCAACGCCCGCGCCGTTGCGCGGAGCGATAGCGCCGCGCAGCGTCAGGCCCGGCCGGCGGGTCGGCTAAGCCGAACCCGTCCGACGGCGGCTTTGCCGTCGGCGCTGGTGACTTGAGATTATCGGAACCCAACAATCCTCCCCGCCAGGGGAGGTGGCTAGCTCTTGCCAGACGGAGGGGAGGTAAGTGCAACCGCTGTTCCGTGTCCTCCCCCTCCGTCACCTTCGGCGCCACCTCCCCTTGGCGGGGGAGGATCGAAAAATGCTCCCTATTCGTCGATCCCGAAATTCAGCCCGCGCGACAAGCTCGGGTCCACCACCGCGACCACGAAATACGCACCGAGCTGCTTCAACCGCTGCACCCAGCCGGTGTTCGCCTGGTACAGCGCCTTGGTCACCTCGGTCGATTTCGCCACTTCGCCGTCGATATACTCCCGGACATGTGCCGCGAACGCCGCATCCTCGATCCGCAGCATCAGTTCGAGGTTGATGAACAGGCTGCGCATATCGAAATTCGCCGAGCCGATATGGACCGCGTCGTCGATCACATACAGCTTCGTGTGCAGCTTGGTCGGCTGGTATTCGAACACCCGCAGGCCTTTCCGCAACAAACCCGCATAGGTGAACCGCGCGGCGGCGATCGTCGCGTTGTTGTCCGATTTGCTGGCCGTGACGATCCGCACGTCCGCCTGCCGACGCCCGGCTTTGTCGAGCCGCCGCAGCAGCGCGGGGCTGGGCGTGAAATAGCCGGCGATGATGTCGATCCGTCGTCCGGCGCGCATGTCGTCACGCACCGCGCGCGCCCAGGGCGACAGTTTCCGCGTCGGTCCGCCGATCAGCCACCGTGTTGTGCCCTTGGTCTCGCTCCAGCGCGACAGCGCGGCGTTCAGCCGACGCAGCTTGTTCCTGGGCTCGTGGATCCAGTCCTTCAGCGCGTCAAAATAGCCGGCCAGCCGCCCCGCCGCCGGTCCCTCGACCAGCAGGCCGAGATCGCGCCAGGCCTGTTCGGCGGCGGTGCCGAAATAATCGTCCTCGATATTGAAGCCGCCGATGATGATCCGGGTTTCGTCGGCGAGCGCAAGCTTCTGGTGGTTGCGCAGCAGATAGCGGCGACCGAACCGCGCCGAGAAGCGGCAGACCGAGATGCCGACGGTTTCCAGCGGTTCGAAGAACGCGTCGGGGGCATCGTCGCTGCCGAAACCGTCGACGATCAGCGCGACGTCGACCCCGCGCTTGGCGGCGGCGATGAGCGCAGCGTTGACGCGCTTGCCCGACTCGTCGTCGGCGTAGATGTAATAGAGTATGCGCAGGGTCCGCTCGGCGCCGTCGATCAGCGCTAGCACCGCGTCGAGGCGGCGCGGGCCGGTGTCGAGCAGCGTCATCTGGTTGCCGTCGACGGCGAAAGTCGGCTGGTCTGCGGGATCGTCCATGCGGCGCGTGATGGACATGGGGGGCGTCGGTGGCAACCCGCGGGGGTCTCCATGAGACGGGGGCGGCAGATTTCTTGACTTTGCGGGCCACCCCCGTAGGCGACGCATTCTCATTCTATCGTTGTTACGAAGGAAGCCGCATGGCGCGCGTTACCGTCGAGGATTGTGTCGACAAGATCCCCAACCGGTTCGACCTGGTGTTGTTCGCGGCCCAGCGTGCGCGCCAGATCTCGGGCGGCGCCGAACTGACGCTCGACCGCGACCGCGACAAGAACCCGGTCGTCGCACTGCGCGAGATCGCCGACGAGAACGTCAAGCCGGCGCATCTCAAGGAACAGGTCATCCAGGGCTTGCAGAAGGTTCGCGTCGACGACGACGACGAAGTCGATGCCGTCGGCAGCCTGGCCGCTTCGGCCGAGGCGCTGCGTCTTACCGCTGCTGCGCCGCCGCGGAACCAGAATCTGGGTGCGGATTACGAGGGTTGAGGCAGCAGGATTAGCGAAGCTAATCCGCGGCTCGGCCGAAACCCCGGCCGGCGGGCATCGCCCGACCGACGACGCGGCTTTGCCGCGGCGCGCGAAATAGAGAAAGCCCGTGGACCAAGTCCGCGGGCTTTTCTATGCCCTCTCCCTGAAGGGGAGAGGGAAGGGGCCCGCGGCGACTTCGCCGTGGGAAGGGTGAGGGCACGCGTGATGTGGTCGGGCCGTTCGTCATTCCCGCGGAGGCGGGAACCCATATTGGCCAGCCTCTCTTAGGATCGCGACCGTCCGAGAATATAGATCCCCGCCTGCGCGGGCATGACGAAGACGTGGGTCGTTGATCGACGCATCACATCTGGCGAGCCTCGCTCGTGTTCTCCCGCGAAGGCGGGAGCCCAGTCTGGATCCCCGCCTTCGCGGGGAAACATGGTTATGCTTCATTTCGGCCGCATCGCTTGCGACCACCCTAAGGCAGGGCGCCACGGCAAAGCCGTGTCGTCAGTCGTTGCTGCGCAACGCTGGCCGGGGTCGGTCCGCGACGCGGATTAGCCACGCTAATCCGCTGACCGACCCTTAAACCCCTGCGCCACCACGAACCACTCCACCGACCCCTTGCGGCTGGCCGGCGGTTTCGCATGCTTCACCGTCTTGAAGTTCCGCTTCATCTCCGCGACCAGCTCGGAATCCGCACCGCCCGCAAACACCTTCGACACGAACGTGCCGCCCGGCTCGAGCACCTCGCACGCAAAGTGCAGCGCGGTCTCGACCAGTGCCATCGTCCGCAAGGCATCGGTCTGCGGATGCCCGACGGTGTTCGCCGCCATGTCCGACAGCACCAGATCCGGTGCGCCGCCCAGCGCCTCGATCAGCTTCGCCGGCGCGGCATCGTCGAGGAAATCCATCTCGAAGATCGTCACGCCCTCGATCGGATCCACCGGCAGCAGGTCGATGCCCACGACCGTCGCCTTGGGGATCCGCCGCCGGATCACCTGCGCCCAGCCGCCCGGCGCGAGGCCCAGATCGACCACGCGCTTCGATCCCCGGATCAGCTCGAACCGCTCGTCCAGCTCGATCAGCTTGTACGCGGCGCGGCTGCGATAGCCGTCGGCCTTGGCGCGCTTCACATACGGATCGTTCAGCTGCCGCTCGAGCCAGCGCGTCGACTGCGCGGTCCGCTTGCGCGCGGTGAGCACGCGGACATGCCCGCCGGAACCGCCGCGGCTCATGCCGTCGCTCCCGTGGCTTTGCCGGGCTTGGGCGAGCCCATCAGGCCGCGCAGTATGCCTTCGCGAATACCGCGGTCGGCGATGCCGAGCCGTTCGGCGGGCCACAAATCCATGATCGTCTCCAAAATCGCACAGCCCGCGACCACCAGGTCGGCGCGCTCGTTGCCAATGCACGGCAGCTTGGCGCGCTCCGTGATCGACATATGGGAAAGGTCGGCGCTGATCCGCCGCATCGCCGCCGCGGGCACGATCAGCCCGTCGACCACCGACCGGTCGTAATGGCTGAGCCCGAGATGCACGCTGCCGAGCGTCGTCACCGTGCCGCTGGTGCCGAGCAGCCGGGGCCGCTCGATATGCCGGGGAGGCGGCTCGCAAACCCGGCGAAACTGTCCGCGACGACCTGTCGCATCTTCGCATAGGCGGCGCGACGACCGTCCTCGCCCTCGCCACCGCCGGCATGCTCGGTCAGCGACACCACGCCCCACGGTGCCGAATGCCAGTCGAGCACGGTCGGAACAGGCGTCGAGGTATCGATCAGCACCAGCTCGGTCGATCCGCCGCCGATATCGAACACCAGCGCGGGATCCTCCCCGGCTCGATCAGCGCATGGCAGCCGAGCACGGCCAGCCGCGCCTCTTCCTCGGCGGAAATGATGTCGAGGTGGATCCCCGTCTCGGCCAGTGCGCGCGCGATGAAGTCCGGCCCGTTCGACGCCTGCCGACACGCCTCCGTCGCGACCGATCGCGCCAGCGTGACGTTGCGCCGCTGCAACTTGTCCGAACACACGCGCAAGGCCGCGATCGTCCGCTCGATCGCCGCGTCGCTCAGCTTGCCGGTCGACGCCAGGCCCTCGCCCAACCGCACGATTCGCGAGAACGCGTCGATCACCGCGAAGCCGCCAGCCTGGGGACGCGCGATCAGCAATCTGCAATTGTTGGTACCGAGATCGAGCGCGGCAAACGCCTGCGCATCGGCCCACCGCCCACGAGAGGGCCGGGTCGTCGCCGGACGGGCAGGACCACCCTGCCGGAACGGCATTCGGGCGGAAACATCCCCCATCGCCGTAAAACTCGCTATCTATGTCTGCCGCCGCGGGAAAATACCCGCCCGGTGCTTGATCACGAATGTAGCGCGGCGGCGCGATTACGCAAGCGACGTGGCACATCGGCAACATCTTGGCGTTGACAGCGCCAAACCGCCCGCCTAGATCGCGCCCTCGCTGATGCCCCGTCGTCTAATGGTAAGACTGCGGTTTCTGATACCGCCTATTGAGGTTCGAGATCCTCACGGGGCATCCAGCGGTCGATTCGACCCGAAAGAACTGCGGCGAGCCAAACCCTCCCTTACTGTAATACCCGTACCCCCGGCCGCGCATATTCATCGTCCAGATGAAGCGGATGTCGCGGCACACCGCTACGGTCTTCAGCTGGCCCGCTGCATCGGCACTCGCACCACCATGATGGATTCCGGCCAGCGCTCGAGCAATCCCTTGCTCCGCCGCACACTCCTTCATATGGTAGCGCTATCTACCGTAGTTCATCGCTCGACAGACCTCGCAGAAGGTCGCCCGACAGGAAGGATTAATGACTATGCGCCTTCGCCCGCCCGCCCTTATCACGACGTTGCCGTTTCTGCTCGTCGCCGGCCTCGCGCTTGCACAGAGTACGACCAAGCCGGAGCCCCGCAGCCCCGACGGCAAACGCTATCTGGCACAGCCGCTCGTCACCAAGATCTACGTCGCGGATCCCTCCGCGCATGTCTTCAACGGCAAGATCTACGTGTATCCGAGCCACGATGTCGACGCCGGCATCCCCGACGACGATCTGGGCAATCAATATGCGATGCACGATTACCGGGTGCTGAGCATGGATCGCCCGGTGGTCCGGTGACGATCCATCCGGTCGCCATCGACGTGAAGCAGATTCCCTGGGCATCCAAGCAGACCTGGGCGCCGGACGCAGCCTATAAGAACGGTACCTATTATCTCTATATGCCCGCGCGGGACAAACAGGGTGTGTTCCGTATCGGCGTCGCCACGTCGAAGTCCCCGACCGGCCCGTTCAAGGCCGAGGCGCAGCCGATCCGGGGCAGTTATTCGATCGATCCTGCCGTGTTCACCGACACGACCGGCGAGAGCTACATGTATTTCGGCGGCATCTGGGGTGGCCAGTTGCAGCGCTGGAGCAAGGGCAGTTTCGATCCGAATGCCGGCGATACAGATCTGAAGCAGGACGACCGGCCGGCGCTATCCCCGAAGGTCGCGCGGATGTCCGCGGACATGAAACAGTTCGCCGAGCCTCCGCGCGACGTGCAGATCGTCGATGAGGCAGGCAAGCCGCTCTTGGGTGGCGATCACGACCGGCGCTTCTTCGAAGCTGCGTGGCTGTTCAAGCGCGCGGGCAAATATTACTTCACCTATTCGACCGGCGACACGCACTTCCTGGCCTATGCGATCGGCGACAATCCCTATGGGCCGTTCCGCTATACCGGCCATATCCTGTCGCCGGTCCAGGGCTGGACGTCGCACCATTCGATCGTCCAGTTCCAGAACCGCTGGTGGCTGTTTTATCACGACACGCAATTGTCGAATAAGAACCACCTCCGCTCGGCGAAGATGACCGAATTGACCTTCAATCCGGATGGCACGATTCGGCTGATCGATCCGTTCAAGAAATGATCCAGCGGGGTTCCGGTGCGCCGGAACCCGTCTGTCGATAACGGGCAGGCTCAGTCGATCCGCGTCACGTCCTCGTCGTGTCCGCTGCCCGAACTGAGGAAGGCAAGCCCCATCAGCAGGCCGGCCATCATCACCGATCCGCCGACCCCGCCGATCACCGCCAGCATCGTCACCAGATGCAGCGGTCCCTGCAGATGCGCCATCGCCGCGATCACCGCCGCGACGCAGATCGCCGCGGCCAGCACCATCCACGCCATGATCCCGCGAAACCGCGCCCATGCGAACGCCGCATAATGCGGGTCGTCCAGTCCGGTCGGGGGTCCGGTCGGCGGGTCGGCCGGAGCGTTGGGCTGGCGATCGGTCATCGCTTCACATTGCCGCGCAAACATGGTTTCCTCAAGCCACGCGCAACAGACGCAGTTGAGGAGAGGCGAAGATGACGATCGCGGCGATCCTGAAGGACCGAAAGGGTGGCATCCAGTCGCTGACTCCCGATA
>NZ_CEEDAQ010000001.1:1542500-2882500 GCF_979253035.1 Sphingomonas sp. AC411 | reverse complement strand
AGCGTGAGGTAAGGGCAATTCGTGGATGCCTTGGCACATACAGGCGATGAAGGACGTGGCACGCTGCGATAAGCGTCGGTGAGCTGTGAGCAAGCATTGACCCGACGATTTCCGAATGGGGAAACCCACCTATCCCGATTAATTCGATCTTAGCGGCAACGCTTAGATGGAGTTAATTAGGTTAGGTATCACTTAGCTGAATACATAGGCTTCGTGAAGCGAACCCGGCGAACTGAAACATCTCAGTAGCTGGAGGAAAAGACATCAACCGAGATTCCGTTAGTAGTGGCGAGCGAACGCGGACCAGGCCAGTGCCTGATGGTGAATTAGCAGAAGCTTCTGGAAAGTAGCGCCATAGCGGGTGACAGCCCCGTATGCGAAAATGAAACATCAGGACTCGAGTAGGGCGGAACACGTGAAATTCTGTCTGAACATGGGGGACCACCCTCCAAGCCTAAATACTCGTATGTGACCGATAGCGAACTAGTACCGTGAGGGAAAGGTGAAAAGCACCCCGATGAGGGGAGTGAAACAGTACCTGAAACGGATTGCCTACAAGCAGTTGGAGGGCTTTTATGGCCTGACAGCGTACCTCTTGCATAATGGGTCTGTGACTTAATGTATCAAGCAAGCTTAAGCCGATAGGTGTAGGCGCAGCGAAAGCGAGTCTGAATAGGGCGCTAGAGTTTGATGTATTAGACCCGAAACCCGGCGATCTAGGCATGACCAGGATGAAGGTGCAGTAACATGCACTGGAGGTCCGAACCGATTAACGTTGAAAAGTTACCGGATGAGTTGTGTTTAGGGGTGAAAGGCCAATCAAGCCGGGAAATAGCTGGTTCTCCGCGAAAACTATTGAGGTAGTGCCTCGCACGAACACCTTAGGGGGTAGAGCACTGGATGGGCTAGGGGTCGCGAGATCTACCAAACCTAACCAAACTCCGAATACCTAAGAGTGATATGCGGGAGACAGACGGCGGGTGCTAAGGTCCGTCGTCAAAAGGGAAACAGCCCTGACCTACAGCTAAGGCCCCCAAATCGTATCTAAGTGGGAAAGCATGTGGGACTTCCAAAACAACCAGGAGGTTGGCTTAGAAGCAGCCATCCTTTAAAGAAAGCGTAACAGCTCACTGGTCTAAACAAGAGGTCCTGCGGCGAAGATGTAACGGGGCTCAAGATACGTGCCGAAGCTTAGGGTGTGCCACTTATGTGGTACGCGGTAGCGGAGCGTTCCGTAAGCCTGTGAAGCGATCTGGTAATGGGTCGTGGAGGTATCGGAAGTGCGAATGCAGACATGAGTAGCGATAAAGAGGGTGAGATGCCCTCTCGCCGAAAGACCAAGGGTTCCTGCGCAAGGCTAATCCGCGCAGGGTGAGCCGGCCCCTAAGACGAGCCCGAAGGGGTAGTCGATGGGAACCACGTTAATATTCGTGGGCCTGGTGGTGTGTGACGGATCATGTGTGTTGTCATCCCTTATCGGATTGGGATGGCTTCGAAATGGTTCCAGGAAATAGCCCCACCGTATAGACCGTACCCGAAACCGACACAGGTGGTCAGGTAGAGTATACCAAGGCGCTTGAGAGAAGTGTCCTGAAGGAACTCGGCAAATTGCCTCCGTACCTTCGGAAGAAGGAGGCCCTCACTATGCGCAAGCACTTTGAGGGGGCACAGGCCAGGGGTAGCGACTGTTTAGCAAAAACACAGGGCTCTGCTAAGTCGGCTTCAAGACGACGTATAGGGCCTGACGCCTGCCCGGTGCCTGAAGGTTAAGTGGAGGGGTGCAAGCTCTGAAATGAAGCCCAGGTAAACGGCGGCCGTAACTATAACGGTCCTAAGGTAGCGAAATTCCTTGTCGGGTAAGTTCCGACCTGCACGAATGGCGTAACGACTTCCCCACTGTCTCCAGGACATGCTCAGCGAAATTGAATTCTCCGTGAAGATGCGGAGTACCCGCGGTTAGACGGAAAGACCCCGTGCACCTTTACTGCAGCTTCAGAGTGGCATTAGGAAGAAACTGTGTAGCATAGGTGGGAGGCTTTGAAGCATCGGCGCCAGCTGATGTGGAGCCATAGGTGAAATACCACCCTGTTTGTTTCTGATGTCTAACCTCGTTCCGTAAGCCGGAACAGGGACCCTCTGTGGCGGGTAGTTTGACTGGGGCGGTCGCCTCCTAAAGAGTAACGGAGGCGCGCAATGGTGGGCTCAGGACGGTCGGAAACCGTCTGTTAGAGTGCAATGGCATAAGCCCGCCTGACTGCGAGACTGACAAGTCGAGCAGAGACGAAAGTCGGTCATAGTGATCCGGTGGTCCCTCGTGGAAGGGCCATCGCTCAACGGATAAAAGGTACGCCGGGGATAACAGGCTGATAACCCCAAGAGCTCATATCGACGGGGTTGTTTGGCACCTCGATGTCGGCTCATCACATCCTGGGGCTGGAGCAGGTCCCAAGGGTTTGGCTGTTCGCCAATTAAAGTGGTACGTGAGCTGGGTTCAGAACGTCGCGAGACAGTTTGGTCCCTATCTGCCGTGGGCGTCGAAATTTGAGAGGAGTTGACCCTAGTACGAGAGGACCGGGTTGAACATACCTCTGGTGTACCAGTCGTTCCGCCAGGAGCGCAGCTGGGTAGCTATGTATGGACGGGATAACCGCTGAAAGCATCTAAGCGGGAAGCCTCCCTCGAGATAAGATTTCATAGAGCCGTCGGAGACCACGACGTTGATAGATCGGATGTAGAAGTGCGGTAACGCATGGAGCTAACCGATACTAATTGCTCTATTCGCGCTTGAGAGTCTCACACCATCAATGACAACACTGGGCAACCAGCTAGCCATTCGATAGTGCGGATGATTAAGACGACGCCAGATTGCCAATCCCCTCGCCGTCGAGGGATTGGTCGAATACCACTACAAACCTTGCACGGTATCGATTTTAAACCCTCAGCCACGCTGCAAAGCAAAGCTGAGGGACCCAGATATGACGCAACGCATGTCGCACCGGCTCCATTGCCTGGTGGCTATAGCGTCGGTGTCCCACCCGATCCCATTCCGAACTCGGCCGTGAAACCCGACTGCGCCAATGGTACTATCGCTCAAGCGATGGAAGAGTAGGTCGTCGCCAGGCATTGAAGCCCGTGCAACATGCAAACACACCATATCACAAACCCATTCACAAACGTCTTCTACCCATTGTTCCCTCAGCGGAACACTCGGGTCCCATCAAAGTATTACTTTGATGGGTGCCCTGTCGCGGGGTGGAGCAGCCCGGTAGCTCGTCAGGCTCATAACCTGAAGGTCACAGGTTCAAATCCTGTCCCCGCAACCAACTTCCTACATACCACAACACCCCGTAGCGCCAGCTCCGGGGCTTTTCACGTTCCTGCTCAAGCGTATCCGACCGCCCCAACCATGGCGATAAGTTTGCACCCGCCGAAGCAATTCCGATGGTCGAGCACCGCGTTCGAGTCCGCACGGCCCCCTTGCGCTCTATGAATGCTCCAACAACCTGCGCGCGATGTACCGCATTCGCCAGCTTTCCACTCGTACCCTGCCGGTGCTTGTCCGATTGCCCATGGGTCGCCTGGTACAAAAATACCTCATATCTACGTATTCTCTACCTGGGATACATCCTGTCCGACGCGGGTTATGCGTTTGGGAAATATGGGTTTTCCGTCCGATCGGACGGAGGCCGCATGGGGCCCGAAGACAGGGGCTTATCATGACTCAGCATCGTAGTTTCGCACGCATCGCAGGGGTTCTTATCGTCGGGGTCGGCGCACTGTCGCTGTCCGCGTGCGTCAACCCGTCGGCAAAGATCGCGACCTCGCTCGAAGGCTATGGCTTCCAGCCGGCGCAGTCGCAGTGCGTCGGCGACCGGCTCGAGGCGAACCTGTCGCTCGGGCAACTCCAGCAGCTCGGTCGTGCCGCCAAGGCGTCGCGCGAAGGCGACACGACGCCGGGCCGCCTGACCGTGGGCGATTTCATCCGCGTGTCGGGGCAGGTCAAGGATCCCAAGGTGCCGCTCGAAGTCGGCAAGGCTGCCGCTGCGTGCGGTATCCTGAGCGATCCGGCGTCGCCGCTCTGAAATGAAAGAATCGGACGCGGCATCGCCGTCCATTCGCAGGATGCCGCGTACCTTCGGGATCAGGCTCCGTAGAGGGTTTTTAGGGACACTATCATGCAAGACGTAACCTATGCGGGCGATACGGTCGTATCGAACACCCGCGACTTCGGGGCGCAAGCCTGGAGCTACGTGGAAATCTGGACGCCGCGGATCATCGCGGCGCTGATCATCCTGGTGATCGGCTGGGCGATCGCCCGCGCCGTGAAGTGGGGCGTCGCCAAGCTCGTCAACAAGACGCCGCTCGCGATCCACGCCAACGAGCCCAACGCCAACCCGCGCAACCCGACCACGATCGGCGCGCAGGTCGGCGATGCCGCCTATTGGGTGGTTCTGCTGATCGCGCTGTTCCTCGCAACGCAGCCGCTGGGCCTTGCCGGCGCGACCGGCCCGCTTGGCGACATGCTTCAGGGCTTCGGTCAGGCGGTACCGCGGATCATCGGCGCCGCGCTGATCTTCTTCTTGGGCTATGTGCTCGCCAAGGTCGCCAAGAAGGCCGTCGAGGCGGTCATCACAGCCAGCCATGTCGAGCGTTTCTCGACGCACGTCGGTGCGACCAAGCCGAGCGATCCGACCATGCTGCCCCGGACGATCGGTGGCATCGTGTTCGCTCTGATCATCATCCCGGTCTCGATCGCGGCGCTCGACACGCTGAACATCGCGGCGATCTCGCAGCCGGCAACCGCCATGCTGCGCATCATCCTCGATGCGATCCCGCACGTCATCGCCGCCGGCATGATCCTCGCCGTCGCCTATGTCATCGCCAAGTTCGCGTCGCGCCTGTTGACGCAGTTCCTCGCCACGACCGGTTTCGACCGGACGATCGGCTCGATCGGCATCTTCGGCAGCGCAGAGAACCGCCTGCTCGGCACGACTGGACCCTCGTTCGTGCCTTCAAAGGCCGTGGGTACAGGCGCATTCGTCGCGATCCTGATCTTCGGCCTGATGGAAGCCTTCCGCCAGCTGAACTTCGCCTATGGCTCGCAGATCATGGCCGAGGTGCTGACGCTGTTCGGGCAGGTCGTGTTTGGTGCGATCATCATCTTCGCATCGGTCGTCATCGCGCGCTTCGTGGCCCATGCGATCGAGCGTAACGGCGACCAGGGCACGCGCGTTGCGGCACCGGTCGTGCGGATCGCGATCATCGTGCTCGGCACGGCGATCGGCCTGCGCTTCATGGGCCTGGCCGACGACATCATCAACCTGGCGTTCGGGTTGCTGC
This sequence comes from Sphingomonas sp. AC411, assembly GCF_979253035.1. Taxonomy (NCBI): domain Bacteria; kingdom Pseudomonadati; phylum Pseudomonadota; class Alphaproteobacteria; order Sphingomonadales; family Sphingomonadaceae; genus Sphingomonas; species Sphingomonas sp. AC411. Next base: position 2,877,160 of record NZ_CEEDAQ010000001.1, on the reverse strand, counting down.
TCGGTGCGATCGCGGTGGCTTTTGCATTGGCGTTCGGGTTGGGTGGTCGCGATGCGGCGGGGAATGCGGTTAAGCGTATGCTTGATGGCGCCAAGGCCGACGACAACGCCGCCACCAAGCGTTCGCTCGGCGAAGAAACGACGGTAGATTCGATGAACCGTCCGCAATCCGCATCGTTCGAGGATCGTAACGACGCGCGCGACGTTACCGAAACGCCTCGTTTCTGAGTCCCTCTCTTCAAACCATTATCAACCAAGGAGACTATCCATGAACACCGATACCCTCGCAGGCGCAGCAACCGATTTCGGCGGCAAGGCCAAGGAAGCTCTCGGCACCGCGACCGGCGACAAGGCGCTCAAGGGCGAAGGCGTTGCGGATCAGTTGGGCGGCACCGTCCAGAAGACCGTCGGTCAGGCCAAGGACGTCGTCGAGGACAACATCCGTCCGCTCGTCGACTATGTGCGCCAGTTCTCGAAGGAGCGCCCTTTCACCGCAGCAGCGGTTGCCGGCGTCCTCGGCATCGCGCTGATCAACACGCTCCGCGGCAAGTAAGCCGTACGGGCTTAGCCCAAAGGGGCGGCGGACGGCCAAGGCCTCCGCCGCCCCAATTTCGAGGATCAGAGACGCACGTCGAGGCGTCCTGTACGAGGCATTAGAGGATGACCGAAGCGTCACAGTTTCGCGCCGCTGCAGCAGCAGCGCGGCGCCCGCGTCCCATCGCCACCGCGCGCCGTCTGGCAGCCGAGACGATCGGGACTTTCTGGCTGGTCCTTGGCGGTTGCGGCGCCGCCGTATTGGCAGCCGGCACCGATGTTCCCGGTTCGATCGGGCTGGTCGGCGTCTCGCTCGCCTTCGGCCTGACCGTCTTCACGATGGCGTTTGCCGTCGGCTTCATTTCCGGCGGGCATTTCAACCCCGCAGTCAGCCTTGGCCTGACGATCGCCGGGCGGTTTCCCGCGCGCGATCTGCCTGGCTATGTCCTCGCGCAGCTCGTCGGCGGGATTCTTGCCAGCGCAGCGCTTGCGGCGCTCGCATCGGGTACGGCCGGGTTCGATCTGGTCGCTAGTGGGTTCGCGGCCAATGGTTATGGCGCGCATTCCCGGGTGGCTACAGCGCCGCTACCGCGTTTCTCGCCGAGGCGATCCTGACTGCCGGCTTCCTGACCGTCATTCTCGGCGCCACCGACGAGCGTTCGCCCGCAGCGTTCGCGCCGCTCTCGATCGGCCTCGCGCTGACGCTCATCCACCTGATCTCGATCCCGATCGACAATACGTCGGTCAATCCCGCGCGCAGCACCGGCCCCGCCCTGTTCGTCGGCGGCTGGGCGCTGTCGCAGCTCTGGCTGTTCTGGCTCGCACCGCTGACCGGTGCCGCCGTTGCCGGGTTGCTCGGCCGCTGGCTGTTCGCGCACACCGACGAGGATCAGTCGCCTGGCCCGATCGGCGATACCCCGGTCGAGCTGCTCGTCGCGGACGATCGCACCCTGCGGGCGCCCGCATGGAAGGGGGCAGCGCATGATCGATCACAGCGATCACAGCGATTACGATGCGGACTTCGACGACGCTCATCACGAGCCCGGTTCCGACGAGGAATGGGAGGGCCTGTGGAATACCGAGGAGCGCAACCGCGACACGCTCCGCAAGATCGAACTCGGGCTGGTCGTCGTCGCGGCCGCCGCGGCACTGGTGGTTCTACGCGGCGGCTGGTTGCGGCTGTCGTCGCGGCCGAGCCATATCGTCCCGTCCGCGGCCGATATCCACGTCAAGCCGCCACCGCCGCGCTGACCCTGGATATCGCTCACCTACCGGGCCGCATCGCGCACACAAAAAGGGGCGGTTGCCAGCATCTTCGCCGGCAACCGCCCCTTTAATCACTCAAGACCTATCAGGCGGCGTTACGGTCCGCCTGATGATCCTCGATCCGGACCTCGGCATCGCGCGCGAGATCATTGGCCGCGGCGCCCGTGATCTCGATCCGGCGTGGCTTCATCGCCTCGGGTATCTCGCGCTTCAGGGCGATCCGCAACAGCCCGTTGTCGAAGCTCGCGGTCTGCACCTGGACGAAATCGGCCAGCTGGAACCGCCGCTCGAACGCGCGCGTCGCGATCCCGCGGTGGACGAAGCGGCCTTCGTCACGGTCGTCCGGCTTGCGCCCGCTGACCGTCAGCTGGTTGTTCTGCGCGACGATCTCGATGTCGTCGGGTCGGAACCCGGCCACCGCGAGCGTGATCTGATAGCTGTCCTCGCTCTCGCGTTCGATGTCGAACGGCGGATAGCCATCGACCGTCTCGGTCCGCGCGGTCGCCTCCAACAGGTCGAACAACCGGTCGAAGCCGACGGTGGACCGACGATAGGGCGTGAAATCGAAGTTCGTCCTCATATCCAAATCCTCCTCATGAGCAATCTGAGCACGAGGAGCACCGGGAGAGCCGGTGCCCTCAGTCACCGGACCGATCAACGCGTCCGGCGAGGGCAAAAATAATTTTCTGCCCGCGAGCGTCAAGATTTTCGCGCGAAATTTTTCTGGCCCGCGCCGGTGAACGGCTGAGGCGCAGGCGGAGGATCGGGCCAGGATATTGTTCAGTCGATCCGTTGAGCGATCAGCGCCGCTTCCCGCGAACATTGTGCAGGCGCCGGTTTTGGCGTCCTCGGATCACGACGGAGCGCATCCATTTCGTCGCGCGCCGCAGCGAGATCGGCCTTGAACGCCGGAACGTCGCGCGCCGCCGTCAGGGTCGCCGATGCGGACAGGCGTCCGCTCTCGACCGCGCTCGCATTGTGGACGCCGCAGACCACGCGGCTCTCGCCGAACGCACGGCCGCGGGCCAGGATCGGGGTGGCGCGATCCGGAGCGAGTTCGGCGAGCAATGTGGCCCAGGTCCAGCCTGCGGTGGTGTGCCCCGAGGGATAGTCATAGCTGTCCGCGACGTCTGCAGCGGGCTGGCAGATCGTGCCTTGGTCGATCAGGAACGGGCGCTGGCGCTTGTAGAAATTCTTGGCGATCCCCGTGCCGCGTGCGGTGTCGAACGACGCGCGAGCGATCAGCGTGGCGGTGCGCGGTGCGATCTGCGGAGTGAGCAGGATTCCCGTCGCGCAGCTGAAATCGCGCATCATGTCGGCGGGCGCGAGCTTCACGTCGTTGGTCGCCATCGCCCAGCGCGCAGTGCCGACAAGCGCCCGCGTCGCCCGGAAGATCGCGCGGTCGGCGATGGCGCGCGGATCGCCGGGTCGGGGTGCGGCCGGCAAGATTGCGAGCACGTCGAACGCGCCGGGAGTGAGATACCCCGATCGTGCCTCTGTCCTTTCGACCCGCGCTATCGCCGCGCCGCCTAGCAGCATTAGTGCTGCTGCAAGGACCGTGTTCGAGAGGTTCGGGCGCCGCATCACGCGGTTGCCGCCGCATGCGTGAAGCGTCTGCGCCAGTTGGCGACATGCGCGAATGCGAGCATCAGGCTGCCGCTGACGGACAGCATGGTCTCGATCGCCGCGCGTCCGCCGAAGACGATCCCGAGCGTCATCAGCACGAGTCCGCTAGCCCCGAATATCATCGGGGGATGGCGTGGTGCAAGCGCCATCCGCCGATCAACGCCAGCGCGCTGGTCGGGACCGCGAAGGCGAGGACGGCGACGTGGAACGTCTCGCCCGGATCGAACCATGTTGCGATCGCCGGCAACGCCGCGAGCAGCAACGGAAGCGCCAGGCAATGCACCATGCAGACGATCGACGCACATACCGCCAGGCCGTCGAGCATATCTCGGCCAGGAGCGGGGCGCAGGACCGGGATCGCCGGTTCGTCGGGGTGTCGCATCACGAAATCTCCTCACTGCCGCGCGGCTTGACCTTAACCGCGATCGATGACAGCAATGTGGCGATGATACATCATATCATAATTCGCAAGGTGGAAATGTGGGTACGATGAAAACGATCGCTTCTCCCGATGATGATGATGCCGACGCCAAGACGAGCGATCATCGGCTACCCGTCACCGTGCTGTCGGGATTTCTCGGAGCCGGCAAGACGACACTGCTCAACCATATCCTCGCCAACCGCGAAGGGCGGCGTGTGGCGGTGATCGTCAACGACATGTCCGAAGTGAACATCGACGCCGATCTCGTCCGCGGAGGCGATGCCGCGTTCGCGCGCAGCGAAGAGACGCTGGTGGAGATGTCGAACGGCTGCATTTGCTGCACGTTGCGGGACGACCTGCTCGCCGAGGTCCGCGCGCTGGCGGAGGCGGGGCGGTTCGACCAGTTGGTGATCGAGAGCACCGGCATCTCCGAGCCCTGCCGGTCGCGACGACCTTCTCGTTCCGCGACGAGGACGGCGTGTCGCTGGGCGATGTCGCGCGGCTGGATACGATGGTCACGGTGGTCGATGCGCTCAATCTGTTGAAGGACTATTCGAGCCGGGATTTCCTCGCCGATCGCGGGCAATCGCTCGGGGATGAGGATACGCGCAGTCTGGTCGGCCTGCTGGTCGAGCAGATCGAGTTTGCCGATGTCGTGGTCGTCAACAAGGCGAGCGCGGTGTCCGCCGAGCAACTGGCGGTAGTCAAGAAGCTGGTCGCCTCGCTCAACGCCGACGCGCGGATCGTCACCTGCGACCAGGGCCGCGTGTCGCTCGCCGCGATCCTCGATACCGGGCTGTTCGACGAGGAGAAGGCGGCGCGCAACCCGCTCTGGGCCAAGGAGCTCTACGGTTACGCGCATCACCAGCCCGAGACCGAGGAATACGGTATCGAGAGCTTCGTCTACCGCGCACGCGCGCCGTTCCATCCGGTCCGCCTCCACGACTTCCTCGGCGATGGCGGGCTCGATCACGTGGTTCGGGCGAAGGGCCATTTCTGGCTTGCGACGCGGCCCGACTGGGTCGGCGAACTGGCCGTCGCCGGAAGCGAGACCATGACGTCGCGAATGGGTCGCTGGTGGGCGACCGTGCCGAAGTCGCAATGGCCGGTCGACGATCGGTTCGAACGGTTCGTGGCGGGGCATTGGGACCAGATCTGGGGCGATCGACGGCAGGAACTCGTGTTCATCGGGATCGGCATGGACGAAGCGACGATCCGCAGGCGGCTCGATGCCTGCCTCATGCCGGTCTGCGTCTACACGCCAGAGCTGTGGATGGGCTTGCGGGATCCGTTCCCGGATTGGGGCGAGCGGGTGCTGGAGGCGGCGGAGTGAGCGCGGCACGGGCGCTGCGCGAGGATATGTCGCGGGACGGCGCGGTCGTGATGGCCGATGACCAGATGGTGCTACAGCGTATCCTGGACCCCGATGTGCATCTTGCGGTCTGGCAGCGTCGGGCAGCACGCGGGCTCGAGGGCTCGAGGGGCTCGAGGGGCTCGAGTGGGACGCGATTGCGGATGTCGACCAGGACGTGCCGGTCGTGGCGCTGGCATCGGCGATCCCCGAGGCGCTGAGGTCGGCCGGTTATCCCGATGTCGGCGCGCTGGCCGAGGCGATCGTGCCGCTCGCTTCGGACTTCGCTGCTCTGATGGCTTGCGACGCGCTGCGCATCCGGCTCGACGTGATCGAGACCGATGCCTGTCGCAAGTTCCACGCCGATCAGGTCACGGTGCGGTTGCTCATGCCGCTTGTCGGTCCCGGCACGCAGTGGGTGCATGCGAACGCCGAGCCGCAGGTCCCCGAAGGCGAACTGCGAATTGGCGATGTCGGGCTCTTCAAGGGGCGGGTCTGGGCGGAGGAGCCGGTCATACTCCACCGTTCGCCCCCGATCGCCGCCACGGGCATTACGCGGTTGCTGCTCGTGATCGATCCGGGCTCAGGACTGTCGAGCCCCTCACAGTAAGGCGGACGGAGCCTCCGCCTGCGTGACATTGTTGCTCCGGTCGCGGTCCGGCCGCCTGTGATCGGGGTCAAGTTCCGCCCGTGTCACACGCCCCTGCTGCACCGGGATCGCAGCGTGCCGCCCCGCTTCGGCCGCGTCGCCGGGTCGGCGATTTTGCCGGGCGCAGGTCGTACCCGACGAACTGACGCTGCACGGCGGTGTCGTGTGATGCCGATCTCGCGCCTGCCTATTCGGTGTCGTTTCGCGGGGCCGGAAACGCTGCGCTCAGGCTGTCGATGGAATAGGGTTTGCGCAGCAGCGTGAACTCGCCCGCCCCTTCCCGCGACAGGATCTCGCTATAGCCGCTGGTCAGGACCACCGGTAGCGAAGGCCGGCGGCGGCGTATCTCGCGGGCGAGCTCGATACCGTTCATGCCGGGCATCATCACGTCCGAAAACACGAAATCGAAGGTGTCGTGCTCGCGGTCCAGCTGGGCCAATGCCTCGGCCGCATTGCGCGCGAGGACGACGTCGTGGCCGAGATCGTGGAGCGCGCCGGTCGCGAACGCACCGACTTCCGGATTGTCCTCCACCACCAGGATCCTGATGCTCGTGCCGCCGCTTTCGTCGCTCGGGGCCTCGACGCTTTCGGCGATCCGCTCGGTCCGCTCGCGGGGAGGAAGAGCGTGAAGGTCGCGCCGTGGCCGGGTTCGCTGGTGACGGTCACCTCGCCGCCCGACTGCTTCACGAACCCGAAGACCTGCGACAGGCCGAGACCGGTGCCATGGCCAACGTCCTTCGAGGTGAAGAAGGGTTCGAAGATGTGCTCGATATGCTCGGGCGGGATGCCTGCGCCGGTATCGGCGATCGAGATGCCGATGAAGTCGCCGTGACGCGCCTCGTGGCCCCGGACCGGCGGGATGACGCTCCGCGGCTCGACCGTGATCGTCAGCCGCCCTTGCTGGCCCATCGCATCGCGAGCGTTGACCGCCATGTTCACGATCGCGGTCTCGAACTGGCTGACATCGGTATTCGCCAGGCACACGGTGTCGGGCAGGCGGAGATCCACCTCGATCAATGCGCCGGACAGCATTTCCATCATCTCGTTTAGGCTTCGGATCGTACTGCCCACGTCGAACACGCGCGGGGTCAGCGACGATCTCCTGGCGAAGGCGAGAAGCTGGCTGGTAAGCCGGGTCGCCCGGTCGGCGGTCTGCGAGATCGCGTCGATATATCGATCGCGGCGGCTCTCGCTCAGCCCGGCTTCTTGAGCAGGTCGGTCGACCCGCGGATCACGGTCAACAGATTGTTGAAATCATGCGCGATGCCGCCGGTCAGTTGCCCGAGGGTCTCCATTTTCTGCGCCTGGCGAAGCGCATCGTGCGCGCGGGTCAGGTCTTCCGTACGTTCCGTGACCCGCCGTTCCAGCGTCGTGTTGATCTCCTGGACGGCGGAGAACAGCCGCGCATTGTCGATCGCGATCGCCGCCTGTGCAGCGATGCCGGTGATGAGCCGCTCGTGGCGTTCGCCGAACCGATGCGTTTCGGAATGACCGAACAACAGCCCGCCGAGAACCTCTCCTGATCGCGAGACGACCGGCACGGCGAGGTAGCTGCGGACCGGCAAATGGCCTGGTGGCATGCCCGAATAGGGTGCGTTGCGCCCATAGCGGGGTCGGCGAGGATATCGTCCGACCGGATGACCCCTCGTTGCGAAATGTCGGGCCGAAGACGGCGGTCGCGCGCGGCCGGCCGAGCGCCTCGAAGTCCGCATGCCGCGCTCCGGACAGTGTGAAAAGGTGGAGCCGCTCGCCGGTCTCGTCCATCAGGTTGTGGAAATACGCGCCGAACTGCGCGCCAGTCAGCTTGACGGCCGCATCGGTCACCATCTGCACGAGCGGTTCGAGCTCCAGTTCGGCGGTCAGCGCGGCGCCGGTCTGGTTCAACGTTTCGAGCGTGTGCGTTTCGGCGAGCAGTTCCTGTTCCATGCCGACCGTCTTCGTCACGTCGACGACCACCGCGACCACACCGTCGGGCGTGCCGTCTGCCCTCGGGACCGGCGAATAATTGAGATCGAAAAGAGCTGTTCGGGCGATCCGTTGCGGTACAGCGTCATTTCCTGGCGGGAATAGGTCAGCGTCCTGCCGGCGAGGACGGTGCGGACGACGGCGTCGTTGAACGCGGCCGCCTCGGGCCAGGCATCGCGTACGCGACGACCGAGGATCGCAGGATGGCTCTGACCGGCGATCTCGGCATACAGGTCGTTATACAGCAATATGCCGTCGGCGCCCCACAACAGCGCCATCGGCAAGGGCGATCGCAGCATGATCGCGGTCGCCGTGCGAAGATGCGGCGGCCATGTTTCCAGCGTACCGAGCGGCGAGTTCGACCAGTCGTGCGCGGCGATCGCGCGTCCAAGGTCTCCACCGGAGTCCAGAAACGCTGGAATGTCGCCCACGATCGATCCCCATGCCTTCGATGCCGGGCTGGCATCCGCTGTCCGCCAACCGATAGCGTCAAGTTTCGGTCGCGTCGCTTCGATTCATGACGGGATTATATGCGGCGACGCAATCACTTGGTTGGCGGAACGGCGTGTCGCGCGTGGACTCGCGCATCAAGTGCGATGCAGGTCGCCACTACCGGCGTACCGCAAGTCCGGGCGAAGGTTTCCGCGCCTATCGTCGGAATATCGAGCGATCCTGCCGCCGTCGCTCTCCCGCGTCCCGGATGGCGGCGAAGCTGGTGCACCACAGGAGCAAAAGTCGGGCACCCAGATTGTTGGACAATTCGTATCGAACGCCACTCATCGAAAGTTCGCGGCACCGGGATCGCGTGATCTTCAAATCGTTCTCGCCCCGGTGCCCTCGCGTTCAATCCTCGCATCGCGCAACGCTTCCAACTCGGCCAGCCTCACCGGATCGTCGGCAGCGAGCGTTTCTTCGAGATAGAAACCATATGCGATATTGCGCACTACCTCGTGCGCATCACCACTATATTCCGCGGCGATAACAGCAAAGGCGTCGACCAATTCCGGAGGAAGCTCTTGTCTAGCGCCTCGAGCTGGGCCCCGAGTACCTCCGACGCCTCGACGGCAGTATCAAGGTTCAACTCTTCCTCGTCGGTCAGATCGAGAAACACGACATACTCTGCGATGATGCGCGCAACCTGCATGGCTATCATGGCTTCGCCACCTTCACTTTGATGTTAGTCACGTTCATCTTCTTAAGAAGCGTGAGAGCTTTGGTTCTCTGGGCAGGAGTGGGCACCTCCCATATTCCGATCAGGCGATGTTGCGCCAACACCTCGGATCGCCGCAAACTCTGAGCTCGAGCGCGAGGCATATCCCTGACCGACCATTTACGGTCGATCACATAATCGCCCTGGATGCCGTCGAACTTTACGGGCCTCTTCGAGCCATCAGCCATCGTTCGCATCAATGTAGGTGCCCGACCGGCTCGCGAGCCGATCGCAGAGTCGTTATAGGCTTTCCAAGGTTTTTCGGACCGGACCACCTCTTTCACCCAGCCGATCTGTGGCGGCGCGTAGGTTATGCGCGGTCTCACTAGGCGAAGGGTGCGCAATGCGGAGGCCTTGGAAAGCGCGGCTCCCGGCGCGACCGTCAATGCAACGTTTCCGGCGACCGTCCCCGTGGCACGACCGATATCACGTGCCGAGGCGTTGGCGACTGCCTCCGCTGCTCGCGAAACCTGGATACGAGCAGGCGTGTCCTCGGCAGCGATAGCAGTATCGATCATGCCTGCAATCCCGCCGCCAGCGTTGCGAATGGTCGTCACCCGATTTGTCGTCAGTGCCCCGTGAACCCCCGTCACCGTTTCCTTCCCGACGTCGTAAAGCCCTTCACCGACGCCCCCGACAAATTCGGTAACCGAGTTCGGCGGGCTACCGGGCCGCGATGCAGCGTCGCTTTGGGGTGACCCCGGATGGCCCGGGTTCCGTCCTACGCCGGCTATCTCCCCACCCACTCTTGAAGCAAGATCATTTGAGCAAAGAAATCCAGAATTACAAGCTGCAATACTTCGGTGGAATGAAATCGTTGAACAAGAGGCCTCCGGAAATTTCTCACATTAGAAAATTAGCGGTTGCCAAGGTTTTGCTAGAGCGGCTGGATTCAATAGCTTGAGGCAGCGCTATTTATCGATATCTCTGCCAAAAGAGCCGAATTTACTGTCTGTATTGCGAACATGCGGTCGAGATCGGCAAAGTCGCCAATGGCGCGCGCCAGCGTGGAACGTAAATGGGCGTCGACGCAGAGGGCCGTGGGTCCGGCTCAGGAAAGCCAGGACGAAGGGCTGGAGATTGGAAATATGAATTAAGGCGCTGACGTGCCGTATTTTTTCCATAGCCGTTCGCCGCAGGAAAATGCCGCGCCTTGGTCGATCTATGAGGTATCGCATGGGCCCCCCAACAGCGGGGGACCCTGGTGCCCGGAAGAGGACTCGAACCTCCACGACCTTGCGATCGCCAGCACCTGAAGCTGGTGCGTCTACCAATTCCGCCATCCGGGCACGGGGTAGGAGGGCGCCTCTAGTGGAGGGTCGCGATGCTTGTCAACACGCCTCTTGCTGGGGCAAGGGGTTATTCGCGAATGGGCAGGCAAAACAAAGTGGACGGACGGCGATGAACGACAAACTGGTGACGCTGATCGGGGGCGGCGGTTTCGTCGGCCGCTATGTCGCACAGGCGCTGCTGGCGACGGGCGCCCGCGTCCGCATCGCGCAGCGCGATCCGCGGCAGGCCTTCTTCCTGAAACCGCTCGGCGGGCTCGGCCAGACGCAGTTCGTCGGCGCCGACGTCACCAAGCCCGAGACGATCGCGCATGCGATCCACGGCTCGGATGTAGTGGTAAATCTGGTCGGCGTGCTCGCGGGCGACTTCCAGCGGATCCAGGCGCTCGGCGCGCAGACGGTCGCAAGGCTGCGGCCGAGGCCGGTGTCGGTGCGCTGGTGCATGTCTCGGCGATCGGGGCGGATCCGGAGTCCGCCTCGGCCTACGGCAAGTCGAAGGGGCAGGGCGAGGCGGCCGTGCTTGCGGCGTTCCCGACCGCAACGATCCTGCGTCCATCGATCGTGTTCGGCCAGGAAGACCAGTTCGTGAATCGCTTTGCCGGCATGATCGCCAAGGCGCCGGTGGTGCCGGTGCTGCGCGCCGGAGCGAAGTTCCAGCCGGTGTTCGTCGGCAATGTCGCCGATGCGATCGTCGCGGCGGCGTCGGCGCCCGAGACGTTCGGCGGGCAGACGCTGGAACTCGGCGGGCCCGACATCATCACGATGGGCAATCTGATCCGCTGGATCGCCAAGACGATCGGCCGTAATCCTTCGATCGTCGAGCTGCCGGACTTTGCCGGCGCGATGATCGCCAAGGCCGGTTTCCTGCCGGGTATGCCGATCACCAAGGATCAGTGGACGATGTTGCAGAGCGACAATATCGTCACCGGCACCGACGGCCTAGCGGCGTTCGGAATCGAGGCGACGCCGTTGTCGACGGTCGCGCCCGGCTGGCTGGTGCGCTTTCGCAAGGCTGGACGGTTCGGTCGGCGCGCCGAAACGCGGGCGGAAGTCCACACAAGCTGAGCCTTCTCGTGCTACGCTGCTTCCAACACCCGCGCCTTTTCTGAAACCCGCGCCTCTTTCTGAAACCTGCGACGCCGGAGCGCCTGCTTGACCGAACTTCTTACCGTCATCCTCCTCGGCATCGTCGAGGGGATCACCGAATTCCTGCCCGTCTCGTCGACCGGGCATCTCATCCTCGCCACCCGGCTGCTCGGCTATGACGCCGGGCGCTGGGAGGTGTTCAACGTCGTCATCCAGCTCGGCGCGATTCTCGCGATCGTCGTTTTGTATTGGCGGACGTTCTGGGCGGTCGGCATGGGGCTGATCAAGCGCGAGCCCAAGTCGTGGCTGTTCCTGCGCAACCTGGTCGTCGCGTTCATTCCGGCCGCGGTGATCGGGTTGGCGTTGCATAAGTATATCGAGGCGTTGCTCGGCAATGCCGAGGTCGTCGCGATCGCGCTGATCGTCGGCGGCTTCGCGATCCTCGCGGTCGAGCGGTTCGCGCCGCGCAGCGACATCAGCGGCGTCGCGGACATCCCGCTGAAGACCGTGATCGGGATCGGCTTTCTCCAGTGTCTTGCGATGATCCCGGGCGTCAGCCGGTCGGGCGCGACCATCCTCGGTGCGCTGGCGCTGGGCGTCGAGCGGCGCACCGCGGCGGAGTTCAGCTTCTTCCTCGCGATCCCGACGATGCTGGGTGCTAGCGCGCTCGAACTGCTGAAGAACCGTGATGCGATTGCAAGCGGCGGCGGTGTCGGGCTGGGCGCGATCGCGATCGGTGCCGCGGTGTCGTTCATCGTCGCGTTGCTGGTAGTGAAGTGGTTCGTGGGGATCGTCACCAAGCATGGCTTCGTCCCGTTCGCCTGGTACCGCGTGGTTGCCGGTTCGGCCGCACTGGTCTGGCTCCTGAGCAAATAAGTCCGATACGGAACAAATAAGCGTAATTGCGATCGGTTCTTGAAAAATCGAGTTGTCGTTTTGTTTTTATATGACAGCACAGCTTACCTAAATGCTGTTTTAGCCGTGACAAGCCTCCCGCAGCGCAATAACGCGGCTGTCGGAGGCATGTATGGCGAACGATTCGATGCTAAAGTTTGTTGGACGGGAGCAATCCTATCCGGCGAAGCGCACCGCGGACGAGCGGCAAGAGGATTTCCGCGAGATCGCGCAGCGATACGCGGTCGAGCCCGCCGAGGAACAGGCCGGGCGCTGTTCGCAATGCGGCGTGCCCTATTGCTCGGTCCATTGTCCGCTACACAATCACATCCCCGACTGGCTTCGGCTGACCGCGGAAGGCCGGCTGCGCGAGGCGTATGAGCTGAGCAACGCGACCTCGACCATGCCCGAAATCTGCGGGCGCATCTGTCCGCAGGACCGGCTGTGCGAAGGCAATTGCGTCATCGAATTCACGGGCCACGGCGCGGTCACGATCGGATCGGTCGAGAAGTTCATCACCGACACCGCGTGGGAGAATGGCTGGGTCGAGCCGCTGGTGCCGGGTAGATCGCGCGGCCAGTCGGTCGGCGTGATCGGCGCGGAGCCCGCCGGGCTGACCGCGGCGGAATATCTGCGCGGGCATGGCTATGACGTGCATGTCTATGACCGTTACGACCGGGCGGGCGGGCTGCTCACCTACGGCATCCCTGGGTTCAAGCTCGAAAAGCCGATCGTGATGCGGCGCGTCGAGCGTCTCAAGGCGGCTGGCATCGTCTTTCACGAAGGCTTCGCGGTCGGTCACGATGCGAGCCTCGACGATCTGCGCCAGCGCCACGATGCGGTGCTGATCGCGACCGGCGTTTACAAGGCGCGCGCGATGGACCTGCCCGGCGGGAACGCGAACGGCGTGGTCGCGGCACTCGACTTCCTTGTCGCCTCGAACCGCAAGGGCTTCGGCGATGCCGTCCCGCATTCGACGACGGCAGCCTCAACGCCGAGGGCAAGGACGTCGTCGTGATCGGCGGCGGCGACACCGCTATGGACTGCGTCCGGACCGCGATCCGCCAGGGCGCCAAGTCGGTGAAATGCCTCTATCGCCGCGACCGCGCCAACATGCCCGGATCGCAGCGTGAAGTCGCCAATGCCGAGGAGGAGGGCGTCGAGTTCGTCTGGCTCTCCGGGCCGCAGAGCTTCGACGGTGGCGACACGGTATCGAGCGTCAAGGTGCGGAAAATGCGTCTCGGCGCACCCGATGCTAGCGGCCGCCGCGCGCCCGAACCGGATCCGGCGGGCGATTATACGGTCGACGCCGATTTGGTCATCAAGGCGCTCGGATTCGATGCCGAGGATCTGCCGACCTTGTTCGCGACGCCGGAGCTCGGCGTGAGCCGCTGGGGTACCGTGCTGGTCGACGGCAAGACGCTCATGACGAGCCTCGACGGCGTGTTCGCGGCGGGCGACATCGTCCGCGGGGCCAGCCTTGTCGTCTGGGCGATCCGCGACGGTCGCGACGTGGCTGCGACGATGCATAAATGGCTGAAGACCAAGGCGGCGAACGCGAAGGTGGCGGCATGAGCAACGAACAGGGTTTTCCGATGATCGATCAACGCGCCCGCCTCGCTGCTGAAGGCATGTACCGTCCCGAGTTCGAGGGCGATGCGTGCGGCGTGGGCCTCGTCGCCGCCACCGACGGGCGCGCGTCGCGCCGCGTCGTGCAGTCGGCGGTCGATGCGTTGAAGGCGGTGTGGCACCGCGGCGCGGTCGATGCGGACGGCAAGACCGGTGACGGCGCGGGGCTGCACATCGATCTGCCGCTGCGGTTCTTCGACGATGCTGTCGCTGCGTCGGGGCACAAGGTGCGGCCGAACCGGCTTGCGGTCGGCATGATCTTCCTGCCGCGCACCGATCTGGGCGCGCAGGAGGATTGCCGGACGATCGTCGAGAGCGCGATCATCGAGGCGGGCTATACCATCTATGGCTGGCGCCAGGTGCCGGTCGACGTGTCGGTGATCGGGCTGAAGGCGCAGGCGACGCGCCCCGAGATCGAGCAGATCATGATCGCCGGACCGCTGCCCGAAGAGCAGGACGCCGCCGAGTTCGAAAAGACGCTGTATCTCGTCCGTCGCCGCATTGAGAAGCGCGTGATCGCGGCGCAGATCCAGGGCTTCTACATCTGCTCGCTGTCGTGCCGCTCGATCATCTACAAGGGGCTGTTCCTCGCCGAATCGCTGTCGGTATTCTACCCCGATTTGTGCGACCAGCGCTTCGAAAGCCGCGTCGCGATCTTCCATCAGCGCTATTCGACCAACACCTTCCCGCAATGGTGGCTGGCGCAGCCGTTCCGCTGCCTTGCGCATAACGGCGAGATCAACACGATCCGCGGCAACAAGAACTGGATGCTCAGCCACGAGATCCGGATGGCGAGCCTCGCGTTCGGCGACAATTCGGAGGACATCAAGCCGGTGATCCCCGCCGGCGCTTCCGACACCGCGGCATTGGACGCGGTGTTCGAGGCGATCTGCCGGTCGGGCCGCGATGCGCCGACCGCCAAGCTGATGCTCGTGCCCGAAGCCGCCAGCCCGGACATGCCGCCCGAGCATACCGCGATGTACCAGTATCTCGCGAGCGTGATGGAGCCTTGGGATGGCCCGGCCGCGCTCGCGATGACCGATGGCCGCTGGGCGGTCGCGGGCATGGACCGCAACGCGCTTCGTCCGCTGCGCTATACGCTGACCTCCGACGGCCTGCTGATCGTCGGGTCGGAGAGCGGGATGGTCGTCGTTCCTGAATCGACTATCGTTGCTAAGGGCCGCCTGGGACCAGGTGAGATGATCGCGGTCGACCTCGACGAAGGGCGTCTGCTCCAGGATCGCGAAGTGAAGGATCGCATCTCCGGCGAGGCGGACTACGCCGCAATGATCGGCGAATTCCACACGCTCGCCGATCTGCCGTCGGTGGAGGATGCGGTGGTGCGCTACGATCGCGCCGAACTCGCGCGCCGCCAGGTCGCGGCGGGGCAGACGATGGAGGACATGGAACTGATCCTGTCGCCGATGGTCGAATCCGCGAAGGAAGCGATCGGCTCGATGGGCGACGACACGCCGCTCGCGGTGATTTCGGACAAGCCGCGGCTGATCAGCCAGTTCTTCCGCCAGAACTTCTCGCAGGTCACCAACCCGCCGATCGATCCGCTACGTGAGCGGCACGTGATGTCGCTGAAGACGCGGTTCGGCAATCTGGCCAACATCCTCGACGTGCGCGACCAGCGCGAGCGCGTTCTGGTGCTCGATTCGCCGGTGCTGACGGGCGAGCATTGGGCGCGACTGAAGGCGCATTTCGGCAATGCGGTTGCCGAGATCGACTGCACGTTCGAGGTCGGCGGTGGACCGGAGAAGCTGCGCGCGGCGATCCAGCGGATCCGCAACGAGGCCGAACAGGCGGTGCGGCAGGGCAAGAGCGAGATCTTCCTCACCGACGAGGCGATCAGCGAAGACCGCGTCGGCATCGCCGGCGTGCTCGCGGTGGCGGCCGTCCACACGCACCTCGTCCGCCGCGGGCTCCGGTCCTACGCGTCGATAAACGTTCGCTCGGCCGAGTGCCTCGACACGCATTATTACGCGGTGCTGATCGGCGTCGGTGCGACCACCGTGAACGCCTACCTCGCCGAGGCCGCGATCGTCGATCGCCAGTCGCGCGGGCTGTTCGGCGATCTGGAGCTGGCCGAATGCCTTCGCCGTCACCGCGTCGCGGTCGAGGAGGGGCTACTCAAGATCATGTCGAAGATGGGCATTGCGGTCATCTCGTCCTACCGCGGCGGCTATAATTTCGAGGCGGTTGGCCTCTCGCGCAGCCTGGTCAACGACCTGTTCCCCGGCATGCCCGCCAAGATCAGCGGCGAGGGCTATGCGTCGTTGCACGTCAACGCGACCGACCGCCACGAAGCGGCGTTCGATCCGGCGGTCGCGACGTTGCCGATCGGCGGCTTCTATCGCCAGCGCCACACCGGCGAGACGCACGCCTATTCCGCGCAACTGATGCACCTGCTCCAGACCGCAGTCGCGACCGACAGCTATACGAGCTATCTGCAATTCTCGCGCGGCGTGTCGGACCTGCCGCCGGTGTATTTGCGCGATCTGCTCCAGTTCAACTTCCCCGCTGAAGGCGTGCCGGTCGACCAGGTCGAGGCGATCACCGAGATCCGCAAGCGCTTCGTGACGCCGGGCATGTCGCTCGGCGCGCTCTCCCCGAGGCGCACGAGACGCTGGCGATTGCGATGAACCGGATCGGCGCGAAGGCGGTGTCGGGCGAGGGCGGCGAGGACAAGTCGCGCTTCGTGCCCTATGCGAACGGCGACAATGCGAACTCGACGATCAAGCAGATCGCGAGCGGGCGGTTCGGCGTCACGGCCGAATATCTGAACGCGTGCGAGGAGATCGAGGTCAAGGTCGCGCAGGGGGCGAAACCCGGCGAGGGCGGCCAGCTGCCCGGCTTCAAGGTGACCGAGTTCATCGCCAAGCTGCGCCATGCGACGCCGGGCGTGACGCTGATTTCGCCGCCGCCGCATCACGACATCTACTCGATCGAGGATCTGGCGCAGCTGATCTACGACCTGAAGCAGATCAACCCGCGGGCGCGGGTGTGTGTGAGCTCGTCAGCTCGGCGGGGATCGGCACGGTCGCGGCGGGCGTCGCGAAGGCGCATGCCGACGTGATCCTGATCGCCGGGCATGTCGGCGGGACGGGCGCGTCGCCGCAGACCTCGATCAAATATGCCGGCACGCCGTGGGAAATGGGCCTGTCGGAGGTCAACCAGGTGCTGACGCTCAACGGCCTGCGCGGTCGCGTGCGGTTGCGCACCGATGGCGGGCTGAAGACCGGGCGCGACATCGTGATCGCGGCGATCCTGGGTGCGGAGGAATATGGGATCGGCACGCTGTCGCTGGTGGCGATGGGGTGCATCATGGTGCGGCAATGCCACTCGAACACGTGCCCGGTCGGGATCTGCACGCAGAACGATGCGCTGCGGCAGAAGTTCGTGGGGACGCCCGAGAAGGTGATCAACCTGATGACCTTCATCGCCGAAGAGGTGCGCGACATCCTGGCGCGGCTGGGGGTGAAGAGCCTCGACGACGTGATCGGGCGGACCGAGCTGTTGCGACAGGTGAGCCGCGGAGCCGAGCATCTCGACGATCTCGATCTGAATCCGATCCTGGCGAAGGTCGATGCCGACGATCTGCAGCGCCGGTTCTCGCTGTCGACGTTCCGCAACGAGGTGCCCGATAGCCTCGACGCGCAGATCATCAAGGACGCGGCGGCGGTGTTCTCGCGCGGGAGAAGATGCAGCTGACCTATTCGGTGCGCAACACGCACCGCGCGGTCGGTACGCGGTTGTCGAGCGAGATCACGCGGAAGTTCGGCATGTCGACGCTGGCGGACGATCACGTCACGATCCGGTTGCGGGGTCTGCGGGGCAGTCGCTCGGCGCGTTCCTGTGCAAGGGGATCACGCTCGAAGTGTTCGGCGATCTCGAACGACTATGTCGGCAAGGGCTTTCGGGCGGCACGATCATCGTGCGGCCGGCGGTGAGTTCGCCGCTCGCGAGCCAGGACAACACGATCATCGGCAACACCGTGCTGTACGGCGCGACGTCGGGCCGGCTGTTCGCGGCGGGGCAGGCGGGCGAGCGCTTCGCGGTGCGCAATTCGGGCGCGAGCGTGGTCGTGGAGGGCTGTGGCGCGAACGGCTGCGAATACATGACCAACGGTATCGCTGTGGTGCTGGGCAAGGTCGGCGCGAACTTCGGCGCGGGCATGACCGGGGGATGGCGTTCGTCTACGATCCCGACGGCACGTTCGAAAAGCGCGCCAACCCCGAGAACATCACCTGGGACCGCGTGAAATCGCTGCACTGGGCCGACGTCCTGCTCGACCTGGTCCGCGACCATGCCGACACCACTGACAGCAAATGGTCCAAGGGCCTGCTCGAGGACTGGGACGGCGTCGCGCCGCATTTCTGGCAGATCGTCCCGAAGGAAATGCTCACCCGCCTGAGCCATCCGCTCGATGACAGCGCGGAGTTAGTCGCGGCGGAGTAGGATGCCGTCTTCCCTCCCCGGTGTCCGCCGGGGAGGGCACCAGTAAGATTGGTTCACGCGGAGACGCGGAGACGCGGAGCTAAATTCCCTCTGCATCTCTCTTATTGCGATTGGTGACGAAGGAGCTTCGCTCGCGCCGAACGCAACACCTCCGCGTCTCCGCGCCTCCGCGTGAACCAAATCTTCTTACTCGACGACCAACCCGAGCTAGTGACACAGCCGCCCCCCACCGCCTAAACGAAGGGCATGTGGCAGCTTTATCAATTTCCCCTGTGTCCCTTTTCGCGAAAGGTGCGCCTGCTGCTGGGCGAGAAGGGGTCGGCTACGAGCTGGTGCGCGAGATCGCCTTGGGATCGCCGCGACGAGTTCATGGACATGAACCCCGCCGGACAGACCCCGGTGATGGTCGACGCGTCGCGCGGCGTCGCCCCCTCATCGATTCGATGGCGATCTGCGAATTCTTCGAGGAGACCGTCGAGAAGGCGGCGATGATCAACGGCACCGCGACCAACCGCGCCGAGATCCGCCGTCTGGTGACCTGGTTTGACACGCATTTCTACCGCGACGTCACCGGCCCACTGCTCCACGAGCGCATGGTCAAGCGCCTCGCGCACCGCGCCGCGCCCGACGCCAAGGGTCTGCGCGAGGCGATGAAGGCCGCGGTCGGGCATCTCGATTACATGGACTACCTGCTCGATCACCGGAACTGGCTCGGCGGCGCGACGATGAGCCTCGCCGATCTGGCGGCCGCCGCGCAGATCTCGGTCACCGATTATCTCGGCGGGATCGACTGGAAGGGCCACGACCAGACCGCGCGCTGGTATCGCGGCTTCAAGAGTCGTCCGAGCTTCCGCCCGCTGCTGTCCGAACGGATGGAGCTGATCTCACCGCCTGCGCACTACGACAATGTCGATTTCTGAGCAGATCGCCTACCCCGACTTCGAGAAGGTCGATATCCGCGTCGGCACGATCGTCGAGGCCGAACCCTTCCCCGAAGCACGGAAACCCGCGTTCAAGCTCCGGATCGATTTTGGGGCGGCAATCGGCGTGAAGCGCTCCTCCGCGCAGATCACCGAGCATTATACGCCGGAGACTCTGGTCGGCCGCCAGGTTGCGGCGGTGGTCAACTTCCCGCCGCGCCAGATCGGCCCGATGATGTCGGAGGTTCTGACGCTCGGCTTCCCCGACGCGGACGGCAAGGTGGTGCTGATCTCGCCGACCGGACAAGTCCCGAACGGCGGGCGGCTGTTCTGAAAAATGATCCTCCCCCGCCAGGGGAGGTGGCTGGCCTTTGCCAGACGGAGGGGAGGAAAGGAAACCTCGGTTCCGTGTCCTCCCCTCCCCCTCCGTCGCCTTCGGCAACACCTCCCCTTTGCGGGAGAGGATCAGGCTCAGCGCTTACTAGCGCATGTCGCTCTGCGTGATCGGGACGATCTTCACCTCGACGCGACGGTTCGCAGCGCGGCCCGCATCGGTATCGTTCGACGCGATCGGCTGCGTCTCGCCGTAACCGCGCGTGCCGATGCGGGCCGTCTGGACGCCGTGGCCCGCCAGATAATCGGCGACCGAGCGCGCCCGGCGTTCCGACAGCGTCTGGTTGTACGCGTCGCTGCCGGTCGAATCGGTGTGGCCGTACACGTCGATATAGGTCTGGTTGTACTGCGACAGCGTATCCGCGACCTGATCGAGCGTGCGCTGGAACTGCGGCTGCACCGTCGCGCTATCATAGGCGAAGGTGATGCCCGACAGGATGTTGAGCACCAGGTCGTCGCCCTGGCGGATCACCTGCACGTCGGTCCCTGCGGTGCGTGCGCGCAGGTCGCGCTCCTGCTTGTCCATGTACGCGCCGATACCCGCACCCGCCAGGCCGCCGATGCCCGCGCCGAGCAGCTTCTCGGTACGGTCGCGACGACCGCCGACCACGTCGCCGAGCAGATAGCCGCCGAGTGCGCCGCCGATGCCGCCCAGGGCAGTCTTTGAAATCGTCTGGCGACCGGTCTCCGGATCGGTGGTGCAGCCGCTGGTGGCGATCAGTGCGGCGATTGCGGCACCTGCGAACATCTTGGTTTTCATAGATAAACTCCCTGAGACATGATCGATGACGGCGTTATGCCCGATACGGCCGATAACCCGGTGTAGCGACGATTGTTCCGCCTGCGCACTGAACCGAGCCTGACCATCTTGGCGGCGTAATGTCGAGCATGCGCAAGGACGGTTGTGCGACGGGCCGTTGTCCTGCAAAGAGACGCGGAGCCAATGGCACCGCTTCCCCTTCCCTGGATCGACGTCGCGATCATCCTCGCGCTGGTCGCGTTGAACGGTGTGTTCGCCATGAGCGAACTCGCGATCGTCTCCGCGCGCAAAGCCCGGCTCGAGGCGATGGCGCGCTCCGGCAAGAAGGGCGCGCGCGCCGCGCTGGTGCTCGCCGCCGACCCCGGCAAGTTCCTCTCGACCGTGCAGATCGGGATCACACTGATCGGCATCCTGGCCGGTGCCTATTCGGGCTCCAGCCTCGGCATGCCGACCGCCGCGCGGTTGCAGGCCTGGGGGCTGTCGGCCTCGACCGCCGAGACCGTCGGGTTCGCGATCGTCATCGGCCTGACCACCTACGCGTCGCTGATCATCGGCGAGCTCGTCCCCAAGCAGTTCGCGCTGCGGGCGCCCGAGGCGATCGCCTCGTTCATGGCGCCGGTGATGCGCTGGCTCGCGATCGGCACCGCGCCGATCGTGCTGGTGCTCGATTCGACCAGCGCGCTGATCTTCAAGCTGCTTCGTCTGAACCGCGAATCGGAAGAGCACGTCACCGCCGAAGAGCTCCACATGATCGTCGCCGAGGCGTCGAAGTCGGGGATCATCGAGGAGCATGAGCGCTCGATCATCTCGGGCGTCGTCCGCCTCGCGGATCGTCCGGTCCGCGAAGTGATGACGCCGCGCACCGAGATCGACTGGCTCGACTGCGACTGGGGCCCCGACGAGATCCGCGAGACTTTGCTCGCGTCGCAGCACACCCGCCTGCCGGTCGGCGAAGGCTCGATCGATGCGGTCAAGGGCGTGGTCCAGGCGCGCGACATCGCTGCGGCACTGTTCCGCGGCGAGCCGATCGACCTGCGCGCGCTGATGCGCAAGGCGCCGGTCGTGATCGACCAGATCGACGCGATGGACGCATTGCTGGCGTTGCGCGAGGCCGAGGTGCCAATGGCGCTGATCCACGACGAGTACGGCCATTTCGAAGGCATCGTCACGCCGGCCGACCTGCTCGCGGCGATCGCCGGCGAGTTCAAGTCGGACTCGGATCCGGACGATGCGCCCTCGGTGGTGGTCCGCGACGACGGCTCGCTGCTGGTAGCGGGGACGATGGCGGCGGATGCGCTCGCCGATCGCCTCGGCATCGACCTGCCCGAGGACCGCGACTATGCCACGGTGGCTGGCCTCGCGCTGTCGGTGTTCCGCCATTTGCCGGGTGAGGGCGAGAGCTTCGTCGAGCAGGGCTGGAAGTTCGAGATCGTCGATCTGGACGGGCGGCGGATCGACAAGCTCCTGGTGAGCGAGGTCTGAGGGCTGGTTCTCCTGCGTTGCCAGGAGAACTCACGGTGCATGGGCGAGCCCGCCGCCTCCAAATCCCGTCATCCCAGCGGAAGCTGGGATATCCCCGTTTGATGCGCGATCTATCCCAACCTGGAGACCCCAGCGTACGCTGGGGTGACGTGCGTCGGGGCGGGGGATGAGAGTGGTTTAGGGGTAAATTGGTCGCTCCCGTCGCTCGTTAGCTGCCGGCACGCTGATCTTCACAACCCGTTCGTCCTGAGTAGCTGCTGAGCTTGTCGAAGCGGCGTATCGAAGGACATTGGCCGCGGGACCCATGCTTCGATACGAGCCCTCGATACGCTCCTGACGGAGCTACTCGGTCTCTACTCAGCACGAACGGAGGGAGGCGGTAAGGCCCCTCCTTCGTTCAGAGACGAGCTTCGGATCCGCTGGTCGCGTCGCCACCGGGAGCAGTCGCGGGCGCCGCCGCAGGTACACCGACGCCGGGAGCAGCCGCCGCGGGCGCCGCCGCCGGCACATCGCCACCGGGAGGAGCCGCCGCGGGCGCCGCCGCAGGTACATCGACGCCGGGAGCAGCAACCGCGGGAGCCGCCGCCGGCACATCGACGGCCGGCGCACCGCTGGAACTCTCGCCCGGCACCGCCGAGACCGTCCCCGAATCGGCCGCGGCGCCAGGCTCCAGATATTTCGGCACGAACGGCACCACGCTAGGCGGTGGTCCCGACATGCCCGCCGGATCGCCCTCGACGCGCCCGTGGAGATGGTCGATCTCCGCTTGGCGCCGGTTGAGATAGAAGGCCCGCGTCGCCGCGTATGGATCGGGCGAATTGTCGTGCAGGTCCTTCAGCGTCTGGTCGAACTCCGACCGGTGATCGAGCGCGCCGAGGATACCCGCGGGGATCGTGTAGGTCGCGCTGGTGAAGGGCTTGCCGATGCCGACCGGCAGGATCAGGCGGTCGACCGCGCCGCCGAGAAGGTCGCGCACCGTCGTCGGTCCGACCAGCGGCAGGAACAGGAACGGGCCGTTCTTCACGCCGTAATAGCCGAGCGTGTTGGCGAACCCGTTCGAACGCCGCGGCAGGCGGAACGGCTTGCGCTTGGCCATGTCGATCACGCCGACCGCGCCGATCGTCGAGTTGATCGCGAACCGCCCGACCGTCTCCGCCGCCTTGCCCGGCTTGAGCTGCAGCAGGAAGTTCAGGAAGACGATCGGCTCGCGCAGATTGTAGAGGAAATTGTGGATGCCGCGCCGGATCGGGCTCGGCACGGTCTTCTTGTAGGTCCGCGCGACCGGGCCGATCACCGCGTCGTCGACCTTCTGCGTCACCGCGAACGATTCGGCGTTGGCCGCGCGCAGCGGATCGCCCGCGCTCTCCTTGCGGCCTGTGACGATGATGTCGGTCTGCGTGCCACGCTCGGTCGCCGGCGTGCGCAGCGGTGGCGGGCCGACCGGAGGAATCGCCTGCGTGGGAAGCCCCTGCGGCGAAAACTCGACGGCTGGCAGCGAGCCGATCAGGGCCAGAGGGGACGTCGCCATCGATATCGGCAACGATACGGGAAGTGTTACGGGGATCGACGCCGATACGGGGAAATCGCCGGCGAACGGCGATGGCGTCGCGCCGGGCAGCGCGACCGGTCCGGTCGTCGGCAGCACCGGCACGGTGGTCAGCAGCATCGCACTCATCATTGCCAGCATGTGCACTCATCGCCCTGTCTAACACCGCCCTCATACTTCGAGGTGCGACACCGCGTGACATGCCCGTCGCCGACCGCGCGGCATAGAGCCAATCGACATCCGCCGCGTGCGCGTGTCGTGCTGCCGGTCGATCGACCGACGCGGGTTACAGCTTGCCGAACACCGCCTCGAAGCCTGCCTTGTCGCCGGCCGCCAGCAACCGCGCCTGTTCGATCCAGCGATCGCGCCCCATCCGTCCGGTGAAATTGCCGAGCTGTGCGTCGATCGACTGCGCCTCGCTCTCCGACAGCGCGGCCATCTGGCCGACCGTCGTGACTCCAAATGCGCCGAGCTGCGTGGCGACCTTGGGGCCGAGTCCCTTCAACTGCGTCACCGGACCATCGGCGTAGGATTGCGCGGACACGGGAGGGGCGATCGGGGCGGGTTCGGCCGAGGCCGGCACCGCTGGCTCGGGAGCCGGGCTGGGCGCCAACGGTGTGGGGGCGGGTTCGTCGATGATCGGCGGCTGCGGCGCGGCGGGCGGGGCAGTGCGCTCGATCGGGGGCGATGGCGATGGCGATGGCGATGGTGCCGGGGTGGGAGCGACCGTCCGCGTTTGCCTCTGGGACTGCTCGGCCCTGCGCGGCTCGGCTGGAGCCGGCGCGACGGGGCCGGCTCGGCAGCCTGCGCGCGCGGCGACTCGACCGGCACAGGGGCGACGCCGGCTTCCTTGGCATTCGCGATCACGTCGCGCGACGCCTTCACCCGGCTGCGTTTCGCCTTGATGCCCCAGATCAGGCCGATCACGACGAGCACCGCCACCACGGCGATGATCGTGAAGTGGATCGCGGTCAGCGTGGCGATGCCGTCGGGCAGCAGGCTCATGCCCGAGGCAGAGGTCGCGGAAGTTTCGTTCATGCTCATACTCGTAGCGCCACGCGAGGGAGGCGGCGAGAGGTAATTGGGTTAGGTACCCATGTCTGATCCTCCCCCGCCAGGGGGAGGTGTCGCCGAAGGTGACGGAGGGGGAGGGCACGGAACAGAGGTACCCCTTCCCCCTCCTTCTGGCAAGCGCCAGCCACCCCCCTGGCGGGCGAGGATCAGGACTGGATTACGCCCCCGCGCGATCTCGCGCCAGCCAATGTCGCGGCGGTAGAAGCCTTCCGCGAAATCGATCGCCTCGACCGCGCGATAGGCGTTCGCCTGCGCCGTCGCGACGTCGTCGCCGGTCGCGGTCACCGCGAGCACGCGCCCGCCCGACGCGACCAGCCCGCCATCCTCGATCCGCGTGCCGGCATGGAACACCGTGCCGCCGGCCGCCCGCGCCGAGTACAGCCCTACGATCGCGCCGCCCGCCTTGGGCGTACCCGGATAGCCCTCAGCCGCCATCACCACCGTCAGCGCAGTCTCGTCGCTGAACTTCGCCGCGGGCATCTCGCCGAGCCGTCCTTCCGCCACCGCCAGCATCGTCGCGAGCAGGTCGCCCTGGAAGCGCATCATCAGCACCTGCGTCTCGGGATCCCCGAACCGCGCATTATATTCGATCAGCTTCGGCCCCTGCGGCGTCAGCATCAGCCCCGCATACAGCACGCCCGAGAACGGAGCGCCCTCCGCCGCCATCGCCGTGACGGTCGGCGCGACGATCTCGTCGATCGCGCGCTTTTCCAGCGCGGGCGTCAGCACGAGGGCAGGGCTGTACGCGCCCATCCCGCCGGTGTTCGGCCCGGTATCGCCTTCGCCGACGCGCTTGTGATCCTGCGCGGAGCCGAACGGCATCAACGTCACGCCGTCGGTCAGCACGAAGAGGCTCGCCTCCTCGCCCTCGAGGAATTCCTCGATCACCGCCTCGGCTTCCCCGTCGGTGAACAGCGCGTCGAGCGCAGCATCGGCCTCGGCAGCGCTGAACGCGATGACCACGCCCTTGCCGGCGGCGAGGCCGTCTGCCTTGATGACGACCGGCAACGAGAAGGTGCGGGCGAGCGCGGCATCCGCCTCTTCGCGCGTCTTCACACGGACATAGCCCGCGGTCGGGATGCCGGCGCGCAGGCACAGATCCTTGGTGAAGCCCTTCGACCCCTCGAGTTGCGCCGCCGCCTTCGAGGGCCCGAACACCGGAATGTCCGCCGCGCGGCACGTGTCCGCCAGCCCGTCGACCAGCGGCGCTTCGGGCCCGATCACGACCAGCCCGACGTCATGCTCGCGCACGAACGCGACGACGGCGGCATGATCCGTCGCATCCAGCGGCACGAGCGTCGCAATGCGCGCGATCCCGGGGTTGCCCGGCGCGGCATACAGCGTATCGAGGCCTCTCGATTGCACCAGCTTCCACGCGAGCGCATGTTCGCGACCCCCGAGCCCAGCAGCAGGACGTTCATGCCCGATCCCTTTTCCGATGAATTGTCCAGCGACATGGGGCGGCTGGTAGCCGAGCAAGTCCCCGGCGACAACGCACTGGCGATGTCGGTCGGCGAACTCGCCTTCAAGCTGAAGCGGATGGTCGAGGGCGAGTTCGGCCATGTCCGCCTGCGCGGCGAGATCTCGGGGTGGAAGCGCGTCGCCTCCGGGCATTGCTATATGTCGCTCAAGGACGACCAGGCGGTGATCGACGGCGTCATCTGGAAGGGCAATGCGTCGAGCCTCGCGTTCGTGCCGCAGGACGGCATCGAGGTGATCGCGACCGGCAAGCTCACCACCTATCCCGGGCGCTCGAAATACCAGATCGTCATCGAGCGGATGGAACTGGCGGGCGCGGGCGCGCTGATGGCGCTGCTCGAGAAGCTGAAGGCGAAGCTGGCGGGCGAGGGGCTGTTCGACGGTACGCGGAAAAAGCGCCTGCCGTTCATGCCGAAGGTGATCGGCGTCGTCACCTCGGGCACGGGTGCTGTCATCCGCGACATCCTCCACCGGCTGGAGGATCGCTGCCCGACGCACGTCATCGTTTGGCCGGTGAAGGTGCAGGGCGAGGGCTCGGCGGCCGAGATCGCCGCCGCGGTGCGCGGATTCGACGCGCTCGTCCCTGGCGGGCCGGTGCCGCGCCCCGACCTCGTCATCGTCGCGCGCGGCGGGGGCTCGGTCGAGGATCTGTGGTCGTTCAACGAGGAGGTCGTCGTGCGTGCTGTGGCGGCGTGTACGATCCCGATCATCTCCGCCGTGGGCCACGAGACCGACACCACTTTGTGCGATTTCGCCGCCGACCTGCGCGCGCCGACGCCGACCGCGGCGGCCGAGATCGCGGTGCCCGTGCTCGCCGACCTGCGGCTGACGATCGACAGCCACCGCAACCGCACCGAACGCTGCGCCCGCCGTCATGTCGAGCGTGGCCGCGAGCGGCTTGATGCACTGGCGCGGTTGCTGCCGAAGCGCGACCAGCTGCTCGGGCCTCAGCGCCAGCGCGCCGACGACTTCGGCCAGCGTCTCGATCGCGGGCTGGAGCGTCGCCTGACCCTCGCGCGCGGCAGTCTCGATCGTTCCGGCGCAGCGCTCCGTCCCGCCACCCTCGAACGCAAACTCGAAGCGAAGCGCGCGCAGCTCGACGCGACGTGGCGCCTCGTCCAGTCGCTCAACCCCGACGCGATCCTCGACCGCGGCTATGCCCGCGTCACCGCGCGTCCCGGCGGCGAGACGCTCGCCTCCGCCAAGTCCGCGCGCGACGCGGGGACGCTAACGCTTCACTTCCGCGACGGCGTGGTGGACGCGGTGGCGGACACCGGCCTTGAGCGCCCCGCCGCCAAAACCTATGCTGCCCCCAAGGCGAAGGCCGCGCCCGATCCGGCGCCACGCCAGCCCACCCTGCTGTAGAGAAGACCCGCAATGCTGATGTCCAACTCCGACCGCGCCGCGCGGCTGCATTATATGGCCAACGGATTCCGCGTGCTCAGCCCGGGCGACCACGTCCCCTGCGCCGCCACCGGCCACCGCATCGCTCTGGAGGATCTGCGTTACTGGAGCGTCGCCCGCCAGGAGGCGTATTCCACCGCTGCCGCCGCCAGCGAAGCGATGGCGCCCCGGTGATCCAAGTGGCGATGATGCGGGCGGCGGTGCTCGTTTTGCTGGCCGCGACCAGCGCCACCGCCCAGCAACCGCCGCCGCCGACTACCGCAAGCCAATCCGCCTTCCGCTGGACCGGCACGCTCAGCCAGGGTGGCCTGATCCTGGGCACCGCTCCCGCCGGTACGCGCTCGGTCGCGCTCGACTGCAAGCCGATCGCGCTATCCCCGGACGGTCGCTTCCTCGCCGGTTTCGACCGCGACGCCGGCCCGCAAGCCTCACTGACCGCGACGCTCGCCGATGGTCGCAGTGTTACGCAAAGTCTCACGATCGCGCCGCGCGCCTGGCGGATCGAGCGCCTGAATACGCTTCCGAAATTCCCCGCACCCGACCCGGTGTTCGCGAAACTCCGCCCGCCCGAACTCGCGCAGATCGTCGTCGCCCGCGCACGCAGAACCGACGCGCAAGGCTGGCGTCAGTCCATCGCCTGGCCTGCCACCGGTCGCATATCCGGCCTGTTCGGTTCGCAACGCGTCTACAAGGGCGAGCCCGGCAGCTATCACTCGGGCACCGACATCGCCAAGCCGACCGGCGCGATCGTCGCCGCCCCCGCCGACGGCGTCGTGATCCTCGCCGCCGACCGCCCCTTCACGCTGGAGGGCAACCTCCTGATGCTCGACCACGGCATGGGTCTCAACAGCGCGTTCCTGCACTTGTCCCGCATCGACGTGAAACCCGGCGACCACGTGCGCCAAGGCCAGCCGATCGGCGCCGTCGGCATGACCGGCCGCGCGACGGGCCCGCACCTCCATTGGTCGCTACGCTGGAACGACGCAAAGCTCGATCCGATGCTGGTTACCGGACCCATGCGATAAGCGCGCTGCCTCGTTTTGTAACAGGCGGCCGGCAAACTGATCAAAAATGTCGCAACGCGTATTCGGTGCTGCAGCATTTGTGTCATTTTGGACACTAGGCATTCGCAAATGACATTCTGCATCAGGACGTGTCTTTACAGGTCCAAGGCGCAGCTTCATCCTCCATTCATAACCGCGGAAGCCGAACAAACGGTATCCGGGGTGTTTTCGCGGCCAATCGTCAGGGCGATGGCTGCGCTGGGCAAGGGATTTCAATTGGTTACCACGTCTCGTTTCACGTCCAGGGCGCTGCTGCTCGCCGCAGCGACGCCGCTGGCACTCGTCCTCTCGACTGCGTCCGGCTTCGCGCAGGACGCCACCCCAGTTGCCGAGGCACCGGCCCCGCAGGCCGCCGCTCCTGCGGACCAGACCGATCAGACCGGGCAGGACATCGTCGTCACCGGTTCGATCATTCGCGGTACCGATACGGGCATTTCGCCGGTTACCACGCTTACCACCGAGAACCTTGATGCACGCGGCATCAACACGGTCCAGGCGGGCATCCAGGCTCTTTCGTCGAACAACGGTCCGGCGTTGACCAACTCGTTCACCGCGAACGGCGCGTTCGCGGCCGGTGCATCGTCGGTGTCGCTGCGTGGCCTGTCGACCAACTCGACGCTCGTGCTGTTCGACGGCCTGCGCGCCGCCTATTACCCGCTGTCGGATGACGGTTCGCGCAACTTCGTCGATCTGAACACCATCCCGGACGACATCGTCGAGCGCATCGACGTGCTGCGCGACGGCGCTTCGTCGAGCTACGGCGCCGACGCGATTGCCGGCGTGGTCAACGTGATCACCAAGCGTAAGTTCACCGGCATCTCCGGCCGCGCCGAAGCCGGCATCTCGCAGGATGGCGTCAACGCCAACCAGCGCCTGACGTTGACTGCCGGCACCGGCGATCTCGATGAGAAGGGCTACAATGCCTACATCAGCGGTTTCTATTACCGCACCGAAGGCGTGTATCAGCGCGATCTGCCCGGTCCGTTCAACTCGGACAACCTGACCGGTATCTGCAGCAACCGTACCGGCACGCAGCAGTGCGGCCCGAACAACATCTCGAACGGTCTTCAGGCAGATGGCTCCCTGAACGGCTTCGCCATCGGCACGGGGAACTTCTATGTTCGTCCCGCGAACGCTGCGAACACCGTCTCGACCGGCCGCTACCAGTTGCTCAACCCGGCTGCGGGCTGTCTCAACGGCACGCCGTACAACCCGACGGCCGCTCAGTTGGGCACCGCTGCAAACGTGACGGCGCCAACCACGGTCTGCCAGGTCGACAACACCAACAAGTATGACATGGTGACGCCGAACAACGAGCGCTTCGGCGGCTCGGCACGCTTCACGGCGAAGGTCGGCGACAATTCGGAAGCGTACCTGATGGTCAACTTCCAGCAGTCGTCGAGCAACTATACCGGTCGCCCCGCGCGCATCCGCGACAACGCACCGGCCGGTATTCTCTTCCCGCAGTTCTCGACCGCGCAGAACCAGACGCCCGCACTGGCTGCTGGGTCCGCCATCCTTGCGCTGCCGGTCTATGTTTGCGCAGCCCGTGTGAACTGCAATGCAACGAACGGCACGTTGAACTCGGTCAACAACCCGTTCGCGGCACAGGACAGGTTGCTCGTCTCGTCGGCGCGCTGCCCGACACGGTCACGTCGAACGCGACGCGCAGCCGCGTGTATCGTGCGGCCTTCGGCATGAAGGGCACTGTGCTCAACGATGTCGACTATGACTTCAACGCGACCGCGATGCACACCGACCTTCGTCTCAAGACGAACGGGTATGTGTACATCCAGCATCTGCTCGACGTCATTGCCGACGGTAGCTACAATTTTGCCAACCCGGGCCTCAACACCCAGGCGGTGCGCGACTATCTGTCGCCGGAGAATATCACCGACACGACCTCGGATCTCTACCAAGCACAGTTGACGGTGCAGAAGTCGCTCGCCACGCTGCCCGGCGGTGACCTGCGCCTCGCAGTCGGCGGGTCGATCTTCTACGAAGCGGTCGACGCTCCCAGTGCCAACGACGATTACAATGGTCCGACCCAGCGTTATTTTCAGCTGAACGCGTTCGGTACCAAGGGTAACCGCACGGTGACCTCCGCGTTCGCCGAAATCAACGCACCGATCCTGAGCGTGCTGACGCTCAACGGTTCGGGCCGCTACGATCATTACTCGACCGGCCAGAGCAACTTCTCGCCGAAGGTCGGTGCGATCTTTACGCCGATCAAGCAGGTCACTGCGCGTGGTACCTATTCGCGCGGCTTCCGTATCCCGAGCTTTGGCGAGGCGAACGCGTTGCCGACGACCGGTTACGTGACCCAGTCGGTCAACGCCATTCCGAACTCGTTCCTTGCCCAGTACGGTGCGGGCTGTTCGCAGGCGACGCCGAACGGCTGCCCAGCGTACATCACGGGCTACTCGATCGGTCAGACGACCTTGGCATCGCCCAACCTGAAGCCTGAAAAGTCGCGCAGCTTCACCGGCGGTCTGAAGTTCGATCCGGTCCGCAATGTTTCGTTCACGGTCGATTACTACAACATCAAGAAGACCGGTGCGATCACGACGGCCAACAACGCTCCGGCGATCGCCGCCTATTATGCCGGGCAGGCGATACCGACCGGATTCGAGATCATCGCCGATGCGGTCGATGTCAACAACCCGAACGCACGTCCGAAGATCGCCTTCGTCCGCTCGCAGCTGATCAACGCGGACACGATCAAGTCGTCGGGCATCGATTTCGGCATCAACGGCGCGTACGACTTCGGTCCGGTCAAGTGGACCTCGAACCTTAATGCCAGCTACATCCTCGAGCTGAGCACGACGGTCGATGGCGTGAAGCAGCGCTACGAGGGCACGCTCGGTAACTTCAACCTGACGGCAGGTTCGGGCACGTTCGAGTGGAAGGGCAACTGGCTCAACACCTTCGACTTCGGCGACTTCGCCCTCAGCAGCACGGTAAACTACACGTCGGGCTACGATCTTTCGGCAACCGATCAGGGCGACGAATATAAGGATTGCGGCCAGGCACAGGTGTACACCGAATGCCATGTGAAGAAGTACATCACGGTCGACGCAAACGTGAACTTCAAGGTCACCGACCAGTTCAGCTTCTACGTCAACGCGCTGAACGTGTTCAACAAGCTGCCGCCGGTCGATACCGTCACCTACGGCGCGTATCTGTACAACGCGATCCAGGGCGGCGACGGCATCTTCGGTCGTCAGTTCCGTGCAGGCGCGAAGTTCAACTTCTAAGCCTTGTTACCTGCAACAAGAAGGGGCGGTTCCGTATGGAACCGCCCCTTGTTGCCTGGCCGGGTTAGCGAAGCTTGGCTCAGGCGACCTGAAGCACCAGCTTCCCGTCGCCCTCGTCGATGTGCACCGTCGAGCCGTCCTTCACCTCGCCGCGCAGGATCATGTCGGCGAGCGGGTCCTGCAGATAGCGCTGGACCGCGCGCTTCAACGGCCGCGCGCCGTACACCGGATCATAGCCGACGCGCCCCAGCCACGCCCTCGCTGCATCCGTCAGGTCGAGCACGATCTTGCGATCCGCCAGCAGCTTGTCGACGCGGCTCACCTGGATATCGACGATCGGCGCCATGTGCGACTGGCCGAGGCGGTGGAACAGGATTACCTCGTCGAGCCGGTTGAGGAACTCCGGCCGGAAATGCGACCGGACGATCTCCATCACCTGCGGCTCGACCGACGACACGTCGTCGCCCTCCGCCATGTTCGCCAGATACTGGCTGCCGAGGTTGCTCGTCAGGATGATCAGCGTGTTGCTGAAATCCACCGTGCGCCCCTGGCCGTCGGTCAGCCGACCGTCGTCGAGCACCTGCAACAGCACGTTGAACACGTCGCCATGCGCCTTCTCGACCTCGTCGAACAGGATCACCTGGTACGGCCGCCTCCGCACCGCCTCGGTCAGCACGCCGCCCTCCTCATAACCGACATAGCCCGGAGGTGCGCCGATCAGCCGCGCGACCGCGTGCTTCTCCATGAACTCGCTCATGTCGATCCGGACCATCGCGCTCGGGTCGTCGAACAGGAATTCGGCCAACGCCTTGGTCAGCTCGGTCTTGCCGACGCCGGTTGGCCCGAGGAACAGGAACGAGCCCAAAGGCCGGTTCGGATCCTGCAACCCCGCGCGCGCGCGGCGGACTGCGGTCGACACGGCCTTTACCGCGTGCGCCTGCCCGATCACGCGCTTGCCGATCGTCGCCTCCATGGCCAGCAGCTTGTCACGCTCGCCCTGCAGCATCCGCTCGACCGGGATGCCGGTCCAGCGGCTGACCACGCCGGCGATATCGTCCGCGGTCACTTCCTCGCGCAGCATCGCACCCTTGGTCGCGCCCGCCGCCTCGTCGAGCTGGCGCTGCAACCCCAGGATCGTGCCGTAGGAAAGCTCGCCCGCCTTGGCGAGATCGCCCGACCGCTGCGCCTGCTCCAGCTCGAGCCGCGCGGCGTCGAGCTGTTCCTTCAACCGCGCCTCGGCGTTGATCTTGTCCTTCTCGCCCTTCCAGCGCGTCGTCAGTTCGGCGGATTGCTCCTCCAGGTTGACGAGATCGCCCTCCAGCGTGTCGAGCCGGTCGACCGACGCGTCATCGGTCTCGCGCTTCAGCGCCTCGCGTTCGATCTTCAGCTGGATGATCCGACGGTCGAGATTCTCGATCGCCTCGGGCTTCGATTCCACCTCCATACGGATGCGCGACGCAGCCTCGTCCATCAGGTCGATCGCCTTGTCGGGGAGGAAGCGGTCGGTGATGTAGCGGTTCGACAGCGTCGAGGCGGCGACGATCGCGCCGTCGGTGATCCGCACGCCGTGGTGGAGCTCGTACTTCTCCTTCAATCCGCGCAGGATCGAGATCGTGTCCTCGACAGTCGGTTCGCCGACCATCACCGGCTGGAACCGCCGCTGCAACGCGGGGTCCTTCTCGACATATTTGCGATACTCATCGAGCGTGGTCGCGCCGACGCAGTGCAATTCGCCGCGTGCCAAAGCGGGTTTCAGCAGATTGCCCGCATCCATCGCGCCCTCGGATTTGCCCGCGCCGATCAGCTGGTGCATCTCGTCGATGAACAGGATGATGTCGCCCTCGGCGGCCTTCACCTCGTCGAGCACGCCCTTCAGTCGCTCCTCAAACTCACCGCGATACTTCGCGCCGGCGATCAACGAGCCGAGGTCGAGCGACATCAGCCGGCGGTCCTTCAGCGTATCGGGCACGTCGCCATTGGCGATGCGAAGGGCTAGCCCTTCCGCGATAGCCGTTTTCCCGACGCCGGGCTCGCCGATCAGCGCGGGGTTGTTCTTGGTCCGGCGTGCGAGGATCTGGATGGTGCGGCGGATCTCCTCGTCGCGGCCGATGACGGGGTCGAGCTTGCCGTCGCGTGCCGCCTGGGTGAGATCGCGCGCGAACTTTTTCAGCGCATCATAGCGATCCTCGGCGCCCGCGGTGTCGGCGGTGCGGCCCTGGCGTAGACCGTTGATCGCGGTATTCAGCCCCTCCGGCGTCACGCCGCCGGCCTTCAAGGCCTTCCCCGCTGCTGTGTTGAGCGACAGCGCGAGCGCGACCAGCAGCCGTTCGACGGTGACGAAGCTGTCGCCCGCTTTGGTCGCGATCTGCTCGGCCTGGTCGAGCACCCGGACGGCATCGTTGTCGATTCCCGGCGTGGTCTGCGCGCCCGAGCCCGACACGACCGGGATCTTGGCGAGCGCGAGATCGGTCTCAGAGGTCGCGCGCTTGGCGTCGCCACCCGCGGCCGCGATCAGCCCGGCGGCCATGCCTTGCTCGTCTTCCAGCAGCGCCTTCAAAGATGCTCGGGCGCGATCCGCTGATGGTTCATGCGGATCGCGACGGTCTGCGCGGATTGCAGGAAGCCCTTCGCGCGGTCGGTGAATTTGTCGATGTTCATGACGAATTCCTGTGGGATTGATTCGGTGTTGGCCGAGAGATGGTGTTGTATTTGAGCAACACAAGAGGCGGCGCTGATCGGATGCTAGGGCGTGCGCCGCGTGGCTGAAATAGCGTTTATTCTCGGTATCTAAGCCTCGCCGTCATCGCTATGTTCAGGTTCGCATGCTATATGTCACGCGTGACAACAGCCATTCCCCATAGCTACGCCATCGGCATCGAGCCGGCCGACATCGACTTCATGGGTCATGTCAACAATGCGAACTATCTGAAGTGGGTGCAGGCCGCCGTGATCGACCATTGGCAGCGCCTCGCGCCGGCCGAGGCGGTCGCCGGGCACCTGTGGGTCGCGTTGAAACACGAGATCACGTACCGGAAACCGGCGTTCCTCAACGACGACGTGATCGCGACGGTGTTGCTGGAGAAAGTCCAGGGCGCGCGTGCGTTCTACGAGACGATCATCAAGCGTGGCGAGGACGTGCTGGCCGAGGTGAAGTCGAGCTGGTGCTGCCTGGACGCGGAAACGCTGCGGCCCTCGCGGCTGACGAATAGCGTGATCGAGCATTTCTTTCCGAAGGACTGATCCTTCCCCCTTCCCTGGAAGGGAGGGGCTGGGGGTGGGTAGGTCGGCTCGAGCCTCACCGGTTGGATAATGCGGAAACCGACCCACCCCGACCCCTCCCTTCCAGGGAGGAAATTCCACCACCTCGTACGGCACAGCGCCGCGCCGGTCCGGATCGACTCGTATCCCACTTGCCGCCGGCGGAAACGCCCGTTGGTCGCCAGTCCGTCCGTAAACAGACGCGGCACGAAGACCCGATCGGCGTCGCGATCCCTCCAGTTCCCAGCGCATCCGCATAGATGAACTCCGACGCGTTCGCCTCCTCGCACCCGAGCGCCACCGCATAGCGCCGCGCCGGTCGCGTGTACGTCTCGGACGGCTTCACCAGCCCCTTCGCCATCGAGACGTAGCGGATGCCGTCGGTGGTCTCGATCAGCTGCGTCAGGATTCGGTCGGGGATCGCCACCGCCTCATGGACGATCCACAACGGACACGCGCCGCCGAACCGGGCGAACTGCAACCGCGTGGCGGAGTGGCGCTTGGTGATATTCCCCGCCATGTCGACGCGGCAGAAGAGGAACGGGATGCCGAGCGCGCCGGGGCGCTGCAACGTCGAGAGCCGGTGACAGGTTTGCTCGAAACTCGTCCCGAAAATCCGCCGCAGCCGGTCGATGTCGTGCCGCACGTTCCGCGCTTCGGTGCGGAAGCGGGTGTAGGGCATGACGATCGCCCCGGCCGCGTAATTGGTCAGCCCCGCCGTCAGCAGCGCGCGCGCCGTCTCCGATGCCATTTCTGACGCCGCGACGATGCCGCCAATGACATCGCCGAACTCGTGCCGCGCGACCTGGTGCGCGAGCGAGAACAAGGTCGTCTCTCCCGGCTGCGATCCATCGAGCCGTAAGGTCGCGCCGTCATAATCGCGTAGCGGGGCCGCAAGCGCTCCCGAGATTGCGACGGACACGCCCCGTGCCGCAAGCCGAGCCTCCAATGCCGTGATCCGATCCGCCCCCAGCGTCTCGCCAATCTCCTCCGCCCGCCGGTCGAGCGCATCGACATAATTGCCCGCCGCATGAAACCAGTCGCGCACGTCCTCCCACGGCAGCAGGCCCGGCGCGCCCGACCCGGCTACCAGCCGGTCGTCGAGCGCGCGCAACTGCTCCTGCGCACGCCGGTATGCATCGTGCATCGCGACCAGCCGCTGCGCCAACAACGGCTGGTGCTTCACCGCGCGCCGCACCGCGGTCTCGTCGAGCGCGGGCGCCTCGACACTCGTGTCCGACACCGCCTCCAGCGTCGCGATCAGCAGCGCGGTGTCATCCGCCGCGTCGATGCTGCCCCAATCCGCCGGAAACTCGCGCGCGAGCGTGATCAGCACGCCCTCGGTCACTGGCCGATCGCCATTCTCGATCTGCGAGAGGTAGCTCACCGACAGCCCGATCCGCGCCGCCATCGCCGCCTGACTGATCCCGAGAACGCGGCGCAGGTCGCGCAGGCGGTGTCCG
This sequence comes from Sphingomonas sp. AC411, assembly GCF_979253035.1. Taxonomy (NCBI): domain Bacteria; kingdom Pseudomonadati; phylum Pseudomonadota; class Alphaproteobacteria; order Sphingomonadales; family Sphingomonadaceae; genus Sphingomonas; species Sphingomonas sp. AC411. Next base: position 2,840,677 of record NZ_CEEDAQ010000001.1, on the reverse strand, counting down.
ACGAAGAGGCGACGTGCAGGAAGGGTCATGCCTCCACCTAGTTTGCAAACATGCTCCGTACAACTTTGCAACATTGCATTTGCGCATCGCATCCCGCTCTGTGAAGGCAATCAGCAGGACGGAGAGACGATGTCATCGACGATCGAAGAGCTTGAACGCCGCCGCGAAGCCGCAAGAGTCGGCGGAGGCCTCAAGCGGATCGGAGCGCAGCACGCCAAGGGAAAGCTCACCGCGAGGGAGCGCCTTGACGTGCTGCTGGACGAGGGATCGTTCGAGGAGCTCGACATGTACGTCGAGCACAACTGCGTCGATTTCGGCATGCAGGACCAGGTTATCCCCGGCGACGGCGTGGTCACCGGATCGGGCACGATCAACGGCCGCCTCGTCTTCGTCTTCAGCCAGGACTTCACCGTGTTCGGCGGGTCCTTGAGCGAGCGTCACGCGCAGAAGATCTGCAAGGTGATGGACAGCGCGATGAAGGTCGGCGCGCCGATCATCGGCCTCAACGACAGCGGCGGCGCGCGCATCCAGGAGGGCGTCGCCTCGCTCGGCGGCTATGCCGAGGTGTTCCAGCGCAACGCGCTTGCGTCCGGCGTCGTGCCGCAGCTTTCGCTGATCATGGGGCCCTGCGCCGGCGGTGCGGTCTACAGCCCCGCGATGACCGACTTCATCTTCATGGTGAAGGATTCGAGCTACATGTTCGTCACCGGCCCCGACGTGGTCAAGACGGTGACCAACGAGGTCGTGACGCAGGAGGCGCTCGGCGGCGCGGTGACTCACACGACCAAGACGTCGGTCGCCGACAACGCCTTCGAGAACGACATCGAGGCCTTGTTGGCCGCGCGCGATTTCTTCGATTTCCTGCCCGCGTCTAACCGTGACGGCGTGCCCGAGCGCCCGACAGCGGACGAATGGGACCGGATCGAGGAGAGCCTCGACACGCTGATCCCGGCGTCGGCGAACCAGCCCTACGACATGCACGAGCTGATCCGGAAGACCGTCGACGAAGGCGATTTCTTCGAGACGCAGCCGGCGCATGCGGCCAACATCATCACCGGCTTCGGCCGGATCGAGGGCCGCACGGTCGGCTTCGTCGCGAACCAGCCGATGGTGCTCGCGGGCGTGCTCGACATCAACAGCTCGAAGAAGGCGGCGCGGTTCGTGCGCTTCTGTGATGCGTTCGAGATCCCGATCGTGACCTTCGTCGACGTCCCCGGCTTCCTGCCTGGCACCGTGCAGGAGCATAACGGCATCATCAAGCACGGCGCTAAACTCCTGTTCGCCTATGCCGAAGCGACAGTCCCGAAAATCACCGTCATCACGCGGAAGGCGTATGGCGGCGCCTACGACGTGATGGCCTCGAAGCACCTGCGCGGCGACCTGAACTACGCATGGCCGACCGCCGAGATCGCGGTGATGGGCGCGAAGGGCGCCGTCGAGATCATCTTCCGCGGCAAGACGCCCGAGGAGATCGCGGAACGCACCGCGGAGTACGAGGCGCGCTTCGCCAACCCGTTCGTCGCCGCGTCGAAGGGCTTCATCGACGAAGTGATCCAGCCCCACTCGACCCGCCGCCGGATCGCGCTCGGCCTACGGAAACTCCGCGGCAAGGCGCTGGAGAATCCGTGGAAGAAGCATGACAACATCCCGTTGTGAGTCATGCTTGTTCGGTTATGATAAGCACATTATCATGTCATGCGAAGGAGTCGTGACATGCAGACCGAACGCGTGACGTTTCTGACTACCCCCGACCACAAGGCAGCGCTGGACGCGTTTGCGAGCAGCAACGGCCAGTCGGTCGGGCATGTTTTGCGCGAGGCGTCGAGCCAGTATATCGGCAAGCCAACGCCGGAAGAGGAAGAAGAACTCGCCGTGCTCGTGCAGCAGGTCAACGAGGCGATCCCCAAGATGCATGCTTCATTGGACAACATGATCGACACGCTGGATCGCACGCATCGCAAGGTTGATGCCTTTCTGCGTGAAGCAGGAATCCGTCGGTGAGCGTGTTCGGCGATGCTGTCGGCGCGATCCGTCAAGTCATCTTGATGCAATCACGGATGGATCAACTTGATATGCGTATCACCGCGATCGGCGCGGACGTGGAGGGGCTCACCGATGCGCTGGCCAATGTGCGGGACCGGGTTTCACGACTGGAAGGCATGATCGAAGGCGCTGCGATGGCGGCCGGCCGGCAGCAGCGGAGGATCGAGGAATGATCGCGTTTCTGCTCCTCCAAGCCGTGGCCGCGACGGGCACGGCCGCACCTGCATGGAAGGTTGTCGACCGCACCAGCCCGGCGGGGGTGCGCAGCATCTCCGCCTCGGTCACCGGCAATGACGGGCTGTCGCGGTTCGTCGTGAAGTGCGACGTCGCGTCCGAGCCGATCGTGTCAATCCAGTTCATTCAGCCGCAGCCGCTCGGATCTGGCGCGGACAAGCCGGTCGCGGTGCGCTTCGATGGCGGGCCGGCGTTCACCTATAACTGGCAGTTTCCGGGGACTGGTACGTACACAGCCGATCCTGCGGCGATCACCAAGCTGACCAGTTTCCTGGTGAAGTCGAAGACGGTGCGCGTGGAAACCACCAATGGCGCTAACTTCGCGGTCCAGGCCAACTTCGTCGCGCCGACCAGCGATGCGATGGTCCGGCAGGTGCTCGGTGTGTGCGGGTACACGCTCGGTGTCGTTCCCACGCCGCCGCCGCCGCCGCCGAAGGACGCGCCATGAGCCTGGGTCGCCTCAACCATGTCGGGGTCGCGACGCCATCGATCGCGAAGTCGGTCGAGACGTATCGCCTGCTGCTCGGCGCGACTGCGATCGGCGAGCCGTTCGACCTGCCCGCGCAGGGCGTGAAGGTGTGCTTCATCGACGCGCCGAACACGCAGATCGAACTGATTGAGCCGTATGACGAGACTTCGCCGATCGCTGGCTTCCTGCGCAAGAACCCGGCGGGCGGGCAGCATCACGTCTGCTTCGAGGTGGCGGATATCCACGCGGCGGTCGCCGACCTGAAGGCGAAGGGCGCGACCGTGCTGGGCGAGCCGCGGATCGGCGCGCATGGCACGCCGATCGTGTTCGTGCACCCGAAGGACTTTGGCGGCATGCTGGTCGAGTTGATGGAGACGCCGGGCGATACCGGCGCGCACTAGGAGAGATCTGATGGCCGCGTACGAGCATATCCTGAGCGAACGGCGCGGCGACGTGCTGGTGCTGACGCTCAACCGGCCCGACCGGCTGAACGCCGCGCCGCCGGCAATGTTCGAGGAATTGCGCGCGGCGCTAGGCGATCTGGACGGGGCGCGGGCGGTGCTGATTGCGGGCGCGGGGCGTGCGTTCTGCTCTGGGGCGGATGTCGGCGGCGGGGCGCTCGGCTCGGACAATCCGGGCGAGGCGACGTTCGCGGCGCTGACGAACAGCTATAATCCGACGATGGCGGCGATCGCCGATCTGTCGGTGCCGGTGGTGAGCGCCGTGCGTGGACCGGCGGCGGGGATCGGCTGCAGCCTCGCGCTCGCCGCCGATTTCTGCGTCGCGAGCGAGACCGCGTATTTCCTCCAGGCGTTCGTGAATATCGGGCTGGTGCCGGACGGCGGCGCGTCGTGGATGCTGCCCCGCCTGATCGGCCGCGCGCGCGCGTCGGAGATGATGATGCTCGGCGAGCGGGTGCCAGCGGCGAAGGCGCTCGACTGGGGATGGTGCACAAGGTCGTTGCGGACGACGCACTAGATGCGGAGGCGTTCGCGCTAGCCGAGCGGCTGGCGGCGATGCCGACGGTCGCGCTCGGGTTGATGCGCCGGGCGATCACTGCTGCGTACGAGACGGACTACGCAACCGCGATGCAGGCCGAGGCGGCGAACCAGCGGGACGCGCGCGGGTCTGCGGACTCGATGGAGGGCGGTCGTGCTTTCCTCGAAAAGCGCAAGCCGGTGTTCACGGGGCGATGACCCGCCGCTCTTCTCGTTCCCCGGCGAAGGCCGGGCCCAGGCTCGATGCGCAGCATCGAACGCGCTCCTGCGCGCGACTTATTTGAGGGGCTGGGCCCCGGCCTTCGCCGAGGAACTAGGTGCTAGGTAATGACTGACAAACCGAACCCCACGCTCGCCGACTGGCAGGCGCTCGCCGCCAAGGAAGTAAAGGGCGCCGACCTCACCTGGCCGACCCCCGAAGGCATCGACGTCAAGCCGCTCTACACCGCGGACGACGTCACCACCGACCCCGGCCTCCCCGGTTTCGCGCCCTTCACCCGCGGCGTCCGCGCGTCGATGTACGCCGGCCGCCCGTGGACGATCCGCCAATATGCCGGCTTCTCCACCGCCGAAGCCTCCAACGCGTTCTACCGCCGCAACCTCGCGGCCGGGCAGAAGGGCCTGTCGGTAGCGTTCGATCTCGCCACCCACCGCGGCTACGATTCCGACCACCCGCGCGTCACCGGGGACGTCGGCAAGGCAGGCGTCGCGATCGACTCGGTCGAGGACATGAAGATCCTCTTCGACGGCATTCCGCTCGACAAGATGTCGGTGTCGATGACGATGAACGGCGCGGTGATTCCGATCCTCGCCTTCTTCATCGTCGCCGGCGAGGAGCAGGGCGTCGACCGGAAATTGCTCGACGGGACCATCCAGAACGACATCCTCAAGGAGTTCATGGTCCGCAACACCTATATCTACCCGCCCGAGCCGAGCATGCGGATCATCTCGGACATCTTCGGCTACACGTCGCGCGAGATGCCCAAGTTCAACAGCATCTCGATCAGCGGCTATCACATGCAGGAAGCGGGAGCGACGCAGCTCCACGAGCTCGCCTTCACGATCGCCGACGGCATGGAATATGTGAAATACGGCGTCGCGTCCGGCCTCGACATCGACAAGTTCGCGGGGCGCCTGTCGTTCTTCTTCGCGATCGGCATGAACTTCTTCATGGAGATCGCCAAGCTCCGCGCCGCCCGCGTCCTCTGGCACCGCGCGATGACGCAATTGGGCGCGCAGGACGAGCGCTCGAAGATGCTGCGCACGCATTGCCAGACGAGCGGCGTCTCGCTCACCGAGCAGGACCCGTACAACAACGTCATGCGCACGACGATCGAGGCGATGGCGGCGATGCTGGGCGGCACGCAGTCGCTCCACACCAACGCGCTCGACGAGGCGATCGCGCTGCCGACCGACTTTTCCGCGCGGATCGCGCGCAACACGCAGATCGTGATCCAGGAAGAGACGGGGATGACCAAGGTCGTCGATCCGCTCGGCGGCAGTTACTATATCGAGAGCCTGACGCAGTCGCTCGTCGACGGCGCGTGGGCGCTGATCGAGCGGATCCAGTCCGAAGGCGGCATGGCGAAGGCGGTCGCCGCAGGCTGGCCCAAGGCGATGATCGAGGAAGCCGCGGCTGGGCGCCAGGCGCGCGTCGATCGCGGCGAGGACGTCATCGTCGGGGTGAACAAGTACAAGCTCGCCGAACAGGACGCGATCGAGATCCTCGACGTGGATAACGTCGCGGTGAGAGCGGGCCAGATCGAACGGATCAACCGGGTAAAGGCGACCCGCGACGAAGCCGCGTGCCAAGCCGCGCTAGATGCCCTCCGCGAAGGTGCGCGCATTCCTCCCCGGAACGGGGAGGGGACCAGCCAACGGCTGGTGGAGGGGGCTCCCCATACGGATACGCCTGAGGAAGCCCCCTCCGTCAGCCTTCGGCCGCCACCTCCCCGGAACGGGGAGGATTTGAGACGAACCTCCTGGCCCTAGCCGTCGAGTGCGCCCGCGCCCGCGCCACGCTCGGCGAAATCTCCTCCGCGATGGAGGACGTGTTCGGCCGCTACGGCACGCAGCCCACCCCCGTATCCGGCATCTACGGCGGCGCGTACGAGGACGACGCGCGCTGGACCCGCCTCACCGACGGCGTCGAAGCCACCGAGCGCCGCATGGGCCGCAAACCCCGTATGCTCGTCGCCAAGATGGGGCAGGACGGGCATGATCGCGGCGCCAACCTCGTCTCGTCGATGTTCGGCGACCTGGGCTTCGAGATCGTCCCCGGTCCGCTGTTCCAAACCCCGCCGAAGCCGCCGCGCTCGCGCTCGAGAACGACGTCGACATCGTCGGTGCCTCGAGCCTCGCCGCCGGTCACAAGACGCTCATCCCCGAACTGATCGGCTACCTCCGCGAGGCGGGCCGCGCGGATATCAAGGTGATCGCGGGTGGCGTTATCCCGGCACAGGACTATCAGGCGCTGCGCGATGCCGGGGTCCAGGCGATCTTTGGACCTGGCACCAACCTAATCCAGGCCGCCGAGGACGTGTTGAAACTCCTCGGCCACAACATGGCCCCGCAAGAGGAAGCCGCAGAATGACGAATGCAATCGAACTCCCTCCCTGGAAGGGAGGGGCCGAAGTGGGTTGGCCCGTTGGCTGACGACACCGCGCCTCATGCGCCGACCCACCCCAACCCCTCCCTTCCAGGGAGGGAGCGAAGTGCGGACCGACTGGACGCGTCCGGAAATCGCCGCCCTCTTCGACCTCCCGTTCGACGAACTCATGTTCCGCGCACAGACCGTCCACCGCGCGCACCACGCGATCGGCGAAGTGCAGCTCTGCACGCTCTTGTCGATCAAGACCGGCGGCTGTCCCGAGGATTGCGGCTATTGCTCGCAGTCCGCCTCGTCTGACTCCGGCCTGAAGGCGGAAAAGCTGATGGACGTCGACGCCGTCCTCGCCGACGCAGCCCAAGCCAAGGCCGCCGGATCGCAGCGTTTCTGCATGGGCGCCGCCTGGCGCAACCCGAAGCCGCGCGACATGCCGAAGGTCGTCGCGATGGTCGAGGGCGTCCGCGCGATGGGCTTGGAGACGTGCATGACGCTCGGCATGCTCGACGCGGACCAGGCGAAGCAGCTCGCCGACGCAGGCCTCGATTACTACAACCACAACATCGACACCTCGCCGGAGAATTACGGCAACGTCATCACCACGCGCACCTTCGGCGACAGGCTGGAGACGCTGGCGAACGTGCGTGACGCGGGCATCTCGGTCTGCTGCGGCGGGATCGTCGGGATGGGCGAGACGCGCAGCGACCGCGTCGGCTTCGTCCACGCGCTCGCCACCTTGCCGCGCCACCCGGAGAGCGTCCCCGTCAACGCGCTGGTCCCGGTCAAGGGCACGCCGCTCGGCGACATGCTCGCGGGCACGCCGATGGCGCAAATCGACGACATCGAGTTCGTCCGGACGGTCGCGGTCGCACGGATCACGATGCCGCTGAGCATGGTGCGGTTGTCCGCGGGGCGCGAGAGCATGTCCGAGGCCACTCAGGCGCTGTGCTTCATGGCGGGCGCGAACTCGATCTTCACCGGCGACAAGCTGCTGACCACCGGCAACGCCGGCGACAGCGCCGATGCGACGCTGCTGGCGAAGCTGGGCATGAAGCCGATGGCCGGCCCCGAACCGATGCGGGTTGCGGCGGAGTAAAGACTAGCTCCCCTCCCGTGAACGGGAGGGGTTGAGGTGGGCTCGCGCTCACCGCAGACGATACCGTAGCAGGAGGCCGGGCGCCCACTTCGACCCCTCCCGCCAGCGGGAGGGAGTAGATAGTTTGTTCAAGAAAATCCTGGTCGCCAATCGTGGCGAGATCGCGTGTCGGGTCATGCGGACCGCCAAGGCGATGGGCATCAAGACCGTCGCGGTCTATTCCGACGCTGACGCGCGCGCGCCGCATGTGCTCATGGCCGACGAGAGCGTCCGGCTCGGGCCGGCACCCGCCGCCGACAGCTATCTCAAGGCCGAGCTGATCCTGCTCGCGGCCAAGGAAACCGGCGCCGACTGCATCCACCCCGGCTACGGCTTTCTCTCCGAACGCGAGAGTTTCGCGCTGGCCTGCGCCGAGGCCGGGATCGCGTTCGTCGGCCCGCCGGCCAACGCGATCGCCGCGATGGGCGACAAGATCGAATCGAAGAAGCTCGCCAAGGCCGCGGGCGTCAACGTCGTACCGGGTTATCTGGGTGAGATCGACAGCACCGATCACGCGGTCGAGATCGCGTCGGGCATCGGCTATCCGGTGATGATGAAGGCAAGCGCCGGCGGTGGCGGCAAGGGCATGCGGCTCGCCTACAGCGAGCAGGACGTCCGCGAAGGCTTCGAGGCGACCAAGCGCGAAGGCCTTGCCAGCTTCGGCGACGACCGCGTGTTCATCGAGAAGTTCATCGAATCGCCGCGTCATATCGAGATCCAGCTGATCGGCGACCAGCACGGCAACATCGTCTATCTCAACGAACGCGAATGCTCGATCCAGCGGCGCCACCAGAAGGTCGTCGAGGAGGCGCCGTCGCCGTTCGTGACGCCCAAGATGCGCAAGGCGATGGGCGAGCAGGCGGTCGCACTCGCGCAGGCGGTCGGCTATTATTCCGCGGGGACGGTCGAGCTGATCGTCTCGGGCGCGGACACGACGGGGGAGGGGTTCTATTTCCTCGAGATGAACACCCGGCTCCAGGTGGAGCATCCGGTGACGGAGGAGATTACCGGGCTGGATTTGGTCGAGCTGATGATCCGGGTTGCGGCGGGGGAGCCGCTCGGGTTTACCCAGGACGAGGTTAAGCTGAACGGCTGGTCGATCGAGAACCGGGTGTATGCGGAGGACCCGTATCGCGGGTTCCTGCCGAGCATCGGGCGGCTGGTGCGGTACAATCCGCCTCTCCCGTTCGCCCTGAGCGAAGTCGAAGGGCATGCCACAAGCAAAGGTGCTTCGACTTCGCTCAGCACGAACGGGGAGGGGCGCGCACGCCGCTGAACCCCGCGTCCGCGTCGACGACGGCGTGCGCGAGGGCGGCGAGGTCAGCATGTTCTACGACCCGATGATCGCCAAGCTCATCACCTGGGCGCCGACCCGAGACGGCGCGATCGCCGCGCAGATCGCCGCGCTCGACGCGTTCGAGCTGGAAGGCCCCGGCAACAATATCGATTTCCTCTCGGCGATCATGCAGCATCCGCGCTTCCAGTCGGCCGCCCTCACCACCGGCTTTATCGCGGAGGAATATCCCGAGGGCTTCCACGGCGCCCCCGCCGACGCCGAACTGTTGAAGACGCTCGCTGCGGTCGCCGCCTTTGCTGCCACCGCCGAGGCCGACCGCGCGCGCCGCATCGACGGCCAGCTCGGCAAGCGCCTGCGTCCGCCGGCGGATTGGGTGGTGACGATCGACAAGACCGACCACGCCGTCACGGTCTCGACCGACGGAATCGCGGTCGACGGCGACGACCTCGATTTGTCGCTCGAATACACGCCGGGCGACCGCATGGTGGTCGCGGACGGCCACGGCGCAGATGGCGAAGACCATCTGACGATCCGCATCGCCAAGGCCCGCGCCGGCTTCAAGCTCACGACCCGCGGCGCAAGCCACGTCGCGCGCGTGCTCCCGGCCCGCGTCGCGCCCTACACTGCGCACCTGATCGAGAAGATCGCGCCCGATCTGTCGAAGTTCCTGATCTGCCCGATGCCGGGATTGCTGGTGCGGCTCGACGTCGCGGCGGGCGACAAGGTCGAAGCGGGGCAGCCGCTCGCGGTGGTCGAGGCGATGAAGATGGAGAACATTCTCCGCGCCGAGAAGACGGGGACGGTGAAGTCGGTCGCGGCAAAGACCGGGGATAGCCTCGCGGTGGATCAGGTGATCCTCGAGCTGGACTGAGCGCGCCCCGCTCGCCCTGACCCCGGTGCTGCCCCGTCATGCCGGACTCGTTCCGGCATCCACCGTTCCGCACATCCGAGAGAACCGAGTATGCGGAACGGTGGGCCCGGCCTCCGCCGGGGTGACGGAAATGGGCGGTGCATTCTTCCTAGCACCTGCGAGGCGAGCGGACCGCGCACCCTTGTTCCCCCGCGAAGGCGGGGGCCCAGTCTGGACTCCCGCCTTCGCGGGAGAACAAAGGGGTGCAGGTGACGGCCGTGTGTGCGTGATCACGTCCCATTAGCACCACCCGGCGGAGGCCGGGGCCCAGTTGGGAGCCGGTGATGATGAAGGCCAGCACTCCGTTACAGCGACCTCTCCAACTGGGCCCGGCCTCCGCCGGGGTGGGGCGGGTGTTAGGCAAATGCACATCCCAAAGCGGCGCAGATAACAGCAACCATAGTGCTCCTACCCGAGCCCAGCGCCACCCCTCCCGTTTCCCCGCCCGCCGCTGTAAAGCCCACCGATGACCCTCCTCCGTTACCTCGCCGCGCTGCTGCTCGCGATCACCGCGCTACCCGCCCTCGCGCAGGACGAAGCCAAGGTCGCGACCGTCGCCGCCAGCCTCACCAAGGCGTCGACGGAACTCCAGGAGATCGACGACGCCACCCCCGCCGCGCGCGACGACAAGGCGCGGCAGGCGTTGCGGGATCGCGCGCAGGTCGTGCAGACCACCGCCGCCGACGCGGTCCGCACGCTCACGCCGGAGATGGCGCTGGTCCAGGCGCGCGTCGCGGAACTCGGCGCCGCCACCCCCGGCGTGGTCGAGGCGCCCGAGATCCGCACCGAACGCCGGCTCCTCGCGCAGAGCCAGTCGTCGATCGACTCGGCGATCAAGCGCGCGAAGCTGATCGGGATCGAGGCCAAGCAGCAGATCGACGACATCGGTGCGGCCGAGGCGGAGGAACTCGGCCAGCAATTGTCCGAAAACACCGGATCGCCGCTGTCGCCGACATTGTGGGCCGCGATCGTCGATCACTTGCCCCGCGACACCGCGCGGCTGACGCGGTTCGCCAACACCGAAATGCGTCAGTTCGGCGCGCGGTTCGATACCCGCGCCGGCACCGGCCTGCTCGTCGGGATGCTCGCCGCGCTGGTGCTGATCGTGCCGCTGCGCCGCTGGCTGCACGGTGTCGGTCGGCGATACGCGACCAACCACGCCCCCGGCGGGCGGCTGCGGCGCTCGGCCTATGCGCTGTGGCTGGTGGTGATCGGCACCGCGCTGCCGGGGCTCGCGGCGTGGGCGATCGTCGCGTCGCTGCGCTGGGGTGGGCTCGTCTCGCCCGCGTGGAGCCGGTTCGGTGCGATCTTCGTCGGGATCTCGTGGTTCGCCGCCTTCGTCTCGTCGCTCGGCGGCGCGCTGTTGCTACGGACCCAGCCGACCTGGCGGTTGCTGCCGATCGGCGATGCCGCCGCGCAGGCGCTCCGGCCGTATAGCTGGATGGCGGCGGCGCTGATCTTCGGCGGGCAGTTGCTGATCGCGACCAACCTGCTGATCGGCGTCAGCGCGCCTGCGTCGAGCGCTGCCAACGCGCTCGTCGCGCTGTTGCACATCGTCCTGCTCGGCGCGATCCTGGTGACGCTCGGCCGCCTGCGCGCCGCCGCGCTGCCCGATCCGGCCAAGCCCGCGCGCAACACGCTGCTCGCGATCGTCGCGACCCTGGTCTGGCTGGTGCTGGTCGCAGCGTTCTTCGCCGGGCTGATCGGCTATGTGAACTTGGCGCTGAAGGTCGCGACGTGGCTGGTCTGGGGCGCGATCGTCGGCGCGACCTTGTACCTGATGATGACCTTCACCGACGACGCCTGCCGGACGTTGCTGTCGAGCGGCAACCGGCTCGGCCGTTCGGCGAACAGCGGCTTCGGCGTCGACAACAAGACCGTCGACCAGATCGGCGTGCTGCTGTCGGCGGTGCTGCGGCTGTTGCTGATCATGCTCGCGGTCGGCGCGGTGATGGCGCCGTTCGGGGCGGGCGTGGGCTCGGCGTTCGAGCTGTTCGGCACGGTCGCGAACGGCGTCACGATCGGCCAGGTCACGATCTCGCCGGGGGCGGTGCTGCGCTCGATCGCGGTGCTGTTCGTCGCGCTCGCGATCATGCGCGGGCTGCAGCATTGGCTGGTGAACAGCTACCTCCCGACCACCGCGATGGACGCCGGCGCGCAGAATTCGGTGACGATGGTCGCGCGCTACGCCGGGATCATCGCCGCGGTGCTGTGGTCGCTCGGCGCGCTCGGCATCGGCATGGAGAAGCTGGCGGTCGTGCTCGGCGCGCTGTCGGTCGGCATCGGCTTCGGCCTCCAGGCGATCACGCAGAACTTCGTCTCGGGGCTGATCCTGCTCGCCGAGCGCCCGGTGAAGATCGGCGATCTCGTCCGGATCGGCAACATGGAGGGCGACGTCAAACGCATCAACGTGCGCTCGACCGAGATCGAGGTGGCGGACCGCTCGACGCTGATCGTGCCGAACTCGGAACTGATCACCAAGACGATCCAGAACATGACGCTGGCCGCGCCGATCGGTCGGATCCAGCTGCAATTCTCGGTGCCGCTGGAGGAGGATCTCGACGCCGTGCGGGCCATGCTGTTCACGGCGTTCGCGGAAAAGCACGAGGTGCTCGATCACCCCGAGTCCAAGGTGTTCATCGACTCGATCGATGCCGGTCGCGCGAAGTTCAACTGCTTCGCCTATGTGGCCAGTCCCCGCGATGCCTATCCGATCCGCAGCGAACTGCTGTTCACGCTGCTCCGCCAATTCCGCGAGGCGGGGATCGAAGTCGGCTCGACCGCGACCAAGATGGAGATCGTCGGTAGCACGCCGACCCCGTTCATGCCCGACCAAAACCCCGATCAGAACAGGGCATAGGGCAACGACACGCTGAAGCTCGACCCCGCCGCCATCGTCCCGCGCGGGCGGATGCGGATCGTGGTGACGGCCTGGGGTGCGACGGTCGGATCATAGCTCCAGCTCGTCCCGCCGTTCGCCGAGAAATCGACGTCGTCGGTCGTGCTCGCGGGGGTGGCATAGGTCACTGCCAGCGACGATGCGGGCGATCCTTCCGCGGTGGTCACGAACGCGGGTGAGGCGGTCCCGTCGCCGTCCAGCGCGACCGCGGCACGAGTGGGGGTCGGCAGCACGACGGCGACCGAGTTGGCGTCGACGGCGACGATATCGGGGTTGGTCAGCGTGATCGTCGTGCGCTGTTTGCTGCCGGGGATCGCGCGCGGATTATTGGTGGCGGAGATCGGATCATAGGTCGTGCGCGTGGTGATGACGACCGCGACCGGCCTGGCCGAGACGATCATCGTCACGTCGATCCTGGCCGCGGTGACGGCGCTGCTTTGGTCGAGCGTACCGACACATGCCCCCAGCAAGCCGAGCAGCGAACAGAAGCGCCATTCCCAGCCGATCGTGAAGCTGCCCGTGTAGGTCCCCGGCTTGACCGCGGTCAGCGACGAGGGGCGGACATGGACCTGGACGTTGCGCGCCGTTCCGCCCAGCAATCCGAGCAGGTTGATGATGCCGCCGTTCATGTAGACGAACGGCGTGCCGGGCGTGAACGGATATGTCCCGGCGCTGTCGGCAGCGACGACATAGCGGGCGGTGACGGTATCGGCGGCGTTGGTCGAGGTCAGCTTGAACCCGTCCGCGCTGGTCACCGTGGCACGCAGGAAATTGCCCGACAGCACCGATATGACCGTTCCCGGACAATCGAATCCACCCGGCACCGCGCTGTACGGCGGCGCGCCATTGACCAGTGCCGGTGGCGAATAGGTACCGAGCGCGGTCGGGCCGGTATTGGTGACCGTGCACGCCGCCCATGCCGATGACGGTGCGCAGGCAAGGACGGCGAAGAACAGTTTCGGCAATCCGGTCGTCAACGCGTCGCCCCCAGGCACAAGATATGCGAAGAACCTTGGCCGGCATTCGTTAATGCGTTTTGAAGAACCTGATTCGGGTCTTTCCGCAGGTCGAAATGGTCTGCGATGCCTTGCCCGACGCGCCGAAACACTCGAAACAGCCGGCATGACGATCGCCCCTCCAAAGCCCGCCCCAGCAGCGTCCTGATCGCGAGCGTCGCCACCGCGGCGCTGGCAGGGCTGTTGTTCGGCTTCGACACCGCGGTGATCGCCGGCGTTACCGGCGCGCTGAAGGCGAAGTTCGCGCTCAGCGAGGCGTGGCTCGGCTTCACCGTGTCGTCGGCATTATGGGGTACGCTGATCGGCGCGCTGTTCGTCGGCATGCCCGGCGATCGCTATGGCAGTCGCAACGTGCTGCGGATGCTCGCCTTCCTCTACGTCGTCACCGCGCTCGGCTGTGCATTGGCGTGGAACTGGCACAGTTTCCTCGGCTTTCGCTTCATCAACGGCATCGCAATCGGCGGCTCGTCGGTGCTCGCGCCCGCTTACATCGCCGAGCTGGCGCCGCCCGCACAGCGCGGCAAGATGGTCGGCGGATTCCAGTTCGCGGTCATTCTCGGCATCCTGCTCGCCTATGTGTCGAATGCGATCATCGGCTCGCTCGGGCTCGGCGACGTCGAGTGGCGGTGGAAGCTCGGGATCGTCGCAGCGCCGTCGCTGGTGTTCTTCGCGCTGCTGTTCCGCATCCCCAATTCGCCGCGCTGGCTGCTCGCCAAGGGGCGCGATGCGGAGGCGAAGGACGTGCTGGCGATGGTCGGGATGAGCCCCGACATCGCGCGGCGCGAGCTCAATGCGCCGAAGGGTGACGCCAAACTCTCCTGGTCGCGCCACCGCAAGCCGATCACGCTCGCCTTCCTGGTCGCGATGTTCAACCAGTTCAGCGGCATCAACGCGTTCCTCTATTACCTCAACGACATCTTCAAGGCGTCGGGCGGCAGCCTCTCGCCCGATCTCCAGGCGGTGATGATCGGTGTCGCCAACATGGTTTTCACATTGCTCGGCATGTTGCTGATCGACCGGATCGGGCGGCGCACGCTGCTGCTCTGGGGCTCGGCCGGCATGACCGCGGCGCTCACCGTCGGCGGCTTGGCGCTATTGGGAGTCCTGCCGAGCTGGCTGCTGCTGCCTTCGCTGATCGTCTTCATCATGTTCTTCGCCCCCGGTTCGGGCGCGGTGATCTGGGTGTATATCTCGGAGGTGTTCCCGCAGAACGTCCGCGCGCGCGGATCGAGCATCGGTTCGTCGAGCCACTGGGGCTGGAACGCGGTGATCGCGCAGGTCTTCCCGATCGCCGCGGCATGGTCGGCGGGGGTGCCGTTCCTGTTCTTCGCGGCGATGATGGCGGTCCAGTTCGTGACCGTGTTCTTCTACTTCCCGGAGACCAAGGGCGTGCCGCTGGAAGACATGGATGCACATCTGGCACGTTGAACGGGCATAATCCTGCGACAATTGCCCTTTAGTCGAGCCCCTTGATCGAGGGTGATCATCGGGAAATAGCGACTATGCGTACATTGGGTCTGGTTCTGGCGGTAAGCGCGCCTGCGATGGCGGCGGCGCAACAGGCCCCGTCGGCGCCTGCCTCACCTGCACCTGCCGCGCAGGCTGCCGAAGAGGACGAAGCCGCCGATGCCGAGGAGATCGTCGTCACCGGATCGCGCAACTGCCCGGTTCGGTGATCGGCGACATCCCGCCGGACCAGAGCCTGGGCCAGGCCGAAATCCGCTCCTACGGCGTCAGCTCGATCTCCGACCTGCTGAACGAACTGAGCCCGCAGACCACCAGCGGTCGCGGCAGCGGCGGCGCGCCGGTGGTGCTGCTCAACGGCCGTCGCATCTCCAGCTTCAGCGAGATCCGCGACATTCCGACCGAGGCCATCCAGCGCGTCGAAATCCTGCCCGAGGAGGTCGCGCTCAAATACGGCTATCGCGCCGACCAGAAGGTCGTGAACTTCGTCCTGCGCCGCCGCTTTCGCGCAGTGACCGCCGAGGCGACCGACAAGATGCCGACCGAGGGCGGCAGCAACACGCCACAGGGCGAACTCGACCTGCTCAACATCGCCCGCGATCGCCGGGTCAACCTGCATGTCGAATACACCTCGACCTCGGCGCTGACCGAGGCCGAGCGCGACATCACCCCGCCCGCCAGCACCGCGGTCGGCGCGAACGGCGAGGTCGTCGATGCCACGCCGTTCCGCAGCCTCCAGGCCGCGACCAGCACCTTCACCGCCAACAGCGTGTATGCCCGCAACATCTTCGGCAACATCGGCGCGACCATCAACGGGCGCATCGAATCGACCGATAGCCGCAGCCTCAACGGCCTGCCCGTCGCCGCGCTGACTTTGGCGGATGGCACCGTCGTCAACCGCGCCTTCGACGACGAAGGTTTCCTCCCGCTCGCGCAGCGCGTGTCGTCGATCGCGGCGCATCTCGGCACCACGCTCAACGGCGATATCGGCACGTGGCGCTGGAACGTCACCGGCAATTACGACCGCAGCGACACGCAGACCTTCACCGATACCGGCGTCGACGCGACCGCATTCCAGGCGCGGCTGACCGCCGGCGATCCGACCGCCAGCCCGTTCAACCGCCTTACCGCGAGCGATATCGGCGCCGCCCCCGGCAACCGTGCCTATGCGAGCCAGAGCACCGGCGGGGTCGATGCGGTGGCGAACGGCAACCTGTTCGACCTGCCGGCGGGCTCGGTCTCGACGACGCTCAAGCTCGGCGCGGAAACCGCCGATTTCAGCAGCCGCTCGTACCGCACCGACGATCTGCTCGGTGGTCAGGTGGCGCAGCGCGGCATGGTGTCGCGCGATACCGTCAACGGCCAGATCAACGTCGATGTGCCGATCTCCAGCCGGTCGAAGGACGTGCTGCCGTTCCTCGGCACGCTATCGGCGAACTTCAACCTCGCCGAGGATCACCTGTCGGATTTCGGCACGCTGACCACGCTCGGCTATGGTGCGAACTGGTCGCCGATCGACGGCGTCCGCGTGATCGCCTCGGTGACCGACACCGACGAGGCGCCGACCGCGCAGCAACTCGGCAACCCGTCGATCACCACGCCCAACGTCCGGATCTTCGATTACGTACGCGGCACGACCGCGACCGTCACGACGATCAGCGGCGGCAATCCCGGGCTCATCGCGGACAACAACCACGTCAAGAAGGTCGGCCTGACGCTCAAGCCGTGGACCGCCAAGGACCTGTCGATCACCGCGAACTATGTCGAGAGTCGCGTCGAAAACCCGATCGCCGCCTTCCCGTCGGCGACCGCCGCGATCGAGGCGGCGTTTCCCGACCGCTTCATCCGCGACGACGCGGGCAATCTGCTGCAGGTCGATCGCCGGCCGATCAACTATGCCCGCAGCGAACGCTCCGAACTGCGCTGGGGCATCAATTTCTCCGCACCGCTCAAGTCGAAGATCCAGCGCGAACTGGAGGCGTATCGCGCAGGGACCGGCCCCAACCCGTTCGAGGGGATGCAGCCCCCGGCGGTTTCCGTCGTCCCGAAGGCGCTGGCCGCGGTGCCGGTCCAGAGGGCGGTCCGGGCGCCGGTGGTCCAAGGGGCGGGGGCGGCCGTGGCGGCGGGCGCGGCTTCGGCGGTCGCGGGGGCAGGCGGGCGGCCGCGTCCAGTTCGCGGTCTATCACACTTGGCACTTCACCGACCGGGTGCTCGTCGCGAACGGCGGCCCGAGCCTCAACCTGCTCGACGGCGACGCGATCGGCAGCAGCGGCGGCCAGTCGCGTCACGAACTGGAGGCTCAGGCCGGCTACACCAACAATGGCCTTGGTGCGCGCATCTCCGCCAACTACGCGACCGGTACGCGGGTCAACGGCGGCACCGCCGCCGCGCCGGAAACGCTCAACTTCGGCGGCCTCGCGACCGCCAACCTCCGCCTGTTCGCCGATCTCGGCCAACGCCTCGAATGGGTCAAGGCGCGCCCGTGGCTGCGCGGCATGCGGATCAGCCTGTCGGTCGAGAACGTCCTCAACACCCGCCAGCGCGTGACCGACGCGACCGGCGCGACGCCGAACAACTACCAGCCCGATTACCTCGATCCGCTGGGCCGCACCGTCAGGCTCAGCATCCGCAAGCTGTTCTTCTGATCCCGTCGGCGCGGTGGCGGCGCGGTGGCGGCGCGGTGTTCCGCGGCTGGCACGGACTGCGCCGGGGCAAGGCGTCGATCCTTCGGAAATCGACCCATCAATCCTGTTGCCCGCCGACGAAGCCCGCCTATGCTGCGACGACATCATTCGAATTCGGGGTATCGTTCGACCATGACACGCAAACTGAGCGCGCTTGCCGGCGTCGCTGCAATCGCCCTCGTCTCGCCCGGCCTCGTCACGCCCGCCCTCGCGTCCGGCCAGGCGCAGCGGCCGACGCCCGCCGCCAAGCCGGCCCCGGTCGCCGACCTCGTCAAGTCGGTCGATATCCCCTACCAGCAGTTCACGCTGAAGAACGGCCTGCGCGTCGTCGTCCATACCGATCGCAAGGCGCCCGTCGTGGCGGTGTCGGTCTGGTATAATGTCGGGTCGAAGTTCGAGCCCAAGGGCAAGACCGGCTTCGCGCATCTGTTCGAGCATCTGATGTTCAACGGCTCCGAGAACGCACCGGGCGATTTCTTCGAGCCACTGAAACAGGTCGGCGCGACCGACTTCAACGGCACCACCTATTTCGATCGCACCAATTATTTCGAGACGGTGCCGACCGCGGCGCTCGATCGCGCGCTGTTCCTCGAATCCGACCGGATGGGCTATCTCACCGGCGCGATCACGCAGGGTGTGCTCGACGAGCAGCGCGGCGTCGTCCAGAACGAAAAGCGCCAGGGCGACAACCAGCCCTACGGCCTGACGCAGTACAAGATCACCGAAGGACTGTTCCCGGCGGATCACCCTACGGCCACACCACGATCGGCTCGATGGCCGATCTCGATGCGGCGTCGCTGCAGACCGTGAAGGACTGGTTCAAGGATCATTACGGCCCGAACAATGCGGTGCTGGTGCTTGCCGGCGACGTCGATACGGCGACCGCAAAGCGTCTCGCGGAGAAGTATTTCGGCGGCATCCCGAAGGGGCCCGAAAGCATCGTGCCGCCCGCGCCGATCCCGACCCTGCCTGCGCCGGTGAGCGAGACGATCAAGGACCGTGTCGCCGCGGTGATGATCAGCCGCAACTGGGTGGTGCCCGGCCTGAACGACAAGGACGGCACCGCGCTGGACGTCGCGGCGGGCGTGCTCGGCGGCCTCGCCAGCAGCCGGTTCGACACCGCGCTGGTCAAGAAGGAGAAACTGGTCACGCGGATTTCCGCCGAGAACAGCAGCTTCAGCCAGCTCGGCATGTTCGAGATCCAGGCGATCGTCCGCGAGGGCGTCGACCCCGCGCTGGTAAACAAGCGGATCGACGAGATCCTCGCGGACTTCCTCAAGAACGGCCCGACCGCCGACGAAGTCAGCCGCGTCGCGACGACGACGGCGGCGCGCAGGATGGAGGGGCTCGAATCGGTCGGCGGCTTCGGCGGCAAGGCGGTCGCGCTGGCCGAGGGCGCGCTGTATTCGAACGATCCGGGCTTCTACAAGAAACAGCTGCTGCAACTCGCGGCGGAGACGCCCGCCAGCGTGCGCGCGGCGGCGGCGAAGTGGCTGTCGCGGCCGGCCTATTCGCTGACCGTCGTGCCCGGCGCGCGCGATGCCTATGCCAATGCGGTCGTGCCGCCCAAGGCCGATGTGGTGCCCGCCCTCGAAGCGCCGCCGAAGGGCACGCGTGGTGCCTTGCCGGCGGTCGGTACGGTCGCGGGGCTGAGCTTCCCGAAGGTCGAGCGCACGCGCCTGAGCAACGGTATCGAGGTCGTCTACGCACAGCGCGACGCGGTGCCGGTGACGCAGGCGGTGCTGAGCTTCGATGCCGGCGTCGCGGCCGACGTACCCACCAAGCTCGGCACGCAGAAGCTGACGCTGTCGATGATGGACGAGGGCACCGTGACGCGCGATTCGGTCGCCTTGGCAGAAGCCAAGGAGCGGCTCGGTGCGGATATCGGCTCGGGCGCATCGAACGACCGGACCTTCCTGTCGCTCCAGGTGCCGAGCGCCAATCTCGTACCCGCGGTCGACCTGTTCGCGGACATCGCGCAGAACCCGGCGTTCGCCGATGCCGAGGTCGCGCGCGTCAAGAACCAGCAATTGGCGCAGATTGCGCAGGAACTGACCAGCCCGCAGGGGCTGGCGACGCGCGTCCTGCCCAAGCTGCTCGGGCCGATCTCGCCTTATGCCAAGGCGCAGGGCAGCGGCGATCCGAAGGCGGTGGCGGCGCTGACGCGTGCCGACCTGATCGCCTTCCAGCAGGCATGGCTGCGGCCCGACAAGGCGAAGATCTTCGTCGTCAGCGATCGTCCGCTGGCCGAGGTGAAGGCGGCGCTCGATGCGCGGTTCGGGACATGGCGGCCGACCGGCGCGCCCGGTGCCAAGGCGTTCCCCGCGACCGTGACGCCGTCCGCGCCGAAGATCGTGCTGATCGACCGGCCGGACAGCCCGCAGTCGCTGATCGTCGCCGGCGTGCCGACCGGGCTCAAGGGCACGCAGGACCTGCTGCCGATCGCGACCGCCAACGATGCGCTCGGCGGCAGCTTCCTCGGCCGCGTCAACATGGACCTGCGCGAGACGAAGCATTGGTCGTACGGCGTCTCGGGGCGCTTCCAGCAGAACGAGCAGGCCGCGCCCTATGTCCTGTCGGCGCCGGTGCAGGCGGATCAGACCGGTCCGTCGATCGCTGCGCTTCGCGACGACATCGGCGCGTTCCTCGGCAAGGAGCCGATGACGCAGGTCGAGTTCGACCGCGCGATCAACGGCGCGATCCGGTCGCTGTCGGGCAATTTCGAAACGTCCGACGCGGTGCTCGGCGCGATGCAGCAGAACGATCTGCTCAAGCGGCCCGACGATTACTACGCGACGATCACGCAGCGCTATCAAGGGCTTAACCTGCCGCAACTCAACACCGCGATCCAGCAGGCGCTCGATCCGAAGAAGACGATCTGGGTCGTGGTCGGCGATGCGAAGACGGTGCGGCCGCAACTTGACAGCATCGGCCTGCCGGTCGAGGTCATCCCCGCGGCGTCGGTTGCCGGCGCCAAATAATTGCAGAGTCCGGGCGTTCCGGGCGGTGCTTCAGGAGAGAGAATAATGGCAAACGTCGATGGCAGCTGGGATTGCGTGGTCAAATCGCCGCTGGGCGACCAGAAGATGACGCTGACCGTCAACAGCGCCGGCAGCAATTTCACCGGTGCGGTATCGGGCGCGATGGGCGGCATGGACGTCACCGGCGAGGTCGATGGCGACACGATCACCTGGAAGCAGAGCATGACCGTGCCGATGCCGATGACGCTCGACTGCAAGGCGACCGTCGAGGACGACGTCCTCAAGGGCAGCGTAGCGGCCGGCGCCTTCGGCAGCTTCCCGCTGACCGGCACGCGGACGGCTTGATCGGCTAAGGTTCCTACGAGAGGGGCTCGTCTTTCCACCTGGGAAGGCGGGCCCTTTTCTTTTCAATCCGGGAGGGAAGGAAGAAGAAAAGATGATGTCGATACCCCGTCTGCTCACCGCCTGCGCGTTCGCTGCGCTGGCTGCCCAAGCCCTGCCCGCGACCGCACAGAATTACGACGAACGCCCCGCCAAGATGGCGCCGCGCGACGTCGGCTACGATTACGTCCGCAAAGTCGTCGAAATTCCGATGCGCGACGGGGTGAAGCTGCACACCGTCATCATCGTGCCCAAGGGCGCGAAGGACGCTGGCATCCTGATGACGCGCACGCCCTATGACGCCGACGGCCAGACCAAGGTCGACAGCGGCACCTATGCGGGGATCCTCCAGAACGGCGATGGCGCCGGCGACGTGATCGCCGCGGCCGGCTATATCCGCGTGATCCAGGACGTCCGCGGGATGCACGGGTCGGAGGGCATCTACATGATGAACCCGGCACGCGCCGGCACGGCCCAGAACCCTACCAAGACCGACGATTCGACCGACACCTACGACACGATCGACTGGCTGGTGAAGCACATCCCCGAGTCCAACGGCCGCGTCGGGATCAGCGGGATCAGCTATGACGGTTTCCTGCCGCTGATGGCGCTGATCAACCCGCATCCGGCGTTGAAGGTCTCGGTGCCGATGAACCCGATGGTCGATGGCTGGCGCGGCGACGACTGGTTCCACAACGGCGCCTTCCGCGAGGGCATGATGCCGTACATCCTCGGCCAGGAGGCGACCAAGGACGCCGGCACGCCGTGGATCACCGACACCGCCGACGACTACGACTATTACCTCAAGGGCGGCTCGGCGGGCGCGATCGGCAAGGCGCAGGGCCTCGAACAGCTCGGCTTCTGGCGCAAGATCACGCAGCATCCCGCCTATGACTCGTTCTGGTCGACGCAGGCGATGGACACCGTGCTTGCCGGCCAGCCGCTCAAGGTGCCGACGCTGATCGTTGGCGGCCTGTGGGATCAGGAGGATATTTACGGCGCGCCCGCGGTGTATCGCGCGCTCGAGCCCAAGGACACTGCCAACGACATGGTCTATCTGTCGATGGGCCCCTGGTATCACGGGCAGGAAGTGCGCGACGGAAGCGCGCTGGGCGCGATCAAATGGGATGCCGACACCGCCAAATGGTGGCGGTGGCACGTCCTCGCACCGTTCCTCGCGCATTATCTGAAGAGCGACCAGCCGGCGATGGACGTCGCGCCCGTGACGATGTTCCAGTCGGGCCGCAACGAGTGGCAGCAGCTCCAGTCGTGGCCGACCGC
The DNA here is from genome assembly GCF_979253035.1 of Sphingomonas sp. AC411. Classification (NCBI taxonomy): domain Bacteria; kingdom Pseudomonadati; phylum Pseudomonadota; class Alphaproteobacteria; order Sphingomonadales; family Sphingomonadaceae; genus Sphingomonas; species Sphingomonas sp. AC411. The sequence goes on along the minus strand of NZ_CEEDAQ010000001.1, from coordinate 2,818,280 downwards.
ACCGGCCGCAGGCACGCCGCTCTACCTCAAGCCCGGCGGCGCCCTCGGCTTCACCGCGAGCGGCGGCGCGGCGACGACCGCGGACTACATCTCCGACCCTGCCGCCCCGGTCAGCTACCGCGTGCGCCCGACGCTGCCGACCTACGCGTCCGGATCGACGTGGAAACAGTGGCTGGTCGACGATCAGCGTGCGGTGTCCGGCCGCCCCGACGTGCTGACCTTCACCACCGACGCGCTGACGACGCCGACGACGATCGCCGGCGTTCCGGAAGTGAACCTGACGGCCTCGACGACCGGTACCGACAGCGACTGGGTGGTGAAGCTGATCGACGTGTATCCGGACGTCTATCCCGGCGAAAAGGCGATGGCGGGCTATCAGCTGTCGGTCGCGATGGACATCTTCCGCGGGCGCTACCGCGAGGATCTGGCCGTGGCCAAGCCAATCGCCGCCAACGTACCGCTCAAGTACAAGTTCGCGCTGCCGACCACCAATCACGTGTTCCTGCCGGGGCACAAGATCATGGTACAGGTGCAGTCGAGCTGGTTCCCGCTCTACGATCGCAACCCGCAGACCTTCGTCCCGAACATCTTCTTTGCGCAACCCAAGGATTACGTGAAGGCGACGCAGAAGATCACCGTCGCGGGCCCCGATGAAAGCTATATCAGCCTGCCGCTGGTACGCTGAAAATCCTGCATCACCCCGGGTGCGATCCGGGGTGATGTAAGGAAATGACTATCCTGCATATATTGGCGTTTGCTCGCGTAACTGGTTCTTAGGAGGCGGTGGGGCATGGACCTGTCGCACAACAGACCGGATCGCCGATGATACGCCTCCCCTGATCGCGCCAAACCCGCCACGTCTCAGCGAGCATCTCGATGCACTGCGCCGGGTCGAGGCATCGGGGGTGTTCAGCAACAACGGTCCCGAAGTTCGCGCGTTCGAGGCCGGGGTGACCGACACGCTGTTCGGCGGCCACGGTGCGTGTCTCGCGGTCGGCAACGCCACATTGGGGCTGATGCTCGCGATCCGCCACGCATCGGGCATGCGGACGGGCGGGCTCGACCCGAAACAGGGCACGCTGGCGCTGATGCCCGCGCTCACCTTCGCCGCGACCGCGCAGGCGGCGGCGTGGGCGGGGCTGACGCCGCTGGTCTGCGATATCGATCCGGACGACTGGGGTGCCTGCGCGCTGGAGGAGGAGCGGTTGCTCCAGCGCTATGGCGAGCGGATCGGCGTGGTCGTGCCGTATGCGACCTTCGGCAACGCGATCGACCTCGACCGCTACGTCCATTTCCAGCGGCGCTACGGCGTCGGCGTGGTGGTCGATGCGGCCTCGTCGCTGGGGACGCTCGACGATGCGGGGCTGGGTTTCGGCGCACGCGCGCCGTTCGCCGTGGTGCATTCGATGCACGCGACCAAGACGTTCGCGGTGGGCGAGGGCGGGCTGATCCACAGCGGCGATGTCGACCTGATCGCGACGCTGCGCTCGATGGGCAATTTCGGGTTCGAGGGCAGCCGCAACGCCACGCTGCCGGGGATCAACGCCAAGCTGCCGGAGATCACCGCGATCATCGCGCAGGCCAAGCTCGCCGAGATCGATGCGATCGCCGATCACCGCGCCGTGCTGGACGAGACCTACCGCGCGACGCTGCCCGATTTCCAGTTCCAGGCGGTGTCGGGCCGCCGTCGCGCGATGCAGTTCATGCCGGTGCTGCTTCCCGAGCATATCGCGCACCACCGCGACGCGATCGTCGAGAGCATCGAGGCGGACGGCGTCGGCTGTGGCCGCTATTTCAGCCCGCATCTCGGCGAACAGCCCTGGTTCCAGGCGACCGCGATGATCGAGCCGACCCCGGTCGCGGACAGGATCGCCGGGCGGATGCTGTCGCTGCCGATCACCGACGCGATGTCGGTCGAGGATGCGCGGCGGGCGGCGACCGCGCTTGCCTCGGCGTGCGCGGCGATTCTCCGGCCGCGCGATCGGCGCGCGTCGGTACGCGGCCCGGGTGGCGCCATCGCCTCGGTCGTCGTGATCGGCGGCGGTCCCGCGGGGACGGCGATGCTGACCTCGGCGACCAAGCGCGGCCTGCTGCCCGATCTCGCCGCATCGGGCCTGATGGTGATCGAGCGCGGCAACGCGATCGGGGGCGGGCGGCTCGGGCGGTATGCGATCACCTCCGATCTCGACCGCGCAGACCTTCCTGACCGCGGTGCGCAACAACGTGCATCCCGAACTCGCGCGGCTGGTCGATCACCCCGCCGGGCGTGCGGTCGCGGCGCATGAAGGTGCGCTCGGCGTGCCGCTGACCGAGGTCGGGCCGCTGTTGCGCGCGACCGGCGACCGGCTGACCGATATCGTCCGCGAGAATGGCGGCACCGTGCTGACCGGGCATGAAGCGCTGGGTGCGAAACGTGTCGGCGACGGCTTGTGGAGCGTCCAGGTCCGCCGGCTGTCGGATGGCCATGTGTTCGACCAGCTCGCGCGCAACGTCGTCGTCGCGACCGGCGGTCACCAGCCGCTCGATCGGCTCGCGACGCAGCGCGTCGCAGGGGCCAGCCTGGTCGATCTCGCGAGCGGGCGCCTGCTCCAGTCGGACGACGTGCTGACCGTCGGCGGGTTCGAGAAGGTCGCCGATATCCTGACCGGCAAGCGCAACCCGAAGATCGCGGTGATCGGCGGCTCGACCAGCGCGCTGACGACGATCGCGCTGCTGCTGAAAAGCCAGCCGGCGCTGCCGCTCGGGGCAGGGGCGGTCACGCTGTTGCACCGCCGGCCGCTGCGCCCCTTCTATCATTCGGTCGAGGCGGCGCATGCCGAGGGGTTCATCGATTTCGGCCCCGACGACATCTGCCCGGTGTCGGGGTTCGTCTACCGTCTCGCCGGCTTCCGCTTGGAGGCGCGCGATCTGGTGCTGCGGATGCTCGGCATCGACGGTCGCGCACCCGATCCCCGCGTGGCGCTGCACCGCATTTCGGGCGACGACGACGCATGCGCACGGGCGACGATCGAGGAAGCGGACCTGGTCGTTGCCGCGCTCGGCTATCGCCCGATCGGCATGTCGATCGCCGATCGCGACGGGACCCAGATACCGCTCGCGGCGCATGAAGGGCAGCCGATGGTCGATCGCCATTGCCGGATCGTCGATGCCGACGGCGCGCCGATTCCCGGGCTGTACGGCCTGGGACTGGCGGCGGGTTTCGTGCCATGGGGGCCGCTTGGTGGCGAGAGCAGTTTTTCGGGCCAGGCCAATGGCTTGTGGCTTTGGCAGAACGATGTGGGGCTGATGATCATCGATCAGGTGATGGCGTCGAAAGCCTTGGCGGCAGCGTGACGTCGAGCGATCGAAACGCCGATCCCGCGGTCAGCGTGGTCATGGCCGCGTATAATGGCGCCGGTCTGATCGAGGAAACGCTCGCCAGCCTCCAGGCGCAGACGTTCGGCGATTTCGAGGTGATCGTGGTCGACGACTGCTCGACCGACGACACCCGCGAGGTGGTGCGCGCCTGGCCCGATCCGCGCGTGCGACTGGTCGTGATGGCGAAAAACGGCGGCCTGGTGCTCGCGCGCAACCGCGGTTTCGCCGAGGCACGCGGGCGCTACATCGCCGCGCTCGATCACGACGATATCTGCCGCCCCGATCGCTTCGCGCGGCAGGTGGCGTATCTCGACGCGCATCCCGACACCGTGCTGCTGGGCACCGCTGCCGAGCTTTTGACCGCCGGCGTGGTCGGCCCGTCCAGCTATGCGCCGACCACCACGCCCGCGCTGGTCGCGTGGCTGACCTGCATCGAGAATCCGCTGGTCTGGTCGTCGACGATGATGCGGACCGAGGTGGCGCGGCGGCTCGATCCGGTGACGCGACCCGAGCTCCTGTATGCCGAGGATTTCGACCTGTATCAGCGGATCCAGCATTTCGGTGCGATCGCGCGGCTCGACGAGGCGCTGGTGCTGTACCGCGTCCATCCCGGTGGCGTCTCGAAGCGCTTCGTCGATACGATGGAGGCGGCATCCGTCCGCGTCCTGACCGAACGCTATGCCCGGCTGTTCGACGATCGCGCGGAGCGGGTCGCGCGGCTGATCATGCTGCACAACATGGCCAAGCGTCCGGTCCCCGATCGCGCCGCGCTGGCGACGCTGGGGAGTGCGCTGAGCGTGATCCAGGCGGACTTCCTCGCGACGCACGACTGTTCCGCACACGACATCCGCCTGATCCGCTGGGAAACCGCGCGACGCTGGGGTGATATCGGCCGGGCGGGTCTGCGCGCGGGAACGGTGCGGCTGTCGGACGTGCTGGCGGTGCGGCCCGATCATCTCGGGCTGGGCTATGCCGGACTGGAGGCGCTGTTGTGGTCGGGCCTCATCGGCGGCGTCCGCCGCGCGCGCCGGCGGATGGAGCAGAGCCGGATGGCGCAGACTGCGGAATAGCAACCGCTCCAAGATCGTCGCCCCGGCGAAAGCTGGGTATCTCACGAGGCGGACGACACCTGCCAAACCGGGATATCCCAGCTCTCGCTGGGATGACGGCTAAAAGCTCAGACCTTCGCCGCGTAGATCATCCGGCCGGCACCGAGCCGGGCGAACACCTGGTCGAGATCGCGCTCGCCGACCGCGAAGCAGCCCTGGCTGCGGCCGAGCATGCCGTGGGTCTCGATCATGTCTTTGTTCGCATACCAGGCCGAATGCACGACGATCGCACGGTCCAGCGCGTTGTCGTTGGTCGGATCGAGCCCGATCAGGCGCTGCGAGCGGCCATGCTTGCCGACATAATATTCGTCGGTGACGAACGCGCCCTCCGACGAGGCGTTCGAGCCGAAGCGGTTCGAGAAACGCTCCAGATACCCGGTATGCGCCGGATCCGAACCGCTGCCGTGCGCGACCAGCAACGACGTGCCGCGCCCGCTGGCGAGATCGACGAAGTGGAACCGCGGCTTGCCCGAAGGCGCCGCGAAATCGGCGATCGCGATCCGGTCGTGATGCTGGATGCGGCTGCCGTGACGGCTGAGCGACGCCATCGCCTGCCGCAGCAGGTCGGGACGAACCACCTTCGGCGACGTCACCGCGACCGTGGTGCGTGGCAGCGGTGGCTGCGACATCGGCTTCAGGTCGCGCGCCGTCAGCGGGCGGCCGAGCCGTGTCGTCGCGGAGACGGTACCCGGTACCGCCAGAGCCCCCGCCAGTACCAAACCGTTCTTCAGAAGCGCGCGTCGTTCGCGCACAAGACCTTGCTCGTCGTGCATCGATTTTCCCGAAATTGCCCCAGTTCCCGTGAACCGGGTATAGCCGATTTTCGGTGAATATTCTGCAACCATTTCCACTGGTTGTGGGTCCGTTCCCTCGAACTACCCCGGCTTGGGGTCGGTTCGTCGACTCAACTCTCGCGGCGGCACATTCCAGAGAATCGTGCGTTGGGCGAATTATCGAAACGGATCTCGAGACTCAGGTGGCAGACGGTAGGATGAGCAGGGTGGTACGATCGGTTGCGGCAATGGGGCTGGCCTTCGCGCTGTTGGCGGGCGCAAGTCCCGCTCTGGCCGCGTCTGCCGCCGCGATCGCTGCGCTGCCGATCGAGCAGGCCGCGACCGAACTTTCGCCCAACCAGTTCGTCTGGAAGGACAATGGGTCGGGCGAACCCGTCAGCATCGTCATCAGCCTGCTGGAGCAGCGCGCCTTCGTCTATCGCGGGTCGACGATGATCGCGGCGACGACCATCTCCAGCGGCAAGGACGGCAAGGACACGCCGCTCGGTACCTATCCGATCCTGCAGAAGAACGCGGTCCACAAGTCGAACCTGTATAACGATGCGTCGATGCCGTTCATGCAGCGGCTGACTTGGGACGGCATCGCGATCCACGCCGGCCGGAACCCGGGCTTCCCCGATCTGCACGGCTGCATCCGCGTGCCGCTCGGCTTTGCCAAGCAGCTGTTCGGGGTGACGACGCTGGGGACGACCGTGACGGTGACGGACGATTTCGAGGGCGGCGTTATGCCGGAGCCGCCGGTCCCGGATCAGGAAACCGCGATCGCCAATTTGCGCCAGTCGGTCTCGCTGAGCCAGTGACGTCGTAAGGCGACCGATTAACTTGGTCGGCTAAACCCGTCGTCATCCCCGCGGAGGCGGGGACCCATATCCTCAAACGGTTGTGGTCACGCCGCGAAGCCTGCCACTATGGGTTCCCGCCTGCGCGGGAATGACGGTTGGGATATCGGCCGAACCGATCCGCGTGACGGTTCAGGCCGCGATCGGGAGCCCGAACTCGACCAACCGCGCACGAAAATCCGCCGCGTCCGTGAACAGCACCGATTCGATCCCCAACGCCTGCGCCGCCGCCACGTTCGCCGCATTGTCGTCGACGAACACCGCGTCCTCCGCCGCCAGCCCGAATCGCTTCAGCGCCAGCCGATAGATCGCCGGATCCGGCTTCACCATCTTCTCCTCGCCCGACACGACCACGTCGCGGAACCGGTCGAACAGCGCTGCTTCACGCGCGCGGAAGGGTGGCCAGAACTCGTGGCTGAAGTTCGTGATCGCGAACAGCGGCACGCCGGCCGAATCGAGCTCCTCGACGATCTCGTGCATGCCTGCGATTCGCGCACCGATGCTATCGTTGAATCGCGGCCCCCAGGCGGCGATCAGCGCGGCATGCTGCGGATATAGCGCGGCCAGCTCCGCCGAGGTGTCGGCGAAGTCGCGACCAGCGTCGTGCTGGAAATGCCAGTCGATCGTCACGACGTCGCGCAGGAACGCGTCGAGCGCCCGATCGTCGTCGATCAGGCGCTCGTACAGGATCCGCGGATCCCAGTCGTAAAGGACGCGACCGACGTCGAAAATGACGGCGGTCTTCCCCTCTTCAGCAAGATAGGGGTTAGCCCTGGCGTGCCTTGAAGCGACGGTTGGTCTTGTTGATGACGTAGGTACGGCCACGACGACGGATCACGCGGTTATCGCGGTGACGATCCTTGAGCGACTTCAGGGAATTGCGGATCTTCATGATCGATTCGCTTCTTTTCAAATCTAGGTGTGCGGAAAGACGGGATCGCCTAATGGCGGGGTGTGTCCAAGTCAAGCAACGGACACGCTCCTGCCAGAAGAGGGCCTCCCATCCGGGAACCCACTCGGCTGGTCGGAGCGTTACTATAGCGCAACATTCTAAGGAAGTCCCGATGGCGGTACGTTCGATCCTGGTCCTGGCGCTGGCAGGCGCATCCCTCACCGCGTGCGCGACCGGCCCGTCGCTGCCGCCGACCGAGGTGCTGCGCTATCATCTCGGCGAACCGATCGACCGCGGGACGATCGCGGTCCAGCCGCTGACCTCCGGCGGCCCGGCCAGTATCGAGTTCAAGACCTATGCCGCCGCCGTGCAGGGCCAGTTGCTCCAGGCCGGGTACAGCGTCCCCGCACCCGGCGCGAAGCCGCTGCTCGTCGCGACCGTTGCCTTCACCCGCACCACGCAGGCTGGCCCACCCAAGCGCTCGCCGATCAGCATCGGCCTGGGCGGCGGCGGCTTCAGCGGCGGTCGTGGCGGTGGCGGCGTCGGTCTCGGCGGCGGGGTCGGCTTCCCGATCGGCGGCGGCGGGAGCACCGCGATCCTCGTCTCCGAACTGTCGGTGACGATCAAGCGCAGCGCCGACCAGTCGCCCGTCTGGGAAGGTCGCGCACAGTCGTTCGCCGACGCCCGCAAGGAGGACGCACGCACCGATATCCAGGCCACGAAGCTGGCGCGCGCCTTGTTCATGGGGTTCCCCGGCGAGTCCGGTCGCACTATTCAGGTGAAATGAACGCCGAAACATTGAGCCCAATCGCCATCAACGCAGCCTTCGATGGCGGCAACATCCGTGTTGTCGCCATCGACGGGGACCGAATCGACCTGGAGATCGTCACGGATCACCAGTCCGACTTCTTCCAGTGGTTCTATTTCCGGGTGGCGGGCGCGGCAGGCCGGACGCTGACCTATCGTATCCTCAACGCGGGTAAGTCGGCCTATCCGTTCGGCTGGCCGGGCTACAAGACCCGCGCCAGCACCGATCGCCAGGCGTGGCGGATGATCGAGACGCGGTACGCCGACGGCGTGCTCGAATTCGATTTCACCGCCGGTACCGATCTCGCCTGGTTCGCCTATTTCGCGCCCTACACGATGGAGATGCACGACGCGCTGGTGGCTCGTACCGCGCTGTTGCCGGGCGTCGCGCACCGCGAGCTCGGCCAGTCGCTCGACGGTCAGGCGATCGACTGCTTCACGATCGGCAGCGGTCCCAAGCAGGTCTGGATCTACGGGCGCCAGCATCCCGGCGAATCGATGACCGAATGGTGGATGGAAGGCGCGCTGGAGCGGCTGACCGATCTCGGCCGATCCGATCACCGCCGCGCTGCTGGCGAAGGCGACCTTCAACGTCGTCCCGAACATGAACCCGGACGGGACGCGCCGCGGTCATCTGCGCACCAACGCGATTGGCGTGAACCTCAACCGCGAATGGCATACGCCGACGCCGGAGAAGAGCCCCGAAGTCCTCTGCGTCCGCAACGCCATGGACCAGACCGGCGTCGACGTCGCGATGGATATCCACGGCGACGAGGCGATCCCCGCGAACTTCATCGCCGGGTTCGAGGGCATCGCCTCCTGGACCGACGCGCACGGCGAGAAATTCTACGAATACGGCCGCAGGCTCGCCGCGCACACGCCCGATTTCCAGACCGAGAAGGGCTATCCCAAGTCCGCGCCGGGTTCGGCGAACCTGTCGATGTCGACCAACCAGGTCGCCGAGCGCTTCGGCGCGGTGTCGATGACGCTGGAGATGCCGTTCAAGGATCACGACGCGAATCCCGATCCCGAGTTCGGCTGGTCGCCCGAGCGCTCGAAGCAGCTCGCGCATGCGATGCTCGAGACGCTCGCTGACATGATCGACGATATTTAGAACAATCTCAATGGGTTGGCTGAAGATTGCTGAGGCCGCCCATGAGACAAAAGATCATGCGTTGGCCTAACCCTGCCTAACCTTCTTTTTACAGGAGCCCGAATGCCGACCCTAGTCCTGATCCGCCACGGCCAGTCCACCTGGAACCTCGAGAACCGCTTCACCGGCTGGTGGGACGTCGACATGACCGCAAAGGGCGAGGCCGAGGCCAAGGCCGCGGGCGAGCTGATGGCCGCCAAGGGCCTCGATTTCGACCAGACCTTCGTCAGCCTCCAGACGCGGGCGATCAAGACGCTCAACATCGCGCTCGAGGCGATGGGCCGGCTCTGGCTCCCGGTCGAGAAGGACTGGCGCCTGAACGAGCGGCACTATGGTGGCCTCACCGGACTCGACAAGGCGGAGACCGCGGCCAAGCACGGCGACGCGCAGGTCCACACTTGGCGCCGCAGCTTCGACGTCCCGCCCCCGTGCTGGAGGACGGCAGCGCGTTCGACCTGTCGAAGGACCGCCGCTACGACGGCATCGCGATCCCCAAGACCGAGAGCCTCAAGGACACGATCGCCCGCGTACTCCCATACTGGGACGAGCGCATCGCCCCCGCGCTGAAGGACGGCCAGCGCATCCTGATCTCCGCCCACGGCAACTCGCTCCGCGCGCTGGTCAAGCACCTGTCGAACATCCCCGACGACGAGATCACGAGCCTGGAGATCCCGACCGGTCAGCCGATCGTCTACGAACTCGACGCCGACCTGACCGCCACCGACCGCTACTACCTCAGCGAGCGCTGACGCCACCGGCCCTACTCCCCCCTGGAAGGAGGGGCCGGGGGTGGGTAGGCCAGTTGGCGGATGTCGTGGTCACCAAGCAGCCAACCCACCCCAACCCCTCCCTTCCAGGGAGGGAGCAGTTCACCAACAACATTGCCCTAACCCCCGCCCATCGCTAGGCACGGCGCTCCTTTGATCCGGGGACGGAAATGGCTCTAGTCGGCATCATCATGGGCAGCACTTCCGATTGGGAGACGATGCGCCACGCCGCCGAGACGCTCGACGCGCTCAACGTCGCGTATGAGACCAAGGTCGTCTCCGCCCACCGCACCCCGCAACGCCTCTATGACTATGCGACCAGCGCGGCCGATCGCGGCCTGAAAGTCGTGATCGCAGGCGCGGGCGGCGCGGCGCACCTCCCCGGCATGGCCGCCTCGATGACGCATCTCCCGGTGCTCGGCGTCCCCGTCGAATCGAAGGCGCTGAAGGGCATGGATAGCCTGCTCTCGATCGTCCAGATGCCCGGCGGCATCCCGGTCGGCACGCTGGCGATCGGCAAGCCCGGCGCGATCAACGCCGGCTTGCTTGCGGCGGCCATCCTCGCGACGTCCGACGATGCTCTTGCCGAGCGCTTGAAAGCCTGGCGCGCCGCGCAAACCGACGCCGTCGCCACCGACCCCGCCTGAAAGACGATAGCATGACGCCGCTTCCCCCCGGATCGACCATCGGCATCCTCGGCGGAGGCCAGCTCGGCCGCATGCTCGCCACCGCCGCGGCGCAGCTCGGCTATCACACCCACGTGCTCTCGCCCGACCAAGAGAGCGTCGCCGCGCAGTCCGCCTCGACGATGACGCGCGCCGACTATCACAACCGCATCGTGCTCGCCGACTTCGCCGATGCCTGCGACGTCGTGACCTACGAGTTCGAGAATATCGACGTCGACCCGGTCGAATGGCTCGCCGACCGCGTCCCCGTCCATCCGAGCCCGCGCGCGCTCCGCGTCGCTCAGGAGCGGATCGGCGAGAAACGCTTCGTGGAGAGCGTCGGCGGCCGCCCGGCGCCCTGGGCCGCAGTCGACAGCCTCGAAAGCCTGCAGGCGGGCCTCAAGGCGATCGGCACCCCCGCCATCCTCAAGACCGCCCGGTTCGGCTATGACGGCAAAGGCCAGGTCAAGATCGACGCTCCGGACGGCGCACAAGCCGCCTGGGACACGATCGGCGGCCCCGCGGTCCTCGAAGCCTTCGTCCCCTTCGAACATGAATTCTCGATCCTGATCGCGCGCGGCCACGACGGGCGCACGGCACGATATGATTCGCCGCTCAACGCCCACCGCGACGCGATCCTCCGCCATTCCACCGTCCCCGCACCCGCCGCAGTCCTGGCCCAAGCCGACGAAGCCGCAGCGCTCGCCGAACGGATCGCGGCCGAACTCGACTATGTCGGCGTGCTGGCCTGCGAGTTCTTCGTCGGCGCCGACGGCCCGGTCTTCAACGAGATGGCGCCCCGCGTGCACAATTCCGGGCATTGGACGATCGAAGGCGCGGAGTGCTCGCAATTCGAAAACCACATCCGCGCGATCTGCGGATTGCCACTAGGTGCGACGACGCTGACCGGTCGTGAAGCGACGATGGAGAACCTGATCGGCGACGATGCCGACCGCTGGGCGGAGCTGCTCGGCGAGCCCGGCGCGCACCTCCACCTGTACGGCAAGGGCACTGCGCGGCCGGGGCGGAAAATGGGTCACGTCACCCGCATCCGCCGCTAACGGACCGCGCCGGGGTGCTAGCGCGCCGTTCGTCCTGAGTAGCCCTCGAGTAGTCGCCGTAGGCGGCGTATCGAAGGACAGGTTGGCGCGCGGAACCCATGCTTCGATACGCGCCCTCGATACGCTGCTGACGCAGCTACTCGGTCTCTACTCAGCACGAACGGCAGTGGGGAAAAATGGTGCCCGGAGACGGGGTCGAACCGCCGACACTGCGATTTTCAGTCGCATGCTCTACCAACTGAGCTATCCGGGCACGTCCGGTCTGGGACCGGAGAAGCGTCCGACCTTGCGATCGGAAGGGCGCGTTTAGTCGGGGTCTTCGGCGCTGTCCAGCCCCGTTTGCGAGATTGGCCGCCCGGGAATGCGATAGCCTTCGCCGAGCCACTGCAACAGGTCGCGGTCGCGGTGGCGGCTCGAGCAGAACGGCTTGTATTCAGGCACGGCAGGCTGGTCGCAGATCGGGCATTTGACGGTTGTCATCGGGCGCTCTCCAGTTCGTGGACGACGCCTGTACGGCGCGCGAGTTCCGCAAGCCACGCCCGACGCGCCATCAGGCAGGCATGGACGCTGGCCGGCAAGGTGTGGCGGCGCGAGGCGGTCGGCGGCGTGCGTTCGAGCGTGCGGAGCGTCGCGCGGGTCGCGGCGCCGACCGGATCGCTGCGGAGGATCTCGGGGATCGACGCGCGGGGGCGGGGCGGACGATCTGTAGGAAGCCGAAGCCGTTCATCGCGGTGCGCTCGAACGGCTGCGGCAATGATTCGTCGATCGCGGCAGCGACGGCGTTGCGCTGAGCCTTGCCCTGCAACGTCGGGAAATCGATGCCGATCGAACCACCGATCCCATGTCGACGAAGTGCGCGGGCGACGGCATGCGCGGCGGCAATCGCGAGCGCGTCGAGCGGAGGCGCGCCGTCGACATCGAACAACGTCATCGCCGGCGTCGGCGACAGGCGGAGCGCGCCGAGCGGGAAGACGATCTCGCCGCTGGTCGCTTCGTCGAGGAGTTCGGACCAGCCCGCCGCCTCCAGCGCGTCGGGTTCGTGCGTGCGGGGGCTGCGGACGTGCAGGCCGGTCGCTACGAGGCGTTCGTACAGCGTCGGCGCCGGGCGGGGCGGCAGATCGCTGGGAACGGCCTTGGCGAGCTTCGCGCGGCCGGCTTCGGGGAGGGCCTCCCGGACGATCTCGACGGTCAGGCTCGCACCTTGCGTGATGCCCGGGGAGATGGTTGATCAACGCCTCGCCGCCATCGAGCGCGACGCGACCACGGCGGCCGGGCAAGAGCTCGACCAGCCGCGCGCGGGCGATCATGCCGACCCTGAGCGCGTCACTGTCGAGTTCGATCGCGGCTTCGATAATCCGATCGTCGTCCACCAGCGCGGCGCGCGCTTCGCCGATACCGGCTTCGTAGAGCCATTCAGGCCCCGCATCAGGCAAGCGCGACGCCAGCCGTTTTCAGCAATGCGCGCGTTTCGAACAGCGGCAGGCCGACGACACCCGAATGGCTGCCCGACAGGAAGCGGACGAACGCCTCCGCGCGGCCCTGGATCGCGTAGCCGCCGGCCTTGCCCAGGCCTTCGCCGCACGCGAGATAGTCGTCGATCTCGGCGGGGGAGAGCGGCTTGAACGCGACGATCGTGTCGGCGATCCGGGTGCGGACCTTGCCGGTCGCGTCGATCACGCAGACCGCGGACAGGCAATGGTGGCGACGGCCCGACAGCTTGCCGAGCAGGTCGCGCTGGATTTCCAGCGTGTCGGCGGGCGGCAGGATACGGCTGCCGAGCGCGATCGTCGTATCGCCGGCGAGCACGATCTCACCCTCGGCGCGCGCGACGGCACTGGCCTTCTCGATGGCGAGGCGAAGCGCGTAGGCGCGCGGCGGTTCGGCCTTTCGCGGGCTCTCATCGATGTCGGGAGATTCCACGCGCGACGGCACGACGCCGAGCCGCGCGAGCAGATCGCGGCGGCGGGGCGAGGAAGAGGCCAGGACCAGCATTGGTGCCTCGTTATAGAAGCGGTGAGCGCCTAGACGCCCACGGGCTTATTTGAAGCGGTAGGTGATGCGACCCTTGGTCAGATCGTACGGCGTGAGTTCGCACAGCACCTCGTCGCCGACCAGCACGCGGATGCGGTTCTTGCGCATCTTGCCGGCGGTGTGACCGAGAATCTCGTGGTCGTTTTCGAGCTGAACCCGGAACATCGCGTTGGGGAGGAGTTCCACCACGCGGCCGCGCATCTCGAGCAGTTCTTCCTTGGCCAAATATAATCTCTGAATTGGGGAATTTCGGGACGAGCGCCCTTACCGCAGGTTCGCGAAAAGGAAAGCACGGCCGAAGCGCGGTCAAAGGCGTCATGCCCGTGGCCGTTGATCGAGACGTAGATATCGTCGTCCGACATGATGGAAACAAGGGCGCGATGCTGCGCTCCGTCATCCTGACGAAAGTCAGGACCCAGAGCCACGACACGCTGTCCTTTGCCGCCCTGGGTCCTGACTTTCGTCAGGATGACGGGCGTTGGCTCGATCACGGCATTCACGCGCGTTCACAGCAAGTTCGGCTGATGCGCCGTCGCCTCGCGCGCGGCGCGCCGGAAGGCGGCGCGGTCGACGTTGGGGATGCGCGGCCGCTTGCCCTGGAACAGGTCGGCGAGCGTGAGGATCTGGAGCTTGGGAAACGTCTCGTCGACGCCGGCGCGATAGATGCCGACTGCGGCGGCACGGCGCTCCATCTCGCGGGTGGGCTTGGCGTTCATGATCAGGATGCCGATCGGCGCCTTTTCGCGCGCGATCGTCGCCGCGAGCGTCTCGACCATCGCGTTGTCGGGGTTGAGCCCGCCCTTCACCGACACGATCGCGCGGTGCGTGACCATCTTGCCCGACACGGGATCATGGTCGTTGAAATAGATCAGCCCGTCGATCCCGCCATCCGCGCCCTTTTTCTTGCCACCGAACGGCAGCGCGTCGACCATCGACACCGCCCACCATTGGAACTGGTATTTGTCACGCAGGGCGAGGTCGCACGCCGAGGCGAGATCCTTGGGCGTGCCCTCGACGGTGAAGGTGACGGCGGGAAACGCATCCTTCATGCGCTTCTCGATCAGCGAGATGGCGAGATGCGTGACGTCGATCCCGATCCATTGCCGCTTGAGCTTTTCCGCCGCGTGCACCGCAGTGCCGCAGCCGCAGAACAGGTCGAGCACGACGTCGCCCTCGTTGGACGACGCCGCGATGATCCGTTCGAGCAAAGCCGAGGGCTTTTGCGTCGGATACCCTAGACGCTCCTTGGACGACGCGTTGATGATCGGGATATCCCACCAGTCGCCGAGCCTGACCCCGTCGGCGAGATAGATGCGATAGGGTTCGGCATTCTTGCGCTTCTGCCAGCGAAACCAGCGTCCATCGTCGTCCTGTCGGTAGTGCGAGTCCTTCTTGCCCGACGTCTCGCCATACGGGATGCGGATATCGTTGAAGCGGCGCTGGTCGGTCTTGCCGTAGAATAGCAGCGTGTCATGCAACCGCTGAAACCGGTTGCTGGCCGCGGTATAGCGCCGATAGCACCAGATGATCTCGTTCGCGATCTGGCGTTTGCCGAAGATCGCGTCGAGCAACAGCTTCAGGTAATGGCTCGCGGTCGGATCGCAGTGGAGATACAGGCTGCCGGTCGGCTTCAGCACGCGGTGCAGCTCGAGCAGGCGGACCGCCATCATCGCCAGATACGCCATCATGTCGTTGTCGCCGAGAAACCCGCGCATCGCGTTGAGCAGGTCGAACGCCTTGGTGTTGCCGCTCCGCGCGACCTGGTCGAAGGCGTCCTCGGCGGTGTCGTTCCAGTGCCAGGTGTCCTCGAACGCCTCGATCTGCGCATTCGAGGATTTGCCGTCGGGTTCCTTGAACAGGATGCCGTAATTGGCGTTCGAATTGAACGGCGGATCGAGATAGATCAGGTCGACGCTCTCGTCGGCGATCTCCTTGCGGAGGACGGCGAGGTTGTCGCCGTAGAAGAGGTGGTTTTCAGGACGGTTTCGCATCCGTGGACGATGCGGGGGCGGCGGCGCGCTCGTCCAAGCCAGATGCATCCTACGGCGGGAAATCAGCTCCGTTCCGGAGCTTTCGCGCGGGCACCGCCGGCGACGCGACCGTCGTCCCGATGCCCTTATGGGCTCGGGACGACGGATCGTTTCCCTGCGGTTACCCTACGCCGCTGCCTGCCAACGCGGCGAGCAACAGCAATGCGACGATGTTGGTGATCTTGATCATCGGATTCACCGCGGGGCCCGCGGTGTCCTTGTAGGGATCGCCGACCGTGTCGCCGGTGATCGCAGCCTTGTGCGCCTCGGATCCCTTGCCGCCGTGATGGCCGTCCTCGATGTATTTCTTCGCATTGTCCCAAGCGCCGCCGCCGCTCGTCATCGAGATCGCGACGAACAGCCCGGAGACGATCACGCCGAGCAGCATCGCGCCGAGTGCAGCGAAACCGGCGGCCTGGCCGGCGACCGCGGTGATGATGAAATACACGGCGAGCGGCGACAGCACCGGCAGCAGCGAGGGCACGATCATCTCGCGGATCGCCGCCTTGGTCACGAGGTCGACCGTGCGCGCATAGTTCGGGCGACTGGTGCCCAGCATGATGCCGGGATTGTTGCGGAACTGCTCGCGGACCTCCTCGACGACCGCGCCGGCCGCGCGACCGACCGCGGTCATGCCGAACGCGCCGAACAGATACGGGAGCAGCGCGCCGAGCAGCAGGCCGACGATGACGTACGGATTGGAGAGGCTGAAATCGACCGTGACGTCGGGGAAATAGGTCGCGAGATCGGTGGTGTACGCGCCGAACAGCACGAGCGCGGCCAACCCCGCTGAGCCGATCGCATAGCCCTTGGTGACCGCCTTGGTGGTGTTGCCGACCGCATCGAGCGCATCGGTGCGCTGGCGAACGTCGTCGGGCAGGCCGGCCATCTCGGCGATCCCGCCAGCATTGTCGGTCACCGGGCCATACGCATCGAGCGCGACGACCATCCCGGCCTGCGCGAGCATCGCGGTGGCGGCAAAGGCGATGCCGATGATCCCGGCGAGCTGGTACGCGACGATCACCGCGACGACGATCACGAGCGTCGGCAGCGCGGTCGATTCGAGACTGATCGCCAGGCCCTGGATGACGTTGGTGCCGTGGCCGGTCTCCGACGCCTTGGCGATCGACTGGACCGGGCGGTGGTTGGTGCCGGTGTAATATTCGGTGATCCACACGATCAGCCCGGTGACGACCAGCCCGATCATCATCGACCAGAACAGGTCCATGCCGGTAAAGCTCTGCGTCAGCGACGGTGCGGCCTGCGTGGTCAGGTCGTCGGTGGCGGGATCAAGGAAGCCGGCACCGCCGATCACGCGGTGGAGGTCGCCGAGCACATATTGCGTGGCGAGGTAGATCGCCGGGATCGACAGGACCGTCGAGGTGAAGAAGCCCTTATAGAGCGCGCCCATGATCGAGCCCTTGCCGAGCCGGACCATGTACGTGCCGATGATCGAGGTGACGATGCACACCCCGCCGACGAGCAACGGGAGGGTCATCAGCCGCATGAGCTCGGCGCCGCTCGCCTGGATCAGCAGCGCAATCGAGATCATCGTCACGCCCAATGTGACGACATAGGTTTCGAACAGATCGGCGGCCATGCCCGCGCAATCGCCGACATTGTCGCCGACATTGTCCGCGATCACGGCCGGGTTGCGGGGGTCGTCCTCGGGGATGCCGGCCTCGACCTTGCCGACCAGATCCGCGCCGACGTCCGCCGCCTTGGTGAAGATGCCGCCGCCCAATCGCGCGAAGATCGAGATCAGCGACGCGCCGAATGCGAGGGCTGTGAGCGCCTCGACGATGATCCGGTCGTTGGGGGCGTGGCCTGCGGGTCCCGTGAGGTACCAGAAGAACGCGCTGATCGCGAGCAGCCCCAGACCCGCCACGAGCATGCCGGTGACCGCGCCGGAGCGGAACGCCATCGTCAGCCCGGCCTGCAACGACGTCCGCGCGGCCTCGGCAGTGCGGACGTTGGCGCGGACCGATATGTTCATGCCGACATAGCCCGCGACGCCCGACAGGACCGCGCCGATGACGAAGCCAATCGTCGAGATCATGCCGAGCGTGAAGAGGAGGATCGCCGCGACGATGACGCCGACGATCGCGATGGTGGTATATTGCCGCCCGAGATAGGCCTTCGCGCCTTCCTGGATGGCGGCCGCGATGTCCTGCATCTTCTCATTGCCGGGGACGCGGCGAGCACCTGTCGACTGGTGACAAAGCCGTACAAGACGGCGATGACGCCGCAGATCATGGCCAAATAGACGATCGTCATACGGCGCTATCCCTCTTTTCAGGTCCTCTCCGGTCCCGACTTTGCCGAGTCCCGATGCAGGGAACCTATCAGTGCAGGGGCATTGCGCAAGTTATCCGCGCGGCGCGTGCTCATACCCTAGACTTGGCGGGAGCGGGACGGGCTTGCCCGAGTCGTGGAGCGTGAGCCCGGAGCCGGTCGAGAACGTACCGATCCGAGCGGCGTCGGTGACGAAATCTTGCGGTGCAGCGAAGAGGAGCTGATAGTCGTCGCCGGCCGTCGCCGCGGCCAGCCGGTCGCCGGCAAAGGCGCGGTAGGCGTCGGAGAGCGGAATGCGGGCAAGGTCGATCGTGACCGCGACGCCGCTGGCGCGCGCCATGCGGGCGGCGTCGATAAGCAGGCCATCGGATACGTCCATCATCGCGTGGACCTGGGGGCCGAGGATGCGGCCGTCCGCCAGGCGGGGTTGCGGGCGGCGGTAGGCGGCGAGCAACGCCGGCGGACCGTCCTTGCCTAGCGCGATCGCGAGTCCCGCGCCTGCGTCGCCGATCGTACCGGTGACATAGAGCGCATCGCCTCCTCGCGCGCCGTTGCGGGCAGGGGCGGCAGCGTCGCTTCCGAATGCGGTGACGGTGAGGATCCGCGGTGCGTTCGGCGGGAGCGTGACGGTGTCGCCGCCGATGATCCTCGTGTCGAAACTGGTCAGGACGTCGGCAAGACCTTCGAGGAACGCCCGGTCCCATGCGTCATCGCCGAGCGGGTAGTTGAGGAGGATACCCTCGGGCTTCGCGCCCTTGGCGGCGAGATCGGAGAGGTTGGTCGCGACCAGTTTCCACGCGACGTCCTGCGCGGGGTCGGTTTGGAGGAAATGGACGCCCTCAACGAGGGTGTCGGTCGTGACGACGAGCGGGCCAGAGTCCAGCAGCGCGGTGTCGTCGTTGAGGCCCCGCGCGGCCGGATGAAGCGGGAGCTTGCGAAGGGCAGCAATGAACTCGGCTTCAGTCACTCTACTGCTCCTCTCCCCTCCGGGGAGAGGGCTGGGGTGAGGGGCCGTTTCAGGCGCCGCACTGCTTGGCAGCCCTCACCCCGACCCTCTCCCCGGCGGGGAGAGGAGTTCGTCAGGCGCGCACTTCCTTGGCGATCCCGTCGAGCAACCCGTTCACGAAGCCCGATTCCCGCTTGTCGTAGAACGCATGCGCCACGTCGACATATTCGCTGATCACCGCGGCGACCGGCACGTCCTTGCGCGCCAGCAGTTCATACGTGCCGACACGGATGATCGCCTTCATCGGCTTGTCGAGGCGTGCCAGCGTCCAGCCCTTGGCCAGCTTGCCCTCGATCAGCACGTCGATCTCGCCGGCGCGGGCGTTCGCACCGGTCACGAGGTCGTCGAAGAAATCGACATCGGCCTCGGCATATTCGACATCTTCGATCGTCGCGCCGAGCCGGTGCTGGTGGAATTCGTTGAGCAGGACGGGCATCGCGGTGCCCTCCATCTCGTGCTGGTAGGTCGCCTGGACGGCGGCGAGGCGAGCGGCGGCACGCGCCTTGGTGCGGGGGCGGTTCGAGTCATAAGCGGTTGCCTGTAGGCGCGGGGGCTGTGTGTCAGCCCTTTGCGTTTTTGGGCGCTTTGGCAGAGAAGATTGGTTCGCGCAGAGGCGCAGAGAGCACGGAGCTGTATCGCTCGCCGCGGAGCGGCCTCCCATTACCGTTCAATGAGGAGATCGAAGCGGCTACGCCGCGCTCTCTGCGCCTCTGCGCGAACAATCTAACTGTTGAGCCGCAACCGCAAAGCCACCGATTTTGCGTGCGCAGGGAGCCCCTCGGCGTTGGCGAGCGCGACAGTGGCCGGTCCGAGTTCGCGCAACGCCGCTTCGTCGAGCGCGAGGAAGCTGGTGCGCTTCATGAAGTCGAGCACCGACAGTCCGCTGGCAAACCGCGCCCGACGGCCAGTGGGGAGGACGTGGTTCGGGCCGGCGACGTAATCGCCGATCGCTTCGGGGTGTAGCGGCCGAGGAACACCGACCCGGCGTGGCGGATGCGGTCGAAGAATCGCTGGGGGTCGGGGATCGCCAACTGGAGATGCTCGGCAGCGAGACGGTCGACCAGCGGGATCGCATCGGCGAGCGTGTCGACGACGATGATCGCACCGTTGGTGTCCCACGCGACGCGCGCGACCGCTTCGGTGGCGAGGTCGCGCAACTGGCGGTCGACGGCGTCCGCGACCTTGTCGGCGAAGGCTGCGTCGTCGGTGAACAGGATCGACTGCGTGGTCACGTCGTGCTCGGCCTGGCTGAGCAGGTCGGCTGCAGTCCATTCGGGGTCGTTGAGCGCGTCCGCGACGACGACGATTTCCGAGGGGCCCGCGACCATGTCGATGCCGACGACGCCGTAGACCTGGCGCTTGGCTTCGGCGACCCACGCGTTGCCGGGGCCGGTGATGACGTCGACCGGTTCGATCCGGCCTGCGCCGTACGCGAGCGCCGCGACCGCCTGTGCACCACCCACGCGCCACACTTCGTCGACACCGGCGAGGTGCGCGGCGGCGAGGACCAGCGGGTTGATCTGGCCGTCGGGGGTCGGCGTGACCATCGCGAGGCGACCGACGCCCGCGACCTTGGCGGGGATCGCGTTCATTAGCAGCGACGAGGGGTAGGCGGCACGTCCACCGGGAACGTAGATGCCGGCGGCGTCTACGGGGAGCCAGCGTGCGCCGAGTCTCACGCCTTCGGAGTCGACCGAGTCGCTGTCGAGCGGCCGCTGTTTTTCGTGATACGCGCGGATGCGGGTCGCGGCGAGTTCGAGCGCGGTGCGCAGGTCCGGGTCGAGTGCATCGAACGCGGCCTTGCAGTCGGCGGCGTCGATCTGCCAGCCGGTGGTTTCGAGGTCGTGGCGATCGTGTTTCTGCGTCAGGTCGCGGAGTGCGGTTTCGCCGTCGCGACGGACCGCGGCGATGATCGCGGCGACGTCCTGTGTGACGCCTGCGTCGGATTCGCGACGATCCTCGACGAGCGCGGTGAAGCGCGTCGCGAAGTCCGCGTCGGTGGTGGAGAGGCGAATCACATTCCCTCCCGCTTGCGGGAGGGGTTAGGGAGGGGCTGTAATAGCCCCGGGCGTTACGCTGGAGGACAGCAAGCCCTCCCCGACCCCTCCCGCAAGCGGAAGGGGAGCAGAAGATTGGCGCTCATGCTGCGATCTCCTGCGCTTCGACGGCGCGGCGAAATGCCTCGACCAATGGGACAACCCGGCTGCGCGTTTTCATCGCGGCGCGGTTGACGACCAGGCGGCTGTTGACTTCCATGATCGTCTCGACCTCGACCAAGCCGTTTTCGAGCAGCGTGCGGCCCGACGACACGAGATCGACGATCCGCGGCGCCAGCCCCAGGGTCGGCGCCAACTCCATCGCGCCGTTGAGCTTCACGCACTCCGCCTGCACGCCACGGCTGGCAAAATGCGCGGCCGTCACATGCGGATATTTGGTGGCGACGCGGACGTGGCTCCAGCCGCGCGGATCGTCCTGCGCCGCCATCTCGGCAGGCTCGGCGACCGACAGGCGGCAATGGCCGATGCCGAGGTCGACCGGCGCATACAGTTCCGAATAGCCGAACTCGGCGATCACGTCCGACCCGACGATGCCGAGCTGCGCGGCACCGTGCGCGACGAAGGTGGCGACGTCGAACGCGCGCACCCGGATCAGCGAGATCGCCGGGTCGTTGGTCGCGAACCGCAACGCCCGGGAATTTTCGTCCGAGAACGACGCTTCGGGATGCACCCCGGCGCGCGCGAGCAACGGCAGGGCCTCGGCGAGGATACGCCCCTTGGGAACGGCGATGATGATCTGGGAATCTGGCACGCGCCGGGCTTTACGGGTGGGGCATGGCGGGTGCAACAACCTGCGCATGGCAAATGTAAAGGCAAGTTGCTCGGCGTTCGAAATCCAGGCGGAGTATTGCGCGGCGATGGATGCGCCAGTCACGGCGCGGGTTTGCACCGCGCTGGCGGAGGCGCTCGATCGGGAGAGCGAGACGGGGCGGCGGGTGCTCGACGGGGTGGGCGAGCCCGTCGCCGATGCGCTGGCGCTGCGCCTCGTCGGCGGATTGCATGCGCTGCATCGGTCGGGCGTCGATCCCGCGCTCTCAACCGTGTTTTCCGGCGCGGAGACCGACCCGGCGCGCGTCACGGCCGTTTTGAAAGCCACGCTCGTCGCGCACGATGCGGCGCTGCTGCTCTGGCTCGACGGGCCGCCGCAGACCAACGAGGCGGCGCGGTCGGCGGGCATGATGACCGGTATATTGCACCTCGCCGAGCGGTACGGACCGCGGTTCGAATTGCTGGAGATCGGATCGAGCGCGGGGCTGAATCTGCTGATCGATCGCTATCGGTTCGATCTTGGCGGCGTGACGGTCGGGCCATCGGTATCGCCGGTGACGATCCGCCCCGAATGGCGGGGGCCGCCGCCGCCAAGCGCCCGGGTCGAGATCGAGTCGACGCGCGGCGTCGATATCCAGCCGGTGGACGTCGCCGATCCGGCCGCGGCGGCACGGCTCGAGGTGTATGTCTGGGTCGATGCGGTCGAGCGACAGGCGCGGCTCGCCACGGCGATCGCTATGGTCCGCGAGGGTGGCGTCGATCTGGTCGAAGGCGATGCGGCGGACTGGGTCGAGGCGCAATTGGCCTTGCCGCAACCCGAGGGCGTCACGCGCGTGCTGATGCATTCGGTGGTGTGGCAGTATCTGTCGGCGGCATCGCGCGAGCGGATCCGCGTCGCGATGGACGCGGCGGGCGCGCGGGCGACGGCGGAGCGGCCGCTCGGCTGGGTGATGATGGAGCCGAACCGCGACCTGCACCGGCATGAGGTCCGCGTGCGGGGTTGGCCGGGCGATCGGCCTATGGAACTGGTCGCGCTGACACACGCGCACGGCGCCTGGGTCGAAGGCCTCGCGCCGCCCTACGAGACGCGCGATTATGTCATGCGGCGCGGGGCGTATGACGCGGAATAGAAAACGGCCCGGGATTGCTCCCGGGCCGGACCGACTTGCTCAGTAGAAGAAGCCGTTGTTGACCTGAACGACGCGGCCCGAGCGGGTGTCGACCAGGACGACGTCGCGGCCGTAGCGGACCCAGCGCTGATAGCCGTAGCCCGGACGGGGCAGACGATACGTCTGGTAGTCGTTGATCCAGTAGTTGCGGCCGTAATAGGCCGGCGCGAAGCGGTAGCCGACGGTCACCGGACGATAGCGATAGCCGCGCGGGCCGACATAGGCGGGGCGGCGATAGACGTTAGCGTGGGTGCGCCGATAGTCGCGCCAGTCCTCGCGCGCTTCACGACGATCTTCGCGCAGTTCCTGACGGGCTTCGCGGATGTCGCCGCGGTCGCCGTAGCGGCGTGCGCGCTGCAGGTCGCGCTGGCTTTCGCGGATCTCGCGCTGGTCGCGGCGGACTTCGCCGTAGCTCTGCGCGGTAGCGAAAGTGGGGACGAGGGTGGCGGCGGCAACGGCCGCGAGGATCATCTTACGCATGACTGCTCTCCTGTGTTCGGCGCCGAATCAACGGCATGGATGAGGTTTTGCTCCCGCGCCGCTGAACGATCACAGAATGTGGTGGTCAGGATTCAGACAGGTGGCGCGTATCGGAGCGTACGGGTCATCCAGCAAGTTTTCCGATCCTCCCCCGCCAGGGAGGTGGCGCCGAAGGCGACGGAGGGGAGGACACGGAACGGAGGTTACTCCTTACCTCCTCCTCCGTCTGGCAAGCGCCAGCCACCTCCCCTGGCGGGGAGGATCGAGAGGGCGGTCAGATTCCCCAGCGGCGCATTGCGGCGATCACCGCGTCGGGTTTCTGCCACGGTACGAAATGGCCCGCATCGATTTTTTCGATCGTCAGGTCGGGGACATAGGCGCCGAGGTCGAGCTGGCTCGGGAGCAGCGCGCTGTCCTGCATACCCCAGATCACCAGCACCGGCATCGCGGTCGGCGGGAACGGCGCGTCGAGAAACGCGGGGCGGGGCGGCGTTTCGTCCATTGCGGGGACGACGATCGCGCTTGCGCGGTACCAGTTGAGCATCGCGGTGATCGCGCCGGGCTGGCCCCATTCGTCGAGATAGGCGGCCTTGTCCTCGGCCATCGCGGCGAGATCGGCGTGCTTCGAGAAACTCGTGTCGAAGAAGGTTTCGAGGCCGATCGACTCGATGTGCTTTTCGAGATCGGGGTTGCGGAAGGCGCGGATATACTGGCTGGCAGCGCGCTGTTCGAGGTCGTCGAACATGGTGCGCTGGAAGACGAGCGGGTGGGGGCGTTGATGATGACGAGCTTCGCGACGCGTTCGGGGTGGCGCAGCGCGGCCATCCACGCGACCGCGCCGCCCCAGTCGTGACCGACCAGCGTGAAGGTGTCGATCTTCAGGTCATCGGCGAGCGCGATCAGGTCTGCGACGATCTTGTCGGGGCTATAGTTGTCGACGCCCTCGGGTTTGGAGGAGCGCGCGAAGCCGCGTTGGTCGGGGGCGATGACGTAGTGATCGCGGGCGAGGTCCGGGGCGATGGCGCGCCAGGTGCGGTGCGATTCGGGGAAGCCGTGAAGGAGGATGACGGGCGGGTTCGCCGGGTCGCCCGAGATCGCCACGTCGAGTTCGACGCCAGTGGATAACGCGATGCGTTGCAGGTTCGACATCATTCCCCTCCCGCTGGCGGGAGGGGTTAGGAGGGCCTACCCATCGCGCTGCCCGCTGGTCATGCCCTCCCCGACCCCTCCCGCAAGCGGGAGGGAGCAGAAGGCGTATCTCCCCTCCCGTTTACGGGAGGGGTCGAGGAGGGGCTGGCCCCCACGAACTCACCGTTTGGGCAATCTTACGGATAGCTGACCGTCTTCGGGATCGCTGGGATTTCGATCCATTCCTTTTCGTCGCCGGGCACTTTCGGGAAATTGCCCGCATTCCAGTCGCGTTTCGCCTGTTCGATGCGATCTCGGTTCGAGCTGACGAAGTTCCACCAGACGTGGCGCGGCGTCGTGAACGCATCGCCACCGCAGAGCATCGCGCGGCCGCCATGCGCGGATCGCAGCGTCGCGGAGATACCGGGGCGGAGGACGTACAGAACCTGTGGCTCGAGCTTCACACCCTCCAGCGTAGCCTCACCCATCGCGAGATAGATCGCGCG
Organism: Sphingomonas sp. AC411; assembly: GCF_979253035.1. Classification (NCBI taxonomy): domain Bacteria; kingdom Pseudomonadati; phylum Pseudomonadota; class Alphaproteobacteria; order Sphingomonadales; family Sphingomonadaceae; genus Sphingomonas; species Sphingomonas sp. AC411. The sequence continues at coordinate 2,793,366 of NZ_CEEDAQ010000001.1, read as the reverse complement.
CTCCTCCGCTGCCGCGTCGATCGGCACGCTCGCGCCCGGATCGAGCGCGATGTCGGCGTAGATCGTCCCCGAATAGGTCGTCGTCGGCGCGGTCTGGCCCCAGAGGCTCCCCATGATGATCCGCGAGCGCGCGCCATGCGCCTCGATCGTCGGCAGTTGCGTCTTGGTGACGTGTTCGAACGCCGGGTCGATCTCCTCGACCGCCTCGGGCATCGCCAGCCAGGTCTGGATCCCCGACAGGTTCGGACCCTCGGCGCGCTCGTCGCGGGGCGAACGTTCGGAATGGACGATGCCGTGGCCCGCGGTCATCAGATTGACCGCGCCCGGCTCGATCCGCGCCTGCGTCCCTAGCGAATCGCGGTGATCGATCGCGCCATCGAACAAGTAGGTGACGGTCGACAGGTTTATATGCGGATGCGGGCGCACGTCGATGCCCTGGCCGACCTCGAGATGCGCCGGGCCCATCTGGTCGAAGAACAGGAACGGGCCGACCATCGTCCGTTCCTTGTTCGGCAGCGTGCGGTGGACCTTGAACCCGCCGAGATCGTGCGTCGACGGCAGGATGGTCTGGAGGACGAAATCGTCGAGCATGCGCGTTATCCCTTGGCAGGTTCCGTGGCGTCGAGGAGCTCGACCAGGTCTGCGGGATAGAGCGTTTCGTCGTGGGTCGCGATGTCGTTTCGGGAAAACCAGCGGTGACCGACGAGCAGTTGCTTCTCCTGTTCGGTGAGATTGCCCGCCTTCACGTCGCAGGTGTCGACGTCGATCCGGAAATAGCGTTCGTCGGCGGTGACCTCGACGCCTTCGAAGGTCAGGAAATCGATGGTGCGTTGCGCGACCTCGGGTCCGCAGTCGATGTCGAGGCCGACTTCCTCCCATAGCTCGCGGCGTGCGGCGGCAGCGTAGCTCTCGCCCGGATCGACGGCGCCGCCGGGGTGCACCAGAGCGGGGGCGATCGGCGGGGGTGAAGCGGAACATCAGCACGCGACCCTCGCGGTCGACGAGCAGAATGCGCGCGGCCGGGCGTGGGACACGATTCGATCCTCCCCGCCAGGGGAGGTGGCGCCGTAAGCGACGGAGGGGGAGGGCACGGAACGCCGGTCATCGCTTACCGCCCCCTCCGTCTCGCTCCGCGATCCACCTCCCCTGGCGGGGGAGGATCGAAGGTGCGTCATTCTGCGTCGAGCTCGGGATAGGCGCGGAAGATGCCGTCGGTGTTGAAGGCCAAGCGCCGGTCGCTTCTCAGATACGCCTTGATCCCCGGCAATTCGGCGACTTGATCGTGGAGGCGGACGAGGTTCGGATAGTCGGGCTCGAGCGTCTTCATCCGCTTGGGGAACATGTAGCGCAGCCCCTCGACCAGCTGGAACAGCGACGTGTCGGCATAGCTCCACTTGTGATCGATCAGCCAGTCCCCCGGATTGGCCTGCGCCGCATCCTCGAAATGGCCGAGATATTTCGGCAGGCGCTCCTCGCGGAACTGTTTCGCGGCGCGCGCGGCTTCTGGTTTCTGGTCGTCGTAATAGTCCATCATCGCGACAGGGTGGTGGACGTTGTGCACCTCCGCGACGAGATCGGCGATCGTCAGCTGGAGCTGGTTGAGCCACAGCCGGTCCGCCATGTTCGACGGCGCCAAGCCGTGACGCTCGCCGAGATACATCAGGATGTTCGCGACCTGCGCGATGACCAGGCCGTCGAGCTCCAGATAGGGCGGCGCGAACGGCGTCCGACCGGTGCGGTCGTTGAGATCGGCCATCAACCCATCCTCGCCGACTTTTCGTGCGCAATCCTCATACGCGATCTCGGCGCCTTCGAGCGCGAGCCGGACGAATTCGCCGCGCCCCTGGATGGAGGGCCAGTACCAGAGCTTGTACGCCATCAGATTTCCCCGGGTGCGCGGGCCTTGATGGCGAGCGCGTGGATCTTCGTGCTCAACAGCTCGGCAAGCGCCTGGTTCACGAGGCGCTGTCGGGCGACGCGATTAAGCCCTTCGAACTGCGGCGTTTCCACTTCGACGCGGAAATGCGTCTCGCCAGTGCCGTCGTCGCCCATATGGCCGGCATGGAGCCCGCTCTCGTTGACGACGATCAGGTGCGTCGGGGCGAGCGTCGCGGTGAGGCGGGCGGTGATCTGGTCCTGAACGGAGCCGGTGGCGAGGTCTGTCATGGTCCCTATATAGCCCGTTTTGGAAGCGCGGGGAGCCGGTGGCGGACGACGGACACACAGATGATGGGCGAAAAGAGCGTAAGGAACGCCCCAGCCCACGGTTTCACGGCCGCGTGGAAGGGACCGGGCGCGTCTGCATGTGGCGCGACTGCGAGGAACCCGGTGAATTTCGCGCACCACCACTGGAAGGCCCGAGCGAAGGCGGCCCGCCGCAGTTCCGCTGGTTCTGCCTCGAGCATGTCCGCGCGTTCAACTCGGGCTATAATTTCTTCGACGGCATGACCGCGGACGAGATCCATTACGCGCAGCGGCCGATGGCTGGCTGGGAGCGCGAGACGCGGGCGTTCGCGCATGGCGGCGGCGACACACCTCCCAAATGGGCCGACTTCGCCGATCCGATCGATGCGATCGGTGCAAGGTTTGGCGAGCGAATGGCGGCGGCGCGGAAAGACGGCCGCGTGCTGTCCGACGGCGAACGCCGATCGTTGCGCGTGCTCGGGCTCGGCACGGACACCGACCGGACGGCACTCCGCAAACGCTACAGCGAACTCGTCCGGCGCTATCACCCCGATCGCAACGGCGGCGACCGGGCGCATGAATCGGAATTGCAGAAGGTGATCGCGGCCTACCAGCATCTGAAAGGCGCCGCCGCGTTCGCGTAACTACCCCGTCATCCTGGGCTCGACCCAGGATCCAGAGCCAAGCAGGGAATCGATCGTGCTCTGGATCCCAGCGTTCGCTGGGATGACGGTTGTGGGCTTAGGGCGTTCGCTAGGATGGCGGTCGGACGCTATGATGCATGCTTACTCTGATCGATATTTCACGGCGCCCGATCCGGAACCCGCTGCTATCCCGGCGGTTCGTCTAACTCTTCCGGTCAATCGCCCGACCAATCGTACAGCGGCGGTTGAGTAACAGCCCGCGCTTGGCCTAGAGCTACCGGGAACACGAGGCCAACATGACCGATATCCCGAATACCCAGCCAGACAGCCGCGAGACCACGATCCTCGACGCCCCCGACCGCATGGTGAAAGTGCGCGAGATGTTCGGGATCGATTCCGACATGGAAGTCCCGGCCTTCTCCGAAGCCGACGAGCGTGTGCCCGATCTCGATCCGGCGTACGTCTTTGATGCGGACACGACGCTCGCCGTGCTGGCGGGCTTTGCGCATAACCGCCGCGTGATGGTGCAGGGCTATCACGGCACCGGCAAGTCGACGCATATCGAACAGGTCGCCGCGCGCCTGAAATGGCCGTGCATCCGCATCAATCTCGACGCGCATATCAGCCGTATCGACCTGATCGGGCGCGACGCGATCGTGCTGAAGGACGGCCAGCAGATCACCGAGTTCCGCGAAGGCCTGCTGCCTTGGGCGCTCCAGACGCCGACCGCGCTGGTGTTCGACGAATACGATGCCGGTCGCCCGGACGTGATGTTCGTGATCCAGCGCGTGCTGGAGACCGAGGGCAAACTGACTCTGCTCGACCAGAACCGCGTGATCCGCCCGAACCCATGGTTCCGCCTGTTCGCGACCGCCAACACGGTCGGCCTCGGCGATACGAGCGGGCTGTATCATGGCACGCAGCAGATCAACCAGGGCCAGATGGACCGCTGGAACATCGTCGTCACGCTCAATTATCTGCCCGCCAAGGTCGAGGCGCAGATCGTGCTCGCCAAGTCGGGTGAATACGACAAGCCAGACGGCAAGAAGGTCGTCGAGAACATGGTCCGCGTCGCCGACATGACGCGCAAGGGCTTCGTAAACGGCGACATCTCGACCGTGATGAGCCCGCGTACGGTGATCACCTGGGCACAGAACGCGCTGATCTTTGGCGACGTCGGCTTCGCGTTCCGCCTGTCGTTCCTCAACAAGTGCGACGAGGCTGAGCGGCCGCTGGTCGCCGAATATTACCAGCGCGTGTTCGGCAAGGATCTCCCCGAGAGCGTGGTCGGGAAGGCCTGAGACTTTGGCGAACGAAACGCCTCTCGATCGGTTCAAGGCGGTTCTCGCCGGCACGGCGCGCGCGATCTCGGAAGAGCCGGAGGTCGAGCTGGCCTTCACCGCCGATGCTCCGGCGCAGTCGGGGAAGCATATCAAGGTGCCGATGCCGGCGCGTGCCTTGCCGGCCGAGCAGGTGGCGGAAGCGCGCGGGTTTGCGGACGGCTTTGCGCTGCGATTGAAGCACCACGACATCGCCTTGCACAACCGCGCGGCGCCTATCGAAGCGGTGGCTCGGGCGGTGTTCGATTCGGTCGAGAACGCGCGTGTCGAGGCGCTTGGCGGGCGTGGCTATCTGGGTATTTCCGACAATCTGAACAGCGCGCTAGATGTGCGCCTCCGGGCTGACCCAATCACGCGCGCGCGCAATCGCGACGAGGTGCCGTTGTCGACCGCGCTCGGCCTGATGGTCCGCGAGCGGCTGACCGGGCAGGAGTCTCCCGCGATCGCTGCGCCCGGCCTCGCGCTCGTTCGTGAGTGGATCGAGAGCAAGACCGATCTCGACGCGCTGGCCTATGCGCTCGACGACCAGAAGGCGTTCCAGGGCCTCGCGCGGAAGATGTTGCAGGAACTGGAACTGGTCGAAGGCGATCAGGTCCCCGAGGAGAGCGACGAAGGCGGCTCCGAGGACGAAGGCACCGACGAGCAGCAGCAGGACGAGGGCGACGAAGGCGACGACCAGGGCGAGGACGGCCAAGGCGAAGTCGAGGCGCGCGGCGAACAGGCCGAGCAGCAGAACGAGGAAAGCGACGGCCAGGAGCAGAGCGACGAGTCGATGGACGACATCGACGGCGAGCCCGGCGATGACGGCGAGGAAGGCATGCAGCCAGTCCGCCCGAACCGCCCCTTCGCGGACATGGGCGGCGCGTTCGACTACAAGCCGTGGACGACGCAGTTCGACGAGGTAATCGCCGCCACCGAGCTGTGCGATGCCGACGAACTTGCACGCCTGCGCGGGTATCTCGACCAGCAGCTCGTGCACCTGCAATCGACCGTGTCGAAGCTCGCCAACCGGCTTCAGCGGCGATTGATGGCGCAGCAGTCGCGGTCGTGGGATTTCGACCAAGAGGAGGAATCCTCGACGCGGCGCGGCTCGCGCGCGTGATCGTCAACCCGACTCTTTCGCTAAGCTACAAGGCCGAACGCGAGACCGACTTCCGCGACACGGTCGTGACGCTGCTGATCGACAATTCCGGCTCGATGCGTGGTCGCCCGATCTCGATCGCGGCGATCAGCGCGGACATCCTCGCGCGCACGCTGGAACGGTGCGGCGTGAAGACCGAGATCCTCGGCTTCACTACCCGCGCCTGGAAGGGCGGACAGAGCCGCGAGACGTGGCTGGCCGCCGGGCGTCCGCCGCAGCCGGGGCGGCTCAACGACATCCGCCACATCGTCTACAAGCGCGCCGACGAACCGTGGCGCCGCGCGCGCAACTCGCTCGGCCTGATGATGCGCGAGGGGCTGCTGAAGGAGAATATCGACGGCGAGGCGCTGATGTGGGCGCATGCGCGGTTGGTCGCTCGGCCAGAGGAACGCCGGATCCTGATGGTGATCAGCGACGGCGCCCCGGTCGACGATTCGACGCTCAGCGTGAACTCCGGCTCGTATCTGGAGCGCCACCTGCGCCAAGTGATCGGCTGGATCGAGAGCAAGTCGCCCGTCGAACTCGTCGCGATCGGCATCGGCCACGACGTCACCCGCTATTACGCGCGCGCCGTGACGATCATGGACGTCGAGCAGCTCGGCGGCACGATCATCGAACAGCTGGCGTCGCTGTTCGACACCGAGTGAGCAGCAGGCGGGCGACGTGATCGCTGCGCCAGCCGGCGGATTTCACGGACCCGTCAAACGCTCGATCACGATCGCCGGCCACCAGACCTCGATCAGCCTCGAACCCGTCTTCTGGCTCGCGCTCGAAGCCGCGGCGGTGCGTCTCGCATTGCCTTTGTCCGCGCTCGTCGCGGAGATCGACGCGATCCGCATCGTGGCGGACGATCCACCCAACCTCGCTAGTGCGTTGAGAACATGGCTATTCGATAATCTCCATTGAGAACTACTCGCATTAGCGTTGACAGTGCGAACGACTCTCAATAGCGAGCTCCTCAGAGCAAAGGGGTTTGTCCATGTCGCTATCTTCGCCGCGCGCATCATTGCCGCGTTCGTCCTCCGTGCCCGCGTTTCTCGCTTTGTCGTGCGTCGGTGCGTTCGCCACCGCGCCGGCCTATGCCGCCGAAGCCGACAAGGTCCCGGCCCCGGTAACCGACGAGCAGCAACGCGATGAAATCCTGGTCAACGGTCAGCGCGAGCGCGATTCCGGGCCCAAGCAGGTCGCGCCGCTGGTGAACACGCCGCGCTCGGTGATCGTGTTGCCGAAGGAAGTGATCGAACAGACCGGATCGAACAGCCTCGCCGACGCGCTGCGCACCGTGCCCGGCATCACCTTCGGCGCGGCCGAGGGCGGCAATCCGATCGGCGATCGTCCCTTCATCCGCGGCTTCGACAGCCAAGGCAGCATCTTCGTCGACGGCGTCCGCGATCTCGCCTCGCAGACACGCGAAGTGTTCGCGGTGGATTCGGTGCAGATCGTCCGCGGCTCTGATTCGACGCTCGGTGGGCGTGGCTCGGCGGGCGGCACGATCAACATCCTGTCGCGCCTGCCGCAGCTCGAGAATTTCGGCTTGGCGAGCGCCAGCTATGGCGAGGCGGACTACAAGCGCGTCACCGGCGACGTGAACCTCAAGGTCTCCGACACCGCCGCGTTCCGGATCGAGGGGATGTGGCACGACCAGGACGTCGCCGGCCGCGATGCGATCTGGCAGAAGCGCTGGGGCATCGCGCCGTCGTTCGCGGTCGGGCTCGGCACGCCGACCCGGTTGACCGCGAGCTTCTATCACATGGAGAGCGAGGAACTGCCCGACAGCGGCATCCCGTATCTCTACACGATCGCCAACCATCCTGGCACCGGCAACGTCACGACCCAGCCCGCGCTCGGCACCGTTACGACGGCGGGCGGCCAGACCGGATACGTCTCGCGCAAGAACTTCTACGGTTTGGCCAACCGCGATTTCCGCGACGCGACCACCAACCAGGCGACGTTGCGCGTCGAGCATGATTTCGGGGGCATCACGCTGCGCAACACCGCGCGCTACACGCACAGCGACCAGAGCTACATCTTCACGTTGCCCGACGACAGCCAGGGCAATGTCTATGGTACGGCGGCCGTCAATCCAACCAGCGGCGTCGCTGGCGCGCGCGGCGACGTGCTTACCGGCGGCTATGTCTGGACCCGCGGCAACACGCGCTACGGTTATAGCGAGAGCATCGTCGACCAGACCGACCTGTACGGCAAGTTCAACACCGGCGGCATCGAGCACAGCTTCTCACTCGGCACCGAAATCTCGTGGGAGAAGACGCGGCGCGGCACGTTCGTGTCGGCGAATGGCTCGACGATCTCGCCGCGTTGCAACACCGCGACGATCGCGCGGTCCTATTGCACCAGCCTGTTCGATCCGAACCCGTATGCACCCTGGGTCAACTACACGAGCGACACCTCGACCACGCCGACGCCGATCGTGAAGGGCGCGTCCTCGACCGAAACGCAGAACGACGCGAATACCAAGGCGGTCTACGCGTTCGATCTCGATCACGCTGATGCCTTCGCTGATCCTGAACCTGGGTGCACGGTACGACCGGTTCGAGTCCACCATCACGCTGCCGGGCGCGACGCAGACCAAGGTCAACCGCGTCGACAATCTGTTCAACTGGCAGGCCGGCCTCGTGTTCAACCCGACGCCGGAAACCAGCCTGTATGCGAGCTATGCGACCGCCGCGACGCCGCCGAATAGCCTGCTCGGCGAGGGCCGAGAGGACAATGCGATCACCGCGGCCACGCTCGATCTGCTGAAGCCGCAAAAGACCAAGTCGTACGAGGTCGGCGCCAAGGCAAGCCTGTTCGGCGAAAAGCTCCAGCTCGGCGCGGCAGCGTTCCAGACCGAAATCTCCAACGCGCGCGTGCTCGACGACAATAATACCGCGTCGTTCATCGGCGAAACGCGGATCCGCGGTTTCGAGTTCAACGTCAGCGGCACGATCTTGCCTGGGTGGACCGTGTTCGGCGGGTTCACGCATCTCGATCCGAAGATCATCGACGGCGGCTTCACGACGCTGACCGCCGCCGCGATCACCACGACCGCGAACGGTGTCACGACGGTCGTCCAGCCAGCGCGGACGATCGGCGTCGTGTCGGTCAACACCGGCAAGCAGGTCCCGCAGACCGCCAGGAACAGCTTCACCGCGACGACCAACGTCACCGTGACCAAGCGGCTCCAGATCGGTGGCACGGCGCTGTATATGGACGAGCAGATCGGTGGTTACGCGGACAACCGCACCGCGACGCAGACCGCCGCGGGTGTGGTCACGGTCAACGCCGCGACCAAAACCCTGACGCGCAGCATCCCCGATTACTGGCGCTTCGATGCGCGTGCGAGCTACAAGTTGACCGACAACATCGACCTCAGCGTCAACGCGCAGAACGTCACGAACAAGACCTATTTCTCGCAGACCTATACCAGCCACTTTGCGTCGATCGCTGCCGGCCGTACGGTGTTCGGCACGGTGAACCTGCGTTTTTGAGGACGGCATGACGGCGATCGATACCCTCACGCCCGACGCCATCGCCGCGCGCCTCTCCGGACGTCCGGAGGAGCGCGCGGCGTTCGTGCGCGAGGCCGCGGACGCCGGCGTCGCCGAGGCGCAGGCGGTGTACGGGCAGATGCTGCTCGACGGCACCGGCGTCGCGGCGGAGCGGCAAGCGGCGCTCGGCTGGTTCGTGAAGGCCGCGGCGCAGCATCACGTAATGGCGCTGAACATGGTCGGGCGTTGCTATGATCTCGGCTGGGGCACGGCGGTCGACAAGGCGCGCGCGGCCGAATGCTACCGGATCGCGGCGGAGCGCGGGCTGGACTGGGCGATGTATAATTACGCGACGCTGCTCGCGCTGGGCGAGGGCGTTGCCGAGGACAAGCCGGCGGCGCTGGCGTTGCTGGAGAAGGTCGCGGCGATGGACTCGGGGCTCGCCAGTGCGAAGGCGATCAACTTCGTCGGCAGTTTTGCGGAGGACGGCTGGGCTTGCGAGCGCGACCTCGCGCGCGCCGCGGCATGCTATGCGACCGCGGCGGAGGGCGGCGATTTCCGCGGCTGCTTCAATCACGCGCGGATGCTCGGCGCGGCGGGGGAGATCGAGATGGCGTTGGCGTGGCTGAAACAGGCAGGCGCACGTGGCAACGTGGCGTTCCTGGCCAAGGCCGAAGCATGGCTCGCGGCAAGCGATATTCCGGCGTTCCGGACCGCCGGCGTGGCGGCATTGCGCGAGGGGCGGCATGCTGATCGTCATCCCCGACGTGCTTGAGGCAGCGGACGTGGTGCGGGTGCGGAGCATCATCGATGCGGCCGAGTGGATCGACGGCAACGCGACCTCCGGCCAGCAATCCGCGCTCGCCAAGCGCAACGAGCAACTGCCCGAGGATTCCGCCGCCGCACGCGAAGCCGGGGGCATCATCCTCGACGCACTCGGCCGCTCCGCGCTGTTCGTCGCCGCCGCGTTGCCGCTCAAAGTCTTCCCGCCGCTGTTCAACCGCTATGCCGGTGGTCAGGATTTCGGGCTGCACGTCGACACCGCCATCCGCATCAAGCGCGGCTCCGACTTCCGCATCCGCAGCGACCTGTCGGCGACGCTCTTCCTCGCCGATCCCGAAACCTACGACGGCGGCGAGCTCGTGATCGAGGATCAGTTCGGCCCGCAATCGGTCAAGCTGCCCGCCGGCCATATGGTGGTGTATCCCGCCTCCAGCCTGCACCGCGTCGCGCCGGTCACGCGCGGCGTGCGGGTCGCGTCGTTCTTCTGGTTGCAGTCGATGGTCCGCGACGACGGTGCGCGGCGGATCCTGTTCGATCTCGACCAGGGCGTGCAGGCGGTCGCGGCCGCGCAAGGGCAGGGCGATCCGGCGACCGTGCGGCTGACCGGCGTGTACCACAATCTGCTGCGCCGCTGGGCCGACGCCTGACGTTCGCTTCGTTCCGCCCGTACCCCACCACGCCGCAGGCCATTTCGCTTCCGTTTCGGCCCCCGGATGCCTATATGCTGGGCATGGCATCCAACCCTGAATCCAATAATCCCAACCTCCCGAACATGGGCGATTACGGCGCCGACTCGATCAAGGTCCTCAAGGGCCTCGACGCGGTGCGCAAGCGTCCCGGCATGTACATCGGCGACACCGACGACGGTTCGGGCCTCCACCACATGGTGTTCGAGGTCAGCGACAACGCGATCGACGAGGCGCTTGCCGGGCATTGCGACCGCATCGACATCGTCCTCAATGCCGACGGCTCGGTCAGCGTCACCGACAACGGTCGCGGCATTCCGACCGGGATTCATACGGAAGAGGGCGTGTCGGCAGCCGAGGTCATCATGACCCAGCTCCACGCCGGCGGTAAGTTCGAGAACACCTCGGACGAGAACGCGTACAAGGTCTCGGGCGGCCTGCACGGCGTCGGCGTCTCGGTCGTCAACGCGCTCAGCGAATGGCTCGACCTGACGATCTGGCGCAACGGCGAGGAGCATTACATGCGCTTCGCGTTCGGCGATGCGGTCGCGCCATTGAAGGTTGTCGGCCCCGCAACGGACGGCCAGAAGGGCACGCGCGTCACCTTCTTCCCGTCGCCCGCCACTTTCAAGATCACCGATTTCGACTTCGACAAGCTCGAACACCGCTACCGCGAGCTTGCCTTCCTGAACTCGGGCGTCCGCCTGTTCCTCACCGACGCGCGGCACGAGGAGCTGAAGACGGTCGAGCTCTATTACGAGGGCGGGATCGCCGCGTTCGTGAAGTATCTCGATCGCGCCAAAATGCCGTTGATGCCCGAGCCGGTCGCGATCAGCGGCACCCGCGACGACGTCACGATGGACGTCGCGCTCCAGTGGAACGACTCGTATTACGAGAACGTCCTCGCCTTCACGAACAACATCCCGCAGCGCGACGGCGGCACGCACATGGCCGCGTTCCGCGCCGCGCTGACCCGCACGCTCAACAACTACGCCGAAAAATCCGGCATGTTGAAGAAGGAGAAGGTCCAGCTCACCGGCGAGGACATGCGCGAGGGGCTCACCGCGATCGTCTCGGTCAAGCTGCCCGATCCGAAATTCAGCAGCCAGACCAAGGACAAGCTCGTCTCGTCCGAAGTCCGCCAGCCGCTCGAATCGCTGATGGCCGACAAGATGGCCGAATGGCTCGAGGAAAACCCGGCGCACGGCAAGGCGATCGTCGCCAAGATCATCGACGCCGCCGCCGCCCGCGAAGCCGCCAAGCGCGCCCGCGAACTGACGCGTCGCAAGGGCGTGATGGACATCGCCTCGCTCCCCGGCAAGCTCGCCGACTGCCAGGAGCGCGATCCCGCCAAGTCCGAACTGTTCCTGGTCGAGGGCGACTCGGCAGGCGGCTCGGCAAAGCAGGGCCGCGACCGCCATTTCCAGGCGATCCTCCCGTTGCGCGGCAAGATCCTCAACACCGAGCGCGCTCGCGAGGACCGCATGCTGTCGAGCCGCGAGATCGGCACACTCATCACCGCGATGGGCACCGGCATCCGCGACGACTTCAACGCAGACAAGCTGCGCTACCACAAGATCGTCATCATGACCGACGCAGACGTCGACGGCGCGCACATCCGCACGCTGCTGCTGACGTTGTTCTACCGTCACATGCCCAAGATCATCGAGGGCGGGTACCTCTACATCGCCCAGCCGCCGCTCTACAAAGCGACCAAGGGCCGGTCCGAGGTCTACCTCAAGGACGATGCGGCGCTCGACGAATATCTGGTCGATGCGGGCGTCAATACGATGGTGCTCGACGGCCTCGGCGGCGGTCGCTCGGGCCGCGACCTCAAGGATCTGGTCGATCACGCGCGCCGGATGCGGACGCTGATGCGCTACGTTCCCAAGCGCTACGACGCCGGGATGATCGAGGCATTGGCTCTCGGCGGCGTGTTCGATCCCGAGGCGTCGGTCGAGGACCGGACCTCGCGTCTGGAGATCGTCACCCGTCGTCTCGAACTCGACGACGGCGACGCCCGCTGGACCGCGGTGCTGACCGAAGACGGCGGCATCCACTTCCAGCGTGCGTGGCGCGGCGTCACCGATCACCACATCATCGAGGCCAGCTTCCTGGTGTCCGCCGAGGCGCGCAAGCTCCACGCGCTGTCGGGCGAGCATGCCGAAAGCTATGCGCAGACCTCGAACCTGGTCCCCGCTAGCAAGGCCGCGCAGGCCGAAGAGCCCGAGGCCGAAGAGGGTGTGGAGGCTGGTGCCGGCGTGATCGGCTCCGTCACCGCCGTCGCCGCACGCGGCTCGACCCAGGTCTCGCGCCCAAGCCATCTGCTCGACGCGATTCTGACCGCCGGCCGCAAGGGTCTCGCGATCCAGCGTTACAAGGGTCTCGGCGAGATGAACGCGGAGCAGCTCTGGGAAACCACGCTCGACCCGTCGGTCCGCTCGATGCTCCGCGTCACCGCGGTAAACGCCGAGAGCGCGAACGAGATCTTCACCCAGCTAATGGGCGAAGTCGTCGAACCGCGCCGCGAGTTCATCCAGGACAACGCGCTCAACGTCGCCAATCTCGACGTCTGAGTTTCGACCGTCAGCGCCGGTCTGGCCGTGCGCTGGCGGTGAAGCTGCGGAAGGTGATCGACCAGCGAGTCACCTCCATCTCGGCGATGCTGTGCTCCCAGTCATGCCGCGCCTCGCCGCTGAGATGATAGACGGAGCGCGGCGGCAAGGGCACGGCAACGCGGTCGAAACCGCCCGGCTTGCGCCGCCGGAATCGCATCGTCGCCGGCACGCCGAGCGAAACGCCGACGACATGCTCGAACACCGGCCGGTCGCGGTGCCAGCCGATCCCCGCCCCCGGATCGTACCGGATCAGCAAAGCCTGGACGAGCGCCTCCTCCGGCAGTTGCGCAAACGCGGCGGCGCGCTGGCGGATCGGCAGCAGCCAGTCGGGCAACGGATCGGTGGCGCCGAACTGGCTCGTGTCGAAATCATAATGCCAGCCGAACGACCTGGTCAGCCGCTTGCCCAGCCAACCTTGGAACTGGAACGGCGCCAGATCCTGTTCGTCGATCCGGGCGATCAGCATCGCCTCCTCGTCCCGGTCGATCAATGCGTCGCGGTACGCGAGTCCGGGGAGGAGTGGTGTGCCGAAAAGATCCGCGGTCGGGTTTGTCATCGACGGCATGTAGGAACGCGACGCACCCATCCGAAAGCCCCGCGGTTGCCGACCCAGCCGCTGCCATCTACGGCGAAGCGCGCATCTCGGAGACTGCCATGACCGCCCATCTCAAGATCGATTTCGTGTCGGACATCGCCTGCCCGTGGTGCATCATCGGCCTGCGCGCGCTGGAGGACGCCGTGGCCCGCGCGGCGGATGTGCTCGATGTCGAGATCGTCTTCCAGCCGTTCGAGCTCAATCCGGCGATGCCGGCCGGTGGCCAGAACATCGGCGAGCATATCGCGGAGAAATACGGGTCCACCCGCGAGCAGTCGGCGGCCAATCGCGCGATGATCGTCGAGCGTGCACGCGACCTCGGCTTCACGATGGCGATGACCGACGCAAGCCGGATCTACAACACGTTCGACGCGCACCGCCTGTTGCACTGGGCGCAGATCGAAGGGGGCAGGCGGCGCTCAAGCACGCGCTGTTCACGGTCAATTTCACCGACAATGCCGACCTCGGCGATCCCCGCGTGCTGGTCGACGCCGCGACCAAGGCCGGGCTCGATCCGGTCGCCGCCGAAGACGTGCTGCGGTCTGGACGCTATGCCGACGAGGTTCGCGCGGCGGAGGAGCTCTGGCGCGCCCGCGGGATCAATGCGGTGCCGGCGATCGTGATAAACGACCGACATCTGATCTCGGGCGGCCAACCGGTCGAGGTCTTCGAACAGGCGCTACGCCAGATCGCCTCAGCCGGCTGATCCGGTCCGCCCTATCCGTAACTGGGTGGACTGCAGTCCGCCCGACCTCGCGCCAACCGCGCCGCGCTCGATCGGCCCGAGCGACGGGCGCCACCCCGTCGTTACCCGGTGAAAGATCACACCTAGGCCGGCCCCGGCTCGCCCCCTCAGTTCAGCGCCTCAGTTCAGCGTCGTCATCTCGACGGGCTTGCCCTTGGTGGTCGGGTTGGACGCGTTCGCCTTGGGTGCCTTTTCGGCCTTGGGCTTGCGCACTTCCTTGCTGGATTTCTTCTGGCTCTTCGCCATCACGGCACCTCATGGGGCGGAAGGCCCCGCGGTCACACTACACGCGTTGCCGCCAATACCCCCATCTTATCGATCCGGCTTCCGGCGCAGTAGGTCCAGTGTCGCCGGATCCTCCGCTCCGCCGTAAAACCGCTCCAGCGCCGCGCGGAACGGTGCCGGATCGTCCGCGACCGCCGCGAACAGCGTCATCGACGAGCGCAGCTTCACCGCATCGATCCCGCCCAGGATCGCGTCTGCCGAGCCCCGTGCCTCCGTGACTGCTCCGGTCGCTTCGACCAGTCGCGCCCCAGCACCGGATGCGCCAGATACGCCCGCGCCTCGTCCGCATCCGCAATCGCATAGGTCCGCGCCATCGCGCTCTGGCCGAGCCCAGCGATCTGCGGAAACACGAACCACATCCAGTGGCTGTGTTTCGCGCCACGCCGTAGCTCGGCGAGCGCCTGCGGATACACGCCGTCCTGCGCGGCGACGAAGCGGTCGAGATCATGATCCATGCGCTCGAAATGGTCGCACCTCGGCTCGACGCAACCCCGACATGCGCCGATACGTTGATCCACCAACGAAGAGGATGGCGCATGAAGACGATGATGGCGATCGCGGTGCTCGCGCTGCCCCTGCTGGGCGGGTGCGGCAAGAAGGAAGACCCGATCGACACGCTCGCCGCAAGCAATTACAGGCCCCCGCAAACGCGCGCGCCGACGCCGATCCCCGGACAGGCGCAGACCACGCCGATCACCGCGTATGTCGGCAAATACCCGCACGACGCGGTCGGCGGCGTCGATTTCTACGACCGTACCGATGTCGCATCGGGGCTCGTCACCGCGGTCGGCGATGCGAAACTGCGCGAGACGATCCGCGGTCGGTCCGGCCCCGAGACGCCGGTGTTCAAGGTCGGCGATCGCGTCGCGGCCTGGGGCTGCGAGCAGCATAATTGCGGCGATCGCAACTGGACCGTGATCGTCGATCCCAAGCGCGGCAGGACGCAGGTCTGTTATCACGATGCGGAAACCATGGGCGCGAAAAGCGATTGGTACGACGGCGCCGCACCCGTGCGCCGCGCAGAAACCTGTCCCTCGGAAGGATAAGTCATGCTCGAACACATCCCCGCTTGGCTCGGCCATGCGATGAGCGGCCTGCGCGCCGGTGCCGACAAGCTCGCGATCGTCCAGCTCGGCGGGAATTTTGAAACGCTCGACCTGACCAGCCCGGCGTTCGCGCATGAGGCGCGCCTGCCGCCACGGTTCACCGCGGATGGCGAGGGCGTATCGCCGCCGCTCGTCTGGAGCGAACCGCCGGTCGGGACCGAGCGCATGGTCCTGATCGTCGAGGATGCCGACGCGCCGACGCCGCAGCCGCTGGTGCACGCGATAATCTGGGGCCTCGAAGCCGATGCGGGGCGGCTGGCCGAGGGCGCGATCGTTGCCGACGACGCGGGCGACGCCGCAGGGCGCGACGTGGGGCGCAATTCATACCTTCGCGAGGGCTGGCTGCCACCCGATCCGCCCAGCGGACATGGCGAGCACCGTTACGCGTTCCAGCTGTTCGCGATCGGTGCGGGGGCAGGGGATGCCGGCGCGACACCCGGGCGCTCGGCGGTGATCGAAGCCATTACCGGCCATGTGTTGGCGGCAGGGCTGCTGATCGGAACATATTCGCGGGAGGAGGAGGCACCGATCGGACCTGTCGGACTGAGCGTACCTGCCTGAACCTTGCGGTTGTTCAAACCTGGGGGTTCAGGCGAGTGTCACGCCGGTTTGCGTCACGATCAGGAGGATGGTGGTGGAAAAGGCGGCGAGGCCGATAAGAACGCTGCGACCCATGATTGCTCTCCGAAAAAGGCTAGGTGTCGTAATCAGGCGCCAGGATCAGGCGATCGGGATGATCGGCGTAGCGGCGCTGACGGCGATGGCTGCGAAGAAGACTGCGCCGACGAACGAGAGAGCAATGCGCTGGGCGGTTTCGAAACGGAACGACATGGGGATTTCCTTCGATTGGCGGGGTGTCGGACCATCCGGCCCCCGATATCGAATGCTTTGCACGGCCCGTGCCAGTTTTTTAACTGGCTGATTTACCGAGACTTTTCATTTTACTGGTCGCCGAGTTGGGAAACCGCACCACACGTCCGTCGTAAATCGCGCCAATTTGCGGGATCAGCCGGCGCAGACCCTGTCGCGACCCGCGGCCTTGGCGGTGTAAAGCAGCCGATCGGCGCGGGAAAACGCAGTCTCGGCGGTTTCCTCGGGGTGGATCGCGGTGATCCCGGCCGAGAAGGTGACGATCCCGAGCGGCATGTCCGTGTCGCGGTTGCGAAAGCGCTTGGCGGCCACGATCGCGCGCACCGAGTCGAGCAGTTTTGCCGCTTCGCTCAGGTTCAGCCCGCCGAGCAGCACCGCGAACTCCTCGCCGCCATGGCGGACGACCAGATGCGGCGCGCATTCGGTGGCCATCGCCTGCCCGATCGCGGTCAACACCCGGTCGCCGACGCCGTGGCCGTGAACGTCGTTGACGTGCTTGAACCGGTCGATGTCGCACACCGCGAGGCAGTGCGGCCCGGCCGCCAGATCGCGTGCCGCAAACGCCTCTTCGAACGCGCGTCGGTTCGGCAGGCCGGTGAGTACGTCGCGCCGCGCGCTGTCCAACGCCTCGACCAGCTTGGCGCGCAACGTCTCCGTCTCGGCCGTCGCTTCCGCCAGCCTGACCTCGCTGTCGCGGATGCGGGCGATCATGGTGCTGGTGATCCGCGTGATCTCGTCGATTTCGGCCAGTTGCGTGATCGCTGCTGCGCTCTGCTCCAGGTCACGCCCGAAGCCGCGCGTTTCGGCCTGCATCGTCCGCATGATCTGCGCGAACCCGTCGACATGCTGCTGAGTCTCGGCAACCAGCGCGATGGCGGCGTCGACCTCGGTATGCGACTCGGAACTGGACTGGCGGGATCGAACCGGGGAGAGCCTTCGACGACCTGTCCGCCGAGTCGTTCGATGTCGCGTCGGGTCAGGCGGACGCCGTCTTCGGTCAGCCTTGCGACCGCTCTGGCGAGCGGCTCGTCCGGCGCCGAAAGTATGGCGAACGCGAAATCATAATGTGCAGGATCGGGGCTCAAGCCCTGGGCGTCGAGAAACCGGCCGATCGCTCGAACAGCGTGGTGTCCCGCCCCGGCTTCGAGGCCGATCTTCGTGCTCGCGCATCCCGCATGGTATTCTCCGAGTCCTCCACACCGAAGATAGACCCGAAAACGTTAGCATACAGTCACCAAACCGGCAGGTATTTGCCGGTTTGGTGACGATCGATGATTTCCTCGATTATTTTCCCGTCAGCTTCTGGACCGCGGCGAGCGTCGTCGCGACGTGCTCGGCAGGGTTCATGTCGTCATGCACGAACGCGATGCGACCGTCCTTGGCGATCACGTAGCTGGTGCGCTTGGTCACGTCGCGGCCCGCGATCTGCTTGCCGAGCGCGACGTCATACCCCGCGACGACCTTCGGGCCGGCGCTAGCGACCGCAAACTTGCCCGCGCACTTCTCGGCCGAGAATTTGCTGAGCGTCTCGACATTGTCGGCCGACATGCCGATCACCGTACCACCCGCCTTGGTGAACGCCGGGATCGCCTCTGCGAACGCATGCGCTTCGGCGTTGCAGCCGCCGGTATAGGCCGCCGGGAAGAAATACAGCACGACCGGGCCCTTTTGAGCTGCTCGGCGAGGTGGACCGTGAATACCTTGCCGGCGATTGCGCCCCGCGTGGTGAAGTCGGGCGCCCTGGCACCAGGCGCGAGCGCCGCGAAGGCAGGCGTTGCGGCGAGGAGGGCAGCGGCGGCGAGAGTCTGGACGAGGCGCATGGACGATACTCCGGTTGGATTGCAACGACCTACGCCGACGCAGGCGTTCCGTCCATTGCTCCCTGCGGCTGCGACCGATAGGCAGGGGGCATGCCAGTAACCCAAGCCGATATCGATCTCGCGCACCGCCTCGCGGATGCTGCGGGCCACGTCATCCGACCCTATTTCCGCCATGAGCACGGCGTCGAGATCAAGGACGATCAGTCCCCCGTCACGCGCGCCGATCGCGAGGCCGAATCGGCGATGCGCCGCCTGCTCGATGCGGAGCGCTCGGGCGACGGCATCGTCGGCGAGGAGTTCGGCGAGAAGGCCGGCGTCACCAACCGCAAATGGGTGCTCGACCCGATCGACGGCACGCGCAGCTTCACGGTCGGCCGGGCGATCTTCGGGACTTTGATCGCGCTGGTCGAGGATGGCTGGCCGGTGCTCGGGATCATCGACCAGCCGGTCCAGCGCGAACGCTGGGTCGGCGTCGCCGGGCGGCCGACGACGCTCAACGGCGTGCCCGTCCGAACGCGCGCCTGCCGCGAACTGGCGGGCTCGACGATCGCCACCACCAGCCCGCACCTCTTCGACGAAGACGACGTGCAGCCGTATTTGGCCCTGGTCGCGGCGATCTCCGGCGGCAACCCGCGGCAGGGGCCGGTCTATGGCGGCGACTGCTACAATTACGGTTTGCTCGCGAGCGGGCATCTCGACGTGGTCTGCGAATCGGGCCTCAAATTGTACGACTTCGCCGCGCTGGTCCCGGTGGTCGAAGGCGCTGGCGGCATGATGTGCGACTGGAACGGCGATCCACTGACCGCGGACAGCGAAGGCCATGTGCTGGCGATCGGCGACCCCGCGCGTATGGACGACGTGCTGGAAGCGATGCACCGGTTGCAGGATGGCGGTCACGATCACGATGCGCACGACGGCCACGACCACGGATAAGGATTCCCCTCCCGCCTGCGGGAGGGGCTAGAGAGGCACGACGTACGTACCGGCCGTCCGGCCCGCGAGGCGATCCCCTCCTCGACCCCTCCCGCGAGCGGGAGGGAGCAGAAGCCCCTCATACCCAACTTCAAACCATCATTCCTCATCCGTCATCCCGGCGGACGCCGGGACCCACGGACACGGAACGCCCGCCAACAATCCGAACTGCAACCATAGGCCCCGGCGTCCGCCGGGGTGACGGGGTGGGTGTGGTAGGGAAGGATGTTCCCGTACCTGCATAAGTGCTGAGGGCGTCTGCCAGGCACGACCTCCAATCAATCGCCGCGCCGCCCACCCGGCGCCCTACAAAGCGGGCAGCATCGCAACGCGTAGCGCTCCACATCATCGCCTCCTCCGTCATCCCGGCGGACGCCGGGACCCATGGACACGGAACGCTAGCCATCTACGCGCGCCCAACGATCGGCAACGGCGCCCGCCTGCCGCCAAGATGAGCTAGCGAGGGAAGGGACCGCACGGTTAGCCCCCGCGTCCTCAGAAGATCCCCAGAAACTTCTTCCGCTGTGCCTTGCCCTCGGAGCGGGTCGACTTCCCGTCTTCGGCCTTGGCCGTCGTCCCACGGCCGACATCATCGCGCGCCTCGCCCTTGGTCGTCCGCTGCGCCGCCGCGGTCGCGCCCGCCAGCACCGGTCCGCACGCCGTCGACTTCGCATCACCCACATCGACGAACGCCAGGATACCCGCCACCGGCGTCGCCACCAGTGCCAGACCAAGCCCGCTGCCGACGCGCGCCAGCAGGTCCTTCGAGATTACCTGCAGCTTCGGCGCGGCGAACATCCCGCCGACACTCACCGGCGACTGCCCCGCGAACAGGCTGAACTTTTCGAATCCGCGCGAAATGCGAGGTCGACCGCCTCGTTGCGGAAACTGAACCCACCACGTCCGACGATGACGTTCTTGCGCGTGTCGATCAGGATCGGATCCGCCGCCGCAACGCCGCCGCGGACGGTAAAGCCGACCAACCCGCAGTTCATCTGCACCGGCTCGTCGAGCTTCCCCTGGAACATCCGCTGCGCGAACGTTGCCGATGTCGAGTTCGGCAAGCTGTACGTTACGGACCGACAACGCCCCCGATGGCAGCACGAACGCGATCCGGCCCCGCGACGATGCGAGTGAATCATGGATCGAGTCGCCGCGCCCGTCGAGCTTGATCCGCCCCTTGACGGTCCCGGTCGTCCCAGCCTCGGTCAGCCCATAGCCCTTGAGCAACTGGCCCAGTGGCGTCGGTGCGAGACGAATGTCGTAGGACACGGCGCTGGGCCGCGCGCGCGTATTGAAGATGACGTCCGAGGCCACGTTGCCGCGGGCCATCGAGAAGGTCAGCGGCGACAGCGCCAGACGACCGCGCTCCAGGTCGAGCGTCAGATCAACGTTGGAGATCGGCAGGTTGCGCGACTTTACCTTGCCGATCGTCCATTTCAGGTCGGCATCGAAGATCTGCATCGTCGCGACCGGCAAATTCCCGTCGGGCAACAGGCGCTGCGGTGCGGCGCCCGTCGCCGCCGCCGCCGCCACCGCGCCGCGCGTTTCGACGATGTCGGGATTGAAGCCGATGAACGGCGCCGCATCGATGATGTCGAGGCTCTTCGTCGTCAGCACAGAGTCGAGATGGATGCGCTCGCCATTGACGATCGTCAGCTTCCCCGCGAGATCGGTCCGCCCTGCGATACCCTGCAGCCGCGTAAAGGCGTACTCGTCACCCTGTTTGATGAGTTGCGCACGCAGCTTGTATTTCCGTGTGTTCGGGATCGCGACATCGATGATGCCGAGCAACGTCGACAGGTTGGCGCCGCGCGCGGTGACCGCCAGCGGCACGTTCTCGACATCGGCGATGCTCGGCAGCGTCCCCGCAACGTCGATGATGTTGCCCGCCGCCCGCGCCCGCGCGACCAGCTTGTTCTGCCCCCGATTGGCGGTCGCATCCGGCGACAGCAGTTGCGCGGTCAGCGTGAACGGCGTCTCGCGCAGCCGCCCTCTGCCTGTCACCCCCACGGCACGCCCGATCGTCGCATCGACCGATCGGATGTCGGCGATGTTGAGGTCCGCGACAATCCGCATCCGCGGGTCGAGATAGCGCACCGACGTGCCGGTCACAGTCGCGACGTCGATCCGCGGAAACTCGAGCGGCTTACCGCCCTTCTTTTCGGAGAACGTCCAGGTATTCGCGGTGTGCGCCTTGTTCCACTCCAGGTCGACGTCACCGTTGACCAAGTCGAGCCAGTACAGCCGCCGCTTGCCGAAGATCAGGGACAGCGGCGCGATCCGCGTATCGAGCTTGTCCGCGCGGAACAGGTTCGGCCGGCTCGCCCAGTCGGGGTTCGAGAGCGTGAAGTTCTCCGCGTACAGCTTGATCCTGAACGGCGCGAAATAGAGCTGGAAATCGCCGCGCACGGTCAGCGTCCGGTGCGTCAGCGATCCGACGACACGCTCGAACGGATGCTTCAGGAAGCGCCCCTTGGTGATGTACAGCACCAGCCAGATCGCGACGATGACCGCGACGATCCCGAGCAGGATGTTGCGGATGATCCGCCGCTTGCGCCGTTTTCGGGTCTCGACCGCAATCGGCGCCGTTGCGGGGCCGGGGAGGGGCGTCGATCGGCGGCGTCGGGCTGGCGTCCATGCAAGCCCTATCGCATGGCAATCGCGCGAGTTCCACAATGCGGGTTCCGCGACGGTTGATATTTGCGACCAATGCGGATAGTGCGCCCGCTTCCTCGAAGGGAACGCGTTCGACGAATCGCCCGGCCAGTGTGGGCTGCCGCGGCGATTTCAGCGTCCTCCTTCGTAACCGAAAGGATAAAAATGCCCAAGCTGAAGACCAAGAGCGGCGTCAAGAAACGCTTCAAGCTCACCGCCACCGGCCTGCTCAAGCACGGCGTCGCCGGCAAGCGTCACCGTCTGGCGCATCACAACGGCAAGTACATCCGTCAGAACCGCGGCACCAAGCTGCTGTCGAAGGCCGATACCGCAGCGGTCAAGGCCTGGGCGCCTTACGGCCTGCGTTGAGCTGAGAAGGAATTAGACAATGGCACGCGTAAAACGGGGTGTTACCACCCGCGCCAAGCACAAGCGTATTTTGGTTCAGGCGAAGGGCTATTATGGCCGTCGCAAGAACACCATCCGCATCGCCCGTCAGGCCGTCGAAAAGGCCGGGCAGTACGCATATCGCGACCGCAAGGTTAAGAAGCGCACGTTCCGTGGCCTCTGGATCCAGCGCATCAACGCCGGCGTCCGCGCCGAGGGTCTGACGTATTCGCAGTTCATGCACGGCGTGAAGCTTGCGGGGATCGAACTCGACCGGAAGGTCCTGGCCGACATCGCCATGCACGAGGGCGCTGCATTCAGCGCCATCGTCGCCCAGGTGAAGGCGGCTCTCCCCAGGCCGCGTAATCCGCGACTGAGGTGAGGTTCGGGGGGCGTCGGTGGGAGACCACCGGCGCCCTTTCTGCGTTCGGGGTTGGGGGAGCGCTAGAGGAACGCGTGGTTTCGCAGCTCAAGCTCAAGCTCAAGCTCAAGCGGGCTTCGATCCCGATCCCGATCCCCAACCTCGATCCAAACCTCCGTTCCGCCCAAACCCCATCCGTCATCCCGGCGAACGCCGGGACCCATGGTTACGGTGGACCCAGCGATAACGTGCTACCATCACCCGGCCCGCTACCGTGGGTCCCGGCGTCCGCCGGGATGACGGGGCTTTGATGACGGGGTTTTGGAGTGTCACGCTTTGTTGCGCTCCACAGCGATCGAGCGGGCAAAAGGGGAGCACGAAATGCGCGAAACCTTCCAGCCGTGCGTCTACATCCTCCACTCCCGCCGCCACGGCACGCTCTACATCGGCGTCACCTCGAATCTGCTCGCAAGGCTCGTTCAGCACCGAGAGGGGTTGATCCCCGGCTTCACTCGCCGGTACGGCATCAAGCGTCTCGCCTATTACGAGATGTTCGACACGATGGAGGCCGCGATCGTTCGCGAGAAGCGGCTGAAGGACTGGCGAAGGGCGTGGAAGATCGACCTGATCGAAGCGCGCAACGAAAATTGGGATGATCTGGGTATCGGCCTCGGGCTGCCCCGCCTGACCGAACCCGCCCTGGGAGTATGACGTGACGCAAGACCTGAACCAGATGCGCGATCACATGCTGACGGCGATCGCCGCCGCATCCGGGCTCGACGCGCTCGATGCGTGCCGGGTCGAGGCGCTCGGCAAGCAGGGCACGATCACCGCGCTGCTCAAGACGCTCGGCAAGATGACGCCCGAAGAACGCCTCGTCCAAGGCCCGCAGATCCAGGGTCTCCGCGAGGCCGTCGCCAACGGCATCGCCGAGCGCAAGGCCACGCTCGAACGCGCCGCGCTCGACGCGCGCCTCGCCAGCGAAACGCTCGACATGACGCTCCCCGCGGACGCCACGCCCGCCGGCACGATCCACCCGGTCAGCCAGGTCATGGACGAACTCGCCGAAATCTTCGCCGACCTGGGTTTCGCAGTCGCCACCGGCCCCGAGATCGAAACCGACTGGCATAATTTCACCGCGCTCAACATTCCCGAAACGCACCCCGCGCGCGCGATGCACGACACCTTTATTTCGAGCCGCAGGTGAGAACGGCCGGCGACGGGCAAAGCCCGTCGTCCGACGGCGACGGCTTTGCCGACGACGCGGCCCGCACGAAGCGGACGCTCCTCCGCACCCACACCTCGCCCGTCCAGATCCGCACGATGTTGTCGCAAAAACCCCCGATCCGCATCATCGCCCCCGGCCGCACCTACCGCTCCGACTCCGACGCGACGCACACGCCGATGTTCCACCAGGTCGAGGGCCTCGTGATCGACAAGGGCATCACGCTCGGTCACCTGAAATGGACGCTGGAGACCTTCGTGAAGGCGTTCTTCGAGCGCGACGACATCGTGCTCCGCCTGCGCCCCAGCTACTTCCTGTTCACCGAGCCGTCGGTCGAGATCGACGTCGGCTACACGCTGGTGAAGGGCAAGCGCGTCGTCGGCGGCGCCGAGCCCGATGGCTGGCTCGAGATCCTCGGCTCGGGCATGGTCCACCGGAAAGTCATCGAAGCCTGCGGGCTCGACCCCGACGAATGGCAGGGGTTCGCGTTCGGCTGCGGGATCGACCGCCTCGCGATGCTCAAATACGGCATGGACGACCTCCGCCCGTTCTTCGACGGCGATATCCGCTGGCTCAAGCATTACGGCTTTTCGAGCCTCGACGTCCCCACCTTGTCCGGCGGAGTCGGCGCATGAAGTTCACCCTCAGCTGGCTCAAGCAGCACCTCGAAACGACCGCCATGCTCGACCAGATCGTCGAGGCGCTCACCCGCATCGGCCTCGAAGTGGAAAGCGTCGAGAACCCCGGCGAGAAGCTCGCCGCGTTCAAGATCGCCAAGATCCTCACCGCCGAACGCCACCCGCAGGCCGACAAGCTACAGATCCTGTCGGTCGACGCCGGTAACGGCCCGCTCCAAGTCGTCTGCGGCGCGCCCAACGCCCGCGCCGGCCTGGTCGGCGTGTTCGGGGCGCCCGGTGCGTACGTCCCCGGCCTCGACGTCACGCTCAAGCTCGCCAGCATACGCGGGGTCGAGTCCAACGGCATGATGTGCTCGACGCGCGAACTGGAACTTGGTGAGGATCACGACGGCATCATCGAACTGCCCGAAGACGCGCCGATCGGCACGCCGTACCCCGACTATGCCGGCCTCACCGACTCGGTCATCGACGTGGCGATCACCCCCAACCGCCAGGACTGCATGGGCGTCCGCGGCATCGCCCGAGACCTCGCCGCCGCCGGCCTCGGCACGCTCACGCCACTGGTCATTCCCGCCTCCACCCCTCCGTCATCCCGGCGGAGGCCGGGACCCAAGGTGCGGCAGGGGCAGACGGCGAACTCGATCCCCGCCGTCGCGGCAATGACGGAGCAACGACTGGATCCGGACCCGATGTCGCAACCCTAGACCCAGAAGGCTGCCCCGCCTTCTTCGCCCAGACCGTCACCGGCGTGACCAACGGCGACTCCCCGAGTGGATGCGCCGCAGCCTGCTCGCGATCGGCCAGAAGCCCATCTCCGCGCTCGTCGACATCACCAACTATCTGATGATCGACCTCGGCCGTCCGCTGCACGTCTACGACCGCGCCAAACTCTCCGGCGGCCTCGTCGCGCGGAAAGCCAAGGACGGCGAACAGGTCGTAGCCCTCAACGGCAAGACGTACACGCTCGACGCGACCATGACCGTCATCGCCGACGACGCGGCCGTGCACGACATCGGCGGCATCATGGGCGGCGAGCATTCGGGCGTCTCCGCGGCCACCACCGACGTGCTGATCGAATGCGCCTATTTCGATCCCGACCACATCGCCCGCACCGGCCAGAAGCTCACGCTCACCTCCGACGCGCGCAGCCGCTTCGAACGCGGCGTCGACCCCGCGTTCCTCGAAGACGGCCTCGCGATCGCCACCGCGCTCGTCCTCCACATCTGCGGCGGCACGGCCAGCGACGTCACCCGCTCGGGCGAACCCCGCTCGAGCCCCGCGTGATCCACTACGACCCACGCCTCAGCGCAGACCTAGGTGGCCTCCACGTCGCCCCCGAACGCCAGGCGCGTACCCTCTTGTCGCTCGGCTTCACGATCGGCGCGATCAAGTCCGCCGATGCGTTCAGCGACGCGCTGTTCTCGACGATCGAAGGCAAATGGCCGGTCACCATCCCGACCTGGCGCCGCGACGTCGACGGCCCCGCCGACCTCGTCGAGGAAGTCGTCCGGATCGAGGGTATCGACACTATTCCCTCGACGCCGCTCCCGCGCATGCCCGGCGTCGCCAAGCCGACCGCCACGCCCGAGCAGAAGCTCGAACGGCGCGCGCGCAGGGCTGCCGCAGCCCGTGGCCTCGACGAAGCGGTAACCTGGAGCTTCCTCTCCGAAGCCGAAGCCGCGCCGTTCGGCGGCGGCGCCTGGACGCTCGCCAACCCGATCAGCGAAGACCTCAAGGTCATGCGCCCTTCGCTGCTCCCCGGCCTGCTCGCCGCGACCGGCCGCAACCTGAAGCGAGGTCAGCAGAGCGTCCGCCTGTTCGAGATCGGCCGCCGCTACCTCGCGGATGCCGAACGTGCGACACTCGGCGTAGTCCTCGCCGGCGACCGCCGCCCCCGCGGTTGGCGCGAGGGCAAGGCCGCCAGCTTCGATGCCTACGACGCCAAAGCCGAAGCGCTTGCACTGCTCGCAGCCTCGGGCGCGCCGGTTGATAACCTGCAAGTGATGGGAGAGGCAGGCGACGCATGGCACCCCGGCCAGTCGGGCACGCTCCGCCTCGGCCCCAAGACGGTGTTGGCAAGCTTCGGCATGCTCCACCCTTCCGTGCTGAAAGCGTTCGACCTCGATGGCGCGGTCGCGGCGGTAGAACTCTACCTCGACGCGATCCCCCAAGCGGGCAACCGGCTTCACCCGCCAGGCCTACACGCCCCCGCGCTCCAAGCCGTCCGCCGAGACTTCGCCTTCCTCGTACCGGCGGCGCTCGCCACCGACACGCTCGTCCGCGCGGTCAAGGCTGCCGACAAGGCTGCGATCGTCTCCGCCCGCGTGTTCGACGTGTTCACCGGGGCAGGGGTGGAAGACGGCCACAAGTCGGTAGCCGTCGAGATCGTCCTGCAACCGACCGCCAAGAGCTTCACCGACGAGGAACTCAAGGCCGTGGCCGACAAGGTAGTAGCGGCGGCCGCCAAGCAAGGCGCGAGCCTGCGCGTATAAGCGTGCCCTCACCCTTCCCACGGCCAAGCAGCCGCGGGCCCCTTCCCTCTCCCCCAAGGGGAGAGGGAGAGATGCCTAAGGCGGCGAGGGTGAGGGCACGCGCTGGCGGCCTCACACCACCCCGGCGAAGGCCGGGGCCCAAGTGGAAAGGCCAACGTAACGGAGCGATGCACGTCGTTGGCAAGACCTCCCATTGGGCCCCGGCCTCCGCCGGGGTGGTGCGCGGGTGGTTTGGTGAGCGTTTTAAAGCCTCGCGCGTTTGAGGCCCACGGAAGGAACCCCATGACCGACCTGATCACCATCGCCAACACCCACCTGACCGCCAAGATAAACCCGCACGGTGCCGAACTCACCCACCTCCACGACGCCGATGGCCGCGAGTTGATGACCAATGCCGACCCGGCCTATTGGACCGGCCACGCGCCGATCCTCTTCCCGGTCGTGGGCGTCGTCAACGAAGGCGTCATCCGCCTCGACGGTCAGGCCTACCCGATGCAGAAGCACGGCTTCGCCCGCCACTCGACGTTCGAGGTCATCGCGCAGACCGAAACCTCCGCCACCTTCCGCCTCTCGGACAGCGAAGAAACGCGCGCCGCCTACCCCTTCGCCTTCGCCGTCGACATCGTCTTCACGCTCGACGGCGCGACGCTCGCGATCGAGGCGCGCATCCACAACCGCAGCGACGCGCCGATGCCGGCGAGCTTCGGCTTCCACCCCGCCTTCGCCTGGCCGCTTCCTTACGGCGAGGCGCGCGCAGACCACCGCATCACGTTCGACGCCGACGAACCCGGCAAGCTCAAGGCGATCAGCCCCGACGGCCAGATCGCCGTCGACGAACGCCCCTCGCCGGTAGAGGACCGCGTGATCGTGTTGCGCGACGACCTGTTCGCGAAGGATGCGCTGGTCTGGGACCCGATCCACTCCGACGCCGTCACCTATGGCGCGAAGACTGGCCCGCAGCTGAAGATCGCCTTCCCCGACACCCCAAAGCTCGGCATCTGGACCAAGCCCGGCGCGGCCTACGTCTGTGTCGAGCCCTGGCACGGCATCGCCGACCCCGAAGGTTATACCGGCGACTATCGCGCCAAGCCCGGTGTGTTCGAGATCGCGGCGGGCGACACGAAGAGCATCACCATGAGCGTGACGTTGGCCGCCGAGCACTGACGGGCTCCCCTCCCTGAAAGGGAGGGGCAGGGAGTGGGTAGGTTTCCGCATCAAGGCACGGTCGCGGCTCAAGCTGACCGACCCACTCCCAACCCCTCCCTTCCAGGGAGGGAGAGCGCTCCGTTTCAGGCAAGGCCGGCGTTCGCTCCGAATAGAAAGGGCGGGTTCCTCAGCAAAGCAACATCACCCCCGCTCCAAGCCCCTCTGTCCTACACGCCCCACATCTGCCAAGAGCGGCGCCAAGCCCGCCGCGTTTTCCAACTGCATCCCACCGCATCGCGCGCGGACTGCATCTTGGCCTAACCCGGCCTAACCTTCTTTTTCCAAGCGAGCCCAAACTCGCGCCCCGGACCACGCCATGACCCAATTCCCCCGCCGCACCTTCGCGATCATCTCGCATCCCGATGCCGGCAAGACCACGCTCACCGAAAAGCTCCTCTATTTCGGCGGCGCGATCCATCTCGCCGGCGAGGTGAAGGCGCGCGGCCAGACCCGCCGCGCGCGCTCCGACTGGATGAAGATCGAGCAGCAGCGCGGCATCTCGGTCACCTCGTCGGTGATGACGTTCGAGCGCCAGGGGATAACCTTCAACCTGCTCGACACGCCGGGCCATGAAGACTTCTCCGAGGACACGTATCGCACGCTGACCGCGGTCGA
Organism: Sphingomonas sp. AC411; assembly: GCF_979253035.1. Lineage (NCBI taxonomy): Bacteria > Pseudomonadati > Pseudomonadota > Alphaproteobacteria > Sphingomonadales > Sphingomonadaceae > Sphingomonas > Sphingomonas sp. AC411. Next base: position 2,764,507 of record NZ_CEEDAQ010000001.1, on the reverse strand, counting down.
CTCGGCGGTCATGGTGATCGATGCCGCCAAGGGCATCGAGCCGCAGACGCGGAAGCTGTTCGAGGTCTGCCGTCTGCGCAACGTGCCGATCATTACCTTCGTCAACAAGGTCGACCGCGAGGGCCGCGATCCGTTCTCGCTGCTCGACGAGGTGGCGGAGATGCTCCAGCTCGACGTTTGCCCGATGAGCTGGCCGGTCGGCATGGGCGGCGAGTTCGAGGGCGTCTACGACCTCTACGCCAACACGCTGAGCCGCCCCGAAGGCGACAGCCGCGAGTTCATGGGCAAGGCGATCCCGTTCACCGGCATCGACGATCCCGAACTCGCCAAGATCCTCAGCCCCGAAGCGATGATCCGCCTGAACGACGAAGCCGAACTCGCACAGGGCGGCTATTCGAGCTTCGACCCGGAGGCCTATCGCGCGGGCAATCTGACGCCGGTGTATTTCGGCTCGGCGCTCAAGGACTTCGGTGTCGCCGAACTGATCGCCGCCCTCGCCGACTACGCCCCGCCACCACGCGCGCAGCCCGCCGAGCCCGCCCCCATCTCGCCCGACGAGCCCGAAGTCACCGGCTTCGTGTTCAAGGTGCAGGCCAACATGGACCCCAACCACCGCGACCGGATCGCGTTCATGCGGCTCTGCTCGGGTGTGTTCAAACGCGGCATGAAGCTGACGCCCACCGGCCACGGCAAGCCGATCGCGGTGCATTCCCCGATCCTGTTCTTCGCGCAGAACCGCGAGCTCGCGGACGAGGCGTTCCCCGGCGATATCATCGGCATCCCCAACCACGGCACGTTGCGGGTGGGCGACACGCTCAGCGAGAAGGCGGCGATCCGCTTCACCGGCCTGCCCAACTTCGCCCCCGAAATCCTGCGCCGCGTCGTGCTGAAGGATTTCACCAAGACCAAGCAGTTGCGCAAGGCCTTGGACGATATGGCCGAGGAGGGGTGACTCAGGTGTTCTACCCCGACATCGGCTCGAACTGGATCATCGGCGTGGTCGGGCAGCTCCAGCTCGAAGTGCTGCTCTCGCGCCTCGACGCCGAGTACAAGGTCGCGGCGGGGCTCGAGCCCGCACCGTACGAGACGGCGCGCTGGATCTCGGCGGAAGATCCGCTGGAGCTGAAGACCTTCGCCGAGATCAACCGCGGCGCGATGGCCAAGGACCGCGACGGCAACCCGGTGTTCCTCGCCAAAAGCGCCTGGGAAGTGAACTACATCGCCGAGCGCTATGCGAAGATCCGCTTCGCCGCGACGCGCGAACGGTAACCGCGAACGGTACAGGGTCGGGCCGTGCTAGGCCGCCCCGGCTCATTCCTATTCCCGCGTAGGTGGGGCGGCAGAGGCAGCCTCTAGCCGCGCTATCGCCAGCGTGGTCGCACCCTTCGCGGCGATACTGCGCGAGTTGGGCGACGATGTTGAGCTCTACGCGCCGGTCTCGGTTCAAAGCAGCCAGCGCCGTCGCACAGAACCCGGTGAAGAGGGGTCTGGTTCGGCGCAAGGCAGTGTCCTTCCTTGGAGCTTGCGTCGATTGGACGCCGCCTCCCCGAAACGCCACCGGATCACGCCCGGTCCCGCCGCAGTATCTAACGCCGCGGACGCACTGCCTTCAACGCGATCCGGACCGGCTGCATCGTCTCGGCCGGCTTGAACGACAGCAGCATCACCAGCGCGACGCCGGCAATCGACGCCGCGCCGAGGAATCGCACGAAACGCTCGCCGGTCAGCGGTGCGCCGCAGTGGAACAGCGCGGCCGTAAGCACGAGCGCGGCGACGAGGCGTAGCGCGCGGATCGCTGACGGCGCGGCGATCCCCAGGTCGCGGCGATACCGGAAGGAGGTCGCCGCCAACAGCAGCCAGCCGAAGAAGCACAGTATCGTGGCTTCAAGCATGAACGGTCTCCGATTGTGGTTTGCGGATCTTCGCGACGGGCCGGCTCCGCGCGGAGCGCCACGCGCCGAGCGCAAGCATCGCGGCAATCGCGAGCATGGCGAAATCGAATGCCGCGAAGAGCGTGTCGCCGGTCAGTATCGATTCCGGCAATCCGCGCGACGTCGTCAGCGTATCGACCACCGGGATCGCGGCGAACGCCGCGGCGCCGATCGCGAACCCTTCGGTCCACGCGCGGCGTGCTGGTCGCAACACCTGCAACACCGCAACGGCGCCCCATATCCAGAACATCGTGGCGACCTCTGCGTCGGCGCGGTTCGCGGCGTCGGCGGGGATCAGGCGGTTGGCGAGGAGGTAGGCGGCCATCCCGATCGGCAGGCCGGCGATGACACCGATGTTCAGCCGCTCGACCAGCTTCAGCCCGAAGAACGGCGTCGCGCCCGGCTTGCGACGCTTGGCAGTCCATAGCAGCAGCCCGGTCCCGACCATAGCCGCACCGGTGAGACCGAGCACGAAATACGCCCAGCGCAACGCCGGCCCCGCGAACTGCGCGACGTGCAGCCCCAGCATCACGCCGGCGGTGGCGAGCGCAGGCCCGACGCCGCCAGTGCCCTCGAGGAACCGCCCGTCGCTGCCCGCATACGTGACCGACGGACCACGTCCGTTGAGCGAGGCGTTCGCATGGCGGTACAGCGTGACCGTGCTCGCGGCGTCGTTCGGGTTGCGCACCACCAGGGTCGCGACCCGCGCACCGAAGCGTCGCTCGGCATCCGCGACCAGAGGACCGATTGCCACCAGCGGCTTGGCCACGCCCTGCGCCTCGCGCTCGGTCGGCGTGCCGAACGCCGCCTGCGCGAAATCGGCGGGCTGGGCGTAGTTCGCGTTGACCGGCCACGGCATGTACATCGCCACCAGCGTGATCAGCCCGGTATAGGTGATCATCGCGTGGTACGGCAGCGCCAGCACCGCCGAGACGTTATGCGCGTCGAGCCAACTGCGCTGCCCCTTGTTCCAGCGCAGCGTGAAGAAGTCGGCGAAGATCCGCTTGTGCGTGATCACGCCCGACACGATCGCGCCGAGCATGAACATCGCGCACAGCCCGGCGAGCCAGCGCCCCCAAGGATGCGGCAATTGCAGCTGGAAATGGAAGCGATAGAAATGCTCGCCGCCGCGGGTCTCGCGCGCACGCACGACATCGCCGGTCGCGGGATCGAGCACGATTTCGGGTGCGCGCCGCCTGGGAGCCTTGGGGTCCGGCTTGCGCTGTTCGAAGACCCGCGTCACCGCGGTGCGGGCATCCGGGAGGTAGATGTACCATTGCAGATCGTCCGCGCCGACACGCTGCATGTGCGCCACCGCGGTCTCGGCGGCGTGGGCGCCGGTGACGGGCTTCGCGCGAAATTCCGGCTGCATCCACTGCGTGATCTCGGGCCGGAAATAACTCGCCGTCCCGGTCAGGAACATGGCGAACAGGATCCAACCCGCCAGCAGGCCCAGCCAGCCGTGGATCCATGCCATGCTCTGTCGCAAGGTGGTTCTCGCAGCCGAACTCACGGACGAACGCCGAGCAGCCAGAGTAAGCCGCCGCCGACCAGTGCGATTCCCCACACGAGCGCTGCGACCCGCAAAACGCGGTGTTCATGGAAACACCAGAGGGCGATGCCTGCATAGATCGCGAACGACAGGATCATGCCCCAGCTCGTTGCTTCGACGCGCGCGATCGGGAGCAGGCGGGCGAGCAACGTCGCCAGCACTGCCGCCGCGGCATAGCCGCCGAACAGCGCGGTCGTGCTCCGCAACGCCATGATCCAGACCACTGGACGGACTGTCCGGCCCTTGGGGAATGGGCCGGGTTTCAGGATCCGACCGTGCATGAACATTCTGTCATTTTTCCTTGCGGTGCGTGCAAACCGTCTTTAGCGGCCTTTGCGAGTCATTATCAATATCAAAAGTGGACGGCGCAATGCGGGGACGATTTATAGGGGGATGCTGCTGGGGACGGCTCTAGGCAGCGTCGGAACGCCGGTGTTCGCGGCAGATCTTACGGCGGCGTCGGCGCCGACCACGGCTCGCGATGCGGCGCCGACCGACGACGATACGCAGACTCGCAGCGACGAGATCGTCGTCAGCGGCGAGCGCATTCGCAAGACCGGCAGCACCGGCACCAAGACCGAGACGCCGCTGATTCGCACGCCGCAGGTCATCACCAGCATCGACGAAAAGGAACTGACGCTCCGCAACGCGCTGTCGATCAACCAGGCGCTCGGCTATGTTGCGGGCGTCTCGCCGAACCAGCGTGGCAACGTCGCCACCCGCTACGACCAGCTCTACGTCCGCGGCTTTGCGCCGGGCCAGTATATGGACGGCATGCGTCTGCTAGGCGGGGTCTATTCCACGCCGCAGATCGACTTCCACCTCGTCGAACGCGTCGACGTGTTAAAGGGGCCGGCCTCGGTCCTGTATGGCAACTCCACGCCAGGCGGACTGGTCAACCTGACCGGCAAGGTCCCCTATGGCGAACTCGGCGGGCGGATCGAGTTGGCGGGCGGCAATTTCAACCTGTTGCGCAGCGCGATCGACGTGAATCAGCCGCTCGACAAGGATCACAAATGGCTGTTCCGCGTGATCGCAGGTGCGGAGCGGTCGGACGGGTTCGTCGCGATGACCGGCAACCGGCGCTATTACGCACGACCGATGCTGACCTTTGCGCCCAACGAGGCGACCAGCGTGACCCTGATCCTCAATTACCAGCGCGATCCGGAATCGGCGTCGTATAGCGGCGTGCCGGTCTATGGGTCGGCACTCACCAACCCGTCCGGGCAGTTCGCGACCGACTTCAACGTGAGCGAGCCAGCGTACGAAGCGTTCGATCGAAAGCAGAAGTCGGCGACGCTGCTGTTCCGTCACGACTTTAACGACAGCCTCAGCTGGGCGACGAGTGCGCGCTACCTCGACGTCGATCTCCACTATCGCCAGATTTACCTCTCGGCGTTCGCCACGACCGGCACGGGCGCCAATCGCAACACCGATTTCTCGACGATCGTGCGCGGCGGGGGCGGGTCCGACGAGTCGTTCCGGACGATCACGATCGACAATCACGCGACCGCCAAGTTCGCGACCGGGCCTTTGCAGCACACGCTGCTCGCCGGCGTCGACTGGCAGAACAACCAGGGCAATAACGACCAGCAGTTCAACACCGGCGTCACTGCCGATCCGGCGACCAGCATCCCGAATCTGAACCTGTTCGCGCCGGTCTATGGCGGGGTGCAGCCTACTTTCCCGCTGACGCAGACGCGGAATTTCCGCAAGATCGACCAGGTCGGCGCCTATGTGCAGGACCAGATCGCGATCGGCGGGCTGCAACTGATCGCGAGCGGGCGCTACGACTGGTACGACCAGACGAGCGTGAACCGCAACGCGCCGGCAGGGGCGGCCAGCGGCGTGACCCGGCTTCACCAAACCGCGTTCACCGGACGCCTCGGCGCGCTGTACGAGACCAAGTTCGGCCTGGCACCCTTCGTCAGCTATTCGGAAAGCTTCGAGCCGCAGACCGGCACCGCGTTCGACGGCGCAGCGTTCGTGCCCGTCACCGGTCGCCAGTACGAAGCAGGCCTGAAATACCAGCCGCGCGGCACCAGCGCGCTGTTCACGTTTTCGGCCTTCGATCTGCGTCGCCAGAACGTACCAACGACCGATCCCGCCAACCCCAATTTCTCTATCCAGATCGGCGAAGTCGCAGTCCGCGGGATCGAACTCGACGGGCGCGGCGAGATCACACCGGGCCTGACGGTCACGGTCGCGGGCACCTATACCGATCCCGAGGTCACGCAGGGCACGCCGGTCGTCGGCACCGGCGATCAGCTCAGCGGCGTCACCGGCACCAAGCCGCTCGGTATCTCCACATGGAGCGCATCGAGCTTCGTCAATTACGACCTGTCACGCGGCGGCGGCGGCGGCGGCGCGCTGTCGGGGGTCAACATCGGCGGCGGCGTCCGCTATGTCGGCAAGTCGGACGGCACCGCCACGCGCGTGGCGGCAGGCCAGACGCTCACCACCCGGTTCCAGTCGCCGGGCTATGTGCTGGTCGACGCGGTACTCGGCTATGATCTCGGCAAGTTCGACGACTCGCTCAAGGGCATGAGCCTGACCGCGAACGTCGCGAACCTGTTCGACAAGCGCCACATCGCCAGCTGTTTCTTCGTCAACAGCTGTTACTTCGGTGCCTCGCGGACCGTCGTCGGATCGCTCCGCTTCAACTGGTGAGGCGGTTGCGCTGGCGTTTCGTTCGCAACGGACGGGACGTCAGCGCATATCCTCGATCGGCGCGGTCAGGATGACACGCAGGCCGGGCATGTTGTCGTCCTGTTCGATCGTGCCGGACAGTCCGGCGACGACCGCCTTCATCATTCGGCTGCCAAAGCCCTCGCGCGTGCCCGATTTGCCGACGCCCTGGTCCGCGACGATCAGGCGTAGCCGGTTGCGATGCTGTTCCAGCACGATCTCGATCGGTCCAGCGCGACCCTCATAAGCATATTTGCTCGCGTTGATCACCAGTTCGGTCAGCACCAGCCCGATGTTCACCGCGCGATCGGTCGCGACCAGGATCGGCGCGAGATCCAGGCTCATCCGCGCTGCCCAATCCTCGCCGAGCGAGGTCTTCATGTCGTCGGTCAGCTCCTCGAGATAGCGCGACAGGTCGACCGACTCGACCTGATCGTCGCGGTACAGGCGACGGTGAACCAGCGCGACCGCCGCGAGCCGGGCCTGCGCCTCGGCGAGATGCTCCTTCACCTTTGCGTCGTCCGACGATTTCGCCTGGAGAGACAGGAACGCGGCGACCAGCTGGAGGCTGTTCTGGACGCGGTGATTGACCTCCTTCATCAGGACGTCCTTCTGCGCGATCAGGATGTCCTTGTCGGCGAGCGTGCGTTGCAGGTCGCCGTTGAGAAGACGAAGCCGCTGGTTGACGTGCGCGTCGTGGAACGCCCGGCGCAGACGGTGCGCCGCCTCGATCTCCTCGCGGGTCCAGCGCCGCGATCGACCGCTGACCGCCTGCGTCCAGGACTCGAACGACGTGCGGGGCGTCAGCACCGCGTTCGGATCGACCGAAACCGCCTTGTGCGGATTGCCCGCCCATTCGACTTCCTCGATCTGCTCGGCGCGGAACCACAACAGCATCGCGCCTTCATCGATGAGCGGGAGCGCGAGCACGCCGCTGGCGGCCGCCCTGTAGGTTTCGGCGCGGGGATAGAGCGAGGGCAGTTCGTGCGTCGCGAACGGCTCGATCCCGTTCTGCGTGACCGCCCATTCCGCCAGGTCGAGCACGTCCTCCTCGGCGGGGCACAGGCCGTGCATCGCCACCACCGCGCCGTCGACGAACGCGAAGCCGTCGCCGTCCAGCATCCGCCGCAGATCGTCGCGCAGTGCGGTGACGATGCTGCGCGGGGCGGGTCGGTCGCGAGCTTCGGAATGACCGCGTCTTCCGCCGCCCGCAGCCGGAGCCGTTCGCGGTAGGTCTCGGCCTCCTCCTTCGCGCGGATCTGGCGGGCGAGGCCACTCGCCAGGGTCGAGGAGGCCGCGCGGATATCGGGGGTCAGCACGCGCGGCGATCCGTGATGGCAGGCAATCATGCCCCACAACAGGCCGTCCTTGACGATTGAGATCGATGCCGACGCCGCGACCCCCATATTGGCGAGATAGCGCAGGTGGATCGGCGACACGCTGCGCAGCGCGACATCGCTGAGATCGAGCGTCTCGAAGCCGGCCGGTCGCAGCACCGCAGGCGCATAGTCGATCGCCGGGATTGTCCGCGTCCGGTTGCGCACATACAGCGCGCGCGCTTGCCGGGGGATGTCCGAGGCGGGGAAGTGGTGGTTGAGGAAGGTGCCGAGGCCCGACACCTTGTCCTCCGCCATCACGCGTCCCGCCTCGTCGTCAAGGAAGCGGTAGACCATGACGCGGTCGAACCCGGTCAATTGCCGGAACGCGATTGCCGCGCGCTCGCACAGCGCCTGGAGATTGCCGGCGCGTTCGAACGTCATCGCCATCGCGTTGAGCCGGCCGAGCATCGCCGCGGCGGTGACCGGCACGCCCGCGACGGGTTCGAGCTCGACCAGCACGTGATCCGCGCTGCGGTGGAGCGTGACGTCGAAGTGTTCGGAAGCCCCGGTCACCGGCGCGCCGGCCAGCGCGACTCCGGCGACCGTCTCGCTGGTCGCGAACAGCGCCGCGATATCCTGCGCCAACAGCGCGGACAGGTCTCGCCCCAGCCAGTCGTCGGCCAGCCGCGCCTCGATATCGCCGGCCCCCGCGACGATCGCGAGGGTCGCGGCGTCGGCGACCAGCAACAGGCCGTGCGGCTGGATCGCGCCCGGGATGTGGATCGGCTCGCGGTCGCACGCGGTCAGGTCCAGCCCCACGTCCGCGGCGGGGATGGCAGTATCGCTCGGCACGCTCATGAACTGAAAACTCTCGTGATAGCACCCCGACCATGCCGCTACCGGTGGAACAAAGCAAATACCGGCAAGGGTTTAGAGTGTTAACCCAGGGCAGTATCGCGTGGGGCGCTCTCGGCATAGCGGCGCGCGATCACCGCGCAGGCGATCAGTTGCAGCTGGTGGAACAGCATCAGTGGTAGGAGGATCACGCCGACCTGCGCGGGGGGAACAGCACGCCGGCCATCGGCACCCCCGATGCGAGGCTCTTCTTCGACCCGCAGAATTGCAGCACGATCGCGTCCTCGCGCGGCAGTTTCATCAGCCGCGCGACCGCGAAGGTGAGCGCCAGGACGAACGCGAGCAGCGCGGCGCAGAGCAGGCCGATCAGGATCAGGTCGCCGATCGACAATTTGGTCCACAGCCCTTCGACCACCGCCGCCCCGAACGCGCTGTAGACGACTAGCAGGATCGAGCCGCGATCGACCATAGTGAGCATCGCTTTCCGCCGGGTGACCCACGCGCCGATCCACGGACGCAGCAGATGCCCCGCGACGAACGGCACGAGCAGTTGCAGGACGATCGCCTCGATGCTCTCGATCGAAATCCCGGCGCTGCCCGATGCGTTCATCAGCAGAGCTACCAGCGCGGGCGTGATCAGGATGCCGAGCAGGTTGGAGAACGACGCGCTGCACACCGCGGCGGCGACATTGCCGCGGGCGATCGCGGTGAAGGCGATCGACGACTGCACGGTGGAGGGCAGCAGCGTCAGGAACAGCAGCCCGGCGGCGAGCGGCCCATTCACGAACGGCAGTGCGCTGAGCCCTAGACCGAACAGCGGGAAGGCGACGAAGGTCACGGCCAGCACCGCGAGGTGCAGCTTCCAGTTGCGCAATCCCGACAGAATCGCGTCACGCGACAGCTTCGCGCCGTGGAGAAAGAACAGCAGGACGATGCCGATATCCGCGGCGTAGCCGACGATCGTCGCCATCTCGCCGCGCGCCGGCAACAGGCTCGCCAGCACGACGGTGCCGAGCAGCATCAGGATGAACGGCTCGAAGACCGCGAGGAAACGGCCGATCACGGATGCGCTTTAACGTATGCATCCAGCGTCGCGAGATGGCCGCTGAGCGCCTCGTCGTCGAGGAAGCTGCCGAGGAAGCTGTTGCGGGCGAGCGTCACCACCTGCTCGCGCGAGAGATTTTCGCGCGCGCGGTCTGGCGGAAATTCTCGCCGATATAGCCGCCGAAATAGGCCGGATCGTCCGAATGGATCGTCGCGCGCAGGCCGAGATCGAGCATCCGGTCGATCGGGTGGTTCTCGAGCCGGTCGACGTTGCGCAACGCGACGTTCGACAGCGGACACACCGTCAGCGTCATCGCATCGCGCGCCAGCCGTGCGACCAAGGCCGGATCCTCCAGCGCGCGATTGCCGTGGTCGATCCGGTCGACCTGGAGGATATCGAGCGCCTCGTGGATATAGGCGGGCGGGCCCTCCTCGCCGGCGTGCGCGCACAGCATCAGCCCGGCATCCGCCGACGCCGCGAAGACGCGCGCGAACTTCGACGGCGGATGGCCGACCTCGGACGAATCGAGCCCGACGCCGATGAATTGATCGAGCCACGGCTCCGCCTGCGCGAACGTCTTGAACGCGTCTTCCTCGTCGAGGTGGCGGAGGAAGCTCATGATCAGCCCGACCGACATGCCGTGCTTGGCCTGTGCTTCGTCGATCCCCGCGAACAGGCCGCGCGCGACCACGTCGAACGGAATGCCGCGATGCGTGTGCGTCTGCGGATCGAAGAAGATCTCGGCGTGGACCACGCCGTCCTGCGCGACCCGGTCGAAATATGCGACTGCGAGATCGCGGAAATCTTCCTCGGTCTGGAGCACCGCGGCGCCCGCATAATAGATGTCGAGGAAGGTCTGGAGATTGGTGAAGCTGTAGGCCGCGCGGACGTCCTCGACGCTCTTGAACGGGATCGCGACCTTGTTGCGCTCGGCCAGCGCGAACATGAGTTCGGGCTCCAGGCTGCCCTCGATGTGCAGGTGCAGTTCCGCCTTGGGCAGGTTCGTGATGAAGTCGTCTGTCATGGCTCGTCCTGTCGCTTGGGTCGCGTCGGCTGCAACCATTCCGCGCGCCATGCACTACCGCAAGTGCGAAAGCCGTTGCATGACAATCCTGTCACGTTACCGAGCGCGTGAACGTACGCAAAGGATACATCGATGCCGACAGGATTGGTCGCACTGCTCGACGACATTGCCGGGATCACCAAGCTCGCCGCCGCCAGCCTCGACGATATCGGCGCGGCGACCAGCAAGGCGGGCAGCAAGGCGATCGGCGTGGTGGTCGACGATGCTGCGGTGACGCCGCGCTACATGGTCGGGTTCGAGCCCAAGCGCGAACTGCCGATGATCGGCAAGATCGCGCTCGGCTCGTTCCGCAACAAGCTGCTCTTCATCCTGCCGGCGGCGCTGGCGTTGAGCGCGTTTGCGCCGTGGCTACTGACGCCGCTGCTGATGATTGGCGGCACATATCTGTGCTTCGAGGGCGCGGAGAAGATCCTCGAGGCGTTCGGCGGCGGCCATGCCGAGGAGGTGGTCGACGCGCCGACCGACCCGAAGGCGCTGGAGGCGCAGAAGGTCTCGGGCGCGATCCGCACCGACTTCATCCTGTCGGCGGAGATCATGGTGATCGCGCTGTCGGACGTCGCGACCAAGCCGATCTGGGAACAGGCGATCGTGCTCGCGCTGGTCGGCATCGTCATCACGATCGCGGTGTACGGCGTGGTCGCGCTGATCGTGAAGATGGACGACATCGGCCTGCATCTGGCGCAGCGCAACGGCGCGGCGATGCAGGCGCTCGGGCGCGGGCTGGTGAAGGGCATGCCGCTGGTGATGTCGGCGCTGTCGGTGATCGGGACTGCGGCGATGGTGTGGGTCGGCGGCCAGATCATCGTCCACGGGGTCGAGGATTTCGGGTTCACCGCTGTGCCGCACTGGATCCACCACACGGCCGAGAGCGCCGCGGCGGCGGTGCCGGTGGCGAAGGGGTCGTGAACTGGGCGGTGAACGCGTTCTTCTCGGGGATCGTCGGGTTGATCTTGGGCGGCGCGATCGCGCTGGGGTTGCATGCGGTGAAGGGCAAGAAGGCGCACTGACCGGGGGCGCCCTCCTTGTTCTCCCGCGAAGGCGGGAGCCCAGTCTGGGTCCCCGCCTTCGCGGGGAAACACGTCGAGGTCGGTTACGTGGACAAACACTACCACCACCAACCACCCCGGCGAAGGCCGGGGCCCAATCGGGGAACGGAGGTAACGGCGAGCAGCCCTTAGTTACCGCGACCTTCCCAATTGGGCCCCGGCCTTCGCCGGGGTGGTGGTTATTCGCCGGGGTGGTGGCTCTTTGGGAAGAGATTAGTTCCCTACTTCCCCGTCCACCTGTCCATCCAGCCCAACACTTCCCCATACCATTGCCGCGAGTTCTTCGGCTTGAGCACCCAGTGGTTCTCGTTCGGGTTCACCAGCAGCCGCGACGGGATCCCGCGCCGCTGCAACGCGGTGAACGTCGCCAGCCCCTGCGTGTACGGAATGCGGAAGTCCTTCTCGCCGGTGATCACCAGCATCGGCGTCTTCCACTTCGCCACGTAATTGACCGGGTTCCATTTCTCGAACGCCTGCGGGTCCTCGTAATAGGCCTTGCCGCCATGTTCCCATTCGTCGAACCAGAGCTCCTCGGTCTCGTACGCCATCGCGCGCGCGTCGAACACGCCGTCATGCTGGACGATGCACTTGAAGCGATCGGGCCACTGCCCCTCGAACCAGTTCATCATGTAGCCGCCATAGGACGCGCCGAGCGCGCAGGCATTGTCGGCATCGAGCCACGCGAACTTGTCGGTCGCGGCCTTCAGCCCCTTTTGCAGATCCTCGAGCGGCCAGCCGCCCCAATTGTTGCTGATCGCATCGGTGAAGCCCTGGCCGTAGCCGGTCGACCCGTGGAAATCGACCGCGACCAGCCCGTAGCCCGCGCCTGCGAACACCGCGGGGTTCCAGCGATAGGACCAGCTGTTGTTGCTCGATCCCTGCGGTCCGCCGTGCACCATGTAGGCGATCGGGACCTTGCCGGTCGAACCGTACGGCTTCACCGCATAGCCCCAGACGGTGTCGGCGTTCGCGCCCTTGAAATTGAACCGCGTGACGGTCGGCATGTCGATCCCGGCGAGCTTCGTCGCGTTGACCTGCGTCAGCCGCTGCGGTGCGCCGGTGCCCAGGCGAAAGAAATCGGCCGGTGCGGTGAGGCTGTCGATCGCCACCACAGGCCCACGCGGCGTGATCGCGACGGCGCCGACATGGCCCTCCTGCGTCAGCCGCGTGACCGCGCCGCTCGACGCATCGACGCGGAACAAGGGCGTCTCCTGCGTGTCGTCCGCGGTCACGTAGAGCGACTTCGAATCGGGCGCCCAGGCGATCGAGCCGACCGACCGGTCCCAGCGCTCGGTCAGCGACACCGTCTTGCCGCTGGCGATATCGCGCAGTGTCAGCACCTGCCGATCCGCCTCGAACCCGGGCCGCCGCATTGCAAAGAACGCGAGCGTGCGGCCGTCTGGGGAGACGGTCGGGAGGTTGTCGGTCGCCTTGTTCGCCGCAGTCAGGTTGACCGGGGCCGCCGAGCCGTCCGCCGGGACCGAGAAGATGTCGAGATTGGTCGACAGCGCCTCGATCCGCCCGGCCTCGCGCAGCGCGAAATAGACGGTGCGGCCATCGGGGCTCCACGACACTTCCTCGCCGCCGCCGAACGGCTTGGACGGCGCATCGCCGACCAGCGTGCCGACCAGCGGAACGCCGTTACCGGTCGCACCCGCGGCGGTCAGCGGCAACACGAACAGCTGCGAGCGCGTGCCGTCCGCCCATGTATCCCAGTGCCGCACGAACAATTGGTCATAGGTTCGCCCGGCCCCCGCGTTCGGGTCCTTCTTGACCATCGCCGGCTCGAGGCTCGGCGCGCCCGGCTTGCGATCCGCCCAGACGAGCAGCTTGTCACCGGTCGGCGCGACCTTGAAACCGCTGAACCCACCCTTGAAGCTGGTGACGCGCCGCGGCGTGCCGCCAGTGACGGGCACCGACCAGACCGCATCCTCGCCGCCCTTGTCCGAGGTGAAATACACCGTGCTGCCGACGATCTGCGGGTCGTTCTCGTTGACCTGTGGGTCGGCGAGCAGCTTCACCGGCGTCGCGCCCGGCGTGCCGAGGTCGAGCCGCCAGAGGTCGAAACGCCCCTTGTCCGCCGCGAGATCGGTCTCGCGCTGCGCCCAGACGAGCCAGCGTCCGTCCTGCGACGTGGTCGGCGCACCGACGCGGCTGAGCATCGTCACGTCGTCGATGGTGAGTTGCCGGGCGGCGGCAGGGGCACTCGCAAAGGCGAGCACGGCGAGGCTGGCAGAGAGCAGGATCTTCATGGCGTGCTTGATAGGACGCTTGCGAGATCGCGCGCAATCACCTCGATCGCTTGCCCGCTCAGCTTCGCTTGCACACCCCCGCTTCGCTTGCGTGAAAGCACCGGTTCAGATCATGGCGGTATCAGGTCATGATCGCCCAACGCCTCCAGGATCGCCTTGCATGTTGAAGTCTTTGATCCGCGGGACGGCAAGCGCGCTGCTTGCGGTTGCCTTGGGGAGCGCGTCCGCCGCGCAGGTCGTTCTCCCGCCCGCGAGTGGCGCGGCGCATGTGCAATTGCCGGTCGATGCGCTGATGCAGGACGCGGCGGAATATGCGCGGCGGTTCGGCGTGCCGTTCGACGAGGCGTTGCGGCGGCTGCGTGCGCAGGGCGACAGCGTGCCGGCGACCGACGCGCTGCGCGAAACCTTCAAGGACCGCTGGGCCGGAATCGCGATCGAGCATCTGCCGACCTACCGGATCGTCGTACTGCTGACCGGCACCGATCCCGTGCCGGACCAGCAGGTCGTCGCCGGCGGGATGACCGTCCCGATCGTCTTCCGCACCGGCGCCACCGCGACGCGCGACGCGGTACTCGCCGCGATCACCACCTATCAGGCGAAGATCCGCGACTCCCTGCCGCATCCGCCCGGACTTGGCGTGGACCAGCGGACCGGCGAGCTTGTCGTGATGACCGCCAGCGCCGACGCCGATCTCGACCGGAACGGCGAATTGCGCGCGCGGATCGCTGCGATGACGGGCGTGCCGGTGCGCATCGATGTCGTCGATCGGCCGCCGGTCGACATGCAGGTCGAGGCTGCTCCCGTTGTGACCCAGGTAGCCCCGGCACCAATCGACAGGGGCGCGATCGAGGGCGGGGCGCGCGTGGTCGGTACCGTCGATGGCAAGCGCTATGCTTGCACGACCGGCTTCGTCGTGTCCGACGGGATGCGCAACGGCGTGGTCACCGCGGCGCATTGCCCGGACACGCTCTCCTATGTCGGCAAGCGCCCTTCGGACGGCAGCCGCGAGGAATGGCCGCTGGCGTTCGTCGGGCAATGGGGCTGGGGATATCAGGACGTGCAGGTCAACGTCGCGACCGCCCCGGGCGTCGCCTACGCGCCGCTGTTCTATGCGGACACCGCCAAGACGCTCGCGCGGCCCGTCGCGACGTGGCGCTACCGCACCAGCACGCGGGCGGGCGACTTCGTGTGTCATCGCGGCGAGCGGACCGGCTATAGCTGTGCGGTGGTGGCGATGGTCGATTTCGCGCCCGCGGGCGATCTGTGCGGCGGCGCGTGCCTGCCGACCTGGGTCGCGGTCGAGGGGCCGACGTGCAAGGCCGGCGACAGCGGCGCGCCGGTGTTCGAGGGCACCACCGCGCTCGGCCTCGTCAAGGGTGGGACCTATCGCCGCGACGGCACGTGCCTGTTCTATTATTACATGTCGACCGACTATCTGCCGCAGGGCTGGACGTTGCTGCATCGGTAACACGGTGCCGGGCGGGCCGATTGTGTCTCTCCGCCAAGCGCTGTAGTCCCGCCGGGAACACGGCGCCGTCGAGCGCCGATCGGCGGCCTATCGACACGGGCGGAACATGGACTCCTCGGGCCTTGAGGCCGTTTTTCTCGCGAACCGCGACACGCTGCTGCGGTTTCTCCGGTCGCTCGGTGCGGGCGACGCGGCGGAGGATCTGCTGCACGAGCTCTGGATGCGGATCCAGACCGCGCCGACCGGGCCGATCGCGTCGCCGCTGTCGTATCTGTACCGGATGGCGAACAACCTGATGCTCGATCGCCACCGCGCGGTGCGGCAGGCGGAAAAGCGCGATCGGGAATGGACCGAAGCGACGGGGGACCGTCGCTCGACCGATCCGAGGAGCCGTCCGCCGAACGCGCCGTGATCGCCCGCGAGCAGGCCGCGCTGGCGGAGACCGCGTTGCAGTCGGTCGGCGACCGCGCCGCGCGGATATTCCGTCGCCACCGGATCGACGGGATCGAGCAGCGGACGGTCGCGGCGGAGTTCGGCGTGAGTCTCAGCACCGTCGAGGGCGACCTGCGAAAGGCCTATCGCGCGATGATCGATGCAAAGCGACGTTATGACGAACCTTGAATCTTCAAGGGCGTACGCGATCGCCTCCGTCTTCGCGTATAGGAGGCCATGATGGCGGAGCATGACGATATCGACGCACGCGCGCCGGACGGGGCCGCACTGGACTGGGTGGTCCGGACCGGCAGCGACGCGTTCGACGACTGGCCGGCGTTCCACGCTTGGCTGGAGGCGGACCCGCGTCATGCGGCGGCATATCATGCGATGTCGGCGGATATCGAGGAGATGGCGGCGTCCGTGCCGGCCGAGGTCGCCGCACCGGTCGTCGTGCCGATGCCGAAGCGGCGCTGGCCCGTCTGGACCGGCGGCGCGATCGCGGCGTCGCTGGCGTTGTTCGTCGGCTATGAGGCGCTCGACACGCGCGCGCACCCCTATGCGGTCGAGACGGCAGCGGGCGCCATGCGGACGGTGCAGCTCGCCGATGGGAGCAGCATCGCGATGGGCGGTGCGACACGGCTGATGCTCGATCGCAACGACCCGCGGATTGCGACGCTGGAGCGCGGCGAGGCGATGTTCGTGGTCCGGCACGACGACAGCGATCCGTTCGAGGTGAGCGTCGGCGGTGCGCGGCTGGTCGATGTCGGGACCGCGTTCGACGTGAAGTACGCGCTGGGCGATACGCGCGTCGCCGTGTCCGAAGGCGCGGTCGACTATAATCCGGGACAGGGCGGCATCCGGCTCGTGAAGGGGCAGGGGCTGCTCGTGCGCGACGGCAAGCCGACCGTGACGGCGGTCGACGTCGCCAGCGTCGGATCGTGGCGCGATAGCGTGCTGGCCTATGAAGGCGCGACGCTGGCGGAGGTCGCGGACGATCTGTCGCGCGCGCTCGGCGTCGACCTGCGCGCCGACCCGACCGTAGCGAAGCGGCCGTTCAGCGGCAGCATCGCCACCGCCAAGCTGGCGAGCGATCCCAGGCTCGCTGGCCCGTTGCTCGGGGTGGCGATCCGCAAGCGCGGCGGCCACTGGGTGATGTCCACGCGCTCGTGAGGATGCGCGGATGTCTGGTCGTCGCGGCGCTCGCCGTCGCCGCTCCCGCGCAGGCGGGGCAGGGGCGGTCGACCTGCCGGCGGGGCGTCTTGGCGACACGGTGCTGGCGCTCGGGCGTCAGTCGGGGACGAGCATCGTCGTCGGCGATCCAAGACTTTGGGCGCGGCGCGTGCCGGCTGTGCGTGGGCGGATGAGCGCACGCGAGGCGCTAGACCGGCTCGCAGTCGCGGCAAACGCCGACGTCGCAGCCGCAGGACCGTTGGGATGGCGGCTCGTCGCGCGCGCGCCGCACGTCGCGATAGTCCGGGTGAAACGTCCGAAGATCGTGCCCGTGCCGGCACCGGCGGTCCAAGGCGCGGATATCGTCGTGACCGGCAGCAAGCGCGACGTGCGGTTGCGCGATTTCGCGGGGCAGGTGGCGTTGCTCGACGGCGTCGATCTCGCGCTCGGCGGCGCGGGCGGGACCGAGGCGATCCTCGCGCGGCTGGCCAGCGTATCGTCGACGCATCTCGGCGCGGGGCGAAACAAGCTGTTCATCCGGGGCATTGCCGATTCCAGTTTCACTGGGCCGACCCAGACCACGGTGGGGCAATATTTCGGGGACCTGCGGCTGAGCTACAACGCGCCCGATCCCGATCTGCGGCTGTACGATATCGCGTCGGTCGAGGTGCTCGAAGGGCCCCAGGGAACGCTGTACGGCGCAGGGTCGCTCGGCGGGATCATCCGCACCGTGCCGAATGCGCCGGAGCTGGGCGCGGTGTCGGCGTCGATCGCGGGCGGTCTGTCGGCCACGTGGCACGGCGATCCGGGGGCTGATTTGGGCGCGACGCTGAACGTGCCGCTCGGCGAGCGGGTGGCGCTGCGCGTAGTCGGCTACGGCGTCAGCGAGGGCGGGTATATCGACAATCCGGTGCTCGACCGGCGCGACGTGAACCGGACGCGGATCGGTGGTGGTCGCGCGATGCTGCGGCTCGATGCGGGGAATGGCTGGACCGTCGATTTCGGCGGGATCGGGCAATGGACCAAGGGCGACGACAGCCAATATGCCGATCGCGACGCGGCACCTCTGACGCGGTCGAGCGCGATCGTGCAGGGCTTCTCGGCGGATTACACGATGGGGCAGGTGGTCGTGTCGGGCGCGATCGGCGGGCTGAAGATCAAGTCCTCGACCGGGATCGTCGGCCAGACGCTGACCGAGCGCTACGATGCGACGTTGCCTGAAGGCGAGGCCCGCGTGTTCGCACAGCGCAATGCGACGTCGATGATCGCGAACGAGACGCGGGTCTGGCGGCCGATGCGGAACGGGTTCGGCTGGGTGGTGGGTGGTAGTTTTACGCACAACCGGACGCGGCTGTCGCGGTCGCTCGGGCCGGTCGATGCGCCCGCGCCGGTGACGGGTGTGACCAACAGCATCGACGAGGCGACGCTGTACGGCGAGGGGAGCGTGCAACTGGTGCGCGGCCTGATCGCGACTGCTGGCGCTCGAGTTACGCGCGCCTCGCTGGCAGGCACCGGCGAGGACGTAGCGCCGGCGCGGCTGGAGACCGTCGCGCTTGCCCGTGCGCGCGTGACCGCGGACCGGATCGAGACGAGCGTGCTGCCGTCCGCCTCGCTGATCGCTGCGGTCCTGCCGAAGGTCTCGCTGTACGGGCGGTATCAACAGGGATTCCGCCCGGGCGGGCTGGCGATCGAGAGCGATTTCGTGCGGCGGTTCGAGAATGACCGCGTGCGAACGCTGGAGAGCGGCGTGCGCTATGGGCTTGCGGGAATCGACAGCGCGTATCTGTCGGCGAGCGTGTCGCACACGATCTGGCAGGATATCCAGGCGGACTTCATAGACGCGACCGGCCTGCCGAGCACCGCCAATATCGGCGACGGGCGGATCTGGACGTTCAGCGCGGCGGGGGATGGAAGCCGGTCGGCGGGCTGACGCTCGACGCTGGCTTCACCTACAACGACAGCCGCGTGACCGAGCCCAGCCCGGCGCTGTTCGTGGCGCTCGCGCGGATGAGCCAGGTGCCGAACATCGCGCGCTATGCCGGGCGGCTTGGGGCGGATTACCGGCGGGATGTCGGGCGGGATCTGGAACTGCGGGTGTATGGGTGGGCGCGCTATGTCGGACGGTCGCGGCTCGGGGTCGGGCCGGTGCTCGGCGAGGAGCAGGGGAATTATTTGGATACGGCGCTGACGGCGCGGGTTGGGCGGGCTTCGTTGGGGGTGACGCTTGGGGTTACGAACCTGACCGACAGCGTCGGCAACCGGTTCGCGCTGGGGACACCGTTTCAGGTCGGGAGCGGGCAGATTACGCCGCAGCGGCCGCGGACGGTAAGGATCGGACTCGACGCCGCGTTCTAAGCCCCCTCCCTGGAAGGGAGGGGTAGGGGTGGGTCGGCTTCCGCATGTTCGAACGGGGGTGGCTCAGGCGGGCCGACCCACCCCAGCCCTCCCTTCAGGGAGGGGAGCCAGATAGTGTCAGTTCAGCCCTTCGCGTTCGCCAGCGCGCGCTGGTCCGCGGGGAGCAGCGCCAGGGCGGTCTTGTAGCAATCCTCGACATGCGAGTTGCCGACCAGCTTCATCGCGCCGAAGCTGATCGTCGCGGCCACCGCCGACCCCGCGAAGGGGATGAACTTCGCCATCGATCCCACCGCGATGCGCGCGCCGATGCGGCGGAGGAGGGCGACGACGATGCGCTTGGTCACCATCCGGCCGATCATCGTGTTGCCGAGGCTCGACGCCATCACCAGCGCCTGTTGCGCGATCTGCGGCTCGAGCTTTTTCACCTGGTCGTGATCGAGGCCGAAGCGCTTGCTGATCTCGGGCAGCAGCTTGGTGAGCAGGCCGATGTCCGCGACGATATCCGCGCCGGGGATCGGCACGACCGCAGCCCCCGCCGACATCATCGAGCGCGTCGTGACGAGGCGCTTGCTATCGTCGCGGATGCGGTCGAGTTCGGCGATGGTAGTGATCATGCTGGCGTTTCCCTGAAATTATCGAGCCGACAACGCGCCGCCGGGGTCCTGGTGCCACGGGATAATAGCGCGCGGTTCAAGGTTCGCGAGCCCCGCCTCCGTCCTCTTTTTGAAAACACATCGAAAAGGGTTCCGTATGCGTCGTCTCCTGCTGACCACCACCTGCCTGTTCGCGATCTCGTCGCCGCTGCAGGCGCAGACCGTGATCGACACCAAGCGGACCGATGCGGTGCGGACCTCGACGATCAAGGCGGGCGCACCCGATAACATCCGCATCGCCGCCGCGGGTTCGGTGACGCCGACCAGCGGCACCGCGGTCACGGTCGACAGCGTCAATTCGGTCGTCAACGAAGGCACGATCCAGGTCACTAACGCCGACGGATCGACCGGCATCCTCGCCAACGCAGGCACTGGCGGCGGCATCACCAACGCGGTGGCGGGCAAGATCATCGTCGATGAAAGCTATGTCGCGACCGATACCGACAAGGACGGCGACCTCGACGGCCCGTTCGCGGCGGGCACCGGACGCACCGGCATCCGCACCGCGGGCGCCTACACGGGCTCGATCGTTAACAGCGGCGCGATCACGGTGAAGGGCAACGACTCCGCTGGCATCTGGCTCGGCGGGCCGCTGACCGGCGCGTTCACGCATGACGGGCAGACCTCGGTCACCGGCGATCGCTCGACCGGCGTGCGGATCGCGGACGTGACCGGCAACGTCCGGCTCGCGGGCACCATAGCGGCGATCGGGCAGGGCGCGGTGGCTGCACGCGTCGATGGTAACATCACGGGTGCGCTCGTCGTCCAGGGCGCGCTGGGCTCGACCGGCTATCGCTACGTGACGGCCCCCGCCGACCCCTCGAAGCTCGAAGCCGACGATCTGTTGCAGGGCGGTTCCGCGCTGGTCGTCGCCGGCGACGTCTCGGGCGGGATCATCTTCGCGGTGCCGCCGAAGGACGCGAGCACCACCGATACCGACGAAGACAAGGACGGCCTGCCCGACGCCACCGAAGGCTCGGCGGCGATTACCTCCTATGGCGCGGCGCCCGCGGTGCAGATCGGCTCGGCAACGCGTGCGGTCGCGATCGGCGCGGTCGCGGGGACGGGAACCGGCTTCGGCCTGATCGTCGACGGCGGCATCGCGGGTAGCGGCGTCTATGGTGGCGTCGAGGGCAACGGCCTGGCGATCGGCGGGCTTGGTGGCGCGGTGACGATCGCCGGCGGGATCGGCATCAACGGCACTGTCGCCGCCGCCTCGAACGGCGCAAGCGCAACCGGGTTGAAGCTCGGCAGCGGTGCGTCGACCCCTGAAATCCGTAATGCCGGCACGATCTCCGCAGCCGGCGGCGGCACGGCCGCATCGCGCTCGACGGCGGTGCTGATCGACACCGGTGCCTCGGTCGCGACGGTCCGCAACAGCGGCACGATCAAGGCCACCGCACAGGCCGCCGACGGCACCGCGATCGCCATCCTAGACCGATCGGGCACCGTCACACTGGTCGAGAACAGCGGCGCGATCGGCGCGTCGGGCGCGCTCGCCACCTCCGAGCGCAACGTCGCGATCGATCTGTCGGCGAACACGACCGGCACGATCGTTCGCCAGACCGCGGTCGCGACCGGCATCGCCGCGCCCGCGATCGTCGGCGACGTGCGCTTCGGCACCGGCAACGACCTGTTCGACGTTGCGGATGGTACTGTCACCGGAACGGCGCGCTTTGGGACAGGCAACAACCGCCTCGCGCTGTCGGGCGACGCGACCTTCACCGGCGGGGCGGTGTTCGGCGCCGGCAACGATGCGCTCACGCTGGCCGGTACGTCGGTGTTCGTCGGTGCGGCGAACTTCGGCGGCGGTACCGACACGCTGACGCTCGGCGGCACCTCGCGCTTCTCGGGCACCCTCGCCAACGCGCAAGGGCTCGCGGTCGCAGTGAATGGCGGCACGCTCGACATCACCCAGGCTGCGTCGATCGCCTCGCTCTCGGTCACCGGGGGCGGCGTGCTCGCCGTGACGCTCGACAAGGCCGGCGGCACCAGCACGGCGATCCAGGTCGCGGGCACCGCAGCCTTCGACAAGGATTCGAAGCTCGCGCTGAAGCTCACCAGCGTCGTCGATGCCGAGGGCCGCTACACCGTCCTGCGCGCCGGCACGCTGACGGGCGCTGCAAACCTCACCGCGACCACGACCCTGCTCCCGTTCCTGTACAAGGGCAGCATCGCGACCGGCACGGGCAACGACCTGGCGGTCGACGTGGCGCGTAAATCGTCGATCGAACTCGGGCTCAACCGCTCGCAGGCGTCGGCCTATGACGCGATCTACAAGGCGCTCGGCAACGACGCGAAGATCGGCGGTGCGTTCCTCAACATCACCGATGGCGACGCATTCCGCGGTTCGGTCCGCCAGATGCTGCCCGACCATGCCGGCGGCACGTTCGAGGCGGTCACGATGGGCTCGCGCGCGACCGCCCGCGTGCTCGCCGATCCGCACGGTCCGTTCAAGGACGAAGGCAAATGGGGCTATTGGGTGACGCAGGTCGCGTGGGGCACGTCGAAGAGCGTCGCCGATACCGCGGGCTACGACATCAGCGGCTGGGGTGTTTCGGCGGGCGCGGAATACAAGACCGGCGTCGGCAATTTCGGGACGTCGCTGGCGTATCTGAACGGGCAGGATGCCGATGACGGCACCAATAACGAAGTCCGCTCGAACCAGTATGAGCTGGCTGGATATTGGCGCGGGCATTGGGGTGGTCTGCAGGCGAACGCCCGCGTCTCGGGCGCCACGATCAAGTTCGACGGCTCGCGCGAATTTAGCGGTACGATCGGTAGCGAAGCGGTCGATCGGAGCACGAACGGCGATTGGAACGGCACGCTCTACGCGGCATCCGGCGGGCTGTCGTACGAGGCAGGCAAGGGCAAGCTGATCGTCCGCCCCGTCCTCGCGATCGATTACTACAAGCTCAAGGAGGACGGCTATAGCGAGACCGGCGGCGGCAAGGCGATCGACCTCGTCGTCCAGTCGCGTACCAGCGACGAACTCGCGGTCACCGGCAGTGGCGCGCTGGGGCTGAACTTCGGCGGTCCCGACTATCAGGACGGCTGGTTCCGCGTCGAGGCGGAGGGTGGTCGTCGACAGATCGTCGGTGGCGGCCTCGGCGCGACCACCGCGGCGTTCGAAGGCGGCCAGTCGTTCACGCTGACGCCGGAAAAGCGCACCAGCGGCTGGGTCGGCAAGCTGCGCGGCGTCGGCGGCAACGGCATCTTCCGGATGGGTGGCGAGTTCAACGCCGAGCAGCAACAGGGCCGCGTCGCCCTGTCGCTGCGTGCGAGCCTGCAGATTGGACTGTAGGCGGCGGCTGAGTTCGGGGGCGGGGCTTTTCGGGGTGAGTATGGCTCGTTTCCGCCCCGGACTGTTGTCGGCGCATAGCGAGGAGCGAATATCATGGCCGAAGACCGTTTGAACATCGACACCAAGACCCTCGAGGACAATAGCGACCTTCGCCAGGTCGAGTTCGAGGCCGAGGTGAGCGAGGAACGCTATCAGTTCGCGGTCCAGTATGATGTGCTCGAAGCGCTCAGCGCCGTATCGCCCGAGGGTGAGGCGGTGACGATCTTCAAGCAGCATGCCGAAGAGATCGCGCAACTCGGCGTCGTCGCATTGGCCCGCGATCCCGACCAGGAGATCGTCGTGATCAGCGAGAACGATCTGGACCAGCGGCGTCTTCCGGCCGATCCTGTTGATCGATCCGGCAGCGTCGTCGGGACTGGTGGGAGACGGATGATGAAGTCGATCTGGACGGGCGCCGCATTGGCGATGACGATTGCCGCCGGCACCGGTGTTGCCGATGCCCAGAAAGCGAGCCCGGCGATCACGAAAGCACTGGCCGAGCCCACGCGGGCCGATCAGCAGGGCGACGATGCACGCCGCAAGGCCGCCGAAGTGCTGGCGTTCTCGGGCGTGAAGCCGGGCAACGTCGTCGTCGATTACCTGCCGGGTGCGGGGTATTGGACGCGGATCTTCACCGGCATCGTCGGTCCAAAGGGTCACGTCTATGCGGTATGGCCCGCCGCCGGTGCGAAATATGCCGAGACGTCGCTGCCGGCGTTGCAGGCGCGCAGCCTCGCCAACGTGACGGCCGAGGTGCAGCCGACCAACATGCCGACCTCGCCCCGGCCGGTCGACGTCTTCTGGACCGCGCAGAATTATCACGACATTCCCAACAAGGGCGCGGGCGAGCCGGCGTTGCGGGCGTTCGACGGCGCGGTGTTCCGGATGCTCAAGCGTGGCGGCACGTACATCGTCATCGATCACGCCGACGCACCCGGCAGCGGCATGAGCGGTACCGAGACGCGGCACCGGATCGATCCGGCGGCGGTGAAGGCACAGGTCCAGGCGGCGGGGTTCAAGTTCGTCGGCGAATCGACCGTGCTGCGCAACCCGGCGGACGATCACAGCAAGGGTGTGTTCGATCCGGCGATCCGCGGCCAGACCGACCAGTTCGTCTACAAGTTCCGCAAGCCGTAAGCGGGCCTTGCGGCTGGTCGACGGCGTCGGCGAGCCGTTCAGGGACGTCCTGGAAAGTTGCGCCTTACCGCGCCGAGCACGCCAGCACCGCAGCGTCGATTGCGGTCGCCGCGCCCGACAGCGCGTAGACGTCTGCGAATGGCCGCCCGCCGACACCGACCGCTTCGACGCTCATGCTTCGGCCCGAGCGCAGCGCCGCGACGATCGCGCGATCGCTCGGTGCGTCGGTTGCCCAGGCGTCGAGACCGTTCGCGACCAATTGGAACCGTCGCTCGCCGATTGTCAGCGTCACGCCTGCCGATCGATCACGCTCGCGGCTGAGGCGGATATGGAGCGATGCGCGCAGGTTGCGTTTGGGCCAGGTCGCGATGCTGGCGAAACCGCTCGATCGGCCCCCGGCCATCACCGGCCGCGCGATCGCGTAACAGCGGTCGGGATTGGCGTCGCGAAAACTGCCCCAGCCCTTGTAGATGCCGATCGTGTCGCGTCCAGAAACTGGCGCCGCGGGCACGAGCGATAACGCCGCGAGTACCCAAACCCCTTTCCCTGGAAGGGGGCGGCAGAGGTGGATCGGCGCATCTGAGCCCCAGCGGTCCGACCATGCGGAAGCCGCCCCAGCCCCAAACCCTCCCATTCAGGGAGGGTGTAGAGGTTCGCAGCCGCGGCTTGAGGCCTTGGAACCAACCAAATTTCACGCCGGCGCGAATCCCGTACCCAGATGCGGCACGGTGGCCCGGCCGCTCTCGACCAGCGTCACCGACCCCTGCGGCAATCCCTTCGCGACCGGCGCACCCAGTATCGGATCGACCGCCGCCCCGGTCATCACGCCGAGCATCACGCGACTCGAAATCCCGTGCATGATGACCAGCCGGTCGCCGGTATCCTCCGCCGTCTCGGCAAGCCATCCGCTCACACGGGAGGCTATTTGAGCGTAGGTCTCGCCATCGGGCGCAGGCTTCAGCGTACCCCCGGCAGCATCACCGGCCCGACCTCGTCGATCACGTCGGCATAATAGCGCCCGCCCCAGGACCCCATGTCGATCTCGACCAATCGCGGATCGGTCCGCGCGCCATGCCAGTCCAGCTCCAGATGCTCGCAGATCACCGCCAGCGTCTGCAACGCGCGGCCTGTCGGTGATGCCCATAAAGTCAGCGCCGGTTTCGCCCCCAGCAATCCGCGCAACGCCCGCCCAAGCTCGTCCGCCTGCGCGAACCCCGCCCGTGTCAAAGGCGTGTGCGCGGCATCCCCTGCAACCGGTGCGCGGCATTGAACACGGTTTCGCCGTGCCGCGCGACGAAATCCCGACCCGTGCGCGCAGCCGGAATGTCGCTTGAACGGGCGTCCGCTTCACCCTGCCGTTGGCTTGGAATCATAGCCCGCGTTTCAACCCCCTGTGGCGCAAAAGCAACGGATTTCCGTGTTTATCTGGGGTTCATGCAACGCTCCGGCGGTTGGTCCATTGGAGCGGTCCACCCCGCGTTTTGGGGTGACCAGATAGTAAGGAGTAACCCCAATGCGTACGCTTATCGCCGTCTCGCTGCTCGCCACCACCGCAGTAGCAGCACCCGCCCTCGCGCAGACCAACCCGACCTTCACCGGCCCCCGCGTCGAGGCCACGCTCGGCTACGACCACACCGGCGCCGGCAGCAGCGTGTCCAACAACAATGGGCGCGACGACCAGAAGATCGATGGCCTGCTGTACGGCGGCGGCATCGGCTACGACATCGCGACGTCGGACAACATCGTGCTCGGCGCCGAGGCCGAACTGACCGGCTCGACCTCGAAGAGCGACCGCAACGACTATACCAGCGACTTCGGCTTCGGTCGCGTCAAGCAGGGCCGCGATATCTATGTCGGCGCGCGCGCAGGCTATGTCGTCGCACCGACGACGATGCTGTACGTCAAGGGCGGCTACACCAATGCGAAGCTGAACGTGCTTGCCGGCGACACCAACCAGACGACCGACACCGATTTCAATCTCGACGGCTGGCGCGTCGGTGCCGGTGCTGAGCACGCGGTTGGTCCGAACAGCTATGCCAAGCTCGAATATCGCTATTCGAAGTACGAGCGCAGCAACATCGACTATGCGACCGGCGGCACCAGCGGCCGATTCGACGTCGACACGGATCGCCACCAGGTGGTCGCCAGCTACGGCTTCCGCTTCTGATCGAACGGTGCGCGCGTTTTAACGCGACGTTTACCGTGATCAAAGAAGAGTCGGGGCGCTTGCTCCGACCCTTTGTTGTTGGGTAAGCCATTTGCGGATTGCCCCCAGCCCCGAGTCCGGCTGCGGTGGCGGGGGAATTTTGATGAAGGCGACGATCGAACGCGCAACGCTCCTCAAGGGGCTGAGCCATGTCCAGTCCGTGGTGGAGCGGCGCAACACCATCCCCATCCTGTCGAACGTGCTGATCGAGGCGACTGCCGAGGGCACGCTCAAGCTGATGGCGACCGATCTTGATCTCCAGATCAACGAATCGATCGCCGCGGCGGTCGACCAGCCCGGCGCGACCACCGTGTCCGCGCACACGCTGTTCGACATCGCGCGGAAGCTCCCTGAGGGGTCTCAAGTCCAGCTCGCCGCGTCGGAAGGCCGGATGAGCATCGTCGCAGGCCGCGCGCGCTTCTCGCTCGGCACGCTACCGCGCGACGATTTCCCGGTGATCGCCGAGGGCGAACTGCCGACCCAGTTCGAACTGCCCGCCGAGACGCTCAAGCAGATCATCGACAAGACGCGCTTCGCGATCTCGACCGAAGAGACGCGCTATTACCTCAACGGCATCTTCCTGCATGTGGCGGACGGCGACAGCTCGAACCCGGTGCTGAAGGCCGCCGCGACCGACGGCCACCGCCTCGCGCGCGTCACGCTGCCGCGTCCCGAGGGTGCCGAGTCGATGCCCGACGTGATCGTGCCGCGCAAATGCATCGGCGAGTTGCGGAAACTGCTCGACGAGGTCGACGGTTCGGTCGGCGTCTCGCTGTCGCCGACCAAGATCCGCTTCGACCTCGGCCAGGCGATCCTGACCTCGAAGCTGATCGACGGCACCTTCCCCGATTACAGCCGCGTGATCCCGACCGGCAACGACAAGATCTTGAAGATCGACCCGAAGAGCTTCATGGAAGGCGTCGACCGCGTCTCCACGATCGCGACGGAGAAGACGCGGGCGGTGAAGATGGCGCTCGACCGCGACAAGATCACGCTGTCGGTGACCTCGCCCGAAAACGGCACCGCGGCGGAGGAAGTCCCCGGCGATTACGTCGCGCTCCCGTTCGAGATCGGCTTCAACAGCCGCTACCTGATGGACATCCTCGCCCAGATCGACGGCGACATGGTCGAGGTGCATCTGGCCGACGCCGCCGCCCCGACGCTGATCCGCGAGAACGACAAGTCGCCCGCGCTGTACGTGCTGATGCCGATGCGCGTGTGATTCGGTCTGTCTGTCGCGGCGTGGTATGGCGGGGCGACAGGCAGGAGCCGGATCATGGACTCGATCAATATTGCTGATCTGAAAGACGAGCTGGACACGCTCATCGACCGGCTCGAGGCGGGTGAGGCCGTCCAAATCACCCGCAACGGCCAACCCTTCGCCCGCGTGACCCCCGAGGCACTGCCGCTGCCGCGCCGCAAGCCCATCGACGTCGGCGCGCTCGAAGCGCTGGCGAAGCGACTGCCTTTCCAGGAACAGGGTGCAGGCGACTTCGTGCGCATGATGCGAGACGGCGATCGGTATTGACCGTCTATTGCGACACGTCGCTGATCATCGCCTCGTTGACATACGAGGCGCATAGTCCGGCGGTATGGCGATGGCTTCGCACACAGTCAGACCGACGTTTGTATGTGAGCGACTGGACCGATACCGAGGTTTCCAGCGCGCTCTCGCTGAAAGCTCGTACCGGACAGATTTCTGCCACGGACCGAATCGAGCTTCTGGAAGCATGGCGCGCATCGATCGGCACGAACTACGAACGCGTCGGCGTATCGACGGAGAATTTCGCGACCGCCGCGCGCTTCGTCGAGCGCTACGAACTCGGGTTGCGCGCTGCCGATTCTCTCCATCTTGCAATCGCTTACGCACATGGACTGGCGATGGCGACGCTCGATACGCGGCTCCGACAGGCAGCGATCGAATACGGCGTTGCTGTCGAGAGTATCTAGTGTTCCGTACTTGAACCCGTCGCCGAATCTGATACTAACAGCAATGTCAGTAAGGAGTCGACTCGATGGCGAAGCTTCCTCCGTTTCCGGTACGACCGGTCGTCGCGATTGGCGCACCGCATTCGATGCGATCAGGAAACTGCTCGCGAACGGTGACGACACGACGCAGGTTTTCCGCATCATGCGCGCGCTGAACGTCGGCAATGCGCCGATGAACTACGCGCGGCTGATCGCCACCGAACAGGGCGGGCGGATCGCCTATGACCGGGTCGAATTGGCGCAGCGCTTCTCCGATCCCGCGTTCGTCGCGGGTTTCGCGCCGGGCACGGTCGGGGCCGCGTATCGCACGTTCCTCGAGACGACCGGCTATTCCGCCGACGGGCTGGTCGAGGTTTCGCGGCTCGTGCCGTCCGAGGACGATCTGGCGCATCCCTATGCGTGGTTCGGCCGGCGGGTTCGCGACACGCACGACATCTGGCACGTGCTGACCGGCTACAAGGCCGACGAAAGCATGGGCGAAGCGGCGCTCGTCGCGTTCAGCTATGCGCAGGTCGGCGGGCTCGGCTGGGCGCTGATCGGTTCCGCGGCGGCGCTGAAGAGCATGCGCGTCACCGGCAGCACGCTGTTCGCGAAGGCAGTCTGGGAAGGCTATCGCAACGGGCGGAAAGCGAGGTGGATTTCCGGCGAGGATTATTTGGAACTCCTCCACGAACCGCTCGATGCCGCCCGCGCGCGGCTCGGGATCGTCACGCCGTTCGCCTATCTGCGGGCACAGCGCGAGCTCGGGCCGGCGCTCGCGTCGTATCTCAGCACGCAGAAGGCGGCGACCGCAGCGGCACCCGCGACCGCGCCGGAGCGGATCGCCGCCTGAGTGCTGTTGGCGCGGGCCTGTGTGAGGCTGACACGGGGCGAAAATTGCGGCTAAGGGCGGTGCAATGCTCTCGCGCCTCGTCCTAACCGATTTCCGCAATCACGCCGACCTGACGCTTCAGCCGAGCTCAGGGTTCGTCGTGCTGACCGGGGAGAACGGTGCGGGGAAGACCAATATCCTAGAGGCGGTGTCGCTGCTCGCACCGGGTCGCGGACTGCGCCGGGCCGCGCTGGGCGAGATGGCGCGGCAGGGCGGGGCAGGCGGCTTCGGTGTCGCGGCGACCTTGTCCCCACAACGCGAACAAGAGGTCGTTACCTCGTTCCCTCCCGCTTGCGGGAGGGGTTAGGAGGGCGCGACCTACGTACTGGCGTCCGGTCTCGAGGAAAACGCGTCCCTCCCCCAACCCCTCCCGCAAGCGGAAGGGAAGCTAGAAGCGAAACAGGACGCTCCTGCAGCCGGCGAAGTCGACGTCGCCACCGGCACCCTAGCTTCCGCCCCCGAACGCCGCATCGTCCGCATCCAAGGCGCCACTACCACCGCCAACGCGCTCGCCGAGTGGCTCACGATCCTCTGGCTCACCCCGGCGATGGATCGCCTCTTCGTCGCCCCGGCGGGCGAGCGCCGCGGTTTCCTCGACCGCCTCACGCTGGCCCTCGCCCCGCCCACGCGCACCACGCCGCCCGCTACGACGCAGCGATGCGCGCGCGAAACCGCCTGCTCGCCGACGAAGGCCGCCCCGATGGCGACTGGCTCTCCGCGCTCGAAGCGCAGATGGCCGAGCACGGCGCCGCGGTCGATGCTGCCCGGCGCGAGACCGTCGCGCTGCTCGGCACGAGGCTCGCGCACCAGGATGACGGCCCGTTTCCCCGCGCCGGCCTCGCGCTCGAAGGCTGGGCCGGCGACACCACTCGCCTCCAAGCCGACCTCGCCCAGGGCCGCGCGCGAGATTCCGCCGCCGGCCGCACGCTCGTCGGCCCGCACCGCGTCGACCTCGCGGTAACGCATCTCGACAAGGCGCGCGCAGCCTCGCTCGCGTCGACCGGCGAACAGAAGGCGCTCCTCCTCGGCATCGTCCTCGCGCATGCCGAACTGGTCGCCGAACGGACCGGCCAGTCGCCCGTGCTGCTGCTCGACGAGGTTGCCGCGCATCTCGATCCGGCCCGACGCGCGGCGTTGTTCGAGCGGCTGTCGGGACGCGGGCAGGTGTGGATGACCGGCACCGAAGATGCGCTGTTCGACGCGATTGGCGGCGGCGCGACGCGCATCGCCGTAGGCCACGCTAATCACTGAAAGAAAAAGATAATCTTCGGCTGAACACAGGCTGTCGATCGAGGTCACTGTGCGTTCAAGCGGCCGCGGGCAGAGCCCGTCCCATCGAAGATCACGGAGAGTTCACGATGTCCTATAAACTTGCCCGCGCCGCCCTCGGCATCCTGATGGCCACCGCGACCGTCGCGCCTGCGCTGGCGCAGGGCCAGGCACGCTTCGACCCGCGCACGGCGCCCTGGACCCGGCCTGGGTATCGGCTGGTCGGCGCTGGCGTGCCGATCCTGTTCCCCGAGCTTCGCAATACGCCACGTGGTCGTGCGTTCGTGATGCCGAACTTCGACGCGAACGGCGACGGCCGGATCAGCCGCCAGGAAGCCGACGACGCCAACCGCGAATTCGCCCGCCTTGCCGGTCCGCGTCGCGATCGGTTCGACTGGGACGCGTACGGTCGCGATCCGCGCGGTTATCGCGGCGGCCGCGGCGGCACCACCGTGGTCGAGACCGTAGCCACCTGGGATCGCGGTGCGATGCGCAACTACGGCTTCCGCCAGACCCCGCGCGGCGCGACGCTGACGCTGCAGGAGGACGTGCTGTTCCGCACCGACAGCGCCGTGTTGCGTCCCGGCGCGATTGAGAAGCTGCGCCCGCTCGCCCGCTATCTGCGCGCCAACCCCGGTGTCCGCGTTTCGATCGACGGTTTTACCGATTCGCGCGGGATGGATGCGCATAACCAGGACCTGTCCGAGCGCCGCGCCGCCAGCGTTCGCCAAGCGTTCGACGACATGGACGTGGTGCGTGCACGGTTCAGCGTCGTCGGCCACGGCGAGCGCGATCCGGTCGCGACCAACGCAACGGCGGCTGGGATGCGCCTTAACCGTCGCGTCGAGGTGACGCTGCTGGGGCAGCGAGCGGACCGGTTCTAAAGACGACCTTGCCGCTCCTTGGGTTTCAGGGAGCGGCAAGAGGTTGAAGCGTTGCGGGCAAGATGCCCTTATTTGCACGCGCGTTCATACTGCTGCACATTCGCTCACAGAGCCCCCGGCGTGCGGGTGAATGGACTTGAGCCTGCCTGTCGTGCCACGCTCGGCGTACAGGGAGTATTCGAGTGATGAGCAAGCTGGCGATGCGACGGGCGTGGTTCCAGGTCCATAAGTGGATCGGGCTTATCCTGGCGATCCTGATCATTCCGCTGTCGCTGAGCGGCGCTGCGCTGGTGTGGCACGATGCGCTCGACCGGATCGTCGATCCGAGCCGCTATGCGGTGTCGGGAACGACGGTGCTCAGCCCGGACGCCTATGTCGCGGCGGCGGCGCTCGCGTTGAAGCACGGCGAGCGGATCGCGCAGCTGACGATGCCCGAGGATGGCGGCCCGGTGGTGATCGCGGCCGCTGCTGCCGGGACCGCGCCCAAGCGGCCGGGGCCGCCGCAGCGGACGATGGTGTATCTCGATCCGCCGACCGCGCGCGTTCTGGAGGTGTCGCCGTCGAACGGCGGGCTCGTGCGGTTCTTGCACGTGCTGCACGGGAGCCTGCAACTTCCTGGGGTCGGGCGGTCGATCGTCGGCTGGATCGGCGTGGCAATGATGGTGTCGTGCTTTACCGGGCTGTGGCTGTGGTGGCCGACGATCGGCAAATGGACGCGGGGGCTGCGGTATCGGCGGCATCGTAATGTCGATACCAACCTGCATCATTTGTTCGGCTTCTGGATCGCGCTGCCGCTGTTCGTGCTGTCGCTGACCGGGGCGTGGATCTCGTTTCCGCAGTTTTTGGCAAGATCACCGGCGAGGCGTCGCGGCCGAGAGGCGGGCCCGATCGCGGGGCGATGATGCGTGCGAAACCGTTGGCCAAGCCCGCGCAGCCGCTCGATGTGGCGATCGGCAAGGCTCGGGCGCTGGCGGGTGGCGCACCGTTGCGGAGTGTCGCGTGGCCGACCGACCTCAGCGCCGACTGGACCGTGACGTTCGCGCGCGGAGGGACGCCGGTGGGAGTGAAGATCGCCGACGATACCGGTGGCGCGACCGCGGCGCCCGCGCGGCCTCAGGGCGGTGTGGCGCGGTGGATGCGACGGATCCACGACGGCACCGACATGGGCGCGCTGTGGCAGTTCGTGATTTTCCTCGGTGGGATATTGCCGGCGGTGCTGGCCGTGACCGGGGTGATCATGTGGTGGCGCGCGCGGGGGTGGAAGGCGGAGCTGGCGGCGCGGCGGGCGTAGGCTTTCCCTCGCCCCTCCGGGGAGAGGGAAGGAGGAGCTCTTGCGACGGAAGGGTGAGGGCACGTTCTTTGGTGATCGTGCCCTCACCCTCCCACGCTGCGCGCGGGCCCCTCCCTCTCCCTGAAGGGAGAGGGTTAAGCGTTACCGCCCCAGCAGCACGCGCGCTTGGCCGGCGATCTGCGCCAGCATCGCCGCGTTCGGGACCGCCGCATGCCGCGCACGGTCGATGACCGCCTTGAACTGCGCCACCCGGGTCGCGTTCGCCGTCAGCCAGGCCTCCACCGCACCTTGCGGATCCTGCGCACCGCGGCGCGCCAGGAACTCCAGCCGCAACTGTTGGAAATCGCGCGCCAAACCGGCGATCAGCAGGCGCTCCCACGGATCTGTAGGGCTGATCCGGGCGGCATTCGCCTGCGCCCAATCGAGCCCCAGCGCCTGCCCGAGATGCGTGAACGCGCGCGTGAGGACAGCCTCGTCGAGCGCCATCCGCTCGCCGAGGTCGGCCAGACCGACCGCGCCGTCCATCTCGAATAACCGCACCACCTTCCGCACCAGGTCACCCGGAGCACCAACCGCTTCGAGCTGGCCCGCGATGCGGCTGCTCTGCGCGCTCGCCTCTTCGAGCAGCAATGCAGCGGTCTGGCTGTCGAGCTGCGTGATCCCTTTGCCAGCCGTGCGAGCACGTCGCCCGGCGCAGTGCCCGGCGCTGACACGCGCAACAGATCGGCGATCTGCGAGCGTGTCGCGACCGCCACCTCGTCGAACAGCGCGATCCGCGCCGCCTCGGGCATCACCGCGGTCTCGATCTCCGCCCACAGTGTCGGCAGGTCGAACAGGCGCTCGGCGACGACGAACATCGCCGCGATATCGCCCATCGCCGCGCCTTCCTCCTCCGCCAGCTCGAACGGGTAGAGGATGCCCAGCCGGTTGACGATCCGGTTGGCAAGCTTGGTCGCGACGATCTCAGGCCGCAGTCGATGCTCGTCGATCGCCGTCGTAAACCGCTCGCGCATCGCTGCGGGGAAGGCGGCGTGCAGGTCGGGCTTCAGCGCATCGTCCTTGGCGATGTCGCCATGCTCGATCGCGTCCTGCAACCCGAGCTTGGCGGTTGCCAGCAGCACGGCGAGTTCGGGACGCGTAAGGCCCAGACCGTCCTGTCCGCGACGGAGCAGGATGTCGTTCGACGCCAACCCCTCGACCGCCCGATCGAGTCGGCCCGCGCCCTCGAATATCTCGATGACGCGGACATAGCTCGGCACCGCGACCGCGCCATCGGCCTCTGCGATCGACAGCGCCAGCGTCTGGAGGCGGTTGTCCTCCAGCACCAGATGCGCGACGTCGTCGGTCATGCTCGCGAGCAGCGTGTTGCGGTCCTCATAGGCGAGCCGCCCCTCGATCATCTCGCGGTTGAGCGCGATCTTGATGTTGACCTCGTTATCCGAGCAGTCGACGCCCGCCGAATTGTCGATGAAGTCGGTGTTGATCCGCCCGCCCCGCGCCGAGAACGCGATGCGCGCCGCCTGCGTCACGCCCAGGTTCGCGCCCTCGCCGATCGCGATCACGCGCAGATCCTCCGCGTTGACGCGCAGCCGGTCATTGGCCGGATCGCCGACCGCGACGTTCGCCTCGGACGCGGCCTTCACATAGGTGCCGATGCCGCCGAACCAGAGCAGGTCGGCCGGTGCCTTTAGGATGGCCGAGATGAGCGCGCCCGGCTCCATTTCGCTCGCCGTTATGCCGAGCGCGGCCTGCACCTCAGGCGACAGCTTCACGATCTTGTCGGTGCGCGCGAACACGCCGCCGCCCTTCGAGATCAGGCTGGCGTCGTAGTCCGCCCAGCTCGACCGCGGCAGTGCGAACATCCGGTTGCGCTCTTCCCAGCTCGCCGCCGGATCGGGATCGGGATCGAGGAAGATATGGCGGTGATCGAACGCCGCGATCACCTTCAGCGTCTTCGACAACAGCATGCCGTTGCCGAACACGTCGCCCGACATGTCGCCGCAGCCGACCACGGTGATGCTCTCGCTCTGCACGTCGAGCCCGCGTTCGGCGAAGTGCCGCTGGACGCTGAGCCACGCGCCCTTGGCGGTGATACCCATCGCCTTGTGGTCGTACCCGACCGAGCCACCGGAGGCGAACGCGTCGCCCAGCCAATAGTCGCGCTCCAGCGCCAGCGCGTTCGCCACGTCGCTGAACGTCGCGGTGCCCTTGTCGGCGGCGACCACGAAATACGGATCGTCGCCGTCGAGGATCGTCACACCGTCGGGATGGACGACCTTGCCCTCGACGATGTTGTCGGTGATCGACAGCAAAGTGCGGATGAAGATCCGGTAGCTCTCCGTGCCCTCGGCCAGCCACGCGTCGCGGTTCGACGGGGCAGGGAGCTGTTTCGGATAGAAACCGCCCTTCGCGCCGGTCGGCACGATGACCGCGTTCTTGACGCGCTGCGCCTTCATCAGCCCGAGGATCTCGGTACGGAAATCGTCGCGACGGTCGGACCAGCGCAGGCCACCGCGTGCGACCGGGCCGGCGCGCAGATGGATGCCTTCGACGCGGGGCGAATAGACCCACACTTCGCGCCATGGCACGGGGGCGGGTAGGCCGGGAATCAGATGGCTGTCGAGCTTGAACGCGAGTGCTTCCGACGCGGCCGGCGTGAATGCGTTCGTGCGCAATGTCGCCGCGATCAAATTGCGATAGGCGCGCAGGATACGGTCGTCATCAATCGCCGTGACCGCGTCGAGCCCGGCTTCGATCGCCTGGTCTGCCTCGATCGCATTGCCCGGATGATCGGGATGATGCACCGCGGTGAAGCGCGCGATCAGGGCGGCGGCGACCTTTGGTGCACGTCGCAGCGCGTCGACGACGGTGGTCAGCCCGTACGGGAGCCCGGCCTGGCGGAGATACCGGAACCACGCGCGGAACAGCACGATGGCTTCGGGACGCATCCCCAGTTCGACGATCAGCCGGTTGAACGCGTCGTTCTCGGCCGCGCCCTCCAGCACCGCCGCGATCGCGCCTTCCAGGATGCTCGCGTCGCTCTGCTGCGCCGCGTCATTCGCCTCCAGCACGAAGTCATGCACAAACGGCACGCTGTCGTCGCGCAACCGCGTCGGCAATTCGCCGATCACGCGAAAGCCGAAATTCTCCAGCACCGGGACGGCGTCGGACAGCGGCAACGCGCCGCCGAGCTTGTAGATCTTAAGCTGCGGATCGGCGCCGGCTTCGCTGGGCACGAGACGCACACCACGCGCATCCGTATCGGCCAGCGCGGCGATCCGCTGGATATCCTCGGCGGCCTCGGCAGGCGTGCTGAGGTTGCGGTAATTCTGGGGAACGCGGCCGCCCATTTCAGCGCAAGCCGTGCGGCACGCGGTGGCGGCAACGTCTCGATCAAGGCCGCCTCGACGTCGGACACCCAGCCGCGCACCATCCGCTGCAACCGGAGCGCGAGCGGAGCGGCGTCGGGCATCCGTCCCTCGCCGCGCAGATCGAGCGTGTAGCGGATCATCGCGACCTCGCCGTCCTCCAGCGCGATCGACCAGTTCAGGATGCTCGCATTCGCCGCCTCGGCCAGCATGTCGCCGATCGCGACGCGGCGGCTGGTGGTGACGTCATCGCGCGGCAGCCAGACGAACCCGAATAGATGACGACCCAGTGCCGATTGGACCAGGACGAGCGCGGGCCGCGGCCGATCCGCGAGACTCATCGCGGTCAGCGCGAGGTCCTCCAGCGCATCGGGCGCGAACGCGATCACCAGGTCGTGCGGCAGGGCGGTGAACGCATGCGTCAGCGCCTTGCCCGCATGACCGCGCGGATCGAACCCGAACTTGGCCTTCATCGCGGCGAGGCGCGTGCGCAACACCGGAACGTCGCGCGGCATCGCGGCCAGCGCGGCGCTGGTCCACAGGCCGCTGTAGATCGACAGCCCAGCAACCGTCGCGCCCTCTATCACCGGCACGACGACGAGATCGAGCGGCACGGCGCGGTGCACCGTCGAGATCAAATTCGACTTCAGCAGCAACGGCGCATCGTTGCCCGCCTCGAACCACTCGATCGCCAGCGCACGCGAGGCTTCGGCGAGGATCGGCACGCGGTGTTCGTTGCGCGCAATACCGAGCGCCGCGCCGCTGCTACCGTCGCGATGCCAGACCTGATGGCCGAGCAGCGTAAGATGCCCGTCGAGGAACCACTGCAGCAATGCCGCGCCTTCGCCCTCGGGCAGCTTGGCGATATCGTCGTCGAGCGCGGCCTGCATCGCGCGCCAGTCGGTCACCGCCGCGCGGACATCGGCCAACACCGCGGTCAGGTCCTCGATCAGTCCGCGACGGTCGCGTGCGTCGGCGCGCTCCATCTCCAGATAGATCATCGATTCGGGGCGGCCCGCGCCCTGGCCGTCCGCGTCGATCGCATGCAGCGTGCCATCGGGTGTCCGCGTCGTCCGGACGACGGGGTGGATGATCCGATCGACCGCGATATCCTGCGCGCCGATCGCCGCGGCGATCGAATCGACCAGGAACGGCATGTCGTCGTTGACGATCGCGAGGCGCATCCGCCGCCGCGTGTCGTCCGCACTGATCGGCTCGATCGCGATCGCCGGCGCACCGTCGTCGCGGTGCGCGGCGGTCGCGGCCACGAACGCCGCGGCCTGCGCGACCTCCGCTGCCCCGAAGTCCTTGAGTTCGCCC
Organism: Sphingomonas sp. AC411; assembly: GCF_979253035.1. Lineage (NCBI taxonomy): Bacteria > Pseudomonadati > Pseudomonadota > Alphaproteobacteria > Sphingomonadales > Sphingomonadaceae > Sphingomonas > Sphingomonas sp. AC411. The sequence continues at coordinate 2,726,976 of NZ_CEEDAQ010000001.1, read as the reverse complement.
GGAAGGGCCCGTTCGGTCAACCGGCCCGCAAGGGTTTCGGTGAGCGTTTTCAACGATTGGTTCGCCATAGGTCCGGGCCTATGCGCCCGCTATTCGCCTATCTCAAGGCTTGTGGCAGGTGCGAAGAGATATGCTGCGCCGCACCTAAGCCGCGGCGCGCTCCGCGGTGCCGATCGTGGTCAGGTCGCCATCATAGCCATCGAGAAAGCTAGGCAGCCCGCCGATCGGCACCTGATGACGCTGGGCATGCCGCAGCACGTCGGTGAACGTCGCGAGTCGGCCCGCATCGAAATTGGCGCCGAAGACGAGTTTGACGATCTGCGCCATCGCCGCAGCCTCGCCCGGCAGGCACGCGGTGGACAGCAGGGCGGCGAGATCGTCGCCTTCATCCTCGGCCGCTACGGCAAAATCATGCGCCCGACCCAATGCCCGGTGCAGCGCGGCGCGGCTGCGGGCTTCGGCGGCACGGAAATGCGCGGCGCTCTCGCGCGCCATCGCCAGGTGCTCGCCCAGCGGTCCGGTCGGCACTACCCCCGAGGGCAGCGTATCCGAGGGCAGGGGTTCGTCGAGCACGAGATCCTGCATGACCGGAGCCGCACCGTCGAAGCCGCCGCTCGGGCCATCGGCCCAGACCTGCGCGGCCTCGCCCGAGGCCTGCGGCATCGCGCGGACGGAGGCCTCCAGTTCGGCCGCCAGCGTCGCCTGCATGTCGGCGTCCGCAAGTTCCTTCCAGTTGATCACGCCGAAGATGAAGTCGATCGTCTCGCCGGCCGATGCGAACGGCATGAGGATGCCGCGGTACAACGTCGTGCGCCCCCGACTGCTGACGAATTCCGCCTCGAACCCGATCGGCGCGCGATTGGCGATGATCTGGAGATAATGATCGGTGAGGCGCGACAGCAGCGACCGGCTCGGCACGTCGGCGATGGTCGCGATCGGCCCCTCCAGCCCGCATTCCTCGCGCAGTGCCCGACCGAGATACGCGATCTTCGGGTCGCCCATGCCATGGCTGAAATCGAGCAGCACGCTGTGCGGGCCGAAATCGGTGATCGTCTCGGGCTCGAGGTTCGCGATCGACGGATAGGGGCGTCCGTCGAGCAGCGACACCCAGTGATTATAGGCGCGCACGTGCATCCGCCGTTCGTCGCCGCCGAGATCGAACATCACGTCATTGACGCCTGCGTCCGCCACGTCGTGCGCGGGGGCCGTAGCGCCGGGCTGCCCGTCATCTCGCCCGCGTACTGTATTCATGCCAAACGCCCCCAAATTCACGGTCAGGCATATACGAGGCCATGGTAAAAGACCCGTAAATACGCAAACCGCTTGTCAGCGCGAAAACCCCCTGTTATGCGCCGCCCCCTCGACCGGAGACATCCGTCGTCGGGCCGCTTTAGCTCAGCTGGTAGAGCATCGCATTCGTAATGCGGGGTCACAGGTTCGAGTCCTGTAAGCGGCACCACCCACCAAGAATCATCGCAAAATCAACAGTTTACGCCACAGTCTCATCCTGACTGTAGCCCACGACTGTCGCCCACTAGCACTCCCGATCATAGGGCAAGACCCTCAGATCATTCGACTATTGGTCAGGCGAACTGTAGCTCACAGGTGTCGCCCAAGCGATTGCCGTGTGGCTTGTGGCGTCGAGGCGCGGTCTACCAATATAGAACTCGGGTTCCGGCTGATCTGATTGAGATCGTGGGCAAGCCACGGATAAATCGCTCGCTGCGAACAGCCTCCCTGACTGCCGCCAGACGACTGGTTAGGGCGACTGCTTACGAGATCGAGAGGGAGTTCGAGGCTCTGCGTGCGCGTGGGGCGTGCATGGTAGCCGGAAGCAACGATCAGGCCGTCAACGCATCTCCTCAGGAGGCATCCAGCCCCGTCTGGCCCATTCGACCTGCGCCCGAAATTTTGACGCTGGCTCATGCTTGCGAGCGCTATCTGACCGATCCCACGATAAGCCGAACGGCAAAGAGCACTATCGTCTACCAGTCCACATTTGCCACTATTACGAGCATTTTGGGTCACGATATGTCGTTCGCCTCGATCTCACGGGATTCTTGCAGGAAGTGATGACCGTGCTCCAAAACCTGCCGTCCAATGCGCGGAAACGCTGGCCGGGGTTATCTCCGAGAGAGGTGGCAGCGGAGGCCGAGAGGCGTGGCGAGGCAGCGATGAGCATCGCGAACATCAACGAATACATGAACAAGTTGTCGAGCTTGTTAAACTGGGGTGTTAAAGAGGAACTCATCCATCGCAATCCCGCCCGAGGGCTGCGCATTGCGGAGACGCGGATGGCGCGCGACAAGCGGCACCCATTTGAAATCTGGCAGCTACGGCGCATCTTCGAAGCGCCTCTCTACAAGGGTGCAGAGACGACGAAAACGGCTACGCATTCCACGGCGCGAACCGGCCACGCCGAGCGCGATTCTGGATACCTTTGATCGCGTTATGGGGAGGGCTTAGGCAGGGCGAGATTTGCCAAATTCTAACCGACGACGTGCGCGAACTTGATGGCATTTTGTGCTTCGTGGTGTGCGCAACGGAGGGGATGGCAAGCGGTTGAAGACGGCGGCGAGCTATCGCGTGGTGCCTGTCCATCCGGAGCTTCTGAGGATCGGCTTTGCCCGATATGTCGGCGATCGCCGCCGAGCGAAGGATAACCGCCTGTTTCCTGATCTCTCTCAGGATTCACTGGGGCTTTATTCAGGGAAATTCTCAAAGTGGTTTGCGCGGTTCTTGGTCTCATGTGACGCAGGCAAGGAGCGCACCTGCTTTCACGCTTTTAGACACACATTCCGAGATGGGTTGCGAGAGGCAAAGATCGACCGTGATATTGCGCTAACGCTCGGTGGTTGGACCACCTCCTCAGGCGCGGTCGCGGATTCTTACGGCCAAGGCTACAGCCCACGGCTTCTCTACGCCGCAATATCGACCATTGCCTATCCGGGGCTCGATCTATCTCATCTCCACACCAAGTCCGTCGCAGGCTGACAGGTCAGCCAGCTACAGTTCGCCTGACCAATAGTCGAATGATCTGAGGGTCTTGCCCTATGATCGGGAGTGCTAGTGGGCGACAGTCGTGGGCTACAGTCAGGATGAGACTGTGGCGTAAACTGTTGATTTTGCGATGATTCTTGGTGGGTGGTGCCGCTTACAGGATGCGTATCGGGATCGGAGTCCGATCGCGGGTGCATAAATCGGGATTTTGCTTTGTTTTCGGTGCTGGTTATTTCGAGTCCGCTTACAGGACTATGCATCGTTGCACGATGACCGTGCTGGGGCGGTTCTGGTAGCCGCTGATAACGGTTGGCTATGTCCGGGGTATCTGCGAGCGGGGCGGGTTCCGGTCCGTCCTGATGCTCGACAGACGATGCCGGTGAGCCTGTGGTATGATCGGGTTGGGTCATGTGTGGAGGCTCTGGGATCGTGATTCAGCATGAAGGACGGTGCGACGACGGGACGGATGATCCGTGCCCGATCTGCCGGGGCGAAGAACTTGACCCGGATTTCCTCGCCATGATCGAGGCAGCAGCGGCGCAGCCGGGTCGAGTGATGACCGGTGAGGAAGCGATTGAGTGGGTGCGTTCGCTGTGATCAGGCGGCTTGTGCCATCTGCTGCTTGAGCCGGTGGACGGTCGCGACACCGACTCTGAGTTTCTTGGCCGTGGCGTTGATGCTGACGCCCTTGGTGAGGGAGCGTTTGATCCGCTCGACCTTCTCAGGGTCGAGAGGCGGTCGCCCAGACCGCTTGGTGGATCGGGCCAGCCCCGACATAATCCTCTGACGCAGGATGCTGCGTTCAAGCTCCGCGAACACGCCCAGCATCGAGAACATCGCGCGCCCTGCCGGGGTCGAGGTGTCGAGGCCCTGCGTATGCAGATACAGATCGACGCCGCGCGCGTTTATCTCGCCGAGAAAGGTGACGAGATGTTGGAGGGATCGCCCGAGGCGATCGACCGACCAGCAGGCGATGAGGTCGATCTCCTTCCTCGCCACCATCGTCATCAGCCGGTCATAACCGGGGCGCTTGTCGCGGCCCTTGGCACCGGAGATGCCCTCGTCGCTTAGGACTTCGACGATCTCCCATCCGAGGCGCTCACCGATGATGAGCAGTTCCCGGCGCTGGTTCTCGACGGTTTGAGAGTCCGTGCTCACACGGAGATACAGGGCTACACGCTTAGTCATTCCAGAATGACTCGCTCCAGTTCTGGAAAGCGTCAAGCAGTTCATTTAGTTCGATTATTTTGCGCATCCATGAAAGCGTCGAGCATCATCGACAGGAGGCATCATGGCACGCACGGCGGTTCGGGATCAGCGCGGTTTCATCATCGGCCATATCGAGGACATGACGCAGGGGCGGCAGCGGGCATTCGACTTCGGCGGTCGCATTCTCGGCACCTATGACCCGACCACCGGCAAGACCGTCGATGATGCCTTCCGCATTGTCGGCACCGGCAACCAGTTGATGGGGCTCATCGAACGGGCGCGGTGAAAACGGGGTGGTTGTCGGCGGTTGCCCAACTTTCCATTGAGCGGCGATTCGACGAGGCGCAAAGCAGTCGGGCTTCACCCGTCCAACGGTTGAGGAAGCGGATAAGCTGGCGGTCTCCAGCGCGGCCCCCTCCACAAGGGCAGCAACCTCACCAGCCTATCCGCGACCTTCCTATCAGATGATGCGGCGGCGCGTCACTTGCGCGGCTTGCCCGCGTCGTCCCGCTTCTCGCGCCAGCGGCCATCATCGTTCTTTGCACGCGTCAGCCCTGCATTTGGTCCGGTCTTGACCTTCGGGCCACCCTTGGTGCGGTCGTTGCCGTTGCTGTCGAACAGTCCCATCGACAATACCTCCTCGTTCTCCCAAGATATGCACGCAACGCGGCACCGCCAACTCCGCCCCCTTCCGAAACCAACTGGTTCTCGAACGGACAAAATCGACATGGCGGATCGACGGGAAATCAGGGCTTTCGGAAGGTCAGAATCGCGATAGCTTTTGGAATGCGATCTGGGCAGGCGCTCATCGATCCCTCTCGATGTATCGAAAGGCTCTAAGGCCGAGACGGTTGGGCGTCCCAAAATGCCGAACCTCACCCGCATGAGCCACAGAATCGTGTCTCATGGGGTGTGCTGCATCTGTTGCCCTATTGAGGCGGGAACGGTCGGGTGATCCTCGGCCCCGATACTCGCTGGGCGGATGCGGCAGCGGTCAGGCCGACAGTCGGCACAGCATCTTGTTGGTCAGGCTGATGCACAGGTGTGGAATGATGTGATGCTTGTCGGCCCGCCCAATGGGGAGCCACTGCATGCACTCGTGATGCTCGCCCACTGTCACGATGTAGACTGGCGTGGTGGAATAGTCGCCATACCATCCGGGGAAGAACGCCGCGAAGCCAAAGTCAGTGCCGACCGCTTCCAGCAGCGCGTGCCGACCATCGATCTGGCTGACGGTGCATTGTGCCCCATTGAGAGTGAAGCGCTGCCCGCGCTGCTCAGCGTCCAGCATGAGATCGAGCAAGCCACTGCAATCTGAGAGGGCGGTCCAGCGGGGCATGCCCGTATTTAGACCGCCCGCCGATTGGCTTCCTGCTTATGCGCTTCTCACCACGGCGGCGAGGTATCCGGGTCACGCGATCTCCTCGCGACGGGATAGCCACGCGCCGTCGCCCAAGCAGCGACCTCTTCCGCCGACCACCGGCGCACTGGGCCGTGGTGACGAACTTGCGGCGACTTCCGACCCCGCCTGACCCTTTCGGCGAGTTGTTGAGCCTTGAGCCTGTTATCGCGGTTTTCTGCCGCAGTAGGGAGGGGCTGCCGCGTTTCCGGTTCTTATGGGCGGACCAGTCGAGACGCTTACCCACGATCGATCATCTTTCGAAAATGTAATAACATTGAGGAATGCTTTCTGATAGAGTTGCTTCATCCTTTTTATTACACTTGCCGAGGTGTGCGCATTAAATTTTATCGACAAAGTTATATTGCAAGATGTTTGTCGGATATGTTAAATATAGGGAATCGGGTGCTACCAACCCGCGAGTGGGCAGACGAGAATCAAGTCTGAAACAACCTACGGTAGCCATACTTCTCCGGCTTACGAGGCCGAGTTATTGAAGCCTACCCCGGACGACTGACGGGATGGTGCCCTCGCAAGGGGCGGGCGGACAGAAGCTGCCCAAGAACGGATCGAGGCGAGCCTATCAGTATGGCTTTGACCCCCGGACGGTGCGCTCAGACACACTAAACGACTTGAACCGGGGACGCTGAGAACTTGCGCAGCCCCGGACCCCTCTCCGCAATGGTTGATGTTGATGCGGCGAGGGCACCGTTCTTAATCACGAAGAACCGGGGTGCGGCCACGAAGTGCGCCGAATGACGCTGCTGGGGAGTGGTTGGGATACCACGGCCTATGTTCGATCAGAAGAACCAAGGGACAGCTTTATAGCGGGCCGCAGCATCAAGCTACTTCACCAGCGAATGAGATTATCTCCCCCGCCATAAGCGCCATCCGGGCGCAGGTGGATGGGGGGATCAAGCTAATGCTTTCCAGTGAATGAGTGAAATGTTCCTTACTCCAAAGACTTGATATCCGGCTATCTCGCAAGGCCAATGAGCGAAGCGCCGCTGAGCGAATGCCAGCCGCCGCAGGCGAACGCCTGTTCGCCTCCCTAAATACAGAGCACAAGGGAGATGGGCATGGCTTGGCGGCATTATGAGGTTAAACATACGGGTCAGGTCGGGCTCATCAACCAAACGGGCAAGCAGAGCGCCGCCAAATACGAGCACGGCCTTGTCGCCACCGGCAAAACAAGGGTGTTCGCAGGCTACTTCGTGCGCTTGACGCTACAGGGCGCGACGGAGTTCCTTGGAGAAGATGAGCACTCCTTGGTCTCTGCGCTGCTGCGTCTCTCGTCGAACATGTCTGCCGTGAGGTTGGCTCCCCAATGCTCGGGCCTTGATCCCCGTTGGCGCGAAAGCGGCTTGTCGGAAAACACCGGCTACGGATACTTTGTTTTCTACCCGAATTCGGTCCACATGATGGACCCGGTGCCTTCCACACTCGAAGGCGATAACGCCGGAGTCGGCGAGGAAATCAGGGAAACCGTCGCAGCCATGCGAGATCGGGCTGACGCCCCGCTGACGATAGGCGCTCGACATCAAGTCGATGGAAAGCTATCCCGACAAAAATGTCAGGATAGTTTTCCATGGATATCGGACCAGCCATTCGGCGGACACGAAAATCTGTCGGTCTCACGCAGGGGCAGGTTGCCGTCCACGCAGGGGTGAGCCGACAGGCAGTCGTCCTGCTCGAACAGGGCGGCGGACGGATGAGCACGCTCGCCAAGGTCGGCCCTCAAATCGGGTTCAGGATCATCGGGCTTGCCAGCGGCGATAATGCAGCAGAGCAAGTGCGAGCCGCCCGCCGCCAGCGCAATCAAACCCAGCAGGCGGTCGCCCTTCGCGCCGGAATATCGGTGCCGACCATGCGTGCGGTCGAGCGCGGCACGGCCTCAATGGCAGCGCTGACCTCTGTGCTCGCGGTCCTTGCGCCGAAGGCACGGGAGGCCATGCTGGTGCGGGCGCACTGGCAGAAAGAGATGATGTCCGGTTCACTCCTCCCGAGGTTGTGGAATGGGTATTGGCGTCATTCGGTGCGATCTCCATCGATCCTGCGGGTGACTCCCGCAGCTTCGTTTCCGCCCAGCAAGTGTTGACCGAGGCGGATGATGGGCTCGCGACGCGATGGAGTGGGCGATTGGCATTCGTGAACCCGCCGTTTTCCGATCTTACGCGCTGGATCGGTCGCTGCTGCGACGCTTGGGATCGTCAGGAAGTCGAGATGATCGTCGGCCTGTTCCCGGCGAGGACTGAAACAACGACCTTCCGGCAGCGGGTCTTCGGCGTGGCCGATGTCCTGTTGATGCCCCGCCGCCTGTCATTCTACGACGAGCATCGGACCAAGATGCTCCCTGCCCCGTTTGCGCTGATGGTCTGCATCTGGGGTGCTCGGCGGGATCGCGTGCTCGACTTCGCTGCCCGAACAGGCGCGCTCGTTCTCTGGGCAGCGGATGCCGCGAAAACCCCTTCTACTGGGCATGATGGCGAGACGGAATAGCTCCCAAAAGCTTGACATCCAGCGGACAATTTGCCCGCACCCGCTCTCCGTCGTTGTCCTCTGAAGCCGCCCCACCTAAGCATCTAAAACGGCATCCGGGGGATGCTGAGTGCGCGTGAAGGGCGGGATTACGGGTGGCGGTTAAAAATCTCAGATTTACAGTTCGTTGTGGAGGAGTTGCGACGCCTTGCGTGGCGGCATGGATGCCTCGCAATATAAGGATTACATCCTCACCCTCCTGTTCCTGAAATATGTGTCCGATCGTTCTCTGAGCGACCCGAATGCCCAGATCGAGGTGCCCGAAGGCTGCCACTTCGCCGACATGGTGAAGCTTAAAGGCACCAAGGATATCGGCGAGGAGATCGACAAAATCATCGCCAAAGTGGCCGAAACGAACGGTCTTGGCGGCGTGATCGACATCGCCAAGTTCAACGACCCGGCCAAACTCGGCGATGGCAAGGACATGGTGGACCGCCTGTCCAAGCTAATGGATATTTTCAGCCGCCCGGAACTGGATTTCCGCAAGAATCGGGCTGAGGGCGACGACATCCTCGGTGACGCCTACGAGTATCTGATGCGCCACTTCGCTGCCGACAGCGGCAAATCGAAGGGCCAGTTTTATACCCCGGCAGAAGTGTCCCGGATCATGGCGAAGGTGGTTGGCATCAACAGCGCAACCACCCGCCAGCACACCATATATGATCCGACCTGCGGCTCGGGCTCTCTGCTGCTCAAGGCCAATGACGCGGCACCGGACGGGCTGTCGATCTACGGTCAGGAGAAGGATGTAGCCACCTACGCGCTCGCGCGAATGAACATGGTAATCCACAATTGCGCCGACGCGGAGCTTTGGCGCGAGAACACCCTGACGAAGCCATATCACAAGGGTGTGGAAGGCAAGCTCAAGCAATTCGATTTCATCGTTGCGAACCCGCCGTTTTCGGACAAGGCTTGGTCCACCGGGCTGGATGCCGATGACAAATTCGGGCGCTTCGTATACGGCGCGCCCCCGCAAAAACGGCGACTATGCCTATCTGCTGCATGTGCTGGCGTCGATGAGATCGACAGGGAAAGCCGTCGTCGTGATGCCGCATGGCGTGTTGTTTCGCGGCAACGCCGAGGGGGACATTCGGCGGGAACTGCTCAGGCGCGGCTACATCAAGGGTGTCATCGGTCTACCCGCCAACTTGTTTTATGGCACCGGCATCCCTGCCTGCCTGATCGTCCTCGACAAGGCCCATACTGGCTCGCGCACCGGCATCTTCATGATCGATGCTTCGAAGGGCTTCGCTAAGGACGGGCCAAAGAACCGCCTGCGGTCGCAGGATGTTCATAAGATCATCGATGTGTTCGAACGCCAGACCGAGCTTGTCGGTTACTCGCGCATGGTGCCGGTCGCCGAGATCGACAAGAACGAAGGCAATCTCAACATCCCGCGTTATATCGACGGCTCCGAAGCAGAAGACCTACAAGACATTGATGCTCATCTGAAGGGCGGCATTCCGGAACGCGATGTCGATGCCTTGCAGCAATATTGGGATGTCATGCCCGGACTGCGTGCAGATTTGTTTGGCCCCGGGGACCGCCTCGGCTACCTCGCTTCCAAGGTTGAGCCTGCCGAAGTGCGGGCGACTATCCACGCCCACCCCGAGTTTGATGCTTTCGCCACCGCTGCGCGCGGCATCTTTGGCGCGTGGCGCAATGCCAATATCGACACCATGCGCGATTTCGATCGGGGGCGTCACCCCATCGATCTGATCGTCACAGTTTCCGAAGACCTGTTAGCCCACTTCCGCACCGGGCCGCTGATTGATGGTTATGACGCTTACCAGCACATCATGACCTATTGGGCAGAAGTGATGCAGGACGACGCCTATCAAATCACGACCGATGGCTGGCCGGTGGCGAAAGTGCTGCGCGAACTGGTGAAGGATACCGATGGCAGGTTCAGCGAGGAGCCCGATCTTGTGCTGGGTAGTGGGCGCAGCGCCAAGAGACTCAAGGCTGAGATTATCCCACCGGCCCTGATCATAGCGCGCTATTTTGCGAAGGAACGAGCCGAGATCGAGGCGCTTGAAGCTAAGGCCGAGGAACTGGATCGGCAGATCGAAGAACTTGAAGAGGAATATGGCGGCGAGGATGGCATGTTCGCCGATGCAAAGACCGATGCCGACAAGCTGACCGCTGCCAGCGTGAAGGCTCGGCTGAAGGCTATCAAGGGCGATCACGACGCCGCCGATGAGCGTAAAGCATTGCAGGCATGGTCAGTGTTGGCCACCGTCAAGGCTAGTGTCGCCAACGAAGCGAAAGAAGCGTGGATAGCGCTGAACACCAAGGTGGTCGCGTGCTATGCCAAACTGCCCGAAGATGATGTCAAGACGCTGACGGTTGAGGACAAATGGATTGCCTCAGTTTATTCCGCTATCGAGGGAGAGATCGATCGCGTTTCGCAAGTGCTGACGGGCCGAATCAGGACATTGACCGAGCGCTATTCTGTGCCATTACCCGTCCTTCGTGAGCGCATAGATGAATTGGAATTGAGGATCGCGGACCATTTTGCGAAGATGGGGCTGGCGGCATGAGCATTGTCGCTGGATTTAAGCAAAGTGATGTTGGCGTCATACCTGACGACTGGACCCAATCGACGATTGGGAGTCATGTGAAGCGCCTCGTTGCGGGCGTAAGCGTAAACTCCAAATCAACGGAATATGACGGCGACCTCAGTGTGCCGAGCGTCTTGAAAACATCCGCCGTCACGGGCGGCAAAGTGAATTCTACCGAATGTAAGGCCATAGCAGATCGTGATCTCAGCCGTGCGAAAACGCCGCTGAGAGCAGATAGCGTCATCATCAGCAGGATGAACACACCTGCATTAGTGGGTGAGTGTGGATACGCACCACATGCAGTCCCCAATCTCTACCTCCCGGACCGACTTTGGCTTGCGGAGTTCAGGCAAGGAGATGTCACCAGCGCGCGCTGGTTAGCTGCTCTTCTTTCATCGCCAGCGTTTGCACCGCGAATTAAGGCTGAGGCCACTGGCACTAGTGGGACGATGAAAAACATCCCGAAGATGCCATTTCTAGCTTTGGCCATCCCCTATCCTCCACCCCAAGAGCAAAAGGCAATTGCCAATGCGCTTGGCAACATCGACGACCTTATCGCCTCGCTTGACGCGCTGATCGCCAAGAAGCGCGACCTCAAGCAGGCGGCAATGCAGCAGCTTCTCACGGGCGTGACGCGCTTACCCGGGTTTGATGAGGATTGGCAGTCGGCAACCTTGGGTTCTTCTGGTAGATTTTATGGCGGACTAACAGGAAAATCAAAGCGAGACTTTGGGCATGGGAGAGCGCGCTATGTGCCGTTCGTCAATGTCATCCAAAATACAATCTTGAATACAGATAATCTGGAGCGCGTGAATATCCAAGATGGCGAAGCCCAAAACGAAGTGATCAACGGTGACCTGCTCTTTAACGGATCATCAGAAACGCCAGAGGAGGTGGCACTGGCATGCGTTGTGCAAAATAGTATCCCTTCCACCTATTTGAACAGCTTTTGTTTCGGCTTTCGTCCGAAATCTTCAAGCGCCTTCCACAGTCCATTCTGGGCGCATTTTTTTCGGGGACCTTTAGGTCGGCGAATCACCCTTGAATTAGCACAAGGTTCTACGAGATTTAACATCTCGAAGAGAGCGTTGGCGCAAGCAAGAATCCCAGCGCCATCATTTGGTGAGCAAAAGCGATTAGCAAGGTTCTGGAAGACATGGAATGTGAGCTTGCGATCCTGTGCGTTAGACGCAGCAAAACCGTGTCGATGAGGGAGGGCATGATGCAGCAACTTCTTACAGGCCGAATCAGACTCATATGAGCACGATCGGCCAGATCGAGCGCGCTACCCAGAAACGGGTAGTGAAGCTGTTCAGCCAAACCCTCGGATATGCCTATCTGGGGGATTGGCACAAACGGCCCAACAACCGGAACATCGAAGATAGCTATCTTCGCTCGTGGCTTTCTGGCCGATACGATGAGGAGCTAATCACCCGCGCTATCGCCGAGTTGCAGCGGGTGGCGGGCGACAGTTCCCGCATTGCCTATGATGTCAATCGATCAGTTTATGAACTCCTGCGCTACGGGGTGAAGGTCTCTGCCGGGGCGGGTGAGAACTTCCACACGATCCGCCTGATCGACTGGGCCAACCCCGAGGCCAACCACTTCGCGATCGCCGAGGAAGTGACCGTTAGTGGCTCGGGGGCCAAGAGCAGCACGAAGCGCCCGGACATCGTGCTCTATGTGAACGGCATCGCGCTCGTTGTGCTTGAACTCAAGCGCTCCACGGTCTCGGTTTCAGAGGGTATCCGGCAGAACCTCGACAACCAGAAGTCGATGTTCATCCGGCCCTTCTTCTCCACCATGCAACTGGTGATGGCGGGCAACGATACCGAGGGTCTGCGCTACGGCACCATCGAAACGCGCGAAAAATACTATCTCCAGTGGAAGGAAGCGTCCGAAGCCCAGAACTCTCCCAACAGCGCGCTCGATCGCGATTTGGTCCACGTGTGCCGCAAGGACCGGCTACTCGAACTGGTTCACAATTTTATCGTGTTCGACGCAGGCACGAAAAAGACCTGCCGCCACAACCAGTATTTTGGTGTCCGCGCTGCGCAGGAGCACATCCGCACCCGACAGGGCGGCATCATCTGGCACACGCAGGGTTCCGGTAAAAGCCTCACCATGGTGTGGCTAGCAAAGTGGATACGCGAAAATGTAGTTGGGGCGCGCGTGCTCATCATCACCGACCGCACCGAACTCGACGAGCAGATCGAGAAGGTTTTCAAGGGCGTGGATGAGGACATCCATCGAACCAAGAGCGGCGCAGACCTGATCGCTCGCCTCAACGATACCGGCCCATGGCTGCTGGGATCACTGGTCCACAAGTTCGGCGGCAAGGAGGAGGGCGATGTAGGGAACTTCCTCGACGAAGTGCGCCGCTCTCTCCCTCCCGGCTTTTCGCCGAAGGGTGACATCTATGTCTTCGTGGATGAGTGCCATCGCACCCAGTCGGGCGATCTGCATCAGGCGATGAGGTCGATCCTGCCGAACGCTATGTTTATCGGCTTCACCGGGACGCCGCTGCTGAAAGACGACAAGGCCACCAGCCTTGAGGTGTTCGGCCCATACATCCACACTTATCGCTTCGACGAGGCGGTAAAGGACGGGGTGGTGCTCGATCTCCGCTATGAAGCCCGCGACATTGATCAAGACATCACCTCCCCGCACAAGATCGATCAGTGGTTTGAGGCCAAGACCAAAGGGCTGAGCGACCTCGCTAAGGCTCAGCTAAAGCAGCGGTGGGGCACCATGAAGGCGGTGCTTTCCAGCCAATCACGGCTCGAAAAGATCGTGGCCGACATCCTGATGGACATGGAGTTGAAGGATCGCCTTGCCAGCGGTCGCGGCAACGCGATGCTGGTTTCCGGCAGCATCTATGAGGCGTGCAAATTCTACGAATTGTTTGAAAAATCGCCACTGAAGGACAGGTGCGCGATCATTACTTCTTACAAGCCCACCCCAAACGATGTGAAGGGCGAGGGTGACGGTGAGGGGCTAACCGAACGGCTGCGCAAATACGAAATCTACAACCGCATGCTGGGTGGGAAAGAGCCCGAGGTTTTCGAGAAGGAAGTGAAGAAGCGTTTCATCGAGTCCCCGGCACAGATGAAGCTACTGATCGTGGTCGATAAACTGCTGACTGGGTTCGACGCTCCCTCGGCTACCTACCTCTACATCGATAAGAACATGCAGGATCATGGCCTGTTCCAAGCCATTTGCAGAGTGAACCGGCTCGACGGTGATGACAAGGAATACGGCCAGATCATCGACTATAAAGACCTATTTCGCAGTCTTGAAGGGGCGATTACTGATTATACCTCGGGCGCGTTTGAAGGATATGACAAGGCTGATGTCGAGGGCCTGCTGGAAAACCGCCTCCAGAAGGCGCAGCAACGCCTGAGCGAAGTGCTGGAGGCCCTCCGGGCGCTATGCGAGCCTGTCTCCCCGCCGAAGGGCACGCATGACTACCTGCACTACTTCTGTGCCGCTGACACCGGCGACAAGGATGCGCTGAAGGAAAACGAGCCCAAGCGCCTCACACTCTACAAACTGACCGCTTCGCTGATTCGCGCATACGCCGACATCGCAAACAACCTCGGTGAGGCGGGATACGACGAGGCAGGTGCGGCAGCACTGAAGGCGGAGGTGGAGCATTTCGAGAAGGTCCGCTGCGAGGTGAAGCTCGCCAGTGGCGACTATATCGATCTCAAGATGTTTGAGCCCGCGATGCGGCACCTGATCGACACTTACATCCGGGCCGAGGACAGCGAAGTCATCTCTGCGTTCGACGACATGTCGCTGGTGGAACTGATCGTTGAGCGTGGCCCGGACGCGGTGAATGCTCTGCCTGAAGGCATCAAAGGAAACCCCAAAAATATCGCCGAGACCATCGAGAACAATGTGCGCAAGCTCATTATCGACGAGACGCCGGTTAACCCCAAATATTATGAGCAAATGTCTGAACTGCTCGATGCGTTGGTGGGGCAGCGGAAGGCTGATGCGCTGAGCTACGCGGAGTATCTGGACAAGATCGTCGAATTAGCCAAGCGCGTTCATAGCCCAGAAGTTGGGGGCAGCTATCCTGCGGGTATCAACACCCCAGCGAAACGCGCCCTTTTTGATAATCTGAGCGGCGACGAGGCGCTTGCGACAGCGATTGATGACGATGTGCGCCGGTCGAAGAAAGCGGATTGGCGTGGCAACATGTTCAAGGAGAGAGGTGCGGCGGGCGATCGGTCGCCACATCAGCGATTCGACACTTGTCGATACGATCTTCAATTTGGTCCACAAGCAGCATGAATACTGAGACCCATAGCATCTCAGTCGGCGAGATCGATGTTGAGGTCGTCCGCAAGCAGATCAAGAACCTGCATCTGGGGGTCTATCCACCTCTCGGCAGGGTCCGCGTGGCAGCGCCGCTGACCGTCAGCGATGACGCGGTGAGATTGGCGGTCATCACGCGGCTCGGCTGGATCAAACGACAGCAGGCGAAGTTCGCTGCTCAGGCGCGGCAGAGCGCCCGAAGCTATGTTTCGGGTGAGACGCACTTCCATCTGGGCGTGGCATATCGGCTTCGCGTGCTGCGCCGTGATGGTGCGCCGAGAGTTAGCATGGCTGGGGATCGTCTCGAACTCATTGTGCCTCCCGGCAGCAATCGAGACTATCGTGAACGGGTTTTGCAGCGCTGGCAGCGATCAGAGTTACACGAGCGGGCTCAAGCGCTGGTAACAACGTGGGCGGAAGCCATGGCGCTTTCGCCGCCAGCGTTCGGCATCAAGCGCATGCGGACGAAGTGGGGCTCCTGCAACACGGCTGCAAATCGCATCTGGCTCAACCTCGAACTGGTGAAGAAGCCGCCCGCGTGCATCGATTATCTCGTATGCCACGAAGTCGCGCATCTGATTGAGCCATCTCATGGCGAGCGATTTACTGCTCTGATGGATCGGCACATGCCGCGTTGGCGTGTAATCAGGGCTGAACTGAACCGGGAGCCGCTGGGTCACGACGAATGGAATCATTGAGGTGAATCATGGGCATTCCAGCGAATTATAGCCGTGAACTGCCTGAGCGCTGTCTCCACCTCATTGACGCGCTTCTCCCGAGCGTGGAGTCGATCTCATTTCCGGGTCAGGAGAGCGTTGGACCGCTGACCACGACATTCTTGCTCGCGCTCGCGACACCCATGATCGTGCTTCCTATCGAGCGTGTTGAACGCCACCGAGGAAAGCACTTCGAAGGGTATGTCGATGAGAGGCCGCTCGATCCGCAACTGACAGCAATGATTGATGGAGAACTAGGTGGCAGGGCACTGCGCCACTCATCGTTTTTCGCTCCGGCAGAATGGCGCTTCACTCGATTGCCGCACCAACCCGGCCAAAATCTCGCACGATACTTCCCGCACGAATTATCTGCTGAACTGGCTAAGCCGGAAGCGGAAACGCGAGCATCGACCATGGCTGCTTCTGAGTGGGCAAGTTGTCTCAGGAACGCTCTGGCTCACGGCGGGATCGCATACTTGGATGCGGACGGATTTCAGAAATACGGAATGAAGACCGAGAAATTGGCCTTCATAAGCGGCAAGTTTGGGGAAGATGCTCAAACCCCTGAGTTCCTGAAGGTGCTTTGCATCCGCGAGACTGACTTTCTCGCTTTCATCAGGCGATGGGTTTCATGGCTTGCAGCGACGGGGCTCTCGCTCGATCTTGCAGCTTAGATACCCCACCAATTACGACCGGCTCATGTTGTTGCAGGATTACTTCGAGCAGGCTGTCGGTGTGCCCGTCACCGTGCCCGTTCAATGAGGCCCATGAATTGGTTGTCGGTGCCGACGATGTGGAACGCATCATTGACGGTCTTGCCGGTTGTGGGGTCATAGGTGCCGAGGAAGCGACCGCCGAAGTCGAACGCGCGCTGCCGCACATGGGTCATGTTTTCGATATGGCCGATAATAAAGCCGCGCTGATCCCCGATCGTCGTTCACATCATTCCACACCTGTGCATCAGCCTGACCAACAAGATGCTGTGCCGACTGTCGGCCTGACCGCTGCCGCATCCGCCCAGCGAGTATCGGGGCCGAGGATCACCCGACCGTTCCCGCCTCAATAGGGCAACAGATGCAGCACACCCCATGAGACACGATTCGTGGCTCATGCGGGTGAGGTTCGGCATTTTGGGACGCCCAACCGTCTCGGCCTTAGAGCCTTTCGATACATCGAGAGGGATCGATGAGCGCCTGCCCAGATCGCATTCCAAAAGCTATCGCGATTCTGACCTTCCGAAAGCCCTGATTTCCCGTCGATCCGCCATGTCGATTTTGTCCGTTCGAGAACCAGTTGGTTTCGGAAGGGGGCGGAGTTGGCGGTGCCGCGTTGCGTGCATATCTTGGGAGAACGAGGAGGTATTGTCGATGGGACTGTTCGACAGCAACGGCAACGACCGCACCAAGGGTGGCCCGAAGGTCAAGACCGGACCAAATGCAGGGCTGACGCGTGCAAAGAACGATGATGGCCGCTGGCGCGAGAAGCGGGACGACGCGGGCAAGCCGCGCAAGTGACGCGCCGCCGCATCATCTGATAGGAAGGTCGCGGATAGGCTGGTGAGGTTGCTGCCCTTGTGGAGGGGGCCGCGCTGGAGACCGCCAGCTTATCCGCTTCCTCAACCGTTGGACGGGTGAAGCCCGACTGCTTTGCGCCTCGTCGAATCGCCGCTCAATGGAAAGTTGGGCAACCGCCGACAACCACCCCGTTTTCACCGCGCCCGTTCGATGAGCCCCATCAACTGGTTGCCGGTGCCGACAATGCGGAAGGCATCATCGACGGTCTTGCCGGTGGTCGGGTCATAGGTGCCGAGAATGCGACCGCCGAAGTCGAATGCCCGCTGCCGCCCCTGCGTCATGTCCTCGATATGGCCGATGATGAAACCGCGCTGATCCCGAACCGCCGTGCGTGCCATGATGCCTCCTGTCGATGATGCTCGACGCTTTCATGGATGCGCAAAATAATCGAACTAAATGAACTGCTTGACGCTTTCCAGAACTGGAGCGAGTCATTCTGGAATGACTAAGCGTGTAGCCCTGTATCTCCGTGTGAGCACGGACTCTCAAACCGTCGAGAACCAGCGCCGGGAACTGCTCATCATCGGTGAGCGCCTCGGATGGGAGATCGTCGAAGTCCTAAGCGACGAGGGCATCTCCGGTGCCAAGGGCCGCGACAAGCGCCCCGGTTATGACCGGCTGATGACGATGGTGGCGAGGAAGGAGATCGACCTCATCGCCTGCTGGTCGGTCGATCGCCTCGGGCGATCCCTCCAACATCTCGTCACCTTTCTCGGCGAGATAAACGCGCGCGGCGTCGATCTGTATCTGCATACGCAGGGCCTCGACACCTCGACCCCGGCAGGGCGCGCGATGTTCTCGATGCTGGGCGTGTTCGCGGAGCTTGAACGCAGCATCCTGCGTCAGAGGATTATGTCGGGGCTGGCCCGATCCACCAAGCGGTCTGGGCGACCACCTCTCGACCCTGAGAAGGTCGAGCGGATCAAACGCTCCCTCACCAAGGGCGTCAGCATCAACGCCACGGCCAAGAAACTCAGAGTCGGTGTCGCGACCGTCCACCGGCTCAAGCAGCAGATGGCACAAGCCGCCTGATCACAGCGAACGCACCCACTCAATCGCTTCCTCACCGGTCATCACTCGACCCGGCTGCGCCGCTGCTGCCTCGATCATGGCGAGGAAATCCGGGTCAAGTTCTTCGCCCCGGCAGATCGGGCACGGATCATCCGTCCCGTCGTCGCACCGTCCTTCATGCTGAATCACGATCCCAGAGCCTCCACACATGACCCAACCCGATCATACCACAGGCTCACCGGCATCGTCTGTCGAGCATCAGGACGGACCGGAACCCGCCCCGCTCGCAGATACCCCGGACATAGCCAACCGTTATCAGCGGCTACCAGAACCGCCCCAGCACGGTCATCGTGCAACGATGCATAGTCCTGTAAGCGGACTCGAAATAACCAGCACCGAAAACAAAGCAAAATCCCGATTTATGCACCCGCGATCGGACTCCGATCCCGATACGCATCCTGTAAGCGGCACCATATAAAATAACCTTGAAAACTGATCGTTTAAGCCGCGGTCCCAAGCCGGTCGTCGCACAATGGTGTCGCCCACATCTGCCTCAAGTTGTTCAAATCGTTCAGTTTAACATGCTCAGAACTGTCGCACACACAGCGCTCTGGCGAGCAGAAGCTAACCACGCAAACCGGCCGAGGTCGGTGATGCGGTCGTGCTCGCAGTGTCGCGAGCCCGAACCCGTCCGGCACGTCTTTTCGATTGGTGCCATGCAACGGCGTAAGGTGCTGCTGCGGTGAGCCGGGCCAAGTGGCGACATTGCTAAAGTGGTCGTTATAAAGCGGTTTATCGCAGGCGGCTCTAGTCGCAAGATTCGATGCTGAATGGCGATCCCGGGTTTTCCCGCTTCCCCGAAGTACGTGTCTAGGAAAGGATTAACTCTGCGTCGATCTTGAAGCCACCCGTATGTCTGGCTCACCGATACGGGTGCAGAGATGCTTGAGGCGGCCGTGCTCCCGGAGCTGCGGTAATTCTTCGAGCTTGGGACGATCTCTGTCGCTGCCCAACTCAATCTCCGCGATTCCCGAAGAGGCTGGAAGGAGAACCTCGCTACGTCACCCATGAGCGGATAGAAGGCGCTGCCGTTGGCGCTACCCCGCCGGGCGGGGTGGCCCCACGCGGCGGAGCTAACCGCTATTACCATATGAAAAAATGGTGCTGCCGGTGAGGATTGAACTCACGACCTCAGCCTTACCAAGGATGCGCTCTACCACTGAGCTACGGCAGCACTCGCTGGCATCGCTGCCGGCGGAGTGGGGCTAAGAGACGAGGGCGGGGCGATTGTCAAGCGGTCCCGCCAAGATGTAGGGCGTATTTATGGATGATCGGGATCGAAAGGCGGCGGAGAAGGTCGAGCGCATGGCCGCCGCGCTGCGCGAGAACCTGCGGCGGCGCAAGGCGCAGGCGCGTGCCGTCGGGGCTGCGCCTGCGCCGGGGGACGAGCCTTCTAGCTGAGAGGCGCGCACTTTGCCGCGAGCCACGCGCGATCGTCTGCGTCGGTCATTTCCGGGGTGAGGATCGCCAATACCTTGGCGTGATAGTCGTCTACCCATTGGCGCTCTTCGGTCGTCAGTAGCGCCGGCTCGATCAGCGTGCGTTCGATCGGGCAGAAGGTAAGCGTCTCGAAGCCCAGCATCTCGCGGTCGGCGCCGGAAATATTGCGCGGTTCGATCAGAATTAGGTTCTCGATGCGGATGCCGTATTCACCGGCCTTGTAATAGCCGGGCTCGTTGGAGAGCATCATGCCGGCGCGCAGCGGCTCCATCGCGGCGCCGCCGGGATAGTTGGGGGCGGCGATGCGCTGTGGGCCCTCGTGGACCGCGAGGTAGGCGCCGATGCCGTGGCCGGTGCCGTGACCGAAATCGAGGCCGGCTTCCCAGAGGGGCGGCGTGCGAACGCGTCGATCTGGCCGCCCATCGTGCCGTCGGGGAAGACCGCTGTAGCGATCGCGATGTGGCCTTTCAGGACGCGGGTGAAGCGGTCGCGCATCTCGGGCGTGGGCTCGTCGATCGGCATGACGCGGGTCACGTCGGTGGTACCGTCCGAATATTGGCCGCCGGAGTCGATCAGGTAGAGCTGGCCGGGTTCGATCAGGGCGCTTGATTCTTCGGTGACGTGGTAGTGCGGGATCGCGCCGTGCGGGCCGGTCGCGGAGATCGTGTCGAACGAGGTGTCCTTGAGGGCGCCGGTCTGTTCGCGGAAGGCGAGCAGCTTGGCGGCGGCGGAGAGTTCGGTCTGGCCGCCCTTCACGCATTCGGTTTCCACCCAGCGCAGGAAGCGCGCGAGTGCGGCGCCGTCACGGGCGGAGGCGGCGCGGTGGCCGGCGATCTCGACCGGGTTCTTGATGGCTTTGGCGAGGACGACGGGGTCGCGGAGGGGAGGATCTTGGCACCGCCGGCTTGTAGGGCTTGCGTGATCGCGGCGACGGCGCGCTCGGGATCGGCGGCGACGCGCTTGCCGGCGTAGGTTGCGAGGGCTGCGGCGAAGGCGGTGCGGTCGTGGAGGCGGACGGCGTTGCCGAGATGCTGGCGGACGGTGTAGTCGAGCTTGCCGGGCGCGACGAACAGGTCGGTGGTGCCGTCGGCGCCGACGATCGCGTAGGACAGCGCGACGGGGTGTGGTCGACGTCGCCGCCGCGGATGTTGAGTGCCCAGGCGATCGAGTCGAGTGCGGTGAGGATGACTGCGTCGGCGTCGTGCTCGGAGAGCCAGTCGGCGATCTTGGCGCGCTTTTCGGCGGAGGAGGCGCCGGTGAACTGGTCGGGCTGGACGGTCAGCTTCGCGGGTGAGGGGCGGGGCGGTCGGTCCAGATCGCGTCGATCAGGTTGGCTTCGACCGCCATGAGTGTTGCGTTGCGTTCGGCGAGGGCGGTGGTGGCGTCGGCGACCCAGGTTCCGGTGTGGAGCCATGCGTCGTAGCCGATCCGGCCGCCTTCGAGGGCGTGCTTTGCGAGCCACGCGGCGGGGCTGGTCTGTGGCACGGGTTCGTACGCCCATTGGGTGCCGTCGACCTGTTCGCGGACCTGGATCATGTAGCGGCCGTCGGTGAAGATCGCGGCGCGGTCGGCGAGGACCACGGCGGTGCCGGCCGAGCCGCCGAAGCCGGTAAGCCAGCCGAGGCGTTGCGCGTAACCGCCGACATATTCGCTCATGTGTTCGTCGGTGAGGGAATGACGAAACCGTCTAGATTATCGGTGGTTAGCTGGGCGCGGAGGGCGGCTAGGCGGTCAGCTAGGCGGGCGGTCGGGGGCATCGGTTCAGTCTCTCGTCGAAAGTGAAGTATAGGAAGTGCACACGCTGGCGAGGGTTCGATCGACGCTTGCCATGCTCCCCGTTGCGGGTGCTGCGGCAGAGGCGCGGGGGCGGATCGAGCGGGGACGGGCCATGCCGGGCGTTGTGACAGAAAGGGGATGTGTAGGACAGCGGGCTGGAGCGGGGCTCGACACCGTTGCTGTGTCTACGGCGAACTTTCCTCACCTCTTCGGTGAAGGCCGGAGCCCAGTTGGGGGGCATTGCTAACTGAGCGCAGCGCGTCGTTACTTCGACCTTTCCAATTGGGCCCCGGCCTACGCCGGGGTGGTGGCATTGCGGGTGGTCGCTTGCGCGTGGAGGCTTGCGGGTGGGGCGCACTCTTCCTCAGCCGCTCGCCAATGCCACAGAGTTTGGCTTCCACCCGCGGCCCCGCTAACACCGCTGCATGACCACGCCCCCATTGCCGAACAGCGCCCGCATAGCTTCACCACGCATGGCGTGACGATCGAGGATCCCTATGCGTGGCTGAAGGATCCGCACTATCCGGAGGTCGATGACGCCGACGTGCTGACGTATCTCGCGGCCGAGAACGCGTATTTCGAAGAGCAGATGGCGCCGCACACCGCGCTGGTCGACACGATCTATGAAGAGATGAAGGCGCGCATCAAGGAGGACGAGTCCTCGGTGCCGCAGAAGGATGGCGATTGGCTGTACTGGACCGCGTACGAGACCGGCGGGCAGTACAAGAAATGGTGGCGGAAGCCGGTTGCCGGCGGTGACGACGAACTGTTGCTGGACGAGCCGGCGTTAGCGGAGGGGCATGAGTATTTCCGGCTTGGCGCGTTCTCGGTCAGCAACGACGGGCGCTATCTGGCCTATGCGATCGACGACAATGGGAGCGAGCGGTTCGAGGTTCAGGTCAAGGACCTGGATACCGGCGAGCATCTGCCCGACGTGATCCCGGGGATGCTCAGCGAGATCGTCTGGACTGCGGACGATGCGGGCTTTCTCTATGGTCTGGCGAACGAGCAGTGGCGCACGGACAATGCGCGGTTCCACCGGTTGGGAACGCCGATCTCCGAGGACGTCGTGCTGTTCCACGAGGAAGACGAGGGCTTTCGCGTCGGCGTCGGCGAGACGAGTTCGCGCAAGTGGATCGTGATCGCGACCAGCGATCATGTAACGAGCGAGCTGTATCTGCTGCCGGCGCACGAGCCTTTGGCTGTCCCGATCCTAGTGTCCGCGCGGAAAGTCGGGCGCGAGTACGACGTGGACGAGCATGACGGGACGCTGTTCATCCACACCAACGATGTCGATCCGAATTTCCGGTTGTGCACAGCGCTGGTCGAGGAGCCGGATGCGTGGAGCGAGCTGATTCCGGCGAGCCCGACTTTCTACATGACCGGCGTGGAGTGCTATCAGGACTTCTTCGTGGTCGATGGGCGCGAGGACGGTCTCGATCAGATTGCGATTCACCGGTACGAAACGCCGACCGAGGGCAGGCGGATCGAGTTCCCCGAGGCGAGCTATGTCGCCGGGTTGGGGGACAATCCGAGTACGACATGACGGTGTTGCGGCTTGGGTATGAGTCGATGGTTACGCCGGGGACGGTGTACGACTATGACGTCGATACCGGCGAGCGGACGATGCTCAAGGTGCAGGAGATCCCGAGCGGCTATGACGCGGCAAAATACGCGACCGAGCGGCTGAAGATCGCGGCGCGGGACGGGACCGAGATCCCGGTGTCGATCGTGTATCCGGCCGGGTTCGTCCGCGATGGGTCGGCGCCGTTGTTCCTCTACGCGTATGGGGCGTATGGCTATGCGATCCCGCCGGGCTTCTCGACCGGGCGGATGAGTTTGCTGGATCGCGGGTTCGCGTATGCGATCGCGCATATCCGCGGCGGCGATGACCTCGGCCAGCAATGGTATCTCGACGGCAAGCTGGAGAAGCGCGCGAACACGTTCAACGATTTCGTCGATGTGGCGAAGGCGCTGGTCGACGCTCAGTGGACGTCGGCGGGGAAGATCGCGATCGCGGGGCGTTCTGCGGGTGGAGAGTTGATGGGAGCGGTGGTCAATTCCGATCCCGAATTGTGGGGCGCGGTGATCGCGGACGTGCCGTTCGTCGACGTGCTGAACACGATGCTCGACGAGAGCCTGCCGTTGACGCCGGGCGAGTGGCCGGAATGGGGAATCCGATTGAGGACAAGGCGGCGTTCGAGTTGATCCGGTCGTATTCGCCGTACGACAACGTCAAGGCGCAGGCCTATCCGCCGATGTTCATCTCGGGCGGGCTGAACGATCCGCGCGTGACCTATTGGGAGCCGGCGAAGTGGGCGGCCAAGCTGCGGCTGATGAAGACCGACGACAATGTGCTGTTGCTCAAGACCAATATGGGCGCGGGGCATGGCGGCAAGTCGGGGCGGTTCGAGTCGCTGCGGGAGGGCGCGGAGGAGCATGCGTTCGTGCTGTGGCAATTGGGCGTGGCGGGGTGAGCCGGTTCACGCTGTCGATCACCGCCGAGGCCGGCGACATCGATGAGCTGGGCCACGTCAACAATGCGGTGTGGGTGCAGTGGATCCAGCGGATCGCCACCGCGCATTGGGATGCCGTCGCGCCGGCGGAGCACAAGCTGGCGTATATGTGGGTCGTGACGCGGCATGAGATCGATTACCGCGGGAGTGTGGTTTCGGGGGAAGCCGTTGTCGGGGAGACTTGGGTCGAGGGGGCGCCAAAGGGGCTCGGTTCGATCGGCATGTGCGGTTTTTGGGCGAGGATGGGAAGGTGAAGCTGGAGGCGGTAACGACCTGGGCTTTGCTGGATCGGGCGACCGGGCGGTTGATGCGCGTGCGTGAGGATGTCGCTGCACCGTTTTTGGTCCTCGCCCCTTCGGGGAGAGGGAGGGAGCGACGTAGTTGCGGAAGGGTGAGGGGTGTTGGGATGGGCGTCCTTAGCCTCACGCCCCTCTCCCTTCCCACCGCAAGCGCGGTGGGCCCCTTCCTCTCCCCGGAGGGGCGAGGGAGTTTTTAGCCGCTGTTGCGCAGGGCGGTGGCGATGGCGTTGATCGAGAGGAGGATGCCTTCGCCGATCCTCGGGTCGTCCTCGCCTGCTCGGCGGCGTTTTATCAGTTCGATCTGGAGGAGGTTCAGCGGCTCGATATAGGGCAGGCGGAGGCGGATCGAGGCGTCTAGGGCGGGGTGCTTTTCCAGGAGGCGGGACTGGCCCGTTACCGTGAGGAGCCCGTCGTGAGTCTGGTGCCAGCCGTCGCGGATCGTCGTGAAGATCTCGCGGAGTTTGTCGTCCTCCACGAGCCCGGCATAGCGTTCGGCGATGGC
The DNA here is from genome assembly GCF_979253035.1 of Sphingomonas sp. AC411. Classification (NCBI taxonomy): domain Bacteria; kingdom Pseudomonadati; phylum Pseudomonadota; class Alphaproteobacteria; order Sphingomonadales; family Sphingomonadaceae; genus Sphingomonas; species Sphingomonas sp. AC411. The sequence continues at coordinate 2,702,046 of NZ_CEEDAQ010000001.1, read as the reverse complement.
GATGTCGGATTTCGCCAGCACCATTTCGAGATTGGCGAGCGCGGAGGCGAACAGCGGCCAGCCCTGCGCCATGTCCTTCAGCAGCGCCTTGTCCTCGAAATCGGCGATCGCGCGGCCTACCCCGTACCAGCCGGGGAGCATGACGCGCGCCTGCGCCCAGCTGAACACCCAGGGGATTGCGCGGAGGTCTTCGATGCGGTCGGACTTGGTGCGGCTGGCGGGGCGGCTGCCGATCTTCAGCCCGGCGATCTCGGCGATCGGCGTCATCTGGCGGAAGAAGGTGCGGAAGCCTTCGGTGCCGTAGACGAGGTCGCGGTAGCTGTGGAACGCGGTGTCGCTGAGCGTGTCCATTGCCGCGGAGAAGCTGGCGTTGTCGGCGTTGGAGAGGCGTTCGGGCTCAAGGCTTGCCAGCAGCGTGGCGGAGGCGATCGCCTCGAGGTTGGTCATCGCGGCATCTCTCGTACCGTATTTGGCGGCGATGACTTCGCCTTGCTCGGTGATGCGGATGCGGCCTTGGACGGTGCCCGGGGGCTGCGCGCGGATCGCGCGGAAGGCGGAGCCGCCGCCGCGTCCGACCGCGCCGCCGCGACCGTGGAACAGCTGCATGCCGACGCCGGCCGCGGCGAAGACGGGCTTCAGCGCGGTCGAGGCTTTCGACAGCTGCCAGGTGGAGGTGAGGTATCCGCCGTCCTTGTTGCTGTCCGAATAGCCGATCATCACTTCCTGGTGACCTCGCGTCTTGGCGATCGTCGCGATTTCGGGGAGCGCGAACCAGGCGCTCATCACGCCGGGGGCGGCTTCGAGATCGCCGATCGTCTCGAACAGCGGCACCGCCATGATCGCCGCGGTCGGGGTGTCGCCGGGGCGGTAGAGGCCGACTTCCTTGAGGAGCAGGTTCACTTCGAGCAGGTCGCTGACGGACTGCGCCATCGAGACGATGTAGTTGGTGATGCACGCGGGGCCGTAGGCGGCATGCGCGTCGGCAGCGGCCTGGACGATCGCGAGCTCGCTGGCGGTTTCCTCCGAATATTCGGCGAAGCGCGAGGTGAGAGGGCGGGCGTTGGCGAGTTCGCGGCGGAGCAGCGCGACGCGCGCGTCTTCGTCGAGCGCTAGGTAATCGTCTTCGACGCCGGCGACCTTCAGCAGTTCGGCTACGACGCGTTCGTGGACGGCGCTGTTCTGGCGCAGGTCAAGGTGGCGAGGTGGAAGCCGAACGTCTCGACCGCGCGGATCAATCGGCCGAGCGCGCCGCCCGTCTTCAGCGCGATGCCGAGGCCATGCGCCAGCGTGACGAGGTCGGCGCGGAAGTCTGCGGGGCTCGCATACGGTTCGCCGGTGAGGCGACCGGGGCGGGGGCGTGCTTGCCGGTGAGCGCGTCGTGCGTTGCGGACAAGCGCGCGTAGATGCCGGAGAGCGCGCGGCGATAGGGCTCGTCGCTGCGGCTGGCGGCGTCGTCGCCGCTGACGTCGGCGAGTGCCTGCACCGCGGCGTCGGCGGGGGCGTGTTCGGTCGAGATCGAGAGCTCGGCGCCGAGTGCGTGCACCGCGTCGCAATAATAGCCGAGCACGGCTTCGCTCGCCTTTGCCAGCGCGGTCTTGAGCGAGTCCGCGGTGACATAGGGGTTGCCGTCGCGGTCGCCGCCGATCCAGCTGCCGGGGCGCAGGAAGCTTGGCGTGCGTTCGCCGAGGGCGCGGTCCCAGCGCTGGTAGAGCGCGGGGAGGGCTGGGAGGAAGACGTCGCGGAGGTAGCTGAGCGCGGTGTTGACCTCGTCGGTGACGTAGAGCCGGTCGCGGCGGAGGACGCGGGTTTGCCAGAGCAAGGCGATCTGGCGGAGGATCGCATCGTCGACATCGTCGCCGTCGGGCGTGGTGTCGCGGCCGAGATCGCGCAACGCCATCAGCTCGGCGATCCGGTTGCGGTGGTCAATCATGCTTTTCCGCCGGACTTCGGTCGGGTGCGCGGTGAGCACGGGGGCGATCAGCGCGTGGTCGAGCAGCTTGCGGATCTGGGTGCGGTCGATGCCTTCGGATTCGAGCTGGGCGATGGCGGACGCGAGGTCGGCACCGTCTTCCGCGGCGATGCCCTGGCGGTCCTCGGCGAGATTGGCCAGCATCGAGAACAGCATGAAGCCGCGGACGAAATCGAGCGTCTCGTCGAGGCTGAGCTTTTCGAGGCTGAGATCGACCGCGCGGTCGTCGCCGGGCTTGCCTTCGGAGGCGTCGCGGTGGCGCTCGACCGAGGCTTTGCGGATCGTCTCGGTGGCTTCGAACAGACGCTCTCCGCCGTAGGCGCGGATGACGTCTCCGAGCAGTTTGCCGAGGAAACGGATGTCGGAATTGTTCGCGATTGCGGGGAGGCTAGCCATGGCAGCCTTGCTGCGCTGCGGCAGGGTTTAGGTCAACCGGGAATGGCGGGTGAGAGGCGTGAAATCGAATGCGTGGCGCGGGCAGGGCGTAATATTATTGTCTTTGAATGCCCCTGAGCGTCGGTCTGAAGTTTCTCCCAGATACTCCGTCATTCCAGCCCCACTCCGGCATCCCAGCGAAAGCTGGGATCCCCGCGTGTGGCAGGTGTCGCGAACCCCGAGAGATACCCCAGCGTTCGCTGGGGTGACGGGTGAGGATAGGCGTACGTCGCGAACCCCGAGGGATACCCCAGCTTTCGCTGGGGTGACGGGTTTTTGGGCTCAGCGCTTCCGCGACTCCGCGCGTTCTTCGGACGTCACCGTGCCGTCTCGGTTGAGGTCCATCCTGTCGAACCAGGCGAGCGTGCCTTCGCTCCACTCGATCGCGGTGATGATACCGTCCTTGTTCCGGTCGAACGCCTTAATGCGGGCGTTCGGCGCGGGGAGTTCGTCCTTGGTTATGCGGTCGTCGGCGTTGCGGTCTAGCGTGCGGAAACGGCGTTCCATGCTCGCGCCGAAGTCCAGGCGCGAGGTTACCGAGGGGGCACGAAGCCTACCGCGTTGGCGTCGGCCTGTGCGCGCTGCTCGTCCTTGTCGCCGCATGCGGACATGAAAAGTCCCGTCGCGGCGAGCGCCGCCGCCAGTTTCACCTGCATAGAATCTCCCGTCGTCTCGAAAGCCGTTACGCTTCCAGTTCAACGTCCCAATACAGCCAGTCGTGCCATGTGTCGTGCAGGTAGTTGGGCGGAAAGCTGCGGCCGTGTTCCTGCAGATGCCAGTTGGTCGGGCGGATCGGCTCGAGGTGGAGCGGCATCGCCGCCTGTTTCGGCGTGCGCCCGCCCTTTTTGAGGTTGCAGGGCGAGCAGGCGGTGACGACGTTCTCCACGTGGTACGACCGCCTTGCGCGCGCGGCACGACATGGTCGAAGGTGAGATCGCGCAGCTTGCCGCAATATTGGCAAGTGAACTTGTCGCGCAGGAACAGGTTGAACCGGGTGAAGGCGGGAAATTGCGACGGTCGGACGAACTGCTTCAGCGCGATCACCGAGGGCAGTTTCAGCGCGAAATTGGCGCTGCGGACTTCGCGTTCATAGGTGGCGACGATGTCGACACGATCGAGGAACACAGCCTTGACCGCGGTTTGCCACGGCCAGACGCTGAGCGGATAGTAAGAAAGCGGCGTATAATCGGCATTCAGCACGAGCGCCGGACAACCATCCGGGTGGCGTATCAGGTCGGGGTGAAACACGGCTCCTCCCACTCAGGCTTCGCGAGACGCCCTATGGACGACAGCGATGACAAGGACATGACAGCACGGCGCGTATCGTCAGGTCAAGCGCGGTGAGCGGCGAGACGGTTATTACGCGGTTCGCGCCGAGCCCGACCGGACGGTTGCATCTCGGCCACGCGGCATCGGCGATCCGCGCGCATGATTTTGCGCAAGAGCGCGGCGGGCGGTTCGTGCTGCGGATCGAGGATATCGACGGGACGCGGAGCCGGCCCGAGTTCGTCACGGGGATCCTCGAGGATCTGGCGTGGCTCGGGTTGCGGTGGGATCTGCTCGTGTTCCAGTCGGAGCGGCTGGCGAAATATCAGGCTGCGCTGGAGACGTTGAAGGCGCGCGGGCTGGTCTATCCGTGTTTCTGTACGCGGGCGGAGATCGCCGCGAGTGCGTCCGCACCGCAGGGGATGCTGCGCCGGTCTATCCGGGGATCTGCCGGGGTCTGACCGCGCAGGAGGTGGCTGAGCGGTCGCATCTGGCGCACTGCTGGCGGCTCGATATGGCGAAGGCGGTGGCGATTACCGGCGCGCTGGCGTGGCATGATGCGATTGCCGGGACGGTGGTGGCCGATCCTCTGGCGCAGGGGATGTGGTGCTGGCCCGCAAGGATGCGCCGGCGAGTTATCATCTGGCGGTGACACTGGACGATGCCGCGCAGGGGTGACCGATGTGGTGCGCGGGGTGGATTTGTTCGCAGCGACGGACGTGCACCGGGTGTTGCAGGCTTTGCTGGGGTTGCCGGTGCCTTCGTACCATCATCATCCGCTGGTGGTGGATGCGGCGGGGCGGCGGTTGGCGAAGCGGGACGGGGCGCTGTCGCTGGCGGAGATGCGGGCGGGTGGGGAGGATGGGGCGACACTGGCGGCTCGGGTGCGGGGTGGGGATCGGCTCGCGACTTCTTGGTGAGGACCTGAGCTAAGGTGGTGCGAATATCCCCCGTTCCCGGTGGCCTTATAACGGCTGGCGATCTGCACTTGTTCTCCCGCGAAGGCGGGAGCCCAGTCTGGGTCCCCGCCTTCGCGGGAGAACAACGAGGAGGTGTGACGCCCTTAGAATGCCACCACCCCGGCGAAGGCCGGGGCCCAGTTGGAAGGTCGTAGTAACGAGGCGCGTCCCTCAGTTAGCAACGTTTCCCAACTGGGCCCCGGCCTTCGCCGGGGTGGTATTTCTGCTGGGTGGTGGCGCTGCTCGAGGAGGTGCGCGCCGCTATAGCTCGATCCCCAGTCTCGGTGCGGCCCAGGTCATTGCTGCGTACAATGCGATCGTCAGTATGCACCCCGCCACCAGCGACATCCAGAAGGGTACACTGTGTCGCAACAGCGCGGGGATCAGCAGGAACATCGGCAGCGACGGCAGCACGTACCAGAAGGTCGCGCCGGCGTGCGCGGCCATCGTCCGCGGATCGGGTTTGTCGTGCCAGAGCCAGATCATGCCGAGCACCGAAACCAACGGCAGCGACGCCACGAGCGCACCGAAACCGGGATAGCGCTTCGCCAGTTCCGACGCGGCGGCAATCAGGATACCGGAAATCAGGGCCTTGAGCGCGAGATAGAGCATGCGCCATGTGCGCTACCCGCGCGGCAGTCCGCAACATTGCTTATCGGCAACATGGGTCATTTTCCGGCTTCGGGTACGCCATTGCTACCCTGCCGGTGCGCGCTTACATTCGGATCATGAACACATTCCTCGTCATCCTCCTGATCGCGGCGATGATCGCGACCGTCGTGGCTCTGGTGCGGGGCGTCGTGTCGTTCCTGCAGGAGGGCAGCGCGCAGGTCCGCGATGGGAACGGGCCGAGTGCCGCGTCGCTGAAATCGAATCGGATGATGCAGCAGCGTATCTTCTTCCAGGCGCTGGCGATCCTGATCGTGGTCGTCATCCTGTTCGCGGCGGGGCGGACTTAGGGGGCGAACGTTACCTTCGATCCTCCCCCGCCAGGGAGGTGGCTGGCTCTTGCCAGACGGAGGGGAGAGTAAGGAAGCTCAGCGTTCCGTGTCCTCTCCCTCCGTCACCTTCGGCGCCACCTCCCCTGGCGGGGAGGATCGAGGTTGTAGCAGTCGTAGCGAGCCACGAGGATACCCCAGCTTTCGCTGGGGTGACGGGTTGGCGGGGGACGACGGGGCTTTGACGCGCTTCAATCTGGAATACTCATGGTCAAGCTGAACAAGATTTACACGCGGACGGGTGACGACGGCACGACCGGGCTGGTCGACGGGTCGCGCGTCTCGAAGTCGAGCGCGCTGATGCAGGCGATCGGCGATGTCGACGAGGCGAACTCGGCGATCGGCCTCGCGGTGATCGCGCTCGGCGACCAGCCGATAGCGGCGGCGCTGACGCGGATTCAGAACGACCTGTTCGATCTCGGCGCGGACCTGGCCACACCCGCCGGCGCGGACGAAGCCGGCGCGGACGATTTTACGCCGTCGGAGATGGTGTTGCGGATCGTGCCCTCGCAGGTCGAGCGGCTGGAGCGCGAGATCGACGCGATGAATGCGCACCTCGCCGCGTTGCGGAGTTTCATCCTGCCGGGCGGTTCCGCCGAAGCCGCCGCGCTGCACCTGGCGCGGGCGATCAGCCGGCGGGCGGAGCGATCCGCGGTTGGCGCGAGCGAGACGCAGCGGCTTAATCCGGCCGCATTAGCGTATGTTAACCGGTTATCGGATTTCCTGTTCGTGGCGTCGCGGGCGGTGAACCAAAACGGGGCCGGCGACGTTCTATGGCGACCAGGGGCTACGCGCGGCTAGGCGCGTATCGTCGCTCGCGTTCCAACGTCGCATCGGTCGACGTAGAACTGAGGAGAGATCGATGCCGAGTCCGTCCGTCCCGATCGCGCCACGGCGCCGGAGACCTCACCTCTAGCCCAGCGGTTTGCCGCGGTTCGCGATTTGACGCTCGCACTCGCCGCGCCGCTATCGGATGCCGATGCGACGGTGCAGTCGATGGCCGACGCATCGCCGACCAAATGGCACATGGCGCACACGACGTGGTTCTTCGAAACGTTCGTCCTGCGCGATCATGTCGCAGGCTATGCGCTGCACGACGAGCGGTTCCCGTTCCTGTTCAACAGCTATTACGAGGCCGAAGGGCGTCGCCATGCGCGCGATCGGCGCGGGATGGTGACGCGGCCGTCGCTCGACGAGGTGCGGGCGTATCGCGCGCATGTCGATGCGGCGCTGATCGACGCGCTGCCGAGCTTGTCCGAGGATGCGCAGGCGCTGGTGGCGCTCGGTTGCCATCACGAGGAACAGCACCAGGAATTGCTGGTGACCGATATCCTCCACATGTTTTCGGAGAATCCGCTCGAGCCGGCGATGTGGCCGGCAGCGCGCAAAATTCCGGTGGCGATGCCGGGTCCGATCGGCTGGATCGAGCGCGGCAGCGAGATCGTCGAGATCGGTTATGACGGTGACGGCTTTGCGTTCGATTGTGAGGACCGCGTCATGCTGCGTTGCTGTCGCCGCACGCGATCGCCGACCGGACCGTGACCAATGGCGAATGGGCCGCATTCATCGCCGATGGCGGTTACCGCGATGCCCGGCATTGGCTGGCCGATGGCTGGGCCTGGGTGAAGGCGGAAGGGGTCGTCGCGCCGCTCTATTGGGAAGAGCGCGATGGCGAGTCTGGGAGCGGCTGGACCCGGTTCGGGCTCGACGGTCGCCGCGCGATCGATCCGGCCGCCCCGGTGACGCATGTCAGCTTCTTCGAGGCGGATGCCTATGCGAGTTGGGCCGGGGCGCGGTTGCCGACCGAATTCGAATGGGAGGCGGCCGCGGCTTCGCACGACGCCTCCGGTGGCAACCAGATGGACGTCGCGGGTCCGGTCGAACCGCGGCCTTCGCCGGGCGGCCCGGCGTTCTTCGGCGATGTCTGGGAATGGACCGGCAGCGCGTATCGCCCTATCCGAAGTTCGCGAAGGTCGACGGCGCGGTCGGCGAGTATAACGGCAAGTTCATGAGTTCGCAGTTCATCTTGCGTGGCGGCAGCTGCGCGACGCCGCGCGGTCACGTGCGCGCGAGCTACCGCAATTTCTTCTATCCGCACCAACGGTGGCAGTTCACCGGCGTGCGCCTCGCGAAAGATATCTGATGTTGAAGCCTGAGATCGAGGACGGCCAGCAGACGCTCGCCGACCCGCAATTCCGTGCGGACGTGCTGGACGGGCTCGCGCGGGTGCCGCGGGCGATCCCGGCACGGTGGTTCTATGACCGGCGCGGCTCGGAACTGTTCGAGAAGATCACCGACCTGCCCGAATATTACCCGACGCGGACCGAGCGCTCGATCCTGGAGACCGTGTGTCCGGAGGTCGCCAGGATCGCCGGCGAGGGCCGTGCGGTGGTCGAGTTCGGCTCCGGCTCGTCGACCAAGACGCCGATCTTGCTCGATGCGGTTGCGCCGTCGGTCTATGTGCCGATCGACATCTCGGGCGATTTCCTGCGGGAATCGTCGAAGGTGCTGGGCGAGCAGTTTCCTGATCTGCTGGTGCTGCCGTTCGAGGCCGATTTCATGCGGCCGCTGAGTCTGCCGAAGACGATCGCGGATACGCCGAAGCTGGGGTTTTTCCGGGATCGACGATCGGCAACATGATCCCGTTGATGGCGGTCGACCTGTTGCGCGCGATGCGGGCGTCGCTCGGCGTGGGCGCGATGCTGTTGATCGGGATGGACCGGATCAAAAGCGAGGACGTGCTGGTGCCGGCGTATGACGATGCGCAGGGCGTGACGGCGGCGTTCAACCTGAACCTGCTCGAGCGGATCAATCGGGAACTGGGCGGCGATATCCCGGTCGAGGCGTTCCGGCACAAGGCGGTGTGGAACGACGATCGTGCGCGGGTCGAGATGCATCTCGAGGCGACTCGCGACGTTGCGTTTAGCGTGGACGGGCGGACATTCGAAATGTCTGCAAGTGACTCTATTCATACGGAAAACTCGCATAAATATGGCGAGCGGGATGCGCGGATCCTGTTGCGGTCGGGGGTGGACGCCGGTGGCGGCGTGGACCGACCCCGAGGGGCTGTTCGGGGTGTATCTGGCCGAGGCTCAGGTGGAGCGGCCGGCGCCCTGAGTTGGGGGGCTCAGTCTTGCCGGCAATCGGCGTAATGTCGGTATCGCCAGTTGCAGACATTCGCTCGGGTATGGCACGAAAGGCGAATGCTCCAGCTACTCGCCGCTCTTATGCAGGTCTCGTCGGCCCCACCCGTGCCATCACCGCCAGCCGATAGCCTTGCGGCGGCCGTCCTGCTGTGGTCGGACCATCCACCGGCAGAAGCTTCGCAGCAGCTGGCGATCGAAAGCGCCGTGGGGGAAGCAACGCGGCAGGCACTGTATCAGATTGGCATGCAGCCGAGCCCGAGGCTGTCGGTGACCAAGGTCTATCTGGCTGCATACGACCGATTGAAGCCGCTGATCGCCCGCCGTGTGCCCGCGAACCGGAGCCAGGTGGACGCTGCGGTTGCGACATGTGCGATGGATGGGATAGCGCGCCGGCTGTCGCCTGCTGAGATTGCCGAGATCCGAAAATCTCTCTCAACCGCAGCCGGGCAAAAATTTTGGGAAGCGGCGGGGCTCGCCGATCAGCCGCTGGAGGGCTGCTACCAAGCTGCCCTTAATCTCAAGCCGGTAGCTGCCGACTATCGTGCCGCCGGTCTCCGCCCGCCAAAGCCTCCGAAGCCGCCGGAGCAGGACATGTCGACCGTCTACTGACGGATCCGGAACGATCGCTTCCCCTCCCATTCGAGCCGTTGCCGTCGTGCTGGAGGCAAGAGACCGCGCTCGCGGTGGGGTTTCTGATCGGGCGGGGCCGTTGCCGGGCTCGTCGTGCGAGCGGGCGGGCCTTGTTTGGCTATGCCCCACCCCGACCCTCCCCTGAAGGGGAGGGGTTATCGGGTTACCTTCGTTCGCCACGTGGTGATGTAGTCGATGTTGCCGCGGCATTCGCCCATTTCGGATTGTTCGGACAGGCGCAGGCGGGTGCCGTCCCAGACGAAGCTCTGGATCACGCCGCAGTCGCCCAGGCCGCGGCCCTTGGCGTAGCTGGTCAGGATGCGGTTCTTGAACGCGCCGTTCACGACGCTCTTCACCCGCGTGCCGGAGTCGGCGCCGGTTTCCTCGAAGCCGGAGGGGGCGTCGGTCTGGGCCGGCGTGATCGTGGCGCCGTCGATGATGAAGAGCGCGCCGATCAGGTTGTACGCGCCGGTCGAGCAGGGGAGGATCGCGAGCGACTTGCCGCCGCCCAGCGCGTGGACTTCGGGGGCGAACTGCGTCGGGTCGGCGCCATCGGGGAAGCCACCGAGATCGCAGGAGCCGCGTTTGCGCATCGTCGCGACCTGCGCGGCGGTGAGTTTTGCGGCGCTGCCCGATGGCGCGACTGCGGCGATGACGGGGAGGGCTGGGGTCGGCGCGCGCGCGGGCAGGGCCCTTGGCGACGATCGCGTCGGTGCTGCCCGCGCGACCCTGTTGCGCGTCGATGTAGCGGAGGGCGGCGGCGGCGCCCTTCAGCGAGACGGTGGCGAGCGTGGCGCCGTTCGCGTCGAGGATCTTCAGCGACTGGGCGTTGGCGATCGCGGCGGCGAGGGCGGCGGCGTCGCGCAGGGCTATGGGTTTGCCGTCGACGGTGAAGCTGGCGGGCGGGCGCTTGGTGGCGGCCTGGTCGTTGCGGGTCTCGATTGCCAGCGAGACCTTGCCGCCGCCGTTCGCGACCGGGCCGGGCTCTCGGGTGAGGTTGAGCGTGATCGTGTCCTCGCCGATGCTCGCGTCGGGGAGGAGCGAGCCGAGCGTGCAGCGTAAGCCGTTGTCGCAGCCTACGGTCCAGTCGGTGAAGGTCTTCGTGGCGCCTGGCTTGGGCGGCGCGTGCGTGTCGGTCGTGGGGGTCGGCTGCGGTGTGGTCGGGGCGACGAGGGCGGGCTCGGTCTTGGCCTCGAGGGCGGAGTCGGCCTTGGGCTGCGGCGCGGGCTGGCTTGGCGAACAGGCCGTCGTGAGCGGCAGCATGACGAGGGGCGCCAGGAGGGGCGCGAGGGCGGAAAAGATCGGTTTGCACAGCATGATTGCAGCCTAGCGCGCTGGCAGCGCGGGGAAAAGCGGCTAGGGAGGGGCAACGATTTTAGGAGAGAGATGTGCAGACGATCGGTGTGATTGGTGCAGGCCAGATGGGCGCGGGGATCGCGCAGGTTTCGGCGCAGGCGGGGTACCGGGTGCTGCTGGCCGACGTGTCGCTGGAGACGGCCGAGAAAGGCAAGGCGGGGATCGTCAAGGCGCTCGGCCGGCTGGTCGAGAAGGAGAAGATCGCGGGTGAGGCGCGCGATGCGGCGCTGGCGCTGATCGAGCCGGTCGCGAGTGTGGCGGACATGGGCGACTGTGCGATCGTCGTCGAGGCGGCGACCGAGCGCGAGGGCGTCAAGCGCGCGATCTTCGCCGAGGTCGGCAAGGTGCTGGGGCCGGATGCGATCCTGGCGTCGAACACGTCGTCGATCCCGATCACGCGGCTGGCGCAGGCGGCGCCCGATCCGGCGCGGTTCATGGGCGTGCATTTCTTCAATCCGGTGCCGGTGATGCGGCCGATCGAGCTGATCCGCGGTCTGGCGACCTCGGACGCGACGGTGGCGGCGGTCGAGGCGTTTGCGGAAAAGCTCGGTAAGCAGGTGGTGCATGCGAACGACGCGCCGGGCTTCATCGTCAACCGCGTGCTGATGCCGATGATCAACGAGGCGTGCTTCGCGCTCGGCGAAGGCGTGGCGAGCGTGCGCGACATCGATCTCGCGTGCCAGCTCGGGCTGAACCATCCGATGGGGCCGCTGACGCTGGCGGATTTCATCGGGCTCGATACGTGCCTGGAGATTACGCGCGTGCTGTTCGAGGGGACCGGCGATCCGAAGTTTCGGCCGGCGCCGGTGCTGGTGAAGTATGTCGAGGCCGGGTGGTTCGGGCGGAAGACCGGGCGCGGGTTTTATGATTATTCGGGGGCGGAGCCTGTGCCTACTCGGTGAGGGGGCTCCTCACACCGTCATCGTCGCGTGTTTTCGTCTTCTGGAGGGAACGCCCTGCGCTGGGGACTGTCTTGCGATAGTCCATTGCGGACCTCCGCGATGTATGAGCATTTGCATGGCACGGGGACGAATGCGCGGCGATTGACGGGCGAATTAAAATGACAGCGGCTCACTATGGAATCGGGGCGTACACGATCCCTGAAGCTGCACGCCTGATCGGAATGACAGCGTCGCGGCTCCGGCGCTGGCTGTACGGCTATGACTATGATGGCGGCCATGACGGCGGAGGCGGCATGCAGCCGCCACTCTGGCAGCCGCAGTACGACGTCGAGGCGGATGGCCAACTGCTGGGTTTTCGCGACCTGGTTGAAGCGCGGATCGTTGCCGCGCTGACCAAAGCGCATTTTGGTTTGCCGACCATTCGCGCCTGCATCACCGCGGCGCGCGATCTGCTCGGCGACGAACGGCCTTTTTCGACGCGTGCGTTCAAAACTGACGGGCGCAGGCTGTTTCTCGACATTACGGACGGGGTTCAAGATCCCGCGATGTACGACCTGAAGGCGAGACAACGGGTATTCCGCGACGTCGTGATGCCGTCGCTGTCCGACTTGGATTTCGGGTCCGATGCTGCCGAGAGGTGGTGGTTGGTTCCGGGGAAGCGCACGATCGTCGCCGATCCCGAGCGTTCGTTCGGGCAGCCTATCGTGGCGGCATCCGGACTGCTGACGGCTCGCGTCGTGCAGGAATTGAAGGCCGAAGGATCGGTAGAACGGGTTGCCAAGCTGTACGATCTACCCGTCCGTGCAATCCGCGATGCGCTCAGGTTCGAAAGCGATCTCCAGCTGCGTAAGGCGGCTTGAAACTTTTCATCGACAACAATCTTCCACCGCGGCTCGCGCGGGGATTGGCAGCGTTGTTTCAGGGTGATCACGAGGTCGTCTGCCACCGGGATAAATACGGCGATACGCACCTTCTCGACGAAGAATGGATACCCGCTCTCGGTGTCGAGGGAGATTGGGTGGTGCTGTCCGGCGATCTCAATATCGCGCGACGGCGTCCCCAGCGGGAGTTGTTCTTCCGGTCCCGCCTGGTTGGTTTCTTTCCGCGCGCGGCAGTGATGGAGTTGCCGTTGCCCAAGAAGGCCGCGCGCATCTTGAGTGTGTGGGATCGGATGGTCGGTTTGGCTCGCGACGTGCGGCCGGGGGTGTTCGAGCTCCAGCAGCGAGGCGAGCAATTTCGCGCGTTGTGACCACCCGAGGATCTGACGGCTAGGTCTGCGAGTGCGATGATCGCTGGCATCCTCTTGTTCTCCCGCGAAGGCGGGAGCCCAGACTGGGTCCCCGCCTTCGCGGGGAAACGGGATTGCTGTCCGGCTTCGCGATATCGGTGTAACCAGATCGGTTAAGCCGCTTGACATCGTCACGCTCGTTTGGTACATAACAGGAACGCTGAAGAATTGCGGGTCGGGCTATTGGCTCGGGGGAGAGAGGCCGGGACGGTCGGGGTGGGAGCCTCGGGTGTCGCCGGCCTTTTCGCGTTCTGGCGGTTTGGTTCGCATGTTTGGTTCGCATGTTTGGTTCAAAGGGGCGGGGGCGCGGGATGGTGAGCTTTCGGAAGACGGGGGCGATTGCCGATACACATGCTTGTGTCCCGCCGGTTGGGCGTGGCGCGACTATAATCGGCACGTGCAAGAACCGGAGTATTCAGGTGCGCGCGCCGCGCTTCGACAGGTGGACCAAGGCGCGGCGGGCGCAATTCCTGGGCGTACTGGGAACGAGCTGCAACGTCAGGGCCGCCGCTGCGGCTGTCGGCATGGGGTTTGGGACCGCGTATGCGCTGAGGCTCCGCGATCCCGCCTTTGCAGCGGCGTGGGCGGCGGCGCTGGCCGACGGGTATGATCGGCTCGAGGAGGTGTTGCTCGCCGCGGCGATCGCCGGGCTGAGCGGAGATTTCGTGGCTGAGACGTCCGACGGTGACACGCGTGTCGCCGGGGACTTGGCTTGCGAGGCTGCCAGCGACGGCGCCATCGATTCCGGCAGCGATCTTGGGGGCATTTCGGTGCCGGATACGGGTGTCGTGCGGCTGGCGAGCATGCAGGCGGTGCAGGTTGCGCTGGCGATGCTGGGTCGGTTTCGCACCGCGCAGGCGAAGGGCGGGAAACGACCGAAATCGCATCGGCGGCGCGCGACCGTCGAGGAGACCAATGCTTCGATCGCAAAGAAACTGGATGCCTTGGCCAAGCGGCTGGTGGCGGCGCCGGCGGTGATCGTCCTGGGCGGCGTGGTTGGTGATGACGGGAACGGAGCCGGGGCTGGTGCTGGGGCTGGAGCCGGCGCTGGGATGATCCTGACGAATGGCGCGCAGCATGAGCGATGACCGGTCTGGCGAGGAGTGCGTAGCGTGGCCGATGAAACCGACCGCTTGGCTCTGGAGGATTCGAGGAGCAATTCGAGACGGTCGTGCGCCTGAAGCGGTATGCGGGACAGAGGGTGAAGGCGTTACCGGGAGTGGTCGGGCGGGGAGTGGTCGGGCGGGGAGTGGTCGGGCGGGGAGTGGTCGGGCCGGGAATGGCCGGGATGTGATCGCGGAGCTCGCGGCGTTGCCCGCGGCACGACGGGCACGGCTGGTCGGGATGCTGACCGCGGCCGAGCAGCATGAGCTGCATGATCGGTGGGAGGTGTGGGCGCATCCTGGGCAGCATCTGAAGACGGGTGCGGGTGCGGGTGCAGCGGGGGCGGGTTCGGGAGCGGCGGCGGACGACTGGCGGATCTGGGTGATCCTGGCGGGGCGCGGGTTCGGGAAGACGCGCGCGGGGGCGGAGTGGGTCAGTCAGGTGGCGCGGGACAATCCTGGCGCTCGGATCGCGCTGGTCGGGGCGACCATCGAGGACGTGCGGCGGGTGATGATCGAGGGGAGAGCGGGTTGCTCGCCGTCGCGCGCGATGACGAGGATCTGGTGTGGCGGGCTGGCTCGGGCGAGCTGCGGTTTGCGAACGGGGCGTTGGCGTTCGCCTATTCGGCGGAGGCGCCCGAGGCTTTGCGCGGGCCGGAGCATCTGGCGGCGTGGTGCGACGAGGTGGCCAAGTGGCGCAACGGGGATGCGACATGGGACAATCTGATGATGGGGCTGCGGCTGGGCGATCTGCCGCGGATCGTGGTGACGACGACGCCGCGGCCGGTGGCGCTGCTGCGGCGGATATTGGCGTTGCCGGGGGTGGTGCGGTCGCAGGGGCGGACTGCCGATAACGTGCATCTGCCGGCGAGCTTCGTGGAGGCGGTGACCGCGACCTATGCGGGGACGCGGCTGGGGCGGCAGGAGCTGGATGGCGAGCTGATCGAGGATGTCGCTGGCGCTTTGTGGACGCGGGAACTGGTGGAGTCTCGGCGGGTGGCTTTTGCGCCGGCGGTGACGCGGGTCGTGGTGGGGGTGGATCCGCCGGCCGGAAGTGTTTCCGGGGGCCGGGGGATGCCTGCGGGATCGTGGTGGTGGCGCTCGGGATCGACGGGTTTGCGTATGTGTTGGAGGACGCGAGCGTGTCGGGGGCCAGTCCGGAGGGGTGGGCTCGGGCAGTTGCCGAGTGTGCCGAGCGGCATGGCGCGGACCGGGTGATCGCGGAGGCCAACCAGGGGGAAGATGGTGGGGAGCGTCCTCTCCGGTGCGGACCGGGCGATGCCGGTGAAGCTGGTGCATGCGTCGCTCGGGAAGGTCGCGCGAGCGGAGCCGGTGGCGGCTTTGTATGAGTCCGGGCGGGCCTGGCATGTGGGGGCGTTTCCGGATCTGGAGGACGAGCTTTGCGGGCTGATCGCGGGCAGGGGGTATGAGGGGCCGGGACGGTCGCCGGATCGGGCTGATGCGCTGGTTTGGGCTATGACCGAGGTGATGCTGGGGCCGAGGGCGCGGGTTTCGGTTCGGGTTTTGTAGGGTTGTTCCCCTTCCTCGTGGGGAGAGGCAGCGGGCTATTTTCTCCCCTCCCTGGCAGGGAGGGGCTGGGGAAGGGTTGGTTCGTTCTTGCCGCAGGCGTCTGGATATGCGGAAGCCGACCCACCCCCGACCCCTCCCTTCCAGCGAGGGGGAAGTAGCGGGTTTTCCCCTCTCCCCGTTGGGGAGAGGAAGGAGGAGCCGTAGGCGACGGGAGGAGTGAGGGGTGGCTGGGGCTGGCGTTCCTAGCCTCACTCCCCTCTCCTCCCACGCGCAAGGGCGCGCGGGCCCCTCCCTCTCCCCGTAGGGGCGAGGGAATTTTTCAGGAGATCGTCCATGAAATTGTTCGGGTGGAAATCCGGGCGCGATGAGTCGCGGCCGGTGTTGTCGCGTGCGTTGAGCGCGCCGGGGTTTCAGGGGGCTTTTGGCGATGTGCCGTACTCGTATGAGGCGCAGGTGCGGGCGGGGTATCTGGGGAATGCGATCGTCCAGCGGGCGGTGAAGCTGGTGGTGGAATGCGTTGGGTCGGCGCCTTTGATGGCTTCGGATCCGGCGCTCGTTGCACTGGTGACGGCGCGGTCCGGGGGCAGGCGCTGGTCGAGACGGTGGCGGCGCAGATGCTGTTGCATGGGAATGCGTATGTGCAGGTGCTGCGCGACGTGGATGGGGGCGCGGCGGAGTTGTTTGCGCTTCGGCCCGAGCGGGTGGCGGTGGAGGCGGATGCCAGCGGGTGGCCGGCCGCGTATCGGTATCGAGGTCGGGGAGCGGGTTACTCGGCTGCACGCGGATGCTGTGCGGCCGGAGGTGATCCATCTGAAGAGCTTCAATCCGGTGGATGACCATTATGGGCTGGGGTGTTTGGGGGCGGCTTCGGGCGCGGTGGCGATCCACAATGCGGCGGCGCGGTGGAACAAGGCTCTGCTGGATAACGCCGCGCGGCCTTCGGGGGCGCTGATGTACGATCCGAAGGACGGCGCGGTGTTGTCGACCGAGCAGTTCGAGCGGTTGCGGGGGAGCTGGAGGCGTCGTTCTCGGGGGCGGGGAATGCCGGGCGGCCGATGCTTCTTGAAGGTGGCTTGCGGTGGCAGGCGTTGAGCTTGTCGCCCGCCGACATGGATTTCGTTGGGACGAAGGCGGCGGCGGCGCGGGAGATCGCGCTGGCGTTCGGGGTGCCGCCGATGCTGCTCGGGCTGCCAGGGGATAATTCCTATGCGAATTACCGGGAGGCTAATCGGGCGCTGTGGCGGCTGGGGGTTTTGCCGCTCGCGTCTTCGGTTTTGACGGGGATCGCTCAGGGGCTTTCTGGCTGGTTCGAGGGGGCGGCGATTTCGGTCGATCTCGATCGGGTGCCGGCGCTGGTCGAGGATCGGGAGCGGCTTTGGGGGATGGTGTCTGCGGCTTCGTTTCTTAGCGATGCGGAGAAGCGGGCGTTGCTCGAGATTCAGGAGGTGGCGTGATGGATGGGGCGGTTTTGGCGCAGTTGATGCGGCAGGGGGCTGAGCGGGGGTGGACCTCGTGACGTTGCGGGCGATCGTGGAGGAGGCGGGGGAGCTGGGGGCGGCTCGGGCTTTGGCGCGGGTGGCTTTGAGTGACGAGCGGGCTCGGGAGGATGTGGCGGAGTTGCGCGAGCTGTTGGCGGCGTGGCGGGATGCGAAGCGGTCGGTCTGGAAGGCGGTGGTGGGGTGGATCGCTCGGTTGGCAATGGCACTGATGCTGGCTGGGCTGGCGGTTAAGCTGGGGTTTGCTGCGTGGTTGAAGTGAGTGTCGCGTTCGCGGGGTATGCGGCGGTGTTCGACGTCGTCGATCGGGCGGGGATGTGGTGCGGCGGGGGTCGTTCCAAGGCGCGGGCGTGGTGCCTTTGTTGTGGCAGCATCGTGGGGGGCGGTTGGTTTGCTCGCGTCGGTTCGAGAGGATGCGCGGGGGTTGCGGGTCGAGGGGGTGGTGGCGGATCTGGCGCTGGCTCGGTTGGTGCGGGGTGGGGCGGTGGCTGGGCTGTCGGTTGGGTATCGGGCTTTGTCTGTGCGGCAGGGGGTGCGGCGGGAGTTGCTTTCTGTGGAGCTGGTGGAGGTTAGTCTGGTGGCGGTGCCGATGCAGGCTTTGGCTCGGCTGGAGATCGTCCCTCTCCCTGTTGCGGAGAGGGAGGGAGGAGCTCTTGCGACGGAAGGGTGAGGGCGGTTGGCGCGGGCGTTCCGAGCCTCTCGCCCCTCTCCCTCCTCCCACACGCAAGCGCGCGCGGGCCCCTCCCTCTCCCCGGGGGGAGAGGGGTTTTTGAGTTTCACGAGGCGTCCTGCGGGGCGCCTTTTTTTGTTTCTTGTGAGGAGATGGACATGGGTGTTGTTGACCGGCCGGTTTTGGAGGGGGCGGCTCCTCTCGGGGTGAATGCGGCGTTTGCGGGGTTCGTTCGGACTGGCGCTACGTTGGAGATGAAGGCGTTTACCGGGGTGACGGGCGATTCTGGCGGGTTTGCGGTGCCGCGGGAGATCGATGCTCAGATCGACACTTTGCTGAAGGCGGTGTCGCCGATCCGGGCGATCGCCAATGTCGTGAAGGTGGGGTCGGCTGGGTATCGGAAGCTGGTGACGACCGGGGGTACGCCGTCCGGGTGGGCTGCGGAGAATGCGGCTCGGCCGGAGACGGCTTCGCCGGTGTTCGTGGAGATCGCGCCGCCTACGGGGGAGCTGTATGCCAATCCTTCGGCCAGCCAGGCGATGCTCGACGATGCGGCGTTCGATGTCGAGGAGTGGCTGGCGGGCGAGATCGCTATGGAGTTTGCGAAGGCCGAGGGGCGGCTTTCGTGTCCGGCTCGGGGGTTTCGCGGCCTAAGGGGTTTCTGACCTCGGCTACTGCGGCGACTGCCGACGGCGTGCGGGCTTTCGGGACCTTGCAGTATCTCGCTAGCGGGACGGCGGGCGACTTTTCGGCGAACCCGCAGGAGCGGTTGATCGACCTCGTCCAGTCGTTGCGCGGGCCGTATCGGCAGGGGGCGAGCTTCGTGATGAATGCGGCGACCTTGGCGCGGATCCGGAAGTTCAAGACGACGGATGGGGCTTTCGTCTGGGCGCCGAGCCTGGCGGCTGGGGTGCCGGCTACGCTGCTCGGCTATCCGGTGGTGGAGGCCGAGGACATGCCGGATATCGCCGCCAATGCGCTGGCGATCGCGTTCGGGAATTTTCGCGCGGGGTACATCATCGCCGAGCGGACCGAGACGGGCATCCTGCGCGATCCGTATTCGAACAAGCCGTTCGTGAACTTCTACGCGACCAAGCGGGTCGGTGGGTGCGTGACGAACTCCGAGGCTATCAAGCTGATGAAGTTCTCGGTGGCGTGATCGACGGGGGAGGAGGGGTTTGGGGCGGGGGTTGCTCGTCCCAACTCCCCTCTCCCTCCCACGCGCAAGGGCGCGCGGGCTCTCCTCTCCCCGGAGGGGCGAGGGAAAAATAGGAGACATCGTAATGACGGGGTCGGCGATTTCTGCCGGGGTGATCGCTGAGGTGGTCGTCGCGGCGAGGGCTTTGTTGCGGGTGGAGAGCGGGGAGGATTTGGTGCTCTCGCGGTTGGCGCAGACGGCGCTGCTACTGGGGAGGCTTTTCTGGGGGCGGCGGTGATCGTGCGGCCGTTCGAGGATGTGGTGACCAGTGCGGCGGGGTGGCGGCGGTTGATGGTTGCGCCGGTGACCGTGATTGCGGGGGTTACGGGGTTGCCTGTGGAGGGGGCTCCGTTCGTCTTGGCGGTCGGGGCCTATGCGGTCGATATCGATGCGGATGGGGTTGGTTGGGTTCGTATCCTGGCTGCGGGTTCTGCCGGGCGGGTGGCGGTGGCTTATTCGGCTGGGATCGCGCTGAGCTTCGAGGCGGTTCCGGCGCCGATCGCGCAGGGGGTGGCGATGTTGGTCGCACATCTCTTTGATCACCGGGAGAGCGATGTGGCGCCGCCGGCGGCGGTGGCGGCGCTTTGGCGGCCGTATCGCCGGATGCGGTTGTCCGCGGGGTGCACCCCGGAGCTTTGGCGTGAGTGGGCGGATGGTCTTGCAGGCCGCGGTCGTGGCGCGGTTGAACGCGGTGCTGGATGTCAGCGTGTTCGATGCGCCGCCGGTCCGGGGTGGGCTGCCTTATGCGGTGGTCGACGAGCCGGTGCTGTCGGACTGGAGCACGAAGACCTGGGTTGGGCGGGAGGGGCGCGTTCTGCTGACGCTGTTCGATGGAGGGAGCGGCCGGTTCGGGTGCGTTCCTTGCTGGCTGCTGCCGAGGAGGGGCTGGAGGCGCTGCCGCCTGATCTTGGCGAGGGGTGGCGGGTGGTTCGGCTGGCGCTGGTTCGGTCTCGCGTGCTGCGGGTCGGGGATCGGTGGCGCGGGACGTCCGAGTTTCTGGTGCGGATGTACCGGGAGAGTTGAGCGGTTCGGGAACTGAACAAGATTGTTCTCCCGCGAAGGGCCTCCCCATCAAAGTAATACTTTGATGGGTGCCCGAAGGCGGGAGTCCAGACTGGCCCCGCCTTCGCGGGGGAACACGCTTTGAAAAGGAGCTGACATGGCGGTGGAAAAGGGAGTGCGTTCCTGCTGAAGGTGGGGAACGGGGCGGCGCCTGTTGTTTACGCGACGGTGGCGGGGCTGCGGACTACGCAGATGTCGGTGAATGGGGAGGCTATCGTTGTCACGACGAAGGATTCCGGGGGTGGCGGCAGTTGCTTTCGGGGGCCGGGGTTCGGAGCGTTTCGGTTTCGGGGGCTGGCGTCTTTACCGGGTCGGTGGCGGAGTTGCGGGTGAAGGCTAGCGCGCTGACCGGGGTGCTCGATGATTATCGGCTGGCGTTCGAGGGCGGGGATACGATGACGGGGAAGTTCCTGGTTTCTCGGTTGGATTACGCCGGGGATTTCAATGGGGAGCGGTCTTATACGCTTAGCCTGGAGAGTTCTGGGGCTGTTGTTGTGGGGTAGCGGCTTTCCCTCGCCCCATCGGGGAGAGGGAAGGAGGAGCTCTCGCGACGGGAGGGTGAGGGGTGGTTGGGATTTCGGTTCCTAGCCTCACTCCCTCTCCCTCCCACGCGCAAGGGCGCGCGGGCCCCCCTCTCCCCGTAGGGGCGAGGGAATTTTTGGAGACATCTCATGGGTGATTTGGCGAATTCGGTTCGGGGGGAGGGTGCTCTTCGGGTCGGGGGAGACTCTTGTTCTTCGGCCTAGCTTTGCGGCTTTGGTCGCGGCTGAGGGGGAGTTGGGGCCTTTGTTTGCGCTCGTCGAGCGGGCGGCGGAGGGGAAGCTTGGGATTGGGGAGATGGTGGGGCTGTTCTGGCATTGCCTGCGCGAGTGCCCTGAGGGGGTTACTCGGGAGCGGTTGGGGGAAGCTGTCGTCGAGGCGGGGCTCGCCGCGGTGACGCCGGTGTTGCGGGTGCTGTTGCGGCAGATTCTGGCGGGGAAGTGACTTTTTCCGAGAGCGCCGGGCGGTTGGCGGGGTTCGCGGGGGCGGTGTTGGGGTGGGCGCCGGAGGTGTTCTGGCGGGCTACGCCGGCGGAGTTGGCGGGGTTGTTGGGGCTTTGGTGGGGGACGTGACAGCGCCTCCCGATGCTTCGACGATCGCTCGGTTGAGGGGGCTTTTCCTGATGGATGACGATCTGGAGCCGGCGCTGCTGAGCGTGCGCGTGGGGACGACCGGGTTCGTGCGTGATGTCGCGGCGATGCGGGAGGAACTGGAAAGCGTGCTGGGGAGCGGGGCCGAGCGAGCGTCGCTGCGCGTCGAGGCGGGGCTTTTGCGGGCGGTTCGGTCTGGGAAATTGGGGTTCGAGGAGTTGAAGGGGGTCGCGCTGTCGGCGCTGGATGCGATTGCTTCGGCGGCGTTGAAGGCTGGGGTGCAGTCTGTGTTGAGTGGTGGGGGTTTGAGTGGGGCGCTGGCCGGGTTGGTTGGTGGGTTGCCTGGGCGGGCGACTGGCGGGCCGGTTTCTCCGGGGCGGGCTTATGTCGTTGGGGAGCGGGGGCGGAGGTGTTCGTGCCTACTTCCAGCGGGCGGGTCGAGACGGGTGCGCCGGGGGCGTGCGTGAGGTTCGGGTGGCGATCACGGTGAATGCTGCCGGGGGGAGTGCTGCGGGGGTGTTGGCGCAGTCTGGGCGGCAGGTGGCGCGGGCGGTGAAGGCGGCGCTCGCGGTGGAGTGAGTGGTGTCCCTCGCCCCTTTGGGGAGAGAGGAAGGAGGAGCCGTAGGCGACGGGAGGGTGAGGGGCGGTTGGGATTGGTGTTCCGTGCCTCACTCCTCTCCCTCCCACGCGCAAGGGCGCGCGGGCCCCTCCCTCTCCCCGTAGGGGCGAGGGACAGTAGGAGAACATCTATGGCGCATTGGCTTTGCTCGGGGCGGACTGTGCAGGTCGAGGGGCTGGTCTCGCGGTTCGATCCTCGGTTTTGGACGGTGGATTTTCCTCGGCCGATGATGGCGTCCGTAGTGACCACCGGTCCCGCTTCGCTGCGGGTGGATGCGGTTTTCTATAAGGCCGACGATCTCGCGGGATTGATCTGGGAGGCGGTCGATCGGTTCGACCATCCGTTGCTCAAATATGAGACGTCTCGGGATTTTCGGGACTGTCGGCTGCGGTTTCGGTGGCGGTCTTCGGGGGTGATGGCGCTGGATGCGATCAATGGTCCGACACTCACGATCGAGGGGCGGGATGCGGCGGGGGTGGCTCGGGCCTGGTATGTGCGGTTGTGGAATTATGCTGTCGGGGCGCCGGAGGATGCGGTGGTCTCGCTCGATTTCGCGGCGATGGTCGGCGGGTATGAACTGCCCGAGGATAGCGATCCGGTCTGGGCGGGGGATATCGACCGGATGTTCGTGTCGGTAGTGCCGCCGGACTATTCGGGGGCGGACGTGCCGCTGAGCGCGCCGCGCGAGGGGTGGGTTGAGTGGACCGATCTCGTCTGCGACGGGCCGGGGGCGGTGCTGGCGATCGGCGATGCCGTGGTGCCGGAACACGGAGTTCGGATCGCGGGCGGGTATGACGATAGTTATAACCTGACGCCGGCGCGGTTGCTGCGCAATGCGCTGCATCTGGGGTATCGGGGAGCATCACGCATTATGTCGGGATGAGCCATTATTTCCGGCTCGAGGGGGCAGGCGGCGGGTTTTACGTTTCGGCGGCGGGGGCGTCTTGAACGTTGCCTGTGCGGCTTGGCACCGGGACTTTGCGGGGCGGGCGAAGGCGCTTGGCTATGACGTGATCTGGTCGCTGAGTTACGAGCTGTTCGATGCGCATTGCTGGAACGACTGGAAGCAGCGGGCCGCCGATGGGTCGCCGGCGCTGACCGGGTGGGAGCCGCCGTCGACGTTGCTGTCGCCGGCGCATGGCGGGGCGATGGGGTATCTTCAGGCGGTCGCGCGCGCTTTTATCGGGATCGCGGTGGCGGCGGGATTGGCGCCGAAGTTCCAGGTCGGCGAGCCGTGGTGGTGGATCATGCCCGATGGGCGGCCGTGCATCTATGATGCGAGCGCGGTGGCGGCGTTCGCGCCGGTGGCGATCGGGAGCATCCTGGGGATGAAGACGCCCGCGCGTATCGCGACGCTGGATGCGGCGGGGGTGTGTCTGGCGGCGTCTACTGCTGCGCTGGTGGCGGCGGCGAAGGCGGAGGCGCCGGGGTGCGTGACGCATCTGTTGACGTATCTGCCGACCGTGCTGGATGCTGCCGCGCCCGAGGCGAAGCGGGCGAACATGCCGGTGGGGTGGGCCAGCCCTGCGTTCGATGTGCTGCAGCTGGAGGATTATGACTGGGTGACGGCGGGGGATTCGGCGTCGTCTGCCGAAGGCGTGGCGGTGGCGTTCTCGCGACTGGGGTATCCGGTGGATCGGCAGCATTATTTATCGGGGTTCGTGCTGCGGCCTGATCAGGCGGTGCAGTGGGGGCTGATCGAGGCTGCCGCGGAGGTCGCGCGAGGGCGGGGGTGGCGGAGACGTTCCTGTGGGCGCTGCCGCAGGTGATGCGGGATGGGTTCGTGCATTTCGATACTGCCGGTTCAATCGGGGAGGAGGATGCCGTGGATGCGTTCGATGACGTGCTGTTTCCGCTCGAGCTGGGGCGTGAGGCTGAGGTGGCGCCTGGGTTCTCGACCGCGATCCTGACGAGTTCGGGGGGCGGGAGGCTCGGAATGCGGCTTGGGCCGAGGCGCGGACGTCGTATGACGTGGGGCTGGGGCTTCGGAGCGAGGCGGATATCGGGGTGCTGCTGGCGTTCTTTCGGGCGCGGATGGGGGCGGCTCGGGGGTTTCGGTTGCGGGATCCTTTCGATTTTGAGGCGGTCGGGGAGGTCGTCGGGGTTGGCGACGGGGTGGCTCGGCGGTTTGCCTTGGTGAAGTCGTACGGGGCGATGGAGCGGCGGATTACTCGGCCGGTTGGGGGAGCGTTTCGGTGGCTGTGGGGGGCACTGGGACTTCGGCGTTTTCCGTGGAGACTGGGGGTGGGTGGTGCTGGATGTGGCGCCGCTTGCCGGGGCTTTGGTGACGGCGGGGTTTGCGTTCGATGTGCCGGTTCGGTTTGCCGAGGATCGGTTGAGCGTGGCGCGGGCTACGTTCTGGCTGGGGTGGCGGCGAGTGTGCCGCTGGTCGAGGTGCGGGAGGCGTGATTTTCCCTCTCCCCGTCGGGGAGAGGGAGGAGGAGCCTCTTGGCGACGGGAGGGTGAGGGGTGGTTGGGATTGTCGTCCTGAGCCTCACTCCCTCACCCTCCCACGCGCAAGGGCGCGCGGGCCCCTCCCTCTCCCGGAGGGGAGAGGGTTCTCTTGAAGAGGAGACGCTCATGTTTCTGGATGCTGAGCTGGCGACGATCGCGCTGTGTTGGCGGGTCGAGCGGTGGGATGGGGTGGCGGTGGGCTTGACCGCGCATGACCGGGACCTGGTGGTGGACGGGCTGGTGCACCGGGCGGCGCCGGGGATGACGCCTTCGGCGATTCAAAGGGCGGACGGGCTGGAGGCGGATACGATGGATGTGGCGGGGGCTTTGACGTCCGCCGCGATTGGGGAGCGGGATTTGTTGGCGGGGCGCTGGGATGGGGCTCGGGTGGTGCTGTTTGCGGTGGACTGGACCGATCCGGCTTCTCGGGTCGAGCTGGGTGAGGAATCTTTGGGGCGGTCGAGCTGGGTGATGACGGGTTCACCGCGGAACTGCGGGGGCGAGTGCGGCGCTGGATCGGCCGGTGGTGGAGGAGACGTCGCCGGAATGTCGCGCGGAACTGGGGGATCGGCGGTGTCGGGTGGCGATGGCGGGGCGGCGGCGGTTTGCTCGGGTCGTGGCGTGCGAGGGGGCGGTGGTGACGCTGGATGCGAGCGCTGAGGGGCTTGGGGGCGGGCTGTTGCGCTGGTTCGGGGGCGCGAATTGTGGGTTGGAGAGTGCGGTCGCGCGGGGGTTCGGGGTGGCGGTTACGTTGCGGGCGGTACCGGCGTTCGTGGTCGAGGCGGGGTGCTGGTCGAGGTCGTCGAGGGGTGCGACAAGAGTCTCGCCACCTGTGCGGGGCGGTTCGGGAATGCGGTGAACTTTCGGGGGAGCCGTTTCTGCCGGGGATCGATCTGCTTACCCGGTATCCCGGGGCTTGAGCCGGATTGCGGAGGCTGCCCTGGCCGCGGTTGGGACGCGGTTTCGGTTGCATGGGCGGGGGGCGGACGGGCTCGATTGTGTCGGGCTGGTCGCGCTGGCGTTGCGGGCCGGGGGTTATCTTGGCGAGGTTCCGAGCGGGTATTCGCTGCGGGGTGGCGATTGGGGTTTGCTCGATCGGGTGCTGGTGCGGGTCGCCGAGGCCGAGCCGGGCGACGTGCTGCTGATGGCGGTGGGGCCGGGGCAGTTTCATCTGGGGATCAGGACGGAGCGCGGGTTCGTGCATGCGGACGCGGGGCTGCTGCGCGTGGTGGAGCGGCCGGGGATGCCGCCTTGGCCCTTGATCGGTGTTTGGCGGGTGGGGGTGTGACATGGCGACCTTGGTATTGACCGCGGTGGGGACTGCGGTGGGCGGGCCGATTGGCGGCGCGATCGGCGCGCTGATCGGGCAGTCGGTAGATCATGCGCTGTTCGGCACGCGGCGGGAGGGGCCGCGGCTGGTCGAGCTGGCGGTGCAGACGTCGTCCTATGGATCGCAGATTCCGAAGCTGTTCGGGACGATGCGCGTGGCGGGGACGGTGATCTGGGCGACCGACCTGATCGAGAGTCGCTCGACGTCGCGGTCGGGCAAGGGGCAGCCCAGCGTCTCGACCTATTCCTATGCGGCGTCGTTTGCGGTGCTGTTGTCGGCGCGCGCCGTGCTCGGCGTGGGGCGGATCTGGGCGGAGGGAAACTGCTGCGGGGGGCGGCCGGGGACTTCAAGACTAGCACCGGGTTCCGGTTGCATCTGGGGGCGAGGATCAGGCGGTGGATCCGTTGATCGCGTCCGCGGAAGGGGCGTCGCCGGCGTATCGCGGGTGCGCCTACGCCGTGTTCGAGATGTTGCAGCTGGCGGATTTCGGGAATCGGATCCCGTCGCTGACGTTCGAGGTGATTGCGGACGACGGCGTGGTGCGGGTGTCGACGATCGCGAAGGCGCTGGCGGGGAAGTTTCCGGGGCCGCTTCACTAGCGGTGGGCGGGTTTGCGGCGTCGGGCGGGAGCGTTCGGGCGGTGCTGGAGATGCTGGGGCAGGCTGGCGGGGCCTGGTTTGCGCCTTCCGGGGCGGGGCTGGTGATGCGGGATGCGGCGGGGGCGACCGTCGCGGTGGCCGATGAGGGGTTTGCGGTTTCGGGCAAGGGCGTGCGGCGCGCTCGGGCGGTAGCGGCGATCGAGACCGTGCCGCGGACGGTGACGGTCGGCTATTATGACGCGGCGCGGGATTATCAGGCGGGGGTGCAGCGGGCTCGGCGGCCGGGGGCGGGGGTGCGCGATGAGCGGGTCGAGGTGCCGGCGGTGCTGGACGCGGGCGCGGCGAAGACCGTGGCGGAGGCGATGCTGGCGCGGGCCGAGGCTGGGCGGGTGCGTAGGACCGTAGCGGCGGGGTTCGGGGCGATGGCGATCGCGCCCGGGGCTTGCGTGACGGTCGCAGGGGAGACCGGCGTGTGGCGGGTGGCTGACGTCAGCATCGAGGGATGGTGACGACCCTGGGGCTGGTGCCGCTGGTGGCGGCGTCGCTGCCGGCGACCGCGACGAGCGGGCGGGTTTCGGGGGCGGTGGATGCGGTCGTCGGCACGACGATCCTGCGCGCGTTCGAGGTTCCGGGGTTGGAGGAGACGCCGTTGCGCGCGCCGCGGATGACCGTGGTTGCGGCCGGCTCGGGTGCGGCGTGGCGGCAGGCGGCTCTGCTCTACAGTGTGGACGATGGGGTAAGTTGGGTAGCGGCGGGGTCAACGGCGGCGCCTGCGGTGCTGGGAACGATCGCGGTCGTTGCGTCGGGGCGCCGGCGACGTTGGTCGACCGTCGGGGGTGTTCGAGATCGTCCTGGCGCATGCGGATATGGAACTGGGTGATGCCGATGCGGCGGCGCTTGATCGCGGGGTCAATCTGGCGCTGATCGGCGACGAACTCGTCCAGTTCGCGCGGGCGGAACCCTAGGTGGCGCGCGCTGGCGGTTGAGCGGGTTGCTGCGCGGGCGGCGGGGAGCGAGGCGGCTGCTGGGATGCAGGTCGTCGGGGATCGGTTCGTGCCGATCGAGGCGGAGGCGGCGCGGGCGTTCGACCTGCCCGTGTCGGTGCTGGGGCGCGAGGTTCGGGTGATGGCGTCGGGCGTGGGCGACGCGACCCCGGTGGAGACGCGGTGCGTGATGCGCGGGGCGTCGGTGGTGCCGCCGTCTCCGGTGCATCTCGGCTGGCGTGGCGAGGCTGATGGCGGCGCGGTGGTACGGTGGACGCGGCGAAGCCGGGCGGGATGGCGCTGGATCGACGGGGTCGACGCGCCGCTGGCCGAGGAAAGCGAAACGTACCGCGTGAGGCTGACGACGGGGACGACGGGAACCGATGTGCGCGACATCGATGTGGCGGTGCCGTGGATCGTCCTCAGTGCGGCGGAGCGGAGCGGGCCGGTCGGCGTCGCGGTGCGGCAGCGGGGCGTGTTCGGCGAATCGCTGGCGGCGGAACTGATCGTACCGGCCTGATAATCGAACGGGGGAACGAATGATGAGCGACGACATCACACCGCGACTGGCATTGCCGTTGTTGCAGCCGGGACAGGCGCAGAAGGAAACGACGCATAACGAGGCGCTCGCGCTGCTCGACCTGGCGGTGCAGGCGAGCGTGCTGGCGGTGGGAACCGATGCGCCGCCGGCGAATCCGGTGGCGGGGAATGCGTGGATCGTCGGCGGCGCGCCGACCGGCGGCTGGACCGGGCAGGCGCGGGCGATCGCGGGATGGACGAGCGGCGGGTGGCGGTTCGTGGCTCCGCGCGACGGGATGGCGGTGTGGAGCGTGGCCGACGGGCAGATCGCGCGGTTTGCCAGCGGGGCGTGGACGCTGGGCGTGCTGGCCGGATCGCGTGTGTCGATCGGCGGAGTCGACGTCGTCGGCGCTCGGCGCGAGGCCATCGTCGAACCGTCCGGCGGACCCGTCGTCGACGTGGAGGCGCGGGCCGCTATTGGCGCCATTTTGGCCGCGTTGCGGGGGCACGGATTGATTTCGATCTGAAACCCCGAAAACTGTGTCGTTCCAGCAACAGTATCAACTTTTGTTAGCTTGCGTGGAAACAAGGCCGAGGATAGGGAGTTTGCGATGTCCGTGTGACACTCATGAAAGGGATTTAGTATGCGGAAGCTTGCCGTCGTTCTGGCACTCGCCTCCACCGCACTCGCCACTCCCGCCCTCGCCCGCGACAAGTCGTGGTACGTAGGCGTCGAAGGCGGTGCGATGATCGTTGAAGACATCGACTATGATATCGGCGCATTGAACAATGCCGGTTCGGTCGATCATGACTATGGTTACGATGTCGACGCCGTAATGGGCTACGACTTTGGCGGTTTCCGCCTCGAAACCGAAGTCGGCTACCGCAAGGCAACCGTGGACGGCTACTCGTCGACCACGACCACGCCAGTGTTTGGCCCGACCGGTGCACGCGGTAACGCAGCTGCTGGTAACTACGACTACGCCGGTGGCTCGTCGTCGGCTCTCAGCTTCATGCTGAACGGCCTTCTGGACTTCGGTCCGGATGACGGCATCCAGGGCTTCGTCGGCGGTGGTGTTGGTGTTGCTCGCGTCAAGGCGCAGTACGCACTCAACAACAACGGTGACTTCCTGAACGACTCGGACACCGTGTTCGCGTATCAGGGCCTGGCCGGTATCCGCGCACCGCTGACCGACCACATCGACGCGACGCTGAAGTATCGTTTCTTCAACGCCGAGAACGTCAAGCTGGTCGACAACTCGAACCGCGTGTTCGACGGTCGCTATCGTTCGCACAGCATCCTTGGTGGTGTGACGTACAACTTCGGCGAGCCTGCTGCTCCGCCGCCGCCGCCGCCGCCGCCGCCGCCGCCTCCCCGCCTCCTCCGCCGCCGCCGGCGCCGGTCGAAGTGGTCTGCTCGCCTGGTCCGTTCATCGTGTTCTTCGAATGGGACAAGTCGGACATCACGCCAGAGGCAGCGTCGATCCTCGACAACGCGATCACGCAGTACCAGTCGTGCGGCAACGCACAGGTCATGCTCGCAGGTCACGCGGACAAGTCGGGTTCGGCTTCGTACAACGTCGGTCTGTCGCAGCGTCGCGCAGATGGCGTGAAGGCATACCTGTCTTCGCATGCCATCCCGGACAGCGTCATCTCGACGGAAGCATTCGGCGAGAGCCGTCCGCGCGTCGAGACCGCCGATGGCGTTCGCGAAGTGCAGAACCGTCGCGTGGAAGTCACCTACGGTCCGGGTTCGGGCCAGTAAGACTTTCGCCAACCGACTCTCGGGTCGGTTACGGAATGAAGATCGGGGAGGTCGGCGCAAGCCGGCCTCCTTTTCTTTGTGCTTTGCGTTTGGGGCGTGGACCGGTCGCGGAGACGGCGGCTTGGGCTGGCGTCGATTTTGTTCACGCGGAGACGCGGAGACGCGGAGAGTAAGAGTGGAGATGGCTCGTTCCGGGTGAGCGCACCCGCGAATGCGGCTTTCGATGATCGGCTTCGCCAAAGCGGGGCCATGGCGGGAAGCGCTGTCCAAACCTTCTTACTCTCCGCGGCTCCGCGCCTCCGCGCGAACAAAATCAACGTTCGGACCTTTCGCGACGGCGGCGTTTGGCGGAACGCCGATGTGTTCACGCGAAGGCGCAAAGGCGCGAAGAGGTTCTCGGGCGACAACGTCGATCACCTGCTCGTGGGATTTTTCAGTGCTGCCGCATAGGTGGGAAGGCGAAGCGCGGGCCGGATCCGACATCTTTGCGCCTTCGCGCCTTCGCGTGAAAACCTCTATCGACCCTTCACCACGGCAGCCCGTCAGCATAGGATGGCGGCTTACCGAGGAGATGCAGATGAAACCGCTGATTGGCCGGGATACGCAGCTGTGCATGTCGCTGTCGGCGCGGCCGGGAAATTTCGGGACGCGGTTCCATAACCGGCTGTACGAACTGACCGGGCTGGATTTCGTCTACAAGTCGTTTTCGACCACCGACCTGGACGCGGCGATCGGCGGGATACGGGCACTGGGGATTCGCGGGTGTGCGATCTCGATGCCGTTCAAGGAGGCGGTGATCCCGTTGCTCGACGGGCTGGCGCCGACCGCGAGCGCGATCGACAGCGTCAATACGATCGTCAACGACGATGGCGTGCTGACCGGGCACAACACCGATTATGGCGCGGTGGTCGATCTGGTCGCGGGCCTCGACCGGGCGATGCCGTTCGTCGTGCAGGGCTCGGGCGGAATGGCGAAGGCGGTCGCGGCAGCGCTGAGCGACAGCGGGTTTCGCGACGGCACGATCGTCGCGCGGAACGAACGCGCGGGGCGGGCGCTCGCCGATCTCTATGGCTATCGCTGGGCGGCGGTGGCCGAGGGGAGGTGCCCTTGCTGGTGAACGTCACGCCGCTGGGGATGACCGGGGCGGATGCCGAGGCGCTCGCGTTTCCGGCGGCGATGATCGCAGGCTGCGAGGTTGCGTTCGACGTGGTGCAGTATCCGATCGAGACGCCGTTCCTGCGCGCGGCAGCCGCGGCGGGGAAGCGGTGCATCACCGGGGCGGACGTCGCGACGTTGCAGGCGGTGCAGCAGTTCGTGCTGTATACCGGGGTGCAGCCGGATGCGGCGCAGGTGGCGGATGCGGGGGCTTGGGCACGCGCGCATTCTTGAGTGTCGGAACGTTCGATCCTCCCCCGCCAGGGGAGGTGGATCGCGTAGCGAGACGGAGGGGAGGTCGACGATGACCTACGTTTCGTGTCCTCCCCTCCGTCACCTTCGGTGCCACCTCCCCTGGCGGGGAGGATCGTGAGGGGCTCGTTAGGGCGTTTCTGTCAGTGCTGCGGCCAGCCATGGCGGGGTGAGCGCGTCGCCAAGCGCCTCGACGCGGCGGTGTTCGACCATCAGGCCGAGTTCGGGATAGGTGACGCGGGTCCGGGCGCTCGGTTCGGTGAACGGGGCGACGACGAGGCGGCGGTTGACCTTCGAGCGGTGGTGCATCCGGGCGGTGTTCTCCTGGCCGACGTAGCACCCCTTGGTGAAGCTGACGCCGTTCAGCTCGCGCGCGTTGCATTCGAGCCAGAGCGTCTCGCCACTGCCGAGCTCGCCGACGCCTTCGGTGACGCCGAGCGACAGGCGATGCGCGTGCCAGCCGGTCGCGGGGTCGCCGGCGGGGCCGAGCCAGCGGTGGCCGAGGTCCGCGAGGCGGGGTCCGGCACGCCTTGGTTTCCGGTCAGCGACCAGTGGACCTTGGCCGCGTCGGGCCGGAGCGTGATCGCGCGGCGCAGGCGGTAAAGCGACAGGCGCTTCGTCAGCGCTTCGGCCTGCGCGGCCTCGACGTCGATCAGCACGTCGTCCCCATCCGCCCAGAGGATGAAGTCGAACAGCACTTTCCCCTGCGGCGACAGCAACGCGGCCCAGGCCGGGGTGTCGCGGGTGAGCAATGCCGTGTCGGCGGTGACCAGCCCTTGCAGGAAGCCGCGCACGTCCTCGCCCGAGACGCGGATCACGCTGCGGTCGATCAGCATGGTTGGGAGCATGGCGGGGGCGTCGTTGCGGGAGCGGGCTGTTCCATCGCTACCACCTAGTGCGCGTGGTGCGATTTCCAAGCGCGGGGCAATTTCCAACAGGCGTGCGGCTGGCATCTCAGCCACCGCGCCGATAGGAAGGCGGCATGACCGAGCGCCTCACGATCCGCCGCCCCGACGACTGGCATGTACACCTGCGCGATGGCGCGATGCTGGAGGCGGTGGCGGGGCATACCGCACGGCAGTTCGCGCGTGCGATCATCATGCCGAACCTGACGCCGCCGGTGACCTCGATCGAGGCTGCAAAGGCATATCGAGGGCGGATCATGGCCGCGCTGGATGGTGGCGAAGGAGGGGCGCGAACTTCACACCGCTGATGACGTGTTATCTCACCGACGGCACCGACCCGGCCGAGCTCGAGCGCGGCTATGCGCAGGGCGTGTTCACCGCGTGCAAGCTGTACCCCGCGCATGCGACCACCAATTCGGCGCACGGCGTGACCGATATCCGCGCGCTGACCGGGGTACTCGAGACGTTGCAGCGGATCGGCATGCCGCTGCTCATCCACGGCGAGGTGACGGACAAGTCGATCGATATCTTCGACCGCGAGGCGGTGTTCGTCGAGCGCGTGCTGACGCCGCTCGTCCGCGATTATCCGGGGCTGAAGATCGTGCTGGAGCATATCACGACTGCGGAGGCGGCGGCGTTCGTGGCCGAGGCGGATCATCCGATCGCCGCGACGATCACGCCGCAGCACCTGCTGATCAACCGCAACGCGCTGTTCGATGGGGGCTCAGGCCGCATGCCTATTGCCTGCCGGTGCTGAAGCGCGAGACGCACCGGCTCGCGGTGCGGCAGGCGGCGGTGTCGGGGTCGCCGCGGTTCTTCCTGGGGACGGACAGCGCGCCGCACGTCGTCGGGGCGAAAGAATCCGGGTGCGGGTGCGCTGGGATCTTCAACGCGCCGTTCGCGCTGGAGGCGTACGCGCGGGTGTTCGACGAGGAGGGCGCGCTCGACAAGTTCGAGGGGTTCGCGTCCGAGCATGGTGCGCGGTTCTATGGGCTGCCGTTGAACGAGGGCACCGTGACGCTGGCGCGCGGCGATGCCGAGGTCCCGGCGTCGATCGGTACGGGGAGACGGCGGTCGTGCCGTTTCTCGCGGGGACCAATGTGGGGTGGCGGTTCGAGGGGTAACGGCGCTTCGCCCTCACTCTTCCCGCGGTGAATCCTGCGCGTTCAGCCTATCGAGCCATAGGCGCGCTTCCTTCTGCTCGCCGACGGCGCTGGCCTTAACCGGGCCGCGGGCGGCGAAGAACGCGCGGTGGAGCGCGAAGGGGTCCATCATCAGGCGGTCGCGCATTGCGTCGATGTCGTTGCCCATCTCGGTAAGCGCGTCGATGGTCGGGGCGATCGCGGCGCGGACGCGGCGGTCAGGGTGCGGTCGAACAGGCCTAGCGATCCGGACGCGGTCTTTTCGAGCGCTGCCAGGAGGGTTTCGCGGTATTCTGTTTCCAGGTCTTCGCGCTGGGCGTCGAGACGGGCGAGGCGGTCGGGTTTTGCCATCTGCCAGGGGTAGCGCGCCTGGTGGGGGCGTCAACTTTTGGGGCTGGCTTTGGCGCGGTGTCACAAGCTGGAGTTGCGGTTGGCTGGCGCGCCGTGGGCAAAGCCCACGTCGTCGGACGGGGCTTTGCCCCGCCGGCCGGGCTTGTCGGAGTCAGCCGGGCGTGGCCGGCTGCCCGACTGCGCCTAAAACGGCAGCCACCTGCTCTTGTGCGTGATGTTCATGTACCCGACGTTCACGCCCGCGCGCCAGCCGACGCCCAGGCGGATCGGGATCAGGACGACGTTGCCGCGGCGGAGATACGTCGCGGCGAAACCGCCGACCAGGTACAGGCGGCCTTCGACGGCGGGGAAGCGTTTGTAGAGTTCCTCGGTGTCGTAGAGATTGTAGACCAGCACGAAGACCTTGTTCGCGTCGCCGCCTATGTCGAAGCCGACCGAGGGGCCGGTCCAATAGACCGGTTGCTGGCCCTCGACCTTGTGGCTCATGATCCCCGAGCCATAGCGGACGCCGAGGATGAACGCGCCTGAGGCTTCGCGCCCGGCGATGTACGCGTTGGGCTGGCCCTGGTCCTTGAGGATGTTCTCGAGGATGCCGCCCAGGCCGGCTGCGCCCTTGCCGAACACGCCTTCGCCCGCCGCGAGCAGGTCGTCGCGCTGATAGGTGTCGGCGGCCTGCATGGTGGCCTCGGCGCGCGTTTCCGGGGTCGGGGCGGTGGTCGTCTGAGCGGGCGGCGGGGGCGGCACGTCCTGAGGCGGCGTCTCGGGATAGGTTGGATCCGGCGCGGGGCGCGACGGCTGCGTGGTCGCCTGCGGGCGCGACGGCGCCTGATAGGCCTGGGCGGAAAGATCGCCGTCGATCGCCTGGTTGGGATCGATCGTGCGGACCTGCGCCGACGCGGTGCCCCCGCAAACGGCTGCCGCTAGGGCACCCAGGCCAAGCCAGACGCTACGCATGTCGATCGATCCCCAAAATACCAAGGCGTCCCGTGACGGCGGCCCGTGACGGCGGATTGACCACCGGGACACCCGTCGCTGCCTAAGTTAACCAACGTCGGCCTTGCCGCGCAATGAACGAACCGGGCGCCCGTGTCGAATTTGGGCGAATACGGGGTGAACGGCGGGAATGCGGGAGGTGGGGAGGTGGGCTAACGGGGGTCGGGGCTGCCAGGGCGCGGGTGCGGAAATGTGGTCGGGACCGAAGCCGACCCGGGGAATATCGGAATTCGCGAACCGGACCCATTACAGGCGTTGCCCCTGCACCGACCCTCGCTATAGCCCCGCATCTGCTGCAGCCGGAGACGTGGGTGAGTGGCTGAAACCAGCGGTTTGCTAAACCGCCGTACCGGGTTTACTGGTACCGAGGGTTCGAATCCCTCCGTCTCCGCCAGTTGGCATTGATATCATTGGATGTTTGTCCAAGCTGATCTAAATGCCCATTGCCAAGGCGCCTACCTTTGCGAAGCTGTGAACGGATGACTTACTCCGCACACAATGCTCGCGCGGGTAAAGCTGGAAGCGCCGTACCTTCCGTGGTGTTCGCGTTGTCCGGCGAGCGGGCCAGGCAAGCCACGAACTTGGCGGGCATAGTCGTGCTGGGTACGCGACCACATTGAACGCATCGGCATGTTGTCGAGCATAGGCTGACGCAGCGGCTAAACGGAGTGTTCGTCGGGCCGCGTTGCCATGAAGCAATTCCTTTCGTTTGAGGAACTCGATCGTCTGTCACGGTCCCCGCCAGGCCAACCTCAGCGCGAGTGCGCTACGACCGCGGAAGGACTTGAAGCGCAGATGGGCTTGGTCGGGAGCCATGGGGCGGAGTCACGTTCGCCTAGAATTAGTCATTCAGCGTTTCGGGTTAAATTTACGCGCTCGGATGTTGGTTGTCGTCGCTCACACGAGCGATTTGTCGAGAGCCGCGCGAGAACGCTGGAACTCTCCGCAATGGCAAGGACAGTTGCTTCGGGGCGTCGTTGAAAGGACAAAAAAAGGGCGGCAGGTCGATGACCCGCCGCCCCAAATATCGGTCCCGAAGGATCGATTACATGTCGATGGTCAGACCAACGAACAGGTAGCGGCCGATGGCCTCGTAGATGCCCGGATAGGTGTTGCCATTGCCGAACGAACCGATCGGCGATGCCGTCGCGCTCAGGATCGGCGGCGTCTTGTCGAGGATGTTGTTCACGCCCATGCGGTAGGTGAACTTGTCGGCGACCCGCACCGTCGCGGCCAGATCGAAATAGTTCTGCGCCTTCACGCGTGCATCGCGAGCGTAGAATGCACCCGACAGATCGCTGTCGCTGCTGGTGCGCTCGAACTTGGTCGCGGACAGGTACCGCCAGTTACCCGACAGACCGATGCCGTTCGGCGTGGTCAGCGAGAGGCGAGCCTGGTGACGCCACTTG
This sequence comes from Sphingomonas sp. AC411, assembly GCF_979253035.1. Taxonomy (NCBI): domain Bacteria; kingdom Pseudomonadati; phylum Pseudomonadota; class Alphaproteobacteria; order Sphingomonadales; family Sphingomonadaceae; genus Sphingomonas; species Sphingomonas sp. AC411. The sequence goes on along the minus strand of NZ_CEEDAQ010000001.1, from coordinate 2,666,432 downwards.
GACATCGGATACAGGCACTGCGCGCCATACAGCCCTGCGCAATCGAACTTCGCACCAGCCTTGTCGGACGTGAACTTGTCGACATACGTGCCGTTGAACGAAAGCCCGATCGTGCCGATGCTGTCCGAACGGTAGGTATAGCCAGCCGACGTCTCGATGCCCTGGGTCGTCAGCGAACCGGCGTTGACGTTCGTGTCGACGATGAAGCCGTTCGTGCCCTGCCAGAGAGTGCCGTTGGCATCGCGGTTGATAGCGCCACAGAACTGCTGCTGGCCGGTCTGGAGGCACTGCGCGATGATGGTGTCGGCACCGATGACGCCGATGCGATCCTTCAGCTTGATCCGGAACCCATCGACCGAGAGGTTGAAGCCAGGCAGGAACGAGGGGCGCAGAATCACACCAGCGGTGATCGTATCGGCCTTTTCGGGCTTCAGGTTCGGGTTGCCGCCGACCAGACCGTTATACTGCTCCGAGGGGTTGTCTTGCACGAGACCGAAGCGGCTGGCTGGTACGCCCGCGAGGGCGCACTGTGCAGGCGTATTGCCGTTGACGAGACCATTGACGGCCAAGCCGGCGCAGGGATCGGTCGCGCCGTCGATCTGAACCGACTGCTGTGCGAACAATTCCTGCGTGTTCGGTGCGCGAACCGCACGGTTGTAACCGCCACGGAAGCGGATGTCCGAGATCGGCGCCCAGACCAACTCACCCTTGTACGAGTGCGCCGAACCGGCCGTGCTGTAGCTCGAATAGCGGTAGCCGCCATTGACCGTCAGCTCGTTGAAGAACGGGCGATCGCTGACCAGTGGGACCTGGAGCTCGCCGAACGCCTCCTTCACGTTGTAGCTGCCGCGGATCGGCAAGGTCGCACCGCCCTGGCCGGCGAGATCGCCGCTCAGGAAGCCGTTGTCGACCTCGAGGTTCAGCGATTCCTTGCGGTACTCACCACCGACGTTCAGCGCGATGCCTTCGCTCGCGAACGGTGACTGAACGCCGTATTCGGCGCCCTTGAATGTGAACGACGCGTTGAGGACCGTTTCCTTGTTCTCGCCCGACTGGAAGCCAGGGGTCTGGACGTAGTTCAGCGCCTCGGGCGTGATACCCGCAGACCCGAAGATGTTGAGGGGAACGCAGTTCGGGTCGGTGCCGTCGACGACCGAGCGGCAGACCTCCTGGCCGAGCGTCGCCGAGCCGGGACGCGTATCGGCGATGGCATCGAGCGCGCGCGTGGTGCGCGCGATCGAGAACTCGTTGCGATACACCTGATTGAAGACAGTGCTGCCGAACTGACCGTAAGCCTCGTACGAAACACCCTTGCCGATGTCGCCGCGCGCGCCGGCGACGAAGCGATACTGCGTATGGCGAAGATCGGCCTGACGACCGCCGCCCTCGACGTTACGACGAGCGATCGTCACCTTCCCTGCTGATATAGCGAGCCATCCGGGTTGGTGAGGTTTATGACGTTCCCGTTTGCGTCGCGAACGAGGTTCGTGTCGCGGAAGAACGTCGCCCGCTGAGCCGCCGACAGGAACGGATTGTTGCTGTTCAGGACCGTGGTGTTGCCGAAATCGCCCGATGGCGCGATCTGCGCGACCGAACGATCGTCCATGAACATGAATTCGGCGTACGGCTTGAACGCCGTGCTGACCTCATAGTTCGCGAGGAAGCCGGCGGTGTAGCGCGTGTCCGGACGCTGGTAATAGTTCAGCGGGTTGGCGTTGTAGAGCGTCCGGCCTGGGACCAGGGCACCCGCACCGTTGAGCGTGTACTGCTGTGGCAGGCCGCTAGCCGCGCCGTTGACGACCGCATCGCTCAGCGAGAAGTTGGCCGGGAATGCCGTGGTGGAACCGCCGCAGACATAATCGTTGCCGACATTGCCCGACGGCGCATTCAGGCCGCACGAGCTGTAATCGCGCGAGCCCTGCAGGATCGCACCGATCTTGCGATAGCCGCCATAGCCTACGACATGGCCGCGACCGTCGCTGGTGGCTGCGCCGACCTTGAAGTTGATATCGAACTGCGTACCGTCAAACGACTGACCGGTCGGAGCCGGGTAGCCGGCTGCGGTGTTTAGCGCCTTGAAGCGATCGCTGCGGTTGTTGTGGTTGTAGATACCACCCGACGCATCGACGCTGAAGCCCTCGTAATCGGTATCGAGGACGAAGTTGACGACCCCGCCGATGGCATCCGAACCGTACACCGAGCCCGCGCCGCCGGTGAGAACGTCGACGCGCTTGAGCAGAGAAGCCGGAATCATGTTGACGTCGGCTGCGGCGCTCGCCGTGGGGCTCGACGACGGGTTGCCCGGCATCAGGCGGCGGCCGTTGACCAGCACCAGCGTGCGCGATTCACCCAGGTTGCGAAGGTTGATCGTCGCGGTCCCGGTCGAACCGTTGGACACCGACGAAGTCTGCGTCGCGAACGACGACGGCAGGCTGTTCAGCACGTCCTCGATACGGGTCGCGCCACGCAGCTTGATATCTGCTGCGTTCACGACGGTGACGGGGCTGGCCGACGTCAGGTTCGGGTTCGAGATGCGCGAACCGGTAACGACGATGTCGCCGCCCTCTGCGGTCCCCGCGGCGGCGGGATCCTGACTGGGCGTGTTGGAGATTGCGGGCGTCGTCGCTGCGGCGCCATCGTCGCTCGTCGTGCCCTGAGGAGCTGGTGCCGGCGCGGTCTGCGCAAAGGCCGGCAATGCGATGACTGCGCCCGCGATCATCGTCGATGCGAGCAGGCAATCCCGAAACATATGGTTTCGCATGTTCTGTTGGTCCCTTTTCGGTATCGGCGAATTTTCGCCCGACACGATCCATTGTGCGGTCGCATTACCGCCGCTGGCCGTGATTTTGCAAAGCGGACGCGCCTTGTCCAAAACAAAGTTACAATTTGGCGGCAGCTCGTCGCATTGCGGCAACGTTGTTACCCAATAGCAACAATTTTGGGTGCATCGCAGCATCGAGCGGCCATAAGCTGCGGTTGCGGCCCTCACCCCGTCGGCCTATCGCTTGGCATCAACGTAAATCCAGGGGACGATATGCGGGTCGCGCTGAAGTCGACAATCACCGGCTTGATCGGGGTCGCGGCAATCGCAACGACGGCGAGCGCTGCCAAACCGCGCAATACAGAGCGGGCGCCTTTGCTGACGGCGGTAACGCAGTGCCGGGCGGTAGCAGACCCTGCTGCCCGCCTCGCGTGTTTCGATAAATCGGTAGCCGCACTGGACGCAGCAGAGACCAACAAGGTCGTTGTCGTTATCGATCAGCAACAAGTGCGCGAAACACGTCGCAGCTTGTTCGGCGTCAGTCTTCCCAACACCGGCCTCTTCGGTAGCGGCAACGATCTTCCGCAGATCGAAACGACGCTGACGAGCGCGTCTGTGGATGACGCCGGTCGATGGAGCTTCGTGCTCGCAGACGGTGCACGGTGGACGCAGACCGACGACTACATAATCGCGCGGCGGCCTCGGGCGAATGATAAAGTAATCATAAAGCGCGCCGCACTCGGCAGCTTCCGATTAAGCGTCGGCGGGCAGCCCGGCGTAAAGGCAAAACGGCAAAATTAGCACTTAGGCAGTGCTAGCGGCGCCGCGGGCTGCTCGCTGAACTATCGCGCAACGGGTTGATCGGGTCGGCGCGGGTCGGAATGAATTCACGCGGGCGTAGTTCCGGTCGGTGCTGGGACTCGTCGATCGCGGGTTGCGCTTCGTACGGGCTGCATTCTAGCACGTCAGCTTGCTACGGTAACCAAGCGTATTCGTTCGGCGTTGAACAGGTCGAGTTGTCCTGCCGCCGGAAAGGATAGTAGGCTCTCCGGGTTATGACTTTTGGCAGCAGCATTTCGGGGTATTCGCGGTGACCTCCTTTGCGCTGGCCCGGTCTAAACTGACGGCCAGGGCAGTCGGGGTCGAAGGGGAGGTCTTGCTCGAATCCGACGCCGCTTTTCAACAGCCGCGAGGGCTGGTCGACTTGGCGGCTTCAAGTACGTTCCTGCCGGCCTATAGTGCCACCGGGGGCTATCCGGGGTTAAGGGCGAGCTTGCCGCGCGACTATATCAGGACGATCGTGGAAGTGCTCGCCGGGCCGATTTCGGAGGCGTTTTCGCTTGGTCGGATCAGGCCTGTCAAGGCGGAGGGTGCGTTCTCCATCGTGACCTTGTCCGATGATGCGCTGTCCGCCGTGCAGCGTGCGCCTCATGTCGATTCAACCAATCCCTATCAGTTCGCCATTCTCCACTATCTCTGCGGCGAGGCGTTTGGCGGCACCACGTTCTTTCGGCACCGTGCCACGGGTTTCGAGACGTTGAGCGAGCATCGGTTGCCACGCTACAACGCGAGTAGGGCGAACGAGGGCGCCGCGTCGGGATATGTCGACACCGGCGCTCCCTGGTTCGAACGGACTGCGCGCGTATCGGCCGGGTTCAACCGGCTCGTGGCGTATCGGAGCTGCGTGCTTCACTCGGGATATGTGCCGGCATCATGCGTGTTGAGCCCGGATCCCCGCACGGGCCGGTTGACCGCGAACGTCTTCGTGACGTTCGCCGCGGACGACTAGCGCGGTTCTTTCTGCCTGGATCTCCATGATGTGTTTGGTTTTCTCGGTTTCGGAGATGCCGATCGCCTGCAAGCGGGGAAGCGTATTCGCCATGGCTCCAGTCCCGCCGAGGCAATAACGGTCTCCACATGCTGTGCCACGCTCGCGTGTAGTACGCTTGGACCTAGCCGGCATCGCTCCACGATACTGTATACGATCGCTCCAAAGAATATCTTGAGCAATCGGTCCAGACATTAAGAAACTTAGTTTGTTTAATGATGGACTGGATGGAGTAAATCGGAGGTGTCGAGGCCCACTGAAACCTGAGTTAGTTTTCCACTGAAGGCGGAGTCCTGCGATCGTAGGGCGTGGCATCATGATCAACGTGCCTGCGCCAGTTGATCCGTGTTGTTTAATTGCAAGGATTAATCGGTTTCGGTTCAGATGTGGCGCAATATCATTTGACAACTTATGACGAAGTGATAGCGGTACCACGAGCCGGGAAAACACCGGCCGGAGACTTGGCGACCAGGGCCGCCGTAAAAGGGGAGAGGATTTATGAGGGGACGCACGTTTTTAGTCGCGCTCGGATGCACGACGTCGGTTGGCGCGATGTCGTTGTGCCTGGCGGTGCCTGCGATGGCGCAGTCCGGGGCCGGCATCGACACGAACGCACCGGCCACCAATGCGCAGCCGGGCAGTGAGGATTCGCCCGCGGTCGCGCAGGTCAACGCGCCGAACGACGCGGGATCGACGGTCGATACGTCCACCGATATCATCGTCACCGGCGTCCGCGCCTCGCTGAACCGCGCGATCGACATCAAGCGCAACTCGGCGGGCGTCGTCGACGCGATCTCGGCCGAGGATATCGGCAAGTTCCCGGACACCAACCTCGCCGAGTCGCTGCAGCGCATCACCGGCGTGTCGATCAACCGCGTGAACGGCGAAGGATCGCAGGTCGCCGTCCGCGGCTTCTCGGGCGACTTCAACCTCGTGACCGTCAACGGGCGCCAGATGCCCGCATCCAACGTCGACACCAGCGGCGGCAACGCGTTCGCGCGTGGCACCGGCCGGTCGTTCGACTTCCAGAACCTCGCATCGGAAGGCGTGAGCACGCTCGAGGTCTACAAGACGGGCCGCGCAACCGTCCCGTCGGGCGGGATCGGTGCAACGATCAACATCGTCACCCGCAAGCCGCTCGACTCGCGCGAAAGCGGCTTCTCGGGTTCGATCGGCGGCAAGGCGCTGTACGACAGCTCGATCGAGGACGCCGAAAGCAAGAAGCACCGCGTGACGCCCGAGGCTTCGGGTATTCTCAATTGGAAGAACGAGGCCGGTACGTTCGGTGCGGCCGTATTCGGCAGCTATCAGCTCCGTGAATCCGCGTCGGTGAGCTCCAATCCGAACTATTGGAACGTGGTGCCGACGGAGACCTTCTTCGGCAGCACGACCTATGTCACCGCCACGACGGTCGTCACCAATCGGCCGACGACGCCGTACGTGCTGATCCCCAACGACAGCCGCTATGCCCTGTCCGAGAACCGTCGCGAGCGCATCAACGGCCAGGCGGTGCTGCAGTTCAAGCCGACCGAAACGCTCGAATTCACGCTCGACGGACTCTATGCGCGCAACAAGCTGCGCGAGCAGCGCAGCGAGCAGACCAACTGGTTCAACCGGCCGTTCAACCAGGTGACGTTCGACAACAACACGCAGATGGCGAGCGCCGTCTTCATCCAGGAGAACGAGAATCCCGTCAAGGACGGGGGTTCGAGCAGCAGCAATACGCGACGCAGACCGAGCTGAAATCGTTCGGCGGCAACGCGAAATGGGGGTTCGCCGACAATCTTACGCTGACCCTCGACGGTCATCACTCGACCTCTAAGTCGACCCCGGACAACAGCAACGGCACGTCCGCGACCTTGCTGTCGCTCGGCGCACCGGTCATCGCGTCTCATTCGGTCGATTTCACGACCGGGTTCCCGCAACAGGCGATTACGATCAACGACGTGGTCAAGGGCAACGGCAACGGCGTCCTCGACGTCGGCGATGTCGGTACGCAGGTGGCGCGCACGATCACGTCGCGTCAAAGCCAGCGCATCAACGAAGGCCGGGCGCAGATCAGTTGGGATCTCGGCGAGGGCAGTCGCTTCGACTTCGGCGGCAATTATATCGACACGAAGATGCAGTCGAGCAGCCAGCAGACGCAGCAGACGCTTGGCGACTGGGGTATCGGTGACACGGGCGTTCCCGAACGGATCGCGGGCGATCTTCTCACGACCTATTGTCTGACGTGCAAGTTCGACAAGTATAACCCGAACTCCTCGGGCTCGTCGCTTACGGCGTTTCGTGGGAATGCAGTCGACCTGCTGAACATCTTCCAGCCCTATTATCTGGACATCGATTCCCAGCTTCCGGCCGGCGCTCCCAGGGTGCATCAGGTCAGCGGCAGCGGCAACGTGAACGACACGGTCCGGGAAAAGACCTGGGCGGTCTTCGGCCAGTTGACTTGGGCAGGCGAGATCGCCGGTCGCCGGGCCAATCTGTTGATCGGTGCACGCTATGAACGGACGAAGTCGCGCTCGACCGCACTCCAGGCGGTGCCTACCGCGGTGATCTGGACGGCGGACAACGACTTCTTCGTGCAGGTGCCGAGCGAGACCAATCTCGTTCCCGGACGCGGCGGCTACAGCAATCTTCTGCCATCGGTCGACTTCAACATCGAGGTCGTCCGCAACGTGAAGGCCCGCGTATCGTTCGGCCGGACGCTGGCGCGTGCGCCCTACGGCAATCTGTTCGCGACGGCGACCGTCCAGCAGCCACCGCGCCCGGTGGCACTCGGGGGCACTGGCGGCGGTACTGCCCAGAATCCGGCGCTGCTGCCTCTGGTATCGGACAATTTCGATGCGTCGATCGAATGGTATTACAAGCCTTCGAGCTTCGTCTCGGTCGGCTTCTTCGACAAGCGCGTTCGCAACTTCATCGGCACGGGTATCACCAACCAGAACCTGTTCGGGTTGCGCGATCCAAGCTCCGGTGCGGCCGGCACGCTTTCCGGAACCGCGCTCTCGCAGTTGAGAAACGGTAATTTCGACCAGTCCGACGTCAATCTGTTCACCTACACCGCGCTGCTCGTGCAGAATGGCGGCAACGTGGCGGCGGCAGACGCGACCTTCCGGGCAAACGCCACGGGGACGACGGTCAATCAGCAGTTCGCCGATGCGATATCGGGCGCCGTGGACATCACGGCGGGTGCGAACGATCCGTTGCTCGTCCTGGCGGTGTCGCAGCCACTCAACAACCGCGAAGGCAAGATCCACGGCTTCGAAGTGGCCTGGACGAACTTCTTCGGCGACACCGGCTTCGGCTTCGCGGCGTCCTACACGAAGGTGGACGGCAATGTGAACGTGGATCCCTATGCGGATCCGACGGTCAACATCTTCGCGCTGACCGGCCTCGGCGACAGCGCGAATGGCACGCTGATCTACGACAAGAACGGGCTTTCGGCACGCATCGCGTACAACTGGCGGGCCAAATACCTGCAGGCGACCAACCAGGGCGAAGGGCGAAACCCGCTGTTCACGGCGGCATTCGGGACGCTCGATGCGAACATCAGCTACGACATCAACGAAAACATCGCCTTGTCGCTCGAGGCGATCAACCTGACGAGCGAGAGCGTTCGGCAATATGGGCGAACGAAGGAGAACCTCGTCTTCGCGCAGGAACTCAAGCCGCGTTACCTGCTGGGTGCGAGGTATCGCTTCTGATCGTCGGCGGATGAAAGGGAAGGGGTCGCTGTCGATAGCGACCCTTTTCTTTGGAGCGCAGCCGATGCCGTGCTGTAATCCCGTGCCAGGCGGCTGTAATCGCGCCGTTACTCCAGCAAGCGATAGCGAATAGATGACCCCGTAATGTCGAACCCAACATCGTCCAACTCAACATCGTCGAACCCGGTATTGTTGAACAATGTCGAGCACGCCGATCTGCGGGTCGCGATCCGCCCCGGCGCGGAGTACGGCGATAGCGTAAACCAGCTCCCGATCTACCCGTCGGAATTCGAGGAGGCCCAGCGCTCGTTCCCGATCGTCTTTCGGCGGGAGGAGGGCGGTATTCAGGCCTATGCCCTGCTCGGCCTCGATCGCGACGAGAACCTGTTCCTCGAGGATGGCCGCTGGACAAGCGACTATGTCCCGGCGGTGCAGCGGCGCGGGCCCTTTTCCATCGGCATTGACACCAGCCGGTCCGATGGTGAGAGCCAGGGCGATCCGCTGGTCTATATCGACCTCGCGGATGCGCGGGTCGGCGCAGTCGACGGCCTGCCGGTGTTTCTCGAACACGGCGGCAACGCGCCGCTCCTCGACCACATCGCGAGCGTGCTGCGCGTCCTTCATGAAGGCGTGACCAGCGCACCGGCGATCTATGCCGAGTTCGAGGACGCCGGGCTGCTGCAACCCGTCGATATTCAGATCAGCCTGAGCGAGGAGGATGGTTACGAACTGCCCGATCTCCTCACCATCGATCAATCCGCGCTGGCCGACCTGTCCGGGGAATCGCTGGAGGCGCTTCATCGGAGCGGCCTGCTCCGGGCCGCGACGATGGCGGCATCCTCGCTGGGCAATATCCAGTATTTGATCGACCGCAAGAATCGCAAGCGGCTGCTGGCATGACATCGTTCGGTTCCGACCGTCCGATCACCGACCGCAGCGTGCGGGAGATCGACGCGCGAGCGGTCGGCGCCGTTGATTTTGCGGCGCTGATCGCCGGCAACGAGCCGGTGGTCGTGCGCGGGCTGGCACGGGACTGGCCGCTGGTCGAGGCAGAGCACCGCACGCCTCAGGCAGCCGCGGCGTATCTCCTGTCGTTCTACAACGGCCGTCCGGCCGCGGGCTACACCGCGCGCCCCGAAGCCGGCGGGCGCTATTTCTACGACGACACCCTGACGAAGCTCGCCTTCGATCGCGAACGCGTTCAGCTCGACGCGTATCTCGGCCGAATGCTCGCCGGACTCGGCCAAACCGACATCCCGTCCTATTATGTCGGCTCGACCGATCTTGACGGCTATTTCCCCGGCTTCACGGACGCGGGCAACGATCTGGCGCTGACCGATCCCTGTTTTGCGCGCGTGGTGAAAAGCATCTGGATCGGAAACCGCACGACGGCGGCCGCGCATTACGACATGTCGAACAACATCGCCTGCGTGGCGGTCGGCGCCCGGCGCTTCACGCTGTTCCCGCCCGAGCAGGTCGCAAATCTCTATCCCGGCCCACTCGAGCCCACGCCGGGCGGGCAAGTGGTCTCGCTGGTCGATTTCCGCGATCCCGACCTCGAACGCTTCCCGAACTTCGCGCACGCGGTCGAGGCGGCGCAGGTGGCGGAACTCGGGCCCGGCGACGCGGTCGTCTACCCCGCGCTGTGGTGGCACCATGTCGAGGCGTTGGCCGACTTCAACGTGATGGTCAATTTCTGGTGGAACGATGCGCCGGCCTATCTGGATTCACCGATGACCACGGTGCTTCACGGCATGCTCAGCCTGCGGGACCGGCCTGATACCGAGAAGCGGGCCTGGGCGGCGCTCTTCGACTATTATCTTTTCGGGCCCGCGGATCGGCCGTCCGCGCACCTGCCGGACGCGGCGAGGGGCCGCTCGCTCGCCTCGACGAAACCGGCGCGCGGCGACTTCGGGCGATGCTGCTGTCTCGGCTCAACCGGTGATGGAGACGATGCGCGTGGACAATCGGGGCGTGCGGAGAGTGGTGATCGCCGGCGGCGGCACGGCCGGCTGGATCGCGGCGGCGGCGCTGGTCAAGCAACTCGGGCCGCTGCTCGATATCACTCTCGTCGAGTCCGAGGACATCGGAACGGTCGGCGTCGGCGAGTCGACGATCCCGACCTCGCGAACCTTCCACAATTTCCTCGGCATCGACGAACAGGCGTTCATGCGCGCCACGCAGGCGAGCTTCAAACTGGGGATCTCGTTCGAAAACTGGGGGCGTGCAGGCGAGCGCTACATCCACTCCTTCGGCACGATCGGGCGGGCATCGACCTGGATGGGTGATTTCCACCATCTATGGCTGCACGCCCGCGAGCGTGGCCTGGCCGACCCCCTTGGCGACTATTGCTTCGAACTGAGGGCCGCCGACTCCGAGCGTTTCGCAACCGGAAAAGACGCCCGGATCAACTACGCCTATCATCTCGATGCGGGGCGCTATGCGCGTTTCCTCCGCGAACTGTCCGAACCCGCAGGCGTTCGCCGCGTCGAGGGCAGGATCGAGCGCGTGGAGCAGAATGGCGAGACCGGCTTCGTCGAGGCGCTGGTGCTGGACTCGGGCGTGCGGATCGAGGGCGACCTGTTCCTCGACTGCACCGGCTTTCGCGGCCTGCTCATCGAACAGGCGCTGCAGACCGGGTATGACGACTGGACGCAGTGGCTGCCGACGGACAGCGCGATCGCGGTGCAGACCGCCTCGGTCGGACCGGCCGTGCCGTACACCCGCGCCATCGCGCACGAGGCAGGGTGGCGCTGGCGCATCCCGCTCCAGCACCGCGTCGGCAATGGCATCGTCTACCCCCGCGACTGTCTGTCCGACGACGAGGCGCGTGCAAAGCTACTGGCCGATGTCGAAGGCGAGGTCCTGACCGAACCGCGCGTGATCCGTTACCGGACGGGCGCGCGGCGCAAGGTGTGGTACAAGAACGTCGTCGCGCTCGGTCTTTCCAGCGGCTTCGTCGAGCCGCTGGAATCGACCAGTATCCACCTGATGAAGATCGCAATCACGCGGCTGATCCAGCTTTTCCCGTTCGACGGGATCGACGACGCGCTGGTCGCCCGCTTCAATGCGATGTCGCGCCGCGAATCCGAAGGCGTTCGGGACTTCATCATTCTCCATTATCACCTGAACCAGCGCGATGAGCCGCTCTGGCGTCGGTGCCGCGAGATGCGGCTCCCCGACACGCTCGTCGAACGGATCGCGCTCTTCCGCCAGGATGCGCAGGCGTATCAGGCGTCGGAGGACCTGTTTCGCGTCGACAGCTGGGTGCAGGTCATGCTGGGCCAGAACCTCGAACCCCGCGCATTCCACCGCATGGGCCGCATGATTTCCGACGCGAACCTGACCCGCGCGCTCAAGGACATCCGCGCCGACGTCGCCGGCCGCGTCGCCAAGCTGCCGGTGCACCAGGATTTCCTGAACCGCTACTGTGCTGTGGCGTAGGACGTGGCGGATACGGTGCAGCGTCGACGTCGTAAGACTGCGAGAAAGTAGAAAAGTCGTCCGATCGTAAAATCAAACCGGGGTGTGCCCGCCGACCATCCGGCCGGCGGGCATCGCCTCAGGCGTCTTCGGCCTGAAGGTTCACGCTCGTCTCGGCGAGCTTCGTCATATATTCGTCGCCACCGTAGATGTCCTTGGTGGCCGCGCTCAGCTTCTTGTGGTCGTCCTTGAGACCGAGCGCCTTGGCATACGCCGCCGCCGTGCCGAACCCGGCGATGCCGTAATGCGTCATGCGCTGATATTGCGCGATGATCATCACGTCGAGCAGCAGACCCTTGTCCGGTCCTTCCTCGAGGACATGCTTGGTCGCCTCGGCGGCCAGACCTTCCATGCCCTTGCAATGCTCCTTCGAGACCTTTTCGTCGTTCGATGCGATCAGGTCCTTCAGGATGTCGGTGTGCTTCTCGATCCCGGCTTGCGACTTGGTCAGCATCGTCTTCAACGCTTCGTCGCTGGCCTTCGCGGTGATCTTCTTCAGAACCTTCTTCATCTGGTCGTTCGCCGACCAAAGGTCCTTCAGCTCGTCGGTATAGATGTCCTTGAGATCTTCGGGTGCCGACATGATGGAATCCTCTTTCTGCGCCGGGCGGCATGCCCGGTCTAATGTTGGAGATTGGATACGGACGGAGTGTCAGCCGGAGCCGGGATGCTTCTGCTCGTCCTCGTAGCGGGCATCGGTGCCAATCTTGCCACCCGCCTCGGCTTCGGCGATGCCCGAGGTTTCGACGACATCGATCGAGCCGCCATCCCCTGCGAGGCCGCGTGAAGTACGATCAGCATCCGGGTCGGCGGCGATCGTTGATCCCGTATCGCTGTCCGATCCAGCGACGCCATTGGGTGCGCTGCCACCGTCTTCGCCGGCCTGTCCGCCACCGTGATAGGCGATGTCGCTCTGGCCGCCATGTGCCATGAACCCGGTGTTCGTTGCGACCTTGCCGGCATGCGGATTGGGATAGGCGCTGCCGCCGCTCTCTCCGCCGGCCGACCTGCCGTGCACGTCCTCGCCGCTCTTGCCTGCGGGTGACGCGCCGACACCATCGGGGGCGCCCTTGGTATCGGGATTGCCGCTTACCGGCATCGGGACCTTGTCGCTCATGGCGTATTCCTCACCGTATCGAGGGGGCAGGTAAGGGACGAACCGCCACGCGCGCTTCGTCCCCTGGTTCATCACGGGCGCAGTACGACCTTGATGACGCCGTCCTGCTTGTCGCGGAACTTCTGGTACATCTCGGGCGCATCCTCGAGGCTGGCCGGATGCGTGACCACGAAGCTCGGGTCGATATCGCCCGCCTCGATCCGCGCGAGCAGCGGCTTGGTATAGGCCTGGACATGGGTCTGGCCGGTCTTGATCGTCAGCCCCTTGTTCATCATCGCGCCGATCGGGATCTTGTCGCCCATCCCGACATAGACGCCGGGGATCGAGATCGTGCCGCCCATCCGGCAGCTCATGATCGCCTCGCGCAGGACATGCACGCGGTCGGTCGCGAGGAAGGTCGCGGCCTTCACCTTGTCGATCACCGCGTCGATGGCGCCGTGGCCGAAGCCTCTGCACCCACCGCATCGATGCAGCTGTCGGGGCCACGGCCTTTGGTGCGGAACTGGAGTTCGTCATAGACGCTGTCGACTTCGGCGAAGTTGATCGTCTCCGCGCCGCCGGCCTCGGCCATCGCGAGGCGCTCGGGAACCTCGTCGATCGCGATCACGCGACCGGCGCCAAGCATCAGCGCGGAGCGGATCGCGAACTGCCCGACCGGGCCGCAGCCCCAGACCGCGACCGTATCGCCCTCTTCGATGTTCGCATTCTCGGCGGCCATATAGCCCGTCGGGAAGATGTCCGAGAGGAACAACGCCTGGTCGTCCGTGACGTTGTCGGGAACCTTGATCGGCCCGATATCGGCCATCGGCACGCGCAGATACTCGGCCTGGCCACCGCAGTAGCCGCCCAGCATGTGGCTGAACCCGAACAGGCCGGCAGGCGAATGGCCCATCGCCTTGATCGCCATCTCGGAGTTCGGATTGGTCCGCTCGCATGCGGAGAACAGTCCCTTGCGACAGAAGAAGCAGTCGCCGCAACTGATCGTGAACGGCACCACGACGCGGTCGCCGATCTTCAGATTGGTGACTTCGGAGCCTAGCGCGACCACGACGCCCATATTCTCGTGGCCGAGGATGTCGCCCGCCTGCATCGTTGGCTGATAGCCGTCGAGCAGGTGAAGATCGGATCCGCAGATCGCACACGCCGAGACCTTGATGATCGCATCGCGCGGATGCTTGATTTCGGGATCGGCAACAGTGTCGACGCGGACGTCGCCTTTGCCATGCCAAACGAGTGCACGCATGAGGGTCTCCTTAAGTAGTGATCTGATAATAGTATCGGTGATACGGCGCCATGTGACTGACTGCACGGGTGCCGTAAGCGATGATCCGCAAAGCCTGGTAGTTGAAAACTAGGCGTATAAAATAATGTCTATCGTAATATTATCGCTCTGGATTTCGCACCGGTTATTTAGTTCGATATGGGCTTGGTAATTAGCCGCCGGAGTTGAATTATACTGAGTGACAAAACCCGTTCGCTCGGATCGTTGAAATCCATAGCGATCGAAGGCCCGACATCGTTCCTTGGTGGTCTATTTAACCGCCGAGTTTTTTACTGATTACGATCAAGGGTTTTATATTGATCGATGATATCGATCTCGGCCCTCGCAAATGTTCGATGAAGGGCTGATAAGATATTGATGTTGATCATGACGATTTGCGTTTCAATAAGCTGTTTGATTGTAAAGGCTTAGACGCGGTGGGCTAGATGATTGCGGTTGCAGGGAAACTATACGGGACCGAACCGGATCTTTGGCCGTTTCAATTTGTCGTAAGCGCTGCGGTCCAGCAGGCGCCGATCATGGCCGCCTGGACGGGCAGCGCCACCCGCTCAGGCAAAATTTGGAGCCCACAGATGCAGATCAACGCTATTCTCTTCGATATCGACGGCACGCTAGTCGATACCAACGACATGCACGTCCTTGCCTGGGAGGAGGCGTTTGCAGGCGTAGGGGCGACGTTCGATCGACAGATCATCCATGACCAGATCGGCAAGGGCACTGACATGCTCGTCCCGACCCTGCTGCCTGACGCCGACGAGGATCAGCAGGAGGCGCTAGGCGAAACGCACGGCCAGATCTTCAAGGCGAAGTATCTCGATACGGCCAAGCCGTTCGCGGAGGCGCACGCACTGTTGGCGCACGCGCACGGATCGGGGCAGCAGGTCGTGCTGGCATCGTCGGCGTCGGAAGCGGAACTCGAGCATTATATCGATCTGCTCGACGCCCGCGATCTGATCGCGGCGACCACCAGCAGCGACGATGTCGAGAAGACCAAGCCCGCGCCCGACATTTTCGCGACCGCACTCAAGAAGCTGCCGGGAATCGACCCGGGCAGCGTCATCGTCGTCGGCGATACGCCCTATGATATCGAGGCGGCGGCCAAGTGCGGGATCGCCGCAGTCGCGGTGCGATCGGGCAAGTTCAAGGACGCGCAACTGCAATCGGCGGGTGCGGTCGCGATCTACGACGACGTGGCAGCGTTGCTCGCCGACTATGCCACTTCGCCACTGGGACGCTGAATCGCCGGCGAAGCCTGTGCCGATGGCGGGCCTAGCCGACGTGCGACCATCGGATCCGTGTCAGCCGGGAATGCCCCAATTGGCTTCCTCGTTGGCGGCGGCGGCGGTGCGGACGAGATGCTGGACATAGTTCTGGAACACCGGAACCGTGAACGTGACCAGGGTCGGCTCGCCCTGCGGCTCCTTGAAGGTCAGCACGACGAAGCGCTGGCCGTCCTCGTCGAGGATCAGTCCGGCTTCCATCGCTCCGGGGCCGCTGGGCGTGATGACTGTCGCTACCATGATGCATTCTCGCTGTGCCGGGTTCCAGGGTGGCCATAACGGCGCACGTTCCGGTGTCTAGGTGGTGACCGAGCGGCCCTGCCGATCACGGCCCTCGCGTTGCGAGAAGGGCGCCATGTGCGTCGTGCCACCTATCCACCGATATCTGGATACTCGGCCTGCCTTACGTAGTCGACGCCAATACGCAGTACGCAAGGACCGGAATGCCGACGAGTAGTATCAAGAGCAGGAGATTGAGTCCCATGAGGCGGTCCAGCCAATTCGGGAGATCTTGTTGGTGAAATTCGGTATCGGACCTCGAATGTTCTTCGACGATTTCGATATCGAATTTGTTGGAAAAGAAGTGACCCGGGCTCTTTCTCAGGAACATCCGAGGCGGCGGGTCTTCGGCCTGGTTTTGCGCATTGATCGGGCCGAGGTCTTCGGATTTTGATATGTTGTCTGTCACTGTGCCGTTTCCGCTTACTCGAGATCAGGGGCGCGCAGAGCGCCGCCCAAAGGTCAGATCGAATAAAGCCCGAACTCAAACGGCGAACAGCCGCGAGCTCGGGCTAACCCCGTGCGGCGAGTTGGCCGGCGTGGTCGCGGAAACGCTTATGTGTCGCGGGAGCGTACATGAGAGTAACATCGTAGACCGGTCGCGTAATGTCAACACAGGCTCGGTTGGGCTCAACAGTCTTGACCCCGACCCGGGAAACACTAGGTTGATGATGCGGGCCGGGCCCCTCTGGCGTTTGTCTTTGGACGAACGTGATGTCGGACCGCATCGGGTTAGCTCGATGTTCAGGCCTGGCCTTTCGCCTCCTCTCATCTGCGCTGATCCGATCTTTCAATCGTTGGTTGGAGAGCGGCTATGAGCATATTTTCATACAAACTAACCCAGTTGCACAAGCAGTTGGACGATCAGATCCGTGTCGAGATGAAGCGACGCATGCCGGATGCCCTGCGGCTTCTTCGGCTGAAGCGACTGCGGTTGAGCGTGAAGGATCGGCTTCATGCACGCGCCTTGCGGTTGCAGGTGAACTGAACCGATGACCGTGTAGCGTCGTTCTAGAAACATCGTCCGCAAGGATCAGCATCACCGGTCAAGATGGATCGGGATGACCAAAGGAGAGCGAATATGGCCTATCTCGTAACAGCCGGATTGGTGCTTGCCGCCACCGGCGCGGCACTCGGCATGACCGTCGATCACCAGAACCGCGTGGATCACCATAGTGGTCCGGTCGCCGTCAAATATCGTGGCGATGTCGCCATCACGCACAAGCAGGTGGGCGCGGTTGCCCCGGGGGAAGGGCGTCGTCGCTACGCTGCGACTGGGCAGCGACCATGACGGTGGCGCGCCATGCCGTTGCGGCGTCGGGTACCAGGCTCGTCCGTAGCATCGACAGCGAACCCGTGGTGTCGGGCACGCGACCCGGCTGGTGCGCTACGAGCCACCGGGCGATCACGGAGGAAGTCGCGAGCAGGACGGCGGATATGCAAGCGCACCTCGAAGTCCTGGCGCAGGAGGACGAGACGATGCTGCGCGCCGAGCTGGACCGGATTCATGGCCTGCAGCGCGCTGGATGATAGGGGGATGATCGGGATCATGAGCCGGCGCCTGCAACTGGCGGGTGCGATTGGCGCCGTAACCTGTGGCCTTGCCGCGCCCGCATTCGCCCAGAGTGGTCGATCGGCAACCCTGGAGGTGATGAGCGAGGAGGAGCGGCGAGGGCTGAGCTGGAGTGAAGGACGCGCCGCCCTCGGCGCCGACGTCCGCGTCCCGGTCGGGCGCTTCGACGCCTCGGCGCGCGTGGTGACGACCCGCGACAGCGTGCGACACGACGGGGCCGATGCGGTGGTCGACCTTGTGGTTGGAACGGGCTGGGACCTTGGTGCCATTCAGTTACGAACCGACGCCATCGGGCATGTCTTTGCAGGTTCCCGCACGAAGGCGGACTATGTCGAGGCTGGGGTATCGGCAAGCTACGGCTATGGCCCGCTCTATGCGACCCTGGGTGTCATCGGTGCACCGTCGCAGCGTGCGATCGGTGGCAGCAATGTGTATCTCTATGCGAATGCCAATGCCGGTATCCCGGGCACGCCGCTCACCGTTCTCGCCGAACTCGGGCATTCGTCCGGCAGCGTTCGCGATACCTTTCGCGCCGAGCGGCTCCGACCGGGCGGAAGCTACAGCAACTGGCGGCTCGGGCTCGAACATCGTCGCGATCGACTGACGGTTGGCGTTGATTACATCGGCACCGACATTTCCGGCACTGACATTGCCGGCACGGGCGATGCCAGCCGATTTGCCGATCGGCGCAATGCGACGGACCGGCTTATCGGCCGCCTCCAGGTTTCGTTCTGACCCGTTTTCGGGTTCGAGTGCCATCCGGAAGCCCGATCGTCCGCGGCGCTTGGGAAACGGCTTTTGTCGCAGCCGTTTCCCAAGCGATCTCGGCTAGCCGCCGGTGGTGATGGCCGCCGCGATCTCTCCCGATTTCGCAGCCTTGAGCGTCCCGCAGAGCCGGATCGATTCCAGCGCACGCTGATAGGCCAGCAAACCGACATTGGCCTTCCGGACCACGGGGCCGATCTTCGCATCGATGCTGGCGGCCCGATCGGCGCCGCATTGCGAGGCGAATGCAGACGGCAGCCGGCTGGTGATGAAGATGCCGTTGGCGCCCGCGACGAGCCGGTCATAATTTGCCAGCACCCAGTCGGTACCGAGATCGCGCGTCTCGACCGTGCCTACGACACCGAAGATCAACTGCAGGCGATCGAAGCCACGCAGGCGTTTGTCGTCGAGCGACAACAGGTACTGGGCGACATCCGCGCGACCGCTCGACGCAGCTGCTGCCAGGGCGCTCGATCGTAGCGTCGAATCCTCGCTGGACAACCCGCGCTCGACGAGCATCCGGGCGACCGGCAAGCCGCCGTCCTGCGCCAACGCCGTCAAGCCGCCGAACAGGAAGCCTGGATCGAGTGCGGCCGCGTCGCCGCCGAGGAAGCGGCTGGCCGCATCCTTCAGCTTTGCGCGAACGGCCGGGTCGTGCGCGTCGTCCGCTACGAGTCCGACCAGCCGATGGCGCAGGTTCTGGCGTCCGGGATCGTCGCTCGCATGCGCGCCGACCGCGGGATCGAAGCCAAGCTTGGTCAATTGCGGCGTATAGATCGACGCCATCAGCGAACGGTACGCCGGCAGCGAGGCCGGCGCGATCAGGCCGCGCGAGCGCCAGCCGGAAATCCGTTCGCCGGGATCCACGCTGGCGGTAGCATCCGGATTGTCGGCCATCGCGCGCGCCTGCGCGATCAGCCACGTCGCTGGCGCCTTGCCGGCCCGGAACGACGCCCACAGGCTGTCGGTGGTCGCGATGGCTTCGCCCGGCGACAGCGTGGCGGACGAGGCGATCAGCGCCTGCCAATCGGCTGGCGCGAGGTCGAACCGGTAATAGCCGGTGCCGCCGACGTTCGGCATCAGCACGCGTCCGGCCGGGACCGCCAGCGTCGCGGTCTTCGCATCCATCAACGTGCAGTGCTTGCTGGCGTCGACGCGCACGCAGAAGGGATCGTCCACTGGAGCGGCGCCGGCTTCGAGCCCAGGAACGTGTAGCGCGCCTGCACTGCGGTCAGCTTGCCACCGTCGCGGCGTATGTCGATCACCGGCACGCCCTGCTGGTCGACGAAACTGGTCAGCGCCGCGAGCAACTTGGGATCATGCCCTGCATCAGCGATCGACTGGAAGAATTGCTCCGACGAGGCGTTGCCGTAAGCATAGCGCTTCAGGTGGAGCCGTACGCCGGCCTTGAACTTCTCGTCGCCAAGATAGGCGGCGATCATCGCGACGACGTGACCGCCCTTGCCGTACGTGATGTTGTCGAACGCGGCGTCGATCTGGTTGTTCTCGGTGATCGCCTGGTGGATCGGGCGCCCGACCTCCAGCGCGTCGGTGTTCATCGCGCCGAACCCCTCGGCGATCGCGCCGACCCCGATGCCAAGCTCGGGCCGCCACTCGTTGCCGATGCGATAGCCCATCCAGTTGGCGAAGCTCTCGTTGAGCCAGATATCGCTCCACCATGCGGGCGACACGAGATCGCCGAACCACTGGTGCGCCAATTCGTGACTGACGATCATGCCGAACGACTGCTTGTCGCTGGTGGTGGCGTTGCGATCCAGAAAGATGATCCCGTCGCCATAGGTATCCGCGCCGGCATTCTCCATCGCGCCGGGCATGATCGGCGAGCCGATCTGGTCGAGCTTGGGGAACGGGAACGGCTCGCCGAAATAGCGCTCGAGCAGGCTCACGATGCGCGGAGTCTCCGCCATCACATAGTCCATCTTGTCCTTCTGGGCCTGCGTCGCGACCGCGCCCAGCGCCATGGGATGCGCGCGCTCCGGTGTCGGCGCGATCATTCCCGACTGCCTGACGAAGGGCCCGGTATCGACCGCGACCAGATAGGTGGGCAATGGCTTGGTGGGCGCGAAGCGATGCGTTTCCAGTCCCGCGCCGGTTTTCGTCACACCCGTTTCGGGGCTGTTGCTCACGACCGTCATGCCCGGATGGGTGGTGACGCTCACCGTGAACGGTTGCTTGAACCCCGGTTCGTCGAAGGACGGAAACGCGGCACGTGCATCGATGCTCTCGAACTGGGTCCAGCTGTACCAGCGGTCGGCGACCTTGACGTGGTACAGGCCAGACGCGTCGTCGCCGAATTTGCCGCGATAGTCGAATACCAGCGTGGCGGCACCGGCCGCAACGGGGCCGGCGAAATCGAGCCGTGCGGTACCCGTCGCGTCGACCTGCGTGAAGGTCGCGGGGACGATGGTGCTGCCGATCCGTGCAAAGACCTTGGTGACGACGAGATCGCGTCCATGCAGATAGAGTTTGGTCGTGCGGGCTTTGAGCACGACGTCGATTTCGTCGTGGCCGGCAAAGCCGTCGCTTTCGGGAAGGATGGTCAGGTCGAGCCGGTAGGCCTTCGGCACCGCGGCATCGGAAAGCCGCCCCTTGGGTGCCTTCGCATCCGGAACGATGCGCGTTGCGGGCGATTGGGCAGGGGACGGGGCAGGCGATTGGGCAAACGCCGTCGTCGATAACAGCGCCGCGACCGTCAGTATGTATCCGTTGCGCACCATGTGTCCCCCTTGTCGTTCTGGCGGGCACGCTAGGTGGTCGCGATCGTGCCGGCAAGCTGGGGACGGGCGCAATTCGAGCTGGCGGATTTACCGGGCGAAGGGGGACGAATACAGGGCGATCCACCGGGCGGGCAGGGGGCTCGAATTATGAGGAATCTAGCCGCGGTCGTCCGTTCCCAGCGATCCAGCGCGCGGCAGGGGTGGCGGAGCGGGAGGGATTCGAACCCTCGATACGCTTTTGACGTATACTCACTTTCCAGGCGAGCGCCTTCGACCACTCGGCCACCGCTCCGCATTGCTCTGGAAGGGCGTCTGCTAGTGCGCGTTTCACGTACGTGCAAGCGATTGCGTGCGGGGAGGCGCTCGGGCAGTCTGCGGGGATGCTGAATCTCCTTCTCGCTGCCGCGCTCGCGCAAGCTGCTCCGGTCGCTGTCACGCTGCCGTCCGATCCGCTGCCGGCGGATTGGGTCGCGGTTCCGGACGACGAGCTGCTGGTGTTCACACTGGCCAATGGGCACCGGTTTACCGTGCGGCTGGCACCTCGGTATGCGCCCGTGCACGTTGCAAACATTCGCAAGCTTGCGGCGGCGCATTGGTGGGATGTCGGGACCAGCGTGTACCGGTTGCAGGATAATTACGTCGCGCAATGGGGCGATGCGACCGAGAAGAAACCGCTGGTTGCGGGCGTCGTCGCCAACCCGCCGGCGGAATATTCGCATGCCGGGCCGACGACGGTGGCACGGCTATCGCAGCGCGATCCCTATGCCGAATGGGCGGGATACAGCCGCGACGGCTGGCCATTGGCGGGCAATGGCGCGACCGAGTGGCTGCCGCATTGCTACGGCATGGTCGGCGTCGCGCGCGATCTGGCGCCGAGCACGGGGAGTGGCGCGGAGCTGTATACCGTGATCGGCCATTCGCCGCGCGCGCTGGACCGCAACATCGCGGTGGTGGGCCGGGTGATCGACGGAATCGAGTGGCTGTCGTCGCTCCCGCGGGGACGGGCGATCTCGGTTTCTACAAGGCGGAAGGCGAGCGTAGCCCGATCGTGTCCGCCCGCCTCGCGAGCGAGCTGCCTGCCGCCCAGCGACCCCATTTCCAGTATCGCGCGGCGGACAATGCGCGGTTCGTCGCCTGGATCGCGTCGCGCGAGAACCGGGCGGGGCCGTTCTTCACGGTGCCGGCGGGCGGCGCGGACATCTGTGCCGCGCTGCCGCCGGTGCGGAAAGCGCCCTAACGAATGACCGGCGGCTTGCCGAACAGGCCGGCATTATAGTCCTCGATCGCGCGGACGATTTCCTCGCGGGTGTTCATGACGAAGGGGCCGTGGGAGACGACCGGTTCGCCGATCGGATCGGCGTGGCCGTAGAGGATCGTGGCGGGGGCTTCGGTCATGACGGTGATGGTGTCCCCGTCCGGCGCGAACGTGGCGAGGTGGTGAGGCTTGATCTGCGTGCCGTTGGCCGAGGAGGCGCCGGCGACGACGTAGAAGAAGACCGCGCGCCCACTAGGTGCCGGCAGGTCGACCTTCGCGCCGGCTTCGAGTTCGATGGTCATCATCGCGACCCCGGTCAGCGACTCGATCGGGCCGTGCTGGTCTCCGAAGCGGCCCGAGATCAGGTTCACTATGCCGCCGTCGACCGGGACCGCGGGAATGTCCTCGCGCTGGAGGCCGGTATAGGCGGGCTTTGTCATCTTGAGCCGGCCGGGGAGATTGACCCAGAGTTGCAGGATTTCCAGCGGGCCGCCGTCGCGCTTGAACGATGCGGGCGAGATTTCCGCGTGGATCAGGCCCGAGCCGGCGGTCATCCACTGGACGCCGCCGGCGCGGATGACGCTTTCGTGGCCGCCGCTGTCGAGATGCGCCATCTCACCCTTCACGATGAAGCTGACGGTCTCGAAGCCGCGATGCGGATGCGGGCCGAACGGCAGACCGGTGTTGCCCGGGCGATAGGTCTGCGGGCCGTGATGGTTGAGGAACAGGAACGGGTCGACCTGCTGCAGGCCCGGCCCCGGTAGCGGACGGCGGGTGACGAGATCGGCGATGTCGTCGCGGTGCGCCGGATACTGGTTGAGGACCTGCCGCATGTCAGGATGCCTCGCGGTCGGCGGCGGTAGGGCGGGCGATGTCGGCGAGCAGGTCGTCTATGCCGCCGACGAGGAAGTCGAGCGTGCGCTGTTCGGTGAGGCGACCGTCGGTGATCTTCTCATGTACCGCACCGACGACGGCTTGGGGACGCAGGACGGTGCGGGCACCGATCGAGGCCAGCGTCTCGTTGAGTTGCGCATGGGCGCGCGCGCCGCCGACCGCGCCGGGCGAGGAGGTCAGCGTGAAGACCGGCTTGCCCGTCAGCGTCGCCTTGCCGTGCGGGCGCGAGGCCCAGTCGAGCGCGTTCTTCAGGACACCCGAGATGCCGTGATTATATTCGGGGAGGCGATTACGATGCCATCCGCCGCGCCGATCGCCGCGCGCAGCGCTGCGACGGCGGCAGGGGCGTGTCGGTGTCGGCGTCCTGATCGTAGAGCGGCACGTCGTTCAGCGCGAAGATCGTGAGCGCGGCCTTGTCGGCGACCGCTTCGCCGAGCGTGGTCAGGATCGCGGTGTTGTACGAACCGCGGCGCAGGCTGCCGGAGATCGCGAGCAGGACGGGAAGAGGCATGGACATTCCTTTTAGGTGAAGCGGTAGCCGGAGATCGCGGTTTGCAACACGCGTTCATTGTAGACCTGCGTGCCGGGTTGATCGGAGGCACCGGCGGCGACCATCAGCGGCAGGAGATGCTCCTCGCGGGGGTGCGAGAGGCGCCCGGCGGGGCTTCGGCCCAACCGGCTAGTGCTGCCGATCGGGCGGTTGGTTCGGACTCGACCGCGGCGGTGAGCCATTGATCGAAGGCTTCTGACGGCGCGGTGAAACGCGGGTCGCCGTAGCCGCGCATGTTGTGGAAGCTCATGCCCGAGCCGACTATCAGCACGCCTTCGTCGCGCAAGGGGGCGAGCGCGCGGCCGGCGGCGGCGTGGAGCGCGGGGTCGAGATCGCGATCGACGGACATCTCGACGACCGGGATGTCGGCATCGGGGAATGCGACCTTCATCGGGATGAAGACGCCGTGATCAAGGCCGCGCGTGGGATCGATGGTGGCGGTCAGGCCAGCACCGCGGAGCAGGTCGGCGGCGCGGGCGGCCAAGACGGGATCGCCGGGGGCGTCGTAGCGTAGTTCGTAGGTATGCGGAGGAAGCCACCGTAATCGTAGATCAGTGGCGGAGTGGCGGCGCCGGTGAAGGCGAAGCCGCGGGTTTCCCAGTGGCCGGAGACGACGAGGATCGCCTTGGGCTTTTCGGGCAGAGAGGCGGCGATCGACCGGAGGTACGCGGCCATGCCGGTCCAGTTGCCGGCTGGGTCGTCCATGAAGAAGCAAGGCCCGCCACCGTGCGGGATGAAGAGCGTTGGCTGGCGGGTTTGTGTCATGGTTTCGAGGTAGGCGGCGACGGGGACGATCGGAAGGCCGCGAATGGCAACGCTGCGTTGCCGGTTGGCTCGGCGATCAGGTCCAGTAGAGGATGCGGGCTTGGGGGAGTTTAATAACGATCTCGTCCTGGAAGAAGGTGCGGAGGGCGCGCATCGTGTCGGCGTCGTAGACGTATTTGACCGAGCCGAACTTTGTGCGCTTCTCCGTGCGGTTGGCCATGCTGAGGTCGAGTGACGAGCCGGGGTACCAGGTTTCGAGCACCGCCTTCGAGCCGGGGGTGTAGCGGTGGGTGATCAGCTCGATCGTCACGTCGGGAACGTCGGCGAGCATCCTGCCCGCCTCCGCCAGTAAGTTGCCATACGCCTCCCGCCAGCCTTCGGCTGCGATGATCGGGGCGACGGTCAGGCCTATCTTGTAGCCGGCGTTCGCCATCTTGCGCAGCGCGAGCAGACGGGCGGCGACGGGGCTGGTGCCGCCTTCGAAGCGCGCATAGGCGGCGGGGTTGATCGAGGCGCGCATGCGGGTGCGGCCGCGGTGGTCGAGTTGGAGAAGTGGCTCGACGGCATCGAACTTTGTGGTGAAGCGCAACTGCACGTCGGCTTCCCAGGCGCCGAAATGCGCGATCAGCGCGGACAGCGATCCGGTGACGTGCTCGATGCCAAGCGGGTCGGTGTAGCAGGAGGCCTCGAACGTCGTGCCTTCATGCGCGCGGGCGGTGGAACGCGAGGTTACGGTGCCCTGGCCGAGATGCGCGGGAAGTTCTGCGAGGATCTCAGGCAGGTTCGCGTAGACGCGCGTGATTGGCGGGCCTTTGAGCGAGCCGGCGAGGTAGCAATAGCCGCAATGCGCGGGGCAGCCTTCGGCGAGGTCGATCCGCCAGTCGGCGCTGGGAGCGATCGGCTGGAGCTTGCGCTTCGAGGGTGGCGCGACGACCAGCGCCAGCGTCGCCTTGGCTTCCGCGTAGGCGCGGCGGGAGTCCGCGGGGAAGTCGAGCTTGAGGCGGTCGCTCGGTAGCGCCGTGACCGGTACGCCGAGTGCGGTAGCCCGCGCGGCGATCTCGGCACCATGTTCCCAGCTCAGCGCGGATGGGGTCGCCAGCAGGCGGCTGGGTTGCCAGAGTTTTTGGGAGCGCATCGGGGATAACGCCGGCCCTCGCCGATGCGTTGCCGCTATTTGACGGGGCGCTTCTCGAGCTTCCGCGCGAGTGTGCGGCGGTGCATGCCGAGACGGCGCGCGGTCTCGGAGATGTTGAAGTCGGTTTCGGCGAGCGTGGTGTGGATGCGCTCCCATTCGAGCGTCTTGATCGAGGTCGGACGCTCGGAGAGTTCGGTGTCGACGACTCCGTCGGTGCGATCAAACGCAGCTTCGATGTCGTCGGTGTTGGAGGGTTTGACGAGATAGTGTGACGCGCCGAGCTTGATCGCCTCGACCGCGGTGGCGATGCTCGCGAAGCCGGTGAGGACGACGACGATGATGTCGGGATCATGCGCGTGGAGCGTCTGGACGCAGACGAGGCCGGACGCGCCGCCGAGCTTCAGGTCGACCACCGCATATCGCGGCGTGCGTTCCGCCAGTTGTTCGACGAGTTCCTCGTGGCTGGCAGCCTGCATCACTTCGTAGCCGCGGCGTTCGAACGAGCGGCGAAGGGTGCGGGCGAACGTCTCGTCGTCTTCGACGATCGCGAGCAGGGCGGGTTCGCTCATGCCGTAGTCCTCATGAGAGCGCGATCGCCGAGAGAGGCATGCTGATCGTGACTTCCGCGCCGCCGTCGTCGCAGTTCACGACGGACACGCCGCCACCGAGCTTGCGCATGACGTTGACCGCGAGGAACAGACCGAGGCCGTGGCCGGGTTCGCGCTTGCTCGACTGATAGGGTTTGCCGAAGCTGGCCAACCGCTCCTCGCTGAAGCCCGGGCCTCGGTCGCGGACGATCAGCGCGAGATCGCCGCCGCTGCGTTCGCCACGGAACGCGACCCAGTGCGGCGAGGCTTCGGCGGCGTTGTCGAGCACGTTGGCGATCACCTGTTTGAGTGCAGGGTCGGAGACGACCTGCGGATCGTCGCCGACTCGGGTGGTGTAGTCGAAGTCGACCGACGGGTGAACGGCGCGCCATTCGTCGACGATCGCGTCGAGGAACTGATGGAGCGGCATGATCTCGGGCGCCTCACCCCGTGCCTCGCCGGCCGAGAGCAGAATGCCGGTGACGATCGCCTTGCAGCGCTGAACCTCGGATTGCATCTCGACGATCTCGGCCTGGAGGTCGGCGTCCTGTGCGAGCGTCGGCATGCGGCGCCAGTCGGCGAGGATGACCGCTATCGACGCGAGCGGCGTGCCGAGTTCGTGCGCGGCGCCGGATGCCAGGAGCCCCATGCGGACGATGTGATCCTCCTCCGCGGCCTGCTGGCGCAGGTCGGCCAGGCGCGTGTCGCGGGCGCGCAGATTGCCGGTGATCCGCGCCATGAAGAGCATCAACAGCGTCGCGATCAGCATGAAGCAGAGCAGCGAGCCGATCGTGTAGAGGATGAAATACTCGCCGCTGTAATCGGGCGGCAGGATCAGCGGGCGGTAATAGAGCGTGAGCAGGCCGAAACAGGCCGCGGTGACGACGACGATCGCCCAGCTCGACCAGCGATCGAGCAGAACCGCGCCGAGCACGACGTGGAGCAGGTAGAGCGAGATGAACGGGTTGGTGGCGCCGCCTGCGAGGTAGAGCTGTGTGGTGAGCAGGCCGACGTCGAACAGCAATGCGAGCAGGAGCTGGATGTTCGCGCCCTTGCGCCAGCCATAGAGCGGCATGCTGGCGAGGTTGAGGCCGACCGCGGCGGCGAGCGCCGCCATCATCGGAACGAGTGGCAGGTCGAAGCCGAGACCGAACCGCGCGAACAAGATGGTGACGAACTGGCCGGCGACCGCGATCCAGCGCAGCGTCACGAGCTGCCGCATGTTGGCGTTGCCGGTCGCGTCGGTGCGCGCGGTGGCGAGGGCGAGCCAGCGTTGCCAGCCCTGCCGTGCGGACGCCGAGGTCATGCCTCCTCTCGCCGCTTGCGTGCATCCTGGCGGACGAACACGACGAACGCGACGATCGTCATCGCGGCGAGCGCGAACCAGGTCAGCATGTAGACGAAATGGTTGTTGGGAAAGGCGATGATCGTCAGGCCGCCGACTGGGGCTGCGGTACCGGACTTGTCCGCATCGACGAAATAGGGGGCGACGTTCGAGAGACCGCGGGCCCTGGCGATCGCGGCGACATCGCGGGAATACCATTTGTCGGTCGCCGGATCGTTGCTGCGGAGGAAGCCGCCGTTAGGCTCGGTGATGCGGAGATAGCCGGTGATCGTGACCGGGCCGGTCGGCCTGGCATGCGCAACGCGCTGCTCGGGCGAGACGTAGCCGCGGTTGACCAGGACGGTGAAGCCCTGGGCGGTCCGCAAGGGCGTGACGACCCAATAGCCGCTACCGAGCGCGGTAGCGGCGCGCACCAGCGTCTCACGCGTGTTGTCGAGGGTGCCGTCGAGCCGGATGCGGCGATAGGCGTCGGTGGTGGCGGTGATCGCGCCCCAGGACGCAGGGCCAGGTGGCGCGACCGGCGCGGCATGCGCACGGGCCGCGACCTGTTCGATCAGGTTGAGCTTCCAGGCGCGGCGCTCGACCTGCCAGATGCCGAGCGCCATGAACCCGGCGAACAGCAGCAGCGCGACCAGGCCTGCGACATAGACGGCAGGGCCCGGTCGCGTCTTCATCACATGTCTGCCGCGGCCTGCATCGGCATCATGTTCGTGTTCATGTGGTACATCACCCAGATCGATCCGCTGAGCGTGATGACGACGAGGATGATCGTGAAGATCAGCGCCATCATCGTCCAGCCGCCCTCCGACTTGCCGCTCATGTGCAGGAAGTAGATCATGTGGACGACGATCTGCGCGACCGCGAAGACCATCACGACGAGGGCTGCGGTCGACGGATCCTTGAACGCGTCCGTCATGACGATCCAGAACGGGATCGCCGTCAGGATTACCGAGAGGAAGAACCCCTTGATATAGCTGCCGCGGGTGCCGTGCGAGGCGTGATCGCCATGGCCGTGATCGCCATGGTCCGCGTGTGCGTCGTGCGCGTGGGTGTCGCTCATCGTAGGGTGCCCATCAGATAGACGAAGGTGAAGACGCCGATCCAGATGACGTCGAGGAAATGCCAGAACATGCTGAGGCACATCAGGCGACGCTTGTTGGCGGCGATCAGGCCGTGCTTCTGGACCTGCACCATCAGCGTGACGAGCCAGATCAGGCCCATCGTGACGTGAAGGCCGTGCGTGCCGACGAGCGTGAAGAACGACGACAGGAATGCGCTGCGGGTTGGCCCTGCGCCCTCGTGGATGAGGGTGGCGAACTCGTACATTTCGATCGACAGGAACGCGAGGCCGAACAGGCCGGTGAAGACCAGCCACATCTGCATGACGCGCTGGCGACCTTCCTCCATCGACAGCATCGCGAAGCCGTAGGTGATCGACGAGAACAGCAGCATCGCGGTGTTCACCGCCACCAGCGGCAGCTCGAAGATCTCCTTCGGGCTGGGGCCGCCGGCGTAGCTGTTGCCGAGCACGGCGTACGCCGCGAACAGCACCGCGAAGATGAGGCAATCGCTCATCAGGTACATCCAGAAGCCCAGCATCGTGCTGCCGCCATCGGGATGCTCGTGCTCGTCTAAGTCGTAGAACGAGACCGGTTTGGTCTCGTTCAGACCGTCCTTCATCGGTATTGCGGACATCGCGTCAGGCTCCCTGGGTCGCGAGCTGGCGAGTGCGCGCGTCCTCGCTGGCGATCACGTCCTCGACCGGGATGTGGAAGTCGCGCTTGTAGTTGAAGGTGTGGAAGATCGCCGTCGCGAAGATGCCGACCAGGGTGAGCCCTGCGAGCCACCAGATGTACCAGATCATCGCGAACCCGAACGCCACGCTGAGGCCGGCGAGCACGACGCCCGTACCGGTACCGCTCGGCATGTGGATCGCCTTGAAGCCGGAAACCGGGCGAACCGCCTTGCGCTCCTTCATGTCGTACCAGGCGTCCAGGTCGTGGACGATCGGCGTGAACGCGAAGTTATAGTCCGGCGGCGGCGACGAGGTCGCCCACTCCAGCGTACGACCGTTCCACGGATCACCCGTGAGGTCGGCAAGCTTCTCGCGGTTCCGGATGCTGACGAAGATCTGCATCAGGAAGGCACCGATACCGGCGGCGATCAGCGCTGCACCAAAGGCGGCGATGACGAACCAGATCTGCAGGTTCGGATCGTCGAAATAGCGCATCCGGCGGGTCACGCCCATCAGGCCGAGCACGTAGAGCGGCATGAAGGCGAAGTAGAAGCCCACGACCCAGCACCAGAACGAGATCTTGCCCCACGTCTCGTTCAGCTTGAAGCCGAACGCCTTCGGGAACCAGTAGTTGATGCCGGCGAACATACCGAACAGCGTGCCGCCGATGATCACGTTATGGAAATGCGCGACCAGGAACAGCGAGTTGTGCAGCACGAAGTCGGCGGGCGGGACGGCAAGGAGGACGCCGGTCATGCCGCCGATCGTGAAGGTCACCATGAAGGCGATCGTCCACATCATCGGCAGTTCGAACCGGATCCGGCCCTTGTACATCGTGAACAGCCAGTTGAAGATCTTGGCCCCGGTCGGGATCGAGATGATCATCGTGGTGATGCCGAAGAACGAGTTCACGCTCGCGCCGGAGCCCATCGTGAAGAAGTGGTGCAGCCAGACGAGATAGGCGAGGATCGTGATGACGAGCGTCGCATAGACCATCGAGCTGTAGCCGAAGAGGCGCTTGCCCGAGAAGGTCGAGGTGACCTCGAGAAGATGCCGAACGCCGGCAGGACCAGGATGTAGACCTCCGGGTGACCCCAGATCCAGATCAGGTTGACGTACATCATCGGGTTGCCGCCCGAGTCGTTCGTGAAGAACGCGGTGCCGATGTAGCGGTCGAGCGACAGCATCGCGAGAACCGCGGTCAGCACCGGGAAGGCGGCGACGATCAGGATGTTGGTGCACAGCGACGTCCAGGTGAAGATCGGCATCTTCATCATGGTCATGCCGGGCGCGCGCATCTTGACGATGGTCGCGACCAGATTGACGCCGGACAAGAGTGTCCCGATGCCGGCGATCTGCAACGCCCAGATATAGTAGTCGACACCGACGTCCGGCGAGTACGCCAGTCCCGAGAGGGGCGGCATCGCGAGCCAGCCGGTCCGCGCGAACTCACCGATGAACAGCGACATCATGACGATCACGGCACCCGCCGCGGTCATCCAGAAGCTGAAATTGTTGAGGAACGGGAACGACACGTCGCGCGCACCGATCTGGAGCGGAACGACATAGTTCATCAGGCCCGTGACCAGCGGCATCGCCACGAAGAAGATCATGATCACACCGTGCGCGGTGAAGACCTGATCGTAGTGGTGCGCGGTCAGGTATCCTTCGGATCCGTTGAACGCCATCGCCTGCTGCGCGCGCATCATGATCGCGTCGGAGAACCCGCGCAGCAGCATGACGATCGCCAGGATGATGTACATGATGCCGATCTTCTTGTGATCGACGCTGGTGAACCACTGGTTCCACAGATAGCCCCAGACCTTGAAATAGGTCAGCGCCGCGACGAGGCCTGCGCCACCGATCGCCACCATCGCGAAGGTGGCGACGACGATCGGTTCGTGCAGCGGCAGCGACTCCAGGGTCAGGCGGCCGAAGATTGTCTTCAACAGAGTGTCGTTCATGATGGTTCTCTAGCCGTTCGCGACGGGGCGCGTGCCCGGCTTGGTTGAGGGGACAACATCGTGTGATTGCGGTTGGACTGCGAGCCGGGCGCGCTGTTGGCGCCGTCCTGTTTTATGTCGGCCGGCGCGGTCCAGTGGTTGCCGCTACCCTTTTCGTCGGCATCCTTCATCAGGGCGCCTTCGACCCGCTCGGACGAGATCCTGCGGACCCTTTCCGCCATTGACGCCCGGCATCGCCATACCGGCATGCGAGTCCCCCGCCTTTGCCGCCGTGCATCATCTGCGACATGCAGACCTTGCCGGGCTGTACGCACTGCTCGACGACCAGCTTGAACATGTTCGGCTCGACCGCATTGTAATAGCGGACCGGCACCTTCTCGCTCGGCTTCTCCAGCTGAAGGTAGCTCGCGCGGTTCAGGCCACCGCCACGCTGCTTGACCTGGTTGATCCAGGCATCGAAGCCCGCGTCGCTCACGCCGTGGAAGCGGAAGCGCATGCCCGAGAAGCCCGCGCCGCTATAGTTGGACGAGAAGCCCTCGTAATTGCCGGGCTTGTTGATGACCGCGTTCAGCGTCGTCTGCATGCCGGGCATCGTGTAGATCATGCCGGCGAGCGCAGGGATGTAGAACGCGTTCATCACCGACGACGAGGTCATCTGAAAGCGGATCGGACGATCAACCGGCGCGGCGAGTTCGTTGACCGTGGCGATGCCGTATTCCGGATAGATGAACAGCCACTTCCAATCGAGCGCGACGACCTGCACCTCAAGCGGCTTGCCGGCGCCGTTGGCACCGTTGCCGACCTGCTGCTTGTCGACCAGATTGCCGACCGGCACGTTGTTCGCGAGCGTCGGCGTGTCCGGCTTGATCCGGCCCAGCGGGCGATACGGATCGAGCAGATGCGTGCTGGTCCAGGTCAGCGCGCCCAGCGCGATGATGATCAGCAGCGGAATGCCCCAGATCAGCAGCTCGAGGCCGACCGAGTGATCCCAGTTGGGCTCGTACTTGGCGGCCTTGTTCGACTGGCGATAGCGGAACGCGAAAAACAGGGTCAAAAAGATCACCGGAACGATGATCAGCAGCATCAGCCCGGTCGAGATCAGCACCAGATCGCGCTGCTGCACTGCGATATCGCCGGAGGGCGACATCACAACCCAGTCGCAACCGCTGGTGAGCAATGCCAAGGGCATGGCAACCAACCATTTTCGGGCCGAGATTTTGGTGCGGGAAAGCTGTGTCACGACGGTCATTCGGTCCCCTACGCCTCGGTTGCGCTGCGCTACAGTGGACAATTTGTCCAATGGGCGCTGCACTGCAACATCGGCATGGCTTTATCATGTCCAAGGGTAGCATAGATTGCCCCTGCCCGCATCCGCCGGAACAGCGTATGATGGGTCCGCGCCCCGAAGAGCGAGTTGAAGAATGAGTGCTGACACGATCCCCGAGACGAGCTTCGAAGCCGATGCTCGCAGTATCCACAGCGACGGCGAGCACGTCACGCCTGGCGTGATCGCGATCGGCGTGGTGATCGGCCGCACCTCGGAATTCTTCGACTTCTTCGTCTACGCGATCGCCTCGGTGCTGGTGTTCCCGACCCTGGTGTTCCCGTATGTCGACCGGTTGCAGGGCACGCTCTATTCGTTCGCGGTGTTCGCGCTGGCGTTCATCGCCCGCCCGATCGGCTCGATCATCTTCATCGCGGTCGATCGCGCGTACGGCCGCAGTGTGAAGCTGACGATGTCGCTGTTCCTGCTCGGCACGTCGACCGTCGCGATGGGGTTCATTCCCAGCTACGACTCGGTCGGCAACTGGTCGGTCGCGATCCTCGCGCTGCTCCGCATCGGCCAGGGCGTCGCGCTCGGCGGTGCCTGGGATGGCCTTGCCTCGCTGCTGTCGCTGAATGCGCCGGAAAAGCATCGCGGCTGGTACGCGATGCTGCCGCAGCTCGGCGCGCCGATCGGCCTGCTGGTAGCCAGCGGCCTGTTCGCGTTCTTCGTCGCCGCGCTGCCGACCGAGGATTTCTTCGCCTGGGGCTGGCGCTATCCGTTCTTCGTGGCATTCGCGATCAACGTCGTCGCGCTGTTCGCCCGCCTCCGTTTGGTGGTGACGCCCGAGTTCGAAGAGATGTACGCCAAGCGCGAGCTGGAACCCGCCCCGGTCGTCGAGACCGTGCAGTCGCAGTGGAAAGCGATCTGGCTCGGCTCGTTCGTGCCACTCGCCAGCTTCGCGCTGTTCCACATGGTCACGGTCTTCCCGCTGTCGTGGGTCGTACTGTTCACACGTGAATCGGCCGGTCGCTTCCTGGTGGTCGAAGTCATCGGCGCCATCATCGGGATCGGCGCGATGCTGGTGTCGGGCCTGCTTGCGGACCGATTCGGGCGTCGCACGATGCTCGGCACGATCGCGGTCCTGATCGCGCTGTTCGCGATCGCCGCGCCGTCGCTGCTCGATGGCGGCGAGATCGGCGAGCGCCTGTTCATGGGAATCGGCTTCCTGCTGTTCGGTCTGTCGTTCGGCCAGTCCTCGGGCGCGATCGCATCGAGCCTGTCGCCGCAGCATCGCTATACGGGCTCGGCGCTGACGACCGATCTCGCCTGGTTGTTCGGTGCGGGCTTCGCTCCGCTGGCGGCGCTGTTGCTGACGAGCAAGCTGGGGCTGGCGGCGAGCGGTGCGTATCTGTTCTCAGGCGCGGTGTTCACGCTGATCGCGCTGGGTCTGAACAAGCAGCTGGCCAAGCGCGACATCGCGCGCTGAGCTGACGTCGGCTCGTCGGGTGCGTGATCGGGGGTATCGCCCCTCTATCCGCCTGACGACCCCGAGCTTTTCATTCGTACGCGCTCCCGACGGGCGCGTCGGGCGTCGGACTTAATCGAGGGCCGCGCGGATGGCGGCGGCGGCTATGAACGGCGCGCCGGCGACCAATATCAGGCTGACTGCGGCGAGGAGTTTGATCGCGCCTGCACCGCCCGCAGGATCCAGCGAGCCTGCGCCGAAGATCAGCAAGGGGACGGCGAGGGGCAGCATCACCAGACCCGTCACCGCACCTCCGCCGCGGACGCCCGCGACCAAGGCGCTGGTGACGACCGCGAGCGCCGCCAGGCCGGGCGTGCCGATGAGCAGGCCGACCTCGACTCGCAGCAAAGTGTCCGCCGACAGGTTGAGTAGCCCGGCGGCGATCACCGCGGCGAGCATCAGCGGCGGGCCGAAGCCGAGCCAGTGCGCAATCGTCTTGGCCATCGCGACGGACGTCATCGACAGGCCGTGCACCGCGAACTGATCGAAGACGCCGGCCTCCAGATCGGGGCCGATCAGGCGTTCGACCGGGAGCAAGGCTGCGAGCAGCGCCGCGGTCCAGATCACGCCACCACCGATTCGCGCGAGCAGCGCCGCATCCGGCCCGATCGCGAACGGGAACAACGTGGCGACCAGCAGGAAGAACGCGACGACCAGCGTGGCGCCGCCACTCGATACGCTTCGGCGCAGATCACGGCGGACGAGCGCGATCACGAGGCCGATCTCCTGCGCGCCCGGCATCGACAGCGGGAGATGGGTGGCGACGAGCGCGATGCCGCCGCCGGCGCGGTGTCGGGCGATCAATGCCTCAAGGCGCGCGACCGAACGGGTGTCGAGCCCGTTGGCGGGTTCGTCGAGCAGCCACACCGGGGCTTCGCTCGCGGCAATGCGTGCGATCGCGGCGCGGCGGCGCTGGCCGGTGGAAAGGAGGCGGACGGGGATGTCGGCGAGTGCCTCGAGATCGAGCGCCTGCAACGCGTGGGCGACGCGCGCGTCCGGATCAGGCGCGCGGTCGAGGCTGGCCCAGAAGCAGAGTGCGGCGACGAGCGTGCGGTCGGTGTCGAGTGCGCTGGCTTCGGTCAGCAGCGCCTTGTCCGCGTCGCATGTCACGGCGCCTTCAAACGGCGGAAGCAGGCCGGCGGCGATGCGGATCAGGCTCGACTTGCCGATGCCGTTGGGGCCGGTGACGATTGCCGCGTCGCCGGGTGCGAGATCGAACGATACGCCCGAGAACAGCATCCGCCCGCCCCGCACGCACGCGACGTCGCGAAATGCGAGGCTCACGTGGCCTGATCTTCCGCGGCGTCTTCCCCGGCATCTTCGAGCGCGTGCATGTCGTCGTCGCTGAGGCCGAAATGATGCCCGATCTCGTGGATCGTGACGTGCGCGACGAGATCGTCGAGACGGACCCGGTCTCGATCCATTCCTCCAGGATCGCGCGGCGGTACAGGACGATGCGGTCGGGCATCGCGCCGGAGTCCATCGACGATTTCTCGCCGAGCGGGCGACCGTGATAGAGGCCGGACAGGTCCAGCGGGTGCTCCAGCCCGAGCGCGGCGAGCGTCTCGTCGTCGGCATACTCCTCGACCGCGAAGACGATGTCGCCGAGATGCTCGGCGAACTGGGCGGGGAGCCTGGCGATCGTTGCGCGGCAAATCGCCTCGATCGTGTCGGCGTCGGGGGCTTCCCCGAGGTCTCGGCCGTGTATTGCTGCTTGCCCGCTCATGCCACCAGCCATAGTCGGTGGCGAACTGTGGCGGCAAGGAGAGCCCGATGATCGAAGCGCTGAACGAGACCGAGCGGGCCGAGGCGCTCGATGGGCTGGACGAGTGGGATTACGACGATGCGCGCGACGCGATCACGCGGACGATCGTGTTCGCGGATTTCGTCGAAGCGTTCGGATTCATGACTCAGGTCGCGCTGATCGCCGAGCGGGCGAACCACCATCCCGAGTGGAAGAATGTGTGGAACCGGGTGGAGATCCTGCTGACGACGCACGACGCGGGGCCTGAGCCCGCGGGATATCGAGATGGCCGAGGCGATCGATGCGATCGTGGGGGACGTTTGAACTTCTGATCCTCCCCCGCCAGGGGAGGTGTCGCCGAAGGTGACGGAGGGGAGGACACGGAGCAGGGGTTGCACTAACCTCCCCTCCGTCTGGCAAGCGCCAGCCACCTCCCCCTTGCGGGGGAGGATCAGCAAGGGTCACCCCCGCGTCATGCTGCGGCGCATCCGTTTGCGGAGCGCGCCCGGCATCCATCGTGCCGCGAAGGCCATGCGGTGGGCTGTCTTCCCCACATAGGTGTGGATCTTGTCGCCGTGCACTGCGGCCCAGGCGGCCTCGGCGACCTTGTCGACGCCGGTCAGTTCCAGCCCCGCGCCGGTCACCGTCTCGCGGATCGAGTGGTTGGTCTTTCCCGCGGCGGAATCGAGGAGCGGCGTGTCGATGAAGCTCGGCACGATCGAGCGCACCTTGATGCCGTCCGCCGCCCATTCGCCGTCGAGCGCCTCGGTGATCGCACGGATACCGAACTTGGTCGCGGAATAGGGCGCGAGGCCGGACGAGCCGTAGATCGCCGACGCCGATGCGGTGTTGAGCAGGCAGGATCCGGGCGTACGCTTGAGATAGGCATGGCCGATCCGCGCACCGTTCAGCGCGCCGACCAGATTGATCGCGATTACGCGGTCGATCTCGGCGAAGTCGGTATCCGCAAGCGGGCCGCCCGATCCGACCCCGGCATTGTTGAACAGCACGTCGAGCCGCCCGCCGGTGGTGGCGACGAATGCGTCGAGGCAGGCCACCCACGCCTCGCGGTCGCGCACGTCCATCTGGTAGGTGGTCGCCACGCCTTCCGGGAGAAGCGCGGCTGTTTCGGCCAGCCCGGCGACGTTGACGTCGGCGAGACCGACGCGCCAGCCTTTCCGCGCGAACAGTTGCGCCGTCGCGCGGCCGATCCCCGATCCGCCGCCGGTGATGAAAATGCTCTGCTCGCTCATGGCATCCTCTCTTATTTGATTTTCCGGTATGTTTCCCGCATCCTGCGCGCAGATGCCAGACAATTTGCCAGCGCCCGACCTCGTGTTGGCTTTCGAACGCGTCACCAAGACCTACGGGTCGACGATCGCAGTCGACGCGGTCTCGCTGGAGATCGCACGCGGCGCGTTCGTTGCGCTCGTCGGCACGTCCGGTTCGGGCAAGTCGACGCTGCTCAAGACGATCAACCGGCTGATCGAACCGAGCGAGGGCCGCGTGACGATCGACGGTGCCGACGTCGCCGCCGAGCCCGCGCCCGAACTGCGCCGCCGGATCGGCTACGTCTTCCAGAATATCGGCCTGTTCCCGCACATGACGATCGCCGAGAATATCGCGATCGGACTGCGGATCGCGGGGCGCGGCGAGGAGGCGAAGGTGGGCGACCTGCTCGATCTGGTCGACCTGCCGCGCGACATCGCCGGGCGGATGCCGGATGCGTTGTCGGGCGGCCAGCGGCAGCGCGTCGGGATCGCGCGGGCGCTGGCGCCGAGGGCGAAGTTGCTGTTGCTCGACGAGGCGTTCGGTGCGCTCGATCCGGTGACGCGCGACGCGCTGGGGACGCGGATCCGGGACCTGCACGACCGGCTCGGGCTGACGACGATTCTGGTAACGCACGACATGGCGGAGGCGTTGCTGCTCGCGGACCGGGTGCTGGTGATGAAAGCCGGGCGGATCGTCGCCGATGCGACGCCGGCCGAACTGGTGGCGGGCAAGGGCGGCGACGATGCGCAGGCGCTGGTCCAGGTCCCGCGCGCGCAGGCCGAGCGCTTGCAGGCGCTGGTGGCATGAGCGCGTTCCTCGACGCCCTCGGCCGCGTGCCGCCGTTGCTCGCTGCGCATGTCCTGCTGTCGGCCTCGGCACTGTTGCTGGGGATCGCGATCAGCCTCCCGCTGGGAATCTGGTCTGCGCGCAACGCAAATGTCGCGCGCGTGTCGCTCGGGTTTGCCAGCCTGGTGCAGACGATCCCGAGCCTTGCGCTGCTCGCCTTGTTCTATCCGCTGTTGCTCAGCCTGTCCGCGCTCGTCGGCGGGGGATTCCGGCGCTCGGCTTCCTGCCGTCGCTGATCGCGCTGACGCTGTATGCGTTGCTGCCGATCATCCGGAACGCGGTGGCGGGTCTGCAGGGCATCGATCCGGCGGTGATCCAGGCGGCGGACGCGGTCGGCATGACGCCTGCACAGAAGCTGCGGCTGGTCGAGGCGCCCCTGGTTGCGCCGGTGTTGATCGCCGGCATCCGGACCGCGGCGGTGTGGACGATCGGGGCGGCGACGTTGTCGACCACCGTGGGTCAGCCGAGTCTCGGCGACATGATCTTCGCGGGATTGCAGACGCAGAACTGGGCGCTGGTGCTGGCCGGCTGCGTGTCGGCGGCGGCGTTGGCGCTGGCGGTCGATGCGCTGATCGGCGGGATCGAATACGGCATCCGCGCGCGGCGGCGGTGGTTGTGGATCGCCAGCGCCGTCGTGCTGCTGGCGGGAACCGCGGTGGCGACCGTGCCGCTCTGGCCCAAGAGCGGCGGCGACCGGACGGTGGTGGTCGGCGCGAAGAACTTTTCCGAGCAATATATCCTCGCGCGCTTGATCGGCGATCGGCTGGAGCGCGCGGGCTATACCGTCGAGTATCGCGACGGGCTCGGGTCCGCTGTGGTGTTCGGGGCGCTCTCAGGCGGGGATATCGACGTGTATGTCGATTATGCCGGGACGATCTGGGCGAACGAGATGAAGCGCACCGACGTGTCGGATCACGGCGCGATGGTCGCGGCGATCGGCGACTGGGCGAAGCGCGAGCATGGAGTCGGGCTGATCGGTTCGCTCGGGTTCGAGAATGCCTATGCGTTCGCGATGAAGGGCGACGCCGCCAGGGCCAAGGGAATCGCCAGCCTCGACGATCTGGTGAAGGCCGCGCCGGCGATGGCGCTCGGCAGCGACCTGGAGTTTCTCGAGCGGCCCGAATGGGCGGCGGTGAAGCGCGCCTATCCGCTGCGGTTCGCCAGGACGACGCCGTACAGCCCGACCTTCATGTACCGCGCGCTGGAGAGCGGGAACGTCGACGTGATCTCGGCCTTCTCGTCGGACGGGCGGATCGCGGCGGATGGGCTGACCGTGCTGACCGATCCGCGACGGGCTATCCCGGGATACGACGCGATCCTGATGGTGGCGCCGAAGCGGGTCGGGGATGCGAAGTTCGTCGCCGCGCTGAAGCCTCTGGTCGGGCGAATCCCGGTCGAGGCGATGCGCGATGCGAACTACCGCGTGGACCGGGATACGGACAAGCAGACCCCCGAAGCCGCGGCGACGTGGCTCGCCAATCGGATCGGGCGTTAGATACGACCGCGTGATCGGGTGCACCGGGTGGCGATCTGTCCTAGGATGCGGTGCCGGCTCGCCATCAACCTTTGGCTCGTCACCAAGGCGGGTCGGCACATCGCTTCTAGGGTTACGACGCTTCGGCGATCAGCTTGGCGGCCGCGGGCGTGTTCCATTCATAGCCGCCGGTCATCCGCCAGACTTCCTTGCCCGCCGAATCATACAGGATCGTGGTCGGCAGGTTCGCCTGATAGGCGAGGCTGAGGCCGAGCTTCGGATCGAGATACGGCTTGAGCGTCGTGAACTTCTTCTCGGCGAAGAACGGAGTCACCTTTTCCGCGCCCTGAAGGTCCTGGCTGACCGCGATCACCTGCACCTTGCCGGCGAGCGACTTGGCGGCGGCATCGAGCGTCGGCATTTCCGCGACGCACGGCGCGCACCAGGTCGCCCACAGGTTGAGCAGCAACGGCTTGCCCTTGAACGACGCGAGCGTGACCGGCTTGCCATCGGGGGCGGTGAAGACGACCGCCGGGCCGGTCTCGCCCTTGTGGCTGCGGTCGAGCTTTCTGTGCTGGCGGCAGGGCCGGTCGCTTCGTCCGAGCAGGGCCGGGCGCGACCTCGTCGGCGGATGCCGTGTTCGCCGCGACGACGTTCGCTTGCTCCGGCGCGGGCGATTTCCTATCGCAGCCGGCGACCAGCAGGCCCATCCCGACGAAACAGATGATTGGGCGCGAATTGAACACAGGACGCGAGAACATGGACGGTTCCAATTCGATGTGGGGTGGGCGGTTCGCCGAGGGGCCGGCAGCGGTCATGCGCGAGATAAACGCCTCCGTTCCCTTCGACAAGCGCCTCTGGCAGCAGGATATTGCCGGCTCGAAGGCGCATGTCGCGATGCTCGGCAAGCAGGGTATCGTGTCGGCG
The DNA here is from genome assembly GCF_979253035.1 of Sphingomonas sp. AC411. Classification (NCBI taxonomy): domain Bacteria; kingdom Pseudomonadati; phylum Pseudomonadota; class Alphaproteobacteria; order Sphingomonadales; family Sphingomonadaceae; genus Sphingomonas; species Sphingomonas sp. AC411. Next base: position 2,626,337 of record NZ_CEEDAQ010000001.1, on the reverse strand, counting down.
GAGGACGCCGCGACGATCGCGGCCGGGCTCGATACGGTGGCGGCGCATTATGCGGCGAACGGCGTCGAGGAGGATCTGGTCCTCGAAGACATTCATATGCAGACCGAGGCGCGGCTCGCCGACGCGATCGGGCCGGTCGCCGGGCGGCTGCACACCGCGCGCTCGCGCAACGACCAGGTCGCGACCGATTTCCGCCTCTGGGTGCGCGACGCGATCGACCAGGCGCTGGCGGCGCTTGCCGGGTTCCAGGCGGCTTTGCTCGCGCGGGCGGAAGAGCATGCGGATAGCGTCATGCCCGGCTTCACGCACTTGCAGTCCGCGCAGCCGGTGACGCTCGGTCACCACCTGATGGCGTATCACGCGATGATCTCGCGCGACGTCGGGCGCTTCGCCGATGCCCGCGCAAGAATGAACCGGTCGCCGCTGGGTTCGGCCGCGCTCGCGGGCACGGGCTTCCCGATCGACCGCGAAATGACCGCCGCCGCGCTCGGCTTCGACGGGCCGATGACCAATCTCGCTCGACGGCGTCAGCGACCGCGATTTCGCGATCGAGTATCTGACCGCCGCGACGCAGACCTCGCTGCACCTCTCGCGTCTCGCCGAGGAGTTCGTCCTCTGGGCGTCGCAGCCGTTCGGGTTCGTCGCGCTCAGCGATCAATGGTCGACCGGCAGCTCGATCATGCCGCAGAAGCGCAATCCCGACGCCGCCGAACTGGTGCGCGGGCATGCCGGGCGCATCCTCGGCTGCATGACCGCGCTGATGGTGACGATGAAGGGCCTGCCGCTCGCCTATTCGAAGGACATGCAGGACGACAAGCCGCCGGTGTTCGAGGCGCACGACCTGCTCGCGCTGTCGATCGCGGCGATGACCGGGATGGTCGAGAGCGCGACGTTCCGCACCGATCGGATGCGCGGGCTGGCCGAGAGCGGCTTTGCGACCGCGACCGATCTGGCCGACTGGCTGGTGCGCGAGGCCGGCCTTCCATTCCGCGAGGCGCATCACGTCACTGGGCGTGCGGTGAAGCTGGCGGAAGAGCGTAAGGTCGCGCTCGACGCGTTGCCGATCGAAGACCTGAAGGCAATCGATGCGCGGATCGACGAACGCGTGTACGGCGTGCTCTCGGTCGATGCGTCGGTCGCCAGCCGGACCAGCTTCGGCGGCACCGCGCCCGACAACGTGCGCGCCGCAATTCGAGCGGCTCGGGGAGAGACGGCATGAAACGGCTTCTGGGATTGGCGGGATTGGCACTGGCTCTGTCGGGCTGCGGTGCGGCGGATGGCTTGGTGCCCGCGGAGGGCAAGACGCTCCCGGTCGCGCCCTATGGTGCGAAGACCCAGCCGACCGCCGCGGAGCTGCTCACGCCCACCACGCAGCAACGCCCGCAGCGCAGCGACGAGCTGCTGACCAAATCCGACGAGCGACGCAGCGACGAGTTCGACCTGCCGCCGCCAAATTGAAGACCTGATCCATGAACCATTTCGACTATCGTGACGGTGTGATGCATGCCGAGGACGTCGCCCTGCCGGCGATCGCCGAGGCCGTTGGTACGCCCGTCTATGTCTATTCGACCGCCACCTTCCGCCGCCATGCGCAGGTGTTTCGCGATGCGCTGAAGCCTGCGGGGCGCGTGCATCTGGCCTATGCGATCAAGGCGAACCCGAACGTCGCGGTGCTGCGCGTGCTCGCCGACGAGGGTTACGGCGCCGACGTGGTTTCGGCCGGCGAGATGCAGCGCGCGCTGGCGGCGGGGATCCCGGCGTCGGACATCGTGTTCTCGGGCGTCGGCAAGACGCGACGCGAACTGGCGCAGGCGCTCGACGCCGGGATCGGCCAGTTCAATCTCGAGCTCGAGGAGGAGGGCGAGGTCCTTGCCGCGCTTGCCCACGCCCGCGGCGAGCGCGCGCCGGCAGTGCTCCGCGTCAACCCGGACGTCGACGCCGGCACGCACGCCAAGATTTCGACCGGGCGCAAGGAGAACAAGTTCGGCGTCGCGATCGACCAGGCGGTCGCGATGTTCGACCGGCTGTCGAAGCATGACGGGCTCGACCTGCGCGGCGTCGCGATCCACATCGGCAGCCAGCTCGCCGATCTCGCGCCGCTCGAGGCTGCCTATGCGCGGATCGGCGAGCTGCTCGCCGAACTGCGGGCCGCGGGTCACACGATCAGCCGCGTCGATCTCGGCGGTGGCCTCGGCGTACCGTACAAGCCCGGTGACGTGCTGCCGAGCCCGGCCGAGTATGGCGCGATGGTCGCGCGCGCGACCGCCGACTGGGACGTCGAATTAATGTTCGAGCCCGGCCGGGTGATCGCGGGCAATGCCGGCGTGCTGCTCACCGAGGTGATCTGGGTGAAGCCCGGCGTCGTGAACCCGTACGTCATCGTCGACGCCGCGATGAACGACCTCGCGCGCGTGGCGATGTACGATGCGTATCACGATTTCGTCGCGGTCGAGCCGACCGGCGAGCGGATGACCGCCAACATCGCCGGGCCGGTGTGCGAGACCGGCGACACCTTCGCGATGGGGCGCGACATCGACGTGGTGAAGTCGGGCGATCTCGGCGTGTTCCGCACCGCGGGCGCCTATGGCGCGACGATGGCGTCGACCTATAACAGCCGCGCGCTGGTGCCCGAGGTGCTGGTCGATGGCGACCGGTTCGCAGTGGTCGCCGATCGGATTCACCCGGAGACGATCCTGGCGGCCGAGCGCGTGCCGGAATGGCTCAAGCGGTGACATCGCCCGCGCCGCTGCCCACCCCGTTACCCCCCGCTACAAAGCCTGCCGCTGTTCGTCAGGCTGGCGGGGCGCCCGGTGATCCTGCTGGGCGAGGGCGAGGCGGCGGATGCGAAGCGGCGGCTGCTCGATCGTGCGGGCGCCGACGTGGTCGGCGAGGATGCCGCGGCATCGCTCGCGATCGTGGCGATCGACGACGAGGACGAGGCGCTGGCGGCGGTCGCGCGGCTGAAGGCACGGGGGATCCTTGTCAATGCGGTCGACCGGTCGGCGCTGTGCGACTTCACGCTGCCGGCGATCGTCGACCGTGCGCCGGTGCTGATCGCGATCGGCACGAGCGGCGTGTCGGCCGGGCTCGCGGCGGCATTGCGGCAGCGGCTGGAGGCGTTGGTGCCGGCCGACCTCGGCAAACTGGCGTTGGCTCTTCAGGCGGCACGTGGCGCGTTGCGGCGTCGCTGGCCCGACATGGGCGAGCGACGCCGCGCGCTGGCGACGGCGATGGCGGTGGGCGGCATGCTCGATCCTCTATCGCCGACGCATGACGTCGACGCGTGGCTGGCCCAACCCACACCAGGCTCCCCTCCCTGGGAGGGGGCAGGGGTGGGTCGGCCGCTGATGTGTCCGCCGACTCCCAACCGACCGACCCACCCCCAACCCCTCCCTTCCAGGGAGGGGAGCAGGCTGTGATCCGCCTGACCTCCACCGATCCGGACGACCTCACCCTGCGCCAGGCGCGGGCGCTGGCGAGCGCCGACCGGGTCTATCACCGCCCCGACGTGCCTGCGGCGATCCTCGACCGCGCGCGCGCCGATGCCGCGCGGCTGTGCGAGGCGATGCCGAGCGATCCCGGCACCGGCCTGTCGGTCGATGTCGAGATGGCCCTGTGAGCGAGATGGTCTGGTGAGCGGGTTCGGCTTTCGCGTCACCGACGGCAAGGCCGCGCGGATCGACGTGAAGCAAGCCCTCGACTGCACCGCCGATCTCGTCTGGGTCCACCTGTCGACCACCGCCGAGCACGCGCAAACGTGGCTGCGCGACGAGGCCAGGCTGCTCGACTATGTGGTCGACGCGCTGACCGCGACCGAGACGCGGCCGCGCTGCGAAGCGGTCGGCGACGGTGCGTTCGTCAACCTGCGGGGGCGTTCGCACGAGGAACTCGACACCTCCGACATGCTCGCCTCGGTGCGGATCTGGGCGCTGAAGGGCTGGGTATTCTCGGTCACGCGGAAGCCGTTGATCGCGGTCGCCGAGGTCGAAAAGATGGTTGAGCGCGGCGAGGTGCGCGATCCGGGGGACCTGATCGCCGCGTTCGCGACCGCGATCACCGCCGATCTCGACCCCGACGTCGCGTCGCTTGGCGACCAGCTCGACGATTGCGAGGAACAGCTCGACGCCAACCGCGTGTTCGAACTGCGTCGCGCGGTCAGCAAGGTGCGGGTGGCGGCGATCAGCTACAAACGCTTCCTCAGCCCGCAACGTGCGGCGTTGGAGAAACTGGCGGCGTTACCCGGCGACTGGCTGGCGGATGACGACCGGCTGCATCTGGCCGCGGCGGCGGACCGGGCCGCGCGGATGGCGGAGGAACTCGAATCGATCCGCGAACGCGCCGCGCTGATCCACGAGACGCTGACCGACCTGCGCGCCGAACAGATCGACAACCGCTCGCTGATCATCTCGGTGGCGGCGCTGGTGTTCCTGCCGCTGACGTTTCTCACCGGGCTGTACGGCATGAACGTGAAGGGGCTGCCCTATGCCGAGGAGCCTTGGGCGTTCGATGCGATCGCTGGCGCCTGTGCGGTGATCGCGGCGGGCGTCGTGCTGTACTTTGCCGGACGCCACTGGTTCCGGCGGTAAAGGTCAGGCGGCGCTGGCGGTCCGCCAAGCCTGCGCGATCTCGTCGAGCATGTCCGCGGAATCGCGGAACGGCTTCGGATCATGGCCGAGCGAGGCGTTGATGACGGTTTTCCGCGCGCCGCCGTACAGGCGGGCGAGCGTCTCCGAGACCTGGCCGCCTTTTTCGAAGTCCAGACCGGCTTCGAGTGCGAACAGGATCGCGGTGGCGCGCGTGATCCGGTCGCTCTTTACGGAAAATTTGCGGTTCTCGCAGGCCCAGGCGGCGGCGCGCAGGGCAGCGACGAGTTCCTTGTAGAGCAGCTGGACGAGGGCAGGGCCATCCGCGGTGGCGGTACGGCCGACCGCGTCGATCTGGCGATAGGTCGCGAACGGATCGCGTGCGAGGGTACTGGCGTAGGTCACGAGCTCTTGTTCCAGGCTGCGATCTGGTTGGTGAGGAACGCCTGGGTCGATTTGTACGCGGACACGCGCGAGTTCATGCTCGCATATTGCTGCGTCAGGCGCGTGGTGAGCTGGGCGGACTGGTCGGTGACCTTGTCCTGCTGCTTGGCGAGGTCGGCTTCGGCGGCCGTATAACGCGCGGTCGACGCGCCGAGGCCGGTCAACGTATTCGTCGCGCTGTTGGTGAGCGCGCTGAGCGTGCCGGACAGGCCGAGGACGTTGGTGGAGGACGGCGCGAACATCGATTCGATCGTGTCGGGATAGGCGGCGAGCTGCCGGGCGAGCAGCGTGGTATCGACCCGCAGCGTACCATCGGTGTTGGTCGCGACGCCGATCTCGGACAGGCTGCGCGGAATCCCCGCGGTCGCGCCGCCGACCAGCGGCTTCGACACCAGTGCCTTCAGCGAGCGGAGCAAGGCCGTCGCAGCCGGGTCGGCACGGAGGTTGCCGGTGATCGGATCGGTCTGTTCGGTGATCGTCTTCAGCACCTCGTTGAAGGTCGTGACGACATCGTTGACCGCCTGGGTCAGCGCGTCGGTCGGCGTGCTGCTGACGAGCGTGACGGGGACCGTGGACACCGCGTTGAGCTGCAGTTTGACGCCATCGACGAGATCGCTGACCGTGTTGCCCGGTCGCTCGACCTCGATGCCGTCGACGGTGAGCAGCGCGTTCTGCGCGGTCGACACCAGGCTGGTCTGCGTCGCATTGCCGCCGATATCGACCGCACCGCTGGCACCGTCACCCTTCAAGGTGAACGCCTGTGCGGTGCCGGTGCCACCCTTGACCGACAGATAGGCGCCACCATTCGCGTCGGTAACCACGGAGGCCGTGACCCCGCTCTTCGACGCGTTGATGCCGGCGGCGATCGCGTCGATGCTGCCGTCGCCGATATCGATCGCAATGCCCGTCCCGCCACCGATCGTCAGGGTCAGCGCGCCGGTGTCGAGCGAGGCGGCACGATCTGCGGCAGGGACCGCTGTCGTGGTACGCGCGACCTGGGCTGTCGCAAGGCGGGTGACGGTGACGCTGGCCGACAGGTTCGACAGTTTTGCACCCGACAGCGCGGTCGCGGACAGGATGGTGCTGTTGGAACTGCTGGGCTGCGACTGCAGGCTGCCGCTCTTCACCAGATTGGCGAGCGCGGTGGAGAAGCCGGTCATCGTGCTCTTGAGCGTACCGACGCCCGAGATCTGCGCGGTGAGGGTGTCGGATTTCGCCTTGAGCGCGGCCGTGCGTGCCGCGAACTGGGCTTCGACCAGCGACGTGACCAAGGTGCCGGTGTCGACGCCCGAGCCCGCGTTCAACCCGTTGAGTAGCGCTTGCGTTGCGGTGTTGACCGCACTTTGCGGGGTGGCCGCGGGTGTCGGCGTGGCCGTCGTGCTCGTCGTCGATGTTACCATGGCGAAATCCCTGCACGTGCGCGCTCGTCTGTAAGAACGGCCGGGTGGCCGCGATGTTTAGGCCTGTTTGATGCCATTTTCGTCGAATCGAGCGTCCTTCGGCACGGTGACGAACGGCTGGATCGGGGCCGCCGCGCCACCTGCGGCAACGTTCAGCCCGAAGACGAAGGCGAGCACCGTCGCGATCGCCATGTAGAGGTCGTCGCGCACTTCCTGCCCCTCCTTGCTGGTGTAATAGACTGCACGCGCGAGCATCGGATATTCGAGCACGGGCACGCGACCCTCAGCGGCGAGTTCGCGGATCGCCAGTGCGGTCGCGCCGCGCCCCTTGGCGACCACCACCGGCACCTGGTCCTTGCCGCGATCGTAGCGCAGCGCCACGGCGAAATGCGTCGGGTTGGTCAGCACGACATGCGCCTCCGCGACCGACTTGCGCAGGCCGCCGCTTGCCATCGCACGCATCTTCGCGCGCATCTGGCCCTTCGCCTCGCCATTGCCCTCGGTCGACTTGTGCTCGTCCTTCACCTCCTGTTTCGACATCCGCATCTTGCCCAGGCGGCGGATGATCTGGATCGGCAGGTCGATGCCGGCGATCGCGCACAGCCCGAACGCCATCGCGATCAGGATTGCCTTGAACGTGCCGCCGAGCGATGACAGCGCCTGGTTCAGATCCGTGGACGAGGCGAGGCCCATCGTCGTGTGCGCGGCGTTCCACAGCATCCAGCCGCCGATCGTGCCGAGCAGGATGACCTTCAGCAGCGACTTGCCGAGCTCGATCCAGCCGTTCGACCCGAAGATCCGCTTGAGGCCGGCGGCGGGATCGACCCGGCTGTATTTAGGCGCCATCAGCTTGCCGTTGAAGCCGAGCGAGCCGAGCCCTGCCTGGCTCAGGATCGCGGCGGCGATGGTGACGACGAACAGGCTGATCAGCGACGGCGCGAGCTTGCCGCCGGCTTCCATCAACGGGCGCCACGGCGAGAAATCCTCGACATCGGCGTGGGTGAACTGGAAGCTGGATGCCATCACCTGCTTGCAGGCGGTGATGAGGTGCGGGCCAGCGTAGATCAGCCAGCCGACGCCCGCGACCATGCTGAGCGCGGTGGCGAAGTCGCGCGATCGGAGGATGTCACCCTTATCGACCGCATCCTTCTTGCGCTTGGCGGTTGGGGATTCGGTTTTTTCACCGCTGTCCTCAGACATCAGCCGAGCACCAGGTTTTCGGTGGCGGCGAGGCCTTCTCGGACGATGACGAGCATGTAGTCGCCCATCGTCGGGAACGCGATCGCCAGCGTGACGACGCCGACCGCGAGGCTGGCCGGCAAGCCGACCGCGAACAGGTTGAGCGCGGGCGCGGCACGGCTCAGCATGCCGACGACGATGTTGAGGCACAGTAGCAGGAAGCCGACCGGGAGCGCGAGCAGCAGCCCGGCAAGGAACGCATAGCCGCCGAAGAACGCGATCGCCTTCAGCCGCTCGATCCCGATCCAGGCTGCGCCGGGGAGAGCACGTCGTAGCTCCGGACGATCAGGTCGATCAGGATCAGATGGCCGTCGACCGACAGGAACAGCAGCGTGAGCATGATCGAGAAGAACTGGCCGAGCGCGGGGCTCGACTTGCCGTTCTGCGGGTCGATCGAGGAGGCGAAACCGAGCCCCATCGCGCCGCCGATGACTTCCGCCGCGATCATCGGCGCGGCGAACGAAATCTGCAGCACGAAGCCGAGCGCGAGGCCGACCAGCGCTTCGGCGGCGGCGGAGAGGATGGTGGATACGGCGAAGATGTTCTGCGGCGGGACGATCGGATGCGCGGCGAGCACGAGGAACCCGATCGCGCCCGACAGCGTGACGCGCACGGTGACCGGGACCGAGACATTGCCGAACACCGGCGCGGCGATGAACGTCGCACCGATCCGGATCATCACGAACACGAGCGCCCACAGCTGAGGCTCGATCGAGAGGCCGAAGCCGAGCATTTTAGATCTCCTCCCGCTTGCGGGAGAGGGCAGGGAGGGCGCGACGTACGTACTGGCGTCCGGTTGATGAGGCACGCCCTCCTCGACCCCTCCCGCAAGCGGGAGGGGAGTAGAAGAGGCGCCCGCGTGGTCTGCATGGCCCCGCCGCGGCAAAGCCGCGTCGTCGGACCTCGACTGCGCCGAGGCTGGCCGGGCTTGCGCTGGCAGCACGGACGTCGCCGCGCTGGCGCTGCGCCTCACTTTACGAGATCCGGAATACGCTCGAAGATTCCGATCGTGAAATCGCTCAGCAAGCCCAGGATCAGGCTGCCGAAGATCAGGATCGACACCGCGACCACTAGCAGCTTCGGTACGAACGACAGCGTCTGCTCGTTGATCGACGTCGCCGCCTGGATCATCCCGAGGATCAGCCCGGCGAGCAGCGCCGGGATCAGGATCGGCGCGCTGGCGAGCGCCAGTACCCACATCGTCTGGTTGGCGACGGTCAGGAAATATTGCGCGTCCATGGCGTCAGGTCGCGAACGAGTTTGCGAGGCTGCCCATCGTCAGCGCCCAGCCGTCGACCAGCACGAACAGGAGGAGCTTGAACGGCAGCGAGATGATCGTGGGCGACAGCATCGCCATGCCGAGCGACATCAGCACGGTCGCGACGACCAGGTCGATGACGATGAACGGCAGGAAGATCAGGAAGCCGATCTGGAACGCGGTCTTCAGTTCGCTCGTGACGAACGCAGGGAGCAGCACCGAGAAGGGGATGTCGAGCGACGAGGCATAGGGCCCCGACTTCGCGATCTGCGCGAACATCGTGACGTCCTTCACGCGCGTCTGCTTCACCATGAACGCGTGCAGCGGGACGCCAGCGGTGGTGATCATCTGCGTGCCGGCGAGCTGCCCGGCGGCATAGGGCTGGATCGCGGTCGTGTTGATCTGGCTGATGGTCGGCGCCATGATGAAGAACGACAGGAACAGCGACAGCCCGAGCAGCACCTGGTTCGGCGGCGTCTGCTGAAGCCCGAGCGCCTGGCGCAGGATCGCGAGCACGATGATGATCCGCGTGAAGCTGGTCATCATCAGCAGGATCCCCGGCAGGATCGTCAGCAGCCCCATGATGATGAGGACTTGTAGCGACAGCGACAGCGAGCCGCTCTGGCCGGTGTTGCCCGCAGCCTGGCCGCCAAGCTGTCCGAGCGCGCGATCGACCGCGTCGCCGACGGCGGGGTTGGTCGGGGCGGGGACGGCTTGTGCGAAGGCCGGCATCGCGAGGAAGAGGGCGAGGACTACCGCCAGCAGGACCCAAACCCACCCGTTTCCCCGCGAATGCGGGGATCCAGGACCAAGCAGCGCACCGTTCGTGGCTCCTGGATTCCCGCGTTCGCGGGAAAACGGTTTGGCCTTCGACGCGGCAAACAATGCCGGACCGGAACCTTGACGTGTTACTGTCGCGCGGGGGTCATGCGTCGACCTTGTCGATCAGGTGCACGCCGCCACGTCCGACCGAGACGAGCAGCCGGCGGCCCTCGAAATCGATCACCGCGAGGCGCAGGCCCGGCGAGATCATCATCGTTTCCTTGACGCCGATCAGTCGCGTCGAGGGCTTGCCCGGGATCCGGCTCTCGAACTTGCGCCACAGATACAGGCAGCCGAACATCAGGCCGCACACGAGTGGCAGCAGGATCACGAGCTTGAGGATATAGGTCCAGAGCATCGGGTTCAGCCGCGCTTGTCGGGCGACACGAGCTCGGTCATCCGCACGCCGAAACGTTCGCCGACCGTGACGACTTCGCCGCGCCCGATCAGGGTGCCGTTGACGAACACGTCCAACAACTCGTTGGCCTGGCGATCGAGCTCGATCACGCTGGATTCGCCGAGCGCGAGCAGCTCGCGCAGCGTCAGGCTGGTCGAGCCGATCTCGACGGTCAGCTTGACGTCGACATCCTGGAGCAGCCGGAAATTGGCGGCGACGGCAGCATCTACGGGGAAGCCTCCGGTCATGTCGTTCATGCTGCAAATCCTTCGTCGAAACGTGTAATCGAGGTGAGCTGGATGGCGGCGAAGCCGTTGGACGTACCGACCGTGCCGCAGCCGAGCCGGTTGTTGCCGACCATCACTGGCACGTCGCCCGAGATGGTGATCGGGATCACGTCGCCGGGCTTCAGGTCCATCAGCATGGTCAGCTTGACGACCGGCTCGGCGAGCACCGAGCGGATCGGGAAGCGCACGTTCATCGCGGCCCGCGTCAGCTCGGTGCGCCACGCCGGATCGGGCTCGGCCGACTTGCCGACGACCTTGGCGGTGAGCGACGGCGCATGCGGCTTTAGCGCGGAGACGGGGTAGACGAGATCGAGGAACACTGGCTTTGCCGCCCCTGCGGCGATCCCGAAGCGCGTGACGATCATCGCATCCTCGCCGTCGAGATCGGCGATCATCGCGGGGTTCACCTCGACGCGCGTCGGCAGGAAGTCGAACCGCGCCATCGGCTCCCACGCGGTCTTCAGCGGCGCGGCGATCATCTGGCCGATCCGCGCGACCATCGCCTCGGCGGCGGGCGAGAATTCGGTCGGTAGCGTGTGCGGCGCGGCACCGGTGCCGCCGAAGAACATGTCGAGCAGCTCGAGCACGAACTTGCCGTCCATGATGCACAGCGCCTGCGCCATCCCCGGCGTCATGATCAGCGGCAGCCACGCGGTCAGCGTATCGCTCCGCTCGGCGCGGTAATCGGTGAAGCGCTGGACCACCAAGGGCTCGGCCCAGCAGCGGACCTCCTGGCGGAGCAACGGCTCGAACACGCCGCGCAACCCCGCGCGAACCGTGCGGAGAGATGCTGCAGCGAATGCAGGTCGCCGAACGGATTGAGCTTGGCCCCGCCGAGCACGCCCTGATGCAGCACGCCGTCTTTGGGCGCGCCGGACCGATCCCGGTCGCGCCGTTCGCGCGTCTTTGCTGAGCCCTCGTTAACCATGCCTCACTGAACAACGAAACTGGTAAAGTAAACGTTACCGATGCCGCCGAAGCCTTCCTTCTGCTTGAGCGTATCGTTGATCGCTTTGGCGAGGCGGACCTGCAACTGACGCTTGCCGTCGCTGCTCATCACCTGCTCTTCGGTGGTGTCGCCGAGCGCCATCAGGATTGCCGAACGCACTGCGATATCGTTGGTCTTGAGGTTGGTGATGACGGTGTCGTCGTACGGCGTGGCGACCGCGATGCCGACCTGGACGAAGTGCGGCGAGTCCTGGAGATTCGAGGTGAATTCCTTTTCCATCGGGTAATAGGTCGACGCGTATTTGTCGCCGCCCTCTCCTGCGGGGGCTTCATGCCGTGATTTTCGGGCGCGGCTTCATCGCCGCCGCCATGACCGCCGCCCTCGTCGCCGCCCTCGCCAGCATGCTTCTGCTCGCTCTTGGGGACGAGCTTGGGCTTGCCGTCGTCGACCGCCGCGTGACCGCCGCCGAGCAACCCGGCGTTGCTGGCATAGACGCCCGCGCCGACGCCGCCACCGACCAGGACCAGCAGCGCACCGCCGCCGATCAGGATCGTCTTCATCTTGCCCTTTTTCTTGGGCGCTGCGTCCGCAGTATCTTTCTTGTCGGCCATATCGGGGTCCTTCGGTTCAAGCGATTCGGGTGTCTTCGGTGAGCGCGGCGTCCACCGCCGGCGAAGCCGCGGTGCGAGTCGGGGCTTGCGGCGTCGCAGGGGGCGGTGCTGGCCGTTGTTCGCGGCGCCGTCGTTTGGCGTGCCCTGGCCAAGCGATCCCTGGGCAAGCGATCCTTGGCCAAGCGATCCCTGGACAAGCTTCAGCCCGCGCGCTTCGGCGAGTTCGACGAGCCGTGGCTGGGCGTCCTGCAACAGGGTGCGCGTTGCGCTCTGCTCGGCATGGAAATGGACGCGGACGGTGTCGCCGTCCTTTCTCATCGATACGTCGATCGCACCGAGCGCATCGGGGATGAGGCGAATCCGGGTGTCGCCGGCGTCGGCGGCATCGCGGAGGATCTCGATCCGTTCGATCATCGCGTGCGGCCAGCGATCCTGGCGCATGTCGAGCGGCGCCTGCTGCGTCTCGGCCGTCCTGATCGCCGATGACGATACGGGCGCGCCGGTCACCAGCGAGGATATGGTCGGGTCCGCCTTGTCGCGATCGTCGCGCGGCCTGGTCGCGGCCTGGATCGCCGCGCCGAACACCTGGCTTGCCGACGCGACAATACCCGGCAGCGGCTGGATCGCGTCGGGTCGGGCCGCGGCCAGTGCGACGGGCGCGGTGGCTACAGTCGAGACCCAGCGCGTCATGGCGTTGTTCGGGTCGATGCCGGTCGATACGGGGCTGCGTCGGTGAGCTCGGGCGACGCCGGAGTATCGCCTCTGCCCGTGGATGCCGGACCCGTGAGGGAAGGCAAGACGGATGTCGGCACGATGGGTGCCGCCACTTGTGTCGGCGGGGCGGTGATCGGTGGAAGGGTCGCGAGGGCGACCGGCAGGCTCTGCGCGGAACTGGAAGCAAGCGTCGCGTTGCTCGTGACGGCGGACGAAGGGCGTGTATCGGCAACGGCTGGCGGAGGCGGTGTGGGCGCGGGTGCGGTCGTCTCTTCCGTCTGCGGTGCTGCGGCCTGCGCTTGCTGGCCAGCCTTGCCCGTCGTGCGGGAGGGCGTGGCGTCGGCGAACTTGCTGACAGACGATGGAAGTCCTGGCGATAGCGGGGCCGTCGCAGTGCTGTCATCCGTACGCGACGTATCGGCGACATCGACGGCGATCGCGACGACCGGCGAGGGGAGAACCGCCAGTTGCGGCGCGAGCGGCATCTCTATCGCCACGGTTGGGCTTGCCGGCGTCGGGGCATCGGCCGGCTGCTCCGTGGCTTCGTCCGCGGCAGGCCCATCCTTGGGGCGGGGATCGCGGCGTATCCCGGCGAACGCCATCGGTCGGGCGATACGTACGACCGGGGCGGGGATCGCGACCGGCTCGGCTTTGCCGGCGGCGGGCGGCGCAGTTTCGACCAATTCGGGCGTCAGGGTGCTTGCCGGAAGCAGTGACGGCTTTGCAATCGCCAGTGTCTGCGCGGGGTGTGGTATGAGTATGGGCTGCCATTCCACCGCTTGGTCACCGGCGGGCGTCACGGTCGGCAAGACGTTGCCGGTTACGGCGGCGTCCTGCAGGATGACGGCATCCGGAGCGATGCCCGGAAGGGGGACGAGCGGCGTCGGCACCGACGGTGCAGGCGGCAGGCCGGGGGACGCACCCTCGTCGGACGCATCTTTTGCCTGTGCAAAGGAATCGGCGAAATCGACCACTGTCCGCCCGTTCTGCACGGCCGGCGATCGTGTCTGCGCGGGGAGAACGGGAGAAAGGACGGCGGTCTGGATCATGCAGAATACTCGTTCGGGCGATCGGCACGCAGCCGCATAGCCCTCCTCAGCAAGGATCGTGCCGAACCTTCCGAAACGCCGGCGCTTCCTCCATCGCGCGGATCGCCTTGAGCACCGCGTCGGCGTCGGCGCGCGCGAGCAGCTTCTCGACCGCGCTTTGATCGCGCTTGGCGGCGCGGGTTGCTTCGGCGGCGCGCTCGACGCGATTTTCGGCCGCCTGCACGCGTTCGACCGCGGCATTGGCGGATTGTTGCAGGCGGTCGCGGTAATGTGCCGACGCGCCCAGCGAGACTGCGGCGCGCGTTTCGTGGATCGGCGCGACGGCTTCGGCGAGCAGTGCGATGCGGCGGGAAAGCGCCTGTTCGCTGGCGAACTTGTCGTGCGCGCGGGCTTCGTCGGCGCGGGTCAGCCCGAGCTGAAGCGTGCGGACGCGGTGGATGCGCGCCAGCGTCTTGCTACGGGCCTCCGCCATCTCAGCCGCCGAACACGCCGGTCAGTTCGGCGACCGCATCGTTCAATGAGACGGTCTCGTCGGCGTCCTGGCGGATATATTCCATGACTGCCGGGTGGCAGGCGATGGCGGCGTCGATCGCAGGGTCGGCGCCGTGGCGGTAGGCGCCCATCAGCACGAGGTCGCGGTTTTCCTCATAGGTGGCGAGGTGGCGGCGGAGCGTCCGCGCCGCCTTGGCATGGGGGCGTCGACGATGTCGGTCATCACGCGGCTGACCGACGGGCCGATGTCGATCGCGGGATAGACGCCGCGCTCGGCGAGGTGGCGGTTGAGGACGATATGGCCGTCGAGGATCGAGCGCGCCGAATCGACCACCGGGTCGTTGCCGTCGTCGCCGTCCGCCAGCACCGTGTAGATCGCCGTGATCGAGCCACCGGTGTGGACGTCGACGCCCGCGCGTTCGATCAGGTTCGGCAGCATCGCGATGGCGGACGGCGGATAGCCGCGTGCGGAGGCGGGTTCGCCGAGCGCCAAGCCGATCTCGCGACCGGCATGGGCGACGCGGGTCAGCGAATCCATGATCAAGAGGACCTTCTTGCCTTCGTCGCGGAAGGATTCGGCGATCGCGTGCGCCCGGAGTGCGCCGCGGATGCGGAGGACGGGGGAATGGTTGGCGGGGACGGCGACGACGACCGAGCGCTTGCGCGCTTCGCCGGCGACCTTGGTTTCTAGGAAGTCGGCGACTTCGCGGCTGCGCTCGCCGATCAGGCCGATGACGATCACGTCGGCCTGCGCCGCGCGGACGATCATGCCGAGCAGGACTGACTTGCCGACCCCCGAGCCCGCCATGATGCCGACGCGCTGGCCCTGGCCGATCGTCAGCAGCCCGTTGATCGCGCGGACGCCGACGTCGAGCGGTTCGAGCACGCGGCCCCGATCGAGTGGCGACTGGAGCTTGCCGGCCAGTGGCCAGCGACCGGCGCCACGGATCGGGCCGAGCCCGTCGATCGGCTTGCCGGCGCCGTCGACCACGCGACCGAGCAGCGCGACACCGACTTCGGCCTCACCCGGAGGGCCGATCGGCTTGACCGGCGCGCGCGGCAGTAGCGCGGCGGGGCCACCCAGGTTCATCATCAACGTGCGGCCGTTGCGGAAGCCGATGACCTCGGCCTCGACGCTCGCCGCGCCTTCGCCGACCTGGCAGACGGTGCCGACCGGCAACGTCAGGCCGACCGCTTCCATGAGGAGGCCGTCGAACGAGGCGAGACGGCCCGAGACCTTGGCTTGGCGACGAAATCTGCGTTGGAGAGGGTTTCGAGATAGTCGGCGGTAAAGCGGTTCAGCATTTGGGCACCGGCACGCGGTCGATCGCCTGTGCGAGTTGATCGAGCCAGAGTTCGGGGCCGTCCTCGACGATGGTCGATGCGCTTTCGAGTACGAAGCTGCCGCGCGCGACGCCCGGATCGCCCGCGGCGAAGATCGTTTTCGGCAGGCGGCCTTCGAGCAATGCGACATCGTCCGGGTGGACGCGGAGCAGCGCCGATTCGGCGGAGTCCGACAGGAGTTCGGCGGCGGTCTCGATCCGGCCGGCAAGGACGTCGGGCGCGATGCCGACTTCGCCGACCAGTTTCGAGACCAGGAACAGCACGGTCTGGCGGAGTTGGGCGGCGACGCGCTCGCGGTCGATCCGGTCGCCGCCCAGCGCGCTGGCGAGATCGCCGAGCAACGCGGTGTCGCGCGCTCCAGCGTCCCGCGCGGCAGCGGCCGCAGCGGCGAGACCCTCGGCGTAACCGGCGGCATGCGCGTCGGCGAGCGGATCGATGAACGAGGATTCGCTGACCGGATCGAGCGGATCCCAGCCCGCGGTCGGGTTCACGTCCTTGTCCGCCGGGCTGAAATGTTTCGGCGCACTCGTCTCCGTGATGGGTTGCGAGGTGAAGCTCGGCGACGAGAAATTGCTCGTCGGACGTGGTGCCGCACGCTCGCGGATATCCGCCGCGGCGAACCCGGACGGCGGCGCGAACGCGCTCGCCAGGACGTGCGCCGTCGTCGTGTGACGCGACGCGAAGCCCGCGGTGAAGCCGTTAGACATAATCGTCTTCGCCCCCGCCCATCTGGATCGTGCCGTCCTTGGCGAGCCCGCGCGCGATCGCGATCATCGCCTTTTGCGCTTCGAGCACTTCGGCGAGCTTCATCGGCCCGCGTGCTTCCATCTCGTCGCGAATGCCGTCGGCGGCACGCGCCGACATGCAGCCGAGGAAACGGTTGCGAATCGTCTCGTCGACGCCCTTCAAGGACTTGGTCAGGATCTCGCTGTCGACGTTGCGGATCAGCGTGCCCAGATTCTTGTCGTCGAGTTCCAGGAGGTTGTCGAAAACGAACATCGCTTCCTCGATCGCTTTTGCGACGTCGCGGTCGATCTTGAACAGCTTCGGCATGACCCGCTGTTCGGTCGCTTTGCGCGCACCGGACAGGATCTTCGCCGCCTCACGTGTGCCACCCAGCGTGACGCCGGCGCCGGTCGACCCCGTGCTGGTGCGGTTGGCGAGCAGCGTGCGCAGCGTATCGACGGCTTCGGGCGTGATCGGCCCGAGCCGTGCGATGCGGTGGAGGATGTCGGGCTGGACCGCGTCGGGCAGCAGTTCGAGGACCTGGCCGCCGACCGACGCATCGAGATTGGCGATCAGCACCGCGGCGATCTGCGGATGCTCCTTCTCGATCATCGCCGCGATCTCGGGCGCGTCGAGCCAGTCGAGCAGTTCGAGTTCGCACGCCGCCTCGGCCGGCGTGATCCGCGCGAGTACGCTCTCGGCCTTTTCACGACCCAAAGCGCGGTTCATCACCGCCTCGATCTTGGGCCGCGGGTCGAAGCCGATCGCGGTCCGCTCGCGGGCGCGGTCGACGAAATCGTCCAGCACGTCCTCGACTTCCTGCTCCGACACGTCGGCGACCTTGAACATCGCCGCACCGAGCTGACGCACTTCTTCCGGCTCCAGCTTCTGGAGGATGGCCGCGGCCTCCTCCTCGCCGACCAGCATCATCAGCACCGCGGCGCGCTCGACGCCGGTGTAGGTGCGGAGAACGACCTCGCTCACTTGGCGTCCGCCTTGATCATGTCGCGTACGGCGAGCGCCGCGCGGGTCGGATTGTCGCGCGTGAAGCCGCGGACCGCACCGATCCGGTCGTCATAGCCGCGCGTGTTCTCGAGCTGGTCGAGGCTGACGGGGGCGGCAACGCCGATCCCCGCAGCCGCGCCGTCGCCATCGACCTCGCCGATCGGCTGCCCGAAGGCGGGACGCGTCGTGGCGTCCTCGCGCTTCTTCATCAGCGCCTTGGCGATCGGGCGGACGCCGAGCAGCAGCACCAGCAGCGCGATCACGATCGCGGTGCCGTTGCGGGCGAGCACCGGCAGCCAGGCATTGTCGTACCAGGCCGGGCCGGCGGCGGCATCGGTGGCGCCGGCGAACTTGCGGCTGATGACCGTCACGTTGTCGTTGCGGGCTTGGTCGAAGCCGACCGCGCTCTTCACGAGATCGCTGATCTGGTTGATCTCCATCGCGGTGCGGCGACCCTTTTCGGGATCGCGCAGGAGCACGGCGACCGAGAGGCGCTTGACCCCGCCCGGCGTCGCGCGCGTCACCGACACTTCGCGGCCGAGGTCGTAGGCGCGCTGATACTGGTCGGACTGCTTCATCGCATCGGGCGCAGCGCCACCGGCGACCGGCTGCGCGGCGGCGCCGGGATTGCCCGTCGCCGGCTGTGGCGTCGACAGCGTGCTCGCGGCCGGCGGCGTATTGCTCAGCGCACCCGGAATACCGCCTGGAGCAGCGCCCGCGCCGTCCCTCTGATTGCCGGTCCAGTTACCCGTCTCGGCACGCAGGACGCCCTGCTTCTCATAGCTTTCGCGCGTCGCCTGGCTCTCGTCGAGATTGACGTCGGCCTGCACTTCCGCGGTGAAATTGCCTGCGCCGACCAGCGGCGTGAGCAGCGCGATCAACTGGGTGCGATACTTGTCCTCGATCCGGCGTTGGATATCGATCCGCGCGTCGCTCGCGGCGCCCGCGCCGTCGTTGCCGCCGGCCTTGGTGAGCAGCGCGCCCATCTGGTCGACGATCGTCACGGCCTCGGGCTTCATGCCCGGCACCGACGAGGCGACGAGATTGATGATCGAGCTGACCTGCGCATCGCTGAGCGAACGCCCGCCTTGAAGCTTGAGGATCACCGACGCCGACGGCGCAGCGTTGTCGCGGACAAACACCGACGCTTCCGGCATGGCGAGATGCACGCGCGCCTCGGCGACCGCATCGATCTCCTCGATCGACTTCGCCATCTCGGACTCGCGGGCCTGGCGGAGGCGTTCGCCTTCGACCGCGCGCGAAACGCCCATCGGCAACTGGTCGAGGATCGCATAGCCGCCCGGCGCCGCCTTCGGCAGGCCCTGGCCCGCCAGCAGCATCTTCGCGCGGCTGTAATCGTCCTCGCCGACGGTCAGTGCGCCGGTGCCTTCGTCGATGTGGCTCTTGATGTTCGCTGTGGTCAGCGCGGACGTCACCGCGGCCTTGTCCGAATCCGGCAGGCCGCTGAACAGCGTCTTCTGTGGCGGCGTCGACAGGCTCATCCACGCAAGCGCGGCGGCGGCGATCAGGCCGACCATCAGCGCCATCGGCAGCGAGCGGCGGACGGCCGGCTGCGCGAACACGCCCTTGATCTGCTGGAGGGGTTGGCGAACCGTTCGGTTGCACCAGACGAAGCGGGGATGAGTGCGGTGCTCATGTCAGACCGGCATGCTCATGATATCCTTGTAGGCGGACAGCAGCTTGTTGCGGACCTGCAACGTGGCCTCGAACCCGACCGACGCCTGCTGGCGGGCGAGCATCACTTTCGCGATGTCGACCGTCTCGCCGCGCTCATAGCTTTCGCTGAGCTTGGCAGCCTGGGTCTGGCCATCGTTCACGCTCTTCAGCGCGGTTTCCATCGTGTCGGCAAAGCTGGTCGGCTTGACCATCTCGGTCGGCGCGACGTTCCCGGTGGCACCAGCGCGAGAGAGCGCCTGGTTGCGTTCGAGGATCTGCGAGCGCAGCGCCATGACGCGGTCGACGCTCATCGCGCCCCCACCTGCACTGGCACCGATTCCGGACACGCCGCTCATGCCGAGGCGGCCCAGTTATGGACGCTGCCGATATCGTCACCCTGCTCGCGCGCCTTGGCGAGGCGATAGCGCAGCGTGCGTTCGGAAATGCCGAGGCGTTTCGCGGTCTCGATCCGGCTGCCGTTGCAGGCCTTGAGCGTCTCGCGGATCGCGGCGAACTCGCTCATCTGGACGATGTTTCCGAGAGTTTCGGGTTCGTTCGGCGCCACAGGTGCGATCGACGTGACTGGTGCACTCCGCTGGAACGTCATCGACACGGGGCGGTCGAACACGATGTGGCTCGCCTCGATCGTGTCGCCGCCGCAGAACAACAGCGCGCGCTGGATCACGTTTTCTAGCTCGCGGACGTTGCCGGGCCAATCGTGCAGCATCAGCTGTTCGATCGCCGCATGGCTCGGCCAGGGAATGACGTTGCGGTTGCCGGCGTGACGCAGGATCAGCGTCGCGGCGAGCGCGGGGATATCCTGCGGGCGCTCGGCCAGCGACTTGGTCGCGAGCGGGAACACCGCGAGGCGGTAATAGAGATCGGCGCGGAACCGGCCGGCGGCGACTTCGGCGTGGAGATCGCGGTTGGCGCAGGCGATGACGCGGACGTCGATCGGCTGCGGCACCGACGCGCCGAGCGGCACGACCTCGCGCTCCTGCAAAACGCGGAGCAGCTTGGCCTGCAGTTGCAGTGGCATCTCGGCGATTTCGTCCAGCAAAATCGTGCCGCCGTTTGCCGCGCGGAAGAAGCCGTCGCCGCCCGACGACGCGCCGGTGAACGCGCCCTTCTGGTGCCCGAACAGCAGCGCCTCCAGCATCGATTCGGGGAGCGCCGCGCAGTTGATCGCGATGAACGGCTTGTCCTTGCGTGCCGACCCGTTGTGGATGGCGCGCGCCAGGACTTCCTTGCCGGTGCCGGTCGGGCCGTTGATCAGCACGGTGATGTCGGCGGCGGCGACGCGCTCCGCGAGGGCGAGCAGCGCGAGTGATTCAGGGTCGGCGGCGGTCGGCATTTCCGGGCCGCCGATCAGGGCGCGCGCGAAGCCGTTGCCGACCGCGGTGTCCTCGGCGGCGAAGCTGATCCGCGCCGGCGCACCGTCACGCGACGGGGTCACTTCACGACCTTCGCAGCCGATCACGACGGTGCGGGCGGGGGCGGTGATGCCCTCGCCGTCCGCCACCAGAAACAGGTCGTTCGCTCCCGGCTGTGCCGTCTCGAACGAGCCTACGCCGAACCCCTGCGCACGAAGCGACGAGACGAGCGCATATTTCCGCGAAGTGACTGCGGCTGACGGAAAAATCGAACGCATGGTGTTCCCCCTGGACGATTCGAGAAGTGCACCCAGGTTGGTAAACTTGTGGTTAAACGCTGCCGTCCACCGGCAAATTTTGTCCGGGCGCGTCCGCGCGGACACACGCGGTGCGCTTGCCCGTGCACGACCGCGCGTACGCCCCTGTGCGAGCCAGCGTGCGAGCCCGTGTGCGAACCCGTACGCGAGGGGCAATTTTTCTCTTAAGTCGTCGGGAAGGCGGCCGTTACTCATCTCGACGGCACGGGGTTTTCGCCATGGGGGCGGCGCGGATCGTCGGAACATTTACGGAGATTTCGCTATGACTGTCATTGGTACCAACGTCTCGGCCATGCGCGCGGCCAACGCTTCAAACGCAGCCAGCAACGCTCTCGCGACCTCGATGGAGCGCCTGTCGACCGGTAAGAGCATCAACTCGGCCAAGGACAACGCAGCAGGGCTTGCCATCGCATCGTCGATGACTTCGCAGATTCGTGGCATGAACCAGGGCATTCGCAACGCCAACGACGGCATCTCGATGGCCCAGACAGCAGAAGGCGCACTCGAAGAAGTGACGAACAACCTTCAGCGCATGCGCGAACTTGAAGTTCAGAAGGGCAACGGCACGTATTCTGTCAGCGACCAAGCCAACATTAAGCTAGAGCAGGATTCGTTGGCCAAGCAGATCACGAACGTCCTCACCAACACTGAATTTAACGGCGTGAAACTGTTTTCAGGTACTGCGCCGGTCGCCCCAGCAACTACTACGACGGCGAAGAAAATCGATATCCAGGCTGGCGCGAATGCGAGCGACGTCATCGAGTTGGATCTCGGAACGAGCCTTGCCGAAGCTGCGACGGGCACAGGATCCAGTCTTACTGGCGGCGTCGGCAGCGTTGTAATTGCAACGACTGTTGCAGGCCCCCGCGACGACCACGATCGCAGCGGGTGGCGACCTCAGCGATTATGATGATGCAATCTCGCTCGTATCCAACCGTCGTGCATCGCTCGGCGCGGCGCAGAACCAGCTCCAGTCGGCGGTCAACAACCTGACCTCGAACTCGACCAACCTGTCGGACGCCAAGAGCCGTATCGAGGACACCGATTTCTCGTCCGAGACGACCGCGCTCGCCAAGGCCCAGATCCTGAGCCAGGCATCGACCGCGATGCTGAGCCAGGCGAACCAGAGCCAGCAGAGCGTCCTGAAGCTGCTTCAGTAATCCGGACCGGCACCGGCACCGCCCCCAAAGGGTGTCGGTGCCGATCGGACCCGCCTTGCTTCCCAGAAGCTGGGGGCGGAGAAAACCTCGGTGGCGCAAGCTACCGGGGTTTTCGCGTATTTGGCTGCACGTCCATTGCGCCAAGCTCGGCAACCAAGCGCGCTATCAAAACGAAAACGACGATATGATCAGTATTCCGGTCTTCATTTCCTCTTTATAGCGCACGTTGGTCTCGCCTGGAGGCAGGGGTAAGTCAGCAACGATACCGTCGCCGAGCACGCGCGTGTTCGGATCCACTACCGCACCGATGCCGAGATTGAAGCTCTCGTCACCCGTGCCGCGACGGAAGCCCACCATCACCCCGATGCCGACCGATTCGATGATGTCCTTCGTTCCCGGCTGAAGCGCGATGAACGGGCCGACGCCCCAGGTCTCCTGCTCGGGCGGGTTACCAGGCGTGAAAAAGTAATGAGATTCGAGCATGATCCGGGCTCGGCCGTTATCCTCGTCGTTGACGCGAACGATCCCGTTGACGATCGACGCGTCGCTCACCCGATCGCGATCGCCGTTGGCGAGCGTGAACGAGATTCCGACGCCGAATTTCAGGCCGGCGAAGTCGTTGGTTGCTCCCGGAGTTCGGTCATCGTCGTCATCCTTCGCGCCGGTGGCCGGCTTTTCATCAGCAGGTTCCGACCTTGCCGGATCGCCACGCGTGGATGTGCGGGATCGGTCTTGGGAATCGGTCGCGCCGGATTGCGCCATCGCCATAGCCGGCGCGACGGCCAGTATCGCAGCGCCTGCTAAAGCATAGTTCCTGTACGACATGGATGCCCCCCGAATGGTTCGGTGAGCATGATGTTACCTGCACAGGCGAGCGTATACAGGAGGTGGCTCCGTATCGGAGTCAACACTTCCTTCCGCGGCTCAGGCGAATTCAGATTTGCCGGGCGAGGGCCTTCTTCAACTTTGCGTGCGCCGATGCCTTGATCTGGCAGACCCGTGCCGAGCCGACGCCGAAGACTTCGCCGATCTCTTCTAGGTTGAGTTCCTCGACATAGTAGAGCTGGATCACTTGCGCCTCGCGTTCGGGGAGTGCGGTGATCGCTTTGATCAGGGCCTCGCGCATGTCGCTGTCGGCGAGCTGCTCGAACGCGTCGGGCGTGTCGTCGGCGAACCACGGCAGGTCGTCCGCATACATCTCGTCGATCGAGTCGAAGCGGAGTGCGTCGGCGGTGACGTAGTCGGTGCGGAGTTTTTCGATCGTCACGCCGATATGCTCTGCGATCATGTCTTCTCCGGGGCTTTCCCCGTGCGGGCGGTGAGCGTCGAGATCGCCTCGGCGTATTGGCGGCGGCGACGCATTGCGCCGCGCGTGCTCGTGGCCTGGCGGCGGAGTTCGTCGATCATGCTGCCGCGCAAGCGCGTGATAAGGTAGGTCTTGAACGGAAGCCCGCGTTCATCGAAATTCGCGGCGGCCTCGACCAGCGCGACCAGGCCGACCTGGATCAGATCCTCGATCTCGACGCTGCTGCTCATGCTGCCATGGACGTGCCACGCGATCCGGCGGACCAGCGGCAGGTGCTGCTTCACGAGCTGGTCCGTGTCGCCGCCGGGGCGTTGGTGCGGGCGATAGGTGAGAGGCTGGCCCGTGAAAGGCTGGGCATCGGCGAACGCGCCGCGCATCGGCAGCGCGCTCATGCCGCCAGCGCCTGTTGGGAAGCGCCGATGACCGCGACGACTTCCACCGCCTTCTCCTCGGGCACTTCGAAGAACGACAGCACCGGCGTATCGGGCAGGCAGGTCCGCACCAGCTTGCGGATGGCGATCCGGATGGCCGGCTGGACGACCAGCGCGAACGGCTTCGCCTCGGCGATCAGCGGTTCGGCGGCGCGTTGCAGCGCCTCGACGATGCGGCGGCCGAGATCGGGTTCGATGACGTGGCGGCGCGATTGATCGGCGCGCATCGCCTGGCCGAGCAGACCTTCCAATTGACCCTCCAACGTCATGACGCGCAGCGGTTCGCGCACGCCGCACAGTTTCTGGATGATGAGCGCGCCGAGCTCGGGACGGATCGTCTCGATGATCTCCTCGGCGTCCTGCGTGCGCTGCGCCGCGACCGCGATCGCGCCGGCGATGCGACGGAATTCCCTGAGCGGGACGTTCTCGGCGAGCAGCCCTTTCAGGACCTGCGTCAGCGTCGTGATCGGCAACGGCGCGAGTGCGGCGACCAGTTGCGCGGCGCGCTCCTTGAGACCGTCGAGCAGCGCCTGCACTTCGTCCTGGCCGAGCAGCTCGGACGCGTTCTGGCCGAGCAGGTGGTTGAGGTGCGTCGCCATCACCGTGCCGGGATCGACCACGAGATAGCCGGCACCGGTCGCGGCATCGGCGTCGCTCGCATCGACCCAGGTCGCGTCGAGCCCGAAGGTGGGGTCCTTGACCTTCTTGCCGAACAGGTCGCCGAACGCTTGCCCCGTGTCGAGCGCGAGCATCTCGTCGGGCGACACGGTGTCCTCGCCGACGACGACGCCGTTCACGAGGATGCGGTAGACGTACGGCGCGAGGTTGATGTCGTCGCGAACGCGGACCTGCGGCACGACGAAGCCGAGTTCCTTCGACAGCTGGCGGCGGACGCCGGTGATCCGGCTCATCAGTGGCGACCCGCGACGCTCGTCGGCGAGCGGCACCAGGCCGTAGCCGATGTCGAGATTGACCTGCATGCCGTCGGTGACCTCGTCCCAGCCGATCCTCGACTGGTCGATCGTCTCGACGGGGACGACCATAACGGGGGCAGGGCGCAGTTCGATCTGGCGCAGCTTCCACGCGGCGAACCCGGCGATCGCGGCTGCCGGCAGGATCACCATGTGCGGCATGCCGGGCAAAATGCCGAGCAGCGCGAGGATGACCGCGACCGGCGTCCAGGTGCGAGGCGACCCGAACTGGCCGCCGATCTGGCCGGCGAGATCCTTGTCCGAGGTTACGCGGGTGACGATCGAGGCGGCGGCGATCGACAGCATCAGCGACGGCAACTGCGCGACGAGTGCGTCGCCGATCGCGAGCAGGATGTAGTTGTGCGCCGCATCCGCGATCGTCATGCCGTGGCTGACGGGGCCGAGGATTAACCCGCCGATGATGTTGGCGGCGAGGATCAGCATGGCCGCGACCGCGTCGCCCTTCACGAACTTCGACGAGCCGTCCATCGAGCCATAGAAATCGGCTTCGGTGGAGACTTCGACGCGGCGTGCCTTGGCTTCGTCGGGGGTGATCAGGCCGGCGTTGAGGTCGGCGTCGATCGCCATCTGCTTGCCGGGCAGCGCGTCGAGCGTGAAGCGTGCGCTGACTTCCGACACGCGGCCGGCGCCCTTGGTAACGACGATCATGTTGATGATCATCAGGATCGCGAAGACGAAGATGCCGACGACGTAATCGCCGCCGATCAGGAACGTGCCGAACGCTTCGATGACGTGGCCCGCCGCGGCCTCGCCCTCATGGCCGTGGACCAGCACGATGCGGGTCGAGGCAACGTTGAGGCCGAGGCGGAACAGCGTGGCGAACAGGAGGACGGTCGGGAAGGCGGAGAAATCGAGCGGTTTCTGCGCGTTGAGCGCGACCATCAGCACGGCCAGGCTGATCGCGATGTTCGCCACGAAGAAGATGTCGAGCATGAACGCCGGGATCGGCACGACCATGACGAGCACGAGCAACAGGATCGCGAGCGGCAGGACGGACGCCCTGGCGTTGGAGAGAATGCGGTTCATCGCTTAGCCGCCGAGCCGTGCGAGCATCATGTAGGCGAGCCGCGCTGTGTCGGGCGTCGGGCGCAGGATGCTGGCGGCGGCCTGCGTCGTCCGGCCCGTGAACTTGCCCATCGCAGTCGTGGCCCAGGCGAGCGCGTCGTCGGCGCTTTCGTTGCTGCCGGTGATGACCGTGCTGCCGTCCATGTCGCCCCCCAGTTCGAGCGCTTGCGATGCGAAGTTGGTGGGCGTTGCGGTGGCGCTTGCCCCTGCGGCGGCACCACCGAGCTTGTCGGCGAAGCGGTCGTAGATCGCCGACAGCGTGCGCGGCTGGTTGTTCGAATCGTAGAAGACGTTGTGGTTCGCGCGGGCGGCGGCGGGGAACAGCGCGGCGCCGCTCGCCTGCGGGTTGGCCTGCATCGTCTTCAGGAACTTGGTCGCGCCGCCGAGGCCCATGAAATGCGCCATGTATAGGTCGGTGCCCGACGCGGGGCGGTTCAGCGTGTTTTCGAGCGAGGCCTTGTTGTCCGAGGCGTATTCGGCGGCCATCAGCGAGGCGGCGTTCGGATCGTTTCGCAGCGCGAGGATAGCCGCCTTGGTGCCCGCGTCGCCGACCGAAAGGCGGCCGCTCGACGACTGGCCGATGCTGTTCGCAGCCCAGGCCATGCCGTGCTCGGCACCATGCTTCTTGACGACGGAGAGCCAGCTCTGTTCGATGAACTGGTAGAGGCCGGATGCGCTCGAGGTGCCGGCCTTGGCATTGGCGTTGAGCCCGCTCTCAAGCTTCGCCTGGCCCAACAAATAGTCGAAATCCACGCCCGTCTTGCTGCTCGCAAGCGCGATCGCGGACTGGATCCGGCCGGTAGTGATAGGATTGACGGTCATGCCCGTGTGCGGTGCCCCTGGTTCAGGGGGTCCTTAGCAAGGGCGTGCCAGTTTTAGTATTTGACCGCTACGATCGTTCGATCTGCGACGGCCTCCTCCCTGGAAGAGAGGGGCAGGGGTGGGTCGGCCGGCTTGTGCCTCGACGGTTCGAAGTTGGGGAAGCCGACCCACCCCCAACCCCTCCCTTCCAGGGAGGGGCGTAAGACTACGCGTACGCCGCCCTCAGTCCCGGCCGATACCCGGCAACGGCGCCGTCGCCGGTCAGGGTTTGCAGGCGGCGGCGGACATTTGCCGCCATCAAGTTGGTGTAGATCCGGCAGGTCTCGTTGAGCCGGTTGGCCTCGTCGGCCAACTCGCGGATCTCGGTGCCCGCCGGCCCGGTGCCGAGCGTTGCGATCTGTTCGATCCCGGCGAGCTTGTCCGCGGTCGCGCGCTCCAGGCTGGCGACGTCGTTCGATTTCAGCGCGGCGATCTCTGCGTGCAGCGCGTCGATCACGCGGATCAGGGCATCACGCCTTGTCATTCGAAGTCCAGTCCAGACGGAACGCCATCAGCCGATCGGCGATGGTCGCGGGGAGGATCGGGAAATTGCCGCTGGCGATCGCCTTCTTGATCTCGGCGACGCGCGACGCATTGACCGGCGGGGCGGATGCCATCGACTTGGCCAGCGCCAGCGAGATCCGAGCGCACCGAGGCCTGCGCTTGGGGCTGGGGCTGTACCGGGGTCTGCACGGCCGTCGTCGGCGTCGCGGCGGCGACGCGCGCGACGGAGCGATCTCCTGCTACTGACGGCTTCGCACCGATCGAGTCCACCATGTCCGCATCCTTTGGTTTGCGATGACAACAGGAGGAACGGCCGCATGGCGAAAAGCTTTAGCGAAATTAATCTGTCTGCCAAATTTAGTTCGACCAACCCTAGTTCGACCAACCGGGCAGCGTCGCACGGCCCGCCTCGACGGCGATCGCCTGGACCGGCGTGCGCGTCGCGTCGACCTTGACCATGAAGCGGCCGCCGGGGGCTGCGTCGCCCATCGCGACGCCCTCGCGGCTGATCGAGAAGCCCTCGGTGCCGGCCTCGATCACGATCGGATCGCCGCGCTTGATGACCGGTGCGGCCTTGGCGACGGGAACGAACGACGCGGCGATCGCGGCGGGGCGTTCGCCGGCCGGATGACCGGCACGAAGATCCGCCACGCCGGGCCGGCGCAGGAGACGACGACCGCATCATGCTGCTCTGTCCGCCACGACAGCGACACCGTCGGACAGGTCGCGAGGCGCAATCGCGCGTCGACCGGCGTGCGCGCGCCACCCTCGGCGCCGGTCGGGCGGCCGGTAAAGGCGGCGACCGAGCGATCGAGCGCGCTGGTATCCTGAAAGCTGGCGGCGACGAGCAGGAGCGGGAGGATCATGGCTTTGTCCTAAGCGGTTCGCCGACGAAGGCGACGGAGACGATGGCGGCGCGGCGGCCGGGCTTGGTGGCGGTGACGATCGCGACACGCGACGGCGCGACCGCGGCCAGCGCGGCGGCGACGGTGCGCGCGCGGTCGGCGGCGAGGATCGCGGCGCTGCCGGTGACGCGGTCGATATCGGCGGGCGTGCCGTCGGTCGAGCCGGTGACGGTGAGCATGACGCGGGGATCACGCGCGGCCTCGCGCGCCCAGGCGACCAGCGCGCCGGGCGTGGTCGGCAGGATCGCCGAGCCGGGTGCGAAATCGAGGATGCCGGCGGCGGCGACGGGCATCGGCGCCGGCTCCGCATCGTTCGCGCCGAAGCCTTCGCGGATGCCCTTGGCGAGGTCTTTTCCGCCGATATGCTGGGCCGCCTGCAGGAGCACGAGAAAGCCGACCAGCAACAGCGCGAGGTCGGCGAGCGTGATCAGCCAGAGCGGCTTGCCGGTCGGCGCGTCGGGGTATTCGCTGGCGTTCACGCGACGGTCGCCAGGCTTGGAGCGGGATGGGGTGCCACATACCCGCGCGGCGTCTCGCGTTCGGCGAGCGCCACGAGCGGCGCTTCGATCCGTGCGCGTTCGAACGCCTCGTTGCGGCCCTGTGCGCGCAGGCGGTTGGCGATCGGCATGAAGACGAGGTTGGCGAACAGCGCGCCGTACAGCGTGGCGAGCAGCGCCACCGCCATCGCGCCGCCGATCGCGCCGGGATCGCTCATCGTCGCGAACATCTGCGCGAGGCCGATCAGCGTGCCGACCATGCCCATCGCGGGGGCGACCTCCGCGGCGCCGGCCCAGACGTCGGCGGCGGCGACGTGGCGCTCTATGCGGGCGCGCCGGCGGTGCTGGACGAGCGTCGCGACGTCGGTGGCCGAGGCGCCGTCGACGATCGCGGCGATGCCCGCGGCGACGTCCCTGTCGGTGATGACCGAGCGATCGAGTGCCATCACGCCGTGACGCTTGGCGATGCGGGCGAGCGCGGTGATCTGCTGGAGCAACGGGTCGGCATCGAACCGGCCGCGGCCTAGCGTCGTGACCGCGGCGAGCGCGCGACCGAGATCGCGGAAGGGGGTGCGGAGGACGACCGCCAGCACCGTGCCGCCACCGACGATGGCGAGTGCTGCAGGGTCGAGGAGTTGGGCGAGCGTGATCATGTGCGTGGGGTGATGCAAGGGGTGTGCCGGATTGTGTGGGCGCTGCCGAAGTCTCAAGTCCTCCGTCATGCCGGGGCCCTGATCTTCTGTTCCCCTCCCTCGTGAAGGGAGGGGCTAGGGGTGGGTGGGTTTGTTGGCATCCGATGCGCTTGCCAAGCGGCCCCCCCACCCTCGGCCCCTCCCTTCACGAGGAGGGGGAAGAAGGCCATTCAGCCCCACCCCGGCGGCCCACCCCGGTGCACTACCCCGGCGAAGACCGGGGCCCAGTTGGGGAACATCGCTCACTGAGCGCGCGCGTCGTTACTGCGACCTCTCCAACTGGGCCCCGACCTTCGCCGGGGTGGTGGAAGGCCAGCGACAGCCCTCACTTCCTTGTTCTCCCGCGAAGGCGGGAGCCCAGGCTGGATCCCTGCCTTCGCGGGGAAACATAGCAGGCGCACGGTAGAGCAGTTCGGTTTGCCGCCCTCGACCATCAAGCGGCAACCGCCTTGCCGGCCAACCCTGCAACACCGGCAACCGCTTGCCGTTCGCCTTGCCGCCCCCTTGCCGCGACCCGGCAAACCGCCATCCGCCACCCTCACCGCCAAAACTGGCACGGCCATTGCTTATGTCCGGTTGCGCAATCGGTGCGCCAGGAGACGGGCTTGTGTCAGGCGACACGCTTTTCGGAGTTCATGGGGCGGCACTCGAGGTGCGCTCGCAGCGCATGGGTGTGCTGGCGTCGAACATCGCCAACGCGTCGACGCCCGGCTTCAAGGCGCGCGACATCGATTTCCAGGCGGCGCTCGCCGCGGTCGAGCACGATGGCGGCACCGATGCGGCAACCAAATACCGCATCCCGACGCAGACCTCGATGGACGGCAACACCGTCGAGCTCAGCCAGGAGCAGACCGCGTTCGCCGAGAACGCCGTCCAGTATCGAGACGACGCTGTCGTTCCTGAACGGGCGGATCGGCCAGATCACCCGCGCGCTGAAGGGGAATAAGATGTCCAACCAGCCCATGACGATCTTCCAGGTCGCCGGCCGCGCGATGTCCGCGCAGCTCGTCCGGATGAACACGACCGCGTCGAACCTCGCCAATGCCGGCGGCACCGCCGGGAGCGCAGAGGCCGCGTACAAGACGATGAAGCCCGTGTTCCGCACCAGCTTCGACGCTGCCAGCGGCATGTCGACGGTCGACGTCGAGCGCGTCGTCACTGCCGGTGAAGCGCCGACCAAGCGCTACGATCCCGACAATCCGATGGCCGACAAGGATGGCAACATCTTCGAGGCGGCGGTCGATGAAACCCGCGAGATGGTCGACATGATGGAGACCGCCCGCAGCTACCAGAACAACATCGAAGTGATGAACACGGCCAAGTCGCTCATCATCGATACCCTCAAGCTAGGTCGCTGATCATGGCATCCTCCTTCGATACCACGCTGTCCAACATCGGCATCACGCGCTCTTCGACCGCGGCCGCGCCGAAGACCACGACGGCCGCCGAGTCGGGCACGCTCAACCAGAACGACTTCCTGAAGCTGATGACCGCGCAGATGCAGAACCAGGATCCGTTCAACCCGGTCGACAACACCCAGATGGTCGCCCAGATGGCGCAGTTCTCTTCGCTCGCCGGCATCTCCGAGATGAACACGACGATGAAGGCGATCTCCGACAAGCTCGGCGCGACCAGCGCCAGCGATGCGATGGGGTATGTCGGCAAGACCGTCCTGACCGAGGGCAGCACCGCGTACGGGCGTACCGGTGGCGGCATCGCGGGCTCGGTCGAGCTGGCGGGTGCCGCGACCGGCGTCAACGTCACGATCAGCGATATGAACGGCGTCGCGCTGAAGACGATGCCGCTCGGCGCGCAGGCCAAGGGCACCGTCGGCTACGACTGGGACGGCAAGGATTCGACCGGCGCGGACGCCGGCAGCGGCCCGTTCACGGTCAGCATCAACGCCCAGAACAACGGCACCGCGGTCGCCGCGACCGGGCTGGTCTGGGCACCCGTCCAGTCGGTCTCGACCACCACCGGTACCACCATCCTCACCCTTCCGGGATCGGCGAAGTGCCGGTCAGCGCAGTCCGCCAGATCGGCTGATCGCACCCTCGATTTCAAGGAGTTAAACGCATGTCCTTCTACACTTCGCTTTCCGGTCTCCAGGCATCGCAGACCGAGATGTCGACGATCTCGCACAATCTGGCGAACGTCTCGACCAACGGCTTCAAGAAGAGCCGCACCGATTTCGCCGACGTGATCGCCTCCAGCGTGTCGGTCGCGCCGTCGCAGCAGGTCGGCTCGGGCGTTATGGTCAAGGGCAACCGCCAGCAGTTCGCGCAAGGCAATCTGATCCAGTCGGCGAACGCGCTCGATCTCGCCGTATCGGGCGACGGCTTCTTCGTGGTGAAGCCCGAGACCGGCTCGTCGCAGGTCAGCTTCACGCGCAACGGCGGCTTCCTGGTCGATGCGGACCGCTTCGTCGTCGATTCGAACGGCAGCCATCTCCAGGTCTATCCGGTCGACGGATCGGGCAGCGTCGTCGCCACCGGGCTCCAGTCGGCGATCAGCCTGCAGTTGCCCGAGACGAGCGGCACGGCGGCACCGACCAAGGCGGTCACGCTGGGCGTCAACCTCAACGCCAGCTCGAAGGTGCCGACCACGGCCACGTTCGATCGCTTCGATCCGTCGAGCTACAACCAGTCGGCGCAGACCACCGTTTACGACGCGTCGGGCAACGCGATGACGCTGACCAATTATTTCAAGCGCACCTCGGTATCGACCGACGCGACCACGCCGAGCACGTGGGAAGTCCACAGCTTCGTCGGCGACCAGGAACTGTTGAGCGGCGGCGTCGCAGGGTCGACGATGACGTTCGACGGAACCGGCAAGCTGACCGACCCGACCGCACCGATCGCGTATGACGAGTTCACCACCGCCGGTTCGGCGACCCCGCAGCAGATCTCCTTCAGCTTCGGGGGCGACGCGACCACGCAGAAGGCAAGCGCGTTTGCGGTGAACTCGCGGACGCAGGACGGCAAGGCGGTCGGCCAGATCCAGGGCGTGACGATCGACGAGAAGGGCATCGTCAAGGCGAGCTTCTCGAACGGCGATACGCAGGCGCTCGGCCAGGTGATGCTCGCCAACTTCTCCAATCCGGAGGGCCTGCGCCAGCTCGGCAACAGCTATTGGTCGTCGACCGGCGTGTCGGGCGAGGCGAAGCTGGGCGAGGCGGGCTCGAACGGGTTCGGCAATCTGATGTCGGGCACGATCGAGCGGTCGAACGTCGACATCACCGAGGAACTGGTCAGCCTGATCGCGGCACAGCGCAATTTCCAGGCGAATTCGAAGGCCCTGGATACCGCCAGCCAGATCTCGCAGACCATCTTCAACATCCGCAGCTGATCGATAGCGGGGCGGGGGAACCTGAATGGACAAGCTGGTCTACACCGCGGCGACGGGCCTGCGCGCGCACATGGCGGCGCAGGCGGCGATCGCCAACAACATGGCGAACGCGTCGACGACGGGTTTCCGCGCCGACCGCGTGGTGTTCGACCGGCTCGACCTGAAGGGCGACGGCACTACGATCGAGGCGCGCGCGCCGACCTCGGAAGAGGTCACCGACGCCGATCGTGCGCCGGGTGCGATCCAGCTGACCGGACGTCCGCTCGACGTCGCGATCACCGGCACCACCGCGTGGCTGGCGGTGCAGGCGTCGGACGGTTCGGAAGCCTATACCCGCCGTGGCGATCTGGAGGTTGCGCCGTCCGGCGTGCTGCAGACCGGCGACGGGCATCCGGTGATCGGCTCGGGGGGCCGATCACCCTGCCGCCCTACCAGTCGCTGTCGATCTCCGCCGACGGGACGATCTCGATCATCCCGCAGGGCGGCGACGCGCAGAACCCGCAGGTGATCGACAAGCTCAAGCTTGCCGACACCAAGGGGTCGGACACGGTCAAGGGTCTCGACAATTTGCTGCGCGTGAAGGGCGGGGGCACGCTGCCCGAGGATCTCGATGCGAAGGTGCAGGGCGGCGCGATCGAGGGATCGAACGTCAACATGACGCAGGCGCTGGTCGACATGATCGAGAACCAGCGCAGTTACGAAGTCCAGGCCAACATGTTGAAGTCCGCCAAGGACATGGATGAAAGCGGTGCATCGCTGATGCGCCTGCCGAGCTAGAAGGAACCGACGAATGTCATCCGCAGCCATGCATATCGCGCGTACCGGGCTCGACGCCCAGGATACCCGCATGCGCGTCATCTCGAACAACCTCGCCAACGTGAACACGACGGGCTTCAAGAAGGACCGTGCGGCGTTCGAGGCGCTCGCCTATCAGGTCGTCACGACGCCCGGTACGCAGAGCACCGCGGAAACGAAATACGCGACCGGGCTCAATCTCGGCACCGGCGTCCGGCTCCAGGGCACGGCGCGGATCGACACGCAGGGCGCGATGCAGACGACCGGCAACAGCCTCGATCTCGCGCTCGACGGCGACGGCTATTTTCAGGTGCAGATGCCCGGCGGCACGCTCGGCTATACCCGCGCCGGTAATTTCTCGCGCTCGGCGGAAGGCCTGCTGGTCACCAGCGAGGGCTATCAGCTGCAACCCGGCATCACCGTGCCCGAGGGCACGACCGCGATCACGATCGGTTCGGACGGTACCGTGTCGGCGACCGTGCCCGGCCAGACCGAGGCGACGCAGATCGGCCAGATCCAGGTCGCCAGTTTCCCGAACGGTGCAGGGCTCCAGGCGACCGGCGACAACTACCTCGTCGAGACCGCGGCCAGCGGCGCGGCCAATGTCGGCATCGCCGGGCAGGACGGCCGCGGCAACATCAAGCAGGGCATGCTCGAAGCGTCGAACGTCAACGTCGTCGAGGAACTCGTCGACATGATCGAGACGCAGCGCGCGTACGAGGTCAATTCGAAGATGATCTCGGCGACCGACGACATGCTCAAATACGTCAACCAGAACATCTGATCGCGGAGCGCAGCATGATCCGCCCAACTTTCATTTCGCTTCTCGCCATCGCGGCGATCGCCGGCCCGTCGTCGGCGGATGCCAGCATCTTCGGCAAGAAGGCACCGCCCGAGGATTTCTCGGTCGCGCGGCCCTTGCCGGTCCAGCCGGTCCCGGTCGTCGCAACCGGCTCGATCTTCCAGGCGCAGGACGGCTATGCCGCGCTGTACGAAGGCTGGCGCGCGCGGAAGGTCGGCGATCCGCTGACGATCGTGCTGGTCGAGCGGACCGCCGCGTCGAAGTCGTCGGGCTCGAAGCTCGACAGCAACGGCGGGGCGAGCATCACGCCGCCGACCACCGGCGCGCTCAACCTGTTCAACAAGAGCGATGCCTCGATCAGCGGCGGGCGCAATTTCAACGGCACCGGCGCCGCCGACCAGGCGAACTCGCTCTCGGGCGAGGTCAGCGTGACGGTCGCGCAGGTCTATCCCAACGGCACGATGCTGGTGCAGGGTCAGAAGCGCGTGACGCTCAACCGCGGCGACGAGTTCCTGAAGATCAAGGGTCTGGTCCGCACCGCTGACGTCGACGCCAACAACCGCGTGCTGTCGACCCGCGTGGCCGACGCGCAAATCTCGTACACCGGCAAGGGCGACGTCGCCCGCGCCGGCCGCCAGGGGTGGCTCGGCCGCTTCTTCTCCGTCGTCAGCCCGTTTTGATGCTGCGGCGTGCCCTCACCCTTCCCACCCGGCAAGTGCCGGCCGGGCCCCTCCCTCTCCCCTCAGGGGAGAGGGAGAGACGCCGAAGGCGGCGAAGGGTGAGGGCACGCGTGTCAGCGCCAACCCGTTCGTCCTGAGTAGAGACCGAGTAGCGCCGAAGGCGCGTATCGAGGGCTCGTATCGAAGGACAGGTTGGCGCGCGGAACCCATGCTTCGATACGATGAGCTGGTGAACATGCCCCCGGCATGTTCAGGATCTTCCGGGGAAGATCCGACCAGCTCATCTCGATACGCCGCTGCGCGCCTACTCGGTCGCTACTCAGCACGAACGGTAAAGGACTAAAGGCCGTGTTTCGTTTATTCGCAGGTCTCCTCGCCACTCTCCTCGCATCGCTCCTGATCGCCGCGCCGGCCTCGGCCGACCGGATCAAGGATCTTGGCGGGTTCCAGGGTATCCGGTCGAACCAGCTGACCGGCTACGGCATCGTCGTCGGCCTGCCCGGCACCGGCGACGACAATCTCGAATACACCGTGCAGTCGCTCAAAGCCGTCGCATCGCGCTTCGGCCTGCAACTGCCGCCGTCCGCGAACCCGGGCATGAAGAACGCGGCGGTCGTGATGATCACCGCCGAACTGCCGCCGTTCGCCAAGCCCGGCCAGCGGCTCGACATCACCGTCGCGTCGATGGGCAAGGCCAGCATCGCTGCGCGGCGGCAGCCTGATCATGACGCCGCTGCTCGGCGCGGATAACCAGATCTACGCGATGGCGCAGGGCAACCTCGCGGTCGGCGGTTTGGGCGCAGAAGGTGCGGACGGGTCGAAGATCGTCGTCAACGTGCCCTCGACCGGCCGCATCCCCG
This sequence comes from Sphingomonas sp. AC411, assembly GCF_979253035.1. Taxonomy (NCBI): domain Bacteria; kingdom Pseudomonadati; phylum Pseudomonadota; class Alphaproteobacteria; order Sphingomonadales; family Sphingomonadaceae; genus Sphingomonas; species Sphingomonas sp. AC411. The sequence continues at coordinate 2,590,752 of NZ_CEEDAQ010000001.1, read as the reverse complement.
AGGGCGCCACCGTCGAACGCGCGGTCGCGACCGGGTTCGACAGCGCGCCGACGCTCACCTTCAACCTCGCCCGTGCCGATTTCACCACCGCGCAGAACGTGGCGGGCGCGATCAATTCGAAGCTCGGCTTCGGTAGCGCGCAGGCGATCGACGCGGTTTCCGTCGCGGTGCGCGCGCCGTTCGGTGCCGATATCCGCGCCACGCTGATGTCGACGATCGAGAATCTCGACGTCGTCTCCGCCGAGCCGTCCGCCAAGGTCATCGTCAACGCCCGCACCGGCACCGTCGTCATCAACTCCGCGGTCCGGGTCGGCCCGGCGGCGATCACGCACGGCAAGATGACGGTGCGGATCGACGAGAAGCCGCAGGTCAGCCAGCCGGCCCCGTTCAGCGGCGGCCAGACCGTCGTCACGCCGAACAGCGCCGTCGCGGTCGAGGAGGAGCGTCGCCCGATGTTCCTGCTGAACCCCGGCCCCCGGCTTGCCGACATCGTCAAGGCGGTCAACGCGATCGGCGCATCGCCGGCCGACCTTGTCGCGATCCTTGAGGCGCTGAAGGAAGCCGGCGCGCTCAAGGCCGAGTTGATCGTCCTGTGAGCCCGCTCAACGCACCCGCCACGTTGACGACCACGCCGACGGCCACGCCGACGACTGGGCCAACCACCGGCATCTCGACCGACACGAGCCGGCTCAAGTCGAAGGACAATCTCGACAAGGCGGGCCAGCAGTTCGAGGCGGTCTTTACCGGCATGATGCTCAAGAGCATGCGTCAGGCGAAGCTCAGCAATCCGCTGTTCGATCTCGAAGGCGATCGACACCTTTACCGAAATGCAGGACGGGCTGGTCGCGAAGTCGATGGCCGAGCACACGCCGCTCGGCATCGGCAAGGCGATGTCCGATTTCCTGGCAAAGTCTCAATCCGATCTTAACGAACCCACGGCAGGTTCGCCGCCATGAGCGATCTCCTCTCGATCGGCGCCTCGGGCGTTCGCGCCTACCAGACCGCGCTGTCGACGGTGTCGGAGAACATCGCGAACACAGGGACGGTCGGCTACACCCGGCGGACGACGACGCTCGCCGAGGTTTCGTCCGTCAATGGCGGGATCAACGCGCGCAACTCGGCGACCGGCAGTGGCGTGGTCGTCGTCGGCGTCGGCCGCAGCGCCGATGCGTATCGATCGCAGGCGGTGCGCTCCGCGGGCACCGACCTCGGCAAGACCGAGACCAGTGTCGCGTGGATGAGCCGGATCGAATCCTCGCTCGGCGACAACAAGCTCGGCGACCGGCTCACCAGTTTCTTCGGGTCCGCGCAGACCTTGTCCGCCGACCCGACCTCGGTCCCGGCGCGCGCGGTGATGCTCGAGGCGGCGAAGACCGCGGCTGAGGCCTTTGCCGCGACCGGCAAGGCGCTCGATACGGCCGCGACCGAACTCGATTCGTCCGCAACGCAGGCGGTCCAGTCGCTCAATGCGCTCGGCACCGCGCTCGCCAAGGTCAATGACGGGCTCGCGCGCACGCAGCCGGGTTCGTCGAGCGCGGCACAGCTCGCCGATCAGCGCGACCAACTGCTCGACCAGATGAGCACGCTGACCGATGTCAGCACGGCATTCGACGATCTCGGGCGCGCGACGGTGCGGCTCGGCAGCGCGACCGGCACGGTATTCGTGGCGGGTAACGAAAGCGGGCAGGCGTCGTTCGCCCGCAACGACGAAGGCGCGGTGCAGTTCGCGGTGACACGCGGCGGCGTCACGTCCGACCTGTCGCCGACGGGCGGTGCGCTCGCCGGGATGGCGGACGGCGCGCAGCGGATCGCCGCGGCGCGCGAATCGCTCAACGGCATCGCCAGCGACTTCACCGCCCAGGTCAACGCGGTTCAGGCGCAGGGACGCGACCTCGACGGCAATCCGGGTGCCGCGTTGTTCGCGACTGGCACCAGCCCGACCGACATCTCCGTTTCGCTGACCGATCCGCGCGGGATCGCCGCCGCCGGCGCGACCGGCGGTATGCGCGATGCCTCCAATCTGTCGGCGTTGCAGGCCGTCCGCACCAGCGGCGGCTTCGAGACGCGGACCACCTTGCTCGTTGCCGGCAACGCCGCCGCGCTCGAACAGCGCAAGACGGTCGCCGATGCGCAAGGCGCGATCCGCGATGGCGCGGTCGCGTCGCTTGCGTCCGCCTCGGGTGTCGATCTCGATAGCGAAGCGGTCGACCTGCTGCGCTTCCAGCAGGCCTATCAGGCGTCGAGCCGCGTGATCCAGACCGCGCGCGACACGTTCCAGACCATCCTCGATCTACGGTAAAGCCCATGCAGATCGCCACCAGCCTCTTCTACGATCGTGCCGCGAGCACGATGACGTCGCTCACCGGCAGGGCGGATGCGTTGCAGACCCAGATCGCGACGACCAAGCGCTTTTCCGCGCCGTCGCAGGACAGCGTCGCCTATCAGCGGCTCGCAACGCTTGCGCGCGATACCGCCGACGACAAGGCGTATGCGGCCAATCTCGGCACCGCTACGTCGGTGTTGAAGCAGGGCGATACGAGTCTCAGCGCGATCAGCGACCAGCTCCAGACCGCGAACACCCTGGTGACGCAGGCGCGTAACGGCACGCTCAACGCGACAAACCGCAAAGCCATCGGCGAACAACTCGCCGGGATCGTCGCAACGCTTACCGGCCTCGCCAATGGCAAGGACGCACGCGGGCAGGCCCTGTTCGGCGGTGGCGACGGCACGGCGGCGGTTGCCGCCGACGGCAGCTATGCGCTCGCCTCCAAGCCGGTGTCGGGTATCCCGATCGGCGACGGCCAGAGCGTGCAGGCGAACGAGACCGCGGCACGGATCTTCACGGTCGGTGGCACGACGCGCCCCGATGGCAGCATCGAGGGCGGTACCAACACGCTGGCGATGCTCGCCGCGATCGCGACCGCGTTGCAATCGGATGATTTCACGCCGGATGCGCTCGATACGTCGCTGGCCGACATCAGCGCGGCATCGGATCAGGTGTCGACCGTCCAGGCTTCGCTCGCGCGCGCGCGGCACGGGTCGATCTGGAGACGTCGCGCCTGAAGGATACCGGCGTCGACCGCGAAGCGACCCGCTCTGCGCTGGAAGATACCGATATTCCGACCGCGGTGGTCGAGTTGCAGAAGACGATGACGATCCTGTCGGCGACGCAGGCGAGCTTTCGAAGCTCTCGTCGCTGTCGCTGTTCGATTATCTTCGCTGACGTTTCGACGACCGATATTTTTAGGCAGGGCGCGGCGTCTGGTAACCGGTTGGCTACTAAATCCGGTTAATTCTCTGGCTACGTACCTGCCATTGTCGGCCCAGGGGAATTTCCAGCACCATGTTTCCGGTCATCGGCATCGTCGTCCTCCTCGTCATGGTGTTCGGAGGATTCGCCTTTACGGGTGGCGCGCTCGGCCCCGTTCTGGAGGCGATCCCGCACGAGATGCTGATCATCGGCGGCGCCGCTGCAGGCGCGCTGATCATCGGCAATTCAGGCAAGGAACTCAAAGCGCTCGGCGCCGGCCTCGGCAAGGTCTTCAAGGGCCCCAAATACAAGAAGCAGGACTATCTCGACGTCATCTTCCTGGTCAGCAAGCTGATGAAGATGCTCCGGATGGACGGACCGATCGCGCTCGAGCCGCATGTCGAGGACCCGCAATCCTCGGCGATCTTCGCGGAATACCCTAAGCTCCTGAAAGACCACGCCCTCATCGACCTGATCGCCGATACGCTGCGCCTTGTCGTGGTGTCGTCGGGGACGCTCGACGTGCACGCGGTCGAAGAAGTGATGGATCAGTCGATTAAGACGCATCATCACGAGGAGGAAAGCGCGCACGGGACGCTGACCAGCCTCGCCGATGCCTTGCCGGCGCTGGGCATCGTCGCGGCGGTGCTGGGCGTCGTGAAGACAATGGGTTCGATCGACAAGCCGCCGTCGATCCTCGGCTCGATGATTGGTTCGGCGCTGGTCGGCACGTTCATGGGCGTTTTGCTGGCGTACGGCATGGTCGCGCCGCTCGCCAACCGGTTGCGCCAGGTGCTCGACGCCGATGCGGCGATCTACGGCGTGGTCAAGCAGATCATCATCGCCTCGCTGCACGGTCATCCGCAGCCGCTGGTGATCGAGGCTGCCCGCTCGGGCATCGCGCACAAGAACCAGCCAGGCTTCGCCGAAGTCTTCGACGGTCTTCGCGGCAAGTAGGGGCGGCAGACAGCATGGCCCGCGCGCCCCACGGCAACATCCAGCCACCGAAGATCATCGTAAAGAAGATCTATATCGAGGGGCATGGCGGCCATCACGGCGGCGCCTGGAAGGTCGCCTATGCCGATTTCGTGACCGCGATGATGGCGTTCTTCCTGTTGTTGTGGATCCTCGGTGCGACCACCGAAAAGCAACGCAAGGGCATCGCCGATTATTTCGCGCCGACGTTGATCGACACGCGCTCGCTGGGGATCGGCGGCGGCGCGCTGTTCGGTGGTGAGTCGATTCTGGACAAGAACAAGATCGGACCCAAGGCGGGCCAGACGAGCATGCCGCAGATCGCGATTCCCGATGCGGGGCAGGGCGGTCCGTCGACCGGGACCGGCGAGCAGGGATCGATCAAGAACCGCGAGGCGCTCGCCAGCGAGGATCGCAAGAATTTCGAGGCGATGCGCAAGCGCGTGCTGAGCCAGATCCAAGGATCGGCCAAGCTCTCGCGGCTGGCCAGTCATGTGCGGTTCGTGCGGACCCAGGACGGCATGCGGATCGACCTGGTCGACGACGCCGATTATTCGATGTTCGCGCTGGGCACGACCGCGCTCGATCCGCAGGCCAGCGAACTGATCGGCATGATCGCGGGCTCGATTTCGGGCATGCAGAACCCGATCATGATCCGCGGGCATACCGACAGCGTGCCGTATGGCGATCCGCGGGCGATGAACAACTGGATGCTGGCATCGGGCCGTGCGGAGGCGACGCGTCGCCGCCTGTTGTCGGGTGGCACGCCGGAAGCACGGTTCGAACGGATCGAAGGCGTGGCCGACCGCGAGCCGCTGATCGTCAAGGACCCGCACGATCCACGTAACCGTCGCGTTGCGATCACGCTGCTGTATCGCCGCGGCTCGTTCGGCAGGTAAGCGACCGACCGGGCGACGACTTCGACGAAAAAGACCGACGCCGCGAGGCGCCGGTCTCGTTAGCGTAGACGACCTGCCGAGATTTACTCTGCGGCGGCGGTTTCGGTCTTGCGCTTGCGCGTCGTGGCAGCCGTAGCGGGCGCGGACGCCGTGTCGGTCTTGCGCGGACCAGGCTTGCGACCCAGGCCGATCTTCTTCGCCATCGCACGACGGCTTTCGGAATAATTCTCGGCGACCATCGGATAGTCGGGCTTCAGGCCATAGCGTTCGCGATATTCGGCGGGCGTCATGCCGTGCGTCGCGAGATGACGGCGCAACGTCTTGTACGACTTGCCGTCGATCATCGAGATGATGTGATCCTTCGACGCGAGCGATTTGCGCGCGGTGACCGCAGGCGTATATTCGGTCGGTGCCTCGGCAACCGGGGCTTCGGTCGCACTGCCGAGCAACGCAGACACGGTCTCGTGCATCTTGCCGAGAAACGCGGGTACGTCTTCCGCGGAGCTACGGGTATTGGGGTTGCCGAGCCAAGCAATCGTCAGCTCGGTTGCGAGTTCGACGGCATTCAGGTCGGTGGTATCTTCGGCCATATTGCACTCCATGATCTGCCGACGCCGTAACGACGTGAGACATTCAGTTCAACCGCAGAAATAGCCTTGCGGACTGATAATTCGGATAATGCGATATTGATAGGCTCAATGTGACGAGATGCATTCATTCTGATTGCTTTACATCATGTCCCAGTTGCGCGATCAACGGATGGAATCATGAATAATAGTTCATCGCACTGGAGCCTGGTATCGGTGTCATCGACAGCGAACTTTGCGGTGGACGTATTCGACTGTCAGTTCCCGGCGTGCGTCGTCACACGGTGACGCCGATCCGAATTCCGTGCATGGCGGCGACGGGGTCGAGCGAGCGGTCGTCGCCCCCCGTCGCGCCTGCGGTAAAAGTGCGGGGCGATACGCTGGTCGGGGATGGTGGCTTGAAGGATGCCTTGTTGATGGACGCTACGGCAAACCTCGCGATGACGAACGGCGGCGATCGCGTCACCAAACGTCTGGTGCTCGCCCTGTCCTCTGCACGCTGAGTTCCGATGACACCCTGACCTTCGACCGCCCCGACGAGCAGACGCGCGCTCGCCCCGATTGCCACCAGGCGATCAGCATTCTCGACCTCTTCACGATCGGGATCGGACCGTCGAGTTCGCATACCGTCGGGCCGATGCGCGCGGCGTGGTTGTTCGCGGATCTGGTCGCGGACGAGCAGCCGGTCGCGGTGCGCGTCGACTTGTATGGTTCGCTGGCGCTGACCGGGCGCGGGCATGCGACCGACAGCGCGGTCATGCTGGGCCTGAGTGGTGCGCAGCCCGAGACGATCGATCCCGACCTGATCCCGGTGCGGCTGGCGGCTATCCGGTCGAGCGGGCGGCTGATGCTGGCCGAGCAGGTCGAGATCGGGTTCGAGGAGAGCCAGCATCTGCTGTTCCATGCGCAGACGTTCCTGCCGGGGCATCCCAATGCAGTGACGTTCACAGCGACGTTCAGCGACGGGCGCACCGTCGAGCGGACCTATTTCTCGATCGGTGGCGGCGCGATCGTCGAGGCGGGGTCGGGGCCGGTCAAGGCCAACATCCTCTTGCCGCGGCCGTTCTCGTCCGGCGCGGAACTGCTCGCGACCGGCGATGCGACCGGGATGACGATCGCCGATATCGTCCGCGAGAACGAGATTGCGTGGCGGCCGGACAGCGAGACCGATGCGTTTCTCGATGCGGTCCGGGGTGCAATGTTCGCGTCGATCGATCGTGGCTGTCGGCAGGGCGGTATCCTGCCGGGCGGGCTGAAGGTGCCGCGTCGGGCGAAGGCGCTGTTCGAAGGGTTGCAGGCGCGCGATACCGCGGCGGATCCGTCCGCGGTGTTCGAGTGGGTCAGCCTGTATGCGCTGGCGGTGAACGAGGAGAATGCGGCGGGTGGCCGCGTCGTCACCGCGCCGACCAATGGCGCCGCGGGCGTGCTGCCTGCGGTGCTGCGCTTCTACGAGACGTTCACCAAGGACCCTACGGCGAAGGGCGCGCACGATTTTCTGCTGACCGCGGCGGCGATCGGCTTCCTCTATAAGAAGCGCGCGTCGATCTCCGCGGCGGAGATGGGGTGCCAGGGCGAGGTCGGCGTCGCCTGCTCGATGGCGGCGGGTGCGCTGGTCGCGGCGCTCGGCGGCACCAACGCGCAGATCGAGAACGCGGCTGAGATCGGCATGGAGCACAACCTCGGACTCACCTGCGATCCGATCGGCGGGCTGGTTCAGATCCCCTGCATCGAGCGCAACACGATGGGCGCGATCAAGGCGATCAACGCCGCCTATCTGGCGCTGCGGGGGACGGTCGCCATATCGTCAGCCTCGATGCGGTGATCGAGACGATGCGCCAGACCGGTGAGGACATGCGCTCGCAATATAAGGAGACGTCGCTTGGTGGCCTGGCCGTCAACGTCGTCGAATGCTGAAGGATTTCCCATGACTGCCCCGACGAACCCGCTTCTCGATACGCTGTCGCTGCCCCGTTTTGCGGAGCTCTCGCCCGACCAGATCGCGCCGGCACTCGACGAGGCGATCGCGCGGCATGAGGCGATGGTCGAGGCGCTGACGACCGCGCGGCCGACCGATCTCGCGGGCGCGTGGCTGCCGTACGAGCGCGCGAATACCGAGATCGGCGCGATCTGGTCGGCGGTGTCGCATCTGCACGGCGTCGCGGACACGCCCGAACTGCGTGCGGCGTATTCGGAGGGGCAGAAGCGGCTCGTCGAGAACGACATGAAGGTCGGGCAGAACCGCGATTTGTACGAGGTGTTCGTCGCGCTGAGCGTGTCGCCTGAGTTTGCCGGCCTGCCGACCGAGGACCGGGTCGCGGTCGAGCAGGCGATCCGCGACTTCACGCTGTCGGGCGTGGCGCTGGAGCCGGAGGCGCGGGACCGGTTCAGCGAGATTTCGGTCGAGCTGTCGGGATTGTCGAACGAGTTCGGCAGCGCGGTGCTCGATGCGACCGATGCGTGGTCCGAACTGGTGACAGACGAGGCCGATCTCGCCGGGATCTCGGACGCGGACAAGGCAATGTTCGCGGATGCCGCCAAGGCTAAGGGGCTGGAAGGCTGGCTCGTCACTTTGCAGCAGCCGAGCGTCAACGCGGTGCTGACCTTCGCCGAGAACCGCGAGTTGCGCGCGCGTATGTACCGCGCGTTCGCGACGCGCGCGTCGGACCAGGGGCCGAACGCGGGCGAGTTCGACAATAGCGCGCGTATCGCACGTATTCTCGAGTTGCGGCATGAGGGCGCGAAGCTGCTCGGGTTCACCGATCCGGTCGCGTGGTCGCTGGAGACCAAGATGGCGCCGAACGGCGCCGAGGTGATCGCGTTCCTGCGCGATCTGGCGCGGCGCGCGAAGCCGGCGGCGGAGCGCGATCTGGCTGAACTGAAGACGTTTGCGGCCGAGCAACTCGGGATCGCGGATTTCGAGCCGTGGGATGCGGGGTTCGTCTCGAACCGGCTGCGGCAGGATCGCTATGCGGTCGATGCGCAGGTGGTGAAGGCGTATTTCCCGGTCGAGCGCGTGATGGAGGGCTGGCAGACGCTGATGCAGCGGCTGTTCGGGATCAAGCTGGTCGAGCGTGACGATGTCTCGCTGTATCACGATGACGCGCGGTTCTTCGACGTGGTGGACGAGAGCGGGACGGTGTTCGCGGGGCTGTATCTCGACCTTCACGCGCGCACCGGCAAGCGTGGCGGTGCGTGGATGGCGCAGGCGCGGCCGCGGCTGCACGACGGCAATACCGTGACGGTGCCGGTCGCGTATCTGGTCTGTAACTTCGCGCCGGATGGTGGCGAGACGCCGTCGCTGCTGAGCCACAACGACGTGACCACGCTGCTGCACGAGACCGGGCACTGCATCCACCTGCTCTTCACCAAGGTGAACCGGCCGAGCATCGCCGGCACCAACGGCTTCGAATGGGACGCGATCGAGCTGCCGAGCCAGTTGATGGAGGATTTCGCCTGGGACAAGGACGTGCTGACCGGCATGTCCGGCCACTACAAGACCGGCGAGAAGCTCCCCGCCGACCTGTTCGAGCGGATGGTGAAGGCGCGGCATTTCCAGGCGGGGATGTTCATCCTGCGCCAGGTCGAGTTCGCGCTATTCGATCTGCTGCTCCATCTCGGCACGATGGGCAGCGATCCGATCGAGGTGATCGAGGCGGTGCGCGACGAGGTGGCGGTGATCCGCCCGCCGGAATGGCACCGCTTCCCGCATGCGTTCAGCCACATCTTTGCCGGCGGCTATGCGTCCGGCTATTACAGCTATCTCTACGCCGAACTGCTGGCTGCTGACGGCTTCGAGGCGTTCGCGGAGGCGGGTCTCGTCGATCGCAAGACCGGCGACCGGTTCCGCGAGGAAGTGCTCGCGCGGGGGCGACGCGGCCGGCGGCAGAGAGCTTCCGCGCGTTCCGCGGGCGTGATCCCGAGCCGACCGCGATGCTGGTCCGTCACGGGCTGCAAGGGTGACGAAGCACGTCCACCGGCACTGGTTGTCGGAGGCGGTGCGGCGGATCGAGGCGGACTATAACCGGTCCGCCGACACGCACCTGATCCGCGTCGATCTGCCGCGGTATCCGGGCATCGTGCTGTACCTGAAGGACGAGAGTTCGCACCCGACCGGCAGCCTCAAGCACCGCCTCGCGCGGTCGCTGTTCCTGTATGCGCTGTGCAACGAATGGATCGGCCCGGAGACGACGGTGATCGAGTCCTCGTCGGGGTCGACCGCGGTGTCGGAGGCGTATTTCGCCCGGATGCTGGGCTTGCGGTTCATCGCCGTAGTGCCCGCGACGACCGCCAAGCCCAAGCTCGACGCGATCCGCTTCCACGGCGGAGAGATCCACATGGTCGACGATCCGCGCACCGTCTACGCGGTCTCGCACCGGCTCGCGGCCGAGACCGGCGGGCATTATCTCGACCAGTTCACTTATGCCGAGCGGGCGACCGACTGGCGCGGCAACAACAACATCGCCGAGAGCATCTTCGCGCAGATGGCCGAGGAGGAGCATCCGTGCCCATCCTGGATCGTCTGCGGCGCAGGAACCGGCGGCACGTCGGCGACGATCGGGCGCTTCATCCGATACTGCCGGCACGACACGAAACTGTGCGTCGCCGACCCGGTGCATTCGGTGTTCCATCGTCATTTCGAGGATCGCTCGGTGGTCGCGTTGCCAGAGGGGTGTGCGTCGCGGATCGAGGGGATCGGGCGGCCGCGCGTCGAGCCGAGCTTCGTGCCGAGCGTCATCGACCGGATGATCGCGGTAGAGGATGCCGACAGCATCGGCGCGATGCGGGCACTGTCGGATCGGCTCGGGCGGCGCGTCGGCGGCTCGACCGGGACCAACCTCTCGGCCTGTGCGCAGATCGTCGAGGAAATGGCGGCGGTGGGCGAGACGGGGAGCATCGTCACGCTGTTGTGCGATGGCGGCGACCGCTATGGCTGCACTTATTACGACGATGCATGGCTCGACGAACGCCAGGTGGCGTGGACCGATGCCGCCGCACGGATGACTGCTTTTCTGGGCTGATTGACCGATGACCGCATGGCAGTTCTGGATCGACCGCGGCGGCACGTTCACCGACGTCGTCGCGCGGCAACCGGATGGGCGGATCGTCACCGCGAAGCTGCTGTCGGAGGATCCTGAGCGATACGGTGACGCGGCGGTCGAGGCGATTCGGCGGCTGACCGACGGTGCGGACGTGCCGCTGGAATTGCGGATCGGGACGACGGTCGCGACCAACGCGCTGCTCGAACGCAAGGGCGAGCCGACATGCCTCGCGATCACGCGCGGGTTCGGCGATGCGCTGTTGATCGGGCACCAGGAACGGTCCGATATTTTCGCGCGCGACGTGAACCGCCCGCCGCCGCTGTTCGCGCAGGTGGTGGAGATCGACGAGCGGGTCGGGGCGGAGGGCGAGGTGCTCCGGCCGCTTGACGTGGATGCGGCGCGCGCGGGCTTGCAGGCGGCGTTCGAGAGCGGGCTGCGCGCGGTCGCGATTGTTCTCGTGCACGGCTATCGTTTCACCGCGCACGAGGAAGCGCTGGCGGCGATCGCGGTTGAGATCGGCTTCACGCAGATATCGGTCAGCCACCGCGTAGCGCCGTTGGTCAAGCTGATCGGGCGGGGTGATACGACCGTCGTCGACGCGTATCTGTCGCCGGTCGTCGATCGCTATGTCGCGGGCCTCAGCGCGGCGCTGGGGCAGGGCGCGCTGTTCATGCAGTCGTCGGGCGGGCTGGTCGACGGCGCGGGCTTTCGCGGCAAGGACGCGATCCTGTCGGGTCCCGCTGGCGGCATCGTCGGCATGGCGGCGACTGCTCGCGAGGCCGGGTTCGAGCACGTCATCGGCTTCGACATGGGCGGCACCTCGACCGACGTATCGCATTACGCCGGCACGTATGAACGCGACACCGAGACGCTGATCGCCGGCGCTCGCATCCGCGCGCCGATGTTGCGGATTCACACCGTCGCGGCGGGCGGGGGCTCGATCTGTCGGTTCGATGGCGAGCGGTTGATCGTCGGGCCGGAGAGCGCGGGCGCGGTGCCGGGGCCTGCGTGCTATCGTCGCGGCGGGCCGCTGACGGTGACCGACTGCAACGTGATGCTGGGCAAGGTGCGCCCCGAATTCTTCCCTGCGCTGTTCGGTCCGACCGGCGATGCCCCGCTCGATGCCGAAGCGGTGACTGCCCGGTTCGCGGACCTGCCGCTCGATCCGCAGGTCGCGGCGGAAGGGTTCGTCGCGGTCGCGGTGGCGAACATGGCGAATGCGATCCGGACGATTTCCGTCGCGCGTGGGCATGACGTGACGCGCTATACGCTCGCGTGCTTCGGCGGGGCCGGGGGCAGCATGCGTGCCTCGTCGCGGATGCGCTGGCGATGGACCGGGTAATGATCCACCCGCTGGCCGGGGTCTTGTCTGCGTATGGCATGGGACTGGCCGATCGCCGGGTGTTGCGTGAGGCGACGTCAGGCGCGGCCTTTGCAGAATATGCGGAGATCACGCAGGCGCTGGACGATCTGGCGGAGGCTGCACGCGAAGCCCTCGTAGCGCAGGGCATCGCCGCCAACGACGTCCGGATCGAACGCCGCGTGCATCTGCGCCGAGGCCAGACCGACCACACCATCGAACTCGATCTCGACGACCCGGCAGCGATGATCGCCGCGTTCGATGCCGCACATATCGCGCAGTTCGGTTTCGCCAGCGAAGCGCCGCTGATTGCCGACCGGATCGTCGCGGAGGCGATCGCCGAGAGCCCGCCGATCGATGCCGCGCTGGTCGCCTTCCCCGACGAGCCTGCTGCGCCACTGTCGGTCGCCCCCGTCTACATGGCCGGCGCGTGGCACGACACGCCTGTCCTCGCGCGTGAAGGGCTCCCTGTCGGACACGGCGTCGACGGTCCCGCGCTGATTCTCGACAGCGTCTCGACCACGATCGTCGAGCCCGGCTGGCGTGCGCGCGTTGATCCTATCGGCAACCTCATCCTCGACCGCATCGCACCTCGTATCGGCGCGAGTATCGGCACCGAGTCCGACCCTGTCCGGCTGGCGATTTTCGCCGGGTTGTTCATGAGCATTGCCGAGGAGATGGGGGCCGCGCTCCAACGCTCGGCCGCCTCGGTCAACATCCGCGAGCGCCTCGACTTCAGCTGCGCGCTGTTCGACGCGCGCGGCAACCTCGTCGCCAACGCACCGCACATTCCGGTCCATTTGGGCTCGATGGGCGAGAGCATCCGGACGATCATCGACGCGCGCGGCGGCGGCGCAGACGGCCGCGGTATCCGGCGCGGCGATGCCTACGCGCTCAATGCGCCGTATCGTGGCGGCACGCATCTGCCCGATATCACCGTCATCATGCCGGTCTTCGCAGGCGACGACGACGCGCCAGCGTTCTTCGTCGCCGCGCGCGGCCATCATGCAGACGTCGGCGGGGTCACTCCCGGATCGATGCCGCCCGAAAGCCGCTCGGTCGATGAAGAGGGCGTGCTGCTCGACGACGTGCTGGTGGTCGACGAAGGGCGGTTCCTCGAAGCCGATCTGCGCGCCGTGTTCGCGAGCGGGCTCTATCCTGCGCGCAACATCGACCAGAACATCGCCGATCTCGCCGCGCAGTTGGCGGCCTGCACGCGAGGCGCGACCGGGCTTACGCGGCTGGCGGACGAATACGGCACGGACGTCGTTGCGGCGTATATGGAACACGTCCAGGCCAATGCCGACGCTGCCGTACGCCGCCTGATCGCAACGCTCGACGACGGCGCGTTCGCGTATGAGATGGACGACGGGGCGGTCGTCCGCGTGGCGGTCCGCGTCGATCGCGCGGCCGGGACGATGGAGGTCGACTTCGCGGGCACCAGCGAGCAGCGCCCGACCAACTTCAACGCGCCTGTGTCGATCGTACGCGCGGCGGTTCTCTACGTCGTACGCGCGCTGATCGACGAGGCGGTACCGCTCAACGACGGCTGTCTGCGCGGCGTGACGATCCGCGTGCCCGAAGGCTCGATGCTCAACCCGCGCTATCCGGCCGCGGTCGTCGCGGGCAACGTCGAGACGAGCCAGGTCGTCACCGACGCGCTGTTCGGCGCGCTCGGCGCGATGGCGGCGAGCCAGGGGACGATGAACAACTTCACCTTCGGCAACGATACGCACCAATATTATGAGACTATCGCGGGGGAGCAGGTGCGGGGCCCGGCTTCGACGGCGCGTCGGTGATCCAGACGCACATGACCAACAGCCGGCTGACCGACCCGGAAATTTTCGAAACGCGCTTCCCGGTGTTGCTCGAGGAATTCTCGATCCGTCGCGGCTCGGGCGGGGTAGGCGTGCACCACGGCGGCGACGGGGGACGCGGCGCGTCCGGTTCCTCGAAGAGATGACCGCCTGCATCCTCGCCAACCGCCGCCGCGTCGCCCCTTTCGGCATGGCGGGCGGCGAGGCGGGCGGGCTGGGATCGGCGGCGGTCGAGCGTGCGGATGGGAGTGTCGAACGCCTCGGCTCTACCGCCAAGGTCGACATGCAAGCCGGCGACGTGTTCGTGATCGAGACGCCCGGCGGGGGTGGCTTCGGGAAGGCGTGATTGTACCCGCGCGGCGCGGGCGCTTTCGGCTGATGGCGAAAGGGCTGGCTGGCGTTCGGTGAAGTGCTGCGTCTATTTCTGCTCCCCTCCCTGAAAGGGAGGGGTAGGAGTGGGTAGGCCCGCTTGGGTCGCCGGCGTACCACGATCCGGAAACCGACCCACCCCCAACCCCTCCCTTTCAGGGAGGGGAGACCCTTTCAGGGAGGGGAGACCCTTTCAGGGAGGGGGACGTTGCGACGGCCGGTTGCGATACCGCGACGAACGCGGCACACACGGCGCGCATTCGATCAGCCTGAAAGTGACCCCATGACCGCATCCCGATCCCGCGCCCTGTTCGTCCGTCTGCTCGCGGGATCGGTGCTGGCAATCGCCGCGCCCGCCATCGCGCAGACGACCAACAACGCGCCCGGCGCAGCGGCGGCGCGGACCGAGGCTCCCAAGGCGCGGCCTTGGATGAACACGCGCCTGAGCGCCGACGCCCGCGTCGACCTGCTGCTCAAGGAGATGACGCTCGACGAGAAGCTGCAACTCACCTTCGGCTATTTCGCGACCAATGCCGACTGGCTGAAGACGCCTGTCAAGAACTGGGTCTATCCCAAGGACGGCCTGCCCGCGTCCGCCGGGATCGTCCCCGGCATCCCGCGGCTCGGCATTCCGAACCAGTGGCAGACCGATGCCGGCGTCGGCGTCGCCAGCCAGCGCGGGCCGACGCCTCGCCTGCGCACCTCGCTGCCGTCGGGGATCGCGACCGCGGCAACCTGGAACCCCGAACTCGCGCAGGCGGGCGGCGCGATGATCGGCAGGGAGGCGTTCCTGTCGGGCTTCAACGTGCAGCTTGCCGGCGGGATGAACCTGACCCGCGAGCCGCGTAACGGTCGCAATTTCGAATATGGCGGCGAGGATCCGTTGTTGGCGGGCGTCATCACCGGCCACGAAATCAAGGGCATCCAGTCGCAGCACGTCGTCTCGACGATGAAGCATTACGCGTTCAACGGGCAGGAGACGAACCGCTTCACGATGGACCACAGGATCGGCGAACAGGCCGCGCGCCAGTCCGACCTACTCGCGTTCGAGATCGCCAACGAGGTCGGCCAGCCCGGCTCCGTGATGTGCGCGTACAACCGCGTGAACGGCCATTATGCGTGCGAGAACGACTGGTTGCTCAACAAAGTCCTGAAGCGCGACTGGGGCTTCAAGGGCTATGTCATGTCCGACTGGGGCGCGGTGCATTCGACCAGCGAGGCGGCCAATGCCGGGCTCGACCAGCAGTCGGGCTGGGCGTTCGATCGCTCGGCGTATTTCGCCGATGCGCTGCGCGAGGCGGTCAACAACGGCCATGTCAGCGAAGCGCGTGCGACGGACATGGCGCGGCGCGTGCTGTGGGGAATGGTGTCGGTCGGAGCGTTCGACACCGTCGTGAACGGCGATCAGGCGACCAAGATCGACTATGCTGCGCATGCCGCGGTCACGCGCGCCGATGCGGAGGAGGGCATCGTCCTTCTCAAGAACACGGGCGGCCTGTTGCCAATCGCGAAGTCTGCGAGGTCGATCCTGCTGATCGGCGCGCATGCCGATGTCGGCGTGCTGTCGGGCGGCGGATCGTCACAGGTGTATTCGCATAACGCGCCGACGAACGGTCTGGTCGTACCCGACGAATTCCCGAGCGGTTTTCCGGGGCCCAAGACCTATCACGCGTCTTCGCCGATGAAGGCGTTGCAGGCGCGGACTGGGGCGACGGTGACGTATCTCGACGGCAAGGACGTGAAGGCGGCTGCTGCGGCGGCGCGCACGGCGGACGTCGTCGTAGTGTTCGGCGAGCAGTGGACGGGTGAGTCGTTCGACGTGCCCGACCTGAACCTGCCCGACAACCAGAACGCGCTGATCGACGCGGTCGCGGGGGCGAACAAGAAGACCGTGGTCGTGCTCGAAACCGGCGGCCCGGTGGTGATGCCGTGGCTGGGCAAGGTCGGTGCGGTACTGGAGGCCTGGTACCCCGGCACGGCGGGCGGCGAGGCGACCGCGCGCGTGCTGACCGGCGAGGTCAATCCGTCGGGGCATCTCCCCGCGACCTTCCCGGCGTCGCTGGCACAGGCCCCGCGCCCCAAGCTGGAGGGCGATCCGAAGCTTGATCGCGATGCGCATCCGATGGGGAATTACGACATCGAGGGGGCCGCGGTCGGCTATAAATGGTTCGACAAGATCGGCGCCAAGCCGCTGTTCCCGTTCGGCTATGGGCTATCCTACACGAACTTCGCGATGACCGGCCTGACCGCGGCAGCCGCGGGCAAGGGTATCAAGGCGGACTTCACGGTGCAGAACACCGGCGCAGTGCAAGGCAAGGCGGTCGCGCAGGTCTATGTGTCGGGCGCCGGCTGGGAGGCGCCCAAGCGGCTCGGCGCGTTCCGCAAGGTCGATCTCGCCCCCGGCAAGAGCCAGACGGTATCGGTCACGATCGACCCGCGCCTGCTCGCGACGTTCGACGTCGCCAGCGGCGGGTGGAAGATCGCGGGCGGCGACTACAAGGTGATGCTCGCCACCTCCGCGGCGGACATCGTCCAGACCGCAACGGTCCGCGTGGCCGCGCAGACGCTCGACGTGAAGGGACGCTAAAAGATGGGGACTTCGTGCGGCTAAGCGCGAACCCCCAGGACGAAAGACGTGTTTCCCCGCGAAGGCGGGGATCCAGACTGGGCTCCCGCCTTCGCGGGAGAACAAGGGCGGGGTGCCCGTACGATTGTCGGCCCCAAAGCTGAACCTAAAGACGTTCAACCATCGCTTTTAGTCTGGATCAGCGCAGACGGCGCGGGTCGACCACGACGTATTTTATGTGCTTGCGATCATAGGTGTAGGTGATCCGGACCAGCCCGTCGCGCGTCTGGATCACCGCGGGATAGGCATAGCCGTCGGGCAGCGGCTTGCTCTCCAGCGTCAGCACCGGATGCCAGCGCACGCCATCGTCGGACAGCGCGACATTCAGCGGCCAGCGCGGCCCGTCGCCGGGACGGTCGGGCGCGTGACCGCTGTGATTGTAGACGATCAACTGTCGCCCATCGCGCAGTGTCACCGCATCGGTCCCGGCATTGGGGTTGGGAAGATCGATCGCGGCGAGCGGCGACCACGTGCGACCGGTATCCTTCGACCAACTCATCGCCAGCGCACCCTGCCGCGTGCGCGCGACGAGTTCGAGCCGGCCATCGGGATAGTAGAGCACGCTGGGCTGGATCGCCTCGATATGCATTGGCGAGGGGATCGACGGCCCGACCGTCCAATGTGCGCCGTGATCGGTGCTCAGTTCCATGCGGAGCGACCAGCGATTGGCCTCCGCGGTGCCCTCCTCGCGGCTCGACGGCGATAGCCAGCTGCCGTCGCGCAGGACGACGGGCTTGTTCTTGATCGGGCCGAGCACGCCGTCGGGCAGGCGCTCCGGCTTGCCCCAGCTGCGGCCGTTGTCGGTCGAGCGGATCATCATGCCCCACCAGTCGCGCGGGTTCGGCCCGACCTTGTAGAACAGGCGCAGGTCACCGGGAGCGGGCTGGAACAGGACCGGGTTCCATGTCGGAAGGCGGCGCCCGTCGGCACCAATGCCGACCGCCACCGGTTCGGGCGCACTCCATCCGCCGTCCCCGCCGCTGCTGCTACGCGACGTCCAGATGCGGACGTCGGCATTGCCTTCGCCCGATCCGGCGAACCAGGCCGCCATCAAGGTGCCGTCGGCGAGTTGCACGATCGTCGACGCGTGCGCCTGCGGATAGGGACCGTGCGCGTCGATCAGTTCGGCCTTCAGGATGGCAGCCGCCGAGGATGGCCGCGGGGCATTGCCGGGGGCGCCCGCCCCCGACAGCATCATTGCCAGCCCGATGATCGCCACCTTCATGAGGATTTATGCGCGCCCGCGAATGGCCGCGATCCGCTCGTCGACGCGGCGTTCCAGGATCGTCAGCGGCATCGCGCCCTCCTTGAGGATGTCGTGGAACTGCTTCAGGTCGAACTTGTCGCCGAGCGCCGCCTTCGCCTTCACCCGAGCCCGCGTCCACGCCATGTGCCCGACCTTGTAGCTGCAGGCCTGCCCGGCCTGCGTGCAGTACCGCTCCACCTCGCGCTGCGTCCGCGGCCGGGCAAAGCCGGTCGTCGCGACCATGTAGTCGGTCGCCTTCTCGCGGCTCCACTGCTTGGCGTGGATACCCGTATCGACCACCAGGCGCGTGGCGCGGAACAGGAAGGACTGGAGATAGCCCGCGCGTTCCAGCGGCGACGCATAGGCGCCGAGCTCGTCGGCGAGTTGCTCGGCGTACAGCGCCCAGCCTTCCGAATAGGCCGAGAAGAAGCCTATCTTCCGCAACGTCGGAATGTCCTTCGATTCCTGCGCGAGGCTGATCTGAAGGTGATGCCCCGGCACGCCCTCGTGATAGGTGAGCGAGGGCAGCGTGTATTTCGGCCAGTCGCCGACGTCCTTCAGATTGACGAAGTAGATCGCCGGGCGGCTGCCATCGAGCGAGGCGCGGTTATAATAGCCGTTCGAGGCGCCGTCCTGAATCTCCACCGGCACGGCACGAATTTCGAGCGGCTGCGTCGGCACCTCCGAGAACGCCTGGGGCAGCTTGGCGTACATCGCTTTCACGCTGTCGTTGAGCCCCGCGATCAGCTCTGTGCGACCCTCGGCAGTGTTCGCGTAGAGCTGATCGGGCATGACGTTCAGCTTGGCCAGCCGCTCGCCGACAGTGCCTGTGGTGAATCCTTGCGACTTGAGGATCGTGTCGAGCTGCGCGGTGATCTCGGCGACCTGCGCGAGGCCGATGCGGTGGACCTCGTCGGGGCTCATCGTCGTCGTCGTCGCCTGGTTGAGCGCCATCGCGTAGATCGCGTCGCCGTTCGGCACGCGCCAGATCCCGTCGCCGGGCTTGGTGGTCGGCTTCAACCGCTCGATCAGCGCGATCTGGCGGTCGAGCGCGGGATAGACCTTGTCGTCGACGATCTTCGCCGCGCGCGCCTGCCAGTCGCCGGTAAGACCTTTGGCGGCTGCCCGCTTGACCAGCGACTGGACGATGCTCGACGTCGCCGCCGGCTGACCGCGCAGCTTCCGCATCTGGCCCAGCGTCAGGTCGAGCGACCAGCCGGGCGCGAGCAGGCCACGCGTGGCCTCCGCCTGCTGCATCGCGCTCTCCTGGTCGAGCACCGTGCCGAACTGGTCGAGCCGCGCCAGATACGCCTCCGCGTCGGGCATAGCGTTGATCGTGTGTGCGGTGTTGAGGAAATCGGGCACCTGGAAATAGGCGCCGCCCTGCTGGAAGATCCGGTAGGGGCGGATCGGGCTGTCCATGCCGAATTTCTCTGGCGCGGCGATCTGCGTGTTCAGCGAATAGCGCACCACTTCGAGGTTCAGCTTGGCCGCTGGCGACAGGCCAGCGCCGTCATAGCGCGCAAGGCTCGCGATCGACGCCTTGGTCTCGGCAACGTCGCGTGCGCGCTTTTCGGGCGTCCGCGGCGAGAGCTGGCTCTTGAGGCCGGCGAGCGGGCCCTTGTCGAGGCCGAGCGAGGTCGCCAGCTCGGGCGACCGCGCGACGCTCTTCTGGAAGATCCGCTCGAACTCCGCATTGAGCGCGGTGTCGCTGGTCGACTGCGCGAACACGCTGGACGGCAACACGGTAGTGGCAAGCGCGGCGACGCTCCCCGATGCGAGGAACTGGCGACGATCCATGACGAACTCTCCCGTAAACTGTTGGTCTTTCTAGGCCATGGCGCATCCATACGACCAGAGGCGAACGGATACGATTTTTCGCGACCAAATTTACCGCGCGCGCAGCGGAACCGGTTCGGTGATCATAGGTTTGATGGGAGAGCCCGGCGGCGTCATCGCCCCCCGACGAACGCGCTGGGCTCTTATACGTAACCAAGGCTTTCCCGTGCACGACGAGACACCCAGGCGTGCGTCAGACACGCGATTGCACATCGTCGGCGAAGCGCTGCGATCGTCGTGGCAAACGCCGACAGACACGATGATCACGGATGACATTCCGACGCTGCTCACGCGTCTGTCGCAGGTCCCCAAGACCCGGAAGAAACGTTAGTCGCTGGCTCGGGCCCGCTGGCTCGGGTCGCATCTCGGACACGCCCGAACGAATTAAGCTTGGCCGTCAGCCGGCCGACGTGGCCTTCATCGCCTCGATCAGCTTCTTGACCTCCTGGCTGCGGCCGCGCGGCATGATCAACACGTCGTTGCCGCTGGCAACCACGATCAGATCCTCGACCCCGACCAGCGAAACGCGGACGCCGTCGCTGCGGACGAAGCAGTTCCTGGTATCGATCGCGAGCACGGCACCGTCGCCGTGGCTGCGATGCGCGTTGCCGTCGCTGTCGGTGTCGCTGATCGCGTGGAGCGCATCCCAGCTGCCGACGTCGTTCCAGCCCATGTCGACCGGCACCACCGCGACCCGGTCGGCCTTTTCCATGACCGCATAGTCGATCGAATCGTCGGGCGAGGCGGCGAAGGCGACCGCGTCGGGATATATCCGCGCGCCCTCGGTTCGTGCCTTGTCCATTGCCTCCTGCGTGGCCGTCAGGATGCCCGGATCGAACTGAGCCAGCGCCTCGAGATAGGCGTCGGCGAGGAACAGGAAGATGCCGCCGTTCCAGGCGTGGTCGCCGCTGGCCAGCATCGACTGCGCCTTGTCGAGCGGTGGCTTCTCGACAAACCGCGCGACCCGGTTGACGCCTGGTTTCAGCTCGTCACCGATCTGAATCCAGCCATAGCCGGTCTCGGGCGAGTCCGGCGCAATCCCGAAAGTGACGAGCCAGCCTTGTGCGACCAGCGGCATCGCCGCCTCGATCGCCGCATGGAACGCGGCGACGTCGCCGATGACATGGTCGGACGGCATGACAAGCAAGGCGTCGCCGCCGCCGCCCGCGGCGATGGCGGCCAGTGCGATGGCGGGCGCGGTATTGCGACCGGCCGGCTCGAGGATCAGTGCCTGCGGCGTCGCGCCCGCGTCGGCGAGCTGCTGCTCGACCAGATCGGCGTGGCGCGCATTGGCGACGACGATCGGCGCAGCATAGCGTTCGCCCTGCGCGCGACCCGCGGTCAACTGGAGCATCGTCTCGTTCGCCGTCAGCGCCAGCATCTGCTTGGGCATCTCGGGCCGGGACATCGGCCAAAGGCGAGTGCCGGAGCCGCCTGACAGAATAACGGGAACGATCTTACGTGCGGTCATGAATCCTCCAGGTGGCGCCGAGCTATAGCGAAGCGGTCACGCGTGCCAATCGTCGAATGATCCAATTGGATGCGTCATGTTCAGCCTTTTTTGGGGTTTTGCTGCGAGACGTGGCGTTCGGGTGTCGGTAGCATTTACACCGATGTGTCGGGATAGCGGATCATGATACGCCTTTTCAAACACTATGTGCCGCATACCGTCCTGCTGTTGGGGCTGGTCGACCTGATTCTGCTGATTGTCTCGGCGGAGATCGGTTGGGTCGTGCGCGCGCACCAGATCGGCATGATCGTCGAGCCGATCGACACGCGGATCCGCGCAGCTGCTGACGTTTGCGATCGCGTTGCAGGTGTCGCTGGTCGCGGTCGGTGCGTATGGCGTTGCCTCGTTCCTGTCGCTGCGCTTTGCCGCTGCACGGCTGGCGGTGGCGCTGGCGCTCGGCGTGATGTTCCTGTCGCTGATCTTCTTCCTGGTGCCCGCGCTGACCTTCTGGCGCTCGAACCTGCTCTATTCGACGGTCATCGCGACGGTGTTGCTGGTCACGGTGCGCGCGCTGCTCGGCAAGACGCTCGGCGGCGAGACGTTCAAGCGCCGTATCATCGTCCTCGGGGCGGGCAAGCGTGCCGCGCAGATTCTCGATCTGTCGCGACAGCCTGGGATCAATTTCGTCGTGGCCGGCTTCGTATGGATGGGCGAGGCGAACCCGGTCGTGCCCGACGCCATGCCGCGGGCGGACATCCCGAACCTTGCGGCGCACATCGTCGACCAGAATGCGAGCGAGGTCATCCTCGCGCTCGACGAACGGCGCAACGCGCTGCCGATGAAGGATCTGCTGCGTGTCCGCACGACCGGTGTCCAGGTCAGCGAGATATCGAGCTTTCTCGAACGCGAGACCGGCCGCATCGACCTGAAGAGCGTCAACCCGTCCTGGCTGATCTTCTCGGATGGGTTCGCGTCGAGCCGGATGCTGTCGAGCGTGTTCAAACGCGCGTTCGACATCGTCGCAAGCGGGCTTCTGCTCGCAATCACGCTGCCGATCATCCTGCTCACCGCGATCGCGATCAAGCTCGAGTCGAAGGGCCCCGCTTTCTATCGCCAGCGTCGCGTCGGGCTGTACCATGAGGGTTTCGATATCCTGAAGCTGCGCTCGATGCGGCAGGACGCCGAGGTTGCGGGGACGGCGGTGTGGGCGGCGGAGGACGATCCGCGGATCACCCGGATTGGGCGGTTCATCCGCAAGGTGCGGATCGATGAACTGCCGCAGACCTGGACCGTGCTGAAGGGCGAGATGAGCTTCGTTGGCCCGCGTCCCGAGCGCCCGCAATTCGTCGAACAGCTCGAGCAACAGCTGCCCTTCTACGCCGAACGCCACATGGTGAAGCCGGGGATCACCGGCTGGGCGCAGATCAACTACCCCTATGGCGCGTCGATCGAGGATGCTCGGCACAAGCTCGAATACGACCTGTATTACGCGAAGAACTACTCGCCGTTCCTCGACATGCTGATCCTTTTGCAGACCTTGCGCGTCGTGCTGTGGCCGGCGGGCGCGCGATGATCGTCGCGATGGTCATGACATGATCACGACGCTGGTCCTGTGGAGCCACGCGCTCGCGGCGCTGCTGTTCGGCGCGCTCGCGCTGGCGCAATTGCGGCGGCCCGGCGGGCATTGGCCGCACGCCGCGTTCGTATTCGCGTTGGTAACGACCAGCCTGTGGGCGCTCGCGGTCGCCGGGATCGACTCGCGCGACGTCGCGGCGCGGATCGCCGCGTGCGTGCGTGACATCGCGTGGCTCGGTTTCATGCTCGCGCTGGTCCGGCGCGATCGGGCGGGCAATTATGCGCTGGGGGCGGTCTATTTCGTCGTCATGGCATTAGCCGGGACCGCCGCACTGCTGGCCATCGTCGAGCGGATGGGGCTGGATGCCGACGCGCTCGCCGCACTGGCATCCGCGCGGGCCGTGTTGCGGATGATGGGGGCGGTCAGCAGCCTCGTGCTGGTCCATCACCTCTATCAGGCGGCACCGGCTTCGCGTGGCGGCATTCGCCTCGTACTGCTGGCGCTTGCCGCAATGTGGGGCGCCGACCTGATCGTCTCGGGGCGCTCTATTTCGACGCGCGCTGGACCTCGCTGACGATCGTCGCGAACGGCGCCGTGATGACTGGCGCGGCCGCGCTGCTGGTGGTCGGCGTGCATCGCAGCGGCGACTGGACGCTCGCGCTGTCGCGGCCGATCGCGGTGCGCGCGCTGTCGGCAATCGCGCTGATCCTATATGCCGGCATCACCGCGCTCGCGAGCCACATCGCTGCCGGCTACGCAGGCTCGCACGCGCGCGCCGTGCAGGCCGCGATCGTGTTCGGTGCGACCGCGAGCATGTTGGCGCTGCTGTCGACGCCGTGGTTGCGCGCCTGGACCAAGGTGAAGATCGCCAAGCACCTCTTCCGTCACCGCTATGACTACCGCGCCGAGTGGCAGCGCTTTACCGATACGCTCGGCAAGCCGGGCGTCGGTGCCGAGACGCTCGATATCCGCGTTGTGAAGTCGATCGCCGATCTGACCGATTCACCAGGTGGCCTGTTGCTAGTGGCCGATGGCAGATCGCTAGGGCTTGGCACTACGTGGAACTGGCTCGGCACGGCCGATGGACCGCATGACGACGCACTTGCCGCTTACCTCGCGCGCGACGCCCGGATCGTCGAGCTCGACCCGGTCCGCGCGGGCACCGCATCCGCCGAAGACTTGGCGAGCGTACCCGCGTGGCTCCGGGAATGCCCCGAAGCCTGGGCGATCGTCCCCCTGGTCCATGGCGGCGCGCTGGTCGGTGCGATCGTGCTGGCTCGCCCGCCGGTA
Organism: Sphingomonas sp. AC411; assembly: GCF_979253035.1. Classification (NCBI taxonomy): domain Bacteria; kingdom Pseudomonadati; phylum Pseudomonadota; class Alphaproteobacteria; order Sphingomonadales; family Sphingomonadaceae; genus Sphingomonas; species Sphingomonas sp. AC411. The sequence goes on along the minus strand of NZ_CEEDAQ010000001.1, from coordinate 2,566,429 downwards.
GACCGCGCCCTCGACTGGGAGGATTTCGACCTGCTCCGGGTCGCCGGGCGGCAGGCGGCAAGCTATCTCGCGGAGGATCGCGCGCATGCGGCACTGGCGGATGCGGCGCGGTTCGACGAGTTCAACCGCCGCTTCGCGTTCATCCTGCACGACATCAAGAACCTCGTCAGCCAGCTGACGCTCGTGGCGCGCAACGCCGAACGCCATGCCGACAACCCCGATTTCCGCGTCGACATGGTCGCGACCCTCAAGGATTCGTCCGATCGCATGAACGCGCTGCTCGCCCGCCTTTCGCAGCACGGCCCCGTCCGCGGTGAGCCCCTCCAGCCGCTCGACGTGACCGCGATCGTCGCGCGCGTCGCGACTGCCCGCCGGGCCCAGCACCCGATCCTCACGCGCGGCGGCTCGGCCAGCGCGCTGGGACATGCCGCCCGGCTTGAACAGGTCCTCGGCCAGCTCGTCCAGAACGCGGTCGAGGCCAGCGGCGCGGACGATCCGATCCTGCTGTCGGTGGAAACGATCGGCGACCGGGTGGCGATCGACGTCATCGATCACGGCTGCGGCATGACGCCGGGCTTCGTTCGCGACCAGCTCTTCCGCCCGTTCGTGTCGTCGAAGCCCGCGGGGTTCGGCATCGGCGCGTTCGAGGCGCGACAATTGGTGCACGCGATGGGTGGCTCGCTCGAAGTCGTCAGCCGCGAAGGCGAGGGCACGCGCTTCCGCATCCTGCTTCCCGCCGTCGCTGCTGCCGCCGCATCGCTGGAGGCGGCGGCATGAGCGACAAGGGCCGCCCTGTCCTGTTGATCGTCGAGGACGATGTTGGGCTTCAGCGTCAGCTTCGCTGGGCGTATGAAGGGTATGAGATCGTTGTCGCCAGCGATCGGACACAGGCGCTGGATGCGATCCGCGCGCATGAGCCCGCGGTCGTCACACTTGACCTGGGGTTACCGCCCGACCCGGACGGCGTGACCGAAGGGTTCGCCACCCTGCGCGATATCCTCGCGATGAAGCCCGATACCAAGGTGATCGTCGCCTCGGGGCACGGTGCCCGCGAGAGTGCACTGCAGGCGATCGCCGACGGCGCCTGGGATTTCTACGCCAAGCCGATCGATATCGACGCGCTCGGCCTGATCGTCAGCCGCGCGTTTCATGTCCATGCGCTGGAGGCGGAGAACCGCCGCCTCGCCGCGCGGATCGATGCGGGCGGTTTCGGCGGGCTGATCAGCGCCTCACCCGAAATGGCGACGGTCACACGCACGCTGGAGCGGGTCGCACCGGCCAACGTCTCGGTGATGCTGCTTGGTGCGAGCGGCACCGGCAAGGAACTGCTCGCGCGCGGCCTGCATGGCGCGTCGCCGCGGTCGCGCGGCAATTTCGTCGCGATCAACTGCGCGGCGATCCCCGAGACCCTGCTCGAAAGCGAGCTGTTCGGCCACGAAAAGGGCGCGTTCACGGGGGCCGTGAAGACCACCGAGGGCAAGATCGAACAGGCCGCCGGCGGCACGCTGTTCCTCGACGAGATCGGCGACGTGCCGCTCGCGCTCCAGGTGAAGCTGCTACGCTTCCTCCAGGAGCGCGTGATCGAACGCGTCGGCGGACGGAAAGCGATCCCGGTCAACACACGGATCGTCTGCGCCACCCACCAGAATGTCGACGGTATGGTCGCCGACGGTCGGTTCCGCGAAGACCTGTATTACCGCCTCGCCGAGATCGTCGTGCGGATCCCGGCGCTGGCCGACCGGACCGGCGACGCGGTATTGCTCGCGCGCCACTTCGTCACGCGCTACGCCGCGTCGATGAACCCCGTCGTCACCGGCCTTGCTCCCGACGCGCGCGCTGCGATCGATGGCTGGGGCTGGCCGGGCAATGTCCGCGAGCTGGAGAACCGGATCAAGCGCGCGGTGATCATGGCCGACGGCAAGCTGGTCACCGCGACCGATCTCGATCTCGATGGCAGGGCGGAGGAAGCCTCCGCGCTCAACCTGCGTGCCGCCCGCGAACTCGCCGACCGGAAAGCGATCCGCCAGGCGCTGGCACGGGCGGACGGCAATATCTCCGGCGCATCGCGCTTGCTCGGGATCAGCCGGCCGACGCTGTACGATCTGCTGAAGAGCTACGACCTCCATGCCTGACGCGCGCTATCCCATGCTGCGACGGCGCAAGCGACGGCGGCCGCTGTCCCGGGGTCTAACATTACCCGCGGCGATCTCGGGCGAACGCGCGCGGCTGCTGGCGATCTGCGTGCTGTGCCTGGTCATCGTCGGGATCGGCGTGGCCCTGGCGATGCGCCCACCGCAGCCCGATGCGCGGCGCCTTCTTGCCGTGAGCCTGACGACGCTCGAAGACGGCAATTACAGCGCGGCGCGGAGCAATGCGCAGGCCGCGATCAAGGCGGCACCGAAATGGGCGATCGCGCATGCCGTGCTGGCGCGCGCCTATCTCGAACTCGGCGACGGTCTGGCGGCGGAAGCCGAGATCGCGCGGGCGATCGACGCGGGGTTGCCCGCCGCTCGTCTTCATCAGCTCCAGGCGCATGCTCGTCTTTTGCAGCGCGATCCCGATGGCGCGATCGACGAGGCCACGGCGACGCGACCCCGCTATGCCGATTATGGCGACCGTATCCATGCGCGTGCGCTTGCGTCGCAGGGCGATGGCGTCGGTGCGCGCGCGATCCTCCAATCTGTGCTGGGGCGCAATCCTGGCGATGCGGCGGCGTGGACCGATCTTGGGCGTATCCGCCTGACCGCGGGCGATGTTGGCGGCGCGTCGGTCGCGGCGACGCGTGCGGTCGCGCTGGCACCGCGTGAACCTGCTGCGCTGACGCTGCAAGGCGAGGTGATCCGCAGCCGCTATGGCCTGATCGCGGCGCTTCCCTGGTTCGAGGCGGCGTTGCGGCAGGATGCCTATTATCATCCGGCGCTGATCGAATATGCCGCGACGCTCGGCGATGCGGGGCGCAACGCCGAGATGCTGGCGACGACGCGAAGCGCGCTGCTGGCGCGGCCGGGCAGTCCGCAGGCGTTGTATCTGCAGGCCGTGCTCGCCGCGCGAGCCGGACGGATCGATCTCGCGCGCTCCTTGTTGCGTCGCACGGGCGGTGGGATCGGCGGCCTGCCGGGTACGCTGCTGCTGTCCGGAAGCCTCGATTATACCCAGGGTAAGTTCGAACAGGCCGCGACGGCCTGGCGTCAGCTGGTTGCGATTCAGCCGCTCAACATCGTCGCCCGGCGGTTGCTCGGCGCGGCGTTGCTACGGCTTGGCGATCGGCGCGGTGCGCTCGATACCCTGCGGCCGATCGGGTTGCGATCCGATGCCGACAGTTACTCGCTGACGCTGATCGCGCGCGCGTTCGAGGCCGCCGGAGACCGGGCGATGGCGGCACGATTCCTCGACCGCGCGGCGGCGGGGCCGATCGCACCGGCGTCCGTCTTTACGACCGACGACGCGATCGGCGCACTCATGGCCAGCGCGGACGCTTCGGCCGGCGACCCGACCTATGTGCTCGGGGTGATCCGCGCACAGGTCGCAAGCGGCGACACCGCCGGGGCGATCGCCCGTGCTCGCGCATTGGTGCAGGCCGGTCCCGGTGCGCCCGCCGCTCAGCTCGCGCTGGGCGATACGCTGGTCGCGGCAGGGCGCTATCCGGAAGCGGCTACCGCCTATGCCCGGGCCGCGGACCTGTCGTTCGACGAGCCGACGATGCTCCGGCTCGTCGATGCGCTGGGACGGAGCGGGCAGACCGAGGACGCAGCGACCGCGCTAGCGCTGTATCTTTCGCAGAACCCGCAGAGTTTGGCGGGCCAGCGCCTGCTCGGCCATTGGCAGGTCGAATCGGGTGCGTGGGACGCGGCGATCGAGACGCTCGAAGGCGTGCGCCGCCGTGTCGGCAATCGCGATGGGGGCGTGCTGACCGATCTCGCGCTGGCCTATGCAGGCGGCGGCAGCGATGACGGTGGTGACGGCGATGGCGCGATCGCGGTGCGCTACGGCCGCGCGGCGTACGCGATGTCACCTATGAGCGCGGCTGCGGCCGATGCGTACGGCGTTGCGCTGGCCGCGAACGGCGATGCCGCAGGTGCGCGACAGCTGCTGGTAAAGGCATCGCGCCTCGCGCCCGGCGACGTCACGATCGCCGGCCATCTGACCGCGCTGCGCTGACCGCTTGTCTCGACGGGATACGCCCGCCAATAGCGGCGACATGACCGATCCCCTGGAGCGCATCGCCGCTGCCCTCGAGCGCCTGTCGCCGCCACCGCCGCCTGCCGCCGACCCGCTAGCGCATCCGGCCTATGCCTGGCGCAACGGCGCATTGGCGCCGGTCCGCAGCTTTGCGCCGCTCCCGCTCGCCATGCTGATCGGCGTCGATCGACAGAAGGCGGCGCTCATCGCCAACCTGCGTCATCTGGCGGCGGGCTACGCCGCGCAAGACGTGCTGCTGTGGGGCGCGCGTGGGACCGGCAAGTCCGCGCTGGTCAAAAGCGCGGTCGCGGCGGTCCAGGCGGAAAACCGGGACACCGCGTCGCGCGGTGGCGATATTGCGCTGATCGAGGTGTCGGATCTGAGCGCCCTGCCGACCCTGTTCGCGACGCTGGCGCAAGTCGACCGGGCGTTCGTGGTGTTCGTCGACGATCTGGGTTTCGACGTTCCCGCCGACGCGCGGACGTTGCGATCGATGTTGGAAGGTGGCGCCGAACCAAGGCCGGCCAATATCCGGCTGGTGGTGACCGCGAACCGTCGTCACTTGGCACCGCGCGACATCGCCGAACAGGAAAGCGCGATCAATCCCCGCGATTCAGCCGACGACCATCTCGCCCTGGCAGACCGGTTCGGTCTCAGCCTCGGATTCCATGCACTGGATCAGGAAGGGTATATCGCGATCGTCGCGGCCTATGCGAAGGCGAACGATCTGTCGTTCGAGCCTAGCGATGCGATCGGGTGGGCAACACGCCGTGGCAGCCGATCGGGGCGCGTGGCGTGGCAGTTTATCGTCGATCTCGCAGGCCGGGCTGGGAAGCCGCTCTAGCCGCGAAACGAATGGGCCGACGCATCACGCGTCGGCCCGAAACGCTTAGTTGCTGTCCGAATCGTCGTCGTTGTTATCGTCCTTGACGATAGCAATGACGCCGATTGCGACCACACCGGCAGCGATCAGAGCAGCGATCACGCCACCGCTAGCTGCTTCGCTGTTGTTCGACGTCACCGAACCGGCGCGGACGGTCGAAGCAGTCGAAGCAGGAGCAGCCGACGCTGCAACCGAGGTGGTCATCATTGCGACAGCGAGTGCGCTGCCGGTAAGGGCCTTGAGCTTCATAAACATCTCCAGAATAAACGAACCGAACTGCCGCAACGCAGCAATCACACACTGGTTCCCGTATTCAGCAACGATGCAAAAGTCCAGCTAAATCTAGGTCAAGAGGCTCCGTCGACCATTTCCGCAAGTTCGAGCCAGCGCAACTCAGCCGCGTCCTTCTCCGCGCGTGCGGCCTCGATCGCTGCCGTCAGTTTCGCGAACGTCGCATGGTCGCGCATGTACAGATCGGGCTTGGCGAGCTTGACCGCATCCGCCGCCATCTGTGCGTCGAGTTCCTCGATCCGCTTGGGGAGCAGTTCGTAATCGCGCTGGTCCTTGTAGGTCAGCTTGGCGCGGGGGCGGTCGCGACCGGGGCGGTGGCGGAGACCTTCTTCGAGGCGCGCTTGCCGGTCGTCGTCGACGCGCGACGCTTTTCCCAATCCTCATACCCGCCGGCGACCACGTCGACCGTGCCCGAACCATCGAGCCCGAGCGTGATCGTCACGGTCCGGTCGAGGAAATCGCGATCGTGGCTGACGATCAGCACGGTGCCATCGTAATCGCCGATCACCTCCTGCAACAGGTCGAGCGTCTCGAGGTCGAGGTCGTTGGTCGGCTCGTCGAGCACCAGCAGGTTCGACGGCTTGGCGAACTCACGCGCGAGCAGCAGGCGTGACCGCTCGCCACCCGATAGCGAGCCGATCTTCGCGTCGACCATGTTCGGGTCGAACAGGAAGTCCTTCAGATAGCCGTGGATATGCTTGCGTACGCCGAGCACATCGATCCATTCGCCGCCATCGACGACGACGTCTCGGACCGTCTTCTCGGGCGCCATCAGGCTGCGCTGCTGGTCGATCACCACGGCGTCGAGCGTCTGCGCCAGCTTGATCGAGCCGCTGTCGGGCTGGATTTCGCCGGTGAGCAGCTTCAGCAGCGTCGACTTGCCCGCACCGTTGCGGCCGACGATGCCGATGCGGTCGCCGCGCGTCACGCGGAGCGTCAGGTCGCCGATGATCGTGCGGTCGCCATATGATTTCGTGACGTTCTTGGCGTCGATCACGACCTTCGTCTTGGAGTCGTCGCTGCTGGTCGTCAGGTTCGCCGATCCCTGCGGTCCGATCATCGACGCACGTTCGGCGCGCATCTCGTGCAGCTTGGTCAGGCGGCCCTGGTTGCGCTTGCGCCGGCCGGTGACGCCGCGGAGCAGCCAATGCTCCTCCAGCTTCAGCCGCGCATCGAGCTTCTCGGCCTGGCGCTGTTCCTCGGCATAGACTTGCTCGGTCCACGCCTCGAACCCGCCGAAACCGACCTCCGCCCGGCGGATCGCGCCGCGATCGAGCCACAAGGTCTGCTTGGTGAGCCGGGTCAGGAAGGTGCGGTCATGGCTGATGACGACGAACGCGCCACGGAAGCGCTTGAGCCACTCCTCGATCCACTCGATCGCGCCGATATCGAGATGGTTGGTCGGCTCGTCGAGCAGCAGCACGTCGGGGTCCTGCGACAGCGCGCGGACGATCGCCGCGCGGCGCCGCTCGCCGCCCGAAGCCGAGGCCGCCTCGCGCGACAGGTCGATGCCGAGCTGATCCGCGATCGAATCCGCCTCGTAATTCACCGGCGCATCGTCGCCCGCCATCACATAGTCGCGCAGGGTCGCGAAGCCGCGCAGGTCGGGCTCCTGTTCGAGGATCACGACGCGGGTGCCGGGGACGATCACCCTGCGGCCCTCGTCGGCGATCACGCTGCCGCCGAGCAGTTTGAGCAGAGTCGTCTTGCCGGCGCCGTTGCGGCCGATCAGCGCGAGCCGGTCGCGCGGGCCGATATGGATGTCGAGATTGCGAAAGAGCCAGCCGGAGCCCTGGACGAGCCCGAGGCCTTCGAATGCTAAGATTGGTGCTGCCATGTCCGCGCCACGTAGGGGGCGAAGTGATGCAGGCAAGTTACACCTCGCAGGGCTTCGTGCTGTCGCGCGCCTGTCACGATCATTCACAGGCTGTTCAATGCCGGGGCCCTATGCCACGGCCATGAAGATGTTGCTATTTCTTGCGACCCTGGCCGCGGCGCCTTTGCTGACGGGTGCCGCACCGATGCTGGCGGGCGACCCTCCACAGCGTCGCAGCGATCAGATGTCGGCATTGCAGGCGCGCCGGACCGGTGCCCCCTCGCTGCGTGAGATAGAATCGCGCGTGATCCCGACGATGAAGGGCGCGCAGTATCTCGGCTCGGACTATGATTCGGGCAGCGCCATTTACACGCTGAAATTCCTGCGCGATGGAACCGTCATCTGGGTCGACGTCGATGGCCGCAACGGCCAGATCGTCGGCCGCACGGGTCGCTGAAAACCCCAATCGAGAGGATAATCATGCGCGTTCTGATCGTCGAGGACGAGCCGAATCTCGGCCAGCAGTTGAAGAATACCCTGGAGGGGGCCGGCTATGCGATCGATCTGGCGGTCGATGGCGAAGAGGACATTTCCTCGGCTCGACCGAGAATTACGACGCGGTCGTGCTCGATCTCGGCCTCCCCGAGATCGACGGGCTGACCGTGCTCGATCGCTGGCGCAAGGAGGGCAAGACGATGCCCGTGCTGGTCCTGACCGCACGCGACAGCTGGTCGGACAAGGTCGCCGGCCTCGATGCGGGCGCCGACGATTACGTCGCCAAGCCGTTCCAGAGCGAGGAACTGATCGCCCGCCTGCGGGCGCTGATCCGTCGTGCATCCGGCAACGCCTCGTCCGAGCTGACCGCGGGCGACATCCGCCTCGACACGCGCAGCGGCAAGGTCACGCGCGCCGGCGAGCCGGTCAAGCTGACCGCGCAGGAATACAAGCTTCTCAGCTACCTGCTTCACCACAAGGGCAAGGTCGTCAGCCGCACCGAGCTGATCGAGCATATCTACGACCAAGATTTCGACCGTGATTCGAACACGATCGAGGTGTTCGTGACGCGCATCCGCAAGAAGCTCGGCCAGGACGTGATCACGACGATCCGCGGCCTCGGCTACAGCCTCGAAGATCCGGACGCCTGATCGTCCCACGATGGAAACGCCGCCGCTGACAGAGACGCCGATCCGCGTGCCGGCGGCCGTGAAGGGATCGCTGTCGCGGCGGATGATCCTGATCGCGGCGGTATGGATCGTCGTGCTGCTCAGCGGCGGCGGGTTCGCGCTCGACCGCGTGCTGAGCCAGGCGGTGACGCGCAATTTCGACGACCAGCTCGAATATGTCCTGCGCTCGCTGCTGAACTCGGCCGAGATCGGACCCGAGGGCGAAGTGATCTTCTCGCGCGATGCCGCGGCCGACCAGCGCTTCGTCGAACCCTATTCGGGTCTCTACTGGCAGGTGTCGGGCAAAGGGCGCGAGGATTTCCCGTCGCGGTCGCTGTGGGATCGCAAGCTCGCATTCGGCGGCCCGCACGACGACCGCAACGCGCATTTCTACGACAGCAACCAGTTTCCCGACGAAAAGCTGCGAATCGTCGAGCGCGACGCGGTCATTCCCGGCTCCCAGGTGCATTGGCGGTTCCAGGTCGCGCAGAGCCGCGACGGGCTCGATGCGCAGATCACCACCTTGCGCCGCACGCTGGTCCGCAGCTTCGCACTGCTGGGTCTCGGACTGATCATCATGGCCGCGCTCCAGACCTTCTACGGGCTCTGGCCGCTGCGGCGGGTGCGCGAGGAGATCGCCCGGATGCGCGCCGGTCACTCGAACCGCGTGTCGAGCGCGATGCCGGTCGAGGTCGCGCCGATGGTCGAGGAACTGAACGCGCTGATCGAGCATAACGAACGCCAGGCCGAGGAGGCACGGCGTCACGCCGGCAACCTCGCGCATGCGCTGAAGACGCCGCTGACGGTCATCATGAACGCCGCCACCGCGCAGTCCGACGACCTCGCCGATACGGTGATCCGGGAAGCCCGGACGATGCGCCGGCAGGTCGATCACCACCTCGCGCGAGCCCGGGCGGTCGGGCGTCGCGGTTCCGCACATAGCCGGGCGGATGTATGGCCGAGCCTCGAATCGGTCGAGCGCGCGGTCGGGCGGCTGTACCGGCATGTCCGGATCGACGTCACCGGGCCGCGTGGGCTTCAGGTCCATGTCGAGCGGCAGGATCTCGACGAGATGCTCGGCAACCTGATCGAGAACGCCGCTAAATACGGCGGTGGCAGCGTGTTCGTGACGGTCGGCGCACAGTCGGGCTTCGTCGAGTTCCTGGTCGAGGACGACGGGGTGGGGATTCCGGAAGAGGAGCGGGTGCGTATCTTCGATCGTGGCGTGCGGTTGGATACGGGGAAGCCGGGGACTGGGCTCGGCCTCGCGATCGTGCGGGACGTCGCGGAAATCTACGAGGGAACGGTCGCGCTGGAAGAGAGCGAAGACCTCGGCGGCCTGCTCGTGCGGTTGAGACTCCCCGCAGCCAACTGACCTTCTTCCCTCCCTGCAAGGGAGGGGCCGGGAGTGGGTCGGCCAGCTTTAGCCCCAACGGTGGGATGTGCGGAACCCGACCCACCCCAACCCCTCCCTTTCAGGGAGGGAGCAGCAAGGTCACCCCGCGACCGCGCCTGGCGGTAGGTGCCCAACACCCGCAGCCACTTCGAATGGAACCCCAGTTCCTCCAGCGCATGATCGAGGTTCGCGTCGCCCGGCTTCCCCACCACGTCCGCATAGAATTCGGTCGCCGAGAAGCTGCCGTTGCGCTGATAGCTCTCCAGCTTGGTGATGTTCACCCCGTTGGTCGCGAACCCGCCGACCGCCTTGTACAGCGCCGCGGGGACGTTCTTCACCTCGAAGATCAGCGTCGTCATCCATTCGCCGCCGACCGGCTCCTGTGCCGCGGGCGGCTTGCCGCCGCGCGCCAGCACCACGAACCGCGTCGTGTTGTGATCCGCATCGGCGATGTCGGTCGCGAGCAACTCCAAACCGTACAGCCCGGCCGCAGCAGGCGGCGCCAGCGCGGCAATCGCAGGATCGGCGAGCTCGGCCACCTTCGCCGCAGCCCCGGCGGTGTCGGGATAGCTCACCGGCTCGATCCCGTGCGCCTTCAACCAATGCCGGCACTGCCCGAGCGCCTGCGGGTGGCTCATTGCCTGGCGGATACCGTCGCGTGGACCCGGTCCCATCAGCGCATGGCGGATCGGCAGGAAATGCTCGCCGGTGATTACCAGCCCCGATTCGGGCAGCAGGAAATGGATGTCGGCGACGCGGCCATGCAGCGAATTCTCGATCGGGATGATCGCGCAGTCCGCCCGTCCGTCCTTCACCGCATCGATCGCGTCGGAGAAATCGAAGCAGGGCAGGGGCAGGCCGTCCGGGAACGCCTCGACCGCGGCGACATGGCTGTTGGCGCCCGGCGCACCCTGGAACGCGACGGCGCGCGCGGGGTCTGCGGCGGCGGCCTCGGTCATCCGCGCGACGATCGGGCGGGCGGGTACGGCGAAGTTTTCCATGGGCAGGCCGGGTAAAGGGCCGCAGCGCGCCATACAAGCGCGGCTTGCGGTGCGCGCCCGCCTTTTCTATGGCTGTCCCAAACAGAACAGGGCGGATGCGCAAGATGGACAATCGGACCAATACGATCGCCGGCTGGGTGCTCGCAGGATGTGGTGCGGCGCTCGGGCTGTCGATCGTCGGTGGGATGTTGTTCCACGGCGAGCGACCCGAGAAGATGGGCTACGCGATCGAGGGTGTGGTCGAGGAAGGTGCTGGCGGTGCCGCCGCCGACGTGCCGATCGCCTCGTTGCTGCCGACCGCCGACGCTGCCAAGGGCGCCGAAGTGTTCAAGAAGTGCGCGGCCTGCCACACCATCAACCAGGGCGGCGCCAACGGCGTCGGCCCGAACCTGTACGGCACGCTGGGTGAAGCGATCGCCAAGGGCAAGGGCGGATTCGCCTTCTCCGCGGCGCTGGCCGGCGTCGGCGGCACCTGGGACTTCGACAAGATGAACGCGTGGCTGACGTCGCCGCGCAAGTTCGCCAACGGCACGAAGATGACCTTCGCCGGCCTCGGCAACGCACAGGACCGTGCGAACGTGATCCTGTATCTCAACCAGCAGGGCTCGAACCTGCCGCTCCCGGCGGCACCCGCCGCGGGCGCTGCGCCGGCGGCTAAGGATGCGGCGGCGGAGGATCAGCCTGCGACCGCGAATGCGGCGGAGGCCGCAGCCACCGAAGGTGCGCCGACCGCCGACATCGCCAACACCGGCACGCCGGCGTCGGGTGCACCGTCGGTCGATCCCGAAGCAGCCCGCAAGGGTGCCCGCTCGGAGAAGTAACGTCTACTCCCTCTCCCCTCCGGGGAGAGGGCTGGGGTGAGGGGCAGTACCGGGCGCTACACTGCTTGGCAGCCCCTCGCCCCGACCCTCTCCCCGGAGGGAGAGGGAGCAGAAGGTAAGCTCTCGGGAAGGGTCAGCCCTCGGCGGCTTCCCGCTCGGCCCGCTCACGATAGAACGACTGCACCGCGTCCCAGGCCTCGTCCGCCGTCTCGACATAGCGGAAGATCCCGAGATCCTTCTCGCTGACGACGCCTTCCTCGACCAGCGCATCGAAGTTCACGACCCGCTCCCAGAATTCGCGGCCGAACAGCAGCACCGGGATCGGCTGGATCTTCCCCGTCTGGATCAGCGTCAACAGCTCGAACAGCTCGTCGAACGTCCCGAACCCACCCGGAAACGCCGCCAGCGCCCGCGCATGCAGCAGGAAGTGCATCTTCCGCAGCGCGAAATAGTGGAACTGTACCGACAGCGACGGGGTGACGTACGGGTTCGGCGCCTGCTCGTGCGGCAGGACGATGTTGAGCCCGATCGACTCGGCGCCAACGTCGTCCGCACCGCGATTCGCCGCTTCCATGATCGACGGACCACCACCCGAGCATACCACGAACTGCCGCCAGCCCCGCTCGTCGCGCGGCAGCACGCTGACCTTCGCCGCGAGTTCACGCGCGACGTCGTAATATTTCGACTTCTCGACCAGCCGCTCGGCGATCTTCTTCGACTTCTCGTCGGTTGCGAGCTTCAGCAGCGCCTGAGCCTTCGAAGGCTCGGGAATACGTGCCGAACCATAGAACACGAACGTCGAGCCGATCTTCGCCTCGTCGAGCACGAGTTCGGTCTTCAGCAGTTCGAGCTGGAACCGCACCGGGCGCAGGTCTTCGCGCAACAGGAAATCCATGTCCTGGAAGGCGAGCCGGTAATGCGGATGCTGCGTCTGCGGGGTGGAGACGGAGTCCTTGGCGGTCTCGGCGTCCTGGCTAGCGTTGGGGAAAACGCGTGTCGGTATACGTGTATCGGTCATTCAGGCGCGATTAGAGGAAAGGGGGCAGGGCTAGACTGCCGTTTTCCTGCGTGCGCAGGAGAACATCAGCGGCAGAAGCCCGCGCGATCGTCTTCGAGGTGGAGGTGATTGCGGTGCGCGGCGTTGTAGTCCGGGCTGAGCACGGTCCCGAACCGTTTGCACGCCGACGCGCGGACCGTCTGGAGGAACTGCCGAACCTGCGGATCGGGCGAGTTCCAGTCGTTCAGCACGGTGATTCGCCGCCCGTCCTTCAGCACGAACCCGCCGACGTCGATCGCGTTGGCGATCGCGTGCCCGGAGCGCCGGCTCGCATTGCGCGCTGAGCCGACGACGTTGCGGCAGGCATAGCTCCCCATGCTGTCGATCCGCGCGAGTTCGCTGCCGAGCATCTGGTACGCGGCGGGCGCCACCGCGTTGCGCGTCCAGCCGATGAACGCGCGTGCCGCCCCGCACCGGACCGCGGTGAGGTTGGCGACCGGCACGCCGATATCGACCAGCTTGACGGTGCCGGCGAGCCCGCAACCGGGGCCGGTCTCGCGGTCGGGCAGGAGCTGGAACGACACGTGGAGCTGGCGCAGGTCGGCAAGGCACTGCGCTGTTTCCCGATTGCTCGGGACGGAAAGGTTGGGGCGGGTTTGTTGCGGGGCAGTGGGACGATCGGCGCGCCCACAGGCGGCAAGTAGAAGGGTAACGATAAGGGAGCAAAATACGCGATACATGGGCGTATAATCCTCGCCTTGGCCATGATTGTCACCCTTTCTCCGTTCGTGCTGAGCGAAGTCGAAGCATCTCGCCGCAGGGACGGGTCGCCGTAGGGACGGGACCCTTCGACTTCGCTCAGGGCGGACGGCAGGGAGAAGAGTTGACACCCCCGCGAACGCCGCTAGGGCCGGCGACGGGCCACGCGGTCCCAACGCCGCGCGTGCTCTCTGTGAGGAGAGATACATTGACGAATACGACCTACGCACCCGCTACAGGTGCGCCTGCGCTGCCTGCTACGAAGCCCGCACGCCCCTTTTTCAGCTCCGGTCCCTGCGCGAAACCGCCTGGTTGGTCCGCGGACAAGCTCGCCACCGATTCGCTCGGTCGCTCGCATCGCTCGAAGATCGGCAAGACCCGCCTCCAGTACAGCATCGACCTGATGCGCGACCTGCTGAAGCTTCCGACCACGCACCGCATCGGCATCGTCCCCGGCTCCGACACCGGCGCGTACGAGATGGCGATGTGGACGATGCTGGGCGCGAAGCCGGTTACCGCGCTCGCGTGGGAAAGCTTCGGCGAGGGCTGGGTCACGGATGCCGTGAAGCAGCTCAAGATCGATCCGACCGTCGTGCGCGCCGATTACGGCCAGCTGCCCGATCTGGGCGCGGTCGACTGGTCGAACGACGTGCTGTTCACCTGGAACGGCACCACCAGCGGCGTGCGCGTGCCGAATGCGGACTGGATCCCGGACGACCGTGAGGGTCTCTCGTTCGCCGATGCGACCTCGGGTGTGTTTGCGTACGATATCGACTGGGCCAAGATCGATGTGGCCACCTTCTCGTGGCAGAAGGTGCTCGGCGGGGAGGGCGCACACGGCGTGCTGATCCTCGGGCCGCGTGCGGTCGAGCGGCTGGAGAGCTATACGCCTGCGTGGCCGCTGCCGAAGGTGTTCCGCCTCGTCTCGAAGGGCAAGCTCACCGAGGGCGTGTTCAAGGGCGAGACGATCAATACGCCGTCGATGCTGGCCGTCGAGGATGCGATCTTCAGCCTCGAATGGGCGAAGTCGCTTGGCGAGGACGGGCTGATCAAGCGCTCGGACGCGAATGCAGCGGCTTTGGACAATATCGTGGCGGAGCGGGATTGGCTCGGCCATCTCGCGATCGACCCGGCGACGCGGTCGAAGACCAGCGTGTGTCTCACGGTCGAGGGTGCGGACGAGGCGCTGATCAAGGCGATGGCGGCGGCGCTGGAGAAAGCGGGCGCGGCCTACGACGTAGCCGGCTACCGCGACGCGCCTCCGGGCCTGCGGATCTGGTGCGGCGCGACCGTCGACACCGCGGATATCGAAGCGCTCGGCCCCTGGCTCGACTGGGCCTACGCGACCGCCAAGGCCGGCTGACCAGCGACCACGCCTTTTCCGTCCTCCTTCCAACAACCATCCTCATTCCGTCATCCCGGCGCACGCCGGGACCCATGGACACGGAGCACTCGCTCATGAAGCGAACCGCAACCGTGGGTCCCGGCTTCCGCCGGGATGACGGAGTGGATGGGAACGGAACGGAAGGCGGCACCCCAATTCCCCGAATTCCCAGGAGCAATCCCATGCCAAAAGTCCTCATTTCCGACAAAATGGATCCCCGTGCGGCGCAGATCTTCCGCGAGCGCGGGGTCGAGGTCGACGAGATCACCGGCAAGACGCCCGCCGAACTGATCGCGATCATCGGCGCGTATGACGGCCTCGCGATCCGCAGCTCCACGAAGGTGACCAAGGAAATCCTCGAGCACGCGACCAACCTCAAGGTCGTCGGCCGCGCCGGGATCGGCGTCGATAACGTCGACATCCCCGCCGCGTCGGCCAAGGGCGTGGTCGTCATGAACACGCCGTTCGGCAACTCGATCACCACCGCCGAGCACGCGATCGCGCTGATGTTCGCGCTCGCCCGGCAACTCCCGGAAGCGGACGCTTCCACGCAGGCCGGCAAGTGGGAAAAGAACCGCTTCATGGGCGTCGAGCTTACCTCGAAGACGCTCGGCCTGATCGGTGCGGGCAATATTGGCTCGATCGTCGCCGACCGCGCGCGCGGCCTCAAGATGAAGGTCGTCGCGTTCGATCCGTTCCTGACGCCCGAGCGTGCGATCGAGATCGGCGTCGAGAAGGTCACGCTCGACGAACTGCTCGCGCGCGCCGACTTCATCACGCTGCACACGCCGCTGACCGACCAGACACGCAACATCCTCTCGGCCGAGGCGCTCGCCAAGACCAAGAAGGGCGTGCGGATCATCAACTGCGCGCGCGGCGGCCTGATCGACGAAGTCGCGCTGAAGGCGGCGCTCGATTCGGGGCAGGTCGGCGGCGCAGCGCTCGACGTGTTCGTGGAAGAACCCGCCAAGGCGTCGCCGTTGTTCAGCACGCCGAACTTCATCAGCACGCCGCATCTCGGCGCGTCGACGACCGAGGCGCAGGTCAACGTCGCGATCCAGGTCGCCGAGCAGATGGCCGATTTCCTGATGTCGGGCGGCGTCACCAACGCGCTCAACATGCCGTCGCTGTCGGCCGAGGAAGCGCCGAAGCTCAAGCCGTACATGGCGCTGGCGGAGAAGCTCGGCTCGCTGGTCGGCCAGCTGACCACCGGCGCGGTGTCGCGGATTTCGGTGCATACCGAAGGCGCAGCGGCTGAGCTCAATGCGAAGCCGATCGTGAGCGCGGTGCTCGCCGGCTATCTCCAGACGCAGACCGCGACCGTCAATATGGTCAACGCGCCGGTGCTGGCGCGCGAGCGTGGCTTGGAAGTCCGCGAAGTCCGTACCGAACGCGAAGCGGATTACCACACGTTGCTGCGCGTGTCGGTCAAGACCGAGGACGGCGAGCGGTCGGTTGCGGGGACGCTGTTCGGCGATTCGGCGCCGCGTCTGGTCGAACTGCTCGGGATAAAGATCGAGGCCGATCTGGCGGGGCCGATGCTGTACGTCGTCAACGAGGATGCGCCGGGCTTCATCGGTCGTCTCGGGACGGCGCTGGGCGAGGCCGGGGTGAACATCGGGACGTTCCATCTCGGGCGGCGTTCGGCAGGCGGCGAGGCTGTGCTTCTCCTCTCGGTCGATGAAGCCGTGACGCCCGACCTGTTGACGAAGGTCCGCGCGCTGCCAGGCGTGAAGACCGCAATGGGCCTCAACTTCTAAGCCTGCTACGCTCCTTCTAAAGCCCTCTCCCCTTCGGGGAGAGGGTTGGGTGAGGGGCATTGGGAAGGGCATCGCTTGCGGCGCCCCTCACCCCGACCCTCTCCCCGGAGGGAGAGGAGCAGGAGCAGTGAAGGTCGACGACCTACTCTTGGATCGCGCGAAGCGGATGCGTCGCGAGCCTACGCCGGCCGAGGCCAAGCTCTGGCGTCACCTCCGTGGTCGACAGATAAGCAACACCAAATTCACCCGGCAGCTCGTCGTCGGCCCCTACGTCGCCGACTTCGCATCCCGCGACGCGAAGCTGATCATCGAGGTTGACGGCGATACGCATGTTGACCAAGCGCGCGACGGAAGCCGAACGGATTGGCTGCAACGACAGGGATATCGCGTGATACGGTTCAGCAACGCCGACATCATGTCCGAGATGGACGGGGTTTGGTGCGTCATATCGGCAGCCCTCTCTGCGGAGCATGCGCAGTGACCGCACTCCTCCCCGAAGGTTTCCGAGACCGCCTCCCCCGTTCGCCGATTCGGCAGCGGCGCTGGAGGCTCGTGTGCTCGAAGCAGCCCGGCTCCACGGCTACGAGCGCGTCGATCCGCCGCTCGCCGAATTCGCCGACGGGCTGGAGATGCGGCTGAAGGCAGGCGGCCTTCACGATGCGGTGCGCTTCGTCGATCCGGTGTCGCAGCGCACCTCGCGATCCGCCCCGACATCACCGCGCAAGTCGCGCGCATCGCGGCGACGCGGATGGGTCACCATCCGCGGCCGGTGCGGCTGAGCTACGCCGGTTCCGTCCTGAAACTGCGCGCCTCGCAGCTCGCTCCGGCGCGCGAGACCCGGCAGATCGGATGCGAGCTGATCGGCCTCGACTCGGTTGCCGCAGCCCAGGAACTCGTCGCGGTCGCGGTCGACATGATCGCCGCCGCGGACGTCACCGGCGCCTCGATCGACTTCACGCTGCCCGATCTGGTGTCGACGCTCGCCGCGGGGCCGCTTCCCGTGGCGTCTGAGCAGATCGCCACCTTGCGCGATCGCCTCGATGCGAAGGACGCAGGCGCCGTCGCCGCACTCGCACCGGCCTACCTCCCCTGATCGAAGCCGCCGGGCCGTTCGAACAGGCCATGGACCGCCTCCGCGCCTTCGACACCACCGGCGCGCTCGCCTCCCGCCTCGACGGCCTCGCCCGCATCGCCGATGCGCTCGACGGCCGCGTCGCGCTCACGCTCGACCCGACCGAGCGGCATGGGTTCGAATACCAGACCTGGCTCGGCTTCTCCCTCTTCGCCGACGGCAGCGCCCGCGAACTCGGCCGCGGCGGCACCTACACCGTGGTCCACGAGAACGGCGCAGAGGAAGCCGCCACCGGTTTCTCGCTCTACGCCGATGCACTCGTCGAGCGCGTCGTCACCGTAGACCGTCGCCGCCTCTTCCTCCCGTTCGGAACCCCAGCCAGCGAAGGCGCTCAAATGCGCGCGCAAGGCTGGGTCACGGTCGCCGCACTAGACGCCGGCGACACCCCGAAGCACAAGTCTGCACGCATCTATGGGTGGCGGGCGAGCCCCGCGCGCTGTAGGCGCTGCGCGTAATCCTCAGGAGATAGAGTTTGGCCAACGTAGCAGTCATCGGCGCGCAATGGGGCGACGAAGGCAAGGGCAAGATCGTCGACTGGCTCGCCGAGCGTGCCGACATGGTCGTGCGGTTCCAGGGCGGGCACAATGCCGGCCATACCCTCGTCGTGGGCGACAACGTCTACAAGCTGTCGCTGTTGCCGTCGGGCATCGTGCGCGGCACGCCGTCGTTCATCGGCAACGGCGTGGTGCTCGATCCCTGGGCGCTGAAGGACGAGATCGCCCGGCTCGGTGCACAGGGCGTCATCGCGACCCCCGAGACGTTGCGGATCGCCGACACCTGCGCACTGATTCTGCCGTTCCACCGCGATCTCGACGGTCTGCGCGAGGATGCGAGCGGTGCCGGCAAGATCGGCACGACGCGCCGCGGCATCGGACCTGCCTACGAGGACAAGGTCGGTCGCCGCGCGATCCGCGTTTGCGATCTGGCGCACCTCGACGACCTCGGGCCGCAGCTCGATCGCCTCACCGCGCATCACGACGCACTCCGCGCAGGCTTCGGCGAGCCGCCGATCGATCGCGCCCGCCTGATCGCCGAACTGCGCGAGATCGCCGGCTTCGTCTTCCCGTTCGCCAAGCCCGTCTGGCGCGATCTCAACGCCGCGCGTTCGGCCGGCAAGCGGATCCTGTTCGAGGGCGCGCAGGGCGTGCTGCTCGACGTCGACCACGGCACCTATCCGTTCGTGACCTCGTCTAACACCATCGCGGGTGCTGCGGCCGGTGGCTCCGGCCTCGGGCCATCAGCAGTCGGCTTCGTACTCGGCATCGCCAAGGCGTACACGACGCGCGTCGGCTCGGGACCGTTCCCGACCGAGCTCGAGAACGAGACCGGCGAGCGCCTCGGCGTCCGCGGGCATGAGTTCGGGACGGTTACTGGGCGGAAACGTCGTTGCGGCTGGTTCGACGCGGTGCTGGTGCGGCAGGCGGCAGCGGTCGGTGGCATCACCGGGATCGCGCTGACCAAGATCGACGTGCTCGACGGGTTCGAGACCGTGTCGATCTGCACCGGCTACAAGCTCCGCGGCGAGACGCTCGATTATTTTCCGGCGCATGCGGCCGACCAGGCGCTGGTCGAGCCGATCTACGAGACGATGGAAGGCTGGCAGGAAACGACTGCCGGCGCACGCAGCTGGGCCGACCTGCCGGCACAGGCGATCAAGTACATCCGCCGCATCGAAGAGCTGATCCGCTGTCCGGTGACGCTGGTCTCGACCAGCCCGCAGCGCGCCGACACGATCCTCGTCCGCGATCCGTTCTCGGACTGATACGCAAAAAGCCGGGCGATCGCTCGCCCGGCTCTTCGTCTACGTGAGATGGACTGGATCAGCGCGGCGTGGTCGTGCCGGTCGTTCCACCCGTGGTCGAACCCATCGTCCCACCGGTGGTCGTGCCACCCATGGTACCGCCGGTGGTTCCACCCATCGTACCGGTCGTGGTGCCCGTGGTGCCGCCCATGGTGTCGGCGCCCATCGTGCTGCCGGTCGTGCCGGACATGGTGCTGCCCGTCGTGCCGGTACCACGGGTCGTGCCGTTCATCGTGCCCGACGTGGTGCCGCGCGTACGGCTACGTTCCTTGGTGCCACGCTGCGTGCGCGTCGTCGTGGTCGACTGCGTGGTCGTCGAAGGATTGGCCTGATCCATAGTGCCGGTCGACATACCGCCGGTCGTGCCGCCCATGGTCGAACCGCCCATCGTGCCGCCGCTCATCGTGCCGCCCGTGGTGCCGCCCATCGTGCCGCCCATCGAGCCGGTAGTGCCGGTCTGGGCCATCGCCACGCCCGGGATGATCAGGGCTGCGGCTGCGATCGAAGTTAGAATACGCATTGTCACTCTCCTAAGTTATTGAAGAGCAAGCGCTTCAGCGCCGCGTATGTTCCGTCCTCAGCCGCACTGGCCCCGATGCAGCAACGCCTGGTCGGCCAGCACGAGCGCCACCATCGCCTCGACGACGGGGACTCCGCGGATGCCGACACAGGGATCGTGACGCCCCTTGGTGGCGATCGTCGCGGCTTCGCCGGTAGGGCTGATCGTCTCGACCGGGGTGAGGATCGAACTGGTCGGCTTGAACGCCACACGCAGGCGGATCGGCTGGCCGGTCGCGATCCCGCCGGCGATCCCGCCCGCATGGTTGGCGAGGAATTCAGGACCATCCACGCCCGGACGCATCGGATCCGCATTCGCTTCGCCCGACAGCGCGGCGGCGGCGAACCCGTCGCCGATCTCGATACCCTTGACCGCATTGATGCTCATGCAGGCGGAGGCGAGTTCGGAATCGAGCTTGGCGTAGAGCGGCGCACCCCAGCCTGCGGGCACGCCGGTCGCCTCGCACGCGATCACCGCGCCGAGCGACGAGCCGGATTTGCGCGCGGTGTCGATCAGGGCCTCCCAGCGCGCTGCGGCCTCGGCATCCGGGCAGAAGAACGGGTTCTGGTCGATCTGCGCGTCATTGAAATTGGCCGGATCGATCGCATCGCCACCGATCGCCTCGACCCACGCGCGAACGCGGACCTGCGGTATGACGAGCCGCGCGACCGCGCCGGCCGCGACCCGCGCCGCCGTCTCGCGCGCTGACGATCGCCCGCCACCGCGGAAATCGCGAAACCCGTATTTCGCGTCATAGGCGTAATCAGCGTGGCCGGGGCGATAGGCCTTGGCGACGTCGGAATAATCCTTCGAGCGCTGGTCGACATTCTCGATCATCAGGCTGATCGGCGTCCCCGTGGTCTTGCCGTCGAACACCCCCGAGAGAATACGAACCGTATCCGGCTCCCGCCGCTGCGTGGTAAAGCGCGAGGTGCCGGGGCGACGCTTGTCGAGCCAGGGCTGGATATCGGCCTCGCTCAGCACAATCCCCGGCGGGCACCCATCGACGACTGCGCCGAGCGCAGGCCCATGCGACTCACCCCAGGTGGTAAAGCGGAACAGCCGTCCGAAAGTGTTGAAGCTCAAAGCCCTCTCCCCTTGGGGGAGAGGGAGGAGCCCGCCGCAACGCGGTGGGAGGGTGAGGTTCGTTGGCGACCGCAACAATCGTCGCAGCCACGCCATCGATATTGGTCATCACGTCATCGTTCCCGAAGCGGCATACCCGGTAGCCTTCGGTCTCTATTAGCGCGGTTCGCCGTTTGTCATAGTCCTGTGCGTCAGGTGAGGCGTGCGTGTCGCCGTCGATCTCGATGACCAACCGGACTTCGGCACAGAGGAAATCGACGATGTAGGGGCCGAGCCAGACCTGGCGACGAAACTTCAGGCCGCCCAGCTGACGGTTTCGCAGGGTCTGCCATAGCCGGTGTTCCGGTTCGGTGGGCGTTTGGCGCGCAGTGCGTTGACGGTCGCGTGGGGCGTTGCCGGGTGGCCGTTTCATTCCTCACCCTCCCATGCTTCGCATGGGCCCTCCTCTCCCCTGAAGGGAGAGGGGTAGGTCGACGCGGTCTCTCTCGGTTTAAGCCAGTGCGATATCGGGGGCGTCTTCGGCCTTCATGCCGATCACGTTGTAGCCGGCGTCGACGTGATGCGTCTCGCCGGTCACGCCCGAAGCCAGGTCGCTCAGCAGGTACAGCCCCGCACCACCGACGTCGTCGATCGTCACGTTGCGTTTCAGCGGCGAGTTCAGCTCGTTCCACTTCAGGATCAGCCGGAAATCGCCGATGCCGCTGGCGGCCAGCGTCTTGATCGGGCCCGCCGAGATCGCATTCACGCGGATGTTGTCGCGGCCGAGATCCACCGCGAGATACTGCACGCTGGTCTCGAGCGCCGCCTTGGCGACCCCCATCACGTTATAGTGCGGAATGACCTTCTCGGCGCCGTAATAGCTGAGCGTCAGCATCGCGCCGCCCTCGGTCATCATCCTGGCGGCGCGCTGCGCCACCGCGACGAACGAATACACCGAGATGTTCATCGTCATCAGGAAATTGTCGAGGCTGGTATCGACGAACCGCCCGCGCAGCTCGTTCTTGTCCGAAAAGCCGATCGCGTGGACCACGAAGTCGATCGTCGGCCATTCCTGCGCCAACTTGTCGAAGGTCGCGTCGAGCGCGCCCATGTCCGACACGTCGCAATCGAACAGCCGCGCGACGCCCAGCTGTTCGGCGAGCGGGCGCACGCGCTTTTCCATCGTCTCGCCCTGATAGCTGAACGCGAGCTCCGCGCCCGCCTCGGACAGCTTCTTGGCGATCCCCCAGGCCAGCGACTTGTCGTTCGCCAGGCCCATGATCAGCCCACGCTTGCCCGCCATCAAACCGTTCACGCCATCCCCGCCTATACCTGCATATCCGTAGCGGGTTGCTCTAGCGTTGTTTCGGGTGGTTCCGCCAGTGCCGCGTTCAGATGGGCGCCGAATACCAGCCCGAGCCCGATGACGTAGAAAAACAACAGCATGATGACAACGCCCGCCAGGCTGCCATAGGTCAGGTCGTAGCCGCCGAGCCGCGACAGGATCACCGGCAGCAACGCAGTCGCGCTGACCCACCAGGCGGTGGTGAACAAGGCGCCCGGCCATTTGGGGCATTTCGAATAGCGATAGCGCGACGGGGTGACCGAATAGAACAGCAGGTACAGCGCGCCGAACATCAGCAGGCCGGGGATCAGCCGCGACAGCCCGACCCAGCCCGCGGCATCCTGCGCGAAGGGTACGAGGCGGTAGATGAACTGCTCGGCCGCGGTCAGGATTCCCTGCACAAGGAACGACAGCAGCGCGATGATCACCGATCCGACGATGACCGCGGACGATCCGAGCCGCGATTTCCAGAACGGCGCGGTCGCCTTGTTGCCGTACGCGCGGTGGAAGATGTCGCGGATCGTCTCGACGAAGCTGCCGACCGTCCACAAACCGACCAGCGCGCCTAGCCAAAGCAGCGACCCGGTCCGCGCGGCGAGCACGTCGGCGATCGGCTTGCGCAACAGGTCGCCGACGTTGGGCGGCAGGACGTTAAGGAATGACTCGACCGCGCGCACCGTCTCGACGCTCTGCCCGAAGATCGACAGGATCGCGGCGGCGACGATGAAGAACGGAAACACAGTCATCAACGCGAGATAGGCGAGGTTCCCCGCATGGATGAACCCGTCGTTGAACACGCCGACGGCTGCGCGTTTGAAAACCTCGAACGCGTAACTGCCCGGCCTGACCTTCGCCATGCCGCGGTTGAGACGGGTGCGCGCCGCACCATGATCATGGGCTCGCGCTTCGGGCGATAGAGGACTGTCGTTCACAAGGTGTTCAGACGCCCATGGACCCCCGCGGGTTCCCCGCCTCGCGTCCATCCCAGCTTTCGACGAACGCGGTCAGCGCCGCATCGCTCGCCGGAATATCGATCATCAGCGTGACGAGCTGGTCGCCCCGCGTGCCGCCCTTCTTGTGGAAACCCTTGCCCTTTAGGCGGAGCGTCTTGCCCGACGTCGTGCCCTTGGGAATCGTCAGCATCACCGGCTTGTCGACCGTCGGCGCCTTGATCGAGCCGCCCAGGACGGCCTCGGCCAGCGTGATCGGGAGTTCCAGTCGAACGTCGTCGCCATCGCGCGTGAAGAACTTGTGCGGCTGGACCTCGATCGTCAGAATCGCATCGCCAGCGCCGCCTGGACCCTGCTCGCCCTTGCCTGCAAGCTTCATCTGGGTCCCGGTCTCGACGCCCGCCGGCAGCTTCAGGTCGAGCGTCTTGCCATCGGACAGCGTCACACGCTGCGGCTCCAGAGTCGCGGCCTCGACGAACGGCACTTGCAGGCGATAGGCGACGTTCTCGCCCTTGGGCTGCGCACGCCGGCCGAACCCGCCCGAGAACCCACCGCCGCCGCCACGCTGCGCGCCGCCGAACAGCCCCTCGAAGATGTCGCTCATATCGGGACCACCGGGGCCGCTCTCATAGCCTTCGCTGCGGAAGCCGCCGGGATGCGGACGCCCGCCGCCGCCGCCGAACCCGAACGGCGCGGCCGGATTGCCGTCGCCATCGAT
This sequence comes from Sphingomonas sp. AC411, assembly GCF_979253035.1. Lineage (NCBI taxonomy): Bacteria > Pseudomonadati > Pseudomonadota > Alphaproteobacteria > Sphingomonadales > Sphingomonadaceae > Sphingomonas > Sphingomonas sp. AC411. The sequence continues at coordinate 2,542,409 of NZ_CEEDAQ010000001.1, read as the reverse complement.
CTCGCCGCGATCGAACCGCGCACGCTTGTCCTTGTCGTTCAGCAGGTCGTACGCGTTGGTGACCTGGCTGAACTTCTCCGACGCCTTGGGGTTGTCCTTGTTGCGATCGGGATGAAGCTCTTTCGCGAGCTTTCGGTACGCCTTCTTGATGTCGGCTTCGGTCGCGTCGCGCGCTACACCCAGAGTCTTGTACGGATCGGCCACTTACGTCCCCATTCTTACTTGCGCGTCTATGTGGGGCGGTGCGCAGCGCAACGCAATTGCGCGCGTGCGGAACACGTCAGCCGCCGACGCATCCTAACCTGCCGCGAATTCGTCCAACGGCGCCACATCAACGCTGACATCCATGTTCTGCGCGCCCGACCCGAGCACCACGCCGTCGACCGGCGCGATCTCGGCGTAATCCCGCCCGACCGCCATCACGATATGGTCGCTCGCCATCCAGATCCCGTTGGTCGGATCGACCCCGACCCAGCCGCGCAGAGGCCCGCACCACAGCAACACCCAGGCATGCGTCGCATCCGCCCCGACCAGCCGCGGCTGACCCTCGGGCGGGATCGTCCGGATATAGCCCGATGCATACGCCGCCGGCAGTCCCGCCGCGCGCAGCCCCGTAATCATGATCTGCGCGAAATCCTGGCAGACGCCCTTGCGTTGCAGGAACGCCTCGTGCGGCGTCGTATCGACCAGCGTCGCGTCCGCGTCGAATTCGAACTCCTCCTGGATCCGCCGCGCAAGCGCGATCCCGGCCTCCAGCGCTCCCCGCGAAGGATCGAGATCGATCGCGCAATAGTCCGCGATCGCCTGGTCGAGCGGGATCAGCGGCGAGGGATAGATGTAGTTCGCCGGGCTCGCCGCGGACAGGTCGGTGCTCACCCGCGCCATCGCCGCGATCTCGCCAAGCGTCGGATCGCTCGCGTCGGGCACCGGCACGAGTCGGTCGACCGTCATCCGCGACCGGCTCTCGATCGTCAGGTGGCGGACCGGGCTGTCGACCACCAGGCGGGTGACGTTGGCCAGCCCCGCCTCGGCGCGCGCGGCACTGGTGCGGCCGGCGGGGTGGACCGACAGCGCGTAGGAATCGAGGTGCTGACCCGGCCAGTCGATCGGCTTCAACCGCAAGTTGCAGCGCGCGAACTTGACGCTGGCGCCGTAATCGAACGTCGTGACGTGGCGAATATCGTAGATCATGAAAATCCTCCCCGGCACGGGGAGGGGACCACCAGCCGCTTGCTGGTGGTGGAGGAGGCGCCACGAACGATACGCTGGTGGAGAGCCCCTCCACCATGCGCTGCATGGTCCCCCTCCCCGTGCCGGGGAGGATTTGCAGGTCTACCCTCACGTCGCGCCTCACGCCAACGTCAGCCCACTGGTCCGCAACGGCTCGGCACCCTGCAGAAAATACCGCCGCGCCAGCGCATCCGACACCGCCCCCAAGCGCCGCTCGATATCCCCCAGCGTCTCCGCATCCAGTTCCGCCGCTGTCGCGGTCATCACGATCGCCTGCAATCCGGTCGCTTCAGCCTGCTGCGGCTCCGCCATCTCGTCGTCGCTGAGCACCGGCAATTCCGCCAACCGCGCCGCGATCCGTTCCGCCGAAAACGCTAGGCTGCGCGGATTGCCCGGATCGAGTGCGACCAGATCGATCACCGGCACGCGCGCGATCCCCGTCGGATAGCGCTGGCGATAACTGATCTGGCTGTCGGCCAGGTCGAGCAGCACGGACAGATCGTCCGGCGAGGCCCCCGGCATCCCGAACAACCGGATCGCGCGCGCCATCGCCATCGCCCGCTCCACCCGCCGCCCGAGATCGTGGAAGCGCCACGCCGCGGTCCGCCCCATATGCTCGGCCGACAGCCCCGCGATCGCCGCGTAGCGCCGTTGAAGCGACCCGGCACGCTCCAGCATCCCGCGATGCGTGGGGAAGGGCGCCTCGAGCAGCCGCACCATGTCCGCCGACAACCGGTCGCGTGAGCCTTCGCCGATCTCTCGCATGGCGGTTGAGCGTCAGGATCGACTGCCAGCGCTCGTCCTCCATCGCGGTGCGGGCGAGCGCGGTGAGGTCGGCGCGGCGCAGCGACGGCGGGTGCGGCGCGCTGCCTGCGCCGACGATCAGCCCCACCAGCTTGCCGACCGTGGTGGGCGACAACACTGCACCCCCGTCGACGTCGATCGAATTGCCGAGCATCACGCGGATCGCCCCGAGCAGCGCTTCGCCGCGCTCCAGATAGCGCCCGAGCCAGTAGAAATTGTCCGCCACCCGGCTCGGCAACGTCCCCGGATTGCGGCGGACGTGGAGCGAATCGGGCGCGGTCAGCAGCGACACGGGCGCGACCGGCTCGGCGCCGTAGATGCAGACGTCGGCCGACCAGATACCTTCGCCCATGACGGCCGCCCGCGGATCGGGATGCTCGCCGATCCGCGCGAACCCGCCGGGGAGGACGGTCCATTCGCCGTCGCCGTTACGGGCTGCGAAGACGCGCAGGGTGAAGGGGCGAGGGACGAGCGCATCGCCGACGACGACCGGCATCGTCGAGAGCTGCACGAGTTCCTGCCCGACATAATCCTGCGGCCTGCGCGCCATGTCCGCGAGCAGGTTGGCGCGCGCTTCGCCGGTGATGTCGGCGCCAGCCACCGGGCCGTCGGTCATGCCGAGCGGCCGCGCATGGAACGCCGGCCCGATCAGCAGGCGGTCGAAATTCGCCTCGACCTGCGCGCGCGCGCCGTCCTGCCCGCACCACCACGTCGCGATATTGGGGAGCAGCAGGTCCTCGCCGAGCAGCGACTTTGCAAGCTGCGGCAGGAACGCCGAGAACGCCGGGGCCTCCAGCACCGCCGAGCCCGGCGCGTTCGACAGCACGACGTTGCCGGCCGCATACGCGTCGATCAGTCCGGGCACGCCGATCTGCGAATGCGTGTCGAACGCCAGCGGATCGAGCAGCCGCGGGTCGAGCCGCCGCCACAGCGCATCGATCCGCTTGAGCCCGCCGATCGTGCGGACGTACACCTTGTCCTCGAGCGCGGCGAGATCGGCGCCTTCGACCAGCAACAGCCCCAGATAGCGTGCGAGGTGTGCTTGCTCAGGATAGCTCGGGTTGAACCGGCCGGGCGTCAGCAGGCCGATCCGCGGATCGGTCCGCTTGCACATCGCCGCGATCCCGGCGCGGAAGGCGGCAAAGAACGGCGCGTGGCGCTGGACGTTGAGCCGATCCTGCAACCCGCCGAGCGTACGGCTGACGGCGATCCGGTTCTCCAGCGCATACCCGGCGCCGGCGGGCGCGCGCAGGTGATCGGCCAGCACGCGCCATTCGCCGGTCGGTCCGCGCCCGAGATCGATCGCGATGAAATCGAGATGCCGGCCGCCGGGTGGGTCGAGCCCGACCATCGGCCGCAGGAAGAACGGGCTGCCGGTGACGAGCGCGGCGGGGATGTGGCCGTCCGCGACCAGTTTGCCCTCGCCGTACAGGTCGGCGACTACCGTCTCCATCAGCGTCGCGCGCTGGATCACGCCGCGTTCGATGCCGGCCCATTCGCCGGCCTCGATCAGCAGCGGGACGGGCGAGACGGGCCAGGGGCGCTCATCGGGTTCGTCGGCGATGCGGAAGCCGGTGCCGATGTCGACCGCATGCCGCTGCACGCGTTCGCGAATGTGGCCGAGGTCGTCCGAGGCGACCGTCGCGAGTTCGGCGAACATCGCCGCCCAGGCGGGGTCGGCGCTACCGTCATCGGCTGGGCAGAGCACGTCGGCGCGGGTGCTGCGCGCGCAATAGTCGGTGATCCAGCGCTCGGCATGGACCGTCGCGTCGAAAAGGGGCGCGGTGTGCGTCGCCGTGTCCGCCGTGTTCAATGCCTCAAGCCCCCGAATACAGGCGGCGGTGTTTCACCTTTCGACGCGGCGGTGCAACATAAATTGTCGTTTGGAGCGCGCGCTTACTTCTGTTCCCTCGCGGACGCGGGGGCCAGGAATCACGAAGGCTGCGTGCAGTTACCCTGGCTCCCCGCGTTCGCGGGGAACAGTGAGGGTGTTGGACCGCCGCTTCACCACAACGCCACCCCGGCGGAGGCCGGGGCCCGGTTGGAAAGGTGGTCGTAACGGAGCGCTGCTCTTCGTCAGCAACGTCCCCCAACTGGCCCCGGCCTTCGCCGGGGTGGCGTTTGAGAGGAGGGGCGGCCGCTCACAAATCCGGCAGCACCTGATCCGCTACCCCCAGCCCGCCAACGCCCGCGACCCGGCCCGCGCGATCAGCTCGGCCCCGTCCCGCACACCCCACCGCGCGGCAGTCTCGATATCGCGCAGCTCCGTCCAAGATACCGGTGCCGCCACCGGCGCGCCTGCTCTCGCCCGTGCCGAATACGGCATCACCGCGGTCGCCCCGCGCTGGTTGCGCAGCCAGTCGATAAAGATCCGCCCCTTGCGCTTGGCCTTCGCCATCGTCGCGACGAAGCGCTCGGGCTCGGCCCCCGCCATCGCCCGCGCGAAACGATCCGCGAAGTCCTTCACCGCCGGCCATTCCGCCTCCGGGGTCAGCGGCACAACGACATGCACCCCTTGCCCCCCGACAGCATCGGGAAGCTGACCAGCCCGAGTTCGGCGAGCTGGTTCTTCAGATGCTCGGCCGCCTTTTCGTATCGCCGAAGTCGAGGCCCTCGTCGGGATCGAGATCGAACACGAGGCGGTCGGGCTTTTCCAGCGTCGCGTTCGACGAGCCCCAGCCGTGGAACTCGATCGTCCCCATCTGCACGCACGCGACCAACCCGTCCGCGTCGTCGACATAGAGATAGTCTTCGGTCGAGCCGTCTTTCTCGCGGATCGGCACCTTGTGGACCGCGTCGCCGAAGCTGCCGGCGTCGTGTTTCTGGAAGAAGCACGCGCGCGACCGGCCTTGGGGGCAGCGGACGAGGCTGATCGGGCGGTTGGCGGCGAACGGCAGCATGATGCTCGAGACGGCGACGTAATAATCGGCCAGATCGCCCTTGGTGACGTCCGACTTGTCGAAGAGCACGCGGTCGCGGCTGCTGACCTTTATGCTGGTTTCCGGTGCGGCACTCTCGGCTACGTCCGGCAGCGGGGCGGGGGTTTCGGCGACGACGTCCTGCGCCGCCTTGTCCTCGCGCAGACCGATGAAGCTCGAATGGCGGAGCACGCCGTCGGGGGTGACTTCGGCAAACGCTACCTCCGCGACCAGTTTCGGCGTCACCCACTTCGCGCCGCGGACCGTCGTTTTGGGCGCCTCGACCGTCGGCGTCTTGCGGTCGAGCGCATCAAGCTTGTCGCGGATTTCGTCCATCAGCGCCTGGTCGAACCCGGTGCCGACCTTCCCCGCGTACCTGAAGCCCTTGCCCTCGCGGACGCCGAGCAGCAGCGACTTGAACCCGCGCTTTTTGTCCGAGGGCAGCCAGCCGACGATCACGAACTCCTGCCGGTGCGTGCATTTGACCTTGAGCCATGCCTTGGTCCGCTTGCCGGCATAGGGTGCGTCGGCACGTTTCGAGACGATGCCTTCCAGACCCTCGCGGCACATCGTCTCGAACAATTGCTCGCCTGCGCCGATGACGTGGTCGGAATAGCGGAGGCGGTCTTCGTCCTCGGGGATCAGCGGTTGGAGCCGCGCCTTGCGGTCTAGGTTGGAGAGGCCGGTGAGGTCTTCGCCGTCGAGGGCGAGCAGGTCGAAGGCGAACAACGTCATTTCGCCGCCGGCGGAGATGGCGTCCTTCAGTGTCGAAAAGTCGGGGTGGCCGTCCTTGAATGCGACGATTTCGCCGTCGATCAGCGCGGATTTTACCGGGAGCTTGGCGGCGGCTTCGGCGATCGCGGCGAACTTTTCGGTCCAGTCGAGCCCGGTTCGGGTGAAGACTTTTGCCTCGCCGTTGGCGATGGAGACCAGTGCGCGGTAGCCGTCGTATTTGACTTCGTGGAGCCAGGCGGAGCCGGTGGGGACGGCGTCGACTAGGGTGCAGAGTTGGAGGTCCTGGAATTCCTCCCCGGCACGGGGAGGGGGACCGCCGCGACCTTTCGCGGTGGTGGAGGGGGCTGCCACTGGCGAGAGCTTTACGGCTGGCGCTGCTCTTGCGGGCCGCCCCCTCCACCAGCTTCGCTGGTCCCCCTCCCCGTGCCGGGGAGGATTTACCCTCCTCGATCTCGACCATCGTGCGGCCGGTCGAGACACTCGTCAGCGCTTCCTCGACCAGCGTGTCCGTTCCGCCCGCGGCCGCATCGTCGATTTTACGCAACAGCCAGTTCTCGCGCTTTTCCTTCGCTCGTGGCTTCAAGCGGATCAGCAACCATTCGCCCCTCATCCGCTCGCCATCGAGGACGAAGTGGAGGTGGCCCTTGTCGAGATCCTTCGCCGACTTGCCCTTGATCGGCGACCATGTGCCGCGGTCCCACAGCATCACCGTGCCGCCGCCATATTCGCCGGCGGGGATCGTGCCTTCGAACGTGGCGTAGCTCAGCGGGTGATCCTCGGTGCGGACGGCTAGGCGTTTTTCGTTGGGGTCGAGGCTGGGGCCGCGTGTGACCGCCCAGCTTTTGAGGACGCCATCGATTTCGAGGCGAAAGTCCCAGTGGAGACGCGTGGCGTCGTGCTTCTGGACCATGAAGCTGTTGCCGTTGCCGGGGGCCAGCGTGCCGGCTGGCTCGGCGGTTTTCGTGAAATTCCGCTTCGAATTATAGAGCGCGAGGGGATCGTCGACCATCTTTCACCCCTCCCTGGAAGGGAGGGGCCGAGGGTGGGTCGGCCGCTTGGCGGGCAGGGCGCTGGTACGGTGGGCGACCCACCCCAACCCCTCCCTTCCAGAGAGGGGAGCTCAGGCACGCTTCTTCGCCGGGGTTTTCGCCGCAGTCTTAGCCGGCGCGCGCTTGGCGGGAGCCTTCTTCGCCGGTGCCTTCTCCGCACTACCCCCGCTCTTCTCCATCGACTTCTTCAACGCCGCCATCAAATCGACCACGTTCGAGCCGGTCTTCCCGCCCGTGTCCTTGTCCTCGATGATCTTCTTCCCGTTCGCCTTGCGCTTGCGTTCGATCAGGTCCTTCAGCGCATCGACATAGCGATCGTGGAACTCCTGCGGATGGAAATCGCCGCTGCGCTTCCCGATCAGCGCCTCGGCCAGTTCCAGCAGTTCCTCCGACGGCTTGTCGTCGGGAATATCGCGGAAATAGCCCTGCGCCTTGTGCACCTCGTCGGCGTAGCGCAGCGTCTCCAGCACCATCCCGCGCCCGCACGGCTTCAGGCTCACGACATATTCGCGGCCGCGCATCGCAAGCTGGCCCAAGCCGACCTTCTTCGTGCGCTTCAACGCCTCGCGCAAAACGATGAACGCTTCCTCGGCGAGGTCATCCGCCGGCACCACGAAATACGGCTTCTCGTAATACAGCACGTCGATCTCGCTCGCGTCGACGAACTGCGTCAGCTCCAGCGTCTTCTTCGATCTCGAGCTTCACCGCGTCGATCTCGTCCTGCTCCAGCAGCACGTATTCGCCCTTCGAGACCTCGTACCCCTTCATGATCTCGTCGGCATCGACCGGGCCCACGCCGGTGACGACCTTGTCGTAATGGATCGGCTGGCCGGACGGCTCGTGGATCTGCTTGAACGACACCGCCGCGCCGGACTTGGTCGCGGAATAGATCTCGACCGGGATCGAGACGAGGGCCAGCCGGATCTGCCCCTGCCAATACGCGCGCGCTGCCACCTTGGGTGTTCCTTCGTTGCGGAAACGATTCGAGTCCGTAATCAATCATCGGCGAGGCGGAGTCGTTCCCTCGCGCGGTTTCGCTCGGGCCGAAGTTTCGCTATGGCGCAGCCATGTCCGAAGATCCGATCGCCCTGTTCGACGCCTGGTATGCCGAGGCGCGGGAAACAGAAATCAACGACTCCAACGCGGTAGCGCTCGCCACCGCGGATGCGGAGGGCCGTCCGTCGGTGCGGATGGTGCTGTTGAAAGGCCACGGCCCCGATGGTTTCGTGATCTACACCAACCGCGAAAGTCGCAAAGCGGGCAACCTTGCCGTCAACCGCTATGCCGCCTTGCTCTTCCACTGGAAGTCGCTGCGCCGGCAGGTCCGGATCGAAGGCCCCGTGAGCCTGGTGAGCGATGCCGAGTCGGACGCCTATTTCGCCTCGCGCGGTCGCGATTCGCAGCTTGGCGCCTGGGCGTCGGAGCAGTCGCGCCCGCTCGATTCGCGCGAGACGTTCGAGCAGCGGTTTGCCGAGATGCAGGCGCGGTTCGCGGGCGGCGACGTGCCGCGCCCGCCGCATTGGGGCGGCTACCGGATCGCCCCCGACCGCATCGAGCTGTGGCAGGACCGCGAACACCGCCTCCATGAACGCCGGCTGTTCGTACGCAAAGACGGCGGCTGGAGCGAAGGGCTGCTCTTCCCATGACGCAGGACGAACGCCGCAGGGTCATACCCCTCGCAACCCGCGCGGCGCTCGCCAGCGTCGCGATGGCGTGTTTCCTGCTGCTGCTGAAGGGCTTTGCGGCATGGTCGACGGGCTCGGTGGCGATGCTCGGCTCGCTCGCCGATACCGCGCTCGATCTGCTCGCGTCGCTCGTCACGCTGTACGGCGTGCGCCTCGCCGCGACGCCCGCGGATCACGACCACCGCTTCGGCCACGGCAAGGCGGAGGCGCTCGCCGCGCTGTTCCAGGTCATGCTGATCACCGCCTCGGCGGTCGGGATCGCCTGGCGCGCGATCCTCGCCTTCGCCGATCCGCAGCCGACCACCGGCGCCGAGTTCGGCATCGGCGTGTCGGTGATCGCGATCGTCGCGACGGTGTTCCTACTCGCCTATCAGCGCCGCATCATCCGCCAGACCGGCTCGGTTGCGATCCTGGCGGACAACGTCCATTACCAGTCCGACGTGCTGCTCAACGGTTCGGTGATCGTGGCCCTCGTGCTCGATCAATATGTCGGGTGGAGCGGTGCGGATCCGATCTTCGGCATCGTCATCGCTTTGTGGCTGGCCTGGGGCGCGTTCCAGGCGTCGTCGAACGCGATCGACCAGCTGATGGACAAGGAATGGCCCGAGGATCTGCGCACGCAGTTCCTCGACGTGGCGGCGCGCCAGCCCGGCATCCGCGGCATCCACGATTTCCGCACGCGCCGTTCCGGCAGCCACGACTTCGCGCAGTTCCACATGGAGGTCGCGCGCGACCTGACCGTCGCCAACGCGCACGACATCGTCGAGGCGGTCGAGCGCAATTTGCGCACCGCCTTCCCCAAGGTCGAGGTGCTGATCCACCTCGATCCCGAGGGGCATGTCGACACCGACAATCCGCTGGTCGAAGCGGACGTGACGCCGCATTGGTTTGGCAAGCGCGTCTGACCCGCTTGGGGTTCGGCAAGCGCGTCTAAGGGGCCCAGGGCATGAGAATACCGTTCGCGCAGATCGATGCGTTTTCCGACACGCCGTTCGGCGGCAACCAGGCGGCGGTGATGCCGCTGTCCGCGTGGCTCGACGACGATGTGCTGCTGGACATCGCGCAAGAGAACAACCTGAGCGAGACCGCGTTCATCGTCGCCTCCGACGACGAGGGCGTGGATTTCGACCTGCGCTGGTTCACACCCGGGGCGGAGGTCGCGCTGTGCGGCCACGCGACGTTGGCGAGCGGGCATTTCGTGCTGTCGTCTGACACCGCGCTCAACCGGGTGCGGTTCCGGACGCGGCAGGCGGGGATGCTGGAGGTCGCGCGGGCGGACAGCGGCTACACGCTGGAGTTGCCGGCCTGGGCTCCCAGCCCGAAAGCGATCCCGGAGATCGTCGCGGCACTGAACGTCGCCGCGCCGGTCGAGACGTTGTGGCACGAGAAGGGCTATGCGCTCGTGATCGTCGAGGACGAGGCGGTGGTGCGCAACCTGAAGCCGGATTTCGCCGCGCTGGCCAAGTTCCCGATCGTCGCGATCGTCGCGGCGCGCGGGGCGGCGACCGATATCGTCAGCCGGGTGTTCACGCCGTATTACGCGATCGACGAGGATCCGGTGACGGGCTCGGCGCATGCGGTGATGGTGCCGTATTGGGCGCAGAGCTTGGGGAACAGCCTCACCGCGTATCAGGCGAGTGCGCGGGGCGGGAAGCTCACGTGTCGGCTCGAGGGCGACCGCGTGGTGTTGGGCGGTGCGTGCGTGACGACGATCGAGGGCACGTTCCTGCTGCCTTGAGCGGCGGCGCCGATCGTCCGATTCCGCTCTCTATCTTCCCCCTCCCTGACAGGGAGGGGCCGGAGTGGGTCGGCCGATTGGCGGACGCGGCGCTGGTCTGGCGAGCGACCCACCCCAACCCCTCCCTTCCAGAGAGGGGGCCAAGAAGAGCTACCGCTTCCGCCCCTTGGTCATCGGATCCGGCTTCTTTGGTTTCACCCAGCCCGGCGGCGGCGTCATGCGTTGTTGGCTCGTGCCTAGCCCCATCGCGCCCGGCTGTTGCCGCGTCAGCCCGGCTGTGTCCGCGACCTCGCCGCCACCGCGCAACACGCTGATCTGATCGCGCAACCGGCCCGCGGTCTCGAAATCCATCGCCGCGGCGGCGGCTTCCATCTGGCGACGCAAGGTTTCGATATCCATGCCGCCTCAACGCGTCAGGCGGCTACGAGTGCCGCCTCGGTCTCCGCGATCCAGCCGCCGCCGAGCACGCGCTCGCCCGCATACAGCACCGCCGCCTGGCCTGGCGCGACGCCATATTCGGGCGCATCGAATACCACCCGGTCGCCGACCAGGCGGGCCGGGACGGGCTTGGCCATCGACCGCACTTTCGCGGTCAAAGGCCCGGTGAAGTCGCCGCCCAGCCAGTTGATGTCGGTCATCCGAGCCGCCTCGACCGCGAGCGCGCGACGAGGCCCGACCACGACCCGCTTCGTCTCCGGCTCGACTCGCACGACATAGAGCGGCTCGGGACTGCCGCCGATCTCCAGCCCGCGACGCTGGCCGACGGTGAAGTGGATCAGCCCGCGATGCTCGCCGAGCTTCACGCCGCCGAGATCGACGATATCGCCCGCGGTCTCCGCCGCCTCGGGCCGCAGTTTCTTCACCAGCCCCGCATAATCGCCATCGGGCACGAAGCAGATGTCCTGACTGTCCGGCTTTGCCGCAACCCCGAGCCCGAGTTCCGCCGCGATCTCGCGCACCCGCGCCTTGGGCAGGCCGCCCAATGGAAAGCGCAGATAGTCGAGCTGGCTCTGCGTGGTCGCGAACAGGAAATAGCTCTGGTCGCGCGCCGGATCGGCACCGCGATGGAGTTCGGCACCGTGCGCGCCCTCGACTCGGCGGACGTAATGCCCGGTCGCGAGGCAATCCGCGCCGAGATCGCGCGCGAGCTTCAACAGATCGGTGAACTTCGGCCCCATATTGCACTGGACGCACGGGATCGGCGTCCGGCCGGCGAGATATTCGTCGGCGAACTTGTCGACCACCTGTTCGCGGAAGCTCGTCTCGTGATCGAACACGTAGTGCGCGATCCCGAGTCGATCGCACACCGCGCGGGCATCGCGGATATCGCGCCCGGCACAGCACGAGCCGGCGCGACCGATCGCCTCGCCGTGATCGTAGAGCTGCAACGTCACGCCGATCGTCTCGGCGCCGGTGGCGTGTGCGAGCGCGGCGACGACCGAGCTGTCGACGCCGCCGGACATCGCCACGACGATGCGCTTTCCGGCCGTGTCCGGCCCGAGCTGAAAATCGGTCTGATCCATGATCGCCACATAGGCGCGACGGCGTGCGGTTGCAAAAAGATGCACCGGTTAACGTATATCAAGACGAAATGAGGGAAAAACGCGACCAGCGATTGGAATAAAGCGACAAGTTCACGAACTCTTTCGCCGAGTTTTACGGTCCCTTCACCCCTCGCGCTATACCGGACCTCCCAAGAGTTTTCGCGAGTATCCCGTTGGACCTGAGTTTTCCCCGTTTCGATCGCGACGCCGAGGTCACCGTTCTACCGGGTGATCTCGCTGTCCTGATCGTCGGTATCGCCGCCCGCCAGGCAGCGAGCCCGACCGCGGTGGTACAGGCCGGCTTCGCGCGAACGACGATCGATCCCAAACTGTTCGCGCCGCTTCACGGTGCGTTCAACGGCCCGATGGCAACGGCGTTAACCCGGTGGAAGGACGAATGAAGATGCGGTTTACGGCGGCGTTTCAGCCGATCTTCAAATCCTGCGACTATGTGTCGTGTGTGCGTATCGATAGGGGCCCCCGCCCCGATCAGAGGTTTCAAATGATCGAGAACCAGAAAATCCGTCCCGGCAAGGTCATCGGACCACTCGGTGAGCAACTGACGCTGGATACGCTGCCGCCACCCAGCACCACGCGGTGGGTGGTGCGTCGCAAGGCCGAAGTGGTCGCTGCGGTGAATGGCGGTTTGCTCAGCGTCGACGATGTCTGCGCCCGCTATGGCCTGACCGTCGAGGAGTTCGCCAGTTGGCAGCGCGCGATCGATCGGTCGGGCATGCCCGGGCTCCGCGTCACGCGCATCCAGCACTACAAGTCGTTGTACGAGCGCCAGCAAAAGTATTGAGATCTAAAACTCAAAACGCGGGCGGAACAAAAATCCCCGCTCGCTCGTCTTTCCGCCATCGCCCGGATACGGGTTCAACGGAGGGAAAATATCATGGGTCTCATTCTTTGGCTGATCGTCGGCGGTGTCATTGGCTGGATCGCTAGCATGATCATGCGCACCGATGCGCAGCAGGGCATTTTCCTGAACATCATCGTCGGCATCGTCGGCGCGTTCATCGGCGGCCTGATCCTGTCGGGTGGTTCGATCAACAACCAGCCGCTCACGCTGACGTCGTTCCTCGTGTCGCTGCTGGGTGCGATCATCCTGCTCGCGATCGTGAACCTCGTGCGTCGCGGTAGCGTCCGCTAAGCTTCGCATCGTCACGCGAAAAAGAAGGGCTGCCCGGGCAACCGGGCGGCCCTTTTTCGTGTGTGGAGACTGGGCACGATCTTTAAATCTTCTCCCTCCCTGGAAGGGAGGGGTAGGGGTGGGTCGGGTCCCATGTGTTCGAACGGTCGCGGCATAAGCGAGCCTACCCACCCCAGCCCTTCCCTTTGAGGGAGGGGAGCAGTTGAATGTCAGTTCAGCAGGAACCGCACCGATACCGTGACCGTCACGTCCTTCTCGCCCGGTGCGATCTGCGTGCTGTCCTTGGCCATCGACGCGCGTGCCATGAACATCGGCTGCGGCGAGCCGCCGGTATCCTGCCCCGATTCGGCGATCGAGACGATCCGCGACACCCGCAGCCCGGCTGCCTTCGCGTAGAGATCCGCGCGACGCTTGGCCTGCGCGATCGCGTCGGCCCGCGCTTCGTCGAGCGCGGTCTCGGGCTTGTCGATCGACAGGTTCGGCCCGTCGATCTGGTTCGCACCCTCCGCCACCAGCGCATCGAGGATCGCGCCGGACTTCGCCACGTCGCGGAAGCGGATCGAGACGGTGTTGGTCGCCTGATATCCGGTGATCACCGGCGGCTGGTTGTCGGCATAGCGATATTGCGGCGCGAGCTGGACCGACGACGTCGCGATGTCGCGCGGCGCCACGCCCGCCCGCTTCAGCGCCGCGAGCACCTTCGCCATACGCTGCGCATTGTCGGTGAGCGCGGCTGCGGCGGTCGTCGATTGCGAGACGACGCCGGCACGGATCGTCGCGAGATCGGGCACGCGGGTCGTGCGACCCTCCGCCGTCACGTCGAGCACGGTGCCCGCCGCCGGGATCATCGGCTCGACCGTGGTCGGCGCGGTCTGCGCGATGGCGGCAGTTCCCGGCAACGCGACGGCGACGCCGGCCAGCGTGGTAAGGAACGTTGCGATCTTCATGACTATGTCTCCCGTGTAGCAATATGTCGGCGTGTGGCGCCGCGCACGTCAACGCAAGCTGAACGTCGCCAAACTCTTCGAACGTCCCAAACTCTTTGAACATCCCAAACTCTTTGAACATCATTGCGGATAGATCGGATTCGAAGCATGTCTTCGCGTTCGTGCTAGTCGAGGGGCTTGAGCACGGTGACTTATTCAGATAACACAGCGTGCGAATGGCGAAGCGGGTCGAGACAAGACCGGTCGGAATTGGGATTGTGACGCGCATGAATTACGAGACGAAGATGATCGGTGGCGAGAGCGAAGAGCCACTGGCGTTGCCGGACTATAGCGCGCCATCGCATCGCCGCCGCAACGTCATCATCGCCGTGATTCTCGTCCTGGCGATCGCGGTGGCGGTCTATGCCTTCAAGGCCGGCAAGAAGGACGTCGCGGCCGCGACGCCCGGCGCGCAATTGCCGACCGTGTCGGTGGTCGTGCCGGGCCGGCAGGCGGTCGACCGGACGATCTCGGCGACGGGTACGCTGGCGGCACGACGCGAGATGCCGGTCGGCGTCGCGGGCGAGGGCGGAATGATCACGCGCGTGCTGGTCGAACCCGGCACCTGGGTTTCGGCGGGCCAGGTGCTCGCGACGGTCGATCGCTCGGTCCAGAACGAGACCGCGGCGTCGCTCGCCGCTTCGGTCAGCGTCGCGCGCTCGGACGAGACGATCGCGCAGGCCGAACTCGACCGGGCCAAGCAGCTCGTCGATCGTGGCTTCATCTCGAAGGCCGATCTGCAGCGCAAGGCAGCGACCCGCGATGCCGCGGCGGCGCGGGTGAAGGTGGCGCAGGCGACGCTCGGCGAGGCGCGTGCGCGCAACGGGCGGCTCGATATCCGCGCCCCTGCCGCCGGTCTGGTGCTGACCCGTGGCGTCGAGGCCGGCCAGATCGTCGGGCCATCGGCAGGCGTCCTGTTCCGCATGGCGATGGGCGGCCAGATGGAGATGCGCGCGCAGTTGAGCGAAGCGGACCTGACCGGGCTGCACGTCGGGGCGCGCGCGACGGTCGTGCCGGTCGGCACCACGCAGGGCTATCCCGGCGAAGTGTGGCAGGTTTCGCCCGTGATCGATCCGCAGACGCGCCAGGGCATCGCGCGCATCGCGGTCAAATACGATCCGGCGCTGCGCCCCGGCGGGTTCGCCGCGGCGACCATCGTCGGCGGCGTGACGCAGGCGCCGCTGCTTCCCGATTCCGCGTTGCAGAGCGACGAGAAGGGCAATTACGTCTATATCGTCGGGCCGGGCGACAAGATCGTCCGGCGCAACGTGAAGATCGGTCAGGTCTCCGATGCCGGCGTGACGATCATCGGCGGCCTCGACGGCTCGGAGCGCGTCGTCCAGTCCGCGGGTGGCTTCCTCGCCCCTGGGCAGACGGTCAAGCCGATCACCAAGAAGGCGAGCTGAGCCCATGAACTTCCGCAACATCTCGGCCTGGTCGATCCGCAACCCGGTTCCGCCGATCGTCCTGTTCCTGGCCCTGATGCTTGCGGGCGTCGTCAGCTTCATGCGGATGGACGTCAACCGCGATCCCGACATCGACTTCCCGATCGCGATCGTCGTCGTCAACCAGCCCGGCGCGGCGCCGACCGAGATGGAGACGCAGGTCACGCAGCGCGTCGAGGCGGCGGTGCGCTCGCTCCAGGGCATCGACGAGATCAACTCGACCGTCACCGAAGGCAATTCGGAAACGGTGATCCAGCTCACCATCGGTACCCCGATCGACCGCGCGGTGAACGACGTGCGCGACGCGATCGCACAGATCCGCAGCGATCTGCCCGACGGCATTCTCGAGCCGCAGGTGTACCGCGCGAACACCAGCGGCAACGACGTCGCGAGCTTCGCGGCGATCACCACCGACATGACCGTCGAACAGCTCTCCTGGTACATCGACGACACCGTCACCAAGGAATTGCTGTCGATCCCCGGCATGGCGACGATCAGCCGCAACGGCGGCGTCAGCCGCGAGATCCGCGTCATCCTCGATCCGCTGAAGCTCCAGAGCCAGGGCCTGACCGCAAGCCAGGTCAATCTGCAGTTGCGTCAGGTCAATCTGAACGCGGCGGGCGGGCGTGCCGAGATCGCCGGGTCCGAACAGTCGATCCGCGTGCTCGGCAACGCGCGCGACGCGAGCGACCTCGGCCAGACGCAGATCAACGTCGGCAATGGTCGCACCGTGCGTTTGGCCGACATCGCGCAGGTCCGCGATCTCTACGCCGAGCAGCGCAGCCGCGCGACGGTCGACGGGCGCCAGGCGATCACCTTCGATTTCCAGCGGGCCAAGGGCGCGTCCGACGTCACCGTCTATCATGCCGCGGTCGAGAAGCTGCGCGCGCTCGAAAAGCGCAATCCGTCGGTCAAGTTCGTCCAGCGCTACACCACCACCGAATATACCGAAGCGCAGTATGAAAGCGCGATCCACGCGATGATCGAGGGCGCGATCCTCGCCGTCATCGTCGTCTTCATCTTCCTGCGCGACTGGCGTGCGACCGCGATCTCCGCGCTGGCGATCCCGCTGTCGGCGATCCCCGCCTTCTGGTTCATGGACCTGCTCGGCTTCGACCTGAACGGCATGACTTTGCTCGCCCTCAGCCTGGTCGCGGGTGTGCTGGTCGATGACGCGATCGTCGAGATCGAGAACATCGTCCGGCACATGCGGATGGGCAAGTCCGCCTATCAGGCATCGATCGACGCCGCCGACGAGATCGGTCTCGCCGTGCTGGCGACGACGATGGCGATCGTCGCGGTGTTCATGCCGGTCGCGCTGATGCCGGGTATCGCGGGGCAGTTCTTCAAGAATTTCGGCCTGACGGTGGTCGCGGCCGTGCTGATGAGCCTTGCGGTCGCACGGCTCGTGACGCCGATGATCGCGGCGTATTTCCTCAAGTCGTTCGGCCATGCCAGCCACGGCGAGGGCAAGATCATGGACTGGTACGTCCGCACGCTCCACTGGACGCTCGACAGCCGCAAGGCGGCGGCATGGCGCGCACGCGGCGGCGTCCGGAGGATGTTCAACCGCGTGATGGATCACCGGATGTGGGCGATCGGCGCGGGCGTGGTCGCCTTCGCGCTGACGCTATTCATGTTCACCGTCATCCCCTCGCAGTTCCAGCCGACCCGCGACGAGGATGATTCGACCGCGCAGATCGAGATGGTGCCCGGTACCACCCTCGCGCAGACCGATGCGGTGGTCGCGCGGGTCGGGGAGATCCTCAGCCAGCAACCCGAAGTCGCCACCGTCTATGCGCGCACCCGGGTCGGCAGCGGAATCGTGACCGCGAACCTTCGCCCCGATCGCAAGGAGAAGTCGGTCGATTTCGAACGCCGGCTCGCGCCACAGATGACCGCGATCCCCGATGCACGCGTGTCGTTCCGCTCGCAGTCCGGCTGGGGCGGCAGTGGGCGTGACGTGACGATCGTCCTCGGCGGCAGCGATCCAGCCAAGCTGCAACAGGCGGCCGACAGGATCGTCGCCGAGATGGGCTCGCTCAAGTCGCTGACGGCACCGCGCGTCTCTGGCGGAATGCAGCGCCCGGAAATCGTCATCCGCCCGCGCTTCGATCTCGCCGCCAATCTCGGCGTGACCACGCAGGCGCTGTCGTCGGCGATCCGGATCGCCACGCTCGGCGATATCGACCAGAACTCGGCGCGCTTCTCGCTCTCCGACCGCCAGATCCCGATCCGGGTCGCGCTCGACCAGTCGGCGCGGACCAGCCTGTCGACGATCCAGAACCTGCCCGTGTCGACCGCATCGGGCGGCTCGGTGCCGCTCAACCTCGTCGCGGATATCGGCCTCGGCTCGGGCCCGACCAAGATCGACCGCGTCAACCAGCAGCGCCAGATCACGCTCGGCGCCGATCTCGCGCCCGGCGTCGTCATCTCCGACGCGATGAAGCAGGTCCACGCGCTGCCCGCAATGAAGGCCCTGCCGGTCGGCGTCAGCGAACTCACGCTCGGCCAGAGCAAGTGGCAGGCCGAGATGATCACCAACTTCATCACCGCGGTGATCGCGGGCACCTTCCTCGTGTTCGCGGTGCTGGTGCTGCTCTACCGCCGCGTGCTGCCGCCGTTCGTCAACATGGGCTCGTTGCTGCTCGCGCCGCTCGGCGGGTTGCTCGCGTTGTGGGCGACCGGACAGCCGCTGTCGCTGCCGGTGTATATCGGCCTTCTGATGTTGCTCGGCATCGTCGCCAAGAACTCGATCCTGCTGATCGACTTCGCGCTCGACGAGATGAGCAAGGGCGTCGACGCGTTCACCGCGATCATCGATGCCGGGCACAAGCGCGCCCAGCCGATCGTGATGACCACGGTCGCGATGGTCGCCGGCATGGTGCCGACCGCGATGTCGCTCAGCGGCGATTCGTCGTCGCGCGCGCCGATGGGCACGGTCGTGATCGGCGGTCTTGCGCTGTCGACGCTGCTGACCCTGCTGATCATCCCCGCGGCGTTCAGCCTGGCGGTCGGGATCGAGCGCTATGTCGGGCCGCGGCTGAGCCGTCGCCTGCTCACCTATCGTCCGGGTGACAATGGCGACGACGTGATCGAGATCGCCGGACCCAATCCGGGGCCGCTGCTCGGGCCGGCGACCGGCAAGCTCGGGCACGGCGGCGAACGGGGTGACGGCACGCAACCCGCCGAGTGATCGACCTACGACACGCCCTTCTGCACCCGGGCACCCGAACCGCCGCAGCGGCGTGAACATTCGGGGCGCCCGGGGATTGTTACGGGCATGACGCTTTTACCCCGTATGCGCCCGGCCGGCGAAGCACCTCCACCGGCGCTCGTCCGCATGCGGATCGTCGCCACCGGCCTGCTCGTGCTCATGGCCGCCACGTTCTTCGCCAGCCGCGCGCTCGTCCCCGTCCACCCGGCGTTCGGGTTTGTCCGCGCGTTTGCCGAGGCGGCGATGGTCGGCGGTCTGGCGGACTGGTTCGCGGTCACCGCGCTGTTCCGCCATCCGCTCGGCCTGCCGATCCCCCACACCGCGATCGTGCCGCGCAACAAGGATCGGATCGGCGATACGCTCGCGCAGTTCCTCCGGGCGAACTTCCTGATTCTGGTCGTCATCGCGCGGCGCACGCGGCGGCTCGACGTGGCGAGGGCGATCGCCCGCTGGCTCACCGATCCGCCCGAGGGGGCAGGGGCCGCTTCCGGCAGGGCGCGTCGAAGCTGGTCGCGCAGGTTCTCGAAGGCCTCGATCCGGCTCGGCTCGGCGGGATGGTCAAGGCCGGGATCGGCGCACGACTGCGCGAGACCGAAGTCTCGCCGATCCTCGGCCAATTGCTGAAGGCCGCGATCGCCGAGCGCCGCCACGCGCCTTTGCTCGAAAGCGCGATCCGGTGGGCAGCGAAAACCTTGGCGGCAAACGATCACCTCGTCCGCGCGATGGTCCATGACAAGGCCGGCTCGATCCTGCGCTGGACCGGGCTCGACACCACCGTCGCGGACAAGCTGATCAGCGGCTTCGACAAGCTGCTCGCCGAGATGGCCGAGGACCCCGAGCATCCGCTCAGGCTGAAGGCGGAGGAGGGGCTCGATCGCCTCGCCTGGGATCTCCAATACGACCGCCGCATGCGCGAGCGGGTCGAGACGATGAAGAACGACCTGCTCGACAACCCGGCGATGCAACGCTGGCTCGACGGCCTGTGGGAACAGGCGCGCGGCGCCCTTCTCGCGATCGCCCGCGATCCCGAGCGCGCGATGGCCGGCAAGCTCGGCGACATCCTCCGCCAGCTTGGTGAGACGTTGCAGCACGATCCGCGCATGTCGCGCACGATCAACCGCTTCGTACGTCGTGCGGCAGTCGGTGCGGCGGCGGACTACGGCGACGGCATCGTCAAGCTGGTGTCCGAAACCGTGCGCAGCTGGGACGCCGACACGATCACCAGCCGCCTGGAAAACGCGGTCGGCCGCGACCTGCAATATATCCGGGTGAACGGGACGATCGTCGGCGGGCTGGTCGGACTGGTGATCCACAGTGTGGACGTGCTGCTGTGACGGGTAGCGACTAAGATCTTGTAGATCGCACGCGGAATCGCAGCTTTACAGGTATCGTCCGATCTTTTGGGGTTGTCTGGGTTAAGTAAGACCCGGACGGGTTGGCTCTGAAAACGAATCGAGTTGAGACGACGCTTGCCGACATCGAATGTATGGATTGGGGAGGAAAGCGGCCCTTCCGCTGTTGGGAAGGCGGGTGGCGTTAGGCGATGTCGCCTGACGCTGCTGCCTGTCCCGAAAAGAATCGGAAATTGGAAAAGCCGATGCGGTAGGGATGATCGGGATCTTTCCGCCAGCGATTATGAAGGGCGGGCTTTGATAGAGCTGAACAGCAGCCACCCCACCAAACCTGCTACAGCCCCAAGCGTACCGCCGAGGATATAGGCATCGACCGCCCCGTTCGGCGCGAACAAGCCTCCAGTCATATATCCAAGGATGCCCGCGCTGCTTGTGCTGGCGCTGTAGATCGCCGCGACTTTGCCTTGCGCGTTAGCCGGAGCCTCACGTTGCAGCATCGTTCGGACCGCGATGTTGTGGGCGCTGTTCGCTGCACCCCCGATTACGAACGCAATCCCCACGAAGGCGATGCTACCAATCGTTGTGGATATGCCGATACCGATCGCGAGCATGATCCCGCCCATCACAGTCCCGGAAACGAAGGCGATCGGTGCCGGCCGCTTCATCGCCATCGTTCCCGATGCAGCAGCCCCCGCCATCAATCCTCCAGCCCAGCAGGCCGTCAGCAAACCAAACACGGTCGGGCCGGCCGCCAATGTGACGGTCACGAGAAACACGAATGCTACATCGGCAATGGCGGTCGCATAGACCTCAAGCGTCAGCGCGCCGATCATGATCGTAATCCTACGATCACGCAGGACCGGCAAATATTCGGACAGCAGGGTTCGGGCCTGGCCGTCTTCGTCCGCTTCAACGGGGCGGCGAAGGCCACTCGCCAACACGACGGCGGCTAGAAGCACGAAGCTGGCAGCATCGATCAGCAGCGCGTTCCCGGTCCCGCCCCACGCCACCAGCGTGCCGCCCACGACCGGCCCGGCAAGCATCCCCGCACTGCGCACGAACTCCAACACCGCATTGGCGCGTGGCAGCGTCATGCCCAGCCCTGCGGCTAGGACGGGGATGAGGGCGAAACTGGCCGTCCCGCCGATGGCGAACGCCACGCTGAGGATACTAGCACCGACGATGGTAGAGGTTAGATCAGGATGCCAAGCCATCCACGCGATGATGACGGCATTGGTCAGCGCCGTTGCCACTAGCAGCTTGCCCGCATCGCGGAGTCGACGAGCCTACCGATAAGAGGTGTGGCCAACAGGCCCGGCAGCAGCCCGGCGACCAGTAGCATCGGCACAGCGAATGGTGTGCGATCACCGGCCGTACGAAGCATCAGGGTTATGAGCGAGATTTCATCGCCGATGGTTGAGAGCGTGAGCGTGGCTAGAAGCAGCCAACCCCAACCTCGCCTAAGCCTTCCCTCCGCCAACGCGCCGACCCCTCATATCGGTAGCCTTATGCCCGACTTGAGCCACGTTGCGAAGCGAACGGCATTCCTGATTATGATCGCGTTGCGGGCATGTCCGGGATTGGTGGGGAGCGGACTAAGGCCATCGGCAACCGCTCGGATCACAAGCTCCACTCGTGATCAGCCAGCGGCCATAGATTACACCCGCAGAGAACAGGGATATTGCTACAGCAAACGCTATAGCAACCCAAATCCACCTGCGGCGCTTCGTTGTCGGTTTCGAGACCATACAGCTACCATCGCGTACCGCGTCAATGTCCACAACTGGGCGATAGTTATCAAGTAGGTTCTGGCAGCTGTCACTCGCCGCACGACGGAGCTACCGCTCCCAATCCGGCATCGGCCAGCCCTTCGCCTTTGCGAGCAACCGCAAAGGCCCATGCGCATTCACCGCGAAGGGTTCGTCGGCCCACTCGAAGGTCGGGGCGTCCGAAACATGGTCGGAATAGAAGCGGATGTGGGCGTGGTCTCGGGCGATGCCTTCGCGGTCCATCCAGGCCTGGATCATCCGCAGTTTTGCCGGGCCGTAGCAATTCTCGCCTTCGATGCCGGCGAGCAGCATGCCGTCGCGGTCGCGCAGGCTCTCGGTGCCGATCACCGCGCCGAAGCCTAGTCGCCGCGCGATCGCCTCGACATAGAATCGGTACGACGCGGTTGCCATCACCAGCCGGTATCCGGCGGCGCGGTCTGCCTCGATCTGCGCGCGGGCGCTCGCGAAGACGCCATCGCGCATCACGCGGTCGGCGAAGGCTTCGGCCGCCCGGCGTTCTTCGGCGGGGGTCATGCGCTTGCCGAGCATCATCCGCTGCATCAAATATTTGAGCCGGCCGCGGCTGATCAGCTTGCCAACATAGCCGAGCGCGGCGACTCCGGCGAACGGGACGAGCGCCAGCCGCCAGGGTGCGCCGCCTTTCTTCGCGGTGTGGAGCAGGAACGGCGTCCAGGTCGGCATGTGCGTGATCGTCTTGTCCATGTCGTAGATCGCGAGGCGGACGGACGAAGTGGCGTTCGTGGTGGAGGAGGCGGGGAAGAAATAGTCATCGTCGCGACTTACGCCGCATTCATCTTGCCGATCCAGTCACTTTGCCGCAAAGGTGCCCCCGATGAGCGCGATGGCCGATTTCCAGCAGGACGGTGCCGATACCGGCACGCTTCGCTTTACCGGCGATCTGTCGCTCGCAAAGATCGGCAATCTGCCCGATCGGCTCGAGGCGGTCGATGCGTCGTCGGTCAAGCGTGTCGACCTGAGCGGGGTCGACCGGATCGACACGATCGGCGCCTGGATCGTCCACCGCTTTGCCGCGCGCAACGATGCGACGATCGACGGGCTCGACGCCAACGACCAGGCGTTGTTCGACCAGGTCGTCGCCTCCGACCAGCCGCTCGCGGCCAAACCCGCCAAGGTCAGCGCGGTCAGCCGCGTGCTCGGCGAGATCGGCGATGCGGTCGTGCTGTCGGGCAAGACCATGCTCGGGCTGCTCGGGTTTCTCGGCGCGACCACGGTCGCATTCGGCAGCGTCATCCGTCACCCGCAGCGCTTCCGCTTCAACGCGGTCGTCCAGCGCTTCGAGGTGGTCGGCGTCGCCGCGCTCGGCATCGTCGGGCTGATGAGCTTCCTGATCGGCATGGTCATCGCTCAGCAGGGCGCGGTCCAGTTGCGGCAGTTCGGTGCCGAAGTGTTCACGATCAACCTCGTCGGCCGCCTGACGATCCGCGAGCTCGGCCTGTTGATGACCGCGATCATGGTCGCCGGTCGCTCGGGCTCGGCCTTCGCCGCCCAGCTCGGCACGATGAAGCTGACCGAAGAGATCGACGCGATGCGCACGATCGGCGTGTCGCCGATGGAGGCGCTGGTGCTGCCCCGCGTGCTGGCCGCGATCGTGATGATGCCGTTGCTCGGCTTCTACGCGTCGGTGATCGCGATCATCGGCGGTGGTCTGCTCTGCTGGGTCCAGCTCGGCATTCCGCCGGTCACCTTCATCGCGCGCATCCGCGAAGTCGTGCCGATCACTGATCTCTACATCTCGCTGATCAAGGCGCCCGTCTTCGGCGCGATCATCGCGATCGCCGGCTGCTTCCAGGGTATGCAGGTCGAATCGGACGCCGAACAGGTCGGCCTGCGCACCACCTCCGCGGTCGTACAGGGCATCTTCCTGGTGATCGTCCTCGACGCGTTCTTCGCGGTCTTCTTCACCTGGCTGGGTTGGGACTGATGCCCCGCAACACCGACGATACCAGCGACAACATCATCTCCGTCCGGGGATTGAAGAACGCATTCGGCGATCTCGGTCGTGCACGAGGGGCTCGACCTCGACGTCCGCCGCGGCGAGATCCTCGGCGTGGTCGGCGGCTCGGGCACCGGCAAGTCGGTGCTGATGCGCTCGATCATCGGCCTCCAGACCCTGGTCGCCGGCGAGGTCACGGTGTTCGGCGAGCCCAATATCGGCCGCGAGGAGACCGAGGCGACCGAGATCCGCAAGCGCTGGGGCGTGCTGTTCCAGGGCGGCGCGCTGTTCTCGACGCTGACCGTAGCCGAGAACGTCGAAGTGCCGTTGCGCGAATTCTACCCGGACCTGTCACCCGCGCTGCTCGCGGAAATCGCGTCGTACAAGGTGGTGATGACCGGCCTGCCGGCGGACGCGGCGAACAAGTTTCCCGCCGAGCTATCGGGCGGCATGAAGAAGCGCGCTGGCCTCGCCCGCGCACTGGCGCTCGATCCGGAACTCCTGTTCCTCGACGAGCCGACCGCAGGGCTTGATCCGATCGGTGCGGCGGCGTTCGATGGGCTCACCCAGTCGTTGCAGAAGACGCTGGGGCTGACGGTGTTCCTGATCACGCACGATCTCGATACGCTGTATGCGATCTGCGACCGGGTCGCCGTGCTGGCCGACAAGAAGGTCATCGCGGTCGGCACGATCGACGAACTGATCGCGCTCGATCACCCGTGGATCGAGGAATATTTCAAGGGGCCCCGCGGCCGTGCCGCGGTCGCGACTCAGGAAGCGCACGAGCGCGCCGACGAGCAAGCTGCCCGACACCCAACTGAAGTCCAGTCCAAGCAGTCCGCGCCGGACGACGCCGACGCGACATACGCCGAGAAAGAAGCAAGGACGCGCTGATGGAAACCCGTTCGAACCACGTCCTAGTCGGCGCCGTCGTGCTGATCCTGCTGGCCCTGCTGGCCCTGTTCACAGTGTGGATCGCGCGGCTGGGCGGCAAGGAAGAGAAGGAATACGACATCTTCTTCCGCCAGTCGGTCGACGGGCTCGCGCGCGGCTCTGCCGTCGTGTTCTCGGGCGTGCCGTCGGGACAGGTCAAGACGATTTCGCTGTGGAAGAACGATCCGCAGTTCGTCCGCGTCCGGATCAGCGTCAACGACGAGACTCCGGTGCTCCAGGGCACGACCGCGTCGATCTCGGGCGTTGGCTTCACCGGCGTTAGCCAGGTCTCGCTCGATGGTGCGCGTAAAGGCGCGCCCGCCGTCTCGTGCCCCGACGTCAATGGCCAGCCTTGCCCGTACGGCGTGCCGGTCATCCCGACCAAGCAGGGCGGCCTCGGCGCGATCCTGAACTCGGCACCGCAGTTGCTCGAGCGCCTGTCGACGCTGACCGAGCGCCTTACGGGCTTGCTGACCGACCGCAACCAGGCGTCGATCGCCGGTATCCTCGAGAACACCAACCGGCTGACCGATGCGCTCGCCGATCGTGGTCCGGAGATCGCTGCGACGCTCGCGCAGACCCGCGTCGCGATCCAGCAGGCGGGCGATGCTGCGCAGCAGTTCGGCGTGCTCGCCAAGACCACCAACGGCGTCCTGTCCGAGGACGTGAAGCCGGCGATGGCGAACCTGAACAAGGCGATCACGTCTGCGCAGCAGAGCGCCGAAACGCTCAACGCCGCGATCGGCGATGCGCGGCCGGGTCTGCAGGCGTTCTCGAAGACGACCATCCCCGAGGCCAACCGTCTGGTCCACGACCTGCGGACGACCGCGGCGGCATTGTCGTCGGTCGCCGAGAAGGTCGACCAGCAGGGTGCGAGTTCGCTGATCGGGCAGCAGAAGCTCCCGGATTACAAGGGTAAGTGAGGCACGCCATGAAGACACCGCTCATCCTGATCGCGATGCTGCCACTCGCCGGGTGCATCAGCTTCGGCGCGAAACCGCCCCCACGCTGTTGACGCTGACGAGCGTTTCGTCGGTGCCGGTCGGCCAGAACCAGGACTCGGCGACCGCCAAGTCGATCACGATCCAGACGCCGGTCGTGCCGCAGTCGCTCGCAACCGCGCGCGTGCCGGTGCAGGCCACGCCGACCTCGATCGCGTACGTCACCGATGCGCAGTGGGCGGAGCCGCCGGCGCGCCTGTTCGCACGGCTGGTGTCGGATACGGTCTCGTCGCGGACCGGGCTGGTCGTGCTGTCGACGGCGCAGTCGATCGGCGACCCGGGCGGTTTGCTCGGCGGCGAGTTGCGGTCGTTCGGGCTGGATGCGACGACTCGCGAGGCGGTCGTGACGTACGACGCGTCGCTGATGCGCGCGGGCAAGACGTCGGTCGAGAAGCGCCGCTTCGAGGCGCGCGTGCCGGTGTCGGCAATCGATGCGACCTCGGCTGCGGCCGGGATCAATCAGGCCGCGAACCGGGTCGCTACCGAAGTGGCGGACTGGATCGGCCGCTGAACGACCTGTTGTTCTGAGCGTTGAAGCTCTCTGACGAGGAGAGCGGCGATGCCACAGGGCGACAAGGACGCGTACACCGACAAGCAGAAGCGCAAGGCCGCGCATATCGCGGATGGCTATGAGGCGAAGGGTGTTCCCGAGCCTGAGGCCGAGGCGCGGGCCTGGGCTACGGTGAACAAGGATTCGGGCGGAGGCAACAAGTCCGGGTCGGGTCGGGGCAAGCCCGATACGCAGGCGTCTGCGCGGAGTGGTGGGAAGCAGGCGGCGGGGCGTAGCGAGGCGGCGAAGTCTGCGGCGGCGAAGAAGGGTTGGGAGACCTGACGAAAAAGGCAAACGGCTAACCAAGTCTTCGATCCTCCCCTGTGAGGGGAGGTGGCTGGCGCTTGCCAGACGGAGGGGTGACACGCTCTCGATGGCGCGATACCCCTCCGTCAGTCCTGCGGACTGCCACCTCCCCTTGCAGGGGAGGAATAAAGTCTTTCTCAGCCCGCCAGCATGGCTTCCGCCTCGGCGAGATGCAGCCGCTCGACCATCTGGCCATCCAGCCGGATCGCGCCCTTGCCCGCATTCTCCGGCTTGGCAAAGGCCGCGACGATCGCCCGCGCCCACGCCAACTCCTCCTCGCTCGGACCGAAACCGGCATTCGCCGCGTCGATCTGCGACGGATGGATCAACGTCTTGCCGTCGAATCCCAGCATCGCGCCCTGCGCGCACTCCGCACCAAACCGTGCAGGGTCGTCGAGCGCGTTGCACACGCCGTCCAGCGCCACGATCCCTGCTGCACGCGCGGCCATGACGGTTGCGGTGAGCGCGGGGATCAGCGGGTGCGATCCGCCCCGAGGCGGCACCGCATTTCCTTGGCGAGATCGTTGGTGCCGGCGATCAGCGCCGTCAGCCGTGACCCCCACGCCGCTTGCGACAGCGCAGGGAGCGACAGGATCGCGGCACAGGTCTCGATCATCGCCCAGATCGGTGGGCCATCTTCGCCCAGTGATTTGCGGATCTCCTCCAGGTCGGACTGGTACGACACTTTGGGCACGAGCACGGCGTCGACGCCTATGCCGCGTACCGCAGCGATGTCGTCCGCGTACCACGGTGTGCCGACGCCGTTGATCCGCACCACGAGTTCGCGCGCGCCGAACCCGCCTTCGCGTACCGCGTCGACGACCCGGTCGCGCGCGGCGGCCTTCTCGTCCGGCGCGACCGCATCCTCCAGATCCAGGATGACGACGTCGCAATCCAGCGTTCGCGCCTTGGCGATCGCCCGCGCATTCGACGCGGGCATGTAGAGCGCGCTGCGGCGGCGGCGCGTCATGGGCGATTCACCATCAGCGCGCGCGTGACCCCGTTGGTCCAGCCGAAGCCGTCCTGATTGGGGTATTCGCCGCCACCGCCCGGCTTGCGCTCGACCACGTCGTATTTCTCCAGCAGCTTGCCGCTCGCCTGATATTCGCGATCGACTGAGGCGAGCCAGGCCTTGGTGATCCGGTCCGCAAGCGCGATTTCGCCGTAGCCGCGCAGGCCCTGGATCGCGATCCATTGCAGCGGTGCCCAGCCGTTCGGGTCGTCCCATTGCTGGCCGCTGCCGATCAGCGTCGTGCGCAGGCCGCCTTCGCCGACGAACGGGCGGAGTGCGGTGGCGGTCGCGCGTGCCTGATCGGGGTGGCGACCTTGGCGAATAGCGGGAAGGCCATCGCCGCGCTGGCGAAGTCGTTCGCGCGGTTGGTGTCGAGATCGTAATCGGCAAAGAACCGGCCGTTCCACAGATGCTGGCGGATCGCGGCGGTGCGCGCGGTCGCTTGGGCGGTGTACGACGTCGCGCACGCGGTGTCGCCGAGCGTCCGGCAGTTCGCGGCGATCGCCTGCTCCATGCCGACCATCAGGCTGTTGAGGTCGACCGGCGCGAGCCGGGTGGTGCGGATCGTCGCGAGCGTGCGGCCGTCGGCCAGCCAGCGCGACGAGAAGTCCCAGCCGCTTTCCGCCGCCGCCCTCAGATCGCGGAAGAGTTCTCCGCGATTACGCGACGGCGTGCGGTCGGCGAGCTCCGCGTCCTCGCGATAACTCTCGTCGCGGGGATCGTCGCGATCGTCCCAATAGCGGTTGAGCAGCGCGCCGTCGGGCAGGCGGACG
The DNA here is from genome assembly GCF_979253035.1 of Sphingomonas sp. AC411. Taxonomy (NCBI): domain Bacteria; kingdom Pseudomonadati; phylum Pseudomonadota; class Alphaproteobacteria; order Sphingomonadales; family Sphingomonadaceae; genus Sphingomonas; species Sphingomonas sp. AC411. The sequence continues at coordinate 2,514,234 of NZ_CEEDAQ010000001.1, read as the reverse complement.
GCGCGGCGCGATTGCTGGCCGGGCTTGAGCGTCTCGGCGCCGGCCATCCAGAACGCGTGTTCGGCGCGGAGCTGGCGGTTACGGGTGGCGAGCGTCCTGGGATCGCGCGACAGGCCGGCGATCAGGTAGAAGAACGGCGGTTGCGAGCGGCTGAGATAATAGGTGCGCGTGCCGTTGGGGATATGGCCGTAGCGATCGATCAGGCTGCCAAAGTCGACGATCATGTCCTCGACCAGATCCTGCCGCCCGGAGCGCTGGACGCCGAGCAGCGTGAAATAGCTGTCCCAGTAATACATCTCGCGAAAACGGCCGCCGGGGACGACGTAGCGCTTCGGCAGGGTCAGCGCGGAGGAGCCTGCGGGGACGCTCGTCTGCGTGCGCGTCAGTTGCGGCCACAGCGCGTCGATGTGCGCCTTCAGCGTCAGCCGCTCGGCCGATGGCCGCGCGGCGGGCGTCGTCGGGATCGTGAAGTTCGCTGCGACGAACCGGCGCAGCGCAGGCTCTGCATCGCAGCGGCATTTCGCATAGTCAGCGAGGATCGCCTTCGCCGGCCGCTTGGGCGTCGCGTCGGCGAAGGTCTTCGAGTCCGGAAACAGCCCGCGCATCTGCACCGCCTTGTACAGCGGGCCGAACATCTGCGCAGGCGACTGCGGCACGGGCGATGCCGCGACCAGCAGCGCGGAGAGCGCGAGCAGGCCGTAACGGCGCATCAGGTGACGACGTCCGGTGCGTTACGGCCGGTGTGTTGCTCGATACCCGCGATCGACTCCGCCGCTGCGACGATGCTGGCGAGCATCTCGCCGGTGTCGCGGTCGAGATCGCCGCCGACCGGTTCGTAGCGTTCGAGGTACACGCGCAGCGTCGCGCCGGTGGTGCCGGTGCCCGACAGGCGGAACACCACGCGGCTGCCGCCTGCGAACAGGATACGGACGCCCTGGTTGCGGCTGATCGAGCCGTCGGTCGGGTCGGTATAGGCGAACTCGTCCGCGGTCTCTACGGTGAGGTCGCCGAACTGCTGGCCGGGGAGAGTGGCGAGGCTCGCGCGCAAGGCCGCTATCAACGCGTCGGCTCGTGAGGTCTCGACTCCTTCGTAATCGTGGCGCGCGTAATAGTTGCGCCCGAACTTCGCCCAGTGATCGCGGGCGATCGCGTCGACGCTTTCGCCGCGCACGGCGAGGATGTTGAGCCACAGGAGGACCGCCCACAGGCCGTCCTTCTCGCGGACGTGATCCGAGCCGGTGCCCGCGCTTTCCTCTCCGCAGATCGTCGCCATGCCGGCGTCGAGCAAATTGCCGAAGAACTTCCACCCGGTCGGCGTCTCGTAGGCGGGGATGCCGAGCGCTTCGGCGACGCGGTCGGCGGCGGCGCTGGTCGGCATCGAGCGGGCGATGCCCTTGAGCCCGCCTGCGTAGCCCGGCGCGAGGTGCGCGTTCGCGGCCAGCATCGCGAGGCTGTCCGAGGGGGTGACGAAGCGGTGCTTGCCGATGATCAGGTTGCGGTCGCCGTCACCATCTGATGCCGCGCCGAAATTGGGCGCGTCGGGGGCCATCATCGTCTCATAGAGTTCGTGCGCGTGGACGAGATTGGGGTCGGGGTGATGGCCGCCGAAATCGAGGAGGGTTCACCGTTGCGGACCGTGCCTGGCGCGAAGCCGAGACGGCGTTCGAGGATCTCGGTCGCGTAGGGCCCGGTAACCGCGCTCATCGCGTCGAACGCCATCGTCAGTTTGGCGGCGCGGATCGCGTCGAAGTCGAACAGCGTTTCCATGAGGGCGGCGTAATCCTCGACGGGGTCGACGACTTCGACGGGCATGTCGCCAACCGTGACTTCACCGTCGCTGTCGATGTCGATGTCGTCGGCATCGACGGTCAGCCAGCGATCGATCTCAAGCGTCCGCGCGTTGATCGCGTCGGTGACGGATTCGGGCGCGGGCCCGCCATTGGCGATGTTGTACTTGATCCCGAAATCCTCGTCGGGGCCGCCCGGATTGTGGCTGGCCGACAGCACGAGCCCGCCGATCGCGCCGCGCTTGCGGATCATGTGGCTGGCGGCAGGCGTCGACAGGATGCCGCCGCGACCGACGATCACGCGCCCGAAGCCATTCGCCGCGGCCATGCGGATCGCGACCTGGATGACTTCGCGGTTGAGGAAGCGGCCATCTCCGCCGATGACCAGCGTCGCGCCTGCCTTGTCCTCCACCACATCGAACACGCTCTGGACGAAATTCTCGGCGTAGTTCGGCTGCTGGAAGACCTTCACCTTCTTGCGCAGGCCCGACGTGCCGGGCTTCTGGTCGGTGTAGGGCGTGGTCGAAACGGTGCGGATCATGCGTGCTCCAGAAGGCTCGAATACAGGTTTGCGTAGCGGCGGCCGCTCTCGTCCCACGAGAAGTCCGCGCGCATCGCGTTGCGCTGCAACATGGCCCAGCGATCAGGGCGTGCATAGAGGGCCATCGTTCGGCGCAGCGCGTGGCTGAGCGCTTCCGGCGTGACACCGTCGTGCTGGACGCCGGTGGCGACGCCGGCGGCGATCGCGGCTTCGTTGGCGTCGATCACAGTGTCGGCGAGCCCGCCGGTGCGCGCGACGACCGGGATGCAGCCGTAGGCAAGCCCGTAAAGTTGCGTCGAGGCCGCAGGGTTCGAACCGCGACGGGATCAGGATCGCGTCGGCGCCACCTTGCAGCAGGTGCGAGACGGGTTCGTCATAGCCGATGCGGACGCCGATCCGGCCGGGGTGGCGTTCGGCGGCGGCGAGGAACGCGCGCTCGAGGTCCGCGTCGCCGGAGCCCAGCAATGCGAGCCGGCCGCCGAGCGCGACGAGTTCGTCGAGCGCGCCAGCGAGCACGTCCATGCCCTTTTGCCCGGTAAGACGGCTGACGACGGTGAACAGCGGACCGTCGTCGGTGTCGAGGCCGAACAGTGTCTCGATCGCGCGTTTGTTGATGCGGCGGCGGGCGAGCGTACGAGCGGTGTAGCGGGCGGGGAGGGCTGCGTCGGTCGCGGGGTTCCAGACGGCGGGGTCGATACCGTTGACGATCCCGGTGACGCGGCTGGCGCGGTCGTTGATAAGCCCTTCGAGGCCCATGCCGAATTCGGCGCGGCGGATTTCGGCGGCGTAGGTCGGGCTGACGGTGGTGATCGCGTCGGCGGCTTCGAGGCCGGCCTTCAAATAGCCGACGCCGCCATAATATTCGACGCCGTCGAGCGCGAAGGCGATGTCGGGCAGCGCGAGGTCGGCGAAGATGTCGTAGCCGTAGCGGCCCTGGAACGCGATGTTGTGGATCGTCACGACGGTCCTGGCGGGCTTGGCCGGGCCGGGGGCGTAGCGCAGATAGGCGGGGCCATCGCCGCCTGCCAGTCGTGCGCGTGGAGGATGTCGAACGCGTAGCCGGGGACGACTCCCGAGGCGAGGTCGGCGGCGGCGCGGCTGAACGCGGCGAACCGGCGCCAATTGTCGGGCCAGTCCGCGCCGGTCGCGTCGCCGTACGGGCCTCCGCCTCGAGCGAAGAGGGCGGGGGCGTCGAGGACGAGGAGCGGGTGGTCGCCGATCTTTGCTTTCAGGATGCGCGCTTCGGCGCCGAGCAGGTCGGTGTAGCGGTGGACGACTTTCGCGCGCTTGGTGACGGCGGCGAGTGCGGGGTAGCCGGGGAGGAATGTGGTCACCGCCACGCCATGCGGCGCGAGCGCGGCCGGCAACGCGCCGACGACGTCCGCGAGACCGCCGGTCTTGATGATGGGGTAGGCTTCGGAGGCGACGGAGAGGACGCGCATTATCGTGGCGCTCCGGTTGGCATGGGACGGCCGCTCCCCTCCTGGAAGGAGGGGCCGAGGTGGGTCGGTATGGGGCAGGTGAACCGGTAGCCAATTGGCCGACCCACCCCATCCCCTCCCTTCCAGGGAGGGGTAGGTATCGCCCAGCCTATCACGCGGTCAGCCGGTCGATCATGGATTTGGTCACCAGCACCACGCCGCTGTCCGTCCTCCGGAAGCGCTGTGCGTCCGACTCGGCATCTTCGCCGACGATCAAACCGTCGGGAATTTCCACGCCGCGATCCACCACCACCTTCGACAGGCGCGCGCCGCGGCCGATTACGCAATGCGGCAGGATCACCGCCTGATCGAGCACCGAATAACTGTGCGCCCGCGTGCCGGTGAAGATCAGGCTGCGGTGGATCGAGGAGCCCGAGATGATGCAGTCGCCCGAGACCAGCGACGACACCGCCTCGCCCCGACGACCATCGTCCGCGTGGACGAACTTCGCGGGCGGCGTGACCTCCGAATAAGTCCACAGCGGCCAGCTCCGGTCGTACAGGTCCAGCTTCGGCACCACATCGGTGAGGTCGATGTTCGCCTCCCAATACGCGTCGACCGTGCCGACGTCGCGCCAATAGGCCTCGACCTCGAGCCCCGACCGCACGCAGCTGTCGGAGAAGCGATGCGCGACCGCCTTGCCGTGCTTGACGAGGTACGGGATGATATCCTTGCCGAAATCGCGCGCGGAGCCGGGCGTTTCCGCATCGCGGCGCAGTTCGTCGAACAGTAATTTGGTGTGGAAGACGTAGATCCCCATCGATGCCAGCGCGATATCCGGATTGCCGGGCACCGCGGGCGGATCGGCGGGCTTCTCGACGAAATCGGTCACGTTGTCGTGCTCGTCGACCGCCATCACGCCGAACGCGACCGCTTCCATCCGCGGCACTTCGAGGCAGGCGATGGTCACGTCCGCGCCGGTCTCGCAATGCTGTTGCAGGATCAGCTCGTAATCCATCTTGTAGATGTGATCGCCCGCCAGAATGACCATGTATTCGGGCGCGTGGCTCTCGATGATGTCGATGTTCTGGTACACGGCATCGGCGGTGCCCTCGTACCATTGGAACTCGCTGATGCGCTGCGAGGCGGGCAGGATGTCGAAGCTTTCGTTGCGTTCCGAGCGCAGGAAATTCCAGCCGCTCTGGAGGTGGCGGATCAGCGAATGCGCCTTGTACTGCGTCGCGACGCCGATCCGTCGGATGCCGGAATTGATCGCGTTGGACAGCGCGAAATCGATGATGCGCGCCTTGCCGCCGAAATACACCGCGGGTTTCGCGCGCGTATCGGTCAGTTCCATCAAACGGCTACCACGGCCGCCTGCCAGCACGTACGCCATTGCGTCGCGCGCGAGAGGCTGTCCTCGCCGTTCTACCATTTTCGCTCTCCAGTCACTGTTATCAGGTCGTATTAATAACGTCCGGCAACCCCGATCTGGTTCCGATGCCTGCCAGATCGCGTTACTCTTCGAACTCCAGCATGATCGTCGCGAGCGGGGGCAAGGTGACCCAGGCCGCACCGTCCTGCGCGACGACGCCGCCGAGATTGCCGAGGCCGCTGCCCCAATATTCATGCGCGTCGCTGTTGATGATCTCGCACCAGCGGCCATCGATCGGCAGCAGGATGCGGTATGGCGCGCGCGCAATCGGCGTCATGTTGGCGATGATCGCGACCGGTTTTGCGCCGGGGGCCTTGCGCAGCCAGGCAAACACCGAATTGGCGGCGTCGTCGGCGATCAGCCATTCGAACCCCTCCGCCTCGCAGTCGCGGGCGTGGAGCGCCGGCTTCTCGCGGTAGACGGTGTTGAGATCGCGGACGAGGTTGCGGATGCCTTCATGGCTGCGCGCGTTGCGCAGGTCCCAGTCGAGCGCACGGTCCTCGGACCACTCCCGGCGTTGCGCGAACTCCTGCCCCATGAAAAGCAGCTTCTTGCCCGGATAACCCCACATGAACGCGTAATAGGCGCGCAAGTTTGCGAATTGCTGCCAGTCGTCGCCGGGCATCTTGGTGAGCAGGGAACCCTTGCCGTGGACGACCTCGTCATGGCTGAGCGGCAGGACGAAATTCTCGCTGAACGCGTAGACGAGGCCGAAATTGATCTCGCCGTGGTGGTGCTTCCGGTGCAGCGGATCGCGCGCCATGTACTGGAGCGTGTCGTGCATGAAGCCCATGTTCCACTTGAACCCGAACCCGAGCCCGCCGCTCTTGCCGTCGTCGCCGACCGGCGCGGAGACGCCCGGCCAGGAGGTCGATTCCTCGGCGATCGTGAAGACGCCGGGGTGCTGGCCGTAGATCTCGCGGTTCATGTCGCGGAGGAACGCGACGGCTTCCAGTTCTCGCGGCCGCCCTCGGCGTTGGGAACCCATTCGCCGGCCTTGCGCGAATAATCGCGGTACAGCATCGACGCGACCGCATCCACGCGCAGCCCGTCGATGTGATAGCGCTCGGCCCAGAACAGCGCGTTGTTGACGAGGAACGACGCGACTTCGCGACGCCCGAAATTGTAGATCGCGGTGTTCCAGTCGGGGTGGAAGCCGAGCCGCGGGTCCTCGTGTTCGTACAGCGCGGTGCCGTCGAAATGCGCGAGGCCGAACGCATCGGTCGGGAAATGCGCGGGGACCCAGTCGAGCAGCACGCCGATCCCGGCTAGGTGCGCGCCGTCGACGAACCGCGCGAACCCATCGACGTCGCCGAAGCGCGCGGACGGCGCGTAGAGGCCGGTGGTCTGGTAGCCCCAGCTCGGGTCGTACGGGTGTTCGCTGATCGGCAGGAATTCGATGTGCGTGAAGCCCATCTCGACTACGTAGGGGATCAGGCGGTCGGCGAGCGCGTCCCAGGTCAGGAACCAGCCGTCGGCGTCGCGGTCCCAGGAGCCTGCGTGAACTTCGTAGATGCTGATCGGCACACGGCGCGGATCGACCGACGACCAATGCTTCCGGTGATCGGTGTCGGCCCAGTCGTGCGCGAGCTTGCGCGTGATCGAGGCGTTGGCGGGGCGGAGTTCGGACGCGAATGCGAACGGGTCGGCCTTGAGTGGTTGCAGCTGGCCATCGGGGCCGACGATCTCGAACTTGTACGCGCGGTATTCGGCGATGTCGGGGATGAAGATCTCCCACACGCCGACGTCGCCGCGCTTGCGCATCGCGTGGCGGCGGCCGTCCCAGTCATTGAAGTCGCCGACCACCGACACGCGCTGTGCATTGGGGGCCCAGAGCGCGAAGTGGACGCCGTGCGCCCTTCGTGCTCGATCAGGTGCGCGCCCATCTTGTCGTGGAGGCGGCGGTGCGTGCCCTCCGCCATCAGCAGGTCGTCGATCGGGCCGAGCACGGGGCCGAAGCTGTAGGGGTCGGTGACCCACCACGAGGTGTCGCCCGCCTCCGCATGGTATTTTACCGGCTGCGGGTCACCGTCGATCGGGCCTTCGAACAGGCCGCGATCGTCGATGCGGGGAAGGGTGCCGAGTGCGGTGCCGTCGAGCGCGTGCGCCTCCGCCTTGTCCGCGCCGGGCAACCAGACGCGCGCGAACACGCCGGTCGGGCCGCTGTGGACGCCGAGCAGCGAGAACGGATCGTCGTGACGCCCTTCGAGGAGGGCAACGATGGCGCCTTCGGGTGGCTTCACATTACCGTCCAGATTTCCCGCGCATATTCGCGGATCGTGCGATCGGACGAGAACCAGCCGACGCGCGCGACGTTGCGCACGGTCGAGGCGACCCAGGCGTCGCGGTCGTTCCAGCGCGTGTCGACGGCGCGTTGAGCGGTGGCATAGCTGTCGAAATCGGCGGCGAGCATGAACCAGTCGCCATCGTACAGCCCACCCATCAGCCCGGCGTAGCGCGTCTTGTCGTCGGGTGAGAACACGCCGGACGCGATCGCCGACACTGCCTGGCGAAGTTCGTTCGAGCCGTCGATTACCGCGCGGGGATCGTATCCGTTGGCGCGCTTCGCCTCGACCTCGTCCGCGGTCATGCCGAAGATGAAGATGTTGTCGTCGCCGACGCGATCCTTGATCTCGATGTTCGCACCGTCGAGCGTGCCGATCGTCAGCGCGCCGTTCATCGCGAACTTCATGTTGCCGGTACCCGACGCTTCGAGGCCGGCGGTCGAGATCTGTTCGCTGAGATCTGCGGCGGGGATGATCTTCTCCGCCAGCGACACATTGTAGTTCGGCAGGAACGCGACTTTGAGCAGGCCACCGACGGAAGGGTCCGCGTTGATCCGGCGCGCGACGTCGTTCGCCAGTTTGATGACGAGTTTCGCGTTGTGATAGCTCGACGCAGCCTTCCCCGCGAACAGCTTCACACGGGGCGTCCAGTCACGCTCCGGATGGCTGCGGATCTGGTCGTAGAGCGCGACGGTCTCGATGATGTTGAGCAGCTGGCGCTTATACTCGTGGATGCGCTTGATCTGCACGTCGAACATCGCGTCCGGGTCGACGCGGAGCCCCATGCTCTCCTTGATGTGATTTGCCAGTGCCACCTTGTTCGAACGCTTCACCCCCGCAAAGCGCTCCCTGAAACCGGAATCCTCAGCGAAAACATCCAGATCGACGAGCTTTTCGGCATCGTCCAGGAAGCCGTCGCCGATCGCACCGCGGATCAGCGCGGTGAGGCCGGGGTTGCACTGCTGGAGCCAGCGGCGCGGCGTGATGCCGTTGGTCTTGTTGTTGATCCGGGTCGGGTAGAGCCTGTGGAGATCGGCGAAGACCGTCTTCTTCATCAACTGCGTATGGAGCGCGGCGACGCCGTTGACGCTGTGCGAGCCGGCAAAGGCGAGGTTTGCCATCCGCACGCGCCGCTCGCCGCCCTCGTCGATCAGGCTGATCGCGGCGATCGCGCGGTCGTCGATTCCGTCCGTGCCGCGGGCTTCGCGCAACAGCTTGGCGTTGATCGCGTAGACGATCTGCATGTGGCGGGGGAGCAGGCGTTCGAACAACGGCAGCGGCCAGCTTTCGAGCGCCTCGGGCAGCAGCGTGTGGTTGGTATAGCCGAAGGTGGCACGCGTAATCTTCCACGCCTCGTCGAAGTCGAATTCGTGATGGTCGATCAGCAGCCGCATCAATTCGGCGACCGACACCGCGGGGTGCGTGTCATTGAGCTGGATCGCGGCCTTGTCGGGCAGCGTACGGATGTCGCCGAAATACTGGATGTGGCGCCGGACGATGTCCTGGATCGACGCGGACGAGAAGAAATACTCCTGGCGCAACCGGAGTTCCTGGCCGGCGGCGGTGGAGTCGTTCGGGTAGAGGACGCGGGTAAGCGTCTCGGCACGCGTCTGATCTGCCAACGCACCCGAGAAATCGCCGGCGTTGAAGCGATCGAGCTTGATCGGATCGAACGCGCGGGCGGTCCACAGGCGGAGCGTGTTGACGTGCTTGCCGCGCCAGCCGACGACGAGGGTATCGACCGCGGTCGCCTCGACCGCCTCGGACGGGCTCCAGTGGACCTGGCCGTTGTCGGCGGCGGTGACCTCGCCGCCGAAGCCGACGAAATACGCGCTCTCGCGGCGTTCGAACTCCCAGGGATTGCCGTGCGCGAGCCAGTTCTCGGGCATCTCGACCTGCCAGCCATCGTCGATGCGCTGGCGGAACATGCCGTTCACGTAGCGGATGCCGTAGCCGTAGGCGGGCAACGCGAGGCTCGCCATGCTCTCCATGAAACACGCGGCGAGCCGGCCGAGACCGCCATTGCCGAGCGCCGCGTCAGGCTCGATTTCCTCCAGCTCGGCGAGGTCGACGCCGTGCAAGGCGAGCGCGCGCGTCACCTCGTCGTTGCGCTGGAGGTTGGTCACCGCGTCGCGCAGGAGCCGGCCGATCAGGAATTCGAGGCTGAGATAATAGACGCGCTTGGCGCCGGCCGCGTGCGCCGCCTTGGTCGACGCCATCCAGCGTTCGACGATATCGTTGCGCACCGTCAGGATCGTCGCCGCCAGCCAGTCGTGGGGACGGGCGGCCTGCGCATCCTTGCCGATGCGGTGGACGAGCGCGTCTAGGATCGAGTCGGCGAGTGGTTGAGCGGATGGCTGAACAGCAGGATCTGAGGTCACGCGGCTTCCGAAATCGTTACGGTCGCCGTGATCCTAGCCGTCCATGCGCGGTTGTCACGCGGACTTCCTTCCGTGATCGGAAGAACTTGCCCTGCTCGTGCTGCTGGGCTCGTGCTGTTGAATTTTGTGCATCACCGCGCTGGGCGGTGGTGGACAGGGTAGGGTTCGAACCTACGTAGGAGAAACTCCGGCAGATTTACAGTCTGCTGCCTTTAACCACTCGGCCACCTGTCCAGGCCGCTCTTGCGAACGTCGCTCGTTGAAGCGAGGCGGCTCAATGGCGAAGCGCGCCCGGTGTGTCAACGCAGCTTTTGCGAAGTTTCGCGCTTCGGTGTTGCCGCAGAGGCCGAATGCCGACAAGGACGCGGCATACACAGACACGATAGAGAGCGAATATGGCACGCAAGGGACACAGGCCGAGCAAGGCACCGGCAGGCCGCCCCCGCTTTTGGGGCAAGCACGCGGTGGGCGCCGCGCTCGCCAATCCGGAGCGCACGGTGCGGAAAATCCTCGGCACGCGCGAGGCGCTGGCCGGGTTCGACCTGCCCGCCGACGTGCCCGTGACCTATGCCGAGGCGATGGATCTGGCGCGGCTGGTGCCGGGCGATGCGCCGCACCAGGGCGTGGTGATCGAGGTCGAGCCGCTCGAGGACATGTGGCTGGCGGATCTGCTGGAGCACGGCAAGGACGACAACCGCCCGCTGGTGATCCTCGACGGCGTGACCGATCCGCATAACGTCGGCGCGATCCTGCGCTCGGCGGCGGCGTTCGATGCGCTGGGGATCGTGACGCCGGATCGCAATGCGCCGCCGGAGTCGGGGACGATCGCGCGGGCTGCGTCTGGGGCGTTGGAGTCTGTGCCTTGGATCCGGGTGGTCAACCTGGCGCGCGCCTTGGAAGAGATCGCGGCGGCGGGGTTCTGGCGGATCGGGCTTACGGGCCACGCGACGCAGACGCTGGGCGAGGCCATGGGCACGCAGCGTGTCGCGATCGTGCTCGGTGCCGAGGGCGAGGGCATGCGGCAGAATACCGAGCAACATTGCGACGAGCTGGCGAAGCTGCCGATCTCGGACAAGGTCGAGAGCCTCAACGTCTCGAACGCTGCGGCAATCGCGCTGTACGCCATCACCACGCGGTGACCCGAACTCCCTCGCCCCTACGGGGAGAGGGAAGGGCCCGCCGCGCTTGCGGTGGGAAGGGAGAGGGGCGTGAGACTCGGGACTTGGATCCCAACAGCCCCTCTCCCTTCCGTCGCCTACGGCTCCTCCCTCCCTCTCCCCGGAGGGGCGAGGGAAGTCAGTCCTCCGCGGCGATCTTTACCTTCAATCCATCCAAACCGTCGGTCATCTCGATCTGGCACGACAAGCGCGAAAACTCGTCGCGATCACTCGTCGAGTCGAGCAGATCATCCTCGTCCGGCCCCATCGGCTTGAGTTTGCCCGCAAAGTCCGGGTCGACATGGACGTGGCAGGTGGCGCACGAGCAGCACCCGCCGCATAGCGCCAGAATCTCGTCGATCCCGGCGTCGCGGATGACTTCCATCACCGAAAGGCCGGATTCGCTCATGATCTCGCGTTCTTCCCCTTCGCGCGTCACGACGATAAGCTGGGCATGCTGTCCTCCGAAAAACTTTCGCCGATCCATGGCGTTACCGCCGCGCGCGATCAAGCGTCTTGGCGCCCGACATGGGCCTGAGCGCAGACCAACTCGAAACCGCGATGGCGGCGTTGTGCGCGATCGAGCCCGCGTTCGCAGTCGCGATCGGCAATGCCGGCCACCCGCGCCGCGCATCAGCGAGCGCGGCTTCGCAACGTTGCTGCGGACGATCGTCGGCCAGCAGGTGAGCGTCGCCTCGGCAAAGGCGGTCTGGACTAAGCTGGACACGGTCGTCGGCGGCGCAGGCGACCCGGTGAAGATCGCCGCCGCCAGCGACGAGGTGCTACGCAGCGCCGGCCTTTCGCGGCAGAAGCTTGGATATGCCCGCAGCCTCGCCGACGAGGTGACGAGCGGGCGGCTCGACCTGACCAACCTGCCCGAAGACGACGAGGAGGCGATTGCCGCACTGGTTCGAGTGAAAGGCATCGGCCGCTGGTCGGCGGAAATCTACCTGCTGTTCGCGGAAGGCCGTACCGACATCTGGCCGGCAGGCGACCTCGCGATCCAGATCGAGATCGGGCGTATCCTCGGCCACGAAACCCGTCCGAGCGAGAAACTCACCCGCGAGGTCGCGGAAGCCTGGCGCCCGCACCGCGGCGCCGCTGCGATCTTCGCATGGCATCATTATCAGGCGGACATGAAGGTGATCTGACCTCCTTCTCCCCTCCCTGGAAGGGAGGGGCGGGGGTGGGTCGGCGTCCGCTATGAACGCACGGGGGTGGCTCGATCGGGCCGACCCACCCCCAGCCCCTCCCTTTCAGGGAGGGAGTAGTTTGGCTGCTCTTCCTCTCACACCTGCCCACCCGTCATTCAGCGAAAGCTGGGATCTCGATGATGGGGTAGCTACACCTGCCAACCGCGATACCCAGGTTTCGCTGAGGTGACGGGATAGGGGTTGAGTGCATTTGGCGCCTGACGTGCCAGCCACGCCTTGTCCCACCCCGCCCCTTCCGGCAAAGCACCCTCCGATGTCAGCCCCCAATCTCCCCGCATCCGACTTCGCCAATTCGCTCGCCGAGAGTCACCGCACCGTCGTCATCCCGGAAGGCGCATCCTTCTGGCGCCGCCTGTTCGCGTTCGTCGGCCCGGGTTATCTCGTCGCGGTCGGCTATATGGACCCCGGCAACTGGGCGACGGACATCGCCGGCGGCTCCGCCTTCGGCTACACATTGCTCTCGGTCGTATTGCTGTCGAACCTCATGGCGATGGTCCTGCAGGCGCTGTCCGCCCGCCTCGGCATCGTCGCCGGGCTCGACCTCGCCCAGGCCTGCCGCGCGCAGTATTCGAAGCCGGTCTCGCTCATACTCTGGTTCCTCTGCGAAATCGCGATCATCGCTTGCGACCTCGCCGAAGTGCTCGGCACCGCGATTGCGCTGAAGCTGCTGTTCGGCCTGCCGCTCGTCTACGGCGTCGTCCTTACCGCGCTCGACGTGTTCCTGATCCTCGCGCTGCAACGTTTCGGCTTCCGCAAGCTGGAGGCGTTCGTCGTCGCGTTGCTGGTGATCATCGCCGGCTGCTTCATCTTCGAGCTGTTCCTCGCGCAGCCCGAATGGGCGGGCGTGCTCGGCGGGCTGGTGCCGACCACCGAGATCGTGACCAACCCGGCGATGCTCTACATTGCGATCGGCATTCTCGGTGCGACCGTTATGCCGCACAACCTCTACCTCCACTCGTCGATCGTCCAGACCCGCGCGTTCGCCAAGGACGCAGCAGGCAAGCGCGACGCGATCACGATGGCGACGATCGACGGCACCGTCGCGCTCGGCCTGGCCTTCTTCATCAACGCCTCGATCCTGATCCTCGCCGCCGCGACCTTCCACGTTGCGGGGCGCACCGACGTCGCCGAGATCGACCAGGCCTATGAACTGCTCGCGCCGATGCTCGGCATGGGCGCGGCGAGCGTGCTGTTCGCGGTCGCGCTGCTGGCGTCGGGGCAGAACTCGACGGTGACCGGCACGCTGGCCGGCCAGATCGTGATGGAGGGCTTCCTCAACCTGCGCATGCCGGTCTGGGCGCGGCGGCTGGTAACGCGGTTGCTGGCGATCGTCCCCGCCGTGATCGTCGTCGGCGCGACCGGCGACTCGGGCGCGACGAAGCTGCTGGTGCTGAGCCAGGTCGTGCTCAGCCTGCAACTCCCGTTCGCCGTCGTACCGCTCGTCAAGTTCACCGGCGACCGCACGATCATGGGCGATCTGGTCAGCCCGGTCTGGCTGAAGACGCTCGCCTGGGTGATCGCCGCGGTGATCATCGGCCTGAACGGCACGCTGCTCTACGGCATGCTCTGAATACGCAAACGGCGAACACGAAAACGGCGGCCGATCGCTCGGCCGCCGCTTCGTCATTCGCTCAAGCTTCGGTCGAAGCTCAGCGGCACTTCACGTTGCCGCGGTCGACCGACCGGCCGAGCAACGCGCCGCCACCGGCACCCGCTAGCGTCCCGAGCGTACCGCCACCGATCAGGTTGGCCAGCACACCGCCGCCGAGCGCACCGATCACCAGACCGGTCGTGCCGTCGTTGCGCTTGCAGTATGCGCGGCCATCCTTGCCACGATAGATGCGATCGTTGCGACCCAGGCGGCGCTCACGATAGTTACCGTTCTGATAGCTGCGCGACGGATCCCAGTTGCGATCGTTGTCGCCGCGCCAGTTGCGATCGACGCGTCGGTTGTCGTCCCGGCGGTCGTCACGGCGGTCGTCACGGCGCTGGGCGGTGGCTTCGACGGGAATCATGGCGGGGGCGACGACGGCGACCGACATTAAGGCGGCGATGAAATGCTTCTTCATGGGTAAGTGCTCCTGATCTATGCCAGCTTAACCCCGCCTTCTCCTAAAAGTTCAAACTGTCGCCGTGTCCGCCATCGAACAGTTGTTGGCGTGACCCGTTTCTACCTGCAAGGTCGCGTGGCCGATCCCGAACTTCTCGTGCAGCATCGTCCTGGCATCACTCAAGAAATCGTCACCGGGATGGCCGCCGGGCATTACCAGATGTGCGGTCAGGACGGGTTCGGTGGTGCTCATCGGCCAGATGTGGAGGTCGTGGATCTCGGTGACGCCGGGCAAACCGCACAGCGCTTCGTCGACATGGTCGAACTCGATCCCGCGGGGGACGGCGGACAGCGACATCTCGACGGTCTCGCGCAACAGGCCCCATGTCTGCCAGAAAATGAGGACGGCGATGATGATGCTCACGGCCGGATCGATCCAGGTGAGGCCGGTCCGCCAGATCACCAGCCCGGCGATCACCACACCCGCCGAGACGAGCGCGTCGGCGGCCATGTGGAGATACGCGCCGCGGATGTTGACGTCGCCCTTGCGACCGCGTGCGAACATCCACGCGGTGATCGCGTTGACGGCGATGCCAATGCCGGCGACCATCGACACGGTGAAGGCCGGCGGTCGGGGCCGGATCGGAGAACCGCTGTGACGCCTCCAGCACGATCGCGCCGAGTGCGACCAGCAACAACAGCGCATTGGTCAGCGCGGCAAGGATCGTCGAGCCCTTCAGCCCATAGGTGAAGCGCTTGGTCGGCGCGGTGCGCGCGAGCATCGTGCCGCCCCAGGCGACGACGAGCCCCAGCACGTCGGACAGATTGTGGCCGGCGTCGGCGAGCAACGCGACCGAGTCGATCCGCAGCCCGACCACAGCCTCGACCGCGACGAACACGATGTTGAGTCCGATCCCGATCGCGAACGCACGGTCGAACGAGGCCGGGGCATGGCTGTGGCCCCGTGCGAATGGCTGCCGCCGTGGCCATGTGAGTTGGCATGGTCGTGCCCGTGATGATGTCCGCCCAAAGCCCGCGCTCCGCTAATCCGGCCGCCGCCTAGCATTAGCGTATCGTGAGATACTAGGACGCGGGACCTATTCCTCCCTGCAAGGGAGGTGGTAGACCGAAGGGCTGACGGAGGGTGTCCGCGCTATCGAGGGCGGGTCACCCCTCCGTCTGGCGAGGGCCAGCCACCTCCCCTTGCAGGGGAAGGGTCGGAATCACCCCTCGTTGGCGAGCGCCTTCAACCGGTACAGCGCGTCCAGCGCCTCGCGCGGGCTCATTGCATCGATATCCAACTTAGCCAGATCCTCGCGCAGCACGTCGCACGCCACCTCCTCGACCTGCGCAGCCGCCGCAAACAACGGCAGGTCGTCCAGCCCCGCCGCCAACCCGCCAGTCTTAGCGCGCCCGGCCTCGAGCTTCGCCAGCACCGCCTTCGCGCGCGCCACCGTCGCCGGCGACATCCCCGCCAGCCGCGCGACCGCCAGCCCGTAGCTCCGATCCGCCGGCCCGTCGGCGAGTTCGTGGAGCAGCACCAGCTCCCCTTCCACTCGCGCGCGCGGACATGATGCAGCGACAGCGCCTCGCACCGCTCCGCCAACCGCGTCAGCTCGTGGTAATGCGTCGCGAACAGGCACCGACAGCGATTGTCTTCGTGGATCGCCTCGACCACCGCCCAGGCGATCGCAAGGCCGTCATAGGTCGAGGTACCGCGCCCGACCTCGTCGAGGATCACGAATGACCGCGGCGTCGCCTGCGCGAGGATCGCGGCGGTCTCGACCATCTCGACCATGAACGTCGACCGGCCCCGCGCGAGATTGTCCGACGCGCCGACGCGGCTGAACAGGCGATCGACCAGCCCGAGGGTGGCCTTGGTTGCGGGCACGTACGACCCGGCCTGCGCGAGGACTGCGATCAGCGCGTTCTGGCGGAGGAAGGTCGATTTACCACCCATGTTCGGACCTGTTACGAGCCACAGCCGCGAACTCTCTGACAAATTGCAATCGTTGGCGACGAACCGATCGCCCGATTTTGCGACCGCCGCCTCGACCACCGGATGCCGCCCGCCCTCGATCTCGAAACATGCGTGATCGACCAGCGAAGGCCGCGTCCAGGCGCCTTCCGCCGCGCGCTCCGCGAGACCCGCCGCGACGTCGAGCCGCGCGAGCGCATCCGCCGTCGCCGCAATCGCCTCGCGCCCCGCCAGAGCCTGCGCGGTCAATTCCTCCAGATGCGCCGCCTCCGCCGCTAGCGCATGCGCGCCCGACTGCGACACCTTCGCCGCGACCTCGTGCAGGGCGGGCGTGTTGAACCGCACGACGCCCGCGAGCGTCTGGCGATGCGTGAAGCCGCTGTCTGCCTTCATCAACGGATCGGCCGCCCGCGCCGGCACCTCGACATGATAGCCGAGCACGCCATTATGCCGGATCTTCAGCGCGGTGACGCCGGTCGAGGCCCGAAACTCCGCCTCCAGCGCCGCGATCGCCCGCCGCCCGCCAGCGCCTGCATCGCGCAGGTCGTCGAGCGCCGCGTCATAGCCCGCTGCGATGTACCCGCCATCAGAGGCCTCGATCGGCGGCGACGGCACCAGCGCACGCTTCAACAGGTCGATCAGCGCGCCATGACCGCGCAATCTTGGCGCGATATCCCGCAACAACACCGGCGGATCGACGATCGCGTCCATCCGCTCGCCAAGGCTCCACGCGCCGTCGAGCCCATCGCGCAACTGCCCCAGATCGCGCGGACCACCACGCCCCGCCGCCAGTCGCCCGAGCGCGCGGCCGATATCGAGCAGAGCGCGCAACGTCGACCGCAACCGCTCGCGCGCGGCCTGGTCGTCATGGAACAACCGCACCAGATCGAGCCGCGCGTCGATCGCCGCCTTGTCCATCAACGGCGCGCCGAGATCCGCGCCGAGCAGCCGCGCGCCGGCCCCCGTCACGGTCCGGTCGACCGCATCGAGCAAACTCCTTTCCGCACGCCGCCGGTCGTGCAGGTGAGTTCCAGGCTCTCCCGCGTAGCGGCGTCGATCGCCATCGTCTCCGCCGCGCGCCCGATCCGCGGGGGCGGAGGAAGGGCATCGCGCCCTTGGCATTATGCTCCAGATACGCGACCAGCCCTCCCGCCGCGGCGAGCCCCGCGCGGCCGAACTGCCCGAACCCGTCGAGCGTCGCGACGCCGTACAACCGCTTCAGCCGCGCCTCGCCTGCGCCGCTGTCGAAATCGCCCTTTGGTCGCAGCGTGGTGGCGGCGTCCGCAAATTCGCCTAGCCTCCGACGCGACAACCTCGGCCGCGCCGAGCCGCGCGAGTTCCGCCTCGACCGCGTCGCCCGCAACCTCGACGATCTCGAACCGTCCGGTCGACACATCCGCCGCAGCGATCGCCACCGATCCGCCAGCCTCACCAATCGCCACGCACCAATTGTCCGACCGCGCGTCGAGCAACGCCTCCTCGGTCAGCGTCCCCGCCGTCACCACTCGCACGATCGCCCGCGCGACAAGTGCCTTCGAGCCCCCGCGCGCCTTCGCCTCCGCCGGGCTCTCGACCTGCTCGGCGATCGCGACGCGGTGGCCGGCCTTGATCAGTCGTTGCAGGTACACCGTCGCCGCATGCACCGGCACGCCGCACATCGGGATCGGCTTGCCCTCATGCTCGCCGCGCGCGGTCAGCGCGATATCGAGCACCCCGCCGCGATCCGCGCATCGTCCATGAACAGTTCGAAGAAATCGCCCATCCGGTAGAACAACAGGCAATCCTGCGCCTCCGCCTTCAGGCCGAGATACTGCGTCATCATGGGGGTAGGGGCGGGGTGCGACATCAAGCGCGGGTAGCGAAAAGCCGCCGCCCATAAAACCCCTCTCCCCTCGGGGGAGAGGGCGGGACCCGCGCGCAGCGTGGGAGGGTGAGGGAGTGAGGCTCGGGCGCGGACCCCAACCGCCCCTCATCCGGCGCATGCGCGCCACCTTCTCCCCGAGGGGAGAAGGACGTTGAGGCACCACCCACTAGGGCGAAGTGTCCGGGGTGACGAACGCCGGCCACCTGCCTAGAAGGTCCTCCAAACCTAACGACCGCGCGAGGCCCCATGTCCGACGAAACGCTGCAATTTTCCGAACGCGAAGCCTTGCTCTTCCATTCGGAAGGCCGTCCGGGGAAGATCGAGATCATCGCGTCGAAGCCGATGGCGACGCAGCGCGACCTCGCGCTCGCCTATTCGCCCGGCGTCGCGGTGCCGGTGCAGGCGATCTACGACGATCCCGCCACCGTCTACGACTATACCGCGAAGGGTAACCTCGTCGCGGTCATCTCGAACGGCACCGCGATCCTCGGCATGGGCAATCTCGGGCCGCTCGCCAGCAAGCCGGTGATGGAGGGCAAGGCGGTCCTCTTCAAGCGCTTCGCCGACGTCGACGCGATCGATATCGAGCTGAAGACCGAGGACGTGAATCGCTTCATCGACGCGGTCGAACTGATGGAACCGACCTTCGGCGGCATCAACCTCGAGGACATCAAGGCGCCCGAATGCTTCATCATCGAGCAGGCTCTGCGCGAGCGGATGAACATCCCGGTCTTCCATGACGACCAGCATGGCACCGCGATCATCACCGCCGCCGGCCTGATCAACGCGTGCCTGCTCACCGGGCGCAAGCTCTCCGAGGTCAAGATCGTCGTCAACGGCGCGGGTGCCGCGGCGATCGCCTGCACCGAACTCGTGAAGGCGATGGGCGTGCGCGGCGACAACGTCATCCTGTGCGACCGCAAGGGTGTGATCTACCAGGGCCGCGACGGCGTCGACCAGTGGAAGTCGGCGCATGCCGCCGTCACCGAGACGCGCACCTTGACCGAGGCGCTGGTCGGCGCCGACGTGTTCCTCGGCCTCTCCGCGGCGGGTTCGCTGACCCCGGAGATGGTCAAGGACATGGCCCCTGCGCCGATCATCTTCGCGATGGCCAACCCCGAGCCGGAGATCCGCCCCGAACTCGCGATGGCCGCGCGCCCCGATGCGATCGTCGCCACCGGCCGCTCGGATTATCCGAACCAGGTCAACAACGTCCTCGGCTTCCCATTCATCTTCCGCGGTGCGCTCGACGTCCGCGCGACCGGCATCAACGACGCGATGAAGATCGCCGCCGCCAACGCGATCGCAGAGTTGGCGCGCGAACGCGTGCCGGAGGAAGTCGCCGCGGCGTACGGCGTCAGCCACAGCTTCGGCCCGACGTACATCATCCCGGCCCCCTTCGATCCGCGGCTGATGGAGGTCGTCCCCGTCGCGGTAGCGAAAGCGGCAATGGCCTCGGGCGTCGCGACCAAGCCGATCCTCGACATCGAGGCGTATCGCCATTCCTTGCGGGCCCGGCTCAATCCGACCACCTCGGTCCTGTCGATGGCTTACGAAGGCGCCCGCGCGCACCCCAAGCGCGTGATCTTCGCGGAGGGCGAGGAGGAAGTCGTCCTCCGCGCCGCGATCACCTTCAAGGAGGGCGGCTACGGCACGCCGGTCCTCGTCGGCCGCGACGACGTACCCGAGCGGTTGCGTGCGCTCGGCGTCACGGACCCGGAAAGCTTCGAACTCCACAACAGCCGCGTCTCGCCGCTCGTGCCGCGGATGGTCGACTTCCTGTATTCGCGGCTCCAGCGTCGTGGCTATCTGCGCCGCGATTGCGAGCGGATGGTCAACCAGGACCGCAACATCTTCGGCGCGCTGCTGCTTCAGCTCGGCGAGGGCGATGCGATGATCACCGGCATCACGCGCACGTACGGCGAGACGATGCGCCAGATCCGGCGCGTGATCGATCCGGTCGCGGGGAAGACGCCGTTCGGCATCCACCTGCTGGTGGGCCAGAGCCACACGGTGTTCATCGCCGACACGACCGTCAACGAACGCCCGACCGCCGAGCAGCTCGCCGACTTCGCCGAACAGACCGCAGCGGTCGCGCGCCGGATGGGCCACGAACCTCGCGTGGCGTTCCTCAGCTATTCGAACTTCGGCAATCCGAAGGGCGAATGGCTCGACAACATCCGTGATGCGGTGACCGTGCTCGATGGCCGGCAGGTCGGGTTCGAGTACGAAGGCGAGATGGCGCCGGACGTCGCGCTCAACCCGAAGCAGCTTGCGAACTACCCCTTCGCGCGGCTGTCCGGTCCGGCGAATGTCCTCATCATGCCGGGCCTCCAGTCCGCGCATATATCCGCGAAACTGCTCCGCGAACTGGGCGGAGACTCAGTCATCGGCCCAATGCTGATCGGCATGGAAAAGCCCGTCCAGGTCGCCCCCATGACGAGCACGGCCAGCGAACTCGTAACGCTGGCCGTCCTCGCAGCAGGCGGAATAGCGCGATAATTCTCCCTCGCCCCTACGGGGAGAGGGAAGGGGCCCGCGGCGCTTGCCGTGGGAAGGGAGAGGGGAGTGAGGCTCGGGACGGCTAGTCCCAACCACCCCTCTCCCTTCCGCAGCCAAGCGGCTGCTCCCTCCCTCTCCCCGAAGGGGCGAGGGAATCAGCTCACGCGTCGATGCTTGTCCCCAACGACGCATGCACCAGCCCACCATCCACCGTGATCGTCTCCCCAATCACATAATCCCCCGCGCGGCTCGCGAGATAGATCGCAGCCCCAGCCATATCCTCGTCCACCCCGACGCGCTTCGCCGGAATCCCTGCGCCACCGTATCCCCATGATCCCGCGCCGCCTTGTTCATGTCGCTAGCAAACGCCCCCGGCGCGATCGAGGTCACGTTGATCGAGATCCGTCACCAGCCGCGCCGCCATCCGCTTCGTCAGATAGATCAGCGCCGATTTCGACGCATGATAGCTGTACGTCTCCCACGGATTGAGCCGCTGGCCGTCGATCGACGTGATGTTGATCACCTTCGCCGGCTTTGCGCGCGATCCCGACGCCTTCAACGCCGCATGCAGCGCCTGCGTAGAAAGAACGGCGACTTGACGTTCAGGTCCATGACCTTGTCCCAGCCGACCTCCGAAAACTCCTCGAACGGCACGCCCACGCCGCCCCCGCATTGTTGACCAGGATATCGAGCTGCGTCTCATGCTCTGCGAACTGCGCCGCCAGCGCCTTGCATCCCGCGACCGTGGAGACGTCCTGCGGCAATGCGATGCAGTTCGGCCCGAGCTCCGCCGCCGCCGCCTCGCACACATCGGCTTTCCGCGACGAGATATACACCTTCGCCCCCTGCGCGATGAAGCCGGCGGCGATCATTTTGCCGATCCCGCGGCTGCCGCCGGTGATCAGCGCGACGCGGCCGTCGAGCCGGAACAGGTTGGTCGTATCCATCACGCATCCTCCGAATGTTTGGCTGCTTGGTATCGCCGAGCGCCGCCCGCCGCAAACCCGTTTTCGAACGCGCCATCATTGACGAGTGCAGAAGCCATACTATGCTCGCCAAAGAGCAGGAGAGTGCGTGTGAGGTTTTCAGGCAAGCGGGCCGTCGTGACCGGCGGCGCGTCCGGTATCGGCCGGGCGACCGCACTCCGAACTCGCCGACGAAGGCGCCACCGTCCTGATCGGCGACATCGACGAAGCCGGTGGCCAAGCGCTCGCCGACGCATCCGGTGGCCGCATCCTCTTCCAGCGTACCGACGTGCTCCAGGCCGGCGATATCGAGGCGTTGATGCAGACCGCCGACGACGCGGGCGGGCTCGACATCCTGTTCAACAACGCCGGCGCCGGCGGTTCGCGTGATCCGATCGGCGAGATTTCGCCCGAGGACTGGGACCGCACCCAGGCGCTCCTCCTCCGCTCGGTCGCGCTCGGCATCCGCTACGCAGCTCCGCTCATGGCGAAACGCGGCGGCGGCGCGATCGTCAACACCTCGTCGGTGTCCGCGCTCGGCACCGGCTACGCACCGACCGCCTATTCCACCGCCAAGGCCGGCGTTCTCCACCTCACCAAACAGGCCGCCGCGGATCTCGCGCAGCACAGGATCCGCGTGAACGCCGTCGTTCCCGGCTTCATCGTCACCAACATCTTCACGCGCACGCTCGAACTCGACGAGGACAAGACGACCAAAGCCGACGCGATGATCGCGCATATCGCCGCCGACGCGCAGCCGATCCGCCGCCCCGGTACCGGTGCAGACATCGCCGCCGCGGTCGCGTTCCTCGCCAGCGACGATGCGAGCTTCATCACCGGCACGCACATTCTCGTCGACGGGGGCATGACGATCGGCACGCGGCCGAGCTGGGACCCTGCGCAACCCTCGCTGTTCGCAATTCTCGACAAACTGAAATGACCGCCGCGGGCCGCCGCCTCTCGAACGGCACGATGGCGAGCTACGGCTTCGGCGCGGTCGCCTACGGGGTGAAGGACGCCGGGTTCGGCACGTTCCTGCTGCTATTCTACAACCAGGTCGTCGGGCTGCCCTCCGCCACCGTCGGCCTCGTCATCATGATGGCGCTGCTGATCGATGCGTTCGTCGACCCGGCGGTGGGCTTCTTCTCCGATCGCACGCGAACCAGATGGGGCAGGCGGCATCCCTGGATGTACGCCTCCGCGCTGCCGATCATGGTCGGCTGGCTGCTGCTGTGGAACCCGCCCTCGATCATGTCGGAGCCGCAGACGCTGGTCTGGCTGTTCGCGATGGCGGTGCTCGTGCGCACTGCGGTGAGTTGCTACGAGGTCCCGTCGGTTGCGCTGACCCCCGAGCTCACCTCCGGCTATGACGAGCGGACGCGGATCATGGCGTATCGCTATCTGTTCGGCTGGGTCGGCGGTCTGCTGATGCTGCTGTCCGCGTACAAATATTTCCTCGCGCCCACCGCCGCGTTCCCCAACGGTCTGCTCAACCGCGCCGGTTACAGCGGCTTCGCGCTCGCGGGCGCGCTGCTCATCGGCGTTGCGATCCTCGTGTCGG
This sequence comes from Sphingomonas sp. AC411, assembly GCF_979253035.1. Taxonomy (NCBI): domain Bacteria; kingdom Pseudomonadati; phylum Pseudomonadota; class Alphaproteobacteria; order Sphingomonadales; family Sphingomonadaceae; genus Sphingomonas; species Sphingomonas sp. AC411. The sequence continues at coordinate 2,491,093 of NZ_CEEDAQ010000001.1, read as the reverse complement.
CGCTCGGCACGCACCACGAGATCAAGCATCTCCCTAACGCCCCGATCGCCCGCCAGACCTTGCGCGATTCCTTCGCCGAACTGCGCGAAACTGTGAAGAACCGCGCCTTCGCGATCCTGATGGCGGCGGGTGTCTGCGCCTACACGATCCAGGGCATCAGCTACGCGATGTCGAATTACCTCTATATCTACGTATGGGGCTTCAAAGGCCCGACCTTCGTGTATCTGACCATCGCATTGTTTTCGGGCGTCTTTCTCGCGTTCCTGGCGGCGCCCCGGCTCGGAAAGTCGGCCAGCAAGCCCAAGGCGGCGATGACCGCGGTGCTATGCGGGGCGGCGCTCAACACCTCGCCCTATTGGCTGCGCATGCTCGGCGTGTTTCCGGAGGTCGGCGAGTCCACGCTGCTGCCGATGCTGTTCGGGTTCTTCATCCTCGGCACCGCGTCGAACGTGACCGGGTTCATCCTCGGCGCGTCGATGATGGCGGACGTGGTCGAGGATTCGGAGGCGAAGACGGGACGAAGGTCGGAGGGCGTGTTCTTCGCGGGCTCGTTCTTCGTCCAGAAATGCACGAGCGGGATCGGGATATTCTTCGCCGGCATGATCCTCGCAGTGGCGGGCTTCCCGGCCAAGGCTACGCCGGGCACGGTCCCGGTGGGGACGATCGATCGCCTCACGCTGATCTACGCGGGGCTCTACATCGCGCTGGCCTGCGTCTCTGCGTTCTTCTTCTCGCGTTTCCCGTTCGGGCGGGTGGAGCATGAGGCTCGGTTGGCGAGACTGGCCGGCGCGCCCAGCCTCGATGCAGCCCCACGAGAACCTAATCTTCCCCCTCCCTGAAAGGGAGGAGGCATGACGGTGACAGTTACCCTTCCAGCAAGCGGACCCGCACGGTAGGACCGAGGCTTGGCCGCCCCAATTGCCGGGCAACGGCACCATCGGAGATTCCCATGCGCATCCCCGCACTAGCCACCGCCCTCGGTCTCGTCCTCGCATCCCCCGCCGTCGCACAGACGATCGCGCCGATCCTCTCCACCCCCGACGCGCGCGACCCGCACAGCTATGCCCGCCCTACCGAGGCCCGCGTCACGCACGTCGCGCTGGATCTCGCGGCCGACTTCGACACCCACGTCATCCGCGGCATCGCCACCCTCGACATCCTCGCGGCCCCCGGCGCCAAGCAGGTCGTGCTCGACGACAACGGCCTGAAGATCGTCAACATCACCGACATGGCCGGCAAGCCGCTCCCTACTCGGTCGGCGCGGTCGACAAGATCCACGGCGCACCGCTGACCGTCACGCTCAACGGCGCGAAGAAGATCCGCATCGCCTACGCCTCCTCGCCCGACGCGAAGGCGCTGCAATGGCTTACCCCTGCACAGACCGCGGGCAAGAAACAGCCGTTCCTGTTCAGCCAGGGCGAGGCGATCCTCAACCGCAGCTGGATTCCGACGCAGGACTCCCCGGCATCCGCCAGACCTGGGAAGCCAAGATCGCCGTCCCCAAGCAGCTGACCGCGGTGATGAGCGGGGACCGTGTCGCAGATGCGGCGGGTAAAACCTGCACCGCCGATCGCTGCACCTTCGCATACAAGATGGACAAGCCCGTTGCGCCCTATCTGATCGCGCTCGCGGTCGGCGACATCGCGTTCAAGTCGACCGGCCCGCGCACCGGGATCTGGGCCGAACCCGCGACGCTGCCCAAGGCCGCCTATGAATTCGGCGAGCTCGAGAAATTCGTCGCCGCCGCGGAAGGGCTGTACGGCCCATATCGCTGGGGCCGCTACGACGTGCTGGTCCTGCCGCCGTCGTTCCCGTTCGGCGGCATGGAGAACCCGACGCTCACCTTCGCCACGCCGACCGCGATCGCCGGCGACCGCAGCCTCGTCTCGTTGATCGCGCACGAACTCGCACACAGCTGGTCCGGCAACCTCGTGACGAACGCGACGTGGGACGATTTCTGGCTCAACGAAGGCTTCACCAGCTATTTCGAGAACCGGATCATGGAGGCGCTGTACGGTAAGCGCCGCGCCGACATGGAGGCCGACCTCGCCTGGACCGACATGCTCGCCGCGGTGAAGGAGGCCGGCGGCCCCGCCGCGAAGGACACGCAACTCCACCTCGAGCTAGACGCATCGCGCGATCCCGACGACGGCATGACGCAGATCGCCTATGACAAGGGCGCGGCCTTCCTCCGTACGATCGAGAAGCAGGTCGGCCGCGCGCGGTGGGACGCATACCTCCGCAGCTATTTCGACCGCCACGCCTTCCAGCCGCAGACCAGCGCCGGCTTCCTTGCCGACCTCAAGTCGAAGCTGCTCACCCCGGCCGAAGCGAAGACGATCGGCGTCGACACGTGGGTCTACCAACCCGGTATCCCGGCGAACGCGGTGCATGTCACGTCCGCCGCGTTCCCTGCGGTCGATGCGGCGGCGAAGGCCTACGCGGCAGGGGGCGGTGTCGGCGGTTCCGGGCAAGGCGACCACGCAGGAGATCACGCGCTTCATCACGCAGTTGCCGCGCAAACTCCCGACCGAGCGGCTGAAGACGCTCGACGACGCGTTCGGCTGGAACACGACGGGCAATTCGGAGATCCGCTTCGCCTGGCTGCAACTCGCGCTTGCCAATCACTATGCGCCTGCCAACGCCTCGGTCGAGCAGTTCCTGACTTCGCAGGAGGCGCAAATTCGTCGCGCCGCTGTTCCAGCAGATGATGGACTCGGGCGACTGGGGTCACAAGCTGGCGATGGACATCTACGGCAAGGCGCGGCCGGGCTATCATGCGGTCACGCAGGTCACCGTGGACCGCATAACCGGCTGGAAACTGATGAACTGAGCCTGACGGGGCCCTGTTTCGGGCGTTGGTCGGCGCGGTAACACGCTTCGTCGGATATGGTTCCGCCGCGTATTTCAATTAAATCGAACCTCCCGTAGCCAGACTGTGACGAACGGGTTTTGGCCGGGGGTCTCGATGAATTTCAAGGCGTTAGCAGCGCGTTTTGCGCTGGTGGTATCGTGCGGCCTGATGACGGCCACACCGGCAGCAGCCAGTTCTGGCAGTGTGTCACGTTCGCCCGCTCGGTTTCGGGGATCGAAATCCGCGGCAACGCAAACACCTGGTGGGATCAGGCCGCTGGCCGCTACGAGCGCGGCCACAGCCCTAAGGCCGGTTCGGTCCTCGCTTTCTCGCCGACCTCGCGGATGCGCGTCGGCCATGTCGCGATGGTCTCGAAGGTCGTCAGCGACCGCGAAGTTCTCCTCACCCACGCCAACTGGTCGCGCCCCGGCGCCGTCGAGACCAACGTCCGCGCGATCGACGTCTCGGACGCCGGCGACTGGAGCAAGGTTAAGGTCTGGTACGGTCCGCAGGGCGACCTCGGCACCTCGGTCTACCCGACTAAGGGCTTCATCTATTCGGGCCACGCGCCCGCCGGCGACACGCTCGACGCGCAGCCCTCGTACCAGATGGCCAGCGCCACCCGCACCATCACCGCAACGCAGCGCGCCAACGCCGCACAGCTCGCAACGATTCAGCACGGCCCGACCGACCCCCGCGGCATCTTCACGCTGGTGAACGAGGCGAACTGAGGTTTGCCTTTGGGGTGGGGTGCGGGGCTCGCTTCGGCATTCCCCGCCGGCTCCGACATTAGCAGTCCAAAAGTTTCGCTACTGATCGCCGCCTGAAAGTTCAGCGCCTCGATCTTCCCAAAGAAACCACCCCGGCAAAGGCCGGGGCCCAGTTGGAAAGGTGGCCGTAACAGCGCGCCACCCTTGTTAGCGACGTCCCCCAACTAGACCCCGGCCTCCGCCGGGGCGGGGCAAAAACAGCGCGCCGGGTAGCTTACTTTGTTGTTCTCCCGCGAATGCGGGAGACCTGAGTCTGACTCCCGCCTTCGCGGGAGAACAAGTTTTACGTGCCTAGCAGTATACGTAGTGGCGCATCTAGGAGGCGCTCGCCCTCAAGCAGCCTTGAACGTAAGCGCATCACCATTCATGCAGTACCGCTTCCCGGTCGGCTTGGGCCCATCGTCGAACACGTGGCCCAAATGCCCGCCACACCGCCGGCAATGCACCTCGGTCCGCGCCATCCCCAGCGTCAGATCCACCCGCGTGCGAACGGCGTTCGGAAGCGGTTGCCAGAAGCTAGGCCATCCGGTCCCACTCTCGAACTTGGTCTTCGATGAGAAGTTCGGCAGGCCACACCCGCCGCACGAGAATATCCCCGCGCGATGCTCGCCATTCAGCGGGCTGGAATAGGGCCGCTCGGTACCCTCCTTGCGCAGCGTATTATACGCATCCGGCGACAGCTTCTTGCGCCACTGCGCATCGGTCAGCGTCACCTCGAGATCGCTCCGCAGCCTGCGCAGGCTGCGACGAGCACCCCACAAGGCAAAGCCAGCGGCACCCGCCCCGGCAAGCGTGAGAAAAGCGCGGCGGTCCTGGGTCATGTTCGTCTCCATGGTTCGGATATAGGTACGGCCGAACCACCGGATAAGGTGATGCCAATCCTCAGTATTTGCTGATTTCCACCGGCAGCGTGCGATACCCGTGGACGAAGCACGCGCTCACCCGCGTCGGCTCGTCCACCACGGTGATCCGCATCCGCCGCTTGGCCATCTCCTCCAGCAAAATCGCGATCTGCATTTCCGCCAGCCGCGCACCGACGCAGCGGTGGATGCCGTGCCCGAACGCCAGATGCCGCCGCGCGTTCGGCCGATCCACCACGAGCGCATCCGCATCGTCGCCGAACACGCTCTCGTCGCGGTTCGCCGACAGATACCAGAGGATCAGCTTGTCGCCCGCCTTGATCTGCTGCCCCATCAGCTCCGCATCGGCGGTCGCGGTCCGCCGCATATGTGCAAGCGGCGTCTGCCAGCGCAGGATCTCGCTCACCGCGTTCGGGATCAGCGAAGGATCCGCTTCCAGCTTGGCCCGCGATTCGGAAACTTGTCCAGCCCATACGCCAGCGCCGACATCGAATTGCGCGTGGTGTCGTTGCCGCCGACGATCAGCAGGATGAGATTACCGATAAATTCGTTGTGATCCATGTGACTCATCGCGTCCGAATGGATCATCATCGAGATGAGGTCGGGCGTCGGCGGCTTATCGATCTTCGCGTCCCATAACCCTTTGAAATACGAACCGCATTCGAACATATGGGCGAGCCGCTGCGCGCGCAGTTCCTCGTTCTTCACGATCTCGATGTCGCCCGCCCAGTCCGACCAGAGGGTCAACTTGCGGCGATCGGCCCACGGAAAATCGAACAGGATCGCGAGCATCTGCGTGGTCAGTTCGATCGCGACGGTATCGACCCAGTCGAAGCGCGTGTTCCACGGCAGACTGTCGAGCATGTCCGCCGTCCGCCGGCGGATATCGCCCGACATCCGCGTTATCTCGCTCGGCGTGAAGGCGGGCGCGACGGTGCGGCGCTGGCCGGTATGCACGGGCCGGTCGCGCGCGATGAACATCGGCATGCGGACATCGCGCTCGGCGACGAAATCGGCGATCGTTATGCCGCCGGCTTCGGACGAATAGAGGTCGGGGAGCGATTCGACCTCGACGATGCCCTTGTAGTTCGAGACGGACCAGTACGGCCCATAGTCGGAATGCTCGACATAATGGACCGGCGACTCGGCCCGCAGCGTCTTGAAAGGCGCCTGCCACATATCGTCGCGGTACAGTTCGGCACGGCTCACATCGAGCGGATCGACCGCGTGCTGCGCCACGTCTCTCACCAGAGTCGCCATCGTCTCTCTCCCGTATTTTGCCACAGGAAAGGCTTTGCTGACACTTATGTCAACAGGGTTGGGCCGTAACCGAGAGATCCTCCCCCGCAAGGGGAGGTGGCGCCGAAGGCGACGGAGGAGGACACGCAACAGAGGTTACCCTTTCCTCCCCTCCGTCTGGCAAGCGCCAGCCACCTCCCCGGGCGGGGAGGATTGCAAAACCTAAGCCGCCGCCTTCGCCTTGCGACGCCAGAACGGCCGGGCACTCCCGGATTGCAGCACCCCCGCCGGAACAGCCGCGCCCCGACCGTGATGAAGATCGTCACCCATAGAGCCTGCCACGCCAGCGCCGCGACATGCGGCCACAGCTCGGCCGAGTTCGCCGCGCGCCCGGCCATCGCGAACGGCGACGACAGCGGGAACAGCTCGGCGACCGTCGCGATCCAGCTTCCCGGCCGCGAAACCGCCGCCGACGACAGCCCGAACATCGCGACCTGCAGGATCGTGATCGGCAACGACAGCATCTGGATCTCGCGCATCGTCGAGGCCTGCGCGCCGACGCCGAGGAACACGGACCCGAGCAGCAGATACGCCATGCTGAAATACGCAGCGAACAGCAGCGCGAACATCGGACCGCCGACTGCCGGCGCCAGGTCGCCCAGCGCCGCCGCCGCGCCCGCCGGCATCAGTGTCGTGATCTGCGTGACGACGGTGCCCCAGAACGCGACGAACAGCACCGCGACGCCGAACATCCCGATCAGCTTGCCGAAGAACACCGATTCGAGCGGCACCGCGGCGGCGAGCACCTCGATCACCTTGTTGTTGCGCTCTTCGGCCATCGTGCCGACGACCTGACCCGACAGGAACAGCGTCAGGAAGAAGATCCCGAACACCGCGAAGAAGGCGGATTGATGCTGGCCCCCGACCGAGGTGGTCGAGCGCGTGATCTGCGTCTTGGTCGCGGCGATCGCGGGCAGCGTGCCGCCGAGCTTCTGCGCGGCCAGCGTCGTCTGCGCCAGCAATCCGAGATAATCCGCCGAGCGCTTTCCGCGCGGACCATACAGGATCTGCGGCGCGTCGAGCGAACCATAGATCACCGCCGACGCGTCGATATCCTTCGTCTCGAACGCCGCGCGCGCCTGCGCCGCCGGATCGGCCAACGGCGCGACGGTGGTCAGCGCGGGCGGTGCCTCGTCCTCGCGGAACATCCCGCGCAATCGCGTATCGGCTTCGGCGATCGGTCGCGATGTCGCGGCGGGGACGATCGCGATGATCCGCGTCTTGTCCTGCGCACCGCCGCTGACGCTCGCCGCGCCCAGCCCACCGATCGCGCCGAACGATCCCATGATGACCGGCGCGAACAGGAACAGCAGGAAGATCGGCGTGAAGACGGTAGCGATGAAGTCGCGGCGTGCGATCGTGAAGGTCTGGCGGAGCGTCCGACGGAAGCGCGTCATGCTGCCTGCTCCTGCGCGACGTCGCCATGCTGGCCGACGATCCGGACGAATGCCTCGTGGAGCCCGGGCCGCTCGATCGACAGCCCCGAAATCCCGTACCCCGCGTCGATCAGCCTCACGAGCAAACTCTCGATCCCCTCGTTCGGCAACTCGAACCGCCAGCTATCCCCGTCCGCCACCGCATCCGCAGGCAGCACACCCCGGATCGCCGGATCGGGCCGATGCGGGGTATAATGCACCCGCTGCGGTAAGATCCCGCGCGCGTCCGCCACCGTCCCCTCGAACCGTCGCTTACCGCCGGCGATGATCGCCAACCGGTCGCAGAGTCGCTCGGCGTGGCTCATGATATGCGTCGAGAACAGGATCGTCGCGCCGCGGTCGCGCTCGGCGAGGATCAGCTTCTCGAGCCGCTCCTGATTGACCGGATCGAGCCCCGAGAACGGCTCGTCGAGCACGAGCAGGTCGGGCTGGTGCACTACCGAGCCTAGCAACTGCACCAGCTGCGCCATGCCCTTCGACAGTTTCCAGATCTTCTCGTCGACCGCATGGCCAAGGCCCGCGGCCTCCATCAGCACCACCGCGCGCTCGCGGCCGGTCTTCCAGTCGAGCCCGCGCAGAGCCCCCAGGAACGCGATCGCCTCGCGCGCCTTCATCGCCGGATACAGCCCGCGTTCCTCGGGCAGATAGCCGACCCGGTCGCTCGCATCGCGCGGATTGTCGTAGCCGAGCAGCGTGCGGCTACCCTCGTCGGGCTCGATGATCCCAAGCAGCATGCGCAGCGTCGTCGTCTTGCCCGCGCCATTGGGCCCGAGCACGCCGTACACCGAGCCGCGCGGCACCATGATATCCACCCCGTCGACCACGCGCCGGTCGCCGAACCGCTTCACGATCCCGCTCGCGGTGACCGCCCATTCATCGTTCACGCGCAATCTTCCTCCCGAGGGTGACGTCGTGGTAGCGGTCGGACGTGGCGCAAGACAAGCTGGAACACCGACTTAAGGCCAAAGCGGCCGAAGTGGGTTTTGCCGCCTGCGGAATCGCGCACGCCGACGCCGCGCCACTGGCGGGCGAACGGCTCCACCAGTGGCTCGCGGACGGCCGCCACGGCGACATGATCTGGATGGAGGAGCGCAAGCACCACCGCGAAAGCCCCGCCGGCCTCTGGCCCGAAGTCCGCAGCGTCGTCGCGCTCGGTATGAGCTATGCGCCGAAGGACGATCCCCTGCGGTTGGCGGACGAAGGCGGGGTAGGGCGCATCTCGGTTTATGCGCAGGGCCCGGATTATCACGATGTCGTGAAACGCCAGTTGAAGGCGCTCGGTCGCTGGCTGGCGGCAGAAGCGGGACGCGACTTGCCGCCGTTCGACCTGAAGGTGTTCGTCGACACCGCGCCGGTGATGGAGAAGCCGCTCGCCGAAGCCGCCGGGTTGGGCTGGCAGGGCAAGCACACCAATCTCGTCAGCCGCGAGCATGGCAGCTGGCTGTTCCTCGGCGCGATCTACACGACGCTGGACTTGGAACCGGACCGCGGCGGCGTCGACACCTGCGGCAGTTGCGACGCGTGCCAGACCGCCTGCCCGACCGATGCGTTCCCGCGGCCATACCAGCTCGACGCCCGCCGCTGCATCTCCTACCTCACGATCGAGCATGCCGGCCCGATCCCGCACGAGTTCCGCGCGGCGATCGGCAACCGCATCTACGGCTGCGACGACTGCCTCGCCGTCTGCCCCTGGAACAAGTTCGCCGCCTCGGCCAACGCGAACCTGGCCTTCCACCCCCGCGCGGAACTGGTCGCGCCCGAGTTGGCCGACATCCTCGCGCTCGACGACGCCACCTTCCGCACGGTCTTCGCCGGCTCCCCCATCAAGCGCATCGGCCGCGACCGGATGATCCGCAACGCGCTGATCGCAGCGGGCAACAGCGGCGATCCAGCGCTAGTCGAACCGGTTGTCGAGCTGCTCGCCGACGAAGCCCCGATAGTCCGAGGCGCCGCGATATGGGCACTTGCCCGGCTCGACGACCTACGCTGTCAGGCCGAGCGCCGCCGCCTTCTACCCCGAGAAGCCGACGACTCCGTCGTCACCGAATGGACCTGCGCCGCGTAGACGCGTGACGACCAAGCGACGTCCGATTTGGGGAGGAAAGCTGCCGTTGTGCCTGTTGATGCCACAGCTATGATAACGACATGATTGACGAGCAAGACAGTGACCCGCCGCGCTGGAGCGATCCACCCAGCGCCGTTTACAAAGCTCTCGGTTGGGGTTGCCTAGCCGTTCTGCTCGTACCGTTTCTCTTCATCATCTACGTCGTTGCGACTTTCTGCGAGAACAACTGCTCGTAAGAATTCGTTGTCCGTAGTGGGAAGGAGAGCATTCGGTCCGGTAACGGTAGCTGTCACCCGTTACCGGACGTGCATTCGTACCTAGTTGATGCCCCACATCCTCGCCCGGTTGCGGGCAAGCTCGATCATAAAAACGTCCAACGCGGCTAAACGACGATCTACCTCGGAACTTGGCACACCGTTCCATACACCGTGATCGTAATTTTCACGGACCGTCTTAAGATCATCACCAGCTTGAAAGCGCTCCGAGATATAAAGCGTCTCTAGCAAGTCCGTGGGCCGCTCACGCTCGCTCGTTTTCGCCAAGCCGTACTTTACGAGATACTCGGACATTATGCCATCATTGGATGTACTGACCATGTTGGTCCCCTTTCATATTGCCACATGGGTAGGCAGTGAGGCGCCGTCTAGGGTGCTGCTACTTTCGGGAAATGTGATGAACGAACGTCTGCACTCGTAAGCGCAGTGCAGGCCGGTGAATGTCTGGGTTTGGGCGAAATCCGCCGCTACCGTCCACCCTCGCGCCGGGTCAGCGCCGCCACGCAGCTGGCGCGGTCGATCGTGCTGCCGTCGGGTTCGCGCGCGTCGAGATAGGTGACGCGGGGGGCGTCCGATCCCTTGGGATACAGATACGCGTCGAGCACGCAGATGCCGCTCTGGAACTGGAGCTTGCGTGCCGAGCCTTCTCGGACATCGGCGTCGGGCTGGCCGAACAGCTTGGTCAGGCCGGCGGCGTCCTGCCCCAGCACGCGCTCCAGGCCGACGCTCGTATACGGGATCGCCGGGCGCCCGACCGCGGGCTTGGCGACCGGTGCCGCGCAACCCGCGAGCCCGCCGCCGAGCGCCAGCGCGACGGCTATGGTGGTCAATCGCGTCATGCTCGGCCCTTATGGAAATATTGGCTGTGGAAATAATGCGTCGCCATCGCTGCCCCCAGCACGGGCGCGGCGATGTTGAGGATCGGAACCACGAACAGCCCGGTGTTCGCAAGCCCCAGCATGAACCGCCCGCCCTTGGTCGTCGCACGCCAGCCCCGCATCGCCGCCGCGTCCATGTGCCGCGCCGCCACCATGTCGCCGAGATCGCGCCCGAGCAGCCAGCCATTGACGACGAAGAACGCGGCCGCGGTGCCGACTCCGGTGACGAGCAGCGCGATGTAGACGGGCAACATAGCAAGGTTGACGAGCACCACGCGGCCTGCCGACCGGAGCCCCATCGTGAGGCTGCGCGCGAAGGGCACGGGGCGGGCGGTCTTCAGCGCCTCGGGATAATGCCGAGCTTCGACCGCCGCGACCACCTCGTCCGCAAACACGCCGACGACCGCGATCGCGACCGCGCGAAACAGCAGCCACAGCGCCAGGATCGTGACGAACAGCGCGAACGCCGCCGCCAGCCCGTCCGCATCCCAGCCGAGCCACGCCGCCAACGCCGCCTGCGTCCCCCACCACACACCGACGCCCGCTACGGCGAACACGAGCAACGTCACCGCCATCGACTTCACGAACACGCGGAGAACCGGCGGATCGGTGAGCTGCCGGAGCGAGAGGAGGAGAGCGCGGATCATGTGGACGGGATGACGCGGGGGCGGCGCAAGGTCAACGAAGCTCCGAGATTTGGAGGTGCGGGCAATTTCTAAAGCGCGCTTTTCTGAAAGCGCGATCTCTAAAAGAACGCATGACCCGTTCCCCGCGGACGCGGGGCCCAGCTGAACCAAGCACACTGCCCGAGACCCTGGACCCCCGCGTTCGCGAGAGAACAGAAGGCGCGCGGCCGCTACGGGCGCATGGATCGACCAACACCTGCTGTACAGACTTGACTGCCATGACCGCCATGACCGGCGTCACCAAAAAACCGAGTAGATCGCGGAAACCAGCAAGCAAGGCCACCACCCCGGCGGAGGCCGGAGCCCAGTTGGGGCACGTCAATAACGGCGGACGGCGTTCCGTTACGACGACCTTTCCACCTGGGCCCCGGCCTCCGCCGGGGTGGTGGCCTGTTCCAACTCCGACGGTCCTGATGGCGTTGGCCACGCCCCCTCCGCCAACACGCACCCCACACCAGTTGCACCAATCCCCCCGCCATTTACGGCAAGCGTTTTCCCCGCATCCCCGGAGTTCCGCCTTGTCCAACCCAACTTACGACGTCGTCGCGATCGGCAATGCCATTGTCGACATCCTCAGCACCGCCACCGACGCGTTCATCGACGAGATCGGCGTCGCGAAGGGCTCGATGCAGCTGATGTTCTCGTCGGAAGAAGCCGACGCGCTCTACGCCAAGATGGGCCCGGGCATGGAAATCTCGGGGGCTCCGCCGCCAACACCGTCGCCGGCATCGCCGCGCTCGGCGGCAAATGCGGGTTCATCGGCCAAGTCGCCGACGACCAGCTCGGCCAGGTCTTCGCGCACGACGTCCGCAGCATCGGCATCGAGTTCGCCACCCCGGTCCGTCCCGGCGACCCGACCACCGGCCGCTGCCTGATCTTCGTGACGCCCGACGGCCAGCGCACGATGAACACCTTTCTCGGCGCTGGCCAGTTCCTCCCCGCCACCGCGATCGACACCGCGATGATCGCCGACAGCGCGATCCTGTATCTCGAAGGCTATCTCTGGGATCCCGAGGAGCCGCGTGCCGCGATGCGCGCCGCGATCGATTGCGCGCGTGACGCCGGCCGGAAGGTCGCCTTCACGCTCAGCGACGTGTTCTGCATCTCGCGCCACGGCGGCGATTTCCGCCAGCTGCTCAGTGACGGACTGATCGACATCCTGTTCGCCAACGAGAGCGAACTCGCCGCGCTCGCCGAGACCGAAGACTTCGACGCCGCCGTCGCCAAGATCTCCGCCCAGGTCCCGACCCTGGTCGTCACCCGCGGCGAGCACGGCGCCTGCGCGCTCCAGAACGGCAATCGCGCCGAGGTGAAGGCCGAGCCGATCGCCAAGGTCGTCGACACCACCGGCGCCGGCGACCTGTTCGCGGCCGGCTTCCTCCACGGCCAGGCGCAGGGCTACGACCTGCACGCGTCGCTGAAGCTCGGCGCGGTCTGCGCGGCCGAGATCATCAGCCATGTCGGCGCTCGCCCGATGGTCGACATGAAGGCGCTCGCCGCCAAGCACATCGGCTGACGCGTACCTCCGTCACCCCGGACTTGTTCCGGGGGCCACCGTCCCGCAAATTCACGGGCTGTGGGTACGCGGAACGGTGGATGCCGGAACGAGCCCGGCATGACGGAAGCACAAAAAGGGCCGCGGGAGTTTCCTCCCGCGGCCGCTTTCATGTCCGGTCTCAGTGCGCGCCGGGCGGCGCCATGTCGATCGGCTCGCCGCCATCGGCCATCCCGCGACCCAGATAGCTCTTCCGGTAGCCGTACAGGAAGTAGATCACGAGCCCGACCGCGCCCCAGATCGGCAGCACCGCCATCGCCTCGTACGGCAGCGAGAAGTACAGCCCGATGCAGCCGACGATCGTCAGCGGCGCGACGATCCACGCGGCCGGCGTGCGGAACGGACGATGCCGGTTCGGCTCGCGCTTGCGCAGGATCAGCAGTGCGATCGCGACCATCATGAACGCGTACAGCGTACCCGCATTGGCGATGTCGGCGAGCTGGCCGACCGGCAGGAACGCCGCGGCGAACGCCACGAACAGCCCGGTGATCGCGGTCACGATATAGGGCGTCTTCCACTTCGGATGCACGCGGCTCAGCACTTCCGGCAACAGGCCATCGCGGCTCATCACGAAGAAGATGCGGGTCTGGCCGAACATCAGGATCAGGATCACCGACGGCAGCGCGAGGCCGGCCGCATAGCCCATCCAGTTGCCGACATTGGCATAGCCGATCTGGCGCAGCACGTGCGCCAGCGCTTCGTTCGAACACACCAGAGCCTGCGCATTGGCAGGGATCAGGCAGGCACGCGCCAGTTCGGGCGAACCGGTCGTGAAGGAGCACCCCATCAGGCCCGAACAACGGCTGGCCACCGATCGTCCCGATCGCGCCCGCCGCGACCAGCATGTAGAACACGGTGCAGATTCCGAGCGACGCGATCAGGCCGATCGGCACGTTGCGTTGCGGATCCTTGGTTTCCTCGGCGGCGGTCGAGACCGCGTCGAAGCCGACATAGGCGAAGAAGATCGTCGCCGCCGCACCGACCACGCCGAGGCCGTTGCTACCGAGGATACCGGTGGGCAGGAACGGCTCGAAATTACCGCCATGCGTCTTGGGCAGCGTCAGCGCGACGAACGCCGTCAGCGCGACGACCTTGATCGTCACCAGCACCGCGTTGACGCGTGCGCTTTCGGTCGTGCCGATCATCAGCAGCCACGTGACGAGCAGCGAGATGACGACCGCGGGCAGGTTGATGAAACCGCCCGGCACGTACGGCCCCGCGGCCAGCCATAGCGGCAGGTCTATCCCGAACGTTTCTCGCAGGATCGAGCCCGAGAAATAGCCGGACCACCCGACCGACACGGCGCTCGCGGCGACGGCATATTCGAGGATCAGAGCCCAGCCGACGGTCCAGGCGAGCAGTTCGCCCATCACCGAATAGGTATAGGTGTAGGCGGAGCCGGCGACCGGTGCCATCGCCGCGATCTCGGCATAGCAGAGCGCCGCGACGACGCAGACCGCGCCGGCGACGATGAAGCTCAGGATCATGCCCGGCCCCGCCTTCTGCGCGGCGGCGGACGTCAGCACGAAGATGCCCGTCCCGATCACGCAGCCGATGCCGAGCATGGTAAGCTGGAACGCACCCAGCGATCGGTGGAGCGATTTCTTCTCCGCCGTCGCCAGAATGGCGTCCAGCGATTTTACGCGACCAAAAATCAATTCGGTACCCCCGGGGATGACGAGGGCCGGTCAACATGGCCCCCTTGCTCAAGCCGGCGAGCCTAATGGCAATTTTATTACGTGCAATCGTTTAGTGGCGGAAAGCTGCGCTATTGCGCGAGCATCGGCCCGAGCGGGCGCCCGCCGAAGACATGAACATGCAGGTGCGGCACCTCCTGGTGCCCGTCCCGGCCGATATTGGCGAGCAGGCGATAGCCCGGCTCGACGAGACCGCTGCCCGCGCGACGGTACCGACTGCGCGGATGAACCCGGCGATCTCGGCATCGGGCGCCCGCGCGGAGAAATCGTCCCAGGATACGTACGCGCCCTTGGGGATCACGAGCAGGTGCGTCGGCGCCTGCGGATTGATGTCGTGGAACGCGATCGCGAAATCGTCCTCGTAGACCCGCTTCGACGGAATCTCGCCGCGCAGGATCTTCGCGAAGATGTTCTGGTCGTCATAGGGCTGGGTGGCGTCGATCGGCATAAATCCCCCTTCCGCTTGCGGGATGGGTTAGGGAGGGGCGTGCCTTCCCGATCCCGGCGGAGCGTGTGCGTCATGCCTCTCCCCGACCCCTCCCGCAAGCGGAAGGGGGTCTAGTCAGCCCGCTCGACCCGCCTTCTCGACCAGCCCGCCGACCCCCTCGCGCCGTTCCAGTTCAGCCCGCACATCGTCGAGGCTGAGCCCCGCATCCGCCAGCAGCACGGCGAGATGAAACATCAGATCCGCCGCTTCCGGCACGATGCTCGCCTCGTCCCCGGAGCACGCGGCGATCACCGTCTCGACGGCTTCCTCGCCCAGTTTCTGTGCGATCTTCGGTCGCCCCTGGCGAACAGGCTGGCGGTGTAACTGGTGTCGGCGGGCGCATCGCGGCGCGCACGGATGGTCGCTTCGAGGCGGTCGAATACGGGATCTGCCATGCGCGGCGTGCTGGCGCAGCCGGGCAGGCGGGTCAATCCTTCTTGGGTGGACCCGTTGCTTCACGCTCGGCAAGGTTGCGTCGACGGGCCTCGATGAACCGCTTCCGCAAAGCCCGGCGCACCAGCCAGACGCCGATTGCGGCGAACACGAACAGCGCGACGTCCGACATCGCCAGCCCGGTCGGCGGATGCGCGACGCCGCTATGCCCTGATTCGACCGCGAGTATGGCGAGCACCGACACGCCTGTCAGGCCGCGCCAACCGGCGTCCGCACCGGAATCCCCGCCGCCGCCAGCGCCGCATGCGCGTCGCCGATCGACGCCTGCCCGAAATGAAAGATCGACGCGGCGAGCACCGCGCTCGCATGCCCGTCACGGATCCCCGCAACCAGATCGTCGAGTCCACCAACCCCGCCGCTGGCGACCACCGGCACGCCGACACGGTCGAAATCGCGCGGATCAGGTCGAGGTCGTAACCGCTGCGAGTCCCGTCGCGGTCCATCGACGTGACCAGCAACTCGCCAGCCCCCAATTCGGCGAGCTTCAAGGCATGCGCGATCGCATCGATCCCGGTCGCGCGCCGGCCGCCATGCGTGAACACTTCCCAGCCTTCACCCGATCGCCGCGCATCGACGCTCGCGACACAGCACTGGCTGCCGAACCGCTCGGCGATATCCGCGACCAGTTCGGGCCGCTCGACCGCCGCCGAATTGACCGCCACCTTGTCCGCCCCGGCGAGCAAGAGCGCGCGCGCATCGTCCGCCGTCCGCACGCCGCCGCCGACCGTCAACGGCATGAAGCACACCGCCGCGGTCCGTCGCACGACGTCGAGGATGGTCCCGCGGCCTTCATGGCTCGCCCCGATATCGAGGAAACACAGTTCGTCCGCCCCGGCCGCATCATACGCCCGCGCCTGCTCGACCGGATCGCCGGCATCGCGCAGTTCGACGAAGTTCACGCCCTTCACCACGCGCCCATCGGCCACGTCGAGACACGGAATGACGCGCGCACGAACCGTCATGCGCTGTGCCGAAGAATGTGTTCACGCGGAGACGCGGAGACGCGGAGACGCGGCAAAGCCGCTAAGAATGATTCACGCGAAGGCGCAAAGGCGCGAAGAGTGAGCAGAAGAGCGGGCCTACTTACCTTCTCACTCTTCGCGCCTTTGCGCCTTCGCGTGAACAAATCTCTGCCTGCGGCGCCAAGCGACATTCTGCGTCCTCCGCGGCTCTGCGCGAAAACACTATCTCCGCGTCTCCGCGTCTCCGCGTGAATCATCCTGCTGCCTTCGCCACACTCAACGCCGCCGCAAGATCGAGGCGCCCGTCGTACAACGCTCGCCCGGTAATCACGCCCTCGACCCCGTCCCGCACATGCAAAGCCAGCACGTGAATCTCGGCGATCCCTTCACGCCACCGCTGGCGATCACCGGAATATCCACCGCCCGCGCCAGGTCGACGGTAGCGTCGACGTTGCACCCCTTCAGCATCCCGTCGCGCCCGACATCGGTGAACAGCAAAGACGCAACCCCCGCATCCTCGAACCGCCGCGCGAGATCGACCGCGGTCGTCGTCGAAACATCCGCCCAACCCTTGGTCGCGACCATGCCGTCCTTCGCATCGACCGCGACGACGATCCCGCCGGGGAAATCCTTCGCCACGCCGCGCACGAACTCGGGGTCCTCCAGCGCCGCCGTACCGATCACCACGCGGGACACGCCCAGATCGAACCAGCCCTCGACGCTGGCCCGCGTCCGGATCCCGCCGCCAAGCTGCACATGCCCCGGAAATTGCGCGACGATCGACCGCACCGCGTCGCCATTGACCGAAGCCCCCGCGAACGCGCCGTCGAGATCGACCACATGCAGATGCTCCGCGCCAGCGCTAGCGAACAGCATCGCCTGCGCCGCCGGATCGTCGCCGTACACCGTCGCCCGGTCCATATCGCCCTCGGCGAGACGCACCACCTGACCCGCCTTGAGGTCGATTGCGGGGAAAATAATCAGGCTCACGGCCGCCACTCCAGGAATCGTTCGAGCAACGCCAGGCCGTAGCGCTGGCTCTTCTCAGGATGAAACTGCACGCCGATCATCGTGTCGCGACCGATCGCCGCGGTGACCGCGCCGGCATGGTCGGTCGTCGCGAGCACGTCCGAGCCCTCAAACGCGAAACTATGCAGGAAATACGCCTCGCCCGGTTCGATCAGCCGATGCGGGATGGATGGAACGACGTCGTTCCAGCCCATATGCGGCACCTTCGCCTCCATCGTCCCTGGCTCCAACCGCCGCACGCGCCCCGAAATCCAGCCAAGCCCGGCATGGGTCCCCATCTCTTCACCCGCATCGGCCATCAACTGCATGCCGACGCAGATCCCGAGAAACGGCGTGCCCTCGTCGCGCACGCGCCGGTTCAGCGCCTCGACCATCCCCGGCACCGCGCGCAAAGCCGCCGCGCAGGCTCCATACGCGCCAACACCCGGCAACACGATCCGGTCGGCCTTCGCGACCACATCTGCGTCCGCGGTCACGACCAGATCGACACAGCCCGCCGTCCGCAGCGCGTTCTCGACCGAGTGGAGGTTCCCCGCGCCGTAATCGATGAGGGCTAGCGTCAAATCCCCTCCCGCTTGCGGGAGGGGTTAGGAGGGAGTGACATAGCCGCGAGTCCAACGATCGAGGCCAGGCCCTCCCCGACCCCTCCCGCAAGCGGGAGGAGAGCATCAGAGGATCCCCTTGGTCGACGGGATCGCATCTGCCTTGCGCGGATCGATCTCGATCGCTGTCCGCAACGCGCGCGCGACGCCCTTGAACGCCGCCTCGGCAATGTGGTGATTGTTCGTCCCGTATAGCGTCTCGACGTGCAGCGTGATCCCCGCCGCCTGCGCGAAGCTGTGGAAGAAATGCTCGAACATCTCGGTGTCCATGCCGCCCAAGCGCTTCTGCGAGAACAAATCCTTCCACACCAGCCAGGGCCGCCCGGAAATATCCAGAGCCACCCGCGTGAGCGTCTCGTCCATCGGCGACAACGCATCGCCGTACCGCACTATGCCTCTCTTGTCGCCGAGCGCCTGCGCGAACGCCTGCCCGATCGCGATGCCGGTATCCTCGACGGTGTGGTGCTCGTCGATGTGCAGGTCGCCCTTGGTCCGCACGCGCAGATCGATCAGCGAGTGGCGCGAGGTTGCTCGAGCATGTGGTCGAAGAAACCGACCCCGGTCTCGACGTCGTACACGCCGGTCCCATCGAGGTTCACGGTGACGTCGATCGCCGTCTCGGCGGTGGAGCGGGTAATCGTGGCGGTGCGCATGCCACCTCCCATAACGTGCGCCACGACGCATGCAATCTTGACCGCCAATCGAATGACGCTACCCAAGGGGAATGACCGATGGACTGCCCGATAGCCTGATTCCGTACGACGAGATCGTGCAAGAAGCCCTGCGTGCCGTCGTCGGCCGCGTGCCTGGTTCCGTCGCGGAGGCCGGCGGGCTGCCCGGCGAGCATCATTTCTACATCACCTTCAAGACGCAGGCGCCCGGCGTCGACATCCCCAAGCGCCTGATCGAGCGTTTTCCGGACGAGATGACGATTGTCATGCAGAACCGCTATTGGGACCTGATCGTCGACGACGAGCGCTTCTCGATCGGGCTCAGCTTCAACCAAGTCCCCTCGAAGCTGGTCATCCCCTATTCGGCGATCACCGCGTTCCAGGACCCGGCGGTCAGCTTCGAACTCCGCTTCCAGGCGCAGGAAGGTGCGGACGATTCGCTTGGCGATCACGACGAAGCCGAAAACGACGGCCCCACTGCAGTCCCGATCGAAGACGGTTCGAACGTCGTAGCCGTGGATTTCAAGCG
The DNA here is from genome assembly GCF_979253035.1 of Sphingomonas sp. AC411. Lineage (NCBI taxonomy): Bacteria > Pseudomonadati > Pseudomonadota > Alphaproteobacteria > Sphingomonadales > Sphingomonadaceae > Sphingomonas > Sphingomonas sp. AC411. Next base: position 2,471,985 of record NZ_CEEDAQ010000001.1, on the reverse strand, counting down.
GAAGAAGTAACCCAAACTCCCTCGCCCCTACGGGGGAGGGAAGGAGCCCGCCGCGCTTGCGGTGGGAAGGGAGAGGGCGTTGGGACACGCGTCCTGAGCCTCAAGCCCCTCACCCTTCCGTCGCCTGCGGCTCCTCCCTCCCTCTCCTCAAAGGGGCGAGGGATCCGCACGCCCCGGAAGGTTCTCTCCCCATGACCACCCGCACAGAAACCGACACGATCGGCCCGATCGAAGTCCCCGCCGCCGCTTATTGGGGCGCGCAAACCGAACGCTCGATCGAGAACTTCCCCTTCGCCAGCCGCGAACGCATGCCGATCGAGATCGTCCACGCGCTAGCCCTCGTCAAACAAGCCGCCGCCCGCGTAAACCGCGCCCACGGCCTCGACGAAAAAATCGCTCAAGCCATCGACTCCGCCGCACAGGAAGTCATCGACGGCAAGCTCGACGACCAGTTCCCGCTCGTCATCTGGCAGACCGGCAGCGGCACGCAGTCGAACATGAACGTCAACGAGGTCATCGCCGGCCGCGCCAACGAAGTCCTCACCGGCACCCGCGGCGGCAAGTCCCGGTCCACCCCAACGACCACGTCAACATGAGCCAGTCGTCCAACGACAGCTTCCCCACCGCGCTCCACATCGCCGCCTCGCTCGCCGCTACGCGCCGGCTGTTCCCGGCACTCGACCGGCAAGGATTCGCTGCAAGCCAAGGCCGACGCGTGGGACGGCATCGTCAAGATCGGCCGCACCCACCTCCAGGATGCGACGCCGCTGACGCTTGGCCAGGAATTCTCGGCGTACGCGAACCAGGTCTATCGCTGCGGTCGCCGTATCGAGCCGGGCATCAGTCACGGCACCAACCGGCTGGCACAAGGCGGCACCGCGGTCGGCACCGGCCTGAACGCGCCCAAGGGGTTCGCCGAGGACTTCTGCCGCACGCTGTCCGAGATCACCGGCCACCCGTTCATGCCCGCCGAGAACAGCTTCGAAGCGCTCGCGTCTAACGATCCTCTCGTCCACCTCTCGGGCACGCTCAATACGCTGGCGGTCGCGCTCACCAAGATCGCCAACGACATCCGCCTGCTCGGCTCGGGCCCGCGCTGCGGCTTCGGCGAGATCGACCTCCCCGCGAACGAGCCCGGCAGCTCGATCATGCCGGGCAAGGTGAACCCGACGCAGTGTGAGATGCTCACGATGGTCGCCGGCCAGGTGATGGGCAATCACGTCGCGGTGACCGTCGGCGGGATGCAGGGCCATCTCGAGCTCAACGTCTTCAAGCCGCTGATCGGCGCCAACGTCCTGCGCTCGATCGACCTGCTCGCGACCGCGATGGAAGGATTCGCGGAACGCTGCGTCGACGGCATCGAACCCAACCGCGGCCGCATCGCCGAGTTGCTCGACCGTTCGCTGATGCTGGTCACCGCGCTCGCCCCCGAGATCGGCTACGACGCCGCCGCGAAGATCGCCAAATACGCCCACGCCGAAGGCCTGACGCTCAAGGAAGCCGGCCTCGCGCTCGGCCTGGTCGACGTCGAAACCTTCGACCGAGTCGTAAAACCCAGATCGATGCTCGGCCGCTAACCTCCCGTTCTCCTGCGCACGCAGGAGCCCAAGTACCAAGCGCGCCGCCCGCGACCCTGGACTCCTGCGTGCGCAGGAGAACGCGAGCGCGCGGGAACCCAAACGCTCTTCGCGCGCTAACCCGCCACACGGACAGGAGAAATTACGTGGGCGCAACGACCATAGGCGCGCTGATCGGCGCAGGCATCGACTCGCTGAGCGGCGACGACGGCAACGCGGACGGCGCGATCATCGGTGCGATCACCGCCAACGTACTCAAGATCGTCGTGCCCATGGCCGTGACCTACGCGATCGGCTGGGCAGTGCTGCGCGGTGCAGCGGAACTCAAGGACCAGGTTTTCGGAGAGGTGAAATCATGATCGGACGTATTATCAGCGCATTGGTCGGCCGCGAGATGGGCCGTCGCAACGGTTCGGGCGGCGCCTCGGGCGCAGTGAAGGGCGTGGTGGCGATGGGCCTGATGCGCCGCATGGGCCCGCTTGGCATGATCCTCGGCGGCGGCTACGCGGCCAAGAAGGCCTATGACCGCAACAAGGCGCGCAAGACGGGCTACTGATCCGCCCTTAGAATGACACGCGCGGACTGCGGGTGGGTTGACGCCCATGCGCAGTCCGCGGCAAGGGCGCGCATGCCCCACACTTCCGTCCGACCCACATGGTTTCCGTCGCCGCGGAGTCCTGTTCGTCCTGTCCTCGCCGTCCGGTGCCGGCAAGTCGACCATCGCGCGCCGATTGCTCGCGGACGAACACGAGCTGGAGATGTCGGTCTCGGTAACGACCCGGTCGATGCGACCTGGCGAAGTCGACGGCAAGGATTACCATTTCACCGACCTCGAGGGCTTTCGCGACATGGTCGCGAAGGACGAGTTCCTCGAATGGGCGCACGTCTTCAACCACCGCTACGGCACCCGCGCGCGCAGGTCGAGGAGATGCTGGCAGCCGGCAAGGACGTGTTGTTCGACATCGACTGGCAGGGCGCGCAACAGCTGTTTCAGATCGCCGGTGGCGACGTCGTCCGCGTCTTCATCTTCCCGCCGTCGATGGAAGAGCTCCACCGGAGGCTCACCAGCCGCGGCACCGATTCGACCGAAGTGATCGAAGCCCGCATGTCGCGCGCGGCGAACGAGGTCAGCCACTGGGACGGCTATGATTACGTGCTGGTCAACGACGACGTTGACAGCTGCATCCGCGGCGTGAAGACGATCCTCGCGGCGGAGAGGCTGAAACGCTCGCGCCAGACCGGCCTGATCGGTTTCATCCGCCGCCTGACCCGCTAACTTCCCCCCTCCCTGAAAGGGAGGGGCCGAAGTGGGTCGGCTGCTGGGGATCGAAGCGTCAGCCAACAGGCCGACCCACCCCCAACCCTCCTTTCAGGGAGGGGGGCAAGTCAGAGCAGCCCCAGAAACTCCACCCCGACCCCGAACTCCTTGCGCTTCAATTCGCGCAACTGAGTCGCCTGCCAGTCCTCGCCCCACATCTCGACCGACCAGTCCTCGTCGATTCCGCCGCGGCCCACGCCGCGTCGGCATCGATCTCGCCCTCGATCAGCGCCAGCCCGATCACCAGCGACCCGGTCAGCGTCACCACCGGCGACAAGCCCGCCAACCGAAAATCATCATACGCCGCCACCGCCTCGTGCAGCCGCGCGACCGTCGCCGCCGGCTGCGCGACGTGCATCACGCCCGCCGTCACCGCGAACGTCACGTCGTACCGCCCGCGCGCCCACGCCAGCAGCGGATCCCACGCCGCCGCCTGCCGCTCGACCAGCGGTGGCGGGCCATCGGCGCGGTAGCACAGCAGGTCGCTCTCGCCATACGCCGCCAGCCGCGCGGCGAGGTGCGCCGGATCGTTCGCGATCGGATCGGTCGCCGCATTCGCCAAGCCCGTCAGCGGCATCGTCCGCGGATCGATCGTCTCGCCGACCGCGCGCCATTCCTCCGCGACCGCCTCGGCGAGCGCATCGGTCGGCAGCGCCAGCGGCCGCCGCCGGGCGTCCGCACCGGCTTGCCGTCGAGCGTCACCACCCGGTCCGCATCTATCTCAACGTCTGTCCAGAAGCGTTTCATTCGCCCATTCCGTTCATTCAGGCGTCCGCCAGCGATGTGCCAGGCTGCGCGGGACGAGTCCGATCATCACCAGCGCCGACAATACGATCGCCACGCCGAGGATTTTCGGTGCAAAGTCATGCGCGCGCGCCACCAGAATCAGCCCGAGCAATGCCCCGGCCACGCCTGCCAGCCGGATCCCGACGAGCACCATCCAGCGCCGTTGCGCCAGCTTGTCCGCTTCGGTCATGGCCGCGCCACCATGTGCAGCAAGTCCGGTACCGCGGTCGCGACGACGTCCGCACCCGCGTCGGAAAGCTCGTGCACGTCGTGATACCCCCAAGCGACCCCGACCGCGCGCGCACCCGCCGCGCGCGCCATCGCCATGTCGAAGCTCGTATCGCCGATCATCGCCGTCGTCTCCGCGCTCGCGCCAGCTTCCGCGATCGCCGCCAGCAGCATCGCCGGATCGGGCTTCGAAGGATGCCGGTCCGCGGTCTGCAACGTCACGAACCGTTCGGTGATCCCGTGTGCGGCGAGGATATGCGCAAGCCCGCGATCGGACTTGCCCGTCGCCACGCCGAGCTTCCAGCCGTCGTCGGCCAGCGTCCCGAGGACCTCGGCGATCCCCTCGAACAACGGTTCGTCGGCAAGTTCGCCACTCGCCCGCATCGCATGGAACGCGTTCTTGTAGGCGGTGGCGAGCGATCGGTGCTGCGCGTCGTCCGCCTCGGGCAACAACACCTGCATCGCCTCGACGAGGCTGAGCCCGACGATCCGCCGAATTTCCGCGCGCGGGGCGGAATCAGGCCAGCGCTCTCGAACGCGCGTTCGCACGCGACGCAGATGTTAGCCTGGCTGTCGACGAGCGTTCCGTCGCAATCGAATACGGCAAGACGGATCATGGGGTTTCTCGGAAAGACATGGGGGCGTCGTAGATCACGGGGTGCGGAAGGGGAACGTCAAACCGGGGGGCGGTGAGCTAGGGGCTACGAGCTAGATGCAAAGCGTTAGCGCAATACCGCACCACCCATGTTCCCCGCGGACGCGGAGCCCAGCTAAATACCGATAGCGCCCCAGGCTCCTGGACCCCCGCCTTCGCGGGGGAACGGTGTGGGGCGAGGGGCACCTCCAACCAGCGGCCCCACCCCGGCGAAGGCCGGCGCCCAGTTGGAGAGGTGGCAATGATTGAGCGCCGCCCTTCGTTAGCGACGTCCCCCAACTGGGCCCCGGCCTCCGCCGGGGTGGGGCGGGAGGTGGGGTGTGCTCCCAACAGACCCGCCTTGTCCCTACCCCGAGACGCCTCCGGAGGCTCTCCTCTCCCCTCGGGGGAGAGGGAAGGGGCCCGCGGCCACTTGGCCGTGGGAAGGGTGAGGGCACGCGTCAGCCGATAAGCGTCACCGGGTCCCAGGCCCACTCCGCGGCCCAGGCTTCCCGGCCCCACCCGGATGACCCCGCCCGGCCGGCTTGGCCCCCTCGACCCGAGGTCCACTCCGCGGCGCGCCGAATTTCGACCCGGCTCCCGTCCGAGGCCCCCCGTCTTCGGCGCACCCGGCTTGGCGCCCGGCTTCTTCTCCTCGACAACCCCACGCCCACGCCGCTCACCCGCACGCTCTTTCCGAACAGACTTCGCGTGCGCCTTCGCCCGCGACTTCATCTGCTCGCGCGTCGGCGCGGTCTTCTCGTCGAGCACCAGGTCGTCGCCCAGCTTCTCCTCGAAGCCCAATTGCTTCAGGCTCTCCGCGAAATGCGTCGGCAGCTCGGCGGTCACGTCGATCGACCCGCCATCCGGATGATCCACCTTGATGCGCCGCGCATGCAGATGCATCTTCCGCGAGATTCCGCCGGTCAGGAACGCCGCCGCGCCGCCGTACTTGCCATCACCGACGATCGGATGCCCGATCGCCGCCATATGCACGCGCAACTGGTGGGTCCGCCCCGTAAACGGCTGCAGCTCGACCCACGCCGCGCGGTTGCCCGCCCGCTCGATCACCCGGTAGCGCGTCCGCGCCGGTGCGCCCTCGGCTTCGTCGATGTGCATCTTCTCGCCACCGGTGCCCGGCTGCTTCGCGATCGGCAGTTCGATCATGCCGTCCTCGATCGACGGCACGTCGACCACCAGCGCCCAATAGACTTTTCGCGCGGTCCGCCCCGAAAACGCCTTCGCAAAGAACGCTGCCGCCCGCGACGTCCGCGCCACCAGCAACGCACCGGACGTATCCTTGTCGAGCCGGTGGACCAGCTTCGGCCGACCCTCGTTGTCGTACTGAAGCGCATCGAGCAGCCCGTCGACATGCTGGGTCGTCTTGGTGCCGCCCTGCGTCGCGAGACCCGGCGGCTTGTTCAGCACGAACGCCTGGAAATCCTTGTGGATAACCATGCCCTGCGCGAGCTCGGTCTCCTCGTCGGACAGGATCACGCGTTCGCGGACGCGCCTGGGCTTGTCCGGGTCGGCGGTGGCCTTGTCGGCCTCGGGCGGGGGCACACGCAGCATCTGGCCCGCCGCGATCCGGTCGCCCGGGGTCGCGCGCGCGCCGTCGACGCGCAGCTGCCCGGTGCGCGCCCACATCGCCACCGTCGTGTAGCTCGTATCGGGCAGATGCCGCTTGAACCACCGGTCGAGCCGGATGCCGTCATCGTCGAACCCGACGTTGAACTCGCGGAAACCCGTATCGCTATCGCTTTTGCCCGCAGTCATGCGACGGCCCCTACTGCGGAGAGACCCGCGAACAACGCGGCGACCGAACCGATCACCGACACCAAAACATACCCCAACGCGACGCCGAATGCGCCGCGTTCGATCATCGTGACGACCTCCAGCGAGAACGCCGAAAAGGTCGTGAATCCCCAAGCACGCCGACCGCGAGCAGCAGGCGCCAGTGCTCCGACGCGGCGTTCCGCGCCAGCACGCCGACCAGCACGCCCATCAGCAACCCGCCGACGATGTTCACCGCCAGCGTCCCGAAGGGATAGTCCGGCCCGAGCAGCGCGGTCGTCGCGCTACCCGCCAGATAGCGCGCGCCGGAACCGACCGCACCACCGACCATGACGTAGAGAAGGGAAGCATCCCCGCGCCCTAGCGTGAATCGGCGAAAACGGAAGGTGCGGTTGGGAGGGGCTATGCACCCTCGCGCGAGCTAGTTGTTTCCCGCGAAGGCGGGGACCCAGCCTGGACTCCCGCCTTCGCGGGGAAACATGGAGAGGGAGGGGAGTCACCCCAATCGGCACCACCCCGGCGAAGGCCGGGGCCCAATTGGAAAGGTCGCAGTAACGAAGGACCGCGCTCAGTTAGCGACGTTTCCCAGTTGGGCCCCGGCCTCCGCCGGTGGTGCCCCTAGCGGAACACCTCACCGCCCGGCGTTGGAAACCATATCGACATCGCTCCCGCCGCCGGCCCGCGCCGTCACATACACCACATACGCGTCGTTCCCCCGAACCCCGCCCAGCACATGCTGCCTGCCGTCCGTGCTGTGCCCGGCCGAATACCCCGCCGCCCGCGCCTTCGTGAAATACCAGTCGAGCATCTTCTGCATCGGCGCAGCACTCGAAAAACTCACCACGCGTAAGCGACAGCCGTCGCGATCCGCCCCCGCAGCCTCGGTCAGCCGCGCCGCCGGATACAGCGGCAGGTCCGCCGGCAACCGGTTCGCCCACCCCGCCGAATAGCTGATCTTCTGCGCACACGCGCCCGCATCCGGCGTCTTCTGCCGCTCCGCCAGCGTCCCCAGCGTCAGCGCGCCGTTCGCCGTCTTGCACTCGGGGCAGTCGTTCGACGGCGCCGGCGCGCGCTGCAACGTCTTCGGGTCGACCGGATCGGCCTTCAGCGGACCCTCGGGCGGCACCGCGCCGCCTTCGGGTCGCGTCGGTGGCCGTACCGCATCGGTATTGGACGATTGGGTCAACCGGGGGTCGACCATGATCTGCCCGCCCAGCGCCGACGTCAGCGCCGGATCGCGCACCGTGCCGTTAGTCAGTTCGGCATCGAGGCTGTTGAGATCCTGCTGGTCGGTAGAGGACCGGTTGCAGGCGGCCAGCGCGAGCGGGAGGAGAAGGGCGGAGCGCAGGGGAAAAGTCATCACCCCCATCCTATGCGCGAAAGACGGTGAAGAAAGCGTTTTTCCGCTCACTTCCGATCCTCCCCTGCCAGGGGAGGTGGCTGGCGCTTGCCAGACGGAGGGAGGTAAGGAAACCTCTGTTGCGTGTCCGCCCCTCCGTCGCCTTCGGCGACACCTCCCCTGGCGGGGAAGGATCGTAAGATCCGGCTAGTCTTGCCCGAACCACCGCGACTCGCCATGTTCTCTGCATGCTGAACATCGTCTCGATCCTCATCGGCCTCGTCACCCTGGTGCTCGGCCTCGTCGCCTTCATTCCGCTGCTCGGCTGGATGAACTGGCTCGTCATTCCGATCGGCATCGTCGGCGCGGCGGTCGGCGCGCTCTCGTCGAGCAGCGGCGGCCGCAACCTCAACATCGTCCTGATCATCATCTTCGCGCTCCGCCTGAGCCTCGGCGGCGGCATCATCTGACGCGAAAGGGCCCGGCGTTCCCACCAGGCCCTTCCGATCCCTAAATCCTCCCCGCCAGGGAGGTGGCACCGCAGGTGACGGAGGGGAGGACACGGAACGGCGGTTACCCGTTCCTCCCCCACCGTCTGGCAAGTGCCAGCCACCTCCCCTTGCGGGGAGGATTGTATTATGCCTCAACGGCAGCGCACGTTGCCCCGGTCGATCGACGACCCCAGCACCGCGCCACCGCCGGCACCGATCAGCGTGCCGAGCAACTGCGAACCACCGCTCGAGATGATGTTGCCGAGCGCGCCGCCGGCCAGGCCCCCGACGATCAGCCCTGTCGTCCCGTCGTTGCGACGGCAGTAATAGCGCCCGTTGCCGCCGCGATAGATGCGGTCGTTGCGGCCCAGGCGACGTTCCTGGTAATAGCGCCCGTCGCGATAATAGCGGTCGGCGAAATAGCCCGCGCTGCCCTCGCTCGTAGCGATTATAGTCATAGCCGCGATACTGCTGCCAGTTGCGCCCGTCGTTCCGGCGGTCCTGCCGGATGTCGCGAACGTCGCCGCGGCGATCCTGCCGTGCATCCGCACCTCTTCGCGATATTCGCGGCGCGCATCGCGGACGTCACCGCGTGAATCCGCGTTGCGAACGTCGCGGCGATAGTCGCGCTGCGCATCGCGGACCTCGTTGTTATATTCGCGATTGGCGCCCCGGATCGTCGACTGCGCAGCGACGGGCATCGCACTGAACGCGGTAGCGGCAAGGGCTGCCGACAATATGGCGATACGCATTATCTCTCTCCCAAATGATGTGCGTACTGAACGGCCGGCCAATGCGGGGTTGCGTGAACCGCAAACTACGTCGCATTCAGCCGGCCGACAGATCCCTGTGATCAGGCGCTTTATGCCGCCAGGTTGTGCTCCAGCGTGATTTCGGCGTCGAGCACCTTCGACACCGGGCAGTTCGCCTTGGCATCCGCGGCGATCGCCTCGAACTCTTCCTTCGAGATGCCGTCGACCTTGGCGTTCAGCGTCAGCGCCGACTTGGTGATCTTGAACCCGTCGCCGTCCTTGTCGAGCGTCACCTTCGCCGACGTCTCGAGCGTCCCTGCCTCATAGCCCTTGCCCGCGAGCGCGAAGCTCAGCGCCATCGTGAAGCACGACGCATGCGCCGCCGCGATCAGTTCCTCGGGATTGGTGCCGGGTTCGTTCTCGAACCGCGTATTGAAGCCGTAAGGGCTGTCGGACAACACGCCCGACTGTGTCGAGACATGGCCCTTGCCGCTCTTGCCGAGGCCTTCATACTTTGCCGAACCGCTGCGTGTGGTCATGATGGGGTCCTTTCGGGACATGAAAAAAGGCGCCGTGGTTCCCACGACGCCCGTCTTCAACGCACCACCCGCAAAATGGCGGCGCGGTTTTTAGCGGCAACGACGATTGTTGTTGCTGGTGCCCTTGTCGATCGCACGGCCGGCGAGGCCACCGAGGACTGCGCCACCGAGCGTGCCGACGGTGCGGTCGCCGCGGGTGTCGACCGTGCGGCCGAGCAGCGCGCCGCCGACGCCACCGATGATCGTGCCGGTCGTGCCGTTCGACTTCTTGCAGTAGACGCGGCCGTCACGACCACGCCACTCGCGGCGATCGCGCGCGTCTGCGGCCGAAACCGGGATCAGGACGGTCGGCAGGACCATCGCGCTGCAGCCGAGTGCCAGGATGAACTTACGCATGTTTAACTCCCTAGTGAATTGATCTGGTGGTGTAACGATGTGACTATACGGCGAGTTGCATGAACCGAAAACAACGTCGCGTTCATCGATGCGTTTGGTTCCGCGGCGATCGGGCGGTGGGCGCGGAAATGCCCCGGATCGGCCATATGACGACCACATGGCGGGCTCTATGGAAAAAGCCGGGTTACCGATCATCGATGTTTCGCTAAGTCGCTGGGGATGCTTCCGCACACGCTGATCCCGCCCGTCCTGCCCGCGACCGGGCCGTGGTTCGATATCGCGGGGCTCGCGGTGTTCGCCGCCTCGGGCGCGCTGGCCGCCGCGAAACGCGACCAGACCTTCGTGACGGTCGTCTTCTTCGCGCTGATCACCGGCGTCGGCGGCGGCACGGTGCGCGACCTGCTGATCGGCGCGCCGGTGTTCTGGATCCGCGATGCACGCGCCGCCAGCGTATGCCTGGTGATGGCGCTGCTGATCTGGACGACGCCGGGCCGCTGGTGGCGCGAGGAGGCGCTCGGCTGGTTCGACGCAGTCGGGCTGGCGGCCTATGCGGTCTATGGCGCGGCCAAGGCGCTCGGCTACGGCGTGCCGCCGGTCCCCGCCGCGCTGATGGGGGTGATGACCGCCTGCGTCGGCGGCATCATCCGCGATGTGCTGGCCGGCGAACCCTCGATCCTGATGCGCCCCGAGCTGTACGTCACCGCGGCGGCACTGGCGGCGGCGAGCTATGTCGGCCTCGTCCTGCTGGGGGTTCCCAACGCCTGGTCCGCGGTGATCGCCGCCAGCGCGGGCTTCACCCTGCGCGCCGCCGCGATCCGCTACCACCTCGCGCTGCCCTCCTACGGTGGCCGCCGCTAGCGTAAAGCAGGCGCGACTGTTTCCCCGGAGACGGGGACTCAGACCGGACTCCCGCCCTCGTGGGAGAACAAGGAGGGGCTCTCTAACTCCAGCCGACGGCTCTTTTGGACCAATCCGGCTCCCCAACCACCACCCCGGCGGAGGCCGGGCCCAATTGGGGAACGTAGCCAACGACGGACCGCGCCTCGTTACTGCAACCTCACCACCTGGGCCCCGGCCTCCGCCGGGGTGGTGTAGGTGTTCACGCTGGTAGTCAGGCGCGCATCGGATGCGGAGACCTTACGAGGAAAGGTGATCGCGCCAAGGCGCAAACCGCTCCCCTCCCTGAAAGGGAGGGGCTGAGGTGGGTAGGCCCGCTCATGTCCCCACAGCCGAGACACAAGGAAACCAACCCACCCCCAACCCCTCCCTTCCAGGGAGGGGCGAAGAAGAAGCCGCGCTGCTCTTAGGCATCGGCCGCTTGAATAGGTGCCGCCCGCGTTAGACAGTCCCGTATAGCGCCAGTCCCCCAGCAGAGCGCCAGCCCTCGCGGAGCGCCTAGCCCCGCAGAGCACCAGCCCGGATCCCATCCAACCTTTGTGATACGAGACGGTGCCAAAACCGTTCCGTCACCCCGGACGGGTTCGTCACGTATCCCCGTCAAACATGCAGCTGTCATTCCCGCGCAGGCGAGAACCCATCCGGGCAAACCTCGCGACATGACCGCGACCTTTTGAGCATCTGGATCCCCGCCTCCGCGGGGATGACTGAGCCCTAGATGACTCAGCTTATATGCCAGAGAGGAAACCCGCCATCAGGAGCCAGGAACCAGTCCGGTACAAGAATCAGCAAGAATCAGATCGCCCGCGCCAAACCAAACCCAGCGCCTACCCCCGCACAACCCCAACATCCGCAAACCGCTTCGGCTCGACCGGCGGCACCGCAGGCTCGTTCAGTTCGCACTGCCAATGCCCGACATCGATCCACTGCCCGTTCTTGTACCCGACCTCGCGGTGCACGCCCGCGCGGCGAAACCCGACTGCCTCATGCAGCTTGATCGACGAGTCGTTCGGCAACGCGATCGCCCCGATCGCCTGCGTAAACCCTTGCGCCCGCAGCGTATCGATCAGCGCCTCGTACAATAGCCGCCCCGCGCCCTGCCGCTGCGCCGCGTCCGCGACATATACCGTGGTCTCGCACGCGAACCGGTACGCCTCGCGCTTGTGGAACGGCGCGGCATAGGCGTACGCCAGCACGCCGCCTTCGGGCCCGACCGTTGCGACCAGCCATGGGTACAGCCCGTCCGACGCCGCCATCCGCGCCCGCATCTGCCGCGCATCCGGAGCCTCGGTCTCGAACGACACCGTCCCGACCAGCACGTGCGGCGCATAGATCGCGGCGATCGACGCGGCATCCTCGGGCCGCGCGGCCCGGATCACGATCCCGCCGCCATTGCCCGAAGTGGCCACCATCAGAAGCCGATCCGCGCCAGCAACAGGTCAAGCAGCTTCGCATCGCCGATGCCCGCCGTCGTCGGCCCCATCCCGCCACACTCCAGGCAGCGCGCCTGGATCGAGCCCGACGTCGCCAGCCGCTTCATGTCGCCGACCGCCTGCGCGAGCATCTGGCGACGATCCGCCGCGACATGCGCGAACGCATCGCCGCCCCTGCGTCGTCGTCCGAACCGTTGTCGCCGAAATCCTGCGCGATCGTCGCGAGGAAGCCCGGCTTCTTCTCCAGATACTCGGCGTGCACCTTCGCCGGATCGAGCTTCGCGCGCTTGGCCGCCTCATCGATCGCGTCCTTGAGCGTCCCGAACCGGTCGACCAGCCCGATCTGCCGGGCGGTGCCGCCATCCCAGACGCGGCCCTGGCCGATCGCGTCGACCCGCGCCGGAGTCATCTTCCGCGACGCGGCGACGCGGCTGATGAACTCGCGATAGCCGTTCTCGATGCCCGCCTGCGCGATCGCGTCGAACATCGGCGTGGTGCCGCCGACGATATCGGGCTGGCCCGATAGCGGAGTCGTCTTCACGCCGTCGCTGGTCACGCCGATCTTGGCGAGCGCGTTCTCGAAGGTCGGGATCACGCCGAATATGCCGATCGATCCGGTGATCGTGCCGGGTTCGGCGAAGATCACGTCGGCGGGCGTCGACACCCAGTATCCGCCGCTGGCCGCCAGCCCACCCATCGACACGACGATCGGCAGCTTCTGCCGCTTGGCCTCGAGGATCGCGAGCCGGATCTGCTCCGACGCCAGCACCGATCCGCCCGGTGAATCGACGCGGACCACCAGGGCCTTCAGATCCTTCTTGGCGAGCCCGTCGAGCACCGCCTTCTCGATCGTCTTGCCCGCCGCCTTGCCGGGGCCGCTCTCGCCGTCGACGATCTCGCCGGCGATCGTCAGTACGCCGATCGCGTCGCCCGCGGTCGGCAGCGGGTTTGCCTTCACCCAGGCATCGTATTTGATCGTGTTGAAATTGCCCGCCGGCTTCTTGTCGTCGGACCCGGCGATCTCCGCGACGCGTCGCCCGAACGCGGTCCGGTCGCCCAGCTTGTCGACGATGCCGGCGCGCAGATTGGCCTGCGCGATGTTGCCGTTCGCGGCGATGATGACCTTGTCGGGCGCGCTCATGAACTGCGCGATCTGCGCCTTGGGCCGGGCCTTGGCGACGGCCTCGCGCCACTGCGAGAACAGCGTGCCGTACAGCGCGGTGCTCGCCGCCTTGGCGTCCTCGCTCTGGTCGGCGCGCGTGTAGGGCTCGACGAACGACTTGTAGCGGCCGACGCGGTAGACGTGCGCGTTGACGCCGAGCTTGTCGATCAGGCCTTGTAATAGAGCTGGTTGCCACCCGGACCCATGAAGATCGTGCCGCCCAGCGGATTGACCCAGACCTCGCTGGCGTTGGCCGCGAGGCGGTAGCCGCCATCGGTGTACGCCGTCGCATAGGCGAGCACCGGCTTGCCGCTCGCGCGCACCCGCGCCAACGCATCGCCGACTTCTCCCAGCGCCGCGGGATACGCGCCACCGAAGCTGTCGAGATCGAGTACCACGGCCTTCACCCGCGCATCGGTTCTCGCCGTGTCGATCGAGCGGACCACGTCGCGCAGGCGGAACTGGCGAGTCGTGTTCTGCCCCGAGAGCGCGGCGAACGCGGCCTGCTCCTCGGGCTGCTCGACGATCGAGCCATTGAGGTCGAGCACCAGCGCGCCGTCCTTGATCGCCGTGGTGCTCTGCCGCGCATTGAGCGCCGCGAAAATAAGCCCGAAGAACAACAGCATCGCGATCAGGACGAGCGCATCCTTGATCGCCACGAGGAACTTCCACACGCCCCGCACCAGCCGCCATTTGCGGCGAGGCCGCGTCGGGTCGGTGTAGGACGGGGAGGGGCGTAGGACGGCGCTGCGGTATCGGTCATGGGACGAGAGCTAGAGCATGCGCGGACCGACGTAAATGGCCTGTGTTACCGTGCCAACACAGGGGTGGTTCTAGTCCCTAAGCCCACCCCGAGCGGCACGCAGTTCCCCTCCCGCCTGCGGGAGGGGTTAGGAGAGGGCGTCCCACAAACGCCCCGCCTCGGCAAAGCCCTCCCCCGACCCCTCCCGCAGGCGGAAGGGAGCAGAAGCAAGGTTCGCCGGGCTTGTTCTCCTGCGCACGCAGGAGCCCAGGATCACAAGCGCCCCCTTGGTCACCCTGGACTCCCGCGTGCGCAGGAGAACGGCAGTGTGGTCCGTAGCGTCGCCACCACCCCCTCAGCCACGACGCCCGAAACCCACGTCCGCCCGAAAAATTTCACCCCCGGAACCTTTGACATGCCGCACCACGAGGCACATATGCCGTCCGTTGGCACTCGGGTCCCCTGAGTGCCAGAAATCTGTCACAATCCCAAAAGGACATGGACCCCATGAACTTTCGTCCGTTGCATGATCGCGTGCTGGTGAAGCGCCTCGAAGCCGAAGAAGACGGCTGGCGGCATCATCATCCCCGACACCGCCAAGGAAAAGCCGCAGGAAGGCGAAGTCGTCGCCGTCGGCACCGGGACCCGCGCCGAGAACGGCACGATCACGCCGCTCGACGTCAAGGCCGGCGACAAGATCCTGTTCGGCAAATGGTCGGGCACCGAGGTCAAGGTCGATGGCGAAGACCTTCTGATCATGAAGGAATCTGACATTCTCGGGATCGTCGGCTAACCCCGACCGACCTCAGGGATCATCGGTTTCAAACCTGATCTTGGCCTAACCCGGCCTAACCTTCTTTTTCTATATCTCATCTGAAAGGGCAGCTGACATGGCTTCCAAGGACGTGAAATTCGGTCGTGACGCGCGTGAGCGCATCCTCCGCGGCGTCGATATCCTCGCCGACGCGGTCAAGGTGACCTTGGGCCCCAAGGGCCGCAACGTCGTCATCGACAAGAGCTTCGGCGCACCGCGCATCACCAAGGACGGCGTCACCGTCGCCAAGGAGATCGAGCTCAAGGACAAGTTCGAGAACATGGGTGCGCAGATGCTGCGCGAAGTGGCCTCGAAGACCAACGACATCGCCGGTGACGGCACCACCACCGCGACGGTTCTGGCGCAGGCCATCGTCCGCGAGGGCATGAAGTCGGTCGCAGCGGGCATGAACCCGATGGATCTGAAGCGCGGCATCGATCTCGCCGTCGTCAAGGTCGTCGAGGACGTCAAGGCGCGCTCGAAGCCGGTTTCGGGTTCGAAGGAAGTGGCGCAGGTCGGCATCATCTCGGCCAATGGCGACCGTGAAGTCGGCGAGAAGATCGCCGAAGCCATGGAGAAGGTCGGCAAGGAAGGCGTGATCACCGTCGAGGAAGCGAAGGGTCTCGAATTCGAGCTCGACGTCGTCGAGGGCATGCAGTTCGACCGCGGCTACCTGTCGCCGTACTTTATCACCAACCCCGAGAAGATGACCGTCGAGCTTCAGGATCCCTACATCCTGATCCACGAGAAGAAGCTGTCGAACCTGCAGGCGATGCTCCCGATCCTGGAAGCCGTCGTCCAGTCGGGTCGTCCGCTCCTGATCATCGCCGAGGACATCGAGGGTGAGGCTCTGGCCACGCTCGTCGTCAACAAGCTGCGCGGCGGCCTGAAGGTCGCAGCGGTCAAGGCGCCGGGCTTCGGCGATCGTCGCAAGGCGATGCTCGAGGACATCGCGATCCTGACCAAGGGCGAGATGATCTCGGAAGACCTCGGGATCAAGCTCGAGACCGTCACGCTCGGCATGCTCGGCACCGCCAAGCGCGTTACGATCGACAAGGACAACACCGTCATCGTCGACGGTGCCGGCGATCACGACGCGATCAAGGGCCGCACTGAGGCGATCCGTCAGCAGATCGAGAACACGACCAGCGACTACGACAAGGAGAAGCTCCAGGAGCGTCTCGCCAAGCTTGCCGGCGGCGTTGCCGTGATCAAGGTCGGTGGTTCGTCGGAAGTCGAAGTCAAGGAGCGCAAGGACCGCGTCGACGACGCGCTGCACGCAACCCGCGCAGCCGTCGAAGAGGGTATCGTCCCCGGTGGTGGTACGGCTCTGCTGTACGCGACCAAGGCACTCGACGGCCTGACCGGTGCGAACGAAGACCAGACGCGCGGTATCGACATCGTCCGCAAGTCGCTGACGGCTCTGGTTCGCCAGATCGCGCAGAACGCAGGTCATGACGGTGCGGTGGTTTCGGGCAAGCTGCTCGACGGCAACGACACGTCGATCGGCTTCAACGCCGCGACCGACACGTACGAGAACCTGGTGGAAGCCGGCGTGATCGATCCGACCAAGGTCGTCCGCACCGCGCTGCAGAACGCAGCATCGGTCGCAGGCCTCCTGATCACGACCGAAGCGGCCGTGAGCGAAATGGCCGAAGACAAGCCTGCCATGCCCATGGGCGGCGGCGGCATGGGCGGCATGGGCGGCATGGACTTCTGATCCGAAGGGCGGCCGTAGCCACGATGGCTACGGACTCGCCCAAGGACGGCCGGCGGGCTGGTGGCGCAAGCCACTAGTCCCGTCCGACGAAAGCAGCGGCTTCGCCGATGCTCGGTTCCAAGCCAAACAAACGACCAAAGCAAAGGGCCGGGGGCAATCCCGGCCCTTTGTTTGTCCGTAGACAAGTGGTAAAACCCACCCATGCGGCACGATCCCCTCTACAAGAAGATCACGGTCGACGAGTTCCTCGCGATCGACTTCGGTACCGATCGCAAGTTCGAGCTGGTCGACGGGGTCATCCGCATGATGACCGGCGGCACCCTGCGCATTCCCGCGTGGCAAGCAACATCCTCGGTTTCCTGTATGGAAAGCTCCGCGGCACCGGCTGCCGGGCCTACAACTCCGACATGGGCGTCCGCGTCAACGACACCGACCTACGCTACCCCGACGTCAGCGTCTTTTGCGGCAACCTCGCGAACGCGAGGAACAACGCGCCTTCACCGATCCCAAGGTGATCTTCGAAGTCCTCTCCGGCTCGACCGCAAAGATCGACCAGGGCAGCAAACTCGCCGAATATCGCGAACTCGCGTCGATCGACACGATCGTCTTCGCCGACCCCGAGAACGAACTGACCCGCGTCGTCCAGCGGCTCGGGCCGACCACATGGCGCGACGATATGTTCGCGCAGCCGCACGACGTCGCGCTCCCTCGCTCGACCTCGTCATTCCGCACACGGAAATCTTCGCCCGAGACTGAAGCCCGTCGGGCCGCCCTGTTCTCGGCCGCGTTCCCGCCCGTGCCGACGCGGGTCGCATCCAATGCCTCCAGCCTTGCTCGGCACCTCTGCGTTTCCCGCGGCAGTCCACGTAGTTTCGATCGGCCCGGCGTCGCGCCGATATCTCGAACGTGACAGGTGCAACCGTCGCGCGTTCACGCTACCACCCTGCCATGACCGCAGGACGTATCGATCAGTTGACCGAAGCCCAGCGCGCCTGCCTGCGATTGGTGCTGACCCACCACAATTCGAAGGAGATCGCTGCGATCTTCGGCGTGTCGCCGTCCGCGATCGACAAGCGGATCGAGCGCGCCATCCAGGTCCTCGGCGTCGGCACGCGGTTCGAAGCGGCGCGACGGCTCGAGGAGCATGAGCGCGGCACGACCGTCGAGCCCGCGCCGGTTCGTGAAGAACCCCAGTCCCCCGAGCCCGCGGCCACATACGAACGGCTACCATCCGAACCAATCGACGTTCCCATCCCCCCTCCGACACCCCAGACAGCGCTCAGATCGAGCCGTGGGGGCTTGTTCGCCGCTTCTTCGGACTGTCCGGAGCGAGTGGATCGACGGGAGCGGCGCGCAATCGGTTTTCGGTTGGCGACAGGATAGTCCGACTGATCGTACTCATGGTCTTGATCGCCGTCGCGTCGATGGCACTCGTGAACATGGCGATGACGTTGACCAGCCTGTTGCGATCGAACCGAGACCGCAATGCTCCGGTACACGGTGCCGCAACGACGGCGCCATCGGGGAGAACGACGATGTTGAAACAGCGACGTGAGGCGACCGACAAGGTCACGGTCGATTTTCTGAAGGCCGAGGCTGCGGTCGATCACGCAGCGATGCTCGCCGCATCGTGCGTATCGACGCTGTTGCAGCAGCGGGCCGCCGCCAACTTGCCGGTCGGTACCGGCGTGATGGCGTTGCAGATGCTCTCGCAGGCATCGCTCGACATCATCAACGCGCGGCAACGCTTCGTCGAAGCGCATCGCGCGCTGGTCGATGTCCGCGCGGAGATCGGGCTCGGTCAGTTCTATGGGTATGGCGATACCGCGGAATGTCCGCCCAACGAAGGCGCGCTTCGTGCCGACGGCCCGGTTCGCTTGGCGGCGGTGGCCTGAACGGCCGGTTTCGGTCCTGCTTTGGAGGTAAGAGTTGGATCGGGTGTGGCTGTTCTACGCGATACAGGTGGCCGCGTCCGGCTATGCCCTCCTACGGGGTGGCGCACCGGAGCGGTTGACGGGATTGGCGTTGCTGCTCGCGGCGGTTTCCACCGGCCTCGTTCAGCGGAACGTTCCGTTCCTGTTCGCGGGGCTGGAGGCGGGCGTGTTGATCGTCGACCTGATCCTGCTCGCGGCGATGGTCGCGATCACGCTCAAGGCGGATCGGTTCTGGCCAGCCTGGGCCACTGCGCTCCACGCGTTGGGGACGGGGCCCATCTGGCCCGGGCGATCAGTCCTGACGTCATCCGGCTCGTCTATGCCGTCCTCTCCGCGGCCTGGAGCTATCCCATCGTCCTGCTTCTCGTGATCGGGACAGTCAGGCACTCGCGCAGGATCCGAGCCCGTGGCTGGGATCTCGACTGGAGTCGCCAGGACCCGACCCTCCGCTGAAGCATATTCGGAAGACGTTTATGACTTACGCAATTGCCGTGGTGCCTATCACGGCCGCCAAGCGCGTGGCTTTTCTGCCCGCCGCCAACGTGGCCGTCGCCGATCCGCCGTCGGGCGGGGTATCTTCCCCGGCGTTGGTGGAGGTTGCCAAGCGGCTCTACACCGTCAGGAAGATTCGTGACGAACTTCTCGGCGAAGCGCTGTTTTCGGAACCCGCATGGGATATCCTGCTCGACCTGTTCATTTCCGATCACGAGCGTCGTCAGCTCAGCGTGTCGGCGGTCTGCATCGGCGCGCGCGCGCCCTCGGCGACTGCGCTGCGGTATCTGACGATGCTGCAGGATGCGGATCTGGTCGAACGGACGCGCGACGAACGCGACGGTCGGCGTTCGCACGTACGGCTGACGGTGCTCGGCCGACGGCGCATGGCAAGCCTGTTGGCGCAGTTCATCGCGGAATGAAGGCAGCGGACGCTAGACTGGCGCTGGCAAGGCTAAGGATCGGCGGTGCCGATTTGGAGCGGGTAACGAGAATCGAACCCGTGTATTCAGCTTGGAAGGCTGCTGTACTACCATTGTACTATACCCGCCCGACGCATGGCAGCGAGGGTGGAACTAGCGTCGCGACGCGCCCGGCGCAAGCGTCCGTGTGGTCGCCCCCGAACATGCTTCATGCCTTCATTACCATATTGCGCTAGGTCGCCGGCATGGATCACGACCCAGCGATTGCCATTCCTGCCACCCGCGATTCCCGGCCCAAGTCGGCGGTCAGCCACGGCGCGGGCTTGGCGGGGCTCGCTGGCGTGCTTGTCTGGATCGGCATCGCGCGGCATTTCGGCATGGACGGGCCCTATTCGGCGCTGATCAACGTCGCCGCGTGCGGCGCACCGATGATCGTCTGGTCGTTGCTGGTCGACAAGGTCCACTTGAACCCGAGTACCGGCATCGACTGGTCGGCCGGCAAACCCTGGCGCGAGACGCTCGACCTGAGCCTCACCAAGCTGGCCGGGCTATGGGCGACCTGGGCGGGGATCGCAGTGATCTATGGTGCCGGGCGCTTCTACTGGCAGGGTAATTTCGCGTTCGCGATGTGGTGCTTCACCAATGCCGCACCGATCCTGTTCGTCGCCTCCATCCCGTACGTGCTGTGGATCGACCGCTATCTGGTCGAGCCGCGAGACGGCGCCTGGCATCTCGGCGCGTGGATGACGGGGCAGGCGGGTGTCGACCGCGAGGCGATCTACGGCCATCTCCGCGCCTGGGGGGTGAAGACCTTCTTCCTCGCCTTCATGCTCGCGATCGTGCCGCCGGGGTTCGGCGATTTCGTCCGCGGCGATGTCGCCTCGGTGCTGCGGGATCCGGTCGCGCTGTCGAGCTGGCTGGTGACGCTGATGTTCCTGATCGACGTGGCGTTCGCGACGGTTGGCTATCTGCTGACCTTCCGCCCGCTCGATTCGCACATCCGCAGCGCCAACCCGTTCGCGGCAGCGTGGATGCCGGCACTGATGTGCTATCCGCCGTTCATCCTGATGACCCCCGGCGGGCCGCTCGATTATCATCCCGGCACGTCGGACTGGGCCTATTGGTTCCAGGGGCATCCGATCCTGCTGTCGCTGATCGGCGCGGTGCTGGTCGGACTGACCGCGATCTATGCGTGGGCGACGATGGCGTTCGGCTTCCGCTTTTCGAACCTCACCAACCGCGGCATCCTGACGCACGGGCCCTACGCAGTGTCGCGGCACCCGGCCTATCTGTCGAAGAACGTGTTCTGGTGGATCTCGACGATCCCGGTGCTGACGCTCGGCAGCGTCGTCGACGCCGCGCGTGCGACTCTGCTGATGGCAGCAGTCAGCGGCGTCTATTACTGGCGCGCGAAAACCGAGGAGCGGCATCTGAAGCTAGACCCGGATTACAACGCCTATTTCGACTGGATGACCCGCAACGGCCTGGTGCCGCGGCTCTTCGCGAAGCTGCGGGGCTAATTCCTCCCGCCTGCGGGAGGGGTTAGGAGGGGCTGAAGTCTACTCGACAGACCGAGTGATCAAGCCCTCCCCCGACCCCTCCCGTAAGCGGAAGGGAGCAGTTAAAGCTCGACTCGTCGTACACCTTGGAAACGTCGCCGCCCCAGACGCCGTGATACTTCTCCAGCAGCACTTCGGCGGGTACCTTGCCGCTGCGGACGATCTCGCGAAGCGGGTCTAGGAAGCCGCTCTCGTTGTCGCCCGCCCGGTTGAACCGTGCCCGCGCCGTCAGCCCGGTTCCGGCGATGTCGAGCGCCTGTGCCGCGATATCGCGCAGCTTGCCACCGCCCGCGATCGGCGCATCCAGCCCCAGCTTCGGCACCGCATCGCGCAACGTCTGGCGCTCGTCGATCGACCAGTCCTTGACCAGATCCCACGCCGCATCGAGCGCACCCTGGTCGTACAGCAACCCGACCCACAGGGCCGGCAGTGCGCAGATCCGGTTCCACGGGCCGCCATCGGCACCGCGCATCTCGAGGAACGTCTTCAACCGCACCTCGGGGAACGCGGTCGACAGATGATCGGTCCAGTCGTCGAGCGTCGGCTTCTCGCCCGGCAGCACCGACAATTCGCCCTTGAGGAAGTCGCGGAACGACAGCCCGGCGGCGTCGATATATTTTCCCTCGCGGTAGACGAAGTACATCGGCACATCGAGCGCGTACTCCGCATAGCGCTCGTAGCCGAAGCCATTCTCGAACACGAACGGCAGCATGCCGGTGCGGTGCGGATCGGTGTCCGACCAGATATGGCTGCGATACGACAGCATGCCGTTCGGCTTGCCTTCGGTGAACGGCGAGTTGGCGAACAGCGCGGTGGCCAGCGGCTGGAGCGCCAGCCCGACACGGAATTTCTTCACCATGTCCGCCTCGGACGCGTAATCCAGGTTCACCTGGATCGTGCAGGTCCGCAGCATCATGTCGAGGCCCATGCTGCCGACGCGCGGCATGTGGCGCAGCATGATCGCATAGCGCCCCTGGGCATCGTCGGCAGTTCGGCGCGCGTCTTGTCCGGCCACATGCCGAGCCCGAGAAAACCGATTCCGAGCTTCTCGCCCGCCGCCTTCACCTGCTCCAGATGACGCCCGGTCTCGGCGCAGGTCTCGTGCAAGCTGTCGAGCGGCGCGCCGGAGAGTTCGAACTGGCCGGCCGGCTCCAGGCTGATGCTGCCGTCGGGACCCGACATGGCGATGGCGTTGCCGCCTTCCATGACCGGCTTCCAGCCATATTGCTCCAGCTCGCCGAGCAATGCGCGGATGCCGCTCGGTTCGTCATAGGACGGCGCATGATGATCGCCGTTCGCATAGACGAACTTCTCGTGCTCAGTACCGATCCGCCACGCGTCCTTCGGCTTCTCGCCGCCCGCGAAGCTGGCGATCAACTGGTCGCGCGACTCGATCGTCGGGCTGGTCTTTTCGGAGCTGGATTCGTCGTCATCGCCGCGCCTTACGCGCCGATGAACGAGGGTGCTAGAGGATTCGGACCAATCGGTATCAATGTCATGCACCCGCCCGATCGGCGCTCCAATCGGCGCTCCAGTCACCGGCGGCCGCCATCCATAACGCGACGGCGGCACCCGCCGCGGTTTCCGCCCGCAGGATGCGTGGACCGAGGCCGATACCGACGGCGTTCGGATGCGCGCGGATCGCCTCGCGTTCGTCGGCGTCGAAGCCACCTTCGGGTCCGATCAGGATCGCGGCCGGACCGGGTCGCGACCGCATCGCCTCCAGCGCAGGCACACCGCCGGTCTCGTCCGCGAAGAACAGCGCGCGGTCGGCGGGCCAGTCGCGCAGCAGCGCGGGGAGCTTCACCGGTTCGACCACTTGCGGAAGCGCGGTGCGTCCGCATTGCTCCGCGGCCTCGATCATCTGCGTGCGCAGCCGCTCGGTATTGGGCTTGTCGACGATCGTGCGCCGCGTGACGACGGGTTGCAGCCGCGCGACGCCCAGTTCGCATGCCTTCTCCGCCATCCAGTCGACGCGGCCCTTCTTGAGCGGTGCGGCACAGAGCCACAGGTCGGGCACGTCCTCACGCGGCCGCAGCATTGCGGTGACGTCGAGCACGAGGTCGCGCTTGCCAACGCTCGACGCGACGCCAAGCCATTCGCCGGTGCGATCGTCGAACAGCTTCACCGGATCGCCGATCTTCATCCGCATCACACCGACGAGATAATGCGCCGCTGGCCGTCGACGTGGAGCGGGCCGGGCGCGAGGAGGCTATCGACGAAGAGGCGCGGCGTGGATTGCGGCGGCCAGGCGGGAGTTGCAGGCATGGTGAGGGCCTTAGCAAATCCTCCGGAGTACGGGGAGGGCCGCGATGATAATGCTCGCGGTTCCAGGGGTCGGGACCCGATCGATCCTCCCCGCCAGGGGAGGTGGCTGGCACTGGCCAGACGGAGGAGAGGCAAGCGAAACGACTGTTCCGTATCCTCCCCCTCCGTCACCTTCGCGCCACCTCCCCTGGCGGGGGAGGATCAAGAAGCGGCTGAATCCTCCTCGTGCCGGGGAGGATTTTGCGCACCGTCTAGCTCCCCTCCCTGGAAGGGAGGGGCTGGGAGTGGGTTGGCCTGTAACTGCCGAGACGCTCGCCAAGCAGCCGACCCACCCCCGACCCCTCCCTTCCAGGAAGGGGAGCAGTTAAGCAGCGCATTTCAGCGCTTCCGCCGCGCCCACATCTTCCGCGCCACCACCCACGCAACAACCAAAACCACGACCCCAAGAATCAATACCCCAGCCACCGCCCCGGCGACCCGGAAGATCCCCCAGAACAACGCCTCGACGAGATCGCCCGACCGCGACCGAAAGGCCGATCACAAAGAGGCTCCATACGCGACACGCCCCACCGGTAGCCGGCAAGGCTTGCGCGCCAAACCCCGTCTTCCTACGCCCGCAGGATGCAGACCCAGCCGAGCCACGCGGAAATCGTCCCTGACAGCGAGCATCGCGGTCTCGTCGGCCGCCTCCCGCCAACCCTCCGCGGCCTCGCACTTCTCGCCCGTTTCGATCGCCCGATCGGCTGGTGGCTGCTGTTCTGGCCCGGCGCCTGGGGCGTCGCGCTCGCCGGTGGCGCTGTGCAAAGATGGGACCTGATCCTCTGGCTTCTCCTCGGCAGCATCGCGATGCGTGGCGCGGGCTGCGTCTTCAACGACATCGTCGACCGCGACCTCGACGCGCAGGTCGCCCGCACCCGCGCCCGCCCGATCCCGAGCGGCCTCGTGTCGATCAAGCTCGCCTGGGTCTGGCTCGTCGCACTCTGCCTGATCGGCCTGATCGTCCTTCTCCAACTCACTCCCTTCGCCGGACTCGTCGCGCTCGCCAGCCTGGCCCCCGTCGCCGCTTATCCGTTCATGAAGCGCATCACCTGGTGGCCGCAGGCGTGGCTCGGCATCGTCTTCTCCTGGGCGTTGCTGGTCGGCTGGAGCGACATCGCCGGGGCGCTCGATGGACCGATGTGGCTGCTCTACGCCGGCTCGATCGCGTGGGTGATCGGCTACGACACGATCTACGCGCTACAGGACCGCGAGGACGACGCGATGATCGGCATCCGCTCGTCCGCGCTCCGCATGGGCGCGCACGTCAAGACCGGCATCGGTGCCTTCTACGTCGCCGCCGTCGCTTTATGGGCAGCCGCCTTCTGGCAAGTCCGCCCCGACCCGCTCGCGGTCGCCGCGCTCGTCCCCGTCGCGCTTCATCTCGCCTGGCAGGTCGCAACGCTCAAACCCGACACGCACCAAGGCGCAGGCACCGCCGCACTCGCCCGCTTCCGCGCGAACCGGTTCGCCGGACTGCTCATGTTCCTCGCCTGCGTGGTTGTCGGCACGTCCCTCCATCCTTAAGTCGCTGCTATGCTGACCCCAGACCAAGCCCGCGACCGCGCCCACGACATCGTCCAGCGTGCGAAGGCGGCGGGCGCCGACGCCGCCGATGCGGTCTTTGCCGCCGACGCCGCGCTCGACGTGTCGATCCGTCTCGGCAAGCTCGAGGATATAGGCCGTTCCGAAAGCGAGGATCTCGGCCTGCGTGTGTTCGTCGGCCAGCGCTCCGCCAGCGTCTCCACCTCCGACCTGTCGACCGCGGCTATGGATGCGCTGGTCGAGCGGGCGGTGGCGATGGCACGCGAGGCACCGGAAGACCCCTGGGCCGGTCTAGCCCCGCCGACCGCCTCCTCCACGGCATCGTCCCAATGCTCGGCCTCGACGACGGCGGCGAGGTCAGCCCGAACAACTCCGCGACGCAGCGCTCGAAGCCGAAGACGCTGCCCGCGCAGTCCCCGGCGTCTCGAACAGCGAAGGCGGCGGCGCCAGCGCCTCGCGCAGCGTCTGGGCGCTCGCCACCAGCCACGGTTTCGCCGGCGCCTATGCCGCGACCGGCTACGGTGTCTCGGCCAGCGTCCTGGCAGGCGAGGGCGGCGGCATGCAGCGCGATTACGCGCACAGCAGCGCCCGCCTCCGCGCGCATCTCGAATCGCCCGAAGCGATCGGCCGCCGCGCCGGCGAGCAGGCGGTCGCCCGCCTCAACCCCGGTCGCCTCGTCAGCGGGCCCACCACGATCGTCTACGACCGTCGCGTCGGCGGATCGCTGGTCGGCCACATGCTCGGCGCGATCTCCGGCCAGGCGATCACGCGGAAGACCAGCTTCCTGCTCGATTCGCTCGGCAGCCAGGTGTTCGCGCACGGCATCACCATCCGCGACGATCCGCACCGCCCGCACGGCCTGCGCTCGCGCCCGTTCGACGGCGAAGGCCTGCCCGTCTCGCCGAGCGACATCATCGAGGACGGCATGCTCGAACGCTGGCTGCTCGACTCCGCCTCGGCACGCCAGCTCGGCCTCGAACCCACCGGCCACGCCGCCCGCGGTGTCGGCGGCGGCCCCGGCGTGGCGACCAGCAACGTGTTCATGGAGCCAGGCCATGTCCCGCTCGAAACGCTGATCGCCGACATCGCATCGGGTGTCTACGTCACCGAACTGATGGGCGGCGGCGCGAACGGCGTGACCGGCGACTACAGCCGCGGCGCGGCCGGCTTCCGCATCGAGAACGGCCAGATCACCACGCCGGTCGCGGAATTCACGATCGCCGGCAACGTCAAGGACATGTTCCTCGCGATGACGCCCGCCAACGACCTCGAATTTCGCTACGGCGTCAACGTGCCGACCCTGCGCGTGGAGGGCATGACGGTGGCGAGTGGCTGATCCGCGCCGCCGCGGACCGGAACCGTCGCCGGAATGGCTGCGCGCGATGGCCGACGCCGTCGCGAAGATCGCCATGGAGGCCGGCGCGATGGCGCACGACCGCTTCGACACCGATTTCCAGCGCTGGGAAAAGACCCCGGTAGCCCGGTCTGCGAACTCGACATCGCGATCGACCGGATGCTCAAGGCGCGGCTGTCGACCTTGCTCCCTGAGGCGGGATGGTTGTCCGAAGAGACCGCCGACAACGCCGACCGCCTCGCGCATGACCTGCTCTGGGTGGTCGACCCGATCGACGGTACGCGCGACTATATCCGCGCGAGGCCAGGCTGGTGCGTGTCGGTCGCGCTGGTCGATCGCGGTCGCCCGGTGATCGGCATCCTCGACGCCCCCACGCGCGACGAGCACTGGCGTGCGGTGGTCGGGCAGGGCGCCACCCGCAACGGCGTGGCGCTCAAGACCGGCACCCGCACGGAATTCGCCGGCAGCCGCACCCCGTCGACGCCCTCCCCAAAGCCGACCGCGACCTCGTCATGGTCCACAAACCCAACTCGATCGCGCTCCGCATCGCGATGGTCGCCGCCGACGAAGCCGACCTCGTCGCCACCCTCCGCTGGGGCAACGAATGGGACATCGCCGCGGCGGTGCTGGTCGCGAGCGAAGCAGGGGCGACGGTGAGCGATGCGCTCGGCGCACCGCTGGTGTTCAACAAGCCGCGCCCGCAGGCGTTTGGGGTGCTGGCCTGCACCCCAGGCATCCACACCGCGGCGGTCGAGCGACTAGCGGATCGAGCACGCACGGTACTGGGTTAACGACGGTGATCGGGTAGAGAGCAGAATGGCGGCTTTTGGCGCTTCTGGTCGAGCAAATCGTCAACACGCACGGGAGTTCGACTAAAGATTGAATTCAACGAAACTGCCCCAACGTGGTGCAGGCTGAGCTATCTCATCCAACTGATCGAGCAAATCGACCCGGTGATCGCTGTGCTCCAGAAATTGCCGTTTGAGGAAATTTACAGTCAGCCGTGGCTTGCGACCGAGGAAGAATAGCCGATCTCGCGAATACACCTGAGTGATATCGTTCACTTGGTCCACCATCCATGGTGCGGCTCGAATGGCAGCGCAGTTCCGATCGGTCCGCATGGCTGTGGGGGTGCAAATATAGACGCACAAATGTGGCGTGAGCGGTATCAGCGCTCTGCCATCCACCCGGTTCGCCTGAAGGCTGCCGGACAGCCAATCCAAATAGCCGTCACCACAGATGAAGCGACTGTGATCCGAATGCAGGATAACGAAGAAGCGGTTCGTCATAACCCCTTTCTGGCACAGCTTTTTCGCCAGCAAATAGCTCTGGCGCATATTTGCTTTTCCCACGTTCTCGCTCACAGGCAGTCCAAATTGTGCGGGGAAGTTCTCATACTTCGATCGATAGGATGGGCTCCGAATCAGAAGCGAGTAGAGCAGGAGTAGAAGGTCGCGGCTCGCCTTTTCCTCAATATGATGCTTGGAGCAGGTTTCCGTGAATACTCGATCAATTTTCCGGAAGGACTTCCACCAACTTTCTAACGCCGAGAGCGATTTACCAAGCGGCTTTAGGTCCTTCAGGTTGCCGATAATTCGGTGAACTTCGTTGTCGATATCGAACTCGTCTTCGAAATTTGTATCACCCCAAACATCGCCACGAAACAGCGTGTGGCCGTGAATCTTAAGTCCGATCTTCCGGTTTTCACTTTTCTTCTTCCCGGTATTTCCAGCCGCGTCGATCCAAGAAACATCGCCGTTCTCGTCGGACCAGTAATTTTGTAAAACAACCGGCCACCAATGATGGTATTTTGATTTGTTCCTCCCACTCATTTCGGCGCGTCTTGTGTGTCAATCACGCCGAAAATCATCTTAATATCCATTCCCATACTTTCGATTGGTTCAAGGTATCGCCCGCCTGACAACCATTCATTCCGTAATTCCAGCGATCCGGGCTAAGCCCGCAACAGCGAGGGTGATTGTACGGATCGCTAGCACGTGAACAAATGTCGCAAGTTGGGCTGGACTTGTTGCATCGAGAATAACCGTAACCGGGCGATCGTTACTGATGCCCTGACCCAACACGCTTACCCTTCGTCCGGCTGGTCACATGAAACTGCAAACACCGATCGCACCGATATGCTCTGAGCGGCACGCGCCCGGCTCCCGCCACCACCAGCGCGTCTGCCTCCGACACGAACCGCGCCTTTCTGCGGCAGACGCTGAGCCGGGTGCGCTTCACCCGCTCAATCCTTGTACTTCATCTCCAGGAAGCGCCCTCGCGTCGACAGATTGTCGAGGTCGCTCTGCGCAAGGCGGGCGGTCATTTCGCCGATCTCCTGTTCGATCAGCTTCAGCCCGTCGACCAGTTCGGCGTCGGGCGTGCGGCCGTTGCGCGGGGTGGTGCGGAGCGACGCCGGGACTTTCTCGTAATCCTTGACGAAGGCGGGCAATTGTTCGCCGATCAGTTTGCGCACGTCGACCGCTTCCTGCGTGTTCGCGTCGAGCGTCGCCAACTGCGGCGTCAGCGTTTCGAGGCGCAGGCCGATCTTGTCGACCAGCGTCATCGCCGGCGCGGGCAGGGCGGAGCGTTGCGCCTCCAGCCAGCGTTCGGTCTGCGCCGGCAGCGCGCGGATATCGACCGCGGCGAGCCGCTCGGGCGTCGGCGCGCGCTCCGCCGGCCAGACCGCGAACAACACCGTGGCGGCGACCAGCAGCGCCATCACCAGCATCGCGCCGCCGATCCCGAGCGGCACGATCCAGCCGATCACCATTGCCGCGATCAGGATCGACACGTCGGCGACCGCGATCCGGGTCAGCCGCTTGCCGATCGCCTGCGTCTGCCGCGCCCGCCCCCGCGATGGCGAGCGTGCGATGACGGTGCCCGTCCGGTCGTCGGAAATGCGCGACCAGGAGGCGCGGGCGCTGGCGATGGCGTCGTCGACTTCGCTCACGAGGGTTACATCGCCTCCAGCTTGAACGGGCTGGGCGACGGTCCGCCCAACTGCCCCTGCGTCGCCCCTTCGGCCCGCGCGATATAGCCGCGGGATTTATCGACCTCGTTCGACAGCGCGCCGACCGTCACCTTCATCGAGATCGAGCGCCTTCAGCTTGAACACGTCGATCGCGTCCATCGTGTCGTAGATATTCTGGAACGCGCGTTGCAGCGTTTCCAGCGGGATCGTCGCCGACGCCGCCTGCTCGTGAATCTGCGCGGTCTGCGATTTCAGCAGCTTGCCGGTCGAGATCGATGATGTTCGCGGTGGTCGTGTTGAGCGCGGTGATCTGCTCCAGCACCAGCTTCTGGTTGGTCAGCGCCTGCGCCACCGTCACCGCGGTGCGCAGCGCCGAGACGGTCGTGGTCGAGGCGCGATCGACGCCCTTCACCAGCTCGACATTGTTCTTCTTGACCAGATCGAGCGCGAGATACCCTGCACGGTGACCGCCATCTGCGTCAGCAGGTCCTGCGTGCGCTGGCGCGTGTAGAACAGCGCGGTCTCGCGGATCGCCTTGGCCTTTGCGGGATCGGTATGGTCGAGGTCGTTGGCGACGTCCTCCAGCTTGGCGTCCATCGTCTTCGAGAGATGGATCATCTGTTCGAGCCGGCCCATCGCCGCCCACAAATTCGCGCGCTCGGTATCGATCGCGGCATTGTCCATCAGCAGCTCGTCCTTGCCCGAGCCGAGGCTCTTCAGGATCTGCGCGATGTGCGTCTGCGACGATTTGTAACCGTCGAAATAATTGCGCATCTTGCCCCCGAACGGGATGATCCCGAACAGCTTCTGCGGCGCGGTCAGGTTGCCCTTCTTGCCCGGATCGAGATCCTCGACGACGCGGCGCAGCTCGGCGAGGTCCTTGCCGACGCCGGTCTCCTGATCCATCGCCTTGACCGGGCGATCGAGGAACCGGTTCGACTGGCCGGCGGCCTCGCGGATCTCCTTCGCGCCCATCGCCGTGATCGCGTCGACCCGCTTGCCGAACTCGGGCGAATTGACGTCCTGCGCGACGAGATCGGTGACGAAGCCCGACACGCGCTCCTCAAGCTGCGACTTCACGCCGGCATCGACGGGCACCAGCCCGGCGGCCTTGGCGGCGGCGACGGTGGGTACGGGATCGGGCGGCGTCAAAACCAGGTCCGGCTCTTCGTTCAGCGTCTCGGGTGTCGTCGCCATGCGTAATCTCCGTTCGATGGGACATCGTGGCTGCAACCCGTCCCGCGTTCAAGTGGCATATATAGATAACACACCGCTCTTGCCAACCGCGCCTTGAAACCAAGGGACGGCGTCGACAGCTTGGGGCCGACATCACAGGAGTTCCAGCATGCGCGCCATCGGCTATACCCAGTCGCTTCCGATCGACGATCCGCAGTCGCTCGTCGATCTCGACATCGCCAAGCCCGAAGCGACCGGCCGCGACCTGCTCGTCGAGGTGAAGGCGGTGTCGGTCAACCCGGTCGACACCAAGATCCGCCAGAACCGCGCCGATCCCGACGGCAAGCCGCAGGTGCTTGGCTGGGACGCGGCGGGTATCGTCGTCGCGATCGGACCCGACGTGACAAAGTTCGCGGTCGGCGACGCGGTGTTCTACGCCGGCGCGATTGACCGGCCCGGCACCAATGCCGAATACCACCTCGTCGACGAACGGATCGTCGGCCACAAGCCGCAGTCGCTCGATTGGGCGCAGGCGGCGGCGCTGCCGCTGACCTCGATCACCGCGTGGGAGACGCTGTTCGACCGCCTCGACGTGCGCAAGCCCGTGCCCGGTGCGGCGAACGCGATCCTGATCATCGGCGGTGCCGGCGGGGTAGAGGTCGATCACGATCCAGCTCGCCCGCAAGCTCACCGACCTGACGATCATCGCCACCGCTTCGCGCGACGAGACGCGCGGCTGGGTCGAAGATCTCGGCGCGCACCACGTGATCGATCACCGCAAGCCGCTCGCCGAGCAGGTCGAGGTGCTGGGGATCGGCGCGCCGGCGTACGTGTTCTCGACGACGCATACCGACGAGCACATCGCCGAGATCGCGACGTTGATCGCGCCGCAGGGCCGCCTCGCCCTGATCGACGACCCCAAGACGCTCGACATCGCGCCGCTCAAGCAGAAGTCGATCTCGGTCCACTGGGAGCTGATGTACACGCGCTCGCTGTTCCAGACCCCCGACATGGGCGAGCAGGGTAGGTTGCTAGACGAGGTCGCGGCGTTGGTCGATGCGGGGACGATCCGGACGACGCTGGCGGAGAATTTTGGGAAAATCGACGCGGCGAATTTGCGGCGGGCGCACGAGCGGATCGAGAGCCATACGGCCAAGGGTAAGATCGTGCTGGAGGGATTCTGAGCCATTCCACTCGGCGATGATCGCCACCTAAGTTCAAGCCCCACCCCGGCGAAGGCCGGGGCCCAGTTGGGGGACGTTGCTAACGGATTGCGGCACGTCGTTATTGCCACCTTTCCAACTGGGCCCCGGCCTTCGCCGGGGTGGTGGTATAAAGGGCGGTCCTGACCCTTCTTCTCGTTCCCCGCGAACGCGGGGCCCAGGAGCCAAGGGTGTCATCGCTCGTAACCCTGGCCCCCGCCTCCGCGGGGGAACGGCTTTGGGCTGATGTGGGGCATCTCACCGCCGAATAAGACTGGCGGCCACCAAACCACACGATACTCTACACCATGCTCCGCCCGCTGATCCTCGCGCTCGCCCTTCTCCCCGCGGCCACCACGAATCGCCCCCCGCCAGCAGACCCACTCACCGCCACGATCCACACCGAAGACGCCGACCGCTTCGCAACCCTATTCGCTAAGACCAAAGGCAAACCCACCGCCGCGCAACTGAAACGCGACTATCTCGACAAGGGCAGTTTCGGGATCGGCGTCTTCACCCCGGCCGCATCGTCGACGCGAACACCCTCGCGCAAGCGATCGCCACCAACCCCACCCGCTACGCACAGGCGATCAAGACCTGCCTCCCCGTCGCGAAGGCCGCCACCGCCGATCTCCGGTCGATCTATCTCGGCCTCCACGGCGCGCTCCTCGACGTGAAGCTGCCCCAAGTCTATATAGTCTTCGGCGCGGGCAATTCCGGCGGAACGGCAGGTCCCGGCGCGCAGGTACTCGGGCTTGAGGTCCTCTGCCGCATGTCCCCCACGCCCGAGAAACTCCGCCAGACGCTGCGCCATTTCTTCGCGCACGAGACGGTGCATTCGTTCCAGCAAGACGCCGGCATGACGCTCGCCCGCGATCCGCTGCTCACCGCGATCCTCGTCGAGGGCGCCGCGGACTTTATCGCGCAACTCGTCACCGGCGAGGAGCCAGACGCTGCCCGCGCAGCCTGGGCGAGCCCGCGCGAAGCCGAGCTCTGGCGCCAGATGCAGGCCGACATCGCGCTCACCCGCAAGCTCACCGACAAGGACGACCCGGAGGAAGGCTCACCCGAAGCCAAGGCCTATGCGCGCTGGATCGGCAACTACTCGACGCCGCCCGCCGGCTGGCCACCCGAACTCGGCTATTGGATGGGCCTGCGGATCTGGCAGCGTTACTACGCAGCCGCGCCCGACAAACACGCCGCATTGAGAGCGATGCTGGCGGTCCGCGAACCCCGTGCGATTCTCGCCGCCGGAACATACAAGCGCCGCGGAGGTTCCCTCTAAAGGCGACGAAATGCCGCTGCGGCTTCCCGCGGCGCAACAATTACGCTATGGCGCGCGCCAACCCCGTTCCTCGATTAAGAGAATACATTCATGAGCCTCCGCAACGTGGCGATCATTGCGCACGTCGATCACGGCAAGACGACGCTGGTCGACCAGCTCTTCCGCCAGTCCGGCACCTTCCGCGACAACCAGCGCGTCGAAGAGCGCGCAATGGATTCGAACGACCTCGAAAAGAGCGTGGCATCACCATTCTCGCCAAGCCGACCTCGGTCGACTGGACTCCTCCCGGCGAGTCCGAGAGCATTCGCATCAACATCGTCGACACGCCCGGCCACGCCGATTTCGGCGGCGAAGTCGAGCGCATCCTCTCGATGGTCGACGGCGTCGTCCTGCTGGTCGATTCGTCGGAAGGCGCGATGCCGCAGACCAAGTTCGTCACCGGCAAGGCGCTCGCGCTCGGCCTGAAGCCGATCGTCGTCGTCAACAAGGTCGACCGTAACGACGCGCGCATCCAGGAAGTGCTCGACGAAGTGTTCGACCTGTTCGTGTCGCTCGACGCGAACGACGACCAGCTTGACTTCCCGGTGCTCTACGCATCGGGTCGCAACGGCTATGCCTCGACCGACATGGACGCGCGCGAAGGCACGCTGATCCCGATGTTCGAGACGATCGTGAAGCACGTGCCGCCGCCCGCCGTAGAAGTCGCCGGCGTGCCGTTCACCTTCCTCGTCACGCTGCTCGACCGCGATCCGTTCCTCGGCCGCGTCCTCACCGGTCGCGTCAATTCGGGTACGGTGAAGACCAACCAGCCGATCCACGCGCTGAACAACGACGGCAAGATCATCGAGACGGGCCGTGCGTCCAAGATCATGTCGTTCCGCGGTCTCGACCGCGTGCCGGTCGACGAAGCCAAGGCCGGTGACATCATTTCGCTGGCTGGGCTTTCGGTCGCGACCGTGGCCGACACGATCGCCGACATCACGGTGACCGAGCCGCTGCACGCGCAGCCGATCGATCCCCCACGCTGTCGATGCGGTTTGCCGTGAACGATTCGCCGATGGCGGGCCGCGAGGGCACCAAGGTGACGTCGCGCATGATCCGCGAGCGCCTGTTCCGCGAAGCCGAGTCGAACGTCGCCGTCAAGGTGACCGAGGCGGCCGACAAGGACAGCTTCGAAGTCGCCGGCCGCGGCGAGCTTCAGCTGGGCGTGCTGATCGAGACGATGCGCCGCGAGGGCTTCGAGCTGGGCATCTCGCGTCCGCGCGTGCTGTTCGGCGAGGACGAGAACGGCAAGAAGACCGAGCCGTACGAGACCGTCATCATCGACGTCGACGAGGAGCATTCGGGCACCGTCGTCGAGAAGATGAACACCCGTAAGGCCGAGATGACCGACATGCGTCCGTCGACCGGCGGCAAGACCCGCATCACCTTCTCGGCGCCGTCGCGCGGGATGATCGGCTATCATGGCGAGTTCCTGTCCGACACGCGCGGCACGGGCATCATGAACCGGCTGTTCGAGAAGTACGGCCCGCACAAGGGTCCGATCGAGGGTCGCAAGAACGGCGTGCTGATCTCGAACGGTTCGGGCGAAGCGAACAACTACGCGCTGGGTCCGCTCGAAGAGCGCGGCATCCTGTTCGTGGGCCACGGCGAGGCGCTCTATGAGGGCATGATCGTCGGCGAGAACGCCAAGCCGGACGACCTTGAGGTCAACCCGATGAAGACCAAGGCGCTGACCAACTTCCGCGCTTCGGGCGGCAAGGACGATCAGGTCCGCCTGTCCCCGCCGAAGCGCGCGACGCTGGAGCAGGCGATCGCCTACATCGACGACGACGAGATGGTCGAAGTCACGCCGAAGTCGATCCGCCTGCGCAAGCGCTTCCTCGATGCGAACGAGCGTAAGCGGGCGAGCCGGGCTAAGCAGAGCGCGTAAGCCTGGCACGGCGAAGCCGGCCAAGCTTACAAGCTCGGCCGGCCTCGCTCAGGCGAGGTCCGACGGCACGGCTTCGCCGGGTCGCTCTGGTGAAGAAACGAAGAAGGGCCGGGGGAAATCTCCGGCCTTTTTGTTTGGGAGGGAACCTCGGGCGACGGAGCCTCTTTCGATCCTCCACCGCAAGGGGGAGGTGGCTGGCGCTTGCCAGTCGGAGGGGGCGGTAAGGGCAACCTCGGTCCCGTGTCCTCCCCTCCGTCACCTTCGGTGCCACCTCCCCTTGGCGGGGGAGGATCGCAAAATTACCCGACCAGCCGCATTACCTGCTCGACCTCACCGCCGGGCATCCCGACCCGAAACGTGTTCCGGCCCGCCGTCTTCGCCGCGTACAGCGCCGCATCGGCCACCGCGAACATCGCCTCGGCATCATAGGCATAGCCGTCGCCCGCCATCGCGATCCCCGCGGACGCCCCGACCCGCAGGTTCTCTCCCGCCCAGACGATCGGCATCCGCAGATCGGCCAGCGCCGCAGCGAGCCGCAGTTCGAGCGCCGCGCCCAGCGTTTCCGCGCCGACCAACACCGCGAACTCGTCCCCACCGATCCGCGCGATCATCGGCGCGTCCGGAAACCCCGCCGCCAGCCGTTCCGCCACCACGCGCAGGCACGCATCGCCGGCGGCGTGCCCGAGCCGATCGTTGACCTGCTTGAAGCCGTCGACGTCGAACAGGATCAGCGCCCCCAGAGGTGCAAGTCCAGACCCGCCCGCGGGCGCATCGAGGAACCGGTTCTGGAACACCGCGCGGCTCGCGAGCCCGGTCAGCGCGTCATGCTCGGCGAGCTGCCGCATCGCCTCCCAGCGCAGCTTCTCCTCGGTGATGTCCTGCTTGAGCCCGTAAAGCCGCCGCGCGCGCCCGCCTTCGACGACGACGTTGCCGGTCAGCCGCATCCACCGCCGCGCGCCATCGGTCCGGACGATTTCCGCATCGACCGAAAACCGGCCCCGCTTGGCGTCCCCGCTCGTCCCGGCGTCCGCAATCGCCTGCGCGCGTGCCCGTTCCATGGTCTCGCGAGACTCCTCGGCGTACATCGCCACGGTCTCGCGCCGATCGACCCGTGTGTCCGCGGGCAGCCCGAAGAGGTCGTAGATCCTGCGGTCCACAGCAGCGACGAGATCTGCCAGGTCACAGCTCCAGGCACCCATTCCCGCCAGCGCGAGTGCGCGTTCGATCAGCGCTGCCTTGTCGAATGTTTCCCCAGACGTCGTCGGCGACCAGATATCGATCGTCGTCGTCATGCCTTGAGCCTATTTCGCCCGCCCCGTTTTGCCATGGCAGGAGGATATTCGCTCAACCGTTAAGAGCGAATGGCGATACAACGAGTTTGGATGTTAGTTGCTTACAAGGTGGGCCGATTACGGTTCGCCCGCCTCAAGCAGCAGTGATCCGCCCGCCGCGCGACAACATCTCGCCACTCGTCACGATCACCCGATCCCCAAGCTTGACCTGCCCGAAGATCAGCTTCGCAAACGCGGTCGGCACGCCCACACAGCCATGCGTCGCGTACTTCCCCTCCATCAGCGCGCTGCCATGGATCGAAATCCCGTCATTGGTCAGCCGCAGCATGTACGGCATCGGCGCACCATACAGGTTCGACACATGATGCGCGTCCTTCTGTGTGATCTTGAACACGCCGAGCGGCGTCGGTTTCTCGTCCGCGCCATAGATGACCGCCGCCGTGCCGATCTCGTACCCCGCGCGAAAGATCGACAAGGTCTGCGCGACGAGGTCGACGGTGATCACGATCGGCCCCTCGGGCACGCCCTCCGTATCCCAGTAATAGGCGCCATGCTGCAGCGGCTCGGGCACATCCAGCACCCGCTTCACAACATATCCCTCGTCCGGCTCCGCGGCGGCGGCGGCGACCAGGGAGGGGACGGTCGCTGGCTTCGGCACGGCTTGCGGGACAGGCGGCGCGACCTGCGCCCCGGCCACCCGCACGGGCGCTTCCGTGGCGCGCACCTTCACCGGCGATCCCGACAAGGCCAGCCCGCCGATCAGTACGGCGCTGCCCCTAGAACGGCAAAGGCGATCGCTCGCGTCGTCATGGTTTTGCGCATGGCATCACCCTATCCCATATTCGTGGACGAAGCCCAGACGTGCCCCGCTACCGGGTGTCCCTGCGCGGGACCACACAGTTATACCGTGGGTTAACAGCCCGTTCCGGCGCAGTTCAGACCGAATCGCCTAGAGCCTGAAACACGGTCGGACACTTATGCGTTTGTCCCAGGCGGACCGGGCGTAACTAGTAACGGAGTTCGGATGATGAACGGATTTTTGAAGAAGGCAGGTTTGGGGGTAGCCCTTGCAGCGACCACGCTGACAGCCGCGGTACCGGCCGATGCGCAGCGCTGGGGCCGCGGCGGCTATGGACGCGGCTATGGCTGGGGCGGGTATCACCATCGCGGTGGCGGCAATGCGGCCGGTGCGGCGGTGCTCGGCGGTATCCTTGGCTTGGGCGTCGGTGCGGCGATCGCGAGCAGCAATCGCCCGCGCTATTACGACCGCGGCTATTATGCGCCGCCGCCCGTGGCGTATTACAGCCCGCCGGTTCGCACCTATTACCGCGAGGATTATCGTCCGCGGTGCTGGAACGAGTGGCGGGTCGATCCCTATTACGGCGACCGGGTGTCGGTGCAGGTCTGCAGCTGATCCGAACACACCAATCGCAAGGAGGCGTCGGGAGCAATCCCGGCGCCTCTTTTGCATCACGTGCTTTTTCTGGCGCGGGGCGGGCGCTTGCCGCTAGACGCGCGACCATGACCGACACGCCAAACACCCCCGAGACCGAAGCCGCCGCCACCCCGGCCGCAACCGGCGACACGCCCCCCGATCGCCTATCGATCAACCAGCGCAGCCCGTTCTTCCAGCAGGAGCTGCTCGAACGCGGCATCGGCATCCGCTTCAAGGACAAGGTGCGCCACGACGTCGAGGAATATTGCATCTCGGAAGGCTGGATCCGCGTCGCGCTCGGCAAGAAGGTCGACCGCAACGGCAATCCCCTGACGCTGAAGCTGGTCGGCCCGGTGGAAGCTTGGTTCGAGCGCCCGGCGGCGACGGATACAGACGAAGGCTGACCAATCTTCCCCCTCCCTGAAAGGGAGGGGCCGAGGTGGGTAAGCCAGCTCGAGTCGCAACCGCCTGAACACGCGGAACCCGACCCACCCCCAACCCCTCCCTTCCAGGGAGGGGGGCAAGAACGGACTAGGCGGCTTCCTCCAGGGGCGCGCAGAAGGCCTTTAAGCCGCCACCCCCTCCAGCGCCTCGCTAGCCTCCAGCCACTTCGCCTCGCTCGCCTCGAGCTTCGCATGCACCTCGGCGCGACGCTTGCTCAGATCCCCCATCGACATCCGCGAAAACCGCGGCTCCGCATTCGCCGGATCGACCATCGCACGATCGAGCGCATTACGCTCCTTGGTGAACTTCGCGGTCTGCTCCTCGATCTCGCGCAGCGCCTTGCGCAAAGCCGCATCGTTGCTCTTCGCATCGGCAGCGGCCTTCTTCCCCGCCTTCTTGTCGGCCTTCGACGCCGCATCGCCCTTGCCCGAATCGCCCTTCAGGACGAACGCGATATAATCGTCGAGGCTGCCGTCGAATTCCTTCGCCGTCCCGTCGTCGACCAGCACCAGCCGATCGGCGGTCAGTTCCAGCATGTGCCGGTCATGGCTGACCAGCACGACAGCGCCGGTATAGGCGTTGAGCGCCTGCACCAGAGCCTCGCGCGCATCCACATCGAGATGGTTGGTCGGCTCATCGAGGATCAGCAGATGCGGTGCGTCGCGCGTGATCAGCGCGAGGGCGAGGCGGGCACGTTCGCCACCCGACAGCTTGCCGACCTTGGTCGTCGCCTTGTCGCCCGAAAAGCCGAACCGCCCGAGCTGACCGCGCACCGCAGCCGGCGTCGCACCCTTCATCAGATGCGACATATGCTCGATCGGCGTATCGGTCGGGTCGAGCTCCTCGACCTGATACTGCGTGAAATACCCGACCTTCATCTTGCCCGACGACGACATCTCGCCGTCCATCGGCGTCAACTGCGCCGCCAGCAACCGCGCCAGCGTGGTCTTGCCGTTGCCGTTGCGGCCGAGCAGCGCGACCCGGTCGTCTGGATCGAGCCGCATGTTGAGCCGCTTCAGGATCGGCACGTCGGCATAGCCGACCGCCGCCATGTCGAGCGTGATCAGCGGCGGGCGCAGCTCGGTCGGGTTGGGGAAGCCGAACGACAGCGTGGGATCATTATAGCTCTCGGCGATCGGCTGCATCTTCGACAGCATCTTCTGCCTCGACTGCGCCTGCTTCGCCGTGGAAGCCCGCGCGGAATTCTTGGCGATATATTCCTGCAGCTTCTCGCGCTGCACCGCCTGGTTAGCGCGCGCCGCCTCGATCTGCGCGAGGCGCTCGGCACGCTGCCGCTCGAACGCGTCATAGCCGCCCGGATACAGCGTGATCTTGCCGCCCTGTAGATGCAGGATGTGATCGACGACGTTGTTGAGGAAGTCGCGCTCGTGGCTGACCACCACGATCGTTGCCTTGTAGCCCTTGAGGAAGTCCTCCAGCCACATCACCGCTTCGAGATCGAGATGGTTCGAAGGCTCATCGAGCAGCAGCAGGTCCGGCTGCGAGAACAGCAACGCGGCAAGCGCCACGCGCATCTTCCAGCCTCCCGAAAAGCTGTCGAGCGACCGAGCCTGCATATCCTCGTCGAAGCCGAGACCGAGCAGAATCTGCGCGGCGCGCGCGGGCGCGGTATAGGCGTCGATCGCGATCAGCCGCTCGTACACGTCGCCGAGCCGGTCGGGATCCTCGCTCGTCTCGCTCTCGATCATCAGCGCGGCGCGCTCCAGATCGGCTTCGAGCACGGTCTCGAACGGCGTCTTAACGCCGTGTGGGGCCTCCTGCGCGAGGTAGCCGATCCGCGCGCCCTTCGGCATGTCGGCCGAACCGTCATCGGGCTCGAGTTGCCCTGCGATCACGCGCACCATCGTCGACTTGCCGGCGCCGTTGCGCCCGATCAGCCCGACGCGGCTGCCCGGCGGCAAAGCGGCCGTGGCGCCATCGAGGATAACGCGTCCGCCCAGGCGCACCGTGATATTGTTCAGGTTCAGCATGGGCGTGCCGTTAGCAGATGCAGCATGGATTTGCGAGGGAGGGGAAGCGGGCTCAAACCCGCCAAGGTCGAGCCGCGCCCCCTCCCTGAAAGGGAGGGGCAGGGGTGGGTAGGCCGGTGTGAGCCACGATGGACGGACCACGCGTAACCCGACCCACTCCCGACCCCTCCCTTCCAGGGAGGGGAGAAGTCGTTCCCGCCAACCGGGGTGTCACCCTGCTGGACGTCGCTTGAACGGGGCTTCCGGAGGATTGTGCGGGAGCAACGGCAA
Source organism: Sphingomonas sp. AC411 (assembly GCF_979253035.1). NCBI lineage: Bacteria > Pseudomonadati > Pseudomonadota > Alphaproteobacteria > Sphingomonadales > Sphingomonadaceae > Sphingomonas > Sphingomonas sp. AC411. The sequence goes on along the minus strand of NZ_CEEDAQ010000001.1, from coordinate 2,431,751 downwards.
GGGCAGTTTCCTCCTACCTCCACCCCGGCGAAGGGCGGGGCCCAGTTGGGAAGGTGGTCTTAACGCAGCGCGGTCCGTCGTTAGCGACGTCCCCCAACTGGGCCCCGGCCTTCGCCGGGGCGGTGCTGTGGGTGGGTCAGGTTTCGTCCGAGACGACCGCGTCGACGCTTTCACCGCCACCAAGCATCGCAGAGGCCCGCCCACCGACATGAACCCGAACCCCGAAACCAACCGCGTCTGCACGACCGCGGCACCCGCAATCGTCGAGCCGGAGCGCGGCACCCCCGGTGCACCGTCACCCCATGCGGCGTGTCTATCGGTGCCTCACTCAAGTCCGCAACGGCTTCCCGATTCCCATAATGTACCGAAACCCCGGCAACCTGTGCCGCAACCGCCGCCACACTATTGCCGCCCGCCAGATCAAAACTCCAGAATCCCAGGCTCAACCCCAGCATAAGCCTGCCGAAACGTCAGAGCCCGCTCCAGCGCCCCTGCCAGCGGTAAAACACATGCGCCCCAACCGTCGTGATCCGCGCAAGACTCGACGCCCACCACGGCAAAATGCTCGTCGTATGAAACGACGTCGCCGCTCCGACAGGCGCGTACACGCTCCCGCTAAGCGCCGCCGCCGCAACCGCGCGCGCGCGATCCCAAGCCCCCAATTCCTGCGGCCGGTTCATCGAGCCATCGCACGTAAAGCTGAACTGGCATCCCGTCCGCCGCTCCGCGCCCTGATACACGACTCCGCAGACGCTGTTCGGAAAGGCCCGGTCACGCACCCGGTTCAACACGACCTGCGCCACCGCCCGCTGCCCTTCCACCGACTGGCGACCGCGCTTCGTAATACACCGCCGCCGTCAGGCACTCCGCCGCCCGGCTGGCGTCATCACTAGAGTTCGAAGTCACAAAGGGCGGCGCAACGAATGGCGCCGTAACTGCAGACGGCATATCAGGCGCGGCCGTCGCGATCTTCGCCGAGATATCATCCGGCACATGCAGTGCCATCCGCTCCAACAGAGCGCGAGAATTACGTTCGGGCTGAACCCGGGCGACCGCCGCAGGCCGCTCGGACGGCACGCAGGAGGTCGCCATCACCAACGCGGGCAGGCTGATCAGCGCATGCGGATAAAGGCCGAAACCCGACGTCTTCATCCCCCCGCTTTAGGTGAGGGGTTTTAGGGACTGGTTAATGAGGGGCGCTCGACACCCCTCCATCCTCCCCTGCAAGGGGAGGGGCAGCCCGCAGGGCTGACGGAGGGGTGTCACGCTATCGGGAGGGCGATACCCCTCCGCCTGGCTTCGCCATCCACCCCTTTTAGGGGAGGATCAAAACCTCAGTGAACGAACCGCGCCACCACATCACGATACGACCGAGAAACCTTCACGCTCGCCCCGGAATTCAGCACCAGGAAGCATTCCCCATTGGTATGCGGCTTGACCTGCTTCACCAGATCCAAATTAACGATCGTCGACCGATGCACCCGCTGGAACCGCCGCGGATCGAGCCGCTTCTCCAGATCCTTCATCGTTTCGCGCAGGATCAGCGTATTATCGCCGGTATAGATGCACATATAATCGCCGGCCGCATCGATCCGCTCGATCGTGTCGACGTCGACGCGGAAGATCTGCCCGCGATCCTTGATGTTGATGAGCTTCTCGAACCGGTTCGCCGACACGGCATCCCCGTCCGGCATGTCCGCCGCCGCATCGGGCGCGACGTCGGCCAGCACTTCGCGCAACCGATCGACTTCCTCGACGCCGCGCTTCTCCGACAAACGCTGCCGAACCCGCTCTATCGTATCGGCCAGCCGTGATTCCTCGACCGGCTTCATCAGATAATCGACCGCCTGCGCCTCGAACGCGCGCAACGCATGGTCCGAATACGCCGTGACGAACACGAACAGCGGCGGTTCGACCTCCATCAGGCCCTGCACGACGGAGAACCCGTCGAACCCCGGCATCTGGATATCGAGGAAGACCAAGTCGGGCTTGTGCGTCTTGATCGCGCAGATCGCCTCGCGGCCGTTCGAGCATTTTTCGATGATCTCGACGTCTTCATGGGCCTGGAGTCGGAGTTCCAGCCCCTGGATCGCCAGCGGCTCGTCGTCGACGAGAATGGTACGGATGGTCATGCGGCCTCTCTGTTCACGTCTTCCAGCTGATACGGGATCTCGATTTCCACCGAGAAGCCTCCAGCCGGCGTGGAGCGGGTTTCGAAACGGTGGTCGGGGCCATATGCCTGCACCAACCTGTCTCTAATATTAGCGAGCCCCACGCCGGTCGAATGGCTTGACCCGATCCGGCCCTCGATCAAGCCCGGACCGGTATCGGATACGGCGATCTGCACCCGTTCCCCGGCAAGACGCACTTCGACGTGGATATCGGCGCCTTCTTCCTGCGGGGTGACGGCGTATTTGATCGCGTTTTCGACGAGGGGTTGCAGCAGCAGCGACGGCAATCTCGCCCGTTCGGCGCGCGGATCGATGTCGAACTTCGGCCGCATCCGATCCTCGAAGCGCATCTTCTCGATCTCCAGATACAGCTTCAGCTGATCCACCTCCTGCGCGACGGTGACATGCGCGGTCGGTTCGTTGGCCAGGGTGTAGCGCAGGAACGACGACAGCCGTGACAACATCGCGTTCGCCCGCTCGGTCTGCTTGAGCAGCACCAGCGTCGAGATCGAGTTGAGCGTGTTGAACAGGAAATGCGGATTGAGCTGATAGCGCAGCATCGCCAGCTGCGCCGTGGACGCCTGGTTCTCCAGATGCTCCATCTGGTCGATCTGCGCCTCGACGATAAGGTAGAAATTGATCCCGAAATACAGCGCCGACCAGCCGAACAGCACGGTGAAGGTGACATACACCGACCCCAGCAACCGCGTCAGCGTCACCCCCGGCGTCGACGTCGCGATGAACGAGAAGGTGAAAGCGTCGAGCACCGCGTACAGGAACGTCGCCGCAGCGAGCGTCGCGATCGTCAGGAAAATCCCGACCAGCCGGTTCATCTGCCGATACTGGCCGTACATCGTCGAGAGCAGCAGCGTGATGCGGTATCCGACGATCGCCTCGACGATCACCGGGATCACCCCGTCGAGCGACAGCCCGTTCGAGATCGAGACGACCCCGCGCAGCAGCAGATACCCGCTCCACCCGACCGCCTGCAAAATCCAGAACGCGCGCGCCTTGTTCTCGAAGAACGGTCGCGCGGTGAAGGGCAGGCGCCGGGCCGAGTTCAGGGCGGACGAGTTGAGCGCGGACGAGCCGGGGGACGAGACGGAAGGGGTAGCCATTGGCCCGCGGTCTTACACGCCGCGACGGAGACACGCAAAAGCTGCGACGGTGCAAGGGGCGTAAGTTCGGAATGTGGCTTCCTACTGGTCCGGAGCCAAGACCAGAAAGAGCGCGCTAGAACACCCCACCGGCCACCATCTTCCCCCTCCCTGAAAGGGAGGGCCGGGGGTGGGTAGGCTTCCGCAAACCCCATCTCGCGGCTCAAGCGGGCCGAGCCGCCCCCTACCCCTTCCTTCCAGCGAAGGGAGAAGACCGGCCCGTCCCCGAATGCGCGGTCTCGTCATCACCATCGACCGCCTCCGCCCCCGCTAAAGACGAAAAAGGCCGCCGCTCCTCGAGGGGAACGGCGGCCTTTCAAGCTGCGGTATCGAAGGCTTAGAAGCCGACGAGGAGCGAAGCGCTGATCGCCCGCGGCGAACCGAAGTTCACATTGGTCGAGTTTGCGGTGGTCAGGCCGCCGGTGAACGAACCGATGTAGAACTCGTCGAACAGGTTCGTCAGGTTCAGCTGGATCGCGGTCTTCGGCAGGCCGAAGCTGGCGAGCGAGTAGCGGACGTCGAGATCGACCACCGTGTACCCACCGAACTTCTGCGTGTTGATGTCGTTCAGGAAGCGCGAGCCGGTGTACTTGACCTGGCCGCCGATATCCAGGTCGCCCAACGACCCCTGCAGGCGGCCGCCGTACATGAACTTCGGCGTGTTGCGCTCACGCTTGCCGGCCGTTGCGACCAGCGCCCCGGAACGCCCCGGAACGTCGTTCTCGATCTCCGAATGGATGTACGAACCGAACACATAGGCCAGGACCTGCGGGATCGGACGAACCGAAACGCTGCCGTCGATGCCGTACTTCTCGACCGCGCCGAGGTTGGTGTCGACCGAGCAGTCGCACTCGATGTTGTAAGCCGAAACGATGCGGTTCTGGTACTTCGAATACCAGCCGGTGATCGCCGCCTGGACGATGCTGCGCTGATACCGCAGGCTCAGGTCGAAGCTGTCCGAGGTTTCCGCCTCGGGCTGCGCCGCAGCGTTGTTCGCGGGAATGTACAGCGAGTTGTACAGCGTGTCGGTGCCGGGAACCGAAATGTTCTTGGCATAGTTGGCCGCGACGCTGGTCGTCGGGGTCAGGCGGAAGGTCGCGCCGACGTTCGGCAGGATCTTGTCATACTTGTACGTGCGCGACTGCGGCGGTGCGGAACCCGACGCGGCGCCATTGGCGGCGATGACGTACGGGGCTCCAGCCTCGTAGGCCGCCGTCGAACCGCTCGAGATGCAGTCGACGAAACCGGCCGATGACGTGGTGTAGCAGTAGTTGTTCAGGTCGCGCTTGAAGAACGGGACGCGCGCGCCGAGCAGGACGGTCAGCTTCTCGTCGATGAACTGGCCGCGATACTCGCCGGCAGCCTGATGCAGCGTCGCGAACGACTTGCGGTTGCGCTTCTGGACCACCGCGCCGTTGGCGTCGACGATCGGATCGTTGACCGGGAACACGTCGAACGGCTCGCCGCCGGCATCGATGAAGCCGAGTTCGCCGGTCTGGCGATGCTTGGCACGATCGAAGGTGTACGACAGGCGGACGCGGTTGAACGGGTTGAGCTCGTAGCTCAGGTTGGCGACCGCGGTGTAGCGGTCGGTCTTGGTCTGGCTCGGCGCGAGCACGGTGACGCGATCGAGCAGATCGCCGTCGCCGTTCAGGTCGCGACCCAGATTATAGGCGTTGCCGACGAAGCCGAAGCGCGGCGCAGCGACGGTACCGCCAGCAGCTTCGATACCGGTCACGGTGCCGCCGCCATTGGCTTTGGTCGTCTGGTAGGCGCCGTCGACCGAGAAGACGAGGCCTTCCGACAGTGTGTAGCGCGAGTTCAGACGGATGTTGCCCGTGTTCGACGGGTTGAAGCGGCGCTCGAACTGGGTGCCGCAAAGGTTGGTCGTGTCCGCGACGCCCGGGCGTGCAGCGGCGGTGTTGCATGGGTAGCCGCCGTTAACTGCGGTCGTGCCGATGTTGTAGAAGCGACGGCGCTTGTCGATGACGATATCGCCGTTCGGTGCGACCGATCCGGCTGCGGTCAGGGCGAACCACCGAAGTTGTTGCGGTTGACGTTGTAATGGCCGGCCAGCGAGATGAAGTCGCCGTTGCTGCCGATGTCCTGCGAAACCTTCGCGTTGAACTGCGACTTCTGCACGCCGCCATAGTTGGCAAAGGCGGGCTCGTTGTGCAGGTTCGACGCCGCGAACCACGCCTTGGTGCCGTGGCCGGTGATGTCGCCGGTCTGAATCAGGCCGAATACGCGCGTATAGGGGCGGTCGCCCGCACCCGGTGCGATGATGTTGCCGTACGACCCGGTCACCAGCGCGCCCATCGTGTCGCTGGTGGCGAGGGAGTTGATGTTGACGGTGCCGCCGACTGCCGATGCAGTGGGGCTGTCGACGTCGGTCGAACCCAGGTTGACGTTGACGTTCTCGATCAGCTCGCTGTCAAGTTGCTGGTTCGTGTAGACGGCATAGTTGCCCGAATCGTTGAGCGGGACACCGTCGAACGTCTGCGAGATGCGGTCCGAACTGAAGCCGCGGATCGTGAACGAACCGCCCGACGAACCCCAGGGATCGTTGTTGGTGAAGCTGACACCGGGGACGAGGTTGAGAACTTCGTTGATCGACTGGCCGACGCGCTGGCGCTGGATCAGCTCGCTCGTGATCAGGACCTTCGCCTTGGGCGAGTCGGGGATCTCGACGCCGCCGACAGCCTTTTCCTTGGTGCCGCTGACGACGATTTCGCTCGATTCATCGAACGACTGTGAACCGGTAGACTGAGCGAAGGCCGCAGCCGGAATCATGAGCGCGGCGAATGCAACGCCGCAAGCAAGCATGGTACGCATCTGAATAATGTCCCCTTAGAGCCTGTAGCTCTGAATGTCGGCTTTCCCACCGGACATCCGTGCCCCTGCACGCGGGATATTTCGGTTCTGTGACATTGGCGAGTCGGGAAGTGTCACGAACGAACTCCGTCTCGCTGCGTTGCAAAAGCCACGCAGTGGAACCGTTTCGGCCGCGATGGAACCAAAGGCGATTGGACCCTGCTTCAGCTCGCGGCGACGAGCTCCGCCCACTCGGCTTCGGTGATCACGCGGATCCCAAGTTCGGTGGCCTTCTTCAGTTTAGAGCCCGCGCCGGGGCCTGCGATCACCAGCCCGGTCTTGGTCGATACCGACGCGGCAACGCGCGCGCCGAGCGCCTCCGCCTGCACCTTGGCCTCGTCGCGACTGAGCGTTTCCAGGCTGCCCGTGAAGACGAGGATCTGGCCCGTCACCGGCGACTCGCGGGTTTCGTGGACCACGTCCGCAGGCTTCACTTCGCGCAACAGGTCAAACACGACTCGGCGGTTGTGCGGCTCGGCGCAGAAGCCGACCAGCGCGCTGGCGACCTCGGGGCCGATCCCCGCGGTCTCGATCGCACCGACCAGCAGCTTATCGCGGCGAAGCACGAACTTCCGCTCGGGTTCGCCGATCACCGGTTCGATCTGGCCGCGCAGGAACACCGCGTGACGCAGCACCGAGCCAAGCGCGCGGGCCGACACATAGCGCCGCGCGAGGTCACGCGCGGTAATCTCGCCGACGTGGCGGATGCCGAGCGAGAACAGGAACCGGTCGAGCGGGATCGTCCGCTTCTGCTCGATCGCCGCGATCACCTTCGCCGCCCACACGCGCCCGTCCTTCTTCGCGCGGCGAGCTGCTCCTCGGTCAAGCGGAAGATGTCGGCGGGCGACTCGATCAACCCGTCGCGGAAGAAGGCCTCGATCAGCGTCTGGCCGAGGCCGCCGATGTCGAACGCATGGCGCGAGGCGAAGTGGATCAGCCGCTCGACCCGCTGCGCCGGGCAGATCAGCCCGCCGGTGCAGCGATAGACGACCTCGCCCTCCTCGCGCTCGGCGGCGGACCCGCATTCGGGGCAGACATGCGGGAAGACATACGCCTCGCGCTCGGCGTCCGGTGTCAGGTTCTCGACGATCTGCGGGATCACGTCGCCGGCGCGCTGGACGAGGACGCGGTCGCCCGGCCGGACGCCGAGCCGCTCGATCTCGTCGGCATTGTGCAGCGTCGCGTTGGTCACGACGACACCGCCGACGGTGACGGGGATAGCCGCGCAACGGGGTCATCGCGCCGGTCCGCCCGACCTGGATGTCGATCTTCTCCAGCACCGTCTGCGCACGCTCGGCGGGAAACTTGTGCGCGATCGCCCAGCGTGGCGCCTTTGCGACCTGACCGAGTCGCGCCTGCCAGTCGAGCCGATCGACCTTGTAGACGACACCATCGATATCGAACGGGAGGTCGGCGCGCTCGGCTTCGATCCGACGATACACGTCGAGCGCCGCCGCCGTCCCCTCGACCCGCGCAAACCCATCGGCGATCGGAAAACCCCAGCCCCGCAAGGTGTCGACGACTTGGGCCTGGGTTTCGCCCGGTACCACGCTCGCCTCGCCCCAGCCATGTGCGAGGAATCGCAGTGTCCGACTGGCGGTCACGGTCGCGTCCTTCTGGCGCAGCGACCCCGCGGCGGCGTTGCGTGGATTGGCGAACTGCCGCGCGTCCTTGCCGATCTCCTCCGCCTCGGCGAGCAGGCGCGCGTTGAGCGCGGCGAAGTCGTCCTTCGCCATATAGACTTCGCCGCGAACCTCGAAGATCGCGGGGCTTCACCCTGCAAGGTCTGCGGGATGTCGCTGATGGTTCGGACGTTCGCCGTAACATCCTCGCCGACCTGCCCGTCGCCCTGGGTCAGCGCCTGCACCAGCCGCCCGTCCTCATATCGCAGCGAACACGACAACCCGTCGATCTTCGGCTCCGCGGTCAGCGCCACCGGCGTGTCCTCCGCCAGCTTCAGGAACCGGCGCACGCGCGCGACGAATTCCTCGACCTCCTCGTCCGCGAACGCATTGTCGAGGCTCATCATCGCCTTGGCATGCGCGACCTTCGCCAGATGCCCGGCAGGTGCCGCACCCACGGTCCGACTCGGCGAATCGCTCCGCACCGCGCCCGGGAACGCCGCCTCGATCGCTGCATTGCGCCGCACCAGCGCGTCATACTCCGCATCGCTGATCTCGGGCGCGTCGTCGGTATGATAGCGCGCATTATGATACGCGATCTGCGCGGCGAGCGTCTCCAGCTCGGCGGCGGCTTCGGTCTCGGTCGCGGGAAGGTCGGTCATCGTGCCGGGTTAGGGAGGGGGCGTCTTTCGACAAGACCTGGATCAAGATGGCGTGAACATTCGCCTGACTTGCGCGCTGACATTCCAGGACAATCTTTCCGGGAAGCGCCATCATGACCGACACCAGCCGCCGAGATCTCTTCAAGGGCGCCGCCGTCACCGGCCTCGCCGCTGCGGCAGCCCCGCCTTCGCGCAAGGGCAGGGGCGGGGCAGGCGCAACTCGCCGATCCGCAGACGCGCTTCGTCTCGACGCCCTTCCCCGAACAGCGCCAGAAATGGCCGGCCCTCCAGCGCGACATGCGCCCCGTGCCCGATTGCGGCGAGACCAGCTATCGCGGTTCAGGTCGTCTCCAAGGCCGCAAGGCGCTGGTGACCGGCGGCGACTCGGGCATCGGTCGCGCGGCGGTCATCGCGTTCTCGCGCGAAGGCGCCGACGTCGCAATCAACTATTACCCGACCGAAGAACCCGATGCGCAGGACGTCGCCAAGCTGCTCCGCGCCGAGGGGCGAAAGGTCGTGCTGATCCCCGGCGACCTGACCGACGCGAAATTCTGCACCGACCTGATCGCGCGTGCGAACCGCGAACTCGGCGGGCTCGACATCCTCGTCAACAACGCCGCCTACCAGCAGTCGAAGGCGTCGATCGCCGAGATCAGCTTCGAGCAGTTCGACCGGACGATGAAGACCAACGTCTACGCGATGTTCCACCTCTGCAAGGCGGCGATCCCGCTGATGAAGCCGGGCGCGTCGATCATCAACACGGGGTCGGTCAATTCGGTCGATCCGGGCGAGGAACTGCTGGATTACGCCACCACCAAGGGCGCGATCCTGATCTTCACCAAGGGGCTGGCGAAACAGCTCGGCAAGAAGGGCATCCGCGTCAACATGGTCGCGCCGGGCCCGGTCTGGACGCCGCTCCAGGTCGCCGGCGGGCAGCTTCCGGGCCAGATGGGCGAGTTCGGCCAGGACACGCCGCTCGGCCGTGCGGGGCAGCCGGCGGAACTGGCGTCGCTGTTCGTGACGCTGGCGGAGACGGGAACGAGCTTCACCAGCGGCAGCGCCTTCGCGGCGACTGGTGGCAGCGGAGTCCTGTAACGCGCCTGTCGTCCACCCCAATCGCCCTATCACACCACGGCGAAGGCCGGGGCCCAGTTGGCAAGGCCGTTGTAACCAAGTGCCGAGGTCACCAACCAACCTTCCCCAACTGGGCCCGGCCTTCGCCGGTGTGGATGTGGGAGGGTACGATGAAAACAGCAGTTACACTGTTCGTGATGCTCTGCTCGGCTCCCGCCACGGCGCAGCGCATTTCCCTACGTCGGCTCCAGCGATCGGCTACGACTGGAACGACGGCTCGTCCGCCGACGACCGGCTCCAGCAATCGTTATGGCCGCGCTCCGACGCCAGTGCGGCCGGGCTCGACGACATGATTCACACCGAACAAGCGCCGATCCACGCCGCGATCCACAAAGACGGCGCGTTCGGCAGCCGAGCCCTCCACGGCCTGCGGAAAGTCGGCGGCGATTATATCGTCGTGCCGGTGCTGAAGATCCATCTGGGCCACCCGAGACAGGCTATGCCCTGACCAACGGGAGGCCTGTAGGAAAGCTGGCCGACTTCAGCTGACCCCGCCCCGGAAATGTCGGCTCCCCTCCCTTTCAGGGAGGGAGAGAAGTTGGCCGTACGTCAAAGCCTCAAGCCTGCTCCAGCAACCGCTCCGCCTGAGCCCGCGCCTCGTCTGTAATCTGCGCGCCCGACAGCATCCGCGCAATCTCCTCGCGCCGTTCATCCTCGGTCAGCGCGCGCACGCCGGTCCGCGTGACCGTTCCGTCGCTGCTCTTGGCGATCAGCAAGTGCTTCGCGCCGCGCGCCGCGACCTGTGGGCTATGCGTTACCACCAGCAACTGCGTGCTCTGCGCCAGCCGCGCGAGTCGTTCGCCGATCGCACTCGCCACAGCACCACCGACCCCCGATCGATCTCGTCAAACACCATCGTCGACGCGCCGCCCTCTTCCGCCAGCGCCACCTTCAGCGCGAGGATGAAGCGCGACAACTCGCCGCCCGACGCGATCTTGGTCAGCGCCGCGAACGGCGCGCCCGGGTTGGTCGAGATCTCGAACTCGACGCGGTCCTTGCCCGCCGGCGACCAGCCTTCTTCGCCGAGCGGCGCAACCACGGTCTGGAACCGAGCCGCATCCAGTTTCAACGGCGCCAGTTCCCCTGCCACCGCCACGTCGAGGCGCTTGGCAGCCGCCAACCGCCGCTTGGTCAGTGCATCCGAGGCCACGTCGAACGCCTTCCGCGCAGCAGCCACCCGCGCTTCAATAACCGCAATCCCGCCTTCGCCCGCATCGAGCCGCTCCAGCCGCGCGCGCATCTCGTCCGCCAGCGCCGCTAGGTCATCCGGCTGCACGCGGTGCTTGCGCGCCATCGCCCGAAGCTCGAACAACCGCGCCTCGTCATCCTCCAGCGCGCGCGGATCATAGGCCATGTCCGCCCGCGCATCGCGCAGGCTCTCTTCGGCCACCGACGCCTCGATCACCGCGCGATCGACCGCCGCCAACGCATTGCCGAGCGCGACATGATCCTCCGCGATCCGCTCGAGCACCCGCGCGGCCTGGCGCAGCTTCGCCATCCCGCCGTCCTTGCCCTCGAGGAAATCGTCGATCGCCGCCAGGTCGTCCGCGATCTTCTCCGCGCGCTGCATCGATCGCCGCGTATCCGCCAGCGTCTCTTCCTCGCCCGCGACCGGCGCCAGCGCGGTCAGCTCTGCAACGGTATGCTCCAGCCACTCGCGATCCCGCGCGGCCGTCTCGATATCCGCACGGGCGGCGGCAAGCTCCGCCTCGGCCGCACGAAACGCCGCATACGCCTTACCGGTAGCCCCAGGCTCGGTCCGCCCGAAAGTATCCAGCAACGCCCGATGCCCGCGCGCGTTCAGCAGTCCGCGCTCGTCATGCTGGCCGTGGATCTCGACCAGATGCGGTGCCATCTCGCGCAGCAGCCCGGCCGACGCCGGCTGGTCGTTGACGAACCCGCGACTGCCGCCATCCGCCTTGACGATCCGCTTCACGATCAGCGGTTCACCGCGCTCGATCTCCAGCCCGTTCTCGCCGAACAACAGCGCAAGTGGCGATTCAGGGGCAGGGGCGTCGAAGGTCGCGGTCACCACCGCCTGCGCCGCGCCATGCCGCACCAGCCCACTGTCGCCGCGCCCGCCCAGCGCCAGCCCCAGCGCATCGAGCAGGATCGACTTGCCCGCCCCGGTCTCGCCGGTGAGCACGCCGAGCCCTTCGCCAAATCCCAGATCCAGCGCCTCGATCAGCACCACGTCGCGAATGGAAAGTTCGGTCAGCATAGGATGTCCGCCATAGACGAACGGGCGCGCAATGCGATCCCCCTATGTTCCAACCCGACGACCCGCGCCTCTATCGCCCGAGGACGCGCGTCAGCTTCCGGTGTTGGACGGCTGCCCGGCCGACCGCGGCGCCGGCGCGCGCTCTGCCGGGCCGGTCGGGGTCGAACCCGGCTCGTCCAGCTCGACCATCACCGACGGCGTACCCTTGGTTCCGACCGGCACCACCTGCTCGCCCGGCTTCAGCGGCGGCACGGCCGGCACCTGGTTCTTCTTCAGCAGATCATACGCATGCTGATACCAGTCGGTCCCGGGATAGTTGCGCCCCAGCACCGCACCGGCCTTCTCCGCTTCGACCGGCACGCCGAGTGCCAGATACGTCTCGGTCAACCGCATCAGCGCCTCGGGCGTGTGCGTCGTCTGCTGGAACTTGTCGATCACCGTGCGGAACCTGCCGTTCGCCGCGAGCCACTGGCCGCGCGTCTCGTAGAAGCGCCCGATCTCCATCTCCTTGCCGGCGAGATGGTCGTTGACCAGATCGATCTTGAGGCGTGCATCCGACGCATAGCGCGTGTTCGGATAGCGCCGCATCAGCTCGCCGAGCGAGTCGAGCGCCTGCCGCGTGATCTTCTGGTCGCGCGTGACGTCGGTGATCTGCTCGTAATAGCCGAGCGCGATCAGGTAATAGGCGTAAGGCGCGTCGCGGTTACCCGGATGCACCGCGAGGAAGCGCTGCGCCGAGCTGATCGACGCGGTGTAGTCCTTGGCGAGGTAATAGCTGAACGCCGACATGATCTGCGCGCGGCGTGCCCAGATCGAATAGGGATGCTGGCGCTCGACCTCGTCGAACAGCTGGGCTGCTTCCTTGTAGCGTCCCTGGTCGAGCCGCGCCTTGGCGGTCGAATACAGCGTGCCCACGTCGCGCGCGACATAGGGCAGGTCGCCCTTGGACGCGCGACCGCTCGCACAACCGGCCATGGGGAGCGCAAGCGCGGCGATGAGCGTGACCGCGAGGGCACGAGACTGGGGGATACGCATTGGCGTTGTCCTTAGCGTATGCGGGGCTTGGCGAACAATCCCTTTCGCCATACCCGCATTGGGCCTTTCCGCCGGCCGGATCACACGGCAATAGTCGTGCGTTGGCGCTCCATTCCCATTGCGTCATTCACGTCGAGGATCATGTCATGCCGGCCACATTGTTGCACACCCACCGCGTCGAAAGCCCTGGGGTCGCGACACGCTCTGGCCTGGTTTCGAGGATCCGGCCGCGGGCTCGCCGCCAATCGGTGAAGTCTGGTTCCAGGAGCCCGGCAACACGACGCCCGACCTGCTGATCAAATACCTGTTCACGTCGCAGAAGCTGTCGGTCCAGGTCCATCCCGACGACGACCAGGCGCACGAGCGCGGCCTGCCGCGCGGCAAGGACGAGTGCTGGACGATCCTCGCCGCCGAGCCCGACTCGACGATCGCGGTCGGCACGAAGCAGCCGATGTCGAAGGACGAACTGCGCGCCTCGGCGATCGACGGCACGATCGAGGACAAGCTCGACTGGAAGCCGGTCAAGCCGGGCGACTTCATGTACTGCGCGTCCGACACGATCCACGCGATCGGCGGCGGCCTGACCGTGATCGAGGTCCAGCAGAATTCCGAGACCACCTATCGCCTCTACGACTACGGCAGCGACCGCGAGCTTCACCTCGACGATGGCGTCGAAGTCGCCGACCCGAACCCGTACGTTCCCGTCGCACCGCCGATCGAGATCGAGACCGGCCGTACGATCATGGTCGAGGGACCGAAATTCGTGCTCGAACGCTGGAAGGGCGGCGACCATGTCGTCAACCTTCCCGAGGGCACGACCGGCTGGGTGATCCCGATCACCGGCTCGGGCGACGTCGCAGGGGTGGCGTTCAAGGCGGGTGAATGCGCCACGATGACCGGCAGCGAGACGGTGTCGACCAGCGCGGACGCAGACGTGCTGTTCGCATACCCGGGCACGAAGCGGATCTGACTGGGCGGCGGCGGGGCATGGAAGTTCCGCCGCTCTGGAGAGAACACCACCCCGGCGGAGGCCGGGGCCCAGTTTGGGGACGTTGTTAAAGGATGGCAGCAAGCCGTTATTGCCACCTTTCCAATTGGGCCCGGCCTCCGCCGGGGTGGAAAGCCAGGGGGAACGCCCAATTAACCCGCACCGCGCTATATCCCTACCCACATGCTCCGCATCCTTACCCTTTCGTCGCTGTTCCCCGACGCGACCTGCCCGAATTTCGGCGTCTTCGTCGAACGCCAGACGCTTGGCCTCGCTGCGCACCCCGACGTGTCGCTGGTAGCAATAGCACCGGTCGGCCTACCCCCGGGCCCACTCCGCCGCATCGGCCACTATTCCAGCCTCGCCACCCTCCCGATGCGCGAAACCTGGAAGGGCGTCGATGTCCACCGCCCGCGCTTTACCGCGCTCCCGTTCACCCAAGGGCGCTACCACGCCGCCGCGTTGGAACGCGCGCTCGTGCCGCTGCTTGATACTCTCCGCGAAACCTTCGCCTTCGACGTGATCGACGCGTCGTTCTTCTTCCCCGACGGCCCCGCCGCCGTCGCACTCGGCCAGCGCTACGGCGTCCCCGTGTCGATCAAGGCGCGCGGCTCCGACATCCACCATTGGGGCGAGGCACCCGCCACCGCCGCGCAGGTTCGCAGGGCAGGGCAGGGCGCCGCCGGCGTGCTCGCGGTCAGCAAGGCGATGAAGGCCGACATGGTCGCGCTCGGCATGCCGGCAGGGCGGATCACGGTCCATTATACCGGTGTCGACCAGGACCGCTTCCGCCCCGCCGACGACCGTGCATCGGCCAAGGCCAAGCTCGGCGTGCACGGTCCGCTGGTCATCGCCATCGGCGGGCTCTTGCCGCGCAAGGGCCACGACATCGTCATCGAGGCGGTAGCCGCATTACCCGGGTTACCCTCCTGATCGCGGGGCACGGACCCGCGCGCGCCGCGTTGGAGGCGTTGATCGCCCAGCTCGGCGTCGGTGACCGCATCCGCCTGTTGGGCGCGGTGCCGCATGCCGAATTGCCCGAATTGATCGCCGCCGCCGATGTTGGTGCGCTGGCCTCCAGTTCGGAAGGCCTCGCCAACGTCTGGGTAGAGTCGCTGGCCTGCGGTACGCCGATCGTCATCACCAATGCCGGTGGCGCGCGCGAAGTCGTGACTGCACCCGATGCCGGTCGCGTGACGATCGGCGATCCGCTGGCGTTCGCGGCCGCGATCGGCGACCTGCTGGCGAACCCGCCGCCGTGCACCGCGACGCGGGCGATGGCCGCTGGATTTACGTGGGAGAGAAATACCGCGACGCTGTACGCGCATCTGGCGGCGCTAGTCGCGGATCACCCTTCGAGGGGTAGAGCGCCGCCACGATCCAGCGACCTTCGCCGCGCAGCACCGCCCAGGCGCGAGCGGCGGCGCGGCTGTCCATCGCCTCGATCCCGAACCCGCGCGCCTCGACCGCGCGCTTGAAGGCGAGGGAGGCTGGCGCAACGCCGAACCCGTTCCCAGCAACAGGAACTCGGGCGGCGGATCGAGCGCGAGCAACGCCCCAACGTCCGCCTCGCCCAGCGCCTCGAACGCCGGCGGCTCCCAGCCGTCCGCGCGCTCGGGGCTGATCGCGAGCGCGGTGTAATAGCCGTCGTCGACCTTGAACCCACCGCGACCGATGGCCGAGATCATCGGCCCATCGGTCTTCTCGCGGTCCATCCTCAACGCTCGACCTTCGGACCCACCCGCTCGGCGCCATCCTGAACGCCGCCCTTGCGCGGTGCAGGATCGGCACGCAGCCCCAGCGTGATCAGCAGCGACGACGACACGTAGATCGACGAGTACGTCCCGACGACGATACCCAGGATCATCGCCGCGGTGAACCCGCGCAGCACGTGGCCACCAAGGATCAGCATCGCGAACAGCGCGAGCAGGATGGTCACCGACGTCATCACGGTACGCGGCAGCGTCTCGTTCACCGATAGATCGATGATCTCGCGCATGTCCATCTTCCGATACCGGCGCATGTTTTCGCGGATACGGTCGTCGATCACGATCTTGTCGTTGATCGAATAGGAGATGATCGTCAGCACCGCTGCAACGATGTTCAGGTCGAACTCGAACTGCGTCAGCGCGAAGAAACCGAGCGTCATCAACAGATCGTGAACGATCGCGACGACGGTCGAGACGCCGAACTGCCACTCGAACCGCACCACCGCGAACAGCGCGATGCCAAGGATCGCAAGGCCGACCGCGAGCAGACCCTTGCTGATCAGCTCGTCCGAAACCTTGCCCGAGATCGTGTCGTATTTCGAGAAGGTCGCACCGGGAACTTCACGGCCAGATCGTCCGATACCTTCTTGACGAGGCGGTTGGTCGCGCCTTCGTCACCGGCGGGAACGGGCAGGCGGATCGACAGCGTCTTGGGATCGCTGAACGACTGGATCGAGGCCTCGCCGACGCCGAGCCGGTCGACTTCGGTGCGGACCGCGTCGATCGACGGCGCGGTCGCGAACTTCTCTTCGATCAGCACGCCGCCGACGAAGTCGACGCCCATGTTGAGGCCCTTGGTGACGACGAGTCCGGCCGCCAGCAACGACAGCAGCAGGGTCAGCCCGAACGCCCATTTGCGGAGCGAGACGAACTTCAGGTTCGTGTTGTCGGGTACGAGTTTCAGCAGGCGCATGGTTATCTCCCGCCTCAAATATTGATCGTGGTGGGGCGGTTCTTCCGCAGCCACAGCGCGACCATCATCCGGGTGAACGTGACGGCGGTGAACACCGACGTGCAGATCCCGATCAACAGCACGACCGCGAAGCCCTTCACCGGCCCCGAGCCGAGCAACAGCATGATCACGCCGGTGATGGCGTGGGTCACGTTGGCCTCGAAGATCGTCCGGCTCGCTTCCTTGTAGCCAAGCTCGACCGACTGGACGACGCTACGCCCGCGTCGCCGCTCCTCGCGAATACGCTCGTTGATCAGCACGTTGGCATCCACCGCGGTACCGATCGTCAGCACGAACCCGGCGATACCGGGTAGCGTCAAAGTCGCGTTCAGCATCGCCATGACGGCGACGATGACCAGGATGTTGATGACCACCGCGAGGTTCGCATACAGGCCGAACCGGCCATAGGTCACGAACATGAACACGATCACGAGCAGCGCGGCGACGATCGACGCCAGCACGCCGGCGCGGATCGAATCCTTGCCCAGATCGGGGCTGACGGTGCTCTCGGCGATCGTCTTCAGCGCGACCGGCAGCTTGCCCGATCGCAACGAGATCGCCAGCGCGTTCGCCGACTCGACCGTATAATTGCCCGAGATCGATGCACGTCCGCCAAGGATCGGCTCGTTGATGTTGGCGACCGAGATGACCTTGCCGTCGAGGATAATCGCGAACGGCTTGTTGACGTTCTCGGTCGTAACCTTGGCGAAGCGACGCCCGCCGACCGCGTCAAACGTGATCGCGATCTGTGGCGCATTCGTCTGCGGATCGAACTCCTGCCGCGCGTCGGCGAGCTGATCGCCCGAGATCACCACGGAACGCTTCAGCGCCTCGAACGGGTTGCCCTTCGGATTGCCGGGATAAGGCACCGCTTGGCTACCGACAGGCGCAATGCCCTTGGCGAGCTGAGTTGGGTCGGCACTCTCATCGACCAGCTTGAACTCGAGCTTGGCGGTCTTGCCGAGCAGATCCTTCAGCGCCTGCGGGTTCTTCAGCCCCGGCACCTGGACGACGATCCGCGTCGCGCCTTGGCGAACGATCGTCGGCTCCTGGTGCCGAGTTCGTCGATACGGCGGCGGACGACTTCGGTCGCATCGTTCATCGCCGTGTCGATCGCCTGGGTCAGGCCCGCCTCGGTCGGCTTGAGCACGAAGCGGCTCGTGTCGACGACGTTGATGTCCCATTCGCGCTGGCCGCTCATGCCCGCGCCACCGCCGGTGATCGCCAGCAGGCGCTCGCGCGCCGCATCGACCTGCGAAGGGTCACGCAGCAG
The DNA here is from genome assembly GCF_979253035.1 of Sphingomonas sp. AC411. Lineage (NCBI taxonomy): Bacteria > Pseudomonadati > Pseudomonadota > Alphaproteobacteria > Sphingomonadales > Sphingomonadaceae > Sphingomonas > Sphingomonas sp. AC411. Next base: position 2,413,893 of record NZ_CEEDAQ010000001.1, on the reverse strand, counting down.
GAAGGTCAGCTGGCCGCCACGCGTCGAGATGTCGCCGATCTCGATCCGCGGGGTTCCGTTGCGCATCGTGCCCGCCACGCTGTCGCGCATCGCCTCGATCCGCGTCGCGGCGAGGTCGGCGGTATCCGCCTCGAGCAACAGATAGCTGCCGCCGGCGAGATCCAGCCCGAGATTGACGCGGGAATGCGGGATCCACCCCCATTTGCTCGTGGTGCTCTCGGGGAGGAAACTCGGGATCGCCAGCAGGCACAATGCCGCCAGCAACCCGATGATCGACCCGACCTTCCAGCGCGGAAAATCCAGCATCAGTCGTTGGCCGGTTTCGTGTTCGGGCTGGTGATGTCGGTCAGCGTCGCCTTGACGACGCGCACGCGGACGTTCGGCGCAATCTCGACCTCGACGATATTATCCTCGACCTTGGTGACCTTGCCGAGGATTCCGCCCGACGTCACGACGCTGTCGTTCTTCTTCACCGCGGCGACCGACGCCTGCAGCGCCTTCATGCGCTTTTGCTGCGGGCGGATCATCAGGAAATAGAACACGACGAACACGAGGAAGAGCGGCGCGAGGCTCAGGAACGAGGCGATCCCGCCCCGGCCGTCGTGGCGCCGTCTGCGGCCTGGGCATAAGCTGGTGAGATGAACATCGAGTTCCGTATCTGGCTGGCCGTCGCTGGCCGAGGGCCAAGTCCGGCTTGAAGGATGGGTCGGGCAGGACGTCGCGCATCGCGCCCGCATTGGTCCGCCCGCTATCATCGCTTGGAACCGCGCGCAACAGATCGCCACAGGATGAGACATGGGCGTCATGCGACCGGGCGCATCTGAGATGGCTGCTGACATTGCCGCGGTGTTCGCACTTGCATCCGGCGCGGACCCCGCGTAGTGCGCCCCTCGGGTCGCCTTGCGGCCCGTTCGGTCGGAGCGTAGCGCAGCCTGGTAGCGCACCACACTGGGGTGTGGGGGTCGCAGGTTCGAATCCTGTCGCTCCGACCATTTTCTTGCATCGCTGGAAAGACGCGGCGCTGCTCAAGGCAGCCAAGCCGTTGATGCGCGCCACGCTCGCCGCGTCCACAACCGCGCTCTCCTCCTGAAAGGGAGGGGCTGGGGTGGGTAGGCCGGTTCGAGCCCCAACGGTCCGGATGTGCGGAACCCGACCCACCCCCAACCCTCCTTCCAGGGGGCGAAGAAGGAGGGAAGGAGAGAAGGAGAAAAGCCTTACGCCGTCTCGCTCACCGTCGCCGCCTGACCCACCGCGATCGCGCTCAAATTCACGATACCGCGCGCAGTCACGCTCGGCACCAGCATCTGCAACGGCTTCGCTAGCCCCAGCAACATCGGCCCCATCGGCGCCGATCTCGGTCGAGGCGGACAACAGCGACACCGCGATGTTCGCCGCATCGATATTCGGCATCACCAGCAAATTCGCCGACCCGGTCAGCGGGCTATCCCCGACCAGCCGCCGCCGCAGCGCCTCGGACAGCGCCGCATCGCCGTGCATCTCGCCGTCGAACTCGAACTCCGGCGCGAACTCCTTCAGCAACGCATGTCCTGCGCGCATCTTCTGCGCGGACGGCGAGCGCGACGCACCGAAGCTCGAATGCGACAACAGTGCCGCCTTCGGCTCGATCGCGAACGCGCGGACCGCTTCGGCCGCCAGCATCGTCATCTCGGCGATCTGCTCGGCGGTCGGATCGACCGTCACGTGCGTATCGCAGAAGAACAGGCTGCCGGTCCGCAGGATCACCGCGGACATCGCATACAGCCGCGACACGCCCGGCATCCGCGGCAACAGCGGCATGACGTAGGTCATCTGCGTCCACCAGTCGCCGATCCCGCCACACAAGGCCGCATCGACGCGTCCCTCGCGCAACAGCATCGCCGCCGCCACGCTGGGCCGGGTCCGCAGCGCCCGCTCGGCGCTGTCGGGCGGCGTACCACGACGGCCGACCAGCGCGCTATAGCCCGCCAGCAACGGCTCGAACACTTCGCGATCGGTAGCCGGATCGAGCACCTCGACGTCGCTGCCGATCGTCATGCGCAGACCGCTCGACTCAATCTTCTCGGCGATCACCTCGCGCCGCCCGATCAGCACCGGCCGACCGATCCCCTCGTCGATCACCGTCTGCACCGCGCGCAGCGTCCGCGGGTCCTCGCCCTCGCCATACGCGATCGAGCGCCCCGCCTGCTTGGCGCGCGCGAAGATCGGTCGCATCAGCTGGCCCGAACGGTACACGAACACTTCGAGGTCGCGCAGATACGCATCGAAATCCTCGATCGGCCGCGTCGCCACGCCCGAATCCATCGCCGCCTTCGCCACCGCCGGTGCGGCATGCAGGATCAGCCGCGGATCGAACGGCTTGGGAATGATGTAGGTCGGCCCGAACACCGGCGTCGCGCCACCATAGGCGGTAACGACCACGTCCGATGCCGTAGCGCGTGCGAGGGCCGCGATCGCGTCGACCGCCGCGACCTTCATCGCCTCGTTGATCTCGGTCGCCCCCACGTCCAGCGCCCCGCGGAAAATGAACGGGAAGCACAGCACGTTGTTGACCTGGTTCGGGAAATCCGAACGCCCGGTTGCGATGATCGCATCGGGCCGCGTCGCATGCACCAGCGCCGGCTGGATCTCGGGCTCCGGGTTCGCCAGCGCCAGGATCAGCGGATCGGGCGCCAGCAGATGCAGCCACTCCTGCTTCAGCACGCGCGGCGCCGACAGGCCGAGGAAGATGTCCGCCCCTCCAGCACGTCCGGCAGGGTCCGCGCATTCGTCTTGCGCGCATACCGCGCCATGTTCGGCGGCATCACGTCGCCGCGATCGGCATGCACGACACCGGCGATATCGGTCAGCGTCACGTTCTCGGGGTTGAGCCCCATCGACACCAGCAGATCGACCGTCGCCAGCGCCGCCGCGCCTGCGCCCGACGTCACCAGCTTCATCTGGTCGAGCCGCTTGCCGCGCAGTTCGAGCACGTTGCGCACTGCGGCGGCACACACGATCGCGGTGCCGTGCTGGTCGTCGTGGAACACCGGGATGTTCATCACCTCGCGCAGCTTCGTCTCGATCTCGAAGCATTCCGGCGCCTTGATGTCCTCGAGATTGATCCCGCCGAACGTCGGCTCGAGCACGCGGACCGCCTCGATGAACGCCTGCGGATCGAGCTGGTCGATCTCGATATCGAAGCAGTCGATCCCGGCGAATTTCTTGAAGAGCACCGCCTTGCCCTCCATCACCGGCTTCGACGCCAGCGCCCCGATCGCGCCGAGCCCGAGCACCGCGGTGCCGTTGGTGATGACCGCGACCAGGTTGCCCCGCGCGGTATAATCACGCGCCTTGTCCGGATCCGCGGCGATTTCCTCGCACGCGGCGGCCACGCCCGGTGAGTAGGCGAGCGCGAGATCGCGCTGCGTCGCCATCCGCTTGGTCGCCTCGACCGAGAGCTTCCTGGGCTTTGGATAGCGGTGATAATCGAGCGCGGCTTTGCGGAAATCGTCTTCCATGGTCTTCCTAACCTGTCGGCCGCGGCGGCGACCGGGTGGGCGCGCGGGCAAAGCTCGCGGCGACTGTTCGAGGGAGCGCATAGCCGCAGGGGGGCAATCCGCCAACCCCGCGCGGACGTAGCGTCGGTTTGGGTGGCGGGCGGGGGGCACCGTCACCCCACACCATAACACCACCCCGGCGAAGGCCGGGGCCCAATTGGAACGTCGGGCATAACGAAGCGCCGCCCTCCGCCAGCCCCGTCCCCAAATTGGACCCCGGCCTCCGCCGGGGCGGTGCAGACGCGGAAAGGGTTGGGAAAGCTCTAACCTTCCCCCTCCCTGGAAGGGAGGGGCAGGGGTGGGTCGGCTTCCGAATACGAACGCAAGAGGACCCAAGCAGGCCAACTCACCCCAACCCCTCCCTTCCAGGGAGGGGAGTGGAAGGCTGGAGGCCAGCACAGCCGTAGACGAATCCGCTGTCCTACAACGAACCAATATGGTTCGCTCCCCGCCAACAAACCCAGGAGTCAGCCATGACCATCCACACCCTGATCGACGCCGTAATCGACCGCGAAGGCGGCTACACCAACCACCCTGCAGACCGAGGCGGCCCCACCCGCTACGGCATCACGGAAAGCGTAGCCCGCACCAACGGCTACCCCGGCGACATGCGCAATTTCCCTCGCGACGAAGCGGAAAGCATCTACCGCCGCCTCTACTGGACCCGCCCGGCCTTCGACCAGATCGCCCCCGAGCCCCAAGATCGCCGAAGAACTCTTCGACACAGGCGTCAACATGGGGCCCAGCGTGGCCGCGACCTTCCTCCAACGCGCCCTCAACGCGCTGAACCGCGGCGCCACCGACTATCCCGACATGACCCTCGACGGCCGCATCGGCCCCGCCACGCTCACCGCCCTCGACGCCTTCCTAGCCCGCCGAAAACCCGGCGCAGAAACCGTGCTCCTGAAAGCGATCGAGGCGCTTCAAGGCGAACGCTACGTCGCGCTCGCCGAGACCCGCCCCGCCAACGAAGCCTTCCTCTACGGCTGGCTCGCCAACCGCACCTGAGACCGCGGAACGAAACGCTCCCAGCGTCTATACTTCCTATACTTCACTTTTGCCGGAGGCAGCCAATGATCCCGCAACCCCTTGATCCAGCACCCGATCCCGCCCCGGCAGACCTGTGGGTTACCAGAGCCCGCCCGACCTTCCTCTACGTCATGTACACGCTGCTTCTCGGCGCAATTCCAGCCGGCCTGATCGCCGCCGTCCGCCCGGACACGGCACAGGCGATCGCCACAGGCATGTCCGCATACCTGAACGCAATCCCCGAACCGCTCTACGCCCTCTTCGGCACCGGCTATCTGGGCTACACCGTGGCGCGGGAATGGGGAAAGGGACGCTGACCTCCCCTCCGTCATCCTGACGAAAGTCAGGACCCAGGGTTCCAAACGGCCCGTCCGTGGCTCTGGGTCCTGACTTTCGTCAGGATGACGGGAGAGATGACGAGAGGCGACGCTTCCCGACCGTTGCACCCCCAAAACCAAACCCTACATCGCTGCCATGAGCAACGACCCCCACGCCATGCCGACATGGCACGGCACCACGATCCTCTCGGTCCGCCGCGGCGGCAAGGTCGTCGTCATCGGCGACGGCCAGGTCTCAATGGGCCAGACCGTCATGAAACCCAACGCGCGGAAGGTCCGCCGCCTCGGCGACGGCAGCGTCATCGGCGGGTTCGCCGGCGCAACCGCCGACGCCTTCACGCTGTTCGAACGCCTCGAACGCAAACTCGAAGCGCACCAGGGCCAGCTCCTGCGCGCCGCGGTCGAGCTCGCCAAGGACTGGCGCACCGACAAGTTCCTCCGCAATCTCGAGGCGATGATGATCGTCGCCGACAAGGACGTGACGCTGATCCTCACCGGCAACGGCGACGTGCTCGAACCCGAGAACGGCGTCGCCGCGATCGGCTCCGGCGGCAACTATGCCCTCGCCGCCGCCCGCGCGCTGGTCGAATACGAGACCGACGCCGAGGTGTTGTGCCGCAAGGCAATGCACATCGCGTCCGAACTCTGCGTCTACACCAACGACCGCCTCACGGTCGAAACGATGGACTCGACTAGCTAATTCCCTCCCGCTTGCGGGAGGTCAGAGAGGGGCTGAAAATACACCCCACCCACGCCTTCCGTCGCGGCCACGCCTCTCCCGACCCCTCCCGAGCGGGAGGAGAAGGTAAACAAATGAACGACCAGCTCACCCCGAAGGCAATCGTCGCCGCGCTCGACGCCCACATCATCGGCCAGGCCGCCGCGAAACGCGCGGTCGCGGTCGCGATGCGCAACCGCTGGCGCCGCCAGCAGCTCAGCGAAGATCTCCGCGACGAGGTCACGCCCAAGAACATCCTGATGATCGGACCGACCGGCTGCGGCAAGACCGAGATCAGCCGCCGTCTGGCCAAGCTCGCCGACGCCCCTTCGTGAAGGTCGAGGCGACCAAGTTCACCGAGGTCGGCTATGTCGGCCGCGACGTCGAGCAGATCGCCCGCGACCTCGTCGAGGAAGCGATCCGCCTCGAAAAGGAACGCCGCCGTGTCGCGGTGAAGGACAAGGCCGAGGAGGCGGCAATGTCGCGCCTGCTCGACGCGCTCACCGGCAAGAACGCGAGCGAGGCGACGCGCGAGAGCTTCAAGCAGCGCTTCCTCGACGGTCATCTCAACAACGCCGAAGTCGAGATCGAGATCGAGCAGGCCCCGGCTATGCCGTTCGACATCCCCGGCGGCGCGCCGCAGATGATCAATCTCGGCGAGATGATGAAGTCGTTCGGCGGCGGCCAGCAGCTCAAGCGCCGGAAACTCACCGTCCACGCGGCATGGGACAAGCTCGTCGAGGAAGAGGCCGACAAGCGTCTCGACCAGGACGAAGTCAGCCGCGCAGCCTTGGCCGACGCGGAAGCGAACGGCATCGTCTTCCTCGACGAGATCGATAAGATCGCGGTGTCCGACGGACGCGGCGGCTCGATCAGCCGCGAAGGCGTCCAGCGCGATCTGCTCCCCTTGATCGAGGGCACGACGGTCGCGACCAAATACGGCCCAATGAAGACCGACCACATTCTCTTCATCGCGTCGGGCGCGTTCCACGTCGCCAAGCCGAGCGACCTCCTCCCCGAATTGCAGGGCCGCCTGCCGATCCGTGTCGAATTGAAGGGTCTGACCGAAGCCGATTTCGTCGCCATTCTGTCGGACACCAAGGCGTCGCTGCCGCTGCAATACAAGGCACTGATCGCCACCGAAGGCGTCGGCATCGAATTTACCGAAGACGGCATCGCGGCCATCGCGCGCATCGCCGCGGAGGTGAATTCGGAGATCGAGAACATCGGCGCGCGGCGTTTGCAGACGGTGATGGAAAAGCTGCTCGAGGAGGTAAGCTACAACGCTGAGGACCGCGGCGGATCGAACCTCGTCATCGACGGCGCGTACGTCGATAGCCAGTTGAAGGAAATCGCGCGCAACACCGACCTAAGCCGGTTCGTGCTGTAGAGGCTCAAGCCCAACCGTTGTCCTGCGAACGCAGGAATCCAGGATCACAGGCGCGGCGTGCTGTACCCTGGGTTCTTGCGTTCGCAGGAAAACTCGAAAATGCGGAGAACACATGGACGTGACCGAAGCCATAGCCGCTCGCCGCTCCGTCCGAGGCTTCCTCGACACCCCCGTCGACCCGATCCTGCTTCACGACCTAGCTAAGAAGGCATCCCGAGCCGCAACCGGCGGCAACCTCCAGCCTTGGCACATAGCGATCGTCCACGGCGAACCAATGGCCAGCCTCAAGGCCACCATGGTCGAGAAGATCGCCGCCAGCGCCACCGAAACCCCAGCCTACGACATCTATCCGCGTGACCTCACCGCTCCCTACCGGGACCGCCGCTACGCCGTCGGCGAAGCGATGTACGCGCACCTCGACATCCCCCGCGACGACAAGCCCGCGCGACAGAAATGGTTCGCTCGAAACTTCGCATTCTTCGGCGCCCCCGCTGCGTACTTCTGCACGGTCGACAGGCGCATGGGCCCGCCACAATGGTCGGACCTCGGCATGTACCTGCAGAACCTGATGCTGCTTGCGGTGGACGCCGGCCTCGCCACCTGCCCGCAGGAATGCTGGGCCATGTATCCCGAAACGATCGGGAGGTTCCTCAACATCCCCGAAGACCGCATGCTCTTCTGCGGCATGGCGGTCGGCCACGAGGACAAGACCGCCCCCGCCAACGCCCTGCGCACCGATCGCGCAGACGACACGGAATGGTTGACGACTATCCAGCCGTCATCCTGACGAAAGTCAGGACCCAGGGTAACGGAGGGCCGCCCTTATGGCTCTGGATCCTGACTTTCGTCAGGATGACGGGACTACAGAACCACCGTCACCGGCTTGGCACCCTTGATCCCAGCCAGGATCATCGCCTCCCAGATCGCAGGATCACCCGCCGCGGCCATCGCCTTGTCAGGCTCGCGCAACGTCTTCAGCACCGCTAGCGCGTCAGGCAGATAGTCCGGCCATGCATCGTCGATCAGCCGCGACGCCGACTCGGCATCGCCGCCAGCGTTGCAGCTGATCCGCTGTCCCGCCAGCACGCGCGCGACGCGTTCGGCAACCGGTGTCGTGGAAACGTCCATGAGCATTCTCCTCGCGGGACTGGTCTATACCAAACCCGCGAGGCGAACGAATGCTCCTTTTAGCGTGCCGGGCCCGAACCCGCGCCACGCGCAGGACCACGACCGCCACCGCCGCCAGCCGGACGCCCGCCGCCCTGACCGCCGGGACGACCACCGCCCTGCGGACGACCGCCGCCACCACCTTGGCCGCCGCCACCCTGGCCACCACGGCTCGCACCCGCATAGTTGCGACCGGTGCTACCCGTCGCCCTCGGCGAATGCGTCGCGCGCGGCCGTGCCGGATCGCGCGGACGGTCGATCCGGACCTCGGGATCGGCGCCCATCGTCTTGACGCGCGTCTGCTTGATCTGGTTCGACAGGTTGACGAAATCGTCCGGCAGCGAGCGGACCTGGACCTTCTGGCGGGTGATCCGCTCGATGTCGCGCAGGTACGCCTTCTCGTCGTCCGCGCAGAACGCGACGGCGATGCCGCTCGCGCCCGCACGTGCAGTACGACCGATGCGGTGGACATACTGCTCGGCGACGTTCGGCAGCTCGAAGTTGATGACGTGGCTGACGCCCGAGACGTCGATCCCTCGCGCGGCGATGTCGGTCGCGATCAGGACCTTGACCTTGCCCTGCTTGAACTCGCCGAGTGCCCGCTCGCGCTGGCCCTGGCTCTTGTTGCCGTGGATCGCGTTCGAGGCGATGCCGTTGCCGGCGAGCAGCTTCACGACGCGGTCGGCGCCATGCTTGGTGCGCGTGAACACGAGCGCGCGGTCGATCGCCGGATCGGCCAGCGTGATCGTCAGCAGCGCCTGCTTCTCCGACTGGTTGCAGAAGGTGACATACTGGTCGACGCGCTCGGCGGTCGTCGCGGCAGGCTTCACCGAAACGGTCTTCGGGTCGAGCAGGAACTGCGACGCTAGCTCGCGGATCGCGACCGGCATCGTTGCCGAGAAGAACAGCGTCTGGCGCTTCTTCGGCAGCATACGCACGATCTTCTTCAGCGCATGGATGAAGCCGAGATCCATCATCTGGTCGGCTTCGTCGAGCACGAGGATCTCGATCATCGACAGGTTGACGAAGCCCTGCTCGATCAGGTCGATCAGGCGGCCCGGCGTGGCGACGAGGATGTCGACGCCGCGGCTCATGTCCTGGCGGTTTTGTTGATGCTGGTGCCGCCGAACACGGTCGTCACCGACATCTTGCTGAACTGGCCGTAGGCGCGCGCGCTGTCGGCGATCTGGCTGGCGAGTTCGCGCGTCGGCGCGAGCACCAGCATGCGGCAATGCGTCGGCAGGACGCGCTTCTGGTTTTCGGTCAGCCGCTGGATCGACGGCAGCACGAACGCTGCGGTCTTGCCGGTGCCGGTCTGCGCGATGCCGAGCAGATCGCCACCCTCGAGCAGGATCGGGATCGACTGCGCCTGGATCGGCGTCGGCTCGGTGTAGCCCTTGGCTTCGAGCGCACGGACGAGCGGCTCGGCAAGGCCGAGGTTTGCAAATGACATGAATAGTCTCTCAATAGATGCCGGGCTCGCGAATCCACACAAGGAGGCGCGAGGGGCGGTGGTGTTTTGACACCCCGCGTGAAAAGGGAAGCCCGTTGGAAACGACCGAGGCGGAGCTAAGACCGTAAAGGTCCAATCACGCTGCATTACGCCTCGATGACGGCCATCTGGCGCATCATGGTCGAAAAGTCAACCTTCGACCCGTTTCGGCACCCGTAGCGAATTTAGGTCCGGATCTGGCCGAGGTGCAGATACCGCTCGTTGAACTCTGCGGCGTCGCGCAGCCGAGACCAGTCGGTCACGCTCACTTGGCGCTTCTTGCGCGCGATCAGCCCGTCGGTTTCGAGCGATTTCAGCACCCGGTTGACGTGCACCGGCGTCAGCCCGAGCGCGTCGCCAAGCTGCTCCTGCGTCATCGGCAACTCGTACGCCATCGCATCGCCGAGCGTCGATTTCTTGAATCGCACCGAGAATTCGCAGAGCAGATGCGCCATCCGGCTGCGCGCGTTCCTCCGGCCGACGTTGAGCAGCCATTCCCGGTGGATCGACGCCTCGACCAGCGCATCGATCCACAGGGCCTGGCCGGCGGTGGGACACGCCTCGATGAACTGGCGCAGCGCCACGATCGGGACCTCGGCCAGCGTCAGCCGGGTCAGGGCTTGGATGTCGTGATCGGATTCGTCGAGGAACAGGTTCTGCAGGTCGACGAATTCGCCGGGCATTAGGATCGATACGATCTCGCGCTCGCCATTGGGCGTCAGCTTCTGCCGATAGGCGAGCCCATCGAGAATGAACGCACACCGCGTCGGGCGCTGGCCTTCGCGGAGCATATAGGTCGACGCATCGATCGTCCGCACTTTGAATGGCAACGCTGCGATCTGGGCGCGGTCGTCCGCACTCATCGCCATCCGCGACTCGAACTTACGTATAACCTGTTCAGTCACGGTGGACATATCCACGTGCACTCTCCGCATCCAGTGCAGGAGCACTCGGTTCTCGCTGTCACCCTCTCTTGGATAGCGCGTCGGCGCGGAACGCACCTTATCCCAGGATTGAGCGGACCGACAAAACCCATGTTATGTTACGACGGACCGTTCCGGCACGTTCGGCGATCGACAACGCCTGGCGCCATCGGTTCAGGAATGCGGTGAACCGGTTATGCCGCCGGGGTGTCGCCCGGCTCGTCGATCATGACGGCGACCGCCAGCAGCACGCTCCCCTCGTCGTTTCGCACCGCGACGCGGAAGCGCGCCCCATGGCGTGCGACGGCGGGATGGTCGCTAAGGTAATCGCCCGCGAAGATGACCGCCTGGACGCGCGCTTCCTCGTCGTCCGCCAGATCGGTGCCTTCGTCGTCATTGACGCATTTATGGTTGTCGATGTCGAAGAAGTATCTGGGCATGCTCGACTTCCTCAACCGTTACGCAAACCCGATGATAACAGGCCGACAAACGCTCCGCTCTTACCAAAATCAGTTTCTGCGCGCGCTGCGTGCTCGACTTGAACTGCGTCGCGAGCGTAGGATGCGGGCAAACAATAGAGGATCCGCCGCATGAAACTGGCCAGCCTGAAGCATCCCGATGCCATCAAAGGGCGAGAGCGCGGACGAGACGGCAAGCTCGTCGTCGTCTCGAACGATCTCGCCTGGTATGCCGATGCGAGCCACATCGCGCCGACGCTGCAGGCCGCACTCGACGACTGGGACCGGCTGTCGCTCGATCTCAAGAACCTGTCGACCGATCTCGAACACGAGATGATCCCAATGCGGCGCTTCCACGAGCATGACGCCGAGTCGCCGTTGCCGCGTGCGTATCAATGGGCGGACGGTTCGGCCTACGTGAATCACGTCGCGCTGGTCCGCCAGGCGCGGGCGGCGGAGATGCCCGACAGCTTCTGGCACGATCCGCTGATGTATCAGGGCGGCTCTGACGGGTTCCTCGGCCCGCGCGATCCGATCCCGCTCGGCGACGAGGCCTGGGGTTGCGACATGGAGGCCGAGGTCGTCGTCGTGACCGGCGACGTGCCGATGGGCGCGACCCGCGACGAGGCGCTGGCGGCGATCCTGCTCGTCGGGCTGACCAACGACGTGAGCTTGCGCAACCTGATCCCCGGCGAACTCGGCAAGGGCTTCGGCTTCTTCCAGTCGAAGCCGGCAAGCGCGTTCTCGCCCGTGTTCGTGACCCCCGATGCGCTCGGCGACTGGTGGCAGGACGGCAAGCTACACCGGAAACTGATGGTCGATCTGAACGGCCAGCCGCTCGGGCGCGCCGATGCCGGGGAGGACATGACGTTCGATTTCGGCACGCTGGTCGCGCACGCCGCCAAGACCCGCAAGCTCGGTGCGGGCACGATCGTCGGCTCGGGCACCGTCTCGAACCGCGGCCCCGATGGCGGCCCCGGCAAATCGATCGCCGAGGGCGGCGTCGGCTATTCCTGCCTCGCCGAAGTCCGGACGATCGAGACGATCACCGGCGGCAAGCCCGTCACGCCGTTCCTCAAAAGGGCGATACCGTCCGCATCTGGGCCGAGGACGACAAGCGCCACCCGATCTTCGGCGTGATCGAACAGACGGTCGAATAGTCGCCACGTCGACTCCTTGTTTCCCCGCGAAGGCGGGGACCCAGTCTGGGTTCCCGCCTTCGCGGGAGAACAAGGAGGAGCCGATGTAAGTCTCTCACCTCACCGACGAAAACCACCCGATCGCCGCCGGCTGGAAAATCCCCTCGCAATCGCCGTTGAAATTTAATAACACGCTTCGGTAAGAGTGTTCCGCGGTCACAGCGGCCTCATGGAGATGGAATCACGATGGCAAGCGAGCATCCGCGCGCCAATTTGCAGCCCGGCCGGAATCTTCCGAGACTGGCGTTGCATATCCCCGAGCCGAAGTTCCGCCCCGGCGACGCGGTGGACTTCGCCGAAGTCGACGTGCCGACTGCCGGTGAGGCGCGCCGCCCCGACACCGCGGACAAGGCGTCCGACTTCACCGATCTCGCCTACACCTTGGTCCGCGTGCTCGACGAAGACGGCAACGCGGTCGGCCCCTGGGATCCCAAACTCTCCCCCGACGTGATGCGCCGCATGTTGCGCAGCATGGCGCTGCTCCGTGCGTTCGACGAACGCATGTTTCGCGCACAGCGCCAGGGCAAGACCAGCTTCTACATGAAGGCGCTCGGCGAGGAGGCGGTCGCCGTCGCCGCGGCCTATGCGCTCGATTACGAAGACATGTGCTTCCCTCGTACCGCCAGCAGGGTCTGCTAATCGCACGGGGCTGGAGCCTCGTCGACATGATGAACCAGATCTATTCGAACACGGCCGATAGGCTCGGCGGCAAGCAGCTGCCGATCATGTATTCGGTCAAGGAAGCCGGCTTCTTCTCGATCTCCGGCAACCTCACCACGCAATATCCGCAGGCGGTCGGCTGGGCGATGGCGTCGGCGGCCAAGGGCGACACGCGGATCGCCGCGACCTGGTGCGGCGAGGGCTCGACCGCGGAGGGCGACTTCCACTCGGCGTGCACGTTCGCCGCGGTCTACCGCGCGCCGGTGATCTTCAACGTCGTCAACAACCAGTGGGCGATCTCCAGCTTCTCCGGGTTCGCGGGCGCGGAGGCGACGACGTTCGCGGCGCGCGCGGTCGGCTACGGCATCGCCGGGCTCCGCGTCGACGGCAACGACGCACTGGCGGTGTACGCCGCGACCGAATGGGCCGCCGAGCGTGCGCGCACCAACCAGGGCCCGACGCTGATCGAGCACTTCACCTACCGCGCGGAAGGCCATTCGACCTCCGACGATCCCGGCCAGTATCGCAGCGAAGGCGAACCCAACGCGTGGCCGCTTGGCGACCCGATCAAGCGCCTGAAGGACCACCTTATCGCGATCGGCGAATGGGACGACGAGCGCCACGCCGCGCAGGACAAGGAACTCGCCGAGCAGGTCAAGGCCGCGCAGAAGGAAGCCGAGAAGAACGGCATCCTCGGGCACGGCCTGCATCAGCCGCTCGAATCGCTGTTTGACGGCGTGTTCGAGGAACTGCCGTGGCATCTGAAGGAGCAGCGTCAGCAGATGCTCGACGAGGAAACGGCCAGCGGCCGTCCATGGGATCGCAAGGCATGAGCGACATGATCGAAGCCGCCGTGTCTGAAACAACGGACGCCGAGCCCACCACCCGCATGAACATGATCCAGGCGATCAACTCCGCCATGGACATCATGATGGAGCGCGATCCCGACGTGATCGTCATGGGCGAGGACGTCGGCTATTTTGGCGGCGTCTTCCGCGCGACCGCCGGGCTGCAAGCCAAGCACGGCAAGACGCGCGTGTTCGACACCCCGATCACCGAATGCGGCATCATCGGCGTCGCGGTCGGCATGGGCGCGTACGGCCTGCGTCCCGTCCCCGAGATCCAGTTCGCGGACTACATCTATCCCGCGCTCGACCAGCTCGTCTCCGAAGCCGCACGCCTGCGCTATCGCTCGGCCGGCGAGTTCACCTCGCCGATCACGGTGCGCTCGCCGTTCGGCGGTGGCATCTTCGGCGGCCAGACGCACAGCCAGTCGCCGGAGGGGCTCTTCACCCACATGTCGGGGATCAAGACGGTCATCCCGTCGACGCCCTATGACGCGAAGGGCCTGCTGATCGCCGCGATCGAGGACAACGACCCGACGCTCTTCTTCGAACCCAAGCGCATCTACAACGGCCCGTTCGACGGCTATTGGGATCGCCCCTCGCAGAACTGGTCGAAGCACCCCGCCGGCGAAGTCCCGACCGGCTATTACAAGATCGAGCTCGGCAAGGCGAAGATCGTCCGCGCGGGCGAGGCGCTCACCATCCTCGCCTACGGCACGATGGTTCACGTCTGCACCGCGGTCGTCGCCGAAGCCGGGATCGACGCCGAGATCGTCGACCTGCGCACGCTCGTCCCGCTCGACATCGAGACGATCGAGGCGTCGGTGAAGAAGACCGGGCGCTGCATGATCGTCCACGAGGCGACTCGCACCAGCGGCTTCGGTGCGGAACTGTCGGCGATCGTCCAGGAACGCTGTTTCTACCATCTCGAGGCGCCGATCGAGCGCGTGACCGGGTTCGACACGCCGTACCCGCACAGCCTCGAATGGGCGTATTTCCCAGGGCCCGTCCGCATCGGCGAAGCCCTGAAAAAGATCATGAAGGACGCATAATGGCCCGCTTCACCTTCAAGCTGCCGGACATCGGCGAAGGCATCTCCGAAGCCGAGATCGTCGCGTGGCACGTCGCCATCGGCGACCGCGTCGAAGAGGATTCGCCGATCGCCGACATGATGACCGACAAGGCCACCGTCGAGATGGAATCGCCGGTGACCGGCGTTGTGGTCGAACTCGCGGGCGAGGTCGGCGACCAGGTGTCGATCGGCGCCGCGCTCGTGGTCATCGAGACGGACGCGGTGGATGCTACGGACGAAGTCGTCGCAGCGCCGCTCACGTCGGCCCAGGCCGAAACCGCCGAGCAATATGAAGCCGAAAACCCGGGTGTCGAAGAGGTGGTGGCAGCAACTCCCTCTCCCTCCGGGGAAAGAGTCGGGGTGAGGGGCAGCCCCAGGCGGAAACGCCGGCAGCTGCCCCAGCCCCTCACTCCCAGCCCTCTCCCCGCAGGGAGAGGGAGCAGAAGGCGCAAGCCGTTCCTGCGGCTGAGACCGAGCAGAAGCCGCACGCCCTCGCATCCCCCGCAGTCCGCGCCCGCGCCCGCGACCTCGGCATCGACCTCGCCTCGGTAAAGACCGACTCCGACCGAGTCCGACACGCAGACCTCGACGCCTACCTCCGCTATGGCTCGGGCGAAGGCTACCACCCCCACGCGTCGCGCGCCCGCGAAGACCAGCCTATCAAGGTCATCGGCATGCGCCGCCGCATCGCCGAAAACATGGCCGCGTCGAAGCGCGCGATCCCGCACTTCACCTATGTCGACGAGATCGATGTCACCGCCCTCGAGGCGATGCGCGCCGACCTCAACGCCAACCGCGGCGGCCGCCCCAAGCTCACCATGCTCCCGCTGATGATCGTCGCGATCTGCAAGACGATCCCCGACTTCCCGATGCTCAACGCGCGCTACGACGACGAGGCGGGCGTGGTCACGCGGCACGGCGCCATCCACCTCGGCATGGCCGCGCAGACCGACGCGGGGCTCACCGTCCCCGTGATCCGCGACGCCCAGGACCGCAACGTCTGGCAGCTCGCAACCGAGATCACGCGCCTCGCCGAAGCCGCCCGCGCCGGCAAGCTAGCCCCCAGCGAAATGGGCGGCGGCACGATCACGGTAACCTCGCTAGGCCCCCTCGGCGGCATCGCGACCACCCCGGTCATAAACCGCCCCGAAGTCGCGATCATCGGCCCCAACAAGATCGTCGAACGCCCCGTCTTCAAGGGCGACGAAGTCGTTCGCGCGAAACTGATGAACCTGTCGATCAGCTGCGACCACCGCGTCGTCGACGGCTGGGACGCGGCCAGCTTCGTCCAGGGCCTGAAAAAGTACCTGGAAACCCCCGTCCTGCTCTTCGCGGACTAAGCCCCAAACGCTCTTCCCTCCCTGAAAGGGAGGGGCCGAGGGTGGGTCCGCCGGCCTTGGTCGCGACGGCTCGACGATACGGAAGCCGACCCACCCCAACCCCTCCCTTCCAGGGAGGGGCAAGGAAGATCAAACGATCTCGAACAGCCCCGCCGCACCCATCCCGCCAGCGGTGCACATCGACACCACGACATACCGAACGCCGCGCTTGCGCCCCTCGATCAGCGCATGCCCGACCAGCCGCGACCCCGTCATCCCGAACGGGTGGCCGACCGCGATCGCGCCGCCATTGACGTTATACTTCTCCGGATCGATCCCCAGAAAATCACGGCAATACAGGCACTGTGACGCGAACGCCTCGTTCAGCTCCCAAAGCCCGATATCGCCCACCGACAACCCAGCGCGCTCAAGCAGCTTCGGGATCGCGAACACCGGCCCGATCCCCATCTCCGCCGGGCTGCACCCCGCCGCCTGGAACCCGCGATAGATGCCGAGGATGTCCTTCCCCTCGGCCTCCGCGGTCCGGCGGTCCATCAGCAACTGAGCCGAAGCACCGTCCGACAACTGGCTGGCATTGCCGGCGGTCACGCTCGATCCCGGTCCGGAGAACTCACCGCCCGGCCATACCGTCTTCAACCCGCCCAGACCCTCCAGCGTGGTGCCCGCGCGAATGCCCTCATCCTGCGACAAGGTGACGCTCTCGATCCCGGCATGCGCGCCCTGCTTGTCGAACAGCGCCTTCTCGACCGTGATCGGCACGATCTCCTCGGCAAACGCTCCGCTTGCGAGCCCAGCGGCAGCACGCTGCTGGCTCATAGCGGCATATTCGTCCTGCGCCTCGCGGCTGATCCCGTATTTCTCCGCGACAATCTCCGCGGTCTCGATCATCGGGATATAGGCCGCTGGTTCCTTCGCGATCACGCTCGCATTGACGAACCGCGGCGCGTCCTTGGTCACGGTGAAGCTGATAGACTCCATCCCGCCCGCCAGCGCGACATCCGCCTCGTCGCAGATGATCGTCCGCGCCGCGAGCGCCACCGCGGTCAGCCCCGATCCGCATTTCCGGTCGAGCGTGAACGCCGGCACCGACTCCGGCAGCCCACCCGCGAAGATCGCCATCCGCCCGGCGTTGCCGCCCTGCGTACCCCATTGATTGCCGACGCCCCAGAACACCTCGTCGATCCGCGCCGGATCGATCCCTGCACGCTCGACCACCGCGTTCATCACGTGCCCCGCCAGCACCGGCGCTTCGGTGGCATTGAAAGCGCCGCGATACGCTTTGCCGATAGCGGTACGGGCAGTCGAGACAATGGCGGCTTCACGCATGCTGGAACCTTTCGAGGATCGGGTATGTCGATGCTCTAGGCGTTCCGGCGTTGCGGGGAAAGCCCTCAGGGAACGCGGGCGAGCCAACCGCCGGTGAATCCGGCACGGTCCAGCCCGCGGCGGATATGCGGGTTACGCCGCATCGTGTTCCAGACCATGCCGGTCCGCCAATTCTCGATCATCGCAACGATCGGTCCCTGGTCGATACCGAGATAATCTACGTCGACCCAGCCCACGCCGGGCACGATCCGGCCATGCTTCAGCGGCTCACCCATCTCGGTCAGCGTCGGGTTGAACGCGTCGAAGAAGCCGTATTTGCCGTAAATGCCCTTGCCGTAGCGGTCGTGCATCGCGGTGATCGCCGGGATGACGAGATCGGGCGCGAACACGATCGATCCGACTACGGCGGTCGGGGCCAGCGTCCCGTCGTCGCGCGCGCCGGGGCCGCGTTCGGAGTAACTGAAGAATTCGCGCGGGCGACCGGCGATCGTCGCCTTGAAATCGCCGGGCCCGTCGCACGCGGTCAGTCCCCAGATGTCGGGGCCATAGCCGGCGAACTGGCGGCCATTCGCACCACCGTTGGAGATCGCATAGTCGCGCTGCGCGATCGTCGCGCGCCGGCTGTTCTCGAAATAATCGATGTCCTTGGTCGCGATGTACGCGTCGCGGATGCCGCGGAAATCGACCCAGACATGGCTGTATTGATGCACGAACATCGGCGGGTAATGGAGATGGTCGCCGCTCCACGACGGCTCGAACTTCGCGGTCAGCGCGCCCCAGGTCGACGGCGGCAGCGGATGCGTCGGCGATCCCAGCGCGAGCAGATACATCAGCATCCCCTCGTTGTAGATGTTCCAGTCGCTGGCGATGAACCCGCTCTCGGGATGCCAGCCCATCGACAGGAACGGCGCACGTGGCGTGATCCACGTCCAGTCGACCGCACCATAGATCTGGTCCGCCAGCGCGCGAATCCGCTGTTCCTCGGGATGATCGCCATCGAACCAGCTCTGCGCGAACAATATGCCGCCGAGCAGCAACGCGGTATCGATCGTCGACAGCTCGGCGCGCGCGAACCGCTGGCCCTTGGTGATGCCGAGAAAGTGGTAGAAAAAGCCCTTGTAGCCGCTGTTGCCGGTCGGCTCGGGGCCCATCGGTGCGATCGCGAAGAACTCCATCGTTGCCAGCGTCCGCTTGCGCGCCTGTTCGCGCGTGATCCAGCCGTTAACGACGCCAATCGGATACGCGGTGAGCGCGAACCCGACCGCGGCGATCGACGAGAAGGAGGGCGTCGGCCAGCGATCGAGCGCGAGCCCCGTCACCGGATCGGTCGTGTCCCAGAAATACAGGAACGCGCGCTCCTGCAGATTGTCGATCAGCGGGTTGGCAGAGGGCGGCGGTTCGGGCGGCGCGGTCCCCGTGACGTTTTCGATCGCCTTGACCAGCGGCCGTCCGACCGATGTGCATCCTGCGGTCAGTCCACCGAGTGATAGTGCGCCGGTGCCCAGAAACTGCCGTCTATCGAGCATGGATACTCCTGATCGGGGACCGCCGATGGCGGCAGGCGACCAACATGGCCGCCCGCCGATTAACGCATCAGAAACGATATCCGACCCTGAACTGGAAGCGGCGGGGCAGGGTGAGCAGCCCGGTCGGCAGGTTCGTCGGCCCGCCGAAGCTATAGGTTTCGCCGACACCGAGATTGCCCGAATAGCCGGTGTAGTTCTTGTTGTTGAAGGCGTTGAGCAGATCGACCGCCACGTTGATGTTGTGCGTGTTGAAGACCTTGATGTTGTTCTGGAGCGTCAGATTGACCTCGCAGAACGCAAATACGCTGCCGAGGCAGTTCTTCGGGCGGTACAGCGATCGGATGGTCTGCTGGTTGACGCTGGTGCCGGCGGACTGGTCCAGCAACTGGAACGCGGTGCCGCTGCCCAGGGTCGTCAGCGTCGAGAACTGGAATCCGACGGGGAGGTCGACGATACCCGACAGGACGATCCGGTGACGCTCGTCTTGGTCGGCGATCGGCCGCCAGCCATATTGATCCGGCGTGACCTTATCGAGACTGAACAGATCGCCGCCGTCCTGCTCCGCCTTCGACAGCGTGTAGGCGAGGTTGAAGCCCCAGCCCGACGAAACCGTGTAATCCTTGTCGATCGTCACCAGCAGCGCCTTGTAGCGCGTCCGCAACCCGTCATAGCCGATCAGCACGTTGCTGAAGCCGTTCGCGCGCGGGATCGTCGTATCGCAGCACGATCCGTCCGGATTGCGCGTCGCGAACAGGTGCGTGTAGCCGTTCTGCCCGCGAACATACGACCCGGTCACCGATGCGCGGAAGATCCCGAACTTCTGGCGCAGGCCAAGGCTGAACTGGTCGGTCGATGGCGCCTTGGCATCGTTCTTCACGGCAAAAAGCTGCGGCAGGCCGGTCTGCGCGGTCTGCCGCAGCGCAAGCAGGCCATCACGCGTCAGATAGCTGTCGTTCCAGACCACGGTCGGGTTGCCGTCGCGCGGCTGGCCATCGCGCGAGAAGTAGAAGACGCCGGTCTGGTATTGCAGGCGGAATTGCTCGTCGAGCGTGTTGTTGAAGACGTTACGATCGAAATATTTGCCATAGCCGCCGAACAGCACGGTGCGCTGGTCGTCGTTGAAGTCATAGCTGAAGCCGATCCGCGGCTGGAACATGTCCTTGCGCGTCGGGCGATCGGTGCCGTCGGTGACGTAGTCCGCGGGGTCGAAATAATCGGTCTTGGGCAGCGCGTTCAACGTCGCGACCGCCGCGGCGGGGGTGCGATATTTGTTGTTGAACAGATTGCTTTCGTAATCCCAGCGCAGGCCGATGTTGAGCTGCAACTTGCTGGTGATGTCCCAGTCGTCCTGCAGGTAGACGCCAAGCTGCGAGTTCGACGCGATGATCCGCGGATTGCCGACGCCGAGCTGCGCCTGTGCCGGGAAGCTGAAATCGAGTCCTCGGGCCGCGTCAGTCTGGAAGAAGTAGTTCGGCTGGACGTAGAAGTTCTTGGTGAAGTCGTAATCCTGGAACGCGAAGCGGATACCGCCCTTGATCACGTGGTTGGCAAGGCCGTTATACGTCAGGTCGTCGCGCAGCGTGTAGCTCTGCTGGCTGATCCGCTGCGTCGAATCCTTGCCGCCGAAGGTGATCACGCCCTCATATTGAAAGCTCGGATCGTCGGGGTTGAGCGACGACGGGTTGTAGACCGTGTCGAGATAGGTCGCGTTGAATTCGTTGACGAAGCTGTCGCCGGTATAGGTCCATTTGTACGTGTAGGTGTCGGTCTTGTTGATCTTGTTGACCGCCGCCGAATACGCGATGTTGGCCGATCCGAAATTCGCGCCGAACCCCGACACGTCGGTTTCCTGGCGACGGCTGAACGACAGGTCGAACACCTGGCGCTCGTCGGGCGTGAAGGTCAGCTTGCCGAAATAGAAATCGCCGCGATACGGGCTGACATAGGTGCCTTCATACTGGCCGAAGCGCGCCAGGTTTTCCGGAGTAGGGTTGCCGACCGTGACGCTCGATGCACGATCCTGGTCGTTGCCTTCGTACGCGCCGAAGAAGAACAGCTTGTCCTTGATGATCGGGCCGCCGAGCGAGATGCCGTATTGCTTGCGCTCGAACTTCGGTTTGCCGCGACCGGCGCGCTCGTCGAGGATGCTGGCGGCGGTCAGGCTGCGATCGGTATATTGGCCGAACATCTCGCCGTGGAAATCGTTGGTGCCCGATTTGGTGATTGCGGTGATGATCGCCGACCCGGCTTGCTCGTATTCGGCCTTGTAGTTCTGCGTCAGCACGCGGAATTCGCCGACCGCGAGCTGCCCGAACGGGTTGCCGCGGCTGTCGGTCTGGCCGGCGATGCCGCCCAGCGTCTGGCTCTTCAGGCTGGTGCCGTCGATGAAGACGTTGACCTGGCTGGCGGGCGAGGCGCCTGCGGTGATGCCCTTGTTGGTCTCGCTGTCGTTGTAGCGCACGCCCGGTGCGAGCGCGGCGAACGTCAGGAAGTTGCGATCGCCCTGCGGCAGGATACGGATCTGCGCCTGGCTGACGTTGGTGGCGACTTCGGAGGTCTTGGTCTCGACCAGCTTGCCCGCGGTGACGATGATCTCGCCGCCCTCGTTGGCCCCACCGGTGGTCGTGCCACCTTCGGCGGTCGCGCCGGCAGCAGGGCCGCCGCGGTCGGTGCCGCGAGCACCGCGTCGAGCGTCGCGGACTGGCCGACGCCGACCGAGATACGCTGCGCCGAAATCTTGCCGTCGGGACCGGTGAACGTGATCGTGTAAGTGGCGGGGCGCAGGCCGTTCAGCACATAGCTGCCGGTCGCGCTGGTGGTCGCGCGGAAGGTCTGGTTGGTGCCGTCATTGACCGCGACCACGGTCGCGCCGGCGACCGTCGCCCCGGCGGCGTCGCGCACCTGGCCGCGGATCGCCGCGGTCGTGGTCTGCGCCGATGCGGGCGCAACCAGTGCCGCCGCAGTGCCGAGTATCGTCGTCGTTGCCAGTGCGGCGCGCAACGCCGTGGCCATCATCGTCTTCATGTCCCAAAGTCCCCTGAAGGGAATGCACATCGGGACAGACGGAGTGCGCATCGCACCGATCCGCCGGCACATCCGCCGACCGTCGGTATCCTGCGTCGCGATTTCCCGCGCTTCCATGCCCTGATCCACTCCCGCGAACCGCTCCTCGTGGAGACGGTCCCGGCGACGCGCATGTTTGCGTATGATGCCGGGACGGGGGCTTACGCCGCGTTTCTGCCAGCATCCACCCTTCTGCCGGGTGCAGTGCTCATTGCGCGACAAGACGTGTCATTTCCGCAACAACATAAGGTGTTGCGGGTAGTTACATCTCCTCTCTGACGATCAGAGCCGTGATCGTCTCGACGTTTGGTCGCCGAGAAACAGAGAACCCCTTATTTCATAAGGACTAATTCTTCCGCCATCGTCGGATGCAGTGCGACGGTCGCGTCGAAATCGGCCTTGGTCAGCCCGGCCTTCACTGCCACCGCAGCGGATTGCAGGATCTCCGGGCAATCCGGGCCGATCATGTGGATGCCGACCACCCGGTCGGTCTCGCCATCGCAGATCATCTTGTAGAGCGAACGCTCGTTGCGGCCTGCCAGCACGTTCTTCATCGGCCGGAAGTCCGACGTGTAGACCTTCACCGATCCCAGCGCCTGCTTGGCCTGCGGATT
Organism: Sphingomonas sp. AC411; assembly: GCF_979253035.1. NCBI lineage: Bacteria > Pseudomonadati > Pseudomonadota > Alphaproteobacteria > Sphingomonadales > Sphingomonadaceae > Sphingomonas > Sphingomonas sp. AC411. The sequence goes on along the minus strand of NZ_CEEDAQ010000001.1, from coordinate 2,391,197 downwards.
CGGTCATGCCGACGCCGGCCATCGGCGGGTGGCTGAACACCGCCGCGGGAACGTTGGCGTAATCGACGCGCGTCGGCTTGCTGCCGAAGAACGTGTCCGCGAACGCCTGCCCCTCGCGGATCGCGACCGGGGTCAGCTGGATCCGGTTGGTGACGTCGCCGACCGCAAAGATCGAGTCGCAGCTCGACTTGTTGTCCTCGTCGACGATCACCGCACCGACCGCGTCCATCTCCACGCCCGCGCTCTCGAGGCCGAGTCCCTTGGTATTGGGCAGGCGACCGGTTGCGAACATCACGAGATCGACGGTGATCGGCTCGTGTCCGCTCATCCTAACCGTCAGGCAGCCGCCCTCGTCCTTCTCGATGCTCTCGAACGCGGCGTTGAAGCGGAAATCGATGCCCTTGCTCATCGAGATCTGGAGCAGGCGGTCGCGGATCGATTCGTCATAGCCGCGCAGGATAACGTCGGTCCGATTGACCAACGTCACGTGCGCCCCGAACTGGTGGAAGATCCCGGCGAACTCGTTGGCGATATAGCCCGCGCCCGCAATCAGCACGCGCTTCGGCACGTCGTCGAGATGGAAGACCTCGTTCGAAGTGATGCCGTGTTCCGAGCCGGGGAACTCGGGGGTCAGCGGATGCGCGCCGACCGCGATCAGGATCTTCGCGGCCGTCTTCACGCTGCCGTCGGCGAGCGTGACTTCGTTGGGACCGGAGACGACCGCGCGCTGGTGGATGATGTCGACGTGATTGTTCTGGAGCGTGGTGGTGTAGGCGCCGTTGATCCGGTCGACCTCCTCCATGACGTTGTCGCGGAGCGTCGGCCAGCTGAACGCACAATCGTCGGGCACCTGCCAGCCGAACCGCTTTGCGTCCTTCAGGTCCTCCGCGAAATGCGCGCCGTAGATCAGTAGCTTCTTGGGCACGCAGCCGCGGATGACGCAGGTCCCGCCGACGCGGTACTCCTCGGCGACCGCGACGCGTGCGCCGTGCGCAGCAGCAACACGTGAGGCGCGCGTACCGCCCGAGCCTGCGCCGATGACGAAGAGGTCATAGTCGAATTGGGTATCGGTCACAGGCAGTCCTTGCAGGTCACGCGCCGCTGAGCAGCTTTGCATGCCATCTGGGGCAGGGGGCGCGACGCCACAACCCCGGCGCGGCGATCACGCTGATCGGTCGGCTCTATCGCTGACCGGTCCTGCGCATCGGCATCGCGTCGATCGTCTGCTCGAGAACGGCGGCGGGGAAGGGCTTCGCGCTGCGCAGTTTCTCCCCGCCGTCCTTGCCGATCAGGATCGCGGTGAAGGGCGCGCGGAGGCGGTATTTGCGGCGGATCGAAGCGGCCGTGTCGCCCGCACCACTGACCCGGTCGCCGATCACTTCGACGACAGTGAGGTCACGGTCGTCGCTGTTAGCCTTCCAGTCGGCGACGATGCGTCGTTGCTCGGCAAGCGCCGCGTTTTCGCCGGAGGCGGCGGCAACAATTAGTACGCGCCGCTCCCACTTCATCTGCGCGAGGGTGGGGGAGGCGGCGAGCGCTACGGCAAGAAGAAGGGGCATCAGGATTCAACGCACCACCTTCTCTTGTTCTCCGCGAAGGCGGGAGCCCAGGATCACTATCGCTGTGGGTGGTATCCTGGGCCCCGCCTCCGCGGGGAACAAGAAAGAGGTTTCCGCTCGGAGTTACCCGAACGCGCGCTTGATCAGATCATCCGTCGAAGGATCGAACGTCTGCCCGCCCTTCTCCGCCGCCTTCGCCATTTCCTTCCCCAGTTCCACCCCGAACTGGTCGAACGAATTAATCCCCAGCAGCACGCCGTTCACGAACACCCGGTGCTCATAAAATGCGATCAGCGCCCCCAGCGTCCGCGCATCCAGATCGTCGAGCAGCAACGTCGAAGACGGCCGGTCACCCGAATAGCTCCGCGCGGGGTCCTCGACCTGCTTGCCCGCCATCAACGCCGCACCCTGCGCGAATGCATTCAGCAACAGCGCCCGGTGATGCTCGTCGGGCAGCGTATCGCCCGGCTCGATCGACGCGACGAACTCGACCGGCACCAGATGCGTGCCCTGATGCAGCAACTGGAACACCGCGTGCTGCGCCTCGGTGCCGACCCCGCCCCAGGTGATCGCGGCCGACGGCCGCCCGAGCGGCTCGCCTTCCGCGGTCACCGACTTGCCGTTCGACTCCATCTCCAGCTGCTGGAGATAGCTCGGCAGCAACCGCAACCGCTCGTCATACGCGAACGTCGCGCGCGTCTCGGCGCCGCGCACCTGCGTGTAATACAGGTCGGCGAAGGCCGCGAGCGCGGGCGCGTTCTCATGCAGCGCGGCGAGGCGGAAGTGGCGGTCCATCTCGGCCGCGCCCTCCAGCAGTTCCTCGAACCGGTCCCAGCCAAGCCCGATCGCCGCCGGGAACCCGATCGTCGACCACAAGGAATACCGCCCGCCGACGCTCTCCGCGAACGGCAGGATGCGCGTCTCGTCCACGCCCCACTCCATCGCCTTCTCGGGCGCCGCGGTCAGCGCGATCACGCGCCCGTAAGGATCCTCGACATTATGCTCGGTCATCCACTGCAGGACGCTTTCGGCGTTCATCAGAGTCTCGGTCGTGGTGAAGGTCTTCGACGCGACCACCAGCAACGTCGCCGCCGGATCGAACTTCGCGAACATGTCCTCCAGCGCGACGCCGTCGACATTGGCGACGATGCCGACGTCGTAGCGCTTGTCGTCACGCCCCAGCGCATCGACCAGCAATTGCGGCCCCAGCGCCGATCCGCCGATCCCGACATGCAGGATATGCCGCACCGGCCCCAGCGCATCCGCCTCGATCGCGTCGATCAGCGTCCGCATCCGCGCGTGGCTCGCGCGTGCGATCGCGACGCTCTCGGGCTTGCCCTCGCCGCGCTCGGCGGTGTGCTCGACCGCGCGGCCCTCGGTGACGTTGACGATCTCGCCACTGAACATCGCCTGGCGCTTGCCCGCGAGATCCTGCGACTTCGCCATCTCCTCGAACGCGGTGACCATGTCCGTCGTCAGATGCGTCTTCGACCAGTCGAAATGGATGCCCGCGACGTCGAGGCTCAGCTTCGAGAGTCGCTCCGAATCCTGCGCGAACAGGTCGGTCAGCTTGGTGGCGGGCAGGGCTTCGATCTTGGACCAGTCGGCGGTCATGCTACTTCTCCGAATAGACGTGCGCGCCGGTCATGCTGCAAGCGCGAGACCGCGACAACGCTCTTTCGGTGACAGGTATCCCGCATACGCTTGACGACACGCGCCGTCTGCGCAAACCCGCGCACATGGCAAATGACGTGAAGACGAAACCCAAGCGTTCCGAAACGAGCGAGACCTTTCGCTTCCTGCTGAAGCTCGCGCTGGTCGTGCTGATCTTGCGCAGCTTCATCTTCGCGCCGTTCAGCATCCCGTCCGAATCGATGCTGCCCCGCCTCCTGATCGGCGACTATCTCTTCGTCTCGAAGTGGAACTACGGCTATTCCCGCTGGTCGCTCCCCGCCGGGATCCCGCTGATTCCCGGCCGCATCTTCGGCAGCACCCCGACCCGCGGCGACGTCGTCGTCTTCCGCGCGCCCGAAGTGCTCGACCACGACGTCATCAAGCGCGTCATCGGCCTCCCCGGCGAGACGATCCAGATGCGCCAGGGCATCGTCTACCTCAACGGCAAGGCGATCCCGAAGCAGCGCATCGCCGACTTCACGATCCCGCTCACCGCCAATTTCAACGCCGAGAAATGCGGCGCGCCGTTCGTCGACGTCGTCGCCAACGTCCAGATCTGCCGCTACCCCCGCTTCCGCGAGACGTTGCCCGGCGGCCGCTCGTACGAAGTTCTCGACCAGGCCGAACTCCCCGACCGCGACGACACCGGGCTCTACACGATCCCCGCCGGCCACATCTTCGTGATGGGCGACAACCGCGACGACAGCGGCGACAGCCGTTTCCCCGCACCGAACGGCATGGGCTACGTCCCGCTCGCCAACGTCGAGGGCAAGGCGGTTGTCAACTTCTTCTCGACCGACGGCGACGCCGAATGGCTCAAACCCTGGACCTGGGTCAGCGCCGCCCGCTGGAGCCGTATCGGGGAAGGCTTTTGAGCGACCTAACCGGCTGGCTGAAGACGCTCTTCGGCCGCACACCGACCAATCTCGCCCCTATGAGCGCGCGCTGACGCACGGCAGCCAGGCCGCGGCAAACTACGAGCGACTCGAATTCCTCGGCGACCGCGTCCTCGGCCTGATCATCGCCGAATGGCTGTACGAGCTGTTCGCGACCGACCCCGAGGGCTCGCTGTCGAAGCGCCTCAACGCGCTCGTCACCGGTCCCGTCTGCGCCGACGTCGCCCGAGAACTCGGGGTCCGCGCGCATCTGAAGCTCGGCAAGCAGGCCCGCGACGACGGCGCGAGCGACAGCGACAACGTACTCGGCGACGTAATGGAGGCGCTGATCGGCGCCTGGTACCAGGAAGCCGGCCTGGACGCCGCGCGCAAGTTCGTCCGCGGCGCTTGGGGCGCCAGGGTGCAGGCCGGCGGCAAAGCCCCGCAGCACCCCAAGTCCGCCCTCCAGGAATGGGCCGCCGCCCACAACCGCAAGCCCCCGAATACACCATCGTCGAACGCACCGGCCCCGGCCACGCCCCCAAATTCACGATGCTCGTCTCGATCGGCAAGCTCGCCGAAGCCACCGCCACCGGCTCCAGCAAACAGGAAGCGGAGACTGCCGCCGCCAAGGCGTTGCTCGAGAAGCTGGGCTAAGAAGAGTTTTGTTCACGCGAAGGCGCAAAGGCGCGAAGGTGTTGCGCTCAGGTAATCGGGTCTCGCCCCAAACGGCTCCGAGATATTCGGCGGCGCATAATGAAGGCCGGCGCGAACCCCATCCACACCATCTTCGCGCCTTTGCGCCTTCGCGTGAACAAAACTGCCTTCTCGCGACGCGATGACGAACGGCGGTTTTTTCTGTACAGCCGAACGCAACACCAGTTCGAAAAGAGCATATGTGACTGAAACGAATACCAAGCCCGATACCAAGCATTGCGGCCTAGTCGCGATCGTCGGCGCGCCGAATGCGGGCAAGTCGACGCTCGTCAACGCGCTCGTCGGCCAGAAAGTCGCGATCGTCAGCCCCAAGGCGCAGACCACGCGCGCCAAGCTGATGGGTGTCGCGATCGAAGGCGACACGCAGATCCTGCTCGTCGATACCCCCGGCATCTTCGAGCCCAAGCGCCGCTTCGACCGCGCGATGGTCGCCGCCGCCTGGGGTGGCGCGGAAGGCTCCGACATCATCGCGCTGGTGGTCGACGCCAAGGGCGGCATCGGCGGCAAGGTCACCACGATCGTCGAATCGCTGGTCGGCCGTACCGAGCCGATCTGGCTGATCCTCAACAAGGTCGACCTCGCCGACAAGACCAAGCTGCTGATCCACGCCGAGAAACTCAACGCGCTGCTCCCCTTCGCCGAGACGTTCTTCATCAGCGCCGGCACCGGCGACGGCCTCGCGCACTTCAAGACGCAGCTCGCCAAGGCGATGCCCGAAGGTCCGTGGCACTACCCCGAGGACCAGGTCTCCGACTCGACCGAGCGCGCGCTGGCGTCCGAGGTCACCCGCGAGCAGCTCTATCTCCAGCTCCACGCGGAACTCCCCTACGCGAGCACGATCGAGACCGAGCAGTATATCGAGCGCCAGGACGGGTCGTTGGAAATCCACCAGCAGATCCTGGTCGAACGCCCGACGCAGCGCGCGATCGTCCTCGGCAAGGGCGGCGTCCGCATCAAGGAAATCGGCGCCCGCTCACGCATCGAACTCGCCTCGATTACCGGCAAGCCCGTCCACCTATACCTGCACGTAAAGGTAAAACCCGGCTGGGACGAAGACCGCGAAATCTACCGCGACATGGGCCTCGACTGGGTCGACTGACCCCCTGATCCTCCCCTGCAAGGGGAGGTGGCAGCCCGAAGGGATGACGGAGGGGTGTCGCCGTATCGAGAGCGGGTCACCCCTCCGTCTGGCTGCGCCAGCCACCTCCCCTTGCAGGGGAGGATCAGGCGTCCGACAAAACCTCCCCAACCCAAGCCGGCACCAACACCCCAGCCGCCCCGATCCGCGTTTCCTCGAAGAACACGCTCCCCATCGAAGGATCCAGGTTCAGCTCCAGCGTCCGCGCGCCATGATACGCCGCGGTCTGCACGAACCCCGCCGCCGGATACACCGCCCCCGAAGTCCCCACCGAAACGAACAGGTCGGCCTTCGCCAACGCCGCCTCGATCCGCTCCATCTGGTACGGCATCTCCCCAAAGAACACGATGTCCGGCCGACGCGCCGCCGCACCGCAAGCCCCACATACCGACTCCTCGGGCAAAGGCCCCGTCCAAGCCTCGCGCGCTCCACAAACAGCACACAGCGCCGACAACAGCTCCCCATGCATATGCAGCATCCGCGTCGCCCCCGCGCGCTCATGCAGGTCGTCGACATTCTGCGTGACGATCAGCAACTCGCCGTCCCAGGCGGCATCCAGCTGTGCCAGCGCCCGGTGCGCCGGATTGGGCTCAACCCCGCCAAAGCCGCTCGCCGCAGATCGTAAAACCGGTGCACCAACGCAGGATCCGCCGCGAGCGCCTCGGGCGTGCAGACATCCTCGACCCGGTGCCCCTCCCAAAGCCCGCCCGGCCCCCGAAACGTCGCGATCCCGCTCTCCGCCGAAATCCCGGCCCCGGTAAGAACGACGATGTTTCTGATGTCCTGCATCGCCACAGGATAAACCGCATTCTTGCAGTCCGGAAGGGCGCGCAGTCGCGACGCCATCTCCCATTTCTCGCCGCCAAGCCTATGATGTCTCATGCGCCGTTATGAAAAGCGTCAGCGTCTGCTGGCAATCGGGCTCGCTGCGCTGGCGGGATTCGTCGATGCGCTGGGGTTTCTGAAGCTCGGCGGTCTGTTCGTCTCGTTCATGAGCGGCAATTCGACGCGCTTTGCGGCGGGTATCACCGGTGTCGTGCCGGGCAGCCTGTTCGCGGGTGCACTGATCGCGGCGTTCGTCGGCGGGGTCATGGCCGGCGAAACCGTCGGGCGGCTCGCGGGACGACGGCGGAAGCAGGCGGTACTCGCGTTCGTGCTGGTCGCGCTGGCGATCGCCTCTGCGACGGCGACGCGCGGTGGTGACCTCGTTCTGGCGCCGCTGCTGATGGCGGTGGCGATGGGATCGGCGAACGCGGTGTTCCAGCGAGACGGCGAGGTCAGCGTCGGCGTCACCTACATGACCGGCACGCTCGTCAAGATCGGCCAGCACCTCACGACCGCGTTTGCCGGCGGTCCCCGCTTTGCCTGGGTGCCCTATCTCCTCCTGTGGCTGGGGTTGATCGGCGGAGCGACCGCGGGCGCCGCAGTGTTCCCCATCCTGGATCTGAAAGCGCTGTGGATCGCGGTCGCGCTCGCCGCGCTGCTACTCGTGGGTGCCGCCACGCTGGGAACTTCGCACGAGGAATAAGCGGTGAGCGGAATGGCCGGGTCGGGAAGGAAAGCGGTCAGGCTGCTATGGCCCCAGGTGACGATAGCGGACGTTGCGCCGCTCGTCCGTTTTCGAGGGGGCGCTCATCCGTGAAATTACTGAGCATGACGGAATGTCCAAGTGACACCTCCCGCCGCCCGGGTTAGGCGGCTCCCGTGCAACTAGGTCGGTATCTTCTGGCGCAACGCCACCTGACCGTGTTGATCTGTGCGGCGACGCTGCTGCTGAAGCTGCTGGTTCCGACCGGCTACATGATCGCGAACGATCACGGTCGCTTCACCATCACCATCTGCTCAGGCATCGCACCCGCGGCGGCGGCAATGGACATGCCAGGAATGCACGGCGACATGCCCGATCACGGCAAGTCGAAGGAACACGGCAAGCCCGAGATGCCCTGTGCGTTCTCGGGGCTGTCCGCAGCCGTTCTGAGTCCGGTCGATCCGATCCAGCTTGCTGCGCTGATCGCCTTCGTCCTGGCCATCGGTCTGACGGCGACCGTTCCGCCAGCCCCTCCCGGCCGGCGTTCCTGCGGCCACCCTTGCGCGGTCCTCCGGCCTACCTCTGACCTGTCATTCTGTGCCGCTGCACGCGGCGCTTTCATGAATTGCGGCCTGGTGCATGTCATGCACCGGGCCGGTCGAAGGTAATCCCATGATCCGAACGTTTTTGCTGGCCAGCGTTGCTGCGCCGTGCCTGCTGCTGGCCGTCCCGGCCAGCGCACAGACCCGCGACACTGCTGACGAGCGAACCGATGCGACGATCATCGTCACCGGCCAGCGCGATCCGCTCAAGCTGAACGATCAGACACAAGCCGGCAGCCGTCTCGGTCTGACGATCCGCGAGACGCCCGCGAGCATCGAGGTGCTGACGCAGGACGATCTACAAGTGCGCGGACTGCGTACCGCGCGCGAGACGTTCAACGACGTGGTGGGCGCCGTCGCCGGCAACGTTCCCGGCAACCCGGCGGTCGTCTCGATGCGCGGCTTCGTCGGCAATACCGTGTCGATCCTTCAGGACGGGGTGCGGGTGTCCGCTTCGACCGTCGTGCAGCGTGACAGCAACAACTGGCACTACGACCGGATCGAAGTGCTGAAGGGACCGGCGTCCGTCCTCTATGGCGAAGGCGCATTGGCCGGTGTCATCAATAAGGTGACGCGCAAACCGGTCCTGGGCGAACGCCATCTCGATACGCTCCTGTCGGTCGGGAGCTTCGACACGGTGTTCGCGGCCGGCGGGGTCAACCTGCCGGTGTCGTCGACGATCGCGGTGCGCGCCGACGCCAGCTACCAGCGGTCGGACAGCCTCTACGACGTCGATAACAACGACACCTTATCGGCCGGTCTGACCGCGAGCGCGCTATGGAAGCCGAGCGACCGCCTGTCGGTGCTGGTCGCGGTCGATCATTTCGAGGATCGCTATGACGCGACCTATCAGGGCCTGCCCCTGATCCCCGGCCAATACGCCCTGCGTCCGACCGATGCAGTGACGAGCGCCAACGGCCTGGTCGCCGATCGCGCGCTGCGACGCCGCAATTACAATCCGCAGGGGGCCTATTCCGGCGCCGACGAGACGACGGTGCGCTCGCGGCTCGACTGGTCGATCGGCAGCGGCTGGACCTTCGCGCTCGACCTGACCGGCTATACCGCGAAGCGCGATTTCCTGCTGGCGGACAGCCAGGCCTTCGTTGCGCCTGCCACGGCGTTTCCGAACGGCAGCTTCCGCCAGACCTATCAGGATTTCCGGCACGATCACCAGTTCTGGAATGCGCGCGGGGTCGTTGGCAACGACAGCGTCATCGCGGGCCTGCGCAACCGTTTCACCTTGGGCGTCGAGCATAACGACACCGATTTCGTTAGCTTGCGTCAGACGGCGCCCGTCTCGGCCCTGCCGGCGGTGGACGTGCGGAACCCTGCGATCATACCCTACCCACGGGGACGGCGATCTTCACCGCCGGCAACGTCACCTTCGATTCCAAGCTCAAACAGACCTCGGTGTTCGCGGAAGACGCGCTGAACCTGACCCCCAAATGGCTGCTGGTCGGCGGGGTACGCTGGGATCACATGGAGCTGGACCGGACGACGATCCAGAACGTGGGCGGCGCGGTCGATCGCAACAGCCAGACCTTCAACCCCATATCCTGGCGGGCGGGGACGACCTGGGACGTGACGTCCGGTCTGACCCTCTATGCGCAATATACGACCGCGGTATCGCCGGTGTCGTCGATCCTGCTGGCCTCGATCGCGAACAGCCGGTTCCGACTGACCACGGGCCGCGCCTACGAAGCTGGTTTCAAGGCGAGCGCATGGGGCGGGCGGGCAAGCGTCACAGGTGCCGCCTACCGGATCGAACAGCGCGATATCCTGACCCGCGATCCGACCAACCCGGCCTTGGCCGTACAGGGCGGGCGGCAATCCTCGCAGGGAGTCGAGCTGTCCGGCGTCCTCTCCCCAATAAAGCCACTGCGCCTCTCGGGCGGCGTCTCCTATACCGACGCGCAATATGACGAACTGTCGGAGCTGGTGAGCGGGGTGCGGATCGATCGGAGCGGCAACCGCCCGATCAACATACCCTCTACGACGGTCAACGCCTCGGCGCTCTACACCATTGCGGACAAGGTGACGCTGGGCGGGTTTCTGCGTCATGCCAGCGCCTTCTATACGGATACCGCCAACACTATCCGCGTTGCTGGCCATACCGTGCTGGATGCAAGCCTGTCGTTCCCGGTCGCACCACGGGCAACCGTGACGCTGCGCGGGCGGAACCTGACGGACGCCTTTTATGGCGAGTATTCCGGCTACCCCGCCACCAACGTCTATATCGGCGCGCCGCGATCGTTCGAGGTCGCGCTGGCGACGCGGTTCTGAGCATGGCCAGGCACCGTCGATCGGCAGCGTCGCGCGCGCGTATCTTCGTGCGCCGCGTCCATCTCTGGCTGGGGTTGAGCGTCGGGCTGCTGTTCGTGGTGCTGGGCCTCACCGGGTCGGCGCTGGTCTTCTACACCGGCATCGACACGGCGCTTCATCCTGCGATCCAGGCCGGGCGCAACGATCCCGCACCCGATCTGAACGCGCGCGTTTGGGATCGCGCGCTGGCGACCGGGCGGGGGCGCTGGCACGACACGGGCGGCAAGTGGACGCTTGAAGTAACGGGTGAGGGCGGTGCGATCCCGGCGCGCTATTATCCGGCGCCCGGCCGCCATGGCGACCGGATGATGGTCTCGTTCTCGGCCGATGGCACGCGCGTCATTCGTGCCGAACCGTGGGGCGGCTACCTCATGAGCTGGCTCTATCAGCTCCACATGCAACTGCTCGCCGGCGAGTTCGGCAGTCAGGTAGTCGGCTGGTCGGGTGTAGCGATGCTGATGCTGCTAGCCAGTGGCATGCTGGCCTGGTGGCCGCGCGGGAGTTGGCGCAAGGCCTCGCCTTCAAGCGCGACGCGGCGTCGATCCGGCGCTTGCGCGACCTTCACAAACTGTCCGGTGTGTGGAGCATGATGCTGCTCTTCGTGCTGGTCGCGACCGGCGTGCTGCTGGCGTTGCCCGCGGTCACACAGGCCCTGCTGGCGCCCGCGGCGATACCTGCCCCAAAGTCGCGTGCCCCGAAATCGCGCGACGGGGAGCCGGGCAGATCTCGATCGTCCAGGCACTCCACGCAGCGCACCGGGCGCTGCCGGACGGTCACGTCGTGTTCGTCGATGTGCCCAGCGCGCCTGACGCGGCAATCCGGGTACGGCTTCAGGTGCCCGGCGATCCCCATCGGCGCTTCCCGGCAGCTATGTCTTCATCGACCAGTTTTCGGGCGGGGTACTGGCGACGCATGATGTTCGGCGTGCCGGGACCGGAACCGCCGTAGCGAGCTGGGTACGCACGCTACACGACGGCACGATCGGCGGTATAACCACGCGGGTCCTCGCGGTCCTGCTCGGACTCGTTCCGTCGGTGCTTTTCGTGACCGGCATTCTCCACTGGCTCCGCCGGCGGGCAGCCCGACATACGTGAACGAATGGCTGCTTTCAGCGACAGGCATTGCGCTTCGAAACGTCCGCTAAGGGCGAACCCGCCAAGATCATCGTCGCCGAGCTCCGCCAGTTTTCGCTGTCCTACACGCGACCTTGAAGTCACGCTCGGTCCTCGGCTCTTTCAAATCGTCGATCACAGCCCTGGTGCAAAGCCGATCATGCTTTGCACACCGCTCGGCTCTTTGCCCCCTCCACGAAAGAGCGCGCGTTGGCCTAACCCACCCTAACCTTCTTTGCAGCCGGGCCCGTACTGATGGCGTGCCGACGCCCCCTCGGTCTTCATAAATCGCCCGAACGCGGCTAAGACGCGCGCATTCCCGCATCCCCGCATCCGCAAAGGCGCTGCATGACCGTCATCACCGAAGCCGACCTGATCGAAAGCGTCGCCGACGCGCTCCAGTTCATCAGCTACTACCACCCGATGGATTACATCCGCGCATTGGGCGTCGCGTACGAGGCCGAGCAGAGCCCCGCCGCCAAGGATGCGATAGCGCAGATCCTGACCAACAGCCGGATGTGCGCGGAAGGCCATCGCCCGATCTGCCAGGATACGGGGATCGTCACGATCTTCGTCAAATGGGGCCAGGATTGCCGGCTCGATTCGACCCGCTCCTTGCAGGAGGTCGTCGATGAAGGCGTGCGGAAAGCCTATCTCAACCCCGAGAACAAGTTGCGCGCGTCGATCCTCGCCGATCCCGCCTTCACCCGCCGCAATACCAAGGACAACACGCCCAGCGTCATGCATGTCGAGATGGTGCCCGGCAACACCGTCTCGATCGACGTCGCGGCGAAGGGCGGCGGCAGCGAGAACAAGTCGAAGTTCAAGATGATGAACCCGAGCGATTCGATCGTCGACTGGGTGCTCGAGATGATCCCGCAGATGGGCGCCGGCTGGTGCCCGCCGGGTATGCTCGGCATCGGCATCGGCGGCACCGCGGAAAAGTCGATGATCCTCGCCAAGCAGTCGCTGATGGGGTCGATCGACATGGCGCAGCTGAAGGCGCGAGGCCCCAAGAACGACATCGAGGCGCTGCGGATCGAGATTTACGACAAGGTCAACGCTCTCGGCATCGGCGCGCAGGGGCTGGGCGGCCTCTCCACCATCCTCGACGTCAAGATTTTCGACTGGCCGACGCACGCCGCGTCGAAGCCGGTCGCGATGATCCCGAACTGCGCCGCCACGCGCCACGCGCATTTCGTGCTCGACGGTTCGGGCCCGGTGTATCTGGAAGCGCCGAAGCTGGAGGAGTGGCCCGACGTCAACTGGACGCCCGACAAGGCCGCGATCCGGGTCGATCTTGACACGCTGACGCCCGAAGTCGTGCAGACGTGGAAGCATGGCGACCGCCTGCTGCTCAACGGCAAGATGCTCACCGGGCGCGACGCGGCGCACAAGCGGATCGCCGACATGCTGGCGAAGGGCGAACCGCTCCCGGTCGATTTCGCGGGCCGCGTGATCTATTATGTCGGGCCGGTCGATCCGGTCGGCGACGAGGTGGTCGGCCCCGCCGGCCCCACCACCGCCACGCGGATGGACAAGTTCACGCGGATGATGCTCGACCAGGGCCTGCTCGCGATGGTCGGCAAGGCCGAGCGCGGCGCCGACGCGACCAAGGCGATCGCCGAACGCAAGTCGGCCTATCTGATGGCGGTCGGCGGCGCTGCCTATCTCGTCGCGCGCGCGATTAAGGGGAGCAAGGTCGTCGGCTTCGAGGATCTCGGGATGGAGGCGATCTACGAATTCGAAGTCGCCGATTTCCCGGTGACCGTCGCGGTCGATTCCGCGGGCGAGAACGTCCATCAGCTTGCGCCTCTGGTCTGGCGCGAGAAGATCGCACGCGAAGGGTTGCTGACACCGGCATGACGACGCGGGTTCGCAGAAGGGGCAGGGGCCCGTCCGGTGGATCGCCTCCATCCTCCTTCTGCTTGCTGTCGCAATTATCTACGCGCCACAGCTACTCGCGTTTCCGTACAAGCAGCGGATAGGCACCGTCACCGTCTATGCCGAGCGCCCGATCGGTCCGCGGATCGGCAGCGAACTGGCGCGTGCCGAGGGTTTGTTGCGCGCCAGTCCAGTCTACACCGGTCCGCTAGAACGCGGATGCTGAAAGTCTTCGCACGACCGATCCGGGCGCATCGTCCCTGGTATATTACGACGTCCGTCGACGGGTCGAGGCGGCGTTGCAGGCTAATGGCGGATCGGCCGACGCGTTGTTCGCCGGTCGCTGAACGAACCTTTTCGAACGCACCTTGGCCAGTCCCGTTGGTGACACTAACCCTATCGGAGCACCCTATCATGCCCAAGACCGCAATCGCCCTCGTGGCCGCCTTGGCCCTCGCGACCTCCGCATCGGCGCAGTCCAGCGCACCGCAATCGGCGTCGTCGCAAAATGGTCTTGGCGGACTTGGTGGGCTCGGCGATCTGGGCGGACTCGGCGGCTTGCTCGGTGGTGCGTTGCCGAGCGTCGGATCGATCGGCGCCGGCAATGCTGCCGGACTGCTAGGCTATTGCCTGAAGAACAATCTGCTCGGGCAGGGCGGAGCGCTCGGCGCGCTCACCGGCGGACGGAATGCCGCGGCACGAGCGGGCAGCTCGACGAATGCGCCGGCCACCGGCGCGCAGTCGATCCTCCAGCGCCTGACTGGGCGGCAGGGCGTAAGAACGTCGCCGGGCTACGCGGCGGGACAAGAAGGCGAGGTGCAGGCGCCGAACGGGCAGGCGTTCTCGCTCGACGATCTGGGCGGGCAGGTGAAGACGCGGATGTGCAGCATCGTGCTCAACCGGGCGAAGGCGTTCCTTTAAAGGGGCGACCGCGGGCTAAGGGCGGCCGGGGCGCAACGTGCGCGGCAGTTAAAGCTGGAAGCATAAGCCAGTCCCTCCGTCGTGCCCGTTCCGTCGTACCATATCTCACGTCATCCTGACGAAAGTCAGGACCCAGAGTAATGGGTTACTGTCCTATGGGACCCTGGGTTCTGACTTTCGTCAGGATGACGATGTGGGCGTGGGACGTTTTCGCGTCCTCCGCTGCTTCAGGGTTAGCCCGATGCGCGCTCTAATTTCGGGTTCTCACCGTTAAGGCAGAACACAAGTGATGACGGGTGCGCCGCAGGCGTTGGTCACCCGCTCAGCCTGCGCCTGCCAATATCGTCAGCTAGGAAAAGGCGGGGTGGCTTCGACGACGGCGAACGTCGTTGGTTCCCGCAACATTGTCGTAAATGGCAGTTGGGTCGATCATCGCAACCAAGCACACCCGCACAAATGAAAAGAGGCTGCCGGATCGTCTCCCGACGACCCGACAACCTCCTGACATGGTCAGCGGCCGGAGAGCTCCAGCCCGGAGGACCATGCGTACCGCTTATCCTATGGACCACGTGTTGACTGGGAGAGGATACTCCCCACGCGGACCGGCGGCGTTAGCGGTGCGTCCCCCGAACGAACCGAACCGAACTCACTGCTGAACCATGAGACATCGGATCACCTCCTTTCGCTTGTTGAAACAACGCGGCCAAGCCCGACCGCAGCCGCAATGTGTGCCGACCGCGCATGCGATACAAGTCTTGTTTTGTGGAAGTTTTCGGCCGATCTTATCCGACTGTCGCTTGGCCGATATCAGCTACGACAATCCTCGGTCACGCGCTCGATCTCGGCCCAGGATGGCACCACGAGCGGTGGCATTCCGGCCTGCTGGACGACGAACCGCCCGCGACTGAACCCCATCGCCTCCAGCAAGGAATCGTTCGGCATCAGTGCGGCCGCGACATAAGGCGGTGTGCCACCGGTCGGCTGGACGGACACGGCGCGCGTCACGCTCGACGTGCGGATCGTCATCGGGGTCGCCGTTGTGCCCGCACGCGACAGATAGACCTGGCGCGCCGCGGTATCGCAGCGCAGCGTCAGCGACGCGTCGGCATTCGCCGGACCGAACAGCGCGATCGAGCCGCGGGCGTCGCGGCGATAGACCCAGGTGCCCGGCGAATACGGCCAATCGCGCCAGTCCGCGGCGATCGGTACCGGGCGCGGCGCCGGCGCGGGGGCGGCGCGACGGTGCGCGGCGGCGGCGGCGCTTCCGCCCGCGGCGGTGGGACGCAGCCGGCAATCGACGCGAGCGTCGCCAGACCGGCAAGGCGCGCCAGGACAGGGGCTGGCAAGCGATCGCAAGCCGACGAGGTGAGGGGACGGAGTGCGCATCGCATCGCTATGCGGCACGCCCGGCGGTCGCTCAAGTACGACGAAGCGCTCTAGGCGGGAACCGCCGCACGGTGGTACCGGTTCAGCGACGGAAGAAATCAGGAGAACGCTCATGTCCGATACCGCCGCCCAGACCCCGACCCAGTTGCTCGTCCAGTCGAACATCTCGGGCACGATGAAAGTCGAGAGCCGCGACGGCGACGCTGTCGGCTCGGTCCACGCGTTCATGGTCCACAAGGGCACCGGCCGCGTCACGCACGCCGTGCTCAGCCTCGGCGGCTTCCTCGGCATGGGCAAGAGCTTCTACCCGCTGCCGTTCGCGCTGCTCAATTCGACGCGGTCCGCGACCTCTACGTCGTAACGATCGACAAGCGCGTCCTCGAAGGCGGTCCGAGCTGGTCCAACAACGCACCTGTCTTCGACCAGGCTTATGCCGACCGCGTGGCGAGCTATTACGGGTCGAGCAGCGAGGACCTCGTCGTCGGCTAAATTTCGATCGCCGCGCGGTCACGTGCCGCGCGGCGTTGAGCTTTTCGCTCGGCCTTCCAGAAAAATCCGTTTAAACGTCCGTAAGTGTCTACGCCATTCAAGGATGCGGTTAGCTGACCCTTGTAGATGTGCGCCCGGTTGCCTCAAGCTGCAAATTTGGCTGCGTATATCGCGGGTCGATACCGGGGCTCGGGGATATCAAAACCGTGTTCCCGCGCAGTTTCCAGCCATCCCGTCACCGCATCGCGAATATTCAAGATGGCTTCGTCGGGCGTGTCGCCATGCGCCGAGCAAGGGCGAAGATCGGGCACGTCTGCTATCCAGCAGGCGTCGTCCGCCGACCAGAATACATTGATGTGATAACGCGGGTCGCTCATTCGTCGATACTCAAATCATATTCTTCGACCATATCAAGAAATTGGTCGATTTGGTAGCGCTTGGCGTCCTTGCCAGATGGCTGGATAGGAAAGGGTCTCGGGACCGATTTGTGAACGTACTGCCGATGACTGCCTATGGTCCGGGCATGTCGAAATCCGAACGCTGCCAGTAGCCGCTCGAAATCGCGGAAGGGCAATGTGCCGCTTCGGTTGTCCAGCAACCACGCGTATAGTTTCGATATCCGGGTCATTCGACGAGCTTCCGTTTAGGCATAGCGTAAAGACTATCGTCCGCCGCCCGTGGAAACTCGTCAAACGGATAAATGCGAATTACATCACCGCGACCGCGAGCCTCCCATTCGCATCTTTTGGCTCTTCCCGTAACGCGTCTTCCGCGTGCCCGGCTTGCCTTCGTTCGAACGCCCCATGACTGGCGCCTTCTGCTGGTCGACCGGTAGGCCCAGTTCCTCGTTCTCCAGCTGGCGGATCTCGTCGCGCAGACGCCCGGCGGTCTCGAACTCCAGATCGCTCGCGGCCTTGCGCATCTGCTTTTCGAGATCCTCGATGTACGCGCGCAGGTTGTGGCCGACCATGTGCGGACGGTCCTCGTCGATCGGGATCGTCACCTGATCCTGGCTCGCCACGTGCGCGATGATGTCACCGATGTTGCGGCGGATCGTCGTCGGGGTGATGCCGTGTTCGGTGTTGTACGCGACCTGCTTCTCGCGGCGGCGCGCGGTTTCGTTCATCGCCCGCTCCATCGATCCGGTGACGCGGTCGGCGTAGAGGATCACGCGACCGTCGACGTTGCGTGCCGCACGGCCGATCGTCTGGATCAGCGACGTTTCGGAGCGCAGGAAGCCCTCCTTGTCCGCATCGAGGATCGCGACCAGCCCGCATTCGGGTATATCGAGCCCCTCGCGCAACAGGTTGATGCCGATCAGCACGTCGTACACGCCCAGCCGCAAGTCGCGGATCAGTTCGATACGCTCCAGCGTCTCGACGTCACTGTGCATGTAGCGGACCTTGATTCCCGCCTCATGCATATATTCGGTCAGGTCCTCCGCCATCCGTTTGGTGAGCGTGGTGACGAGCGTGCGGTAGCCGAGCGCCGTGGTCTTGCCGACCTCGACGATCAGGTCCTGGACCTGTTCCTCGACCGGCTTGATCTCGACGGGCGGATCGATCAGCCCGGTCGGGCGGATGACCTGTTCGGCGAACACGCCGCCGGTCTGCTCCATCTCCCAGCTGCCCGGCGTCGCCGAGACATAGGTGGTCGGCGGCCGCATCGCGTCCCATTCGTTGAAGCGCAGCGGGCGGTTGTCGATCGCGCTCGGCAGGCGGAAGCCATATTCGGCCAGCGTCAGTTTGCGACGGTGATCGCCGCGCGACATGCCGTTGATCTGGCCGATCGTGACGTGACTCTCGTCGACGAACAGCAATGCGTTGTCGGGCAGATATTCGAACAGCGTGGGAGGCGGCTCGCCCGGCATGCGGCCGGTGAGGAAGCGCGAGTAATTCTCGATCCCCGCGCAGGAGCCGGTCGCCGCGATCATCTCGAGATCGAAGTTGGTGCGCTGCTCGAGACGCTGGGCTTCCAGCAACTTGCCCTCCAGCACCAGCTCCTTCAGCCGCTCGGCCAGCTCGTGCTTGATCGCCTCGCCCGCCTGTTTCAGCGTGGGGCCGGGGTCACGTAATGCGAGTTCGCATAGACGCGCACCGAGTTCAGCGACGCGACCTTCTTGCCGGTCAGCGGGTCGAATTCGGTAATCTCCTCGATATCGTCGCCGAAGAACGAGATGCGCCACGCGCTGTCCTCGTAATGCGACGGGAAAATCTCCAGCGTGTCGCCCTTCACGCGGAAATTGCCGCGCTGGAATGCCGCGTCGTTGCGCTTGTACTGGAGCGCCACGAGCTTGCGCACGATTTCGCGCTGGTCGACTGTCGTGCCCTTTTTCAGGTCGAAGATCATCGCCGAATAGGTCTCGACCGAGCCGATGCCGTACAGGCACGACACTGACGCGACGATGATCACGTCGTCGCGTTCGAGGAGTGCACGCGTCGCGGAATGCCGCATCCGGTCGATCGACTCGTTGGTCGACGATTCCTTCTCGATGTACGTGTCGGAGCGCGCGACATACGCCTCGGGCTGGTAATAATCGTAATAGCTGACGAAATATTCGACCGCGTTTTCGGGGAAGAACGACTTCATCTCGCCGTACAGCTGCGCGGCCAAGATCTTGTTGGGCGCGAGGATCAGCGCAGGGCGTTGGACGCGGTTGATGACGCTGGCCATCGTGAAGGTCTTGCCCGAGCCGGTGACGCCGAGCAGCACCTGGTCCTTCTCCCCGTCGGCGATCGCTGAGACCAGTTCGGCGATCGCGGTAGGCTGGTCGCCGGCGGGTTCGTATTCGCTGACGAGCTTGAACCGCTTGCCGCCCTCGACCTTGTCGGGGCGCGCGGTCGGGCGGTGGGGCACGAAGGTGTCGCCGGTTTCAGGCTCGGCGAGGCTGGTGCGGATCTGAATGGCCATTGAGGGGGAATATGGGGAACAGACGGCGAGTCGGCAACGGCTAGCGTTCTTCCGCGGAGGAGGCGGCGCAAGGCGGTTCGACCTTCAAGAATCCTCCCCGCCAGGGGGAGGTGGCTGGCACTTGCCAGACGGAGGGGGAGGCAGGCGCAACGGCTGTCGCGTGTCCTCCCCCTCCGACGCCTTCGGCGCCACCTCCCCTGGCGGGGAGGATTTCTTAAGGCCGACTGTCGTGGGCTTGGCGCTGTTTGTGTCAGGCCAAGGTTTGAGCTGTTGTTGACCCACCGCACGCACGCCAATACTGCGACCGTTTCGCAAGCATTGACCCGCCAGCGCGATTCTGCGCGGCCGAAGGAATAGACGCATGACCGCCCCGACCGTCGAAGCAAGCCGCGCCCCCGTGCTGATCCCCGAGACGCCCGCGTTCCTCAACGCCAAGGTACTGTGGGTGCGTCACTGGAACGAACACCTGTTCAGCTTCGCGATCGAGCGGCCCTCGACCTTCCGCTTCCGCTCGGGCGAGTTCGTGATGATCGGCCTCCCCAGGAGGCGGCAAGCCGATCATGCGCGCCTATTCGATCGCGTCCCCGCATTATTCGGAGGAGCTGGAGTTCCTGTCGATCAAGGTCGAGGACGGCCCGCTGACCTCGAAGCTCCAGCTGATCCAGCCCGGCGACGAAGTGTATCTCGGCAAGAAGCCGACCGGCACGCTGGTGCTCGACGCGCTGCTGCCGGGGAAGCGGTTGTTCATGTTCTCGACCGGCACCGGCCTCGCGCCGTTCCTCAGCCTGATGCGCGATCCCGACGTCTACGCGGCGTATGAGCAGGTGATCGTCGTGCACAGCGTGCGGCGCGTGAGCGACCTCGCCTATCACGACGAGATGGTCGCGTTGCTGGCGGACGACCCGCTGATCGCGGAAGAAGCGCAGACGCAGTTTCACTATATCCCGACGGTGACGCGCGAGCCGTTCCGCACCACGCGCCGGATCGGTGCGCTGATCGAGGATGCGTCGCTGTTCGGCCATCCGGTGCGCGGCGATCAGAAGCTCAACCCCGAGACCGATCGTGCGATGCTTTGCGGCTCGACCGAGATGATCAAGGAATTCGCAGTGATGCTCGAGGCGAACGGCTTCGAGGAGGGGGCGAATTCGAAGCCGGGTACGTTCGTGATCGAGCGCGCGTTCGTCGGCTGACGGCCCTAAGGTTTGTGTTCCCCCGCGAACGCGGGGCCCAGGGATTACGGTAGCGTCGAATGCCGGGAGAGTTCGGGCCTGGACCCCGCGAAGGCGGAGGAGCAGCCAGTTGCCTCTCCCGCTCAACCCACGAATACTCGCCTCAAACAAAGAGGAGAGACCCATGATCGGTTACGCGACGCTCGGCACCAACGACATCGACTCGGCGCTGGCGTTCTACGACGCGCTGCTGGCGACAGCTGGCGGCAAGCGGCTCATGCAGATGCCCGACGATCGGAAGCTGACCTTCTACGGCGCCGGCGCAGGAAGCCGATGCTGGCGATCGGCAAGCCGTATGACGGGCAGGACGCGACCGCCGGCAACGGAACGATGGTCGCCCTGTCGGCCGACTCGCGCGAGCAGGTCGATCAGGTCTACGCCAAGGCGATCGAACTCGGCGGCGCAGACGAGGGCGCACCGGGCTCGCGCGGTCCCGAGCAGATGGGCTTTTACGGCGCCTATTTCCGCGATCCAGACGGCAACAAGCTCTGCGTATTCAAGATGGGGTGAGGGCGGGCACGATTGAGGGAGATACCACCCCGGCGGAGGCTGGGGCCCAGTTGGAAAGGTGGCGGTAACGAGGGGCTGTCCACCATTAGCAGCCTTCCCCAATTGGGCCCCGGCCTTCGCCGGGGTGGTGTGTTTGCCATTGCAGCGAAGGCGCCAGCTTCTCTGAGGTCTACCGCAACGCACGAACCTGCGGCGTATCGAGACACTTGAGCAACGTCGCTCTCGCCATAGGCGCAGTCGCCGCCGGCTTTACATACCCCGCAACCTCGACCGGCCGCCCGATCGCCACCGGCGCAAACCCGCTCTGCCCCGTACACCGCATCGCCGCCGCCAGCAGTTTCGGCGGCGTGTCATACCCCTCGAACGACAACCGGAACGTCCCCCAGTGGATCGGAATCGCGTGCGCCGCGCCCAGCCGCCGATACACTTCGACCGCATCGACCGGCCCGATATGGCTGCCCGACTCCATCTGCCCATCGACGAACCGGAACGCACCGATCGGGATCAGCGCCAGCCGGATCGGCCCCAGCGCCGCCGCCTCGACCGGCCACTGACCGTCGCCCATCCCGGTATCGCCTGCAAAGAACACATTCCCACCCGGCAGCGTCACGACGAAGCTCGACCACAAGGCGCGGTTGCGATCGGTAAACCAACGGCTGCCCCAATGATGGTTGCGCGTCACCGTTACGGCGACACCCGGCTTGATCGCCACCCGCTGCCCCCAGTCGAGCGCGGTCGCCGCCGCCCCGGTCTGGCCGATCACGCTGTCATTGCCCAGACTGGTGACGATCCGCGGCCGATCGCGCTGCCAGAGGCGTTGCAGCGTCACCTTGTCGAGATGGTCGTAATGATTGTGGCTGACCAGCACGAGATCGATTTTTGGCAGCGCATCGAACGCGATCCCCGGCTCGGCGACGCGACGCGGCCCTGCGCCGAGCGGCCCTGCCGTCTCCGCCCAGACCGGATCGGTGAGGATGTTGAGCCCCTGCGTCTGGACCAGCACACTCGCATGGCCGATCCACGTCACGATCATCCGGTCGCCCTCGACGCGTGCGGGCGGGGAATGCGGTTGACCGCGACCGTCTTCGGCCACGTGGGTCGGCCATCGCTGGCGGTGAAATAGCGCCAGAAAAGCCCGCGCGCCCACCACCGGCGGGCTGGATCTGCTGCGTATCGGCGTCGTTGTCGGGATTGGCGAAGCGCTCGCCGTCGAAATGGGCACTAGTCGGCCCGCGGTAATAGATGCGGTCGAGGAAGCGCGGGACGATCGCCACCGCCAGCGCCAGAACCACGATCGCCAGCAGCACGATGCCTCCGACGACCTTCAACACCTGACGCACGCCGTTCCCCTATCCGTTGCTGGTCCAACGCATCGTGCCGAGCATCGTTCAGACCGCTTGGCGCGGATGCACAACCCCGATAGCCTTCCGTCAAGGGGAATCGGAAAATGCGCAAGTTTATCATCGGGCTGTTGCTCGCGACCGCGCTTCCTGCGTTGGCGGAGGCGAAGACCGTCGCGGTCGAGGAGCAGTCGATCGACCAGCTCCAGGCGATGATGGCGTCAGGCAAGGCGAGCAGCGTCGATCTCGTCCGCGCCTATCTCGCGCAGATCGCGGCGATGGACCGAACCGGGCCGACCTTGCGCAGCGTGATCGCGCTCAACCCAGATGCACTCGCGCAGGCGAAGGCGCTCGATGCCGAACGCAAGGCCGGGCGCATACGCGGTCCGCTCCACGGCGTGCCGGTGCTGATCAAGGACAATGTCGAGACCGCCGACCCCATGCCGACCACCGCGGGCAGTCTCGCGCTGAAAAACAATCTGACCCGCCGCGACGCGCCCGTGGTCGCGCAGCTCCGCGCGGCGGGGGCGGTGATCCTGGGGAAGACCAATCTCAGCGAGTGGGCGAACATCCGCTCGACCCGGTCGATGAGCGGCTGGAGCGCGGTCGGCGGCGGTCCGCAGCCCCTACGCGCTCGACCGGACCGCGTGCGGATCGTCGAGCGGAGCCGGAGCGGCGATCGCGGCGAGCTTCGCAGCGGCGGCGATCGGGACGGAGACCGATGGCTCGGTGGTGTGTCCGTCGTCGATCAACGGGCTGGTCGGGTTGAAGCCCACGCTCGGCCTCGTCAGCCGCACGCACGTCGTCCCGATCAGCCACAGCCAGGATACGCCCGGCCCGATGGCGCGCAGCGTCCGCGACGTGGCGACGCTGTTCTCTGCGATGATCGCTGCTGATCCGGCGGACGCGGCGACCGCGGGGGCGGGCGCGTACAAGCGCGACTATGCGGCGGGGCTGTCGACGAGCGCACTCTCCGGGCTGCGCATTGGTGTGATCCGACCGGAGATGACCGCGGACCTTGCGGCGCGGTACCAGGCGGCGCTCGACGTGCTGAAGGCCGCGGGCGCGGTGCTGGTCGAGGTGAAGCAGCCCAAGCTCGACGGGCTCGGCGAGGCGGAACTGCTGGTGCTCCAGACCGAGCTGAAGGCCGATCTCGACACCTATCTCGCGACCACGCCCGCGGCGGTGCGCACGCGGACGCTCGATCAGGTCATCGCGTTCAACGCTGCCAACGCGGCAACGGAAATGCCGTTCTTCGCGCAGGAAACGTTCGAGGCCGCGGCCAAAACCAAGGGGTTGAACGACCCGGCGTACAAGGCGGCGCGTGCGAAATCGTTGCGGCTGGCGGGCGCGGAGGGGATCGACGCGATGCTCAAGGCTGCAGGGGCGACGGTATTGGTCGAGCCGACCTATGGCCCGGCGTGGCTCAGCGAGCCGGTGTACGGCGATCAATATGGCGGGCCGAGTTCGAGCGGGCTGCCGGCGGTCGCGGGGTATCCCAACCTGACGGTGCCGATGGGGCTGGTGCGCGGGTTGCCGGTCGGCCTGTCGTTCATCGCGACGAGATACGGTGACGCGGCGGTGCTGGGCGCCGGGTATGCGTATGAGCAGAGAGCGAAGGCTCGGGTCGCGCCGCGGTATCTGCCGACTGCCGATGTCGGCCCCGGCCTCGACGCCGCCCGCTAAACTCACGATCCTCCCCCGCCAGGGAGAGGTGGCACCACAGGTGACGGAGGGGAGGACACGGAACGCCCGTTTTCCCTTTCCTCCCCCTCCGTCTGGCAAGAAGCCAGCCACCTCCCCTGGCGGGGGAGGATCGTGGAGTCAGCCCATTCGGTTGGCGAAATTCCACTGCCACAGCATCAGCAGCGGCACGACCACCGTCTCCATTACCAGCCCGAGCACATGCCCCTGCGACGGCACGCCCACCGCCAGCAGAGAAATCCCGCGCGATACGCCGCCGACGAAGATCAGCCCGCCCAGCAGCCGAAACCGCGGCCCCTTCCGCTCGATATCCGGAATACAGCTCAGAAACCCGAGGCCGGTCGCAAAGAATATCCCCGAGATATACCGGAAATGGCTGTCCAGATCGCGCGGCACTTCGGCGAGATGCCCGAACGGCGCGGGGCCGAGCAGCACGCCTTGGCCGCCGACGATCAGCGGCAACAGGCACGCGACGGCGATGACGGCTTGCAGCAGGCGCTTCTCGATCATGGCAGGTCCCGCAGCAATTCCGGCCGGATCCGGAAGGCCCGCAACGACATCCTGACCTCGAAGATAAACGAGACAAGCGCTGCGATCAGCAGGATCATCGCGAGGATGAAGCACAAGGCGACCGCCGTACCGAAATGCAGCTTGGCAAGTTCGGCGATGAAGAGGAGCGCGATCAGCACGCAGGTCATGATCGCGCTGGATACCGCCAGGAACAGCGCGGCGTTGATGATCGTCATCCGCCGGTCGAGCAACCGCAGCTCCCAGCCGTAGCGAGTCCGCTCGGCGGCGGAGAAATTGGGGTGCAGCTGCTCCAGTTTGCGCGCCCGGTCGATCACCCGTGACAGGCGTCCCGCGAGTACGTTCAGCAGCTGGCCGATGCCGGCAAGCATGAACACCGGCGCGAGCAGAGCTGGATCGTCTGGGCGATGGTCGAGATGGCGGGAATGGTCGGCATGCCGCCACCATGATGGGGAATGCCGGATTGCAAAAGGGGCGATTGCAAAACAGCATGCAATCGTAACCTTCTGCGCGGTATCTAGCGGGCAATGTCCAAGCCGATGCTCCTGGCCGACTTCGTCCGGCTGCCGCCCAACGTCCGCGGCGACGTGGTCGAGGGCTTGCCGCCGCGATCGACATCGTCGCGGAGCGGGGCGCGCACAGCCACCGCTTCCTGCGCTTCGGCTGGTACGCCGCCGCGCTCGCTGCCTATGGCGGACAGGCGCGGACGCTGGTGGTCGAGCAGGACGACGCGCCGGTCCTGACGCTGCCGTTCGTGCCGCTGGGTCCGCGCATGTTCGGGATGGCGACGATCCCCGGCTGCTACTGGCCGTTCCGCAGCTTCGGCCTCGCGCTCGAAGCCGGCGAGACCGCGCTGAAGACCGCGCTGTCGACGCTGGCGAACCACGTCAACGGCCTGAGGATCGGCCCGGTCTATGACACCGATCCCGCCGCGACCGCGCTGATCGCGGCCGCTCGCGCGCAAGGCTGGACCGCGATCGACCGCACCATCGGCGACAACTGGTCGCTCGACCTGCCGCTGGCGAGAGAAGGCCAGCCCTGGCCGCGCACCTCGACGCTGCGCAAGAACCGCTTCCACGAAAAGCACCTTGCCGAACACGGCGTACCCGATTGGCGCTTCCTGTCGGGTGCGGACTGGCCCGCCGCGTTCGCCGATCTCGGCGCGATCGAGCAGACGAGCTGGATCGCGCACGACACCGATCGCACCGGCATGAAGTTCACCGCCGACGGGCATCTCGCCTTCTGGCAGGCTGCGGTCGCCGATCCGGTGCTTGCCGCGATGTTCCGCGCCGCGCTGCTGACGGTCGACACTAGGCCCGCCGCCTTCTCGTTCGACATCGACACCGGCGAACTGCTGTACGCGGTCGCCAACAGCTACGACCCACGCTTCGCCAAGCATTCGCCGGGCAAACTGCTCTACTGGCGCAACCTGGTCGCGGCGCGCGATCGCGGTATCCGCCGGGTCGACTGGGGCGCGGGCGACAGCGGCTACAAGCAGGTCATAGGCGCCACGATCGACGCGCCGATCCGCGACTGGCTGTTGTTGCGCCCTGGCCTGCCGGCATTCGTCGGTCGCCTGTTCGGCTGGGTCTGGCGGCGCAGCGCTACATCCTGAGCGCGCGGTCGTGGCCGGTAAGCTCCAGATAGCCGCGCCCGCCGCGCGTTCGTACCGCCCCTCCCAATAGACCGGCATCCCGCTGCGTCGCGTATCGAGTTCCTGCGCGGCGAACATCGGCACCAGTCGCCAGCGCTGGACGCGACCCTCGGCGCGGACGCTCAGTTCCTGCGATACCGGGTACACCGCGCCGGTCGCCTTGCTCCGCCACGTCGCCAGCGTGCGGAACGCGACGTCGCCGGGCGCGAACACCGTCATCCTGCCGTCGGGACGGCGCAGCGATCCGCCCGCCCACACCATCCGCCGCCCTTGCGCCGGATCCGGAACGCCATCAGCGCGGAGCCGTCGTCGAAGTTGAGCCCGGTCCAGTCCCAGCCTTGCGCCGCCGGCGCGAGATAATCCGACGACCATTCGCGATCGAGCCATGCCTCGCCGGTCACCGGAACGGTCTTGCCGGCCCGCGTCACCTGGCCCCGCACTCGGAGATGCGGCACCGAGTAATAATAACTCGCCTCGTCGGGACGCGCGCCCTTGCGACTATAGCCGCCGCGGCCCTGTGGCAGCGGCGGCTGGGTCGGCTGGAACGACAGGTCGAGCCCGAAATCCTGCGCGGTCACGCGGGTCGCCCAGCGCCCGTCGCCCGCGCGCCGCAACCACCAGTCGCGGATCGACACATCGGCATCCCCGTCCGCGCCTCGGCCAGTCCGAAGCCGGCGCGTGCCGCCCGCTCGCTATGCGACAATTTGCCCGTCTCAGGGTCGGACAACGCCGCATGCGCGAACAGCACCTGCCTGGCCGCGAACCTGCTGGGATTGCGCGTATCGATCGGCGGGCGCGTCCGGAAGAATGTCACCTGGAAGCCCAGATCCTTGCCGTCCGTGGTGCGCAACCACCCGGTAAAATACCACCATTCGGTGCGAAACGCCGGATGCGCCCCGTGATCGGCGGGAAAGCGCAGCGTGATGCCGGGCGCCACGACGGGATACGAAACGGCCGGGGTGGCGGCAGGCGCGATCGCCGCGACCGCCGCGATCCAGCTAAGCGGGATCCAGGAACGTGCCATCACCAATCCTCCCGCACCGATTGCACCGCGCTCTTGGCGGTCGCACGCCGCCCGGCAAGGACCGCGGTCGCCGCCGCCGCACCGGTCAGCGCGGCCGCTACGCCGATCAGCGTGCCGATCGGTACCCGCGTGGTCATCGTCCAGTTGAACGACTGCGGGTTGATCACGTGGATCAGCACCTGCGACAGCAGCAATCCGAGTCCGATCCCGGCCAGCGCCCCGGTCAGTCCGACGATCGCGCCCTCGGTCGCCAGCATCGTCGTCAATTGCCGCCGGGTCAGCCCGAGATGCCGCAACATCCCGAACTCGCGTTCGCGCGCGATCGTCTGCGCCGACATCGTCGCCGCGACGCCGGCAAGCCCGACCAGGATCGCGACCGCCTCCAGCAGATAGGTCACCGCGAAACTGCGATCGAAGATCGTCAGCGCGAGCCGTCGCAGCGTCGCCGGCTGGCTCACCTCGACCTGATCGCGCAACGCTGGCGGCAGCTTGGCGGTCATCGCGCGCGCAATCTGCGCCGCATCCCGGCCGGGCGCGATCGTCGCGGAAATCTCGTCGCGCGCGTCATCGCCGGTGAGACGTTGATAGTCGCCCTCGTCGATCAGCACCGCCCCCGCCTGGCGCCCGTAGTCGCGCCACACGCCGGCGACCACGAACTGCGTCCGTCCGGCGATCGGCAGCGTGATGCGCTCGCCGGGATCCCAACCGTACAGCCGTTGCGCCGGTTCGGAGACCCACACCGGCAGCGCAGTCTTGGGGAGCAGGGGCGCGGTTTCGATCAGCACGAGCAACGGATCCTGGCCACCCCGTTCGGGTCGAGCGATCAGGCTTACCGGCGGTCGGTTGGCGGCGATCGTCAGGGGAATCTGCCGACTGAAAGCGAGCCGCTCGATTCCCGCCGTCGTCGCTAGTCGGGTGCGCGTCGCCGGATCGAACGTGGCGCCTGCCGTCGTGCGCAGATACAGGTCCGCGCCGAGCACCTGGTTCAGCCACTCGTCGACCGCGCCGCGAAAGCTGGTCACCATCGTCGCCATCGCGATCATCAGCGCAGTCGAGGCGACGATCCCGCACAGCGCGGTCGCGGCCTCGCCGGGCGCGCCGTGCAGATGGCGGATCGCCAGCAGCCCCGGCACGCTCCCGCGCGTCCGCTTCGCCAGCGGGGTCAGCAGCGTGCGCGCGAACCACGGTACGCCCGCGACGCCGCCCGCGAGCATCAACGCCATGCCCGCAAAGCCGAACAGCGGCAGGCCACCGACCGCAGGCGGCAACGCCGCCGCGCCGCCCGCCACAAGCAACGCGACCGCGGGCCACCACGCCACGCGCCGCCGCGGATCGAGCACGTCGCCCGCATTCTTCAGCGCAGCGGCAGGGGCCGCGCGTGCCGCCACCCTTGCCGGCAGCGCACTCCCAATATCGACGCGAGCAGGCCGAGCGAGAAGAAGCCGAGCGCCGCGACCGGCTGGATCACGACGTGCGCGGTGGCGCCGCCGAAATACCCCGCGCCGAGATCGCCGCCGAACCAGTGCAGCGCACCCCATGCCAGCGCATAGCCGATGACCAAGCCCGCCGACGCGCCGACCAGCCCGATCGCGAGGCCCTCGACGACGACCGCCGCGATGACGCCGCCGCGCGGCATGCCGAGCGTTCGCAGCAAGGCGAAGGCGCGCTGGCGTCGCACCACCGACAGCGACTGCGCCGAATAGACGAGGAACCCGCCGGTCAGCAGCGCGACCAGCGCCAGCATGTCGAGATTGACCCGGTAGGCGCGCGACAGCGAATCGCCCTGTGCGTTCTGAGTCTCGGCGGTCGACAGGATCGCGTCAGCGGGCAACGTTGCGCGCAACGCGGTTTCGGCTGCGCGTCGGTCCGACAGCGCCAGATCGAGCCGATCGATTCGGCCGAGCCGACCGAAGCGCCACTGTGCCGCGGCGATGTCCATGACGCCGACCGCGACCGCGGCATCGGTCGCCGGCAGGGTGCCGGCAACGCGAAGCGGCACCGCCCGCCCGTTGGCGACGACCGTGACCCGGCTGCCGATCTTCGCACCGACCTGCGTGAGTGCGGCGCGCGACAGGAACAGCGTGTCTTCGTCGAACACGGCGTCGTTGCCGCTGTCCGCCCCCTGCGGTCGCGCGCCGATCAGCGAGGGCGTCACGACGGCTGCGCGAACCACGTCGACGCCGAGCAACGTCAGGCGTTTGGTCCCGATCCGCGCGTCGAGGCGGACGACTGGGCTCGTATCGGCGACACCGTCGGTCCGTGCGACGCGGGGATAAAGGCGTTCGTCGAAGCCGAGCGGACTGGTCGCGCGCACCGACAGTTCGGCCGCGCCGCTGACCCCGCGCATCGCACCGTCGAACGACGCGAGCGCGGATCCGTTGACGAGATGGACCGCGAACCCCAGCGCGACTCCGACCGCGATCGCCACCGCGGTCATGACGAAGCGGGCAGGGTGGAACCGCCACTCGCCGGCGATCAGCCAGCCCAGCGCGACCCGCGCCGACCAGAGCCGGGGCTCCGGAGGGCGAGGAGGAGCGGGGCGCGGCTCAGCGATCACGGCGCTCCACCAATCCGTCGCGGCCGAGCGTCAGCACGCGATCGGCGATCGCCGCGCTGGCGTCCGAATGCGTCACCATCACGCCCGCCGCCTTGTTGTCGCGCACCGCTCCGGCGAACAGCGACAGCACGCGCGCGGCGGTTTCGGGATCGAGATTGCCGGTCGGCTCGTCCGCCAGGATCAGCGCAGGCCGGTGGACCAGCGCGCGGGCGATCGCGACGCGCTGCAACTCGCCGCCCGACAGGTCGCGCGCATAGCCGTCGCCGCGCCCACCCAGCCCGACCGCCTCGAGCATGGCCTCCGCCCGCTTGCTAGCCGCGGCGGCGTCGGGCGAGACCAGCGTCAACGGCAGCGCGACATTCTGCTGCAGCGTCAGATAGGGCAGGATGTGGAAGGCCTGGAACACGAAGCCGATCCGCTCGCGCCGCAGCCGCGTGCGCGCGGTTTCGTCGAGCGTCCCCAGCACCGTCCCGTCGATCGCGACGCTGCCTTCGTCCGCCTTGTCCAGCCCGGCGAGGATGTTGAGCAGCGTCGATTTCCCCACGCCCGATTCGCCGATGATCGCGACGAGTTCGCCCGCGCCGACGTCGAGGTCGAGGTGTTGGAACAGCAGCCGGGGCCCCGGCACCGACTTGCCCAGCGCGCGTACCGCCAGAAGGGTTCGATCGTCCTGCATTCTCGAATCCCCCGCGGTCATCCCTGGTTCGAACGCGTCCGCAACCGGCTCGATCGACGTCCCTCATGTGTGTCGCGAGGGGCTCGACATCAATGCGTGTACGCGAACAGTTAGGTGTCGGCTTCGCAAACGATTGCCGGCAGGTCCGTTACGGAACAAGTTTCCTTAACACCTTCATGCGACGAGATAAAAAACTGTCGAAGCGAACGTCGTGCCTATTCTCTTCAATCTGCATTTTCAGCATTCCGGGTCCCTGGTGGCGGTTGCGGTCGGCATCTGCCTGACCGCGGGGTGGTCGGTGGCGCTGCTCACCACCGATCTCGCCGATCCGACCGCGCGCGAGGCCATGGGCTGGCGGCACGTCGCGCTCGCGCTGGCCGCCGGGCTTGGCGTCTGGACCACGCATTTCATCGCGATCCTCGCCTATCGTCCCGACCTTCTGCTTCGCTACGACGCGTTGATGACGGTGCTGTCGGCGTTCGTGGGGATCGCCGCGGTCGGGCTGCCGATGGTGGCGATCACGCAAGCACGCACACGGGGCCAGCGCAGCCTGGCGGGCGCCGTCGCGGGTGGCGGGATCTGGTGCATGCATGCGGTCGGCATCACCGGCATGATGGACTGCGCGCATTTCTTCTCCTGGCCGACCAACATGATCGGCCTGCTGCTCGGGGCGGCGATCGTGGCGGCGTGGCAGTTCAACGCACGCTGGTCGCGCTCGCGCCCGACCGGGTGCCTGTTGTTCGCGCTCGCGGTGTGCGTGACGCATTTCGTCTCGCTGTCCGGCGACATCGTCATCGGCAGCGTCGACGAACGACAGGGTGGCCTGTTGTCGCCCGGGCTGGTCGCCGCCTGCATGGCGTTCGCCGTCTCGGTGACGTGCCTCGGCAGCCTGTTGACGTTCACCCGGATAAAAGCCGCGCGCGAGCAGGAGTCGCGGACGCTCAAGGCGGTGCTGGAGAGCATGAGCGACGGGCTCGTGTTCATCGACAGGGACGGGCGGCTGCGTCACTTCAACCGCCGCTTCCTCGATCTGTTCGATACGCCGGCGGAGGCGATCGCGCCGGGTCTGACGATCGACGGCTTTCTCGATGCGATCGCGTGGTATCGCGACTGGCCTGCCGAAAAGCGCGCGCTGGTCGGCGGCGCGATGAAGCAATGGGTCGAGGCGGACACCGGCTTCGACCGCGAATGCGAGATGGAGGACGGCCGGACCTATCAGATGCAGTGCCGTCCGGTGCCGCGCCAGGGCATCGTCCTGACCTTCACCGACGTCAGCGCGGAGCGGACCGCGCTCGGCGACCTCAAGCATCTCGCCTATCACGATCCGCTGACGGGGCTGGGCAATCGTCGGTCGTTGCGCGAGACGAAGGAGGCGCTGATCGCGCAGGGCGCGCCGTTCTCGCTGCTGTTGATCGATCTCGACGAGTTCAAGCGGATCAACGACGCGTTCGGGCACGGCGTCGGCGACAAGCTTCTGGTGCATGTCGCGACGCAGCTCACCGGGCTGGTCCCGCGCGACAGCTTCATCGCGCGGATGGGCGGGGACGAGATCGCGATCATCGTGCGCGAGATGGGCGGGGCGGCGACCGCGCTGGCGGAGGCGATCGTCGTGCGGTTGAGCGCCCCGGTGACGGTCGAGGGACGCCGGCTGCTGCCCAGTTGCAGCATCGGCATCTCGGGTTTCGCCGGCGATCTCTCTCCCGAGGACCTGATGAAGCGCGCGGACATGGCGCTGTACGAGGCCAAGCGGCTCGGTCGCCGCCGCGCCCAGGCCTATGTCCCGGGTCTCGCCGAACGCCTCGCCGAACGCCAGCACATCGTCGACGACCTGCACGAAGCCCTCCAGACCGCCGGCTTCACCCTCGCATTCCAGCCCGTCGTGCAGCTGTCGACCGGGATCACCACCGGCTACGAGGCACTGATCCGCTGGAACCACCCGACGCGAGGCTGGGTGCCGCCAGCGCTGTTCATTCCGATCGCCGAGGAATGCGGCCTGATCGAGGATATCGGTCGCTGGGTGATCATGGACGCCTGTCGGCAGCTATCCGGCTGGTCTTCGCACCTGCACGTCGCGATCAACGTATCGGCCGCGCAGCTCAAGTCCGAGGCGCTGGTGCATCACCTGACCCAGGCGATCCTGGTGCACGGGATCGCCGCTGAGCGGGTCGAGATCGAAATCACCGAGACCGCGCTGATCGACGATG
The DNA here is from genome assembly GCF_979253035.1 of Sphingomonas sp. AC411. NCBI lineage: Bacteria > Pseudomonadati > Pseudomonadota > Alphaproteobacteria > Sphingomonadales > Sphingomonadaceae > Sphingomonas > Sphingomonas sp. AC411. Next base: position 2,358,654 of record NZ_CEEDAQ010000001.1, on the reverse strand, counting down.
CGGACCGGACGGCGGCGACGATCGACCGGATCCGCAGGATCGGCGTGAAGGTGGCGCTGGACGATTTCGGCACCGGCCAGTCGTCGCTCTCGCATCTGCGCGATTTCAAGTTCGACCGGATCAAGATCGACCGGAGCTTCGTGGTTCGTGCGGGCTTCGATCCGAGATCGATGGCGGTGCTGCGCGGGATCGTCGGGGTCGGCAAGGAACTCGGCGTCCTCACGCACGCCGAGGGTGTCGAAACCAGGGACCAGCTCGATCTGCTGCGGATGATCGGTTGCGATGCCGTACAGGGCTATCTCGTCGGTCGGCCGGTTACGCCCGGCAACGAGCAGATCGAGCGGTTCGAGCGCGTCCTTCAGAAGGCGACAGCGCACCGCGAACGTCGAGGGCCGCCCGAATTACCGGAGCAGCCCCAGCGGTTTGCCGCCTGACCCGGGTCAGCGTTCGATCAGCCGACGTCGACGGGATGCGTCACGATGATCGTCGGACGGGCCGCGGCGAGATCGCGCGCGGCGAGGCCGAACGCCTTGAAGTGATCCGACGCCATGTGCTGCTGTACGGCGGCGTCATCGACATAGAGTTCGTTGAATACGAAGCGGCGCTCGCCTTCGCCTTCCTGCCATAGCTCGTAGTGCAGCACGCCCGGCTCGGCCCGCGATGCCGCGACGCAGATCTTCGCCGCGGCGACGAACGCCTCGTCCTGGCCCGGCTTGACGGTAACCAATGCAACTACCTTGACGGCCATGGCTTCATATCCTCGAAAATTAGATGGTGCGGCCAACCTATCCCAAACATCAGCCCGTGGCGATCAATCCGGTTGCGGCCTGGAGATCGACCGAGACGAGGCGGCTGACGCCGCGTTCGATCATCGTCACGCCGAACAGGCGGTGCATGCGGCTCATCGTGACGGCGTTGTGCGTGACGACGAGGTAGCGCGTGTCGGTGTCGCACGACATCCGATCAAGCAGGTCGCAGAAGCGCTCGATATTGGCGTCGTCGAGCGGCGCGTCGACCTCGTCGAGGACGCAGATCGGCGCGGGGTTGGTGAGGAACAGGCCGAAGATCAGCGCGACGGCCGTGAGCGCTTGCTCACCGCCGGATAGGAGGGTGAGCGACTGGAGGCGCTTGCCGGGCGGTTGCGCCATGATCTCGAGTCCGGCTTCCAGCGGATCGTCCAGATCTATCAGTTCGAGATGCGCGCTGCCGCCGTCGAACAGCGTGGTGAAGAGCCGCTGGAAATGGCCGTTCACCGCCTCGAACGCGGCGAGCAGGCGCTGGCGGCCTCCGCGGTTGAGCGTGCCGATCGAGCCGCGGAGGCGGTTGACCGCCTGGCCGAGTTCGTCGCGCTCGATGGCGTTGCCGCGCGAGGCGTCTTCGAGTTCGGCGAGTTCGGTTTCGGCGACGAGATTGACCGGACCGATCCGCTCGCGGTCGGTGGTGAGGCGGTCGTGGGTGGCGGATTCATCGGCTGGGGCGCGGACGTCGGCGACTGCGAAGCCGAGGCGTTCGGGGAGAACCGAGGCTGGGCATTGGAAGCGTTCGCCGGAAAGTTTGCCCAGGTCGAGGCGGCGCGCTTCGTGGTTTTCGACGCGGGCGATCGCGCCGGCGCGGGCTTCGCGGGCTTGGGACAGGGCTTCGGTGGCGGCACGGTGGGCGTCGTCGGCGGCTCGGGCGGTGGTTTCTGCAGCGCGTTCGGTGGCGAGCAGGGTGTCGGCGGTGGTGCGGGCTTCTTGGTGTTCGCCCTCCAGCGTGGCGATTTCCGCTTCGAGCGTAGCGGGGCGATCGGCGATGGCGGCGAGGTCGACGCCAAGGGTCGTTTCCGCGTGTCCATGGCGGCGATGCGCTTGGCGGCTTCACCGGCTCGCGCGCGCCAGCTCCGGGTGTCGGCTTGGGCGGCGGCGAGGCGTTCGCGGTGGGTGGCGATGCTGCGGTCTAGCGTGGTGCGGTCGGCGCGGGCCTGCGCGACAGCGGCGCGGCTGCGTTCGGCGTCGTATTGCAGCGTGGCGACACGGCGCGCGTTGGCGGTGCCGTCGGGGACGGCGGCCATCGCGGCCTCGGCGCGGGTGCGTTCGGCGTGCGCATCGGCGACGTCGTCGGCGATGTGGTGCGCGCGGGCGTCGAGATCGGCGCGTTGGGTGGTGAGGCGTTCCAGCGCTGATGTGGCTCGGTCTTCGTTGCGGGTGGCCTCACGCGCGGTGGTTTCGGCGCGTTGCAGGGCGGCGCGGGCGGTTTGCGACTGGCGGCGGGCTTCGGCGATCCGCTCGTCGATCGCGGCGCGCGCGTCTTCGGCTTTGTCGAGCGCCGTGGCTGCGGCGGGTCGTGCGGCTTGAAGCGCGGTTAGGCGGTTGCGGCGGACCAGGCGTTCGGCGGCGGCCGCGCCGGTGCCGGTTGCGGTGAACCCGTCCCAGCGGCGGAGTCGGCCGTCCCGGGTGACGATGCGTTGGCCGACGGCGAGGTGTTGGTCGGTGTCGGTGTCGACGACGAAGACCTGTGCGAGCCTGCGGGCGAGCGCGGTGGGGGCCTCGACATGCTTTGCCAGCGGTTCGGCGTCGGCGGGCGCTTTGGGGTCTTCGTCGTGGGGCTCGGCGCCGGTCCATGCGTCGAGGCCGGTGTCGAGATCGTCGCCGAGCGCCGCCGCGAGCGCGCGTTCATAGCCTGTGCTGGCCGAGACGTGGTCGAGCAGTCGGTTGCGGCCGCTGCGCTGCGTTGCCTTGGTGAGCGCGGTCACTTCGCTGTCGATCGCGGCGAAGTCTGCGCGGGCGGTGGCGCGGGCGGTTTCGGCGGCGTCGCGCGCGCTAGCCGCGGTGGCTTCGTCGGTGTCTGCCCGGGCGATGGCCTGGCGGGCGGACTCGGCTGCGGCGGTCGCGGCGCGTCGAGCTTCGGCGGCGATTTCGCGTTCTGCGGCTAGCGGGGCGGGGTCACCCAGGGCGCGGAGAGCGGCGGCGATCTGGGCCGCGTCGCGATCGGCGCGGTCGGCGCGGGTGCGGGCGGCGGCGAGGGCTGCGCTGGCGACGCGGACTTCGGCGGCGTCGCGGGCTTGGGTGGCGAGCGCCTGGGCGAGCGAGACTTCGGCGTCTCGGGCTTTGCGTTCGGTGTCGGCGAGCGCGGCGTCGAGATCGGGGATTGCGGCGGTGGCGTCGTCGATCGCGGTGTCGAGCGCCTTGGCCTCGTCGGCGAGGCGGGCGAGCGCGGCGGCGGCGTCGCTGGCGAGCGATCCTTCGCGGGCGCGGTCGTCGGCGATGCGGGTGCGGGCGTCGGCGAGGTCGGCGATCCTGCGTTCGACGCCGGCTTTTCGGTTTTCAGCGCGGCGAGGCGGTGGGCGAGATCGCCGACGCGGTCGCGGGCGGCGAGGGCGGCGGTGCGGGCGGCGGAGACGGCTTCGACGGCGCGGAGCTGGTCTGCAGCGGCCAAGCGTTCGGCGTCGGTGCCGGCGCGGACGCGGGCTTCGGCGGCGGCGGCTTCGGCCTTGGCGGCGTCGGATGCGGCGGCGGCTTCGCGCCAGCGGGCAAGCGTGCGCGCTTCGGCGACGCGGATCTGCGCGGAGATCAGGCGATAGCGTTCGGCGGCGCGGGCCTGGCGTTTCAGCGTGGCGGCGCGGGCGTCCTGATCGGAAATGATCTCGTCGAGCTTGGCGAGATTGGCTTCGGTGGCGCGGAGTTTCCCCTCGGCATCCTTGCGGCGGACGTGGAGGCCTGCGATCCCGGCGGCTTCTTCCAGCATCGCGCGGCGGTCGGCGGGCTTGGCAGCGATGACGGCGCCGATCTTGCCCTGGCTGACGAGCGCGGGGCTGTGGGCGCCGGTGGCGGCGTCGGCGAAGAGCAGGCCGACGTCCTTCGCGCGGACGTCGCGGCCGTCGATCCGGTAGGCGGAGCCGGCGCCGCGCTCGATCCGGCGGACGATTTCTCGCTCGTCACCGGCGATTTCGGCAAGGATCGAGACTTCGGCGAAGTCGCGCGGCGGGCGGGTCGCGGTGCCGGCGAAGATGACGTCTTCCATGCCGGCGCCGCGCAGCGACCTGGCGCTGGCCTCGCCCATCGTCCAGCGGAGCGCTTCGAGGAGGTTGGACTTGCCGCAGCCATTGGGGCCGACGACGCCGGTGAGGCCAGGTTCGATGCGGAGGTCGGCGGGGTCGACGAAGCTCTTGAAGCCGGTGATGCGGAGGCGCTTGATCTGCATTTCTTGCGCCCCCGACGGTTGGTGTTGATCTTATCCCGAACCGCGGAGCTTGTATTCCCGCGAAGGCGGAATCGAGACTGGGCTCCCGCCTTCGCGGGAGAACAAGGAAGAGCTGCCGTTCGTACAAACCGCCACTTCCCCGGCGGAGGCCGGGCCCAGTTGGAAAGGTCGCAGTCACGGAGCGCAACGCTGATCAGCGACGTCCCCCAACTGGGCCCCGGCCTCCGCCGGTGGTTCGGCCGGTAAGGCTGCCTACTTATTCCTAAGCGGGAGCCTTAAGCCCCGGCCGCCTTCAGCGCCTTCTCCATCTGATCCCAGCTCACCACCTGGTCGAGCTTCTTGTCGTTGATCAGGAACGTCGGCGTACCCGTCACCGTACCCGCCTGCATCGCATTCTCGGTCGGCTTCGCCATCACCTCGAGCTGCTTCTGATCGGCGAGGCACGCGCGCGCCTTCGCTTCCGGGATCCCGCGCTGCTTGACGAAATCGATCGCCCCCATCTGTTCGGCGAGCTTGGTCGCGACCACCGTCGGCGGCTGATTGGCCAGCCCCTGCTGCTGCGCGGGCGTCATCGCCTGGAGCTTGTCGAGGAAGGCGATCTGGTTGCCGTACATCTGCTCGAGGAGCGGGAAGAACGGCGCGACGCCGCCGCACTGGCCGAGCAGGGTCAGCGCCACGTCGGGCGCGCCGTGGACGAGGAAGTCGCGGAATTCAAAGCTCACCTTGCCGGTCGAGACGTATTTTTCCGTCAGCGGCTTGTACGCCTCTCGGGCGAACGCGCCGCAGGTCGGGCACGAGCGCGCGCCGTATTCGACGAGCTTGATGGCGGCGTTGGGGTTGCCCATCAGATAGCCCTCGGGGGTCTTCACGACCGTCTCGGTCCAGCTCTGGCCGGCAGGCGCGGCGGCGGCGGCGACGGGGGCCGCAGCGGGCGCGTCGACGTTGCCGGTCGAGATCGTTCTTCGAGCAGGCGGCGAGCGCGAGCGGCAGGGCGGCGAGGGCGATTACGAACTTCATGCTGTTACTCCAATGGATCACTTGGCGCCGGCCTTGCGGAGCGCGGGTTCGAGCTGTTCCCAACCGACATGGGGGACGATCTTGCCGTTGAGATAGAAGGTCGGGGTGGAATCGATCTCCTTGGGCGCGTCGGCGGTCAGTTTGACGATGCGGTCGATCTCGGGCTGGTTGGCGAAGCACGCGTTGATCGCCGCATCCGACAGCCCGCGCGCCTTGACCAGCGCGGTCAGGCCGGAGCCGTCGGCGTTGGCGCGGATCTGGGCGGCGGCCGGGTACATGGCGAGGCGCGCGGCGTTGCCCTGCTGATACTCGATGCCACGTTGCAGCCATTGCGGCTGCGCGGCGAAGATCGCGGACGATGTCGCGGAGAAGCCTTTCGGGCCGGTGCAGCGTGCGAGGATCGCCGCCGACAGATCGAGCCGGTCGCGGATGAAGTGGCGGAATTCGAGGCTGGTGGAGCCGGATGCGATCATCTGGCGCTTCAACACGGGTTCGGACTTCACCGAGAAATCGGCGCAATGCGAGCAGGTGTAACTCGCATATTCGACCAGTTTCACGCGCGCGGCGGGGTTGCCGATCAGATAGGCGCCCGAGGGAGTTGCCGCGTGGTCTGCGACCAGTCGCGCGCGGGGTCGCGCCGGTCAGCAGGAAGAGGGCGAAGACGGCTAGAAGAACGCGCATCAGGTGATCCTGGGAAGGCCGTGCGTCGAGGCGACGCCGGCGGCGAGGATTCGAGGACGGCGCGCAGTTCCGGATCGGCGATGCCCTTCAGGCTCGCGCCGAGATCGACGGGGACCGGGCGGATAGACGGCGGGGCTTTGCGCGGCACGGGTGCGGCGACTTCACCCTGGCGGATCGCGACTTTCACGATGGCCGCGTACCCGAAGAAGCGGTTCACGCGCTCGATGATCTCGGGGGCGATGTGCTGCATCATCGGGGCGTGTGCGCCGCGGACCGTGAGCGTGAGGACGCCATCCTGCTTCTTGCCGACCGGGAAGCGGATCGATTCGGGGATGCTCGCGCCGGCCAGTTTCGCGCCGACGATCTCGGGCCAGCGGCTGACGATCGACGACTGGACGAAGCCAGATCGCCGGAACGCCGCGCCGCCGATCGCGGGCAACAGCTCGGCGACCGCGCGCGAGCGATTCTCGCGCGGCGCATCGGGATCGGTCTTGCCTTTTACCCGGCGTGACGCGGGCGGTTTCGGGGAAGGGCCAGACGGCTTGCTCATCTGCGAACCCATGCCATAGGCGACGCGTGAACGCCAAGCGCTCTTCGGTCTCCGCGGCCCTGCTCGACTGGTATGACGCGCATCGCCGCGACCTGCCGTGGCGCGCGAAGCCGGGCGAGGCGGTCGATCCGTACCGGGTGTGGCTGTCCGAGGTGATGTTGCAGCAGACCACGGTGGCCGCGGTGACGCCGCGGTTCCTGGCGTGGACCGCGCGGTGGCCGGACTTCGCGAGTCTGGCGGCGGCGGACGATGCCGATGTGATGGCGGCCTGGGCGGGGCTTGGGTATTATGCTCGGGCGCGCAACCTGGTGAAGGCGGCGAAGGCGGTTGTCGCGGAGCACGGCGGCGTGTTTCCGCGGACCGAGGCCGAACTGCGCGAACTGCCGGGGCTGGGCGCGTATACCGCGGCGGCGGTGGCGGCGATCGCGTTCGGGGAACGCGCGGTGGTGGTCGATGCGAATGTCGAGCGGGTGGTCGCTCGGGTGTTTGCGATTCGAGACGCCTTTGCCGGCTGCGCGGCCTGCGATTCGGGGGCGGCGGACTCGATTACGCCCGACCTCCGCGCGGGCGACTTTGCGCAGGCGATGATGGATCTGGGGTCGGGGACCTGCACTTCGCGTGCGCCGAAGTGCCTGCTGTGTCCGATCCGCGAGTTTTGCGAGGGGTTTGCTCAGGGCGCGCCAGAGCGGTTGCCGGTGAAGGCGAAGAAGGCGGCCAAGCCTCAGCGCTACGGGACGATCTTCTGGCTGGAGCGCAACGGGCAGGTGTTGCTGGTGCGGCGGCCGGATACGGGGTTGCTCGGCGGGATGCGGGCGTTTCCGACCGGGGCCTGGGGCGAGGCTCCACCCGGTTTCGAAGGCGCGCCGGCGCAGGCGGAGTGGCGGATGCTGGACGAAACCGTCGCGCACGGATTTACCCATTTCGATCTGCAACTGACGCTTGCGGTGGCGACGGTCGAGGCGCATCAACCGCGCATTCCAACGGCAAGCGAATGGTGGCCGATCGACGACCTGGATACCGCCGGGCTGCCGACCGTTTTCGCCAAGGCCGGGAAAGCCATTCGGAATTGGGCCACACGGAGATCTGCATGAAACTGGTGCACTGGATTACGGGCGGCCTCGCCGCATCGGCTGCCGTCGCGGCCTATGCCCAACAGGCTCGGCCCTCGCCGCAGCCGACACCGCAGCCCGGGCGGCGCCGCGGGCGACGATCCCGGCGAGCGCGTTGCTGCCCGCCACTACCAAGTTGTTCGACAGCCTCGTCGCGCAGGACAAGATGCCGGGGATCGTCGGGGCGTTCGGTGTCGGCGATGGCCCGACGCTGTTCCCCTCGGCGGGCAAGATCAGTGATGACCCGAACGCGCCGGCGGCCAGCTTCGACTCGCTGTGGCGCGTCTATTCGATGTCCAAGCCGATCACCGGCATGTCGGCGATGATGCTGGTCGAGGACGGCAAGCTCAACCTCGACGATCCGGTCAGCAAATATATCCCGGCGTTCAAGGACATGAAGGTCGCGACCAGCCCCGACACCTCGCTCGCCACGCGGCCGGCGACGCGGCCGATCACGATCCGCAACCTGCTGACGCATACCGCCGGGCTCGGCTACACGATCGTCACCAAGGGGCCGCTGCTCAAGGAATATGAGCGGCTCGGCATCCTGCCGCTGTCGGTCAGCGCGGCGATGGAAGAGAGATGCGGCCCGTCCGGCCGAAGTCGCTCGAGGAATTCGCCAATCGCGTCGCGACGCTGCCGCTGATCGCGGACCCCGGTACCAAGTGGAGCTATTCGATCGGGCTCGACGTGATGGGCCGCGTGATCGAGGTCGCATCGGGCATGAGCTTCGAACGGTTCGTGCAGACGCGGCTGTTCGATCCGCTCAAGATGAAGTCGAGCTTCTGGCAGGTGCCGCAGAGCGAGGTCGGCCGGCTCGCGACCAACTACGCATTCGTCGGCGACACGCGGACCCCGCTCGATCCGGCGGCGAACTCGGTGTTCCTGCAGAAGCCGAGCTTTCCGTACGGTGGCGCCGGGCTCGTGATGTCGGCGCGCGATTACGACCGGTTCCTGCACATGATCCAGGACGGCGGGACGCTCGGCGGCGTCCGCGTGATGAAGCCCGAGACGATCGCGCTCGCGACGTCGAACCTGTTGCCGGCGGGCGTGACCTATGGTGGCGTGAGCGGCGGTACCGGCGGCACGAAGGGGAGCAACATGGGCTTCGGCGCGGGCGGTTCGGTGGTGCTCGCGACGACGCCGAACGGGCCGGGCAAGGGCACCTATGCGTGGGGCGGTGCGGCGGGGACGATCGCGTGGGTCGATCCGCTGAAGCATTCGCGCGGCAGCGTGATGGTCAATTACTTCCCGGCGGACCGCATTCCGCTGCGCGAGCAAGTGGTCGCGGCGCTGATGCAGGACGCGGCGAGGTTACGCCGATGAGCGTGATGGAAGCACCTGGATTCACGGGTGGGACGCTCGATCGCTCCGATGCGCTGCGCCACGATCCGGAAGGGCTGGCGGCGGCGCAGCGTGATTGGCGCGCGCGATTGCTGGTGCTCGACGGGCTGCTGCCGGGCACGACCGACGACGGGCGTCTCGCTTGGACGACGATGGCGGACATGCCCGACGATGCCGAGCCGATCCTGCTCGGGCTCGACGAGAACGGGCGGCCGCATTTTGCGGCGTTGCTGAACGGGATGCGCGTCGACAATGCGCCGGCGATGCGGTCGCCTGCGCTGATGGCGGTGCTGGCGGCGCTCGCGCCGGGCGAGGCGGCAACTTATGCTGGCGCACGCAGTGTGATCGACTGGCACGTGCGGCATGGGTTCTGCGCGAAGTGCGGTTCGCCGACCGCAGTGTTTCGTGCCGGGTGGGCGCGGAAGTGTCCGAATTGTGCGACCGAGCATTTCCCGCGAGTCGATCCGGTGGTGATCATGATCGCCGAGCATGACGGGCGGGCGCTGCTCGGGCGCGGCAAGGGGTGGCCGCCGGGGCGCTATTCCGCTCTGGCGGGGTTCGTGGAGCCGGCGGAGTCGATCGAGGAGGCGGTCGCGCGCGAGATCCTTGAAGAGTCAGGCGTGCGAGTCGGCAAGGTGCGGTATGTGGCGAGCCAGCCCTGGCCGTTTCCGTCGTCGCTGATGGTCGCGTGCGTGGCGGAGGCCGAGGACGACGCGATCACGCTCGACGTGAACGAGCTGGAGGATGCGATGTGGGTGCCGCGTGAGATGGTGCGCGCGGTGTTACAGGGGGAAGAGGGACCGTTCCTGCCGCCGCCGCCTTATGCGATCGCGTATACGTTGTTGAAGGAATGGGCGGGGGATTAGGCGCGTCGCCAGCCAAGAGGGCAAACAGGCTCCCCTCCCTGCCAGGGAGGGGGAAGACGGCGCCCCTACGCGGCGATCTTCAGATCCTGCATCACGTCCGCGGTGATCGACAAACTCCGCTTGCGCGCCTCATGGTCGTAGATCGCGCTGGTCACCATTACTTCATCCACCCCGGTCCGATCGATGAACGCGGCGATCCCGCGGGCGACCTTGGCCGGGCTGCCGACCGCCGAGCATTGCAGGACATGGTCGAGGATCTGGTTGCCCTGCGCGCCTAGCGACTCGCGGTAGCCGGCAAGGGGCGGCTTCATCTTGCCCGGGTTGCCGGTGCGGAGCGCGACGAACGACTGTTGCTGCGAGCTGGCGAGCAGTTCGGCTTCCGCGTCGGTTTCGGCGGCGAACACGTTAAAGCCGGCCATTGCGTGAGGCTTGGCAAGCCGCGCGGACGGGCGGAAATCGCGGCGGTAGATCGCCAGCGCGGCATCGAGTGCGTCGGGGGCGAAATGCGAGGCGAAGGCGTAGGGCAGACCGAGTGCGGCGGCCAATTGCGCGCCGAACGTGCTGGAGCCGAGGATCCACATGTCGACGTCCGCGCCGGCACCCGGCGTGGCGACGATGCCGGTCTGGCCGTCGTTGGCGAAATAGCTTTGCAGCTCCATCACGTCCTGCGGGAAGGCGTTGGCGTCGGTCTCAAGCGTCCGGCGCATCGCGCGCGCGACGCGCTGGTCCGAACCGGGCGCGCGGCCGAGACCCAGGTCGATGCGGCCGGGGAACAGGGCGTCGAGCGTGCCGAACTGCTCCGCGATCACCAGCGGCGCGTGGTTGGGGAGCATGATGCCGCCCGAGCCGACGCGGATCGTCTTCGTGGCTGCGGCGATGTGCGCGATCACGACCGCGGTCGCGGCGGAAGCGATCCCGGTCATGCCGTGATGTTCGGCGACCCAATAGCGCTGGAATCCGACGCTCTCGGCATGGCGCGCGAGATCGGCCGCATTGGCGAGCGATTGGGAGATGGTGCCGCCTTCGACGACGGGGACGAGATCGAGCAGGGAATAGCGTGTCATGTCCCAGAGATAGGTACCGAACGGTAGCTTATCCACCCTTGATGTGGATTGCGGTACTTTCGTCCGCTTGAGCAAGCGTCAGCCGGCTTGTCGCCACGCCTCGCGCTCCCTAGAGGTTCCGGCCGATGCTTGCCCGCCTAAATCACGTCCGCAACTGGATCTTCGATCTCGACAACACGCTGTACCCGGCGAGCGCGGACCTGTTTGCGCAGGTCGATCAGCGGATGACCGGGTTCATCCAGGATCTGCTCGGCCTCGACCATGACGAGGCGCGGCGCGTGCAGAAGGGTATTTCCACAACCACGGCACGACTCTGTCGGGGTTGATGACCGAACATCACGTCGACCCGCACGCGTTCCTGGAGCATGTCCACGATATCGAGATGGACGTGCTGGAGCATGACGCGCCGCTGGTCGCGGCGATCGCCAAGCTGCCGGGGCGCAAGCTGGTCTTCACCAATGGCGACAAGCCCTATGCGCTCAAGATCCTCGACCGGCTCGGGCTGGGCGAGAGCTTCGAGGCGATCCACGACATCCATGCGATGGACCTGATGCCGAAGCCGCATGCGTCGGCCTATGCGGGCTTCTGCGCGGCGTTCGATATCGATCCGCGGGAGTCGCTGTTCGTCGACGACATGACGCGCAATCTCGCGCCGGCCAAGGCGATCGGGATGACGACCGTGTGGGTCGACAACGGCTCCGAGCAATCCCCGGCGGCGCGCGCGACCACATCGATTTTACCGTGCCGGTGCTTGCGCCGTGGCTCGAAACCATCCTGGAGACATCATGACCTTGCAGACCATCATCGACGCCGCCTGGGATGACCGCGCGAACCTCGGCCTCGATACCAAGGGTGAGATTCGCGATGCCGTCGAGTCCGCGCTGGCGATGCTCGATGCGGGCACCGCGCGCGTTGCCGAGCCGACGGCTGACGGCTGGCAGGTCAATCAGTGGCTGAAGAAAGCGGTGCTGCTCTCGTTCCGGCTCAACGACAATGTCGTGATCGACGGCGGTTCGGCGGGGGCGCCGGCGTTCGACAAGGTGCCGTCGAAGTTCGCAGGCTGGGGCGACGTGGAGTTCCGCGCGGCGGGTATCCGCGTCGTGCCGGGTGCGGTCGCGCGGCGCGGGAGCTTCATCGCCAAGGGCGCGATCCTGATGCCGAGCTTCGTCAACATCGGCGCGTATGTCGGCGAGGGCACGATGGTCGACGCCTGGGCGACGGTCGGCAGTTGCGCGCAGATCGGCAAGAACGTCCATCTGTCGGGCGGCGCGGGCATCGGCGGCGTGCTCGAGCCGCTGCAGGCCGATCCGGTCATCATCGGCGACGGCGCGTTCATCGGCGCGCGCGCGGAAGTGGCCGAGGGCGTTCGCGTCGGCGAGGGCGCGGTGCTGTCGATGGGCGTGTATCTCGGCGCGTCGACCAAGATCATCGATCGCAAGACTGGCGAGGTGTTCAAAGGCGAAGTGCCGCCATACGCCGTCGTTGTGCCAGGCACGATAGGTGGGGTCGGTAACGTGACGCCCGCTTTGTATTGCGCCGTAATCGTCAAACGGGTCGACGCACAAACCCGCTCCAAGACCAGCATCAACGACCTGCTGAGGGACTGATCGGGTCGACAATGCTGCGCCTGCTGCCTATCCCCGCCGAAACAGTCCGAGGAGAAATATTTTGACCGCAGCCGCAAGCCAGGTTCTCGACCGCGTACTCGTCCTCGAAATGGTCCGCGTGACCGAAGCGGCGGCGATCGCCGCCTCCACGCTCGTCGGGCGCGGCGACGAGAAGGCGGCCGATGCGGCGGCGGTCGAGGCGATGCGCGAGGCACTGAACTCGCTGTACATGGACGGCACCGTCGTGATCGGCGAGGGCGAGCGCGACGAGGCGCCGATGCTGTTCATCGGCGAGAAGGTCGGCTCCGCGATCGGCAAGGGCCCGAAGATCGACATCGCGCTCGACCCGCTCGAAGGCACGACGATCTGCGCAACCGCGGGGCCGAACAGCCTCGCCGTGCTGGCGATCGCCGAAGAGGGCGGGCTGCTCAACGCGCCGGATGTCTACATGGACAAGATCGCGGTCGGCCCGGGCTATCCCGAGGGCATCATCGATCTCGACAAGACGCCGACCGAGAACATCATGGCGGTTGCGGCCGCCAAGGGCGTGCCGGCGCGCGACCTGATCGTGTGCGTGCTCGATCGCCCGCGTCACGAAAAGCTGATCGCCGAGCTGCGGCAGGTCGGCTGCGGGATCATGCTGATCGGTGACGGTGACGTCGCCGGCGTGATCGCGACGTCCGATCCCGAGACGACGATCGACGTATACATGGGCTCCGGCGGCGCGCCCGAGGGCGTGCTGGCGTGCGCGGCGCTGCGCTGCGTCGGGGGCAGTTCAAGGGGCGGCTGCTGTTCCGCAACGACGACGAGCGCGGCCGTGCGGCGAAGTGGGGATCACCGACCTCGACAAGCAATACGACCTGTCCGAGCTGGCCAAGGGCGACTGCATCTTCGCGGCGACCGGCGTGACGGATGGCTCGCTGCTGGCCGGCGTGAAGCGGAAGAAGGGCAAGATGACCACCGAGAGCGTCGTCATGCGCGCGTCTTCGGGGACGGTGCGGTGGGTCAAGGGCGAGCATCGGACGGATTGATCAGCGACCCGAGCGGGGGAGCACCACCCCGGCCAAGGCCGGGGCCCAAGTGGAACGTCCAGAGTAATGAAGCGGATCGCTCCGTTAGCGACGTTTCCCAATTGGGCCCCGGCCTCCGCCGGGGTGGAGCACTTGGCTAGGGCAAGGGGACTGACCAGGTATTGTGTCCCCGCGAAGGCGGGGACCCAGACTGGGCTCCCGCCTTCGCGGGAGGACAAGGACGCGGTGGAACGCATGAGGGGCGAAGTGTCGGCATGATCCTTCCCAACGCCCTCCTCCTCGCGACCCTCATGAGCCTCGTCTGGTTCCTCAAGGGCAACCTCCTCGGCTATCGCCGCATCAAGCGCCTCCCCGACACCGCCTCGCGCCAGAAAACCTACCGCCTGTGGATCGCCAAGGCCGCGATCGCCTTCGTCCTGCCGGCCATCGTCGGCCTCGCGCTACTGGGTCGCCTCGACGCCATCGTCACCGTCCCCCTGAGTTCGACGTCCTCCGCAGCCTCCTGCCGAGCCTCGCCGGCGACAGTCGCGCGGGACTGCTCGGCATGATCGGCGGAAGCGCGCTTGGTGGCCTGGTCATCGGTGCGGTCCTCGCGACGCGGCGCAACTGGCGTATCCTCAAGACGATCGGCAACGTCGGTTCGCTGCTCCCGCGCAACCGGCCGGAGATCATGCACGCCGCCGCCATGTCGGTCGCGGCGGGCATATCCGAAGAACTCGCCTTCCGCCTGTTCCTGCCGCTGCTGGTCGCGCTCGTGTCCGGCAACGCATTCGTCGCGTTCGGCGTCGCGATCGCGGTGTTCGGCGCGATGCACCGCTATCAGGGGCGGGTAGGCGTGATCGCGACCACGCTCGTCGGCGCGCTGATGGCAGCGATCTATCTGATGACCGGCGAGTTGTGGCTGGCGATGCTCCTGCATGCGCTGATCGATCTCAATTCGCTGGCATTGCGACCGGCGCTGACCGGAGCGTGGCGCGCGGCTTGACTTCGCGAGCGCGGGTTCGTCCAATCGCGGCACGGTTCACGAAGGGAAATTCCATGTCGCGCCACGCTCTCCTGCTCGCGCTCGCAGTCACCGCCACGGTGCCCAGCGCAACCATCGCGCAGACGGGCGTGCAGGCGGCGGCGCAATCCCTTTCACCTTCGAGGAAGTGATGGTGCCGATGCGCGACGGGGCGAAGCTGCAGACCGTCATCATGCGACCGCGCGGGATGACCGGGCCGCTGCCGATCCTGCTCCAGCGGACCCCCTACGGCGTGCCGGACGCGCCGTTTCCCAACGCCAGCCGGTTCGGTCCGCTGATGAAGGACGGCTACATCTTCGTCTTCCAGTCGATGCGCGGGCGGTTCAAGTCGGACGGCGTCTTCACGCTGTCGACCGCAGTGCAGGCCAAGGGCAACGGTGCCGGCGATCCGAAAGCGGTCGACGAGGCCACGGACGCCTACGACACCGTCGGATGGCTGGTGAAGAACGTCCCCGCCAACACCGGCAAGGTCGGCATGTGGGGCGTTTCCTACCCCGGTTTCGCCGCGGCCGTCGCGCTGGCGAACCCGCATCCCGCGCTGAAGGCGGTCTCCCCGCAGGCGGCATGGATCGATTACTGGCAGTCGGACGACCTCCACCGCAACGGCGCGCTGCGGCTGAGCTATGCGACCGACTGGGTGTCGTCGCTGCAACTCGACAAGACGAAGAATTCCGACTTTGCCTATCCGAGCGATACGTACGACTATTTTCTGAAGGCGGGGTCGGCGGAGGCGATCGACCGAAACGTCTTCAAGGGCCGCGTGCCGATGTTCACGTCGCTGCTCGATCATCCGAACCACGATGGCTTCTACACCGCGCAGCGTTGGACGGACTCGCTCGGCAAGACGACCGTGCCGACGTTGAACGTCGCCGGGTTCTGGGATCAGGAGGATCCGTGGGGTTCATGGCAGATCTACGCGAAGCAGAAGCGCAACGATCCGGACAATCTCGCGCAGATGGTGGCTGGGCCGTGGCGGCATGGCGGGTGGCAGGGTACGGCGGATCACCTCGGCCCGATCCCGCTCGGCACCGCCAGCGGTACGCAGTTCCAGGAACAGATCCAGGCGCCGTTCTTCGCCTATTGGCTGCACGGCAAGGGTCCGCGGCCGGACTTTGCGGCGAAGATGTTCCAGTCGGGTTCGAACGTCTGGAAGACCTATGCGGCCTGGCCCCCGACGGGCGCGAAGGCGACGAACCTGTACCTGCACACGGACGGCAGCCTGTCGTTCACCGCGCCGGCCGCGGGCGAGGGGTGTCGCGATTACGTGTCCGATCCGGCGAACCCGGTGCCGTTTCGTAAGCGGCCGATGTCGGCGACCTATGCCAGCCCGGATTGGTCGTGGTGGGAGGCGGACGACCAGCGCTTCGTCGACCACCGGCCCGATGTGCTGGGGTATGTGTCGGAACCGCTGACCGCGGACCTGACCGTGACGGGGGCGTTGTCGGCGACGTTGCAGGCGTCGACCAGCGGCACGGACAGCGATTTCGTGGTGAAGCTGATCGACGTGCTGCCCGACGATACCGAAGCGTTCGACGGCCGCACGGCGCAACCGGGCGATTATGCGAAGACGCTGAACGGCTATCAGTTGCCGATCGCGATGGAGGTGCGGCGGGGGCGGTTCCTGGCGAGCGACACGGCGCCGCAGCCGTTGGTTCCGGGGAAGGTCGTGGCTTGGGACGTGCCGCTGCGCGACCACGACCATGTGTTCAAGGCGGGGCACCGGATCATGGTGCAAATCCAGTCGACGTGGTTCCCGATGATCGACCGCAACCCGCAATCGTTCGTGCCGAACATCGCGCGGGCGAAGCCGGCGGACTATGTGAAAGCGACGCAGAAGGTTTGTGCGGGGTCGCGGATCACGTTGCCGGTAATGCGGTAGGGTTTGGACGGCCGAGCGGCATGTACGCACCACCCCGGCGAAGGCCGGGGTCCAATTGGGAAACGTTGCTGACGAGAGACAGCGCGTCGTTACTGCAACCTCACCAATTGGGCCCCGGCCTCCGCCGGGGTGGTGCGTCTGTCTTCCTTCAGTTTTTCATCCGCCAGCCGGTCTTGAAGATCCACGCGATCACCAACAGGCACACCGCCAGGAAGCCGGCCGTTACCGCGAGGCTCACCCCGACCGCGACGTCACCCTGCCCGAAGAAGCTCCAGCGGAAGCCGCTCACCAGGTACACGACCGGGTTGAACAGGCTGAACGTCCGCCAAGGCTGGGGCAGCATGTCGATCGAGTAGAACGCGCCGCCGAGGAAAGTCAGCGGGGTAATCAGAAGCGCGGGGACGAAGTTCAGTTGCTCGAACCCATTGGCCCAGACGCCGATGATGAACCCGAACAGGCTGAACGCCACTGCGGTCAGGATCAGGAACGCGAGCATCGCGAACGGATGCTCGATGCGCAGCGGCACGAAGAACGACGCCGTCACCAGGATGATCAACCCGAGGATCACCGACTTGGTGGTCGCCGCGCCGACGTAACCAATCACCATCTCCATCGCCGAGACAGGGGCCGACAGCAGCTCGTAGATCGTGCCCGTGAACTTCGGGAAGTAGATGCCGATCGAGGCGTTCGAGATGCTCTGCGTGAGCAACGACAGCATGATCAGGCCGGGAACGATGAAGCTGCCGTAATCGACGCCACCGACATTCTGCATGCGACTGCCGATCGCACCGCCGAAGACGATGAAATACAGCGAGGTCGTGAGGACCGGCGTGACGAGGCTCTGCCACAAGGTGCGCAGCGCACGCGCCATTTCGAAGCGGTAGATCGCCCAGATGCCATGGGTGTTCATGCGCGTTCCCCACCAGGTCGACAAAGATGTCTTCGAGGCTCGATTTGCTGGTTTCGAGGTCCTTGAAACCGATGCCGAGTTCGGCAAGTTTCCGCAGCAACGACGGGATGCCGGTATGGTCGGCCTGTGCGTCGAACACGTAGCGCAGGCGCTTGCCGTCGTCCTCCAGCGACAGGTCCCACTCCGCGAGGTCGGCGGGGATCGTCGTCATCGGGTCCTGGAGCGCGATGTCGAGTTCGCGCTTGCCGAGCTTCTTCATCAGCGACGCCTTGTCGTCGACCAGCAGCAGCTTGCCCTTGTTGATGACGCCGACGCGGTCGGCCATTTCCTCGGCTTCCTCGATGTAATGCGTCGTGAGGATGATCGTGGTGCCGCCCTCGCGCAGGCGGTGGACGAGCTTCCACATGTCGCGGCGCAATGCGACGTCGACGCCCGCGGTGGGCTCGTCGAGGAACAGGATTTCGGGTTCGTGGGCGAGTGCCTTCGCGATCAGCACGCGGCGCTTCATGCCGCCCGACAGTTCGCGGATCTTCGCGTCGCGCTTGTCCCAGAGCGAGAGGTCGCGGAGCACCTGTTCGATGTAATCGCTATGCCCCGAGCGGCCGAACAGGCGGCGGCTGAAGGTGACGGTGGCGAGCACCGTCTCGAACATGTCGACGTTGAGTTCCTGCGGCACGAGGCCGATGCGGCTGCGCGCCTGCTTATAGTCCTTGATCGCGTCGTAGCCGGCAACCTTGATCGTGCCGGCGGACGGCGTGACGATGCCGCAGATGATGCTGATGAGCGTCGTCTTGCCCGCGCCATTGGGGCCGAGGAGCGCGAAGATCTCGCCCTTTTGGATATCGAGGTCGACGGGGTGGAGGGCGGTGGTGCCGCTCTTGTAGGTCTTGGTGACGCCCGCGATGGACAGGATCGGTTCGGTCATTGGCACCCCTTTTCGTGAGGGGAAGATGGGGGTGGTGCGCTCCTATTGATAGGGGGCAGGCCAGCCAAATCCCGTCATCCTGGGCTCGACTCAGGATCCAGAGCCATGCGCGTTGCGGTTGTAGCTCTGGGTCCTGACTTTCGTCAGGATGACGGGAGTGGGTGGGGTCAGCCGGCCCGCGCCGCCGCGACAGCTTTTGTAGGTCCTCCAGCGGCAGCGCGCCGGACAGGACGCGGTCGCCTATCACCCAACTCGGCGTACCGGTCATGCCGAGCTTGGCGGCGGTTTCCATGTTCTTGGCGATTTCCGCGTCGGCGGTCTTGGTGAAGCTCGCCTGCGTGGTGTCGACCCCTGCCTTGCTCGCCGCCGCGGCGATCGAGGCATCGCTGACCGGGCCACCGGCGTAGAGCGCGTCGTGGAAGGTGGCGAACTTGCCCTGCTGCGCGGCGGCGAGGACTCGCTCGCGCGGCGATCCGGCTTTCCGCGCTGAGAATGGGGAGTTCGCGGAAGACGACGCGGACTTTCGGGTCGGCGGCGATCAGCTTGGCGATCATCGGCAGGCTCGCGCGGCAATAGCCGCAGTTGTAATCGAAATACTCGACGAGCGTGACGTCGCCCTTGGGGTTGCCGGCCCAGGCGCTGCCGAACGGCGTGACGATCGCGTCGCGGTTCGCGGTGACGGTCTTGCCCGACTCGCGGTCGCGCAGTTTGTCCATCGCCTCGGGGAGGATCTCGGGGTGTGCGAGGACGTAATCGTGGACGATCGATTCGACCTGCGCCCGCTCGACTCCGCCGCCCTGGCGATCATAGCCCCAGACCGCGAGGCCCCCGAGGGTGGCGCCGATCAAAGCGACGGCCGGGAATGTAAATTTGCTCATTTGCGCCGCTTATACTGCTTGGGATTGTCGTCCATCTCGTTCTGCGCGGCCATCGCGATATCCTGTGCGCGGATCCAGTCGGTCGTGTTCGCCGGGATGTTCGCCAGCGCATATTGCGCGCTCGCCGACGCGGTGCGCATGTCGCCGCCCATGCTCGCGCGCTCCGCCGTCGCGAGGGCGGCGCGCGCAGTATCCCCGGTCAGTTCGTAGACCGTGCCGAGCTGCATCCAGGCGAACGGGTTCTGGTCGTCGCGGCCGACCGCGGTGCGCAACACCTTGGTCGCCTCGGGATAGTTCGCCTTGTTCTCGGTCGCGATCAGCGCATGGCCGAAGGTGGTGGCGATCAACGGATTGTTGTTCGAGCCTTCCGTCGCTTCGCGCAACGGGACCAGCGACTCGGTGGGCTTGCCGGCTTCGAGCAGGATCTGCCCCTTGATCTCGAGAAAATACGGGTCGGTCGGCTCGGCCTTCACCAGCGCGTTGGCCTCGGCGTCGGCTTTGTCGGGGTAGCCGGCCTTGTGATACGCATAGGCGCGGGCGTAATGCGCGTAGATCGACTGGTCGCTGGGCGGGTAGGCCTGCAACGTCTGGTCGGCGGGCATGACGTAGCCCGCGAGCTTGGCCTTCACGCGGCGGAAGCGTTCCTCCAGCGCGGCGTCGGGCTTGTTGCCCCAGGCGGGGGAGGCTTGCAGGTCGGCGGTGAGCGTCGCGACGCGCTCGCCCGAGAGCGGGTGCGACTGCATGAACGGATCGATGTTGGCGGTGCCGAAGCGATATTCCTGCTGCTGCAATTTCTTGAAGAAGCTGAGCATGCCGCGGCCGGAGATGTTGGATTGGCGGAGGAATTTCGCCGCGGTCGCGTCGGCGGTGGATTCCTGGACGCGGCTGAACGAGAGGTAGCTGCCCATCGCCGCCTGCTGGCCTGCCGCCATGATGCCCGCGCCAGCTTCGCCGGAACCAGCCGCCATCGCGGCTAGGCCGAGGACCATGGAAAGCAGGTACATGCCCATTGCGGGCTTGGTGCCGCGGTCGGCGAGGACGACATGGCCGTCGGCGATGTGGCCGAGTTCGTGCGCGATGACGCCCTGGACTTCGTTGGCGTTGTCGGCGGCCTGGATCAGGCCTGAGTGGACGTAGACGGTCTGCCCGCCGGCGACGAACGCGTTGATCGATTCGTCGTTGATGAGGACGACCTTCACGTCGCGGGTGGAGAGCCCGGCCGCCTTGATGAGCGGGTTGGACATCTCCGCGAACATCGTTTCGGTTTCGGCGTCGCGGAGGATCGACTGGGCCTGGAGGGGCGTCATCCAGAGGAGGAGGGCGGTGGCTGCGGCGGCTACGAAGCGCTTCATATTGCGGGGTATCGTCGATCGGGGGCGGGGGGCAACCGTCGTGCGGTGGGGGTGCGGTAGAGTGAAGTGTAGGAAGTGCAGGCGCTGGGAGCGGTTTGCGGGGGTAGAAGGGAGGGTGGCTGGCATTGGGGGAGGGGAGCAGGGTTTGCTTGTGTAGGACAGGGGTTTGAGGGGGCTGTTGAGGCACTGGGGGCACGTCGTGCTCGTTTCTTTCCCCCGTCATCCCAGCGAAAGCTGGGATCTCATGGTTTGGCGGGTGTCGCGTGCCACGTGGGATACCCCAGCTTTCGCTGGGGTGACGGGAATGGGTTGGGGTGGACAGGGTACGCTCTAGACGGTGCCGCTCAATAACTACCGCCCCGGCGAAGGCCGGGGTCCAATTGGGGAACCGGGCTAACTGAAGGCAGCGCTCCGTTACTTCAACCTTTCCAATTGGGCCCCGGCCTTCGCCGGGGTGGTGGTGTGCGTGGAGGGGCAGGCGTGCCTCGTCAGGGGCGCTAGAACCCAAACTCACCTAGCATCGCCCCGCGTCTTGTTCACCCGCGAAGGCGGGTGCCCAGTCTGGGTCCCCGCCTTCGCGGGGATACATGCTTTTCGCGGTTCGCCGTCGCCACCGTAGGCGTTGGCGCTGACGGATAGCTTGCGGCCGGACGATCGCAGCACTCTCCCACAAACGATAACGGGCGCGGCCTTTCGGTCGCGCCCGTTCTTTGTTCACGGCGTCCGGCGTCAGCCGAAGGTGCGCTGCCACCAACCGCGGCGGGGGCGCCGTCGGGGTCGTCGTTGGTGTCCGACGTCGCGACGTCCTGCGGCTGGACTTCGGCCTTGGGCGGGACGGTCTCGATCCGCGTCGCGAGCAGTTCGCTGGTCGGGGCGGCGTCGCCGGCTTCG
The DNA here is from genome assembly GCF_979253035.1 of Sphingomonas sp. AC411. Taxonomy (NCBI): domain Bacteria; kingdom Pseudomonadati; phylum Pseudomonadota; class Alphaproteobacteria; order Sphingomonadales; family Sphingomonadaceae; genus Sphingomonas; species Sphingomonas sp. AC411. The sequence goes on along the minus strand of NZ_CEEDAQ010000001.1, from coordinate 2,337,347 downwards.
ACCACCGCCACCTTCCGCGGGCGACCGCGGGGCTTGGCGACCTTGGCGGGTGCTGCCTCGGCGACCGCCTCTTCAACCGCTGGCGCTTCGACCGCGGCGTCCGACGCCTTGCGACGCGTGCGCTTGGGCTTCGGTGCCGCTGCTTCGATGGTCTCGGCGGGCGTTGCGCTCACCTCGTCCATCGTCGCCTCTGCGACCGCTTCGCGACGGCGACGACCGGGCTTCGGGGCAGCCGGCTTGGCGGCGACGGGCTCCGGAACGATCGGCGCCGGAACCACTGGCTCCGGTGCAGCCGTCTCGGCTTCCGCCTCGACCGCGCGTGGCTTGCGACCACGACGAGCCTTGGGTGCTGCATCCGCCACCGCCTCGGCGATGTTCGCCGCAGCGGCCGCCGCGCGTGCCCGCGGACGACGGCGCATCTTCGGGCCCTCGGCCACTTCCGCGACCGGGGCTTGCTCCACAGCGGGCTCGACGACCGGCTCGTAAGGCGGCTCGGCATAGGTCGACTCGACCGGCTCATACGCTTCCGGCTCGGGGGCCTCGGCGATCAGCTGGGCGTCGTCGATGCTGCTGACGGCCACGTTGCCCTGCTCGTAGCGGCGACCGCCGCGACGACCGCGACGACCGCGCCGACGACGGCCTTCGCCCTCGACGCCATTGGCCTGCTCGGCAGGTGCGCCGCTGTCGACCGCTTCGCCACCGCCGACTTCGACGATGTCGCCCTCGACCTCGTCGATTTCCTCGACGTTGGTGTCGGTGTCCTCGAACGAACCGTCCTCGTTGACGCCCTCCGCTGCACCTTCCTCACCCGGACGTGCGCGACCGCGACGACCGCGGCGGCGACGACGCTTCTTGCCGCCTTCACTATCGGCATCACGGGGTGCGCGCTGCTCGCCGTTACCCTCGCGACCGCCCTCACGACGACGCGGCTGCTCGGCCTCGGCCTCGGCCTCCTCGACCTCTTCCTCCTCGATCTCGTCCTCGATCTCCTCGGGGAGGTCGTCCTCGTCTTCCTCGATGATCTGGACGAACTTGGGCGCGTGCGCGGGCGGCGGGCCGCTGGCCTCGACCGTCATGTGCGCGCCTTCCTCGTCCTGGCCGGGGATGATCTCGACGATCACGCCGTAGCGATCCTCGATCTCCGAGATATCGGCACGCTTGCGGTTGAGGATGTAGACCGCCGCTTCCTGGCTCGCGCGCAGGGTGAGCAGCGAGCCGCGACCGCGGGCGGCCTCGTCTTCGATCAGGCGCAATGCCGAGATGCCCGACGACGAGGCGGTGCGGACTAGACCGGTTCCCTCGCAATGCGGGCAGGGGCGGGTGGACGCTTCGAGCACGCCGGTACGCAGGCGCTGGCGGCTCATTTCCATGAGGCCGAACGACGAGATGCGACCGATCTGGATGCGCGCGCGATCGTTCTTGAGCGCCTCCTTCATCGCCTTCTCGACCTTACGGACGTTGGAATTGTTATCCATGTCGATGAAGTCGATGACGACGAGCCCGGCCATGTCGCGCAGGCGGAGCTGACGGCCGATTTCCTGGGCTGCCTCGAGGTTGGTCGCGGTCGCGGTCTGCTCGATCGAATGCTCGCGCGTCGACCGGCCCGAGTTGATGTCGATCGAGACGAGCGCCTCGGTCGGGTTGATGACCAGATAGCCGCCCGACTTCAGCTGGACGACGGGATGATACATCGCCGACAGCTGATCCTCGACGCCGGCGCGCTGGAACAGCGGCACGGGGTCGGCGTAATGCTTGATGCGCCGCGCGTGCGTCGGCATCAGCAGGCGCATGAACTCGCGCGCCTGGCGATAGCCGTCCTCGCCCTCGACGATGACCTCTTCGATTTCCTTGTTGTAGATGTCGCGGATCGCGCGCTTGATCAGGTCGCTGTCGCCGTAGACGAGCGCAGGGGCCGACGCCTTCAGCGTGGCCTCGCGGATGCCGTCCCAGAGCCGTGCGAGGTAATCGAAGTCGCGCTTGATCTCGACCTTCGAGCGCTGGAGGCCCGCGGTACGGACGATGCAGCCCATCGACGGCGGCAACTGCATGTCGGCCATGATCGTCTTGAGGCGCTTGCGATCGCCCGCGTTGCTGATCTTCCGCGAAATGCCGCCGCCGTGGCTCGTGTTCGGCATCAGCACGCAGTAGCGCCCGGCGAGCGACAGATACGTCGTCAGCGCCGCGCCCTTGTTGCCGCGCTCCTCCTTGACGACCTGGACGAGCAGCACCTGACGGCGATGGATCACGTCCTGGATCTTGTAGCGGCGGCGCAGGTTCATGCGACGCTCGCGCAGATCCTCGACCGCGGCATCGTCGCCGTTCGACTTGCGCTTGCGACGCGGGGCCTCGCCCGATTCTTCGGCGCCTTCGAGTTCGTCGGCGACGTCGGGATCTACCCCACCATCGTCCTCGAAGCGCTCGATGTCGTCCTCGTCGTCACCCTCTTCGTCGTCCGAGATCATAGTCGGCGCGCAGTGCGGCTTCCTCGGCGGCGTGCTCGGCTTCTTCGCGGAGCAGCGCGTCGCGGTCTTCCTTGGGGATCTGGTAGTAATCGGGGTGGATTTCGCTGAATGCGAGGAAGCCGTGGCGATTGCCGCCGTAATCGATGAACGCCGCCTGGAGCGACGGCTCGACCCGCGTGACCTTGGCGAGGTAGATATTGCCTTTGAGCTGCTTGCGTTCGGCACTCTCGAAATCGAATTCCTCGATCCGGTTACCTTTGACGACGGCGATCCGGGTTTCTTCCCGGTGGCGTGCGTCGATCAGCATACGCGTTGTCATAATGGATTCTCCGCGCGCGCGCCGGGCCTGTCGGCAGCCGTCGCGCGCTTGATGGTGATGCGGTCGGGCACGGACGCCCGGACTCGCGGATGGTGTGCGAAACTGCCTCTGCTTGAAGTGCATGCCGCGGGAACTCTCCCTGCGGCGCCCGCACGACCGCGAGTCCGTCGGCGAAGGCCGGTCGGAGTGCGGGGCGGGGGAATGCGTCATTCGAGCGTCAACCTGAAGTGCCGCGCCGGCGAAGGATCCGCAGGCGGGCGTGGAGACCGGCGCGTCGCTGGTAAAATCCAGGCGACACACGGCTGTACGACAGGACTAGCACTGCATACCCGAACTCGCAACTAGCCCGATATTGGCTGCTTTCGGCCGCGTTTCGGCTCGAATTCAGGGCGGGAAGGCGCAGACTTGCCGGCCCGGCAGAGCCTTGCCGGCAAATTCATGGCAAACGGCAAATTAACCGCACACCGCAACGCGCTCTTGGGACGCCGGGGCTTATCTTCCGTGCAGCGATCGGATGTATCGATCAAAGGGGTGTATCATGGCTTTTCGCTGGACCGGCGGTCGATCCGCACGGCAAGGACGCGGGGTGTTCACGGTAATCGCCCTCATGGCCGGCTGGCTGTCGAGCGTCCCCGCCTGGGCGGCGACCGTGCAGAGCGTGGCGATTCGTGACGGGCGGATCGTCATCCGCTTCGACGAGGCGGTCGGCGATGCCGCGAGCCGCGTGCTGACCGGGCCGCGCCAGATCGCGGTCGACGTGACCGGCGCGACTCCGGGCCGCGAGATTGCCGCGCGGGGGCTGGTGACCGGCGTCACGCAGATGCGCAGCGGGCGCTCGGGGATGCGGATGGTGTTCGACCTTGCCGAGCCGGCGATCGTCACCGATGGCGGGTTCGATTCCGACGGTCGCGAACTGACGCTGGCATTGCGCACGGTCGATTACGCCCAGTTCGCGCAAGCCGGGATCGCCGGGCCGCTGAACTTCTTCCCGTTCAATTTCGGTGCGGCCTCGCGGCCCAAGTACAAGGTGTCGGTGCCGGTGCCACCCAAGGCGCGAGGCATGAAACTGCCCCGCGTGCAGGGCGACGACACGCGGCCGCTGGTGGTGATCGACGCGGGACATGGCGGTGTCGATCCGGGGGCGATCGGGCCGAACGGACTGCGCGAGAAGGACGTGACGCTGAAGGTCGCGAAAGCCATCCGCGACGAGTTGCTGGCATCCGGGCGCGTGCGGGTGGCGCTGACGCGGAGCGACGACCGGTATCTGGTGCTGCGCGAGCGCTACGGCGTGGCGCGTCGGCTGAAGGGCGACCTGTTCATCTCGATCCACTGCGACAGCACGGGCTCGGCGGATGCGACCGGCGCGACCGCGTACACCTTGTCGGAGGTGGCGTCCGACAAGGAAGCCGCGCGGCTGGCGGCGCGCGAGAACAAGGCGGACGTGATCTCGGGCGTGAACCTGGGCGAGGCGCCCGCGGACGTGTCGTCGATCCTGATCGACCTGACGCAGCGCGAGACGATGAACGCGTCGGCGACGTTCGCGCGGTTGCTTGGGCGCGAGGCGAGGCCGTTGATGCCGCTGAAGGCGAACTTCCACCGGATGGCGTCGCTGATGGTGCTGAAGGCGCCCGACATGCCGTCGATCCTGTTCGAGACGGGCTATATCTCGAACCCGCAGGACGCGGCGTTCCTCGACAGCGAGGAAGGGCGTCGCCGGATCGCGGAGAGTGTCACGCGCGCCGTCGAGGTGAATTTCGCGCGGCGGATGGCGGCGCGGTAGCGATTGGGGAGGGGTGTTCCCTCCTCCTGTTCTCCCGCGAGGGCGGGAGCCCAGACTGGACTCCCGCCCTCGCGGGAGAACAAGCTAGTAACAGTCGATACGGTTTCCTCCCGCTCCACATCATGCCACAAGCCCCGTAAATTCTTTGGGGCTTGCTGAATGACCGACACGACACGGGGCGCACCCGAAACCAGCATGCGCGAGCTTACCTTCCGCGGGATCGTGCTCGGCGGGATCATCACGCTGCTGTTCACCGCGGCCAACGTGTATCTCGGGCTCAAGATCGGGCTGACGTTCGCAACGTCGATCCCGGCCGCGGTGATCTCGATGGCGGTGCTGCGGGCGTTCAAGGATTCGACGATCCTCGAGAACAACATCGTCCAGACGATCGCGTCCGCCGCCGGCACGCTGGCGGCGATCATTTTCGTGCTGCCCGGCCTCGTGATGATCGGCTGGTGGCAGGGCTTTCCGTTCTTCACGACCGCGGCGATCACGATGTTCGGCGGCGTGCTGGGCGTGCTGTTCTCGGTGCCGCTGCGCCGTGCGCTCGTCGTCGACACGGTGTTGCCGTACCCCGAAGGCCGCGCCGCGGCGGAAGTGCTGAAGGTCGGCGCGGGCAGTCGCGAGGGCGGCGAGGAGAGCGCGCGCGGGCTCGGCATCATCGTCGCCAACGCCGTCGTCTCGGCGGGGTTCGCGATCCTGACGCAGACCAAGCTGGTCGCGGCCGAAGCCGCGACGTGGTTCCGCGTCGGCGCGGGTGCGACCGGGATTTCGGGCGGGCTGTCGTTCGCGTTGCTCGGCGCGGGGCATCTGGTCGGCATCTCGGTCGGCATGGCGATGTTCGCGGGCGTGGTGATCGGCTGGTGGATCCTGCTGCCGATCCTGACCTCGGGCAGCAGCATCACCGGCACTGCCGAGGTGATCGCGACGACCGTGTTCCGCTCGGACGTCCGCTTCTTCGGCGCGGGCGTGATCGGCGTTGCGGCGATCTGGACGTTACTGAAGATCGCCGGGCCCGTCGTCGGCGGCGTGCGTTCGGCATTGGCGGCTTCGGCGGCCAAGCGGGGCGGTGTCGTGCTGGCGCTGGAGGAGCGCGACATTCCGATCGGGATCGTCGGCATCGCGTCGCTCGCGATGCTGGTGCCGATCGGCATCCTGCTCTGGACCGTCTTGCAGGGCGGGCCGCTGGAGGCGTCGGCGATCGGACTGATCGCGGGCAGCCTTGCGTTCATCCTCGTCATCGGCCTCGTGATCGCGGCGGTCTGCGGCTACATGGCGGGCTTGATCGGCGCGTCGAACTCGCCGGTGTCGGGGATCGGCATCCTCGCCATCCTGGCCGCGTCGATCCTGCTGGTGTCGTGGTTCGGCCGTGCGGTCGAGCCGGGGACGACGCAGGCGCTGGTGGCATACGGGCTGATCGTGACCGGCATCGTGTTCGGGATCGCGACGATCTCCAACGACAATCTCCAGGATCTGAAGACGGGCCAGCTGGTCGGCGCGACGCCGTGGAAACAGCAGGTCGCGTTGTTGATCGGCGTGGTGTTCGGCTCGATCGTGGTGCCGCCGGTGTTGAACCTGCTCGGCAGCACGCTCGGGTTCGCGGGTGCGCCGGGAGCGGGGCCGAATGCGCTCGCGGCGCCTCAGGCGGCGTTGATCTCGGCGCTGGCGAAGGGCGTGCTGGGGGGCAATCTGAACTGGGCGATGATCGGCTATGGCGCGCTGACGGGCGTTTTCGTGATCCTGGCCGACGAGTTGCTGGGCAAGGCGGGGAAGCTGCGATTGCCGCCTCTGGGAGTCGGGCTCGGCGTGTATCTGCCGATGTCGGTGACGTTGCCGGTGACGATCAGGGCTGTCGTCGGATTTGCGTATGATCGCTGGGCGGATCGAGCTCGGGATCCCGAGCTCGCCAAGCGGATGGGGGTGCTGACCGCTACCGGCATGATTGTTGAGGAGTCGCTCTGGGGCGTCGGCTTTGCGGGGATCGTGTACCTGACCAACCAGGAAACGCCGTTGGCGCTGGTCGGGGATGGGTTTGCTGGCGTCGCGCTGGTCGGCGGGACGGTGTTGTTCGCGGTGCTGACCTGGGTGATGTACCGGCGGACTATGGCGGCTTCGCGGTAAGGCGCCCGTCGAGATAGCTTGTATCCCCGCGAAGGCGGGGATCCAGACTGGGCTCCCGCCTTCGCGGGAGAACAAGATTGGGTCAGACCTAGTCCGATTCCACCACCCCGGCGGAGGCCGGAGCCCAGTTGGGGAACGTTGCTAACTAAGCAACGCGCTTCATTACTGTAGCCTTGCCAACTGGGCCCCGGCCTCCGCCGGGTGGTGCTTTGGTTTGCGTGGGAGGAGTTAAACCGCGCCCCGACTCACTTCATCGCAGCAAGCATGTCCTTGATCGGCACGAACGCAAACCCGACCGAGCTGTCCGCGATCCCGTACGGCATGAAGATCGTATCCCCATGCTTCAGTGCGCCGCAGCTATAGACGACGTTGGGCACATACCCCTCGCGGTCCTGATCCTTCGCCGCCAAAATCGGCTGCTTCGTCCGGCCGATCACCTTCGACAGGTCATCCTTGTCGAGCAGCACCGCGCCGATCGAATATTTCCGCATCGCGCCCACACCGTGGGTCAGCAGCAGCCAGCCCTCGTCCAACTCGATCGGCGGCCCGCAATTGCCGATCTGCACTAGCTCCCACGGATATTCGGGCGTCAGGATCTTCTCGCCGTCGTCCCAGTCGGTCAGCGTGTCGGACTTCAGCAGGAACAGATTCTCGCCGTCCTGCCGGCCGATCATCATATACTGGCCGTTCACCTTCCGCGGGAACAGCGCCATGCCCTTGTTGCGCGCGGCGGGGCCGGTCATCGGCACGAGGTCGAACGCGCGGAAATCGCGGGTGCGCATCAGTTCGGACTGGATCACCGAGCCGTTATACGCGGTGTAGGTGCCGATCCACTCATACTCGCCGTTCTCGTGCTGGAACCGGACGATCCGGAGATCCTCTAGGCCCTTCGACTGCGCCTGCGTGATCGGGAAGATCACCGTGCCGCTCAGCGTGCTGTCGCGGTGGCGATAGACGGTGACGGGGCCCTCGGGCATCTCGTCCTCGCCGCTGCCGACCGCGTCGGTCGCGGTCGCGAACGGCGGTTCGGGCGCCAGCTTCATCTGGTTTTCGCAGGTGATGATACCTTCGCGGAACGCCACCGAAGAGATGTGACCCTCGCCGACCGCACGTAGCGACATCAGTATCCGCATCGAGCCCGGTGGCATGCCCGACTGGTCGAAATGCGGCACCGCGCTGGGGTTCATCAAAGCAGCGGCGGCATAGCTGTACTCGTGGCAGAAATACGCGCCGATCAGCTGGCGCTTCTCATCGCCGATCTCCGCACCGTTCAGCCCGAGCATGTCCTCGATCTGGTCGTAGCGCGTCATGAACACGCGCCGCGTCTGCCAGTGGCGCGCCTCGAAATCCTTCAGCACGACCTCGAGCTGCGCGCGCGCCTGTGCGGGCGACATTTCCAGCACTTCGCCGACCAGCCGCTCGGTGCGGCTCGGTGCGCCGCCATGACCGCCCCAGGCGATATGGAACGGCCGCACGACAACACGCGAAGGATCCGCGTGCAGCCGCAGCTGGTGGTTGAACAGATCCATCGTAGCAGTGCCCCGCGTCGTTCCACTCAGCGCACCGTCGCCTGCAAGGCTGTCGCTAGCGAACTAGGCGACGACGCGGGTCGCTCCTGCCACGCTTTGCGCTGCTTTTGATACCCCGAAATGGCACAACTTGCGAGTTGCAGGGCCAAAATCGACTCCGCGCCCTGATTTCGGTTCAACCCGGTCGGCATCAGGCCGTCGTAACAGCCGCCATCGGCGACGCTGGCGAGCGGCAGGTCGAGATCGTTCGCCCCCAGGAACCAGCCATAAGCGCGCTGCGCTTCGTCATGCCAGCGCATGTCGCCGGTCGCTTCGAACGCCGCCGCGCACGCATCGACGGTGGCCTGCGCCTCCAGCGGCTGCTGGTCGAACTGCAACGGATCGGCATAGGGCCGGTTGAAGCTCTCCGACCCGACCGCACGGAAGCGGCCCTCGGGCGAGGTCTGCTTGGCAACGATCCAGTCGAGCGTGGCTAGGCCGCAATCGATCAGGTCCTGCCGCCCGAGCGCTTGGCCCGCGCGGATCAGCGCCTGGGGAAGGCGGGTGTTGTCGTAGGCGAGCACGATCTCAAACCACTGCCACTCGGGACGCCGTGCTTTCGCAAGCAGGTCCAGGTGAACCTTCGGGAAGGCCTCCAGGATCGACAGCGACAGCTGGTGGCCGGGCTTGGCCTCCAGCATCGCCGCCGCGCCGAGCATCGCGAACGCCTGCGCGCGCAAGCTGCCGAGTTCGAGCGCCATCGACGCGGTCGAGATCGAACATCGCGGTCGCCCAGTCGCGGTGCTTGGCCGCCTGCGCATCGCGCGCGGTGACGCCGAGCGACCAGAGCGTGCGGCCGTTCGAGATCTTCCGACCCCAGATCCTCGCACCAGGTGCGATCGAAGTTCATGAAGTTGCGGAAGCGGCGCGTGTCCGGGTTCCAGGCGTATTGCACGAACGAGGCGTAAATCGTCATCCACTTGTCGCGGGTGATGTCGTCGAGATCGGGCATCGCGCTCATCAGCATCAGCGCGCGGCAATTGTCGTCGATGCAATAGCCGTGGCGACGATCGGGGATCGAGTAGATCGAATGCTGGAGCATGCCGGTCGAGATCGCTCATTCGCTCGACTGCGGCGAAATCAGGGATCAACGGCTTCAGCGGTGCCGGCACCTTGGCAAGGCGAAAAGGGCGCGCCGCCACGATCGCACGGATCTCCGCCATCATCGCCTCAGCAAGCTTCGGCCAGATCATCGTGCGGCCACGCGCATAGGCACGCTCGGCGAGACGATTGCGATCGCGATCGTTCGACATCAGCGCGTCGATCTCGCGCGCGAACGCGTCGACATCGCCAAACGGCACGAGCACGCCGTGGCCATCCGCGAGGATCTCGGTCGCATGCACGTACGGCGTCGAGATGACGGGCTTGCCGACACCGATCGCGTAGCTGAGCGTGCCCGACGTGATCTGCGCGGGGTTGGTGTAGGGCGTCACATAGACGTCCGCGGCCTGGAGATAGTCGAGCAGTTCGCCATGCTCGAGGAAGGCATCGACGAACGCGATGTTGCCGGCGACGCCCTTCTCCGTGGCGAGCGCCTTCAGCTTGTCGCGATACTTCTCGCCCTCATACGCGACCAGGTTCGGATGCGTCGCGCCGAGCACCACGTACAGAAGGTCGGGATGCTTCGCGATCACCGCGGGCAGCGCGTTGATAACGGTCTCGATTCCCTTGTTGGGGGCGAGCAGGCCGAACGTCAGCATGACCTTGCGGCCTTCCCAGCCGAACTTGTCCTTGAGCAGGGCGGGATCGAGCAGGTCGCGATCAGGCACGCCGTGCGGGATCATGACGATCTGGCGCGAATTGGCGCCGTAGACGCGCTGGAGAATGTCGCGGCCACGCTCGGCCATCACCACCACGCGGGCGGCGCGACGCAGCAGGCCTTCGAGCACGCGACGCTCGTCGGCGTTGGGCTTTTCGAGGATCGTGTGCAGCGTGACGATCACCGGCAGCGTGGTGCGATCGAGCAGCGCGAGGATATGCTCGCCAGCGGGGCCGCCGAAGATGCCATATTCATGCTGGAGCCAGATCGCCTGCGCACCACTGGCCTCGATCTTCCGCGCCGTGTTGATGTACGCGGACAGCTCGTGCTCCGGGATCGTGCCGGTAACCTCGGGCGGGTAATCATATTTACCCGGATGATCGTCCATCGCGTAGACGTCGACGGCGATCTCGAAGCGCGCGCGCATGGCCGTGAAAACGTCGGTCGTGAAAGTGGCGAGCCCGCACTGCCTCGGCAAGAAATTACCGATCAGCGCCAGTCGCGCGATATTCCCACCGTCCGCCGGTTTCACCATACCCTGTCCCTCGTTTGAGCGCGCACTTCTGGGAGAACCCGGTCGCGCATCCATTTGAACGGTTCAGGTAGCATAAAGTTTCATTACATACTGCAGTGCAGCACGGGAAAAATATCAATTTAAATCAATCTGATATTTCGGGTCCCTCATCCCGAGCCTTCATCCACGCCCGCGATAGGAGGCGACCCCCTGGTCGGGCAGCCACAGATCCTGCGGCGGTGCGCTCGATTGCCAGAACACGTCGATCGGGATTCCGCCACGCGGATACCAATACCCGCCGATCCGCAGCCACACCGGCTTCATCTCGTCGAACAGGCGCTCGCCGATGCCGACGGTGCAATCCTCGTGGAACCCGGCATGGTTACGGAAGCTGCTCAGGAAGAGCTTCAGCGACTTGGATTCGACGATCGTCTCGCCCGGGACATAGTCGATGACGAGATGCGCGAAGTCGGGCTGGCCGGTGACCGGACAGAGCGACGTGAACTCGGGCGCCGCGAACCGCACGAGATACGTCCGACCCGGCCGCGGGTTGGGAACGTAATCGAGCACGGCCTCTTCGGGAGAGGCGGGAAGGGCGCTGTTCTGGCCCAGATGCAATGGGTTGGCGGGTGCGGTCATAGTGCGCCATGTAGGACGCGATTCGGATGACGCAAAGTGGGTGATACCTCTTGCCGTCATGCCGGGCTCGTTCCGGCATCCACCCATCCGCGGACTCCACGGGCGGCGAGTGTGCGGAACGGTGGACCCCGGAACAGGTCCGGGGTGACGGAGAGGTTTGAGCAATGACGATCACGACACTCGTACCGATCCTCGGCGACCAGCTCACGATCGACCTCGCCTCGCTCCGCGACTGCGACCCGAAGACGACGATCGTGCTGATGATGGAGGTCGCCGAGGAGACGACCTATGTCCGCCACCACAAACGCAAGATCGCCTATATCCTGTCGGCGATGCGGCATCATGCGGAGGCTTTGCGCCAGGCCGGGTGGACGGTCGAATACACCGCGCTCGACGACCCCGACAACGCGGGCAGCTTCACCGGCGAGATCGCGCGGGCGGTCGAGCGGCATGACCCCGAACGGATCATCGTCACCGAGGGCGGCGAATGGCGCGTGATGGCGATGCTCGAAAGCTGGGAGACTCTGTTCGGCATCCCGGTCGAGATCCGCAGCGACAACCGCTTCCTCGCCAGCCATGCCGACTTCGAGACCTGGGCGGCGGAGCGCAAGACGCTGACGATGGAGTGGTTCTATCGCCAGATGCGGACTCGCACCGGGCTGTTGATGACCGACGGCAAGCCCGAGGGCGACCGCTGGAACTTCGACAAGGAGAACCGCAAGCCCGCCAAGAACGACCTGCTGATGCCGCGCCCGCTGGTGTTCAAGCCGGATGCGATCACGCAGGACGTGCTGGCGATGGTGGCGGAGCGGTTCGCCGAGCATCCGGGAGCCTCGACGGGTTCGAGTACGCCGTGACCGCGGAGGATGCCGAGCGACAGGCGGTGAACTTCTTCAAGCACGCGCTGCCGCAGTTCGGCGACTACGAGGATGCGATGCTCACCGGCGAGCCGCATCTGTGGCACTCGATCCTGTCGCCCTACATCAACTCGGGGCTGCTCGATCCGCTGGACCTGTGCCAGCGCGCGGAGGCGGAATATCGTGCCGGTCGCGCGCCGCTCAACGCGGTCGAGGGTATATCCGCCAGATCATCGGCTGGCGCGAATACATGCGCGGGATCTACTGGCGCGAGGGGCCTGAGTATGTCGAGCGCAACTTCCTCGACCACCACCGCGAACTCCCCGCTGGTACTGGACCGGCGAGACCGACATGCACTGCCTGCGCGAGGCGATCGGTCAGACGCTGGAGACCGCGCACGCACACCACATCCAGCGCCTGATGGTGACGGGCAATTTCGCGCTGCTGATCGGCGCGGACCCGGCCAAGGTCCACCAATGGTATCTGGAGGTGTATGTCGACGCGTATGAATGGGTCGAGTTGCCCAACACGCTGGGAATGAGCCAGTTCGGCGATGGCGGCTTGTTGGGGTCTAAGCCGTATATCTCGTCGGGCGCGTATATCGATCGGATGTCCGATTATTGCGGGACCTGCCGCTACAAGGTGAAGCAGCGGATCGGGCCCGATGCGTGCCCGTTCAACGCGCTGTACTGGGATTTCCTCGACCGGCACGAGGACAAGCTCGGCCGTAACAACCGGCTGGCGATGCCGTATCGCAACTGGGCGAAACAGTCCGAGGCGGACCGCGAGGCGACGCGCGCGCAAGCGGCCGGGTTCCTCGCCTCCTCGACGCGAGCGGTCCCGCTGGCTACTGACCTCTCAGCACAAGGAGCCGCATATGGACGCGTTGGTGACCACCGAATGGCTGGCGAACGAACTGGGCGCGAGTGATCTGCGGATCGTCGACGCGACCTACGCCGAGGACGCGATGCAGCGGCGGAGTATGAGGCCACGCATATTCCCGGCGCGGTGTTCATGAACCTGAGCGAGTTGCGCGACACCGACAGCGACCTGCCCAACATGCTGCCGTCGGCGGAGAAATTCGCGAGCCGGATGCAGACGCTGGGTCTCGGCGATGGCAGCCGGATCGTCCTGTACGACAGCTCGCCCTGGCACACGTCGGCGAGGGCGTGGTGGATGCTGCGGCTGTTCGGCGCGCACAATGTCGCGATCCTCGATGGCGGGTTCGCCAAGTGGCAGGCCGAGGGGCGCGAGATCGCGTCGGGAAAGGAAACGCCGCGGCATCGTCACTTCACGACCTGGGCGGACCTGAAGGGCGTGCGTGACCTCGACCAGATGAAGGCGAACGTCGAGAGCGGCGCGGAGCAGGTGCTCGATGCACGGTCCGCGGCGCGCTTCACCGGTGCCGAGGAAGACCCACGACCGGGCACCGCGCCGGGGCATATTCCGGGCTCGAAGAACCTGGCGCAGGGCGCGGTGTTCAACGCGGATGGCACGTGGAAGACCGGCGACGCGCTGAGGGCCGAGTTTGATAAGGCGGGCGTCGACCTCACGGAGCCGCTGGTGATGACCTGCGGCTCGGGCATCACTGCATCGGTGCTCGCATTCGGCGCGCATCTGCTCGGCAATGACGCGGCGTTGTACGATGGTAGCTGGTCCGAGTGGGGCGGCGATCCCTCAACACCCAAGGCGACAGGCACGGCATGAGCGATACGAGCAAGCCGGTCGGCGACGCGACCAAGGTCGTCCTCGCCGGCCGTCGCAAGGAATGGACCCAAGGCATCGTCAGCCCGCCGGTCTGGCGCGCCTCGACGATCCTGTACGATTCGGTCGGCCACCTCCGCGACAGCGCCACCCGCGATACGCATCACCGCTTGTTCTACGGGCGCAAGGGCACGCCCACCCAGTGGAGCCTCGCCGACGCGCTGACCTCGCTCGAGCCCGGCGCCGAGGGGACGTTCCTCTATTGCTCGGGCGTCGCGGCGATCGCGGCGGCTCTGCTGTCCGTGCTGTCCCCCGCCGACGAACTGCTGCTGGTCGACAGCGCCTACGACCCGACGCGCGGCATGGCGACCGGGCTGCTCAAGCGGTTCGGCATCACCACGCGCTATTACGACCCGATGATCGGTGCAGGCATCGCCGACCTGATCGGCGACAAGACGCGCGCCATCTTCATGGAAAGCCCCGGCTCGTTGAGCTTCGAGGTGCAGGACGTCCCCGCGATCGTCGCCGCCGCGAAAGCGCGCGGCGTGACGACGCTGCTCGACAACACCTGGGCCACCCCGCTGTTCTTCCCCGCGATCGAGCGCGGCGTCGACCTGACGATCCTTGCCGGCACCAAGTACGTCGTCGGCCATTCGGACGTGATGCTCGGTTCGGTCACCGCCGCACCCGGCCATTTCAAGAAACTCCGCGAGACGAGTTTCCAGCTCGGCCAGGTCGCCAGCCCCGACGATTGCTGGCTCGGCAGCCGTGGCCTCCGCACGATGGCTGTCCGCCTCGCACAGCACCAGTCGAGCGCGCTGACGATCGCCAGGTGGCTGCAATCGCGTCCCGAAGTCGCGCAGGTCCTCCACCCGCGCTTCCCGACTGCCCCGGCCACGACCTGTTCGTCCGCGACTTCAAGGGCTCCAGCGGCCTGTTCTCGTTCGTCCTGAACGGCGGAGACGAAGCGTCCCGCGCCGCGCTGATCGACACCCTCCAGCTGTTCGGCATAGGCTATAGCTGGGGCGGTTTCGAAAGCCTCGCCATCCCCGCCGATCCGCAACGGTACCGCAGCGTCACCAAGCGCGACGCCGCCGGCCCGACGGTCCGCCTCCAGATCGGTCTCGAAGACCCCGCCGACCTGATCGCCGATCTCGAAGCAGGGTTGGACGCTTTTCGGAGGGTGCGCGGCTAACGGTTCGTCCGCAGTTTTCATCGCCGCGTCATCACCGCGATAGGTCCGCGTCCCTACCCTATTGGCAGGCCAGCCGACGGGATCAGCGATGACGGAAACTCAAGGCGATCTGTTGGGCAGCCTCATTGTCCTGGTAAGTACGGGACTGATGCTCACCGCTGTGCACCGCGCCAGTTCATCGCGCGACGCGCCGGCGGTCCGCTGGCTCGTGATAGCGAGCGTCATCCTGTCGGTCGCGGGCGTCGCCGTCGTGATCCTGACGTGATCGCGTCGTCCCGCCGGCTCCGGTGCCCTCTCGACGATGTAGTTTCACCCCGATCGTTGCCCCTCGGATACATTCGGTGTGGCCGCCGCGCAACATGTGTGGCGTCAAACCCCGATTGTACGCAAGATCTCGCTTGTGCGTCGCACCATGGACTGTCACACATTCGTCACCGCAGGAAAGACCGCACTCGGAGGCTGAGGCCTCGATAGATGCGGCGTCCGCGGTGGCAGGCGGGGACATCGACTTTCCAGTATCGAAAGGAAACGATGCGCTTCACCACTATTCTTCTCGGCGGCATCGCATTGGCTGCCGCTACCCCCGCGTTCGCTCAGGACGAGGCTACCGCACCGCCCAAGGAGATCACGGTCTCCGGCTCGGTCGGGCTCGTCAGCGATTACCGCTTCCGCGGCGTGTCGCAGTCGGACGAGAACCTCGCCGTCCAGGGCGGCATCACCATCGCGCACAAGAGCGGCCTGTACATCGGCACCTGGGGTTCCAACCTCGCGGGCTGGGGCACGTTCGGCGGCGCCAACATGGAGCTCGATCTGATCGCGGGCTACAAGGTCCCGGTCGGCGGCGGTACGCTCGACGTCGGCGCGACCTGGTACATGTACCCGAGCGGCTTCGACAATACCGACTTCATCGAGCCCTATGCCAAGCTGTCGGGCACCGCCGGCCTGGTCGCCCTGACCGCCGGTGTCGCCTACGCACCCAAGCAGCAGGCGCTCGGGCCATGGTATTCGAACGGCGCGTCGGCAGCGGCCGGCGTTTATGACCGCGTGAACGCCAAGGATTCGAATCTGTACCTCTGGGGCGATGTCAGCAGCGGCGTTCCCAATACCGGGCTGACCGTGAAGGCGCACGTCGGCTATTCGAACGGCAACAAGGGCCTCGGGCCGTTCGCGACCAGCGTGTCGCCGACCGGCGAATATTGGGACTGGCTGTTCGGCGCCGACTACGTGATCCCTAGCACCCCGCTGACGCTGGGCGTGGCGTATGTCGACACCGACATCACGAAGGGCGAATCGGCCTATCTCCAGCCAAGCTTCAGCCGCGGCCAGGACGGCAACGGCTCGATCGCCAACGGCAAGGTGCTAGTGTCGCTGACCGCGGCGTTCTGAGGAGCTGAGGGAAGGGCGCGGCGAGCGTTCCGCACCCCATCTCAGACCCACAAGTTTGCGTCCCCGCGAAGGCGGGGACCAGGCTGGCTCCCGCCTTCGCGGGAGAACAAGTAGGCGGGTGCCGAGGCCATTCCGATCCCCGTTTCCAAGCTTCATTCCGTCACTCCAGCGAAAGCTGGGGTATCTCTTGAGGCCAGCGACGTTCGCCACACGATGAGATCCCAGCTTTCGCTGGATGACGGATTCAGGGTGGGGCCGGCGCGGGTCTGGTTCCGGGTGCGGTCACGTATCGTAAGACCATAGAATCACGGTCCGCTTCCGACGATGCCGCGGGCAGCAACCAGACACGAAAAGGGCGGCCCCGCGAGAAGCCGCCCTTTTTCGTCCACCGGTAAAACCCCGATCAATTCGCGGTCGTGCGCGCGTCCTGGCCGTCGCCTTCCGGGGCCGCGACGATGTCCCGCGTGGTCGAGCCCTTGTCGACCACCGTCGTGCCGGGATCGCCGACGCTGGAGCGGATGCCGGGATCGTCGCTATCCGCACCCGCGTCGTTGATCACGCCGGTTTCGGCCGCACTGCGCGCCGCGGTGCCGCCGAACAGCGCGTCGAGCGTCTGCGCGTTGGCCGCGGTATCCTGCGGGCGGGCGGCGCCGGGCTGTGGCGGGACCAGCGCGAAATCGGGCGGGATCACCAGCGGTGCCTGGCGCGCGACCGCGAACTCGTCCGGGCGCGCACGATCGAGGCTTCGGCCTGCCCCGCAACCCGAAAGCAGCGCGACGCAGGTGAGGCCGGCGGCCAAGGGTACGAACTTACGCATGGGAATTCTCCACAGGGGCTTCTCGCGCACGAGCAGCGCCCGAACAAGCAGGACGAGCACGCCGACAGTAATCGCTGCATCGGCGACATTGAAGACCAAAAACGGACGCCACTCGCCGATATGCAGGTCGCAGAAATCGACCACATAGCCGAGCCGGATCCGGTCGAGGATATTGCCGATCGCCCCGCCAAGCACGAAGCCGAGCGCGACCTGGTCGGCGGGGTTCTTCTCGCGCGTCATCCACACCGCGACGCCGATCGCGATCGCGCCGGTCAGCAGCACCAGCGCCCAACGGGTGAGGTGGCCGTCGGCGGGGAGCAGCCCGAGCGAGATGCCGATGTTCGGCACGAAGCGCAGGTCGAAGAACGAGGTGATCGTCTGCGAGTCGCCCAGCGAGTCGATCCCGAGCGGCTTGGTCACCGCCCATTTGCTGAGCTGATCGGCGAGGAAAAGCGCGATCGCCGCGCCGAACCCGGCTTTGGGGAGGTTACGCATGCGCTACCACCTCTTCGCACCGATCGCAGAGGTCGCCGTCGACCTTCACCTCGGGGAGATGGCGCCAGCAGCGGCCGCATTTGTGGAAGTCGGTGCGGGTCACGGTGACGTCGTCGCCCGGCGTGACCTTGGCGACGATGAACGCTTCGGCCAACTCCGCTGCTTCATTCGGCGTAAGAGGTGATACCGATCGAATCGTTACCTCTGCCTCTAAGCTTGAGCGAACAGTCTTTTCGCGACGCATAGGTTCGATTGCTTCGGTGACGGTTTCGCGCAGCGCACGGATCTGCGTCCACTTCTTCCCGATAGCAACGCCATCCTCCACCTCTGGCAGCGACGGCCATTCGAGGTAGTGTACCGAGCTGTCGTCGTTCGGGAAGCGTGACTGCCACACTTCTTCCGCGGTGAAGCACAGCACCGGCGCGGCGTAGCGGACGAGGGCGTGGAACAGCACGTCCAGGACGGTGCGGTACGACCGGCGCTTGATGTCGCTCGGGGCGTCGCAATAGAGCGAGTCCTTGCGGATATCGAAGAAGAACGCGGACAGGTCCTCGTTCGCGAAGTCGGTCAGCAGGCGCGTGTAGCGGTTGAATTCGTAGGCCTCGGCCGCCTGACGCAGCTCGGTGTCGATCATGCCGAGGCGGTGGAGCACGTAGCGCTCCAGCTCGGGCATGTCGGACACCGCGACGCGCTCGGAATCGTCGAAGCCTTCGAGCGCGCCCAGCATGTAGCGGAAGGTGTTGCGCAGTTTCCGATACGCGTCGGAGGCGGTCGCGAGCACCTCCTTGCCGATCTTCACGTCGTCGAAATAGTCGGTCGAGGCGACCCACATGCGGAGGATGTCCGCGCCGGACTCGCCGATGATCTTGAGCGGATCGACGACGTTGCCGAGCGACTTCGACATTTTCCGCCCCTGGCCGTCGAGCGCGAAGCCGTGCGTGAGGACCGCGTCATACGGTGCGCGACCGCGCGTGCCGCAGCTTTCGAGCAACGACGACTGGAACCAGCCGCGATGCTGGTCCGACCCTTCGAGATACAGGTTCGCGCGGGTGCCTTCGCCGTAGCGTGCTTCCACGGTGAAGACGTGCGTGCAGCCTGAGTCGAACCAGACGTCGAGGATGTCCTTTACGACCTCGTAATCGGCGACGTCGTAGTCGGGGCCGAGCAGCGCCTGGTGGCCGTCGGCGTACCAGGCGTCGGCGCCATGCTCGCGGAAGGCTTCGACGATGCGCGCGTTGACGGCGGGGTCGTTGAGGTACTGGCCGGTGACGCGGTTGACGAACAGCGCGATCGGGACACCCCAGGCGCGCTGGCGCGAGATGACCCAGTCGGGGCGGCCCTGCACCATCGAGGTGATCCGGTTTTCGGCGCGTGCGGATCCAGGTGGTCGCGGCGATCGCGTCGAGCGCGATCTCGCGGAGGGTCGCGCCGTTGCCGGCTTCTGCTTGCTCTCCTCCGCTTGCGGGAGGGGTTGGGGGAGGGAGGCGTCGAGCGCAGCATTCGCGGCACTGCCCTCCCTAACCCCTCCCGCAGGCGGGAGGGGACTCTGTGTCGCTCCGGTCCATCGGGATGAACCATTGCGGGGTCGCGCGGAAGATCACCTTCGCCTTCGAGCGCCACGAATGCGGATAGCTGTGCTTGAAGTCGTCGCTCGCCGCGAGCCACGCGCCGGCCTCGCGCAGGTCGGTGCAGATCGGGCCGTCCGCGCTCACGAACTTCTTGTTGATGACGCTGCCCTGGCCGCCGAGCCACGCCCAGTCGGCGCGGTACATCCCCGCGCCGTCGATCGCGAAGACCGGGTCGATGCCGTATTGCTTGCAGAGCTCGAAATCGTCTTCGCCATGGTCCGGCGCCATGTGGACGAGCTCGGTACCCGCGTCGGTCGTGACGAACGCGCCGGGGAGGAAAGGCCGCGGCTTCGCGAAGAACCCGCCGAGGGCGTGCATCGGGTGACGCGCGGTCGCGTCGGCGAGGTCGGAACCCTTCCCGCGCCAAGGATTGCAGCGCCACCCTCCGCTCCGTCACCCCGGCGGACGCCGGGCCCACCTCGCCGCGGTCTCCGTCGTTGGTAAGTGGGTCTCGGCTTCCGCCGGGATGACGGGCGGTACGGGCAAAGCTGTCGATCAGTGCGTCAGCGATCAGGAAGCGGCGATCGCCGTCCGCGACGAGCACATACGCGATCTCAGGCCCATAGCTCAGCGCCTGGTTCACCGGGATCGTCCACGGCGTCGTCGTCCAGATCACCGCATGCGCGCCGACCAGCTCGGGCGCGTTCGGCGCGTCCACGATCTCGAACGCGACGTCGATCTGCGTCGAGACGATGTCCTCATACTCGACCTCGGCCTCGGCGAGCGCAGTCTTCTCGACCGGCGACCACATCACCGGCTTGGCGCCGCGATACAACTGACCGCTCTCCGCGAACTTCAGCAATTCGCCGACGATCGTGGCTTCCGCCTCGTACTTCATCGTCAGGTACGGATCGGCCCAGTCACCCATCACGCCGAGCCGCTCGAACTCGGCCTTCTGCACGTCGACCCATTTCTCGGCGTAGGCGCGGCATTCGGCGCGGAACTGCGCGACCGGCACGTCGTCCTTGTCGAGCTTTTTGGCGCGATACGCTTCCTCGACCTTCCACTCGATCGGCAGGCCGTGGCAGTCCCAGCCAGGGACGTAGGGCGCGTCCTTGCCCATCAGCGACTGGCTGCGGACGATGATATCCTTCAGGACCTTGTTCATCGCGTGGCCCATGTGGATGTCGCCGTTCGCGTAGGGCGGGCCATCATGCAGGATGAAGCGCTCGCGCCCGAGCCGCTGTTCGCGCAACCGGTCGTAGATGCCGAGCTTGGCCCAGCGCTCGAGGATCGCCGGCTCCTTGGCAGCGAGGCCCGCCTTCATCGGGAAGTCGGTCTTCGGCAGGAAGACGGTGTCGCGGTAATCGCGGGCGGGCGCAGGAGTATCGGTCATAAGTGGGCCGGGCTGTAGCCGAGAGGGGCTGCGTTGCCATCCCCCGTCCCGCTCTTGCTCCCTCCCTGGAAGGGAGGGGCTGAAGTGGGTCGGCTTGAGGCGGGGACGACATCAGCCAACCGGCCGACCCACCTCGACCCCTCCCTTTCAGGGAGGGGAGGACCCCAGAATATGCCGGGCCCGGGCGCAGTCGGCGTCCATCTGGGTCGTCAGCGCTTCGAGGCTGTCGAACTTCGCTTCGGGGCGGAGGTACTCGATCAGCGAGACCTCGACCCGGCGCCCGTACAAATCCTCCGCGAAGTCGAAGAAATACGGCTCTAGCAATTCCTTGGGTGGATCGAAGCTCGGGCGGATGCCGAGGTTGGCGGCGCCCTTCAGCACGCGCCCGTCCTCCAGCCGCCCGGTCACCGCGTAGATCCCGTAGGCGGGCCGCAGGTAATTGCCCATGTCGATATTCGCGGTCGGATAGCCGATCGTGCGGCCGAGCTTGTCGCCGTGCTGCACCACCCCTCGATCGCGAACGGCCGCGTGAGAAGGCGCGTCGCGGTCGCCATGTCGCCGCTGCGCAGCGCGTCGCGGATGCGGGTGGAGGACACCGTCTCGCCGTCGAGCGCGACCGCGCCGACCGTTTCCGCGCGAAACCCGTGCGCGGCGCCCCGCGCGGCGAGCGTGTGGACGGTGCCGCTCTTGGCGTGGCCGAAGGTGAAGTCCTCGCCGGTCACCACGCCGCCGACGCGCAGGTTGCGCTCCAGCCGGTCGGCGATGAACTGCTCGGCGGTGAGCGCGGCGAGATCGCCGTCGAAGTGGAACACCACCATCGCATCGGCGCCGGCATCGGCGAACAGCCGCTCGCGCTGGTCCAGCGTGGTGAGGCGGAACGGCGCGGTGGCGGGGCGGAAATGGCGGACCGGGTGCGGATCGAACGTCGCGACCAGCGCGGGACGGCCTTCGGCCTTCGCCCAGGCGATCGCGCGCGCGACCACCGCCTGGTGACCGAGGTGAAATCCATCGAAATTGCCCAGCGCGACGATCCCGTTCGCGAGATGCGAAGGAATGGAAGCGCCGCCGTCGAGCCGCTGCATGGAGGCGGGCTATAGGGGGCGGGAAGGGTGGCGCTAGGTGTCACCGGATACGACGCGTTCCTCTCCCTGAAAGAGAGTTAGGGGTGGGTCGGCTACCGCAAGCTCCAGACGCCGATGGCACAAGCTGGCCGACCCACCTCCGGCCTCTCCCTTCCAGGGAGGGGAAGTCAGCGTGTCAACGTGACGAAGCTGTATGCCGGACGCTCACCTTCGGCAGGATGATCATCGCGGGCGATCTCGCGCCAGCCTTCGACCGCAGGGACGGTGGCGTCGCCTTCGGGTTCGGCGTGGACTTCGGTCAGTTCTATCCGATCCGCGTGGGGGAGCATTTGCGCGTAAATCTGCGCGCCACCGATCACTGCGACCTCGTCCCCCGCCATCGCCAGCGCCTCCTTGACCGAATGCGCGACCTCGGCACCCGCCGCTGTCCAGTCGCCGCGCGTGAGAACGATGTGGCGGCGGCCGGGCAGGGGCTGGGAAACTCTCGAACGTCTTGCGCCCCATCACCATCGGCTTGCCCATCGTCAGCGCCTTGAAGCGCTTGAGGTCGGCGGGGATGCGCCACGGGAGCTGCCCGTCGCGGCCGATGACGCCGTTGCTGGCGCGGGCGAGGTAGAAGGTGATCATGCGGTGGTCATGCCGGAATGGAGGGCAATGGGCTACTCCCCGCTTACGTCGGCACCCCGCCGCTAACTCCACCCCGGCGAAGGCCGGGGCCTAATTGGGGACCGGCGCTGATGAGCGCTACGCTACGTTACTACGACCTTGCCAATTGGGCCTCGGCCTTCGCCGGGGTGGTAGTATGGTGGTGGCGAGGTTCAGCCCGGCGCATGTTCCTTCACATACGCCTCGGGGTCCTTCTCAACGACCTTAACCCCATTCAGATGATTCGCCTCGAACGCCGCAAACCGCACGCCCAGTTCATGCCGCTCTTCCAGCGTCGCATGCTTGCGGAAGTCGGTGAGCCCCTGGCGCTCTTCCTCCGCCAGATGATCGCTGTTCGCCTTGTTGCATTCACCGACCGCAGCGAACCACGCGTCCGAGCCTACCGGGTGCTTGTCGACCGCCTCACCCGTGTCGCGGATGTCGTTGTGATCCTCGATCGCGTCCTCTGTTTCCTCCGCCGCCGACTCGGCATCGCTGCCGCCGGTGCCGATCTTCATCAGTCGCGGGTAGAAAAAGCGTTCCTCCGCCTCGGCATGCGCGTCGAGCAGGTTCTTGAGCCGGGTCCATAGCGCCGACAGCGCCTCCGTGTCCTTCGCGTCGATCGAATCGATCTGCGCGAACAGTGCGCGCTGTTGCGCATGTTCGTCGAGAATGAGCTGGGTGATGTCCATGATTGGGCCTTCCGAATAGGTTCGGACGGTCAACCATGCGCGCCAAGCCCGGTTCCTATTGCGATTCGCTCTCGTGTCAGACCGCGACCGGCGCCTTGATGTGCGCCTGCGCCACATAATCGTGGAGCACGAAATCCTCATACTCGTACGCATCGATCGAGTCCGGCTTCCGCACGATCTCGAGCCGCGGCAGCGGCCCCGGCGAGCGCGTCAGTTGCAGTTGCGCCTGCTCCAGATGGTTCGAATAGAGGTGGCAATCGCCGCCGGTCCAGATGAACTCGCCGACCTCCAGCCCGCATTGCTGCGCAAGGATATGCGTCAGCAGCGCATAGCTAGCGATGTTGAACGGCACGCCGAGGAAGATGTCGCCCGAGCGTTGGTAGAGTTGCAACGAGAGCTTGCCGTTCGCGACATGCGTCTGGAACAGGCAGTGGCACGGCGCGAGCGCCATCGCGTGCAGGTCGCCGGGGTTCCACGCGCTGACGATCTGGCGGCGCGACGCGGGGTTGGTCCTGATCTGGCCGATCAGCTCGGCGATCTGGTCGATGTGGCGGCCATCGGCGGCGACCCAGTCGCGCCATTGCTTGCCGTAGACCGGGCCGAGATCGCCGGTTTCATCCGCCCATTCGTCCCAGATCGCGACTTTCCGGTCCTGCAACCAGCGGACGTTGGTGTCGCCGCGCAGGAACCACAGCAGCTCGACGATGATCGAGCGGAGATGGAGCTTCTTGGTGGTGAGCACGGGGAAGCCCTGCGCGAGATCGAACCGCATCTGCGCGCCGAACACGCTGAGCGTGCCGGTGCCGGTGCGGTCCATCGTCTCGACGCCGGTCGAGAGCACGCGGTCCATGAGGTCTAGATATTGGCGCATCGGGTTTGCGTAGCGGCGCGGGGGCGGGGCTCAAGCGGATGTAGTTGCGCGTGCGGTGGCGCGTGCCGCGGGGCAGGCGGGTATGTGCCGACGCTGCCCGAGCTTTCCCCACGTATCGCCCACCTCGATGCGGCGCGAGCGCTGTTCGCTGGCTTGCGTGATGCCACGGTCGAGACGGTCGCGGTCGCGTATCTTGATCCGAATCGGAGGCTTCTCGGGATGCGGCATGTCGTCGGGGGCGGGATCAGGTGGCGATCTCGATCCGCACGGTCGCGGTGGATGCGTTGGCTTTCGGGGCTCACGGGGTCGTAATGGCGCATAATCATCCGAGCGGGGATGCTACGCCGAGTGCGCGTGATGTCGCGTTCACGCGCGCGCTCGCGGCGGGGTTGCGGACGCTGGAGGTGGTGTTGCTCGATCATCTGGTGATCGCAGGCGATGAGGTAACGAGTCTGAGGGCGATGAGAGTGGTGTGAGGAACGCTCCCTCTAATTTCACCACCCCGGCGAAGGCCGGGGCCCAATTGGGGGACGTTGCCAACGAAGCGCGGGACGCCGTTACTGCGACCTTTCCAATTGGGCCCCGGCCTTCGCCGGGGTGGTGCAGTTGGTTAGGTCAGGGCTTGCGATCGGAACCGCGGCCGAAGCCAAAACCCAATCTCACTTCAACCGGCAAGCCCGGATCGCCTCAGGCTTCGGCCGCGGCCCGGTCGCCTTGAACGTCGCCAGATAGCCGCCCGCCGACGGCATGTCGTCCATATCCACCTGCGTGTACCCTACGGCCGCGAACTCGCACTTCAACAGTGCCGGCGGCGTGCCGTGGTCCTGCGTCCGGCGGTTCGCATCGACCACCACCACCAGCCCGTCGGGCTTCAGCGACGGCCGCAACCGCCACAGGAACTCGTATGGCTGCTCGATCTCGTGATACATGTGCACCATCAGCACCCGGTCGAAGCTCGCCTCGGGCAGCTTGGGGTCGTTCGGCTCGCCCAGCTTCACGCTGACGTTCGCCAGATCCTCGCGCGCGACGCGTTCCGCCAGCGTGTCCTGGACGCTCGCGACGATGTCCTCGGCGAGCACGCGGCCGTCCTTACCGACCCGCGCCGCCATGCGGATCGTGTAATAGCCTTCGCCCGCGCCGATGTCCGCGACCGTCATGCCCTTGCTGATCTCGGCCTTGTTCATGACTTCACCCGCCTCGTTGAGACGGTCGCGGGCTTCTTCGTTAGACCAGCGCGACGAGACGATCGACGCGACCGGACGGTCGGCGGCGGGGAACACCGGCTCCTTCGGCTCGCGCTTGATCAGCGGCTTGCTGCCGTCGCACGCGCCCAATGCGAATAATGGGAGCAGGAATACCGGCGACAGCATCAGGGCAAGGGCACCCTTGAGCTTCAATCGACGTCCTCCACCTCGACGGCCTCGCCCGTCACGCGCTGCGACAGCGCCGCCGCCATGAACATTTCGAGGTCGCCGTCGAGCACGTCCGAGGGGCTCGTCGATACGACGCCGGTGCGCAGGTCCTTCACCATCTGGTACGGCTGGAGCACGTAACTGCGGATCTGGTGACCCCAGCCGATATCGGTCTTGCCGGCATTCTCCGCGTTCGCCGCAGTCTCGCGGATCGCCAGTTCGCGCTCGTACAGACGCGCGCGGAGCTGGTTGTAGGCCTCGGCCTTGTTCTTGTGTTGCGAGCGCTGGTTCTGGCACTGCACGACGATGCCGGTCGGGATGTGCGTGATACGCACCGCCGAATCGGTCGTGTTGATGTGCTGGCCGCCGGCGCCCGACGCACGATACGTGTCGATGCGCAGGTCGCTCTCGTTGTACTCGACCTCGATATTGTCGTCGACGACCGGGTACACCCAGACGCTGGCGAACGACGTGTGCCGCCGCGCTGCCGAGTCGTACGGGCTGATCCGGACCAGCCGGTGGACGCCGCTCTCGGTCTTGGCATAGCCGTACGCGTTCTCGCCTTTCAGCAGCAGCGTGGCGGACTTGATGCCGGCCTGCTCGCCCGAATGCTGGTCGATCAGCTCGACCTTCAGGCCGTGGCGCTCGCCCCAGCGCGAATACATCCGGCTGAGCATGCCCGCCCAGTCCTGGCTCTCGGTCCCGCCGGCGCCGGCGTTGACCTCGATATAGGTGTCGTTGGCGTCGGCCTCGCCCGCGAGCAACGCCTTGATCTTGTCCCGGTCGGCCCGCGCGGCGAGTTCGGCGAGCGCGGCGACGCCGTCCGCTTCCATCGCGGTATCGCCCTCGGCCTCCGCCATCTCGATCAACTCGGCCGTGTCCGACAGTTCGCTCTGGATCGCACGCGTCGCGCTGATCGCCTCGTCGAGACGACGACGCTCGCGCATTACCTCCTGGGCGGCCTTGGGATCGGACCAGAGCGCCTGATCCTCGACGCGCGCGTTCAGCTCGTCGAGACGACGCAGCGCGCGGTCCCAGTCGAGGAAGCGGCGCAGCAGCGCCAGCGCGTCGTTGATGGTGTCTACGTGAGCCTGCGCTTCGGCGCGCATGGGTATTCTCCGGTCTTCGTCATGCCAGCGAAAGCTGGCATCTCCTGCGGCGAGGAGTGTCCTCCCTTACCACGAGATCCCAGCGTTTGCTGGGATGACGGATTGATGTGCGATGACGTCTATATAAGGGCGCTAGTAGATTCCGCCTTGTCTTTGCAAGAAATCGCTGTCGCGCGGGGCTTCGGCCTTCTTCACCGCGGTGGTGGTCGCCGCCGCGGCCGGGGCGGCATCGGAACGCCGAGCAGCACGGCGTGGTTCGCTCTCCGGCTTGAACGCTTCCCAGATCACCGCCGGCTTCGGATCGTCGGTGTTCGGCCACGTGCCATAGACCGGGCGGCCGCTCCCGCGATCGATCCGGACCATGCGGATTCCGGCGGGCGCGCGGAATGGCAGCTTGGGCAGGTTCTCATACGCCTTCACCGCGAACTGCTTGAAGATCGGCGCGGCGAGCGTCCCGCCCTGTGCCGCACCACCGAGATTCCGCGGCGTATCGAAGCCGATATACAGGCCGCCGACGAACTGCGGCGTGCCGCCGATGAACCACACGTCGGTCGGGCCATTGTTCGTCCCGGTCTTGCCGAACATCGGTCGATCGAGATCGCGGAGCGTCACCGCGGTACCGCGCTGGACGACACCCTCGGTGATGTGGACCATCTGGTAGGCCGTCATCGCGTCGAGCACCTGGCGCTGGCGCGTAACCGGGCGCGGCATCGGCTTGCCGTCCCAATCGGGCGCGTTGCACCGGTCGCACGGACGCCAGTTCTCCGGCCAGATCACCTTGCCATGACGGTCCTGGACGAAGTCGATCAGCGACGGCGGGCCGCCTTTGCCGTTGTTCGCCAAGATCGAATACGCGTTGACCATACGCCCGACGGTCGTCTCGCCGGCGCCGAGCGCGAACGAGAGGTAGGGCGCATAATCGCCGACCCCCATCTTCTTGATGGTCGCGACCACCTTCGGCATGCCCGTCTGCGCGGCGGTCCGCACGGTCATCAGGTTGCGCGACTGCTCGATGCCCCAGCGCATCGTGTGTGGCCCGGCGCCGCGCGAATTGCCGAAGTTACGGAAGCATTTCTGCCCAAGCCGCGCGCCCTGATACACGCAGAACGGCCCGTCGACGATGATCGACGCCGGCGTCATACCGTTGTCGAGCGCGGCGGAGTAGACGATCGGCTTGATGGTCGAACCCGGCTGGCGCATCGCCTGAGTCGCGCGGTTGAACGCCTGCAACCGGTCGTCGAAGCCACCCTGCATCGCCAGCACGCGGCCCGAAGCCGGCTCTTCGACGACGAACGCACCCGACACCTTGGGGATCGCCCGCAACGCGAACTGGCCGCCTTCCGGTGCCACTGCGATGATGTCGCCGACCTTGATCGCGCCGAACGCGTTGCCGCCCTTGCCGCGCACCGCCATCTGCGCCGCATAGCGCGGCAATGTGCCGGTCTTGCCGGTGCGGAAGCCCAGGCTCCAGGCATTCCCGTCCTTACCCGTCACGATCGCCGCGACCCAATTCCGGTAATCGAGCGCGATATTGCTGTTGAGCAACGGCTGGAGCCAGTTGTCGCCCTCGATCTCGACATGGCGAATGGGGCCGTTCCAGCCGCGTCCGCTGTCGAACCGCACCAGCCCGTCGCGCAACGCCTGCTGGGCCAGGTCCTGCAGCCGCGCGTCGAACGACGTTCGCACCCACAGCCCGCCCGAATAGACGCTGTACGGCCCATCCTTCGCGCTTTCGCCGAACTTCGCCATCAGCTGCCGGCGGACTTCCTCCACGAAATAGCCGCCGACGCTCTGGAACTTCGGCGTACGCCGCAACACCGCGCCGAGCGGCTCCGCATTCGCCTGATCACGCTGCGCACGCGTGATGAAGCCGTTGTCGAGCATCCGGTTCAGCACATAGTTGCGCCGGATCATCGCGCGCTCGGTATTGCGCACCGGATCGTAGTTGGACGGACCCTTGGGCAGGATCGCGAGATACGCCATCTGCGCGAGGTCGAGCTGGTCGAGTTCCTTGTCGAAATACGCATGGCTCGCGGCCTCGACGCCGAACGCGTTACGCCCGAGCGCGATCTGGTTGAGGTACAGCTCCAGGATCTGCGGCTTGGTCAGCGTGTCCTCGATCTTGTACGCCAGCACCGCCTCGCGCAGTTTGCGCGACGGCGAATAGGCGTTGCCGATCAACAGGTTCTTGGCGACCTGCTGCGTGATCGTCGAGCCACCCTTGGCGCGCTTGCCGGTGCCGAGCTTGGTCACATAGTCGTACACCGCACCGGCGAGGCCGGGATAGTCGACGCCGTGATGCTCGAAGAACGACTTGTCCTCCGCGGCGAGAAACGCCTTCACCAGCAGCGGCGGATATTCGGCGTAGCTCAACTCGACGCGCCGCTCACGCGCGTAGCTGTGGATCGGCGCACCATCGATCCCGCGCACATTGGTCGGCAGCGGCGGCTCGTAGGTGCGCAGCGTATCCACGGATGGCAGGTCGCGCATGACCGCGAACCAGAACGCGAAGATCGCGACGACGCCGAGCACGCCAAGCGCCAGCGCGGCCTTGGTCCAGCGGCTCGACCAGGCGCGCGCGAACCCGCCGCGTAGCCGGTCGCTGGTGCGGCCTGTCGCCGTCGTCGAGTTGGGGGAGGGATCGGACGCCATGATTACTGCCGCAGCGTCTAGCAGGTTAGCGCGCGCTTGCCAGCCTCCGGTGCGATGGGGGCGGGCGCCCGCCTTTGCACATGATCTCACGGGATTTATGCGGCGGGTATCGTCTATCAGAGAAAGTGCACCTCCCGGCGGAGGCCGGGCCCAGTTGGAAAGGTCCTAGCAACGGCGCGCAACCGTCGTCAGCAACGTTTCCCAACTGGACCCCGGCCTTTCGCCGGGGAGGTGGTTTTAGTGAGGTGGTGCGGCTTTCGGTTAGATTGATGGCAAAGAGCCAATCGACGTCTCCCCAACCTAGCGATCCTCCCCCGCCAGGGGAGGTGGCACCGAAGGTGACGGAGGGGGAGGGCACGGAACGACAGGTCGTCGCTTACCTCCCCTCCGTCTGGCAAGCGCCAGCCACCTCCCCTGGCGGGGGAGGATCGCAAAGTTCAGGCGCTCACCCCCGAACGACATGCCCGCGTAACCGCAAAGCCTGTCGCCAACCCCGCCACTGTGGCAGCAGGCCCCGATGACCCCGCCGCCGCTCCCGATACTGACCGTACTACCCGACCTCCTCGCAACCCTACGCGACCGATCCTCGGCCGTCCTCGTAGCCCCCCGGCGCCGGCAAGACCACCGCAGTCGCCCCGGCCCTCCTCACCGAACCCTGGTGCACCGGCGAGATCCTCCTCCTCTCCCCCGTCGCCTCGCCGCCCGCGCCGCCGCCGAACGCATGGCCTCCACCGCCGGCGAGCCCGTCGGCCAGACCTTCGGCTACGCGACCCGCATGGACAGCAAGCGCTCCGCCGCAACCCGCGTCACGGTGATCACCGAAGGCATCTTCGTCGCCCGCATCCAGGCCGATCCCGAACTCGCCGGCGTCTCCGCAGTCCTGTTCGACGAGGTCCACGAACGCAGCCTCGACGGCGATTTCGGCCTCGCGCTGGCGCTCGACGTGCAAGCCGGCTTCCGCCCGGATCTGCGCATCGTCGCCATGTCCGCAACGCTCGACGGCGCAAGGTTCGCGGCATTGATGGACGACGCTCCCGTGATCGAAAGCGAAGGCCGCAGCTACCCACTCACCCTCCGCCACATCGGCCGCCAAGCCGAACTGCGCATCGAGGACTCGGTCGCCGCCGCAATCCGCCGCGCGCTCGGCGAAGCAGACGGCGGCGTGCTCGCCTTCCTCCCCGGCGTCGCGGAGATCGAACGCACCGCCGACCGCCTCGCCAATTTGCCCGACGACATCGTCCTCCACGAACTCCACGGCAGCCTCGACCCCGCGGCGCAACGTGCGGCGATCCTCCCCGAACCCGACGGCCGGCGGAAGGTCGTCCTCGCCACCAGCATCGCCGAGACCAGCCTGACGCTGGACGGCATCCGCATCGTCGTCGACTCGGGGCTGGCGAGACGCCCCGCTACGACCGCGCGGCGGGGATGACGCGGCTGGTGACCGAACGCGCGAGCCAGGCCGCGGTCACCCAGCGCGCGGGACGCGCCGCGCGGCTCGGACCGGGTATCGCGTATCGGTTGTGGGAAGAAGCGGCGACCGCCGGACTCCCGCGCTACGACCCGCCCGAAATTCTCGAAGCGGACCTGTCCGCCTTGGTGTTCGCCTGCGCGCTTTGGGGCGTCGGCGATCCGCGCGACCTTCGCTGGATCGACCCGCCCCCGCCGCGGCTATCGACGAGGCGATGGCGCGCCTGACGACGCTCGAAGCGATCGAGGACGGTCGCCCGACGCCGCACGGCCGTGCGATTGCTAAACTTCCGATGCCCCCGAGACTCGCGCACATGCTGTTGCGTGCAGGGGAGCGAGGCCTGGCGCCGGTTGCAGCCCAAATCGCAGTCCTGCTCGGCGAACGCGGCATCGGCGGCCAGGACGTTGACCTCGAAACTCGTCTCCGCAGATGGAAAACCGAACGCGGCCCCAAGGCGCAAGCGGCGAGGGCGATGGCGGATCGCTGGGCGAAACTAGCTCCCCTCCCGCTTGCGGGAGGGGTCGAGGGAGGGCGCGACATATCCCAAGAGCGCGGCACTGCTGGATCAGCCCCTCGACCCCTCCCGCAGGCGGGAGGAGCAGAAGTGTGCGTGGCGCTGGGCTTCCCCGATCGCGTCGCACGCCGCCGCGATGCGTCGGGCGAAACCTGGGCCTCGGTCGGCGGCCGCGGGTTCAAGCTCGACCCGACCTCGCCGCTGGCCCGCTCCGAATGGCTCGCCGTCGCCGACACGCAAGGCTCGGCCGCCGGCGCGCGCATCCTCTCCGCCGTGGTGATCGACCAGGCCACCGTCGAAACCCTCTTCGCCGACCGCATCGAGATCCCGCCGCACCGTGACGTTCGACCCCACAACCGGCGGCATCCAAACCCTCCGCGAACGCCGTCTAGGCGCGATCCGGCTCTCCAGCGGCCCGGACAGCGGCGCGGACCCCGACGCCATCCTCGCCGCGCTCATCGAGGGCGTCCGCGAGCACGGTCTCGCGCTGCTACCGTGGAGCGAAGGAGCGCAGGCGTTGCGCGACCGTGCCGCCTATGCCGGCGTACCGCTCGACGACAAAACCCTGCTCGACCGCGCCGACGAATGGCTCGCACCCTGCTCGCCGGCAAGCGCCGACTCGACGCGCTCGCCCCCGGCGCGCTCGCCGAAGCCTTGCGCAACCTGCTCGGCTGGGACGCGATGCAGACCATCAACCGCCTCGCTCCGCCCGACTTCACCAGCCCCGCCGGCAGCACGCACGCGATCGACTACGCAGCGGAAGGCGGCCCGCGCGTCGAACTCCGCGTCCAGGCCCTGTTCGGTCTCGCGATCCACCCGACGATCGGCGAGGCCCGCGTGCCGCTTGTCCTCAGCCTCACATCTCCCGCCGGCCGCCCGATCCAGACGACGCGCGATCTCCCCGGTTTCTGGGCGGGCAGCTGGACCGCGGTGGCCAAGGAAATGCGCGGTCGCTACCCCAAGCATCCCTGGCCGGACGACCCCGCCGCAGCCTCCGCGACGCTGCGCACGAAAAAGGCGGATGCAAGGGCCGCCGGTTCGCGATAAGGGAGCATCCATGCCTACCGCCCGTATCTTCCAGCGCCCCAAGAACGCCATGCAGTCCGGCAAGCACCGGACCGACGCCTGGCAGCTCGAATTCGAACCCTCGGAGCCGAAACGCCCCGACCCGCTCACCGGCTGGGCCGGCAGCGGCGACACGCGCGATCAGGTGCGCCTGCTGTTCCCGACCGCCGAAGCGGCGATCGTGCACTGCGAGCGAGAGGGGTTTGGCTACACCGTCGTCCCCGCGCCGCAGAAGACGCTGAAGCTGCAGAGCTACGCGGATAATTTCAAGTAAGCCGACGGAGGTGGACGCTCTGGGCGTCCGCTAGCACGCACTTCCTTGTTCTCCCGCGAAGGCGGAGCCCAGTCTGGGTCCCCGCCTTCGCGGGGAAACAATCTACGGACGGTTTAGCGAGCGGGTCGCTCGCCGCTAGAGAATCGATCCCGCCAGGATCAGCAGCATCTTGGTGTCGATCGCCACGCCCGCCGCCCGCTTCTCCGCCACGAACGCCGGCACGTCCGCCAGCGCCACCCGGTGCACGATGATGTTCTCGCCACCATCGCCGCCACCCTCGCCAATCTTCGTCAGCCCGGTAGCGCGCACCAGCGTGAAGCATTCGGACGTCATTCCCGGTGACGAGTAGAACACCCCTAAATCTTCGATCGCGTCCGCGCGGTAGCCGGTTTCCTCCTCCAGTTCGCGCCCGGCCGCGACCGCGACGCTCTCGCCCGCGGTTTCGTCACCGACCAAGCCGGCCGGCAGCTCCAGACACGCGCGACCCAACGGCACGCGGAACTGCTCCACCAGGATCACGTCGCCGTCGTCGATCGCGACGATCACCGCCGCCCCGATCTCGCCCTGGCGTGCGGCGAATTCCCACGTGCCTTCGGTTTGCACGGTCAGGAATTTGCCTGCCCATACGGTCTTGCTCATAGTTCGATCAGCCTGTCGGGAAGTTCGTTGAACGGCGCACCGGTCCGCGGGAAATGCTCGGCGAGCACCGCTCCGATCTGCGCGACCGCGTCCGCCATGCCGTCGGCGGGGCGATCGTCGCGGACGCCGGCGAGAACCGCCGCCATCGCCGCACCCCAGGTCTCGTTCGGCACGCGCGAGTGGATCGCGTCGTCGGCGATGATCTCGGCGCGATGCTCGGCCAGCGACAGGTACAGCAGCACCCCGGTCGAGCCCTTGGTGCGCTTCTCGGCCCCCGCACGGAACAGCAGCAAAGCCCGCCGCCGCACGCGTCGCGCCTTGGTTGCACCCGGCGTGAGCGCCACCCTCACCGACGTCGCCGCCAACACCAGCCGCACCGCCAAAAACACCAGAGTCACCAGCACCAGCGCGATCGCATACAGCGCGCCCTGCGGTGCCGACTGCGCCCACGGATCGACCAGCCGCGCGTAGATATGGTCCGCCGCGACCGGGTGGAACGCGAGCAGCGCCAGCGTCAGCAGCATCGCCAGTACCGCCCAGTGCAGGGACACGTCGTGATACGCATCCGACTGCCGCGCGACGATCGTGACGATCTCGCCGGTCGTAGCGGTCTCCGCCTGCGTGACCGCCGCGGTGACGCGGTCGTGATCGGTTTCGCTCAGCCGCATGTCACCAACTCCCCGATGCGCCGCCGCCGCCGCCGGATCCACCGCCGCCGCCACCGAAACCGCCGCCGCCCCAGCCACCGCCGCTATCGCCGCCACCGCCGCCCCAGCTTCCGCCGCCGCCGCCGCCCCAGCTTCCGCCGCCGCCGCCGCCGCCACCACGGGTCATCGCGTCGGCGATGCTCCACAGCACGATCGGCAAGGCACCGCTGCCACCGCCGCGGCTCCCGCCATCGACATACTGCTTTCCACCCGCACGCCGCGAGATCATCGTAATGACGATCGCCGCCAGCACGATGCCGAAGAAGATCAGCCCGATCGGCACGCCGCCACCACCCGAATTCGCGCGACGATGCGTCTTGTCATACTCCGCCGCCGCCGCGGTCACCTTCGCGCGCGCCTCCGCATCGGGCAGCGCGAGCTGGTCCGCCACCGCATTCGTCCCCGCAACGATCCCGCCGGGGATATCCCCGCCTTGAAGCGCGGCAGGATCTGCTGGTTGATGACGACGCTCGAGAACGCGTCGGTCAGCACCGGTTCGAGCCCGTAGCCGACCTCGATCCGCACCTTCCGGTCGTTCGGCGCGACCAGCAGGATCGCGCCGTTGTTCGCATCCTTCAGCCCGACGCCCCAGCTTCGGATCAGCGCATTGCCGTAATCCTCGATCGGATAGCCTTCGAGATCTGGCACGGTCGCGACGACCAGTTGGTTGCCGGTCGCCTTTTGCAGGTCGTCGAGCCGCTTGGTCAGCGCCGCTTCCTGGTCGGGCGGGATCACGTTCGCCGCATCGACCACGAAGCCGGTAAACTTGGGAAGCGTTTGCGCGGTCGCGGGGCTGCTTCAAGCAGCACCGCGAACGCCAGCGTCAGGAGGTGGCGGAGCATGATGCCCTGATCAGCTCGCGTTGCCGAAGTTCACCGTCGGTGCGGTTTCGGCACCCGGCGTGGTCGCCGCGAACGGCACCATCGGCTTGGCGCCATAGAAGATCTTCGCACCGACCGCGTCGGGGAAGGTGCGGATCTTCGTATTATACGCCTGCACCGCGCCGTTATAGTCGCGCCGTGCGATCGTGATGCGGTTCTCGGTGCCCTCCAGCTGGCTCATCAGCGTGGTGTAATTGCCCTGGCTCTTCAGCTCGGGATACGCCTCCTGGAGACGTTGCAGCGATACGCCGACGGCACCCTGGACGCGCTGATACTGCTCCATCTTCGCCGGATCGGACAGATCGGCAGGCGAAACCTGTACCGAGTTCGCGGCCGAGCGCGCCTGCGTCACCTCGACGAGGATATTCTTCTCCTGCGCGCCGGCCGCCTTCACGGTCGCGACGAGGTTGGGGATCAGGTCGGCGCGGCGCTGATAGTTGTTCTGGACGTCGGCCCAGCGCGCCTTGGCGTTTTCCTCGGCGGTCGGAACGCTGTTGATCCCGCACCCGGCCAGCGCCGATGCGAGCAGGATCGCGGCGGTACCGCGGACGATTGGGGTACGTGACATCGGAGATCTCCTGAATACCTGTGTCACCCTCATAGGACAGTCCGAAGGGTTGGCGAAACCGAAATCGGTGGTTAGCCTTGGCCCGAACAGGGAAAGGAGCGGTAATGCTCAAGGAATTTAAGGCCTTCATCATGCGCGGCAACGTGCTCGATCTCGCCATCGCGGTGATCATAGGCGCGGCGTTCGGCAAGATCGTGACGTCGTTGACCGACGACGTACTGATGCCGATAATCGGTAAGGTTTTCGGCGGGCTCGATTTCTCCAGCTATTTCTGGCGGATGGGCGCGGTGCCCGCGGGCTATGTCGGCTCGCTGACCGATTACGCGGCGCTGAAGAAGGCCGGCGTCCCGCTGCTCGGTTATGGTGCGTTCGCGACGCAGCTTGTCAATTTCGTGATCGTCGCGGGTATCATCTTCATGATCCTGCGTGTCGTGAACCGGACGGCGGCGCTGATCGAGCGCGAGACGGCAAGGTTGAAGCGCGAGGAAGATGCGGTTGTCGTGGCTCCCGCGCCCGAACCGGTCGAGATCGCGCTGCTACGTGAGATCCGCGACGAACTGAAGGCGAGAGGGTGACATCTTGTCCCTCTCCCCTGCGGGGAGAGGGAGGAGGAGCTGTAGGCGACGGAAGGGTGAGGGGCTTGAGGCTCGGGACGTTGCATCCCAACGCCCCTCATCCGACGCTACCGCGCCACCTTCTCCCCGAGGGAGAAGGAAAGTTTCACGCCGCGACCAGGTCCTCGGCGTTCGCGTCCGCCAAACTCGTCCCATCCAAGATCCGGGCAGTCTCGTCCCGAACCCGCATCATCGCATACCGGATCGCGCAGTCTGCTTCGCTCTTGCAGTCTAGGCACGGCCGGTACGCGGTGCGGCTCACGCACGGCACCAGCGCAAGCGGCCCCTCGATGATCCGGATGATCTCGCCGAGCGAAATCAAATGGCTCGGGCGCGACAGGCGATAGCCACCCATCTTGCCGCGATGGCTGTGCAACAGACCGGACTCGCGCAGGTCGGCGAGAATTAGCTCGAGAAACTTGCGCGGCACGTTCGCCTCGGCGGCGATCCGCGTCATCGGGATCGGCGGGCCACCGGCGAGGGCGCCGCCAAGGAAGATCATCGCGCGAAGCGCGTAGCGGAGCGCTGCGTCAACATAATGCAGGTTGCTATGCACGCGCTTTGTGGCGAGCGGAAGGCGGTTTGGCACGCCGCGTGCTAGGACATTGGCGTTTCTCGATAAAAAGCATCGGAACCCGGGCTTTTCATCGCGTTGCGGCGCGCCTATATCGGGCATGCCGTCGGGGGAATCTTCTCTTGGCGGCTATGGCGATAAACCGTGGCGTGTCATAGACACAGCGGACCCGGGGGCAGTACCCGGCGACTCCACCACCGCCCTCTTCGCGAGAGGGGACGATGACGGGGTCGAACTAGGATCGACGTGTGTTCAACGACGCTATGTTTCGCTCGGAATGGGACCACCGCAACGGCCCATACACAAGTGCCAACGATAACGAAGCACTCGCAATTGCCGCATAACTGACGGTCTAACGACCTAAGTTATACGGACGAAAGCGCAGTTCGAGGCCACACCGGGCAACAGAAGTGGAAACCGGCGGTACGGGGAGCACCGAGCAACAGAAGCTCCCCACTTTCCGGATCATGCAGCCCTGATTCACGCGGCCTCGATCATGCGGCCAGGCGCTCGACCAGCCGAAACACCGGCGGGCTGAAGCCGAGCGGACCCACCAGACCGTTGGTCACGACCAATACGCCGCAGCCCCAGTAATAGGCCGGATGTATCCGCCCGCGCAGGCGCAGATCGTAGATCATCCCCGCGATGACGAACACCGCCATCGACGCGAACACCGCCAGCGGTGCGAACGCGCCCAGCAACGGCATCGGCAGGATCCGCCCCAGCGCCGGCGACATCACCAGGATCGTCCCGCACAGCATCAAGCGCTTATGCCACGCCGCCTGCCGCCGCAGCGCGATCGCCCACGCCGTGAGCACGCCGAAGCCGATCACGCCCAGCACGTCGAGCACGAGAAAGACGCCGGGTGGAAAGAACGGCGGCACGCGGTGCTGCTCGATCGCCATGACCGTAGTCACGATTCCCAGCACGACCATCGCCGCGGCAATACCTGCGCCAATCATGCCCAACTGGCGATGGCGCGTGACCGAACCACGCACGATCAGCCAGTTCTGCACGACGTAAAGCATGATCCATGATGAGAATACCACGGCATGCAAATGAACATGCCAAGGCAGCGATAAGAACGTCCAGTGCATCCGCGCGGCGTTCACGATAAAGCCGAAGATCACGGTGGCCGCGACGACTATCGCCATGACCAGAAAGAAAAGGCGCTCGCTCGCCAAGCCATCTTGCAGCGTCGCGCGCGTAATGTTCGCCGTGGTCATCATGTCGCCCCCGCGAGTCGATGCTCAGACGGAGGACGATGATCTCAATTGTCGTGATCGGCAAGTCGCAAGATACATGCCGCCCTTTAGCATCAAATGCAGAATATTCAGCGGATCGACGTCAGGATTTCGTCAGGGCCGAAGAAGCCTGCTGATCTGCGCGCCGGTATAGGGCTTCTGCACGAACTGCGCCGCCGCGGGGAGGGCGGCGGTCGTGCCGTTGTCGGTCCCGGACGTGACGAGGATCGCGATGTCGGGACGTTGCGCGTGCACCGCGTTGGCGAGGTCGATGCCGTCCAAATCGCCCGGCATGCGCACATCGGTGAACAGGGCGGCGATATCGGGCCGCTCCTTGAGCTTGGCCAGTGCGTCGGCCGCATTGCTGGCTTCGACGACTTCATAGCCGGCGTCCTCCAGCGCGAAGTTGGAGTGGACCCGGACGAGGGCGTCGTCATCGACGACGAGAATAACGGACTTCGAAGTGGCGTTCATAGCGGTTCGAACATCCGGCACGGACGTCCGTTCCGTTTCGGTCGCGTTTGCCCTGCTAAATCGGGCAGACCGAGCGCCATACGAAAAAGGGGCCCGGTTTCCCGAGCCCCTCGATCATTTGCCGTTACGCGGCAAAGGCTTAGTCGCGATCGCCCGTCAGGAACGCCGGCGCGAACTCGGGGCCTTGTCGCCGTCCGAACGCTCGGCACGGGGAGCGCGCTCGCCGCCCTGACCGCCGCCGTCGCGACGGGACCGCGGCCACCGCCGTTGCCGCCCGAATCACGGCCACCGTCGCCGTCACGACGCGGGCCGCGCGAGCCACGGTCGCCCCCATCACGACCGCCGCCGCCTTCGCCGCGTGGGCCACGACCGCCGCCGCCGTTGCCGGCATCACGACCACCATCGCCATCACGACGCGGACCGCGCGGACCACGATCGCCACCTTCACGCGGCTCGCGAGCAGGACGGGTATCTTCCAACTCTTCGCCGGTCGTCTGATCGACGACGCGCATCGACAGGCGAACCTTGCCGCGCGGATCGATCTCGAGAACCTTGACCTTGACCTCCTGGCCTTCGCTCAGGGCATCGGAGACCTTCTCGACGCGCTCGTTCTTGATCTCGGACACGTGGACGAGACCGTCCTTGCCACCCATGAAGTTCACGAACGCCCCGAAATCGACCAGGTTGACGACCTTGCCGTCATAGACCTTGCCGACTTCGGCTTCCTCGACGAGGCCCTTGATCCACTTGATCGCGGCTTCGATCTGCGCGGGGTCGGACGACGACACCTTGATCACGCCCTCGTCGTCGATGTCGACCTTGGCGCCGGTCTGCGCGACGATCTCGCGGATCACCTTGCCGCCGGTGCCGATGACTTCACGGATCTTCGACTTGTCGATCTGGAAGCTCTCGATGCGCGGTGCGTGGGCGCTGAGTTCCTCACGGGTGTGGTCGAGCGCCTTGGCCATCTCGCCCAGGATGTGCGCGCGGCCTTCCTTGGCCTGCGCCAGCGCCTTGCCCATGATCTCCTCGGTGATGCCGGCGATCTTGATGTCCATCTGCATCGTGGTGATGCCCTCGGACGTGCCCGCAACCTTGAAGTCCATGTCGCCGAGGTGATCCTCGTCGCCAAGGATGTCGCTGAGAACCGCGAAGTTCTTGCCCTCGAGGATCAGGCCCATCGCGATGCCCGACACCGGACGCTTCAGCGGAACGCCCGCATCCATCATGCTCAGCGAACCGCCGCAGACCGTCGCCATCGACGACGAGCCGTTGCTCTCCGTGATGTCCGACAGGACGCGGATCGTGTACGGGAACTCTTCCTTGGTCGGCAGCACCGGGTGCAGCGCGCGCCATGCGAGCTTGCCGTGACCGACTTCGCGACGACCCGGCGCACCGAAGCGACCGACTTCACCGACCGAGTATGGCGGGAAGTTGTAGTGCAGCATGAAGTTTTCGTACGACAGGCCGTTCAGGCCGTCGATCATCTGCTCCGCGTCGCGCGTGCCGAGCGTGGTGGTGCAGATCGACTGCGTCTCGCCGCGCGTGAACAGGGCCGAGCCGTGCGTACGCGGGAGAAAGTGAACCATAGCCTCGATCGGACGGATCTG
The DNA here is from genome assembly GCF_979253035.1 of Sphingomonas sp. AC411. Taxonomy (NCBI): domain Bacteria; kingdom Pseudomonadati; phylum Pseudomonadota; class Alphaproteobacteria; order Sphingomonadales; family Sphingomonadaceae; genus Sphingomonas; species Sphingomonas sp. AC411. The sequence goes on along the minus strand of NZ_CEEDAQ010000001.1, from coordinate 2,297,672 downwards.
GGTGGTGGTGCGGCCGTCGATGCGGGTGCCGTCCTTGAGGATGGCGCCGCGGACGATCTCCGCCTCCAGCTTCTTCATCAGCTTGCCGGCAGCCATCTGGTCCTGCGGCGAGGCATCGGCGAACGCCGTCTTGCCCTTCGCACGCGCTGCATTCAGCAGGTCCGAACGCTTGGACTTGTCGGTCACCTTGTAGGCCGCCGCGATGTCCTTGCCGATCAGCTTCTTCAGCTTGTCCTTGGCGGTCGAGAGATCGGCCTGCTCGGCCATTTCCCACGGATCCTTGGCAGCCTGCTCGGCCAGATCGATGATCAGGTTGGCGGCTTCGCGGCAGGCCTTGTGGGCGAACTGCACGGCGCCGAGCATGATCTCTTCCGAAAGCTCCTTGGCTTCCGATTCGACCATCATCACGGCCTGGCCGGTGGCGGCCACGACGAGGTCCAGATCGCCAGCCTTGGCTTCCTCGAGCGTCGGGTTGAGGATGTACGCGCCATCGACATAGCCGACGCGTGCTGCGCCGATCGGGCCCATGAAGGGCACGCCGGAGATCGTCAGTGCCGCGGAGGCCGCGACCATCGCGAGGACGTCCGGCTCGTTCTCGCCGTCATACGACAGAACCTGGCAGATCACGTTGATCTCGTTGTAGAAACCCTCTGGGAAGAGGGGACGGATCGGGCGATCGATGAGACGGCTGGTCAGCGTCTCCTTTTCGGTCGCGCCACGCTCACGCTTGAAGAAGCCGCCGGGGATGCGGCCGCTTGCGGAGAACTTCTCCTGGTAATGGACGGTGAGCGGGAAGAAATCCTGCCCTTCCTTGACGGTCCGTGCGGCCGTCACGGCGCACAGAACGACGGTCTCGCCGAGGGTGGCGAGGACTGCGCCGTTGGCCTGGCGCGCAACGCGGCCGGTCTCGAGCGTCAGCGTCTTGCCGCCCACTGGGCGCTTACGGTCTTGGTATCGAACATTCTTTTTCCTTCACTCCAAACGCCAGATGCGTTTGGGGCCTATGTGCGGGCTTAGCCGGCCCGCGGCGGTGTGGAGCGAGTTGTCGCTCCTTGCCAGTTCACCGAATTGTGTCCTGGCGTTTGCCTCCGCGCGAAATGCGCGGAATCAAAACCCTATATACGAAAACGGCCCCCGAAGGGAGCCGTTCGTGTTACTTGCGAAGACCGAGCTTCGCGATCAGATCCAGGTAGCGCTGGCCGTCCTTGTGACGGAGATAATCCAGCAGCGTCCGGCGCTTGTTGACCATCATGAGAAGACCACGACGCGAGTGGTTGTCCTTCTTGTGGGCCTTGAAGTGCTCGGTCAGGTTCTTGATGCGCTCGGTCAGGATCGAGACCTGGACTTCCGGCGAACCGGTGTCACCCTCGGCGCGCGAATGCTCCTTGACGAGCTCGGTCTTGCGTTCAGCGGTAATCGTCATGAATTCATGTCCTCGACATCACATATTGAAACCGCGAACGACACGGACGTCTTCGTCCTCGACCTCGACCAGCGCGACCGGGACAGCGTCCAGTTCGGCGAAGTATTGGCCATCGTCTGCGGCGATCCCGGCCAAGATACGCCCCTGTCGGAGCGCCCCTGCCTGGTCGGGGGTGAGGAGAGAGCCGGGATGTCGTCCAGCGCCACCCTCAAGGGCAGAAGTACATCTTCAAGCGCGGAGGCCTTAGCGAGTTCGTCCAGTTTGTCCAGCGATATCGCGGAGGAGAGGTCGAACGGACCAGCCTTGGTACGCCGCAGCATCGTGACGTGGCCGACGGTGCCGAGGGCGATCGCGATGTCCCGCGCGAGGGAACGGATATAGGTGCCCTTGGACACATGCGCGGTAAGCGTGACCTCGTCGAGCGGGGCGTGGGGCAGGGGACCATCCCCCCACTCCGTCACCCCGGACCTGTTCCGGGGTCCACTGTCCCTCAAGCTCCGGAGCCCGCGGTGGAGTGGGCCCCGGAACAAGTCCGGGGTGACGGACGAGAGAATGAATCGTCACATCCCGACTAGCCAGCACCACCTCATGCCCGGCCCGCGCCAGATCATAAGCCCGCTCCCCATCAACCTTCAGCGCGGAATAGGCCGGCGGCACCTGAGAGATCGGCCCGGTGAACTGCGCAAGCACAGCCTCCACCGCTGCCAGAGTCGGCCGGACATCGGACGTCGCGATGCTCACCCCCTCGGCATCCAGCGTATCCGTCTGAACCCCGAACATCACCGTAAAATCATAGATCTTGTCGCTATCGAGCATCCGCCCAGCCAGCTTGGTCGCCTCCCCAACGGCGATCGGCAGCACGCCCGTCGCGAGCGGATCGAGCGTCCCCCATGCCCCACCTTGAACTTCCCATACCCGCCATTGCGCAAGGCACGTTTCACCGCCGAAACGCCCTGTGTCGACCCAAGCCCCAGCGGCTTGTCGAGAATGATCCAGCCATGCATGCGCGAGTTCCATTGTTTCTGATTCAGGCGGGCGCGGACCCCACCCGCTCCGTCATCCTGACGAAAGTCAGGACCCAGAGCCACAAGCGACGGTGTTCGGTACCCTGGGTCCTGACTTTCGTCAGGATGACGGGGGTGGAGGTGGGGACGTTACCCCAAAGCCTCACAAAAATGCCGCCGACACAGCGCGACATACCGATCGTTCCCGCCAATCTCGGTCTGCTGTCCCTCGGCAATCGCCTGCCCGCTCCCATCGACCCGCAGGTTCATCGTCGCTTTCCGCCCACACCCGCAAACCGACTTGATCTCCACCAACGAGTCCGCCAGCGCAAGCAACCGAGCCGACCCCGGAAACAGCGCCCCTGGAAATCGGTCCGCAACCCGTACGCCAGCACCGGTATCCCCACCACGTCGCAGATATGCGCAAGCTGATCCACCTGCGCAGACGTCAGAAACTGCGCCTCATCCACCAGCACACAGGAAATCGCATCCTCGCCATGCTGTCGAAGCACGCAAGCCCCGATATCCGTCGCTGCATCGAAGGCGATCGCCGGCGCCTCCAGCCCGATCCGCGACGTGATCGTCCCCGCCGCAAACCGATCGTCGATCGCCGCAGTAAACAGCATCGTCCGCATCCCCCGCTCACGGTAATTGAAGTCCGCCTGCAACAGGTTCGTCGACTTCCCCGCGTTCATCGACGCGTAGTAGAAATACAGCTTGGCCATTGGGGGCAAAGAGCGGGAAGGCGGTCGGATGTCCAGAGGCGTCGCAGGCTTGGCGTGGGAATTCCGCAACCAGCAAGCTGCTCCCGTACGACCGCCGCCAATCACCCGTCCCGTGGGACCGCCCTCACCATCCGTTCGTCCTGAGTAGCTGCTGAGCTTGTCGAAGCGGCGTATCGAAGGATGGGTTGGCGCGGGGAACCGGTGCTTCGATACGAGTCCTCGATACGGCTCTTCGAGCCTACTCGGTCTCTACTCAGCACGAACGGAAAGGGAGGGGCACGAAAAGCGGAGGGACAGGCAACGGGGGCCAGCGGTGAAGCAATCGCTCACCCCGCTGTAACTCCTGACTGACTGCAAGCGGGGCGCTAGCAGCCCGCCAAGATCAATCCTCGGTCAGATCTCGCGCGACATGCGGATCACGCAACAACTGGTCGATATGCGTGCCCTCGTCGAAGCTCTCGTCCGCAAGGAACTTCAGTTTTGCGGCATACCGCATCTGCACCCGGTTCGCGACTTCGCGCTGGAGGTAGGCGGTATTGGTCCGCAGCGCTTTCAGGACCTTTTCCTCGTCCTTGCCGAGCAACGGTTTCACGAAGACGGTGGCGTGGCGGAGATCCGGGGACATGCGGACTTCGGTGATCGTCACGAGGTGCTTTTCGAGCACCGGATCGTGGACGTCGCCGCGCGCGAGGATGTCCGACAGCGCATGACGCGCCTGTTCGCCGACTCGCAACGAGCGGACGGCTTTTGCTTCTGGGGTATCGGTCTTCATTTTAAGCTCCTCTCCCCCTCGGGGAGAGGGCGGGGTGAGGGGCGCCGCATACGTCAGCGCCTGGGACAGCCCTCACCCAACCCTCTCCCCGCAGGGGAGAGGGCTTCAGTTCATCAAAGCGTGCGTTCGCGCATCTCGACTTCGAACGTCTCGAGGACGTCGCCGGCCTTGATGTCGACGAAGTTCGACGTGAACGTCACGCCGCACTCCAGCCCCGCACGGACCTCGGCGACATCATCCTTGAAGCGACGCAGCGATGCGATTTCGCCCTGGTAGATGATGACGTCGTTGCGCGTGATGCGCGCCTTGAGCGCCTTGCGAATGTTGCCCTCGGTGACGAGCAGACCTGCCGCCTTGCCGTGCTTGCCCGCCGAGAAGACCTCGCGGATATCGGCACGACCGACGACCGTCTCGAACGCTTCCGGCCCAAGCTCGCCTGCCATCCCCGCCCGGATCTCGTCGATCAGGTCGTAGATCACGTCGTAATATTTGAACGCGACCTTCTGGCGCTCGGCGATTTCACGCGCCTTGGCGTTCGGGCGGACGTTGAAGCCGATGATCGGAGCCCCGAAGCCGCCGCCAACGTGACGTCCGACTCGGTGATGCCACCGACGCCCGAGCTCAGCACGCGCGCCTTGATCAGATCGGTGGAAATCTTGTTGATCGCCCCGACGATCGCCTCGACCGTGCCCTGCGTATCCGCCTTCACGACCAGCGGATATTCGATCGCCTGCTTTTCCTTCAGCGCCGAGAACATGCTCTCGAGGCTGGCAGGAACCGAGGCGGTCCGCTTGTCGGTCTTCACGCTGCGACGATATTCCGCGACTTCGCGGGCGCGTGCCTCGTTCTCGACCACCTGGAACGGATCGCCCGCCGACGGCACGCCCGACAGACCGAGGACCTCGACCGGCATCGCCGGACCGGCTTCCTTGATCTGCTTGCCCTTGTCGTCGACCAGCGCACGGACCTTGCCGCTCTCGCCGCCGACCACGAAGATGTCGCCGACCTTCAAGGTCCCACGGTTCACGAGGATCGTCGCGACCGGACCACGGCCCTTGTCGAGCTTGGCTTCGATCACCGTACCCTCGGCCGCGCGATCCGGATTGGCGCGCAGTTCGAGCAGTTCGGCCTGGAGCTGGATCTTCTCGATCAACGCATCGAGACCGATCTTCTTGGTCGCGGAGACTTCGACGTCCTGGACGTCGCCGCCCATGTCCTCGACCACGATCTCCTCGCTCAGCAGGCGCTCACGCACCTTCTGGGCATTGGCGCCCTCCTTGTCGATCTTGTTGATCGCGACGATCATCGGCACGCCCGCCGCCTTGGTGTGGGCGATCGCCTCCACCGTCTGCGGCATCAGGCCGTCGTCCGCCGCCACCACTAGGATGACGATGTCGGTGACGTCCGCGCCACGCGCACGCATCTGCGTGAACGCCTCATGGCCCGGCGTGTCGAGGAAGGTGATCTTCGACTTGTCCTTCAGCGTGACCTGGTACGCGCCGATATGCTGGGTGATGCCACCCGCTTCGCCGCGCACCACGTCGGTGCCGCGCAGGGCATCGAGCAGCGACGTCTTGCCGTGATCGACGTGACCCATGATCGTGACGACGGGGGCACGCGGCTTCAGCGTCTCCTCGGCATCGTCGATCGTGTCGTTGGCCAGATCCTGGTCGACATCGCTGACGCGCGTCAGGTTGTGGCCGAACTCGGTGACGAGCAACTCCGCGGTATCCTGGTCGATCGTCTGCGTCATCGTGACGGGCATGCCCATCTTGAACAGCGCCTTGACGAGGTCTGCACCCTTCTCGGCCATGCGGTTGGCGAGCTCCTGGACGGTGATCGCCTCTGGGACGACCACGTCGCGGACCTGCTTGGCCTGCGGCTCGCGCGGACCACCGGTACCACGACGCTCCTTCTCACGCGCACGCTTCAAAGCGGCGAGCGAGCGCGCGCGTGCACCATCACCATCGCCGAGCGCGCGGTTGACGGTGAGCTTGCCCGAGGTGCGACGATCGTCGCCCTTGCGGTCACGCTGCTGCGGACGCGCCGGGACGGCGTCGCGACGGACGCCACCAGCGGGGGCGTTCGCACCGGTCGCACCAGGGCGAGCGGCGGTCGTGCCGGCGTTGCCCGTCGTTGCCGGCGCTGCGGCAGCGGGAGCCGCGACAGGCTTCGGCGGCGGTGGAGGACGCTCTGGACGCGCCACCGGCGAGAACCGGCGCGGTGCCGGGAAGGCCGGATCGCGGGTCAGTTCGATGATGGGCGGCGGTGCCGGCGGTGCGACAGGGGCCGGCGCAGGCTTGGGAGCCGGCGCAGGCGCCGCCGCGACCGGCGCGGGCGCAGGCTTCGGTGCAGCGACCGGAGCCGGGGCGGGTGCCGCAGCCACGGGCGCTTCGACCGGAGCCGGCGCAGGCGCAGGCGTCGGTGCCGCGACCGGAGCGGGAGCCGCTTCGACCACGGGGGCAGGTGCGGGCGCAGGCGCCTCGACCGGCTTCGGCGCCTTGGCTTCCGCCTCGGCCCGTGCACGCTCGGCGGCGCGGTTACGCTCGTCCTCGATCGCCTTGGCCCGTTCGGCTTCCTGGCGACGACGCCCTTCCTCCAGCGTGTTCATGCGCTGCTCTTCGGCCTCGCGGAGCAGCTTGGCCTGGCGCTCCTGCGGCGACAGATTGCTCTGCTGCTGGCGTACGGGAGCAGGCGCAGGCTGCGGCGCGCGCGCCTGCGGTGCCGGAGCGGCGGGCGCCGCAGCCGGGGCGGGCGCGGCAACCGGGGCGTCCGCGACCTGCACGTCGGGCTCGCCCGGACGGCGCAGCACGCGCGCACGCTTGGTTTCCACGATCACCGTATTCGATCGGCCGTGGCTGAAGCTCTGCTTCACCTGGCCGGTCTCGACCGTGCGCTTCACACCCAAAGGTGCGCGCATGCCAAGTTTCGGCTTCTCGTTGTCCGTGTCGCTCACTCAAATTCCTCAGTCATGTCCACGGCCGGGCGTTGTCCGGTCGATCCGGACGCCCCTATATTTTGTGACGCCGATGCGCCCTGCGAGGCCGTTTCGCAAGACACGGAAGCACGGGAACCCATCAAAGTATTACTTTGCATGGGGCCCGATGGTTCGGAGCCGATAAAATGCAGCCAACGGTCGAGCGCTTCGCTCACCCGCTTTGCTGCAGCGCGGTCTGTCAGGCCGATGTGTACCACATTTTCCCGTCCCAGCGCCAACGCCAATATGGTGCGCGACACAGGGAGTGCCAACCCCGCAAACCCGAGCCCTCGACATCGTTGCCGATGCGCCACGCCTGGTCGAGCTTGCGGTTGCCATCCTCAGCCGCGTCGGACGCATGATAGAGCGTCTTCAGCTTCCCTTGGCGCGCGTTCTGCTCGATCCGGTCGGAGCCGATCAGCACCGTGCCGGAGCGCGATTCGAGCCCGAGCCGGTCGAGCGCGTTACGCTCCAGCGCGGCCTCGATCTTGGCGGGGAGCTCGGGATCGATGGTGAACTCGCCGGTCTTGAACGCGCGAGCGAGCGCACCCTTGAGCTTGCCCTTCTTGATCGCGGCTTCGAGCTCGATTCGCGTGACACCGATCAAGCGCCGCGGCCGGGGGCCTTGGCGCGAACATCGGGCAGGATCTGGCCATCGGGCGACAACGCGAGTCGCACCAGATGCGGCCGCACGTCGCGCTCACCCGAGAGGATGCACTTGCGTACTGGCTCATTCCCTCCCGCTCGCGGGAGGGGTTAGAGAGGGGTTATCCGCGAGGGCGGCAGCCGTGACTGCCCTCCCCGACCCCTCCCGCGAGCGGGAGGGAAGTTTAGCGGCGCGGTGTCATCGGGAGGGTTCCGCATGTGCGTCCTCCTGCGCCGGAGTATTTGGGGCCGTCTTTGGAGCGTCGCGGTCGACCAGCAACTGGCCGCCCGCGCCGTAATTCTCGGTCGAGACCTCTTCGATCACGATCTGCACCGCAGCCGGGTTCTTTCCCAGCCGCTGCACGAGCGACTGGGTGACGTCGGCGACGATGCCGGACTTCTGGTCCTTGGTGGCGGACCCCGAGATGCGGATGTTGACGAAGGGCATCAGGCCTTGTCGCCCTCGCTCTTCGAGTCGGTCTTGTCCGCCTCTTCTTCAACCGAAGCGTCGTCGGTCGAAGCGTCCTCAGCCACGGCTTCGTCGGCCGTCGTGTCTTCAGCCGCAGCGTCCTCAACCACAGCGTCGTCGGCCGAAGCCTCTTCCACCGGAGTCTCGTCCGCCTCGACTTCGTCAGCCGAAGCTTCAGGCGCCTCGTCCTCGAACCAGTGCGCACGCGCGGCCATGATGATCTCGTTGCCCTGCTCGTCGCTCAAGCCGTACTCGGCGAGAATTCCGCCCTTAGGCTCAGGCCGCTTCGGCGCGTCCTCGTTGCGACGGCGCGGTTCGACACGCTTCTTCTCGACCAGCTCGTCGGTCGCGAGATCGGCGAGATCGTCGAGCGTCTTGATGCCCGCCTTGCCGAGCGTGACCAGCATCGCCTCGGTCAGATACGGCATGCCAGCCAGCGCATCGTCCACGCCGAGCGCGGTGCGCTCCTCGCGGCTGGCGGCGTCGCGACGCTCAAGCGCCTCGGTCGCGCGGTTCTGCAACTCGCCCGCGAGGTCCTCGTCGAAGCCCTCGATGCCGGCGATCTCCTCGACCTCGACATAGGCGACCTCCTCGAGGTTCGTGAACCCTTCGGCGACCAGCAGTTGGGCGAGTGTCTCGTCGACATCGAGTTCCTTCTCGAACATCGCCGAACGCTCGACGAAGTCCTTCTGGCGCTTCTCCGACGCATCGGCCTCGGTGAGGATGTCGATCGCCTTGCCGGTGAGCTGCGACGCGAGCCGCACGTTCTGGCCACGACGGCCGATCGCCAGCGACAGCTGGTCGTCGGGAACGACCACCTCGATACGCTCTTCTTCCTCGTCGATCACGACGCGGCTGACCGAAGCCGGCTGCAACGCGTTGACGACGAAGGTCGCGATGTCGGGCGACCAGGGGATGATGTCGATCTTCTCGCCCTGCATTTCCTGCACGACGGCCTGGACTCGCGAGCCCTTCATGCCGACGCAGGCGCCGACCGGATCGATGCTGGAATCATGCGAGATCACGCCGATCTTCGCGCGCGAACCCGGATCGCGGGCGGCCGCCTTGATCTCGATGATGCCGTCGTAAATCTCGGGCACTTCCTGCGCGAACAGCTTCTTCATGAAATCGGGGTGCGCGCGGCTGAGGAAAATCTGCGGTCCACGGTTCTCGCGGCGGACGTTGAGGATCAGCGAGCGGATGCGGTCGTTGACGCGCACCACTTCGCGCGGAATCTGCGCGTCGCGGCGGATCACGCCTTCTGCGCGGCCAAGGTCGACGACGACATGGCCGAACTCGACGCGCTTGACGACGCCGGTGATGATCTCGCCGGCGCGGTCCTTATACTCTTCGAACTGGCGCTCGCGCTCGGCGTCACGAACCTTCTGGAAGATGACCTGCTTGGCGGCCTGTGCGGCGATGCGGCCGAACTCGATCGGGGGCAGCGGATCGACGATGAAGTCGCCGAGTGCCGCGTCCTTCTGGAGCTTCTGCGCGCCCTTGACGTCGACCTGCTTGAAATAATCATCGACCGCCTCGACCACTTCGACGACGCGCCACAAGCGCAGATCGCCGGTGTTCGGGTCGAGCTTCGCGCGGATGTCGTTCTCGGCGCCGTAGCGCGAGCGGGCGGCGCGCTGGATCGCGTCCTCCATCGCCTCGATCACGATCGCCTTGTCGATCATCTTCTCCGACGCGACCGAATTCGCGATCGCGATCAGTTCCGCGCGGTTTGCGGTGACTGCCGTGGCCATCAATGCTGTCCTTCTTCGGTCTCGGTGCCCTGAGCATCAGGCTCGGCCACGTCTTGATAGAAAACTTCGTCCGCGCCTTCGGTGGAAAGCGGCGCGGTCGCGGCGATGAGTCGGTCGGTCATGACGAGCTTGGCGTCGGCCACCTGGCTGAAGTCGATCGTCATGATCTTGTGCTTGTTGACGTCGACGGTGATCTTCGTCCCCTCGACGCCCATCAGATTGCCCGAGATCTGCTTGCGATCCTCGAACGGCTCGACGAGGCGGATCCGCGCCTCCTGGCCTTCCCAGTCGGCAAAGTCCTGCAACCGGGTCAGAGGGCGATCGATACCGGGGCTCGATACTTCGAGGCGGTACGCGTCCTCGCCGACCGGGTCCTTGCCCTCGGCTTCGAGCGCATCGAACTTGTCCGAGATACGGCGCGACAGCTCGGCGCAATCCTCGATCACCAACTGGCGGGTGTCGGGGCGCTCGGCCATCACCTGCAACGTCGGATCGGACTTGCCGCCCTGCATGCGCACGCGCACGAGGCTCAGGCCGAGCGCCTTCGCCTCGGGTTCGATCAGGTCGGTCAGCAGGGCGATATTCGCCATCGAAATTCCAAACAGGGCCAAAGCACAGGTGATTGCCGCCGCGGAGCAAGCCCCGCAGCCTCTTCATCTGGCGATGTAGAGAAGTGGTGCCTCTATACGCGGGGTGGTGTCGCTCCGCAAGCCGGGGCAACCTTCATCGGTAACGCCGCGTTTGCGGAGAGATTTCCGGGAGAAGATCATGATTCGCAAGACGCTGTTCGCCACGGGTTTGCTGACCGCCACGCTACTCGCCTCGACTGCCTGTTCCGCGCAACCGGCGCCGGGGGCAAGCCGTTCAAGGAGACGGTCGTCGCCGATTTCGATCTGCCCTGGGCGATGACGGTGCTGCCCGACAAGCGGATGCTGGTGACCGAAAAGCAGGGCCAGATGTTGCTCGTCTCGGCCGACGGCAAGTCGCGCCAGACGGTCGCGACGATCACAGTCGATTCGGCAGGGCAGGGCGGGCTGATGGACGTCGTCCTCGCCCCCGACTTCGCGACCAGCCAGCGCGTGTATTTCAGCTATTCGACCGCAGGCGAGGGCGGCAAGGGCGTCGTCCTTGCGCGCGGCCGTCTGCGTGCGAACGGCGGCGGCGGTGAGCGTCTAGGCGAGATCGAGACGATCTTCAGCGCGCGGCCCTTCGTCGAGGGCAACGGCCATTACTCCGGCCGCATCGCCTTCTCGCCCGACGGCAAATATTTGTTCTTCACCAATGGCGAGCGCCAGAAATTCACCCCCGCGCAGGACCCGAAGATGACACTCGGCAAGGTGCTGCGCCTCACGCTCGACGGCAAACCCGCCCCCGGCAACCCGCTGGTCTCGAAGGGCTTCGCGCCCGAAATCTGGAGCTACGGCCACCGCAACCTGCTCGGCATCGCGTTCGACGCGCAGGGTAATCTCTGGGAGCAGGAGATGGGGCCGAAGGGCGGCGACGAGGTCAATTTGATTAAGCCTGGCCTCAACTATGGCTGGCCCAACGCCTCGAACGGTAGCAACTACGACGGCCGCGATATCCCCGATCACAAGCCCGGCGATGGCTATGAGCCGCCCAAGGTATCGTGGAACCCGGTGATCTCGCCCGGCGGCCTGATGATCTATTCGGGAGCCATGTTCCCGCAGTGGAAGGGCGACGCGTTCATCGGCGGTCTGTCATCGAAGGCGCTGGTCCGCGTCGACCTGAACGGCACCAACGCGGCAAAAGGCGACCAATGGGACATGGGCGCCCGCATCCGCGAAGTCGAACAAGGCCCCGACGGCGCGATCTGGGTGCTCGAGGACGGCGGCGAATCGCAAGGCCGCCTGATCAAACTGACCGCGAAGTAAGCCACAACGCCATCCCCTCCCGCAAGCGGGAGGGGCTAGGGGGCACGCGCTCACGTCGAATGCTGACGTGGCAGTATGTCACACTCGACACACCACCGTCAGACCACGCGGAACCCGCGCGCCCACCCCTCGGTCCCCTCCCGCTTACGGGAGGGGAGGAAGATCAGTCGCGCACGATCAGGTAATTCATCCGTGCCGCGGCAATCGGCTTCTCCCGCTCGTCCTGCCAAGCCGTCGCCTCGACATTAGCCACCCGGTTCCCTAACCGCGTCACAACCCCAGCCGCCCGCGTAGGCTTATCCCGCCCACCCCGCATGAAATCGACCGTGACATTCACCGGCTTGATCCGCGCGTCGGCGCCACCTTCAGCCTCCAACGCATGCTGCAAAGCCGCAATCGCCGCCATCTCCAGCAACCCCGAGATCGCACCGCCATGCAAAAACCCCGGCCGTCCCAGCACGTCATCCGCAAACGGCATCAGCAATACCGGTGGCGCGCCGTCTTCGGCTTCGACCGACACGCGGAGGATCTCCGCATAGGGCGGCAAGCCGATCGTCATGCCTCGATCCTTCTGTTCAGACCCATGCCGGCGACATCGCCCACAACCATGAACGTCCCCGCGACATGCGCGAGCGGATCGCCCGGATCGCCGTCATGCGCCTGCCCGCGCACGAATGCGATCGAGCGCGTGATCCGGTAGCACTCCCCACGCCCGATCACTGTCTTCCCGGGCGTCGCCGGCCGCAGATAATCCACGCGCAGGTCGAGCGTCGCATGCGGCACGAACGCGTTGCGCTTGATCCAGATCGCCAGACTCGTCGCCATGTCCATCATCGTGATGATCGGCCCCGACGCGATCACGCCGCTCGCGCGGTCGCCGATCAAACGCTCGTCATAGGGCAGCGCAAGCTCCGCCCAGTCGTCGCCATGCGCATGATAGCGCATCCCCAGCGCGGCGCCGTGCCCGCCGAACCCGCGCGTCGCAAACCATTGTGGATCAAAACCAGCCATGCGCGGAGCCTCTACACGCCGCGTGCGCCTGCGCAACATTGCGGGCGCCGTTGCAGGTGGGGCCGGGGCCGGTTAGCGTTCCCGCAAAGATCGAGAGGATCGCCAGAATGAACGAGCGGGTCACAATAACCGTCGCCGAGGGCATCGCCGACGTCCGCCTCAACCGCGCCGACAAGATGAACGCGATCGACCCGGCGATGTTCGAAGGCATCGCCGCCGCGATCGACCGGCTCAAAGGGATGACGGACGTCCGCTGCGTCGTCCTGTCGGGCGAGGGCAAGGCGTTCTGCGCCGGGCTAGACATGGCATCGATGGCGAATGGCGGGTCGGGTCTGGCACTCGGCGAGCGGACGGCGGAGGGCGCAAACCTCCCCCAGCAGGTCGCCTGGGGTTGGCGCACCTTGCCCATGCCCGTCATCGCCGCAGTCCACGGCGTCGCGTTCGGCGGCGGATTCCAGATCATGTCCGGCGCGGACGTCCGCATCGCGCATCCGAGCGCGCGCTTCGCGATCCGCGAGACCTATTGGGGGCTTGTCCCCGACATGGCCGGCATCGCACTCTGGCGCACGCTCGCCCGCGACGACGTACTGCGCGAACTGACCTACACCGCGCGCGAGTTCGACGGCGCCGAGGCGTTGCGCCACGGCTTCGTCACGCGCCTGTCCGAAGACCCGCTCGGCGAGGCGATGATGCTCGCCCGCGAGATCGCGGCGCGGAACCCCCACGCGATCCAGGGCTCGAAGCGCCTCTACAACCTCGCCGAAGATGCGGACGCGGCGACGGTCCTCCTCGCCGAGACCCAAGAGCAACTGATGGTCATCCGCACCCCCAACCAGGTCGAGCAGGTCCGCGCGAACATGGAGAAGCGCGCCGCAGTGTTTGTGGACTGAGCCGCGCGTCGTCCGCACGAGAGTAACCCGTATCCGTCATCCTGACGAAAGTCAGGACCCAGAGTACCACGCGCCGTCCCTAGTAACCCTGGGTCCTGACTTTCGTCAGGATGACGGGAAGGAGCGGTGCGGGAGAGGCGTTTCCTACTTCCCACCTACAACCACCCCGGCGAAGGCCGGGGCCCAATTGGAAAGGTCGGAGTAACGGAGCGTAGTCCTCAGTCAGCACCGTCCCCCAATTGGGCCCCGGCCTCCGCCGGGGTGGTGCGATACGCATGGCCGGGTGACGCGAGGCAGGGGCAGGGGCAGGGGCAGGGGCAGGGGCAGGGGCAGGGGCAGGGGCAGGGAGCGGCAGCGCGGTCGAGAAGCCCCCGCTACTTCACCCGGTCAAACGGCGTGAAATCCCGAAACCGGCAATATCCCGACGGAATCGACATACCCACCGACACCGTCCGGAACCGATCGTTCCGGCACAACTGCCCGCCATAAACCTCGACGATCACCGTATCGAGCGGCCGCAGCGAAGCACACTCTCCGACCGGCCCGGTCTTCCAAATCCGCTTGCCCGACTGCCGGTACAGGATCGTCTGCAGAATCGACGATCTCAGGCCCACCGTTCCGCTGGATATCGATGCACCGCGCCGGCGCACCCGCTACCCGCCCCGCCAGCGGATCGGACTTTCCCGCCCCGAGCATCCCCACCGTCAGCAGCCCCGCCGCCGCCAGAACCGCCCCGCGCATCACGGCTTCCGATACGGCACGAACTCACCAAAGCTGCAACTCCCGGTCGGAAACCGCGACGACTGGTCGAATGTCTGCGCGATGTCGCCGCGGCAAAGCTGCCCGCTCGGCGTCCGCGTCACGAGGATGTCACCCCGCCCGATCCCCTCGCACCCGCCGACGGTGTCGCTGCGATACACCAGCCCGTTATTGACGCGGTACAGGATCGTCGCGCCGTAGCCCGAACTCTGCTTCTGCGGGAACTGGCTGATGCACGTCTCGGGCTTGCCGGGCACCAGCCCGGCCAGTTCCTTTGCGAGCTTCTCCTGCACGCCAGCGTCGCGCACCTGCGCGCGTTCGACCTCTGCCTGGGTCTGCGTACACGCGCCCAGCACTACAGCCGGCAGCATCAAGAGTGGCAGGGTCCGCATCCGCATCGCAACGCTCCTCAAAACCCCCGCCATTCTCTTACGCCTTTTACCCGGGAAAATCATCCTTCGCCGCACGATAGCCCGCCAGTTGCTCGACAGACGTCGCCCGCAGGAACGGGTTTGTCGCCCGCTCGAGCCCGATCGTCGTCGGCACGGTAGGCTCGCCCTTCGCGCGCAACGCGTCGACCTCAGCCATCCGCGTCACGATCGCCGCATTGTCCGGCTCGGCGACCAGCGCATACCGCCCGTTGCTCTGCGTATATTCATGCCCGCAGAACACCTCGGTCTCGTCGGGCAGTACCGCATAGCGCTGCATGTTCGCGAACATATCCCCCGGCGTCCCCTCGAACAGCCGTCCACAGCCCATCGCGAACAGCGTATCCCCAGTGAAGATCGCCGCATCGTCCGCGAAGTGGAACGCGATATGCCCCTGCGTGTGGCCGGGCACGGTCATCACGGTCGCCTCGTGTTCACCAAGACGCACGATGTCGCCCTCGCGCACCTGTTCGTCGAGCGTCGGGATCTTGTCCGCCTCCGCCGCCGGGCCGATGATCGTTGCGCCATACGCCTTCATCTCGGCATTCCCGCCGATGTGATCGGGATGCCAGTGCGTCGTCCACACCCGGTCGATCCGCCAGTCGCGCTTCTTCGCGGCGGCGATCACCGGCCCCGCCTCGCCCGGATCTACCACCACCGTCTCGCCCGAGACGGTGTCGTGGATCAGCCAGGCGTAATTGTCGGAAAGCACCGGCACGCGGACGATATCGAGCATTAGCGTGTCACCACTTGCCAGTGTTCGGCATCGAAGCCCACGGCTCGGCGGGATCGAGTGCGCCGTCCGCCTGCAACAGCTCGATCGAGATATTGTCGGGGGTCCGCACGAACGCCATATGCCCGTCGCGCGGCGGCCGGTTGATCGTCACGCCAGAGTCCATCAGCCGCTGGCAAGTGTCGTAGATATTGTCGACGCGGTACGCCAAGTGGCCGAAATTGCGCCCCTCGCCATATTCTTCGGGATCCCAATTGTGCGTAAGCTCGACCTCGGCGCCCTCGTCGCCGGGCGCCGAAAGGAAGATCAGCGTGAACCGCCCCTTCTCGTTCTCCATTCGCCGGACCTCCTTCAGCCCGAGCAGCTCGAAGAACGCGATCGTCTTCGCCGGATCGCTCACGCGGATCATCGTGTGGAGGTATTTCATGCTTGCTCCGAGGGTTGTTCGGACCAGCAGATAGGGACGGGGGCAAGGCCGTGAAAGGGCCGCACCCCAGTTCTTCCCCCTCCCTGAAAGGGAGGGGCCGGGGTGGGTAGGCCAGTTGGCTGGCGATACCGTGCCCCACCAGCCAACCCACCCCCAACCCCTCCCTTCCAGGAGGGGAGCAACGTCACCCTACTTCGCCGGCGTATCGAACTGCCGCAACGCCGCCACCGCACTCCGCCCCACCGGCGTATCCGGTGCCAGCCGCGCCGCCTGCCCCCAAGCCGCCCGCGCGCCATCCTCGTCGCCCGCCAAGGCTGCGATATTTCCCGCCTCCAGCTGCACCGAAGCATCGTCCGCCGATCGCCGCAACGCCTCGCCGATATCCTTCTTCGCGCGCGCCGGATTCCCCTCGCGCCGCGCCAGCGTCGCCGACAACAGCCACGCGAGCGGATCGTCCGCGGCATTGGTCAGCGCCAGATCGATATCGGTCCGCGCCGATTCCAGATCGCCCGTCGCCACCAGCGCCCGCGCGTGATCGAGTTGCGCCTCGCCCAACGGCAAGCCGGTCAGCGTCCCCGCGGTCAGCGCCGAATCGAGTGCCGTGCGCGCCTTGGCCGGTTGCGCCGCAGCGAGCCACGCGTTCCCCGCCTGCGCCCAGTAATTCGCCGCCCGCGCATCCTTGGCAAGCTGCGCCGCGCGCGCCGCTTCCTCGAACTCAACCGCCGCCGAAGGCCAGCTCTTCTCCGCCGCAAATGCGATCCCCGCGCATTCCCGCGCAAAATACCGCCCGCCGGATATCCGCCAGCGCCCGGCTTCGGCACGCGCCGCTGCCGGATCGGTCCGGGTCAGCGCGACGCATTGCCGAAACCGCCCCTCCTGCGCATCGACGGGGCCGGCTTGAGCTGCGGCGAGAACGAGCAAAATCGGGATCATAGGGCGGCGATCACATCCTCGACCGCCCGGATGATGAGGGAAATGTCGCTATCGCGCGACAGGCGGTGATCGCCGTCCTTGACCAGCCATGTCTGCACATCGGCTGAACGCAACAGCTCGGCGAGCCGCGCGGTCCGCTGCCACGGCACGTCCGGATCGCGCTGCCCCTGCACCAGCCGCACCGGGCCGTCGAAGGCGATCTCGCCGAACATCAGCCGGTTCGCCTCGCCCGAAGACCAGAACGCACGGGTGTAGACGGTAGGCTCGGGACCGTAAGGGTTCTTGCGCTCGATCCGCCCGTTGCTCAGCAGCGCCATCTTCTCGTCAGTGGTGAAGCCCCAGTCGGTGAAGTCCGGCGCCGGCGCGACCCCGACCAGCCCCTTCACGAGATCCGGCCGCATCTTCGCCGCGAGCAGCATCAGCCACCCGCCCAGCGACGATCCGACGAGAATTGCCGAGTCCTCCACGAGCGCATCGATCATCGCCAGCACGTCGTCGCGCCAGTCGACCAGCGTCTGGTCCTCGAACGCCCCCTCGCTCTGTCCGCACCCGCCATAATCGAATCGCAGAAACGCCCGTCCCTCGGACTTCGCCCAGGCCTCCAGCGTCACCGCCTTGGTGCCCGTCATGTCCGACGCGTACCCCGACAGGAACACGATCGTCGGGCCGGTACCGGGCGTGTGGTGATAGGCGAGGCGAGGGCGCTCCTTGACGGGAGGTGTGGCGGCGGCGGCGGGAGCGATATCAGTCATGCCACCAGCTTTAGACCGTCTTCGACGGGCTGGTGAAGATGTCTTCTATGGCCAGCTCGAACAGTTCGGCGATCTTGAACGCCAGCGGCAGCGACGGATCGTAGCGCCCCGTCTCGATCGCATTGACGCTCTGCCGCGAGACTTCGAGGCGCTCGGCCAAGTCGCTCTGGCTCCAGTCGCGCTCGGCGCGCAGCACTTTGAGGCGGTTCTTCATGCCTCGCGACCCGCGATCCGGTCACGCGCCCACAGCCAGACCTGACCGACCAGCAAGCCGGCGCACCACAAGGGAAAGGCGAGGTGGACGGGCTTGTGCGGCACCGCGCCGGTATCCTCGAGAAAGCTCCACACCGTCATGACCGACAACATCAAGGCAGTCGCGATGAGCATGGCGTGGATCAGTTTGGCCCGCACATACTCGTCCGGCTGTTCGACGATCGCCATCCCCATCGCCCAGATGACCGCGATGATCGGCAGCGCCGGCAGAATCGCGAGCGCAATGAGCGGGGCCCCGGTCGGCGCGTAGGCCGCCTCGACCATGTTCGATCCCAACAGGAACACCGCGTAGCAGGTCATGCTGGGGATGAAGCGATTGAGATAGCGGCGGTTGGCTTGTCGCATGGTGAGCACGGTGGGTCTCCCTGATTAAGGACAAGCGTGCTTTACATGGCGGCAAGCTACCCTGTCAACCAAGCTTTACAAAGTGCCAAGCGTGCATGTCGACAGGACAGGCGACGCCGCAGCCCGAGCGAACTCGCTCTTGGCCTAACCCTGCCTAACCTTCTTTTTGGACTGGGCGCTCTCGCGCGCCGTAAGATGCGGATTAGATGATAAATTCGACCGTCTTCATTTGCGTCTGATCGGCCGCGACCGCGCCGCGCTTCTCGACCATCTGGCGGTGCAGGTCTGCGACCGTCTCGCTCCCCCGCGTCTTGCACAAGGCCGGCACGAACGCATGGACCAGCGCGCCGAGCCCGCCCTTGATCATTGTCACGCCGAACCGGCTGGCGACCCCAAAATGCTCGGCATAGCTCTCGCCGACGGTGGCAGGGTGATCGAGGAACAGGCGGCGGAACATCGGCAGTCTCCTGTCGCGCATCCTATCAGCGAGCAGCCAGCGCGTCGACCATTCCCGCCGCCAGCACGCTCAGCGTGTCGTCCCGCGCGCCCATCACGACGATTCGGTCGCCCGGCTTGGCCTCGGCCACCAGCGCGGCAGCCGCCTCGGCCCGGTCGGCGATATGCCGGGCATCGCGACCCCCGCGACGATCTGGCCGACGATATCGGCGCTGGTGATCTCGCGCACGACCGTCCCGCCATAATAGGCCGGGTCGGGCAGGACGAGCACATCGTCCTCCGCCATCCGCTCGACGAACGTCGCGACCAGCTCGCGCCCCATCACCTTCAACGGGCCATAACCGTGCGGCTGGAACATCAGGAGCAGCCGCCCGGGGAACGCGTGGAGCGTGTCGAGCGTCGCGGCGATCTTGTCCGGGTTGTGCCCAAAATCGTCGATCACCGCGACGCCGCTAGCCTCTCCGACCAGGTCGAAGCGCCGGCGCAGGCCCGTGAACCCCGCAATCGCCTTCACTGCATCGGTCTGCGACACATCCGCCGCCATCGCCGCCCCGATCGCGGCAAGCGCGTTCGACACGTTATGCCGCCCCGGCACGGCCAGCTTCACCGGCGTCCGCACGCCGCGCGACACCAGATCGAAGCGGATTGCGAACGGCTCGGGCTTCATGTTCTCGGCGCGCAGGTCTGCCGACGCGTCGATCGCGAACGTCGTTACCTGACCGCGCGGCAAGCGGGCGGTGAGTGCGATGGCGTCGGGATCATTGGCATTCACCACCGCCGTCTCGGCCTTCGCGACGAAGTCCCCGAACAGCACGCGCAGCTCCTCAAGCGACTTGTGATCGAGGCTGACATTATTGAGCACCGCGATCTTCGGCGCATAGGCGGCGATCGACCCGTCGCTCTCGTCCACCTCGCTGACGAACGCATCGCCTTCCCCGACCAGCGCGCTCGCGAACGGCGCGTCGGCGGTGGCGAAGTTCTTCATGACCGCGCCGTTCATCACCGTCGGATCGCGCCCGACCGCATGCAATATCCAGCCGATCATGCCCGTAACGGTCGACTTGCCGCTCGTCCCCGCGACACCGATCGGCAACCGGCTGTCGTTGAACAGCGACGCCAGCATCGCCGCGCGGGTCGAGCGGGTGCAGCCGAGCGCATCCGCCGCGATCATGTCCGGCACGCTCGCCTCGATCGCCGCGGAAGCAATCACCAACTGATCCGCCGAAATGATTCCGCTGCCGTCCTGCGGGAACAGCGAGACACCCTTGGCGGCAAGGTCGTCGAACTTGGCGGGCACGCGGCCCTGGTCGAGGTTGCGGTCCGATCCCGCGACGGTCGCGCCGCGCCCCGCGAGGATCATCGCGAGCGGCATCATGCCCGAGCCGCCGATGCCGACGAAGAAGCAGGGCCCGAATGAAGATTTGCTGATATCCATGACGCCGCGATATGGGCGGTTTGGTAACGGGGCAAGGTCGGGAACACGAACAATGCGCATCGGTGTACTCGCCGCGTCGAGCCGGACCAATCCCGCGGCGATCGCCAAGATGACTGCCTACGCGGCGACGGCTTTCCCCGAGGTCGAGCTGGTCTTCCACCCGCAATGCCTGGAGACCGACGGCCACTTCGCCGGCTCCGACTTCCGGCGAGCGGCGGCGTTCCTCGAATACGCCAACGATCCGACCTTCGACGCGATCTGGTTCCTGCGCGGCGGCTACGGTTCGAACCGCATCCTGGCGATGGTCATGCCCGAACTCGGCCGCGCGGCACGCCACAAGACGTATCTCGGCTATTCGGACGTCGGCTTCCTGCTCGGTGCGCTCTATGCTCGGCGGATCGGCCGACCGGTGCACGGCCCGATGGTCAGCGACATCAACCGGCACGACGGCGACGCGACGGTCGCACGGTCGCTCGGCTGGATGGCGCGCGGCGATCGGGCAGGGTTGAGCCAGGCTTGGACGGGCGTCCTCGGCGGCGTTCAACCTCAGTATCCTCACCTCGCTGATCGGCACGCCGTGGCTGCTCGACCTGACCGATCACGTACTGATCGTCGAGGAGGTGTCGGAGCCGATGTATGCGATCGACCGCATGCTCTTCAAAGTCGCCAACGCCACGCAGCTGAAGGGCATCGCCGGCCTCCGCCTGGGCGCGGTCACCGCGGTGCAGGAGAACGACCCACCCTGGGGCGAGACGCTCGACTACATGATGGTACGCTGGAGCCGCGACATGGGCGTGCCGTATCTCGGCCGCGCGGAGGTCGGGCATACGCAGGCAAATCGCGTGGTGCCGTTCGGGGTGGTTTGAAGCCCCGACCCGACCAACCCGACTGACCCGACCCAACCCATCCGCTCCGACACAACCCGACCCGACCCGACCCAAGCCGCCCCCAACCCTGACCGTCACCCCAGCGAAAGCTGGGGTATCCCCGCTGGCGGATGCTGCGACCCGAATGGGCAGATCCCAGCTTTCGCTGGGATGGCGGGCAAAGGAGGAGGGCGGTGGCAGGTGGCAGGTGGCAGGTGGCAGGTGGGGGCGGTGCAATAGTACCGATGCCCAACTACCGCCCGAACCCCCGCATCATGGCTCCAGCGAAGCGGGTTGCCTATATACGTACTGCGACGGCATAAGCCGCGCACTTCCAACACGAGAAAGTCCCTCATGTCCGCCATGTTCCGCATTACGCTCCCCGACGGTTCCGTCCGCGAGGTTGCGCCCGGGACTACCCCCGCGGATGTCGCCGCGGCGATCGGCCCAGGGCTCGCCAAGGCCGCGCTCGCCGCACGGATCGACGGCCAGGTGCGCGATCTCAACCGGCCGTTCGAAGGAGACACCCAGCTTGCCCTCGTTACCGCGCGCGACGAAGCCGATGCGCTCGAACTCGTTCGCCACGATCTGGCTCATGTCATGGCGGAGGCAGTTCAGCATCTCTTCCCCGGCACGCAGATCACCTTCGGGCCCGCCACCGACGACGGCTTCTACTACGACTTCGCGCCGAAGGACCGCCCGTTCACCGACGAGGACCTGCCGGCGATCGAGGCCGAGATGCGTGCGATCATCGCGCGCAACGAGCCGTTCGTGCGCGAGGTCTGGTCGCGCCAGCAGCTGATCGATCGCTGGACGCAGCAGGGCGAGACCTTCAAGGCCGAATGGGCCGCCGAGCTGCCCGAGGGCGAGGAGCTGACGATCTATCGCCAAGGCGAGTGGCTCGATATGTGCCGCGGCCCGCACATGGTGTCGACCGGCAAGCTCGATCCCGCCGCCTTCAAGCTCACGCGCGTGTCGGGTGCCTATTGGCGCGGCGACCAGAAGAACGCGATGCTCAGCCGCATCTACGGCACCGGCTGGCTCAACAAGAAGCAGCTCGACCAGCATCTCTTCCGCCTCGAGGAAGCCGCCAAGCGCGATCATCGGAAGATCGGCGCGGAGATGGACCTGTTCCACCTTCAGTCCGAGGCGCAGGGCTCGGTGTTCTGGCACCCCAAGGGCTTCGTGCTCTGGCGCCAGATGGAGGCGTATATGCGCCGCCGCCTCGACGCGGCCGACTATGCCGAGGTGAAGACCCCGCAGCTGATGGACGCCAAGCAGTGGGAGCAGTCGGGCCACTGGGGCAAGTACCGCGAGAACATGTTCGTTGTCCCCGACGAGATCCCGAACGTCGAGGACGAGGGCGCCGTGCTGTCGGGCGAAGGCGACCTGATGGCGCTGAAACCGATGAACTGCCCCGCGCACGTCCTGATCTTCAAGCAGGGGATCAAGTCGTACCGCGACCTGCCGATCCGGATGGCCGAGTTCGGCTGCTGCCACCGCAACGAGCCGCACGGCGCGCTGCACGGCATCATGCGCGTCCGCCAGTTCACGCAGGACGACGCGCATATCTTCGTCCGCGAGGACCAACTGGTCGAGGAAGTGCGCAAGTTCTGCGAGCTGCTCGACAGCGTCTACAAGGATCTCGGCTTCGAGGATTACGCGGTGAAGCTCGCGCTGCGCCCCGAGAAGCGGTTCGGCGACGACGCGATGTGGGACAAGGCCGAGGCGGAGCTGCGCGAGGCCGTGATGCAGTCGGGCCTGAGCGACACGATCAAGGCGAACTTCGAGGAACTGCCGGGCGAGGGGGCGTTCTATGCGCCCAAACTCGAATTCCACCTGACCGATGCGATCGGGCGGACGTGGCAGGTCGGCACGATCCAGTCGGACCGCGTGCTGCCCGAGCGACTCGATGCGTCCTATGTCGGCGCGGACGGCGAGCGGCACCGGCCGGTGATGCTCCACCGTGCGATCCTTGGCACGTTCGAGCGCTTCATCGGCATCCTGATCGAGCATCATGCCGGGCGCTTCCCGCTCTGGCTGGCGCCGGTCCAGGTGGTGGTGGCGACGATCGTGTCGGACGCTGACGACTATGCCCATCAGGTCGCCGCCGATCTCCGGAAGGCCGGGCTTCGCGTCGAAACCGACCTTCGCAACGAGAAGATCAACTACAAGGTGCGTGAGCATTCGCTGGCAAAGGTGCCGCTGCTGTTCGTGGTCGGCAAGCGCGAGGCGGACGAGGGTACCGTCGCCATTCGTCGTCTCGGCAGCCAGGGCCAGGAGATGATGGCGCTCGGCGATGCGACCACACGGGTTGCGATCGAGGCGCGTGCACCCGATATGTAAGTAAAGGGCCGGCTGTTCTAGCGCGTGTTTCTGCGCTATAGGCCGGCCCAAATATTGTCAGAAACTTCAGGAGCAACCCCCATACGTCCTCCCACGATACGCCGGCCGATGCAGACGCCCGCGATGAACGGTCCGCGATTCAACGAATTCATCCAGAGCCAGAAGGTCCGCGTGATCGATCACGAGGGCGAGAATCTGGGCGTGATGTACACGCGCGAAGCGATCGAGCAGGCAGCCGAGCATGGCCTCGACCTGGTCGAAGTGTCGCCTAACGCCGATCCGCCCGTCGCCAAGTTCCTCGATGTTGGCAAGTTCAAGTACGAGGCGCAGAAGAAGGCTAACCTCGCACGCAAGTCACAGAAGACGCAGGAGATCAAGGAGATCAAAATGCGTCCGAACATCGACGACCATGATTACGACACGAAGATGAAGAAGGTGAACGACTTCATCGGCGAGGGCGACAAGGTCAAGATCACGCTGCGCTTCCGCGGTCGCGAACTCAGCCACGGCCAGCTCGGCATGAACCTGTTGAAGCGCGTCCAGGACGACGTCGCGGAGATCGCGAAGATCGAGGCGTATCCGCGCATGGAAGGTCGCCAGATGCTGATGGTGCTCGCACCTAGGTAACGGCGCGACGGCTTCGGCCGTAGCGATTGGCAATTGAAAGGCTGGTCGGTCCCGAGGGACTGGCCGGCCTTTTTTGTGCGTGGGGGCGGCGCATTCGGGTCTGCGGCTGCGGCTGCGGCTGCGGCTGCGGCCTGCGGAGTGCGGCGCGGAGCGCCAACGAACAGGCGCATCCACTTTTTCCTCCCTTTCAGGGAGGGGGCAAGCAGAAGG
This sequence comes from Sphingomonas sp. AC411, assembly GCF_979253035.1. Taxonomy (NCBI): domain Bacteria; kingdom Pseudomonadati; phylum Pseudomonadota; class Alphaproteobacteria; order Sphingomonadales; family Sphingomonadaceae; genus Sphingomonas; species Sphingomonas sp. AC411. Next base: position 2,273,520 of record NZ_CEEDAQ010000001.1, on the reverse strand, counting down.
GGCATATGGGACGCCGCGGCGGATCGCGCGCGAGCCGAAGGACGTCTTCTATCGCCGCTCGGGCTACCTTCCAAACCCATCCTAAACGGTTGCTATTTGAAACTAGGGTTTGGTCTCTGTCACTGTGTGGCGTTTTTGAGACATAACATTCAAAAATCTCTTTCCGTATGCGGAAATTGCTAGACGTTCACGTAGGAGTGGCTCTACCTAACGTCCAAACCATAAGTTCGAAAACATTCGAACACTCAGGAGGGAATGCCGATGCGTATGATCGCATATCTGTTGTCTGCCGCCGCGACCACGGCGCTCGTCACTCCGGCATTCGCGCAGGACGTGCCGACTACCCAGCCCGAGGCGCAGACCGCTACGACCACGTCCGGCACCGCCGCGGGGTCGGTCGATGCCGGTCAGGCCCCGGTGGCGCCGCAGGCCGACACGGGCGGCAATGCCAGCGATATCGTCATCACCGCGACGCGCCGTTCCGAACGCCTGTCGAACGTCCCGATCGCGGTCTCCGCTGTCGGCTCGGCCGCTCTCGAGAACACCGGCGCCAACGACATCCGTCAGGCCACCCAGCTCGTCCCCTCGCTACTGATCTCATCGACCGGCAGCGAAGCCAACGCCTCCGCCCGCGTCCGCGGCATCGGTACGGTCGGCGACAATCCCGGCCTCGAAAGCTCGGTCGCGGTGTTCATCGACGGCGTCTATCGCAGCCGCACGGGTTCGGGCCTGAACGACCTCGGTGAAGTCGACCGGATCGAGGTTCTGCGCGGACCGCAGGGCACGCTGTCGGGCCGCAACGCCACCGCGGGGTCGATCAACATCCTGACAAAGCTGCCTTCCTATGACTTCGGCGGCTATGCCGAGGCGACGTATGGCAACTACAACAACGTCCGTATCGCCGGCGCCCTGACCGGCCCGATCATCAAGGACAAGCTGGCCTTCCGTCTCGACGGCGTGTTCGGCAAGCGCGATGGCTATTATTACGACGTTATCAACGACACGGACTACAACGACCGCAACCGCTATTTCGTCCGCGGCCAGTTGCTGTTCGAGCCATCGTCGGACGTCACCGTTCGCCTGATCGGCGACTACACGCATCGCGACGAGAAGTGCTGCGGGGCGGTCTATATCAACACGCAGGAAAAGATCGATACGACCCCCGGCGTTACCGGCGATTTCGCGATCAACCCTTCGGGCAACCGCATCGTCCAGGTCATGCAGAGCATGGGCGCGGTGTTCCCCAGCGCAGGCGATCCGTATAACCGCCGCATCGCCAACTCGCCCGGCCGCGCCTATTCGAACGTCACCACCGATTACGGTGGCTCGGGCCAGATCGACGTCAATCTCGGCGGTGCGTCGCTCACCTCGATCACAGCATACCGGGAATACAAATCGGGTGGTGCAGCCGATATCGATTACGGCAATCTCGACATCGGCTATCGTGCGGACGACGGTAACAGTTATCGTCAGTTCCACACCTTCAGTCAGGAAGTCCGCCTGAACGGCTCGCTGTTCAACGATCGGTTGAACTGGCTGGTCGGCGGCTATTACTCGAAGGAAGATCTGGTCGTTGCCGACAATCTCAAGTTCGGCACGCAATATGGTGCATTCGCCGCGTGCCGCATCGTCGCGACGGCCAATCCGCTGGCGGCATTGCGTAACCCGAACAACCCGGGCTGCCTGAGCACGACGCCGCAGGCTGCGCTCGGCGGCGCGAATGGACGACAGGCGCTTGGTGCAGGGTTCGGCGCTCTCGGACCAACGATCCTCGCCGGTCTCGATCGCCTCAGCACGCTCAACAATCTCGGCGATCAGCGCTCGACCTATTATCAGGACAGCGAGAACTACGCGTTCTTCACGCACAATATCTTCAAGCTGACCGACAAGCTCTCGATCACCGGCGGCCTGCGGTACACGCGCGAGGCGAAGGATTTCCACGCCGATTTCAACAACAACAACACGGTCTGCCCGGCTCAGCAGGCCAATCTCAGCCCATTGCTGGCCAGTGCCGCGGTCCCGGCCGCGCTCAAGACGCTGGTCGGTGGTATCATCACGCTCACCTGCACGGGTAACTCGACCTCCGCACTCAACGGTCTCGACCTGAACGACAGTTTCAAGGAAGGCGAGTTCACCGGCACCGGCGTGATCTCGTACAAGCCACGTACCGACACGCTACTGTATGCGTCCTTCTCGCGCGGCTACAAGGCAGGCGGCTACAACCTCGACCGGTCGGATCTGACCGCGAACGTCTTCTCGTCGCCGAACAACGCCAGCGTCGCCAATCTGCGCTTCGATCCCGAGACGGTGAACGCGTACGAACTCGGTCTGAAGTTCACGTCGAAGGACTTCACGTTCAACGTCGCGGGCTTCCGCCAGGAGTTTAAGAACTTCCAGTTGAACACTTTCAACGGCACTAACTTCATCGTCCAGAACATCAGCACCTGCGATACGAGCCTGAACGGCGCGGATCGCGATGCCAGCGCGACGACGGGCGCCTGCACGGGCAGCGTCAAATACGGCGTCATCTCGCAGGGCTTCGAACTCGAGGCTGGGCTGTTCCCGGCGCCGAATTATTCGGTGAACCTTGGCTACACCTACACGAACACGCGCTTCCGCAACAATCTGGTCGGCAGCGAGGACGGCCAGCCACTCGATCCGGCCTTGTTCCTGCTGTCGGGCAGCAACCTATCGAATGCGCCGAAGCACACCGTGACCGCGTCGACCGCATGGACGCCGGATATCGGCTCGTCGGGCATGACCGCGCTGTTCTACGTCGATGGCCGTATGACCAGCGACTATAACACCGGCTCCGATCTGTTCCCCGAAAAGGCGCAGGACGGGTTCTTCCTGATGAACGCCCGCGTCGGTCTCCGCGGCCCCGAGCAGAAGTGGGCACTGGAAGTCTGGGCGCAGAACCTGCTCGACACAAACTACCAGCAGGTCGCGTTCAACGCGCCGTTCCAGGGGGCGGGCAGCCAGGCGCAGACCCAGGCGTTCGGCACGACGGCCAACCAAATCTTCACCTCGTATCTGGCCGAACCACGCACCTACGGCCTGACGCTACGCACCCGCTTCTGATCGGGATCAGGGTAAGAAAAAGCCGGTTCGCACTTCGGTGCGGGCCGGTTTTTTGGGAAGATTGCTCGGCCCCAATCAATCCGTCACCCCGGGCCTGTTCCAGGGCCCACGGTTCCGCCTATCAGCGGCTATTGAGCGCGCGGACCGGTGGATGCCGGAAGGAGTCCGGCTTGGCGAGCAACGTTTACGGCGCCCTAAGCCGCCAAGTCGATCTCTTCCCCGCCGCCGCCGCCAATAACCGTCGCTCCAGGGTCTTCAATCGAGCCGGCTGGGTGATCCGGTCTCCCGTGAGGTCGGTGATATAAAACGTATCTACCGCTCGCTCACCATAGGTCGCGACGTGCGCGGAATGGATCGTCACTTTCGACTGGAACAGCGCATTGGCGAGCTGGTTCAGCAGCGCCGGCCGATCACGCGCGTTGACCTCGACCACCGTGAACCGGTTCGACGCCTTGTTGTCGACCAGCGCATTCGGAACGATGTCGAAGGCCTCCGCGCGTGTCCGGGGCAGGGGCTTTGCCACCAGTCGATCGGCCAGCTTGCCACGGTTGGCGAGCGCGTCCTCGATCGCAGTCTTCAACCTCGAGAGCTGGCCAGACTCGTCGAACGGACGCCCGAACGGGTCTTGCACGAGAAAATTGTCGATCGCCATTCCGTCGCGCGTGGTGTGGATGCGCGCGTCGATGATGTTGCCTCCCGCGACGTGGATCGCACCAGCGATGCGGTAGAACAGCCCCGGATGATCTGCCGCGTAGATCGTAACGAGCGTCGCGCCGCGTTCCGGATAGACGTGCGCATCGATCGCGAGTTGCGCGTCGCCGGTGGTGGCAAGGAAGCGGGCATTGTGCGCGAGCACGTCTTCGGGTTCGGCAATCCAATAGGCTTCGGGTAGACGGTGGACGAGCGTCGCAAACGTCGCCTCGTCCCAGCCGAGCGCGTCACGGAGATGCTCCTGTTTGGCGGCGATCCGCTCGGCGCGCCCCTTCTGCTTGTGGCCAAGCCGCAGGACCTCCTCGGCGGACTCGTACAGATCGCCGAGCAACTGGCGCTTCCAGCCGTTCCACACCCCAGGTCCGACTGCCCGGATGTCGACGATGGTCAGCGTCAGCAGAAGCCGCAGACGCTCCGGGCTCTGCACCACGTCGCAGAAATCGAGGATCGTCTTGAAGTCGCTGAGGTCGCGTTTGAACGCGGTTGCGGACATCAGCAGATGCCAACGGACCAGCCATGCGACCGTCTCCGTTTCTGCGGCGGTCAGCCCGAAGCGCGGGCACAGCCGTTGTGCCACCTCCGCGCCGAGAATCGAATGATCGCCGCCACGGCCCTTGGCGATGTCGTGGAGCAGTACCGCCACATACAGCGCACGCCGCGACACGATCTGTTCGAAGATCGCGCTGGCGAGCGGATGCTCTTCCTTCAGCAGGCCGTTTTCGATCCGCGCCAGCAGGCCGATCGCGCGGATGGTGTGCTCGTCGACGGTGTAGTGGTGATACATGTCGAACTGCATCTGCGCGACGACACGCGCGAAATCGGGCACGAACCGGCCGAACACGCCCGCCTCGTTCATCCAGCGCAGCACAAGCTCGGGGTCTCGCGGCGAGGTCAGCACGTCAAGGAAGAGGGCGTTGGCGGTGGGGCTGTTGCGAACGTCATCGACAAGTTTCGCGTCGCGGGCGGCGGCTCGCATGGCCAGGGGGTGGATCTCGACGCCGTGCTTGTCCGCCAGTTGGAAGATCTCGATCAGGCGTTCGGGATCGGCCTGGAAGAAGTCGTCGCTCGGCAGTGCCAGCCGACCGCGATCGAGCACGAAACCGTTGAGCTTCCGCGGGGAGCGGCGGATCGTCGGCAATCCGAAGCGCCGGCCACGCGCCGCGAACTTCTCGTCGAGATGCGCGAGGAACACGCCGCTGAGGGTGCCGACGGTCTTCGCCTGCAGGAAGTAGAACTGCATGAACCGTTCGACCTTCGACTTGCCCGGCCGGTCCGAGAACCGCATCCGGTCGGCGATCTCGCGTTGCAGGTCGAACGTCAGGCGATCCTCGGCGCGGCCGGTGATGCTGTGCAGATGGCAGCGGACCGCCTGGAAGAAATTGTCGGCGCGGTGGAACAGGCGGTATTCCGCCTTCGTGAACAGCCCGACGCCGACCAGTTCGGCGGCGCGCTGGACGTCGTAGATGTATTTGCCGATCCAAAACAATGCGTGAAGATCGCGTAGGCCGCCCTTGCCCTCCTTGATGTTGGGTTCGACGACGTAGCGCGTGTCGCCCATCTTCCGGTGTCGCGCGTCGCGTTCGGCGAGCTTGTCGGCGATGAAGGTGCGCGCGGTGTCCGCCTGGACCTCGGTCTTGAAGCGGTGCGACGCCTGTTCGTACAACTCGGTGTCGCCGCAGACGTAGCGCGCCTCGAGCAGTGCGGTGCGGACGGTGACGTCGCTCTTCGCCTGGCGGACCATCTCGTCGAGCGAGCGACTCGACTGGCCGAGCTTGAGCCCGAGATCCCATAGTGCGTACAGCATCGATTCGATCACGCGCTCGGCCCAGGGCGTCTGCTTGCCGGGCGTGAGAAAGCCGATATCGACGTCCGAATGCGGGGCCATTTCCGCGCGGCCGTAACCGCCGACCGCGATCAGCGTTAGGCGCTCGCCGATCGTCGGGTTGGGCAAGGGATACAGCCGCTGCGTCGTGAAATCGAACAGGATGCGGAGCAACGCGTCGATCAGATAGGCCTGCGCGCTCGACGCTTCCAACCCGCGCGACGGATGTTCGACGAGGCGACGTTCGACCTCGATCCGGCCCTTATCGAGTGCCGTCTTCAACAGCATGGTCGCGTCGCGGCGCAGCGCGGTCGGGTCGACGCCTTCCAACGCGGCAATGGTTTCGGCGACGGCGCGGCGATCGATGATCGTGCGACGGTTGGGGAGGTGATCGAAGCGGCCGGACATGACGCTCAGATAGGGGCGCAACGCCCATGCGTCATCAGGATTGCGCAAAACCTCTGTGAAACGTAACCGGACGCGCGAGTGGAGGACGAAAATGAGCGAACCATTGCGCGTAGCCCTGGCTGGGTTGGGGACGGTAGGCGGCGGGGTGATCCGGCTGCTGGATGCGAACCGCGAGTTGATTGCGCGGCGGGCCGGGCGGGAGATCGAGATCGTCGCGGTGTCCGCACGCGATCGCGGCAAGGATCGCGGCGTCGACCTGACGCGCTTCGCGTGGGTCGACGACACGACCGCGCTGGCGAAGCAGCCGGGCGCGGATGTCGTGGTCGAGCTGATCGGTGGTTCCGATGGTCCTGCGCTGACGCTGGCGCGCAGCACGCTGGGCGCGGGGCGGAGTTTCGTCACCGCGAACAAGGCAATGATCGCGCATCATGGGCTGGAACTCGCGCAGGCGGCGGAGTCGGCGGGCGTGGCGCTGAAGTTCGAGGCGGCGGTCGCGGGCGGCATTCCGGTCATCAAGGGTCTGCGCGAAGGCGCCGCCGCGAACGAGATCGCGCGCGTCTACGGCATCCTCAACGGGACCTGCAATTTCATCCTGTCGAAGATGGAATCGGAAGGTCGCGACTTTGCCGAGGTGCTGGCCGAGGCGCAGGCGCTCGGGTTTGCCGAAGCCGATCCGAGCTTCGACATCGACGGCGTCGATGCCGCGCACAAGCTGTCGATCCTGGCCGCCGTCGCGTTCGGGACGCAGCCGGCGTTCGACGACGTCGCGATCAGCGGCATTCGCCATTTGCTGGGCGCGGACATCGCCGAGGCCGCGGCGCTCGGCTATCGCGTGCGGCTGCTGGGATTGGCAGAAGCAGGGGCGGACGGGCTGTTCCAGCGCGTGCATCCGCATCTCGTGCCGATCGACCATCCTTTGGCGCACGTCACCGGATCGCTCAACGCGGTCGTGGCAGAGGGCAATTTCGTCGGCCGCCTGCTGTTCCAGGGTGCTGGGGCGGGCGATGGACCGACCGCGAGCGCAGTCGTCGCGGATCTGATCGACATCGCGCGTGGCGAGTTCGGCCCGCCGTTCGCGATGCCGGTGGTGTCGCTCATTGCTGCGTCGAAAGCGGATAGTGGCGAACGGCGCGGCCGCGCGTATTTGCGCTTTACCGTTGCGGACCGGGTCGGGGTGCTGGCGGAGATCGCGGCGGCGATGCGTGACGCGGGCGTCTCGATCGAGAGCCTGATCCAGCGGGGGGCGATTGCGGATGGCAGCGTGCTGGTGGCGATCGTGACGCATGAAAGCCCGGAGCGGTCGATTGCGCAGGCACTGGAGAAGCTGCGGGGATCGCAGAGCCTCGTGGGCCAGCCGATGTGGATGCATATTCTGGATTGAGGGGGCAACCTCGGTGTCAACCACCCTGGCGAAGGCCGGGGCCCAATTGGAGAGGTCGCAGTAACGCTGCGCACCCTTCGTTAGTCCGGTCCCCCAATTGGGCCCCGGCCTTCGCCGGGGTGGTTACGCTTGCCAGCGTGGTGATCTGACCCTTGCCCGGGTGGCGGCGATCGTCTGGATTGAGGTCTTCTGCTCCCCTCCCTGGAAGGGAGGGGCTGGGGTGGGTTGGCTTGTGGTTGCAGGTTGGCCTTCCCAAGCAGCCGACCCACTCCGACCCCTCCCTTCCAGGGAGGGAGAAAACTTACGTAGAGACCGTCGGTCGTACCGATTTCTGCTCGACCCATCTCCCTCTTGTTCTCCCGCGAAGGCGGGAGCCCAGTCTGGGTCCCCGCCTTTGCGGGGGAACAACGCGGGGGTAGATCGCCAGCGTGGGGGCGCCTCAGTTTTTCGGATCATCCAGCACGATCGGCACGCGATTGGACGTATCCGGCTTCTTCCGGAACTTGCCGGCCACGTCTCGTACCAGCGCCATCGGATCCTTCCCTCGCCATTTTCGCAGCAGCTATGCGGATCGATCAGCGCGCCGATGCCGCGGATCAGCACGACCGGGACCGTCAGCAAATCCACGCCGGTGCAGCCACCCGGCGGGCAGGGCCGCCCGGCATTGTCGAGCGCAGCGCGCGGATCGCCGGTCGGCTGGCGCGGGCGGTCCTGCGGCGGGCGTTCGCCGGGCAGGGGAGGCGCTGCTCCGACGACCCGTTGCTGCCGCAGACCACGATTTCGGTCGGATTCGAACCGGGGCAGGCGGGGGATTCAGGATCGACCAGCTCTGCGGCGGCGGAGCGACGATCGGCGTCGTCGGCGCGGTGGCTTGCAACAGGATCGACAGCAGGATCAGAGTGCCTCCAAAGTCCTAGTTGACGGTACCGACGGGACCATCGAGGTCGATCGGCACGCGGCCTCGCTTGTCGGGTTTCTTCGCCAGCGCGCTCTTGATCAGCCCGACTGCCGCCTTGGCGATCGGGGCTATCGGTGGACCAAAGCCAGCTTGGCACCCGCGCTGGCTGGCCGCACACGGCGTAGCCTCCAGTTGCAGCGCGCGGACGGCGCTGAGGTTGGGGTTGGAGGCAACCGCGTGGTCGGGCGGGCCGCGCTCGTCGGGCAGTGGCAGGCGCGGGCTGTTCGCTGCGGGGCCACCGCAGACGATGATCTCGTTGCCATCCTTCGAGGCGGCCGCGCACGGATCGACCAGGATCGAGAAGCGCTCCGGCTTCGCGTTCGGAGACGGTGTGGCGACCTGCATCAGCACGGACAGGATGGCGGCAAACATCGGATAATCCCTTTACGGCGCGGGCTTGCGGAACGACGTGCCGCCTTCGCCGCCCATCGTCATGCTCACGCCCGCCATCCCGCCACCGACCTGGAACGGACCGAGATCGGCGAGTGGCGAGGTGCGGCGGAGCAAGCGGGTCCGTTCGTTGCGGACGCTCTCATGCTTGGGATCGCCCGCGTCGTGGACGACGAACGGCACACGAAACCGGTCCGCGGTACGCATACCGCAGACCGTGATATCGGTCTCATCGGCGCTTTGGATACAGGGTTGCTCGGCGGCCATCCGCGCCTTTGCGGTGGCCATCAGGGGGTCCTCGATCAGTATCGACAGCAGCATCGCGAGCATCGGCGCCTCCCGGACAGACATTCAGACTGACCGCGATCGGGCGCCGGGGCAAGCATCATTGCTCGATCTTGGCGACTCCGAGCCTGGGAATGTCGATCGCCGGGCAACGATCCATCACGACTTTCAGTCCTGCAGCCTCGGCGCGCGCTGCCGCTTCTTCGTTGCTGACGCCGAGTTGCATCCACACAGCTTTCGCACCCGCTGCAATCGCCTGATCGACCGCCTCGCCGGCTGCGGCCGAGTTGCGGAAGATATCGACGATGTCGATCGGGTCGCCGAGTTGCGACAGCTCACGGAAGACGAACTCGCCGTGGATGTGCTCGCCGGTGATCTGCGGATTGACCGGGATGACTCGGTAGCCGTGTGCTTGAGCTTGGCCATCACGCCGTAGGAGGCACGGTCCGGGCGATCGGACGCGCCAATCATCGCGATCGTCCGTGCGCCTTCGAGCAAGGCCTTGATGTCGGCATCGGCGGTCAACGGCATCGATGCCTCCTATCGGGGAAACCTGGTCCGCTCGTACCGCAACTCAACGCGTCGGGTACGACCGGTAATCGAGACAACGTAGATCAGGCTCGCGGGTTTCACAGTTTTCCGAGCCATGCGACGACCTGAGCCGCAATCGGCATGAACACAGTATCGTCGGGGTTCGAAGCCGGCGGCGTCCCCGCATCGGACGCGGTCCGGATCGAGATCGTCAGCGGTACGCGACCGAGGAACGGGATGCCGAGTTCGCGCGCCGCCGCCTCCGCGCCGCCATTGCCGAACGGGTCGGATGCCTCGCCGCAATGCGGGCAGATATAGCCGGCCATGTTCTCGACCAGCCCGATGATCGGGATGCCGGCCTTCTCGAACAGGTCGATCGCGCGGCGTGCGTCGATCAGCGCGAGATCCTGCGGGGTGGAGACGATCACCGCGCCCGCCGGGCGATATTTCTGGACCATCGTCAGCTGGACGTCGCCGGTCCCGGGCGGGAGATCGAGCACGAGCGTATCGGTCAGGCCCCAGTCCGCCTCGACCAGCTGCCCGAGTGCGCCCGCGGCCATCGGTCCGCGCCATGCGATCGCTTTGCCCGGCTCGACGAGCTGGCCCATCGACAGCAACGGAACGCCGTACGGGGTCGGGACCGGATCGAGCACCTTGTCCTTCGCGGTCGGGCGGGTGCCCTCGACATGCATCAGGCGAGGCTGGGACGGCCCATAAATGTCGGCGTCGACCAGCCCGACGCGGCGACCGGCGCGCGACATCGCGATGGCGAGATTGGCGGCGAGCGTCGATTTGCCGACGCCGCCCTTGCCGCTGGCGACCGCGATCAGCCGGCGGGTCGAGCGTTCGGCGGTCACCGCGATCCGCACTTCGGTCACGCCGGGCTGCGTCGCGGCCATCCGCACGGTTGCCTCCAGCGCATCGCGCGCCTGCGGGTCGAGCCCGGTCGCATCGATGATGATGCCGGCCCGTGTTCCCTCCAGCCGGACGGTCGCCCGCTTGCCCGCCACTGCAGCAACCGCCGCCTTTACCGCTTCGATGTCGATCATCCGCGCCAGATAGGACCGCAAAGGCCGCTTGGCACTGTTTTTCCGCCAGCGCACACCTATAAAGGTTGGTATGACGATCTTCTCGCGCTGGTTCCGGCGCCCCGATATCCTCGCCACCGAAACACCGAAAGGCCCTTGGGGCGGCTCGGGCGACGACGGTAACCCTGGCCCGCGCAATCCCTGGGCCCTGCCGCCCGGTGGTCGCAAACCTGCGGCCAAGCCGACTGCGCTCGACGAGTTCCTGCGCAAAGCGCGTGGCTCGGGCGGCGGGGGCGGCGGCAATGGCGGCTTCGGTGGCCTCCCATCGGGCGCTAATGCCCGTGCGCTCTGGGCGATCGGGGTCGCGATCATTCTGGTCGTCTGGATCCTGTTTACCTCGATCCACCAGATCGGCCCGCAGCAACGCGGCGTCGTCACCTATTTCGGCAAATATGCCGGTACGCTCGATCCGGGCGTTCGCCTGACGATGCCCGCGCCGATCGCCGACGTGACGGTGGTCGACGTGCAGAAGATCCGCACCGACAACTTCCCTGTCGGTGATGGCGAGAACCTGACGCTGACGGGCGACCAGAACATCATCGACCTTGCTTATTCGGTCCGCTGGGACATCGCCGATCCGCGCGATTACGTGTTCCAGCTTGCCGAGCCGAACGACACCGTCCGCGCCGCCGCCGAGAGCGCGATGCGCGCTGTGGTCGCAACGACCACGCTCGACCAGGCGATCGGCACGGGGCGTACGGTGATCGAACAGCGCGTCGCCGAACTGACGCAGCAGATCCTCAACGACTATAAATCGGGTGTCCGCATCCAGGGCGTCGCGATCAAACAGGCTGCCGCGCCCGCGCGGATCGTCGAGGACTTCAACGCCGTGACCGCCGCGCAGCAGGAGGCGATCGCCAACCTCAACCAGTCGCGCTCCTATGCGCAGCAGGTCGTGGCGCGTGCGCAGGGTGAAGCGGCGTCGTTCGATAAGGTGTACGAGCAGTATCGCCTCGCACCCGAAGTGACTCGTCGACGGATGTATTACGAGACGATGGAGGCGGTGCTCGCCAAGAGCGACAAGACGATCGTCGAGACGCCGGGCGGGGTGGTGCCGTACCTGCCGCTGTCGAACGCCAAGCGCTTGCCGAACCCGGAGGCTGTCCAGTCGACGCCAGCGCCTGCCGCGGCGGCGGCTGCCCCCAGTCTGGAGCTGCCCAGTGAACGCCGTGAGTTTCCGAAATCCGATCGTGGCCGGGATCGTCGCGCTGCTGCTGGTGATCATCGCCGCCGCGACGTTCGCGATCGTGCCCGAGACCAAGCAGGCGGTGATCCTGCGCTTCGGCCAGCCGATCCGTACGGTGAACGCATGGCAGCCCAACACCGCGTTCGGACAGACCGGCGCCGGCCTGATCTGGCGCATCCCGTTCGTCGATCGGATCGTCTGGATCGATAAGCGCGTCCAGGATCTCGAACTCGACAACACGCTGGTGCTGTCGACCGACCAGCTTCGGCTCGAGGTCGATGCGTATGCGCGCTATCGGATCGTCGATCCGCGGAAAATGCGTAACGCGGTTGGCAGCGAGGACCGTATCCCCGATCAGCTGCGCCCGATCCTGGGGTCGGCGTTGCGCAACGAACTCGGCAAGCGGCGCTTCGTCGAACTGCTGAGCCCGGAGCGGTCCGAACTGATGGACAACATCCAGAAGGGCCTCCAGCGCGTCGCCAGCCAGTATGGCGTCGAGATCGTCGATGTCCGGATCAAGCAGGCGAACCTGCCCGTCGGCCTGCCGCTCGAAAGCGCGCTCAAGCGCATGTCTAGCGCGCGCCAGCAGGAGGCGATCACGATCCGGGCCGAGGGCCAGAAGCAAGCGCAGATCGTTCGTGCGCAGGCCGATGCGGATTCGGCTAAGATCTATGCCGAGAGCTTCGGCAAGGACGCCGATTTCTACGACTTCTACCGTGCGATGCAGTCGTATCGGCATACGTTCGGCGCGGATGGCGGTCCGGCACCCGAAGGATCGACTTCGATCATTCTTTCGCCGAACAACAGTTATCTGAGGGAATTCGAGGGCCGCGGGCGTTGAGCCTGCGGAACCTTTGAACCCCGTTCATATTCAAGCATTGTTCAGAACGGCGTCCCTACGGGATACCTGTTTCGATTGATGAAACGAGAGGACAACATCTAGTGCGTTACGCCTACGCCATTACCAGTGCTCTTCTCCTCGGCGGCGCGACCGCGACGCTCGCGCTCCAGCCGAGCGGCGCGCAGGTCGCGCAGAACGAACCCGGTGCGATCCAGGCCGTGTCGCCGAAACCCGGCGCGCCGATGAGCTTCGCCGACATGGTCGCGCGGCTCCAGCCTGCGGTCGTCAACATCTCGACCAAGCAGACGATCGTCCAGAAGCAGCAGGCCAATCCGTTCGCGGGTACGCCGTTCGGCGACCTGTTCGGCGGCATGGGCGGCGGCGGCGCTCCAGGCGCTCCCCGGTGAAGCGCGAGGGCGCATCGCTCGGCTCGGGCTTCCTGATCTCGCCCGACGGCTATGTCGTCACGAACAACCACGTGATCTCACCGGGTGCGCAGGGCGCGACGGTCGATTCGATCACCGTGACGCTGAGCGACAAGAAGGAATATGTCGCCAAGGTCATCGGCAAGGATCAGGAATCCGATCTCGCGTTGCTGAAGATCGATGCGGCGAACCTGCCGTTCGTGAAGTTCGGCGATTCGAACGGCGCGCGCGTCGGCGACTGGGTCGTCGCGATCGGCGAGCCGTTCGGCCTCGGTGGCACCGTGACCGCGGGCATCGTCTCGGCGATCAACCGCGTCACCGGTCAGGGCGGCGCGTATGACCGCTTCATCCAGACCGATGCGTCGATCAACCAGGGCAACTCGGGTGGCCCGATGTTCGACCTGAACGGCAACGTGATCGGCGTGAACTCGCAGATTTTCAGCCAGTCGGGCGGCAATATCGGCATCGGCTTCGCGATCCCCGCAGCCGTCGCCAAGCCGATCATCGCGACCTTCATGAAGGGCGGCACGATCGAGCGCGGCTATATTGGCGTCCAGCTCCAGCCGGGCGGCACGATCAACGAGGATACCGCCGCGGCACTCGGCATCCCCAAGAACCAGGGCGAGCTGATCAACGATGTGACCGCTGGCGGCCCGGCGGCCAAGGCCGGCGTGCGCGCGGGCGATGTCGTGACCAAGGTGAACGGTCAGCCGGTGACGGTCGACCAGTCGCTGTCGTATCTCGTTTCGAACGTGAAGCCCGGTCAGACCGCGCGTCTCGACATCCTGCGCAACGGCAAGCCGACGACCGCCAACGTGGTCGTCGTTCCTCGGCCGAGCGCGGACAAGCTGGCAGCGACGCTGGGCGGCGACGCGCAGGGGTTCGGTGGTGACGACAGCGATGACGGCGACGATTCCGGCACGACCGCGGCACCAACGGCAGGCGCGGCGCTCGGCATCGGCGTCCAGCCGCTGACCCCGGCGATCGCACAGGCGGTTGGCGTGGAGCCCGGCACGCAGGGCGTCGTCATCGCCGTGGTCGCGCAGACCAGCGACGCTTATGGCAAGCTCAAGCGTGGCGATGTCATCATGTCGGTCAACGGCACGCCGGTGCGTACCGCGGCCGACGTTCAGACCGCAGTGACGACCGCCAAGTCCGCCGGGCGTCCGCAGGTCCTGCTACAGGTCAAGCGTGGTCGGGGCCCGGCGCAGTTCCTGCCGGTCAAGATCAAGTAAGACACGACTGACCCGACCGATCGAAAGGACCGTCGCTCTCCCGAGCGGCGGTCCTTTTCTTTGCATCGCGCAGGGTTAGGGTCAGCGCGTATACAGAGGACGAGAACCATGAGCGACGGCATCTTCATCGGCGCAAGCGTAGACGGCAAGCCGCAGACGCTGGAACTCAAGCGTGCCAACCGTCACGGCCTGATCGCGGGCGCGACCGGTACAGGCAAGACGGTGACCTTGCAGGGGATTATCGAGGGCTTTTCCGCGAACGGCGTGCCGTGCTTCGTCGCCGACGTGAAAGGGGACCTGTCGGGGCTTGCGATGGCCGGATCGCCGACCGCGAAGACGCATGCGACGTTTGCCGAGCGTGCCAAGGCGATCGGTGACGATAGCTGGGCCTATGCCGACAACCCGGTGCAGTTCTGGGATCTGTTCGGTGAGCAGGGCATCCCATCCGCACCACGATCAGCGAAATGGGGCCGTTGCTGTTGTCGCGGCTGATGGATCTGAACGAGGTTCAGGAGGGCGTGCTGACGATCGCCTTCCACGTCGCCGACAAGGAAGGGCTGCTGCTGATCGACCTCGACGATCTCCAGGCGATGCTCACCGAATGCGCCGGGCGTGCGGACGAGCTGACCGTGACGTACGGCAACGTCTCGAAGCAGTCGATCGGTGCGATCCAGCGCTCGCTGCTCCAGTTGCGTACGCAGGGCGCGGAGAATTTCTTCGGCGAGCCTGCGCTGGAGATGAACGACTTCATCGGCGTCGATGACCGGGGCAGGGGGATCGTCAACATCCTCGCCGCTGACAGACTGATGGCCTCGCCGAAACTGTATGCGACCTTCCTGCTATGGCTGATGAGCGAGCTGTTCGAGCACCTCCCCGAGGTCGGCGATCCCGACAAGCCGGTGCTGTGCTTCTTCTTCGACGAGGCGCATCTGCTGTTCGACGAAGCCCCGAAAGCGCTGCTGGAGAAGATCGAACAGGTCGTCCGCCTAATCCGGTCGAAGGGGTGGGCGTGTATTTCATCACGCAGAACCCGATCGACATTCCCGACACGGTGGCGGGGCAGCTCGGCAACCGCGTCCAGCATGCGCTGCGCGCGTTCACGCCGCGCGACCAGGCCGCGGTGAAGTCGGCGGCGGAAACGTTTCGTGCGAACCCCGGCGTCGATGTCGCGACGATCATCACCGAGTTGAAGGTCGGCGAGGCGCTGGTGTCGCTGCTTCAGGCGGACGGTGCGCCGACTCCGGTCGAGCGCACGCTGATCAAGCCGCCAGCCTCGCGCGTGGGGCCGATCACGCCGGCCGAGCGGAAGGTGATGATCGAGACCGATGCGATCGGTGCGAAATACGACACGCTGGTCGATCGCGAGTCGGCGGAGGAATTGCTCGCGGCTAAGACGCAGGAAGCTAGCGCCGCTGCTGCCGAGGCGAAGGCGACGACCGAGGCGGAGAAGGCTGCGGCCGCGCAGGCGAAGCTCGATGCGAAGGCGGCGAAAGAGGCCGAACGGGCTCGGGTTGCAGAACAACGCGAGGCGGATCGCCAACAGCGTGAGGCCGATCGCGAGGCTGCGAACTCGCCTTGGACCAAGATGGCGACCTCGGCGACCCGCGCGGCGAGTTCTTCGATCGGGCAGCAGGTGGCGAATGAAATCGGCAAGCAGGTGTTCGGCACCAAGTCGCGCCGGTCGTCGTCGAGCGGCGGCCTGGTGGGCACAGTCCTGCGCGGGGTTTTAGGCGGGCTGTTCCGGGGGTAGACTGGTTGCATGATCGGGGGCGACCTGCCCTCTACACAAACATCACCCCGGCGGAGGCCGGGGCCCAGTTGGCAAGGTCGATGTAACGGAGCGTCGTACCACGTTACCTCTGTTCCCCAACTGGGCCCCGGCCTCCGCCGGGGTGGCGCTCAAATGCTAGACAGGAGTTCCTCATGTCCCTCGATTTCGAATCCACCACCGACTGGGCCCCGACCGACTGGACCGCCGTCGGCGAGGACAGCCTCGACGACGCGATCGTGCTCCGGCGTGCGATCCACGCCGATCCCGAAGTCGGCCTTCACTGCCCCCGGACGTCGGACAAGGTGAAGGCGGCGCTTGCCGGCCTGCCGCTGGAAATCCGCGAGGGCACCTCCACCACCGGCTTCGTCGCGATCCTACGTGGCGGGCGCGGCGGCACTGCTGGGGGTAACGGGCGGACGGTATTGTTGCGCGGCGACATGGACGCGCTGCCGATGCAGGAGGAAACCGGCCTGCCGTTCGCCTCCAAGATCGACGGCGCGATGCACGCCTGCGGCCATGATTCGCACACCGCAATGCTCGTCGGCGCGGCCAAGGCACTCTGCGCACGCCGCGACGAACTGCCCGGCACGGTCGTCTTCATGTTCCAGCCTGGCGAGGAAGGGCATCACGGCGCTCGCCACATGATCGCCGACGGCCTGCTCGACTCCCGCTGCCCGAAGCTGGGTTCGCGCTCCACATCTCGCCGAACATGCCGATGGGCCATGTCGTCAGCCGCGCGGGTACGCTGATGGCCTCGACCGATACGCTGCGCGCGACGATCACCGGCCGCGGCGGGCATGCCGCGATGCCGCACGACTGCCTCGATCCGTTGCCGATCGCCTGCGAGATCGTCACGGCGTTGCAGACCTATGTCGCTCGGCAGGTCGCGGTCACCGATCCTGCGGTCCTGTCGATCACCAAGCTCAACGCCGGCAGTGCGCACAACGTGATCCCGTCGACCGTCGAGATGCTCGGCACGATGCGGACGCTGTCGGAGCGCACGCGCGAGCAGGTTCGCGCGGCGTTCATCCGCATGGTCGAAGGCATCGCCGCCGCACACGGCGCGGTCGGCACGCCGACGATCGAGGAAGGCTATCCGGTCACCGTCAACGACGAGCGCGCCACCGACCTGATGAAGGCGTGCGCGACCGCGATCGGTGGCGAGGGTGCGTATCAGGTTATGCCGCCGATGATGGGCGCGGAGGACTTCTCCTACGTGCTTCAGAAACTGCCGGGCGCGATGGCCTTTATCGGTGCAGCGCCAAAGGGAGTGATCCGCGTACGAATCCCCGCTGCACAATACGAAGATGACGATCGATGAGCGCGTGATGGCGCACGGGATCGCGATGCACTGCGCGGTGGCGGAGCGGTTCCTGGCGAACGGTTTCGACTGAGGGCGTCGTCTTACCCCTCCCTGGAAGGGAGGGGCAGGGAGTGGGTCGGTTTCCGCATATTCCAGACGGGAATGGCTAAAACCAGCCGACCCACCTCAACCCCTCCCTTCCAGGGAGGGGGCAGAAGAGCGTCTGCGTCTCAGCCCTCAGTTCGAGGGCCGCGTGGTCCCCGCATACTTCGCCACCGCCGCCGCGGCTGCCTGAATCAGCCGTTGCCGCTCTGGCATCGGCCAGAATCGTGTCGCCGATCATCACCGCGATCGCATAGCGACGCCCATCCGGCGCGGTCAGTAGGCCGACGTCGTTGAATCCCGCATTGCGCCGGCCGAGATCCTGCCCCGTGCCGGTCTTGTGCGCGATCTCCCAGCCGCCGGGCAGCGCGGCGCGCAGGCGGGCGCGGCCGGTGACCGAGCGCCCCATCGTGTCGAGCAGGATCTTGGTCGAGGTTTCCGACAAGATATCACCCTTCGCCAGCCGGGCAATCGCATCGGCGATCGCGATCGGCGCGGCGCCATCGGGCGGATTGCGCACATACGCATTCATCGCAGCCTCGCGTACCGCCGGCGACAGCCGATTACGCGCCGTCATGAAGCCGCCGTTGACCGCATAGGAGGGCTGCCAGACGAGCCCTGCCGTGCCGCTCTGCAACAGCCGCTCGCCCGGCCCGAACCGGATCGCGCCGAGTTGTTTGCGCGCGATCATCGACCGCACCGCGGACGGCCCGCCGACCCGCGTCAGCAACCGGTCGTTCGCGGTATTGTCGCTATGCGTCAGCGCGCGCGTCAGTAGCTCGCCGACCGTCGTCCGATAGCCGTCGCCCTTCACCAGCATCGCGATCGGCTGGTGGAACAGAGTCAGGTCCTGCGGCCGCACGAGGATCGGCTCGTCGAGGCGGATCTTGCCCTGGTCGCGCAGGTCCATCACGGTCATTGCGACCCACAGCTTGCTGACCGATTGCTGCGGCAACAACTGGCGCCCCCGGCCTCGACCGTCCAGCCATCGTCGACCGCGCGGACGGCGATGCCGGCCTTGCCCTGGAATCCGCTTTGCAATTCGGAGATCGCGTTGACCAGGCTGGCTGGCGCGGGGCGCGGAGTCCGCGGTAATGGTGGCGGCACCGGGATCGAGACGAATCCCCGGCCTGCTGCATCGGGGTGACCGCTGGCGGGCTCGGCCGCGACGCCGATCCGCATCCGGCGAGCGCCACGCCGAAGAGGGTGGTTGCCAGAAGCCGCTTGAACGCACTCGCCGATGTCATGATGGATTGAACGCCCTGCACTGGAGCAGCGACCCTTATCCGTTGATCCGGCCCGGGAAACAGGGCCCGCGCCCCACTGCGACGAAGCGCGCCGAGGGTGCGCCGAGTCGCCCCTATGTCAGGGAACGAGAACCGTATCGACCGCGTCGGGCAGCGTTTCGGGATAATCGAGGGTGAAATGCAGCCCGCGGCTTTCGTGCCGGTGCAGCGCCGACCGCACGATCAACTCGGCGGTCTGGAGCAGATTGCGCAACTCGATCAGGTCGGGCGTGACGCGGAAATGCTGGTAATATTCCGCGACCTCGTCGTTGAGCAATTCGATGCGGTGCTTGGCGCGTTCGAGCCGCTTGGTGGTGCGGACGATGCCGACGTAATTCCACATGAAACGGCGGATTTCGGTCCAGGTCTGCTTGATGACGACCTCTTCGTCCGAATCCGTGACGCGGCTTTCGTCCCAGGGGCGGATCGGCGGGGGCGGGGGCAGATTGTCCCAGTTCGCGGCGATGTTGTCCGCCGCCGCCTCGCCGAACACGAAGCATTCGAGCAGCGAGTTGGACGCGAGGCGGTTGGCGCCGTGCAGGCCGGATCCGGTGCACTCGCCGGCGGCATACAGGCCGGGAAGATCGGTCTTGCCATGTTCGTCGATGACGATCCCGCCGCAGGTATAATGTTGCGCGGGGACGACCGGGATCGGCTGAGTCGTCATGTCGATACCGACCGTCAGCAGCTTCTCGTGGATGTTCGGGAAGTGGTGGCGGATGAACTCGGCGGGCATGTGGCTGATGTCGAGATGGACATAGTCGAGGCCGTAGCGCTTGATCTCGGCATCGATCGCGCGGGCGACGATATCGCGCGGTGCAAGCTCCATCCGAGCGGGGTCGTAATAGGTCATGAAGCGCTTGCCGGTCGACGGATTGATCAATCGCCCGCCTTCGCCGCGCACCGCCTCGGTGATCAGGAAATTCTTGACCTCCAGGTTGTAGAGGCAGGTCGGGTGGAACTGCATCATCTCCATGTTCGAGACGCGTGCCCCCGCCCGCCACGCCATCGCGATACCGTCACCGGTCGCGCCGCGTGGAGCGGTCGAGAACAGATAGGTGCGGCCGGCGCCACCGGTGGCGAGAATCGTCGCGCGCGCGGTGTAGAGTGCGACACGCTCGGTCTTGCGGTCGACCGCGTAGACCCCCAGACGTTGCCGGCGCCCGAATAGCGTTGCTCGTGACGGCCGGTGGCGAGGTCGATCGCGATCTGGTCGGGGACTAGGGTGATGTTCGGATGCGCTTCCGCGGCCTTCTGCAACGCATCCTGCACCGCCCAGCCGGTCGCGTCGGCGACGTGGACGATGCGGCGATGGCTGTGGCCACCCTCGCGCGTCAGATGCAACGCATTGCCCTCGGTTTCGAACGGCACGCCAAGGTGCGTCAGGCGCTCGATCGCGGCGGGAGCGCCTTCGACGACCATCTCGACGATCGCGCGGTCGTTCAGGCCGGCGCCTGCGACCATCGTGTCCTCGACATGGTTCTCGAACGTGTCGCCGGGCTCCAGCACGGCGGCGATCCCGCCCTGCGCCCAGGCGGTCGAGCCTTCGTTCAGCGCGCCCTTGGCGAGCACGGTGACCTTGAAGCGGTCGGCGAGGTTGAGCGCGGCGGTGAGACCTGCGGCGCCCGAGCCGACGATCAGGATGTCGCTCGTCATGCGTTGGCGGCACGGGTCAGGCTGAGGAAGACGTCCTCGAGATCGGGTTCCTTGGTCGAGACGTCGACGATCCCGAAGCCGCCGGACTGGATTGCCGCCAAGACTTCGCCGGCGTTCACGCGGTCCTTCTTGTAGGTGATCTCGAGCGTGCGGTTGCCCATCAGCGTGATCTTCTGGAAGCAGGCGTTGGCGGGGATATCGGTCACGTCGCGGTCGACAGTGACGGCGACGATCTTTTCCTGCGCCTTGCCGACCAGCTCGCGCGTGGGTTCGTTGGCGATCAGGCGGCCGTTGTTGATGATCGCGATGCGGTCGCAGAGTTCCTCGGCTTCCTCGAGATAATGGGTGGTGAGGACCACTGTCACGCCCGCCTGGTTGAGGCTGCGGACATAGGTCCAGAGCTGCTGGCGGAGTTCGATGTCGACGCCCGCGGTCGGCTCGTCGAGGACGAGGACGGGGGCGAGTGGACCATGGCCTTGGCCACCATCAGGCGGCGCTTCATGCCGCCCGACAGCGTGCGGGCATAGGCGTGCGCCTTGTCCTCGAGGTGCACTGCGCGGAGCAGTTCCATCGTGCGGCGCTTCGCCTTGGGGACCCCGTAGAGCCCGGCCTGGATCTCCAGCGTCTCGAACGGCGAGAAGAAGGGATCGAACAGGATCTCCTGGTTGACGATCCCGATCGACGCCTTGGCGTTGCGCGTGTGCTCGTCGATGTCGAAGCCCCAGATCGCGGCGCTGCCGTCGGTCTTGTTGACGAGGCCCGCCAGGATGTTGATGAGCGTCGACTTGCCCGCGCCATTGGGGCCGAGCAGCCCGAAGATCTGGCCGCGGGGGACGTCGAACGTCACCCCGTCGAGCGCGCGCTTGCCGCCGGCGTAGGTCTTGCAGAGGTTCTTGATGGCGATCGCGGCTTCGGTCATGCTAGCGGCATAGCGGGGCGTCGCGGGCTGGTCATCCCCCAGGGCGTGTCAAAGAAGATTTGTTCGCGCAAAGGCGCAGAGGACGCGGAGGTGTCGCGCTTGTCGCGAAGCGACCTTTCGATAATCTACGGCGGAACAGATAGTGACGTCTCCCGATCGTCGGGCTGGATGCAACATCTCCGCGTCCTCTGCGCCTCTGCGCGAACCCATTCTTCCTTCTCCACCTCAAATCGAGCAGGAAGAACCAATTGCCCGTCCGCCACGCGCTTGCTATCGACCCCGCATGCATCCGCCGCTCGAAACAACCCGCGTCACCCACGCCCGCGTCGCCTGCGATGGCGCCACCGACATTCCCGGCGGCGCAGCGCTCGGCCATCCGCGCGTGTGGTTGCAGATCGACGAGACCGGCTATGTCGATTGCGGCTATTGCGACCGGCGCTTCATCCTCGTCGGCGGCGCGGCCGACGGCGCGGATCAGTCGACATTGCGCGATCACGGGGATGGCGCAGGGCGCTAAGCCGCTTATATCTATCGGATGACGATAGCAGCAGACCCCCGTTCGTTCCTCTACCGCGATACGCTCGACCCCGAGCAGGCGCAGGCGCTGACCGCCAAGGCGCTCGGCAAGGCCGATGACGGCGAGCTGTACCTGCAATACCGCAAGGCTGAGGCGTTCGGCTTCGACGACGGCCGGCTGAAGACCGCCTCCTACGACACGAGCTCGGGCTTTGGCCTGCGCGCCGTCTCGGGCGAGATGACCGCGTTCGCGCATTCGAACGAGATGACACCCGCCGCGATCCGCCGTGCCGCCGAGACGATGGCGCTGATCGAGCCGGGGTCGCCGCGAAGGCCGGTCCGCCGCAGGGCACCAACCGCCACCGCTACACCGCCGCGGACCCGCTCGATCTGGTGCCGTTCGCGGACAAGGTGAATTTGTGCCAGACGATCGACGCGGCCTCCCGCGCCCGCGATCCGCGCGTCGCGCAGGTGTCGGTCAGCCTTTCGGGGACGTGGTCGGTGGTCGAGATCGTCCGCGCCGATGGGTTCGTCGCGACGGATGTCCGCCCGCTGGTACGCCTCAACGTCTCGATCGTCGCCGAGCAGAATGGGCGGCGGGAGACGGGCAGCTACGGGATCGGTGGCCGCTATCTCTACACCGACCTGTTCGAGCCGGCGACGTACAACCGCGCGATCGACGAGGCGTTGTCGCAGGCGCTGGTGAACCTGGAATCGATCGCCGCGCCGGCGGGCGAGATGACCGTGCTGCTCGGCAATGGCTGGCCCGGCATCCTGCTGCACGAGGCGATCGGTCACGGCCTCGAAGGCGATTTCAATCGCAAGGGTACGTCGGCCTTTTCGGGGCGGATCGGCGAACGTGTCGCGGCCGAGGGCGTTACGGTGGTCGACGACGGATCGCTCCAGGATCGCCGCGGCTCGCTGACGATCGATGACGAGGGCACGCCGACGCGCGAGACCGTGCTGATCGAGGACGGCATCCTCAAGGGTTATATGCAGGACCGGCTCAACGCGCGGCTGATGGGCGTCGAGGCGACCGGTAACGGCCGTCGCGAGAGCTACGCGCACGCGCCGATGCCGCGGATGACCAACACCTTCATGAAGGCCGGCAACGACGATCCCGCCGAGCTACTGTCGCGCGTCAAGAAGGGCATCTTCGCCAAGGCGTTCGGCGGCGGTCAGGTCGATATCGTGTCGGGCAAGTTCGTGTTCAGCTGCACCGAGGCGTATCTGATCGAGGACGGCAAGCTGGGTGCCCCGATCAAGGGCGCGACGCTGATCGGCGATGGTCCGAGCTCGCTGACCAAGGTGCGCGGCATCGGCAACGACTTTGCGCTCGACGAGGGTATCGGTATGTGCGGCAAGGGCGGGCAGTCGGTGCCGGCCGGCGTCGGGCAGCCGACGTTGCTGGTCGATGGGCTCACGGTCGGCGGGACGGCGGCCTAATAGCCCGAGATCAGCATATCGAGCGCGGCCTTTATTTCGAATTGCGCCGCATCGAGCGTCGCTACGGTGTCTTCGATGTCACGGACGTCGATCGCGCGGGCTAACGTCGTGATCATCGTCAGAACTTCGCCGTTGATCGTAAAGCTGGGCATCAGCCTTTTGAAAATCACGGCGTCGGTTGGACGAAGCGGTACCACGAATCGGGTCTGTAGGTCGGACAGCAGGTCCGATTGGCAATCGACCACCAGCACGTTGCCGCGGATGCGGTAGACGTCGAACTGTGCCAATCAGAGCGGCCGCAGATGGGCGAGCGGATCGCCATTTTGTTCGTACCAGCGGTTCCAGCCTTCGATCGCAGCCCGATTGTCTTCCTTCCAGCGCCGCTCCTGTTCGATTTTCGTCGCGTGCCTGATGGCGTGTTCGCTGATCTGAGAAAGGTTGAGCCCTGCCTCGCGTGCCGCTGCAACGATGCCGGTATCCAGCGACATGTTGACCGATTTGCGCTTGCCGGTGGCGATTGGATCATGCTTCATGCGCATAAGGTATGCGCGTACATGTCGCGCGTCAATTCGGAGCCGAACGATGGACTTCTTTCCCGCGCTCACCGATGAGCATCGTGCGTTCGTCGCGCGGCAACCGGTGTTCTTCGTCGCGACGGCCGCCGAGGGCGCGCGGATCAATCTCAGTCCCAAGGGCATGGACAGTTTCCGCGTGCTCGATGCGAAGACGGTCGCGTATCTCGACTTCGGTGGGTCGGGGAACGAGACGAACGCGCATCTGGGCGCGGACGGGCGCATCACGATCATGTTCTGCGCGTTCGACCAGCCGGCGCTGATCTTACGGATCTATGGCAAGGGCCGCGCGGTGTTGCCGCAGGACGACGGCTGGGCCGAACTGTATGCGCGGTTCACGCCGTTGCCGGGGACGCGGCAGATCTTCGTGATCGATGTCGACGAGGTGCAGACGAGTTGCGGCTGGGGCGTGCCGTTCATGACGCTCGATCGCGAGCGACAGACGCTGTCGAAATATCACGCGAAACAGACCGAGGCCGAACGGATCGAGGAACTGGCGGGGCCGACCGCGAGCATCGACGGGTTGCCGGTGCGGCTCGCGACCGTCCTGCCGGACCGGGCCGGCGCATGAGCCTGGTCGAACTCGGGCGATACGGCCGGAACGAGGCGCATATCATCGTCGGGCGGCTCGAAAGCGAGGGCATTCCGGCGATCGCGTTCGACGGCGGGATGTCGATCATGGAGGGGAGCTGGTTGCTGATCCCGGTGCGCGTCATGGTCGACGAAGATGATCTGGCGGCAGCGCGAGACATTCTACCGGACTGACTCTTCGTCATGCCGCGCCCTTTGCGGAACCGTGGACCCCAGGGAACACGCTGGTGGCTATCGCTTTCGAGCAAGTAAGACGTGTTTCCCCGCGAAGGCGGGGATCCAGACTGAGCTCCCGCCTTCGCGGGAGAACAAGGAAGGGCGTGGTGCCGTACGACCACCGACTTTGATTTGCTCGAAGGGGATGGCCGCGGAGACAGAATGCGCGTTGCGTCCCCCGCCAGATCAGCCTCCCGCGCTGACCCGCCAGATCGCGTTGCCGACGTCGTCCGCGACCAGCAGGCCGCCGGTCTTGTCGGTGATGACGCCGACCGGGCGGCCCTGCGCGTCGCCGTCCTTGTTGAGGAACCCGCCGAGCACATCGACCGGCTTTGCGTTCGCTGCCGGGAACCCGGTGTCGCCGAAAGGCACATAGACGACCTTGTAGCCCGACACCGGCTTGCGGTTCCACGAGCCGTGCTCGCCGACGAACGCGCCGTTGGCGAATTTTTCGCCCAGTTTGGCGTCGGCCGAGAAGGTCAGGCCGAGCGCCGCAACGTGGGGGCCGAGCGCGTAATCCGGGCGCTTCGAATATTGCTGGAGCGCGGGGTTCTTCGGCTCGACGCGGGTGTCGGGATAGCCGCCCCAATAATACCAGGGCCAGCCGAAGTGATCGCCGAACTCGACCTGCGTCAGGTAATCGGGGGCGAGATCGGAGCCGAGCATGTCGCGCTCGTTGACGACGGTCCACAGTTCGCCCGACTTGGGATTGATCGCCATGCCGTTGGGGTTGCGCAGGCCCGCGGCGTAGATCCGCCAGTTCTTGTCCTTCGGCCAGACCTGGAGGATGTTGGCGCGGTATTTCTCGGCGTCCATGCCGTTTTCGGCGATGTTCGAGGCCGATCCGACGCCGACGTAGAGCGTCTTGCCGTCCGCCGCGGTGATGACGTTGCGCGCCCAGTGATTGCCGCCGGGGTTGAGCTTGATGACGAGCTCGGGCTTGGCGGTGATCTTGGTCGCACCATCGGTGTACGGCACGCGAACCAGCGCGTCGGTGTTGCCGATATAGAGCTGGCCGTCGAGCAGGGTCATGCCGAACGGCGAGTTGAGGCCGGTCATGAACACCGACTTCGTCTCGGCCACGTCGTCGCCGTTTGCGTCGCGCAGCAGCGTGATGCGGTTCGCCGAGGGGACGCCGGCGCCCGCGCGGCCCATCAGGACCTTCATCACCCAGCCGGTGATCCCGCCACCCTCGCGCGGCGGCGAGTTCGTCTCAGCGACCAGCACGTCACCATTAGGCAGACGGTACATCCAGCGCGGGTGATCTAGCCCGGTCGCAAACGGCTGGACCTTGAGGCCTGCGGCCGGCGTCGGCATCGCGCCGTTCTGCCAGCCGACGACCTTGGCGACCTTGACCGTCGGGATCGTCTGGATACGGGGATCGGTGATCTTGGGCAGCTTGCCGGTGACCTGATCGACCGGCAATTTCGCCGTGTCGGGCCAGGCGAGATAGGTGACGCCCGCGGCGATCACGAGCAGGATCAGGCCGAGGACGATGAGGATGTGTTTGCGCATGGGGCGAGGATAGTCGCACACCCCGTGCGGCGGAAGATGCAAAAGCGGTTCGCGGCCGCGGCATTTCAGCGGTCGTCAATATCTTACGGGTAAGCGCTCTGCATGGTCTTCCCTCGTTCATCGATCGATTGGCGCACGGCGCGCATCGCCGTCGCCCTGTCGTTGGCGATGTTCGCCGGGTATGGCCTGTCGTCCTTTCCCGGGCTCTGGGCGAGTTGGCAGGTTCCGGCGATCATGCCACTGTTCGTGGCGGCATGGGTCGTGGCCGCGATCCTGCCGCTGATGCTGCTCCACCGTGCGCCGCCCGCGTTGACGATCTCGACGATGGCGGCCTTGGCGATAGCGTTGCGGATCGCGGTGGCAGTGGTGGCGGATGGGCGCATCCCGCCGGGCGATGCGCACAACTACGTCGTCCTCGCCCAGCATCTGCTCGAAGGGCGCGGATTGGTCATCGCCGACCATTATATGGGCGTCGAGGTGCGTGCGCTGTATCCGCCCGTCTACCCAATCCTGCTGGCGGCGTGGGGTGCGATGGTCGGGTTCTCCACCGCCTCGCTGACGCTGTTGGCGACGATCTTCGACCTCGCGACCGCGGGCGCGATGATCCTTCTGGCGCGCATGCTGGGCAATCGATCGGCGGGCCTCGCCGCGGCTTGGCTGTACCTGATCTGGCCTTCCGTCCTGCTGTCGGCGCCGCTGGCGCAAAAGGAAGGCGTGTGTGCCCTGCTAGCGGTGTTGCTCGCGATCCAGTGGGTCAGGCTCGCTGCGAAACAGGACGCGGGCGCGGCACGCTGGTACGCGGCGGTGGGTCTTGGGGTGACGGCCGGAGTGCTCACGTTGACGCAACCGGGCGAAGCGCCGCTCGTCATGGTGTTCGGGCTGGTCGCTGCGGCTAAGTGCGGATGGCGACGTGCGATTGTAACGGGGCTCCGGGCGGTCCTGTTCGCGGTCCTTGCGATCCTGCTGCCCTGGTGGATCCGCAATGCGCTGATCTTCGGCGCCTTCGTTCCGCTGACGAGCGCGGGCGGTTATGGCTTGTGGATCGGCAACAACCCGGACGCTACCGGTCACTGGATGCCGCCGCCGCCGCAATTATATGGCATGGCCGAGATCGCGTTCGGCAAAGCCGCCGCGGCGATCGCCATCGACTGGATCGTCCAGCACCCGGCGGACTTCGTGCGCAACACCATGGCAAAAGCGGTGCGAGGCTGGGGCGTAGCGGAAAGCGGCGCTTCGCGGATCGCGGGGTTGCGGCCGACTATCAGTCCGTTGATTCCACCGATCGTTTTCGCCGTGTCGCAGATGGCGCATCTGGGATTGCTGGCCGGAGCCGTGCGTTCGGCGTGGAGACGGCAGACGCCTGGCATGACGCTGTTGCTGCTCCTCGTACTCGCGTGCGTCGTGCAGACGCTGGCGTTCGGGGTCTGGTTCGAATTCGACGAGCGCCACCGCGATTTTGCGACGCCGTTCCTATTGTTGCTGGCGGCGTTCGGATTTGCCGATGCGCGGGCATCGGAAGGCGAGCGGGACCGGTCTGGTAGGGACTAAGTCCCAGTAGGCCGGGCCTATAACAGGACAGGGCCGCCGACATCGCTGCCGACGGCCCCCTTCGATACTCGGACGTCGCTTTACGAGATCGCGGCGTCCTGTTCCGCGCGGACCTTGGCGAGATCGAAGCGGTCGGCGTTCATGACCTTGTTCCAGACCTTCACGAAGGCGGCCGCGAACTTCTCGCTCGCATCGTCGGCGGCGTAGACCTCGGCCAGCGCCCGCAACTGCGAGTTGGACCCGAAGACGAGGTCGACGCGGCTGCCCGTCCAGAGGACATCGCCGGTCTTGCGGTCGCGTGCCTCGAACGTCCCGTCACCAACCGCCGTCCACTTCGCGGTGAAGCTCGTCCGCAGCAGGTTGCGGAAGAAGTCGTTGGTCAGCGTCTCGGTGCGATCGGTAAACACGCCGAGCTTCGAGTCGCCGTGATTGGCGCCCAGCACGCGCAGGCCACCCACGAGCACGGTCATCTCCGGCGCGGTGAGCCCCATCAGATGCGCGCGGTCGACCATCAGTTCCTCGGCCGAATAGACCGACTTCTCGCCGACATAATTGCGGAACGCATCGGTGCGCGGCTCGAGCGGGGCGAACGACGGCGCGTCGGTCTGCTCCTGCGACGCATCGGTGCGACCCGGCGTGAACGGCACGCTCAGGTCGTGACCCGCCTTATTCGCCGCCGCCTCGATCGCCGCGTTGCCGCCGAGCACGATCAGGTCGGCAAGCGACACGGTCCTGCCGCTACCTGCGAAGTCGCGCTGGATGCCCTCGTACGTAGAGAGCGCCTTGGCCAGCTCGGCCGGCTCGTTGACCGCCCAATCCTTCTGCGGCGCGAGACGGATGCGCGCGCCGTTCGCACCACCACGCTTGTCGGTGCCGCGATAGGTCGAGGCCGACGCGAACGCCGTCTTCACCAGACGCGAGATCGACAGGCCCGAGTCGAGGATCTTCGCCTTCAACGTCGCGATATCGGCGTCGGACAGCGGCTCGCCTTTGTGAGCGGGCACGGGGTCCTGCCAGATGCGCGGCTCTGCCGGCACTTCCGGACCCAGCAGCAGCGGGTAGGGGCCCATGTCGCGGTGGGTCAGCTTGTACCAGGCCTCGGCGAATGCCTTGGCGAACTCGTCGGGGTTCTCGTGGAAGCGGCGCGAAATCTTCTCGTAGGCCGGGTCGACGCGCAGCGCGATGTCGCTGGTCAGCATCGTCGGGCGATGCTTCTTCGACGGATCATGTGCGTCGGGCACGTCCTCGGCCGCGTCCTTGGCGATCCACTGGTGCGCACCGGCCGGGCTCTTGGTCAGCTCCCACTCGTGGCCGAACAGGTTCTCGAAATACAGGTTGGTCCACTTGGTGGGCTCCTGCGTCCAGGTGACTTCGAGGCCGCTGGTGATCGTGTCGCCGGCGTTGCCCTTGCCGTAGCTGTTCGCCCAGCCAAGACCCTGCATCTCGATGCTCGCGCCCTCGGGCTCAGGCCCGACATAGGGATCGGGCTCGGCGGCGCCGTGCGTCTTGCCGAAGGTGTGACCGCCGGCGATCAGCGCGACCGTCTCCTCGTCATTCATCGCCATGCGGCCGAACGTCTCGCGGATATCGCGCGCCGAGCCCATCGGATCGGGGTTGCCGTTCGGGCCCTCGGGATTGACGTAGATAAGGCCCATCTGCACCGCGGCGAGCGGGTGCGCGAGATCGCGGTCGCCCGAATAACGCTCGTCGGCCAACCACTCGCGCTCGGCGCCCCAGTTCACGTCGGTGGCCGGCTCCCACACGTCGATGCGGCCGCCGGCGAACCCCGCGGTCTGGAAGCCCATCGACTCGAGCGCGCAATTGCCGGTGAGCACGAGCAGATCTGCCCAGGACAGGCTGCGACCGTACTTCTCCTTGATCGGCCACAGCAGCATGCGCGCCTTGTCGAGGTTGGCGTTGTCCGGCCACGAGTTCAGCGGCGCGAACCGCTGCTGGCCCGCGCCGGCGCCACCGCGGCCGTCACCGATGCGGTACGTGCCCGCGGCGTGCCACGCCATGCGGATGAACAGCGGACCGTAATGCCCGAAATCGGCCGGCCACCACTCCTGCGAGTCGGTCATCAGTGCGACGATGTCGGCCTTCACCGCGGCGAGATCGAGCGACTTGAACGCCTCGGCATAGTCGAAGTCGTCGCCCATCGGATCGCCGGCGGGCGGGTTCTGGTGGAGCACCGAGACGTTGAGCTGGTTCGGCCACCAGGTGCGGTTGGTCATCTCGAACAGGACGGCGGGGCCATCCATCTTGCCGGGCTCGTTGGTCGCCTTGTGCGAGGAACCGCCGTGTACGGGGCACTGGCCGGCCGTCGGGGCTGCGGTGGTTGCTTCGGTGGTCATACCATCTCCATTTCAGCGTCTTCTGAAGTTGGGAGAAGGTATGGCACTGCGCGGGTGATCGGTAAAATAGATTGCGTCGTCGGCAGTGATCGAATGGGTGATATGTCGTCATATCCGTTCGTGCTGAGCGAAGTCGAAGGACCTGTATTTCGGGCCGGCCCTTCGACTTCGCTCAGGGCGAACGGGAATGGGGCTCAGTCGTCGTCCTCGATCGCCACCACCGGAGGATGCAGGCGGAGGCGGTTGATGCGGCGTTCGTCGGCGTCGATGACTTCGAGCTTCCAGCCGCTGGGGTGATCGACGCATTCGCCGACCTGCGGCACATGGCCCGCGAGCAGCGCCGCCAAGCCGCCGAGCGTATCGATATCGCCATCGACCTCCGCTAGTCGCGCGTCGATGAGTTCCGCAGCATCTTCGAGCTCGGCGCGCGCGTCGACATCCCAGGCACCGCCTTCGATCGGCGTCATCAACACCTGCGGCGCATCGTCATGCTCGTCCTCGATATCGCCGACGATTTCCTCGATCAGGTCCTCGAACGTGACGAGGCCCTCCGTGCCCGAATATTCGTCGAGCACGATCGTCAGGTGGACATGCTTTTGCCGCATGTCGGCGAGCAGATCGAGCGCCCCGCGCGACATCGGCGCATAGAGCGGCTCGCGGATCAGGCCGGCGATCGACGCGGGATGCTCGGCGCCGGTCGCGAGGATGTTGAAGACGTCCTTGATGTGGACCATGCCGATGATCGTATCGAGGTTGTCGCGGTATACCGGCAGGCGGCTGTGGCCCGCTTCGGCAAACAGCTTCACGAGGTCGGCAAACGGCGTGTCCTCCTCGACCGCGATGATGTCCGCCCTCGGCACGCCGACGTCGCCGGCATCGCGCTCGCTGAAGTGCAGCAGGTTGCGGACCATCTGGCGCTCGAGCGGCGTCAGATCGCCCTTAGCATCGGGCGCGGGATCGCCCTCGTGCCGGTCGATCGCATCCTCGAGTTGGTCGCGGAGAGACTCGTCCTGGTTGCCGAAGATCAGGCCCTTGAGCCCGCGCCAGATACTGTCGCTACTATCGCCGTTACCGGCATTGGGGCCATCGGCCATCGTGGTCGTCAGTCCTCTTTGATGAGATAGGGGTCGTGAAGGCCCAGAGCGGCGAGCGCGTCGCGTTCGATCTGCTCCATACCCTCGGCCTCGTCGTCGTCGATATGGTCATAGCCTAGCAGATGCAGCGTGCCGTGCACCATCAGATGCATGGCATGATCTTCGACCGAAATACCGCGCTCAGTGGCCTCTGCCACACAGACGCCGTGTGCGAGGATGATGTCGCCTAGCAGAACCTCGCCGTCGTCCGAATTCTGGCTGATCGTGGCGAGCAGATCGGGCTGGACCATCGGGAAGGACAGGACGTTGGTCGGTTTGTCCTTCTGGCGGTACTGCTTGTTGAGCGTGTGGACCTCTTCGTCGGATGCTAGCCGGATCGAGATCTCGACGGTTGCGGCGCTGGTCAGCAGTTCGCCATGCGGAGTCCGCTCGATGGCCGCGGTCGCTGCGCGCAGGGCAAGAGCGTCCCAGTCCTGCTCAGGCCAGGGGGCATCGGAAGAGAGCGCGATTTCGAGCATGCAGGTCCTTCAGGCGAGATCGGTTTGGGCGAAATCATTACCCTTGTAGAGAAGTTCCGCACCATTGGTCTTTGCGCAGGCATAGGCGAAGCAATCGCCCATGTTGAGCTTTGCGGGGTGGTTCCCTTTGCCGTAGCGCGCCGCCGCGATGATCGCTTCCCGGCCTTCACGCTCGCCGATTGATACGAGACGCAGACCGGCTTCGTATGCAAAGCTCGAAATAGCGTCGGCCGCTTGCTGAAGGCTTGCCTTCCTTAACCTTGCGATGGCTTGCGCCGCTTCCCACGCGCCGACTGCGCAATAGCAGCGGTCGTCATGCGATCTCGATGACATCGGCGAAATAGTCAGCTTCCGGCTCGCCGTAAACGATCGCGACTATGGCAGAGGCATCGACGAGGATGGTCAATCGTCGTCTTCATCGTTCAGCGAATCGTAAAACGCCTTGTCGGCCTCAAGCCCTGTCGGCTCGCCTAGTGGGTGAGCCGCGCGCCATGCACGCAAGCGCTCACGCAGGCTCGATACAGGGTCTTCCGGCGCCAACTCCGCCTTACGCTTGCGCAACAAGTCGCGGACAACTTCGGTCTTGGTTACACCCAGGCGCGCTGCAAGCTCGGTCGCGAGTTCGGCGGTTTCGCTATCCTTGATGTAAAGAGACGCCATCGTCATGCTCCTGGGATATCCCGGATACTACTCCAGGATATCCCCACCATCAAGCATCCGTGCCTTCGTAGGCGGCGACGACGCGGCCGACGATCGGGTGGCGGACGACGTCGCCGACGGTGAAGCGGCACATCGAGATGCTCTCCACGCCCTCCAGCCGGGTGACGGCGTCCGCCAGACCCGAGGCCGCCACGCCGCCGGGGATGTCGACCTGCTTGGGATCGCCGCAGATCACCATGCGGCTGTTCTGGCCGAAGCGGGTGAGGAACATCTTCATCTGTGCGGGGTGGTGTTCTGCGCCTCGTCGAGGATCACGAACGCATCGGCGAGGGTGCGGCCGCGCATGAAGGCGATCGGGGCGACCTCGATCTCGCCGCTGGCGATGCGGCGTTCGACCTGTTCCGCGGGGAGGCAGTCGTAGAGCGCGTCGTAGAGCGGGCGGAGGTAGGGATCGACCTTCTCCTTCATGTCGCCGGGGAGGAAGCCGAGACGTTCGCCCGCCTCGACCGCAGGGCGTGACAGGATGAGGCGCTGGACGCTGCCGGTGATGAGCTGCTGCACCGCCTGCGCGACGGCCACGTAGGTCTTGCCCGTGCCTGCCGGCCCGAGTGCGAAGATCATGTCGTTGTTGGCGAGTTCGCGCATGTAGTGCGCCTGCGCCGGGGTGCGCGGAACGATCGTCTTCTTGCGCGTCCTGATCATGATCGGGGGCGCCGCCGCCGCCGGCATCGGCGCGGATGATGCCTTCGAGCACGGGCTCGTCGGCCATCGCGATCGACGCATCGACCAGGCCGGTATCGACGTCCTCGCCGCGCTGGATGCGGGCGTAGAGATCGTGGAGCACGTCGCGGGCCTTGGCGACCTGTTCGGCGGTCCCCTCCAGGCCGATCTTGTTCCCTCGTGCGGTGATGTAGACGCCGAGGCGATTCTCGAGCGCTACCAGGTTCTGGTCGTACTGGCCGAAGAGCCGGACGAGCAATTGGGGCTTGTCGAACAGCAGCTCGACACGGGCGCGGTCACCGGACTGGGCGGGAACGGGTTTACGGCTCATACGGTCCTTTCAGGGACAGGCTTTTGGAAAGAAGGGCTTTTGCAAAGAAGGTTAGGCCGGGTTAGGCCAACGCACGGTGCGATCGCGGTGTCGTCGGATTGGAGATGAGCACGCCAAGCGACGCGTTCAAGCCGCGCCGGAGCGCTGGCTGAGAGATGATTCGAGTCGCGTGGGCGAAGCTGCATCGGTGGCGAGTGTGACAGGGGATCGGGGTGTAGGACAGCGAAATCGCGGGGGGTGCTTGATGGCCTGCCGGTGTTGTTTTGGGGCCTAGGCAGCGAGAGGCCCTCCCTGATCCTCCCTGTAGGGGAGGTGTCTGGCGCTTGCCAGACGGAGGGGTGATACCCTTTCGATAGCGCGGTCACCCCTCCGTCAGCCCTTCGGGCTGCCACCTCCCTATCAGGGGAGAATAGTTTTCAGGCGGCTTCGGCGATGCGTTCGGTGCCGGTGAGGGAGTTCGGGCCGGCTGCCGCGAGCGTCACCTCTACCAGGTCGCCGATCGCGTGGTTGCCGATCAGGTGGACCGATTGCAGCCAGGGGGACTTGCCGATCAGCTGACCGGGGAGTTTGCCGGCGCGTTCGAGCAGGACCGTGCAGGTGCGGCCGACGGTGGCGGCGTTGAAGGCGTGCTGGTCGCGGTTGAGCGCGGCCTGGAGGCGCTGGAGGCGTTCGTCCATGACCGATTCCGGGACCTGTTCGACGATCGACGCCGCGGGGGTGCCGGGGCGGGGGCTGTATTTGAAGCTGTAGGCCTGCGCATAGCCGACCGCATCGACCAGGCTCAGCGTGTCTTCGAACTCGGCGTCGGTCTCGCCGGGGAAGCCGACGATGAAATCGCCCGACAGCGCGATGTCGGGGCGGACTTCGCGGACGCGGTCGAGCAGGCGGAGGTAGGAGTCTCGGGTGTGGCTGCGGTTCATCGCCTTCAGCACGCGGTCGCTGCCGCTTTGGACCGGCAAATGGAGGAACGGCATCAGGCTCTCGATGTCGCGGTGCGCGTCGATCAGGCCCTGGGTCATGTCGTTGGGGTGGCTGGTGGTGTAGCGGATCCGCGCGAGGCCCGGGATGCGGTCGAGGTCGCGGATCAGGTCGTGGAGGCCGCGCTCGTTTTCGGACCACGCGTTGACGTTCTGGCCGAGCAGCGTGATTTCGCGCGCGCCGGCGTCGACCAGCGCCTTCGCCTCGTCGACGATCGCTGCGAACGGGCGGCTGATTTCCGCGCCTCTCGTGTAGGGTACGACGCAGTAGGTGCAGAATTTGTCGCAGCCTTCCTGCACGGTGAGGAACGCGGAGGGTGCGACCTTCCGGCGGGGGAGCGCGCCGAACTTCGACAATAGCGGCATGTCGGTGTCGAGCGACGGCGTGCCGGCGGCGGCCTTCGCGACGAGGTCGGGGAGGTTGTGATAGGCTTGCGGGCCGACGACGATATCGACCTTGGCGCGGGTGAAGATCTCTTCGCCCTCGGCTTGCGCGACGCAGCCGGCGACGGCGATCATCGGGGTCTTGCCGGACTTGCGGCGCTGGTCCTTCCGGAGGCGACCGATGTCCGAATAGACCTTTTCGGTGGCGCGCTCGCGGATGTGACATGTGTTGAGGACGACGACGTCGGCGTCGACCGCGTCGGCCTGGGTGAGGCCCTGGGCGGCCATCAGTTCGGCCATGCGCTCGCCGTCGTAGACGTTCATCTGGCAGCCGAAGGATTTTACGTGGAAGGTTTTGGGAGGGGACATGCTGGGGGCCGTACCAAATTTGTGGGCTTGGGGGAGGGGGCGTTGTTGGGGAGGCACTAACCAGTATCAGGCACCTCCCCGGCATCAGGCCACCCCCTGGGCATCAGGCACTATCGCGGCATCGGGCACCACCCCGGCGAAGGCCGGGGCCCAATTGGAAAGGTCGCGGTAACGGAGCACGGACCTTCACCAGCATCGTCCCCCAATTGGGCCCCGGCCTTCGCCGGGGTGGTGTTTGTGTGTTGGGGATGGGGGAGCTTCCCTTCCTTGTTCTCCCGCGAAGGCGGGAGTCCAGACTGGGCCCCGCCTTCGCGGGGGAACATTCTTTGTTCGTGAGTTACAGCGCTTCCATGCGGCGGCGGGCTTCGGCGGCTATGGCTTTTCGGTCGCCGTATTCTGCTGGGTCGAAGGGTTCGGCGAAGTGCAGTGTTGCTACGAAGCTGCCCTTGCGTTGCAATACGCGGGCGGCGTGGTGCTGGCCGGGCTCGTCGCCGACCCAGGCGAGTTCGCTCGTCGCGGTGCCGTAATCGATGCGGACGGGTTGGACTTTACGCCCGGCGGGGGCGGGTCGAGCGCGGCGAGCAGCGCGGCCTTGAAGGGAGAAGGGTAACGCCGTCTCCCGTCGTGCCTTCGGGGAAGAGGGTGACGGGCCAGTCTGCCGCCAGCGCGTCGCGGATCTGGGCGATCTGGGCGGTTACGGCCATGCGGTCGGCGCGGCTGACGAAGATTGTGTGGTTCAGCGTGCAGAGCCAGCCGACCAGCGGGGCGCTGCGGAGTTCCGACTTGGCCACGAACGCGCTGCCGGTCGCACCGGAGAGGAGCAGGATGTCGATCCAGCTCAGATGGTTCGACACGAAGACGACGTCATGACGGAGCAGGGTGCCCACGACGCGCGCCCGAGCGCCGACGATCCGCGCGACCAGCCCCAGGAACCGCGGCGGCCAAGGCGACTTCCGCCCGAACAGCCGCCACGCTCCATGCAACGGTAGCGCGACGATCAGCGCAAGCAGCAACGCCGCCAGTCGCGCGCCAAAGCGGACCCGGCCGATCGCGTCAGTCCTTGCGGGTCAGCGCGACGCCGTAGAGTTCCATGCGGTGGTCGACCAGTCGGAAGCCGAGTTTCTCCGCGATCGCCTTCTGCAACTGCTCGAGTTCGGGGTCGACGAATTCGATCACCTTGCCGCTCTCGACATCGATCAGATGATCGTGATGCGCTTCGAGGGCGGGCTCGTAGCGCGCGCGGCCGTCGCCGAAATCGTGGCGGTCGAGGATGCCGGCTTCCTCGAACAGGCGGACGGTGCGGTACACCGTCGCGATCGAGATGCCGGGGTCGATCTGCGAGGCGCGCTCATAGACCTTCTCGACGTCGGGATGGTCATCCGCCTCGGACAGCACGCGTGCGATGACGCGGCGCTGCTCGGTGATGCGCAGGCCCTTCTCGTTGCAGAGTGCTTCCAGATCGATCTTGCGCGGCATGTGTCATTCCCTCGTTCAGTGCCATGTAGGGCGTTCGCGCTGTTGCGAAAAGGGATAGTGACTCGCAATAAGCCTTAACCGTTGATAACTCGCGAATATGTATGTGCGTCATACGCTACACCGGTCTTGCCGCGGTAATAGGCGCGGCGTTCGCCGACCTTGGTGAAGCCGTGTGCGCCGTACATCTTGACCGCATCGTTGCCGGCGCGGACTTCGAGGTGGAGTTTCGCGATGGCGCCGACCGAGCATTCGGCGATCGCCGCGCGGATAAGGGCCGTGCCGACGCCGCGGCGGCGATGGTCGGGCGCGACCGCGATCAGCAGCAGTTCGGCTTCGTCGGCGACCGTGCGGGTCATCGTGAAACCGGCGGGAAAGTCGTCGACGAACGCGAGCGTCAGCTGGACTCCGGTGAGCGCGAGAACGCCGAGGCACTGGCTGCGCGTCCACGCCTCGCCGTAGCGCGGGTCGAATGCCTCGGTCATCAGCGTGTCGACGATCGCGAGATCGCGCGCATCGCCGGTGCGGAGGGAGACCACGCGGGTCGCGACCTGGCGGGTGGCCATTACTTCGGGACCGAAGGCTTGGCGTCGGGCGCGCGGCCGTAGATCGGGCTTGGCGCAAGGCCGGTAAGCGTCGCGGGGAGCAGGATTGCGGAGGCTGCATCGGGCAGCGCTTCGGTAAGATCCAGGCTGTCGTCCAGCGCAGAAAGCCAGCGGACGCCGTTGCCGACCGCACGCCGTCCCGCCAGCGCGGCGAGCGCAGCGGCGGGCTTCAGCGATACCATGTCGGATCGCGGCGACAGATCGGCGGAGAAGGCCTGCATGAAGACCTCGCCATGCCCGCCTTCCATGATCACCGCAATATCGTGGGTTGGTCGTGCGGCGAATCCGGCGGCGGCGATGAGCGGGAGCGAGGAGAAGCCGGCGATCTCCGCGCCCCAGCCGAGCGCGAGGCCGCGCGCGGCGGCGATGCCGACGCGGACGCCCGTGAAGCTACCGGGGCCACAATCGACGACGATGCGGTCGGCGCGGCCGCCATCGGGGAGCTCGGCGATCATCGGGATCAGGCGCTCGGCATGGCCGCGGCCGACCACGTCATGCGCGCGCGCGATGACGGCGCCGGACTCGATGAGCGCGACCGAACAGGCGGTGGTGGATGTCTCGATGACTAAGGTGCGCATGACTTCTTACCCTCTCCCCTCAGGGCAGAGGGCAGGGTGAGGGGCGCCGCGAGCGCTGCCCTTCCCAACTGCCCCTCACCCCGACCCTCTCCCCGCAGGGGAGAGGAGCAGGTCCCTCCCAGTTACGCGATGCTGTTGAACTTCGCGAAGTCGGGGCGGGGCGAGCGGGCGTAGATCGTCGCGGGATCGCCGTGGCCGAGCGTCGAGATGAAGTTCGTCCGCACCGCCGGCGTGTCGTGAAAGAACGCCGCATCGACCTTGCCTGCGTCAAAGCCCGACATCGGCCCGGTATCGAGCCCGAGCATCCGCGCGGCGATGATGAAATACGCACCCTGCAACGACGAGTTGCGGAACGCGGACGCCTCACGCAGTTCGGCGTTGCCGTCGAACCACGACTTCGCATCGGCGTGCGGGAACAGCTCGGGCAGGTGCTCGTGGAAATTGGTATCCATGCCGATGATCACCGACACGGGGGCGTTCAGGATCTTGGGCTTGTTCTGCGCGCTGCACGCGTCCGCCAGCTTCTGCTTCGACTCGTCGCTGACGCACCAGATCAGCCGCGCGGGGAGCTGGTTGGCCGAAGTCGGGCCCCACTTCATCAGGTCCCAGATCGCGTGCAGGTCGCTCTCGGCGACCGGCTCGTCGGTGTAGCCATTATAGGTCCGGGCTTCGCGGAAGACGGTGTCGAGGACGGTATCGTCGAGTTTCGCGCGCATCAGACGGCTCTCACTTCGGTGACTTCGGGGACGTAGTATTTCAGCAGTTGCTCGATGCCGTTCTTCAGCGTCGCGCTCGACGACGGGCAGCCGGCGCACGCGCCCTGCAGTTGGAGGAACACCTTGCCCTTGTCGAAGCCGCGATAGACGATGTCGCCACCGTCGTTCGCGACGGCCGGGCGGACGCGGGTGTCGATCAGTTCGCGGATCTGCGCGACGATGTCGGCATCGGCGGGGTCGTCCGACAGCGCGGGCTCGTCCGACGGCACCGAGAAGCCGGCGCGCGCGGGCTTGAACAGCGGCATCGCGGCGGAGAAATGATCGAGCAGGATCGCGAGCACGTCGGGCTTCAGGTCCGACCAGGCGACGCCGGGCGCGGCGGTCACCGACACGAAATCGCGGCCGAAGAACACGCCGGTCACGTCGCCGAGATTGAAGATCGCCTCGGCCAGCGGACTGGTCTCGGCCTCCTCGGGGGTGGCGAAGTCGCGCGTGCCGGCGTCCATGACGGCGCGTCCCGGCAGGAACTTCAACGTCGAGGGGTTCGGGGTGGATTCCGTTTCGATCAGCATGAAGGGCATGTGGCCCGGCGGGGGCGAGGGATCAAGCGGGGAACGGGAAACGGTTTCTTTCGGGGGTGTGTTGGAGGGCATTCTTCTTGCTCCCCTCCCTCGTGAAGGGAGGGGTTGGGGGTGGGTGGGTTCGTGATGGTCGTCACGCTCGCCAAGCGGCCGACCCACCCCCAGCCCCTCCCTGCCAGGGAGGGGAGCTAGAAGGGGCAGGGGAGTTAGAAGGCAAAAGGCTCAGACGTCCATCGCCTTCACCGCGGCGTTCCAGCTGCCGATGTTGCGGACCGCGTCCTGGACGAAGGCGGAGCGGCGGACGATGCCGAGGAACAGGTCGGCGATCCACTTGCCGGGGTTGCGCAGGGGCGTTCGAACTGGATCAGCAGGACGACGCGGGTGCCGCTCGTGTCGTTCCAGACCTCGTGGTTGTAGGTGTCGTCGAACACGAGCGTTTCGCCTTCCGCCCAGCGCACCACGCGGTCGTGGACTCGCATGCGGACGTCGCCGTCGCGCGGGACGATCAGGCCGAGGTGGCAGGTGATGAGGCCCTTGGTCACGCCGCGATGCTCGGGGATGTGCGTGCCGGGCGCGAGGATCGAGAAAAACGCGCTGTTGAGGCCGGGGATGCGCGCGACGGCGGCAGCGGTATTGGGGCAGCGCGTGAGGCTCTCCTCGATCGGATAGCCATAGCCGTAGAGGAAGAACGAGCGCCATTTGTCGACTTCGGCGATCGAGCGGTGATCGGGCGAGATCGTCGCGAGGCTGGGGATGCCTCGCCTTGCAGCGCGACATGGACGGCTTCGTCCCGGATCGCGGCCCAGTTCTCACGCAGCCCAGCGGTCCAGGCGAAATCGCGGACGTCGAGCACCGGATCGTTGGCGACCAGCGAGGACGAGGCGATCATCCGGTCGAACACGCCGCGCAGATGCTTGCCGACGCGGATGATCAGCGGGCGGTTGGCTTCGGCGACCATCGGCGCGCCGGGTTTCGGGGCGCCCGAGATCACGTTCAGATCGGGCACACGGGCGCTGCGGCGTACTGCCGGCCCGCCCGATTCCCGCCACAATGAAGGCTGCCCCAGTTTGTGGCCCAGTTCGGCTTCGACCGTCATTTCTATCCTGCATCCTGGCGCGTCGATCGCGCCGATCCCCTTGTTCGGACACGATATACCGCTGGTGTTGGACGAAATGATGGCAGGCGCGGCCACCCTCGATTGTGCGGTGTATTGTGCGGCGCTGGCGATGCGCGCGCGGGGACGCTACAGATGCGTCATGGTATCCTTATCGCGCTTGTATCGCGCTCCCGTCCTGCTCCCCGTCATCCTTGGCCTCGCTATCCCGGCGAGCGGCCAGATGGCGACCCAGCAGGCCGCCTCCACCGTTGCCGAGGGGGCGCCAAAGAAGCGCCGACGCTTCCCGAGCTGACGGGAATCGATACGACCGCGTGGCTCTACAAGGGCAGCGACCTCACCCGCGATCCCGAGTGGAAGTTCGGCACGCTGCCCAACGGCATGCGGTTCGCGGTGCGCAAGAACGGCGTGCCACCCGGCCAGGTGTCGGTGCGCGTGCGGATCGATGCCGGCTCGTTGAACGAAACCGACAGCGAGCGCGGTTTCGCGCATTTCATCGAGCATCTCTCGTTCCGCGGGTCCGAATACGTGCCGGACGGTGAGGCCAAGCGCGTCTGGCAGCGGTTCGGCGCGACCTTCGGCTCGGACACCAACGCGCAGACCACGCCGACCTCGACCACGTTCAAGCTCGATCTTCCCTCGGCGACCCAGGCGGGGCTCGACGAGAGCCTGAAGATCATGGCCGGCATGATGGAGAAGCCGACGATCACCGACGCGTCGGTCGCCGCCGAGCGCCCGATCGTGCTGGCGGAACAGCGCGAGCAGCCGGGGCCGCAGGTGCGCTTCGGCGATGCGATCCGCGCGACGTTCTTCGCCGGGCAGCCGCTCGCGGATCGCTCGCCGATCGGCAACATCAAGACGCTGGAGGCCGCGACCGGCGCCACCGTGAAGGCATTCCACGATCGCTGGTATCGGCCGGAGAATACCGTCGTCATCATCTCGGGCGACATGGACCCGGCGCTGTTCGGGCGGTTGATCGTCAAGAATTTCGCGGACTGGAAGGGCATCGGCCCGGTCACGCCCGCGCCCGATTTCGGCAAGCCCGATCCGAAGGCGCCGGTCTCCGCGACGATCGCCGAGCCGGCGATCCCGGCGGTGGTGACGCTCGGCGTGGTGCGGCCCTGGGAGTATAAGGACGATACCGCGATCATGAACCAGAAGCGGCTGGTCGACGTGCTGGCCACCCGGCTGATCAGCCGGCGGCTGGAGACGCGGGCGCGGGCTGGCGGCAGTTTCCTCCAGGCCGGCGTGTCGATCGACGACGTGTCGCGCTCGGCGAACCTGACCAGCGTCAACATCGTGCCGATCGGCACCGACTGGGAAGCGGCGTTGAAGGACGTCCGCGCGGTGATCGCCGACGCGCAGACCAACGCGCCGAGCCAAGCCGAGGTCGACCGCGAATATGCCGATTTCGACACGATCATGCGGACCAGCGTCGAGACCGCGCGGGTCGAGGCGGGCGCCAAGCAGGCGGACGACATGGTCGGCGCGCTCGACATCCGCGAGACGGTGGCCGGGCCGGAAACGTCGTACAAGATTTTGCAGGACGCCAAGGCGAAGGGCATGTTCACGCCCGCCACGCTGCTCGCGTCGAGCAAGGCGATCTTCGAGGGGACCGCGACCCGCGCTCTGGTGAACACGCAGACCCCCGATGCGGGAGCTGCGAACAAGCTGGCGACCGCACTGAAGGCGGATGTTTCGGGCCTGGCCGGCAAGCGTCGTGCGCAGGCTGCGGTCGATTTCTCGAAGCTGCCGTCGCTCGGCAAGCCGGGCGTCGTGGCCAGCCGCGAGAAGATCGCCGCGTTCGACATGGAGCAGGTGAACTTCGCCAACGGGACGCGCGTGCTGCTGTTCCCGAACGCGGGCGAGACCGGGCGCGTGTATGTGCGCGTGCGGTTCGGCGGCGGCTATACCGCGATCCCGTCGAACCGGCCGACGCCGGCCTGGGCGGGCGATCTCGCGCTGGTCGCGGGGGCATCGGCAAGCTCGACCAGGGCGATCTCGACCAGCTTACCGCGGGCCGGCGGATCGGTCTCGACTTCGGGATCGACGACGATGCGTTCACGCTGGGCGCGATCACCTCGCCGGCGGATTATTCGGACCAGTTGCGGTTGATGGCGGCAAAACTCGCGTTCCCGGCCTGGGATCCGGCGCCGGTGGCGCGTGCGCGGGTCGCTGCGCTGGCCGGGTTTGCCGGGTATGACTCTTCGCCGGATGGCGTGTTGTCGCGCGACCTCGAGGGTTTGCTGCGCGCGGGCGATCCGCGCTGGGGGACGCCGTCGAAGGAGACGGTCGAAGCGCTCAACGCGAAGGACTTCCGCGCGTTCTGGGAGCCGATCCTGAAGACCGGGCCGATCGAGGTCTCGATCTTCGGCGACGTGAAGACCGAGGATGCGATCGCCGCGGTCGCCAAGTCGTTCGGGGCGATGAAGCCGCGCACGGCGGTGTCGAAGGTCGGCGCACCGGTCGGTTTCCCCGCGCACAACGCGACGCCGGTGATGCGCGCGCATACCGGGCCTGAGAACCAGGCGGCGGCGGTGATCGCCTGGCCGACGGGTGGTGGGATCGACAATATCGTCGAGGCGCGGCGTCTCGACGTGCTGGCGCAGGTGTTCAGCGATCGGTTGTTCGAGCGGCTGCGGCAGGCGGCGGGGGCGAGCTACAGCCCGAACGTGTCGAGCCAGTGGCCGGTGGGGATGAACACCGGCGGGCGGATGGTCGCGATAGGCCAAGTCGCGCCGGACAAGGTGTCGTTCTTCTTCCAGATCGCGCGGCAGATCGCGGCCGAACTGGTGTCGACGCCGATCGCGCCGGACGAGCTGGACCGGATCAAGAAGCCGATGGGGCAGTATATCCTGCGCGCCTCGACCGGGAACCAGTTCTGGTTGCAGCAGCTCGGCGGGGCGACCTTCGACCCGCGCCGGATCGCGGCGACGCAGCGGATCGCTTCGGACCTGGTGGCCACCACGCCGGTGGAGTTGCAGGCGACGGCGGCGAAGTATCTGCGGCCGGAGAAGGACTGGACGATGGCGGTCGTGCCGGCTGCGGCGAAGAAGCCAGCCAAGTAATCCGCCCATCCTTCACCCCTCCCTGAAAGGGAGGGGCCGAAGTGGGTTGCCGTCCGTATTATGATGGCCCAGCATCCTGAGTATGGCTCGCGTCGTGCCTTTGATGACTAACCGGGCGCGCAGTCTGCGGACACAGGCGACTGAAGCTGAGCGGCTGATCTGGCATCGAGTTTCAGGCTTCCGTCCGCGGTTCACGCGCCAGCTTGTGGTCGGCCGCTGCATCGTCGATCTTGCCTGTCGTAGCGTGAAGCTTGCGATCGAGTTCGATGGGAGCCAGCATATCGAGTCAGATTATGATTTGCGGCGAACTGCGTTTCTCGAAGGGCTGGGGTGGCGCGTAATCCGGTTCTGGAATTCCGACGTCGTGGGGAATCCGGATGGCGTCGCCGAAGCGATCGTGGCGGAGGTCGGCGCCACTCGCTAGCCTACCCACCCTCGGCCCCTCCCTTTCAGGGAGGGGTGCAGATTGGATACGGTGGCTTAGCTCAGCTCTTATACAAGCCGTCCAGCCTTTCGCCGTAGACCTGCCTGAGCACATGGCGGCGGATCTTGAGGCTCGGGGTCAGTTGCTCGTTCTCGATTGTGAAGGGGCCGTCCGCGAGTACGAACCTTCGGATGCGCTCTGTCACCGTCAGGTCCTTGTTCACTCGCTCGATCGCGTGGCCGATTGCGGTGCGGAACTCGCTGTTTTCGGCCAGCCGGGCGAAGCTGCAGGCGTCGCCGTTGCCTGCGCACCATTCCTGCGTCCATTCCGGATCGGGGACGACCAGCGCGACCATGTACGGGCGCTTGTCGCCGGCGATCATCGCCTGCGCGATCTCGGGCTGGAGCGTCAGCATGCCCTCGACCTTTTGCGGGGCGACGTTCTCGCCCTTGTCGTTGATGATCAGGTCTTTCTTGCGGTCGGTGATGCGGATCCGGCCGCGGTCGTCGATCTCGCCGATGTCGCCGGTGTGGAGCCAGCCGTCCTTGAGGACCTTCGCGGTTTCGGCGTCGTTGCGCCAATAGCCGTGCATGACGAGTTCGCCGCGGACCAGGATTTCACCGTCCTCGGCGATGCGGACCTCGGTGTCGTTGAGCGCCGGGCCGACCGAGTCCATGCGGACGCCGGCCTTGGGGCGGTTGCAGGATATGACGGGGGCCGCTTCGGTCTGGCCATAGCCTTGCAGGAAGGTGAGCCCGAGCGACTCGAAGAACAGGCCGACTTCGGGGTTTAGCGGGGCGCCCCCGAGATCATCGCTTTCAACCGGCCACCGAACTTCTTCGAGATCTTCGGTTTAAAGAGCGTGGCGACGGCGGCCTGCATAGGGCGGTCGATCAGGCGGAGGCGGCCGGCGTAGCGCTTGCCGCCGATGTCGAGCGCGCGGGCGAGGAGATACGCCGACGCGCCGCCTTGTTTCTCGATCGTCTTTGAAATGCGCGTGCGGAGG
Source organism: Sphingomonas sp. AC411 (assembly GCF_979253035.1). NCBI lineage: Bacteria > Pseudomonadati > Pseudomonadota > Alphaproteobacteria > Sphingomonadales > Sphingomonadaceae > Sphingomonas > Sphingomonas sp. AC411. The sequence continues at coordinate 2,228,765 of NZ_CEEDAQ010000001.1, read as the reverse complement.
ACTTCGAACAGGCGGGGGACGACGAACATGATCGTCGGGCGCGTCTCCTCGATGTTGGCGGCGAGCTTTTCGAGGCCTTCCGCGTAATAGATCTGGCCGCCGAGCGAGATCGGGAAGTGCTGGCCGCCGGTGTGTTCGTAGGCGTGGCTGAGCGGCAGGAACGACAGGAACACCTCGTTGTCCCAGCCGAAATCCTCCGAGATCACGCTCGCGCAGCCGGCGCAATTGTGGAGGATCGCGCCGTGGTGCTGCATGACGCCGCGCGGCGCGCCGCCGGTGCCCGAGGTGTAGATGATGCAGGCGAGGTCTTCGCGGGCGAAGTCGGCGCGGGCCGCGGCGGCGGCGGGCGCGGTCTGGTGCGCGGCGATCAGCGCGTGCCAGTTGTGGAAGTCGATCGACGCGGGGACCTTCATGTCCTCGAGCCCGATGACGGTCTGCGCCTGGTTCGACCGGATCACCGCGGGGAGCACCGTCTTAGCGAGCTTCGCGGTCGAGACGATGATCGCGCAGGCGCCGGCGTTCTCGATGATGTGGAGGTGATCGCGTTCGGTGTTGGTGACGTAGGTCGGCACGGTGATGCACCCCGCCGCCATGATCGCGAGGTCGCTGAGGCACCATTCGGGGCGGTTCTCGCTGACCAGCATGACGCGGTCGCCGCGCTTCAGGCCGATCGCGGTGAGGGCGGTGGCTAGGCTCGCGACTTGCCGCGCGGCGTCGGCCCAGCTCGTGGCGACCCACGTGCCGCTCGTCTTGGTCCAGAGGAACGGCGCGTCGCCTTTCTCCGCGGCGCGTGTGAAGAACATCGTGACGAGGTTCGGGAATCGTTCGAGCTGGCGGGCCATTGTCTCTCCTGAACTGCTCTGTGACCGGCATTCATGCGGCTGGTCTTATGACGGCTTTGCAGCGAGCTATACCGCGTTGAATCTCCCCGTCATGCCGGGCTTGTTCCGGCATCCACCGTTCCGCGCACTCTTAGGCCTTGGATGATGCGGGACCGTGGACCCCGGAACAAGTCCGGGGTGACGGAGAGTCCTACTCCGGCGCGCGCTGGAGGGCGCCGACGCGCTGGATCCGGGTGACGGTGCCGTCCTGGCTCATCGCGACGCCTTCGCTGCGCGGGTCTGCCGCGCCGACCCATTTGCCGGCGACGCGTTCGATCGCGTTTGCCTTCAGGCCGAGCGGTTTGACTCGCACTGTCTCGCCGAGCGCCTCCAGAGCGGGGATCATCGCCTCGATCTGCGTGCCCTTTTCCGCCGCGGCGACGTGGCCGGGGGCGTAGAGCAGCCCGAGCGCGATCGAGTCCTGCGCGGACAGTTTCCAGTCGACCACGCCGATGATCGCCTTGGCCACCTGCGCTATGATCGTCGAGCCGCCCGCCGCGCCGACCGCGAGCCGGACTTTCCCGTCGGGGCCGTAGACGATCGTCGGCGACATGGAGCTGCGCGGACGCTTGCCGCCCTCGACGCGGTTGGCGACGAGCGCGCCGTCCTTCTCGGGCACGATGTCGAAGTCGGTGAGCTGGTTGTTGAGGACGGTGCCGTCGACCGTGATGCCGGAGCCGAAATAGCCCTCGACGGTGGTCGTGACTTCGACGACGTTGCCGTTAGCGTCGACCGTGGCGATGTCGGTGGTGCCGGCGACTTCGCTGACCGGGGCGCGGGTGCGGGCGGGGGCGCCGGGGGCGTGCCGGGCGCGACGCCCGCCATCGTCGTGGTGGGGGAGATCAGGGCCGAGCGCGACGCGAGGTACTTCGCGTCGAGCATGCCCTGTACCGGCACGCGGACGAAATCGGGGTCGCCGACATAGAGGTCGCGGTCGGCATAGGCGAGACGCGAGGATTCGGCGAACAGGTGCCAGGCCTGGGGGTTGTCCTTGCCGAGCTTTGCCATGTCGAAGCGTTCGAGCTGCTTCAGGATCATCAGCACGGTGACGCCGCCGGACGAGGGCGGGCCCATGCCGCAGACGCGGTAGACGCGGTATTTGACGCAGACCGGCGGGCGGTTCTTGGCATCGTAGCTGGCGAGATCGCCGAGCGTCATCTTCGACGGATTGCGCGCGGCTGTGTTGACTGCGGTGACGATCTTCTGCGCCTGCGGGCCGACGTAGAAGCTGTCGGGGCCTTGGCGAGCGATGCGCTGGAGGAGGGCGGCTTGTTGCGGGTTCTTGATCGTCGCGCCGATCGCGACCGGCGAGCCATCGGGGGCGGAGAAGAGCGCGCGGGTCTCGGGCGTGACGTGGTCGCCGTAGGACTTCATGCCGTTGACGAGGCGGGGGTGGCCTGGAAGCCGTTGGTGGCGAGCCGGATCGCTGGGGCGAAGAGTTGCGCCCAGGGCAGCTTGCCCGAGGCACGGTGTGCGAGCGCCATGCCGCGAAGTGCGCCGGGGATGCCGACGCTGCGGCCGCCGGGAACCGCATCCCTGTGGCTTAGTGGTGTGCCGTCGGGGCGTAGAACCAGCGGGCGTCGGCGGCGGCGGAGCCTCTTCGCGCGCGTCGATCGTGCTGAGTGCGCCGCCCGCGGCGTGCGAGACCCAGAAGCTGCCGCCGCCGATGCCGGAGCTTTGCGGTTCGACGACGTTGAGCGCGAGCATCGTGGCGATTGCGGCGTCGGTGGCGCTGCCGCCCGCGCGGAGGATCTCGACGCCGGCGGCGGCTGCGCGGGGGTCGGCGGCGCTGACCATGCCTTGGTCATTGGCCGGGGCGGGGGTGGGTTGGCGCGCCTCTGCGGTGGCGGTGGGGACGAGGAGGGCGAGCGCTAGGAGGGAGGTCTTCATCGCGGGGGAGCGTAGCGCGGTTGGGGTATGAGGCAAGCCGTTAGCCCCAAACGTCCGTCATCCTGGGCTCGACCCAGGGTCCAGAGCAACACAGGGCGACGTCCGTGGCTCTGGATCCCAGCTTTCGCTGGGATGACGGGAGGGTTAGCGAGCGTCGACATGCACCGCGTCGGCGACGGAGGCAAAGCCGTCGCGGGTCAGTAGCGCGTCCAGTTCGCGGAGGATGCGGGCGGGGAGGCCGGGGCCTTCGTACACCAAAGCGGTATACAGCTGGACGAGGCTCGCGCCGGCGCGGAGGCGGGCATAGGCCTCCGCGCCGCTGTCGACGCCGCCGACCGAGATCAGGGGTATCGCGGCACCCGTTGCCTTGCGGAAATCGGCGAGGCGTTGGCGGGCCAGGGGGCGAGGGGCGCACCGGACAGGCCGCCGGTTTCCTTCGCATTGGCCGAGCGCAGGCCGGGGCGGGAGATGGTCGTGTTGTTGACGATCAGCGCGTCGATGCGGTTGTCGAGGGCTGCTCGGGCGATGTCGTCGATGTCGGCGGGGTCGAGATCGGGCGCGACCTTGAGGAAGATCGGCGTGGTGCCCTTGGCGGCGGTGCAGGCGGCGAGCAGGTCGCGCAACGCTGCGCCGTGCTGGAGATCGCGCAGGCCGGGGGTGTTGGGAGAGCTGATGTTGATCGTGATGTAGTCGGCGTGCGGCGCGGCGCGGGTGACGCCGTGGACATAGTCGGCGGTGCGGTCGGTGGCGTCCTTGTTCGCGCCGACGTTGATGCCGAGGATGCCGTTGCGCCTTGCGCTCTGCGCGCGGGGAAGCGCGCCATCGACGCCGCCATTGTTGAAGCCGAGGCGGTTGATGACGGCGCGGTCTTCGGGGAGGCGGAAGATGCGGGGCTTCGGGTTGCCTGGCTGCGCGAGCGGGTGAGCGTGCCGATCTCGACGCTGCCGAGCCCGAGCCCGAAGAAGCCGTCGATCGCGCGGCCGTCCTTGTCGACGCCTGCCGCGAGGCCGACCGGATTGGGGAAGGTGATCCCCGCAACCGTCGTCGCGAGCCGCGGTACGTTCGGAGCTAGGGGCGTGCCGGCGCGGCCCCATGCGGCGAGCGCGGCGATGGTCAGGCTATGCGCGCGCTCGGCGTCGAGGCGGAACAGGATCGGGTGGTAGAAGGCCATTGCTCATCCTTGCTCCCTCCATCGGTCGGGAAGGTTCATTCTTGCTCCCTCCCTGGAAGGGAGGGGCTGGGGTGGGTTGGTCCGTTGGTTGGCGTGCCCTCGCATCAGCAGCCGACCCACCTCGACCCCTCCCTTCCAGGGAGGGGGAAGTCAAGCTTTCGGGTCGTGCGCAAGGCATAAAACCCGCTTCCAGTTGCGAGTCGTTAGCACCGCTCGCCGGGTTGACGATGCACTGCACAAAGCCCATTTGACCAATCGGATCATATCGGTCCGATTGGACTCCGAAGCCACCATGCGTCTATCCAGCCTAGCCGACTATGCAGTCGTGATGATGAGCGCCGCAGCGCGTCATTGCGGCGGTATCGCGCGGCTGAACGCGACGCTGCTCGCCGAAGAAACCGGCGTGCCGCTGCCGACCGTGCAGAAGCTGGTGAGCCGGCTGTCCGCCGCGGGCCTGATCGAGAGCACGCGCGGCACCGGCGGCGGCTTTCGCCTGTCGCGTCCGCCCGCGATGATCTCGCTCGCCGACATCATCGAGGCGGTCGAGGGGCCGATCGCGCTGACCGCATGCGTCGATGGCGCATCGCAGGATTGCTGCATCGACCAGAGCTGCCGCGTGAAGCCGCACTGGAACGCCGTCAACGGCGCGGTTCGCGGTGCGCTCGCCGGTGTGTCGCTCGCCACGCTGGCGACCCACCCCGGCGAAGGCCGGGGCCCAATTGGGGACGGCGCATTGGCTGAAGATCGCGCGCAATTACATCAACCTACCCAATTGGACCCCGGCCTGCGCCGGGGAGGAGTTCTAGCGTAATGGCTACCCGGAACGCAGAGGCATATGCCGCCGCGAACAAGACGTACGAGTGGGGCTTCTCCTCGGACATCGAACAGGAATTCGCGCCGAAAGGTCTGTCGGAAGACACGGTGCGCTTCATTTCCGCCAAGAAGGGCGAGCCGCAGTGGATGCTCGACTGGCGGCTGAAGGCGTTCGCGTTGTGGCAGACGATGGAGGCGCCCGACTGGTCGAAGCTCAACGTCCCGCCGATCGATTACCAGGACGCGTATTATTACGCGGAGCCCAAGGCCAAGCCGAAACTCGGGTCGCTCGACGAGGTCGATCCCGAGATCCTGCGCGTCTACGAGAAGCTCGGCATTCCGATCGGCGAGCAGAAGATGCTGGCGGGCGTGGTCGAGGATCCGCTCGACGCGGACGGCAACCCGAAGCGCCGCGTCGCGGTGGATGCGGTGTTCGACAGCGTCTCGGTCGCGACCACGTTCCGCAAGGAGCTCGAGGCCGCGGGCGTGATCTTCCGCTCGATCTCCGAGGCGATCAAGGAATATCCCGAGCTCGTCCGGAAGTGGCTTGGCAAGGTCGTGCCGCAGCGTGACAATTACTTCGCGACGCTGAATTCGGCGGTCTTCTCCGACGGCACGTTCGTCTACATCCCGGAGGGCGTCCGCTGCCCGATGGAGCTGTCGACGTACTTCCGTATCAACGCCGAGAATACCGGGCAGTTCGAACGTACGCTGATCGTCGCCGACAAGGGTTCGTACGTCTCGTATCTCGAAGGCTGCACCGCGCCGATGCGCGACGAGAACCAGCTGCATGCGGCGGTGGTCGAACTCGTCGTGCTCGACGATGCCGAGATCAAATATTCGACCGTGCAGAACTGGTATCCGGGCGACGAGAACGGCGTCGGCGGGATCTACAACTTCGTCACGAAGCGCGCATTGTGCCAGGGCAAGAACTCGAAGGTCAGCTGGACCCAGGTCGAGACCGGCAGTGCGATTACGTGGAAATACCCGTCGTGCGTGCTGCTCGGCGATGGCTCGGTCGGCGAGTTCTATTCGGTCGCGGTGACGAACAATCGCCAGCAGGCCGATACCGGCACGAAGATGATCCACCTCGGGAAGAACACGCGATCCACGATCGTGTCGAAGGGAATTTCGGCGGGGCGTTCGGACAACACGTACCGCGGACTGGTGCGCGTCGCGCCGACCGCGGAGGGCGTGCGGAATTTCACGCAGTGCGACAGCCTGTTGCTCGGCGACCAGTGCGGCGCGCATACCGTGCCGTATATCGAGGTCCGCAACCCGTCCGCGCAGATCGAGCATGAGGCGACGACGTCGAAGATCTCCGAGGACCAGCTGTTCTACGCGATGTCGCGCGGGTTGGACCAGGAGGCGGCGGTCGCGCTGATCGTCAACGGCTTCGCGCGCGAGGTGCTGCAGCAGCTGCCTATGGAGTTCGCGGTGGAAGCGCAGAAGCTGCTGGGAATTTCGCTGGAAGGCTCCGTGGGGTGATCCCCTCGTTCCGTCATTCCCGCGCAGGCGGGAATCCACTTCGCCTTTCGCGCATGCGGATGGGTGGATTCCGCCTTCGCGGGAATGACGGGGTAGGGTTGGCGTAGTCAGCGCCTCGCATTTTAGAGATTTGGAATTGGGCTACATTCGATGCTGAAAATTGAAAACCTTCACGCCGAGATCGACGGCAAGGAAATCCTCAAGGGCCTGTCGCTCACCGTGAACGCGGGCGAGGTGCACGCGATCATGGGGCCGAACGGGGCGGGCAAGTCGACGCTGGGCTATGTGCTCGGCGGGCGGCCCGGCTATGAGGTCACGGCGGGGTCGGTGACGTTCGACGGCGTCGACCTGCTCGAGCTGGAGGCGCATGAGCGTGCCGCGGCGGGCGTGTTCCTCGGCTTCCAGTATCCGGTCGAGATCCCCGGCGTGTCGAACGTCCAGTTCCTCCGCGAGGCGCTCAACGCCCAGCGTGCGACGCGCAACGAGAAGCCGTTGTCGGGCGGCGAGTTCCTGAAGCTCGCGCGCGGGCAGGCGGATCTGCTCGGCATGGATTACGACATGCTCAAGCGGCCGGTGAACGTCGGCTTTTCGGGTGGCGAGAAGAAGCGCAACGAGATGGTCCAGATGGGCATCGTCAACCCGAAGTTCGCGATCCTCGACGAGACCGATTCGGGGCTCGACATCGATGCGCTGCGCGTCGTCGGCGACGGCATCAACCGCATCATGCGCGCGCCCGACAAGGCTGTGCTGCTGATCACGCATTATCAGCGGTTGCTGGATTACGTGGAGCCGGACTTCGTCCACGTCCTCGCCGATGGCCGCATCGTCCGCTCGGGCGGCAAGGAACTCGCGCAGCAGCTCGAGAGCGAAGGCTATGTGGGGATCGCCGCATGACTTTGCTGAGCACTGCAGGCAGGCAGAATTGGGTTCACGCGGAGACGCGGAGACGCGGAGGTGTCGTCGCTTCGGCAACGCTCCCGCGTGTCTTCATTGCTCATGATTTGGAAGCCCTTGCGGGCAAGTCCAATCTTCTTCTCCGCGTCTCCGCGTCTCCGCGTGAACCCCTCTTCTGCGCAGTGGGTGCACGATGAGCGCGGTTATGGAACTTCCCTCGACGCGCGAGGAATCGTGGCGCTGGGGTGATCCGGCGGCGATTGTGGCGGCGGCTGAACTGCCGCGCGGCGTTGCTCCGGATGCTGGCGAGTGGTTTCTCGATCTGCCGGGTGCGCGGGCGGTGTTCGTCGATGGTGCGCTCGACGAGGCGCGGAGCGATCTGCGGCACGTCGCGATCACGCAGATCGATGGCGGCGCGCATGTGCTTGGGCGTCGCACGACCGGGACCGGCTGGTCGATCCGGGTCGAGGCGAACGCTGCGGCAGAGCTTCTCCAGATCGTCCACATCGCGACCGGTGGCGAGAACCAGCTTCCGGCGGAAATCCTGCTTGCCGAGGGCGCGAGCGCGTCGGTGGTCGAGACCTATGTCGGGGCCGGCTGGTCGAACCGGTCGACGCGGATGACGCTCGGCAAGGGGGCGAAGCTGACGCGCGCGGTGCGGTTGTTGCAGACCGATGGCTTCGTGTCGTTGCGCGACGAGGTGGACATCCATGCGGGCGCGAGCCTGATCGCGACGGTGCTGGGCGCCGGCGATGCGGGTACGCGGATCGACGGGTCGATCATCGTCTCGGGCGACGATGCGTTTGCCGAATATGGCGGCGCGTTGCTCACGCGGAACGACCAGCGGCAGGAGTGCGCGGTGTCGGTGCGGCATGCCGCGCTGAACGGGCAGAGCAAGCAGATCTGGCGTGCAGTCGCGGCGGACAAGTCGACGGCGAGCCTTGCCGCGCGGGTCGAGGTGGCGCGCGATGCGCAGAAGACCGACGGCGTGCAGTCGCTGCGCGGGTTGCTGTTGCAGCGGACCGCGACGGTCAACCTGAAGCCCGAGCTGGAGATCTTCGCGGACGACGTGAAATGCGCGCACGGCGCCACTGTGGGTGAGCTCGACCAGCGCGCGCTGTTCTACATGCAGAGCCGCGGGATCCCGCATGCCAAGGCGCAGGCGCTGCTCACGCGCGCGTTCGTCGGCGATGCGTTCGTGCAGATCGCGGACGAGACTGTGCGGGAGGCTTTCGTGGCGGATGCGGATGCGTGGCTGGAGCGCGCGTTGTGAGCGGGCGTAACGCGCTCCCCTCCCTGGAAGGGAGGGGCTGGGGGTGGGTCGGCTCGTTGGCTGGCGTGACCGAGTCTCCGCGGCCGACCCACCTCGACCCCTCCCTTTCAGGGAGGGGGAAGATGACCGTGATGACCGAAACGCGCCCCCTCGATCGTCTGTCCGATTTTCCGGCGATCCCGGAGGGTTGGGCGTATCTCGACACCGCAGCGACCGCACAGAAGCCGCAGGTCGTGGTCGATGCGATTACGCGCGCGTATGGCGAGACCTACGCCACCGTGCACCGCGGCGTGTACCAGCGCTCGGCCGACATGACGGTCGCCTATGAGGCCGCGCGGAAAGCGGTCGCGCGGTTCATCCGCGCGGGCTCGCCGGACGAGGTCGTGTTCGTCCGTGGCGCCACCGAAGGCATCAACCTCGTCGCGCAATGCTGGGCCGGCGAGCAGTTGAAGGCGGGCGACCGCATCCTGCTCTCGATGCTCGAGCATCATTCGAACATCGTGCCGTGGCAGATGATCGCCGAACGCGTCGGCGCGGCGATCGACGTCATCCCGCTCACCCTCGACCACCGCATCGATCTCGACGCGATGGAGCGCATGATCACGCCGGCGCACAAGCTGGTCGCGCTCGGGCATGTCTCGAACGTGCTGGGATCGGTGCTCGATGCCAAGCGCGCGACCGAGATCGCGCATTCGGTCGGCGCGAAGATCCTGCTCGACGGCTGCCAGTCGGTGCCGCGGATCGCGGTCGACGTGAAGGCGATCGGGTGCGATTTCTACGTGTTCTCCGGTCACAAGCTGTACGGCCCGACCGGGATCGGTGTGCTCTGGGCCAAGCCGGAACTGCTCGACGCGATGCCGCCGTATCAGGGGGCGGGTCGATGATCGACAAGGTGTCGTTCGCCAAGACCACCTACGCGCCGCCGCCGGGCCGGTTCGAGGCCGGGACGCCGCATATCGTCGGCGCGCTCGGGCTGCATGCGGCGATCGACTATGTCGAGAGCATCGGCCTCGATGCGATCCACGCGCACGAGACCGCGCTGGTGACGGCGACGCGCGACGCGCTGTCGGGGATCAATTCGGTGCGCCTCTACGGCCCCGCGGACTCGGCGGGGATCGTGAGCTTCACGATCGAGGGGTTCATCCGCACGACATCGGCACCATATTGGACGAGGAGCGCGTCGCGATCCGCGCCGGGCATCACTGTGCCCAGCCGCTGATGGAGGCGCTGGGCGTCGAGGCGACGGCCCGCGCGAGTTTAGGCGTGTATAACGGGCCGGCGGACGTCGAGGCGCTGGTGCGCGGTATCGAGCGAGTAACGAGGATTTTTGGATGAGCGATCGGTTCGAGATCGAGGAAGTGGATGCCGTCGCATCGCCGCCCAAGGCGCGGGTCGTCATGGAGACGGACTCCGACGCGGAGCGGAAGCGGGATTATCTTGCGGGTTTCCTGGCGCAGAAGCCGCAGGTGGATGCGCCCGGCGAACCCGGTGGCGCGGTGTACGATGCGATCATCGATGCGCTGAAGGAGATCTACGATCCCGAGATCCCGGTGAACATTTACGACCTGGGGCTGATCTACGGCGTCGAGGTGACCGAGGACGGCCATGCGGTGGTGGCGATGACGTTGACCACGCCGAACTGTCCGGTCGCGGAGTCGATGCCGGCCGAGGTCGAGATGCGGGTCGGGTCGGTGCCTGGGGTCGGGTTTGCGGAAGTGAACCTGGTCTGGGATCCGCCTTGGGATCCGCAGAAGATGTCGGACGAGGCGAAGCTCGAGCTGGGCATGCTGTAGTCAGTCCCCTCTCGCTTGCGGGAGGGGTTAGGGGAGGGAGAGCGTGACATTGCTGGTCAAGGCCTCCTCGACCCCTCCCGCAGGCGGGAGGGGAGCAGAAGGAATTGGTGATGGCGACGACATTGCGAGCACGGCCGGCGGCGCTGAACCTCACGGCGACCGCGCACGCGCGGATTGCGGATTTGATGGCGCGCGCGCCGGCGGACGCGATCGGGGTGAAGCTGTCGACGCCCAAGCGGGGGTGTTCGGGGCTGGCCTATTCGGTGGATTACGTCACCGAGGCAAAACCGTTCGACGAGCGAATTGATACGCCGGGGGGACGCTGTTCGTCGATGGCGGGTCGATCCTGTATCTGATCGGGTCGACGATGGACTGGGTCGAGGACGACTTCACCGCCGGCTTTGTATTCGAGAACCCCAACGCCAAGGGTGCGTGCGGGTGTGGTGAGAGCTTTACCGTTTAAGACGCCGCTGAGCTCAAACTAGGCGGATCGATTTTCTTCCCTCCCTGGAAGGGAGGGGGCGGGGTGGGTCGGCTTCCGTATCGTCGAACGTCGGCGGCATAAGCGGGCCGACCCACTCCCAGCGCCTCCCTTTCAGGGAGGGGAGCAAGATGGGCAGTGTCTCTTTGATTGCGCAATCTCCCCGCCCGGCTCGTTCCGGGAGGCGCTTGCCGCAAAGAGCGGAGAAGCCGCTGGCCTTGCCCGTCGCGCCCCTCCTGTGCCACTCCCCGCGGCAACAAAGGGGATATCCGTGGCCAGTTTGTTTCGCCGAAAAATCGTCACCGAGCAGCCGCCTGAGCACCAGCTCGCGCGGACGTTGTCGTGGCCGCACCTCGTCGCGATGGGCGTCGGCGGGATCGTCGGCACCGGCATCCTGACGCTGATCGGCGTTGGCGCAGGGCTCGCCGGGCCGGCGGTGATCCTGTCGTTCGTGATCGCTGGCGGGATCTGTGCCTGCGCGGCGCTCGCCTATGCCGAGATGGCGACGATGATCCCGGCCTCGGGCAGCGCGTACACCTACAGCTATGTGGTGCTCGGCGAGCTGATCGCGTGGGTGATCGGCTGGTCGCTGATCCTCGAATATTCGCTCGTCGTGTCGACCGTCGCGGTTGGCTGGTCGGGGTACGCGGCGCCGTTGCTGCGCGGCGCGTTCGGCTTCCCCGAGGCGCTGACGCTCAGCCCCGAACTCGGCGGTATCCTCAACGTCCCCGCGATCTTCATCATCGCGGTCGTCGCGGGCGTGCTGTCGTTCGGCACGCGCGAGAGTGCGACGCTGAACGCGGTGCTGGTCGCCGTTAAGATGATTGCACTGACCGTCTTCGTGTTCATCGCGCTTAAGTATTTCAACAGCGCCAATTTACACCCGTTCATGCCCTACGGCTTTCCCAAGGCCGTTCAGCCCGACGGGGCCGAGCGCGGCGTCATGGCGGCGGCGGCGATCATTTTCTTCGCCTTCTACGGCTTCGACGCGATTTCTACGGCGGCGGAGGAGACCAAGAACCCCGGTCGCGATCTCGCGATCGGTATCGTCGGGTCGATGGTCACGTGCATCGCGATCTACATTCTGGTCGCGGTCGCCGCGGTCGGCGCGCTGTCCTACACGCGGTTCGCCGGCAGCGCCGAGCCGCTCGCGCTGATCCTGCGCGAGATCGGCCGACCCGGGTTTGCGACGTTCCTCGGCGCCTCCGCGGTGATCGCGCTCCCGACCGTGCTGCTCGCCTTCCTGTTCGGCCAGAGCCGGATCTTCTTCACGATGGCCCGCGACGGATTGCTCCCCTTGAGCCTCGCCAAGGTATCGAGGCGTGGCGCACCTGTCCGCATCACCTGGATCACCGCGGCGATCGTCGCGGTGATCGCCGGTCTGTTGCCGCTCGCCGAGATTGCCGCGCTCGCCAATGCCGGTACGCTCGCCGCGTTCGTCGCAGTCTGTGCGTGCATGCTAGTGATGCGCCGCCGTGCGCCCGATGCGGTCCGGACGTTCCGCGCGCCGGCGGCGACGCTGGTTGGGGCGATCGGGATCCTCGGGTGCCTGTATCTGTTCTTCAGCCTGCCCTCGAAGACGCAGCTGTATTTCGGGCTTTGGAACCTGCTCGGGCTCGTGATCTACTTCGTCTACGCGCGGCCGCGAGCGCTGGCCGAATGAGCGGCTGGACGATCGGGATCATCGGCGGCTCGGGGCTGTACGCGGTCGACGGGATCGAGGATGGGCGCTGGCAGACGGTCGAGACGCCCTGGGGCGAACCCTCGGACGCGATCTACACCGGGCGCGTCGGCCATGTCGGGGTGGCGTTCCTGCCGCGGCATGGGCAGGGCCACCGCATCGCGCCCTCAGACCTCAACGCCCGCGCGAATATCGATGCATTGAAGCGGCTTGGGGTAACCGACGTGCTGGCGGTGTCGTCGGTCGGCTCGCTGGTCGAGGCCCGCCCGCCCGGCAGTTTTACCGTCGTCGACCAGTTCATCGATCGGACCGAGGGGCGCCCGTCGAGCTTCTTCGGCACCGGCCTCGTCGCGCACGTCTCGATGGCCGACCCGGTCTGTCCGCGCCTCTCGCGCTATGCGGCGGACGCAGCACGCGAAGCCGGGGCGCAGGTCGACGATCGCGGCACGTATCTCGCGATGGAAGGCCCGCAATTCTCGACCCGTGCGGAAAGCCGTCTCTACCGCCAATGGGGTTGCGATGTGATCGGGATGACCGCGATGCCCGAGGCCAAGCTCGCGCGCGAGGCGGAGCTTCCTACGCGCTGGTCGGCATGGTCACCGATTACGATTGCTGGCGCGAGGACGAGGCGGGCGTCGATGTCGCGCAGGTGATCGCGCAACTCGGTGCCAATGCGGCCAAGGCGCGCGTGATGGTGATGGCGTTGCTGCGCGCGCTGCCGGCTGAGCGGGAGGCTTCGCCGATCGATACGTGTCTCGACAGCGCGATCATTACCGCGCGGGAGGCTCGCGATCCGGCGTTGGTGGCGAAGCTGGATGTGGTGGCGGGGCGGGCGCTATCGGTCTGAATTGCTGTCCTCCCCCGCGAGGGGAGGTGGCGCGAAGCGACGGAGGGGTCGCCCTGTCGAGAGCGGGTCACCCCTCCGTCAGCACTGCGCGCTGCCACCTCCCCTTGCAGGGGAGGATTTCGATCTCTGCATTGTTAGGTGAAAAGTTCGTCATTCGCCCCGTTCGACACATCACTGCAACATATCGAGCCGAAGGAGGGTGCGTCGCCGCTCCCTCTCCCCTGTGGACGGCGACTTGACCGGGTCTCCCTGTCCCGGTCTTCTCCCTGAACTACGGGGCGACCTTCACGGTCGCCCCGCCTTTTGGTTTGGGAGCGTTCGGGAATCGCGCGACGCGCGGCAATAGCCTGAGATTGTGCAACCCTATCGATCCTCCCCCGTCAGGGGAGGTGGCAGGCACTTGCCTGTCGGAGGGGAGGTAAGGAAACCTCTGTTCCGTGTCCTCCCCTCCGTCGCCTCCGGCGCCACCTCCCCTTGCGGGGGAGGATCGTAGGGCGTTGTCTTACGCGGCCAGCTTGCGCAGGACGTAGTGGAGAATGCCGCCGTTGAGGAAGTATTCCAGCTCGTTGACGGTATCGATCCGGCACTTGGTCTGGAACGTCTCGCTCGACCCGTCGGCGCGGGTCATCTTCACCGTGACGTCCTGACGCGGGCGGATGCTCGCCACGTCGAGGATCGTGAACGTCTCCGAGCCGTCGAGGCCGAGCGTCTTGCGGTCCACACCGTCCGCGAACTGCAACGGCAGCACGCCCATGCCGACCAGGTTCGAGCGGTGGATGCGCTCGAAGCTCTCGGTGATCACGGCGCGGACGCCGAGCAGGTTGGTGCCCTTCGCCGCCCAGTCGCGCGACGAGCCGGTGCCGTATTCCTTGCCGGCGACGATCACGAGCGGCGTGCCGTCCTGCTTGAAGCGCATGGCGGCGTCGTAGATCGCCATGACCTCGCCGTCGTACTTCGACATGCCGCCTTCGACGCCGGGGACCATCTCGTTCTTGATGCGGATGTTGGCGAAGGTGCCGCGCATCATCACGTCATGGTTGCCGCGACGCGCGCCATAGCTGTTGAAGTCGGCCTTGCTGACCTGATGCTCCTGCAGGAAACGGCCGGCGGGGCTGTCGGCCTTGATCGAACCGGCCGGCGAGATGTGATCGGTCGTGATCGAATCGCCGAGGATCGCGAGCGGCTTGGCGTCGATGATGTCCTGCACCGGCGACGGCGTCATGCTGAGGCCCTCGAAATAGGGCGGGTTGGCGACATAGGTCGAGCCTGCGCGCCATGCGTAGGTGTCCGAACCCGTGACGTCGATCTCGCGCCACTTGGCGTCGCCCGCATAGACGTCGCCGTAGCGCGCGCCGAACATGCCGGCGTCGATGTTGGCGTCCATCGTCGTGCGGACTTCCTCGTTGGTCGGCCAGATATCGCGCAGATACACGTCCTGGCCGTCAGACCCCTGGCCGAGCGGCGTCTCGATCATGTCGGTCGTGACGGTGCCCTTGATCGCATAGGCGACGACGAGCGGCGGCGAGGCGAGGAAGTTGGCGCGGACGTCGGGTGACACGCGGCCCTCGAAGTTGCGGTTGCCCGAAAGCACCGACGCGGCGACGAGGTCGTTCTCGTTGATCGCGGCCGAAATCGCAGGCGCGAGCGGCCCCGAGTTGCCGATGCAGGTGGTGCAGCCATAGCCGACGAGGTTGAAGCCGAGCGCGTTCAGGTCTGCGGTCAGCCCGGCCTTGTCGAGATAGTCGGTGACGACCTGCGAACCGGGGCGAGCGAGGTCTTCACCCACGGCTTCGACTTGAGGCCGAGCGCGTTGGCCTTGCGTGCGACGAGACCGGCGGCAACGAGCACCGACGGGTTCGAGGTGTTGGTGCAGCTGGTGATCGCGGCGATCACGACGTCGCCGTCGCCGATGTCATGCTCGCGACCCTCGACCGCGACGCGTGCGGGCTGTTCCTTGTGGTACAGCTTGTGGAGGTCGCTGTTGAACACCTCATCGACCTTGTTGAGGCTGACGCGATCCTGCGGGCGCTTCGGGCCGGCGAGCGAGGCGACGACGGTGCCCATGTCGAGCTCAAGCGTGTCGGTGAAGACGGGGTCTTCCGCGTTCTCGTCGCGCCAGAAGCCGTTGGCCTTGGCATAGGCCTCGACCAGCTCGACATTCTCGTCCGAGCGTGCGGTGAGGCGCATGTAATCGAGCGTCTTGTCGTCGATCGGGAAGAAGCCGCAGGTCGCGCCGTATTCAGGCGCCATATTGGCGATCGTCGCGCGATCGGCGAGCGTCATCGACGACAGGCCGGGGCCGAAGAACTCGACGAAGCGGCCGACGACGCCCTTGGCGCGCAGCATCTGCGTGACGGTGAGCACGAGATCGGTGGCGGTGATGCCCTCGTTCAGCGCGCCGGTCAGCTTGAAGCCGACGACTTCGGGGATCAGCATCGACACGGGCTGGCCGAGCATCGCGGCCTCGGCCTCGATCCCGCCGACGCCCCAGCCGAGCACGCCGAGACCGTTGATCATCGTCGTGTGGCTGTCGGTGCCGACCAGCGTGTCCGGGTACGCGATCATCGTGCCGTCGCCGTGGTCACCCGACGAAGCCGACGACCAGACGGCCTGACCGATATATTCGAGGTTCACCTGGTGGCAGATGCCGGTGCCGGGGGAACGACCTGGAAATTGTCGAGCGCCTTCGAACCCCACTTCAGGAACTCGTAGCGCTCGATGTTGCGCTCGTACTCAAGGTCGACGTTGTCGTGGAACGCCTGGGGCGTGCCGAACTCGTCGACCATCACCGAGTGATCGATGACGAGGTGGACGGGGACCTGCGGGTTGATCTTCTCGGGGTTGCCGCCGAGCTTGGTCATCGCGTCGCGCATCGCGGCGAGATCGACCACGCACGGCACGCCGGTGAAGTCCTGCATCAGCACGCGCGCGGGGCGATACTGGATCTCGCGGTCGCTGCGACGCTCCTTCTGCCAGTCGACGATCGCCTGGATATCCTCGCGCGTGACGGTCACGCCGTCCTCGAAGCGGAGCAAATTCTCGAGAAGGACTTTCATCGAGAACGGCAGGCGGCTGATGTCGCCGAACTGCTCGGACGCCTTGGCGAGGCTGTAATAGTCGTACGACTTGCCGCCGGTGGAGAGGCTGGTGCGGGTCTTGAGGGTATCCTGGCCAATGGCAGTCATAGGGGTCCTTCCCGTGGGCGTCGGGCCGCCGGGCGCCGAGGGAAAGCAGCCATATAGGCCACGCGGGCGCGTCGGGGACCGAGCGAAAAATGCTGTTACCGGAGGGGCCTTAGCAAGGGGAGGGCTTCGGGGAAGGGTGCGGGGGCCGGTCAATGCGCTAATCTTCGTGACGGGCCTCGACCGGCCTGCGCAATCATAATCCAGCGGGTATAATCCGACGTCAGGCGAGCATAATCCGGCGTCAGGTGGGGCCATCGGTCTGGTGGGTCGCGCTGGCGTTGCGGAGAAAACCCTCCATGCGTTCCAGCGCCGACGGCGTCAGCGCTATCGTGCCGCCGGCCGCATGGGGTTCGATCTGTCCGTCGGCGACGAGATGCGCAAGCCAGCGCTGTCCCACCCCCGGCGGCGTACCGGTCGCCGCGATGAGTTCGCTTTCGGACATCGCATGGTCGTTCGCCTGCGCGACGAACAGACGCAGCATCATATTCCAGGCATGCTCGTCGAAGATGTCGCTCGGAAAGACCTCGGTCCGCAGGGCACGCACCCGGATGAGGTTCTCGGCCGTCCGCGCCAATGTGTTCTTCGCCGACTCGGTTTCGATGGTCATATCAGATGCTAGGCCGGGCAAGACGGCCGTGCCACAGGAAAAGACTGCCGGCGTCGGACTAATCCAGTATAAGATATATGGACTTAACTTTGTGAATTGCGAACGCCTGTGAGGCGGGCAAACACGCGGCATGGCAGATGGGCAGGACGATAATGGCGCGTTGCGCGAGGCGATCGCGCGAGCGTTGCTGATCGCCGACGAGCGACTAGATCATCTCGTCGGGGCGTTGCTGGCCCAATGTCTCGATGAACTCGATCGGAAGGGTACGCGCGACGCCTGATCGGCCGATCCGGCGTTCGGGTTGTCGTTTTGTTGTCTCTTAGCTTCGTCGGTACTCGGATCGCAGAACGGCGGCTTCGATCGTCGGATGATGTCCCGGCATGCATAAAGGACAATTGACTGCCTGAGCAATGGTTGCCATGGCAATGATATGGCTTTCTACACCAAGGCAGCGTTCGGGCCGGACTGTTCGCTCGGCTATCTCGCGCGCCGGATTCACCAGATCGGGCAGAGCCTGATCGAGCCCGTCTTCGCTGCGGAGGGCATGTCGGGGACGCAATGGTCGGCGCTAATGTCGATGCTGGCGGGACGATCCTCGACATGCGCCGATCTCGCGCGCGACCTTTCGCACGACAAGGGCGCGACGACCCGGCTGGTCGACGCGATGGAGCAACAGGGCTGGGTAACGCGGTCGCGCGCGATCGACGATCGCCGGGTGCTCAATCTCGAACTCACGCCGGATGGCGAGGCGGCGGCGATCCGCTGTCGCGACCGCATCATCACGTACTGGAACGTCCTGCTGACGGACTGGGATCGTGACGAAATCGAAAAGCTGATCGAACTGATGCAGAAACTCCGCACGACGCTCGACGATGCTCTGACCGAAGGACTCAGGCCATGAAATTGGGGGCCATGAGATCGGGGGCCACGAGATCGGGGGCCATGAGGATATGTTTGGCGCTCGCGCCGGTGGCGATGACGGTGACGGTGGCGGGGCTGCTGGCGGGATGCGCGATTCCCGCCTCCAAGGGCATCGTCGAGCCGGTGTCGACCACCGTGCTGGGACTGTCGACGGATGCCGCACCGGTGATCGCGGCCGACTGGTGGCGCGGGTTCGGCGATCCGCAACTGGACCGGCTGGTGAGCGACGCGGTGGCGGGCAATCCGTCGCTCGACGCGGCGCTCGCGCGGGTTGCGCAGGCGCAGGCGGTGTTGTCGACGAACCGCGCGGAGAATGGCCCGGACGTGACGCTCGATGCGCAGGAACAATATGCGCGGTTGAGCGGGCGGTACACGATCCCGCCGCCCTTTGCCGGGTCGACCCGGTTCGTCGGGACGGTTGCGGCAAACCTGTCGTGGAACCTCGATCTGTTCGGGCGGCAGAAGGCGGCGATCGCGGGCGCACGCGCGTCGGTGCTCGCGGCGGCGCTCGACGTGGCGGCGGCGCGGCTGGCGCTGTCGGGGGCGGTGGTGCAGACCTATATCGACCTCGAACGCGCCGAGGCGCAGGCGGGGATCGCGACGCGGACGATCGCGACGCGCGAGAATACGCTGCGGCTGGTCAACGTGCGGATCCGCAACAAGCTGGGCAGCAAGCTGGATGCGCAGGCGGCGACGACGCTGCTGGCGCAGGCGCGGCAGGCGCTGGTGCGTGCGCAGGCCGCGCAGGTGCTGGCGAAGAACGCGCTGGCGGCGCTGGCCGGGCGCGGGGTGGATTATCCGGCGACGATCGGCGCGACCGCGTTGAAGCTCGATGCGGTACTGCCGTTGCCGAGCACGGTGCCGGCCGATCTGCTCGCGCGGCGGGCGGATATCGGTGCGGCGCAGGCGCGGATCGAAGCGGCAGCGGCGGGGCGTCAGGTGGCACGGCGCGCCTTTATCCAAACGTGAACCTGGCGGGGTTGGCAGGGTTCCAGGCGGTCGGGCTCGGCAATCTGGTATCGCTCGATGCCGGGACGGTGGGCGTCGGGCCGGCGATCCATTTGCCGATCTTCGACAATGGCCGGTTGAAGGCCGATCTCGCGGGCGCGACCGCGGCGTTCGATCTGGCGACCGCAGACTATAACGACCGGGTGGTCGGTGCGGTGCGCGAGGCGGCGGATGCGGTGGCGCGGATCGGTGCGCTGGACGCCGACCGGCAACGACAACGCGAGGTGGTGCGCGGCTATGCCGAGACCGGGCGGTTGAACGCCATTCGCGTGTCCAGCGGGCTCGATAGCCGGCTCGACCTCGTCGACAACGACGTGCGGTTGCTCGCCGCCGAACAGGCGGATGCCGATCTTGCCGCCAATGCAGCCCAACAGCGCGTCCAGCTGGTGCTGGCGCTGGGTGGCGGTTTCGATTTTCAGGATGTGACACGATGACCGATACGCAGACCGATCCGGCTCCCGCACCGGCCCCCGCACCCACTGACGCACCCGCACCGGCCGGCAATCCGAGAGCGCGCAAGCGGGCGCTGACGATCCTCGGCGTCGTCGTCGTGATCGGCGCGATCGTGTGGGCGGTGTTCCATTTCCTGCTCGCCGCGCCCGAACAGGAGACCGACGACGCGTATGTCGCAGGCGACGTGGTGGCGATCACCGCGCGCGATCCGGGGCAGGTGACCGCGATCCATGCCGACAACACGCAGGTGGTGAAGGCGGGGCAGCCGTTGATCGACCTCGATGCGGCGAGCGCGGATGTCGGCCTGGCATCGGCGGAGGCGGAGCTGGCGCGGGCGGTACGCTCGACCCGGTCGGACTTCTCGAAGGTGAACGAGACCGGCGCGGCGGTCGTGCAGGCCGAAGCCGAGCTGGCGCGGGCGCGGAACGATCTTGCGCGGCGTCGCGGGGCGGCCGCGGAAGGCGCGATCTCGGGTGAGGAGCTGAGCCATGCGGCGGATCAGGTGAAGGTGGCGGCGGCGACGCTGCAACTCGCGCGCAGCCAGCAGGCCCAGTCGCGCACCGGCGTTGCCGGCACGACCGTGTCGAACAACCCGGCGGTGATGGCGGCGATCGCGGCGTATCGCCGCGCGGCGATCACGCGCAGCCACATGCATGTGGTCGCGCCGATCGACGGGGTGGTGGCGCAGCGGACCGTGCAGCTCGGGCAGCAGGTGTCGGCGGGGATGCCGCTGATGTCGGTGGTGCCGCTCGATCGCGTCTGGGTGGACGCGAACTTCCGCGAGACGCAGTTGCGCGATCTGCGGATCGGGCAGCCGGCGACGATGACGGCGGACATGTATGGCGACGACCTGGTCTATCACGGGCGGGTCGTCGGGCTGGGTGCGGGCAGCGGCAACGCGTTCGCGCTGCTGCCGCCGCAGAACGCGAGCGGCAACTGGATCAAGATCACCCAGCGCGTGCCGGTCCGCATCGCGCTCGACAAGGGCGAATTGCGGCGCAATCCGTTGCGGGTCGGGCTGTCGGTCAACACGATCGTCGATACCGCGGACAAGTCGGGGACGATGGTCGGGCGGCCGGCGGTGGCGGCGTATAAGGGGCTGGCGACGGGCGCGGGCGATGCTGCGGTCGAGGCGAAGATCCGGCAGATCATTGCGGCGAACCGGTGATGATCGGGCGGTATCAGGGGTGGTGAGCAAAGAGGGTGTGGCGTGCCTGACTGAATTCGGCATGCCCTTCTTGTTCTCCGCGAAGGCGGGAGCCCAGACTGGGCTCCCGCCTTCGCGGGAGAACAGGAAGGGGCGGTTCGCTGTGTTGGGCGCACCACCCCGGCGGAGGCCGGGGCCCAATTGGGGAGGTGGTCGTAATGGAACGTCGTCCTCTATCAGCAGCGTTTCCCAATTGGGCCCCGGCCTTCGCCGGGGTGGTGCTTGTTATTTTGGCTTCGCGCTTGATCGGAGCGCAGCATAATGGCCGCTCCCTCAGGTCCTGGCCCAGCCCCACTCGTCGGCGGCTCGCTCGCGCTGACCGCGTTCGCGCTGGCGCTCGGCACGTTCATGCAAGTGCTCGACACCACTATCGCCAACGTCTCGCTGCCGACGATCGCCGGCAATCTCGGCGTCTCCAGCGACAACTCCACCTGGATCGTCACGGCGTTCGCGGTCGCCAACGGTGTCGCGGTGCCGCTGACTGGCTGGCTGATGGGCCGGTTCGGGGTGGTGCGGACGTTCTGCGTGTCCGTCTTCCTGTTCACGATCGCGTCGTTCCTGTGCGGGATCGCATGGGACCTGCCGTCGCTGATCGGCTTTCGTATTCTCCAGGGCGCGGTATCCGGACCGATGATCCCCGGCAGCCAGGCGCTGCTGATCGCGATCTTCCCCGTCCACAAGCGCTCCACCGCGCTCGGAATCTGGTCGATGACGACGTTGGTCGCGCCGATCATGGGACCGATCCTCGGCGGCTACATCTCCGATAATTATCACTGGAGCTGGATTTTCCTGATCAACGTGCCGTTCGGGATGTTCTGCGCGTTCGTGTGCTGGAACAAGCTCGGCAAGCGCGACACGCCGACACGGAAACTGCCGATCGACCAGGTCGGATTGATCCTGCTCGTGGTGTGGGTCGGTGCGCTGCAGATCGTGCTCGATCTCGGCAAGAACGACGACTGGTTCGCCGCCGACCGGATCGTCATCGCGGCGGTCGTCGCGACGATCGGCTTTATCGGGTGGATCATCTGGGAGCTGACCGACGCCAATCCGGCGGTGAACCTGTCGCTGTTCAAGAGCCGCAACTTCACCATCGGCACGATCGCGTTCTGCCTCGGCTATGCGGTGTTCTTCGCCAATACGCTGCTGCTGCCGCTGTGGTTGCAGACGCAGCTCGGCTATACCGCGACCTGGGCAGGCCTTGTCGCGGCGCCATCGGGGGCGGTGGCGGTGATCCTGACGCCGTTCGTGGCGCGGCTGAGCGGCAAGATCGACGCACGCATCCTCGCCACCGTGGCGTTCGCGTCGTTCGGCTACTCCTATTATCTCCGCTCGGGCTACACCACGGGGGCAAGCTTCTACGACCTGATGCTGCCGTTGATGGTGCAGGGGATCGCGATGAGCACGTTCTTTCTCGCGATGCTGACGATCTCGCTCGACCGAATCCCGGCGGAGCGGCTGCCGTCCGCGACCGGCATCTCGAACTTCGCGCGCATCACCTCGGGCAGTTTCGCCGCGTCGATCTTCACGACGGCGTGGGATCGCCGCGAGACGCTGCACCAGAGCCGACTGTCGGAGGCGATCGGGACGGGCTCGCCCTACCAGATGGCGCAGGGCGCGCTGACGCGGATGGGGCTGACCGACGTCCAGGCAGCGGGCGCGATCACCCGGCAGATGGTGGCGCAGGCGTATCTGCTCGCGTCGACCGACCTGTTCCGCCTGTCAGCCTGGCTGTGTCTGGCGATGGTGATCATCGTCTGGTTCACGCGCCGTGCCAGTCCGCCGCAGGGGCCGATCGCGGCGGACTGAGGCGAACTGTCATTTCCTTATGACAGGCGGTCGATGACCCGCTGACCGGGGCAATAGAAACGTTATCGCAACCACTTGCCCCTAACGCTCCGTTTACCAGTTACGAAATGCCTGTGGGGGCCAGAAACCATGACGATCAAGACCACCGCTTTGCGGGTCGCAGCCGCGTGCCTTTTATCCGGCGCGATGCCAGCCTGGGCCGCCGCGCCCGTGACCTGCACCCAGTCCATCAACACGCCACGCCTGGTCTGCGACGAGGGCGCCTGCGTCCGCGTGCCGGTCAAGGATCTGTGCGATGCGGTGCGCGCATCCTATCCGGTCAAGCGCCGGACAGCGAAGCCGCTCCAGATCGACGTGAACCCGGTCCGCGACGAACTGACGTTGTTGATCGCCAGCGTCAGCTGACCCGGTCGAACGTCAGCCAAGGAGCGCGAACGCGGCGCCGGGAACGGTGACCGCGAGGCCGGTCGGGGCGAGCGTCCCGTCCGGCAGGATATCGAGCATCGTGACGCGGTGATCGCGTTCGTGGACGACGATCATCCGGCGCTCTGCTTCCAGGATCAGGAAGAACCGCGGCGACAGGCCACCGCTGGCGACATGCTGGATGAGGGTCGCGTCGCCATGGGGATCGAGCGCGAAGACCGCGATGCTCTCATGCCCGCGGTTGGACACGTACAGCCGATCGCCCGCGGCATTGGCGCCGATGTGCGCCAGGATGTTCGCTCCCTGCCATCCATCGGGCCACCCGGTGGGAAGCGTGGAAAGCGTGGCACGTTCGCGCAACTCCGTTCCGACGAGGTCCAGCACGACCAGCGCGCTCGTGAGTTCGCAGGCGAGATACGCCGTGTGCGGGTGGCGGGGATGAAACAGCATATGGCGCGGACCCGAGCCGGGCGGCGCGGCGAACGCGGTGCGCGGCGCATCGAGCGTGCCCTGCTCGGCGTCGAAGGCGAAGGCGCGAACCTCGTCGGTTCCCAGATCGGTGGCGTACATCGTCCGGTTGTCGGGACCGAAGCCGACCCAGTGCGCATGCGGCGATTGCTGGCGGTCGGGGTTCGGCCCGTTGCCGCTGTTCGCGTGCACGATCGGCGGTGCGACCGGCATTCCGCTGGCATCGAGCCGGTACAGCGCGACGCTGCCGCTCGCATAATTGGCGACCGCGACGCAGGATTGCGTGGCGTCGAGCGCGACATGGCAGGGGGCCGAGCCGCCCGTCGTCACCTGCCCGAGACAGGTCCAGCCCGAACCCGCATGCCGATACAGCCCGAGCATCCCGTCATCGCGTTCGTCGACCAGATAGTGAAGATCGAACCGCGACGAATACACGCCGAACGAGGCGTTCGCGGCGGCGCCATAGGGGGCGCCTACGCCAAGCCGATCCCCGTCACCCGGCAACGGATAGAGGCCCGCGCCGCCACCGCCGGCATAGGTTCCGATCCAGCATGAGACGGGCAAATCGGAGGATTCGTCGAGCGCAGTCATCGGTCGCGTCTAGCGCCGTTTCGCCGCGGCGTCATACGGCTGCGCTGTCAGTCCGTGGGGTCAGGCCCTGAGCACGGCAATCAGTTGTTCGCGGTAGAATCGCGCCAGATCCTCGTGCATCCGAGCGACGTCGGCGTTGCGCGCACGGTGGGCGAGAACGGATTGATCGTCCATGCGGCGTTCGATCACGGAAGGGGCGGCAGCATATCCATCCCCACCGTGCTGAACCCGTTGTGTTGCGGTCGAATTTCAGGAGAGGGTTAATAGGCCCCGAGATCGGACAAAACGGCGGTTCGCGGGCTGGCATTGCCGTCGACCTTGGCCTACCGATCCGGAATGGGCGATCTGGATAGACTGGTTCCTTCGGGGATCATCGAGCAATGGGTCTATCACCTGCGACGGCAGCGTTCGCGCGCGTCGGATGCGATCTGGCTGATAGACCAGGGGTTCACGCTGCACGACGGCATGGACGGCGTGCCGCAGAACGACGCGACCGCCCGCTGGCGCGCCGAACAGGAAACCGTCGTCGAGGAAGTGACCGCTCTGCTCGCGCTCTACGACGGGATCAACCTCGGCAAGGTCGACATCGACTGAACGACGGCTCAGTTGGTGTCGCGGTAGCTTTCGCGCATCAGCCAGCCGGTATGCTGGAGCGCCGAACTCTGCGGCGGCTCGGCATTCGGCATCTCGGCGACCTGTTCAGCCGACGCCGCGAGCTGCAGATGATGGTCGCGCAGGACATTATGCGCGGTTCGCGCGGCGGCCGATCGAGACCGGCGGGCAAGCCCCTGCTCCTGCTCCGCGCGGTCCAGATGGTACCGAACCTGTGCACGCCACGCCTGCGTACACTCGGTCTCGGGTAGGCCCTGGTCGGTCATGATGATCTCCATCGTTCCAACCTGCTTGATACAGTTTAGTTGCGGGCGTGTTTCAAAAGTTAGTTAACGCGCTGGTTCGATCGTTCAGGCGGGCTTGGGCGCGACCTGCCAGCCGCCCCCCAATGCCCGGAACAGGTCGACCTGCGCGCCAGCGATCCGCGCATCGGCGGCGGCGAGATCCGTGTCGGTGTCGGCCAGCGTCCGTTCCGCGTCGAGGACGTCGAGGAAGTCGATCTGGCCTTCGCGCTGGCGGGCGCGGGTGATGCGGGCGGCGGTGGCGGCGTTGTCGTGCGCGGACTGCAACTGCGTGCGACGATCGAGTTCACGCGCGTAGTTGGACAGCGCGGTTTCGGTTTCCTCGAGCGCGGCGAGGACGCTGCCGTCGAAATTGGCGAGCGCACCGCGAGTGTCGGCTTCGGCACCGGCGATGCGCGCGCGCGGCTGACTGGTTGAGCGACCAGTTCAGCAGCGGGCCGAGCAGCCAGCGGACCGGGCCGCCGGTGAAGATGTCGCCGACGCTGAGCGCGGTCGAGCCGATCGATCCGCCGAGCGAGATCTGCGGATAGAGCTGCGAGGTCTGGACGCCGATCCGAGCGGTCGCCGCCGCGAGGCGACGCTCGGCGGCGTGGACGTCGGGGCGGCGGGCGAGCAGCGTCGCGCCGTCGCCGATCGGGATCGGCTGGTCGAGGCGGGGCGTGGTGGTGCGGGCACCGGCAGCCGCGGGCAGGTCCTGCGGGGTGCGGCCGGTGAGCGTGGCAAGGCGGAAGAGCGCGGCTTGGCGCTCGGCTTCGATCTGCGGGATGTTGGCGGCGCGCTGATCCCGCAAGGCTGCGATCCGGACCTGGTCGAGGCGGGCTGCACGGCCGGCGTCGACGCGCTTGCCGGTCAGCGTGTTCGACGTGTCGAGCAGGTCGACGATCCGCTTGGCGACCGCGAGGCGTTCGGCGGCCGAGGCTGCGTCGACATAGGCGCGGGTTGTTGCCGCGACGATCGAGACTCGTACCGCGTCTGCATCGGCTTGTGCCGCACCGACGTCGCCGCGCGCGGCTTCGACGTTGCGGCGGACTCGGCCGGCGAGATCGACCTCGTAGCTGACGTCGAGGCCGACATCGTAGGTGGCGCGCTGGCGGTCGAAACCTGGGAGGTTCTGGAGTTGCGAGGTGCGGGAATAGTTGCCGCTCGCGCCGGCGTTCACCTGGGGCTCGCGGTCGGTCTTGGCGCCGCGCAACGAGGCGCGGGCGCTGTCGAGCCGCGCGACGGCGACGCGGAGGTCGGTGTTCGCTGCCAATGCATCCGCGACGAGGCCGTCGAGGACCGGGTCGCGGTACATCCGCCACCAGTCGTTGTCGGGCGCCGTCGTGACGGTGGCGGCGTTTGCGGTGGCGAACGACGCCGCCGCCTTGGGTGGGGTGATCGGCGCGACATAGTCGGGGCCGGCGGCGCAGGCGGCGAGCGTCAGCGCCGAGAGGCTCGCGAGGAGGACGGACTTCATGATGCTGGTCCTATTCGGCTGGCTGTAGAGTCGCGGCGGGGGCAGCTGGGCCCCCGGTTGCAGGACGGCGGCGTTCGAACCGCATCG
Organism: Sphingomonas sp. AC411; assembly: GCF_979253035.1. Lineage (NCBI taxonomy): Bacteria > Pseudomonadati > Pseudomonadota > Alphaproteobacteria > Sphingomonadales > Sphingomonadaceae > Sphingomonas > Sphingomonas sp. AC411. Next base: position 2,202,427 of record NZ_CEEDAQ010000001.1, on the reverse strand, counting down.
CCAGCGCCCGTGCGACGACATAGAAGGTGGGGGTGAAGAGCAGGCCGAAGCCGGTCACGCCGATCATCCCGAAGAACACCGCGGTGCCGAGCGCCTGGCGGAGTTCCGCACCCGCGCCCTCGGCGATCACCAGCGGCACCGCGCCGAGGATGAACGCGAAGCTCGTCATCAGGATCGGCCGCAACCGGTCCTTCGCCGCGCGCACTGCCGCCTCGACCGGGGTGAGGCCGTCCTGTTCCTCGGCCTGCTTGGCGAACTCGACCACGAGGATCGCGTTCTTCGCGGCGAGCGCAATCAGCACGACCAGGCCGATCTGCGTGAGGACGTTGTTGTCCATACCCCGCAGGTTCACGCCGGTCATCGCGGCCAACAGGCACATCGGCACGATCAGGATGATCGCGAGCGGCAACGTCAGGCTCTCATATTGCGCGGCGAGCACGAGGAAGACGAACACCACCGCCATGCCGAAGACGAGCGCGGCGGTGCTGCCGGCGGCCTTTTGCTGGTAGGCAATGCCGGTCCATTCATGCGCGTAGCCGGCGGGCAGCGATGCATCGGCAAGCTTCTCCATCGCGACCAGCGACTGGCCGGACGAGTAGCCCTTGGCGGTGTCGCCATCGACCTCGACCGCGGGGAAGAGGTTGTAGCGGACCACGCGGTACGGGCCGGTTTTGTCCTTGAAGGTCGAGACCGAGCCGACCGGGACCATCTGGCCCGAATTTGAGCGTGTCTTCAGGTTGGCGATGTCCGCGGTGGTGTTGCGGAACGGTGCGTCGGCTTGTGCCGTGACGCGGAAGGTGCGTCCCAACAGGTTGAAGTCGTTGACGAATGCCGAGCCGAGATAGACCTGCAACGCTTCGAACACGCGCTCGGGTGGGACGCCGAGAAGGTTGGCCTTGGCGCGGTCTACATCGGCGAAGATGCGCGGCGTGGCGGTGTCGAAGAAGGTGTAGACCTGGGCGAGACCCTTGGTCTGGTTGGCCTGGCCGATCAGCGCGTAGCTCGTCTTGCCGAGTTCGCCGTAACCGTGGCCACCCTGGTCCTGCACCATCAGGCGGTAGCCGCCGGCCGAGCCGATGCCCTGGATCAGCGGTGGCGGGACGATCAGCAGACGCGCTTCGGTGATGTCGCCGGTCGCCTTCTGCGACTCCGCCATGATGCTCGCGAGCGTGACGCCGAGTTTCTTGCGTTCCTCGAAGCTCTTCAGCGGGATGTACGCGGCGGCCGAGTTGGGGCGAGCGTCTGCGACGGGCCGTCGAAGCCCGCGAGCATCACCGCGCCTTTGACGCCGGCGAGCGGCAGGATGCGCTTGGCGACCTTCTGCATGACTGCATCGGTACGCTCGACCGACGAGCCGGGCGGAAGTTGGATGACGGTCAGGAAGTAGCCCTGGTCCTGTGCGGGAACGAAGCCCGACGGGGTGACCATGAACACGCCGACCGTGACCGCGATCAGCGCGGCATAGGCGACCATCATCCGCTTCGGCGCGGTGACCAGGCGTTGCGTGAGGCGGGCATACGCATCGCCCATCCGCTCGAACCCGCGGTTGAAGGCGTCGCCGGCGCGACGCAATGCGCGTGTTACGCGGTTGCCCGAGTCGGCGGGGGCGGTCGGCTTGAGCAGCATCGCCGCGAGTGCCGGCGACAGCGTCAGCGAGATCAGCAGCGAGATGATCGTCGCGGTCGAGATCGTCACCGCGAACTGACGGTAGAACGCGCCCGAAAGCCCGGTGAGGAAGACGGTCGGGATGAACACCGCGCACAACACGAGCACGATCGCGACGAGCGCGCCCGACACTTCGTCCATCGACGTCCGCGCCGCCTCCAATGGGGAGAGCCCGTGTTCGAGGTTGCGCTCGACATTCTCGACCACGACGATCGCATCATCGACGACGATGCCGATCGCGAGGACGAGGCCGAACAGCGACAGGTTGTTGAGGCTGTATCCGGCGGCGGCGAGCACCGCGAAGGTGCCGATCAGCGAGACCGGGATCGCTACGATCGGGATGATCGCCGCACGCCATTTCTGCAGGAAGACGAGGATGACGAGGACCACGAGGACCATCGCCTCGAAGAGCGTGTGCTTCACCGCGTCGATCGACTGCGCGATGAACTCGGTCGGGTTGTAGATGACCTTGTATTCCAGCCCCTTGGGGAAGCGCTTCGACATGCTTTCCATCTCGGCGGTGACGGCCTGTGCCGCGCCGAGTGCGTTCGAGCCGGGGCGCTGGAAGACCGCGGCGATGACCGTGGGCTTGCCGCTGAGATAGGTGTTGGCGCCGTAATCCTGCGCGCCGAGTTCGACGCGGGCGACGTCCGAGACGCGGACCTGGCGGCCTTGCGCGTCGGTGCGGATGACGACGTCGGCGAACTGCTTGGGATCGGTCAGGCGGCCCTGCGTCTCGACGTTGAGCTGGAACGCGCTGTTGCCCTTGTCGTACGGCGGCTGGCCGAGCGTGCCGGCGGCGACCTGGACGTTCTGCGCGCGGAGTGCCGCGACGATCTCGCCGGCGGTGAGGTCGAGCGCGGCGGCGCGACCGGGGTCGATCCAGATGCGCATCGAATAGTCGCGCGCGCCGAACAGCTGCACGTCGCCGACGCCGTCGATGCGGCTGAGGCGATCGCGGACCTGGGTCAGCGCGTAGTTGGAGATGTAGCCGCGATCGAGCGAGTTGTCGGGCGAGACGAGGTTCACCACCATCAGGAAGTCCGGCGACGTCTTGCGCGTGACCACGCCGAGACGCTGGACGTCTTCGGGAAGGCGCGGGACGGCGATCGCGACGCGGTTCTGGACGAGCACCTGCGCCGCATCGAGGTCCGTGCCGATCTTGAAGGTGACGGTGATCGTGACCCTGCCGTCGCCGGTCGATTGCGACGACTGGTACAGCATGTTGTCGACGCCGTTGATCTCCTGCTCGATCGGCGCGGCGACGGTCTCGGCGACCGTCTCGGCCGAGGCGCCGGGATAGGTCGCGCTGACGGTGACGGTGGGGGGACGATGTCGGGATATTGCGACACCGGCAGCGTCATGTAGGCGATCGCACCGACGATCGTGATGATCACCGCGATCACGCCCGCGAAGATCGGCCGGGTGATGAAGAAGCGCGAGAAGCGCATGGGAATTTCCTCGGTAGAGGGCGCGCGGGCCCGCGGACGAGACGCGCAACACCAGCCGTTCCCCGGCGGAGGCCGGGGCCCAGTTGGGCGAACCGCAATAATTACATCGAAACGCTATCCCACCTGGGCCCCGGCCTTCGCCGGGAGCGGTGGTTACTTGGCGAGCGTGGCCTCACCCGAGATCGGCTGAACCGACGCCGGCGCAGTCGCACCCGACGCCACCACGATCCGGCCGACCTTCGGCGCAACCGTCGCGCCAGGCATCGCCATTTGCGTACCCTGGATGATGATCCGGTCGTTCGGCCCGATCCCCGAGCGCACGATCCGCAATCCATCGACCACCGGTCCTAGTTCGACCGGCTTCTGGCTCACGACGTTCTTCGCATCGATCGTCAGCAACACTTTCCGCGCTTGATCGGTCTGCACCGCATCGTCCGGCACCAGCAGAGCCTGCCGCGTCCCCGCACTTGCAAGGCGCATGTTACCGAACATCCCCGGCGTCAGGAAATACCCCGGATTGGCGAGCACGGCGCGGCCACGGATCGTGCCCGAACGCTGGTCGAGCCCGTTGTCGGTGAAGTCGAGCTTGCCCTTCCAGCGATGCTCGGTCTCGTCCTGCAACTGGATCTCGACTGCGGCGGGGGCCGCGCCGGGCTGACGTGCGCGCTGCGTCTTGAGGTACAGCGCCTCGGAGCCGTCGAAGGTGAAGTAGATCGGGTCGAGCGCGTTGATCGTCGTCAGCACCGTGCCGCCGGTGCCTTCGCCGCCCGCGACCTGGTTGCCCGCATCGACGCGGCGATCGGAGATGCGACCACCGATCGGTGCGCGAACCTGCGTGAAGCCCACGTCCAAAGCGCGGGCACGTTCGCGAGCTTGGGCGGCTGCGAGTGCGGCTTGGGCTGCTTCGAGCCTGCCGCGAAGGGCATCAACTTCGCCGGCCGAAACCGCTTCGTCGGCGACGAGTCGCTGCGCGCGACCAAGGTCGGTGCGGGCGAGGGACAGAGCACTTTTCGCGCTCGCAACGTTGGCATGCGCCTCAGCCAGAGCCGCGGCGAACGGGCGGGAGTCGATCGTGAAGAGCAACTGGCCCTTGCTGACGATCTCGCCGTCGCGGAAGTGGATGCCCGTGACTTCGCCCGCGACGCGCGGACGGATCTCTACCGTACGGCTCGGTGCGAAGCGGCCGACATAATCGTCCCACTCGCTGACCTGCCGCACCAGCGGCGACGCGACCGTGACCGAGGCGGGCGGTGGCGCCGCCATCGCCGCGTCGGGATGATCGAACATCTTCACGCCTACCGCACCAAGCAGCGCGATCGGCACGAGCACCATCGCGCCGCGCTGCCATGCCGGCCGTCGATGACGGTCCGTGGGCGGCGACGACGCGAGGTCGGCGTCGTTCGCGGCCGTGATTGTGGTAAGTTGGTTCACGCTGCGATGCTCCGCTTCTGCTGGGCGCCGACGCGCATGCCGGTCACGCTCTCGACGAGCGTCTCGATCTGGGCCTCGGCAAAGCCGGCGGCGAGGAAGTTCTGGATCTCGGCCATCGGCAGCGCGAAGCCGCGGCGCCAGGCGTACACCGCCATCCGTCGCAGTGCCTCGAGCCGGGGATCGGCGAGACGCGATGCGGTGCTCAGGCCGAACAGGCTGCCCATCGCCCGCGACATGCGGCTGGGGCCGGACAGGCTGCGCAACGTGTCGCGCTTGGCGAGCGCGATGACACTCCATTCGAGCGCGGAAAAGCCGGTCGGGGCGGGGGCTGCTACAGCCTGCGTGCGGCTGGTGACGGGCGAAGCGAACATGTTGTCGAGGTCGAGATAAGCCATGGGATTGTCCCCCTTTTGATTTTTCGGGCAAGCGCTGGCCTTCGTCGGTGGACGATCCACCGACGTCAGCTGGTCGCAAGGCGTGCGCGGTCGTTGCCGGCACATCCTCGTGCCGCGCTTGCCCGCTTGAATTTTCGAGAGTCCGGTCGGCCGAAGCCGTCCGGTGTTAGGTTTGAACCGTGGTCATGGGTTTGTGTCCCCGGTTGCCCCCTCCGAAGTAGGAGAGAGCTTCGATACCAGTCGGTATATAAACCTGGGGTTCATCTAGTCAACAGACTTTTGTACCGGCCGGTATTTTTTATCGCGACCGTAACGAAGCGTGACTTTTATGTCGGCGGACCGACGGGCTTACTTGGTCGGCCACACCGACAGGCTGGTCTCGACGAGCTGATTGAGCTCGGTGCAGGTCGCGCCCGAGCCGGCCTGGATCGACAGGCCCTGCATGATCGCGAACAGATACCGCATCAGGGCATGCGACTCGAGACCGTCGGGGAACTCGCCCGCCGCCTTGGCCTCGTCGAAGCGCTTCATCAAAGCGGCTTCGGACGATGCGCGACGCTTGGCGACCTCGGCCTTGATCGGCTCGGCTTCGGCGCTGCACGCGACGCTGCTGATGACGCTCAGGCATCCCTTGGGATCGCAGGTGCTCATCTGCATCTGCAACGCCCCACGGAGAAGCCTTTCCGCTACGGCGCGCGCCGTCGGCGCCTCGAGCGCGGAGGTCATATAGGCCAGCTTCTCGCGCTCGTAGAGGTCGAGCGCCTTGTGGAACAGCGCCTCCTTGTTGCCGAACGCCGCGTACAAGCTAGGCTTGGTGATGCCCATCTCCGCGGTCAGCTCGGCCATCGACGCGCCTTCGTAGCCGTTGCGCCAGAACACGCGCAACGCACCCGCGAGCGCTTCGTCGAGATCGAACTCGCGGGGGCGGCCCTTGGGGGCGGTGAGCGTGCAAAGCCTATTCATACCGTTCGGTATATAGGGTAAAACGGCAAAAGGTCCAGTGACTGGAATATGTTGCCGGGGCCGCCTGCCGTCCTGACGGGGTCGGCGTGGCGCAGGGCCCCGTCGGTGCAACCAAAGCCGGCCATACCGGTTGAAACTTCGACCAAATGGTAGCGCGATAGAGGAGCGAGACGATGGCGGACGACTTAAAGCGGGCAGTTGATGATGGCGCGAAGGCGAGCAAGGCGGCGACCGACCGCGCGGCGGATGCAGCCAAGGGTGCCGCGGACACGATGCGTGAGAATAGCGAGAAGGCGCGGGATGCGTTCTCCGAGAAGGTCGTCGATCCGGCGAAGCGCGCTGGTGAGGCGTTGAAGGAGACGGGCGGCAAGATCGCCGAGGGTGGTGCGACGATCGGCAAGACGATGATCGACCAAGCCGAGCAGAATGCGCGTGAGGCTTTCGCAGCGATGCGCGAGGCCGCCAGCGCCAAGGACCTCACGCAAGTGATGAAGATCCAGGGCGATTATCTGCGCGAGCAGAAGCCAGCGCAGCATGAGTCAGGCGCGCGAGATCGGCGAGCTGATCATGAAGTTCGGCAAGGATGCGGTGGCGCCGTTGCGCGGCGACGGTCCGAAGTAAATCGCCGCTGTCGCGTTGCTCGGGGTGGAGCGGCGTACGGACGAGCAGAACGCCGCCGCTCCGTCGATATGACGGAGACGGCGGCGATCGACCTTAACGAAATCGGTGCTTAGACGAACAACCCGACGAGCAGGTACGTCCCTGCACCGATTAACCCGGCTGCGGGCAAGGTCAGCGTCCAGGCGACGACGATGTTGCTCGCGACGTTCCAGCGGACCGCGGACAATCTGCGCGCGGCACCGACGCCGACGATCGAGCCGGTGATGGTGTGCGTGGACGAGACCGGGATGCCCCAGAAGGTCGCCGCGAACAGCGTGATCGCGCCGCCGGTTTCCGCGCAGAAGCCTTGTGCGGGCGTCAGGCGCGTGATCTTCGAGCCCATCGTGTGGACGATCCGCCAGCCACCCGACAGCGTGCCGAGCGCCATCGCCGCTTGGCAGGAGAGGACGACCCAGAGCGGCACGTGGAATTCGCCGCCGAGCAGGCCTTGCGAATAGAGCAGTACGGCGATGATCCCCATCGTCTTCTGCGCGTCGTTGCCGCCGTGGCCGAGCGAATAGAGCGCGGCGGAGATCAGCTGCAGCTTGCGGAATCGCTTGTCGACGCCGAGCGGAGTGAGCTTTAAGCTAGTCCAGGCGACCGCGAGCACCAGCACGAGTGCGAGCATAAGGCCGATCGCGGGCGAGGCGAAGATCGCGACGACCGTCTTGATCACGCCGCTCCAGACGATCGCGCCGAAGCCGATCTTGGCGATGCCCGCGCCGAGCAACCCGCCGATCAGCGCGTGGCTGCTGCTCGAGGGGATGCCGAGAACCCAGGTGATGACGTTCCACGCGATCGCGCCCATCAGCGCGGCGAAGATCACCTGCGCGTCGATGACGTTTGCCTGGACGATCCCCGTGCCGACGGTCTGCGCGACGTGGAGCCCGAAGACGGCAAACGCGATGAAGTTGAAGAACGCCGCCCACAGCACGGCGTATTGCGGCTTGAGGACGCGCGTGGAGACCACCGTGGCGATCGAGTTCGCCGCGTCGTGGAGGCCGTTTAGGAAGTCGAACAGCAGCGCGATGCCGATCAGGCCGATGAGGAGCGGTAGGGAGAGGATCATGCCGCCGCTCCAGGCGCCGCCCGGCCCCCTCCCTGGAAGGGAGGGGCAGGTGGGTCGGTGTGAGGCGGGTGTCGCGCTCCCTCTCGGGCCGACCCACCCCCAACCCCTCCCTTCCAGGGAGGGGAGCAGACGCGGTCGCTCCGAGCGTGGTCGCTCGCCCACAGGCACCACCCCGGCGAAGGCCGTGGCCCAAGTGGAGAGGTTGCAGTAACTGCGCGCCGCCCTTCGTTATTGTCGTCCCCAATTGGGCCCCGGCCTTCGCCGGGGGAGCATCCTCGGAGTGCCACATCTCAAGCATGGTCGATGACCAGCCCCTGGATCTCGTTCGCGACGTCTTCGAAGCGGTCGACGATCTTTTCCAGGCTGCTGTAGATTTCGCGGTTGATGATGAAGGTCATTGGGTCCGCGCTGATCTTCGACGCCTGGAACAGCGCGCGGAGGCCGGTGTCGTGGATGTCGTCGGCATGCCCCTCGATCTGGATCAGCCGCGCGGTGAGGTCGTGCAGCCGCCCTGCATTGGTGCCGAGCGAGCGGAGCAGCGGGATCGCCTCCGCGGTGATCCGGGCGGCCTCGACGATGATGCCGGCCATGTCGCGCATTTCGGCCGAGAACTCGGTCACCTCGTACAGCGCGATCGCGTTGGCGGTGCCGTTCATCTGGTCGATCGCGTCGTCCATCACGCCGATCAAATCCGTGATCGCGCTGCGGTCGAACGGCGTCACGAACACCCGGCGGACGTCCTGCAACACCTCGCGCGTGATATCGTCGGCCTCGTGTTCGCGCTTGACGATCTCGGCGATCTGACCCTCGATCGAGCCTTCGCCGTGGAGCAGCCGTGCGAGCGCATCGGCGCCGGCGACCAGGGTCGCGGCATGCGCGTCGAACAGTTCGAAGAACCGTCCCTGCTTCGGCATCAGCGACTGGAACCAGCCCAGCATCGGAATTCTCCTTTTCGCACTCGTGCGCACGACGGGTAAGATACGTTGCGCGAGCGACGCCGGGATCGGCGGCTCGCGGAAAGCCGCGATCAGCGCTTTCAGGCCGGGCTCATTGACAGCCTCCGCGGCGCGATCAAGCGTAAACCAGCGGGTGTCGCGCTGATGGCGCTCGGGCCAGTCGTCGAGTTGTTCGACGAATGCGAGCGGAAACACCGTCACGATCATGTCGCGGTAGCGGCCGGTGCGGCGGCGTTTTCGATAGCCGAATTCGCCGACCGCGGTAGGGCAGGGGATGCCGCGGATGCCGGCCTCCTCATACGCCTCCTGCGCGGCCGCCTCGTGGCTGGCGAGCCCGACGATCGGATTGCCCTTGGGGATCACCCAGCGACCGGTGTCGCGCGAGGTGATCAGCATGACGCGGGCATGGCCGTCGGCGTCGATCACATAGGGAAGTGCCGCAATCTGCTGGATAATTCGGGTCCTTCTGGCCGCGGAGTCGCGGGGTATGGGAGACAGCTTAGACGGCGGGATGCAGCATGCACAGGGGGCGGCCGGCGGTGTCGGGCGGGCTGTTACCGGCGCGATTCCGTCCCATTCCCGGACGTGGCAGATTTAACCATTTTTGCGACTGGTCGAATTAGTAAACGCGGCGTTAACGTTTGCATCATGACCAGACGCCTAGTCCTCACCAACGAAGCCGCCCGTCATCCGCTGCGCCGGTCGTTACCGCCGCCGGTGGTCGCGGCGGCGAAGAACGACGATCAGGACGTGAAGCTGTTTTTCCTGAGCTTCGCGGCGTTCTTCACCTGTTTCTACAGCTTTATTTTTTGAAGCGAGCAATCCTCCCCCGCCAGGGGGTGGCTAGCTCTTGCCAGACGGAGGGGAGGACGGGAGCAACCACCGTTGCGTTTCATCCCCCTCCGTCACCTTCGGCGCCACCCCCTGGCGGGGAGGATTTTAGTGGCGAAGCGTCGGCAAGCATCCGCCGACATCGTCGTCGCACGCCCGGTGCAGCTTCTGCGCGAGCCACGCCGAGACGAGGCACATCGCCGCGACCAGGAACAGCATGTCCTCCGGCGAGACGCCCATCGCGGTGATACCGATGACCAAAATCGAGCCGACCGTCATCGCGCCGGAATTGACGACGTTGTTCGCCGCCACGGTGCGCGCGGTCTGGTCCTTCTCGACGGTCGTCGTCAGGAACGCATAGAGCGGCACGACGAACATCCCGCCGGTAATCGCGATCGCCAGCAACGTGCCGAGCACGGGGATCGCGCCGGGCTGCTGGATGAACCCCGCCCAGTCGTAATACTGCCCGGCCGGCGCCGGCGTCCAGGTCCGCGCGAGGAACGAGAACAGCACGACGAAGCCACCCATCGCGATCACCGACGCGGGCGAGAACTTCGCCGAGATCCGCCCGCGCAGCATCGTGTTGATCACCACCGAGCCGATCGCGACGCCGACCGAGAACACCGCGATCACGAAGCTCGCGACTCGCTCGTCGGCGGTCAGCACGTTCTTCACCAGCGGCGGAAAGACGATGATCAGCACCGCGCCGATCGTCCAGAAAAGCTGATCGCGACGATCGCGAGGAACAGCCGCGGAATGTGCAGCGTCGCGCTGATCAGTCGCCACGACGCCGTGAACGGGTTGTAGTCGAGCTTCAGTGGCGGCCCTTCGCGCGGAGCGGGAGGCACCTGCCGCCCCGCGAACCAGCCGACCAGCGCGACGATCAAGACGCCGGCGGCGGCACCCTCGATCGGGATCCAGCCCGCGGTGACGGTGCCAAGCAGGATCGCGAGATACGTCCCCGCCTCGACCAGCCCGGTACCGCCGAGCACATCGCAGGGCTTCAGATGCTGCGGCAGGATCGCGTATTTTATCGGGCCGAAGAACGTTGAGTGGACGCCCAGGCACAGCACCGCGCCGAGCATCAGCCCGATCCCCAGCGACGGATGCCCGGCGCGCGCGACCATCAGTCCGGTCGCGCCGAGGATCATGATGCCGATCTCGACCGTCTTCACGATCCGGATGATCCGCGCCTTGTCGTGACTGTCCGCCAATTGCCCGGCGAGCGCGGACAGCAGGAAGAACGGCAGGATGCCGAGTCCCGTCGCCAGCGCGTTGAAGTTCGCCTCCATCTTCGGGTCGTTGAAGACCGCATAGGTGGCGAACAGGACCATCGAAGTCTTGAACAGATTATCGTTGAACGCGCCGAGAAACTGCGTGGTGAACAGGGGCAGGAAGCGACGTTGCTTCAGCAACCCGAGGGCATTGAGCATGACGGGAAATAGCCCTGATCGTTGCGAAAATACCGCAAACCCTTAGCCCAGCGTCATGCTCACGCCAACGTTTAAACCGGTTTCGCCGCGCGGCCGACCGGTATAGAGGTGATGGGTGCTGAGCTTGCCTAACCTCCTGACATTGTCGCGGATCGTCGCGGTGCCCCTGCTGGTCTGGTTCCTGTGGTGGCCCGACTGGGAGGCAGGCTACGGCATCGCCTTCGTGCTGTACTGCCTGATGGGCATCACCGATTATTTCGACGGCTATCTGGCGCGGTCGAGCGGCGCGGTGTCGCGATTGGGGATCTTCCTCGATCCGATCGCCGACAAGATCATGGTCGCCGCGGTGATCCTGATCCTGGTCGGCACGCGCGATATTCCTGGCGTCCATGTAATCGCCGCGCTGGTGATCCTGCTGCGCGAGATCGCGGTGTCGGGGCTGCGAGAATTCCTGGCGCAGGTGCAGGTGTCCGTTCCCGTATCGCAGCTCGCGAAGTGGAAGACGACGCTGCAACTCGTGTCGCTCGGCGGCATCATCCTCGGCGGCGCGGTGCCCGAGATGGTCTGGGTGCATAATGTCGGCATCGTCGCCTTGTGGGGCGCGGCCGTCCTTACCGTATTGACCGGGTGGGATTATCTCCGCGTCGGCCTGAAGCACATGGACTGACGATGGCGAAGATACGGATGGTGTATTTCGCCTGGGTGCGCGAGCGTATCGGCACGGGCGAGGAGATGGTCGAGCCGCCCGCGAGCATCGCGACGGTCGCCGACTTGGTCGACTGGCTGGCGGAAACCAGTGCCGGCCACGCCGAAGCGTTCGAGAATCGCTCGCGGTTGCGCGCGGCGGTCGATCAGGAGTTCGTGCCGCTGGATACGCCGATCGGTCGGGCGCAGGAGATCGCGATCTTCCCACCGGTGACCGGCGGATGATCCATATCTCGGTCCAGCAGTCGACGATCGATATCGCGGCGGAGATGACGCGCGCCGAAGCGGCCGGGGCCGGGGCGGTGGCGACCTTTACCGGGCTGGTGCGCGCTGACGATGGCGTAGGTACGCTAGAACTCGAACATTATCCCGGCGCAACCGAAGCGGCGTTGCTGAAGGTCGCCGAGGGCGCGATCGAACGCTGGGGGCTGAGCGCGGCGATCATCGTCCACCGGGTCGGGCCGATGCAGCCGGGCGAGCGGATCGTGTTCGTTGCAGCAACGGCGGCGCATCGTGGCGCGGCGCTGGAGGCCTGTGCGTATTTGATTGATCGGCTGAAGACCGATGCGCCGTTCTGGAAACGCGAAACGCGCGGGGTCGAAGCTAGCTGGGTCGAAGCGCGCGATGGCGACCATGCCGCTGCCGCTCGGTGGGACAAGTCGACGAGCTAATTCAGAGTTTGTTCTCCCGCGAAGGCGGGAGCTCAGAACTGGACCCCAGCCTTCGCGGGGAAACAAGAAGCGGGCCGCGCTCGCTGAGGAGTTCGCGGCCCGCAATCACATTAGCCGAGCTTCGGAACGCTCATGCCGTTGGTCAGGTGGACGACACCGTTCGTTTCCTTGATGTCGGCCGTATCGACGTACGACTTGATCCCGGCAGTGTCGGTCAGCTCGATGTTGCCGTTCGGGCCCAGCGAGGCGATCAGCGGCTGGCCCGCGAGCGTGGTCAGCGTCGCCTTGCCACCGCCGGCGGTGATCTGCGCCTTGAGCTGGTCCGAAGTCACCGCGCCGGCAACGACGTGATACTTGATGATCGTCGCAAGCGTCGGCGCCGATTCAGGCTTCAGCAGCGTGTCGAGTGCGCCGGCCGGCAGGCGGGTGAACGCTTCGTCGCTCGGCGCGAATACGGTGAACGGGCCGGGGCCTGCCAGCGTCGACTGCAGCTTGGCCGCAGTGACCAGCTTGAGTCAGCGTCGCGCGGTTCGGCAGCGTCGGCAGCGCGGCGGCGATCGTCGTCGTCGGCGCGGCAGTCGGTGCGGCCGGAGCCGCAGTCGCGGGTGCTGCCTGCGGCGTGGCGGTGGTGGCTGGGGCCGACTGCGCTGGTGCCGCAGGGGTCGTCGTCTGCGTCGCGGTCGTTTCGACCGGTGCGGTCTGTGCGGTCGCACCGGCGGCGAAGATCATGCTCGATGCGGCGGCAATCAGAAGGTTCGTCTTAACAGTCATGTGCGACTCCAAATATAATTGATGGGACGATTAGAAACTCGAACGAAAAAGTTAGGTATGAGATCGGCCCGTCTTCAATGTTTTGGCGGACCAGCCGCGCCATCGATGCGACGAACCGAGCCCGACAGTCGTGCCGATCAGCTCAATTTCGGCACGATTACGCCGTTGACGACATGCACGACGCCATTCGACTGGCGCACGTCTGCGGTCTCGACATAACTCTTGTTGCCGTTGACGTCGGTCAGCGTGATCACCGCGCCGACCAGCGTCGCAGTGATCGGATCGCCCTCGACCGTGGTCAACGTCGCCGTGCCGCCGCCGGCCGCGATGCGCTGGCGCAGGTCGTCGGCGGTGATCGCGCCCGGCACGACATGATAGGTCAGGACCTTGGTGAGGGAGGCCTTGTTCTCGGGCTTCAACAGCGTGTCGACCATCCCCGGTGCGAGCCGCCCGAACGCGTCGTTGGTCGGCGCGAACACCGTGAACGGCCCCGGCCCCGACAGCGTGCCGACCAGATCGGCGGCCTTCACCGCGGCGACCAGCGTCGACAGGTTGGGCGCGGCGGACGCGTTGTCGACGATCGTCCGGGTGGCCATCATCGGCACGCCGCCGACGGTGGGATTGGCGACCGCAGGGGGCCGTTCGGCACCGCCAGCGCGGGATTGGTCGACGGACTGGCCACGTCGTCCTTCGATTTGCCACTGCACGCAGCGAGCGCCAGCGCACTCGTCATTAGCAGTAGCGGAAGCGTCTTCGACATCATCGGGTCTCCAGCGGGAAGTTCGAAAGATACGATCGAACGCCGAGTTGGTTGCGCACCCGTGCCAATCTCGGGGTGGGCGGATGTCCAGGAACTGAACGGGCGAGCCTGAAACGCAACGGTCCCCCATCCCTGAAAGGGAGGGGTGAGGATGGGTAGGCCTGCTTATGTCGCTGACGTTGCCTGATACGGAAACCGACCCACCCCGACCCCCCTTCCAGGGCGGGGAGCAGAAGCGGGGCTATTGAACGTCGGCTAGCGCCTTCGCCATCAGCCGGAAGTCCTTCTCCCGCGGGCTCGCGCGACGCCAGACCAGCGCGATCCGCCGCACCGCGTTGATCTCGTCGAGCGGCCGTGCGGTAATGTTGGTGTTGTCGAGGATGCCCGCCTTCAGCGCCATCTCGGGCAGCATCGTGATGCCGAGCCCGTTGTCGACCATCTGCACGATCGTGTGCAGCGACGTCCCCAGCATCGTCGCCTCCGCACGCAGTTCCGGCCGGTTGCACGCGCCGAGCGCATGGTCTTTCAGGCAATGCCCGTCCTCGAGCAGCAACAGCCGTGTCTCGTCGATCGCCGACGCGGGGATCGCGGGCAGCGCCGACGGCACTTCGCCCGACGGATAGGCGACGAACAGCCGATCCTCGAACAACGTTTCGGACGTCACTTCCCCGCAGGCATAAGGGAGGGCGAGCAGCACGCAATCGGTCCGGCCATTGTGCAGGCCCTCGCACGCGGGACCACTCGGCTCCTCGCGAAGGAACAGCTTCAGGTCGGGATAATCCTTTCGCAAACGCGGCAGGATTCTCGGCAGCATGAACGGCGCGATCGTCGGGATCACGCTCATCCGCATGTCGCCCGACAGCGGCTGGCCGGCGGCGCGCGCCATATCGCCCAGTTCCTCGGCCTCGCGCAGCACGCGCCGTGCCTTGTCGGCAATCAGATCGCCCAGCGGCGTGAACCGCACGACTCGCCGCGTACGCTCGACCAGCACCACGCCGATCAGCGTCTCCAGCTCGCGCAGGCCCGCGGACAGCGTCGACTGCGTCACGAAGCACGCCTCCGCCGCGCGCCCGAAATGACCATGGTCCTTCAGCGCGACCAGATATTGCAACTGTTTCAACGTGGGTAGGTAAGTGACTGCCATTAATCGCCTCAATCGATCATCGGATGATAAATAGACCGTTGGATCGATAACACCAGTGCCCATATACCGCATTGCACAACGAACGAGCGGGATACCCGCCGCCTGTGAGGATGCCTGGAGCCAAAGATTTTTCAGGAGGCTTCCATCATGTTGACCATCGGCGATCAGTTCCCATCGATGACCATTCCCGTCCAGCAGGGCGTTGCCGCACTGCCCGCCGGCGAGACGCTCGATCTGACGACGGCGTATCCGGGCAAGTGGAAGGTGCTGTTCTACTGGCCGAAGGATTTCACCTTCGTCTGCCCGACCGAGATCGTCGGCTACAGCGACATCCGCAGCGATTTCGAGGACCGCGACGCCGTGCTGATCGGCGCGTCGACCGACACCGCGCACGTCCACCTCGCCTGGCGCAAGTCGGACGCGGATCTTGCCGCAGCCGACTTCCCGTGGCTGGCGGATAACGGCGCGAAGCTCGCCGACGCGCTCGGCATCGTCGACAAGAACGAGCATGTCGCGTTCCGTGCGACGTTCATCATCGATCCGGATAACGTCATCCAGGCGGTCCAGGTCAACGGCCTGAACGTCGGCCGCAACCCCGCCGAGACGCTCCGCGTGCTCGACGCGCTGCAGACCGACGAGCTGTGCCCGTGCAACTGGAACAAGGGCGACGACGTCCTTCAGCTGGCTGCGTAAGTAAAAACTCCCTCCCGTTCACGGGAGGGGTTGGGGAGGGCGTGTCCACATGGACCGCCCTCTCTTTTGTCTCCAGTCCCTCCCCGACCCCTCCCGCAGGCGGAAGGGGAGCAGAAGGAAGTAAGATCATGTCGCTCAAGGAATTCGCAGGGCAACTGCCCGACTACGCCAAGGACATCCGCCTCAACGTCGGTTCGCTCCTCAACGAGACCCACCTCAGCGACCAGCGCAAATACGGCCTGTTGCTGACCTGCGCGCACGGCTCGGGCTACAAGCCGCTGGTCGAGGCCGCCGAAGCCGAATGCGCACCGAAGCTCTCGCCCGAGGCCGCCAACGCGGCGCGTGCGGCGGCTGCGGTGATGGCGATGAACAACGTCTACTACCGTTTCACGCACCTCGCCGGGAACCAGGAATACCGCAACATGCCGGCCAAGCTGCGCATGAACGTGATCGGCCAGCCCGGCATCGACAAGGTCGATTTCGAGCTGTTCAGCCTGGCCGTGTCGGCGATGAACGGCTGCGGCATGTGCATCGACAGCCACGAGCAGATTTTGAAGAAGGCCGGCGTTACGGCCGAGGCGATCCAGACGTCGGTGCGGATCGGCGCGGTGATGTCGGCGGTCGCGACGGTGCACGCCACGCTGTGACTTTCTGTTCCCCTCCCACTTGTGGGAGGGGTTAGGGAGGGGCTGGCCTCAAGCACGGGGTCGTAGTTGGCGCGCCCTCCCCGACCCCTCCCGCAAGCGGGAGGGGAGTTCCGTCAGTGCCAGATCGCGCGGTACAGGCCGAACAAACTCGTGATCGTCAGGATCACCCCGACCAGCACCATCAACGTCTTCGCCGGCACGCGCTTCGCCAGCAGCGCCCCGAATGGTGCCGCCAGCACGCCACCGATCAGCAACCCGACCGTGGCCTGCGTAAACGCCGCCCAGCCGAGCTGCGTGATGAACGTCGCGGAAATCGTCGCGGTCAGGAAGAACTCCGCGGTATTCACCGTCCCGATCGTGGTCCGTGGCGCCGCGCCCTGCACCAGCAGGTTCGACGTCACCACCGGCCCCCAGCCGCCACCGCCCGCCGCATCGAGAAACCCCCGACCAGCCCGAGCGGCTCGACGATCTTCGGCTCCTTCTGCTTCGGCGGATAGCGAAGCCCGCGGTACAGCAGGTACACGCCGATCGATGTCAGGTACGCGAGGATGAACGGCTTGGCGGTGCTCGCGTCGATGTTCGACAGCACGTACGCGCCCAGCACGCCGCCGATCACGCCGGGGATCATCAGCCGCAGGAACAGCGTCCAGTTAACGTTCTTGTGGAGCACATGGCTGATCCCCGACACCGCGGTCGTGAACGTCTCGACCGTATGAACGCCCGCCGACGCCGCGGCGGGCGGTACGCCGACCCACAACAGCAGCGTGTTCGAGATCACCCCGAACGCCATCCCCAGCGCACCGTCGACGATCTGCGCGGCGAATCCGACGAGGATGAAGGGCAGGAGTGTCTCGAAGCTCAAGGTCGTCAGGTCGAACATCGGCATCCCCTCAATATCGCCCCAAACTGCAACGCGCGGGCTTATCCTACAACAAAGATAGGCTTTACCCCGATCCCGATGGGCTGATGGGGGCTGACACTGCTCGCGGGCCCGGTTCTGGAAATCGGCCGTTCGATACCCTAGATACGGACATCGCGAAGGGGACTGCGCATGTCGAGCGGATTACTGGCCTATCTGGATCTCGATCCGCGCCCGCGACCCGGCCCCCCATTCGCGCGCCGAGATCATGCTGTATCCTGGCGTCTGGGCGCTCGGCTATCACCGCATCGCGCACCGCCTGTACAAGGCGAAGCTGTATTTTCTCGCGCGCTGCGTGAACCATTGGTCGCGCTTCACAACCGCGATTGACATCCATCCGGGCGCGACGATCGGCCGTAACTTCTTCATCGACCACGGCTTCGTGGTGATCGGCGAGACCGCCGAGATCGGCGACGACGTCACGATCTACCAGTGTGTCACCTTGGGCGGCACCAGTCCCGACAACGGCGTCCAGGGCAAGCGCCACCCGACCATCTCCGATGGCGCGATCATCGGTTCGGGCGCGCAGGTGCTCGGCCCGATCACGCTCGGCAAGCGCTCGCGGGTCGGCGCCAACGCGGTCGTCACGCGCGACGTACCCGCGGGCACGACGGTGGTCGGTATTCCCGCGCGCGCGACTACGATCGAGGGCGGCAACGCACCCGAACTGCCGCGGTTCGTGCCTTACGGTACGCCGTGCAGCGAGGCATTCGATCCCGCGACACAGAAGATGGAGCTCATGCGCTGCGAGTTGGAGACGATGCGCAAGCGTCTCGACGCGTTGCTCGCCGAAGATCATCCAGAGGACCGGCGCGACCGCGCATGAAGTGGCTAACTGATGGGCGTCGTGCCGTTTCCGACACCGTCCAAGGCGACGCAGGTCGGCTTCGAACGCCTCGAACTCAATCGGATTCTCGATCTCTACGGCCGGATGGTCGCGGCCGGGCATTGGCGCGACTATGCGATCGACCTCGGCAAGGACGCTGCGGTGTTCGCCGCCTTCCGCCGCGCCGCGGAACGTCCGGAGTTCAGGATCGAGAAACGCCCGGCGCTGCGCAACAAGCAGGGCATGTGGGCGCTGATTGGCGAAGCTGGCGTGGTGGTGAAGCGCGGGCACGAACTGGGCCCGGTGCTGGCGCCGGTCGAGCGGCGCTTGATGAAGTTGGTCGAGGACTAACGAGTGATTCTGCTCCCTCCCTGAAAGGGAGGGGCTGAAGTGGGTAGGGCGGCTCGTGCCGCAACCTTGCGTGATACGGAAACCGACCCACCCCGACCCCTCCCTTCCAGGGAGGGGAGCTTAACGAGCCATCACACCAGCACCGGCGCGCTCGCCCGGTCCGCTTCGCCGAACACGCGGAGATACCGCGCGATCTCCGCCGGTTCACCGGTCGCCTTGGCCGGATTGTCCGAAAGCTTCACCGCAGGTCGCCCGTTCGCGGCGATCACCTTGCAGACCAGCGAGATCGGCTCCAGCGCGGCCGCGCCGTCCGGATCGCAACCGCGAAAGTCGTTGGTCAGGTTGGTCCCCCAGCCGAAACTCATCCGCACGCGTCCGTGGAAATGCCGATAGGTCTGCTCGATCGTGTCAATATCCATCCCGTCGGAGAAGATCAGCAGCTTGGTCTTCGGATCGACGCCCTGTTCCTCCCACCAGCGGATGATCTGCTCGCCGCCTGCGATCGGCGGCGCGCTGTCGGGACGGAAGCCGGTCCACTCCGCCAGCCAGTGCGGCGCGTTGCGCAGGAACGCGGTCGTCCCGAACGCGTCGGGCAGCGCGATCAGGAGGTTGCCGTTATAATGCTGCCGCCAATGCTCGAGCACGCGGTACGGCGCCTCGGCCAGCTCGGCATCGCTCTTGGTTAGCGCGGCGGTCACCATCGGCAGTTCGTGCGCGTTCGTGCCGATCGCCTCGAGGTCGGCATCCATCGCCAACAGCACGTTCGAGGTACCGATGAACCGGTCGCCGAGCCCTTCCTTCAGCGCCTCGACGCACCAGCGTTGCCACAGGAACCCATGCCGCCGCCGCGTGCCGAAGTCCGAGAGCACCAGGTCGGGCAATTCGCGCAGCCGCTCGACCTTTTCCCACAGCTTCGCCTTGGCGCGCGCGTAGACGATGTCGAGCGCGAACCGGCCGCGGTCGCGCAGGGCCGCGCGCGATTTGAGTTCGTTGATGATCGTCAGCGCGGGAATTTCCCACATCGTGGTGTGGCTCCACGGCCCGTCGAAATGCAGCTCGTACTGGCCGTCGACTTGCCGCAGATCGTAGGCCGGCAGCTGGAACTCCGCGAGCCAGGCGAGAAACTCGGGACCGAACATCTTCTGCTTGCCGTAGAAGCTGTTGCCCGCGAGCCAGATCAGCTCCTTCTTCGCGAACCTGAGCGTCCGGGCGTGATCGAGCTGGGCGCGCAACTCGGTTTCGTCGACGATCTCGGCAAGGCGCACCGTCTTCGTCCGGTTGATCAACGCGAAGGTGGCGCTGACGTCCGGATACGCGTGGCGGATCATCTGCAACATCAGCAGCTTGTAGAAATCGGTATCGAGCAGGCTGCGCACGATCGGATCGAGCCGGAAATTGTGATTATACGTCCGGGTGGCGATATCGGTCACGGCCATGCGCGCGGGCTCCTGCGTTGCGAGTGCTGCGGGTGTCCGAGAAGACGCGAGTGTGTCAAGCAGCGGGCAAAGGAGACGGGCGATGGCGCGGTTCGTGGTCGTGGTGGATACACAGTGGGATTTCATGGCGGCCGACGGCGCGCTGAGCGTGGGCGGAGCGGCGGCGTTGGTGGCGCCGATGCAGGCGTGGCTGGCGGCGCTGAAGCCCGAGGAGACCGCGGGCGTGCTCTTCACCTTCGACACGCATTTCGTCGAGACCTACGCCGCATCGCCCGAGGCGGCGATGTTTCCGATCCACTGTGTTCGGGGCACCCAAGGGTGGGGCAACATGCTCGACGTGGCGCTGATCGATGCGGCGATCCCGGCGTGGCGGATCGAGAAGGGCGTGTTCGATATGTGGGCCGAGCCGGGGCTGGCGATCGAGGACGCGCGCGATGCGGGACGGCCGACGACACCACGGGAAGCGTTCTTCGCGGGGTTGACGGCGAGTGGCGTCACGGACGTAACGGTGATCGGCGTCGCAGCGGATTACTGCGTTCGCTGGGCCGTCGAGGGCCTGATCGCGCGCAGCTTTGCGGTGACGGTCCCGACCGGGCTCACGCGCGGTATCGAACGCCAGATCGAGGCGGTCGCGGCGGAGGATTTCGCCGGTGCGGCACTCGTCGTTTGACCCGCCCTTTCGCCGGCCGAACGATCCTCCCCGCCAGGGGAGGTGGCAGCTAGCCTGACGGAGGGGAGGTGAGGCAAACCTCCGTTGCGTCTCCTCCCCTCCGTCAGGCAAGTGCTAGCCACCTCCCCTGGCGGGGGAGGATCGGTGGGGCCTGGCTATCACGCCATCGCAGCAATCAACCGCCCGACATCGACCGTCGCGAACGACGCGAAATTGTCCGCCACCCCGAACGGCAGCAACAGCGTGCGGTCATGGACGATCCCGCCACAGCTGTAGACGACGTTCGGCACATATCCGTCGCGTTCCTTCGGGCTCGGCACGATCAGCGGCTCCATCATCCGCGCGAGCAGCTTGGTCGGATCGTCCCGATCGAGCAGGCATGCACCGACGCAGTAATTGCGGACGCTGCCGACGCCGTGGGTCAGCACCAGCCAGCCTTCGTCGATCTCGATCGGTGAACCGCAATTGCCCATCTGGATGAACTCCCACGGCCATTTCGGCTCTACGATCTTGGTGCCGCCCTCCCAGGTCAGCAGATCGTCAGAGCTGAGGAACCAGATGTTCTCGTTGTCCTGCCGCCCGAGCATCGCGAAGCGCCCGTCGATCTTGCGCGGGAACAGCGCCATCCCCTTGGTGGCCGCGACCGCGCCGCGCATCGGCTGCATCTCGAACGTCTTGAAGTCCTCGCCCCGCAGCAGTTCGCAGCGCGTTTCGGACCCGCTGAACGCGGTATAGGTGCCGAGATACTGGACCTCGCCGGCATCCTCGAACCGGACGAGCCGCAGATCCTCGATCCCCTGGCGCTGACTCGGCAGGATCGGGAAGATCACGGTTTCCGACAGTTCGCGACTATTGCCGCATTGCAGGCGGGTCGGGCCGCCATCGGTCGCGCCCTGGTCCGACGGCTCGATCCGCGGCGCCACGGCGGTCTGGCTGGCGGGATCGACCGAAAAGCCATCCTGCGGCGACCAGCGGCCGGTGCGGAACGTGACCGACGACACGTGACCCTCGCCGATCCCGCGCAGCGACAGGATGAAGCGGAGACCGTCGTCGGGCGCGCCGGTCTGGTCGGGATGCAGCACCATGCTCGGGTTGAACAGCGCGGCGGCCTCGAACGAATATTCCCCGCTCAGATACGCGCCGATCAGAACCTGTTGGTCGCGCGTGATCGTGCGGGTGTCGTGCACCACCGCCATGACCTCGCCGAAACGGTGGAGCAGCAGGTCGTCGACGTCGCGGTGGCGCTCGTCCAGCGATGCGGTGACGCGCTCGCGTTCGGCGTGAAGTTCGTCGTGCGTCAGCGACAGCACGCGGTCGATCACGCGCTCGGCACGGGGATGGCCGGCGATCTTGAACGGCCCGGGATATTCGATGTTGAAGGGGCGGATCACGGTCCGCGACGGATCGGGGCGCAGCTGGATGTTGGAGAAGGTGACGAGATCGGCTTCGGCCATGATCGGCTCCACTGTGGCGGCGAGACACGGGGCGACGACACCGCGCTCGGGTCCGCCATGAACGCCGAAACCGCCGGCATGGCTACATGAAAACGGCGTCACGCGGGCGGTGTCGGCGGCAGCGGCAATTTGGTTGAAATACGGTGGACAAGTTTGACGGCCAGATCGCGGGTTCGATCTTTCGGCGATCGAGGCGGACGGGGGCAGGCGTTGGAGATGCAGACATCAGGTGCGCGAACGCGACCATCGGACGCCTGCGCGCTCGGCCGTCACACGCCGCGATCGCGGCACCGCGACATCAAGGACGAGCCGATCCAGCGCTCGGCCTGCCGGCGGTGCGGCGCGACGATCGTCAAGTCTGCGGTCAGTCGCCGATGGATCGTTTCCGGATTGCTCGGCTGAGCCGGCGACCGCATCAACACGAGGGGACTATCATCATGAAGACGACGAGATGGGCGGGGCCGTTGATGGGCGCCGCGGTGCTGGCGGTATCGATGCCGGCGTGTGCGCAGGACCATGGCGGCGGTCGAGGCCCCGGTCCGACGCCGGCGATGATCGCCCAGATGCAGGCGCGTGAGGCAGACGATACCGCCCTGCTGCTGAACCTGCGGGCGGATCAACGCCCGGCCCTGATGGCATTCCTGGCTTCGATGATGCCGCCCCGCCGCCATGGCGTGAGCCGATGCACGGTGCGCCGGGGCAGGACGGGCCGAAGACGATGCCGCCAACCGATGGATTCGCCCAGCAGCTCGACCGGATGACGCAGGATGCGGCACGGCGCTCGGCCGAGGATACGAAGCGCATCGCTGCCGCACGCACGTTCTACGATTCGCTCGATCCGACCCAGCGTCGCGCGTTCGAGGCGCTGATACGGGTGCGGCACGGCAGGGGGCCGGGGTTCGGTCCGATGGGGCCGGGTCCGATGGGGCCGGGTCCGATGGTTCCGGGTCCGATGGGCGCGGGGCCGATGGGAATGGGCGGGATGGGGCCGCGACCACCGCGACCTTGATCCGGCGAGCGTGACCGCACCATCGCGGCGCTCGCCCAAGTCGTTCCGGTCAATACCGGAGCGACGAGGGCAAGTGTCGGCGACCGTGGTCATCGGCAACCGGGGCTACGTCAGGGCTCGCGCGGTTCAGGTGGCGGGACGACCGGCAGGTCCGAGCCGTTCCGCCACGTCTCGCCACCGGCGCGTGGCAGTTCGCCGCGGGTCAGCGCACCGTCTCGGTTGCGATCGAGCGCCGCGAACCGCGTCGTCGCCGCCTTGGCGAACTCGCCTAGATCGATTCCCCGGTTGAGATTGACGTCCGCCGCGATCACCGGCTCCGGCAGGTCGAAAAATCCGAAGCGGGCCGCGCCGAGACGCTCTTGGACGACAGCGCTCTTCTTGCCGTCGCCGTCGCCGCTGCCGAACTGCATACCCTGGCCGCCAGCTCCACCACCGCCGGGACCGCCGCCGCCGGGGCCGCGTCCGCCGCCGCGTCCACCGCGCTGCCGGCCGCCTTCGGGCCGGGGCCGCGTCCGCCCGACGCGACGCGGATCTCGGGGACCAGGACGTTTTCATAGAAAGCGATGTCCTCGGGATCGATCTCGCCGTCCTTGCTGCGATCGAGCACCGCGAAGAACCGTGTGGCGTCGTGCTGAAATTCGGCCAGCGTGATCCGTCCGTCGCCATCGGCATCCGCGCCGGTAAACCAAAGATCCTGTGCCGCCCCCGCGCGCGCCGATGCGCGGAACGGCTCGCCCATCGGACTGATGAAAAGCTGGCCCCTACCACGCTCTGGACCATGATGCGGACCATGACCGGACGCGCCGCCCGATCCGCCATGCCGCGAACCCTGCGTGGCGCATCCCGCCAACATAGCGGCGACGCCGATCATTAGGACGATACGCATGCAAAACTCCCTGCTGCCGGATCGTGCGTCAGACACGCCGATCATTGCCGCGACGTGTCCGGCTCAGGCAGCTCGCTCAGACTGCCCGCTCAGACTGGGAGCGTCACCACCGCGACGAGTCCGCCGCCGGGCCGGTTGGCGATGGTCGCGTCGCCGCCATGCCCGCGGGCCACCGCGCGGACGCTGGCGAGGCCAAGCCCGCTGCCGCCGGTATCGCGGTTGCGCGATTGTTCGGCGCGGAAGAAGGGCTCGAACGCGCGCGCCAGGTCCTGCGGCGTCATGCCGGGGCCGGTGTCCGACACTTCGATGATCGCAAGGCCGCGCTCGCGACGAAGCTGCACATCGGCATGGCCGGTATATTTGACCGCGTTGCCGACCAGGTTGGCGAGCACCGCCTTCAACGATGGCGCATCGCCCTCCATCGTCAGCGCCGCGCCCGGGCGCAGGACGACGGATTCGCCACGATCGGCAAAATCGTCGGTGACGCTCTCGGCGAGCGATCGCAGGTCGAGCCGCTGCCGGCGGACGTGGCGGGTCATGTCCCGGACGAACGCCATGGCGGAGCCGATCCGCTGGCTCATCTCCTGGATATCGCCTTCGCTCGAGGCGCGAATGTCGTCGGGCGCCTTTTCCAGCCGCAGCGACAGCCGCATCAACGGGGTCCGCAAATCGTGCGCGACGGCCGCGATCAGCGTCGTCCGGTCCTCGACATATCGGTTCAGCCGCTCCTGCATGAGGTTGAAGGCGCTCGCGGCCTCGGCGATCTCCGGTGGGCCCGACACGCGCAGCGGGTCGGTGCGCGGATCGCGACCGAGCCGTTCCGCAGCCGCAGCGAACAGGCCGATCGGCTTGGCGACGCGTCGTGCCAAGGCCCAGGCGATCGGCGCGGCGACCGCCATCGCGACGAGGAACCACAGGATGATCCGCATCCGCCACGGCCCGATCGTGCTGCGCGCCGGGCGTATCACCAGCCACCGCCCGTTCGGCGCCTCGATCGAGACGACGAACGGGCCGAACAGCGCGTTGTCGAACGACGGGGGCGGGGTTGTCGGCGACCCATGCTCATCGGCAGCGGTGGACGAAGCGCACCGGCGAACATCGGCATCGCCGAGCGTTCGGTATCCACCGTCACCTTGTTGCGGGCCAGCCCGAGATCGGTCGCGATCGAGGCGGCCAGCTCGGCTGTCGCGCGGATTGTCACTCGGCCGGGGTGGCCCGGACGACAGCTCCGCCTTGAGCAATCCACCCGGATCATGCCCGGTTCGCGCGACCGCGGCGACGCGGTTGGTGGTGAAGATCACCGGCATCGGCGGCGGGATCAGCAGCACGACCGCGAAGTTCAGAACCTGGACCAGCATGACCGTGCCGAGCATCAGCGCGAAGATGCGCAGGAACAGCGGCCAAGGACGCTGCATGCTGTTCTTCACCGGAGGAGTTCCGGGCGGCGTCAGCAGTGTCGTCACTGGCGCGCGACGCGGGGCACGAAGAAATAGCCTTCGTTGCGGATCGTCCGGATGATCTCGTCGCCGCGCGACCGTAGCTTGCGCCGCAACCGGCTGACCTGGACGTCGATCGCGCGATCGAACGCTTCGGTATCGGGGCCGCGCGCCGCCTCCAGTAGCGCATCGCGCGCCAGCACGCGGCGCGGCCGCTCGACGAACGCACGCAGTACCGCGAACTCGCCATCGGTCAGGTCGATCAGCGTGCCCTCGGGATCGAACAGTTCGTGCGCGGCGAAGTCGACCCGCCAGCCGAGAAAGCCGAACGATCGGCTCTCGCCCGCATCCTGGATCTCGCGTGCGCGCAACGCGGCGCGGACGGTCGCGAGGATTTCGCGGGGGCTGCACGGCTTGGACAGGTAATGGCTCGCCCCGATCTCCAGCCCCAGGATCCGATCGGGTTCGTCGCCCAGCGCGCTCAGCAGCACGACCGGCGGCGCGCCGACGCCCGCCAACCGACGGCAGACGGACAGGCCGTCTTCGCCGGGCATCATGACGTCGAGCAGGATCAGCGATACGCTGCGCCGCGCCAGAACGGCATCCATGTCACGCGCATTCGTGGCGGTTTCGACCTGATAGCCGTGCATGCCGAGGCTCTCGGCGAGCAGGGTGCGGATCATCTGGTCGTCGTCGACCACCAGCAACACGGGTTTGGCCGCATCGGGAAGAACGGAATTGGGATACATGGCGCGATCCTAATCCGGGCATGTGTTCGGTATGTTTCTGCGCCCGGTGCCCGTAGGCAGGGATGCTATGCGTCCTGGGCGAGCGTGAAAAGCCATGGCTTGGCTCGGCGCGCACCTTCACGAGGTGCGGGACCGCGTCGCCGGATTACCCGTCGAGCGTGGTCGTCGACGGGTGATGCTTGTCGAGGTGGCGCTTGATGATCCGCAGGTTCCGCGTGTTCGAGCGGAAGAAGAAATCGGGCACCGCGCCGACGAACGGGATCATGCCCAGCGCCCAGTCGACGCCGACATTGCCGAACATCCGCGCCATCTGAAGCTTCGACATGCCGATGTTGCGCGCTTCCCAGACCATCCAGCCGCCGACCGCGGCAGCGATCGTGCTGCCGGCGAACGGGATGAGGTCGAGCACGACGTCCATGCCGACCTTGCGATTGGTACCGGGGATGACGAACAGCCCCTCCATCACGCGCTCCATCGCCTCGACGCGGCGGCGGACGGACAGCGCGTCCTTGCCCATCGGCAGGGTTTCCAGGATCGAGCCGGAGGCGATGCGGGTGACGCGTGGGTTCATGGCCATTAGTTGGTATCGGCGCGCAGCCGGTTCAGCAGGTGCCACGCGCGCGGGTTCGCCTGCCATTGCCGCAGCCGCGGCGACACCAGCGACCAGCGCAGCGGCCGGGCGAGGGGATGAAGGCGACGTCCTCGTTCAGCGCCGCATCCGCCGCCGCGATCCGCGCCGCGCGCTCGACCAGCGTGGGTGCCTCGCGCGCCGCTTCGAGCGCGGCCTGCGCCACGTCGCCGCACACCACGCATGCGGTCGCCAGATACCAGCGCGCACTGTCATAGGGCGCGACCGCATCGACCAGCTTCAGGTCTGCGGCATCGCGCATGCCGACGCGGATCGGCGTGATCCCGACCGCGATCAGCGATGCGGCGACCTGCGCATAGAGGAGGGTGGCGCCGGGCCCCGCCGGCAGCGCAATCCGCAATGCGATCGGTCCACCAGTCCAGGCCGCGACCCTCTGCCGGGCTGCGGCGCGGCGTTCGTCCTGCGTCAGCAGCGTCCAGGCGGGCACCTGTGGCAGCGCGGCGGAATCGAGGATGTCGGGCAGAATCCGGTCGGCAGGATCCCAGGCGGGTGCGATCGCCGCGGTCAGCGCCGTGCGATCGATCGCCTCGGCCACCGCGGCGCGGTTGGCAGGGTCGGCAAGGAACCCGTCGCGGCGAACGATCGCGAGTCCGAACAGGCCGACCGCGGGGTCGACGCGAACATTGCCCGCGGCGATGTCTGTCGTCGCCAGCAGCGGCCAGTCGACGAAACTGCCGCCGCTGACCAGATCGGAATCGCGATTGGCGAACCGCGCGATCGCGCGCGCCGCACGTTCGCCGATCAGCCGGACGTCCTCCTCGGGCTTGGCCTCGCGCTGGTCGTCGGGGTCGGCCTGGTTCGGATCGAAGGCGGGACGCAACAATGGCGCACGGCCACGGCGCAGGACGCGAAACGGACCGCTCCCGCCCGAGGGGCGCAGGCGGAGCAATGCCAGCTCGGGTTGCGCGAACAGCTTCAGCAGGTCGGGGCGGGGGCGGGACAGCCGGACCTCGATCACCTGCGGCGTCATAACGACGATCTCGTCGATCGCGGTCAGGAACGGCGCGAGCGGATTGCGCGAGTTCGGCGCGATCTGGCGCTCCAGCATCGCCACCACCTGTTCCGCGGTGACCGGCGTACCGTCGCCCCAGTCGCCCTCGCGCAGGCGAAAGATGTAGCTCATGCCGCCGTCGATCACGATCCAGCGCTCGGCAAGGCCCGGCTCGATCTGCCCGGCGGCATCGAACCGCACGAGCCCCTGCGCGGTGGAGTCCATCATCAGTCGCGAGGGGGTATCGAGCAGGACGCGGCTGGCGTCGGCGACGCAGGGCGGGGCGCCGATCGCGCTGGCAACGACCACCCCGGTATCGGGCCGGCGATCGCACCCGCTAAGCGCGGCGGCGGACACCGCGATGCCGCCAGCCAGCAGGACAGCCCGAATGGTGCGGACGGCGGGACTCGAACCCGCACTCCTAGGGAGGGAGATTTTAAGTCTCCTGCGTCTACCGGTTTCGCCACGTCCGCACACACCGCCAACAAGACGAGGTCGCTCGCCGGGTCAACCCATGTCGGGCATATTAACGCCTGTTGGCCATGATCGTCTGGCGTGATCGGGGGCCTCGAACACCGAAGCCCCTACGCCCCGCTCAGACGTTGAGGCGGGCGCGCATTTCCTTGCCGGGCTTGAAATACGGTACGCGCTTTGCCTCGACGTCGACGACTTCGCCGGTACGGGGATTGCGGCCAGTTCGGGCATCACGTGCGCGCGTCGAGAAAGCGCCGAAACCGCGTAGTTCGACCCGGCCGTCGGCGGCCAGTCGCTTGGAAATCTCGTCGAAGAACGTGCTGACGATCAGCTCGACTTCGTTCGGTTGAAGGTCCGGATGCGCCTCGGCGATCTTCAGGACCAGTTCAGATCGGATCATTCGAGCCCCCGCCCATTCTAAGAGCTTGAAAGTTGATACAAGTCAATCTGCGAGTCATTAGCACCAATTGAGGGACAGTCAAAAACCAAAGTGGCCCAGACAAGAAAAAGCCCGGCATGTCGCGACATGCCGGGCCAAATCTTCGCTAAGCCGTTGAGCTTACTTCTTCTCGGCGTCCGTGCGGGCCTTGAGAGCCTCGCCCAGGATGTTGCCGAGGGTCGCGCCCGAAGTCCGACGAACCGTACTGAGCGACAGCCTGCTTCTCTTCGGAGATCTGCATCGCCTTGATCGAGAAGGTCGGCTTCTTCGAACGATCGAAGCCCGTCACCATCGCGTCGAACTTCTGGCCGACCTGGAAACGCTCCGGACGCTGCTCGTCGCGATCGCGACCCAGATCCGTGCGCTTGATGAAGCCGGTCGCGCCATCGTCGCCCTGCTGCACTTCGAGGCCCGCGTCGCGGACTTCGAGAACGGTGACCGTGACGATCGCGTTCTTGTTCAACTTGTCGCCTGCTGCTGCGATGCCGCCGGCCGATGGCCCGCCACGCTCGAGCTGCTTCATGCCGAGCGAGATACGCTCCTTCTCGGCGTCGATGTCGAGAACCACGGCTTCGACGGTCTCACCCTTGCGATGCAGGTTGAGCGCGTCCTCGCCCGAAACACCCCATGCGATGTCGGACATGTGGACCATGCCGTCGACGTCGTTGTCGAGGCCGATGAACAGACCGAACTCGGTCGCGTTCTTGACTTCGCCCTCGACGGTCGAACCGATCGGATGAGCGGCAGCGAATGCCTCCCAAGGATTGGCCTGAGCCTGCTTGAGGCCGAGCGAGATGCGACGCTTCTCGGAATCGACTTCGAGGACCATGACGTCGACTTCCTGCGAGGTCGACACGATCTTGCCCGGATGGACGTTCTTCTTGGTCCAGGACATTTCCGACACGTGGACGAGGCCTTCGATGCCCGCTTCCAGCTCGACGAACGCACCATATTCGGTGATGTTCGTGACGCGGCCGGTGAGCTTTGCGCCGACCGGATACTTGACCATCGCGCCATCCCAGGGATCGCTCTCCAGCTGCTTCATGCCGAGGCTGATGCGCTGGGTGTCCTTGTTGATGCGGATGATCTGCACCTTGACGGTGTCGCCGATGTTCAGGACTTCGCTCGGGTGACCGACGCGCTTGTAGCTGAGATCGGTGACGTGCAGCAGGCCATCGATGCCGCCGAGATCAACGAACGCACCGTAATCGGTGATGTTCTTGACGACGCCGTCGATGATCTGGCCCTCGGCCAAGCTGAGGATCAGGCCCGAACGCTGCTCTGCGCGTGTCTCTTCGAGAACGGCGCGACGCGACACGACGATGTTGCCGCGCTTGCGGTCCATCTTCAGGATCTGGAAGGGCTGGGGGATGTCCATCAGCGGGGTGACATCGCGCACGGGGCGGATATCGACCTGCGAGCCGGGCAGGAACGCGACAGCGCCGTTCAGGTCGACGGTGAAGCCACCCTTCACGCGGCCGAAGATGACGCCTTCGACGCGGGTCGTCTTGGAGAATTCGGTTTCCAGCTTGTCCCATGCGGCTTCGCGGCGTGCGCGATCGCGGCTGAGCATCGCTTCGCCGTGGACGTTCTCGACGCGGTCGACATAGACTTCGACTTCGTCGCCGACCTTGAGGTCAGCCTTCTGGCCCGGCGCTGCGAATTCGCGAAGCGGCACGCGGCCTTCCGACTTCAAACCGACGTCGATGACGGCCATGTCGTTCTCGATGCCGGTCACGGTGCCATGCACCACGCGGCCCTCGAAGCTGTCGGCGTCGCCGAGCGTTTCGTTCAGCATCGCCGCGAAATCGTCGCGGGTCGGCATTACCTGGGTTGCCATAGAATTCAGTAATCCTAGTCTGTTTCCGGCCAAGCGGTTGGGTCCGCTGGTCTTGGCCTTCGTTGCCGCGACGACCGAACGCCGGCGCAGCATCCGGACGGCACGAGGCGCAGAGGACGTAGACGCTGAATGCGAAAACGGCACGTGAGACTCGTGGGTCTCCGCGCCTTCCTCCACGAGCATCGCTCGCCGGACAGTTCCGTATAGCCGAAACCGGGTCTCGGAGCAAGTTCGGCTCGGCTTCGTTGGGGGCTGCTCACAACAGGAGCGAAGATTTGAACGAACGCGGCATTCTCGTGCTGGGCTGGGTCGCCACCGTGACGGCGATCGTGATGTACCTGTCGTACATCGACCAGATCATGCTGAACCTTGCGGGTCAGAAGGGATCGGTGGTCCAGCCGTTCGCGACGATGGTGAATTGCGCGTTGTGGGTGGGGTATGGGTTTTTGAAGGAGAACCGCGACTGGCCGATCGTCGTGGCGAATTTTCCGGGGGTGGTGTTCGGGGCGGTTGCGCTGGTTACTGCGCTTTAGGACGCGCCAAACAGCGGCGCTTTAGGCGACTTGATCCCCGCCTTCTGAAAAGGCGCGCGCCTATCTCCCCTCCCTGGAAGGGAGGGGCAGGGGTGGGTCGGCTTCCGCATAGACGATCTGGGGTGGCACAAGCTGGCCAACCCACCCCCAACCCCTCCCTTCTAGGGAGGGGAGCGAGAAGGGGATGCGCTTTCCGTCACCCCCAACAGAGCAACCACCCCGGCGAAGGCCGGGGCCCAATTGGGGGACGTTGCTGCGGAGGGCCGCGATTCGTTACTGCGGACGTTCCAATTGGGCCCCGGCCTCCGCCGGGGTGTGATTGGGGCGAGGTAGGCCTTAAACCGAAGCGGCCTTCTTCGCCCGCTGCGCCTCAACCAGCGCAACCGCCCGCTGCACCGAAGCCTCGATCGACAGAAAACTCGTATCCAGCAGTGCAGCATCCGCAGCCATCACCAAAGGCGCCGTAGACCGCCCGCTATCCCGAGCATCCCGCGCGCGAATATCCGCCAACACCCGATCCTTGCTCGCCGTCCCGCCCCGAGCCTGCAACTCCGCATGCCGCCGCTGCGCCGGATATTCGGCGTGGCCTTCACGAACAGCTTCGCATCCGCATCCGGCGCGATCACCGTGCCGATGTCGCGCCCGTCGAGAATCGCGCCCCCATCCTGCGCAGCAAACCGCTTCTGCCGGTGCAGCAGCGCCGCGCGGACCAGCGGATGCGCCGACACCACCGACGCCAGCGCGCCGATCTCGTCGTCGCGCAGCGCCGGATCGCTCAACAGAGCATCGCTGAAATCGCAGGCCGCGACCGCGTCGGCTTCCTGCTCCGGATCGAGCCCCATCCGCGCCACGCTCAACGCGACCGCTCGGTAGAGTAGCCCGGTATCGAGATACGGCAGGCCGTAATGCTTGGCCAAGGCACGCGCGATGGTGCCCTTGCCCGATGCCGCCGGACCGTCGACTGCGATGATCATTCTTATTCCCCCGTCCGGTCAGCGCATCGAGCGACCGGAAGAACACCGGATAGCTGGTCGCCACCGGCGATACATCATCGATCGTGATCGGTTCGGCCGCACCGAGCCCCGCGACCACCATGCTCATCGCGATCCGGTGATCGAGTTTCGAGGCCACCCGAGCGCCGCCGCGCATCGCCGCGCCGCCAGAGCCGGTGATCGCCATGCCGTCTTCGAACTCTTCGCAAACGACGCCGCACGCTTCGAGCGCGATCCGCATCGTCGTGATCCGGTCCGATTCCTTCACCCGCAACTCGTGTGCGCCGCGCGCGATCGTCGTTCCGGTCGCGAAGGCGGCGGCGACGAACAGCACCGGGTATTCGTCGATCATGCTCGGCGCGAGATCGGCCGGCACCTCGATCGCGTTCAGCGGCGCATGCCGGACGCGCAGGTCTGCGACCGGCTCACCGCCGACAGTGCGCGGGTCGAGTTCGGTTATATCCGCACCCATCATCCGCAGCGCCGTGACGATCCCGATCCGCGTCGGGTTCAGCCCGACGTTGCGCACGACGATATCCGACCCCGGCACGATCGACGCCGCCACCAGCCAGAACGCCGACGAAGAAGGATCGCCCGGCACCACGATATCCTGCGGCTTCAGGTCAGCTTCGCCGGTGATCGAGATGATCCGCCCGGCCTCGGTCTCCTCGACCGTCAGCTTTGCGCCGAACCCGGTCAGCATCCGCTCGCTATGATCGCGCGTCGCGACGGGCTCGATGACCCTCGTTATCCCCGGCGTGTTGAGCCCCGCCAGCAGGATCGCCGACTTCACCTGCGCCGACGCGACCGGCAGCGTATATTCGATCGGTACCGCCGGACACATGCCGCGCACCATCAACGGCAACCGCCCACCCGGCGAGGAGGTGATGTCCGCCCCCATCTGCGACAGCGGCTCGATCACGCGCCCCATCGGCCGCCCCGACAGCGAGGCGTCGCCGGTGAAGGTGCAGGAGATCGGATGGCTCGACACCAGCCCCATCAGCAACCGCGTCGACGTCCCCGAATTGCCCATCTCCAGCGCGGTCTCCGGCTGGAGCAACCCGCCCACGCCAACGCCATCGACCGTCCAGATACCGTCGTCACCGCGCTCGATCGTCGCCCCCATCGCGCGCATCGCAGCAGCCGTGGCGAGCACGTCCTCGCCCTCCAGCAAGCCTTCGATCCGGCTGGTGCCGACGGCGAGGCTCGCGAACATCAGTGCGCGGTGGCTGATCGACTTGTCGCCGGGGACCGCGATCGAACCGGTCAGGGGACCGCGTGCGACGACGTCGAGCGGCTGGGGGAGGGTGTGCCATGGGGCCGGGCTTTTGACAGTGGCCTTGCGCTATGGCAAGGCGCGCCCACTTTGCGAGGGCATC
This sequence comes from Sphingomonas sp. AC411, assembly GCF_979253035.1. NCBI lineage: Bacteria > Pseudomonadati > Pseudomonadota > Alphaproteobacteria > Sphingomonadales > Sphingomonadaceae > Sphingomonas > Sphingomonas sp. AC411. Next base: position 2,169,149 of record NZ_CEEDAQ010000001.1, on the reverse strand, counting down.
CCTCACAATCTATCCATTCGAAAGGTTCTATCGGCATGATCAAGCCGGAATGGGGCACGAAGCGTTCGTGCCCGAAATGCGCGACGCGTTTCTACGACCTCGAAAAAGCCGACCCCGTGACCTGCATCGAATGTGGGTATGCGTGGGAGCCCGAGCCTATCCTGAAGTCGAAGCAGCCGTTGCCGTTCGAGGTCGCCAAGCCCGACACCAAGAAGCCGGACGCGGATCTCGAGGATGACGAGGAAGAGGACATCGCCTCGATCACCGGCGAGGACGAAGAGCCGTCGGCGGACGACGAAGTCGATCTCGGCGGCGACGACGACCTCGGCGTCGAGACGCCGCAGGACGAGCACGAGCGTTGATCCGAGAAGATCGGCGTTAATTGGAATAAATTTGGCAGGCGGCATTTACGCCGCTTGCCAACCCGGGCGGGTCCGGTTAGTGACCCGCCTCCCAACGGGAATGGGGCCGTAGCTCAGCTGGGAGAGCGTTCGCATGGCATGCGAAAGGTCAGGGGTTCGATCCCCCTCGGCTCCACCATTCTCTTTAAGCCGTTGAAATCGCGGTAAAGTGTTGGGAAACAAAGGCTTTTTACAAGCGTCTAGTACAAAGGTACGAGGACGGAAGCCTATGTGTTCATACCTCCACAGAGCCCCTAACGGGGTCTATTATTTCCGCATGGGCATACCTGCGGACCTGCGGCCCTTCATGGCGGGCAAGCGGGAGATAAAGCGTTCGCTAGGTCTAAAGGACCGTGACGCCGCTAAGGCCGTGATACCCGATATGACGAAGGCTGCTCATGCGCTGCTTAAGCAAGCTGAGCGGGATCGTGACACGGCTGCGAAACCTGCTCCCAAGCCGATGCCCGCTAAGTCCGCCGCTCAGATTGAGCGGGACCGGCAACGGTGGGAGGCTGAGCAAGAGCAAGCCGAGCACTCCGCCGACAGAATCATTCGCCGCTGATATGGAGCATGAAGCTCTAGGGCCGATCATGGATGCGCTTAGCGAGGGTAAGGAGGCTGACGCTTCCCCGGCTGAGATAGCTAGGGCCGGTCGGCTTCTAGTGCTGCATGAACGGGAGAAGGCCGATAGCTTGGTCGCTGCTCTCCATGCACGATACGGCAACGGACAAAATGCCCGCGCATCGGAAAGCCAAAATCAAGCCGTTGAATGCGAGCCCGCTAAAGGGTCCGGCCTGTATCTCGACAAGGATATCCTAGACCGCTGGGCCGCTGAACGTGGCGTCGTCAAAAAGGGCAAGGATACCCACGAAGCCGTAGCCCGTTGGTTCTATGAGCGGACTGAGCGCAAGCCGGTTGAGCGGATCACTCGGCAGGACGTGCTGGCGTTCAAAGACAAGCTGCTCGCTGAGGGGCAGACGGTCGCCAATACGAACATGAAGCTATCCCGCCTGCGGACGCTGCTAGGTTGGGCGTATCAGAACGATCTAGCGCCATCGAACGTAGCTGAGGGCATCAGCGTCAAGGTAGCGGACGGCGGCAAGATGCAGTGCCAGCCGTTCTCCCTGTCCGACTTACAGGCCATCTTTTCCAGCCCGGTCTATGCCAACGGGGATCGGCCCAAGGGTGGCAGGCTTGAAGCTGCATATTGGCTACCGTTGCTCGGTCTATTCACCGGGGCGCGGCTAGAGGAAATTGGCCAGCTTCGCGTGTCGGACGTGCAGCTTAAGGAATACCCCGATCAAGACGGCAAGATGCTGTCAGGCTGGTTCCTTCACATCACCGGCGCTACCGACGACAAGGGGCAGGCGAACAGGATTAAGAACTCTGCCAGTGAACGCGTTGTGCCATTACATCCTGAGCTAGAGCGGCTTGGGTTTATCGCTTATGTCGAGAAGCTGCCCGATCAAAAGGGAAGGGTGTTCCCGGACCTTAAGCCCAATATATTCGGTAGGCTTACTGCAAAGTGGGGCGAATGGTTTGGGCCTTACATGCGTAATGTATGCGGTATCACTGATAAGCGTAAGGTTTTTCATTCCTTCCGTCATACCTTCAAAGATTATGTTCGTAGGGCCAGGATCGCTGAGGGAGTGCAGCGGCAGCTAATGGGCCATGCAGGCAAAGACGTAGCCGACGATTACGGTAGTGGCTATGATCTGCACAGCTTGGCGGAAGCTATGGCAACTTACCGGGTTCCGGGGCTAGTAATAGGTGGGGCAGTTAAATGAATAATACCATCAAAGGTGCGATCATCATTGCCCTTGGCATTATTATTGCGGCTAGTATCCAAACTTACTACTCTCCCTATCAAGGCTGCGTTCGTGGTGTGAGATTACTTGCAACGCCTTCCGCTCCCGCATCAAAGCCGGGATACGCCGAAGCGGTATGCGGCCAAAACCGTTTGCGCTGATAGCCGAACATACAGATACCCGGTTTGCGCCCGTATCAGCCCCGAGGGAATCAATCGGATGCGTTCGGGTATCTGTATGGCCTGATTTACTATCGCCTCTTAGCGACTCTCCTAGCCCGTCTATCAGGCATCATAGCCAAGCGGGACGCCAGCCTCTCGGCGGGCCTGCTCCCCGGTCGGGGTGACGCGGTATCCCGTATCGGTCTGGAAACCGGCAACATCGCCTACCGGAGTGCCGTGGGACTGGCGGGCTTGCACCCCGGTCTGAGCTACCCGAATGCCGGTCACGTCCTGTCCGCCCTTGTAGGGATCATAGCCGGTCATGCTCTGTCCCGTCTGTGGGCCGGTAGGAGCCTTCGCTACGAGGGTGTAGCCGGTCGGACCCATGATCCATTGCGGGCCGGTCTGTTGGGCCTGAGCGGGCTGCTGAGCGGGCTGTGGAGTAGCGCCGGGAGGGGCATTGAAAGCGAATGAGCTATTCACCGTTTCACCGGGCGGGATCGAAGACGCCTCGGGAACATCAGGCGTTTCTGCATAGGCTTCGACAGTGCTGCCAAGGGCATCATCAACCGTCCAATTAGCTGCATCAGCCTCGGTTACTTCACCCTTGCTAATAGCCAAAGTCTTTGCATCCTCAAGGATCATAGGTGACAGGTTATCTAGATGCGTTTCGTCGCCGGTATTGTTATATGCAGTCAGTGCCCTGTCATAGAGCGACACGGTAGCATCATCGCTATTATGGATAAGATCGACAGCAATCTCTAGGGTGTTCTTCAATGCAGGAACGCGACTCGCGAAAGCATCTAGCGCATTCTTGTAGGCGATATTGGCAGGCAACCCCTTAGCCAATTCGTTATTAGCCTGCTGCTGTACGGTACGGGGATTGTGGCCATGCACTGCAATTAGGGAAAGAGCGGCTTTCACCTTTACGGCTTGCCGGGGAGTTAGTGCGGTCATTGGTTTATTCCTTGAACATATTCAGAATGTGGGGCGGTGCCGGTTTGCCGGGCGTGGTAGGTGTCACGTCGCCGATCGTCGGGACGGGAGGGATCACGCCGGAGCGGATGGCGGCGACAAGGTACTGGAAGGCGAACTTGCAATCCTTGGCCCTGAGGTACGGGCGACCTTGAGCTTCCCAGATCGAACGGGCCTGAGCGGCGGAGCGTCGGGCTTCGCATTGGCTGTCTGCGGAATAGCCGTAGATTGCGGGAGTTACGGCAGGGCCTGATAGGCGGGGCCAGTCGGCGGCATGTTCCTCAGCTTCCCTTGTCAGGATGACGGAGAGGCAGGCTACCGGGACCGGCAATCCTGCGGGTTCAAGCTGCTCGCCGCCTGCCTTCATTATCCAGAGCGATACGGCGGACCATTCCAGATGGGCTTTGACGGCATCAGCGTAGGGGCCTGCCCGCTGCATCAGATCGTCTAGGGTCTGCGGGACTAGAGCGACCTTGGGAACGTAATCGGGACGGGAGGGCTTTGGTGCCGATCCCGTTCCCCGATCATCAGGGTTAGACATTAGGCCGCTACCGCCGCGCCCTTAACGTAGCCCCGCTGCTTGCCGACGAAGTACAGGCCGAACGCCTCTTGCGGGTTTCCCGGTGCCAATTCCATAATCGCGGCAGGGATCGCCTCCGGCTTCACCGTTACAAGATATTCGTATGCAACGTCGTCCAGCGCATCAAACCCCCTGCATTCATGCACCTTAGGGAGAGACTCCTTGGCGTCGTTGTCCCAAGTCTTTCGAGTGTAATAGATCGTGAAAGCCGTATTCATCACGTTGTGACCGGGTGAGGCGACAATGCGAATATCGGTGAAGTGCTTAAGGCGCGCCTCCCGCTCGAACTCGGCCTGATTGGCGAGGGCATCTGCAAAGCGATCTTTGGCATTCGCAAGAGCCTTGGCAACATCGTCCGCCTTGAGAATAGCGGGCTCGCCGATAATATCTTTAAGCTCGTTGATCTTGCGAAGCTGGTTATCCAGGGCTTCAATCTCGTTGGCGATGTCTGCAAGCGTGTGATTCTGGGTCATTGAGTTTCCTTAAAATAAATAGAGGGGATATTAGCGGGGAGCGAATGCGCCAATCTTAAGCTTCTCATGGCGGTAGCTGTGGATTGTGCCGGTATCAGCGTCGGCAGCGGCCATAAGCTTCGCAATCGACGGGCGACCTGCGGGCTTGCACTTTGCGTAATCGGGAAGCGGGATGCCGAGAACATCAAGGCAAAGGCGGAAGCCGCCACGGATACGGCTATCAACCTTTTCGATGTGGTCGATAACGCGGGGATCATTCAGGCGGCTGAGGTCAACAGGTACAGGGTTCATGGATAGTCCTTCAAATTGGCGGAGTAACTTAGTCAAATATTACAGACAGAGGCCCCTCTTGCTCGTAAGCAAAGGAACCGGGTAGATTAGCGATGTTGAATTGGTCGCCTGCTAACTGCCAACTATGGGCAATGCTACAGCTAGCAGGCTGGCAATACTCGGGGCCGATGGGCATCAGATTGTCGAGTATGCGTAGGGAGAGGAGCGGCTAGCCTATGCGCCGTACATATTGCTAGCCATGAAGCGGACCTGTTAAGGTTCAACGCTTCTACATTCCTCGGATTAGATCAGTGGGTATAAACTCGAAAGCTTACTGAGCTAATCGGAGGAATGCTTATCAGGAATACGGGTTAGGGCCGTAGAGTATCAATGGTATATGAAATGATATAATACTACAGGTATCATCGTAGATTAGGAATATTGAGCTGTATCCGGTCGTCCCCTCGTCCTTCCTTCTACAGATAGATATCCGTATTGAGGCACTTTAGGGGACCAACTACAGCAGCATCATCGTGAGTTAGATCATACGTCGCTTGTATTGCCGGTGTCCCGATACCCATGACATTGACTGCAAAGTCGCCACGCTCGTCGCCTTACGGCTAACCATTGCTGGCTGTGGTATCATACAGCTTAAGGCTGTCATTCTTCGTAGGGCTCTACCTACCTTGGGCGTTGTCAAAGTTTCTATATCAAGAACGGTACTGAATTAAGCCGATTGCTCATGAGAGCTTAGGTTCAAGCCTGTGATAAATCTCAGGGATCAATCTAATGATCGCATCTGTTATTCCTTATGATACCGGGGCCGACAGATAGGAGAGATTTCCTATTGGACTACGGTCCCGAAATGGCGGACGATTTCCTACCGGGCTAACTCCGCTCCCGAATAAGCCCCTCCCAGACTCATTCCGGCAATCAGGCTGGGCAAGTACCCGGACCCCTCCTAATCGAGCCCAGCGACTCCCTGTGGCGGATACGTGGGCCTTCCCGTCGCCTGCCCGGTGTCAGCTTGGGGAGTGGCAGCGCATTACGTCGCTAACCGATTGAGCCGCCCACTTGCCGCCTCGGGCTGTAATGATCCCGCGCCGATTAAGCTCCCCGGCAATAGCCCTCAGGCTGGTATGGCCGTCAGCCTTGATAGCCTCAATGATGGGCGCAACGTCACTAGCGAACGCCTGAGCCTTGGCCTTGATCGCTTCCACCGCTGCCTCGTTGCCCTTGCTCTCCCCGAACGCCTTAGCGCCCATTGGATTGCCTAGCTTGGTGCCTCGGGCTTTGGCAGCGGCTAGGGCTTCAATCGTCCGCTTGCTTATAGCCTTGCGTTCGGCCTGGGCCATTGCTGCCATGATGTGAATTGTAAGCTCGTTAGCCTCGGGCATGTCGGCAGCGATGAAGCGGGTTCCAGCATCTTGCAGCTTGGCAAGGAAGGCGAGGTTACGGCTCAGTCGGTCCAGCTTGGCAATGACGAGGGTAGCGCCTGTCACCTTGGCATGATGCAGCGCCTTGATAAGCTCAGGCCGATCATCCCGCTTGCCGCTCTCTACCTCGACATACTCAGCTAGGGGCTGGCAATCCCGCGACTGACAGAACGAGGCGATAGCTGCTCGCTGGGCATCTAGGCCCAAGCCGCTGCGGCCCTGCTTGGCAGTCGAGACACGGTAGTAGGTGACGGTTCGCATTGGCTGGCTTCCCTGTTGCCAAGCCTAGGTAGAACCGCTGTCCATAATTGTCAAACGCTCGTTAGGTAATTCTGGACAGTGCCGGAAGCGGATCGTTTGGCGACTGTGACACGTCATGCAGGGATGGAGAACCACGCGCGATAATGCAGGTCGCGCTAGGCGTGTCATAATCGCCTGAGGCTGGGGCCGGGCATGCGGGGAGAACCGCGCTCACACTTGTCTGAATTGCCCTCTCGCAAATCTTTACCATTTTCAGACCGTGGCCAGTTGTAACTAATTACAGGCAATGCAAAACCTCTTGCATGAGCAATCCCGAACAGTCGTCAAACCTCCCCGCCCAGATTGCTGCTGCTGTTGCCGGCATCCCCGCTGCGCTTGTTCCAGCGTGCGTTAAGGCCCTGGATCGATTGATCGGTGCAGCGGTCGACATTCCCGTTGCATGGTTGGAGTATCAGAAAGCCAAGATTGTAAGCCAAGCGGAAGCATTCCGAACAATCGACGGTGCAATAACAGTTAAGGCTGCTGAGAAAGCTGGTTCTAGCGAACAGTTTGCTGACCGCGCTCTAGGTAGTCTGGTTCGTAAATCATATCGTCAGCTTGACAACAAGGAGGCTGTCAGCGCCGCCATGTTGGAGGAATTGCAAAATAATTCGACTGAGCAAGAGACGGTGACGATAAGCTCGCCAAATGTTGAGCCGCAAGCCATAGATGACGATTGGCTGAACGTGTTTGAGCGTTATGCCGAAGATGCTTCGTCTGAACGGATGCAGAGGCTATGGGGGAGGGTACTTGCTGGAGAGGTAAGGACACCGGGCAAGTATGGAATGAGAACGCTGAGATTTCTCTCAGAGTTTTCTCAGTCTGATGCCCTAGCATTCTCTAGCTTCTGTCGAAATTCGTTCGGGGACATGGCACCAAGATCACTAGCTGTTCCTGAAACAAAAAAGATATCCGAGACCTCATATATCTGGAGGCAGCAGGCTTAATACAGGGCGCTAGTGGGATGGGCCTTGAAAGCACAACATTGTTTGATGGCACCGGGAAGTCTATTCTTTATGAAAAGAATACAGTATTGCTACTGCACGGACTTCCCAACACGACATTCGCATATGAGGTCATAGCGTTAACACCGCTAGGCCAAGAACTAGTCACTCTTTTACCTGACATAAACGCTAAAACGGCGGCTAAGGCAGTTGCGTTAGCTATCAAGCGCCCTGAGATTATTTCCTGTTATTTAGGAATAACTAATGGCAACGGGATCGAAACACCAATGGAAGTCTTATGGCAAGGAAATGCGCCGACCGTCACGGATATCCCGTTGACCTCAGCTAGTACAAAGGGCTAACACAACAGTCCCGACGCCGAAAAAAATATTCTTTGTTTCTCAGTGCTTATGGGGATTTTAATCGATCCCCCTCGGCTCCACCATTTCCGTTGATGACCGGTCCGCCGGGACAGGTTTTCAGATAGCTTCAGATGATGCCGTCGGTGCCGATATGCGCCGCGTGCAGGTCCCTGAACGTCTCCTCGATTGCCGCGACCATTACGCTTCCTTCGATGCGTGAGGCTGAGTCGGTCGCCACCAGTACGCCAACCCTGCGCGTAGGGTCGAAGCCGGTCAGCGGGATCATCGCGATGCCCTCGCTCGCAAAGCTGAGCGGCATCACCGTCATCCCAAGCCCGGCGCGGACGTAGGTCAGCGCGCGGTCGTCGCTTACCGTGCGGGCGGCCATGAACGGGCGGACGCCGCGAGCGGTGAAGAAGCGGCTCGTCTCGGCCAACGCTTCGCAGTTGCGGCGGACGATCATCGTCTCCTCCGCGACGTCGGCGACCGCGAGCGTGGCGCGTCCTGCGAGGCGATGGTCTTTCGCCACCGCGACCGCGAAACCCTCCTCGAACAGCACGCGACCGCGCGCATCGTCGTCGATCGCGCCGAGCATCACGTCGATCCGGCCGCGGTCGAGAAATGCGACGAGTTCGCTGCTGCGTCCTTCGACCACTTCGAGGCGTTCGATGGTGGAGGCCCGCCGTGCTCGGCCCAATGCCGTTGCGATCCAAGACGGCGGCAGCGTCGTCGCGATCCCGAGCCGCACCAGTTTCGTCGGAACGCTGTCATGCAAATCCCGTTCGGCAGCCGCAAACTCGGCTTCGATCCGGCGTGCATGCACCGCGAACCGCGTACCCGACGGCGTAAGTTCGATCCGTCGGTTGGTCCGCAGGAACAGCGTCTGGCCAAGCGCAGCCTCCAGTTTGGCGATCCCGACCGACAGCGTCGGCTGCGAGATCCGGCACTGCGCGGCGGCGCGCGTGAAATTGCCTTGGTCGACGACCGCCAGGAAATAGCGCAACACATAGCGTTCGATCATGACCCGACCATAGACACGATCTATCGCATGTGTTCGGCCGTATCAATTTCTCTTGGGGCCCGCGACCGGGTATCAAGGCCACAACACAAGGTCTGGAGAGGCTGCATGATACCCGATTTCGATTTCGCGCTCGGCGAATCCGCGGACATGATCCGCGAGAGCACGCACCGCTTCGCAACCAACAAGATCGCGCCCTTGGCCGCGAAGATCGACGCCGACGACTGGTTCCCGCGCGAGCTGTGGCCGGCGATGGGCGAGCTCGGGCTGCACGGCATCACCGTCGAGGAAGAGTTTGGCGGCCTCGGCCTCGGCTATCTCGAGCACGTCGTCGCGGTCGAAGAAGTCAGCCGTGCCTCCGCCTCGATCGGCCTCAGCTACGGCGCGCATTCGAACCTGTGCGTCAACCAGATCCGCCGCTGGGGCAACCCTGAGCAAAAGGCGAAATACCTCCCCAGGCTCGTGTCCGGCGAGCATGTCGGCAGCCTCGCCATGTCGGAGGCCGGCGCCGGCTCCGACGTCGTCTCGATGAAGCTCAAGGCGGTCAAGACCGACACCGGCTACGTCCTCAACGGCACGAAATTCTGGATCACAAACGCGGCCTATGCCGACACGCTGGTCGTCTATGCGAAGACCGGCGAGGGCTCGCGCGGGATTACCGCGTTCCTGATCGAGAAGGACATGCCCGGCTTCGCGATCGGCCAGAAGATCGACAAGATGGGCATGCGTGGGTCGCCGACCGCGGAGCTCGTCTTCACCGATTGCGAAGTCCCGTTCGAGAACGTCATGGGTCCCGAGAATGGCGGCGTCGGCGTGCTGATGTCGGGCCTCGACTACGAGCGCGCGGTGCTGGCTGGCATCCAGCTCGGCATCATGCAGGCGTGCCTCGACGTCGTGATCCCCTACGTGCGCGAGCGGAAGCAGTTCGGGACGGCGATCGGCCAGTTCCAGCTGATCCAGGCCAAGGTCGCCGACATGTACGTCGCGCTGAGTTCGGCGCGCGCGTACGTCTACGCGGTCGCCAAGTCGTGCGACGCGGGCAAGACCACGCGGTTCGATGCGGCCGGCGCGATCCTGCTGGCGAGCGAGAGCGCGGTGAAGGTGTCGCTCGAATCGATCCAGGCACTGGGCGGGGCAGGGTACACCAAGGACTGGCCGGTCGAACGCTTCATGCGGGACGCCAAGCTGCTCGACATCGGTGCCGGCACGAACGAGATCCGCCGCATGCTGATCGGGCGTGAGTTGATTGGGGCTGCTCCGAAGGTGGCACAGTGAGCCGCAAGAAAATCCTCCCCTGCAAGGGGAGGGGACCGCGCAGCGGTGGAGGGGTGATGCCCCATCGAGAGGGCGATACCCCTCCGTCAGCGCTGCGCGCTGCCACCTCCCTTGCAGGGAGGATTTGATGTCAGCCCCCGTCCTAACCTCCGCCCTCTCCCCCGACAGCGAAACCTTCCGCGCCAATGCCGCGCACAACCGCGCGCTCGCCGAAACCCTCCGCGAAGACGTCGCCCGCACAGCCCTCGGCGGCAACGCGAAGTCCCGCGAGCGCCACACCGCCCGCGGCAAACTCCTCCCCGCGACCGCGTCGAACGCCTGCTCGACCCCGGCTCGCCGTTTCTCGAGATCGGCCAGCTCGTCGCCAACGGCCTCTACGATAACGAAGTCCCCGGCGCAGGCGTGATCGCCGGCATCGGCCGCGTGTCCGGTCGCCAGTGCATGATCCTGTGCAACGACGCGACGGTGAAGGGCGGCACCTACTTCCCGCTGACCGTCAAGAAACACCTCCGCGCGCAGGAGATCGCGCAGGAGAACCGCCTACCCTGCATCTACCTCGTCGACAGCGGCGGCGCGAACCTGCCGCACCAGGCCGAGGTGTTCCCCGACCGCGATCATTTCGGCCGCATCTTCTTCAACCAGGCGCAGATGTCCGCGCTCGGCATCCCGCAGATCGCCTGCGTCATGGGCAGCTGCACCGCGGGCGGGGCGTATGTCCCCGCGATGTCCGACGAGACGATCATCGTCCGCGGGCAGGGGACGATCTTCCTCGCCGGCCCCCGCTCGTGAAGGCCGCTACCGGCGAAGTCATCTCCGCGGAAGAACTCGGTGGCGCCGACACGCATGGCCGGCGGTCGGGCGTGGTCGATCACGTCGCCGAGAACGACGAGCACGCGCTGACCATCGTCCGCGACATCGTCTCGACGCTGCAACCGCAGGCGCAGACCGCGGTGAATCTCCAGCAGCCCCGCCCGCCGAAGTTCGCGCCTGAAGACCTCTACGGCATCGTCCCGAGCGACGTCCGCGCGCCCTACGACGTCCACGAAGTCATCGCCCGCCTCGTCGACGGCAGCGAGTTCCACGAGTTCAAGGCGCTCTACGGCACCAGCCTCGTCTGCGGCTTCGCACATATCTGGGGCATCCCCGTCGCGATCCTCGCCAACAACGGCGTGCTCTTCAGCGAGAGCGCACAGAAGGGCGCACACTTCATCGAGTTAGCCTGCCAGCGAAAGATCCCGCTGCTGTTCCTCCAGAACATCTCGGGCTTCATGGTCGGCGGCAAATACGAGGCTGAGGGCATCGCGAAACACGGCGCCAAGCTCGTCACGGCGGTGGCCACCGCGACCGTCCCGAAGATCACGGTCCTCATCGGCGGCAGCTTCGGCGCGGGCAATTACGGCATGTGCGGCCGCGCCTATTCGCCACGCTTCCTCTTCACCTGGCCCAACAGCCGGATCAGCGTAATGGGCGGCGAGCAGGCGGCCTCGGTCCTCGCCACCGTTCACCGCGACGCCGAAAGCTGGTCGCCCGAACAGGCCGAAGCCTTCAAGGCGCCCGTCCGCCAGAAATACGAGGACGAAGGCAACCCCTGGTACGCCACCGCACGCCTGTGGGACGACGGCATCATCGATCCCGCCCAGACCCGCGACGTGCTCGGCCTGGCCTTCGCCGCCACGCTCAACGCTCCCATCCCCGAACGCCCGGCGTTCGGCGTGTTCAGGATGTAACCCGATGATCCTGCTGTCACTATTGCTCGCCGCCGGTCAGGTCACCCCGGTCCAGCCGATCGTCAAAGGCACCGGCCTTCCCCCGCGGTAATGACCGAAGAGGCCGGCGTCATGGTCCCGATCGACGCGCTCTTCGCCGCGCTTGCCGCCCGCGACGGCCAGGCGATCCTTGCGCAGGTCCGCCCCGACGGCGGCGCCACCGTCGCCGAGGAAAAGCCCGACGGCACGCGCACCGTCCGCCGCATGAGCTGGCCCGAGTTCGCCGCCATGATCAAACCCGGTCCAGAGCGCTACGCCGAACGCCTGACCGATCCGGCGGTCGACATCGACGGCGACATCGCGATGGTCTGGTCGCCCTATGTCTTCACGATCGACGGCAAGGTCGCGCATTGCGGCACCGACCATTTCGACATGGTGCGGGAGGCCGGTCGCTGGAAGATCGCCAACATCACATGGTCCTCGCGCACCACGGGATGCGTCGCGCAATGATCGGATCCCTCCTGATCGCCAACCGCGGCGAGATCGCCTGCCGCATCATCCGCACCGCACGCGGTCTCGGTATCCGCACCGTCGCGGTCTATTCGGACGCCGACGCGAACGCTCTCCATGTCCGTCAGGCCGACGAAGCCGTCCACATCGGCGCATCCCCGGCGCGCGAAAGCTACCTCGTCGGCGACCGTATCATCGCCGCCGCGAAGCAGACCGGCGCCGAGGCGATCCACCCCGGCTACGGCTTCCTGTCCGAGAACGCCGATTTCGCCCAAGCCGTGCTCGACGCCGGGCTAATCTGGGTCGGCCCCAACCCCGACAGCATCCGCGCAATGGGCCTCAAGGACGCCGCGAAACAGCGCATGATCGCCGCAGGCGCTACCCGTCACCCCAGGCTATCTCGGCGAAGACCAATCCCCCGAGCGCCTCAAGACCGAGGCGGACGCGATCGGCTACCCCGTCCTTATCAAGGCGGTCGCCGGCGGCGGCGGCAAGGGCATGCGCCGCGTCGATACCGCCACCGAGTTCGCCGACGCGCTCGTCTCGTGTCAGCGCGAGGCGGCATCCTCGTTCGGCAACACCGACGTCCTGATCGAGAAATACATCCTCTCGCCGCGCCATATCGAGGTGCAGGTGTTCGGCGACAGCCACGGCGACGTCGTTCATTTGTTTGAGCGCGATTGTTCGCTTCAGCGTCGCCATCAGAAGGTGATCGAGGAAGCGCCTGCACCCGGCATGGACGCCGCCACCCGCGACGCCATCTGCTCGGCTGCGGTCAAGGCGGCCAAGGCGGTCGATTACGTCGGCGCCGGCACGATCGAGTTCATCGCCGACGCCAGCGAAGGCCTCCGCGCCGACCGCATCTGGTTCATGGAAATGAACACGCGCCTCCAGGTCGAGCATCCGGTCACCGAAGAGATCACCGGGCAGGATCTGGTCGAATGGCAACTCCGCGTCGCGAGCGGCGAGCCTTTGCCGAAACGTCAGGATGAGCTGGCGATCGACGGTTGGGCGATGGAGGCACGACTCTATGCCGAGGATCCCGCCAAGGGGTTCCTGCCCTCCATCGGCACGCTCGAACGCTTCGATCTCGGCACCACCGCCCGCGTCGATACCGGGGTCGAGCAGGGCGCGGAAATCTCGCCTTTCTACGACCCGATGATCGCCAAGGTGATCGCCTGGGGCGAAGACCGCGAGACCGCGCGCGAAGCCTTGGCCGACGCGCTCGACGGCGCGGTCGTCTGGCCGGTACGCTCCAACGCGGGGTTCCTCGTCGAGGCGCTCGACCACCCCGACTTCGTTGCGGGCACGCTCGATACCGGCCTGATCGCCCGCGAAGGCGATGCGCTCATGCCGCCGACTCACCCGACCGAAGAGGCTTTGGCGGAGGCTGCCGGAGCGCTCGTATCCGCCGATCCGATCGCGGGCTTCCGTCTCAACGCCGCCCCCGCCGCAGCGCAACGTTCCTGCTGGACGGCGAACCGGTCGAGGTCGAACTCGACGGACACGCCGGAACGACGCCCGCGTTCGAAGACGTGCTGATCTCCGAAGCCGGCCAGACCTGGCAGCTGAAGCCCTGGCGTGCATCGGGCGTGGCGGCGGGCGGGGCAGCGGACGGCGCGATCCTGTCGCCTATGCCCGGCCGCATCATCGCGGTCGACGTCGCAGCGGGCGATACGGTCACCAAGGGCCAGAAGCTCGTCACGCTGGAGGCGATGAAGATGGAGCACTCCCTCACCGCACCGTTCGACGGCATTGTTGCGGACCTCAACGCAATCGAGGGCGGGCAGGTGACCGAGGGCACCATGCTCGTCCGCATCGAAAAGGACGCCTGATGGCAGGCCGCTATTACGACGACTGGAGCATCGGCGACCGGATCGAGCACGAGATCCGCCGCACGGTGACCGAGACGGACAATCTCCTGTTCTCGACGATGACGCACAACCCGCAGCCGCTCCACCTCGATATCGAGGCGGCGAAGGCGAGCGAGTTCGGCCGGATCCTGGTTAACGGCACCTTCACCTTCGCGCTGATGGTCGGGCTGTCGGTCGGCGAGACGACGCTCGGCACGCTCGTCGCCAATCTCGGCTACGACAAGCTGGTGCATCCGAAGCCGGTGTTCATCGGCGACACGATGCGCTGCCAGACCGAGGTGACCGACCTCAAGCCCAGCAAGTCGCGCCCGAACGCAGGCATCGTCACCTTCACGCACCGGCTGATCAACCAGCGCGACGAGATCGTTTGCCAATGCCTGCGCACCGCCCTGATCGAGCGGCGCGCAGTCACGCCTCAGTGATTGTCGCGCGGTAGGCCCATCGTCTGCGCGATGCGCTGATACTTCTCGGCGCCCTCCAGGATCGCACCCGTTTCCATCTGGCCGACGGTGGCGCGCTGAATTTCCTGCCACGGCGTCTGCGAACGCGGGAAGGCATAGCCACCGTCTGCGGTCAGCGTACGGCGGCGCTCGGCGAGTTCCTCGTCGGAAATCAGTACGTTGGCCGATCCCTTGGCGAGATCGATGCGAACCCGGTCGCCGGTACGGATCAGCGCGAGGCCACCCATTGCGGCAGCTTCGGGGCTGGCGTTGAGGATCGACGGCGAGCCCGACGTCCCCGACTGCCGCCCATCGCCGATGCAGGGAGGGCATGCACGCCCTCGCGGATCAGATACGCCGGCGGCCGCATGTTCACGACCTCGGCGGCACCCGGATAGCCGATCGGCCCCGCGCCACGCATGAACAACAACGTGTCGGTCGTGATCCCGAGCGAGGGATCGTCGATCCGGTGGTGATAATCCTCCGGCCCGTCGAACACGACCGCGGGGCCCTCGAACGCCTCGGGATCGTCCGGGTTCGACAGATAACGTTCGCGGAACTCCGGCGAGATCACGCTGGTCTTCATGATCGCCGAGTCGAACAAATTGCCGCGCAACACGATGAAGCCGGCATCCTCCAGCAACGGCGTCGCGAACGGGCGGATGACGCGCTCGTCCTCGATCGTCGCGGTCCGGCAATTGTCGCCGATCGACTTGCCGTTGGCGGTCATCGCGTCCTCGTGGATCAGGCCCTGCTTCATCAGCTCGGCCACCACCGCCGGCACGCCACCGGCATGGTAATAATCCTCGCCCAGATACTCACCCGCGGGCTGGAGGTTGACCATCAGCGGCACCTTGTGGCCGTGCGTCTGCCAGTCGTCGATCGGCAAGTCGACGCCGATGTGGCGCGCGATCGCGGCCAAGTGGATCGGCGCGTTGGTCGAGCCGCCGATCGCCGAATTGACGACGATGGCGTTGTGGAACGCTTCCTTGGTCAGGATGTCCGAAGGCTTCAGGTCCTCGGCGACCATGTCGACGATCCGCTTGCCGGTCTTGTACGCCACCTCCTGGCGGTCGCGGTACGGGGCTGGGATCGCGGCCGAGCCGGGCAACTGCATGCCGAGCGCCTCGGCAAGGCTGTTCATCGTCGTCGCGGTGCCCATCGTGTTGCAGTAACCGGTCGACGGCGCCGACGACGCGACGAGCTTGATGAAGCCCTCGTCGTCGATCGCGCCGGTCGCGAGCAGCTCGCGCGCCTTCCACACGATCGTCCCCGAGCCGGTACGCTCGCCCTTGTGCCAGCCGTTGAGCATCGGCCCGACCGACAACGCGATCGCCGGGATGTTGACGGTCGCCGCCGCCATCAGGCAGGCCGGCGTCGTCTTGTCGCAGCCGATCGTCAGCACCACGCCGTCGAGCGGATAGCCGTAGAGCACCTCGACCAGCGCCAGATAGGCGAGGTTGCGGTCGAGCCCGGCGGTCGGGCGCTTGCCGGTTTCCTGGATCGGATGGACCGGAAATTCGAGCGCGATGCCGCCGGCTTCACGGATGCCCTCGCGCAGGCGTTCGGCGAGCACGAGATGGTGGCGGTTGCACGGCGACAGGTCGCTGCCGGTCTGCGCGATGCCGATGATCGGCTTGCCCGAGCGCAGTTCCTCCAGGCTCAGCCCGAAGTTCAGATAACGCTCGAGATAGAGCGCGGTCATGTCGATGTTCTCGGGGTTGTCGAACCACGCGCGGCTGCGGAGCTTGCTGGAAGCGGGGGGCATGTCGGTCATCGGGTCGGTCATCGGGAGGCTTTCTGGAAGATCGGGATCGGTAGGATCAACGCGCGACGGAGACGCGGTAGATCATGCGATGGTGATAGGGCTTGCCGGGATCGACGCGCGCCGAGCCGAACGCGGGCTGGTTGGGCGTGTCCGGAAACTTCTGCGGTTCGAGCGCGAGACCGTCGCCCATCCGGTAGACATGGCCCGACTTGCCGATCAGCGACCCGTCGAGGAAGTTGCCGGAGTAGAATTGCACGCCGGGCTCGGTGGTCAGCACTTCGAGCACGCGGCCAGACGCCGGATCTTCCACCCGAGCGGCGAGGCCGGGCTCCGGCGTCGCGCCCTTGTCGAGCACGAAGTTATGATCCCAACCGTGGCCGATCACGATCTGCGGATCGCGGCCGTCGCGAATGCCGTCGGACAGCGCGCGGCCCTTGGTGAAGTCGAACACCGTGCCGACGACGGGTTTTAGTTCGCCGGTGGGGATCAGCGTGGCGTTCACCGGGGTGTAGCGCCGCGCCGGGATCGTCAGCCGCTGGCCGTAGATCCCGGTCGCCGAGCCTTCGCCGGCCAGATCGAACAGCGCGTGGTTGGTCATGTTGACGATCGTCGGCGCATCGCTGGTCGCGTCGAAATCGATCGTCAGCGCGCCCTTGTCGTCGAGCGCATAGGTGACCTTGGCCATCAACGTGCCGGGATAGCCCTGGTCGCCCGCCGGGCTGGTCAGCGTCATCACGACCTTCGCTTGCGCGCCATTGGTGACCGACACGATCTTCCATACCAGCTTGTCGAACCCGACGGTGCCGCCGTGCAGCGTGTTGGTCTTGTCGTTGAGCGGCAATTGATACGCCTTGCCGTCGAGCGTGAAGCGGCCGCCGGCGATACGGTTGGCATAGCGGCCGATCGTCTGGCCCCAGAAATTGGGCGCGCTGGCATAGCTCGCGGCATCGTCATAGCCGAGCGTGATGTCGGCCACCTTGCCATTGCGGTCGGGCGCGTTCAACGACTGGAGCGTCGCGCCGAGGGTCATGATTCGCGCGCTCACACCATTGGTGCCGGTCAGCGTGACGGCTTCGATCGCGGTGCCGTCGGGCAATTTGCCGAACGACTCGCGCTTGGCCGATGCGGCCGACGCGGCTTGCGTCGATACCGCCGTCAGCACGGCCGCCATGATGATCCCCGTTTTTCCGATTGCGCGCATTTCGGTTCCCGTCCTTAATCGCTCGACGCCGTTGACGCGCCTTGTGAGGCTATATAGTCGGACAATATATTTCTGAGCAAGCCATGCGGTAAAAGACTGTCGTTCAGTCGCAGACATGGCACGGAGGGTGAGCGATTATGGCGATGCCGATACAGATGCAACGACCCGTCGAGGGCGCAGCGACACAGGATCCGCCGGGGGGCAGTCCCAGTTATCGCTCCGCGCTGACCCTGCTCGCCAGCCTGTTCTTCATGTGGGGCTTCATCACGGTCATCAACAACACGCTGCTGCCGCATCTGCGCAGCGTGTTCGACCTGAGTTACACGCAGACCACGCTGATCGAGAGCGTCTGGTTCATCGCCTATTTCTTCGCGTCGATCCCGTCCGCCAAGCTGATCGAGCGGGTCGGCTATCAGCGCGCGATGGTGTTCGGCCTCGGCCTGATGGCGGTCGGTGCGCTGATGATGGTGCCGGCCGCGCGCCTGCCGAGCTACGGCGTCACGCTGGTCGCGCTGTTCGTGATCGCGAGCGGCATCACGCTGCTCCAGGTCGCGGCCAATCCGTATGTCGCCGTCGTCGGTCCACCCGAGACCGCGTCGTCGCGATTGAACCTGGTCCAGGCGTTCAACTCGGCCGGTGCGACGCTGGCGCCCTTGTTCGGTGGCTATCTGATCCTCGGCCGCTCGACCTCGGGCACCGCGGTTGCCGGGTCGACCGCGGTGCTGACACCGGCCGAGCGGCTGGCCGACGCACAGTCGGTGGTGTTGCCGTATCTGATCGTCGCGGGCGTGCTGGTCGTGCTCGCGATCGTCATCGCGCGCTTCCCGCTGCCGGCGATGGGCGCCGCGACGCAGCGTTCGGCCAAGGCGGATCGCAAGGGGCTGTCGCTCTGGTCGCACCGCAACTTGGTGCTCGGCATCCCGGCGATCTTCATTTATCTGATAGCCGAGATCGGCGTCGCCAATCTGTTCATCAACTTCGTCAGCCAGCCGCAGATCGGCAATCTGACGCACGAGCAGGCCTCGCATTACCTGTTCATCCTGTGGGGCGGGATGATGGTCGGCCGGCTGGTCGGCAGCGTCGTGATGCGGACGATCCCCGCCGAGCGCGTGCTGGCGGTGGCGAGCATCGGCGCATTCGTCGTCATGCTGATCGCGACCTTCACCACCGGCCATGTCGCGATGTGGGCGCTGATCTCGGTCGGGCTGTTCCACTCGATCATGTTCCCGACGATCTTCACGCTCGGCATCCGCGGCCTCGGTCCGCTGACCGAGGAAGGGTCGGGACTGCTGATCATGGCGATCGCGGGTGGTGCGCTGGTGATCGTCCAGGGCTGGCTCGCCGACACCTACGGGTTGCAGATCTCGTTCCTGCTGACCGCGGCGTGCGAACTCTACATCCTGTTCTACGCGGTCTGGGGCTCGCGCGTGACCGACGCGCTGCCGGATCCTGTCGCGGTGTCTTGAAGTGGGGCGCCCCTTGACCGGGGCGTCGATTTAGCGCCGACCAAGCGGGCGCCGATTTAGCGGGCGAGGACGAAACGGCGGTGGCGTGCGATCAGCGCGCCATCGCCAATTTCGTATCCTCCAGCGCCAGGTCGACCAGCGTCCGCATCGCCGCGCTGGCGCCGTTCGCATCGCCCGCGGCGATCGCGTCATAGACCAGCATGTGATCGGGGATCGGATTGCGGGGCAGGGCCCGGGCGCGCTGCTTGAACTGCGTCGTCCAGTTGACCGCGGCACCAATGCTCGCGCTCAGCACGATCAGCGCATCGTTGCGCGTCGCGGTCAGCACCGCGTCGTGAAACTCGCGATCCGCGGCGCGGCCCGCTTCGGTGGCCAGCGTATGCCGCCGCATCGCCGCCAGTGCATCCTTCATGATCTTCAGATCGGTTCGTTCGCGCCGTTCCGCGGCAAGCGCCGCCGCCGCCGGCTCGACGATCGCGCGCAATTCGAACAGCCCGCGGACGAAGGTGATGTCGGGCTCGCCGGCAAACGCCCAGGCGAGCACGTCGGGGTCGAGCAGGTTCCACCGGCTGCGCGGCAGGACGCGCGTACCGATCTTCGGTCGACTTTCGACCAGTCCCTTGGCGGTCAGGACCTGGACCGCCTCGCGGTAGGCGCTGCGCGACACGTCGAGCGTTTTCGAGAACTCGACCTCGCCGGACAGCGTGTCGCCGGGTGCGTACTCCCCCGACAATATCGCGGTGCCGAGCTTGTGCGCAACCGCACCGTGAAGGCGCCGGCCCGTGCCGCGCGGAACGCGGGCGACCGGCGTTTCATCGTCGTTACCGCCCTCCACAGGATCCTCGATGCGATCCCCGATACGATTGACGTCCGTCATAACGCTTGCTCCCTGGACACGGCGTAACAGTCCCTGCGCGATCAAGGAACGACAAAGATTGCCAAAGCCCGGCGCCGCTTATATGTCGGAGTATAGGGAGTGGATACTATGTCAGACACAAGCACGAGCCAGACCGAGCGTTCGGCGTTTCGATCCATCGATGCCGCCACCGGACTTGCGGTGGGTAATCCGATCGCGGTCCATGGTCCAGCCGACGTCGAGGCCGCCTGCGTTGCCGCCGACGCCGCCTTCGATGCGTATCGCGCGACCGGCAACGACGCGCGGGCCGATTTCCTCGAGCGGATCGGCGACGAGATCGTGGCGCTCGGCGACGACCTGATCGTCACCGCGATGCGCGAAAGCGGCCTGCCGCGCGCGCGGCTCGAAGGCGAGCGCGGCCGGACCGTCGGCCAGCTGAAGCTGTTCGCGGGCGTCGTCCGTCGCGGCGGCTGGATGGGGCTGCGGATCGACCCCGCGCTCCCCGATCGCGCACCGTTGCCACGTCCCGACCTGCGGTTGCGGATGATTGCGCTCGGCCCGGTCGCGGTGTTCGGCGCGAGCAATTTCCCGCTCGCCTTCTCGACCGCCGGTGGCGACACCGCGTCGGCGCTGGCTGCCGGTTGCCCGGTCGTCGTCAAGGGTCACCCGGCGCATCCCGCGACCGGCGCGATGGTCGCCGGCGCGATCGAGGCTGCGGTTGCGGCCTGCGGACTGCCGAAGGGCGTGTTCTCGCATCTGGTCGGTCCCGGCAACGATCTCGGTAGCGCGCTGGTGCAGGATCCGCGCATCGCCGCGGTCGGCTTCACCGGATCGCGTGCCGGCGGCCTGGCGCTCGTCAAGCTCGCGCAGGCCCGCGAAGTCCCCATTCCGGTCTATGCCGAGATGTCGAGCATCAACCCGGTCGTGCTGCTGCCCGAAGCCCTGAAGGCTCGCGGCGCGGCGCTCGGGACGGCGTTCGTCGGGTCGCTGACGATGGGTGCGGGGCAGTTCTGCACCAACCCCGGTCTCGTGCTCGCAGTCGAAGGCGAGGGGCTCGACGCGTTCGTCTCCGCCGCGGCCACCGCGCTGCCCGAGGCGCCCGCTGCGACCATGCTCACCGGCGGTATCCATGCCGCGTATGAGCAGGGTATCGCCGCGCTTGCGAGCCATGCGGCGGTGAAGGAGATTTCGCGCGGCAAGGTCGGTGAAGGCGTCGCGCAGGGGCAGGCGGCGTTCTTCGAGACGACCGCGGCGCAGTTCCTGAGCGACAAGGCACTCGGCCATGAAGTGTTCGGTGCGTCGTCGCTGCTGGTACGCTGCACGAGCGAGGACGAGCTGCACGCCGTACTGCGCGCCGCCGAGGGTCAGCTGACCGCGACGATCCAGATGGACGCGGGCGATGCCGAGATGGCGTCGCGGCTGATTCCGCTGCTCGAGCGCAAGGCCGGGCGGATTCTCGCGAACGGCTGGCCGACCGGTGTCGAGGTCGCGCATGCGATGGTGCATGGCGGTCCGTTCCCGGCGACCTCGGACGGCCGCACGACCTCGGTCGGCAGCCTCGCGATCGATCGCTTCCTGCGGCCGGTGTCGTACCAGAACCTGTTGCCCGAACTGCTGCCGGAGGTGCTGCGTGACGGCACGAGCGCGCCGCGGCTGATCGACGGCGTTCCCGCCCACTAATCGAAATATCGGGGGGCGAACCGTAACAACGGCGTCCCGACTAGGAAGAGACTGATGACTTTGCGCCTGTTGCAGCATGTTGGCGTCGACGGCACGCGATCGGTGATCGCGGCCACCAGCGAGGGGGCGGCGTTCGTTACCGGCGTAGACAGCGTCCGCGCGCTGGCCGAACGCGCGATCGCATCCGGCACCGATCTCGCCGGGGCGGTTTCGGCCTGCGGAACGGGCGACAGCGTCGATATCGCCGCCGAACTGGAGGCCGGTCGCCTGACCTCGCCGATCGATCATGTCGATCCCGCGCACCTGATCATGACCGGCACCGGCCTGACGCATCTCGGCTCGGCCGAGGGCCGCGACAAGATGCACCGCGCCGCCGCGGATGCCGAGAAGCAGACCGATTCGATGCGGATGTTCCTTGAGGGCGTCGAGGGTGGCAAGCCCGCCGCGGGGACGCGCGGGCAGCAGCCCGAATGGTTCTACAAGGGTGATGGCTCGGGTCTCGTCGCACCCGGTGCTGCGCTGACGATGCCCGACTTCGCCGAGGATGGCGGCGAGGAGCCCGAGCTTGCCGGGATCTACCTGATCGGTCCCGACGGCACGCCGTTCCGCCTGGGCCTGTGCCTCGCCAACGAGTTCAGCGACCACGTCACCGAGCGCCACAATTACCTGTGGCTCGCGCATTCGAAGCTGCGCCAGGCGTCGCTCGGGCCCGAACTGCTGGTCGGCAACCCGCCCCAGCATATCGAGGGGCGAGCCGCATCCACCGCGATGGCGCGCTGCTGTGGGAAAAGCCGTTCCTGTCGGGTGAGGCGAACATGTCGCACAGCATCGCCAACCTCGAGGCGCATCATTTCAAATATGATCTGTTCCGCCGTCCTGGTGACGTCCACGTCCATTTCTTCGGCACCGCGACGCTGTCGTTCGCCGATGGCGTGACGACGCGCGAAGGCGACGTGTTCGAGATCGAGGCCGCACCGTTCACGCTCCCTTGCGCAATACGCTGACCAAGGCCGCACCGCAGCCCGTCGTCGTGAAGGCGCTCTGAGAATGGCCGCTATAAAGATCGCGGTCGTCGGCATGGGCAAGATCGCCCGCGACCAGCATCTCCCCTCGATCGCCGGTAATCCAGACTTCGAGTTCGTCGCGAGCGTCAGCCCGCGCGATCCCGGCGTCGAGGGTGTCGCCAACTTCAAGTCGCTCGAGTCGCTGCTCGCCGACGGTCCGGCGATCGACGCGATCGCGCTCTGCACCCCGCCACAGGTGCGCTACGAGCTGGCCGCGATGGCACTCGCCAAGCGCGTGCACGTGTTCCTCGAAAAGCCGCCTGGCGCGACGCTGGCCGAGGTCGATGCGCTCGAAGCCCAGGCAGCCGAGACCGGTACGACGCTGTTCGCCGGCTGGCATTCGCGGTTCGCAGCCGGTGTCGCGCCGGCCAAGGCGTGGCTCGCCGACCGGCAGATCCAGCGCGTGTCGATCGTCTGGCGCGAGGACGTTCGCGTCTGGCATCCGGGGCAGGCGTGGATCTGGGAGCCGGGCGGGCTTGGCGTGTTCGATCCCGGCATCAACGCGCTGTCGATCGCGACCGAGATCCTGCCGCAGCCCTTCTTCCTGACCGCCGCAACGCTGTCGACGCCCGCCAACCGCGCCGCGCCGATCGCTGCAGACCTGACCTTCCGCAGCGCCGCCGGCACGCCGATCAGCATGGATCTCGACTGGCGCCAGACCGGCCCGCAAAGCTGGGACATCACCGTCGATACCGATGCCGGTACGCTGAGCCTCGCCAAGGGCGGCGCGGTACTCACTTTGCCGAGCGGCACGGTGCATAACGACGACGAGGAATATCCCGGCCTCTACACCCGCTTCGCCGCGCTGATCCGCGGTGGCCAAAGCGAAGTCGACACGACCCCGTTCACTCTCGTCGCCGACGCATTCCTGCGCGGCACCCGCAAATCCGTGGAGGCTTTCGATGATTGAGGCAAAAATGACCCGCACGCTGAAGGGCCTCGCCGCCGCACTGCTGCTCTCGACCGCCGGCATCGTCGCCGCGCAGACCGAGGCGCCCGCCTCCGCGCCCACTTCGGCCGGGGCGACCGTCACGGTTCACGCCGATACGCCCGGCCCGACCTATGATCGCCGCATCTTCACGCAGTTCGCGGAACATCTCGGCACCGGCATCTATGGCGGGCTGTGGGTCGGCGAGAAGTCGAAGATCCCCAACGTCCGCGGCTTCCGCACCGACGTCGTCACCGCGTTGCGCGGCATCGGCGTGCCCGTGGTGCGCTGGCCCGGCGGCTGCTTCGCCGACGAATATCACTGGCGCGAGGGGATCGGCCCCAAGGCCAAGCGCCCGGTCAAGATCAACACGCATTGGGGCGGCGTGACCGAGCCCAACACGGTCGGCACGCACGAGTTCATGGACCTCGCCGGACAGCTCGGCGCCGAGGCCTATATCGCCGGCAACGTCGGCAACGGCACGCCGCAGGAAATGGCGGAATGGGTCGAATACATGACCTCGCCCTCGGGAACGCTCGCCGACGAGCGCGCCAAGAACGGCCACAAGGCGCCGTGGGCCGTCCCGTATTTCGGCGTCGGCAACGAGCTGTGGGGCTGTGGCGGCAACATGCGCGCCGAATATGCCGCCGACGTCACCAGGCGTTATGCCACCTTCATCAAGGCGCCCAAGGACACGCGCGTGATGAAGATCGCGAGCGGCGCCAACGTCGACGACTATAACTGGACCGAGACGATGGCGCGCGAGCTGGTCGGCAAGGTCGATGCGCTGTCGCTGCATTACTACACCGTCCCCGGCGGCTGGCCGCCGCGTGCGTCGGCGACCGTGTTCGACGAGCGCGGCTGGGCCGAGACGCTGTCCGAGACGCTTCGGATGGACGAGCTGATCACCAAGCATTCGGCGATCATGGACAAGGTCGATCCGAAGAAGACGATGTGGCTCGCGGTCGACGAATGGGGCACCTGGTATGCCGGCGATCCGGGCACCAACCCCGGTTTCCTGCGCCAGCAGAACACGCTCCGCGATGCGCTGGTGACGGCGATCAACCTCAACATCTTCGCCAAGCATGCCGACCGCGTGAAGATGACCGCGATCGCGCAGATGGTGAACGTGCTGCAGGCGATGATCCTGACCGACGGCAGCAAGATGGTGCTGACGCCGACCTATCACGTGTTCGCGATGTACAAGCCGTACATGGACGGCACGGTGCTGCCGATCGACATCAAGTCGCCTTGGTACAACAAGGACCAGTGGACGATGCCGTCGGTCAGCGCCTCCGCCGTGCGCGGCAAGGACGGCGTGGTGCGGATCGCGCTCTCGAACCTCGATCCGAACAAGCCGACCAGCGTCTCCGCGGCGCTGCCGGGCGTGACCGCGCAAACCGTCACCGGGCAGGTGCTGACCGCGCCGACGATGACCGCGCTCAACACCTTCGAGGCGCCCAATGCGGTCGCACCGACGGCCTTCAACGGTGCCAGCCTCAGCGGCGGCACCTTGTCGGTGACGCTGCCGCCGATGTCGGTGGTGATGCTCGAACTGAAATGATCGTGACGCCCGCCGGAGCAACCGGCGGGCGCACAGACCGGGAGAGAGACGATGGCCGCACCACGATGGGCGACCGGACTGATCGCGCTTACGCTCGCGACTGGCGTGACGGCGCAGACCGCGGAGGCGCCGCCGACACGCGGAGCACTCAACGCCAGCCTGACGGGAGACATCGCGCCGGTCCATGACCCGGTCATGATCCGCGCGGGGGATACCTATTACGTCTACGGTACCGGGCTCGACGGCCAGATGCTGAGCGCCCGGACGTCGCCGGACCTGGTCCACTGGACCGCAGGCACGCCGCCGCTGTCGCGCCTGCCCGACTGGGCGACCAAGGCGGTGCCGGGCACCAAGGGGATGTGGGCGCCCGACATTTCGCGCGGCACCGATGGGCGCTACCGGCTCTATTATTCGGTCTCGACGTTCGGCTCGAACCGCTCGGCGATCGGCCTTGCGACCAGCCCGACGCTCGATCCCAAGGCGCCCGGCTATGGCTGGCGCGACGAGGGGCTGGTGGTGATGTCCACCGCCAAGGACGATTTCAACGCGATCGATCCCAACCACGTCGTCGATGCGCAGGGCCGCGAATGGCTGTCGCTCGGCAGCTTCTGGACCGGCATCAAGCTGTTCGCGCTGAACCCCAAGACCGGCAAGCTGCTCGATCCGGCCGCGAAACCATACGCGATCGCCCGCCGTCCCGCACCCGCCGGCGGCCCCGCGCCGGTCGAGGCGCCGTTCATCATTGGGCATGGCGGCTATTACTGGCTGCTCGCGAGCTACGACTATTGCTGCAAGGGCGTGAACAGCACCTATTACACCGTCGTCGGCCGATCGAAGGCGATCAACGGACCGTATCTCGGCAAGGACGGCAGCGCGATGATGCAGGGCGGGGGACGATCTTTCTCCGTGCCGATCTTCAGGAGCAGCAACGCTTTCGCGGGCCCGGCCATCCCGGCGTGATGCACGACACCGACGGCAAGGATTACGTCGTCTACCACGCGTACGACCGGACCAAGAATGGCGCGCCGACGCTGCGGATCGCGCCGATAAACTGGGGCGCCGATGGCTGGCCCGTAGCGGAGTATTGACGATGACGGACCTGAACCGCCGCCTGTTCCTCGCCGGCGCCACCGCGGCATCGGCCAGCGGCGCGATCGCGCGACTGCCCGGCGGCACGCCCGCCGCCGTCCCGGTGCCAAACAATCCGGTCGTTCGCCAACGCGCGGATGCGCAGGTGTTCCGCCACACCGACGGCTATTATTACCTGACCGGGTCGGTGCCCGAATACGACCGGCTGGTGCTGCGGCGTTCGCGCACGCTCGCCGGGCTGACGACCGCGCGCGAGCAGATCCTGTGGCGCCACCTCGCCAGCGGGCCGCTGTCGGGCTTCATCTGGGCGCCCGAGCTGCACCTGATCGACGGCCGCTGGATCATGTACTTTGCCGCCGGCCCGAGCGGTGGCGGCGAGGACGTGTTCCGAATCCGTACCTATGCGCTGGTCGCCGACGGCCCCGATCCGATGACCGCGCGCTGGTCGGTGCTGGGCCAGCTCAAGACGCCATGGGACAGCTTCAACCTCGATTCGACCTCGTTCGTCCACCGCGGCACGCGCTATCTGTGCTGGGCGCAGCGCGAGCCGGGGATCGAGACCAACAGCAACCTGTATCTCGCGCCGCTCGCCACGCCGATCACGCTCGCCAAGCCGCCGATCCGGATCGCGGTGCCGACGCTCGACTGGGAAATCCAGGGCTACAAGGTCGCCGAAGCGCCGTCGCTGCTGGCGCGCAACGGCAAGCTGTTCATCACCTATTCGGCGAGCGCGACCGACGCACGCTATTGTCTCGGCCTGCTGACCGCGGACGCCAATGCGGACATCATGAAGGCGGAGTCCTGGACCAAATCGCCGAAGCCCGTGTTCGTCTCGTCGTCGGTGACGGGCGTCTATGGCCCCGGCCACAACAGCTTCACGGTCGACGAACAGGGGCGTGACGTCCTCGTCTATCACGGCCGTGACTATGCCGCGATCAAGGGCGATCCGCTGTTGGACCCGAACCGCCACACCCGGATGCAGCGGCTGTATTACACCGCCGACGGCACGCCCGATTTCGGCATCCCGGTCGGTAACGGACCGGTGCCCGACCGGTTCTCGCCGGCCAGCGACAAGACCGCCTTCCTGCGTCACGACGGCGACAGCGTCTCGGTCGGGCGCGGCGACATTCCTCCAGCCAGTTCCGGCAGATGCCGGGGCTCGCGGGCAGGGGAGCGTTTCGCTGGTGCCGATCGATGCGCCCGATCGCTATCTCGTCGCGCAGGCCGACGGACGGATCGGTCTTGCGACGAAGGACGCGAGCCGCGCCTTTGCGGAACGCGCGAGCTTCCTGCCGCAGCCGGGTTTGAGCACCGCAAGGGCGTGACCTTCGCCGCGCTCGGCAAACCCGGTAGCGTCTTGCGTCACACCGGCGGCGGCTTGGCGCTGGGGAGCGCGACGCGCCCCGCCGACCGTGCCTCCGCCACGTTCCTGGTGAGCTGAGGATGACGCTGTCGCTCGACCGCCGCACGCTGCTCACCGGCACCTTGGCCGCCACCGCGATCGGCGCCGCAGGTCCGGCGCGCGCGAAGGACGCGCCGCGCCTGCTCGCGCCGACCCCGCCGATGGGCTGGAACAGCTGGAACAGTTTCGCGACGACGATCACCGAGGCGCAGGCGATCGAGACCGCGACGATCATGGCGGAAAAGCTGCTGCCGTCGGGCTATGATATCTTCACCGTCGATATCCAGTGGTACGAGCCGGGGGCAAGCAGCTACACCTACGCGACCAAGCCGAAGCCGGTGATGGACGATTATGGCCGGTTGCTGCCCGCGCCGAACCGGTTCCCGTCGAGCGCGGGCGGCAAGGGATTCCGCCCGCTCGCCGACCGCGTCCACGCGCTCGGCCTGCGGTTCGGCATCCACCTGATGCGCGGCATTCCGCGGCTCGCGGTGGAGCGCAACCTGCCGGTGTTCGGCACGAAATACCGCGCCCGCGACATCGCCGACACCGCCAGCATCTGTGCCTGGAACCCGGACATGTACGGCGTCGACATGCGCAAGTCCGGCGCGCAGGCCTATTACGATAGCGTGTTCGCGCTCTACGCGTCCTGGGGCGTCGACCTGGTCAAGATGGACGATATGAGCCGTCCCTATGACGCGCATGCCCCCGAGATCGAGGGCGCGCATGCCGCGATCGTCGCGACCGGGCGCCCGATCATCCTCAGCCTCTCGCCCGGGGAAACGCCGGTCGCCCGCGCCGATCACGTTCGGCGTTTCGCGCAGATGTGGCGGATCAGCGACGATTTTGGGACGAATGGCCGTTGCTCGAAGCGCAGTTCACCCGGCTGGAGAACTGGAACGCGCACCGCGTGCCCGGCGGCTGGCCCGACGCGGACATGCTGCCGCTCGGACGCCTTGCGCTGGGCGCGCGCGATACCAAGTTCACGCCCGACGAACAGCGCACGCTGATGACCCTCTGGTCGATCGCCCGCTCGCCGCTGATCATGGGCGGCGACCTGCGTCATCTCGACCGCCCGACGCTCGACCTGCTGACCAATCCCGAGGTCATCGCGGTCAATCAAGCGAGCTACGACAACCAGCCACACTTCGTCGCCGATGGCATCCGGGTCTGGTCGGCGCGTGTGCCGGGATCGAAGGATCGCTATCTCGCGCTCTTTAACACAGACAAAGAGAGCGGTCCGTGCAGCTTCGCCTCGACATGATCGCCCTCAACGGGCCGGTCGGCGTCCGTGATCTCTGGGCGCGGCGCGATCTGGAGCGGGCGTCTGGTACGCTGACGAAGCGCCTGCCATCGCACGGTGCAGGGCTGTATCGGCTTACCTCCGGCTGACCTTTCTGCGGGCTTTATCCGGCACATTGCCTGGCAAATTAACGCTTGCATCAATGCCCGCGTTCTCATAGCGAATGTCCGAGTAATACCGACTGCGGATAAGGTCGGATGGACATGCCAGGGAGAGGCCAAATGGCGATGAAATCGTTGATTCTGTGTTCCGCATCGATCGCAGCCCTGATGCTAGGCGCGCCCGCCAATGCGCAGGCCGTGCCGACCACGCCGCAGGATCAGGCCGACCTGCCGGCAACCGGTACGCCCGCGCGCGTCGATGGCGACACCGTCCAGACGCCGCCCGCGCCCGGCCAGCCCGCCACCGACCAGGGTGCAACCGACCAGACTGACGAGGATATCGTCGTCACAGGCGTCCGCGCCTCGATCGTCGGCGCGCTGAACGTCCGCAAGAATTCGATCCAGATCGTCGATCTCGATCGTCTCGGAAGACGTCGGCAAGCTGCCCGACAACAACGTCGTCGAGGCACTCCAGCGCGTCACCGGCATTCAGGTCACCGACCGCGCCGGCGGCGAAGCGGCGACGATCACCATCCGAGGTCTGACCGATCCGTTGACGACGCTGAACGGGCGCAACATCTTCACTGCGGCGGGCACGTCCTTCGCCCTGCAGGATATCTCCGCGAACCTCGTCAAGCAGGTGGACGTCTACAAGACCCGCTCGGCCGACCAGCTGGAAACGGGTCTGGCCGGGCAGATCGACGTGCAGACCCGGCGCCCGTTCGATTTCGACGGCTTCGCGATATCGGGCCTCGCCCGCGGGCTCTATTCGGAACTCGCCGACAAGGTGAACCCGAACGCCGCGCTGCTGATCAGCGACCGTTGGGAAACCGGCATCGGCGATATCGGCTTGCTCGTGAACGGCAGCTACACGCGCGCCGAATTCCGCAACCAGAATTTGCAGGCCGGCGCGATCGTGCCGTTCGCGACGGAAAACCCGACGGCGGGTTCGGGCCTCGCCCCGCTGGAGCGCATCTTCCCGGGTGACAGGAACCAGAACTGGACGCCGGGGCTGGATGCCGGCCTGCCGACCGCGCCGGGCTCTACGCTCAACATCAACGGCGTCGATACGCC
The DNA here is from genome assembly GCF_979253035.1 of Sphingomonas sp. AC411. Taxonomy (NCBI): domain Bacteria; kingdom Pseudomonadati; phylum Pseudomonadota; class Alphaproteobacteria; order Sphingomonadales; family Sphingomonadaceae; genus Sphingomonas; species Sphingomonas sp. AC411. The sequence goes on along the minus strand of NZ_CEEDAQ010000001.1, from coordinate 2,139,123 downwards.
ATATTATCTGTCGAGGGACGCGGTCATCGCGTCCGATCTTTACGGCAAGCGCGACCGTCGCGCGGTCAATGCAGCGCTGCAATGGGCGCCCAACGACCGCTCGGTCTACACGGCGGAAGTCTTCTACACCGGCTTCAAGGGCAAGACGTTCAACAGCCTGAACTTCAGCTTCGTCGACTGGTGGGGCGACCTGCCGGCCAATCCGGGGTCGAGCTTCGAGCTATTCGACGGGACGAACATCATCAAGTCGCGTCAGGCCGGATCGGTCGCGGGGTTCAACAGCGGCGACACCGCCACCAGCAAGACCGACAGCTATGTCTATGCATTGAACGCCAAGTGGGACGTGGCCGACCGCGGCAAGATCTCGGCCGACCTCACATATCAGGACAGCAAGAACGAGACCTCGTTCTTCGCCATCCGCACCGATCGCGGGCCGCTCGACATCGACGTGGATTTCAACGCGGGCGGTGGGCTGCCGTCCTACAGCTTCGGCAATCAGGCCGTGCTGACCGACGCGACGGCATGGACGGTCGGCAACCTGTTCGACAGCGGTACCAAGAATACCGGCAGCGCGCTGACGATGATGCTGGACGGCGAATATTCATGGGACGACGGATTCCTGCGCCGCATCAAGTCGGGCTTCCGCTTCGACGACCGCAAGGCCGACACTTTCGTGCGCGACCAGGGCGCGGGGGCTGGGCACCACGCTGGCGGCCTTCGGTGAAGGCCAGCCCTTCACCAACAGCGGCTTCTTCGGCGGTCGGGCGGACATTCCCACGAGCTGGGTGCAGGCGGATCCCCGCACGATGGACCGGGATGCCGTCCGCACCCTGTATCGCGCCGTGGCGCCCGGCCTGTTGCTCTCCGATCAGCTGAGCTTCGGCCAGGTGTTCGGCATCTCGGAAACGAACCTGGCCGCTTATGCCCTTGCCGATGGCGAGGTCAGCATCTTCGGGCGTCCGCTGCAGCTTCAGGCAGGCGTGCGCTATGTGGCGATCGACACCGATTATGACTATTTCGATCGCGGTGCGAACTTTGCCCGGACGAGCGTGTCGAACGGTTCGGAAAAGTGGCTGCCTTCGTTCACCGCGCGCTATGCGCTCACGGACAATCTGCGCATCCGTTTCAACTATGGCGAGACGCTCCGGCGTCCCAGTTTCGGTGATCTGAACCCCAATCCCGTGCTCACGGGCGACCTGTCGCGCATCGGCTTCGGTTCGGGGACGTCGGGAACGGCAAACCTCACCCCGACCCATTCGAAGAACATCGATCTGGCGGTCGAATGGTATTTCGAACGCAACAGTGCGATCTATGTGACGGCCTTCCGTCGCGAGATCGACGGGTTGGTCGTGCCGCTGACGGTGCGTGAATCGATCCCGAACAACTATCTGCCGCGCAACGAGACCTATACCGAATCGTTCAACATCACCCGTCCGGTGAACGCGTCGGACGGTGTGCTGAAGGGCGTCGAACTGGGCCTGACCTATTTCCCGAGCTACCTGCCCGGTCCTTTGAACGGGCTAGGGGTCACCGGCAGTGCCACGATCCTGGATTCCGAACAGACCATCCCGCTCACCAACGCTGCCGGAGAGATCACCGGATCGACGAAGTCGGCGTTCTTCGGCGTATCGAAACTGTCGTACAATGCGACGCTGGCCTACGATACCGGGCCGATCGGCGCGCGTCTGTCGTACGTCTGGCGCAAGGGCTTCCTGCAGAGCAACGAAGCCCGGTCGTTCGCCAATCCGATCGGCTTCTGGCGCGCCCCGGAAAAGAGCCTGGACTTCCAGCTGACCTTGAACGTGAACAAGGATATCGGCTTGACCTTCGACGCGGTGAACCTGACCAAGGCGAAGCAGCAGAATTATTACAAGTTCGGCGACGTCGGTAACCCCGAGCAGTTCAACTCCAGTACGCTGCTGATCGACCGCACCTTCGCCATCGGTGCGCGCTACACGTTCAAGTAATTCGGCCGAGTAATTACGACCAAAAAGGAGAGGCGGAATGTTCGGACGCGTTATGAGGCCGATCCTCCGCCTCGCCTTGCTGATCGGGGCGGCCGTCCCGGTCGTCGCCGCGCCGGCGGTGACCGCACCGCCGCTCGACACCCAGCGCATCGCCCGCGACCGGTTCGGCAACGACGCGCCCTGGTACGAAAACCGCATCCTGTTCTTCGAATCCGCCGATCCCAGGCTCGACGCGGTCTATTATTACCGCTGGTCGCTGTTCCGCGCGCACCAGCGCGATCTCGGCGCCGACGGGTATATCTCGACCGAGTTCCTCGACGACGTCGGCTGGCAGCTCGAACCCTATGCCAGCCTGAACGACGCCACCGGATTCCACCTCGGGGAAGGGCGCTGGCTGCGCGACCGGCGCTTCGCCGACGATTATATCGATTTCATGTACCGGCGCGGCAACGACCGCCACTTCACCGATTACATGGCGGATTCGGTCTATGGCCGTTTCCTCGTCGACGGCGACCGCGAAGCCGCGACCCGCCACCTGACGGCGATGCGGCGGCTGTACGCCGCGTGGAACGACCATTTCGACACCAGCAAGGGACTGTACTGGGTCGAGCCGCTGCTCGACGCGACCGAATACACGATCTCCTCGATCGACGCGTCGGGCGGCAAGGACGGCTTCCGCGGCGGCGACTCGTTCCGCCCGTCGATCAACGCGTACATGTACGCCAACGCCCGCGCGATCGCCCGGCTGTCGACCCTGACCGGCGACACGGCCGGCGCCGCCCGATACGACGCGCGTGCCGCCGCGATAAAGGCCCGCGTCCAGGCCAGCTTGTGGAGCGAACCGCTCGGCCACTTCATCGATCGCTACAAGGTCGACAATGCGTTCGTGAAATACTGGGCGCCGATCCGCGGACGCGAACTCGTCGGGTATCTGCCCTGGACGTTCGACCTCGCTGACGACGATGCGAAGTTCGCGGGCGCCTGGACGCATCTGCTCGGCAGGGACGGGCTGGGCGGCCCCGCCGGCATGCGGACGGTCGAGCCCAGCTACGAACATTACATGCGGCAATATCGCTACGAAGGCACCGCGCCCGAATGCCAGTGGAACGGCCCGATCTGGCCGTTCCAGACCACGCAGGTGCTGATCGGCATCGCCAACCTGCTCGATCATTATCACCAGTCGACCGTGACGCGCGGCGATTACATGCGGTTGCTGCGGCAATATGCGGCGCTGCATTACCAGGGCGACCGGCTCGACCTGGAGGAGGATTACCACCCCGACACCGGTCGTCCGATCGTCGGGCTGGCGCGCAGCCATCATTATTTCCACTCGGGGTTCGCCGACCTGATCCTGACCGGGCTGGTCGGGATACGCCCACGCGCGGACGACATGCTCGAGGTCAATCCGCTGCTGCCCGGCGCTGCCGATCCGCAAGGACTGGCGTGGTTCCGGATGCAGGACGTGCCCTATCACGGCCACAGCGTCGCGGTGACGTGGGATGTCGACGGCCGGCATTATGGCGGCGCGCCGGGCCTGACGATCGAGATCGACGGGCGGCGCGTCGCGCACAGCCCCACGCTGTCGCGCCTCGTCGTACCGGTCGCGCGCGCGGCCGTTCCCCAACTCGACCGACCGATCGACCGGCCCATCGACCGTACCGTGCAACTCGTCCGCGGCGCCTTCCCCAAGGGCAGCGCGTCGAGCGCCACCGACGCGGAAAACGTCCATGATGCGATCGACGGTCGCGTCTGGTTCTTCCCCGAACTCGCCAACGGATGGTCGTCCGCCAAGGTGCCAGCCGCATCGTCGCCCCAGTCGTCACCCAAGCCGTCGACCTCGCAGTGGTATGCGGTCGACTTCGGCAAACCGGTGACCGTGACGCGTGCGGAACTGGCGTTCTTCGCCGACGGCAAGGACTTCGCCGCCCCGCGCTCGCTCCGGATCCAGATCTGGGATGGCACACGCTGGACGCCGCTCGGTGCGCCGGCCACACCCGTCGCGAACGGCATCACGGCGGTCGGGTGGACGCCCGTCTCGACCAGCAAGATCCGGGTCAGCTTCCCCCAGGCACCGGCGACGCGCACCCGGTTGGTCGAGTTCAAGGTCTTCTGACCGCCGCCATTCGCCAGACCGGCGGCGCGTGCGTGCGGCCTTGCTTCGTCAGGCGAACCGGACCCGGTTCACGCGCACCTGCGGTATCCCGAGCCGTTCCGAAACCCAGCCGGTTCCCGCCATGCGGACCGGCACGACGATGCGCCCGAACGCCACACGCCCGAACGCGACACGCTGCGTGATCGATGCATAATCGGTGGCCTCCTGCCGAACCGCGCTCATTGAAACGTCGCCCCGGCCGCCATCGCCTTGGACGGGCTCAGACCCTGTTGTTCGAGGAACTGGTTGAGCCCGGCGACGAGTTCCTGCGCGGCGGCGCTGGTCAGCGCGATCCGGCCGACGACGACGCGGTCGACGCCGGGCGGTTGCCGCGTGTGATCGCAGCGCGCGCTCTCCAGCGTCAGCACGATCACGCCGTTCAAATTGGCGAGCCCGGTGAACCCGGTTGCGAAGATTTCCGGCGCGAACGGATTGTCGACGATCGGGGGCGAGGCCGCGGGGCGGATGGGTTCCGGTGCCGAGACACCCTTGATGGCAACGCGCATACTGGACCTTTCACGAAGCGGACGAGGCTGCTGCCCGCCACGTCTCGCTAGGATCGGCGGGTGTCCCGCGAATGTCGTGCGCCGCGTCGTGTGACATGATTGCGACATACCCGGACACGACCGGGCCGATCGACGGGCGCGCGGGGCGGTGGGACAGGCAGTGTTACAGGCTTGCCATCTCCCGACACGGCGGAACATTTTGGGGAAACATGCCCCCCATAGCGCCGCGGTTCACCCCCGGAGACGCAGGCATGAAGTTCGATTTTGGCGCCGGTTCCCTGGCCTTGGTCATGGCAGGGACGCTGGGAACGCCCGCGCGTGCGCAGACGGCTCCCCGACGACCCCGTCGCCCCGTGCCAGCGCGTCAACGGCCAAGCCTGTTCCGCTACCCGCTGGCGCTACGGCGTCGCCGACCATCAAAACCCTGCGCGTCGAGGGTTCGCAGCGGATCGAGCCCGAGACCGTACTCAGCTACACCAAGCTGCGCATCGGCAAGCCCTACACCACCGAGACGCTCGACCAGGCGCTGAAGGATCTCCAGGCCAGCGACCTGTTCGCCGATTACTCGATCGCCGGCGTCGCCGATGGCAACATCGTGCTGCGCGTGCGCGAGAACCCGATCGTCAACCGCATCGTGATCGAGGGCAACAAGGCGCTGAAGAGCGACAAGATCACCAAGGAGATCAAGCTCGCACCGCGCCAGATCTTCACGCGCACCGCGGTCCGCCAGGATATCGCCCGGATCCTCGAACTCTATCGCCGCCAGGGCCGCTTCGGCGCGGTGATCGACCCGAAGATGGTCAATCTCGACCAGAACCGCGTCGACGTCGTGTTCGAGATCAGCGAAGGCCCCAAGTCGAAGGTCCGCCAGATCAACATCCTCGGCAACACCGTCTTCTCGCAGGACCAGATCCGCGCGCAGATGGCGACCAAGCAGGCGCGCTTCAAACGCCTGCTCTCGTCGGCGACCAGCTACGACCAGGATCGCCTCAGCTACGACCAGCAGAAGCTCCGCCAGTTCTATCTGACGCAGGGCTATGCCGATTTTCGCGTGACATCGGCCGTGGCGGAACTGACGCCCGACAAGAAGGACTTCATCATCACCTACGTGGTGGAGGAGGGGAAACGCTATAAATTCGGCGACGTCACCGTCGACAGCCAGATCCGCGACTTCGACGGCAAGAAGCTCGCCGCCACGCTGCCGCTCAAGAAAGGCGACTGGTACAACGCCAAGCTCGTCGAGGATTCGGTCGACAACCTCAGCCAAACCGCAGGCCTGTTCGGCTACGCCTTCTCCGAAGTGAACCCGGAGTTCGCGAAGGACGCCGACACGCTGACGATGGGGATCAACTTCAACATCGCCGAGGCCAAGCGCACGTACGTCGAGCGCATCGAGATCAACGGCAACACACAGACCAAGGACAAGGTCGTCCGCCGCGAAATCCGCCTCGCGGAGGGCGACGCCTTCAACAGCTTCCAGGTCAAGCGCTCGGAGGACCGGATCAATTCGCTCGGCTATTTCCAGGACAAGATGACGATCAAGCAGCTGCCGGGCTCCGCGCCCGACCGTGTGATCCTGGAAACCAACCTCGAGGAGAAATCGAGCGGCGAGCTGCAATTGTCGGCCGGGTATTCGAGTCTCGAAAGCTTCATCGCCTCGGCCAGCATCACGCAGCGCAACTTCCGCGGCATGGGCCAGGAACTGCGCGCCAATGCCAGCCTGTCGAGTTATTCGAAATCGGTCAGCCTGGGCTTCACCGAGCCCTATATGTTCGACACCAACATCGCGCTCGGCGGCGACATATTCCGCCGCGACTACAGCTCGTACAGCACGACCGGCGACAGCAACGACACCACCTACGAACAGGTCTCGACCGGCTTCCAGATCCGCGCGGCCGTTCCGCTCACCGAATATTGGTCCGCCACCGCGCGCTACGGGCTGTCCTACGACCAGGTCACGCTCGACGAGGACACATATTACACCAACGGCGCGTGCGATCCGGCGATCGCCGGCGCGTATCTGTGCGACGCGGTCGGCAACCGCTGGACCTCGTCGGTCGGCTATTCGCTGGTGTTCGACAATACCAACAGCCGCGTCCGCCCGACCAAGGGCAGCAAGCTCAGCATCAGCCAGGATTTCGCGGGCCTCGGCGGGGATACCAAATATATCCGGAGTACCGCCAACTACACCAAGTACATGAACCTCGGATCGAGCTTCATCCTGTCGGCGCATGCCGAGGGCGGCTATATCAAGGGGCTGGGACAGGACGTCCGGCTTACCGACCGCTTCTATCTCGGCGACCCGCAGATGCGCGGCTTCGACATCCGCGGCGTCGGCCCCGCGTGACGCGCACCTATTACGACACCTCGACCGTCCCCGCGACGCTGTCGACCAGCGACAGCTCGAACACCCAGACCGCGCTCGGCGGCACGACCTATTACCAGGCGCGCCTCGAACTCGAACTGCCGATGGGGTCGGGCGCGCGCGAGCTTGGCTTGCGTCCGTCGATCTACATGGACGTCGGCGCGGTGTTCGGCGGCAAGAAACCCACGCTCACCGACACCTGCGCCGCCGCCAACGCCGCCTCGGTCGCGTGCGTCGCCGGCACCCGCCAATATACCGATGGCTCGGGCAATCTCCTGTACCTCGATACCGCCGGCGCCAGTACCACCACCAACACCGGCACGCCGTACACCTATTCGCTCGGCACCTATAAGGAGACCTATTCGGGCAACACCGCCAGCCCGCGCCTGTCGGTCGGCGTCGGCGTCAACTGGACCTCGCCGTTCGGTCCCTTGCGCATCGATCTGGCGAAAGCACTGCTCAAGGCCCCCGGCGACGACGACAAGCTGATCACGTTCAATATCGGCGGGCAGTTCTAGACGGGCGCGTGGCGGTCGATCCTTACTCGGGGCGTTGCGCGAGGGCGCGCGCGAATTGCCGGAGGACCGCCGCCAGTCATCCGCGGGATAGGATATAGTTGACCAGGCCGACCACGCAGGCGAGTGTTATTTTCGTCCAATAGAGTCGTTGCCGATCTAAAACAGTTTGACCTCGGGCCGACGATTCGTGTTCTAAACCTACTCGGTCTGGGGAGGCCGTGGGCGTGTCTTACACCGCAGTGCGAGGGTAAAACCCGGAGAGTAAGTGTCGAACTATGTCGACCACTCTCCGTGGCTTGGCAGGTGTTGACGCGGTATTTGGTTCAAGCGCTATCCGGGGGATTACGTCAGTGAGAGAAGGGGTGTTGACCGTCTTCCAGCGCATATGGGGGCGCTTCGGGAGGCTTTGCGGGTGCCGCCGCTCGTTACGCTTGCCCGGACGCAGTTTTCTGGCGGCGGTCGCTGTCATTCATGCGGTGACGAGGTGGCGATCAGCGAAACCGAATGCACCGGTTGCTGGTCCGAACGCCACGTTTGACGACGCTGCTTTTTCGATAAAGAGAATTTGATCATGACAACTGCTGGTTCGCGGGGGCGAGGTCGTTCGACCTGGCTCTATCTCCTCGCGGTGGTGTTGGCGGCCTCCGCCGGATTCTGGGTTGCTGCGATCTCGTTTCAGTACAAGCTGAAGCCGTATTTCTATGCGGTGAAGATCATCAACAAGGTGTCGGCGTTCGATCCGAACAAGGACTTCGTGTACCGAACCTTGTCGACGTTGTTCATCGAGCAGCCGTATCGAAAGGACGTCACGTTCCTCGGGGACTCGATCGTCGCGTTCGGCAAATGGGACGTGCTGCTGAAGGGGATCGACGTCGACAACCACGGTATTCCGGGGGATACGACGCAAGGCCTGCTGCTGCGCCTGAGCCGGAACGAGGTCGTCGGGCGGACCGCGATCGTCATGCTGGGCGTCAACGATCTCAAGATGGAATTGCCGCGCGCAGCGACCGAGGCGAACCTTCGGGGCATCCTGCAGGCGCTCCGCGGCAAGCGCGTGATCCTGGTCGCGACGCTGAAGACCGGCATCCCCTCGACCAATGCAAAGCTCGCCCCGATCATCGAATTTGAGCGAAAACTCTGTATGGCCCCCACCTGCACCTACCTAAACCCCAATCGCGCTCTGGCGCCGATGGGGTATTTGAAGCCCGAATACACAGTGGACGGCGTGCATCTCAACTGGCGTGGTTATCGTACGCTCGCCAGTCAGATAGCAGCCGCCGAGTTCTGATCGGCCCAGCGCGCGATAGGTGCACCGCCCGCGCGAAGTCGGATCGAGACCAATCGCTGCGGCCCAATCCTCAGCGCGCCGAACTCGGTGGCGGGGGCTTGGACCGAGGAATTGATGTCCAGCTAATTCCCAGACATAGCCCTTGAGCGCCTGCCTGCAAACGATGCCGCTACGGACTAGCACTCGCCTCACGGCCAAAGTCACCGACGCTGCATCGGGCATTTCGAGAAACAGACGAAGTTTGGTGCACCCGACTGGATTCGAACCAGTGGCCTCTGCCTTCGGAGGGCAGCGCTCTATCCAGCTGAGCTACGGGTGCCGGATGGCTCGCCTAGCAAAGCGAAACAGCGCGCGCCAGACGTTTTCGCGTTTACGGCGCTTCGGGTGTCGGATCGGTGAGCGCGTCCGGTGATACAGGCGTCACCGATTTGCTCTTCGGTGCGGGCGACTTGGGTTTGTAGGCGCAGAGATCGCTGACGATGCAGCGCCAGCATTCGGGCGTCCGCGCCTTGCAGACATAGCGGCCGTGCAGGATGAGCCAGTGATGCGCGTGGAGGCGGAACGGCTGGGGGTGGCCTTGTCGAGTTTCAGTTCGACCGCGAGCGGGGCCTTGCCGCGGGCGAGGCCGGTGCGGTTGCCGACGCGGAAGATATGCGTGTCGACCGCGAAGGTCTCCGCGCCGAATGCGACGTTGAGCACCACGTTCGCGGTCTTGCGGCCGACGCCGGGCAAGCGCTCCAAGGCGGCGCGGTCATTCGGGACTTCGCCGCCGTAATCGTCGATCAGCATCTGCGAGAGCGCGATTACGTTCCTCGCCTTGGTGTTGAACAGCCCGATCGTCTTGATGTGGCGCTTCAGCTCGTCGATCCCAAGCGCGACCATTTTCTCCGGCGTGTCGACCTCGCGGAAGAGGGCGCGCGTTGCCTTGTTGACGCCGATGTCGGTGGCTTGCGCGGACAGCGCGACCGCCACGACGAGCGTGTACGGATTGACGAATTCGAGTTCGGTCTCGGGGTGCGGGTCGGCCTCGGCCAGACGCGCGTAGAACTCGATGACGTCGGCCTTCTTCACCGCGTCACAGCCCGAGTACGTCGCCCATCCGGTAGCGGCCGGCGGGCTGGCCGGCGAGCCAGATCGCGGCACGGACCGCGCCGCGTGCGAAGATCGAGCGATCGTCGCCGCGGTGGTTGAGTTCGATCCGCTCGCCTTCGCCTGCGAAGATGACGCTATGGTCGCCGATCACCGATCCGCCGCGCAAGCTGGCGAAGCCGATCGTGCCTTCGGTGCGCGCGCCGACCAGGCCGGCGCGGCTGTCGACGCGCAGTTCGGCAAGCGATGATCCGCGGCCCTTGGCTGCGGCGTCGCCGAGCAGGAGCGCGGTGCCCGACGGTGCGTCGACCTTGTGCTTGTGGTGCATCTCGACGATCTCGACGTCCCAGTCGGCGCCCAGCCGCGCGGCGGCCTCGCGGACGAGGATGCCTAGCAGCGTGACGCCGAGTGAGGTGTTGCCGGTCTGGAGGATCGCGATGTCGGCGGCGGCGGCGTCGATCATCGACTGGTGCTGCGGCGACAGGCCGGTCGTGCCGATCACGATAGCGGTACCAGCAGCGCGCGCGGCGGCGAGATGGGCTTCGACCGCGGAGGGGTCGAGAAATCGACCAGCACGTTGGCGGTCCGCGCGAGCGGGGCGGGTCTTCGCCGGCATCGACGCCGCCGGCGAGCGACGCGCCCGCCGCCTCGATCGCATCGACGATCGCGCGGCCCATGCGTCCGGCGCTGCCGTAGATGCCGATCGCGGGCGAACTGGTGGCGGTCGGGGCGGGGTGGGGCGCGAGCGTCTGCATGCGTCGCGCTTTGCACCAAGCGGCGGTTCGGGGACAGGGGGAGCGGTAGCCTGAGGCAATTTCTCCGCGAAAGATGACGTGGTCGGCGGTGCGGTACCGGCCATGCGCTGTCGGCCTCAGGGACGGGCGATCAGGTCCCGCACGAGGTCGAGGTCGGCTGGCTTGTCGACGTCGATCGCCGCGAGGCCGAACGGAGTCGCCACCGCGGCGGCGTCGAGGCCGGCGAGACGTCCCAGATGCGCGAGCGCGGCGACCAGCGTCAGGCGACCGGACATGTACCGGACCAGCGTGCCGATCCCGAGCCGGCGGACGATCCGCCAGGGCCGCTTGCGATCCGCCTCGACCTGCGCCCACAGATCGAGTGCGGCGACCGATCGGGGGTGGCGAAGTGGAACAGGTTGCAGCCCGACCACGCGCCATCGGCGAAGCGGAGATAGGTGCGGCGCGTGCCTGGTGCGGCGGCCTCGATCACGTCCTGGCGGGCGAGCAGCGCGGCGACGTCGGCGTGCGCGGGTGCGTCGGCGAGGAAGCGCGTGATCCATTCGGGTCGGAGCAGCGCGTGATCCGCGGTGGTGACCAGCAGCGGCGTGCCGAGTGCCTCGATGCCGTCGCGGACGCTGCGGCTGGGGCCGGATGCGGCGGTCAGGACGGTGAGGCCTAGCGCGGTGGCGGCGTCGCGGACGGCATCGTCGGAAACCGAGACTGCGATCCGCGTCGCGCCGGCCTCGCGCAGCGCCTGCGCGACGCGGGCTAGCAGGGTCTGGCAGTCGAGTTCGATCAGCGCCTTGTGCGAGACGCCGGCATAGGCAGCGACGGGGTCGACGCCGCCGCGCGATCCGGCAAGGATCAACGCGCTGAAACCTTGGTCAGCAGAGGCGCTCATACCGTCTTGGCTCCGGTCTGCGCCCGCGCGCGCCAGACCCGCCAGAACACGCCGGGTGCAGCGAGGATCGGATGTTTCTCGCGCCACGGGGTCAGCGGCACGGCGACACCGGTATGGCGCTCGACCTTCCAGATGCCGTAGCGGGCGGCGCCCTCGAAGGTGAAGGCGGCGCGTACCAGGCGGGCGACGTTGATCGGTTTGCCGGCGCGGCGGCGGTGGGCCCAGGCCTGGAGCAGGGCGCGACGTCGTGCCGGCGGCAGGTCGGGCTTCAACATGCCGGCCTCGTCGCGGAAGGCGATGCCGTCGGCGGTCCAGGCGAGCGGGAGGAGTTCGCTATATCGGCCTGGGTCGAAGCCGAGGATCTGCCCCTCGCGGCCCTTGCGTTCGACGCGGAGTTCGGCGGCGTAGGTCTGGCGGAACAGCGCGCGCCAATACTCGTCGGCGGTGCCCGTCTCGGGGCCGAGCGCGGCGGCAAAGCGCGCGGCGGACTTGGCCGCGTCGGCAATGGCCTCGGCCACCTGCCCCGCGGTATCCGGATCGCGGACCCAGACGAGCGCGGAGGGTTGCACGAACCGCGTCCAGATCGTCGTGTCTAGCGTCCGCGCCGCCGCCGCCTTGGCAAAGGTCGCGAGGCGCATGGTCGCGATCTTGGCGCGCAACGTCTCGCCGTGCAGGTCGAATTCCCGATAGCTGACGGTCGGCCACATGCCGCGCTCGGGCGGGCCTGCGGTCAGCACGTAGAAATCGAGCACGCCTTCGGTCGCGCCGGTGCGCAGGTTCGAGCCGTAGAACAGCACCGCCACAGTCCCGACCGCGCTCTCGGCGAGTATCGCAGAGACGTCGCGGACCGCGGGGATGGTGGGGACGTGCAACTGGCGGCGGACGACGTCGCCGAGCGTGATCACGGGACGACGAAACTGAGCGCGCGCGCTTCGCGGACGGTCAGGTCGCCGCCGGGATAGACTTCGCCGTCGAGAATGAAGCCCGAGTCGATCGACAGGTCGAAGCTCGGTGTATCGATCCGGTGATAGCCCGCGCGGTCGAGCCAGGCGGCGGGCGAGCCGGCGACGATCAGCGGCGTCGCGGCGGCGAGCCAGCGCGGCGGCGCGTCTACCACCAAAGTCTTCAGTCCGGCGCGCGGTACGCCGAACGGACGGATGCCGATCGGCATGCGCTTCAGCGTCGAGGCGAGCAGGATGTAGCGTGCGCGATCGGTGTCGGCATGCTTGCCGGCGGCGTGTGCGCCCTCGTCGCCGCGGGACTGGAAGCGGATCCGCATCCGGTTGCCGGCGCGCCACGCGCTGTTCGCGCCGCCGAACAGCGTCTGCAGGATCGCCCAACACAGCGCGAGCCCGACCGCGACACCGTTGAAGGCGCCAGCGCGGTGGGTGCGCTGCGCGAGCGCGGTGGCGTCGACGAACGCACCGGCGCCGAACAGGAAGCCGCACAGCTTCGCGCCGCTGTCCTTGCGGATCACCTCGACCGGGCTGCGGAGCTTCACGCGACCATGGCGCGCTGCGGTCAGCGCCTGATCGAGCGTCCAGGTGTCGGGAATGCCGAGATCGAGCGCGAGCGCGTTGGTCTTGCCCGAGGGAACGATCGCGACGCGCGGTGCGGCACCGGTCCAGACGCGCGCGGCGGCGGTCATCACGTCGCGGATCGTGCCGTCGCCACCGTCGATCACGAGCAGTTCGATGCCGTGGCGCGCGAAATCGGTCAGCACCTCGGCCAGCTCGGCCTGGGTACGCGGCGTGACGGCGAGGACGGTGCCGGACAGGAACGGCTTGGTCGCTTCGACGCTGCTGCGGTTGCGATGGCTCTTCGGGTTGCAGATGATGCCGGTGCGAATCTTCGCGGCTGCCTCGCGCGGGTTCACGCTGGCGCGTTCGGACGCAGCCGAATCGAACATCCCCTCAGGCAGCCACGCGGGCGCGACTGGAGGGGAGAGCGATTGCCTGCCAAAGGCGTCGAAGTTCGAAACAGCATCAGCCACGATATAGAGATACCCGTCACGGTACAGAACCGCTACAAATTTGTGTCAGCAAGATTTCCGTTCCGCGTCAGGCGCAGTCCGGACGCATATTATCGGCGATACCGCATCTTCATCCGTACGACGGTGCCGGAGGCGGGCAGGGCAGTACGCGCCGATTCGAAAGACGGCAGCCCGATCGAGGTCGGGGCGTCGTTGGAGAAGCCGAAGCCCTCCTTCGGCATGAACAGCGTCCGGTTGAAATCGTGATCGCTGTTCTCGTCGTGATATTGCGCGATCGCGTAATAGCCGGGCTTGAGCCAGAAACAGGCACGCGGGTTCGCCGCCGACACGCGCGCGCGCGCCAGCTTCGCGCCCTTCGCCAGGAACCGCTTCTTGTCGTCAGGATAGACCGTGAAGGCGACTTCGCCGACATGGTTGTGCATCGTCGTCGCCTCGAGGATCAGCTTGGCGTTGCCATTGCCCGGTGTGCCCTCGCAGGTCTCGGCGGCATGCGCCTGGACCGGCGCGAGCACGACGGCCGCACCCAGCGCCATAAGAATTACATGGTTCATCGGCAGACTAAGACCCGAAAATAGTGGCGATAGAGCGGCGCGCAGATGACATTTGCGACGTGAACAGGGCGTTTATCGCCCCCGCCCGGAGCTTGCCGGGGGCTCTATGCGGGCTGCGCTTCGTCCGGCGTGCGGGTCATCCGGGCCGCTGCGAACCCCAGCAGGATCGCCACCGCGACCGATCCGGTGGCGACTGCCGCGGCGATACCCGCCGATCCATAGGCGGGCATCAGCACGAATGCCGCGACGAACAGCAGGCCGACTCCGACCGCGCGGATCGCGAACACCGTGCCGGCGCGGTGCAGCGCGGTCATCACCGTGTCGAGACTGACCGTGGCGAGGTCGAAGCACCCGGCGGCAGCCAGCCACAACAGCACCGGGTAGGCGCCGACGAACGACTTGCCGCCGACCAGCTTCAGGATCGGTTCGCCGACCAGCGCGACGATCGCGAGGATGACGAGCGCCGCCGCGGTGCTGGCGAGCATCGTCCGGACCAGGATGCGGCGTAGGCGCGACGGCTCGGCAGTGCGGACCGCGCGGACGATCTCTGGGAAGGCGGCGCGCGACAGCATCTGCGACAGTTTCGCCAGCGCCTGTGCCAGCTGAGTCGCAAGCCGGAACGCACCCGCCGCCGCCGGCCCGATCGACGCGCCGACCAGCAGCAGCGGGATCTGCTTGCTCGACAGGCCCAGCGTTGCGCTGGCGTTGGTGCTGAGCGAAAAGCGGACGATGCCGGGATTCTCGTCACGGACCTGCCGCCACGTTCCCCGGCCGCTCGCGAGCAGGCGCAGGTCGCCACTGCGCGCGACCATGATCCAATAGGTTGCGGCAGTGACGATCTCGGCGATCGCCCAGGCGAGCATGAACCCGCGGATCGTCGGTTCGAAGATCATCGCCGCGCCCGCACCGACGAAGCGCATAATCGGCGTCATGCTGTCCGCCACCGCCGACAACGAGAATTTGTCGCGCAGCCGCAGGATGCCGAGTGGGGTCGAGCGGATCGTGATCAGCTGCACCACCGCGAACATCAGCGTGTCGCGCATCAGGTCGGGCGGGATGCCGAACCCGTCACTCCACGCGAACAGGATCGCGACGGTCAGCACGGCACCGACCAGCGCGCTGCAGATGTCGAGGATCGCCGACAACCGGAGCAGGCGCGCGAGCCGCGGCGTGTCGCCCTGCTGGATCGGCTCGACACCGTATTGGACGATGATCTGCCATGTCTGGAAGCCGACGAAGGTCGCCAGCGCCTGCGCCGCCCCCGAGATCAGCGCGAACCGGCCGAAATCGACCACGCCCAGCGTGCGCGTCGCAAAGCCGAGATAGAAGAGCGACAGGATCGCCAGCACGCTGCGACTGGCGAGCAGCCAGCCGAGGTTGCGCGCCGCCGCCCGGAAAATCCCGGTCGTGCCGGCACGTGCCGGCGCATCCGCCGGGGCCGGAGAAGGAGCAGGGTCCTGAACCATCTGCGACCGGCCCCTAGAGCGCGACGGCGGGTGCGGCAAGGTTTCGGGGGCCGTCAGATGTGAAGAAGGGGTCGGGGCGCCCAAAGGTGACAAAGCGGCGGGCGGCTCCTAGACCGCGCGCGATCGGGCGGCGGTGCTGCCGTCATGCGAGGGATCGTTCGTCATCTGCGGAATTGCCGGCCTTTATGCGCGAGGTGGCGCTGCGGTCTCGCCCCGCCTCGTGACCGCGCCCCTCATTACGGCGCAGTGCGACGCGATCCTCCACCGCGGGCCCGACGATCAGGGCGTGATGACCGATGGCGATTTCGGGTTCGGGATGCGCCGGCTGAGCATCATCGACATCGAGGGTGGCCACCAGCCGTTTCATTCACCCGACGGCCGCTATGCACTCGTCTTCAACGGCGAGATCTACAATTTCCGCGAATTGCGGCGCGAGTTGCAGGCGCTGGGGCGCGTGTTCGACAGCGCGGGCGATACCGAGGTGATCCTCGCCGGCTACGAACGCTGGGGCGACGACGTCTGGTCGAAACTCGACGGGATGTTCGCGGTCGCGGTGTGGGATGCGCACGCCCGACGCCTGATCCTCGCGCGCGATCCGATCGGCATCAAGCCGCTATATTATACCGACCAGGCCGCCGGGTTCGCGTTCGGCTCCGAGCTCAAGACGCTGACATTGCTGCCCGGCATGGCGTTCGACGTCGATCGCCGCGCGCTCCACGATTATTTCAGCTTCGGCCATGTCCGCACCCCGCGCTCGATCTACGCGCAGGTGCGGACCTTGCCGCCGGGTCACGTGATGACCGTCGAGGCGACCGGTACGCCGACGATGCGCGCCTATTGGACGCCGGCCTATCATCCCGCCGAGCCGCGGTCCGAGGCGCAGTGGATCGAGCGGTTCCGCGACGAATGGCTCGACACGATCGGCAAGCAGATGGTCGCCGACGTCGATGTCGGCGCGTTCCTGTCGGGCGGCGTCGATTCGTCCGCGGTGGTCGCGGCGATGGCGCAGGTGTCGGACCGCCCGGTCCGCACCTTCACGATCGGCTTCCCGACCCGCGCTTCGACGAATCGCCGCACGCCGAGGCGATCGCGCGGCATCTCGGCTGCCACCACGTCACGCGCACCTTGGAACTCGCGGATGCGCAGGCGATGCTGCCCGAGGTCCAGCATTGCTATGACGAGCCGTTCGCCGACCCGTCCGCGGTGCCGACCTGGTACGTCAGCCAGATCGCCGCGCAGGAGGTGAAGGTCGCGCTGTCGGGCGATGGCGGCGACGAACTGTTCTTCGGGTATAAGCGCCACGCGACCGAGCGGCGGATCGGGGCGCTGCCAGCGCCGCTGCGTCGTCTCGCCCGCGCACTCGACGCGGTGCCGACCCTGCCGTCGCGCCATGCAAACGCGGTGTTGCAGCGCTGGCGAAAGACCACCGGCAGCGCCGCGCTTCCGAACGGCATCGCGCGGTTCTTCGCCAAGACGCAGATCACGAACGAAGCCTTCCGCCGCGAGATCTTCTCGGCCGAGTTCATCGCCGAGGAAGAGGGCGGGATCGCCGCGCTGGTCGCGGAATATTTCCCCGATCCCGACGCGATCTCGACCGACACGCTCGAACAGTTCGGGCTCGCCGACCTCGCGCTGAACCTGCCCGGCGCGATGCTGACCAAGGTCGACCGCGCGAGCATGGCGCATTCGCTAGAGGTGCGCGTGCCGATGCTGGGGCAGGGGATGGTCGACCTCGCGCTGTCGATGCCCGCCGACATGAAGCTGCACGGCAAGATCGGCAAATTCGTGATCCGCGAGGCCATCGCGCCGTGGCTGCCGGAAGGGATTCTCGACCGGCGGAAACAGGGCTTCCAGATGCCGCTGGCGGCGTGGTTCGCGGGCGATTTCGGGGCGTATGCGGAGCAGCTCTGGCGCGACAGCGGCGTGCGGGAGCAGGGCATCTGGCGCGCCGGCGCGGTCGACAAGGTGTTCGCCGATCACCGCGCGGGGAGGCGGGATCACAGCCGGTTCCTGTACGCGCTCGCGATCTACTGCCTCTGGTGGATCGGCCGGCCGAAAACGCTGGTTGAGGGGTAGGGCTCGCCGCATCCCCCATCTCCGTTCGTGCTGAGTAGAGACCGAGTAGCTCCGTCAGGAGCGTACCGAGGGCTCGTATCAAGCACATGTTCACCGCGCCAACCTGTCCTTCGATACGCCATCTCGATACGCTGCAAGACCAGCTACTCGATGGCTACTCAGGACGAACGGAAGGAGGGGCTCGGCGTTAGCAGGTAGCGACCCCGCGAAGCCTCAAGCCAACCAACTCACCAACGTCTCGCCCCGAGCCTTGCGCAGCATCGCCTGCACTAGGCGCACCAAGTGCACCACGAGCGAGATCGCGGTCCACGCCGCGACCCCGACGATCCCCAATCGGGCCGCGTCACCAACAACCCCGCGAACAGGATCACCATGTTCGGATTGCGCCGCGCGGTGATCAGCCGGAACCAGCTGTCGAACCGCTCCCAGACGTGAATATGCATCCCGAACCGAACGATGAACGCGCCCTCGATCAGCCGCTGCGCGACATAGCCGAACAGCATCGTCCCGATCACCGCCCAGAAGACGCCGTCCTCAAGCGGTCGCCCATACGGCGCGCAGCCCGCCGCCCAGGCCCACCACCAGAACGGCGGATGCACCAGATCCACCCCGTGGTCCCACGCGTTGCCAAGCTTCGACGAGGTGATCGTGCACCGCGCCAGCTTCCCGTCGACGGTGTCGAGCACCATGAAGAACAGCCCCGTCGCGAGGCCGGTCCAGAACCAGCCATGCCAGAACGCCACGGTCGCGACGATGCACAGCACCGATCCGAGCGCGGTCACCTGGTTCGGCGTGATCCCGGCGCGCGCGCAGACCCGCGTGATCGCCAGCGCCCATTCGGGCCACAGATACTTGGTCAGCAGGTCGGTGACGCCCTTGTACGCGCCGACATAGCTCGCGCGTTCGATCGCCGGCACCGCGGCCGGGGTGAGCAGTTCGGCGAACGGCCGTTCGCGTTTCCGCAACGCTTCGTTGAGGATGCCTTCCTCGGCCTCGGCGGCGATCACGGTGAGGCCCGTGACCAGCGGCGCCTCGCCGAGCATCGCTGCGGTCATCCGCGCGCGCTCGTCGGCGTCGCGGACATGCGCGAGCACGGGGACGCCGGTGCGCGTGACGACGGTGCCGGGGCGTGACTTCAGATGCGCGATCCAGACCGGATCGAACGCGTAGGCGAGGTTGGCGAGGATGACGGGGCCGGTGCTGTCGTCGGTATCCGGGGCCAACCCCTGCGCGACGCCGATCCGCCGGATCCGCTCGGCATTGGTCATGCCCCAGAGCAGCGTGTCGTTCGCCCGGACGGTGCGGAGCGCTGGCGTAGGGGCTGTCGAATCTACCATCCCGCACCCGTTACCCGATCTGGTCGTGAAAGCGAGAGGGGAGAGTGGGTGGAGGCACATACCTCCCGAACCACCGCCCCGACCGGAACCACCCCGGCGAAGGCCGGGGCCCAATTGGAATGACCGGAGTAACCTCGCGCAGTCCTTCGTTGGCAACGTCCCCCAATTGGGCCCCGGCCTTCGCCGGGGTGGTGCAGATTTAACGAGCCGGCGTGGCTTCCATTAGTCGACGGACTTCCTGCGCCGCGTGCGCCGCGCCTCCCTCGACCGCCCCAAGCGATTGCCCGGCGAACTCCGCCTGAATCGCCGCATACTCCGCATGCATCAAAGCCGCCCGGTCCAACACCGCCACCACATCCGTGACGTCGTCCACGACCTCCCCGCAAACCCACATCGCGTAGTTCGGATCGCCCTCCCAGGCGGCACCCCCGCGTTGAGAAACACGCAGGGCCGCGGGCGCATCAGGAACTCGATCACTTGGCTCGACGTATCGCCGAGATACACGTCCGCCACGCCGGTATAACTCCCGTCGACCATCGCGAAGCCGTCGATGTCGCAGTGCACATGCGGCAAATCGCCGATCTCGCGCATCAAGTCCGCGACCTCCGGAGCTTTCTCGATCAGACGCTGATGCGGCGCGAAGATCAGATTGTAGCGCCCGTCCGCGACGATCCGCCGCACCACGTCCGCCCCCCAGCGCCACCATGACGAGCGATGCTGCTGCCAATGCGGCGTATACAGCACCACCGGCCGCGTATCCGCGAACGGCGGCGCGGCATGCGTACGGTGCGTGAAATCGGCCTTCACATACCCCGTCGCAACGAACCGCTCCGGCGCGAACCCGCGGTCGAGATACGTCTGCCGCTCCAGCTCGCTCGGCACCAGGGTCAACGCCGCCGCACGCCGCCTTGGATCGTCGCGCGCGCTCATCGAGCCGACGCCGTGCGAGGTCTTCACGAACTTCGCCCGCATCGGAAACAACCGCGGCAGCCACAGACTCGTCTGCTCCGCACACACCACGACGTCGACCCTACGGAGATACGGCAGCAGCCGGAGCAGCATCGGCATCTTCGCCGGCAGCACCGGATTGCGCCCGCTGCCGTCATCCACGACCGCGCGAAATCCGGGTGCGCGGCGGATCCGGACGGTGGGGAAGGGGGCGGTCCACCGCGCCAGCAACGTCTCGTGCACAGACGTGCTCACCCACAATTCGATCGGCACATCGGACGTCGCGGTCAGCGCCTCGACGATCGGATAGAGATGCGGGATCAGCAACGTCTCGCCGAGAAACAGGAACGCGACCTTCCGCGTCATGCGCCCGACCCGTCTCCGGCGAGCGCATCATGGTCGTGCTGCCACTGCGCGATGTCCTCGGGCCGGTCGATCTCCTGCCAGCGCGCGTCAGGGGCGATCCGCAGTGCGTGGACGCCAACCGTCTCGGCGGCGCGACGGACTACGGCGTGGTGATAGGCATGGATGCCGTCCTCCTCGCCGATCACCGCGCGCAATGCGTCGGCATAGGTCGTCCCGCCGGTGGACACGATCAGCCCGAGCGAACGCGCGGTCGCGCTGTGCCCGACCAAGTGCTTGCCGACCGCGACGATCCGGTCGCCGTCCGCCTCGACCAGCATGTCGTCGAGGCCGGGTTCGGCGAGCGGCTGGATCACCAGCGTCACGCCCGCGACCCGATCGGCCACTGCAGCGCGCAGGATCGGTGCATCGAACACCGTGTCGCCGTTCATCAGCGCGAACGGTTCTTCGAGATACGCGCGCGCCGCCCAGACGCTGCCGATGCTGTTGGCGATCGACCAGAACGGGTTGAAGACGAGCTCGGTAGGCAGACCACCGATGCGCGCGCTCAGATGCGCGGCGATCTGGTCGATCCGGTAGCCGCCGACCACCACCGCACCGTCGAAGCCGGCCGCGGCGACCGCGTCGAGCTGGTGATCGAGGATCGCGCGACCGCCCACCTCGACCAGGCATTTCGGCGTGGTGAGCGTCAACGGCAGCAACCGCGATCCGTGACCCGCGGCGAGGATGATGGCCTTCATGGCGTGAGGCTGTACGGGCGAAGTGTGGCAGGAAAATGCATGATCGGGCGGCCTCCTACCGGCGGGTTGCCCCGTGTCCGCGGCGAAACACTATCGCTGTACCGCCTCGGCATCCTCGCGAGACCAGCCCCTGCCCATCGCCTGGTACAGCGTCACATACGCCGTCAGCCGGTCCGCCCGCGCCTGCACCAGCGACAGCTCCGCGGTCAGCAACCCGCGTTGCGCATCGAGCTGGTCGATATACGCCGAATACCCCGCGCGGTAGCGGTTCGAGGCATTGCGCAACGCCCCGCGAGCGCATCGCGTTGGCCGGCGAGCGCGACGGCCTGCTGGCCCGAGCGCTGCACCCCGCCAGGCTGTCGTCGACCTCGCGGAACGCCTGGAGCGCAGTCCGGCGATAGGCGAACGCGGCCTGGTCGCGGCGCGCGGTCGCGGCATCGGCCTGCGCGCCGAGCCGCCCGCCGTCGAAGATCGGGCTGAGCACGCTCGCGCCGATCGAGAACACCGCGATCGGGTTTGCCAGAGCCGTCGACAGCACCACGCCCGCCGAGCCGGTCAGGGCAAGGTTCGGCAGCATCGCCGCACGCGCGCTGTCGAGCGAGCGGTCGGTGGCGACCAAGGTCTGCTCGGCTTGATAGAGATCGGGGCGGCGGCGGAGCAGGTCGGCGGGCAGGCCGTCGGGAATCGCCGGTGCGGCCAGCTGATCGAGCGTCCGGCCGCGGGGAATCGGACCGGGGTTGTCGCCGAGCAGCAGGCTCAGCGCATTCTCCTGCCGGCTGATCGCGAGCTGGGCGGCGGGGACGAGCTGTTCGGTGGCGTGGAATTCCGCCTCCGACTGCCGCAGTTCGAGGTTCGAGGTGTAGCCGGTCTCGGCGCGTCGCCGCGCGATACGCAGGCCTTCCGCGCGGGCCGCCAGCGTCTGGCGCGCGACGGCCAGGCGCTGGTCGAGTGCGCGGAGCGTGATGTAACCGGTCGCAACGCTGCTCGCGATGCCCAGCCGTACCGTGTCGCGCGCCGCTTCGCTGGCGAGCAACTGCGCACGCGCGGCTTGGCTTGCGAGGCGGAGGCGTCCGAACAGGTCGAGGTCGTAGCTGATCGACACCGCCGGCTGCGTGCCGATCGCGTCGGAGGGTGTCCCGAACGGGCTGACGGTCTGGCCGGTGGTGCTCGGCGCCGAGCCGCTGACGAGCGGCGTCTGTTGCGCGCGGGCGAGGCGGGCGGCGGCGCGCGCTTCGTCGATGCGCGCGGCGGCGGAGCCAAGGTCGGGGCTGTCGGCGAGCGCCCGCGCGACGAGGCCGGTGAGGACTGGGTCGCCGAACGCGGCCCACCAGTCCGCGCGGATCGGCGCCCCGGTGCCGAGTGCGGTGCGCCAGGCTGGAGGCGGGGCGACGGCGGTTGTCGCGGGGGACTCGGGGCGGGGGCCTATGCATCCGGTGGCGAGGAGGGTGAGGGTGAGGGCACCTACGTTTTTACTGCGCCGCCATGTTGGTGCGCGATGCCACCCCGCAACGCTACGCCACCCCGGCGAAGGCCGGGGCCCAGTTGGAGATGTCGAGGTAATAGCGGACTGCGCTCCGTTACAGCCGTCCCCCAACTGGGCCCCGGCCTTCGCCGGGGTGGTGGCCGTTGCTGGCGTGGTGACATGCGTCAGGGTGCCGGCTCTCACCGACAGAATAGTGTGCAGTATCGTTACCGCGTCTTCCCTCCCTTTCAGGGAGGGGAAGTCTGCGGTGACGGTGGCCCATCACCGCACCCCCGGCCCGCCGGCCGTATCCACCCGCGCCTGCACCGACATCCCCGGCCGCAACCGTGCGCTGAGCGGCTGCCCCGCATCCACCCGAATCCGCACCGCGATCCGCTGCGGCACCTTGGTGAAGTTGCCCGTCGCATTGTCCGCCTTCAGCACCGCGAACTCGGAGCCCGCTGCGGGCGAGATCCGCTCGACCCGCCCGGTCAGCCGCGCGTTCGCCAACCCGTCGACCGTGAACGACGCCGGCTGACCGACCACCATCCGCGCGGTCTGCGCTTCCTTGAAGTTCGCGATCACCCACGTCTCCGGCGGCACCAGGAACATCAGCTGCGACCCGGCCGTCACATACTGCCCGAGCCGTACGCCGACCTCGCTTAACCGCCCCGTCTCCGGCGCGCGGATCACGGTATTCGCGAGGTCTATCCGCGCGAGTTGTCGTGCGGCCTCGGCACCCGAGACGCCCGCCTGCTGGCCACCGCGCCCGACCTCGACCGTGCGGATATCCTGACGAGCGATTTCCCGCGCGGCCTTTGCCTGCTGGACCTGCGCCTGCGCCTGTCGGAGCGCCGCCAGCGTCTGATCGCGCTCGCGCAGCGACTACTGATCCGTCGACTACCAGATCGTTGACGCGCGCCATGTCCGCCTGCGCGCGCATCAACTGCGCCTCGGCATTGGCAACCGCCGCGTCCTGCGCCGCGAAGGTCGCCTCGCGGCTGGCCGCCGTCTGCCGGCTGTTGGCGAGCGTCGCGGCCTGCGCATCGACCTGCGCCTGTGCCTGATCGACGCGCTGGCGATAGATGCGGTCGTCGATCTTCACCAGCGGATCGCCCTGCTTCACATCGGCGAAGTCGCGGACCAGCACCTGCGTCACATAGCCGCTGACCTGCGGGCTGATCACCGTCGTCCGCCCGCGCACATAGGCGTTGTCGGTCGACTGATAGCTCGTCGCGAACGGCGGCAGGCGCCACGCCGCCAGCACCGCGCACACGCCCGCGACCGCGAGCAGCACGATGACGATGATGACGTTGCGGCTCGGCGGTTGCGGACGCCAGCCCGATCCGACCGGCGTGGCCGGTGTGGCCGGTACAGCGGCCACCTCTGCCTTTTTTCTTCGGTCGCCGGCCCCTCGGCCACTGGGCTGCGTGCGTCGCTCATGTAGTCCCTCAAGCCGCGCGCGCCGTTCGCGTCGCGCGCGTCTCGCCAGCAGGAACAGCAGATACCCGAACGTCGCGCCAGCAAGAACGGCGATCAACCGGAAGACGTCGGCATACGCAAGCACGTTCGCCTCCCGCGTCGTGGTTTGCGATAGGATCGCGGCGCCCTCGGCGTTGCGCAGCGTCGGGTCGACGATCACCCGGCCGACCGCTGCGCCTCCGGCGGCGATGCGCTGCGTGACGATCGGGTCGGTCGGCGAGATCTGCTGGACGAGCGCCGCGCTGTTCGCCTTCTCGCGGATCACCTGATAGCTGCCGAGCAACGCCGTGCCGCCGAGCCCGCCGAGCGAATTGATGATCCCGAACAGCGCGATGAAGCTGATGATGTGCCCCGCGCCTTCCTTCAGCGCGCGCGTCATGCCGAACAGCAGCGCCGGCCCGAGGAAGAACGTCGCGGAGAAGCCGATGATCGCCTGCGGCACGTACATCTGCGGCGCGCGCGTCAGGCTGGTGGCGTAGGAATCGAACCACGCCGCCACCGCGACCAGACCGATCGCCAGCATGATCGGATGGCCGAGCCGCTCGACGTCCAAGGTCACCGCGCTTGCGATCACGCCAGCCACCGACGCCACGAAGATGATCAGGAAGAACGGCACGAGTTGGTCGTTGTTCTGGCCCAGCACGGTCAGCAGCCCGACCGACGCATAGGTCTGTTCGGACAGTACGATCCGCGCCATCACGATGACGATGGTGAAGCGGACGATGTCGGCGCTGCCCAGCCAGCGGGTGTTGAGCAGCGGGTTGGCGCGGTGATGCTCGACGACGATCGCCGCGGCGAACATCGGGATCGCCACTATGAGCGCCCAGCCGATCCACGGCGCGTTGGTCCACCACACGATCCGCCCGAGTCCGAGCACGGCGGCGAACAGCGCGGTCGAGCCGGCGAACAGCACGAAGGTGAGGAAATCGAGCGGCTCGAACGCCTTGCTCCGCGTGGTCGGCGGCAGGCGCAGCGCGGCGACCGCTGCGAGCGAGAGCAATGCGAGCCCGAGTTCGAACAGGTACAGCGTGCGCCACTGCGACATCGCCAGCAGGTCCGGCGAGAACAGCCGCGCGAGCGGCGTCGCGCATTGCGGAATGCCGATGCCGAGCACGACCGCCTTCAGCCGCCATTTCGCCGGCAGCGACTGCATCATGTAATACAGGCACAGGCTGCTCAGCGCCGCGCCCGCCATTCCGCTGATCGCGCGCACCGCGATCGCGGTCGCGAAGCCGTGGACGAACAGATGCGCGAGCGTGATCAGCACGTAGAGGATCAGGAAGATCATCGCGAACGGCCGCAGCCCGAACTGCGCGCGGAACTTGATCATCAGCAGGTTTATGCTGACGTTGGTCATCACGTAGACCGTCGGCAACCACGCGATCTCCGCCGGATCGAGCCCGAGTGCGCCTTGGAGCGTGTAGGTGTTGGCGCTGATCAGCGCGTTGCCGAAGCCGACCGTCAGCCCGAGCAATATGCCGATTAGCGCATAGGCGATCTGGCGGTGTCTCGGATGGAGTGGCGAGCCGGGGGAGCCAGGGAGGACGGGGCGTTCGTGTTCGGCGAACTGCCAGTCCTCTTCGCTCAGGAAGTGTCTGATTCTCTGGGCGATCATGGTCGGGTGGTTCTGGCATGATCGGGGGAGACGTCATCGGCTATCGCCAGAGACGGCACGTAAACAGGAGCAAAAAGCATTACCACCCCGGCGGAGGCCGGAGCCCAGTTGGGGGACGGGATTAACTGCGGACGGTCCGCCGTTATTGCCACCTTTCCAACTGGGCTCCGGCCTCCGCCGGGTGGCTTCGGTAAGGGTAGTAGCTGTCGCCGGAGTGGTGGCCTTCCGAGGTTCAATCCTCGGTTCGACGATCAAAATGCTGCACTGCAGCGGAACATCCCGATCCACCCGATCGTTGCGCCTGAATGCGCATGTTCAGATCGCTCCACATACCCCCGAATGGGTCTGGCTGGAGAGTGTCGCCGTCGTCTCGGCGGCCGTCCTCGTCGCGCTGGTCGCGCATTGGCTGACGATGCGGATCGCCGGCCATGCCCAGCGCCGCTCGACCGCCAAGACCGACGGCCTCGTCCTCGCCCGCGTCCGCCGCCCGCTGCGCGCGGTATTCGTGTCGGTGTCGGTCGCGTTTGTCGCGCGAATCCTGCCGATGGACAACGACATCGAGGATCTGTGGAAGCAACTGCTTGGCTTCCTCGTCCCCGCCTTGCTCGGCTGGCTCGCGGTCGCGGCTCTCCGTGCGTTCCAGGACGTGATCGAGATCCGCGCCGACATCTCGGTCGAGGACAATCTCCGCGCCCGCCGCAAGCGCACGCGCGCGGCGATCCTGGGACGCATCGGCACGTTCTTCATCATCTTCATCAGCGTCTGCCTGATGCTGCT
This sequence comes from Sphingomonas sp. AC411, assembly GCF_979253035.1. Taxonomy (NCBI): domain Bacteria; kingdom Pseudomonadati; phylum Pseudomonadota; class Alphaproteobacteria; order Sphingomonadales; family Sphingomonadaceae; genus Sphingomonas; species Sphingomonas sp. AC411. The sequence continues at coordinate 2,112,790 of NZ_CEEDAQ010000001.1, read as the reverse complement.
GAGCGTCCCCGGCATCCGCTCGATCGGCGTCACGCTGATGGCATCGGCGGGTATCGCGGGCCTGGTCGTCGGTGCCGCTGCGCAGCCTGCGCTGAAGAACCTGATCGCTGGCGTGCAGATGGCCTTCACCGAGCCGATCCGGATCGACGACGTGCTGATCGTCGACGGCGAATGGGGCCGCGTCGAGCAGATCAACCTGACCTTCGTGGTCATCAAGATCTGGGACGAACGCCGCCTCGTCGTGCCGGTCTCGAAGTTTCTCGAGCAGAGCTTCCAGAACTGGACGCGCGAGACCAGCCAGCTGATGGGATCGGTGTTCTGGTATCTCGATCCGTCCGCCGACGTGCCGCGGCTGCGCGAGAAGCTGGGAGAGATCGTCACGTCCAACCCGCGCTGGGACAAAAGGTTCTACAACCTTCAGGTGACGGACGTGAAGACGGACTGCATCGAATTGCGTGGGCTGATGACCGCCAAGGATGCGGCGATCGCGTTCGACCTGCGCTGTGATGTCCGTGAGGCGCTGCTGAAGTATATCCGCGAGGAAATGCCCGAAGCGATTCCAAGGAACCGCCTGCTAATGGCGGCGGACCCGGCGGGTCGGGTCTAGCTTCCCCCTCCCTGGAAGGGAGGGGCCGGGAGTGGGTCGGCTGCTTGGCGAGCGAGCCGGCAGTTCCAGGCCGACCCACTCCCAACCCCTCCCTTTCAGGGAGGGGGCGAGAAGTCAGGGAGGGGGCAAGACGTCAGGCCTCGACGTGCTCCGGCACCGCCTCGAGCGCGGTGATGAACAGCTCGCACCACCACATCACGTCCTCTTTCCGGACGTTGTCGATCAGCTTCTCCCAGCGCGCCTTCCGTTCCGCCAGCGGCATCTTCAGCGCCCGGTCGATCGCGTCGGACATTTCCTCGGGGCTGTACGGATTGACCAGCACCGCGTCCTTCAACTGCGTCGCTGCGCCTGCGAAATGCGACAGCACCAGCACTCCGGATCCTCGGGATCCTGCGCCGCGACATATTCCTTCGCGACTAGGTTCATCCCATCTCGCAGTGGAGTCACTAACCCGACGCGAGCCGCGCGATAAATCCCCGCCAACACGTCGCGCGGGAAGCCCTGGTTGACGTACCGGATCGGCGTCCAGTCGATGTCCGAATATTCGCCGTTGATCCGCCCCGACATCGAATCGAGGTTGGCGCGGATTTCCTGGTACGTATCGACCTTCTCGCGCGAGGGCGGCGCGATCTGGAGCATGTAGACCAGCCCGCGCCGATCCGGGTGCGAGCCGAGGAAGCGCTCGTAGCCCGCGAACCGCTCGGCCAGACCCTTCGAATAATCGAGCCGGTCGACCCCGACGATCAGGCTACGGCCGGTCGCGGACATATACATCCGTTCCTTCGAATGCCGCGCCGCGTCGCTGTTCGCCGACTTCTCGAAGTCCGCCGTCTCGATCCCGATCGGCGTCGTGATCGCCTTGATCGTACGATCGCCGACCGTCACCCAGCCATCCTCGCCGACTACGCCGTCGAGCTGGCTCGTAACATAATGCAGGAAGCTGTCGAGCCAGTCCTGCGTCTGGAACCCAACCACGTCGTACGCGAACATCGATTCGACCAGCGCGCGGTGGCTCGGCAGCGACAGCAGCATCGCCATCGGCGGCCACGGAATGTGGAGGAAGAACCCGATCTTGTTCTCGACGCCCAGCTTGCGCAGCTCGCGGCCGAGCGGGACATGGTGGTAATCATGCACCCACACCAGATCGTCGGGCTCGATCAACGGCAGCACCGTCTCCGCGAACCGCTTGTTCACGCGAGCATAGCCGCTGGAGAAATCGCGCTCGAACTCGGTCAGGTCGATCCGGTAATGGAACAGCGGCCACAAGGTGCGGTTTGCATAGCCGTTGTAATATTCGTCGAAATCCTGCTCTTCGAGGTCGATCGTCGCGGTGGTGACGCCCTTGCCCTGCTGGAAATTGATGTGCCCGGTGAAGGTCTCGGTGGTCTCGCCCGACCAGCCGAACCACACCCCGCCCTTTTCGCGAAGTGCGGCAAGCAGCGCGACGGCGAGGCCGCCCTGGTTGCCCGAAGGCGCATCGACCGACTGGACGCGGTTCGAGATGACGACGAGGCGGCTCATCGGACGGCACTCCACGGCTTGCTAAGCAGGACCGCGCAGTTGATCAGCCCGACCAGCGAATAGGTCTGCGGGTAATTGCCCCACAGCTCGCCGGTGTTCGGATCGATATCCTCGGACAGCAGGCCCGCAGGGGTACGCCGCGCGACCATCTCGTCGAACAGCTCGCGCGCATCTGCGGTCCGGCCGGTCGCATGCAGCGCCTCGATCAGCCAGAAGGTACAGACATTGAACGCGGTGTGCGGCAGGCCGAAATCATCCTCGGTCGCGTACCGAAGCATGTGGCTCCCACGCCGCAGGCCTTCCTCGACCGCCTTGAGCGTAGACTGGAAGCGCGGATCGTCGGGCGCGAAGAAGCGCAGGTCGAGCAGCTGGATCAGGCTCGCATCGAGATCGTCGCCGCCGAATGTCGCCGAGATACGCTGCGTATCCTCGCGCCATGCCGACTGCTCGATCACGTTGCGGATCGTGTTCGCACGCTCTTCCCAGAACGTCCGGCGATCCTCGAGCCCGAGAACTCCTGCCGCATTGGCCAGCCGATCGCACGCCGCCCAGCACATCGCCGCGGAATACGTATGGACATGCGCCTTGGTGCGCAGCTCCCACAGCCCTGCGTCGGGCTTGTCGTACGTCTCCCACGCGCGGTCGCCGACCAGTTCGAGGCTCTTGAAATCCTCTTCGCTCGACATCCGGAACAGCCGCTTGTCGAAGAACGCCTGGACGTCCGACAGGATGATCTGGCCGTACGCGTCGTGCTGGATCTGCTCGTACGCCTGGTTGCCGACACGCACCGGACCCATCCCGCGATAGCCGGGCAGGTCGCTCTCGATCCGCTCGATCAAGATCGCCTCGCCGCCAACACCGTAGAGCGGCTGGACATGGCCGCCCTTCGATGCGTCGACGATGTTGCGCAGATATTCGAGATAGCCCTCCAGCACGTCGAGCGCGCCCAGCCGGTTCAGCGCCTGCACGGTATAATAGGCATCGCGGATCCAGCAGTAGCGATAGTCCCAGTTGCGCTCAGACCCCTCATGCTCGGGGATCGAGGTGGTTAGCGCGGCGACGATCGCGCCGGTCTCCTCGTGCTGGCACAGCTTCAGCGTGATCGCGGCGCGGATGACCACGTCCTGCCATTCGACCGGCGTCGCCAGCCCGCGCACCCAGTGCCGCCACTCGTCCTTGGTCCGCGACAGCATCGCCTCGGCCGCCTCGTGCAGCACGCCCGCGAAGCTCTCGTCGGGGCCGAGGAACAGGTGCATTTGGCGCTCGAGCCGGAACCAGTTCTCGCCGACGATATGCCCGACCGGCGCGTCGGTGGTCAGCCGCAGCGTCTGGTCGTCCATCAGGAAGCGGATGTGGTTCGACCCCTGCGTATGCTCGGTCGGCTTCCCCAGTTCGTTGCGACGCGCATCCGGATGCGGATCCGCGGCGAGCCGGCGACCGGCTTGACGATCCGGACGAAGCTGGTCGGGCGATAGGTGCGGCCTTCGCGCACGAACCGCGGGCAGAAATCGATCACCTCGACTGCGTTGCCGGCCTCGTCCTCGTGCCGGGTCACCAGGATCGGCGTGTTGCGAATATAGGCCTGCGTGGTCTTCGCGCCGCCCTCGAGTTCGATCGCCCAGAACCCGGTCTTGGGCGCATCGCCGCCGAGCAGGGCGCAGAACGCCGGGTCGCCGTCGACGCGCGGCACGCAGCCCCAGACGAACGTCCCGGTCTTGTCGATCAGCGCGGAGACCTGACAATTGCCGATCGGCCAGAGGTTCATGTCGGCTTTTTGGGCGAGGGCGGAGATAGGTGCGGTCATCATGATTCCAATATGGCGGCGATCCAATCACGGAGCGCGGCAACGTCGTTCAGGCGGTAGGCGGCTGCGGTCGGGCGCGGCTCGCCGATGAGAATGCCCGCGCCACCAAGGGCACGCGCGGCCTCGAAGCCGTCTTCGTCGGTGACGTCGTCGCCAAAGAAGTACGGCATGCTTCCTGCCATTGTCGGCGCTGCGATCAATTCGCGCAAGGCCGCGCCCTTGTCGCCGGGGTCCGCAGCTCGACCATCATCTTGCCGCGCTGGAGCGTGAGGCCGTGGGCGGCGGCGAGATCCTCGGCGAGGCGGACGGCGTCGGGTTCGAACGCGGGCGACATCCGGTAGTGCAACCCGGCGCCGAGGCTCTTGGCTTCATAGACGAGCCCGTTGGCATCGGCGAAGGCGCGCAATGCGTCCGCGGCGGCTTCCAGCGAGGCGGGGCGTTCGGCGGCGACGTGGCCGCCCTCGGGGGTGCGACGTTCGGCGCCGTGGCTGCCCGCGACCGCGAACAGCTGTGCGTGGCGGCCGAGCATTTCATCGAGCTGTGCGATCGAGCGCCCGCTGATGATCGCCACGCGTCCGGGGAAGCGTTCGGCGAGCGTATCGAGCCGGTCGAGCAGGCGCTGATCGACCAGCACGGCATCGGGGTCGGTGCGAGATCGACGAGCGTCCCGTCGAAATCGAAGAACAGACTGACATTGTCGAGGGCCACGGGTGGCGGATCGAGCACGGCAAGCGGCGGCGCGAGGACATCAGTCGCGGGCTGGCGTTCGGCTAGCATGTTCCCCCAACCCGCAGAGGTGCCGCTACGTTCCGCTGCACTGCAAAATTGGAACGGAGGCGGTTCGATTATTTTTCGGTGGCTTCCACGGAATCCGTCGCCTTATTGTTCTCCCGCGAAGGCGGGAGCCCAGTCTGGGTCCCCGCCTTCGCGGGGAAACAAATTGGCATTAACGACATCGCAAACTCACCCACCCCGGCGAAGGCCGGGGCCCAGTTGGGGGACGGTGATGATACGCGCTGCGCTCCATGACCCTCCGACGTTCCAACTGGGCCCCGGCCTCCGCCGGGGTGACTGTAGCCGGGATGACTGGGGCGGAGAGACATCCGGCGCCGGCCCACCTTCGGGATCTTCTCCCTCCCTGGAAGGGAGGGGTAGGGGTGGGTCGGCTTCCGCATCACGCGACGCCAGTGGCACGAGCGGACCGACCCACCCCAGCCCCTCCCTTCCAGGGAGGGAGAAAGACGGCCCCCGTCTTCCCCCGATCCCGTCTCCCAACCCAGCGATAGGAGAGTAACCAACGACGCCGACGCATCGCTTGGCGCCCCACACCCCTCCAATCCACCCCGCCTGCGACACCTCGCGACACAAAACCGCTGGACTAGCAAACGCCCGTTGGTCATGCCTGCCGCCCATGTCCCGCGTCAGCGCCTTCCTCCTCGCACCCGTCCTATCGGCAGGCGTCCTGCTCGCCGGCTGCACCGTCGGCCCGGACTACCACCCAAAGACGGCGGCCGAGCTCGGCGTTCCCGACGCCTATTCGGTCACCCCCGAAACCAAACCCGAAGACCTCACCCGCTGGTGGCAGAAGTTCGACGACCCCGTCCTCGGCCAACTCGTCGAGCAGGCCGCCGCCTCGAATCTCGACATCGCGCAGTCCGTCGCCCGCCTCCGCCAGGCGCGCGAAAGCCTGCTCCAGAACCGTGCTTCGCTGCTCCCCACGCTCAGCGGCTCGGCCGGCTATCAGCGCAACGAGAATGTCCGCGGCGGCGGGCGGTCGTTCACATTGCCCGACGGCACCGTCGTCGATACCGGCGGCGGCGGCGCCAACAGCTTCACGCTCGGCGCCAGCGCCAGCTACCAGGTCGGCGTCTTCGGCGAGATCCGCCGCACCGTCGAGGCGAGCCGCGCCGATTACGCCGCGTCGGGCTACGACTACGCCACCGTGCTGATCTCGGTCGAGAGCGAGGTTGCGCGCAACTACGTTCTCGCCCGCCTCTATCAGCAGCAGCTCGCCAACGCCCGCGCCTCGCTCGCGATCCAGGACGACAATCTCGAAATCGCCGGCTTCCGCGTCCAGGCCGGGCTCGTCTCCAGCGTCGACGCCGAACAGGCCCGCGCCCAGCGCGCGCAGACCGCCGCGACGATCCCCAGCCTCGACCAGCAATATGCCGCCGCGGTCGCGCGGATCGGCGTGCTCACCGCGCAGGCGCCCGGCGCGCTCCGGGCGATGATGGCGCCCGTGAAGGCGATCCCGACCGGTCCCGCCGCGGTCGGCGTCGGCATCCCCGCCGATACGCTGCGCCAGCGCCCCGACATCCGCTCGGCCGAACGCGCGCTCGCCGCCGCCACAGCGCGGATCGGCGTGGCCAAGGCGCAGCTTTATCCGGCGCTCGCGATCACCGGCAATTTGAACACCAACGCGACCTCGATCGGCAGCATCGGCGATGCGATCACCGGCAGCCTGTTCGCCGGGCTGACGCAGGCGATCTTCAACGGCGGGCGTCTGCGAAGCCAGGTCCGCACCAGCGAAGCCGCCGCCGACGGTGCGCTCGCACTCTACAAATCCACAATCCTCACCGCGTTGGAGGATGTAGAGAACGCCGTCGTCGCGCTCCAGGCCGCGCAGGAACGCGAGCGCCAGTTCGCGATCGCGCTCGACGCGTCGAACAATTCCGCGATCCTCAGCCGTAGCCAGTACCGCACCGGCCTCACCGATTTCACCACGCTCAACCAGCAGGAAACCGCGCTCCTGTCCGCGCGCAACGGGGCGACGCAAGCGCGTGCCGATGCCGCCACCGCGTTGATCGCACTCTATGCCGCGCTCGGCGGCGGCTGGGATTCCACCGTGATCCCGCAAGCGCCCATATCCAATCCAGAGGCACGCTGATGGCCGACGCATCGATCGACGACTTCCTCGGCGTGAAGCCGCAGGCCCCCTGGAAACGCTACATAAAGTGGGTGGTGATCGCGGTCGGCGTGGTCCTGCTCTGCCTGCTGCTCGCCAAGTGCTTCGGCGCGAAGGAGCAGACGCAATATTCGACGCAGGCCGCCCAACGCGGCAACCTGACGGTCACGGTTTCGGCTACCGGCAAGCTCGCGCCGACCACGCAGGTCACGGTCGGTTCGCAGCTGTCGGGTCTCGTCACCAAGGTCGTGGTCGACGTCAACGACCGCGTCGTCGCCGGCCAGCCGCTTGCGCTGATCGACCCCGAACAGCTCGACGACCAGATCCGCCAGACCAGCGCACAGCTTGCCGCCAACCAGGCGCAGGTCGCGCAGGCACAGGCCACCGTCGCCGAGGCGCGCGCGCAGCTGAACCGCCTCGAGGAAGTCTCGCGCCTGTCGGGCGGTCGCGTTCCGTCGAAGACCGAACTCCAGACCGGCCGCGCCGATTACGCGCGCGCCGTCGCGGCGCAGAAGGTCGCCGAAGCGAACGTCGCCGCCAGCCGCGCGCTCCTCGCGCAGAACCAGACTCAGCGGGCGCGGGCGATCATCCGCTCGCCCGTTACCGGCGTCGTACTCGCGCGCCAGATCGATCCCGGCCAGACCGTCGCCTCGTCGTTCAACACGCCGACTTTGTTCGTGATCGCCGAAGACCTCACCAAGATGAAGCTCGAGGTCGCGATCGACGAAGCCGACGTCGGCGAGGTCAAGATCGGCCAGAAGGCCAGCTTCACCGTCGACGCGTTCCCCGGCCAGACCTTCCCGGCGACGATCAGCCGCGTCGATCTCGGTTCGAACCTGACGGTCAGCTCGGCGACCTCGTCGAGCACCACGACCACGACGTCGACCACGGGTCAGGTCGTGTCCTATGCGGCCGACCTGACCGTTGCGAACCCGTCGCTGACGCTGCGCCCGGGCATGACCGCGACCGCGGACATCGTCACCTCGGACAAGCGCAACGTGATGCTCGTCCCCAACGCCGCGCTGCGCTTCAAGCCGACCGCGGCGACGGGCGACGCGGGTGGCGGCATCGCCGGCTCGCTGACCTTCCGTCCGCGGCGTGGCGGCGGCGGGGCCGAGCGGACCGCGACGCTCGGCCGCGGCGCGCAGCAGACGATCTACGTCAAGGGTGCGGACGGCACGCCGCAAGCCGTGCAGATCACCACCGGCGACACCAACGGCACGATGACCGAAGTCCTGTCGGGTAATCTTCAGCCCGGCGCGCAGGTCATCACCGGGCAGCTGGCCAGCGGATCGGACGACACCAAGCGCAGCGGCGGCGGCGCACGCCGTTCGGGCGGCGCGAGCAAGGGTGGGGGCGGTGGCCAGTAATCCGCCCCCGCTGATCAGTCTGCGCGGCGTCACCAAGACGTACGGGCAGGGCGCGACGATGTTCCAGGCGCTCAAGGGCGTCGACCTCGATATCGCGGCGGGCGATTTCGTCGCGGTGATGGGGCCGTCGGGATCGGGCAAGTCGACGACGATGAACATCCTCGGCTGCCTCGACGTGCCGACCGACGGGACCTTCCTGTTCCGCGGGTATCATGTGGAAACGCTAGACCGCGACCAGCGCGCGCTGCTCCGTCGGAAGTATCTCGGCTTCGTGTTCCAGGGCTTCAACCTCCTGTCACGCACATCCGCGCTGGAGAATGTCGAGCTCCCTTGCTCTACCGCGGCGACGAGAAGCGCGCGCGCCGGGATGCGGCGATGGCGAGCCTGGACACGGTCGGCCTGGCGGACTGGTGGGACCACACCCCGGCCGAACTGTCCGGCGGCCAGCAACAGCGCGTCGCAATCGCCCGCGCGCTGGTGACGAGCCCCGACGTGCTGCTCGCGGATGAGCCTACCGGCAACCTCGACAGCGAACGCTCGGTCGAGATCATGCAATTGCTCACGCGGCTGAACGCAGAGAAGAACATCACGGTTCTGATGGTCACCCACGAACCCGACATGGCCGCATTCGCCAGGACGGTGGTCCACTTCAAGGACGGCCTGGTAGAACGCATCGAAAGCCAGCACCGCCAGGGCGAAAGCGTGGAATCGTGAGCGCGCAGAGCAACGCATTCTCCTCCCGCTTGCGGAAGGGGTCAGGGGAGGGCGCGACGTACGTACTGGCGTCCGGTCGGTGGGGCGAACCCCTCCCCGACCCCTCCCGCAAGCGGGAGGGAGCAGCAGTGCGGCGCCCTCGATAGCGGAGCTGCCCGGTAATGTTCGGCACCACACTGTCCCTCGCGCTCCGCTCGATCCGCCGCCACCTCCTGCGGTCGTTCCTCACCATCCTCGGCATCGTCATCGGCGTCGGCGCGGTGGTGACGATGGTCACCCTCGGCAAGGCGACGACGGCCGCCGTTCAGCAGTCGATCTCCGCACTCGGCACCAACATCCTGCAAATCCGCCCCGGCCAAGGCTTCGGCCGCGGTGGCGGCGGGCCGCGTCCGCCCGACTTCAAGCCCGAGGACGTCGAGGCGATCGCCAACCAGATCGCCGGCGTCACCGCGGTCGCCCCGCAGGCGCAAGCCACCGCCACCGCGATCTACGAGGGCGCGAACTGGTCGACCACGATCAACGGCACCACTTCCGCCTATTTTCAGGTCCAGCCCTGGCCGCTCGCCGCAGGCCGCATCTTCTCGCCGGTCGAGGAAGCCGCTGGCAAGGCCGTCTGCATCATCGGCAACACCGTCCGTACCAACCTGTTCCGTGGCGGGGACGCGGTCGGCCTGCGGATGCGGATCGGCGCGATCAGCTGTGACGTGGTCGGCGTACTCTCCGCCCGCGGCCAAGCCGGGTTCGGCGGCGATCAGGACGACGTCGTCATCATGCCGATCAAGGCGGTCCAGCGCCGCTTCACCGGCAGCCGGGACATCCGCCTGATGCTCGTCGGCGTCGATCAGAAATTCTCGACCGCGACCGTCCAGGCCTCGATCACCGACCTGCTCCGCGAACGCCGGACGATCACCGCGGGCAAGGAAGACGACTTCAACATCTTCGATACGAAGCAGATTTCGGACACGCTGACCGGCACTACGACATTGCTCACAGGCATTGTCGCCGCGGTCGCCGGGATCAGCCTGGTGGTCGGCGGGATCGGCATCATGAACATCATGCTGGTGTCGGTGACCGAACGCACGCGCGAGATCGGTATCCGCCTCGCGATTGGCGCGGTCGCGCGCGAGGTGCTGATGCAGTTCCTCGTCGAGGCGATCGCGCTGTCGTGCCTCGGAGGCGTCGTCGGCCTCGTCATCGCGCAGCTCGCGATCGCGATCATCGCGCCGCTGATCAAGGTTCAGTGGCTGTTCGTGCCCGAAATCAACATCTTCGCCTTCGTCATCTCGGCAGTGATCGGCGTGGTGTTCGGCTATTTCCCGCACGCCGCGCCGCCGCGATGAACCCTATCGACGCGTTAAGGCACGAGTGATCGCCGCCTTGGGATCGTGGACCAGCGCCTGCAGCCGGTCCAGATCCTCGGGCGTGTCGATATCGATCAGCTCGGCCGGCGCGGTCACGACGTGCCGCCCCGCCTTCACCAAGTCGCGCGCGCCCGCATCGCCGTCCAGCGTCAGCAGGAAATCGAACCGATCGCGCCCGAACAGGGCAGGGGCTCGGCTTCTCGCCATCGCTCGACGCGACGACGGCACCGGCACTGTCGGCGGCATCGAGCATCCGGTAAATATGCGCCGCAGTCACGCGCGGCATGTCGGCCAGCGCGATCAGCACTGCCTGCGCCCCCTCGTCCTTCGCGCGCTGCACGCCCAACTTCACCGATTGTGACATGCCCGACGACGGGTCTTCGTTATGCACCACCTCGAAATGATGGCTGAGGAAGTCGAGCTTGCAGCCATCGGTGACCACCAGCCGTCGCTTGAACGGGATGTTCTCGAACGCCGTGACGACGTGCATCCCGAGCGGCTTATTGAGGAACGGCACCTCGAGCTTGTTGGGGATCCCGAACCGCTCCGAGCGGCCTGCGGCGAGCAGGATCAGGAAGACGTCTTCAGCGGCGATCATTGAACGCTCCTATCATCGCCGCCGCGACCGACAGCGCAATCTCCGACGGTCCGATCGCGCCAATGTCGAGCCCGACCGGCGCATCGATCCGGTCGATATTTTCGGCCGTAACGCCCTCCGCGGCAAGCCGCTCCGCCGCGCGGCGTGGCTCTTGCGGCTGCCGAGCGCACCGACATAGGCGGCATCGGACGCGAGCGCCGCGATCAGCGCGGGATCGTCGATCTTGATGTCGTGGCTCAGCGTCACGACCGCGGTCGACGGCCCCGGGCGATACGCGGCGATCGCCTCGTCCGGCCAGCGATCGTCGAGCGTCACGCCCGGAAACCGCTCATCGGTCAGGAAGCGCGCACGCGGATCGATCACCACCGTCTCGATCCCGAGTTCGCGCGCAAGCCCCGCCAACGCCTGCGCGATCTGCACTGCGCCGACGATCAGCAGACGGCGCGGCGGATCGTAGCGGTTGACGAACACCTCGCCCGTCTCCAGCGGCCGCGCGTCGCTATGCCCGGTCTCGAGATCGGTCGTCACCGTCAGCGCATCGCCGTGATCGCGCGCATCCGCGATCCGGTCGAACAGCTCGGGATCGAATCCTCCGCCGACACCGGCTGCACCATCACCGCGATCTCGCCGCCGCACGGCAGTCCGACTTCCCACGCCGCCGCATCCGCCACGCCGTAGTTGCGCACCTGGAACGGCGCGCCCGCGATCACCTCGGCGGCGGTGGCGAGGATATCGCTCTCGACGCAACCGCCGGAGACGGACCCTCGAACCGGCCATCGGCATGGACGAGCATATGGCTCCCCTTGGGTCGCGGCGCCGAGCCCCAGGTCGAGACGACCGTGGCGATCGCCATCTTCTCGCCCTTCCAGGTCTTCGCGGCGGCAATCACGCTATCGTTTTCGGCCATGTCTTCTCTTCCGTCATGCCGGGCTTGTTCCGGCATCCACGGTGCCGCAAACCCTCAGCGTTCGATGTGCGGTCCGGTGGACCCCGGAACAAGTCCGGGGTGGCGGAGTGGTTCCGTCAGACGGCCGGCAAACCCGCCAGCAGCTTGTCGAGCGTCACCGGAAAGTCGCGAACCCGAACCCCGTCGCGTTGTAGATCGCATTCGCTACCGCCGCGCCGGCGCCGGAGATCCCAAGTTCCCCAACGCCCTTCGCCCCGACCGGGTTCGCGGAGTCGTCGATCTCCTCGATGAAATGCACCTCCAGCTGCGGAATGTCGGCATTCACCGCGACATGATATTCGCCGAAATCGGGGTTCACGAACGCCCCGGTCCGCGTGTCGACGATGCCCTCTTCGCTGAGCGCATAGGCGATCCCCCACGCCATCCCGCCGGTGATCTGGCTCGTCGCGGTCTTGCGGTTGAGCACGCGCCCGACGTCGAACACGCCCAGCATCCGCCGCACGCGCGTCTCGCCCGTTACCGTATTCACCGCGACCTCGACGAAGTGCGCGCCGTGGCTGGCTTGGCTAGTGCGCTTGCTCTCGGCACCCGGCCCGGTCTTGCCCATCGCTACGATCGGCTCGCCGCGCACCAGATCGGCGAGCTTCACCGATCGCCCGCCCGCACTCACGCACCCATCGTGCAGGCTCAGATCCTCAGGCGCGGCATTCATGCGCAACGCCAGCGCGCCCAGGATATCCTCGCACGCCAGCACCACCGCAGAACACGCACTGCCAGCGCCGAACGACCCGCCCGACCCCGCGCTCGCAGGCAGGTCGCTGTCGCCGAGCCGCACGGTCACGTCCGCCACCGGCAACCCCAACATCTCGCCCGCCGTCTGCGCAAGGATGGTGTACGTCCCCGTGCCGATATCCGTCATGTCGCACTCGACCGTCGCGCGCCCGTCCGCCTCCAGCCGCACGCGCGCCTGCGCCTCGACCGTGAAGTTGCCGCGCAAGCTCGCCGCCATGCCGATCCCGACCAGCCATTCGCCATCGCGCACCGATCCCGGCGCCGGCAAGGTCTTAGGCCAGCCAAACCGCTCGGCGCCCTGCGTGTAGCAATCGAGCATTCGCCGCGTGGAGAACGGCTTGCCGCTCACCGGATCGGTCTCCGGCTCGTTGCGCCGCCGCAGTTCGATCGGATCGATCCCGAGATGCTCGGCCAGTTCGTCCATCGCACACTCGACCCCGAACGTGCCCACAGCCTCGCCCGGCGCACGGACAGCCCCGCTCGCGGGCAGGTCGACGCGCACCAGGTCGGTCTTGAACCGCCGCGCATCGCCCCGGTACAGCGGCAACGTCCCGAACGGCACCGGTTCGAGAAACTCGCCATCGTCGTTCTGCGCGACGACGCTCTCATGACCCATCCCCAAAATCACGCCGTGCTCGTCCGCGGCGATCCGGATCCGCTGCGTCGTGTGCGAGCGGTGATGGACCATATATGCAGTCTGGCGGCGGGGCAGGGCGATCTTCACCGGGCGCCCGACGACCTCCGCCGCGATCGCGGCCAAGATCGCCTCCGCGCCGACGCCGGTCTTCCCGCCGAACCCGCCGCCGACATAGGGGGCGAGCGCGCGAACCTTATCCGGATCGATCTTGAGCGCCTTGGCGATCGTCTTACGCGCGCCGCCGATCACCTGGTTGCTGGTACGGACCGTGAGCCTGTCGCCCTCCCAACACGCGGTGGTCGCATGCGGCTCCAGCGCGGCAGGGAAATGCACGGGCGTCGTGTAGGTCCGGTCGAGCGTCGCCGCCGCGTCCGCCATCACCGCGTCGAGATCGCCCTTGTCGACCGGCGGCAGGAAGCCGATCTCGGCCTTGGTATCGACCGGCTGCGCCTCGACGTCGAACCGATCCTCGCCCGCCTCGGTGCGAACCACGACCAGTGCCGCGGCATCGCGCGCGATCGCCTGATCCTCCGCAACGACGATCGCGACCGGCTGGCCGAGGTGAAGGATGACGTCGGTATCGAACTTCGGCATCGCGCGCGAATTGGACTCGCCGGCCGGCATGCGAGAGTCGCCATGAATGACCGCGATGACGCCCGGCAAAGCCTCGGCAGCAGAAACGTCGATACCGAGGACGCGCCCGCTACCAACCGGCGTACCCACGATCGCCGCATAGGCGATCCCGTCGGGCGTGCCCTCATACGCATAGTCCGCCACGCCGGTGACCTTCGCCGGCCCCTCGATCCGGTCGAGCCCAAGCCCCAGAACGCCCTGTTTCGCGCGGTCGAGACCACCCGGCCGAAACGCCGCATCCATCACGTGTTCGTTCATTCTGGAGTCCTCGGGTGGCGGGTGAGATATGGGAAGGGCGGGGGCATTTGACGAGGGCACCCCTCATCCGCCGCAACCACCCCGGCGAAGGCCGGAGCCCAATTGGGAGACCAAGGTAACGGAGGACAATTCTCCGTTATCAAAGCCTTCCCAATTGGGCCCCGGCCTCCGCCGGGGGGGTGATTATTCGAGCGGTGCCCCTACTTCAGGTCAGCCCTCAAACAGCCGGCAATTGATCCAGCAACTTGTCGAGCGTAATCGGGAACTCGCGCACCCGGATCCCCGTCGCATTGTACACCGCGTTCGCCACCGCAGCGCCCGCACCCGAGATCCCCAGCTCGCCGATCCCCTTCGCGTGGATCGGGTTCGCATGGATATCGCGTTCGTCGACGAAGTGGACATCCATCTGCGGAATGTCGGCGTTTGCCGGCACGTGATATTCGCCGAGATCGTGGTTCACCAGCTTGCCGGTCCGCGTGTCGTGGATCAGATCCTCGGTCAGCGCCGCGCCGATCCCGAACGTCATCCCGCCGAGGCACTGCGACCGCGCAGTTTTGGCGTTGAGCACACGCCCGGCCGCGAACGACCCCAGCATCCGCCGCACCCGCGTTTCGCCGGTGACGACGTTTACCGCGACCTCGGCGAAATGCGCACCGAACCCGGCCTGCGTCGTCTCCTTCTCCTGCTTGCCCGGCTTGACGTGCCCGGTAGCCTCGAGCCCCTTGCCGACCAGCTCGCCGATCGGCGTCGAGCGGTTGTCGCCGATCGCGTTGCCGTCCTTCAGCGTCACGCCGTCCTCGTTGACGCCCATCGCCTTGGCGATCTTCCCGCGCAGCATCTCGCACGCCAGATACACCGCCGTCCCCGAAGACGCCGCACCCCAGGACCCGCCCGAACCCGCCGCCGGAGGATCGTTGGTATCGCCCAGCGCCATCGTGATGTTCGCCACCGGAATCCCCAGGATCTCGGACGCGATCTGCGCCAGGATCGTGTAGCTGCCGGTGCCGATATCGGTCATCGCCGACGACACCGTCGCCGAGCCGTCCGGATGGATCTCGACCTTGGCAGACGATTCCATCAGCATGTTGCCGCGCACCGCACCGGCGACGCCCATGCCGATCAGCCACTCTCCTCGCGCCGCGTCCCGGCCTTCGTGCGCTTGTCCCAGCCGAACTTCTTTGCACCCTCGTCGAGCGCACGCGTCAGGTTGCGCGACGAATAGGGCACGTCCTTCTCGGGATCGATCGTCGGATCGTTGCGCTTGCGCAGCTCGATCGGATCCATGTTGAGCTTCTCGGCGAGCTCGTCCATCGCGCCTTCCAGCGCCAGCATCCCGACCGCTTCGCCAGGCGCGCGCATCGAGCCCGACACGACGAAGTTCACATCGACCAGCTCATGCGTGATCAGCCGGTTCTCGCCGCCGTACAGCATATGCGTGCCGATCCCCGCAGGCTCGAAATAATCCTCGGTCGACTGGTTCGACGCCAGCGTCTCGTGGCCGATCGCCGACAGCTTGCCGGACGCATCCGCCGCCAGCCGCACGCGCTGCTCGGTATTCGACCGCCGCACGGTCGCCTCGAACACCTGCGGACGCGACATCACCGCCTTGACCGGACGGCCGAGCTGCTTCGCCGCGATCGCCGCCGCGACGCTCTCGGGTGCGATGCCGAGCTTCGACCCGAACCCGCCACCGATATAGCGCGCGATGATCCGCACCTTCTTCTCGGACATCCCCAGCGACTTCGCGAGCTGCTGCGCATCCGAGGTCGGCATCTGGTACGCGCCGTACAGCGACAGCGAGCCGTCCTCCTCCCACACCGCGGTCGAGGCATGCGGCTCCATCGCCGCCGAATTCTGGCTCGGCGTGATGTAGGTGGAGTCGATCGTCACCGCCGCCTGGGCCATAGCCTTGTCGACGTCGCCCTGCTTGAAATGCGCGGGCGTCGCGTCGTCCGGCGGGGTCCGCGTCTCGTCGCGATGCGCGCCGAAGTCGTACTGGCCCTCGGCCTCGTCATATTCGATCGGCAGCCGCGCCGCGGCATCGCGCGCGACCTCGAAGCTCTCGGCCAGCACGATCGCGACGATCTGGCCGAAGAACGCGATGTCCTTCACGCCCTGCGTCGGTGCATCGGTCGCACCACCCTGCGCCGCGACGCGGATGAACCGGTCGAAGTCGGTGACGACGTCGATCACGCCGGGGATCGACTTGACCGCATCGACGTCGATCGAGACGACTTTCCCCGCCGAGATCTTCGTGCCGACCAGCACGCCATACGCCATGTTCGCGAACTGGTATTCCGCCGCATAGGTCGCCGTACCGGTAACCTTGAGCGGCCCGTCGATTCGGTCGAGCGGCTTGCCGATGACGCCCTGGACGCCCGTATCCAGAAGACTGTCCGGATGCGGCTTGTCCATCGTGAGGCTATTCGTAGTGCCAAGACCAAACATGCTCATGCTCCCGTAACGTTGCGCAGCGTCGCGATCAGCGTGCGACGGGCGAGGGGGATCTTGAAATCGTTCGAGCCATAGCCCTTGGCATCGGCGAGCAACGCCGTCGCCGCAGCCTCGAACACGGCATCGGACGGCGCCTTGCCGACCAGCGCCGCCTCGACCGCCGGATTGCGCCAAGGCATCGGCCCGAGCCCGCCGAACGCGAGCGAGGCCGACGCGATCACGCCGTCCTGCACATCGACGATCGCCGCCACCGAGACGAGCGCGAACGCATAGGATGCACGATCGCGCACCTTGCGATATTCCTGCTTGCCCTTGGGCGGCGCCGGCAGCTCGATGTGCGTGATCAACTCACCCGCTTCGAGCGCGTTTTCGATCTGCGGCGTATCGCCGGGCAGGCGATAGAAGTCGTGGATCGAGATCCGCCGACGATCGCCATCCGCCTTCAGCGTCACGATCGTCGCGTCGAGCGCGCGCATCGCCACCGCCATGTCGCTCGGATGCGTCGCGATGCAATGCTCACTCGTCCCCAGCACGGCCAGGATGCGGTTGAAGCCGCCGATCGCCGAACAGCCGCTGCCCGGCTCACGCTTGTTGCACGCGGCGGCCGTGTCGTAGAAATAATAGCAGCGCGTCCGCTGGAGCAGATTGCCCCTGGTCGACGCCTTGTTGCGCAACTGCCCCGAGGCACCGGCGAGCAACGCCCGGCTCAGCACCTCGTACTTGGCGACGACGCGGCGGTCGGCGGCGAGATCGCTGTTCGGCACCAGCGCACCGATCGTCAGCCCGCCATCCTCGCGCTCTTCGATCTTCGCGAGACCGAGCCGCGAGATGTCGACCAACTTGTCCGGCGTCTCGACCTGCAACTTCATCAGATCGAGCAAGTTGGTACCGCCCGCGATGAACTTCGCGCCGCTGGTATCGATATCCTTGACCGCAGCCTCGGGCGTAGCGGGCTTCTCGTACGTGAAGGTCTTCATGCCACCAGCTCCCCGCGCGCGTTAGCTTCCATCGCGGCATCCTTCTCGTCCGCGGTCCGGCCTGCGGGCTCGGCCCCACCGACTTCGCGGATCGCATCGACGATGTTCGGGTACGCGGCGCAGCGGCACAGATTGCCGCTCATCCGCTCGGAAATCTCGGCATCGTCGAACTTCGGATCGGTCAGGTCGCCCGACGCATGGCTGGCCCAGCCCTTCTTGACCTCGTCGAGCATGCCGACCGCCGAACAGATCTGCCCCGGTGTGCAATACCCGCACTGATACCCGTCATGCCGCACGAACGCGTCCTGCAACGCGTGCAGGTTGCCCGGCTGGCCGATCCCCTCGATCGTCGTGATCTCGTCGTCCTGATGCATGACAGCGAGCGTCAGGCAGGAATTGACGCGACGTCCGTTGATCAGCACCGTGCAAGCCCTGCACTGGCCATGATCGCAGCCCTTCTTCGAGCCCGTCAGCCCGAGATGCTCGCGGCAAAGGTCGAGTACCGACGTACGAATATCGGGCTCGGCGTCATATGATTGACCATTGATCGTGAAATGCATGGCGGTGCCCCTGGTTGAATGTGCCGGGAATGTTCGGATTTCGAGGACTCAACGCCGATGCGCTCAATCGTTTCCTATTGCGACAGGCTCTCATACATAGTTGCGCTGGCACTGGCGGCGACGAGCGGGCAAGCTGCCGCGATGACGCCAGCTTCTCCCCGATTGTCGCCCCCGATCGTCATAGCGCACCGCGGCGCGAGCGGGCTCCGACCCGAGCACACGTTGGCGGCCTATTCGCTCGCGATCGACCAGGGCGCGGACTTCATCGAGCCCGATCTGGTGCCGACCAAGGACGACGTCCTCGTCGCGCGGCACGAGAACAACATCGCAGAAACGACCAACGTCGCCGACCATCCCGAGTTCGCTAGCCGCAAAACCACCAAGACGATCGACGGCCAGACGATGACCGGCTGGTTCGTCGAGGATTTCACGCTCGCCGAACTGAAGACGCTGCGCGCGAAGGAACGCTTGCCCAAGCTCCGCCCCACTAACACCGCGTATGACGGCCAGTTCCAGATCCCGACGCTCGCCGAGATCATCGCGCTGGCCAAGCGCCGTACCACCGAGACGGGCCGGACGATCGGCATCTATCCCGAGACCAAGCACCCGACCTATTTCGCGAAGATCGGCCACCCGACCGACGCGAAACTGGTCGCCGAACTGCGCGAGGCGGGCTGGGATTCGGCGAAGGCGCCGGTCTTCATCCAGTCGTTCGAGGTCGCCAACCTCCAGCGCCTTCATAAGATGACGAAGGTCCGCCTGATCCAGCTGATGGCCGGGGAGGGCGCCCCGGCCGATGGCGCGCAGCCGAGCTATGCGGCGATGATCACGCCGGCCGGGCTCAAGGCGATCGCGGCCTATGCGTACGGGATCGGCCCCGACAAGGCGATGCTCTGGACCGACGCGACCCCAACGCCGCTGGTCGCCGACGCGCACGCCGCCGGCCTGCGCGTCCACCCTGGACCTACCGCGCGGAAAACTACTTCGAACCGACCCGCTTCCGCCGCGGCCCCGACCCCGCCGCGCACGGCGACATCGCCGCCGAGATCGACGCAGGACTTGCCCAAGGTATCGACGGTTTCTTCACCGATTTTCCGCTATACGGGTCCCAAGCGCGCGACCGAGTCCGGGAACTGCACGCGCAGGAGTGAAGTAAATGCGTAGATATCTTCCCGTGCTGGCGCTGCTGCCGTTCCTCGTAAGTGGCTGCATCAGCACCGCAACCTCGATTGTGAAGGCGCCGTTCCAGGTCGCCGGCAAGGCGGTCGACTGGACCACCACCAGCCAGGAAGAATCGGACCGCAACTACGGCAAGAAGATGCGCAAGCAGGAAGCCGAAGAGGGCAAGCAGCGCAAGGAACTCGCCAAACGCTGCAACAAGGACCCCCAGCGCTCCGAATGCACCCAATACCAGGGCTACCGCGCAGGAAACTGAGCGGCCCGGCGCGCCGTCCTCCCGCACTACCACCCCGTCCCCTCCACGACCACCCCGGCGCAGGCCGGGGCCCAGCTGGGTGACGTCGCCACCGACGGACTGCGCGCGGTTACCGCTGTTTCCCATTGGGCCCCGGCCTGCGCCGGGGTGGTGGCCCGAACAAATGCTCCGTCTGCCTCCTTGTTCTCCCGCGAAGGCGGGAGCCCAGTCTGGACTCCCGCCTTCGCGGGAGAACAATCTAGCGGGCAGGACAGCGACTAAAACCACTTCATCACCGTAACCGGAAACGGCGTCCACCACCCAACCCGAACCCCCGCAAACCGCAGCGCATCCCCCGTCCACCCATTACACGTCCGAACCGCACTATACCGCCCGTTAGCCTCGTAAAACGCATCATACCCCGCATACCCTCGATACCGCGCACCCCCATCGCGAAAGCTCGCCCGGATATACGCCGCCAACCGCCGATACTGCGCCGGCGTGACAACGATCTCCCGAGCCCCATCCCCTGACGCGGCCTCGGCAAATGATCGACATGCATCAACGTACGCGTGCTACCGAACGCCGCGCCGACCACGGTGCGCAGCTTCACGTCCGCCCAGGTCGGCGTCTCCAGATAGAACGCCTTCTCCCCCACCCGAACGAAACATGGTCGAACGCGCCATAACGTGGGTCACGCAGATCCTCCGCCCGAGCCACCCCGCGCCAGTCCACCCCGGCCGCCACCTTCGGCACGATGATCCCGGTATGCACGCCGTTGCTCTCGACGAAGATATGCACGCCCTCGGCGGGCGCCCGCCAATCGCGATTGCTCGGGATCGACCCACCGATCAGCCCCGCCACCGCATAGCTCGCAACCAGCCCCAAAACTGTCGCGACCGCCCATAAAATCCACCGCATCCAGCGCGTTTCCGTCTTCATGCCGTCATGCTAGACCAGCCGCATGGCCAATGACACGCACGTACTGAGCACCCCGCCCGAAGGCGCCCCCGACTGGACGATCCCGCAGAACTGGGCGGCCTACACGGCGGAGGATCACGCGACCTGGGACACGCTGTTCGCACGCCAGTCGAAGCTGCTCCCCGGCCGCGCCTCGAACGCCTGGCTGCGCGGCCTCGACGTGCTGAAGCTGTCGAAGCCCGGCATTCCCGATTTCGAGGAACTCTCGGAACGCCTCATGAAGCTCACCGGCTGGTCGGTCGTCGCGGTGCCCGGCCTCGTCCCCGACGACGTGTTCTTCGACCACATGGCCAACCGGCGCTTCGTCGCCGGCAACTTCATCCGCCGCCCCGACCAGCTCGATTACCTCCAGGAACCCGACGTCTTCCACGACGTGTTCGGCCACGTCCCGATGCTGGCGGATCCGGTCTTCGCCGACTACCTCGCCGCCTACGGCCGCGGCGGCCAGCGCGCTTTGGGTTTGGACGCGCTGAAATATCTGGGAAGGCTCTACTGGTACACGGTCGAGTTCGGCCTGATCGCCGAACCCGAAGGCCTGCGCATCTACGGCTCGGGCATCGTCTCCAGCTTCGCCGAAACCCGCTTCGCGCTCGACGACCCGAGCCCCAACCGCATCGCGCTCGATCTCGCCCGGGTAATGCGGACCGAGTACCGGATCGACGATTTCCAGCAGAACTATTTCGTCATCCCGAGCTTCGACGAGTTGCTGCGGCTGACGGTAGAGACGGACTTCGCACCGCTGTACGAGGAACTGAAGGCGCTGCCGGATATTCCGGTCGCGCGGGTCGAGCCGGGTGATGTCGTGCTGACGGCGGGTACGCAGGACTACGCGAACGCGAAAGTGGCCGCCGAAACCGCATAGGCGTCCCCCGAGAGGCTACCACCCCGGCGAAGGCCGGGGCCCAATTGGAATGGCGGACCGGTCTATCTCGAAGGTTCGCCCAATTGGGCCCCGGCCTCCGCCGGGGTGGTGCCGGAAGTGGGTGAGGGCAACCTTTGCGAACATCCTTCTGGGGGGCATGGCTCCCTCAGATATCCAAAGCCCACCCATCACGCCCCTTAGGATCGAACGGCCCCTCCGCCACGAACCGCACCGCCCCAGCCTTCAACCGAAGCACACTCCAATCCCCCTGCCGGTCGACCGCCTCCAGCGAACACCCGCAAGCCTCATACGCCGCCACGACCCCGGCCCGCTGAGTCTCCAGCAACCCCGCCAGCACGACAGTCGCCCCGACATCCGAAATCGAAGCGATCTCCGGCGCCATCGACACCAGCGGCCCCGCCAGAATATTCGCGATCACCAGATCATACGGTGCCCGCGCCACGATCGCATCGTTCAGCGTCCCGTCCGCGACAACCAGATCGATCCCCTCGACCCCATTCAGCTCAGCATTCTCAGCCGTAACATCGATCGAGACCGGATCGATATCCGTCCCCATCACTGCCGCGTCAGGCCAGAGATGCGCCGCCGCGAACGCGAGCAAACCCGTCCCCGTCCCGATATCGATCACGTTCGCAAACGAAGCATCCGCCAACCCATCAAGCATAGCCAGACACCCGCTGGTCGTCTCATGATGCCCCGTCCCGAACGCCCTGCTAGCCTCGATCAGAAAAGCCCGCTTGTCCGCCGGCACCGCCCCCGAATGCGCGCCCGTATGCACAAAGAACCGCCCGACCGACAAAGGCTCCAGCCCGGCCTGGCTCATCGTCACCCAGTCCGCATCGCCCAGCTGCTCGACCGCGATTGTCGCCCCCGCCGCACTCGGCACCAGCGCGCGCACCGCGGCCACCGTATCGGCATCGGGCTCCTGCTCGAAATACGCATCGAGCCGCCACGATTCGACGTCGTCCTCGATCTCCTCGGTCGTCATCAGGACGGCGTCGCCCGGAATCTCGTCACCGAGATCGTCACTCGCATCGATCGCCTCGGCCTCCGCCCGCGTGCAGGGGAGGGTGAGCTTCCAACTATCGGACATAGCTCGCCCCATTCACGTCGATCACCGACCCCGTCATCGAAGCCGGCGCCTCGAGCGCGCAATAGCGTGCGACCGACGCGACCTCCGCCGGATCGGCAACCTTGCCGAGCGGAATATCCGCCAGCAGCGCATCGCCCCCGCGGCTCGCCAGATAATCTTCCGCCATCCCGGTCATCGTGAACCCCGGGCACACCGCAAACGCCAGAATCCCCTCGCGAGCATAGCCCCGGGCGATCGTCTTGGTCATCGCCACCATCCCCGCCTTCGACGCGGCATAATGCCAGTGCGCCGGCGAATCCCCGCGATACGCCGCGCGGCTGGCGATATTGACGATCCGCCCGCCGAATCCCCGAGCCTGCCAGTGCAACACCGCCAACCGGCAAAGCTCGGCCGACGCGGTCAGGTTGATCCGCATCGTCCGCTCCCACTGCGCGGTCCAGTCGTCGTCGGCGAGCGGCGATGCCTCGAACACCCCGCATTATTGATCAGCACATCGATCGCGCCATCAGCCTGCTCCAGCGCCGCGTTCCACAACGCAGTGGCCGCCGCAGGATCGCTAAAGTCTGCAGGGATGCCGCTGGCGGTCCCATGCCCAATGACGGAGACGCCCGCGTCGGTCAGCGCCGCATGAATAGCCGCGCCGATACCGCGACTGGAGCCGGTAAGAAGAATGGTCATGCCTCAGCTCTAGCGCCGCAGGCTATGGCCGTCACCTGAGCTCAAGTGAGAAATGGGTTCGCGCAGAGGCGCAGAGGACGCAGAGGGCGGGCGCGTCGGGGCGAGGGCGTGCCAATACGGCAATTCTGAGGAACCTGCGGTTCTGCTACACTCTCTGCGTCCTCTGCGCCTCTGCGCGAAAAAGCTTTTCGCACGCCCTCCAGATTAAAGGACGCCCCCTCAAGCCACGCTAGCCGAGAACCCGTCCGCCGCCCCGCGCAACACACCAAGCTGGTCGTCGACGTCACCGAACGCGTGGCCCAGCTGGTCGATTTCCGCCGCCACCGCCTCGGTATTCGCCCAGAATCGTCGCGATCGTCATAGACATCGAGTCCGCCGCCAGCGCCGTCTCGTCGACCGCAGCGGTGATCGCGCTGACGGTGCGCGCCTGCGCCTCCATCGCGTGGCGGATGCGGTCGGCGCTGTGCTGCACCTCGGTCACCGTCGCCTTGATCCCCGCATTGGTCGCGACCGTCGCCGCGGTCGCCGACTGGATCGCGGCGATCTTGGCGGCAATGTCGTCGGTCGCCCGCGCGGTCTGGCTGGCGAGCGATTTGACCTCCTGCGCCACCACCGCAAAGCCGCGCCCGGCATCGCCCGCCCGCGCCGCCTCGATCGTCGCGTTCAGCGCGAGCAGGTTGGTCTGCCCGGCGATGCTGCGGATCAGCCCGAGGATCGATTCGATCGATCTGGCATGCTCGCTCAGCGCCTCGGACACGCCAACTGCCTCGCCGGTCTGCGTGCAGGCACGGTCGGCGATGGCAGCCGCCGCCTCGACCTCGGTGCGCGCATCCTCGATCGCGCGGATAAGCCCGGCGGTGGTCTGCGCCGCCTCGCGCATCGCCACTGCGGACTGCTCCGCCGCCGCCGCGACTTCGCTCGCCTTGCACAACATGCTGCGGGTCGAGGCCGATGCCCCCGCCGCCTGCACCCGGATCCGTGCCCCCAGCGCAGCGGTGTGCTCGATCGACGCCGCAATGCTGCCCTGGAACTCGGTCGCGCGGGTCTGACGTTCGACCCGCGCCGCCTCGGCATCGCTCGCGCCGAGATGCGACGCCATGATGTCCGCCTCGATCAGCGCCAGCCGCTGCACCACGTCGCTCAGCGTCCGCATCGCCGACATGTCCGCACCCAGCCGGTCGGCAATCAGGTTCAGGGTGACGCTGTGCGCAAACGCCAGCGACGAGAGCAGCGCGGGCAGGGGATGCCCGAGCGATGCGAATCCTCCGCATGGCTGATCGCCATCGCCTTCCAGGCATCGTCGGTGGGCGCGCTATATTGCAGCCGGACATAGTTGCCGCTCGCCGTGATCCGCTGTTCGAGCAGGCCGGGTGTGAAATGACGCCGGATATGCTGCGCCGATTCCAGCGACAGATAATGCCGCCAGAAGGTTTCGGCGATCTTGCGGTGATCTTCGGGTTCGAGCAGCGCGCTGAGCGTGGCACAGGCCGGCTCGATCAGCCCGTCCCAGTCATAGTCACGAACGCGTTCGCGCAGCGGCCGTTGGTCGCCGCCCCAGTTTCGGGCCGGTGCGCGCGCCCTCCCGTGTCCGTTCGGAACCGGCAGGCTGCCCCCCGTCTTGGACGGGTGGGCTGGAAATCCTCTCCTGATGCTCGATCATCGCCCCTCCTGAGGGTCCGTTATGCAGCGACCTTCGCGACGAAATCGCCTGCGCTGTTCTTGAGGTTGCCCAGCCGTGTATCCAGTACGTCGAAGCCGCGGCCGACGCCGTCGATCTCGGTCGCGACCGTCTCTGTATCCTCGCGGATCGCGGCGATCGTGGTCGACATCGAATCCGCCGCCAGCGCGGTCTCGTCGACCGCCGCGGTGATCGCGGTCACCGTCTGCGCCTGTGCTTCCATCGCATAGCGGATCCGGTCGGCGCTTTCCTGCACCTCGGCCACGGTCGCCTTGATCGAGGCGTTGGTATCGACGGTCGAGCGTGTCGCCGACTGGATCGCGGCGATCTTCGCGGCGATATCGTCGGTCGCCCGCGCGGTTTGGTTGGCGAGGCTCTTCACCTCCTGCGCAACCACCGCGAAGCCGCGCCCGGCATCGCCCGCGCGCGCCGCTTCGATCGTCGCGTTCAGCGCGAGCAGGTTGGTCTGTCCGGCAATGTCGCGGATCAGCCCCAGGATCGATCTCGATCGACTTCGCATGATCGCTCAGCGTCTCGGACATGCCGACCGCCTGGCCTGCCTGCGCGGACGCACGGTTGGCGATCTCGGCGGCCGCCTCGACTTCGGTGCGCGCATCCTCGATCGCGCGGATCAGGCCGGCGGCGGTCTGTGCCGCCTCGCGCATCGCCACCGCGGATTGCTCGGCGGCGGCGGCGACTTCGCTTGCCTTGCCCAGCACCGCGCGCGTCGACGCCGAGCTGCGCAACGCCTGTTCGCGGAGCATGTGGCCCTCGTCGGTCGCGGTCTCGACCATCGCCGCGATCCCGTCACGGAACTCCGCCGCCAGCGTATCGCGCGCGACCCGCGCCGAATGCGTGCTGTACGAATTGTAGATCGCGACCGTGATCTCGCCTTCCAGCGCGGACAGCCGCATCAGCGTATCGATATAGACCGGCAGCTTGGCATCCGACCGGTCGACCCGCCGCATCAGCACCTCCAGCGCAGCACGGTCGCTCGCGCTGATCATCGACAGCAGGGCCATCGGCGACACACCGGCGACATAGGCCGCCGCGACGGATCGCTCGACCGACTCGATCCAGGCGCGCCCGCTCGTATCGAGGAAGCGATTGCGCAGGAACGTGCAGCCGACCTCGATCATCTGCTCGGTCTCGTGCGGTGCCCAGATCCGCTCGTCGGAGAAACAGCGCAGCCACTGCTCCCAATACGCCTTCGAGACATGTGTGATCTCGGGAGCCAGCGCCGCCCAGACTTCGCGGCTCGCGTTGCTCAGCGTCCCGTCGAAGTCGAAAACCCGCAGCCGTGCCGCGAGGTCGATAGAGGCCGCAATCGCGCCGGGAACCGGCAGGTCGGTGGTGGTCAAGACGATGGACTCCGGATCGGGTATGCGCATCCGGCGCTACAGCGTATGTCTTAAGGCCGGGTTAGGGATCGGTCGCACCGCGGCCTCCGCGCAAAATCATTTCGCATCCGTCCCGTCCGGTAATTCCGTCCGGCATCGTGGCTCCGGCAGCAGCACGGTTCGCGGTGTCATGGGTTATCGCACCGCGCCCAATGGGTTGCATCGCAGCACGCGGTGGCTAATAGGTCGCCCGATCTATATATTGTGAACCAAGATAATTTTGGTTCGTCATCTTCTGGTTCGAGGACTCCGCCCTTGGCATCGCGCAACCCGGCACGCCCGCTTTCTCCCCATCTGCAGGTCTATAAATGGGGCCCGCACATGCTGGTCTCGATCCTGCACCGCGCGACCGGCAGCGGGATGGCGACAGTCGGCAGCCTGCTGCTCGTCTGGTGGCTCGCCGCGATCGCCGCGGGCGATCAGGCCTATGCGACCTTCGTCGACGTGTTCACCACCGACACGGGCGGCCTCAACATCCTCGGCTACATCGTCGCGGTCGGCCTGACGCTGTCGCTGTTCCAGCACATGATGACCGGCATCCGCCACATGGTGCTCGATATCGGCGCCGGCTACGAACTGAAGCGGAACAAGATGGGCGCGCTCGCGACGATGGTCGCCTCGGTCGCGCTGACGATCGTGTTCTGGCTCTACATGGGGATCAAGTAATGGGTAGCGGTACGGCAATCGGTCGCGTCCGCGGCCTGGGCAGCGCCAAACACGGCGCGCATCACTGGTGGCAGCAGCGTTTGACGGCGGGCTCGAACCTGTTCCTCATGCTGTGGCTGATGATCTCGGTCGCGCGGATGCCCGGCTATGATTACGCCGCGGTCCACCTGTGGTTGCAGTCCGCCTGGGTCGCGGTGCCGATGGCATTGCTGATCTTCTCGGTATTCTATCACTTCCGTCTCGGTCTTCAGGTCGTGATCGAGGATTACCAGCACGGCGAGAGCCGTGTCGTGACGATGATCCTCCTCAACCTGTTCACCTTGACGCTGGGCGGCATCGCCCTGTTCGCGATCTTGAAGGTCGCCTTCTCCGGAGCTCCTGCGTAATGTCAGCTGCCTACAAGATCATCGATCATACCTATGATGCGGTCGTCGTCGGTGCCGGCGGCTCCGGCCTGCGCGCCACGATGGGCATCGCCGAGAGCGGGCTGAAGACCGCGTGCATCACCAAGGTCTTCCCGACCCGTTCGCACACGGTTGCAGCGCAGGGCGGCATCGCCGCCTCGCTCGGCAACAACTCGCCGGATCACTGGACCTGGCACATGTTCGACACCGTCAAGGGGTCCGACTGGCTCGGCGACCAGGACGCGATCGAGTATCTCTGCCGCGAAGCCCCGCAGGCGGTGTACGAGCTCGAACATGCCGGCATGCCGTTCAGCCGTAACGAGAACGGCACGATCTATCAGCGTCCGTTCGGCGGCCACATGCAGAACATGGGTGAGGGGCCCCCGGTCCAGCGCACCGCTGCCGCCGCCGACCGCACCGGACACGCGATGCTCCACGCGCTGTATCAGCAGAGCCTGAAGTACAACACGGACTTCTTCGTCGAGTATTTCGCGCTCGACCTGATCATGGAAAACGGCGTCTGCCGCGGCGTCATCGCGCTGTGCATGGAAGACGGCTCGATCCACCGCTTCCGCAGCCACCAGACGGTGCTCGCCACCGGCGGCTACGGTCGCGTCTATTTCTCGGCGACCTCGGCGCATACCTGCACCGGCGACGGCAACGCGATGGTGCTCCGCGCCGGCTTGCCGCTCCAGGACATGGAGTTCGTCCAGTTCCACCCGACCGGCATCTACGGCGCGGGCGTGCTGATCACCGAGGGCGCACGCGGTGAGGGCGGTTACCTGACCAACTCCGAGGGCGAGCGCTTCATGGAGCGCTATGCCCCGTCGGCGAAGGACCTCGCCTCGCGCGACGTTGTCAGCCGCTCGATGGCGCTCGAAATGCGCGAAGGCCGCGGCGTCGGCAAGAACGGCGACCACATCTTCCTCCACCTCGATCACATCGATCCGAAGGTGCTCGCCGAGCGCCTGCCCGGCATCACCGAGACCGGGAAAGTCTTCGCCGGCGTCGATCTCACGCGCCAGCCGCTGCCCGTCACGCCGACGGTGCATTACAACATGGGTGGCATCCCGACCAACTTCCACGGCGAAGTCGTCAACCTCGTCGACGGCAACCCCGACGCGGTCGTCCCCGGCCTGTTCGCGGTCGGTGAAGCGGCCTGCGTGTCGGTCCACGGCGCCAACCGCCTCGGCTCGAACAGCCTGATCGATCTCGTGGTGTTCGGCCGCGCGACTGGCCTGCGCATCAAGGACACGCTCAAGCCAGGCACGAGCCACGCCCCGCTGCCCAAGGGTTCCGAGGAACTGGCGCTCACCCGTCTCGACACGTTCCGCAACGCGTCGGGCGGTTCGCCCACCGCGCAGATCCGTCTCGACATGCAGCAGACCATGCAGAAGCATTGCGCGGTGTTCCGCGACACCGAGCTGCTGAACCAGGGCGTCGAGAAGATGGCTGGGATCTACAACCGGATGACCGACGTCGCCGTGAAGGATCGCAGCATGATCTGGAACACCGATCTGGTCGAGACGATGGAGCTCGACAATTTGATCGGCCAGGCGGTGGTGACGATGAACTCGGCCGCCAACCGCACCGAGTCGCGCGGCGCGCACATGCACGAGGATTTCCCCGAGCGCGACGACGCGAACTGGATGAAGCACACCATCACCACCTTCGACGGCTGGGGCGGCAAGGGCGGCGAGACCAAGATCGATTTCCGCCCGGTCCACGACTACACGCTCACCGACGACATCGACTACATCAAGCCCAAGAAGCGGGTTTACTGATGATCTGGGCCATCATCGCGATCGGGTTCCTGGTGCCCGTCGCGGTGGGGCTCCTGACGCGCTTCCAACCGATGATCGCCGGCTTCCTGTGGCCGGCGGCCGTCGCCATCCTGACCGCGATCTACGTCTACGGCATAGAAACCCGAGGCATAGGCGAAGAGCCCCAAAAGATAGCAATAACCTTCTACGCGCTCTTCTCGCTAGTGGGCGGAGTCCCCGGCGGCCTCGTAGGCTGGATCCTCCAGCACAAGCGCACAAACCGGGAAGCGTAAAGCCACCCAAACCCACGGGTCCCCCCTCCCTGAAAGGGAGGGGCCGAGTGGGTCGGCCGGCTCGAGCCACGACGGTTCGAATATGTGGAACCCGACCCACCCCCAACCCCTCCCTTCCAGGGAGGGGCGAAGAGGGTTCCGCGATCCCCGACCGCCGCGCCTAAACCGCGAACATCTCCCCCAACACATCCAGCACCGCGCGGAGCGTCTGCGCATCGATCCGCCCCAACCGCTTGATCAACCACCCCGGTCGATCGTCCGCATCTGATCCGGCAGCACCAACCCGCTCGTCCCCTTGAACGTCACCGCCACCCGAAACGGCGCCGGATGGCTCCCCGTCGTCAACGGCGCGACGATCGCCGTCCGCAGATGATCGTTCATCTCGTCGGGCGAAACGACAAGGCACGGCCGCGTCTTCTGGATCTCGCTCCCGACCGTCGGATCGAGCGCCGCCAGCCAGATCTCACCCCGCTTCACGCGCCGCTCACCACGTCAGTGTCGCGTCGTCGGCAACGCCGACGCCGAGCCATTCCTGCTCTTCGCCGGTTGCAGCAAGTCCGGCGGCAGCGTCGGCCCAACCGTCCCGCGCGACCTGCTCGGCCGGTGTCGCGATCAGCTTGCCGTCCTCGACGCGCAGATCCATCGCCGCGCCGGTAGTGACGCCGATCGCCCCCAGGATCGACCGCGGCACGATCATCCCGGTTGAATTACCCATCTTCCGCAATGACGTCCGCATCGTAAATTTCCTTCTCCCGCACCGATACCATCAGTAGCGCGTGCTTACAAAGTTATAACGATATCCCGAATATGCTGATATGCCGCAACCCAACCGGAACCCACTCCCCCGCAAAAGTTAGCCGCGGCATGACCGACACATCCCCCGCCTCGAACGCCCGCAACTACCCACTGCTGGCCGCCCCCACGTCCACCTCCACGGCCCCGTCGACGACGCGATGTACGATACCTTCAAGTCGCAGCTCGTCGCGGCCCCCACCGAAGGCCCGCTCGTCGTCTCGATCACCACGCTCGGCGGTGACCCCGAAGTCGCCCGCGCGATGGGCGACAACATCCGCCTGCTCCGCGAATACACCGACCGCGAGACGCTCTTCCTCGGCAAGGTCGCGGTCTATTCCGCCGGTGCGACGTTCATGTCCGCCTTCCCGGTCGACAGCCGTTTCCTGACGCGCGGCAGCCGCATCATGATCCACGAGCGCCAGATGCAGAGCACGATCGAGCTCAACGGCCCGCTCAACACGCTGTCCTACGCGCTCAAGGCCAAGCTCCACGAGATCGAGGACTCGATCAACATCCAGGAGGAGGGCTTCCGCGCGATCGTCGAGGGTTCGAAGGTATCGCTGGATGAGCTGAAGAAGAAGGCCCCCTCGAACTGGTACATCGAGGCCGAAGAGGCGCGCGACCTCGGCCTCATCCTCGATATCATCTGAGCAGGCCACGAATGGCGGCGCGGCGCAGCGGGTGACCCATGTTGCACCCGCGAAGCTAACCGTTTGCGAGCGGGGCCCGTGTCATGTATCGGCTCCCATAACCTATAATCACACCACGGACGGACCGCTCGCAATGGCCGAATTCTCGCTCCCGAAAAACAGCGTCGTCAAGAAGGGCGTCAAGCACGCCTCTACGAGTCAGGGTTCGGGGGACAGCAAGCGTCTGAAATCGTTCAAGGTCTATCGCTACGATCCGGACTCGGGCGAGAACCCGCGCTACGACACGTTCGCGCTCGATCTCGACGACACCGGCCCGATGGTGCTCGACGCGCTGATCAAGATGAAGAGCGAGCATGACTCCTCGCTCACCTTCCGCCGCTCGTGCCGCGAGGGTATCTGCGGCTCGTGCTCGATGAACATCAACGGCAAGAACGGGCTCGCCTGCACCACCGCGATCGAGGATTGCAAGGGCGAGGTCCAGATCACGCCGCTGCCGCACATGGACGTGATCAAGGACCTGGTCCCCGACTTCACGCATTTCTACGCGCAATATTCGTCGATCAAGCCGTGGCTGCAGACCGTCACCCCGCCGCCCTCGGGCAAGGAGCGCCTCCAGTCGCCGGAAGACCGCTCGAAGCTCGACGGCCTGTACGAGTGCATCCTGTGCGCCTGCTGCTCGACCTCGTGCCCGAGCTATTGGTGGAACGCCGACAAGTTCTTGGGGCCGGCGATCCTGTTGCAGGCCTATCGCTGGCTCGCCGACAGCCGCGACGAGATGACCGGCGAGCGCCTCGACGAACTCGAGGATCCGTTCCGCCTGTATCGCTGCCACACCATCATGAACTGCGCGAACGCGTGCCCCAAGGGCCTCAACCCCGCCAAGGCGATCGCCGAGATCAAGAAGATGGAAGCCGAACGGATCGTCTGATCCTGTTGTTTGGTGAGGGCACTATCTCTTGCCCCCACTCCCGTTCGTCCCGAGTAGCCATCGAGCTTGTCGAGAAGGCGTATCGAAGGACATGTACCTCGATACGAGCCCTCGACTATGCTCGGTCT
Organism: Sphingomonas sp. AC411; assembly: GCF_979253035.1. Lineage (NCBI taxonomy): Bacteria > Pseudomonadati > Pseudomonadota > Alphaproteobacteria > Sphingomonadales > Sphingomonadaceae > Sphingomonas > Sphingomonas sp. AC411. The sequence goes on along the minus strand of NZ_CEEDAQ010000001.1, from coordinate 2,080,938 downwards.
CTACTCGGCACGAACGGCAATTTATGACTGACAAACCCCATTTCGTCGAAGCCGAAGACCCCGCCAACCCAGGCTGGCGCAGCTGGTCGCTTTCCGACCCCACCCGCTTCAACACCCTGCTCGGCCCCATGCTCTACCGCGTCGATGGGCACATCGTCCGCGTCCGCATCACCCCCGAGCATCGCCACTCCAACCTCCAGAACAACGTCCACGGCGGCGCGCTCCTCGCGTTCATCGACGTCGCGCTGTTTGCAGCCGCAAGAGGCTTCGGCCTGATAACCGCCGGCACCGCGGTGACGCTCGATCTCAACACGCAATTTATCGGCGGCGGAAAGATCGGCGCACCGATCGAGGCGCAGGTCGAAGTCCTCAAGGAAACCGGCCGGCTCTTGTTCCTGCGGGGCCTCGTGGTGCAAGGGGACGACGAAACCAAGATCGCCGCCTTCTCGGCCACGATCCGCAAGCCGACTGCCAGATAGCACCGGCACCTCCCTGTTCTCCCGCGCACGCGGGAGTCCAGGAGCCACACATACAACGCCTGGGGCCTGGGCCCCGCCTGCGCGGGGGAACGGAAATGACGGTACTCAAAGCCTACGAAGCCCTCGTAGCGTCAGGCGAACTCCGCCCCGACCCAGAACAAGCCGCCGCAGCCGCCCGCCTCAACACCCTCGCCACCGAACTCGCCACCCCAAAATTCACCGGCTTCTTCGCCCGCTTCTCCAAGAAGCCCGACCCCCGCGGCGTCTACCTCTGGGGCGGTGTCGGTCGCGGCAAGTCCATGCTCATGGACCTCTTCTTCGCCAACGCCCCCGTCGAGCAGAAGCGCCGCGTCCATTTCGGCGAGTTCATGCTCGAGGTCCACGCGCGCATCGCCGCCGAGCGCCGCAAGGAAGTCGGCGACCCGATCGTCCCCGTCGCCACCGCGATCGCCGACGAGACCCGCCTGCTCGCATTCGACGAGATGATGGTCACCAACAGCCCCGACGCGATGATCCTGTCGCGGCTGGTAACCTCGCTGCTCGATTCCGGCGTGACGATCGTCACCACGTCGAACCGCCCGCCGTCGGATCTCTACAAGAACGGCCTCAACCGCGAGCATTTCCTGCCCTTCATCGCGACCATCGAACAGCGCCTCGACGTGCTCCCGCTCAACGGCCCGGTCGACTATCGGCGCGACCGGCTCGGCAGCCAGGACACGTGGCTCGTTCCCAACGGTCCCGAGGCGACCGCGCAACTGTCGGCTGCGTTCTTCCGTCTTACCGACTTCTCGACCGACGACAGCGAGCACGTTCCCGCCGAGGACCTGATCGTTCAGGGCCGAACCCTGCGCGTGCCGAAGTCGCTCAAGGGCGTCGCGGTGTTCAGCTTCAAGAAGCTGTGCGGAGAGGCGAGGGGGTGGCCGATTACCTAGCCATCGCGCGGAAGTTCCACACCGTGATCCTGGTTGGCATTCCCAAGCTCGGGCCTGAGAACCGCAACGAGGCGGCGCGCTTCGTGGCGCTGATCGACGCGTTGTACGAGCATAAAGGTGAAGCTGCTCGCGGCAGCGGATGCGGAGCCGGGGGACCTTTACGAAAGCGGTGACGGGAGGTTCGAGTTCGACCGCACGATCAGCCGGCTGGAGGAGATGCGGTCCGAGGAATATCTGGCGGAAGGGCACCTTTAATCCGCCCCAAATACCACCCCGGCGAAGGCCGGGGCCCACTTGGGAAGGTCGCAGTAACAGCGTCCAGTGCTCAGTCAGCAACGTTCCCCAATTGGGCCCCGGCATTCGCCGGGGTGGTTCGATTTGACACGTTGCTTCTTATTGCTCATGCGAACGAGTTGCAATAACGAGGTGCTTTTTCCGCTTTAGCGGTTGCCGTAGCGGTATAATGCGCGTAACCGGCGTCACCAATCACCCCGCACATCAGACGGAGACGGATTGGAATGGCTCGCAAGAAGATCGCGCTGATCGGCGCCGGTAACATCGGCGGTACGCTCGCGCACCTCGCAGCACTCAAGGGCCTTGGCGATATCGTCCTGTTCGACGTCGCCGAGGGCATCCCCCAGGGCAAGGCGCTCGACCTGTCGCAGTGCGGCCCGGTCGAAGGCTTCGACTCGCAGATCACTGGCTCGAACGATTACGCCGACATCGCCGGCGCGGACGTCATCATCGTCACCGCCGGTGTCGCACGGAAGCCCGGCATGAGCCGCGACGACCTGCTCGGCATCAACCTGAAGGTCATGAAGGCGGTCGGCGAGGGCATCAAGGCCAACGCGCCGAATGCGTTCGTGATCTGCATCACCAACCCGCTCGACGCAATGGTGTGGGCGCTCCGTGAGTTCTCGGGCTTACCGCATCACATGGTCGTCGGCATGGCCGGCGTGCTCGACTCGTCGCGCTTCAGCCATTTCCTCGCCGTCGAGTTCAATGTCTCGGTCAAGGACGTCACCAGTTTCGTGCTCGGCGGCCACGGCGACACGATGGTCCCGGTCATCAGCTACTCGACCGTGTCGGGCATCCCGGTGCCGGATCTCATCGCGATGGGCATGTCGAGCCAGGAAAAGATCGACGCGATCGTCAAGCGCACGCGCGGCGGCGGCGGCGAGATCGTCGCGCTGCTGAAGACCGGCTCGGCCTATTACGCGCCGGCGACCAGCGGCATCGCGATGGCCGAAGCGTATCTGTACGACCAGAAGCGCGTGCTTCCGGCGGCGGCGTATGTCTCGGGCGAGTATGGTTTGGACGATCTGTACGTCGGCGTGCCGGTGGTGATCGGGGCTGGCGGCGTCGAGAAGATCGTCGAGATCAAGCTCGATGAGGAGGCCAAGGGCAATCTTCAGGTCTCGGTCGATGCGGTCAAGGAACTGATCGTGGCCTGCAAGGGTATCGATGGTTCGCTGAACTGATTTGAAGACGTGAGCTGATTTGAGGTGAGGTAAGGATCGCACCACCCCGGCGAAGGCCGGGGCCCAATTGGGAAGTCCCCGCTGATGGAAGAACAAGCGTTCGTTTGCATCATGGCCAGCGGGTATAATGGCACGATCTACCTCGGCTCGACGTTGAACCTGGCAAAGCGCGTGTGGGAACACCGCAACGCCGTCGTCGCCGGGTTCACGAAGAAATACGACTGCAAGCTGCTCGTCTGGTATGAGTTGGCCGGTAGTTGGGAAGCCGCCCGGCAGCGTGAGCTGCACATGAAGGAGTGGAAACGAGACTGGAAGCTGCGTGAGATCAACGGTTTCAATCCCGCTTGGGACGACCTTTACGATCGCATCGCACTGCCATGACCGCTTTCCCAATTGGGCTCCGGCCTTCGCCGGGGTGGTAAGGAACGAGACAAGATGAGCATCCTCGTCGACAAGAATACCAAGGTCATCACTCAGGGCATGACCGGCGAAACCGGCAGCTTCCACACCAAGATGGCGCTGGAATACGGCACGCAGATGGTTGGCGGCGTCACGCCGGGCAAGGGTGGTACGACCCACCTCGACCTCCCCGTCTACAACACCGTCGCCGAAGCCAAGGCGATGACCGGCGCGACCGCGAGCGTGATCTACGTGCCGCCCCTTCGCCGCCGATTCGATCCTCGAGGCGATCGACGCCGAGATCGAGCTGATCGTCGCGATCACCGAGGGCATTCCCGTGCTCGACATGGTCAAGGTCAAGCGCGCGCTGTCGGGCTCCAAGTCGCGCCTCATCGGCCCGAACTGCCCCGGCGTGCTGACCCCCGGCGAGTGCAAGATCGGCATCATGCCCGGCTCGATCTTCAAGAAGGGCTCGGTCGGCGTTGTCAGCCGTTCAGGCACGCTCACCTATGAGGCGGTGTTCCAGACGTCGAACGCAGGTCTCGGTCAGACGACCGCGGTTGGCATCGGTGGCGATCCGGTCAACGGCACGAACTTCATCGACGTGCTCGAGCTGTTCCTGGCCGACGAGGAAACCCAGTCGATCATCATGATCGGCGAAATCGGCGGCGACGCAGAAGAGCAGGCGGCACAGTTCCTCCGCGACGAAGCCAAGCGCGGTCGGTCGAAGCCGATGGCGGGCTTCATCGCCGGCCGCACGGCGCCTCCGGGCCGTCGCATGGGCCATGCCGGCGCGATCGTATCGGGCGGCAAGGGCGACGCAGAGAGCAAGATCGCGGCGATGGAAGCTGCCGGGATCCGCGTTTCGAAAGCCCCAGCCTGCTCGGCGAGACGCTGCTGAGCGTCTTGAAGGGCTAAGTTAAAGAAGGTTGTTCCCCCGCGAAGGCGGGGCCCAGTCTGGGTCCCCGCCTTCGCGGGGACACAAAGAGGACGGTTGTGATGGGCTACGAAGGCCAGGATTTCAGCGATATCGCAGCCGGCGTCAGCCCGGCGTTCGTGGAGACGCTATACGCCAAGTTCAACGCGGACCCGGCCTCGGTCGAATCCGGTTGGCGCGCGTTCTTCGAGGGTCTCGAAGGTTCCGCGCAGGGCCCGAGCTGGGAGAGCGCCCGCTGGCCGCTCACCACGACGGATGACCTGACCGCAGCGCTCGATCCCACCCAGATGGAGCCTGCGCCCAAGCCCGCCAAGGGTGGCAAGCCTGCCCCCGCCGCAGCAGCGCCAGCTCCCGTCTCGAAGGACGAGATTGCCAAGGCCGCCGCCGACGCGATCCGCGCGCAGCTGCTCGTCCGCACCTACCGCGTCCGTGGCCATCTCGCCGCCAATCTCGACCCGCTCGGCCTGTCGAAGCGCGAGATGCCCGAGGATCTTAAGACCGAATATCACGGCTTCTCCGACGCCGACATCGACCGGAAGGTCTATCTCGGCGGCACGATGGGCTTCGAATGGGTCTCGATCCGTGAGCTCGTCGACACGTTGCGCAAGAATTATTGCGGCAATGTCGGCCTCGAATACATGCACATCTCCGACGTCGAGGAGCGCCGCTTCCTCCAGGAGCGCATGGAGGGCCAGGACAAGGCGATCGAATTCTCCACCGACGGCAAGAAGGCGATCCTCAACAAGGTCATCGAAGCCGAGCAGTGGGAGAAATTCCTCGGCAAGAAGTATGTCGGCACGAAGCGCTTCGGGCTCGACGGCGGTGAATCGATGATCCCCGCGCTCGAGAGCGTGATCAAGTATGGCGGCCAGATGGGCGTGCGCGAGCTTGTCATCGGCATGGCGCATCGTGGTCGCCTCAACGTGCTGGCGAACGTGATGGCCAAGCCGTTGCGCGTGATCTTCCACGAATTCGCCGGCGGTTCGGCCAACCCCGACGACATCGGCGGCTCGGGCGACGTGAAGTATCACCTCGGCACCAGTACCGATCGCGAGTTCGACGGCCACAAGGTTCACATGAGCCTCGTCGCCAACCCGTCGCATCTCGAAGCCGCCGACCCCGTCGTGCTCGGCAAGACGCGCGCGATCCAGACGCTCAACAACGACCTCAAGGACCACGTCGCGAGCCTGCCCGTGCTGATCCACGGCGACGCGGCGTTCGCGGGGCAGGGGATCGTCTGGGAGTGCCTCGAGCTTCTCCGGCATCCGCGGCTACAACACCGGCGGCTGCGTCCACTTCATCATCAACAACCAAGTCGGCTTTACGACCTCGCCGCAGTTCGCGCGCTCGTCGCCCTACCCGTCGGACGTCGCCAAGGGCGTCCAGGCGCCGGTCTTCCACGTCAATGGCGACGACCCCGAGGCGGTCACCTTCGCCACCAAGATGGCGATGGAATTCCGCCAGAAGTTCCACCGCGACATCGTCATCGACATGTGGTGCTATCGCCGCTTCGGTCACAACGAGGGCGACGAGCCGTCCTTCACGCAGCCGCTGATGTACGACATCATCCGCAAGCACCCGGGAGTCAGCTCGGTCTACGGCGATCGCCTGATCAAGGAAGGCGTGATCGACCAGGCCTGGATCGACGAGAACGTGAAGGAATTCACGCTCCGTCTCGAAGGCGAGTTCGAAGCCGGATCGTCGTACAAGCCCAACAAGGCCGACTGGTTCGGCGGCCGCTGGACCGGCCTCAGCGCGCCCACCGATGGCGCGTCGGCACGCCGCAACGTCGAGACCGGCCTCAGTCAGAAGCTATTCGACTCGCTCGGCCGCACGCTGACGACCATCCCGGACAGCGTGAAGATCCACAAGACGCTCAACCGCGTGATCGATGCCAAGCGCGAGATGTTCAAGTCGGGCAAGGGCTTCGACTGGGCGACGGGCGAAGCGCTCGCGTTCGGCGGCCTGCTCTCGGAAGGCTATGGCGTCCGTCTGTCTGGCCAGGACTCGGGCCGCGGCACCTTCTCGCAACGCCACGCGGTCTGGGTCGACCAGACCGACGAGCACAAGTACGTGCCGTTGCAGGAGATCGAACACGGCCGTTTCGAAGTGCTCGACAGCCCGCTCAGCGAGTATGGCGTGCTCGGGTTCGAGTACGGCTACGCGCTCGCCGACCCGAAGACGCTTGTCCTCTGGGAGGCGCAGTTCGGCGATTTCGTCAACGGCGCGCAGATCATGATCGATCAGTTCATCACGTCCGGCGAGTCCAAGTGGCTCCGCGCCAACGGCCTCGTGATGCTGCTCCCGCACGGCTATGAAGGGCAGGGCCTGAGCACAGCTCGGCGCGTCCCGAGCGCTTCCTCCAGTCGTGCGCCGACGACAATATCCAGGTCGCGAACTGCACCACCCCGGCGAACTATTTTCACCTGCTCCGCCGGCAGATGCATCGCAACTTCCGCAAGCCGCTGATCGTGATGACGCCGAAGTCGTTGCTACGTCACAAGCTCGCGGTCTCGAACGCCGAGGATTTCCAGGGCGACAGCCATTTCCGCCGTCTCCTGTCCGACACCAACGGTGCGGCGGACGTCGACACGAAGCGGCTCGTGCTGTGCACCGGCAAGGTCGCGTACGACCTGATCGAGGCACGGGACGCCCACGGCGACACGGACACGCAGATCGTTCGCGTCGAACAGCTCTATCCCTTCCCGGGCGAGCCCATCGCCGAGCGCGTCGCGCGGATGCCGAACCTGGAAGAGATCGTCTGGGCGCAGGAAGAGCCGAAGAACAACGGCTATTGGTTCTTCGTCGAGCCGCTGATCGAGGAGGCGCTGGCAACGGTGAACTCACCCGTGAAGCGGCGCGCTATGCCGGCCGCAACGCCTCGGCGTCGCCCGCGACCGGCCTGATGAAGCGTCACCAGGCCGAGCAGGGCGCTCTCGTCGCCGACGCGCTCGGCCACTCCGTACGCGACGAAATCCGCCGCGCGCGCAAAACCGAAGACGAACGCTCTGCCGGCAAGGCTGGCGCATAACTCAATTCCTGCATCTCCGCCCGTGCGGGGATTGAAGAGGTAGAAGCAAACATGGCAACCGAAGTCACCGTCCCCGTCCTGGGTGAATCGATCACCGAAGCCACCCTCGGCGAGTGGCTGAAGCAGCCCGGCGAGCCCGTCGCGGTCGACGAGCCGATCGCCAGCCTCGAGACCGACAAGGTCTCGGTCGAGGTCCCGTCGCCGGTCGCCGGCGTCATGGGCCAGCACGCGGTCGCCGTCGGCGACACCGTGCAGGTTGGCGCGATGCTCGCCACGATCGACGCAGGCGACGGCGCCGCCGCGTCGGCCCCTGCGCCCGCACCTGCTGCGACGGCATCGCCAGCCGCTGCTCCTGCCAAGGACGAGTCCGGCGCAGGCTACGGCGACCAGTCCGGCGCCGGCACCAGCGACTCCCCCGCCGCACTCTCCCCGTCGGTCCGCCGCGCGGTGCTCGAGCACGGCGTCGACCCCGGCACCGTCAAGGGCACCGGCCGCGACGGTCGCATCACCAAGGAAGACGTGACCGCGGCTGCATCGAGCAAGCCCGCGCCTGCTCCTGCCGCAGCCCCCGCACCGGCAGCAGCGCCCGCCGCATCCGGCCGCGGCGAAGAGCGCGTCCGCATGACGCGCCTCCGTCGGACGATCGCCAAGCGCCTCAAGGAAGCGCAGAACACGGCGGCGATGCTGACGACGTTCAACGACGTTGACATGACCGCGGTGATCGAGGCGCGCGCCAAGTACAAGGACCTGTTCGAGAAGAAGCACGGCGTCCGCCTCGGCTTCATGGGCTTCTTCGTGAAGGCCGCCACCATGGCGCTGCGCGATATTCCCTCGGTCAACGCATCGATCGACGGCGACGACATCGTCTATCACGATTACGCCGACATCTCGGTCGCGGTCTCGTCGCCGGGCGGCCTCGTCGTCCCCGTGATCCGCGATGCCGACCAGATGTCGGTCGCGACGATCGAGAAGACGATCGGCGACTTCGGCAAGCGCGCCAAGGAAGGCGCGCTGAAAATGGACGAGATGAAGGGCGGCACCTTCACGATCTCGAACGGCGGCGTGTTCGGCTCGCTGATGTCGACCCCGATCATCAACCCGCCCCAGTCGGCGGTCCTCGGCCTCCACCGCATCGAGGAGCGCCCGGTCGTGGTGAACGGCCAGATCGTCATACGCCCGATGATGTACCTCGCGCTCAGCTACGACCACCGCCTGATCGACGGCCGCGAAGCCGTGACGTTCCTGGTGGCGCTGAAAAATGCTATCGAGGATCCGACGCGGATTCTTATCGACCTGTGAGGTAGCAATGGACTGGCGCGACCACATTCACTCGGACCCCGGCATCATGGGCGGCAAGCCCGTTTTTCGGGGTACGCGCTATACCGTGGAACGCGTCCTGAAGCTGGTCGGTGCGGGTTGGTCTTATGACCAGATCGCGGAAGAATATCCGGGGTGCTTTCCGAGCACCTCCGCGCCGCCGCCTTGTTTGCCGCAGATCTCATGCACGACGAAAGCTATGTCGCGATCGGTCGGGCACGCGCGGCTTGAGGCTGATGTGCGATGCGAACATCGGTAGCCGCATCGCTCGCGTTCTGAGTACAGCCGGACACGATGTCGTACGTGCTTCGGTCATTTTACCCGACGAGAAAGACGATATCATTCTCGCATATGCGGTCGCCGACGATCGCTTCCTAATTACGTGTGATCGTGATTTCGGTGAACTGGTTTTCCTGAAGCAAGCGACCCCGCCGCCCGGCATCATCTATGTCCGGTTCGAGCCGGATAACGTCGAACACATCCTTCCGCGGTTGTTGCCGCTACTCGAATTCGAGGCGTGCAATGGCCATATGACTGTCATCGGGACGAAGCGTGACCGCGCTGTTCCCCTCCCAGCGAAGAGCAAAGACAATGGCTGACTACGACTATGACGTCCTCGTGATCGGTGCGGGCCCCGGCGGTTACGTCGCGGCGATCCGCGCCGCGCAGCTCGGCCTGCGCACCGCCTGCGCCGAATCGCGCGACACGCTCGGCGGCACCTGCCTCAACGTCGGCTGCATCCCGTCCAAGGCGCTGCTCCACGCCTCCGAAATCTACGAGGAGGCCAAGGGCGGCCACCTCACCAAGTTCGGCATCGACTTCCAGGGCGTCACGCTCAACCTCGACCAGATGCACGCCGAGAAGGCCAAAGCTGTCAAGGAACTCACCGGCGGCGTCGAATTCCTGTTCAAGAAGAACAAGGTCACCTGGCTCAAGGGCAAGGCCGCGTTCCAGGACGCGCACACGGTCGACGTGAACGGCCAGACGGTCACCGCGAAGAACATCGTCATCGCCACCGGCTCCAGCGTCATGCCGCTCCCCGGCGTCGAGGTCGACCAGACCACCGTCGTCGACAGCACCGGCGCGCTCGCGCTGCCGAAGGTCCCCGAGCACATGGTGGTCATCGGCGGCGGCGTGATCGGTCTCGAACTGGGCTCGGTCTGGCGTCGTCTCGGCGCGAAGGTCACGGTCGTCGAGTTCGTCGATCAGATCCTCCCCGGCTTCGACGGCGAAGTCCGTCGCGAGACCGCCAAGCTCTTCAAGAAGCAGGGCATGGAGCTGAAGCTCTCGACCAAGGTCACCGGCGTGACCGTCGATAACGGCGTCGCGACCGTCACCGTCGAGCCCGCCGCCGGTGGCGCATCCGAGACGCTGACCGCCGACGCGGTGCTCGTCTCGATCGGGCGCAAGGCGAACGTCGACGGCCTCAACCTCGAAGCCATCGGCCTGGAGCTCAACAAGCGCGGCCAGATCGAGACCGATCACAGCTTCCGCACGAAGGTCGATGGCGTCTGGGCGATCGGCGACTGCATCCCCGGCCTGATGCTCGCGCACAAGGCCGAGGACGAGGGCGTCGCAGTGGCGGAAAACATCGCCGGCCAGACTGGAATCGTCAACGAGGACGTCATCCCGAGCGTCGTCTACACGATGCCGGAGATCGCCGGCGTCGGCCTGACGGAAGAGGCGGCCAAGGAAAAGACCGAGATCAAGGTCGGCAAGTTCCCGTTCGCCGCCAACAGCCGCGCCAAGACCAACCGCGACACCGACGGCTTCGTGAAGATCATCGCCGACGCCAAGACCGACCGCGTCCTCGGCGTCTGGATCGTCTCGTCGCTGGCGGGAACGCTGATCGCCGAAGCCGCCATCGCGATGGAATTCGGCGCGACCAGCGAGGACATCGCCTACACCTGCCACGCGCATCCGACGCATGCCGAGGCGATCAAGGAAGCGGCTATGGCGGTACAGGGCAAGCCCATCCATATCTAGCATTAGCTAGATATGGATTCAAAGCGGCTTGCCCGGCCGGCGGCGCTCCAGCGCCGTCCGACGACAGGGGCTTTGCCCCTGTCCGGCCAAGCCAAGCCTAAGCTGAATTTTGAGAGGGCGCGGGTGGTAACCCACCGGCGCCCTCTTTGCGTCCACAGGACAAAGGACGCACCGGCGCCAACCGCATCTCACTTCAAGCCCCGCACCCCTCTCAAGACCATCCGGAACGCCCCGCCGCCCCCAATCCGTCATCCCGGCGAACGCCGGGACCCACGGTCGCGGTGAACCCGGCGAGATAGGACTATCATAACCCGGTCGGCGACCATGGGTCCCCGCATCCGCCGGAACGACATGCGAAGGACGGGTGAGCGCGGCAAAGTGGCGCGCGATTCACGGCGAGGCCTGTGGAGCCAACGACCGCTCGCGTGAACCCGCACGCATACCAAACCCCGAACGCAAACTTCCGTCGCTCCACCCAACCCAAACGAATCCTTAGCAAAGCCAGCCTATTAGCCCACGAAACGAACGAACAAGCAGGTGTCCGTGGCGCTCGATCTTACTACCCTCTACGTGATCGCCGCGCTCGGCATGCTCGTCGCAGGGTTCGTCCATCTCATCACGGTCGCAACCGGCCGGTTCGGCAGCTGGGCGGCGCTATGGGGTGGCGGCCACCTCGTCGTCGGGTTCGGCACGATGATGGCGGTTCTGAACGACAGTATCGGCGTCGCGTGGGCGCCGAACGCGGGCAACCCGGCTGCCGCGATCGGGTATGCGCTGATCGCCGGCGCCGTCCTACGGTTCGCCCGTCCCGAAGCGCGCCTGGCACCGCTGCTCGCGATCGCCGCCGTCCTCGCCGCCCCGTTGATCGTCAGCGATGACCCCGCGTATTTCCACTTTCGCGTTGCCTATCTCAGCACCGTTCGTGCCGGCTTCGATATCGTCGTCGTGATTGCCGCGGTCCGCTTGGCGCGGCGCGAGATCGTTGCAGACCGGCTGGATCGTCGCCGCACTGTTCGCGGTCACCGTACCGATGTTTCTGGGTCGCGCATGGCTGGCCTGCGGTGACCATATCGGCACGCGTCTGACCGGCGTGCATGACGATCTCGCCGCCTGGCTCGCCGCTGGCCAGATCGCCTTCATCATCTTCCGCGCCTTCGCGCTGTTGATTCTCCAGGCGGAGCGCGGCCAGAACGCCCTGCGCGACCAATTGGAGCGCGACTGGCTAACCGGCGCGCTCAATCGCGCAGGGCTGGACCGGATCGCCGGCACCTTAACCGGCCGCCACGCGCCGCGCCGCCTCGCGGTGATGATGCTCGACGTGGATCGCTTCAAGACGCTCAACGACGCCCAGGGCCATGCGGCCGGTGACGCCGCATTGCGCACGCTCGCCGACATCGCCCACGAAACGCTCGGCAAACATGGCCATCTCGTCCGCTGTGGTGGCGACGAATTTCTCGGCCTGCTCCCGGACGTCCCGGCGGACCAGGCCGGCGCGATCGCCAACCGCATCGCCAGCCAGTTTGCCCGGACCATGACCCAGTATTGCCCGTCGGATTCCGCGCCAAGCGTCAGCATCGGCCTGATCGAGGACCACGCCCGGCAACCCCTTGCCGACCTGATCGCGCGGGCAGACCAAGCGATGTACCGCGCCAAGGGCGACCGCCGCCGCACGTCCGAACCCTATTCCAGAGCCGCCTGACACGACGCCCTGTCGATGGGAAACCGCGATATCGGCGTCAAATCGCGGCCTTGCTTGAAATCAACCAAGGCCGCGTTTTGGAAGTGGTGACGGGAAAGCTTCATCCATCGGGGTAAGCGCGCCAGAGCATGCTCGATATCTGACGCAAGTCCCGTCACTTCGTAGGCGGCGTATCCTTGGGTCGCCCGAACCCGACGAACAACCGTTCGAGCCCGACCGTGACCGAATCGATCACCTTGGCGAACTCGGGCGGCAGCGCGTTCGTCTCGCTGCGAGGCAGTTCGGCGGTGTCGCCAGCAAACGGCCCGGTACCCGACGACTTGCCCGCATCTGTACCCGCATCCGGCTCGATCTTCGCAGCGGTCGGCTCCGACGTTGCAGCGGGTCGGGCAGAGGTGGAACAGGCGGGGCAGGGGCGTCGGCGGGGTCGGTCGCACGCTCGGCTTCGCGTCATGCTTCGAAATCGCAGTCGCCGCGGCCATCAGCCCAGCCGCGATCATCTGCCGACCGACCGGCGTTCCCATCTGCCGCGCGATCGTCGCGGCTATCCCGGCGAACGGTGCCCCGCCCTCATGCTTGGCGCCCCCATGCTTGTGGTCGGCATGCTTGCCACCGTCATGCTTGTGGCGCTTGTGCCCGTCGTCGTCCCGCGCGCCCGCATCGTGCCCGGTTGCCCGCATGTCGATTTCGACCTCGCGCTCGCGCCGTTTCCGCTCGTCCTTCTTCTTGCCCATGTCACGCTCCAGAACTGTATTGCTTATCCAATACACCATGTAAGTATCACCGGGCCGCGCCACAATGCCCCCTTTCGCCAAGCACCCGCGTTACCCATCTCTGCAACCGACCTGACGGCGCCGTACAAGGCTTGCCGCATCCGAACAAATATGGAACAGACCGCCTCATGCTGACCAAGATTTCCGTACGCGGCGCGCGCGAGCACAACCTCAAGGACGTCGACATCGACATCCCCCGCGACACGCTGACGGTGATCACCGGGCTGTCCGGCTCGGGCAAGTCGAGCCTTGCCTTCGACACGATCTACGCCGAAGGGCAGCGCCGTTACGTCGAATCGCTCTCCGCCTATGCCCGCCAGTTCCTCGAACTGATGCAAAAGCCCGACGTCGACCACATCGAGGGCCTCAGCCCCGCCATCTCGATCGAGCAGAAGACCACGAGCCGCAACCCGCGCTCGACCGTCGCCACCGTCACCGAAATCTACGACTATATGCGCCTCCTCTGGGCGCGCGTCGGCATCCCGTACTCCCCGCCACCGGCGAACCCATTGCGGCGCAGACCGTCAGCCAGATGGTCGACCGCGTCATGGCGCTCCCCGAGGGCACGCGCCTGTACCTGCTCGCCCCCGTCGTCCGCGGTCGCAAGGGCGAGTACCGCAAGGAACTCGCCGAATGGCAGAAGGCGGGCTTCGCGCGCGTCCGCATCGACGGCGAGATCCACGACATCGACGAAGCCCCCGCGCTCGACAAGAAGTACAAGCACGACATCGAAGTCGTCGTCGACCGCTTGGTGGTAGGCGGCGAAATCGCCACGCGCCTCGCGGAATCGTTCGAAACCGCGCTGAAACTCGCCGACGGCCTCGCCTATGTCGACCCCGCCGACCCGGTCGAACCCCACACCCCAAGTCCGAAATCCTCGGCAACAACGCCCCCGACGGCCGCATCGTCTTCAGCGAGAAGTTCGCCTGCCCGGTCAGCGGCTTCACCATCTCCGAGATCGAGCCGCGCCTGTTCTCGTTCAACGCCCCCAGGGCGCGTGCCCGGCCTGCGACGGCCTCGGCGAGAAGCTGCTGTTCGACGAAGACCTGGTCGTCCCCAACCACATGCTCAGCATCAAGAAGGGCGCGGTCGTCCCCTGGGCGAAATCCAACCCTCCGAGCCCGTATTACATGCAGGTCCTCGGCAGCCTCGCGCGCGAATTCAAGTTCGACATCGAGACGCCGTGGGGCGACCTCCCGCCGGAGGTCCAGAGCACCATCCTGCACGGCTCGAAGGGCAAGCCCGTCACGCTCACCTTCATCGACGGCAAGAAGAAATACGACGTCTCCAAGCCGTTCGAGGGCGTCATCGGCAACCTCAACCGCCGCATGCTCCAGACCGAGTCCGCCTGGATGCGCGAGGAACTGAGCAAGTACCAGTCCGCGGCCCCCTGCGAGGTCTCGCGGTGGCGCGCGCCTGAAACCCGAGGCGCTCGCGGTCAAGATCGCGATGAAGGACATCTCCTACGCCACGCATCTCTCGGTGGTCGACGCGCTCCAGTTCTTCACCGACATGCCGCAGCATCTCGGCGACCAGCAGAACGCGATCGCCGAACGCATCCTCAAGGAGATCGTCGAGCGGCTCGGCTTCCTCAACAATGTCGGCCTCGATTACCTCAACCTCGACCGCACCTCTGGCACGCTGAGCGGCGGCGAGTCCCAGCGCATCCGCCTCGCGAGCCAGATCGGCAGCGGCCTGTCCGGCGTGCTCTACGTCCTCGACGAGCCCTCGATCGGCCTGCACCAGCGCGACAACGACATGCTCCTCAAGACGCTCCGCCGTCTGCGCGATCTCGGCAACACCGTGCTCGTCGTCGAGCATGACGAGGACGCGATCCGCACCGCCGACTACATCATCGACATGGGCCCCGGCGCCGGCGTCCGCGGCGGCCAGGTCGTCGCGCAGGGCACGCTGAAGCAGATCCTCAAGTCGAAGGGCAGCATCACCGCCGACTATCTCAACGGCACGCGCGAAGTCCCCGTCCCGGCAACGCGGCGCAAGGGCAACGGCAAGAAGCTCACCGTCCACAACGCGGTCGCCAACAACCTGCGCGGCGTCACCGCCAGCCTGCCGCTCGGCACCTTCACCTGCATCACCGGCGTCTCCGGCTCGGGCAAGTCGAGCTTCACGATCGACACGCTCTATGCCGCCGCCGCGCGCGAGCTGAACGGCGCGCGCATCGTCCAGGGCAAGCACGACAAGATCACCGGCCTCCAGTATCTCGACAAGGTCATCGACATCGACCAGTCGCCGATCGGCCGCACCCCGCGCAGCAATCCCGCCACCTACACCGGCAGTTTCACGCAGATCCGCGACTGGTTCGCCGGCCTGCCGGAATCGCAGGCGCGCGGCTACAAGCCCGGCCGCTTCAGCTTCAACGTCAAGGGCGGCCGCTGCGAGGCGTGCCAGGGCGACGGCGTGCTCAAGATCGAGATGCACTTCCTCCCCGACGTCTACGTCACCTGCGACGTCTGCCACGGCGCGCGCTACAATCGCGAGACGCTCGAGGTGAAGTTCAAGGGCCATTCGATCGCCGACGTGCTCGACATGACGGTCGAGGACGCCGCCGAGTTCTTCAAGGCGGTCCCCCGATCCGCGACAAGATGGCGATGCTGGTCGAGGTCGGCCTCGGCTACGTCAAGGTCGGCCAGCAGGCGACGACGCTCTCGGGCGGCGAAGCGCAACGCGTCAAGCTCGCCAAGGAACTCTCGCGCCGCGCCACCGGCAACACGCTGTATATATTGGACGAACCCACCACCGGGCTCCACTTCGAGGACGTGCGCAAACTGCTCGAAGTCCTCCACGCGCTGGTCGAGCAAGGCAACACGGTCGTCGTGATCGAACACAATCTCGACGTCATCAAGACCGCCGACTGGGTCCTCGACCTGGGCCCGGAAGGCGGCGTCAAGGGCGGCGAGATCGTCGCCGAAGGCACGCCGGAGAAGGTGGCGAAGGCGAAGGGCAGCTTCACGGGAAGTATCTTGCGCCATTGCTGGAGAAGCGGGTGTTAGAGGCTATGGATTAGTATTTGCATGGCTCCGACATAGGACATGCTTTGTCAGGGCTATCGAGATATTTAAAAAGGCATATACTTTCACCGGAAGTGAATGCTGGCGGTTTCTATCGTCATTCCGATTGATCTAGGTGCGAGTTGGGGCGTATGACAAAGCCAAAAAACACAGATATTGGCGATGATTCTACAAGTGAGGTCGCCATAGCCCGAAATATTTGTGGCGTTGTTATGCCAATCTCGAAAACCGCACAACATGAAACGATTCACTGGCTTCGTGTTCAGCAGCTCATACATCGTGTGATTGTTGGCGCAGGATTTATCCCCCAAAATGTTTGGGAGGGGTCTTCCGTTGACAGAATTACGCCTCGTATATTGAGCAATCTATTCTCAGTGTCAATTTTAGTTTGCGACATTAGTGATTTAAATCCCAATGTAATGCTTGAGCTTGGAATGAGGTTGACGTCAAAAAACCTACAATTGTAGTTGCCCAAAACGGTAGCGTCATTCCATTCGATATTAAGGACTTTCAAACGCTATTTTACCCAAGTGATTTGAATATAATAGATATGGAGCAATTTTTCGATGAGCTCAAGTTGTCTATCATCGAGAAGTATAAAGCCTTTGATGCTGGAAAATATGAGCCGTTTCTAAAGGATGTCGAAATAGATTTTCTTGATGTGTCGGGAAGAGCAGTTCCGTTTGAGACGCTTGTCGAGAAGAGGTTGGACGCAATCTCCGCTCGTCTTGATACTATTAGTGCTAGAGAAAAACTCGTGATTAAAGATCCGGCTACGCTGACGCAGAAAGTGATTCAAAAAAGGGCAATGTCCGGTGCCTTAGTTGAATTCGACCAGGATCTGCACAGCGCAGATGCATTGATTGCAGCGATTTTGGACGAATCTAGTCTCTTTGGGACAGATTTGGGGGGCGGCAGGGTTATTGTGTCATTTGGCAAGCCAGCGTCTGATGTGGCCGTGAAAAGTATTGAATTGGCGTTAAAAAAATCCGGAATTGACGGTACGGTAAAATCAGTATCTGAAATTTGATATGGAACGTCTTCGCATCGATGCTTGCTGCCGCGTCGACATTATGCACAGCGGCGATTGAGTCGAACAATATCTTCGCCTATGTCGTTACCTGATCGTCAAGATTTGCGCCGTTATCCAAATGCCATTTCTAGGTTCGACCGCCGCCCGTAGCGCTGCATTGATGCGCCCCTCCCACCCCGGCCCGCCCTCGCGAAACTTCGCCAGCACGTCCGGATCGAGCCGCAACGTGACCTGCTGCTTGGCCGCGTCGCTCAGCGGCGGCCGCCCTGCTTGCGTGAGCGTTCCGTTCGCCGGCCGCACCACCTTGCCGCCGACTGCTACTTCGCCGCGCTCGAGCCGTTCGTCGGTCTACGCTGGCGTGTCCTCGTCATTCTAGGCGCGGTGCGACGCGGCGGCGTTCCTTGTCCTAGAACTTATCTTCTCAGCGAACTTCCACAAGCCGTTCGCCGTTCCGAAGTAGCAACGCGACTTGATCCCATCTCGGCTCAAGCCATGCGAGTAACGCACGATTGGACGCGTTGCCGCAGCGCAGCCACAACAGAGCGAACCGGTCCGGGTGCCGGAGATAGCCGAAATCGTCGTCCTTGCTCACCAGCACCGATCCGTCCACCTCGGCACGGGCGGCGATGGCCCGATCGCTCGCGGCAAGCATCTCGATCTCCGAAACATGCGTCGCGTCCTCGCCGCGATCGCGCAACCACCTGCACAAAGCCGGAGGTAGCTGCGCATCGACGAGGAACTTCATTCGGCGGCCAGCACCACCGGATGATCGGTCGTCGCTGCCGCATAGCGCAATGTCGCCTGCACATCGGCTTCGCTTAGATAGGGAAAGTCGGCAACGATCTCCGAGATACACGCGCCGCCAGCCAGCATTTCGAGAACGTCGGTAACCCGAACACGCGTGCCCGTGACAACGGGCCGACCGCCGCAAACGCCGGGGTCTATCGAGATGCGGGGAAAGCCGGCGAGCGTCATGGCGGGAAGGTGCGACGGACAGGTGGTATCGTCAAGCCTCGTCAGCGGAACACCCCAGCGTCCCGACCCGTTGAGTCTCCCGAGCCAACAACACCGGACGAACTCCATGCCCAATTTCGACCATCGCCATCCCCACCAGTCCAACCGGAAGCCGAAGCCCAAAACGTTCGGCCGCAACGCGCTCTCGATTGGCGCCGCGGCGATAGGCCTGGGCGGGGCGTTGCTCGCGGTCTTCCTGCGCTCGAAGAAGAACCCCGCCGAGCATGCCGCGCCCGATCTCGCGCTCGACAAGCCGCGCCCCGGTGCCGACGATCGCGCGCCGGAGGCCTTCCGCCCCGATCCCACCGCCGTCCCGACCAAGGCCGAGCGCGAGTCGCTCCGCCCCGCCACCGGCCCGGCGCCGTCATTCGCCGCGGAGCGCGGTTCGACGCTCGGCTGAGGCGGGCCTTCCTGATCCTCCCCCGCAAGGGGGAGGTGGCTGGCACTTGCCAGACGGAGGGGGAGGCAAGGACAACGCAGGTTCCGTGTCCTCCGCCTCCGTCACCTTCGGTGCCACCTCCCCTGGCGGGGGAGGATAGGACAATCTCTCGGTCGATCCCGATACTGACGCCGCCCCGTCACCCCGGACTGGTTCCGGGGTCCAAGGTTCCTCACACCCGATAGCGGCGGTCACGCGGAATGGTGGATACCGGAACAAGCCCGGTATGACGGGGGGCGCCTGCGAGCGCGCCCGCGCCACGCCCCTCTGCCAAGCGCCGTGGCATGCCTTCGCTCCACACCCCGCTGCTGAGCCAGCCGTCACCCCTTCTACGCCGTCATCCTGGCGAAAGTCAGGATCCAGAGCCTCGAACGATACATCTGATACCCGTGGATCCTGACTTTCGTCGGGATGACGGGATGGTAAGAGGGGCCGAGACCGCTGTCCTACACATTTCGATCCGGCATACCCGATCGGTCCTGCTGTCAGGCGAGGATCGATCATGGCGAAGGCACGCTATTCGGCCGCCCCGCAGCCACGTCGCGCGGACACCGTCGCGCCTCGCTACGAAACTCCAATCCCCCCACACCTTCCGCGACCCCGACCGCTACGTCCTCGCAGAACAAGCGAATGTCGACGCCGCCGCATCCCGGTCGCGCCCGAGGTCGCCGCCTACCGCGACCGTAGACAGCACTCGCCAGGACCCTGCGCAGATGACCGCTCTTCCGACGGGCTCCGCGCGATGGCCGATGCTCGGCCCTGCGCGAAAGTCCAAGGTCGAGCACGCTCCCACGCCAGCCCGCCAATCTCGCGCAACAGCGAACCCGAACCCGGACCCGAACCCGCGCCCAAGCCCGATCCGCAACGGACAGGCGACGCCGAAGCCAATCCCGCCCAGTCGCAGCGCGCGGACGATCCGCCGCAGCGGCTCGCCGGGCCTGCACCCAAATCCCGGATCGGGCGTTCTCCCGCCGTCACTCTAATCGACGGAGACCCCCATGAGCATCTTCAGCAAGATCAAGTCCGCTATCTTTGGTGAGAAGGGCCCGCTCGGCAGCGGTCATTTCGGCACGCCCAAGGCGGCTCCCGCCCCCGCACCCCAGACCCCCGCGCCGCAGACCACTGCCGCCCAGCCGACGCCGACGCCCGCCGCGCCGATCCCACAGGCCGCACCCGCCCAGGCGGTCGACGTCGAGGCCGTCCTCTCGGGTATCGCTGCGAAGAAGGGTTCCGACCTCAACTGGCGCACCTCGATCGTCGACCTGATGAAGCTGCTCGATCTCGATCTCGAGCCTCGACAACCGCAAGGAACTCGCCACCGAGCTCGGCTACACCGGTGCGAAGGACGGCAGCGCCGAAATGAACATGTGGCTGATCAAGGCCGTGATGCGCGAGCTGGAAAAGAACGGCGGCACGGTGCCTGCCAACCTCAAGGACTAAGGCCGTTTCGGCGCCGGCAACCAAATGTCGGCGCCGATCATTACGCTTTCAGTACCAACTCTCTGAAAGGACACGAAATGCGCGTTGCGATGCTGGGCCTGCTGGCCGCCTCTACCATGGTTGCCGGCTGCGTCGGCGACGGGGGCAGCCGCTACGGCGTCGACCCGCGTTATCGGTCCTACGACTATAACCGGCCGGATCCTGCCTATGGCAGCTACGACGCCGGCCGTTACTACCGCGACGACCGCCGCTATCGCGAGCGCCGCCTGTCGCGCAACGAGCGTATCTATCGCGGTAACGACGGCCGCTATTACTGCCGCCGCAACGATGGCACCACCGGGCTGATCGTCGGCGGAGTCGCGGGCGGCGTCCTCGGCAACGTCATTGCGCCTGGCGGCTCGGGGCTGCTCGGCACCGTCCTCGGTGCGGCCGGCGGTGCGCTTGCCGGACGTGCGGTCGATCGCTCCAGCAACGACACCCGCTGCCGCTAAATTGCTCGACTGGCGCCGAAATATCGGCGCCGGTCGTTTCAAATTATGGATGTCTCGGTCGGTGCGCGTAAAAATAATATGTGCGGTAATCGACGCAGTTCTTGACCCATTTTACCGGCAAGATTTGCAATTACGGCGGTCTTGGCCCATATAGTGCTCAGCTACAGTCGCATATCGACGGTTCTTGGCGCTTTGCGGCACCTTTCTCCTTCTTTCCCTGCTCCGCGGCACGAGTCGCCCGAACGTCGGGTTACTCTCTACTAAGAAGGAGCCACCTCATGGCTATCACCGGAACCGTCAAGTTTTTCAACGCCGACAAGGGCTATGGCTTCATCGCGCCGGATGGCGGCGGCAATGATGCCTTCGTGCACATCACCGCAGTCGAGCGCGCCGGTATGCCGACGCTGAACCAGAACCAGCGCGTCACCTACGAGCTCGAGCCCGACAAGCGCGGCAAGCAGTCGGCCGTGAACCTCCAGCCAGCCGATTGATCTCGCTGGCGGATTTCGGTCCGCCGCCTGATCTCGGTTGCGGTGCGGCGGTCTTCGGATCGCCGCACCAACTCTATCTAATTCTCTCGCAGGAGCGCACCAGCATGGCCGATAATCCAGAATTTTACCGGGCCCGCGCTGATGAAGAGCGTCGCAACGGCGATGCTGCGCAACTCGACAATGTTCGTGATCGCTGCCGCCGCGCCGAAAAGGCCTGGGACGACATGGCCTCGCGCGCAGAACGCACCCAGATCCTCCGCGCCGCGCGCGAAGCCGCCCCCGGTGGCGAACGCATGATGATCGGCACCCCGTCGATGGTCCCCGCCGAATAGGCGAACCGTCGACTACAGATCGCATTGAATGAAACCCGAGTGCAGCGATGCGCTCGGGTTTTTCTTGCGCGTCGATGCATTGGACCTCGGTCGAAGATGAAGGGGTTCGCGCGGAGACACAGAGAGCGCGGAGGCTTCAGCCGAGCCGCCAGTGATCAAACACCGGCGCTTCGGCATTCTACATCTTGCGAAGTTGCACGGCTTTGGCGCCGCGCTGCCACAAGGAGCCTGAGCAACTTTACGATCCCTGGTCATCCCCGCGGAGGCGGGGACCCATATCCTCAGATGTCCAAGACTGTTCGCCGAAACCTGCCAACAGGGATCCCCGCCTGCGCGGGAAAGACACTGAGATGTGCGGCGCTCTGTCGGTTGGAGCTGCTCTGCGCCTGGCTGAAGGTCCTGCGCACTGTCGAGTCACTCTGGGTTGCAAGACCAAATCCAAAGTCGATCTGCTCATGCACGTCGGGTAGGGGCCCCCGAGCGCACCATCTCCGCGTCCTCTGCGCCTCCGCGTGCAAAAACTCTTCGTCCGGCCTGATCCAACCGGTGCTCGCGTCAGAGCAAGGGCATCTTTCCCTACCCGGAGTGGCAGGGTGAAAAGGTACTAGCCCGATACCGGCACCTATTTCAACGGCTTCCCCGAATCCTTCCACCGATCGAGGATCTGCGATTCCGGTGGCAGCATATCCGTCACGACCGGCACGGCTGGCTTGGCAGACACCGGCTTAACCTCCGCAAGCGCGACCGGCACCGGAACGGCGACCGCCGCTGCCCCAGCCGCAGCGATCATCTGCGGTGTCGGCGGCGCGACTGGGGGCAACGTCATATGTGGCCCCGGCACCGGCTCGCCGCCCGCATAGCGCTGATTGAACGCGGCGGACGTGCCCCAATACCCCTTCCACCGATGGAAGAAATGCGCGCCGACCACGTCGGTCATCACCAGCGCCCGGTTCCATGCCGGCGTCACCGCATAGGTGTGATAATGCGTCGCCAGCCCGACGGGTGCATAGACATAGCCCGCCAGCGCCATCCCCGCCGCTCGCGCCGCGCGCACCCACGCCGCCCGCGCCGGCATACGGGCGAGCGCACCGTCGCAGGCGAAGCTGAACTGGCAGCCGGCATGCTCCGATCCCTGATACACCACGCCGCACACCGTCCCCGGAAACGCCGGGTGGCGCGCGCGATTGAGGATGACCTGCGCCACCGCCTGTTGCCCGGCGTCGGACTCGGAGGCGGCTTCGTAATAGATCGCGGCCGTGAGGCATTGCAGCGCGCGGTCACGGTCGAGTGCCGACGCGCCCGCCATCGAGAACGGCCGTGCGGGCACGACGCCCGCATCCAGCACCGCGCCCGCGGGGATCGGCAGATCGGGCAGGTCGATCGTCCCCGTCACGCCAGCCGCTGGCGCCGCGGTTTCCTGATCGACAGACGGCATCGCGTTCGACACTGCGCGCGTATCCGCCGCCACCATCGCCCGATCGCGCGCAGCATTGCGCGCGGAAATGCCCCGGAGAGCCGCGTGCGCGGAGATGCCGGCGCCGATCACCAGCACCGTGGCGACCATCGCCAACCAGATGCGACGCATCAGCCGAACCGTCTGCACCCGAACGCGCACGCTATGACCTCATGATGCCGGAATGAGCGGAATGCTCACACACTTGAACAATGCTATCGAATAGCCGATTTCCACGGGCC
Organism: Sphingomonas sp. AC411; assembly: GCF_979253035.1. NCBI lineage: Bacteria > Pseudomonadati > Pseudomonadota > Alphaproteobacteria > Sphingomonadales > Sphingomonadaceae > Sphingomonas > Sphingomonas sp. AC411. The sequence continues at coordinate 2,057,940 of NZ_CEEDAQ010000001.1, read as the reverse complement.
GATCCCGTCCGAATTTCGGCTGTCCCACCGCGGGACGGAGCTGGCTGGGGCCGATCGACATTCAGTTTAAACGCCAATCAATTCTTTTCTCCGTCGTGCCGGACTGGTTCCGGCATCCACGGTGCCGCAAGATCGAGGGACTCGGGCTTGCGGAACCGTGGACCCCGGAACGAGTCCGGGGTGACGGAGCGGTTTCTGCCTTGCTCCGTACCAAAACATAGAACGCCCATTGCTCTGGTTCGGTATGCGTGGCTCGACAGGGGAAGGACGATAATCTCACATATCCTTCCCTGCCGTTACCACCGACGCGTCATGCCCTTCCGGATCACGATCGGCCGTCGGGGCACGGATCGGCTTAGCACCGATGGCTTACCGTAAGGTTGCGGTATCCAGTTTCAGCGCAGCCTCGGGGATCACTTCCACGTTCGGATACGCCTTGCGCAGCGGTTCGATGAACTGCTTGGCGTCGCCGACCACGACGATGCTCGCCGCCTTCGGATCGAGCAACGCGACCGCCGCCGCCTGCACCGCCGCCGGATCGACTGCGCCGACTTGTCCGGTGTAGCGCTGCAATTCGCCCAGCGGCACGCCGTTCTGGACATACGCGCCGAGAATACCGGCAACGCCCGACGTCGTCTCGATTCCGCGCCCGAAATTACCGACCAGCACGGCCTTGCGCGTATCCAGTTCGGCGGCGGGCACGGGCGCCGACCCCAGCCGCGCCATCTCCGCGGCGATCAGCGTCACGACCTCCGCTGCGGTCGGATTCTTGGTCTGCGTCCGCGCGGCGACCGTCCCCTGTGTCTTGCCCGCATCCAGCCCGCTGCTCGCGCCATAGGCAAGCCCGCGCTTGATCCGGATTTCCTGGTTCAGCCGCGACGAAAAGCCACCGCCGAGCACGGTGTTGCCGACCGCCAGCGGGTAATAGCGCGCATCGTTCCGGGCAATCGCCGGCCGCGCGACGACCACGCCTGCCTGACCCGCCTCGGGCATGTCGACGACGATCACGCGAGGCTTGGGATACACGACCTCGGGCGCCTTCGCCGGCGCTGCGCCAGCCGATTGCCAGCGTCCGAACTGCGCCTCCGCCAACGCCTTCGCACGCGCCGCGGTGACGTCGCCGACCATGATCAGCGTTGCCTGGCCCGGCTGGAAACTCCGTGCATAGGCCGCGGCGATATCGGGCCGGGTGATGGCCTTCAACGACAAGGGCGTCCCCCCGATCGGTGCCCCATAAGGCGATCCGCCGAGCACCGCACGGTCCGCGACGAGCCCGGCGACCTGCGCGGGGTTCTTAAGCGCCAGCGTGACGGCATCGACCTGCTGCGTGCGCGCTCGCTCGATTTCCTCGGGGGCGAAGGCCGGGTTGACCGCCACGTCCGCGAGGATCGCCATCGCCGGCGCAAGCTGATCAGACTTCACCGTCACGTCGACCGACGCGCCATCGCTGCCCGCCGCGCTGCCGATCGCGCCGCCAAGCCCTCGATCGCCCGCGCGATCTGCGTTGCCGAGCGCGTCCTGGTCCCCTTGGTAAGCAATTCCGCGGCCAGGCTGCTCACGCCGGCGCGGTTCGCCGGATCGGTCGCCGCACCACCGGCAGTCACCAGATAGGCGGTGACGATCGGCAGGTCGTGCCGCTCCACCGTGACCAGCCGCATGCCGTTGGCCAGGCGAACCTCTACCGGCTGCGGGATCGTCGGCGACACCGGCGCGCTCGGCGCGGGCGGCTGCACGCCCTGGCCGTCGGGCGCAGGCGTCACGATCTCGATATCCGCAGGCGCCTTCAGCTCCGCGACCTGGACGGTCGGCGCCACCGCGATCGTATCGGCAACGCCGGTCGCAGGCTTGTCGGCGATCGGCATGTAGCGGATCGTCGCGGACTGGTTCTCGCCCAGATATTTTCGCGCCACCCGCTGGATATCCGCCGCAGTCACCCGCGCGATCGCCGCAAGCTGCTTGTCCGCCGCCTGCGGATCGCCATCGATCAACACCGCGGCGGCGAGCGTGCTCGCCTTGCCCTCAGCGGTCTCGCGCGACTGGATCGACTGGGTCAGGATCTCGTTCTTCGCCTCGGCCAGTTCGGCCGCGCTCACGGGTGCATCCCTGAACCGCGCGATCTCGCGCTTCAAGGCGGCCTCACCCGCCTCGGCCGTCTTGCCGCCCGCCATGATCGCATAGACCACCAGATTGCCGGTCGACTGCTTGGTATCGAGGAACGCCTCCGCCGATTGCGCGACCTGGTCGCGGTACACCACGTTCTCGTACAGCCGCGAACTCTCGCCCGTCGCCAGCACCGCGTTCAACACGGTCAGCGCCGCGCTATCCGCATCGCGGTCGGCAGGCACGTGATAGCTGACCAGCACCGCAGGCAACGGCGTGTTCGGCTCGTACACGGTGCGCGTCACCGCCTTGGTTCGCGCCGGCTCGGCCACCGTCACGCGCGGAATTGCCGCCGCCGGCTTCTTGATCTTGGCGAAATACTGATCGACCCAGCCGTTCAACTGTGCCGGATCGAAATTGCCCGACACCACCAGGATGGCATTGTCCGGCCGATAATAGGTCGCATGGAACGCGCGAACGTCATCGATTCCGGCCGCCTCGAGATTCTCCAGGCTGCCGATCGTCCCCCGCGCATAGGGGTGCGCGGTATAAGCGAGCGCCGGATAATATAGCGAGAACAGCTTGCCGTAGGGCCGAGCGAGCGTGCTCTGGCGCAATTCCTCCTTCACGACGTCGCGCTCGGACCCGAAGCTCTTGGGCTCCACGACGAGGCTCGCCATCCGGTCGGCTTCCGCGAACAGCAGCCGCTGGAGGTGGTTGGCGGGGATCACCTCGTAATAATTGGTATAGTCGTCGTTGGTCGACGCGTTGTTATACCCGCCGACATCCTCGGTCAGCCGGTCCATCTGCTCCGACACGAGGTTGCGCGTCGACTTGAACATGAGATGTTCGAACATGTGCGCGAACCCGGACTTGCCCTTGGGGTCGTCCTTCGAACCGACATCGTACCAGACCTGCACCGACACGTTCGGCGTACCGGTATCGCGGATCGCATAGACGCGCAGGCCGTTCGGCAGCGTGCGCTCGGTATAGGCGATCGGCTTGACCGAAACTTGTGCGGGAGCGGTCTGCGCCACCGCCGCCACGGGAAGACATGCCGCGGTCAGCAGCAAAGCGGAGCGGAGGAGGCGCATGGAGGTCCTTACTTGTTGCGGTTCGCGAACAGCACCGCGCCCGCGATCGCCGCCGAGCCGATCCCGACGCCCAGTCCGATCTTCGCGAGCGGCCAGCTCTTGGCCTTCTCGGCGGCGTTGTGCGCGGCGGCTTCGGCCTGCAGCTTCGCCTCCTTCGCGGCGGCGAGGATCTCGTTCGGGGTATCGCTATCGATCTTGATGGTCACTTGGGCTCTCCTTCACTCTTCCGGGCATACACCGCGCGGAAATCATTCGCGAACTGCGTCAGCGTTCCCGAGGCGATCGCCGCCCGCAGGTCTGCCATCAGCGTTTCGTAGAACCAGATGTTATGCTCCGTCATCAGCATTGCGCCAAGCATTTCGCCCGACCGGACGAGGTGATGCAGATACGCCCGACCCCAGGTCGCGCAGACCGGGCAGGGGCAGGCGGGATCGAGCGGCCCCATATCCTCGGCGAACTTCGCGTTACGGATGTTGATCGGGCCGGTGCGCGTGAACGCCTGGCCGGTACGCCCCGACCGCGTCGGCATCACGCAGTCGAACATGTCGATCCCGCGCTCGACCGCACCGACGATGTCGTCCGGCTTGCCGACCCCCATCAGGTAGCGCGGCTTGTCGACCGGGAGCTGGTCCGGCGCGAAGTCGAGGCAGCCGAACATCGCCTCCTGGCCCTCGCCGACCGCCAGTCCGCCGACCGCATAGCCGTCGAAACCGATATCGATCAGCGCATCCGCCGAGGACTTCCGGAATCCCTCGTTCAGCGCACCCTGCTGAATTCCGAAGATCGCATTGTTCTCAGCATGATCTTCGCCGCTATCGAATGCCGCGCGCGACCGCTTCGCCCAGCGCATCGATCGCTCCATCGCCGCCGCCTGCACCTCGCGCGTCGAGGTCGTCGGCACCAGTTCGTCGAACGCCATGACGATGTTCGAGCCGAGCAGCCGCTGGATCTCGATCGACCGCTCGGGGCTGAGCAGATGCCGCGTGCCGTCGAGGTGCGACTTGAACGACACGCCCTCCTCGGAGCGCTTGGTGAGATCGGCGAGGCTCATCACCTGATAGCCGCCGGAATCGGTCAGGATCGGTTTCGACCAGCCCGAAAACGCGTGGAGCCCCCAAGTCGCGCGACCCGCTCGGCGCCCGGTCGCAGCATCAGGTGATAGGTGTTGCCGAGGATGATGTCCGCGCCCGCACCGACCACGTCCGCGGGCTTCATCCCCTTGACGGTCGCCGCGGTGCCGACCGGCATGAACGCGGGCGTGCGGATGTCGCCGCGCTGCATCGCGATGACGCCCGTGCGCGCCTTGCCGTCGGTGGCGGAGATGGTGAAGTCGAAGCGAGGGCGGGTCATGGTATCAGCGTTTCTTGCGGATGCCGTAGCGATCGCCGACCGGCGCGCCGCGGATGGTGATGAGTTCGGCGCGGGTCAGCATGCCATCCTTGTCGCGGTCGAACCTTGCGAAGAATTGCGCGAACCGCGTCTGCAATTCGGCGAGCGTGATCCGATTGTCGCCGTCGCGATCGACTTCGAACGGGCTCGGCAACGCGTTGCGATCACCCAGCCACGCCTGCGCCCAATCGGCATAGGCGATGTACCCGATCGACCCCGTCGCCGCGCCCTCGGCGGTGGCATAGCTTCGCGCGACACACGCGGTCAGCTCGGCCTGCGTCACGCGGCCATCGCCATTCGCATCGCAAGCGGCGATGAACATGGCCGCGGGCTCGGCGAAGATCGTTGCGGGCGGCTGTGGCGTCCCCGCGGGCGGCGGGGCGGCGGTAATGGCCTGGAGCAGAGCTAGAGCGAGCAGCATGCCGCCTGTCATGGCAGCAGAAGCGAGGCGTCGCCATAGCTGTAGAAACGATACTTTTCAGCGATCGCATGCGCATACGCCGCCTGCATCCGCTCGCGTCCCATCAGCGCCGACACCAGCATGAACAACGTCGATCGCGGCAGGTGAAAATTGGTCATCAGCCCGTCGATCCCACGGAACCGATACCCTGGTGTGATGAAGATCGCGGTGTCGCCATCGAATGGGCGGATCACGTCGTCCTCGCCGGTCGCACTCTCGATCAGCCGCAGCGACGTCGTCCCGACCGCGATCACACGACCACCGTTCGCGCGAACCGCATTGAGCCGATCGGCGGTGGCGGCATCGATCCGACCCCATTCGGCATGCATCTTGTGCTCGGTCGTATCGGTCGCCTTCACGGGAAGGAACGTCCCCGCGCCGACATGCAGCGTCAGCGTGGCATGCCCGATGCCCGCCGCATCGAGCGCCGCCACCAGCTTCGGCGTAAAGTGCAGCGCCGCCGTCGGAGCCGCGACCGCACCCGGCTCGGACGCGAACATCGTCTGGTAATCGTCCGCATCGCGTTCGTCGGTCGGGCGCTTGCCGGCGATATACGGGGGCAGGGGCATGTGCCCCGCGCGTTCGAGCAGCAGCTCGATTGGCTCGTCGCCCGCGAACACCAGCGCGTAACTCCCGTCGTCCTCGCGATCGACCGCCGCGGCGCTGACGCCGTTGGCGAACTCGATCACGTCGCCATCGCGCAGCCGCCGCGCATTACGGATGAATGCACGCCACCGTCGCGGTCCCTCGCGCTTGTGCAACGTCGCGCCGATCTTGGCATCGCCGCGCTGCCCGTCGAGCTGCGCCGGAATCACCCGCGTATCGTTGAACACGAGCATGTCGCCACGCCGCAGGAGCGAAGGCAGGTCCGACACGCCCGCATCCGTGGTGTGATCACCTTCGAGCACCAGCATCCGCGCAGCATCGCGCGGCGCCGCAGGGCGGAGCGCGATGTTGTCGGTCGGCAGGTCGAAGTCGAAAAGGTCGACGTTCAACGCGAGATCACTTCTTTACAGGAGCCTTATTGACCTGCGCTTTGCGGGCAGCCGGTGCGAGCTTGGGCTTGGCCGCATCCGGACCGGTCGCCGTACCCGGCAACGTAACCGGTGCGCCGAGCGCCGGGGCAGGCGGGCCCGCGACATACGCCGGAGGATTGTCCGCCGCGATATAGGCATGGACGATCCGCGACGGGTTCGCGGGCGGCTCGCCGCGCTCGATCGCGTCGACATACTGCATGCCGTCGATCACGCGGCCGAACACGGTGTATTTCTTGTCGAGGCTGAGGCGCGGCTGGAAGACGATGAAGAACTGGCTGTTGGCGCTGTCCTCCTTGTCCGACCGTGCAGCCGAGACGGCCCCGCGGACGTGCGGCAGGTAATTGAACTCCGCCTTCACGTCGGGCAGCGTCGATCCGCCGGTGCCGTCGCCCTTGGGATCGCCGCCCTGCGCCATGAAGCCGTCGATCACGCGATGGAACGCGAGGCCGTCATAGAAATGCTGGCGCGTGAGCGTCTTGATCCGCTCGACCATCAACGGCGCGACGTCGGGCCGCAGCCAGATCGTCACGCGGCCACCGGTCGACAGGTCGAGCAGCAGCAGATTCTGTGTATCGGTCGTGAGCGGCGGCGTCAGGCGCGCAGGGGCTGCCACGACATCCTTCTTCTGCGCCGCGACCGGCACCGTGACCAGGCACCCGAGCAACGCGAACATTCCGACGAAAAAGCGCATCAAATTCCCACTCGCAAGAGGCCCGGCGCAACCAGGCTGCCGCCACTTAGAGCAATTCCCGGCTTGCGCCAATCTGAACGTGCGGGGGCAGAGTACGCCGAACTGCTCCCCTCCCTGAAAGGGAGGGGCTGGGGTGGTAGGCCAGCTTGAGCCACCACCTCTGGACCAAGCGGAACCCGACCCACCCCAACCCCTCCCTTCCAGGGAGGGGCGAAGAAGATCAGCTCCCCTTGCGGCCGATCTTTTCGACCCGCGCAACCACCTCTTCGCGCACCGATTCCGGCACGAACTTCGCGATATTTCCGCCGTACAACGCAATTTCCTTCACCAGCCGGCTCGCGATCGGCTGCAACGCGACATCGGCCATCAGGAACACCGTCTCGACGCGCGGATTGATCTGCTGGTTCATCCCCGCCATCTGGTACTCGTATTCGAAATCGGCGACTGCACGCAGTCCGCGGACGATCACCTTCGCGCCCTGCCGCTCGGCGAAGTCCATCAGCAGCGAATCGAACTCGACGACCTGTATGTCGCCGCCGATCCCGGCGACCTCGCGGCGGACGGTCGCCATCCGCTCCTCGATCGTGAACATCGGCGACTTCGAAGGGTTGGTCGTGACGCCGATCACCAGCCGGTCGACCAGCTTCGCGCCGCGCCGGATGATATCCATATGGCCCAACGTGACCGGATCGAACGTGCCGGGATAGACACCAATGCGTGCGGTCATGTCGGACTCTCCGGTTGTCGGTTCAGCGGTCGCGTTCGAGCACGTAGCGCGCGATATCCCGCAGCAGATCGGCTTCCTTGCCATAGCTGTGCAGGTGCGCGACCGCCTGGTCGACCAGCATCCGCGCTTGTTCGCGCGCGCGCTCGGGGCCCAGCAGCGACAGGAACGTCTCCTTGCCGGCGCCCTCGTCCTTGCGCAGTTTCTTGCCCGCGACCGCCTCGTCACCCTCGGCGTCGAGCAGGTCGTCGGCGATCTGGAACGCGAGCCCCAGGTCATGCGCATAGCCGCGCAGCCCGACACGTCCCTCGGACGGCAGGCGCCCGAGGATGGCCCCTGCCTCGACCGACGCCGAGATCAACGCGCCCGTCTTCATCTGCTGGAGCCGCGTGACGGTGTTGAGGTCGAAGCGCGTCGACTCCGCCTCGATATCCATCTTCTGGCCGCCCGCCATGCCGTTCGGCCCGGCGGCGCGTGCGAGGTCGAGGACGAGTTCGATCCGCACGAATGGATCGGGATGGGTCGCCGGATCGGCGAGGATCTCGAACGCCATCGCGTGCAGGCAGTCGCCCGCCAGGATCGCCGTCGCCTCGTCGAACACCTTGTGCACCGTCGGCTTGCCGCGGCGCATGTCGTCATTGTCCATCGACGGCAGGTCGTCATGGATCAGCGAATAGACGTGGATCGCCTCGATCGCAGTCGCCGCCCGTGCGGAGCATTCGCGCGCCACGTCGAACAGATTGGCGGTCGCGAACACGAGCAACGGCCGCAGCCGCTTGCCGCCGCCGATCGCCGCATGCCGCATCGCGCGGTACAGGTCGCCGCGCGGATCGTCGGGAATCGCCAGCAATTCGTCGAACTGCCGGTCGATCTCGGCCGAAACCTCGGCAAGCGCCGCGGACAGCGCGGGAGGCATGTCGCTCACCGCGTCAGCCTGCCGCGAACGGACGGACGCCCGCGGGCTTGCCGTCGCCATCGAGCCGGATCGCCTCGATCCGCGCCTGCGCCGCATCGAGCCGGTCGGCACAACGCTGGCGCAGCTTGTTGCCGCGCTCGTACAGCTCGATCGCCTGCTGCAGCGGCGTATCGCCACTTTCCAGCTTCCCGACGATGAGCTCGAGTTCCTTCAGTGCATCCTCGAACGCGAGGTCTTCGATCGGCGTGTCCATGCCGGCCGCTATGGCGCAGGCACCGGACGAGGGTCAAGGACGTGGCGCCCGTGTTCAGCGCAACCGGTTCACCGTCCAGGTATACAGCACGGACACGCCGACCAGGCGGAAGTCGACCGCCGCCTGCATTCGGTGCGGCGAAGGATCGCGCGAATCATGCGTGACCAGCTGCAGGTCGACGGTCGGGTGGCGCACGGCGATGGCGGTCAACGCGATCACCCCTGCGAGCACCAGCATTCCCTTACGATTCCGCATCCTGTCCCCCCGGCAATGCGCGCGATCATGTCGCAAATCGCCTTCGCCGACAAGTCGCCCGGCGGGCAGACGATGGGCAGACGGCGGTCAGGCGGCGATGCACACCGGCGGCGCCTCGCGCGCGCGGTCGCGCCCCGCCGCCTTTGCCGCGAACAACGCACGGTCGGCGCAGTTATAGAGCAGCTTCCAGTCCTTCTCGTACAGCAGGGGCCCGGTGCACGCGCCGATGCTCGCGGTCACCACGATGTCGAACGGCATACGCTGGCTGCGCAGGCGTTCCAGCACGGCGTCGGGCGCGATGGCACTGGTCGCGTCGAGCAGGATCGCGAACTCCTCGCCGCCAATCCGCGCCACCAGTGCGTCGGGCGGCACCGCGTTGCGCAGCGCCCGCGCCACCACCCGCAGCACCTCGTCGCCGCCGTCATGGCCGATCCTCTCGTTGACGCGCTTGAAGTGATCGACATCCGCGATCAGCAGCATCTGGTCGCCCGGCCGCCCGATCGCCTGCGCCAAAAACGCGCGCCGATTGAGCAGCCCGGTCAGCGGCTCGGTATCCGCCAGCAGCCGTGCGGCGATCTCCTGTTCGCGCGCCGTATCACGCTCGACGCTGAGCAGCCGGATCCGGTACGCGATCGCCAGGCTCGACAGCATCGATTCGAGCGCCATCGACAGGATCGTCGAATTGTCGAGCCAGATGCTCCACGCGAGCAGTTCGAAGGCATTGGCGACGCGCAGCGCGGCCACCACGATCGGTACGCTCCACGCCAGCGCGAACAGCCACAGGAAATTGCTCCGCGCGCGCCAGGCCCGGAAGAGGACGACGGGTATCAGCACCAGCAGCGCGAGGTACGCACTCGCCAGCAGCGTATCGAGCATATGGAAATGCCACGGCGCGAAGGCCGCCCATACCAGCCCGGTGAACAGCAACGCCGCCATCACCATCGTACTCGCCGGGCGCAGCCACCCGGCGAACACCGCGCGCTCGAAGAAGGTGCGCGCGAACAGCAGAGCGGCGGCGGCGGAACCGGCGAGGAACAGCGCGTTCAGCCGCTGGCGATCATTATTGTCCAGCCCCGGCAGCATCTGCCCGAGCGCCCCCGACGAGGTCAGCGCATAGGCGAGCAGGCACAGCACCAGCAGGCAATAGGCCGGCTGGAACGCCTGCCTCAGCGCGCCCCACAGCGCGAGATTGTAGACGATCAGCGCGATCGCCATGCCGCCGAAGCCGCCGTACAGCGCCGCCAGCAATATCTCGGTAGTGTCGCGCTGGTCGTGGCTCGCGATCGCCGGGCCGAGCATCAACCCGCGCAGGTTCGCCGCGCCCTCGACATGCCAGAGCAGCCGGACCGGCGTCGCATCGTGTCGCGGCAATGGCTGGACGATCACCGCGCCGAGCCCGAGCGAGCGCCCGGCGGTGCGCGAGGTGAAGCCGGTCCGGCGGATCGACCCGTCGGCATACAGCACGAACAGCGTGACCCGGTTCACCCAGGTGCTGCCGATTCGTACGGTAGCGTCGTCGCCGTCGACCGTCGGCAGGCGCTGCGACAGGATCCAGAAGTCGCCGCCGCCGAACCGCGTCTGCGGGGTGGCGCAGTCGAAACCGGCCGGCTCGGCGAACAGCGCGGCCGCCGTCTGTCCGGGCAGCGCGGGGCGGACGCATACCGCAAGCGGCGTTCCGGTGACCGCGACGGCCGGCGCGGCGACGGCAAGCCCGAACGCCAGCGCGAGCGCACCGATCATCCATCGCAGCCATGCCAAGCGTTCCATGCCCCGACGCTAGCAACGCTTCCCCAACTATCGGTAAACGTTAGTGCCGGCCCTACTGAATCCTCCCCCGCCAGGGAGGTGGCTGGCTCTTGCCAGACGGAGGGGGAGGTAAGGGATAACCCGCGTTCCGTGTCCTCCCCTCCGTCGCCTCCGGCGCCACCTCCCTGGCGGGGAGGATCGCAAGCGGGGCGGGGCAAGTTCGATTGGGGAGGGCTGGTGGCGGTCGGGGGGCTGGTGTTTAGGGTAGAAGTGCCCAAGCATTCAGGCGCAGCACCTGCTCCTTGTTCTCCTGCGAAGGCGGGAGCCCAGTCTGGGCCCCCGCCTTCGCAGGGGAACACGCTCCCTTGCGGCAAGCGGTTCCGAACCGAACCCTGACTGTCGACCCGTCCCGCAACGACCGCCCGACCCAGCCCCAAAAAGCCTGCCGCCGGATCGCTCCGACGTCAGGCCCTTCAAACTCAACCGCAACCCGAAATTACTTCGCGTCGACCGTCTCCACCTTGCCCTTCTTCTTCGGCTTCTTCGGCGCGGCCGGCTCGATCGCGAACGACAGCGCGCCGTCCTTCATCTTCACCGTCACCTCGCCGCCGTGCACCAGCTTGCCGAACAGCAATTCCTCGGCGAGCGGCTGCTTGATCTTCTCCTGGATCAGGCGACCCATCGGTCGTGCGCCGTACAGCTTGTCATAGCCCTTGGTCGTCAGCCACGCCTTCGACTCGTCGTCGAGAACGATGTGCACGCCGCGATCCGCCAGCTGGAGTTCGAGCTGGAGGATGAACTTGTCCACCACCCGCGCCACGACTTCGGTCGGGAGGTACCCGAACGGCACCACCGCATCGAGACGGTTGCGGAATTCCGGCGTGAACATCTTCTGAACCGCCTGCTCGTCCTCGCCCTCACGAGTGAGATTCCCGAAGCCGACCGTCTCGCGCGCCATGTCGCTGGCACCCGCATTGGTCGTCATGATCAGGATGACGTTGCGGAAATCGACCGACTTGCCGTGCTGGTCGGTCAGCCGCCCGTTATCCATCACCTGCAACAAGATGTTGAACAGGTCCGGATGCGCCTTCTCGATCTCGTCGAGCAGAAGCACGCAATGCGGGTTCTGGTCGACCGCATCGGTCAGCAGGCCGCCCTGGTCGAACCCGACATAGCCCGGGGCGCACCGATCAGACGGCTGACCGAATGCCGCTCCATATATTCGGACATGTCGAACCGCTGGAGCGGAATGCCCAGAATCGTCGACAGCTGCTTGGCGACTTCGGTCTTGCCGACACCGGTAGGCCCAGTGAACAGATAGTTGCCGATCGGCTTCTCCGGCTCGCGCAGACCCGCCCGCGCCAGCTTGATCGCGGACGACAGCTTCTCGATCGCCGCATTCTGCCCGAACACCACGCGCTTCAGGTCCGTCTCAAGCGTGGCCAGTGCCAGCTTGTCGTCGGTCGACACCGACTTTGGCGGGATCCGCGCCATCGTCGCGATGACCTGTTCGATCTCCTTCGGCGTGATCGTCTTCTTGCGCTTGTTCGGCGGCACCAGCATCTGCATCGCGCCGACCTCGTCGATCACGTCGATCGCCTTGTCCGGCAGCTTGCGGTCGTTGATGTACCGCGCCGACAGCTCGACCGCTGACTTGATCGCATCGGGCGTGTACTTGACGTTGTGGTGATCCTCGAACGCCGAGCGCAGGCCCGCGAGGATCTTGATGGTATCCTCGATCGTGGGCTCGTTCACGTCGATCTTCTGGAAGCGCCGCAGCAACGCGCGGTCCTTCTCGAAGTGATTGCGGAACTCCTTGTACGTCGTCGAGCCGATGCAACGAATGGTGCCGCCCGACAAAGCCGGCTTGAGCAGGTTCGACGCATCCATCGCGCCGCCGCTGGTCGCGCCCGCACCGATCACGGTGTGGATCTCGTCGATGAAGAGCACGGCGTCCGGCAGCTTCTCGAGCTCGTTGACGACCGCCTTCAGTCGCTCCTCGAAGTCGCCGCGGTACCGCGTGCCCGCCAGCAACGCGCCCATGTCGAGCGAGTAGATGATCGCCGGCAACAGCACGTCGGGCACGTCACCCTCGACGATCTTCCGCGCCAGGCCTTCGGCGATCGCGGTCTTCCCGACGCCGGGATCACCGACATAGAGCGGGTTGTTCTTCGACCGGCGGCACAGGATCTGGATCGTACGATCCACCTCCGGCCCGCGCCCGATCAGGGGATCGACCTTGCCGTTCTTGGCCTTCTCGTTGAGGTCGACCGTGAATTGCTTGAGCGCGCTTTCCGTCTTGCCCTTCTCCTGTCCCTTGGCCGGCTTCTCGTCGTCGGCACCCTTTGGCGTGGAGGCTTCAGTCGCCTGCTGGCCACCCTTGCCGACGCCGTGGCTGATGAAGCTGACCGCATCGAGGCGGCTCATGTCCTGCTGCTGCAGGAAATAGACCGCATAGCTCTCGCGCTCGCTGAACAGGGCGACGAGCACATTGGCACCCGTCACTTCGTCGCGGCCCGAGGACTGGACGTGGAGGATCGCACGCTGGACGACGCGCTGGAACCCGCTGGTGGGGGAGGGGTCGGTCGCCGCATCGACCTTCAGCGCATCAAGCTCGCTATCGAGGTAATGCGCGACGGTATTCTTCAGTTCGCCGATCTCGACGTTGCACGCGGTCATGACCTTCGACGCATGTTCGTCGTCGATCAGCGCGAGCAGCAGATGCTCCAGCGTCGCATATTCGTGGCGCCGGGACGACGCCGCCTCGAGCGCCTTGTGCAGCGTGGTCTCGAGGGCGGGTGCAAATGATGGCATTTACAATACTCCTGTCGGGCCGCGAGAACGCAAGCCCTTTGCCACTATGTCGGAACTGATATCGGTCGCATCAAGCACTTGAACCGTGGCCCGACCGTTCCTGCGTCGGTTAAAGATCACGCGGCGCTCCTCCTTGCTCCGTCATCCTGGGCTCGACCCAGGATCCAGGGCCAAGACCGCGGACGCTTATGGCTCTGGATCCCAGCGTTCGCTGGGATGACGGCGGGATGGGGCCATGCGGCAATGGTCGATCGAACAGTGCCGGTCGATGCCGTGGCAGCGAACAGAGGCACCGCCGCGCCGGTCACCGCCTGAACAGGTCGTCAGCGATGGCGCGATGACTGACGGCACGGTCCTTCTTGACCTGGCAGCGCGCGATCTCGCCCTGCAGCACGGTGATGCGTGCATCGAGTTCGGCGACCGACAACGGATCGAGGTCCTGCCGCACAAGTGCGTCAAGCAGATCGTCGGGACGGGAGGGGGCGTCTTCCAGGTCCATCGTGTCTGCAACGTTGACCCGCACCCGAGTGATGTCAATAAGGCGCGGAATTCAAAAGGGACGTGACGAGCAGATGACCGCGATACCCGAAAACCAATCCAGTAACTTAAGTGTACCTGACGTCATGAAGGCGATCGACCCGGAACAGCCCGGCGGTCCCGACGTGCTGGTGCTCGTCGATCGTCCGGTGCCGCAGCCCGGGCCGGGCGAAGTGCTCGTCAAGGTCGCCGCGGCCGGCGTCAATCGCCCCGAGGTCATGCAGCGCCAGGGCAAGTATCCGCCCCCGCCCGGTGCGCCCTCGATCCTCGGCATGGAAATCTCCGGTACGATCGTCGCGGTCGGCCAAGACGTCGGCGACGAACAGATCGGCCAGTCGGTCTGCGCGCTGATCTCCGGCGGCGCCTATGCCGAATACGCGGTCGCGCCGTTCGGCCAGTGCCTGCCCGTGCCCGCAGCGCTGACGATGGTCGAAGCCGCGGCGATGCCCGAGACGCTCTTCACCGTCTGGACCAACCTCTTCGAACGCGCCTACGCCACCGAAGGCGACACGGTACTCGTCCACGGCGGCACCAGCGGGATCGGCACGATGGCGATCGGCCTGTGCAACGTCTTCGGCATCGACATCATCGTCACCGCCGGCTCGAAGGCCAAGTGCGAAGCCGCGCTCAGCCTCGGCGCGACCCACGCGATCGACTACAAGACCGAGGATTTCGTCGAGCGCGTGAAGCAGATCACCGGCGGCAAGGGCGTCGCCGCGGTGCTCGACATGGTCGGCGGCGATTACGTCCCGCGCAACCTGCAATGCCTGGCGGAGGACGGCCGCCACGTCTCGATCGCGGTCCAGGGCGGCATGACGGCGACGGTCCCCCTGTTCGAAATCATGCGCCGCCGCCTGACGCTGACCGGCTCGACGCTCCGCCCGCGTGACACCGCGTTCAAGTCGCTGGTCGCCGACGAACTCGCCCGCACCGTCTGGCCGCACGTCGAGGCCGGCAAGCTGAAGCCAGTGATCGACCGCGTGTTCGCCTTCGCTGACGCCCCCGCCGCGCATACGAGGATGGAAGCCGGCGACCACGTCGGAAAGATCGTGCTGACGATGGAGTGAGGGGAGGGCAAACGCCTACCACTCAAACTGCACCACCCCGGCCTGCGCCGGGGTGGTCTCCTTGAGGCGCTAATCAAAACCAAAGCTTGTTCTCCCGCGAAGGCGGGAGCCCAGACTGGATCCCCGCCTTCGCGGGGAAACACGCTATCGGCGCTGACTTCTAACAGTCACCGGACTGCGACCACCCTGTAACAATACTCCGCTAATACTCGCGGCGAGGGATACCTTGCCGGGGGACGAGCTCATGAACGCCGTAACGACGTTTTCGCCATCTAGCATCATGGGCGCCGACATCACCGATATCGCCGACTTCATCCACTCGCGCCCCGCCATCCCGGAGCCGATCGTCGAGCGGCGCCAGTACCGCACGATCTGGATCTCCGACGTCCATCTCGGCACGCGGGGCTGCAACGCGGGCATGCTCAACGACTTCCTCGATCACGTCGACAGCGAGACGATGTACCTCGTCGGCGACATGATCGACGGGTGGCGCCTGAAGAAGAAATTCTACTGGCCCGCCGCCCATAACGACGTCCTCTGGCGCCTGCTCAAGCGCGCCAAGCGCGGCACGCGCGTCGTCTACATCCCCGGCAATCACGACGAAGTGTTCCGGCAATATTCGGGGCTCGACTTCGGCGGCATCTCGATCCGCCGCAAAGCAATCCACGAGACCGCCGACGGGCGTCGCCTGCTGGTGCTCCACGGCGACGAGTTCGATGCGATCACGCTCGCGCATCGCTGGGTCGCGCATATCGGCGACGCGGCCTACACGATGCTGATGGGCCTCAACCGCTGGGTCAACGGCGCGCGTCGCCGGATGGGCATGCCCTATTGGTCGCTGTCGAAGCACGCCAAGGCCAAGGTCAAGAACGCGGTCGCCTTCATCTCGCACTTCGAGGAGGTCGTCGCGCACGCCGCTGATGCGCGCGGCGTCGACGGGGTCGTCTGCGGCCACATCCACACCGCCGAAATGCGCGAGATCGCCGGCATCGAATATTACAACGACGGCGACTGGGTCGAAGGCTGCACCGCGTTGGTCGAGCATTTCGACGGCCGCATGGAGTTGCTCCATTGGGGCGACGAAATCGCCGCGCGCAGAAGGACAAGGTCGTCGCGTTGGCCGCCTAACCCAAAATCCTCTCCCCGTCGGGGAGAGGGAAAGACGCGAAGCGGCGAGGGTGAGGGCAAGTCCACCGCACTAAACAAAAGCGTGCCCTCACCCTCCCACCGCAAGTGCGGCGGGCCCCTCCCTCTCCCCTTGGGGAGAGGGGTAAAATGGAGAGAAGACCGATGCGTATCGCGATCGTCACCGACGCCTGGAGCCCGCAAGTCAACGGCGTCGTCCGCACCCTCCAGTCGGTCCAGCGCGAACTCGAATCGATCGGCCACCAGGTCCTGGTAGTCTCCCCCGAGCGCTTCGCCTCGATGCCATGCCCGACTTACCCCGAGATCCGCCTCGCCTTCGCCCGCTCCGGCGCGGTCGGCCGCATGCTGGCAAGCTTCGGGCCGGACGCGATCCACCTCGCCACCGAGGGCCCGGTCTGCCTCGCCGCGCGCTCGTGGTGCCTCGCCCGCGCACTCCCGTTCACCAGCGCCTATCACACGCAGTTCCCCGATTACGTCGCCGCCCGCACCGGCGCGAACCCCGACTGGATCTGGCGCTACATCCGCTGGTTCCACCGCCCCGCGCAGTCGATCCTCGTCTCCACGCCATCTGTTGCGAAGGCGCTTGCAGAACACGGCCTGAATCAGGTCCGCGAATGGGGCAGGGGCGTCGACTTCGCGCAGTTCGGCCTCGACGGCGCGCGCGACCCCGAGATGGCGGCGCTGCCCGGCCCAATCCAACTTTATGTCGGCCGCGTCGCGGTCGAGAAGAATATCGAGGCGTTCCTGTCCTCCGCGCATCCCGGCACCAAGGTCGTGGTCGGCGACGGCCCCGCGCGCGCCTCGCTCGCACGCCGGTTTCCGGACGCGGTGTTCCTCGGCCAACGCTCGGGCCTCGACCTCGCCGCCGCCTATCGCACCGCCGACGTCCTCGTCTTCCCGAGCCGCACCGACACCTTCGGTCTCGTCATGATCGAAGCCCTGGCGTGCGGCACGCCCGTTGCAGCCTATCCCGTCACGGGCCCGATCGATGTCCTCGACACCCGTGTCGGCGCGATGCACGACGACCTCGACAGCGCGATCGCCGCTGCACTCACCCGCGACCGCGTCACCTGCGCCGCCTATGCCGCGCGCTACAGCTGGCCGGCCAGCGCGCGCCAGTTCCTGCACGCGCTGGTGCCGCTCGATCGCCCGCTGGACCGTCCGCTCATGGCGGCCTGATGCCGCCTCATGCTTGCGTGCTTGCTTGATAGCCCGCCGCGCACTAAGTCTCTCTCATGTCAGGCCGCTCCGAAAGGGGCGGCCCTTTCTATTTTTACGGAGTTTCCGCCGTGGCCCAGCCGCTCATGCCCCACGCGACCGCCGCCTGGATGGTCGACAATACCGCGCTCAGTTTCGAGCAGATCGCGGACTTCTGCGGCCTGCACATCCTCGAGATCCAGGCGATCGCCGACGACACGACGTCGACCAAGCTGACCGGTCGCGATCCCGTCCGCGCGCACGAGGTGACGCAGGAAGAGATCGACAAGGGTGCTGCCGATCCCGATTACCAGCTCAAGATGATCAAGGGTCCCGAGCAGGTCCGCCGTACCAAGGGTCCGCGCTACACGCCGGTCTCGAAGCGCCAGGACAAGCCCGACGGCATCGCCTGGATCATCCGCAACCACCCGGAGATCACCGACGGCGCGATTTCGCTGCTGATCGGCACCACCCGCACGACGATCGCCGCGATCCGCGACCGCAGCCACTGGAACATCGCCAATATCACCCCGAAGGACCCGGTCACGCTGGGTCTCACCTCGCAGCGCGAGTTGGACGCAGCAGTGGCGAAGGCGGCCAAGGCAGCCGGCATGGAAGCCCCCACCGACACCCGCCTCGAAGGCGACCGCGAAGTGCTCCTCCAGCAGCTCCGCGCCGAGCGCACCCAGGCAGCCGCGGACGCACAGTTCGTGGCAGACGGCGGCGTCCTCCCCGTCAAGCCGCTCTTCGACGACCCGTTCAAGCGCTGACCTTTCTTCCCCTCCCGCAAGCGGGAGGGGGTAGAGGTGGGCCCGCGTTCACCTCCTACGATACGGCTAGCGAGGGCCGCCAACCGCCGAGCCCAGACTCAACCCGAAGCGGGGGCGACCCCCTTATCCGTCATGCCGGGCTCGTTCCGGCATCCACGGTCCCGCAAAATCGATAGAATATAGTTCGCGGAAGGGTGGACCCCGGAACAGATCCGGGGCGACGGAACTTGCACGAATTCGCCAATCTAATCCTCCCCCGCCAGGGGAGGTGGCACCGAAGGTGACGGAGGGGGAGGACACGGAACAGAGGTGGCGCTTGCCTCCCCTCCGTCTGGCGAGTGCCAGCCACCTCCCCTGGCGGGGGAGGATCGAGAAGGTCGCGTGGTTCAGCTAGCCAGGCGTCAGCCACAGTGCAGCGGCACTATCTCCCGCCACATCCAGTTGCTAACCGCAACGGATGGCAACCCAACTCAGCAAAGCTTTCGCGCCGACCAGCCACAAGGGCCTGATCTACCCCTTCGGCGGCGCAGAGCCCGAAGCCGGTGACGTATTCGAGGTCGCCCCGGCATAGACTGGGTCCGCCTCAAGATCCCCGGCCCGCTGAAACACGTAAACTGCTGGCTCCTCGCCGACACCGATGGCGACGCGCTGGTCGACACCGGCATGAACACGGCCGAAGCCCGCGACGCCTGGAAAGCCATCTTCAGCGGTCCCAAAGCCAATACTCGCATCACGAAGATGATCGGCACTCACTTCCACCCCGACCATATCGGCCTCGCCGGCTGGATGTGCGACCACCATGCCGCACCCTGATCATGACCCGAGCCGAGTGGCTCACCGCGCGCATGCTCGCCGCCGACGCGCGCGAGTCAGTCCCGCACGAAATGCTCGCCTTCTGGCGCGGCGCAGGTTGGGGCCCAGACCAGATCGACCACGCCACCGCCAAGGGCTGGGCCGGCTTCCGAAAGATCATCACGCCCCTCCCGCTCAGCTACACCCGCATCGAGGACGGCGACACGCTCACCATCGGCACCCGCGACTGGCGGATCGTCACCGGCTCCGGCCACTGCCCCGAACATGCGTGCCTGTACGACGAAGCCGGCGGCATCCTCATCGCGGGCGATCAGGTCCTCCCGCGTATCAGCCCCAACGTCTCGCTCGGCGTCACCGAACCGAACGCCGACCCGCTGGGCGAATGGTTCGCTTCGATCGCAAAACTCAAGACGCTGCCGGCAGACCTGCTCGTCCTCCCCGGCCACGGCGACCCGTTCACCGGCCTCCACACCCGCCTCGACGCGATGGACCTCGAACACCGCGAGCGACTCGACGAACTCGCCGTCTTCCTCGCCGAGCCCCGCCGCGCGGTCGACTGTTTCGGTCGCCTGTTCCGCCGCGCGATCGGCCCCGACGTCCTCGGCATGGCGACCGGCGAAGCGCTCGCGCATCTCCGCCGCCTCGAAGTCGAAGGCCGAGCGACCCGCGACATCCAAGATGGCGTATGGTGGTGGCGCGCGGCCTGAGTTAGCATGCGGCCAAATTCAAGAGGATAGCCCCATGTGCGACGAGCATACCGCAGACGATAACGAAGCGTATCTGGCCGGCGTCTCGCGGCGCCAGTTCGGCGTCATGACCGGCGCGGCGGGTCTCGCCATGCTGCTGCCCGCCCCCGCCAACGCCGCCGTCATCAAGGGCCGCGACGTTTCGATCACCACCCCGACGGCAAGGCCGACGCCTATTTCGTTGCGCCCGCCACCGGCAAGCACCCCGGCGTGCTGATCTGGCCCGACATCATGGGCCTCCGCCCCGCCTTCCGCCAGATGGCAGACCGGCTCGCGCAATCGGGGTACGCGGTGCTCGTCGTCAACCAATTCTACCGCTCGACCAAGGCGCCGTTCCTGAAGCCCGGCGAGATCCTACGATCAGCCCGAGGTCAAAGCCGCATCGCGCCTTTCCGCGAGGCGCTCACCGCCGAAGGCACCGTCCGCGACGCAAGGCCTTTGCCGCGTTCATCGACGCGCAGCCGCAGACCGACCGCAAGCGTGGGCTGGCCAGCACCGGCTATTGCATGGGCGGCCCGATGGTCCTGCGCACCGCCGCGGCCGTGCCGAGCCGCATCCGCGCCGGCGCGACCTTCCACGGCGGCGGCTTCGTCACCGACAAACCCGACAGCCCGCATCTCCTGATCCCGCAGATGAAGGGCCGGTACCTGATCGCGATCGCCGCCAACGACGACGCCCGCTCGCCCACCGAAAAGGACACGCTTCGTACCGCGTTCGCAGCAGCGAAATTGCCGGCCGAGATCGAGGTGTACGAAGGCACCATGCACGGCTGGTGCCCGCCCGACAGCAAGGTCTACAACGCAGCCCAGGCAGACAAGGCCTGGGCGCGGATGCTCGCGCTGTTCGACAAGGCGCTGGTGTAACGGGGGAAGGTTGAGGGGCCCGCAACCGAGCCCAGCCCTCCACGTCCCTGTTCTCCCGCGAAGGCGGGAGCCCAGCCTGGGCTCCCGCCTTCGCGGGAGAACAAGCTTACTTCGCTAGCAGCCGCTTGACCGCGGCCCTACTCCATGAGATCTTCGTTCACGATCCGTTCTCGGGAGGCCCGCATGACGCTAACGCTCTACACCAACCCGATGTCGCGAGGCCGGATCGCCCGATGGATGCTCGAAGAAGTCGGCGCTGAGTATGACACCGTCGTCCTCGACTACGCCTCGACGATGAAGACCGAGCCGTTCCTGTCGATCAACCCGATGGGCAAGGTCCCGACGATCGTTCACAACGGCCAGACCGTCACCGAATGCGCCGCGATCTGCGCGTATCTTGCCGATGTATTCCCCGACGCCGATCTCGCACCGCACCCCGACGAACGCGCCGCCTATTATCGCTGGCTGTTCTACGCCGCCGGCCCGCTCGAAGCCGCGATCAGCAACCGCTCGCTCGGCGTCGTGCCCACCGACAGCCAGCAGCGCATGATCGGCTATGGCAGCTACGACACCGCCGTCGACGTGCTGGAGCGCGCGGTGGCCGCGCATGATCACATCGCTGGAAACCGCTTCACCGCCGCCGACGTCTATGTCGGATCGCAGGTCATCTGGGGCCTGCAATTCGGCTCGCTTCCCGACCGCCCGGCGTTCGCCGACTATGCCGATCGGTTGAAGGCACGCCCGGGCTATGTGCGCGCCGGCGCGCTGGACGATGCGCTGATCCCGGTCGCTGCGTAAGAGCGAGCGACCCGCCAACCAAACCCGTCATCCTGACGAAAGTCAGGACCCAGGATCTCAGGAGCTAACGCCCGTGGCTCTGGGTCCTGACTTTCGTCAGGATGACGGCGTGGATTAGAGCGAACGGAGCGGCATAAACCGGCTCCCTGGAGAGCCGATTGCGTCGCGACCAACGCCGCACGACGGATTCCCGACTAAAGGAGCAAGAGGCGCGCGCCGGACTGCTTCGCAACGACGAAGCCAGTGTCGAACGAGCATCAACCGCTAGCAAAAGCTCGCCCGGTAAAGCTGCCTCGGACCCATTCCCTCTCCCATCGGGGAGAGGAGAGAGGCCGAAGGCGGCGATAGGTGAGGGCAAGCCAAACAGGGCGACGCAGTGGAGCAGGCGAGCCCCGTCAATCGCTTCAGGTCAGCAACAAAAAAGCGCTAAACGTTTTTCAAAATCCCGGATCAAGCCGCCCACTTCGCCAGCCAGTTCGCCAGAGCCTGAGGCCCCATCGACCGCGCATCCGCCAGCTCGGTCTCATGCCCAGCGTTCAGCAACCGATTGCTCCGCGGATCGACCACCAGTACCGCCGGCACGCCCTTCAGCCGCCCCTTGATGCCGTAGCCCGCAGCGATCTGCCCGTTCTTGTCGAAGCGGCCGATGTCGACCGTCACCACCACGAACTTGCTGTCCACGAAGCGCTTCATCTCGGGCAGGTCGATCGTTCCCGCAAGCAGTCGGCAGTCGAGGCACCAGTTGCCGCCGAGGTCGATCAGCAAGCGCTTGTGCGTCTTCAGTGCCCGCGCACGCGCTGCCGCAACCTGCGCATTGGCGTTCGCCGACTCATTATACGGCAGCGGCAAAGGCTGGGGCAACTTGTCGAAGCTCGCCGTATTCACATGCGGCGCCACCACCTTCGCACGGGGAGCGGCAGGGGCCGCGACCGCGGTGGCGAGCAGGGCAAGCGCGGCGATACGGCGCATCGACATCATTCATATCCTCCGATCACGGCATTCAGGAAGCTCGGGAATGGTCCGTTCCAGCCATCCGCCGGCGTATCGGCGACCGGTTGGCGGCGACCACCGGTTGGATCCGCAGGAATGCGCTCCGTCCGTGGCGGTTCGACCTTCGCGGCTTCCGAACGAACAGGTTGCGAACGCACCGGTTCCGACCGCACCGGCTCCGACCGCGCAGGCGCGGCACGAACCGGTTCGACATACGCCGGTTCGACCTGCACCGGCTCGACCCGTGCCGGTTCCGCAACGCGCGGCTTCACCGCGGGCACGGGCTCGTCGATCGGCGTACGCTCCCAGCGCGGACGCTTGGCCGCCGCAACCGGCTCGGCCGCAGCCAGCACTTCGGCGACGATCGCCGGGGCGACCGTATCCGCCCGCGGCACCCGCCGCGTACGTGGCCGATCCGACTCCTCGGCAACCGCCGCCGCAACCGGCACCGGCGCAAACGTCTCGGACCGCGCCCCGCGACGCGGCCGTGCGCGCCGCGCCGTGCCCTCGTCTTCGGTCACGGCAGGTGCCGCAGCAGCCTTGGGCTCGGCACCCTTCAACCGCTCGATCGTCTGCCCGGTCAGCTTCTCAATATTGATGATATTCTCGGCATCGTCGGGCGCGACGAACGTGTACGCCGTGCCCGTAGCCCCCGCGCGTCCCGTCCGGCCGATCCGGTGAACATAGTCGTCCGGATGCCACGGTGCGTCATAGTTGAACACCGTCGACACGCCCTTGATGTCGAGCCCGCGCGCCGCGACGTCCGACGCGACTAGGATCGTCACCGCGCCGGTCTTGAACAGTTCGAGCTCGGCCAGTCGCTGCGGCTGTTCCATGTCGCCGTGGATCTCGCCCGACTTGTAGCCCGCCTGCTTCAGCACCTTGTTCAGGTCGCGCACTGTCGTCTTGCGGTTGCAGAAGATGATCGCGTTGGTCACCTCTTCCTGCGCCAGAATCCTACGTAAAGTGTCGCGCTTGGCGGTCTGGCTCGGCACCGGCACCAGATACTGCTTGATGTTGAGGTTGGTCGACGCCGGGCGCGACACCTCGATCGTCTTGGGATTGGTCAGGAACTTGTCCGCCAGCTTCTTGATCGGCGGCGGCATCGTCGCCGAGAACAGCAGCGTCTGGCGCTGCTTCGGCAGCTTCGTGCAGATTTCCTCGATGTCGGGGATGAAGCCCATGTCGAGCATCCGGTCCGCCTCGTCGATCACCAGCAGCGAACAGCCGTTGAGCATGATCTTGCCGCGCCCGAACAGGTCCATCAGCCGGCCCGGCGTCGCGATCAGGACGTCGACGCCCTTCTCGAGCGCAGCGAGCTGGTCGCCCATCGACACGCCACCGATCAGCAGCGCCATCGAGAGGTTCGAATTGACGCCGTATTTCTCGAAATTCTCCGCCACCTGCGCGGCGAGTTCGCGCGTCGGCTCGAGGATCAGCGAGCGCGGCATCCGCGCGCGACTGCGGCCATGCGCGAGAATGTCGATCATCGGCAGCACGAACGACGCGGTCTTGCCGGTGCCCGTCTGGGCGATGCCGATGATGTCGCGCATCATCAGCACGGACGGGATCGCGCCAGCCTGGATCGGGGTCGGCTCGGTATAGCCGGAGTCGGTGACTGCCTTGAGCAGTTCGTCGGAGAGGCCGAGGTCGGCAAAACTCATGCAAATGTCCGGTAAATGGAGGGTGAAATGCACTGCCCTCAAGCGTTCCGGCGCTCGCCGATTTAGCGACAAATGTCAAGGAAACGCGGTGAATGGAGGATGGAGAGGCACCGGTGGCTGGCGCACTTCCGCAAAATCCCGTCATCCTGACGAAAGTCAGGATCCAGGGCCAAGCAGCGTACCGTCAGTTACTCTGGATTCTGACTTTCGTCAGGATGACGGAACAGGTGACCTTGCATCCGCCAAGCACGTTAGCGGCCCGACCCCGCTACTTCTTCAGCCGCAAACTCTTGAACCCATCGATCTCGCACCGCGCGCCCGAGCGCATGCGGATGGCATCGCGATCCTTGCAGATCAGGCCATCGGGCCCCGGCCGCAGATAGAATCCCGAATAATAATCGAGCGGCCTGCAGTCGCCGTCGAGCCGCGCGCGCAGCCGGGTCGTGTCGTCCATCACCAGGTCGACCGCGCCCTCCTTGTTCAGCATCGCGCCGGCGATCTCGGCGACCGCGATGCATTTGGGGCCCTTATGCTCCTTCCACTCCCGCGGCGGCGAGAAGGTCCGCGCCGGCGCCCGGCTCATCCGGGGCACGCGGATGATGACGCGCTGGTGGATCGAGATCTGCGCGACCTGCACGCCGTCCAGCTCGAATCCAGGCTGGGGGACATCGCGCCCGCCCGCAGAAAAGGGGCCGCGACGAAAGGCCCGCAAGCGCGAGCAGGGTGGCGGGAATCGCGGGATGGATCATGTTGACGTAACCGTTAGGGCCAATCGTTGAACGCGCGATGAATTTTGTCCAGCGCTGCTCACGTGGTTCAAATTCAGACAGCAACCCTGACGCCTTCGCAAGCCGCGATGCTGGCCGCGCTCGCGCCGCATCTCGACGCCAAGGCGATCGTCACTGACCCCGCCGACATCGATCCCTGGCTGCACGACTGGCGCGGCCGTTTTCACGGCGCGGCGCCCGCGATGCTGTCGCCCAGCTCGACTGCGGAGGTGGCGCTGATCGTCAAGGCGGCGGCCGAACACAGCGTGCCGCTGGTCGCGCAGGGCGGCAACACCTCTATGGTCGGCGGCGCGACCGCGCCGTCGGACGGCAGGGCGCTGATCCTGTCGCTCCGTCGCTTGAACCGCATCCGCAGCGTCGATGCGCAAGCTGGGCTCGCCATTGCCGAGGCCGGCGTGATCCTCGCCGACCTCGACGGCGCCGCGCAAGGGCAGGGGTGGCGCTTCCCGCTGACGCTCGGCGCGCGCGGCACCGCCACGATCGGCGGGCTCGTCTCGACCAACGCCGGCGGTACGCAGGTCCTGAAGTTCGGCACGATGCGCGGCCTCGTCGCGGGCGTCGAGGCGGTGCTCGCCGACGGCAGCATCCACGACGGCCTGTCCGCGCTGAAGAAGGACAATCGCGGCTATGACCTCGACCAGCTGTTCATCGGCGCGGAGGGCACGCTGGCGATCGTCACCGCGGCTACGCTCCGCCTCGCTCCGGCAATCGCGGCGCGCGGTACGGCGTGGGTCGGCATCAGGTCCCCCAGGCTGCACTGAAACTCCTGCGTACGATGCAGGCGAAGACCGACGCGATCGAGAGCTTCGAGATTCTCCCCGCCGAGTCGCTCGACGCGGCGGTGGCGCATCTCCCGAACGCCCGCGCCCCGCTCGCCGGTCACCACCCCTGGCACCTCCTCATCGAGGCGACCGAGGCCTCCACCGAAGGCGAATCCCCCAGCTCGCTCCTCGAACGCCTGCTCGCCAAGGCGTTCGAGGACGGCGCGATCGAGGACGCCACGATCGCCACCAGCGAAGCCCAGTCGGACGCATTCTGGCTGCTCCG
Source organism: Sphingomonas sp. AC411 (assembly GCF_979253035.1). NCBI lineage: Bacteria > Pseudomonadati > Pseudomonadota > Alphaproteobacteria > Sphingomonadales > Sphingomonadaceae > Sphingomonas > Sphingomonas sp. AC411. The sequence continues at coordinate 2,032,035 of NZ_CEEDAQ010000001.1, read as the reverse complement.
CGACTCGCTGTCCGCCGCCGAACGCGCGCTCGGCCCCGCGACGCAGCACGACATCTCGATTCCCGTGGAGACGATGCCGCGGTTCATGATCGAGGCGGCGGCGGTGTGCGACGCGCGCTTCCCCGGTACGCACGCCAGCGGTTTCGGCCATCTCGGCGACGGCAACGTCCATTTCCACGTCCGCGCCGCCCCCGGCACCGACCCTGCGCACTGGTATGCCGAGGATGCGCCAGTCGTCACCCGCTTCGTCGGCGATCTCGTCACGGCGGCGGGCGGCTCGATTTCGGCCGAGCACGGCATCGGCCAGATGAAGCGCGACGAACTCGAACGCCTCTCGTCGCCGGCGCGGATGACCGCGCTCCGGGCGATCAAGGCCGCACTCGACCCGCTGGGCATCCTCAACCCCGGCAAGCTCGTCTAGCGCGACCCGCAACATCGGAATTGCTCGATCCTCCCCCGCCAGGGGAGGTGTCGCCGAAGGTGACGGAGGGGGAGGACACGGAACAGAGGTTTCCCTTTCCGCCCCCTCCGTCTGGCAAGTGCCAGCCACCTCCCTGGCGGGGGAGGATCGAAGGAGCACTCGGCGGGTAGGAATCGCGGAAGCCGAACCACGCGTCCCACCCTCGAAAAGCGCGTCACACTTGCACCAGCCCGCCCCGCACCATACAGCCTCGCCCCAATCGGTGGCACCAGCCGCCGGCTCAAATCTGACCGATCCGGAGAGTAACATGGCCAGCGCCGCCCAGCTTCCGCTTTTCTACAACGGCCTCGAGCCGCTCTCGAGCGACACGCACGCCAACTACAAGGTCCGCCCGCAGGACAGCGCGCCGTTCCTGGTCGGCCAGCACGCCATCCCGATCACCGTCGACGAGTTCCCGCTGGTCCAGCGCCACATGCCGATCGTCTTCTCGACCGGCGACGATGCGATCCCGCTCGCGCTGATGGGCCTGAACGAGGGCGTCAACGTGTTCGTCGGTGACGACGGCAAGCTGACCGAAAGCACGTTCTACGTTCCCGCCTATGTCCGTCGCTACCCGTACATGCTCGCGCGCCTGCACCCGGACGCACAGGAGCTGTCGCTCTGCTTCGATCCGACCTCGCCGACGCTCGGCGAGTTCGAGGACGGCGATGCGCTGTTCGAGAACGGCCAGCCGACCGAGCTGACCAAGAACATCCTCGGCTTCAACGAGTCGTTCGAACAGGCCGGCGCACGCACGCAGAACTTCATGAAGGAACTGCGCGAGCTCGACCTGCTGATGGACGGCGAAGTCACGATCCAGCCCGATGGTGCCGAGCAGCCGTTCGTCTATCGCGGCTTCCAGATGATCAACGAGGAGAAGCTGATCGACCTGCGCGGCGACGCGCTGCGCAAGATGAGCAAGTCGGGCATGCTTCCGCTGCTCTACGCACACCTCTTCTCGTTGTCGTTGATGCGTGACATCTTCGCGCGCCAGGCGCAGCTCGGCCAGACGCCGCAGCCTCAGATGGCCGCGCCGACCCCGTTCAACGTATGATCGCGACGGCATAGCCCTCTATCGAAGGAAGACACATGGCAGCGCAGGATCGTCCGAACGGACACGTGCCGGACCGCTACTCGAGGGTGGCGATCTGGTTCCACTGGACGATCGCGCTGCTGGTCATCTTCAACATTGCGGTCGGCCTCCTGCATGATTCAGTGCTGGCGCTGCGCAGCCTGATGGGGGCGCACAAAGCGCTGGGCATCACCGTGCTGGTGCTGACCGCAGGACGGATCGCGTGGCGGCTGGCGCATCGCCCGCCGCCGCTACCCGTTCATACCCCGATGTGGGAAAAGGCGCTCGCGCATGCCGCGCACGCGCTGCTCTACGTATTCATGATCGCCCTGCCGCTGACCGGGTGGCTGATGGTGTCGGGCAGCGCCAAGCGTTCGCCACTGAACTGGTTCGGTCTGTTCGACATTCCTTACCTGCCGGTGTCGGTCGCGACGGGTCGGTTGGGGCATGACGCGCACGGCGTTCTGGGCTGGATGATGCTGGCGCTCGTCGTCCTCCATATCGGTGCCGCGCTGCGTCATCACGTGCTGCTCCGCGATCCGGTTCTGGAGCGGATGGCCCCGGTTTTCCGGCGTCGCTGAACAGTCGGTAGAACGCCGCGCGAAAAATTATTTGCGGTGCGTCGCAACAAGGGTTGAACCAAAACGGGGCTCACCCATTTAGATCCTGTACGGCATCGTGTCCCCCCTTTCGCGGCGCCGTACGGTACGCTTATAGCGTACCTCCTCCCTGAACCTAGGCCACTCCGTGCGTCACGCACGGGGTGGTTTTTTGGCCTTCCGCCCCGCCCCGATCGAGCGTCGGGCCCATCCGCCGCCGCCGCCCGTTGCGCCCGCGTGCAATTGTTCGAAAGCCTCGATGCGATTCTGCTCGCCGCGCTGGTCCTGCTGGTCCTCGCGCGCAAGCTGAACGTCCCGTATCCCACCTTGCTCGCCGCAGCAGGACTCGGCTCCGCGCTGCTGCCGTTCGCACTCAAGATCGCGGTCGAGCCGCATCTGGCGCTCGCGCTGTTCATCGCGCCGGCGCTGCTCCACGCGGCCTATCACACCAGCCCGCGGGCGTTGCGGCGCTACTGGTTCCCGCTCCTGTCGCTGGCGGTGTTCGCGGTGCTCGTCACCGCGGCGATGGTCGCGCTGGTCGGCATGACGCTCGGCGGCCTACCGCTCGCTGCCGCCTTCGCGCTGGGGGCGATCGTCGCGCCGCCCGATGCCGCCGCTTCCGAGGCCGTGCTGGGCGAGGTTGGCATTCCCCGCCGCGGGCTGTTGCTACTTCAGGGCGAAAGCCTGCTCAACGACGCCACCGCACTGCTCCTGTTCGGGCTCGCGGTGGCGTTCGCGACGCATTCGGACACGCCGGTGACGCCGCTCGCGCTCGCCGCCGCGGTGCCGGGCGGGATCGTCTTCGGCGCGCTGTCGGCATGGATCTATCTTCGCGTCGCACCGCTGTTCGCAGGCACGCTGGGCGCCAGCCTCGCCGATTTCGCAGTGACCTTCGGGATCTGGCTGCTGGCCGAGCGGCTGCACATTTCGCCCGTACTGGGGGTCGTCACCTTCGGCATGATCGTGTCGCAGCGCCGCCTGATCGGCCAGCCGGCCCGCGACCGGCTTCAGAGTGCGGCGGTATGGTCGGCGGCGGTCCTCGTCCTCAACATCATCGCCTTCGCACTCATGGGGCTGCAATCGCGCGACGTGCTGGAGCGTCTGCCCGCGGCCGAGCGCTGGCCGGCGATCGGGTTCGCCGCCGCGGTTCTCGCGACCGTGCTGGTGACGCGAGTCGCGTGGGTGTTCTTCGTGCGCTTCGTGGAGGGCGTGATCGCCAGCCGCTATACGCCGTCCTGGCTCCCTAGCCGCCGCCGTGGAATGCGTCGTTGATCCTGTCCTGGTCCGGCATGCGGGGGCTGCTGACGCTGGCCACTGCGTTCGCGCTCCCGAGTTCGGTGCCGGGCCGTGACCTGATCGTGCTCGCCGCGTTCGGCGTGGTGATCGGTACGCTGATGCTGCAAGGGCTTACGCTCGGCCCGCTGATCCGACGGTTGAACCTCGGTGCGGATTCCGGGCTCGCGGACGAGATCGCGCCCGCGCGGAAACGTCTGATCGAGGCCGGGCTCGCCGTCCTGCCCGCGCGCGCCGGCGAGGCGGCGGACGCGCTGCGCTTCCGCTACGGCGCGGCCGGCAAGGTCACCGCCGAGGCGGACGATCCGCAGGCCACCTCCGAATTCGACGAACTCCACCTCGAGATGATCGCCTGCCAGCGCGTCGTCCTCCACCGGATGCGCGACAGCGGCGAAATCGCCGAGGACGTCTATCGTCGGTTGCAGGAGGAACTCGACTGGTCCGAGGTCGACGCACGCTCTTTCGGCGACAATATCCTCACGGCGACCTGATCGCCCGGGTGAGCGCGACACAACCGGGTGTCGGGAACATCGGCGCACGCTACGCTGTTTGAGAGAACCACCCAAACCCCAGAACTGCCGTAGAAAGGGTCGATGCATGTCCGAGGCGAAATCATGAGCAAGTCCGTGAAGCCAGCACCGCCCACGACGCTCGTGATCTTCGGCGCGTTCGGCGATCTCACCCGCCGGCTGCTGATGCCGGCGCTAATCAACATGACGCGGCTGGGCCTGGTCGGCGACGACTTCCACGTGCTCGGCGTCGGCATCGACGAGGGAACGACCAGACGCTCCGCGATGCGCTTGGCAGCTTCGATGCCAAGGGCGGCGAGGGCGCGGGCGAGAAAGGCGAGGCCTGGGCCCGCCTCAAGGATCGCGTCGGGTATCTCCAGGGCGATTTCACCAAGGACGACGTCTACGAACAGCTCAAGACCCGCGTGACCGGCAACGTCGCGTTCTACTTCGCGGTCCCGGCCAAGTTCTTCGGCGATATCGTCGACAAGCTCGCGGAGCACGGCCTGATGGCCGAAACCCCGCACGCCTTCCGTCGGATCGCGATCGAGAAGCCGTTCGGCCACGATCTTGCCTCCGCGCGCGATCTCAATGCGCGCATCCTCGACAAGGTCTCGGAGGCACAGGTCTACCGGATCGATCATTTCCTCGGCAAGGAAACGGTGCAGAACATCATGACCGCGCGATTCGCGAACATGATGATCGAGCGCGTCTGGAATTCCGACTGCATCGCGCACGTCCAGATCACCGCTGCCGAAACCGTCGATGTCGGCACCCGCGGCAAATTCTACGATGCGACCGGCGCGTTGCGCGACATGGTACCGAACCATCTGTTCCAGCTGCTCGCGATGGTCGCGATGGAGCCGCCCGCGAACTTCGATGCGGAGGCGATCCGCAACGAGAAGGGCAAGGTGCTGAAGGCGGTCCGCGCCTATTCGCCCGCACAGGCCAAGCGCAACGGCGTCCGCGGCGCCTACACGGCGGGCAAGGTGCAGGACCACGACGTCCCCGACTACACCGCCACCGCCGACGTCGCGCCGGACAGCCATACCGAGACCTATGTCGCGCTGAAGCTGATGGTCGACACCTGGCGCTGGGCGGGGGTGCCGTTCTACCTGCGCACCGGCAAGGCGATGACCTGTCGCGACACCGAGATCGTGATCACCTTCAAGCCCGTGCCGTTCGCCTCGTTCCCGGGCGCAGCGGCGGACATGCTTCCGCCCAACCGCCTGATCATCCAGATCCAGCCGGACGAGGGGCTGAGCATGGACATCAACATCAAGCGTCCCGGCCTCGAAGTCGCGACCGCCCCGATCGCGCTCGACTTCCGCTACGCCGACGCGTTCGATATCGGCCACCTGACCGGTTACGAGTCGCTGATCTACGACCTGTTCGCCGGCGACCAGACCCTGTTCCAGCGCGCCGATGCGATCGAGGCCGGCTGGGCCGCGGTGCAGCCGTTCCTCGATCTATGGGCGACCGACCAGAGCATTCCGGAGCCGTACGAAGCCGGCACGCTCGGCCCGGCTGCGGCGGACACGCTTCTGGCTCATGACGGCCACGAATGGCACGAACTCGCGCCGGCGGGCCAAACCGTCCCCTGACCTTCACCCCTCCCTGAAAGGGAGGGGCCGAGGTGGGTAGGCCGCTTGGGAAGGAAGACGTCCGACAACTGGCCGACCCACCCCCAACCCCTCCCTTCCAGGGAGGGGAGCAAGTCGATCAAACCCGCTCGGTCAATTCGATCTCGCCCTCGACCTCCATCTCGTCCTCGTCGCCCATCTCATCCATGTCGGGCATCGTGAAGTCGGCCTTCCAGTCATAGACCTTCTCGACCCCGCCCTGCACCCAGACGCGGACCGCGCCCGAGGTGATCTCGCCGCCCATTGCGCCGACGAAGTCCGCCACCAGCGAATCCGCCGCATCCTCGTGATCCGTCGCGCCCGGGATCGTCGCGGCCGTCATCTCCTCGTCGAGTTCGATGATCTGCGCCCAATATTGCTTCGCCATGTGTCGCTCCTGCGTAAGATGAGATGCCGTCAGCCGGCGGTAATGATAGGATGATCCTCGCGCAGTCGGTCCGCCAGCCGCTCGACTGCGTCGACCTCGCTCGCGCTGCCCGACGGCGTCACCGCCCAGTTGCAATGCGCGTGCGTCGCGAGGCTGTAGACCTTCACATCGCCGACGATCAGCCGCCACCGCCGCCGATCGCCGCTATTGTACCGGACGAGGTTGGTGACGAACAGGCTCTGGAGATCCGATGCGGTCATCCGCGCCCCATAGCCACAACCGCGCACCCGCCGCCACCGCAAACGGGACGCCGTGGACCCCTTCCAAAATTCGGCGCGTTTGGGACGTCACGGGATCATCACCAGATACGGGAATTGCACATGGCCGGAACGGCATTGGTAGTGGGTACGAGCGGGATCGTCGGCAGCGCGACCGCGGCGGCGTTGGTGAAGGCGGGCTGGGCGGTATACGGCCTCGCGCGCCGGCCGACCGAACAGGACGGTGTGCAGCCGGTCGCCGCCGACTTGCAGGATCCAGGCAGCCTTGAGGCGGCCCTGACCGGCATCAGGCCCGATGCGGTATTCATCGCAACCTGGTCGCGCCAGGACAGCGAGGCGGAGAACATCCGCGTGAACGGCGGCATGGTCCGCAACCTGCTCGGCGCGCTCAGCCCCGGCGGCAGCGTCCGCCACGTCGCGCTCGTCACCGGGCTCAAGCATTATCTCGGACCGTTCGAGGCGTACGGGAAGGGCGTCCTCCCGCAGACCCCGTTCCGCGAGGAACAAGGGCGCCTCGACGTCGAGAATTTCTACTATGCGCAGGAAGACGCGGTGTTCGAGGCGGCGGAGCGCGACGGCTTCGGCTGGAGCGTCCACCGCCCGCACACGATCATCGGCAAGGCGGTCGGCAACGCGATGAACATGGGCACCACGCTCGCGGTCTATGCGACGCTGTGTCGCGAGACCGGGCGCCCGTTCCGCTTCCCCGGTTCGGCCGCGCAGTGGAACGGCCTTACCGACATGACCAGCGCCAGCCTGCTCGCCGATCACCTGTTGTGGGCCGCGACCACGCCGACCGCCCGCAACGAGGCGTTCAACGTCGTCAACGGCGACGTCTTCCGTTGGAGCTGGCTGTGGGGCCGCATCGCAGAACTGGTTCGGGATCGAGGCCGCCCCGTTCGACGGCACCGTCCTGCCGCTCGAGGAACAGATGAAGGATGACGCCGGCATCTGGCGCGAGATTGCCGCCCGCGAAGGCCTCGCCGAGGCCGATCTGTCCCGCCTCGCGTCTCCCTGGCACACCGACGCCGATCTCGGCCGCCCGATCGAGGTGGTGACGGACATGGGCAAGAGCCGCCGGCTCGGGTTCAAGGAGTATCAGCCCACCGACGACGCGTTCTTCGACCTGTTCGAACAACTCCGCGCGGACCGCCTGATCCCGTGAGCCTTTGGGGGCGGGATGTAAGAATACGCAGGCTTCGCGATCCTCCCCCGCCAGGGGAGGTGGCGCCGAAGGCGACGGAGGGGAGGACACGGAGCGGCGGTTTTGCTTGCCTCCCCTCCGTCTGGCAAGAGCCAGCCACCTCCCCTGGCGGGGAGGATCGCAGGACCGGACCTCTAGCTCTTCACCGTCACCGCCACCGTAGCCGTCACCCCGGATCATCCCGCAACCGCAGGTACAGCATCCCCCAACCGGTTTCGGCACCGCAAACGCCCCCCGGTAAACCCCTCCGGCACCAGAGCCGCCTCCGCAAACCCCGCATTCGCCGCCACCGACTCGATCAAGAACAGATCCGTCCCCGCCAGCATGCACGTCTCCGCACACGTCACCCCGGTAACACCCGGCACCCGCACCAGGGTCGTCAACGGCACCCAGTCGCCCGCGACCCCATTCTGCACCAGTCGCCACTTGAGCGGCCCATGCGCCGAAACGCCAAGCGCCTTGCCCGGCTCGACCGTCGCCACCGCGATCCGATCGTTCTGCACGGTCAACCCGCGCCCCGACGAAACACTCGTGGTCGTCTTCCCGTCCGCCGTCGCGATCTCGACGCTATCGCCAGCGGAAAACCGCGTACCCTCGGCGCGCAGCGAAAACGTCAGCCGGGCATCCTGGGAAATGGCCGTATCGCCCGTCAACACGACCGGAAGCCCGGGCGAGGGCGGCGCCACTACGCTCTTGGCGATCAGCGTCGCCTTTGGCCGCGCGACCGCGACGACGAACTTCACCGACCGCTTCCGTCCATCCGTCAACGTGACGAGCGCCGTCTTCGCCTGACCCGCCGCAAACGCTGGCGCCGTATCCGCGACCAACCCCAGCCGATCCACCTTGTCGGCCCGCACGACCTCGCCCGGCTTGAACGCCACGCCGTCCACCGTCATCGACGCGACCAGATCCAGCCTGGTCCCCGCGAGCGTCCCCGCAGCATCGCCCGCATACAGCGTCAGGCCATCGATCCGCCCCGCCTCGGCGAGCGCGGTCAGCGCGATCTTGTCCGGCGCCTCGACGCCATATTGCTTCACCAGCAGCGACAGTTTCCCCGGCGCGGTCTTTGCCAGCGGCAGGGTCAGCCCGATCCGATCCCCGTCGTCGTCCAGGCGAGTGGCACCTGACCCGCATCGCTCACCAGCGTCACCGCCTCGACGCAACTCGGCGTCGGCCCCGCCAGCGCCACCGCATTGTCGCGGCCTACGACCAGGCTCTCGGGATCGGTATCGACCATCGTCCATCCGCCGGCGCGCGGCACCTGCAACCGAAACCGCGGCCCGTCGAACGGCGTGAACCCCCAGCGGCCATGCAACGTCGCATCGGTCACGCTGCCAAGCCCAGCGGTCCGCATCCCGACCTGATCGAGCACATAGCCGCCGCGCTCGGCATCCGCCTGCACCGGCAGCTCGACCACGCCACCCTGCGGCGTCGTCACGCGCAAGCTCATGTCGTGCGCGAACTTCGTCGCATAGATTAGCGGCGCCCCCTCGACCGGCAGCACCAGATCGGGCCGCGCCGCACAGACGAGTCGGTCCGCCTCCGCCCGCCGCATCGTCGGAGTCTGCGGCGCGCCCGTCTCGATCACCGGCATCGCGACCACCATCACCGATTTCGGGCTCGCAAACGACGGCGCCGCATTCAGCAACAGCGCCAGCCGATCGTCATGCGCCCGCGCCAGCGCCGGAATATACCGGAACTGCGTCGACTGGAACGCGCCGAAGATCTTCGCAAGATCGCGCACCACGCCGATATACGGGCTGTAATACCCAAGCCCGCCCTCCGGCGTCGCGCTCAACTGCAACGCCAGATCGGTCGGCGCACCGACCAGCGTATCCGCCAGCGTCGAGCTCTGCCCATCCGCCAGCACCAGCGAATCGCGGCTTTGCGTCAGGCAGGAGGCTTGCAGGTCCGCCGCCAGATCGAGGCACTCCGCCTTCAGCTTGATCGCCAGACTGCGCGACAGCAACGGCGACACCGCCTCGATCCGCTCGGGCCGCGTCCGCTCCAGCGCATGGATCCCGTCGAGAAACGCATCGAGCCGCGCGCGATCGAGCGACGCCTGGTCGAGATCCTGCACCGCCCGCACGAACGCTCCCGGCTGCTTGCGCACCGCCGACACGACCGCATCGAACCCGCCGCTCTCCGGCACCAGGAACACGACAAGTTGCCGCGCCCCTCCGGCACCTTCAACGCGAGCGCGTTCTTCTTCTCTTTCCACGTCTCGGCCTTGAAGAACCACGATTTCGGCGGCGGCTCGGTCGCACCGCGCAGGAATGCCGCGACCAGCAGATAGCGTGCGCCATCGTCCTTCTTGCCGGTTGGCAGATCCGCCGCGATCGACACGCGGTCGCCGGTCGCGAGCTTGGGCACCCGCGCGATCGGCAGCGTCGTCGTCCCATGCGTGACGGCGACGCGCAGGGTCGGCCCGGTCAAGTCGAACGGCGCAGGATCGGCCTGCGCAGCCACGGGCATGAGGGCCGCGGCCAGCGCGCAGAACGGAAGAAATCGAAGCATCATCACGGGCGATCTCATCGTCGGAAGCATCCCCGATGGCCTGTACCGGTGTCGAGAATAGGGCAACCCCGCGGCACCTTCGATCCTTCCCCCCGCCAGAGGGGGTGGCTGGTCGATCCTCCCCGCCAGGGGGAGGTGGCTGGCCCTTGCCAGACGGAGGGGGAGCACGCGAAACCGCAGCTCTGTGTCCGCTCCTCCGGTCGCTCACAGCGCGCCCAAAGCAACCGCATCGACTAACGCCACACCGCCCCCGATCCGCCACCCCCACCACAACCCCACCCACGTCTCACCGCTACCCAGGTGCGCCTCGTCGCATCGCGGGTTGCCGTAGGGCCGTGTTCAGCCTCCCCCGCACACAACGACGCGACGACCGCGCGCAGGGGATTTTCGACGATGACGACCGACCGCGGGGCGCTGGCCGCCCTGCTCGCCACCATGACGATGCTCGCGTCGGCAAGCCCGGCGCTGGCGCAGACCGAGCAGACCGCGCCCGTTCGCGGACTGGAAGAGCTGGCGAACCCGCGCCGCAGACCAACGCGACCGTCCCGATCCCCGACGCGCCGAAGATAGTCCTGCCCACCGAGACGCCGACACCGCAGCGCACGCCGAGCCCGCGCCCTACGGATAAGCCTGCTACCGAAAAGACCAATGCGGCAAAGACCGAACGTCCCGCCGCGCGCAACGAACCGGAAGCGCGGACCCGCAACGCCACGGACGCTGCACGGTCGTCGACCTCGGCCGAGTCTGCCCGGGTAGCCGAGCCTGCCCCGGTAGCGACACCTGCACCCGAGCCAACGGTGGCCCCGCCGCCGACGGAGGCACCGGTTACCGATGCAGCCCCGCAGCCCGCGCCGCAAACCGTACCCGATGCGACGCCCGCGCCGACCTCGCAACCGACGATCACCGCGCCGGAGACGGGCAGGGCGATGCCGCTCTGGCTCTCGCTCGCCGTCATCGTCGTGGTGCTCGCCGCACTGTGGGTGCTCCGCCGCAACCTCGCGGCCGTCGTCAGGACCAAATGGAGCTCGAAGCCGTCGCCGAGCCAACACCGGAGCTCGCGGCACCCGAACCCGTTGCGCGTCCTGCCGCCACCGCCGCCACCACCCCAGTGGAGGCAAAGCGACGCCGGCTGCACCTGCCGTCGCACCAGTCCCCACGACCGCGATCGCCGCGCCGGAAATTCCTCGAACCCCGCGCGAAAACGCCCCCGCCGCCGCCGGCGGCCCCCGAGCCCGCGTCACCTGCGATCTCCGCCCCTTGCGCGCCGGCCTCAACCTTCTCAGCGCCACGGTCGAGTGCGAACTCGTCGTCACCAACACCGGCGCCGCGCCAGCCGAGGCGATCCGTACCGGTATCGCCCTCCTTACCGCGCACGCAGGTCAGGACACCGATCTCGCCCGGTTCAATGCCGCCCCGATCGGTCGTCCGGCCACGCCGCCTCGCGCTGGCACCCGGCGAATCGCGCACCATCCGCACCGTCGTGGCGATCGCCCGCGACGCGATCCAGACGATGACCGCCGCCAACCGCCCGATGTTCGTCCCCGTCGTCGCCACCAACATCCTCTACGCCACCGCCGGCGACGACGCCCAGACGGCGCGTGCCTGGGTCGTCGGCATCGAACGCGTCGACTCCGCCAAGCTCGCCCCGTTCTGGCTCGACGCGCCCGCGCGCATGTTCACGACCGTTGCCGCTCGCCCCACGGTGCAGAGTTCGAACGCTGAGGGCACCGGACAGCAGAAACCGCATGCTTGACGTTTATCGATAAACGATACATATCGTTTTTCGATAAACGGAGGGTGGCATGCTGGATCGATTTCTAGGCATCGCAAGCGGACTTGTACGGTTTGCGCACTGGTTGAACTGGGTGGTCGCTATCGGTTTCGTGATCGCGATCATCTTGTCGTTCGTGTTCGGCGACGCGCTCACAACCCAGATTTCCACCAAATATCACGGCCAGCACGTCGCCGAGACGATCGCGTACCTGCGCATCGTTGCGGTGATAACCATCGCTGTCTGCGCTGCCGTCTACCAGCTTTTCAGTCGCCTGCTGGCGATCGTCGAGACCGTGCGCGCTGGGGATCCGTTCGTCGTCGCCAATGCCGACCGGCTTCAGCGGATCGGTTGGGCGTTGTGCGCCTATCAAATGCTGGACCTCGTCTTCGGCGCAATCGTGCTGATGCTCGACCGCATTGGCGTCGAACATGCGACGTGGGTTCCCGGTTTCACCGGATGGATTGGCGTGGTGATGATCTTCGTGCTCGCCCGCGTGTTCCGGCTCGGCGCGGCGATGCGCGACGATCTGGCGATGACCGTCTGATGCCCGTCATCGTCACGCTCGACGCCGTGCTCGCCGCGCGCGGCATGACGCTGACCGAGCTGTCGCAGACCGTCGACATCACGATGGCGAACCTGTCGATCCTGAAGACCGGCAAGGCGAAAGCGATCCGTTTCTCGACGCTGGAGGCGCTCTGCCGCGTGCTCGACTGCCAGCCGGGCGAGATACTGAGTTTTACGCAAGAGGGGGAAGAGGCATGACATTCTGGCAAGCATTCAAGGCCACATACAGCGGGAGCGTGGCGGTTCTCATCGCATGCCCGTTGCTCGCGCTGGTCCCGGTCGTATTCGAACTGCTCCAGCACGCGGTCGAGGTGCATATCGGCATGTACGACAGCATCGCCACGGCCAAGGCGACCGAGCATCATCCGCTGCGCATGGCCTTCGGTATGCTCAAGGTCGCGGCGCTGACCATACCCTTCTACTGGGTCACCCGTTTTCAGCCCGATCGTGACGCCACATTCGCCGCGAGGCCCGATCCGAAGGCGATCCGGCTCTTCGCTGTCTATTGCATGTTTCAGCTCGGACTGGCCGCCCTGCAACTCTTTGGCCTCCCCCAAACGGGCGCGGTCCTGGCAGTGAGCTTCGTCGTCGGCATGATCGTCGGCAATCTGCTGCTCGCCTGGGGCGTGGCCGCCGCGCTCGGCAACGCCACCGTCGGCCCGCGGCGGTCGATCGCGATCATGGCGCGCCATGTGCCGTGGACCTTCGCCTTTTCGATTGCGGTGATCCTGCCGTTAATGATCCCGCATTATGCCGCGGCTGCACTCGCGATCGCTGGCCCCAAAGTTCTGCTGTGGCCGGTTCTGATCGCCGATTCGCTGCTCGTCGGCTGGCTGACCGCAGCCATGGCGGCCGGTGGATATTACGCGGCAGTGCGTGCCGCGTCGAAGGCTGGGGTGGATCTGATGCCGGGTAACGTCCGCCGGGCTGATCTGTCTGATGGGATGATCGCAGCCGCACACTGACGGGGCGGGGAGGGCGGCCTTACCCGCCCGATTTCTCGGATACGAAAAAGGGCGACCCCATTGCTGGGGCCGCCCTTTTTCTTAGCTGCGGCCAGCAGGGGCAAAGCCCCTGCTTCGTCGGTCGGCATGAATGCCGCCGACCGGCCTTGCTGGAATGCGATTTAGCCTTGGCTAAATCGTCTTTCCAGCTGCGGCTTACTTAACCTCAACCGTAGCGCCGGCTGCTTCGAGCTGCGCCTTGATCTTGGCGGCCTCGTCCTTCGACACGCCTTCCTTGACGGCCTTGGGAGCCGACTCGACCAGCGTCTTGGCTTCGGTCAGGCCGAGCGCGGTGATCGCACGGACTTCCTTGATGACGTTGATCTTCTTGCCACCGTCGCCGGTCAGGATGACGTCGAATTCGGTCTGCTCTTCTGCTGCAGGAGCAGCGGCGCCGCCGCCTGCTGCCGGTGCTGCGACCGCTGCTGCGGCCGAAACGCCCCACTTCTCTTCGAGCAGCTTCGAAAGCTCAGCTGCTTCGAGAACGGTCAGTTCGCTCAGGCTCTCAACGAGCGCGTTCAGGTCTGCCATGATAAATCTCCATCTCGGGGCTCGTGCCCCATCAGTTCAAAAAAGGTAACGAAAGGCCTGCAAGATCAGGCGGCTTCCTTCTCCGCGTAGGCGGAAAGCACGCGCGCGAGCTGCGCTGCCGGAGCCTGCGTGATCGTTGCCAGCTTCGTGGCAGGTGCCACGATGAGGCCAACGATCTTGGCACGCAGTTCGTCCAGCGAGGGCAGCGTTGCGAGCGCCTTCACACCGTCGACGTCGAGGGTCGTCGCGCCCATCGCCCCACCCACGATTTCGAACTTGTCGTTCGTCTTCGCGAATTCCACGACCACCTTGGCGGCCGCGACGGGATCGATGGAGCTGGCCAGACCGACCGGACCCGTGAGCATGTCGCCCAGCGAGCTGTAGTCGGTGCCGTCCATTGCGATCTTGGCAAGCTTGTTCTTCGAGACCTTGTAGGTCGCGCCGGCGTCGCGCATCTTGTTCCGCAGCACAGTGGACTGTGCGACGGTCAGGCCGAGGTTGCGCGTGACAACGACGACGCCGACCTCGGAAAAGGTGCGGTTCAGCTCGGCTACGGCCGCGGTCTTTTGATCACGATCCATGCCATTCTCCACGTTTTACGAGTTCACCGCTTGCGCAGTGATCTCGGTTACTAACCGGAGGCGCAGACAAACCCGCGCTTCCGGGGTGTCTCGTCGATGGGGCATGGGAGAGGGGCGGCGCGCAGATGGGCCGACAAAATCTCATTCCCCGTCTAGGTGGGAGATTAAGCACCGGCAAACCCTGTGCACCCACTGTCTCGGACGGAGTTCGACGAGCAAGCCCGCCGAACGAAGGTGCGCCTTAGCGGAATTGGCGGGGAGTCAAGTTTGTGTGTTCGGGGTGGGGCTCGTGTTCGTTGGCGCGTGTGATCTCGAACACGCGCGCGCTTCCTTGTTCTCCCGCGAAGGCGGAGCCCAGTCTGGATCCCGCCTTCGCGGGAAACAAGCCTCGGAGCCGTTCGGGCGGATCACGCACTCTCGTCATCCTGACGAAAGTCAGGACCCAGAGCCACATGGGGCACCATCCGTAACTCTGGATCCTGACTTTCGTCAGGATGGCGTGAGGGAGGGGGCGTCGAACGACCGGTTTGCTCCACACGCAAAAAGGGCCGGGATCGCTCCGGCCCTTTCTATCTCCAGCGGCAGGACGGGAGTAAATCCGTCCTCGTCGGTCGCGGTTGCCCGCGCCGGCCGGGCGCTCGCCGTCTCGTGGCTAGCTTTCGCTAGCCGCGTGCGGCTACGCGCCTGCAGCCTCAGCCGTATCGACCTTGATACCTGCACCCATGGTCGACGAGATCGCGACCTTCTGGACGTACTGCGCCCTTGGCGCCGGTCGGCTTGGCCTTGACCACCGCGTCGACCAATGCGTCGAAGTTCGCGCGCAGGTCTTCCGCCGGGAACGACGCCTTGCCGATGCCCGAATGGATGATGCCGGCCTTCTCGACGCGGTATTCGATCTGGCCGCCCTTGGCCGCCTGAACCGCGGCGGCGACGTTCATCGTCACCGTGCCGAGCTTCGGGTTCGGCATCAGGCCCGCGGGACCCAGCACCTTACCGAGGCGACCGACGATGCCCATCATGTCCGGGGTCGCGATGCAGCGATCGAAATCGATCGTGCCACCCTGGATGATTTCCATCAGGTCTTCGGCGCCGACGACGTCTGCGCCTGCTGCGAGTGCCTCTTCAGCCTTCGCGCCGCGGGCGAACACGCCGACGCGGACGGTCTTGCCGGTGCCCTTGGGCAGCGTCACCACGCCGCGGACCATCTGGTCTGCGTGACGCGGATCGACGCCCAGGTTCAGCGCGACTTCGATCGTCTCGTCGAACTTCGACGTGGCGCCCGACCGTGCGGAGACCGATGGCCTCGTCGATGCCGTGCAGCTTGACGAGGTCGACCGTGACGGCCTTCTGCTTCTTGCTCAGCTTAGCCATGATCTCAGCCCTCCACCACTTCGAGGCCCATTGCGCGGGCGCTGCCTTCGATGATCTTCGTCGCAGCGTCGATATCGTTGGCGTTGAGGTCCTTCATCTTCGTCGTGGCGATCTCGCTCAGCTGGCTGCGCTTGATCTTGCCGGCGACGACCTTGCCCGGCTCCTTCGAACCCGACTTGAGACCGGCGGCCTCCTTGATCAGGTACGAGGCAGGCGGGGTCTTGGTCTCGAACGAGAACGAGCGATCCGCATAGACCGTGATGACGGTCGGGATCGGCATGCCCTTCTTCAGTTCGCTCGTGCCGGCGTTGAACGCCTTGCAGAACTCCACTGATGTTCACGCCGCGCTGACCCAGCGCAGGCCCGATCGGCGGCGCGGGCTTTGCCTCGCCTGCAGGCACCTGCAGCTTGATGTATCCGGTAATCTTTTTAGCCATGTCACTCTCTTATATTGGGCTTTGAGCGCAACAGCGCCTCGCCCGGTGAGCCTAGCGGTGATGGCGGCTACCGTGTCGGCAACCTCCGCAATTCCAACAATCAAGGTGGAAGTCGGCGCGCATACCCGAAAACCCGCAAAGCGGCAACACCCGCTGCCCCTTCTTCTCCGCGCCCTTTTCCTCCGCGTCTCCGCGCCTCCGCGCCTCCGCGCGAACCCCGAATCTTCTTCTCCTCCAACTTCTCTTCGCGCCCTCGCGCCTTCGCGTGAACAATCCCTTCCTAACGACTCCCATCGTCCGCCTACTTGTTCTCCCGCGAAGGCGGGAGCCCAGCCTCAATCCCGCCTCCACGGGGAAACATTCTCAGCCCCACCGAACCCAGCACAACCCCCTTGCAATGGTAGGATATCGAGGCAGACCCACTAGCGATGGCGCGCCCGTTCACCCCCGACCAGTTCACCCGCCGCCGAGGCCGCCCAGAACGCCGTCTTCCTCGCCGCCCTCCGCCGCACCGGCAACGCCCGCGAAGCCGCCAGCACGCTAGGCTATAACCGCTCCACCTTCACCAAGCGCCGCGCCGCCCACCCCGCCTTCGCCGCAAAATGGGACGCCGCCCTCGCCTTCGCCTCCGCCGCTCTCAAAGATCCTCCCCGGAACGGAGGGAGACCGCCGACCAGGAGGTCGGGGGTGGAGGGGCTCGCCCCAACCGCGACGCACCGACACCACGCCCACCACGACAAGAACTGCTAACGGCCGCCTCCAACTCCGCCGCCCGCCCGCCAACCGCCTGGGTCACGCCGCCGAGCAAGCCTTCCTCACCGCGCTATCCGCCACCGCCAACATCCGCCTCTCGGCCGCCGCCGCCGGTTTCAGCCACTCCGCCTTCTACGCCCGCCGCCAAGCCAGCCCCGCCTTCGCCCGCGAGATGCGCCTCGCGCTGGAGGCCGGCTACGAACAGGTCGAGTCCGCGCTGCTCGCCGGATCGCTGCCCAGCGCGCACGACCATGACGAATGGCGCCACAACGATCCCCCGCCGATCCCGCCGATGACCGCGAACCAGGCGCTGCAACTCCTCCACCTCCACGCCAAGACGGTCCACCTCCAGGAGGAGCCGCCCCACATCAAACGCCGCCGCGGCGAATCGAACGAAGCCCACAGCTACCGCCTGTCGGCAATGTACGAAGCCCGCCAAGCCCGCGACCGCGAAGCCTTCGACCTCGCCGAAGCCGCCCGCAACGAACGCGGCGAACCGACGCTGACCAACCCGTATCCGGCGCCGAGGGCGGTACACCTGCCGGCGCTCGATCAGGTCACCGGCTGGAGCAAGGCCGACCCGACGAAGACCTCGCACGACCCCGATGTTGCGCTGTTCGGCGGGTGGCGGTTGAAAGGGCGGAAATAGCATTTTCAGTTTAGGGCTTATGTGGAATGACCAATTTCCGGCGGCAGTTCGCATTAGCGAACTATTGGTCATGTGCTTGCGCGCCAAATAACAGCCCAGAAGATCAGGACATACATATCACGGAACTTGTCAAATCAAACGCATGTCATTGAGTAGGTCCACACGATCAGCAACAAGGTTGAAGTCGCCTGCCAACGCGCGAACTGCCTGAAAGCGGAGTGGATTGATGCACGCTGGGCAACGTTCCTTGATCTTACCACCAACTGAGTCGAGCTAAGACTAAAAAGGCTCGATAGCTGTCACAAAGCTGTCCATTACACGCTTGTCGCCTGCATCCCTGAAAAAGACATCAAGCTTATTTCCGTCAACTCCGTTACAGTTCCGTCGCCAAACTTGTGATGATGCACGGCGTCGCCCGCACCGAAGGAAGAGGGGCGGTCTGCATCATCGGCTAGAGCAATATCAACGAGTAGTTCGTCGAAGTCTTCTTGATCGACTACCTGCTCTGCGTCTGCGCCGGGCAAGTCTTGTTCTGGCGCCTCGGTGTCATACTCATTGTCTGGCAGGTTAAAGTTTTTGACGAGCAGAGCGTGGTAATTTTCATACCACGTTGGCATCTTGGCCAACGTTTGGCCGACGTCGCCTTTGATGAACGGTCGGAAGGTAAAGCTGGCATACTCCTTATAGAACGCGTCGCAATACTCCCTGATATCCTCACGGTTTACAATAGTTTGCGCTCGCAGCTTATCTTCTTTGACTGCGAGCGAGTGACTGCCACTCATGTTGATCCAGAAAACTGGGTAAGACGCGCCACCGATCACCCCTTTAGGGTGTGCGATCCATCGTAGTTCAAGTCGATTCTGCTGACTTCTCCGTCGAAGCTCGTCATCGAGATAAGGTATGCAACGTCGACACTCACCACCATTTTACGGCTCGATGAAAAACCCGTCAGGCGGAAGCCAGTGTCAATTGAGGGACCAATATAGTCCACCGATAGACCAGTACTGTCTTTGTCCGTGTAGATCGAGTTGAGGAGGTTGCCGCTGGCTTGGTAATAGTTCTCAACGCGCTCACTTGCGGCACTCGGATATCTGCCGATTACTACTTCTCGATTGCGGTAAGGAAATCCTGCTACCCAAGCGGTACATTTAACATCAAGGGATGAGCTCTCCCCTTAAGGAAGGTTCGCATTCGGTCGACAGCTTGGAACCAACACGTGAGCGTAGTAGCGATCTGGCGGTGGTCGCCCAGTTCCTTTACAAATAAAACTTCGTCGCCGATCGACTTCCAAAACTCAGGCTCATTCCCGTATAGCTCTACTGGAAGCTCGCTCTTCGCTTTGCGATCTGCCCATTGCTGAAGAAATGCCTGAGCGGCTTCGAAGTAGAAAACCTTGGATGGCCGAAAACCAAACCGGACCGCTTTTCCAGTCGTCCTCAGACCCCCTGGGCGGCCGCGAGTCTGTTTTAGTGATGTTGAACCCACAATGTCCGCGCTGAGAAACAAGCGCAAACGGAGCTCGAGAAACGGCGGACATACCGGAACCGTCAACTAATTAGCCCCAATCCCTTGGCGCGAACTTCAGCCGCAGCGGTAGAAACGAGGAAGTTATCGGCGACCGATCTAATGTCACCGCCCTTCTCGGCATACACCGAACGGAACGAAGCTTCGGGCATTAGGAATGCCGCAGCGAACCAATTTGCCTCCCACTCAATGCGTTCTGATCCACGGCGGAAAGCGACAACCCGATCTGGGAGGGCCGGGTTCTTTTCTTAGCCCAGAGATAGTGAAGCACATAATGGCCAAGTTCGTGTGCAACCGTAAACCGATCGCGTTCCGGGCTGGTGTGCGAAGGGACTACAATCCTAAATTTGGATGGGCCTTCGACGTATAGACTGCCGGTGTGTTCCGGGTCAGTAAGTAGCGTGTCTTCAATCTGGACAACTCCACCCATCCTCTCGATGAGAGCATGAATGTCATCGCCTGCCGTGAAGCTGAGTTGCTGGGCAATCGACTCGGCAAATTTATGCACTTGAGGTTTCGACAGGCGAGATTCGACAGCCGGCGAATATGTCATTTTGTCCCCGTCAAGTTACATAGCGCGCTAACACAACGACACGCGCTGTGCAACACGTATGTTCCCTGCTTGTTCCAGGCAAGTACGTAGAGCGTTGCGTTTCGCTATCGCTCGCCAGCAACTGCTCGACCGCTTCTGGTGAGCCTGCCTAAGCGTGTCGCTCAAACCGTTAGGTATAATCGCCCCGTTTGATCGGCCTTGGCTGAGCAATGAACAGGCGACCGGTTCCGGATATGCTGGAGGCTCGGCTGGATGGCCAACACTGGGCGTTTCTATCAAAAGCGCTTGCTTCGCTTGCCCCTTCATAACGCCAAAGCCGAGTGCCCAGGGTCCTGTGGTCGGCGGAACAGTGAGTAGTTTTGAGGCAAGTGGTTCTGCATGCTGGGTGTCGTCAAAATCCAAAAGGATTTGTCGGGTGCAAACCGTTCGTCTCTTTCCGTCATCCTAACGAAAGTCGGGACCCAGAGCCGAGCACACCAGCGTAATTCTGGATCCTGACTTTCGTCAGAATGACGGAACACGAGGGGTGTTGGCGCGCGCGCTGCGTAAGGTCACGCAAAAAGCGACGCGGGAGTAAATCCCGCGTCGTCGGCCGGGCCGGTGGCCCGCCGGCCGGGCTGGCGCCGTCTCGCGATCAGCCTGTGGCTGATCGCGTGCGGCTTGGCCTACTTGCTGCGTTCGACCTGCTCGAACTCGAGCTCCACAGGTGTCGCACGACCGAAGATCGACACCGACACCTTGACGCGGCTGCGGTCGAAGTCGAGTTCTTCGACCAGGCCGTTGAAGGTCGCGAACGGGCCGTCGAGGACCTTGACCTGATCGCCGATCTCGTAGTCGACCTTGATCTTCTGCTTGGGCGCCGCGGCGGCTTCTTCCTTGCTGTTGAGCATCCGCGTGGCTTCCGCCTCGCTGATCGCCTGCGGCTTGCCCATGCTGCCGAGGAAGCCCGTCACCTTCGGCGTGTTCTTCACCAGGTGATACACGTCGTCGTTCATGTTCAGCTTGGCGAGCACATAGCCCGGCATGAACTTGCGCTCGACCGCGATCTTCTTGCCGCGACGGGCTTCCGTCGTGGTTTCGGTCGGGACTTCGATCTGCTCGACGAGCTGTTCGAGACCCATCCGGGTCGCCTCGGCCATGATCGAGTCGCGGACCTTGCCCTCGAAGCCCGAATAGGCGTGAATGATGTACCAGCGCGCCATGACGGAACCTTGCTTACTGAGCGAGTTTGAGGAGGGCGGAGACGATCGCTTGCAGGATCGAGTCGACGCCCAGGAAGAACAGCGCGAGGATCGTCGTCATGATCACCACCATCACGCCGGTCATGACCGTCTCGCGACGCGTCGGCCACGTGACCTTCGCGGTCTCGTTGCGGACCTGCTGGATGAATTCGAGGGGGACGTCTTCGCCACGATGTTCTTCGAACCCGCTGATTGAGAAACTGAGATGCGAGGCATAAACCCACTAGCCGCTCCCTGTGAAGGGCCGCGACGGCAGGTCCGTCCTCGCTGTCGGAAGCGCGGCAGATAGCTGCCGTCACAGGTGAAAGCAAGTGCGCGGCAGGAGAGGGGCAGGGCACGTGCCGGAAGAGAGGAGGGCGATGGCCGGAGAAGTGGCGCGTCGGCCAAGAAGTGGCGGGGGAGAGCGCTTGGGTCACTCGATCCCCCGCACGATCGTCTTGCCGGTGCCGGTTTGACCGGCGGCTCCGCTCCCACGGTTTCTGTTTATCGTTCGGCTTGACGACGGCATGGCCGGTGTACGCCGAACGCGGACGAAAAAAGGCCGGTACGAGACCGGCCATGAAAGTTTTTAGGAGAGGATGCCTGAAAGGCCTGATCGTTGTGCATCGCAGCACCGGATAGAGCAATTGCGAAAAATGCATTACGAAATGCACTTTCTGCAATCGTGATGGACGTGCGAATGCACCGTCGGAAACGGTGCGCTTCAAAATTTGAATTTAAAGGGGTGGCAGGAGTGCTCGGATTCGAACCGAGGGCCTTCGGTTTTGGAGACCGACGCTCTAACCAACTGAGCTACACTCCTACACGGACGCGCCCCTTACCCAGCGTTTTCGCGAAGGGCAAGCGTCTCGCGTGCAATTCGTCACCATGAGGATGATGCGTTGCACACGGTCGTGTTTGCCCGTTAACCGTACGCCGTATCGTGGGATGTAGGAAAGCGTAATCGTATGCAGGCGGGATTGATGATGCTGGCGATGCCGGTCGCGGCGCTTCTCATGGGGGCGGCGCCGGTTCCGCAGGTACCCGATCTCGGGCCGCAGCTCGAACGCTTCACCTACCCGTGGCCGGTCCAGACGATGGAGGTCGATATCGTCGGCAGTCCTGCGCAGGTGGCGTTCATGGACATCGCGCCACAGCGTCCCAATGGCCGCACCGTCGTCCTGCTCCACGGCAAGAATTTCTGCGGCGCGACCTGGGGCCGCACCGCGCAGGCGCTGATCGACACCGGCTACCGCGTCATCGTCCCCGACCAGATCGGCTTCTGCAAATCGTCCAAGCCACGCGCGGCGCAGTATAGTTTCGAGATGCTGGCGACGTTCACCAAGCGACTGCTCGAATCGCGCGGCATCACGCGGGCGACGATCGTCGGGCACTCGATGGGCGGCATGCTCGCGATGCGCTACGCCATTCTCTACCCGGCCTCGGTCGAGAAGCTCGTCCTCGTCAATCCGCTCGGCCTCAAGGATCGCGGCGAGGAGGGCGTGCCCTACACCGACGTCGATACGCTCTGGGCGAACGAGAAGAAGACGAGCTACGCGTCGATCAAGGCGTATCAGCTCGAGAATTATTACCATGGGGTGTGGAGGCCCGCCTACGATCGTTGGGTTTGGATGCAGGCCGGTATGTATCAGGGGGCAGGGCGCGATACGGTCGCGCTGGCGCAGGCCAAGACCAGCGAGATGATCAAGACTCAGCCGGTCGCGCACGAACTCTACCGGATCACCCCGTCGACCACCCTGATCATCGGTACGCTCGACAAAACCGCCTTCGGCCGCGCGCAGGCGCCGGCGAACCTACGCAAGTCCCTTGAAGCGATCCCGGCGGTCGCACCGCGTGCGGTGAAGCAGATGCCGAATGCGAACCTCGTCATGCTCGAAGGTCTGGGCCACTCGCCGCAAGTCGAGGATCCCGCACGTTTCGAGAGAGCGCTGCTAACGGCTATCGCGACGCCGTCGGTCAGGCGCTAGCGCTGAGGGCCTCGCCGCCAGTCGTGGCGGTACGGGCGATGGCCTCGCAGGGAATGGGCGAGGATGTTTCCGCGGTTCGGTTGTCTATTGATCGGGTTGCAAGCTTTGCCGTCCGGTAGGTCGCGACGATCATGGCGACGGCGCCGAGCATCGACAGCGCCTGCGTGTCGAACACATAGCCGAGGATCGCCAGGCTCGAGCCAGCCTGTACGAGAGCAGCGATCGACTACCCCGCCCGATTTCGCATCGTCACCGCGAGTGCAAAGGCGAGAATATCGGCGAGGAAGAAATAACGCTCGTGCATGCGCGGCAATGTGCCGACCAGGAGCAATGGCGCCAACAACGCCGCGGGCAGAATGAGTTCCGGCCCGATTCGGCGTGAGGCTAGCCACGCGATGTACGCGACACTTCCGCCGATCGCGATCGCCATGGCGTATCCCTGTAAGGGGAGGTCCTGAAGGACGGGCAGGGCCTGCACGATGATCCAAGGATTTGGCGCGTTCAGCGAAAGCAGATCGAAATGGCCTGTTTGGCGAACGTAGATCGTCAGCAGGTCGGCGATCGGCCAGCCCGCCGCCCAAGCCGGTAGTAAAGTTGCGAACGCGGTGGCGGGGGCGATGAGCCATAGATGCATGCCGACACGCCGGTTCAAGAGTAGTGCGACGGCGAACGGCCCGAAGAATGCGGCCTGCAATTTGAACGCGATCGCCAGGCCAAGCCAGGTGAGCATCGACGCATGGCGGCGCTCGACGGCCATCGCCAACGCCATCACGCAAGCGGCAGCCCACATCGCGTCGCACTGTGCGAGTAAAGGGGCGTTGAGCAGGGTCGACGGCAGGCTCAGGGTCAGCGCTGCGGCGCGCTGGGGCGATGGTGCATCGAGCGCGCTGAAGAGGCGCCACAAGGCGCCCGCGAGCGAGACGGTGCCCAGCATCGATAGGAGCTTCAGTACCGTGAGACCTGGCAGCACGACACCAAGCGGGGTGACCAGTGCCAGCAGGTATAGATATGGCGGCGTATAGTTGCTGAAGGGCGTCGCGAACGCGTCGATGACGCCCGTCGAACGAATGTGATCGAACCACGGGATCAGGAAGGTATCCACGTCCTCGGCCCGAAACGACCAAAGCGCGGCGTGCGCCAGCGCCGCAATCGCTAGTGTGAGCGCAACCGGAGGCAGTTGCCACGATGTTCGAGACAGGTGCATAGGCAGCGCATATGGCGGCGACGGTTTCGGCCCGGTTAACTCCAGGGCTTGCGCGACCAAACCGATTCCGCCCCGTTGACCCCGACCCCGTCCTGACCTATAGGCGCGCCCTGTTCTTCGGGAGTCTTTCCCGCCGGGCATGCTTGAACATTGCTGGATGCATTCCAGGGCCTGAGGGCGCTCCGCGCTCCTATGGTCCTTTTGTATTCTCAGGCGCCTCATGGCTCCAGCAAAGTAACCACTTGAAAGGTGAAGGCTTCAATGCCGACGATCAACCAGCTGGTCCGCAAGGGCCGCGATCCGCAGAAGGCCAAGTCGAAGGTCCCTGCGATGGAAGCGGATCCGCAGAAGCGTGGCGTTTGCACGCGCGTCTACACGACGACCCCGAAGAAGCCGAACTCGGCTCTGCGCAAGGTGGCCAAGGTTCGCCTGACCAATCAGCGCGAAGTCATCAGCTACATCCCGGGCGAGGGCCACAATCTTCAGGAGCATTCGGTTGTCCTGATCCGTGGCGGTCGTGTCCGCGATCTTCCCGGTGTCCGCTATCACGTCCTGCGCGGCGTGCTCGATACACAGGGTGTGAAGGACCGGCGTCAGTCGCGTTCCAAGTACGGCGCCAAGCGTCCGAAGTAAGCCGATCAGGTATCTGATCACCAAGGCTGAAGTTTAGAAGGAATATAAAATGGCACGTCGTCGTCGTCCCGAAAAGCGGGTCATTCTGCCTGATCCCAAGTTCGGGGATGAGGTTCTGTCGAAGTTCATGAACAGCGTCATGCTGGACGGCAAGAAGTCCGTCGCAGAGCTGATCGTGTACGGTGCATTCGAAACCGTCGAGCAGCGCGCCAAGCGCGGCCCGATCGGCGTTTTCCACGATGCGCTGAACAACGTGAAGCCGGGCATCGAAGTCCGTTCGCGTCGCGTCGGTGGTGCAACCTACCAGGTTCCCGTGGAAGTGCGTCCCGAGCGTGCGCAGGCGCTGGCGATCCGCTGGCTGATCGGTGCGGCGCGTTCGCGCAGCGAGAACACGATGGCCGCACGGCTGTCGGGCGAGCTGATGGACGCCGCCAACAACCGTGGCAACGCGGTGAAGAAGCGTGAAGATACGCACCGGATGGCGGAAGCCAACCGTGCATTCTCGCACTACCGCTGGTAAAAGCGGGCTTCGAAGACTAGCATTGGTAACCGCGTCACGGGCGGTCTTTCGCCTGTAACGCAAACACCTATATATGGGGAGCCGGCACGTTCGGCTCCCCATATCCTTAAGGAAGCACGATCATGGCCCGCAGCCATCCGCTCGACCGTTACCGTAACATCGGCATCATGGCGCACATCGACGCCGGCAAGACGACGACGACCGAGCGCATCCTCTATTACACCGGCAAGTCCTACAAGATCGGCGAAGTGCACGAAGGCACCGCGACGATGGATTGGATGGAGCAGGAGCAGGAGCGCGGGATCACGATCACGTCGGCTGCGACCACCTGCAAGTGGCGCGCCGAAGAAGGTAAGGGCGAAGAGCACCTTATCAACATCATCGATACGCCCGGCCACGTCGACTTCACGATCGAAGTCGAGCGTTCGCTCCGCGTGCTCGACGGTGCGGTCGCATGCTTCGACGGCGTTGCCGGCGTCGAGCCGCAGTCCGAGACCGTGTGGCGTCAGGCCGACAAGTACGGCGTGCCGCGCATGTGCTTCATCAACAAGCTCGACCGGACCGGCGCCGATTTCTACTTCTGCGTCAACTCGATCATCGAGCGCCTCGGCGCGCGCCCGGCCGTGCTGTATCTTCCGATCGGCATGGAAGGCGGCTTCAAGGGCCTCGTCGACCTCGTCGAGAACCGCGCGATTATCTGGCTCGAAGAGAGCCTGGGCGCGAAGTTCGAATATGCCGAGATCCCCGAGGACATGGCCGACAAGGCTGCGAAGTATCGCAGCGAGCTGATCGAGATGGCCGTCGAGCAGGACGATGCCCTCATGGAGGCGTATCTCGAGGGTAACGAGCCGAGCGTCGCCGACCTCAAGGCGCTGATCCGCAAGGGTACGCTGAGCATGGCGTTCGTCCCGGTCGTTTGCGGCTCGGCGTTCAAGAACAAGGGCGTGCAGCCTTTGCTCGACGCCGTGGTCGACTATCTGCCTTCGCCGCTCGACGTTCCCGCGATCCAGGGTCTGAAGCTCGACGGCGTGACGCCGGACGAGCGTCCTTCGTCGGACGAGGTTCCGTTCTCGGCACTCGCGTTCAAGATCATGAACGATCCGTTCGTCGGTACGCTGACCTTCGCCCGCATCTATTCGGGCAAGCTGGAGACCGCATCGCAGGTCACCAACTCGGTCAAGGACAAGAAGGAAAAGGTCGGTCGCATGCTCCTTATGCATGCGAACAGTCGTGAGGACATCCAGGAGGCTTTCGCTGGCGACATCGTCGCTCTCGCGGGTCTCAAGGACACCACGACCGGTGACACGCTCTGCGCAATGAACGCACCGATCATCCTCGAGCGGATGGAATTCCCCGAGCCCGTGATCGAGCTGTCGGTGGAGCCGAAGACCAAGGCCGACCAGGAGAAGATGGGCGTCGCGCTTAATCGTCTGGCACGTGAAGATCCTTCGTTCCGCGTTTCGTCGGACCCCGAGTCGGGCCAGACGATCATCAAGGGCATGGGCGAGCTCCATCTCGAGATCCTGGTCGATCGCATGAAGCGTGAGTTCAAGGTCGAGGCGAACGTCGGCGCTCCTCAGGTCGCGTATCGCGAATATCTGAAGAAGCCGGTCGACGTCGACTACACGCACAAGAAGCAGTCGGGTGGTACCGGCCAGTTCGGTCGCGTGAAGGTCAAGGTCACGCCGGGCGAGCGCGGTTCGGGCATCACGTTCAAGGACGAGATCAAGGGCGGCAACATTCCGAAGGAATATCTGCCGGCGATCGAGAAGGGCTTCCGCGAAACCGCTGCGTCGGGTTCGCTGGTCGGCTTCCCGATCATCGATTTCGAGATCGTGCTGTATGACGGCGCGTATCACGACGTCGACTCGTCGGCGCTGGCGTTCGAAATCTGTGCTCGTGGCGCAATGCGCGAAGTCGCACAGAAGTCGGGCATCACGCTGCTCGAGCCGGTCATGAAGGTCGAAGTCGTCACCCCGGAGGATTACCTGGGCGACGTCATCGGCGACATGAACAGCCGTCGTGGCCAGATCCAGGGCACCGACAGCCGCGGCAACGCACAGACGGTCGAGGCAATGGTCCCGCTGGCCAACATGTTCGGCTACGTGAACTCGCTTCGCTCGTTCACGCAGGGTCGCGCGCAGTACTCGATGCAGTTCTCGCACTATGACGAAGTGCCGCAGAATGTTGCTGACGAGGTGAAGGCTAAGCTGGCGTAAGCCCGAGGCGCGCCGAGCCGGGTTTTCCTGGCTCGGAGACGCCGAAAGGCCGGCCGGCTTCGGTCAGCGACCGAAGTTCGACGATGCGGAATTTACTTCCGCGTCGGCCTCTCCCTAAGCAGGGGCTGGCGCAACGCTTTAACAGCCGCTATTGGGCCGCGTTCGCGCGGTTCCCGGGGTGGCACCGGAATACGAGATCAGAAGGTAGGAAACAATGGCCAAGGCAAAATTTGAGCGGAACAAGCCGCATCTCAACATCGGCACCATCGGTCACGTCGATCATGGCAAGACGTCGCTCACCGCTGCGATCACGAAGGTTCTGGCAGAGACGACCGGCGGTACCGCCGTCGACTTCGCCAACATCGACAAGGCTCCCGAGGAGCGCGAGCGCGGCATCACGATCTCGACCGCACACGTCGAGTACGAGACGGCCAACCGTCACTATGCGCACGTCGATTGCCCGGGCCACGCCGATTATGTGAAGAACATGATCACCGGCGCAGCCCAGATGGACGGCGCGATCCTCGTCGTTTCGGCGACGGATGGCCCGATGCCACAGACCCGTGAGCACATCCTGCTCGCACGCCAGGTCGGCGTGCCTGCCATGGTCGTGTTCATGAACAAGGTCGATCTGGTCGACGACGAGGAAATCCTCGAGCTGGTCGAGATGGAAATCCGCGAGCTGCTCAGCTCGTACGACTTCCCGGGCGACGACATCCCCGTCATCAAGGGTTCGGCTACCTGCGCACTGTCGGGTTCGAACCAGAAGCTCGGCGCCGACGCCGTCACCGAGCTGATGCAGGCTGTCGACGACTACATCCCGCAGCCCGAGCGTCCGCTCGACAAGCCGTTCATGATGCCGATCGAGGACGTGTTCTCGATCTCGGGTCGTGGTACGGTCGTCACCGGCCGCGTCGAGACCGGCATCGTCAAGGTAGGCGAGGAAGTCGAGATCGTTGGCATTCACCCGACCGTCCGCAAGACCACGGTCACGGGCGTCGAGATGTTCCGCAAGCTGCTCGACCAGGGCCAGGCTGGCGATAACGTCGGCGCACTGATCCGCGGTGTTGCACGTGACGAAGTCGAGCGTGGCCAGGTGCTCTGCAAGCCGGGCACGATCAAGCCACACACCGACTTCAACTCGGAAGTGTACGTGCTGTCGAAGGAAGAGGGTGGCCGTCACACGCCGTTCTTCGCCAACTACCGCCCGCAGTTCTACTTCCGTACGACGGACGTGACCGGCACCGTCGAACTGCCTGAGGGCACCGAGATGGTCATGCCAGGCGACAACGTGTCGCTCGGCATCAAGCTGATCGCACCGATCGCCATGGACGTGGGCCAGCGTTTCACGATCCGCGAAGGTGGCCGTACCGTCGGTGCAGGCGTCGTCAGCCAGATCGACAAGTAAGCATCTTCTCCTTCGGGAGGTGATCGAAGAGCCCGGCTTCTCGCAAGAGAGGCCGGGCTTTTTCGTTTTTGTTTTGCGCGCGCGAAAAGCTTGGCGGCAAGATCGATCAACGTAGTCCGTTATCGCCCAATGCCGGACGCTCGGGCTGCAGATCACGGCTCCCGAACGGGGTCATTCGTTCAGGTTGATTTCGCATCGGTCACTCGTGATGCAAAAATCAAGATTTTTGCATCAGAGGAAGAAGCGGATGCTGGTCAACTGACGCACAATTGCGAGCATCTGTCTTCTATGCCACCGTACGTCACTCAACGGTGCGGGAGAGAAGACGATGCGTTTACAACATGTCTTGTTGGCCTCGGCGGTCGCTTTCACAACCCTGTCGGGGTGCAGCCAAAAATCTAGCACAACTACGCAGGTGCAGAAGCGATTGACGGTTGTTGGCTCGACGGTCGACGTGAAGCGCTTTGTCTCTCTCCAGGGTGCGCTGCGACCTGCTCTGCCAGTGTCCGGCCCCAAGACGCTTCCAAATGGCCAAGCTGAAGCCACGGTCATGCTGCCAACGGCGTTCAGCGGCGAAGACGCCGTACACGCAACGAGGGGGCACTGGCGGCTGGGCTGAGTTACACCTTCGAAGATCGTCGATCCGTAACAACGATCTGATTTCACCTAAGGGTTATTTGGCAGTCCCCAATCTTGGCGTTTGTGATGCACAATTCACGGATTTCGCATCAGCTCAGAAACGGCAGGAACTGAAGGCTCCAGCCATGCAAAATACTGGTGCATCTAGGATACCCGTTCAGTGGTCGATTTCCTGGGATGTGGCCTCCAAAGCGGACGGTCCGCTTTCCTTCCCTATCCGGCCATTCCGCTAACGCCCACTATTGGCCATCGAACACCTTGATCCACGTTCCTGATTGCCGCCTTTCATTCAGGTGCTGAGTTGCGGCCGGCCCCCGACACGGTTGGCGTGGGCGGCTCTGTACTGGCGTTCGTTTGGCGGGTTCGAGTCCCGCTCATTGGTTCCACGCGCCCGACCGGACACGACCACTTGCGGCTATTCAGCGTCGCGGTTTATGCTGCCACTTTCGCAGCATAAGAGGACAGCAGATTAGATGTTAATGCTCGGCTATGTGCTCGCAGCTACCTTACAATCAATGGCACCGCACGATCGGTTACCGTTGCTACGGGCTGACGCAACGCAGAAGGCTTGTGCTGCCTCGTTGTCTGTAGTTCAAAGCATGGTCGAAGCCGTAGACACCCCGTTGATATTTTCCGGATGGGATGGTGCTAAAACTTCAGAGATATCGAACTCGATCTATAACTGGTCGCCAACGCAGTACGCAAAGGGTAATGGCACTGCGTCACCATCCCGAAGTATGATGTCTGAGTTTAAAAATCGTGATTATACGCGTTATAGTGCGGTGGTTAACTGCCTATCAGTTCGCACATTTCTAAAAAACCGTCGAGTTCGTTTTGGTAAAGTGGAAGTTACAAAAGCTATCGACGCGAAAGATCAAGATGTTATGATAGTAGACGTTTCGTTAGCTGCACTTTATTCAACCGGTCAGCACGCGCTCGTAACCAGAGGCCAGTTCGGCACGTTCGGCCAAGGCGGCGGTTGGGTGCTAGCGTTGGTTCGCGACCGCTCAGGTCATTGGCAAGAAGCGCACGTCGCTCCAACATGGATGTCATGACGTCAGAGTAGGCGAGCGCGTATCGCTTTCTTCGACTGTAGGACTGGCTTGGTAACCGGTTTGGGAATGTCGCCTCCTAAAGCGGCCTGTCCGCTTTCCTTCCACAGCGGACATTGACCATTCTCCATATACCCGGCAGCTTGCCGATATGAACCGCCGTATCGTGCTCATCATTTTGCTGGCGCTAATTGTCGGTATGGCGGTTGGCTGGGCAGGTCGGGGGTTAGTTGCGAACGATCGTTGCCTAGATCGAGGGGGCGCGTGGGATGGGCGTTCTGACAGTTGCTCTCTTTCGGCTACGAACGCCCGCTAACTACCGCGCTTCGTCCAAAGCGGACGGTCCGCTTTCCTTCCCGATCCTCCCCGCTTGGGGAGGTGGCGCCGGAGGCGTCGGAGGGGAGGGGCGATTAGCTCTCGATGGTGGTTCGGCGTTGGAGTGCGACGGACGTGATCTGGCGGAGTACGTCGTCGAGGTTGGCTAGCATTTCTCGGGCTGGGTAGCGGAGGACTTGGATGTTTTGGGCGACTAGCCAGGCGTCGCGGGTTGCGTCTCGTTCTGGGCGGTTGCCGTGGTTGTGAGCTTCGCCGTCGACTTCGACTGCGAGTCGGGCTGGGGCGCAGTAGAAATCCAGGGCGTACGGGCCTGCGGCGTGTTGCTTTCGGAAGCGTAGATCTTCTTCGTTAGCTCGTAGTGCTAGCCAAAGGGCGATCTCGGGCGGGGTCATCTGTTTTCGCAGGCGCTTGGCGTTGCTGCGAGCGGGTAGGGATCCTTCGAGCCGCATCGCTTGCCTCCCTCCGTCGCCTTCGGCGCCACCTCCCCTGCGGGGGAGGATCAGTAGCGGGGTGATCTTAGCGGCGAAGCGTCGACAGCTACAATCCTCCCCCGCAGGGGGAGGTGGCGCCGTAGGCGACGGAGGGGAGGATAGGGCACCGTCCGATGATGTCCCATTCCTCGCTCGTAACCGGCGAAAACCCGCAACCCCCGGTTGCATTTCAGCCGACTCTCCCGTAATGGCCCGCCTTCGGTTTAAACATCAACCAGCAAGAGCCCGGAAACGGGCCCGCTCTTTCGCATCGGTAGGGACTATGGACAGCAATATCCGCATTCGTCTGAAGGCGTTCGATCACCGTGTGCTCGATCAGGCCACTGGCGACATCGCCGACACCGCACGCCGCACCGGCGCGCTCATCCGCGGTCCGATTCCCCTTCCGACGCGCATCGAAAAGTTCACCGTGAACCGCGGCCCGCACATCGACAAGAAGTCGCGCGAGCAGTTCGAGGTGCGCACGTACAAGCGTATGTTGGACATCGTCCAGCCGACGCCGCAGACGGTCGATGCGCTCATGAAGCTCGACCTCGCAGCAGGGGTGGACGTAGAGATCAAGCTGGCCTAAGGGCTGGCGCGGCGCGGTCGACCGGTAACGGTCCCGCGCCGTTCGACATTGGGATACCGCCGTCGGTGAAAACCGACGGGGCAGCGTCCCCCGTCACGCTTCCGCATTTGCAGGAGCACCAGCCCGGGACGGGGCACGTTTCGTATTTACCGGGTTGAACCGACTCCATTCAGGGCTTTTGCCGGGGATGGGGTCAGGTGGACGCATCATGGAGCTCGCTCCGGACATGGTCCGCAAGCCCCCGAGGAATAGTCCGACGGGGCCTCTGTCTAGGAAGGGACAAGATCATGCGTACTGGCGTGATCGCGAAGAAGATGGGGATGACCCGCCTGTTCCAGGAAGATGGTCGGCACGTGCCGGTCACCGTTCTGGCACTCGAAGGCAATCAGGTCGTTTCCGTTCGCGAAATGGATCGTGACGGCTACACTGCCGTCCAGCTTGGTGCAGGTGTCGCCAAGTCGAAGAATGTCGCAAAGCCGCAGCGTGGCCATTTCGGCAAGGCCGAAGTGGAGCCCAAGGCCGTCGTCCATGAGTTCCGTGTGAACGCAGACGGCCTGCTCGACGTTGGCGCCGAGATCTCGGCCGACCATTACGTCGCAGGCCAGATCGTCGATATCCAGGGCAAGACCCAGGGTAAGGGCTTCCAGGGCGGCATGAAGCGTTGGGGCTTCGGCGGTCTGCGGGCAACCCACGGCGTGTCGGTCTCGCACCGTTCGCTCGGTTCGACCGGTCAGCGCCAGGATCCGGGCAAGGTCTTCAAGAACAAGAAGATGGCCGGCCACATGGGCGACAAGTATCGCACCCAGCAGAACCTCGAGATCGTATCGACGGACGTCGAGCGTGGTCTCCTGTTCGTCAAGGGTTCGGTTCCTGGCTCCAAGGGCGGCTGGCTCTTCGTCAAGGACTCGGTGAAGGTCGCGCGCCACGCCGACGCACCGTTCCCCGCCGGTCTCAAGACCGCAAACAGCAACACCGCAGCAGACACGCCGGCCGAAACGACCGACGCACCTGCAGCCGACGGCCAGGAGGGCTGAGCGTGAAGATCAAGGTTTCATCTTTCGCCGGCACTGACGCAGCGGACATCGAGCTCAACGACGAGGTCTTCGGCCTCGATCCGCGCGCCGACATCCTGCACCGCGTCGTCACCTGGCAGCTCGAGAAGCGTCGCGAGACGGCTCGTGGCACCCGTGAGCGCGCAGACGTCGCACGCACCGGCAAGAAGTTCGGTCGCCAGAAGGGCGGCGGTACGGCTCGTCACGGCGATCGTCGCGCACCCGTGTTCATCGGTGGTGGTAAGGCACACGGCGCACGCGTCCGTGACTTCAACCCGTCGCTGAAC
Source organism: Sphingomonas sp. AC411 (assembly GCF_979253035.1). Taxonomy (NCBI): domain Bacteria; kingdom Pseudomonadati; phylum Pseudomonadota; class Alphaproteobacteria; order Sphingomonadales; family Sphingomonadaceae; genus Sphingomonas; species Sphingomonas sp. AC411. The sequence goes on along the minus strand of NZ_CEEDAQ010000001.1, from coordinate 1,998,732 downwards.
AAGAAGGTTCGCTCGCTCGGCCTGCGGATGGCGCTCAGCAGCCACGCCAAGGCGGGTTCGCTGGTCATCATGGACAGCCTGGCTGTCGAGGGTGGCAAGACCAAGACGCTGCAGGGCGATCTCGCAAAGCTCGGCTTCGGCAAGCGTGCGCTCGTCATCGACGGCGACATGGTCGACACCAGCTTCGCATTCGCTGCGGGCAACCTGTACGAAGTGAACGTGATGCCGGCTGCCGGCGCGAACGTTTACGACATCCTGAAGCATGACACGCTGGTGCTGACGCGCGCCGCTGTCGAAAAGCTGGAGGCGCGCTTCCATGGCTAAGAAGCAGAAGGCGGGCATCGATAATCGTCATTACGACGTTATCCTGGCCCCGCACATCACCGAGAAGACGACGACTCTGTCGGAGCACAACGCGGTGGTGTTCAAGGTATCGAACGACGCCACGAAGCCCGAGATCAAGGCGGCCGTTGAGGCGCTGTTCGACGTGAACGTCGTCGGCGTGAACACGCTCGTCCAGAAGGGCAAGACCAAGAAGTGGAAGGGCACGAACTACTCGCGCTCGGACATGAAAAAGGCAATCGTGACGTTGAAGGACGGTCAGTCCATCGACGTGACGACGAGGATCTGAGGCCATGGCACTCAAGCATTATAATCCGACATCGCCGGCACGCCGCGGTCTCATCCTGGTCGACAAGTCGTCGCTCTGGAAGGGTCGCCCCGTCAAGGCGCTGACCGAAGGTAAGCACAAGACCGGCGGCCGTAACAACAAGGGCCATGTGACCTCGCGCGGCATCGCCGGTGGTCACAAGCAGAAGTACCGCTACATCGACTTCAAGCGTCGCAAGTGGGACGTCGAGGGCACCGTCGAGCGGATCGAGTATGATCCCAACCGCACCGCGTTCATCGCCCTGGTTAAGTACCCGGACGAAGAACTCGCCTATATCCTGGCGCCACAGCGTCTGGCCGTCGGCGACAAGGTTCTCGCGGCCAAGAAGACCGACGTGAAGCCAGGCAATGCCATGGAACTCGGTCAGATGCCGGTCGGCACCATCGTCCACAACGTGGAGATGAAGCCGATGAAGGGTGGTCAGATCGCCCGTTCGGCCGGCACGTACGTGCAGGTCGTCGGTCGCGACAAGGGCATGGTGATGGTCCGCCTGAACTCGGGCGAGCAGCGCTACATCCGCAGCGATTGCATGGCGACGGTTGGCGCGGTCTCGAACCCCGACAACCAGAACCAGAACCTGGGCAAGGCAGGCCGTTCGCGCTGGATGGGCATCCGTCCTCTGACGCGCGGCGTCGCCAAGAACCCGGTCGACCATCCGCACGGCGGTGGTGAAGGCCGTACCTCGGGTGGCCGTCATCCGGTTACGCCTTGGGGCAAGCCGACGAAGGGTGCGCGCACGCGTCATAACAAGTCGACCGACAAGATGATCATCCGGTCGCGTCATTCGACGAAGAGGAAGGGCTAACATGGCTCGTTCAGTCTGGAAGGGCCCCTTCGTGGACCTTCATCTGCTCAAGAAGGCAGAAACCGCCCAGGACACCAACGCGCGTTCGCCGATCAAGACTTGGTCGCGTCGCTCGACGATCCTGCCGTCGTTCGTGGGTCTCACGTTCAACGTGTATAACGGCCGCAAGTTCGTTCCCGTCTCGGTGAACGAGGACATGGTCGGCATGAAGCTCGGTGAGTTCGCGCCCACGCGCTACTTCCCCGGCCACTCCGCCGACAAGAAGGGCAAGCGCTGATGTCTAAGCAAGTCAGCCCGCGCAAGGTCGCGGACAACGAGGCGCTTTCGGTCGGTACGCAGATCCGTGGTTCCGCGCAGAAGCTCGGCCTCGTGGCTGCGCTGATCCGTGGCAAGAAGGTCGGCGATGCGATGAACATCCTCGCCTTCTCGACCAAGGGCATGGCGATCGAAGCGCGCAAGGTGCTGGCCTCGGCCATCGCCAACGCCGAGAACAACCATAACCTCGACGTCGACGCACTCGTCGTCGCCGAGGCTTCGGTCGGCAAGTCGATCACGATGAAGCGCTTCGCCACCCGCGGCCGCGGCAAGTCGACCCGCATCCTCAAGCCATTCAGCCGTCTGCGCATCGTCGTGCGCGAGCAGGAAGAAGCATAATGGGTCAGAAGAGCAACCCCATCGGTCTGCGTCTGCAGATCAACCGTACCTGGGATAGCCGCTGGTACGCCGAAGGCGCCGACTATGGTCGGCTCCTGCTCGAGGATCTCAAGATCCGCGCATTCATCATGAAGACGCTGCCGCAGGCCGCGATCTCCAAGGTGGTGATCGAGCGTCCGGCCAAGCTGGCCCGCATCTCCATCTTCGCTGCACGCCCTGGCGTGATCATCGGCAAGAAGGGTGCGGACATCGAGAAGCTGCGTTCGACCATCGGCAAGATGACGTCGTCGACCGTGTCGCTGAACATCGTCGAGATCCGCAAGCCGGAAGTCGATGCGCGTCTCGTCGCGCAGGGCATCGCCGATCAGCTCGAGCGTCGTATCGCCTTCCGTCGCGCCATGAAGCGTGCGGTCCAGTCGGCGATGCGTCTCGGTGCCGAGGGCATCCGGGTGAACTGCGGTGGCCGTCTTGGCGGCGCCGAGATCGCACGGTCGGAGAGCTATCGTGAGGGTCGGGTTCCGTTGCACACGCTGCGCGCGAACATCGATTATGCCGAGGCTACGGCGCACACGTCTTACGGCGTGTGCGGCGTGAAGGTCTGGGTCTTCAAGGGCGAGATTCTCGGCAACGATCCGACGTCGTACGACCGCATCATGATGGAGGCTCAGACCTCCGGCGTGCGGCCGCAGCGCGACGATCGTCGCTAAGGGGCAGGAACAGACATGCTGCAACCAAAAAGACCAAGTTCCGGAAGGCCTTCAAGGGCAAGATTTCGGGCGACGCCAAGAGTGGCTTCTCGCTCAATTTCGGCTCCTACGGCCTCAAGGCGATGGAACCCGACCGGATCACCGCACGCCAGATCGAGGCGGCCCGCCGCGCGATCACGCGTCACATGAAGCGCCAGGGGCGTTTGTGGATCCGCATTTTCCCAGACCTTCCGGTCTCGGGAAAGCCAGCCGAAGTCCGCATGGGTAAGGGCAAGGGCGCGCCGGAATACTGGGCCGCTCGCGTCAAGCCCGGTCGGATCCTGTTCGAGCTCGACGGCGTCGACGGCAAGATCGCCGCCGAGGCGTTCGAGCGGGCGGCCATGAAGCTGCCGATCAAGGTAAAGGTCGTTGCCCGCCTGGGCGACACCTCGCATCTGGGAGGCGAGTAAGATCATGGCTCGTATCGACGACATGAAGACCAAGAGCGACGACCAGCTGTCGGAGTCGCTCGGCGAACTGAAGCGCGAGCAGTTCAACCTGCGCTTCCAGGCCGCCACGAACCAGCTCGAAAAGCCGAGCCGCGTTCGTGAGGTCCGCCGCGACATCGCTCGCATCAAGACCCTGCAGGCTCAGCGCACCAGCGCTGAAGCCGCGAAGTAAGGAACGTATCATGCCGAAGCGCGTGCTGACCGGTCTGGTCGTGTCCGACAAGGGCGACAAGACGGTGGTCGTGAACGTCGAGCGTAAGGTGAAGCACCCGCTCTACGGGAAGATCATCCGTCGCTCGAAGAAGTATCATGCTCATGACGAGAGCAACGAGTTCAAGCAGGGCGAGACGGTTCGGATCGAAGAGACCGCACCGATCTCCAAGCTGAAGACCTGGAAGGTGATCGAGCGGGTCAACACCCACGCGACGCCGGAGCGGGCTTCGGCCGAGGGCTGAACCGAGATCCCGTCATCCCGGCGAACGCCGGGACCCAGAGTTGCCAGGTGCAACGCCTTTGGCTCTGGGTCCTGACTTTCGTCAGGATGACGGTTTACATTGGAACCTTGTGTTCCACCGAGGGAACGGCTAAGCGGCCGCTCCTCCCCGCTGCGGTTCGTCCGTGGCGGGGTGATTTTTTAGGCGGGGTTCGGTCGGTATCGACCCCAGAGACAGAGAAGGGATACGGATCCATGATCCAGATGCAGTCCAATCTCGACGTCGCTGACAACAGCGGCGCGAAGCGGGTGCAGTGCATCAAGGTGCTTGGGGGTTCCAAGCGTCGTGTTGCAGGCGTTGGCGACATCATCGTCGTCAGCATCAAGGAAGCGCAGCCACGTGGCCGTGTGAAGAAGGGCGACGTTCACCGCGCGGTGATCGTGCGTACCGCCAAGGATATCCGCCGTGCAGACGGTACGGTCATCCGCTTCGACGGCAATGCCGCGGTGCTGGTCAACAAGAACGAGGAGCCGATCGGCACCCGTATCTTCGGCCCAGTCGTTCGCGAGCTGCGCGGCAAGAAGCACATGAAGATCATCAGCCTCGCGCCGGAGGTGCTGTAATGGCGTCGCAGCGTATCAAGAAGGGTGACAAGGTCATCGTCCTGTCCGGCAAGGACAAGGGCAAGACCGGTGAAGTCACCGTCTCCATGCCGAAGACCGACAAGGTCGTCGTATCGGGCGTCAACATCGCCGTGCGCCACACCAAGCCGACTCAGGGTGACCCGCAGGGTGGCCTGATCCGCAAGGAAGCACCGATGCACGTTTCGAAGGTCGCGCACGTGACCGCCGACGGCAAGCCGACCCGCGTCCGCTTCGAGGAGCAGGACGGCAAGAAGGTCCGTGTCGCCGTCAAGACCGGGGAGAAGATCAATGGTTGATCAGAACACTGGCCCAGAGACTCAGGGCGACAAGGCCGGCACCGAGGTCGCCTACACGCCGCGCATGCGGAAGATGTACGACGAGACGATCATCAAGGCGATGACCGAGAAGTTCGGTTACAAGAACGTCATGGAGATCCCCGGATCGACAAGATCGTGCTGAACATGGGCGTCGGCGAGGCCACGCAGGACAAGAAGAAGGTCGACCAGGCTGCTTCCGAAATGGAGCTGATCGCCGGCCAGAAGCCTGTCGTGACGAAGGCCAAGAAGTCGATCGCGCAGTTCAAGCTGCGTGAGGGCATGCCGATCGGCGTGAAGGTCACCCTTCGCCGCGAGCGCATGTACGAGTTTCTCGACCGTTTCATCACGATCGCTCTTCCCCGCGTCCGCGATTTTCGTGGCCTCAACCCGAAGAGCTTCGATGGCCGCGGCAACTATGCCTGCGGTATCAAGGAGCAGATCGTGTTCCCAGAAATCAGCTATGACCGGGTCGACAAGGTCCGCGGCATGGATGTGATCGTGACGACGACCGCAAAGACCGACGACGAGGCTCGCGAGCTTCTTCGTCTGTTCGGTTTCCCGTTCCCGATCGAAGACGACGCTGCCGACGAGAAGAAGGCAGCAATCTAAGTCCCCTCCCGCTTGCGGGAGGGGTCGGAGGGGCCTCGCGCCTAACAGGCGTTGGTCCTTCCCTCCCCAACCCCTCCCGCAAGCGGGAAGGGAGCTAGCAAAGAAAGAACTTAAGTCGATGGCGAAACTGAGTTCAGTCAACAAGAACGAGCGCCGCAAGCGCATGGTCAAGCAGTATGCCCCGAAGTACGCGGCACTGAAGGCGATCGCAGCGGACAAGACGCTCGACGATGGTGAGCGTCTGATCGCTCGCCTCAAGATGGCGGCACTGCCGCGCAACGCGAACCCGACCCGCATCCGTAACCGGTGCGAGCTGACCGGTCGTCCGCGCGCCTATTACCGCAAGTTCCGGCTCTGCCGTATTCAGCTGCGCGATCTGGCCAACAAGGGCCTCATCCCCGGCGTCACGAAGTCGAGCTGGTAAGGACTAAATCATGGCAGTGACCGATCCCCTGGGTGATTTGCTCACCCGTATCCGTAATGGCCAGCGCGCGAAGAAGGACTCCGTCCTCACGCCGGCGTCGAAGCTGCGCGTCCGCGTGCTCGACGTTCTGCAGCGCGAAGGCTATATCCGTGGCTATAGCGAAGAGCAGATGGGCCCCGCGGCCGGCCTTCGCATCGAGCTGAAGTATTTCGAGGGCCAGCCTGCGATCAAGCATGTCGCACGCGTCTCGAAGCCCGGCCGTCGCGTCTATTCCGGCTCGCAGGAACTCCCGCGCGTCCGTAACGGCCTCGGCATCACCATCGTCTCGACGCCCCGCGGCGTGCTTTCGGATTCCGAAGCACGCGAGCAGAACGTCGGCGGCGAAGTCCTCGCGGAGGTGTTCTGATGAGCCGCATTGGTAAGAAGCCGGTCACCGTACCGGCAGGCATCACGCCGACCATCGAGAACAAGCAGCTGACGATGAAGGGCCCCAAGGGCACCCTCAAGATGCCGCTTCGCGACGAGATCAGCTACACGATCGAAGACGGCGGCATCTCGGTGCAGCCGGCCAACGACACCAAGCGCGCGCGCGCGTTCTGGGGCATGCAGCGGACCATGGTGCAGAACCTGGTCACCGGCGTGTCGGAGGGCTTCACCAAGAAGCTGCTGATCAACGGCGTCGGCTATCGTGCCGCAGCCCAGGGTCGCAACCTCAAGCTGCAGCTCGGCTACAGCCACGACGTCAACATCGACGTGCCGGAGGGGATCGACGTCAAGACCCCTGACAACACGACGATCGAGATTTCGGGCACGGACAAGCAGATGGTCGGCCAGCTGGCCGCGGAGATTCGTCAGTGGCGCAAGCCCGAGCCTTACAAGGGCAAGGGTATCAAGTACGACGGCGAGTTCATCTTCCGCAAGGAAGGGAAGAAGAAGTAATGACCAAGGGACTTTCTCTTTTCGCCAAGCGGCGTCGCCGCAATCGTACCGCGCTCCGCGCACGTGCAGGCACCCGTCCGCGGTTGTCGGTGCATCGCTCGGGCAAGCACATCTACGCCCAGGTGATCGACGATGCCGCCGGCACGACGGTCGCATCGGCCTCGACGCTGGAGAAGGACGTGCGCGGCACGTCCGGCGCCAACATCGACGCGGCGACTTCGGTCGGCAAGCGCGTCGCCGAGGCTGCCAAGGCAGCGGGCGTTACCCAGGTCGTGTTCGATCGCGGCGGCTTCCTCTACCACGGTCGCGTGAAGGCTCTTGCCGACGCCGCGCGCGAAGCCGGATTGGAGTTCTAAGACATGGCTGACGAAAACAACACGCCAGCGGTAATCGCACCCGAGACGACCGCACAGGACGTCACGGCCCAGAATGCAACGGGGAACGTGCCGCAGAGCACTGGCTACCAGGGCAACACCGGCGGTGGCCGTGGTCGTCCCGGTGGCGGCGGCGGTGGCGGTCGTGGTGGCCCCGGTGGCGGTCGCAGCGGTGGCCCGGGTGGCAACCGCGGTGGTCGTGACGGCGGTCGCGGTGGTCGCGACAATCGTGGCGGTCGTCCCGGTTCGGACGATGGTGGCGAAGAGCTGATCGAGAAGCTGGTGCACATCAACCGCGTCTCGAAGACGGTCAAGGGCGGTAAGCGCTTCGGCTTCGCAGCACTCGTCGTCGTCGGTGACGGCAAGGGTCGTGCAGGCTTCGGTCATGGCAAGGCACGCGAAGTGCCGGAAGCCATCTCGAAGGCGACGGCTGCTGCCAAGAAGAAGATGGTGCGCGTTCCGTTGAAGGACGGTCGCACGCTGCATCATGACGGCAACGGTCACTTCGGTGCCGGCAAGGTCACGCTGCGGTCGGCGCCTCAGGGTACCGGCATCATCGCCGGTGGCCTGATGCGCGCCGTCTTCGAATCGCTGGGCGTTGCGGACGTTGTCACCAAGTCGGTCGGCACGTCGAACCCCTACAACATGATCCGCGCCACGTTCGAGGCCCTTGGCGAGCAGACCTCGCCCAAGGCCGTCGCACAGCGTCGCGGCAAGAAGATCGCCGACCTGCTCGGCCATGGTGGTTCGAAGACCGCCGAGGCCGATGCAGCTGCGATCACGGAGTAAGCGATCATGGCAACCATCAAGATCACGCAGACCGGTTCGCCGATCCGCCGCGAGAAGGACCAGCGCGCGACGCTGATCGGTCTCGGCCTGAACAAGATGCACAAGACCCGCGAGCTGGAAGACAGCCCAGAGGTCCGCGGCATGATCCGCAAGGTGCAGCACATGGTGTCGGTCGAAGGCTGAGCCACTTGCTATCCTCCCCCGCCAGGGGAGGTGGCAGGCATAGCCTGGCGGAGGGGGCGGGAAGGGCAACTTCGTTGCGTATCCTCCCCCTCGTCACCTTCGGTGCCACCTCCCCTAGCGGGTGAGGATCGGACCTGATGCCGCTACCTAGTGACAAATACGGGGAAGGGGGCTAACGGCCCCCTTCTCATTCCAGATTCCAACCCCGGTTTTTAACCAGCGCGTAACAAGCGAAAGCGAGTGCATACCATGAAGCTCAACGAACTCCGCGATAACGAAGGTGCCCGTAAGTCCAAGATGCGCGTCGGACGCGGCATCGGCTCGGGCAAGGGCAAGACCGCAGGCCGCGGCCAGAAGGGCCAGAAGAGCCGCGAGGGCGTGTCCATCGCCGGCTTCGAAGGCGGCCAGATGCCGCTCCACATGCGTCTGCCTAAGCGTGGCTTCAACAACATCTTCCGCAAGGACTTCGCAGAGGTCAACCTCGGCGCGATCCAGCTCGCGGTCGACGCCGGCAAGATCGAGGCGAACGCCACGCTCGACCACGACGCGCTGAAGGCCGCTGGCCTGGCACGCGGCGGCAAGGACGGCGTCCGCCTCCTCGCCAAGGGCGAGCTGACCACGGTCCTCTCGTTCACCGTCGACGGCGCGTCGAAGGGCGCGATCGAAGCGGTCGAGAAGATCGGCGGCAAGGTCGAGGTGATCCACTTCGTTCCCGCAGCCGAGAAGGCTGCCGCCAAGAAGGGCGTGAAGTACAAGGAGCGTGCGGCGCACAAGGCGTCGTTCAAGGCCTGACCTTGATGGGGGAGGGGTGTCTCGGACACCCTCTCCCTTCTTCGTTGATGGTGCTTAGGGTTCTCGCAGCCCCGACGCGCTCGACCTCCCCCATTCCGTTCGTGCCGAGTAGAGGTCGAGCGCAGTCGAGAACTCGTATCGAGGTACAAGACCCAAGCGGGCCAGTCCTTCGATACGCCGTCTCGACAGGCTCGACGGCTACTCGGGACGAACGGGATGGGGGATGGCTACATAGGGCGGAATTGAGTGGACGAGGTGACTCTCCACCCATCCATATCCGCCTTAGCCATTAGACAAGCGCGCCCGTGCGCCTATATGAGCGGCGGGGGCGGTCACAACGCATCCCGCCTTCTTTGTTTCCAGGACGATCACACGCATGGCATCCGCAGCCGACCAGATGGCGCAAAGCATCAGCCTTTCGAAATTCGCGAAGGCGACCGACCTCAAGAAGCGGTTGTGGTTCACGATCGGTGCGCTGATCATTTTCCGCCTGCTCAGCTATGTTCCGCTGCCGGGTGTCGACCCGACCGCGCTCGGCCTGCTCTCGCAGCAGACGCAGGGCGGCGTGCTCGATTTCTTCAACACCTTCTCGGGTGGCTCGCTCAGCCGCATGTCGCTGATCGCGCTCGGCGTGATGCCCTACATCACCGCCTCGATCGTGGTGCAGCTCGCGACCTCGCTGTCGCCGACGCTCGCCGCCATCAAGAAGGACGGCGAGATCGGGCCGCAAGCGCCTCAACCAGTATACGCGCTACGGCACCGTCGGCCTGACCGCGGTGCAGGGCTATTTCATCGCGGTCGGCCTTGAGACGCTCGGCGCCGCACAGGGCATCCAGGCGGTCATCGAGCCCGGCATGATGTTCCGCGTCGCGGCCGTCATCTCGCTGATCGGCGGTACGATGTTCCTGATGTGGCTCGGCGAGCAGATCACCAGCCGCGGCATCGGCAACGGCGTGTCGCTGATCATCATGGCCGGCATCGTCGCGCATCTGCCCGTCACGCTGGTCAACCTGCTCGAAGGCGGTCGCTCGGGCTCGCTCGACCCGATCAAGCTGATCGGCATCGTCGTCGCGGTGGTCGTGCTGATCCTCTTCATCTGTTTCATGGAGCGCGCCCAGCGCCGCATCCTGATCCAGTATCCCAAGCGCCAGACGCAGCGCGGCATGCAGGCCGACCGCAGCCATCTGCCGCTGAAGATCAACACGGCCGGCGTGATCCCGCCGATCTTCGCCTCGTCGCTGCTGCTGATGCCGCTGACGATCTCGCAGTTCGCCGGACAGCGCGTGGCGGGCGATCGAAGTGGGGTGATTTCATCATCACCCTCAACCAGTATCTGCAGCACGGTTCGCCCGTGTACATGCTGTTGTACGGCGCCGGCATCATCTTCTTCTCGTTCTTTTACACCGCGGTCGTCTTCAACCCCGAGGAAACGGCCGACAATCTGAAGCGCAATGGCGGGTTCATTCCCGGCATCCGCCCGGGCAAGAACACCGAGAATTACTTCGATTACGTGCTGACTCGCATCACCGTCATCGGTGCGGCGTATCTGACGATCATCTGCCTGTTGCCGGAATATCTGGTGACCGCGTTGCAGATCCCGTTCTATCTCGGTGGCACCAGCCTGCTGATCGTCGTCAACGTGACGATGGACACGGTGACGCAGATCCAGTCGCATTTGCTGGCACACCAGTATGGCGACCTGATCAAGAAGGCGAAGCTCAAGGGCAATCGACTTCGTTAAGCTGCGGGGCTAACCCGAGTTAAATCCTGCACGAACGAGGGGAGTGCGTTTCGTGAATATCATCCTTCTTGGACCGCCTGGTGCGGGCAAGGGCACCCAGGCCGCGACGCTCGTCAGCGAGCGCGGCATGGTGCAGCTTTCGACCGGCGACATGCTGCGCGCAGCGGTCGCCGCCGGAACCCCGGTCGGCCTCCAGGCGAAGTCCGTGATGGCGTCGGGCGGTCTGGTGTCCGACGAGATCGTGTCGGGTATCATCGGCGAGCGTCTCGACCAGCCGGATACGGCGAACGGCGTCATCTTCGATGGCTACCCGCGTACTGCGGCGCAGGCGGAGGCGCTCGACGGTCTGTTGGCAGATCGCGGCCGGACGCTTGACTACGTCATCGAGTTGGGCGTCGACGAAGCCGCGCTGATCGACCGCGTCGTCGGCCGGTATACCTGCGCCAAGTGCGGCACGGGCTATCATGATCGCTACAAGAAGCCGGTCGTGGCGGGCGTCTGCGACGTCTGCGGTTCGACCGAGTTCAAGCGTCGGCCCGACGATAATGCCGAGACGGTTCATAATCGCATGGCCGAATACCGTGCGAAGACTGCTCCGATCCTGCCGATCTACGACGCTCGGGGCTTGGTTCACCGCGTCGACGGCATGGCGGATATCGCGCATGTCGGATCGGCGATCGCCGCGATCCTCGACGGTAAGTAAGCGTGTTCCCCCGCGAAGGCGGGGAACAGACTGGGCCCCGCCTTCGCGGGGCAACAATATTGCGCGTGCGACTTACCGACTGGTTTTCTGCCTCTCTCCTCGCGCACGCATTCGGATATCTGGTGGCGCCCCTTTCCGTCATCCCGGCGAACGCCGGGACCCACGGATACGGCGGACCAGGCGATAGCGTACCACCACCACCAACTTCCCAACCATGGGTCCCGGCGTTCGCCGGGATGACGGGGAGGGGGTGGACGCATTGATGGTGGGCCTCGCTGGCGAGATCCATCAGCGCACGCCAATAGCGCATTCGCTTTCGTCATTGCGCGCACCGAAAAACACCGATCAACATGACGAAATTGTCACCTCTCGGTCATCGCCCTGACCCCCACCCGATCCTAGAAGCAACCCGTGGTCCGCAGGCGGCTGCATGAGTTTCCAGAGATCGGTGCCCGTCACTCCCGGGGTACCGTGGGGGCCGGCGGGAAGATTTCTTTCCGCCGGCCTTTCCGTTTATGAGGGCAGGAGATAGTGACCCAATTCGGTGGCAGGGAAGGTGATAGCGCGTTGAGCCGCAAGATTCTGATCGTCGAGGACGACGCCTCGACATCCGCCTATCTTGCCAAGGGCTTGGCCGAGGCCGGCCATGCCATCGAGGTCTGCGCCGATGGCCGTGACGGCCTGTTTCTCGCCAGCGAAGGCATCTTCGATCTCATCATCGCGGACCGGATGCTGCCCGGCCTGGACGGCCTTTCGATGGTCAGCGCGATTCGCGCGGCCGGCATCGCGACGCCCGTCCTGATCCTGTCCGCGCTCGCCGCCGTCGACGACAGGGTCGATGGCCTGAAGGCCGGCGCCGACGATTATTTGTGTAAGCCGTTTTCGTTCGCTGAGCTCTCCGCTCGGATCGAGGCCATGCTTCGTCGCTCCGACCGTGCTGCCACCGAACCGCAAAAGACCAAGCTCTCCGTCGGCGATCTCGAAATCGACCTGCTGGCCCGCGCCGTCTCGCGTGCCGGCCGCTCGATCCCGCTCGGCGCACGCGAATTCAACCTGCTCGAATTCCTTGCCCGCCACGCTGGGCAGGTCGTCACCCGCACGATGATGCTCGAGAAGATCTGGAACTATCATTTCGATCCGGGCTCGAACGTGGTCGACGTCCATATCGGTCGCCTCCGCCGCAAGCTCGAGGACGGCTTCCCACGCCGATCCTGCATACGGTGCGCGGGGCAGGATACCGGCTCGCCGTCGAAGGCTGATCCGGGGTGGTGATCCGCCTTTCGGTTACGGCGCGGATCGCCTTGCTGTCGATCGCTCTGGCGCTCGTGTCCAACCTCGCGCTGGTCGGCTTCGTCTGGAAGACCACCAGCGCCGATGCGATCGACGCGATCCGGCGCGAAACGACTGAACAATCCGAGGCCCTGCGCGCGGTGTGGCGCAGTGGCGGACTGATCGCGGTTCGGCAGGCGATCGACAGCGCGGTAGTTCCGGGTGACGTGTCGCTGGTGCTGGCCGTGATCGACCCAAAGGGTCGCGCGGTCGTCGGCATCTCGCCCGCGCGTCTCGCCGTCCCCTCCGCGTGACGCAGTTCCGGATCGCGCGGCTCGGCTCCGACGAACTCTGGTCCGCGCGGGAGACCGGCTATGCGCTCCATCCGCTCGGCGACTACTGGCTGCTAACCGGCCGCAACCTCGACCTGATCGCGGCCGAGGAACGCGCGATCGAGCGGGCACTGGCGGTGGCCGTCTTCCTGTCGTTGGCGCTCGGCGTGATTGGCGGGCTGGTCCTGACGCGCTACGTCAGTCGTCGGCTCGACGGCATCGCCAAGGCGATCGAGGCGGCAGGCGAGGGCGATCTCGCGGCGCGTGGATATGATCGCTGGCGGTGGAGACGCGTTCGATCGCCTTGCCGCACGGCTCAACGTCATGCTCGGGAAACTGGAAGGCGTGATGGCCGAGCTGCGGATCGTCACCGACAGCCTCGCACACGACCTGCGCTCGCCGCTAGCCCGCCTGCGCACCAAGACCGAGCAGGCGGTGCTGATCGCCGATCCCGATGCGCGCGAGGCTGCCTTGGGCGGGCTGCTGGTCGAGACCGATCTCGTCATGCGGATGCTGACGATGGTGATCGAGATCAGCCGCTCGGGTTCGGTCTCGCGCGATCGTTTCATCGAGGTATCGCCCGCGAACCTGCTCGAAGAGATCGGCGAACTCTACGCGCCGGTCGCGGAGGATGCCGGCCTCGTCTTCACGATCGCGATCGACGACCGTCCGCCGCCGATGAAACTCCACCGCGAACTGATCAGCCAGGCGATCACCAACCTGATCGACAACGCGCTTCGCCACGGCGCGGGGGCGGCGAAGTCACGCTGCGTATCGTCCACCGTACCGACGGCGTGGCGATCCAGGTCGAGGACCGCGGCCCGGGCATCGCGGCGGCCGACCGCGCGCAGGCCTTGAAACGCTTCGGCCGCCTCGATAGCGCGCGATCCACGCCCGGTGCGGGGCTCGGCATGGCGCTGATCGAAGCGGTAGCGCGCCTGCACGACGGTCATTTCGAACTCGCCGACAATGCGCCGGGCCTGATCGCGCGGATCGTTCTCCCCTCTGATCCTCCTCCGCCAGGGGAGGTGGCGCGAAGCGACGGAGGGGAGGACACGGAACGAGCGTTACCTCTTTCCTCTCCCTCCGTCTGGCAAGCGCTAGCCACCTCCCCTGGCGGGGGAGGATCTTGTGCGGCAATCGGTTGACCGGAACGGCCCCTGCGGCGATGCCGTGCGCATGACGACGCTTGCCTCAAACCGCCGCATCCTCGCCGCCAGCCTGGTCGGCACCGCGGTCGAGTTCTACGATTTCTACATCTACGCGACCGCCGCCGCGCTCGTGTTCGGCCCACTGTTCTTTTCGGGGCAATCCGATTCGGCGCAGTTGCTGCTCAGCTATGCGACGTTCGGGCTCGCCTTCGTCGCCCGGCCGGTCGGTGCGATCGTGTTCGGGCATTTCGGCGACCGTGCCGGGCGCAAGTCCACGCTTGTCGCCTCGCTGCTGCTGATGGGCGGATCGACCGTCGGCATCGCCTTCCTGCCCACTTATGCGCAGGTCGGCTGGGTCGCACCCGCGCTGCTCTGCCTGATGCGGCTGGGGCAGGGGCTAGGCCTTGGCGGTGAATGGGGTGGCGCTGCGTTGCTCGCGGTCGAGAACGCGCCGCCGCACCGCAAGAACACCTGGGGCATGTTCCCGCCGCTGGGGGCGCCGGTCGGGTTCCTCGCGGCCAACGGGCTGTTCCTGCTGATCGGCCTGGTGCTGGACGATGCGCAGTTCCTGGCCTGGGGCTGGCGGATTCCGTTCCTGCTGAGCGCGATCCTCGTCGGGCTCGGCCTTTGGGTGCGCCTGAAGCTGACCGAGACGCCCGCTTTCCTAGAAGCCGAGGCGACCGAGGCGCTTCCCAAGGTGCCGATCGCAACGCTGTTGACCCAGCACCTCCGCGCGACGCTTGCGGGCACGTTCGGTGTCATCGCGTGCTTCGCTTTGTTCTACCTCGCGACCGCTTTCGCGCTCGGCTACGGCACTAAGACACTCGGCTATTCGCGCGAGGCGTTCCTCGGTGTCGAACTGGTCGCGATCTGGTTTCTCGCAGGGGGCGTGATCGTCGCGAGCGTGCTGGCGGACCGGCATTCCGCGGCACGGATGCTCGCGATCGGGTTTGCTGGTTGCATCGGCGTCGGCGCGCTGATGGGGCCGATGCTGGGCTCCGGATCGCTGTTCACGGTGTGGCTGTGGCTGTCTGGCGCGCTGTTCGTGATGGGGTTCGCCTACGGACCGCTCGGCGGATGGCTGCCGAGCCTGTTCCCCGCCGGAGTGCGCTACACCGGCGTGTCGATGACGTTCAATCTTGGCGGCGTGCTCGGCGGGGCGCTCGCGCCGATCGTGGCGGAGGCGCTCGCGCCGCGCGGGTTGTGGCTGGTCGGCGCGTATCTGATGGCCGCGGGCGTGCTGAGCCTTGGCGGGCTGCTGATCCTCGGCCGCGCCCCGCGGAACTAATATGTTCTCCCGCTTTCGCGGGAGAACATGCTCTACGCTGACGCTGGTCGCAACAATGTCAGCCGCGCCTTGCCGTGCACGCGCGTGGCATCGACCTCGAAGCCCGCCAGTTCGACGACCTCCGCCTTCGCCGTCTCCAGGCTGATCCACGTCGCCGGCCCGACCCAACCCAGCCGCGACAGCTTGTCGAGCGCGACCAGTCCGGCACCGGTGGCGTAGGGCGGGTCCATCAGGATCACGTCGAGCGGCGCGGGCGCCGGCCCGAGCGCCATCACCGAGGTGGCGCGGACATCGCCGCGGATCTCCAGCTTGGCGAGGTTGGCCTTCAGCGCGTCGACCGCCAGCTTGTCCGATTCGACGAACATGCACGTCGCCGCCCCACGCGACAGCGCCTCGATCCCGAGTGCGCCCGAGCCTGCGAACAGATCGGCGACTGCGAGGCCCTCGAAACTGCCGACGCGGCTCGTCAGCATCGAGAACAACGTCTCGCGCATCCGGTCGGCGGTCGGACGGGTGGTGTCACCCTTGGGTGCGGCAATCTGGCGGCCGCGATACTGCCCTGCGATGATCCGCATCAGCGCTTCCCTCCACGTGGTGCACGGGGCGGGTGACCGCGCCCGCCTGAAGGACCCTTGCCGGGTGCGGTAGGACGACTGCCCCGTTCCGGCCGTGCCGGCGCATCGCGCATCGGCCGCGGTTCGGCACCCGGACGTCCCGAGGCACTGCGCGCGGCACGCTTGTCGAGCGAACCGCGGCTGCGCGAATCATCCGCCTGCGGACGGAAGCCACGCTGCGGCTCCTGACGCTGCGGCGTATCGGCGCGGCGTGGGGTCACCGTACCCCGGCACCGACACGCGACGGGGCGGCACGATCGCGCGGCGGCTTGGCAGCGCGGAAATGCTTGATCTTCGGGGTGGTGCTCAGCTCCTCGCCGCGATCCGCCCGCTCCTGCCGCACATAGGGCTTGGACGTTTCGCCACTCGTCGGCCGGGCGTGATGCGTCCCCGTCGGCCGAGCGGCATTGCGCGCATCCGGCCGCGCCCAGGGATCGTTGACGTCGCCGCGCTGCATCGCCGCAGTCGGACGGATCCGCTCGGGACGCGCAGGTCGCGACGGACGATCGGTCGGTACGGTACCGCTCGAGAAACCAGAGCTTGCGGGAGCCGTGTACGGGCTCCGGACGGGCGTCCGTGCACCGCCAGCGGCAGGTCGCGCACCTGGCGCCGGGCGCGTCGTGGTGACGGGCCGCGGCGCATTGCTGCCCCGCTGGCTCGACCGCGCGCCAGTCCCGGCACCCGCACCGGCACTCGCGCTGATCCCGATATTCGCGCGCGCGCCGGACCCTCGGGCCGTCCCTTCGCCAGCTCCTTCTGGAACGCGACGACGTCGTGCTGGAGGACCTCGCCGATCTGCCCCGGCGGCAGGTCGCCGAGTACGAACGGCCCGTACCGCGTCCGGATCAGCCGCGAGACTTGCAGCCCCAGATGCTCCAGCACGCGGCGGACTTCGCGGTTCTTGCCTTCGGTCAGGATCATCTCGATCCACACGTTCGCACCCGTCCGACGCTCGATATTCGCGTTGATCGAGCCGTAACGCACGCCCTCGATCTCGATGCCCTCGATCAGTTCCTCGAGCTGCGGCTGCGTGATGTTGCCGTAAGCGCGCGCGCGATAGGCACGCTCGACGCCGGTCGCGGGCAGTTCGAGCTGACGCTTGAGGCCACCATCGGTGGTCATCAGCAACAGCCCCTCGGTGTTGAGATCGAGGCGGCCGACCGGCACCAGTCGTGGCAGGTCCTGCGGCAGGCGATCGTAGATCGTCGTGCGCCCGGCAGGATCGCGCTCGGTGACGAGCAGCCCGGTCGGCTTGTGATACAGGAACAGCCGCGCGGCGCTGGGCGCCTCGACGGGGTCACCATCGACCGTCACGCCGTTCAGATTGCGCAGAATTGTCGCGGGCGTGTCGAGTGTCGAGCCGTTGAGCGCGACGCGCCCCTCGGCGATCATCCGCTCGATATCGCGGCGCGAGGCAATTCCCGCGCGGGCGAGCAGCTTGGCGATACGGTCGCCTTTAACCGGGGTGGCGGGGGTTGCAGGCGCGTCGGGCGACGGGCTGGCAGTCGGGTTATCGTCTTTTGAAGTCGTCATGGCGCGGCTGATACTATGGATCGGCCGCCAGCGCGAAAATATTTGCGACCGTTCGTGCGGCGACGCGTTAGGACACGCAAGCGTAACGACCATTTCGCATGCGACCGGGGCCTTTCGGCAATGTTGTTCGGGAAGAAGAAGCGGCAGATTGTCCGGCTCCTCGTGGTCGAGGACGAGCCGCTGGTGGCGTTCGATACCGAATATTTCCTGGCCGAGGCGGATTTCACGATCGTCGCGACGATCGATCGGGTCGCCGAGGCGCTGCTGATCCTGGAAAGCGACACCGTGGTCGATCTGGTCTTGGTCGACGTGAACCTCGCCGACGGATCGGGCATCGACGTCGCCCGTGCGGCACAAGCTGGCGGCGTGCCGGTGATGTTCGTGACCGGAAGTTGCCCGGTCGAGGCGACCACGCTCGCCGCCGGTTGCATGGCCAAGCCCTACGCACCGCGCGATCTGATTGCCGCGATCGAGGCGATCGAGGCGATGATCGGCGGCAAAGCCGAAGCGCGTGCCCTCGGGGTTCACGCTGTTTTCTCAGCCAGCGTAACGCACTTCGGCTTACCGCTTCCCTAGTCCGGGCAGGGCGCTATTGTCGGGGCATGTCCACCGATACCGTCGAGCGTCGTTCCGTTCTTGCCACCCTTGCGCCATATCTCCGGCCGAGACCGATTGCCGCTTTGCTACTCGGCATATCGAGCGGCTTTCCGCTCGCCCTGCTGCTCGGCACGATGGGGTATTGGCTATCCAAGGTCGGCATAGACAAGAAGACGATCGGGTTCGCGATCGGTCTGACGACGCCGTACACACTGAAGTTCCTGTGGGCACCGTTCATCGACCGGATCGAGATCCCGATCCTGACGCGCTTGGTCGGACAGCGCCGCGCATGGCTGTTCTTCGTACAAGCATTGTTGTTCGGTTCTGTGTGGATGCTCGGGTTCAGTGCACCGCAGGAGCATCTCGGCGTCTTCGCCTTTTGGGCAATCGTCACCGCGTTCCTCGGCGCGACGCAAGATATCGTCATCGACGCCTATCGAATCGAGATTCTGCCCGAAGACGAACTGCCGCATGGCACGGCAAATAATCAGTTTGGCTATCGCCTCGGTAACCTTGCAGCAGGCGTCGGGACCATCGCGATTGCATCGTCCGAAGGCCTCGGTCTCGGCTGGGCACTGGGCTATGGGCTGACCGCGTTCTGCGTTATCCCCGGAGCACTCGCCGCACTTTGGGCCGGGCGGGGCCTGCACGATCGCGTACTGGCCAAGCAGCCGCAGGAGACCGGCGGACGCTGGCTCGAGGACACGATCATCGGCCCGTTCCGCGAGTTCTTCCAACGGCGCGGCGCGGTGCTGATCCTTTTGTTCGTGCTGATCTACAAGCTCGGCGACGCGATGGGGCAGGGGATGCTCAACCCGATGATCGTCGAACTGGGGTTCAGCGACACCGAATTCATCGCGATCAACAAGCTCGTCGGTTTCTGGGGGCTGATCGTCGGTACCGCCCTCGGCGCACCGTTCATGGCGTGGCTTGGTCTCGGCCGCGCGCTGTTCGTATCGGGCATGCTGATGATGCTGAGCAACTTCATGTTCGTGATCCTCGCCTGGCACGGCCATTCGAATACTTGGCTGACGATCGCGGTGGCGACCGAGCAGGTCACCAGCGGGATCGGCCTGACGGTGTTCGTGACGTATCTCTCGGGCCTGTCGAACCTTGCTTATACTGCGACCCAGTTCGCGTTGCTGTCGTCGTTCGCGGCAGTTGGGCGAACGTGGTTGGCAGCACCAGCCGGCTATGCCGCGACTGCGCTCGGCTGGCCGGGGTTCTGGATGCTGACGATGATTGTCGCGGTGCCGGGCTTGGTCCTGCTGTGGATCCTCTGGCGGCAGGGCTTCGTCGTCGAAAGTGTCCGCAGCGCACGGGCCGAGGAAACCACGTAGCTACATGACGACGGGTCTTCCCTCGTCGGCAAACGCAGCGGCCACCGCCGCGGCGCTGGCGAGGACGCCGTCGACGCGGCGGACGCCGAGCAGATCGGCCATCAGGTAGCGCGCGCTCTCCGGTGCAATCTCGACGCGCGCCAGGATCGACAGCATTGCCGACTCCGCCGGCGTCATCCGCGCGCAGCAGCATGGCGCGATCGCGATCGTCCCCGCCGATGTGCCCGCAAGGTCGGCCATCAGCGCGCGCAGCAGCACCAGCGGGCGACGGAAACTCTGCCCGAATGCGGTGAACATCGTGTGCGCCGCACGCGCGTCGGCAAGCCCGTGGGCTCCCATCCGCCGCATCGCGAACAAGGCGATTCGTGCGTTTTCACAAGGCGGTAGCGGATGCGGCAGCAACGTCGTCGCGCTGGCGAGCAGGTTGGCTGAGGCGGGCGTCGAACTGGGCGTCGAACTGGGGCGGGTATCGGTCATTCACGCGACTCCGTAGTGGTCCCCACAACGTCGCGCGTCCGTTATTGATAGTCAATAGCAATAAGAATTCAGTCCGGCGGCTGGTCGTTCGCCGCGAGCACTTCACCGGCGAGGTAGAGCGAACCGGCAATCAGGACGAGGTTGGGCTGGGCGCTCCGCATACCGATCAGGTCGAGCGCATCGGCGGGGGTCGGCGACGTTTCGGCCGTCTTCCCGAAGCTTTGCGCGAGCGCCGTGAGTGCCTCCGGCGCGTGATGCGCGTGCCCCGGCACCGGGATCGCGACGACGTGCCCGACCGACGGCGACAGGATGCGGATCACCGCCTCGGCGTCCTTGTTCGCGAGCATCCCGAGAATCAGCGTGACCGGACGACCCTTCGCCAACGTCCGCAGCGCCCGCGCGACCGGTTGCGCGGCATTGGGATTATGCGCCCCGTCGAGCCATAGTTCGCCGCCGTGCAGCAGGCGTGCGAGCAGGGGACCGTCGGACAAACGCTGCATGCGCGCCGGCCAATGCGCCCAGTCGGCGGCGGCGCGCATCGCGGCTTCGGGGATGTGCAGCGTGCCCTGGTGACGCAGCATCGCGATCGCCAGCGCGAGATTGCGCGACTGATGCGCGCCGACGAGTCGAGGGCGGTTGGTGACGACCGAAAAGCCCGCATCCTCGTACCGCATCGTCGTCCGCGCGGTCCCGCTGGTCCACGCCGTGCCGCGCGCGGCGACCGACGCCCCGGCCGCATCGGCGACCGCGGCGATCTTCGTGCGCAAGGCCTTGGGGTAGTCCATCGTGACGAGGGGTACGCCGGGCTTGGCGATCCCCGCCTTCTCGCCTGCGATCTCGAGCAGGGTGTCGCCGAGGAACGACTGGTGGTCGATGCCCAGCGCGGCGATGCCGGTGACAACGGGGTTCGGGATGACGTTGGTCGCGTCAAGCCGCCCGCCGAGACCGACCTCGACGATCGTCGCTGCCGCTGGCGTGCGGGCGAAGGCGAGGAAGGCGGCGGCGGTGGTGACTTCGAAGAAGCTGGCTTGCAGGTCGGCGGCGTGGTCGAGCACCTCTTCGAGCAAGGCGGCGAGAAGATCGTCCTCGATCAACGATCCGGCGAGGCGGATGCGTTCGTTGAAGCGGACGAGGTGCGGGGAGGAATAGACGTGGACGCTGTGCCCGGCGGCTTCGATCGCGGCGCGGAGGAACGCGCAGGTCGAGCCTTTGCCGTTGGTGCCGGCGACGTGGAACACTGGGGGAGGTTCAGGTGCGGGTCGCCGAGGCGGGACAGGAGCGCGGTGATGCGCTCGAGGCCGAGGGTGTCGGCGCCGGGGGACAGCGCGGTCAGCCGGTCGAGCTGGGCCTGCACGGCGGGGGAGGAGGAAACGGCGTGGTCGGGCATTCTTCTAACTCCCTCTCCCTCAGGGGAGAGGGCTGGGGTGAGGGGCTGTTGCGGGCGCTGCACTGCTGGGCTGCCCCTCACCCCGACCCTCTCCCCGGAGGGAGAGCGGGTATGTTACGCTGCTTCGCGCGCGCTGAGATACCCGATGACCGTGCCGAGCTGCTCGCGCAGGTCCTTCCGGTGGACGACCATGTCGATCATCCCGTGTTCGAGATAATATTCCGACGTCTGGAAATCCTCGGGCAGCTTCTCGCGAATGGTGCTCTCGATCACGCGGCGGCCGGTGAACGCCAACGTCGCCTTCGGCTCGGCGATCTGGACGTCGCCGAGCATCGCGTAGGCCGCCATCACGCCGCCCGAGGTCGGGTCCGTCAGCACGACGATGTACGGCAGGCCGGCATCATGCAGCATCTGGATCGCGACGGTGCTGCGCGGCATCTGCATCAGGCTGAGGATGCCTTCCTGCATGCGCGCGCCGCCGCTCGCGGTGAAGATCACGTAGGGCACGCGGTCCTCGATCGCCGCCTCGACGCCG
Source organism: Sphingomonas sp. AC411 (assembly GCF_979253035.1). NCBI lineage: Bacteria > Pseudomonadati > Pseudomonadota > Alphaproteobacteria > Sphingomonadales > Sphingomonadaceae > Sphingomonas > Sphingomonas sp. AC411. Next base: position 1,976,936 of record NZ_CEEDAQ010000001.1, on the reverse strand, counting down.
CGCACGAACGCCTCGCCGACGGCCAGGCCCATCGAGCCGCCCATGAAGCCGAAGTCCTGCACGCCGACGACTACCCGGTGGCCGTCGATCGCCCCGCGTGCGTTGATCAGCGCATCCTGCTCGCTATTGTCGGTCCGTGCCGCCTTGAGGCGATCGGTGTATCGTTTCTGGTCGCGGAACTTGAGCGGATCCTCGGGGACTTTCGGGGCCGGGAGTTCGCTGCAGCTGCCCTCGTCGAACAGCTGCGCGAAGCGGATCTTCGGCCCGATGCGGTCGTGATGATCGCATTTCGGGCAGACGTACAGATTGTCCTCGAGCTCCTTGGTGAAGACCATCTGCCCGCAGCCCTTGCACTTGTGCCAGAGATTTTCGGGCGTCTCGCGCTTCGCGACGAAGGGCAGGACGTTGCGGACGCTGTTGAGCCAGCTCATGCGGGAACCTTTCGAGCCGAAGCGACGGCGTCGGCGAGGGACTTGATATAGGCGCGGACCGGCTCGGCCGCAGCGGCGCCGTGCTGCGCGACCAGTTCGACGATCGCCGAGCCGACGACGACGCCATCGGCGACGCGCGCGACGTTGGCCGCCTGCTCGGGGGTGCGGATGCCGAAGCCGACCGCGATCGGGATATCGGTCTGGGATTTTAGGCGCGCGACGGCATCCTCGATCGAGGATTGCTGCGCCTGCTGAAGCCCGGTGATGCCGGCGACTGAGACATAATACAGGAACCCGCTCGCGCCATCGAGCACGGTCGGCAACCGCGCGGCGTCGGTGGTTGGGGTGGCGAGGCGGATCAGGTCGATCCCCGCGGCGCGCAACTGCGGCCCGAGCGCATCGTCTTCCTCGGGCGGCACGTCGACGCAGATCACGCCGTCGACCCCGGCCTTGGCGGCGGCGTCGGCGAACCAGTCCGCGCCGCGCCGGAGCATCGGGTTGCCGTAGCCCATCAGCACCAGCGGCACGTCCGGATAACGCGCGCGGAACGCGGTGGCGGTGGCGAGGATGTCGGCGGTGCGGGTCCCCTGCGCGAGGCTGCGGATGTTGGCGGCCTGGATCGCGGGGCCGTCGGCCATCGGGTCGGTGAACGGCATGCCAAGCTCGATCGCATCCGCGCCGCCGGCGACGAGTGCGTCGAGGATCGGGCCGGTGGCCTCGGTGGTCGGATCACCCGCGGTGACGAACGCGACGAGCGCGGCGCGGCTGGCGGCGGCGGTGCGTGCGAAGGTGGCGGCGAGGCGGCTCAAAGCTCCCTCCCGCTTGCGGGAGGGGTTGGGGAGGGGCTGACATAGCCGCAAATTCGAGGTCCGAGGAGCGAACAGGCCCTCCCTCGACCCCTCCCGCAAGCGGGAGGGAGTAGAAGTGCGATCATATCGCCACCCCGAGCGCTTCGGCCACGGTGAAGATATCCTTGTCGCCGCGCCCGCACAGGTTCGCCAGGATGATCTGGTCCTGCCGCATCTCGCGTGCCTTCTTCGTCACCGTCGCGATCGCGTGGCTTGGTTCCAGCGCGGGGATGATGCCTTCGGTGCGGCACAGCAGTTGGAACGCATCGAGCGCCTCCTGGTCGGTCGCACTGTCATACTGGACGCGGCCGATATCGCGCAGCCACGCATGCTCGGGGCCAATACCCGGATAGTCGAGCCCGGCCGAGATCGAATGCGCCTCGGTGATCTGGCCGTCCTCGTCCTGCAACAGATACGTCTTGTTGCCATGGAGCACGCCGGGGAAGCCGCCGGCGAGGCTGGCCGCATGTTCCTTGTCCAACCCGTGGCCTGCTGCCTCGACGCCGAGCATCTGCACCTCAGCATCGTCGAGGAACGGATGGAACAGCCCGATCGCGTTCGATCCGCCACCGATCGCCGCGACCAGCATGTCGGGCAGGCGACCGACGCGGTCCAGCATCTGCGCGCGCGCTTCGGTGCCGATCACGCTCTGGAAATCGCGGACCATTTCCGGATACGGATGCGGGCCGGCGGCGGTGCCGATGATGTAGAAGGTGTCGTGGACGTTCGCGACCCAGTCGCGCATCCCCTCGTTCATCGCGTCCTTGAGCGTATGCGCGCCGCTGGTCACGGGGCGGACTTCGGCGCCGAGCAGCTTCATGCGGAACACGTTGGGCGCCTGCCGCTCGACGTCCTTGGCGCCCATGTAGATGACGCAGGGCAGACCGAAGCGCGCGCAGACCGTGGCGGTAGCGACGCCGTGCTGGCCAGCGCCGGTCTCGGCGATGATCCGGGTCTTGCCCATCCGCATGGCGAGCAGGATCTGGCCGATGCAGTTGTTGATCTTGTGCGCGCCGGTGTGATTCAGCTCGTCGCGCTTGAACCAGACCTGCGCACCCATGCCCTCGAGGGCGGATTCGCGCAAAGCCTCGGTCAGCCGTTCGGCGTAGTAAAGCGGGCTCGGGCGACCGACATAATGTTCGAGCAGGTCGTCGAACTGCGCCTTGAACGCGGGGTCGGCCTTGGCGGCACGATACGCCTCGTCGAGTTCGAGGACGAGCGGCATCAGCGTCTCAGCGACATAGCGTCCGCCGAAGTCGCCGAAATGGCCGCGCTCGTCGGGCTGGGCGCGGTAGGAGTTGGGGGCGAGAGTTGGAGCGTTCATGTGGAGCGCTTTAGCACTTCGAAATGTCGCGCCAAGCCCTTGTATCCCCGCGAATGCGGGATCCAGTCTGGGCACCCGCCTTCGCGGGTGAACAATTCAGGTGCGGGCAGCCGCGAGGAACGACGCGATCTTCGTTTCGTCCTTGATACCGGGCTCGCTTTCTACCCCGAAGACACGTCGACCAGTTCGGCCCCGGTGCGGCGTATTGACTCGGCCACGTTGGCCGGATCGAGCCCTCCTGATAGCGCCCAGGGCAGGGGATGCTTGAACCCGTCGAGCAGGTCCCAGTCGAACCGCAAGCCCATCCCGCCCGGCAGCGCCGCCGAGTCCGGAGTTTTTGCGTCGTACAAGATCCGGTCGGCGACTCCGGTAAAGCCGTGCGCAGCTTCCAGATCGCCGCGTGTGCGCACCGCGACCGCGACCCAGGTCTCGATGCCGAACTTCGCCCGGATCGCGGCGGTCCGCGCGGGCGTCACCTTGTGGAGTTGCAGCACGTCGAGCGCGGCCGAGGCGACCGCCTGTTCGAGCATCTCGTCCTCCGGATCGACGAACACGCCGACCTTCGCGACATGGCCCGGCACGCGTGCGGCGAGTTCGGCTGCTTTCGCGAACGTCACGTGCCGCGGCGACGCGGGGAAGAACACGAACCCGACATGGCTCGCGCCGTGCCGGATCGCCGCGTCGAGCGTCGCGGGAGTGGACATGCCGCAGATCTTGGCGGTGGTCATCATCGTTCCTAAAACGGATCACGGAAGTCCAGCGATCCTCCCCGCCAGGGGAGGTGTCGCCGAAGGTGACGGAGGGGAGGACCCGGAACAGAGGTTTTCCCTTACCTCCCCTCCGTCAGGCTATGCCTGCCACCTCCCCTGGCGGGGGAGGATTACTAGATTGCCTACAATTAAAGCGTCGCGCCGATCGCGCGGGCGGCGGTGTCGGGGTCTTCGGCCTGCGTGATCGGGCGGCCGACTACCAGGATCGAGGCACCCGCGTCGACCGCCTGGCGCGGTGTCACCACGCGCTTCTGGTCGCCGATCGCACCGTCGGGCAGGCGCACGCCCGGGACCACGAAGAACCCCTTCGGCCAGATCGCCTTCGCCGCCGCGACCTCGGCGCCCGAGCAGACGATGCCGTCGACCCCGCTTCGCGCGCCAGTTCGGTCAGCCGCATAACCTGGTCGTGCGCGTTCCCGGTAACGCCGGTGGCCGTGAGATCGGCCGCATCGAGGCTGGTGAGCATCGTCACCGCGATCACCTTGGTGCCGATCGGCGCCGCGGCCTTCGCATCCTCGAGCATCGCCCGTCCGCCGCTGGCATGCACCGTGAGGATCGCCGGTTCGAGCGCGCCGAGCGCCTGCACCGCCTTCGCCACCGTGTTCGGAATGTCGTGCAGCTTCAGGTCGAGAAAGATCGGCAGGCCGAATTCCGCCATCGCATGCACGCCGGGCTGGCCGTGTGCCGAGAAGAATTCGAGCCCCAGCTTGATCCCGCCGACATGATGGCGGACGCGCGCGGCGATCGCCTTCGCGCGCGCCAGATCGGGCGTGTCGAGCGCGACGTAGATCCGGTTGCTCATCGCACGTCACCCGGCGGCACGGCGGCGGGCGTAACGGGCGCGGTCACCGGTGCCGTCACCGTCGTCATCGGTGTCGCAACCGGCGTTTCGACCGGCACGAACGCCACCGGCTCTGGCCTTGGCGTCCGCAGTTCCAGCAATTCGCGCTCGCACGTCGACAGCCGTTGCCGCAGCCGCCACCGGATCGCGTGATTATACAGCATCGTCGGCACGAACCCGATCAAGAACGTCACGAACAGCAACAGCGGCAGGTTCACGTCGGCAATCAGCCCACCCCACAGCTGGATCTGGACGGCGTTCCAGTTGCTTATGGTGAACACTGCGGCGACGAACGCCAGCAGGCACCAGAACAGGATTTTCAGGAACTGCATGCGGCGACCCTCTATTGTGCCCCAATCGCGCCGAAACGCGGTTGGAAACGCAGAGCTACCGCCACATCGGCGTTTTGGCCAGTCTTCTGCCGAGCAAGAGGGGCTTTAGCCGATCTCGGTCCGCAACTGCGCGATCAGCGGCAGGATCGCGGTCAGCCGCGGTTCCTCCTCGTCGAGGATCGCGAGGAACGCCGCCCGCTTGATCGCCGCGACCCGGCCCGGCTTCATCCGCACGGTCTGCGGCAACGTCGAGACGGTGATGTCGATCATCCGCTCCGACCCGTGCAGCCGGCCCCAAAGATAGTCGTTCTCGCGGTAGGCGCGGCTGAAGAACGCGCCGAACGTGCCGAACTGGATTCCCTTCAACGTCGCCTCCGCGCCGCCGGAGCGGATCGCGGTCGCATCGTCGGGTGCGATCCGGTCGACCTTGATCGGGTCGAACTCGTCGAGCCCCTCGCCCTGCAACAGCGGCAGCGTCGCGGTGTCGAAATACGGAAAGCCCAGATAGGCTAGCAACAACGTCCGCCGTGCTGGCTTGGCAAGGGCGGCGAACGCCTCCGCCAGCCGCTGGTCGGTTTCCGCATCGAGCCGCTCCAGATCGAACGTCCGCCCCAGCGTCTCGAGCACCGCGGTCGCATCGCCCTTCATGGCGCGCACCGCATCGTGCATCCCGGCATGCATCTCGCCGCGCAACCGATCCAGATACGGCGACAGCGATTCATAGATCGCGTCGCGCATCGGCGCGAGCTCGGGCTCGTCGGCGGCGGTTTCCACCTCCGACAGCCGCCGCGCCATCAGCCGCAGCCGGCGAATACGAAAGCCGATGTCGAAGGTCCGCAGGAACGCGATCGACGCCGGGCTGGCACCGTTGGCGAAGCCCGCCCCGAGTTGGTCCGCGCCCATCGCCGCCACCCGCGCGACGATCGCGGCGCGGATCTGCACCAGCCGCCGCGGGCTGTGATGCCGCCCCGCATCGTACAACAGGCTCGCGATCGTCTCGATCACCGCGCTCCGCTTCAGATGTCCGTACGCGACGAACCCATAGCCCGAACTCGCAGCCGCGGCCTTCTGCGCCCGCCGCCGCCATGCGATCAGCCGCGGCGCGGTCGGGCGATCGAGGAACAGCGTGTGGCCGAACAGCGATTCGACGTCGGCCTCCACCTCCGGCCGGATCGCGGTGACGATCCCGCGCATCCGGTCGATCCGCGCCGAGCGCGCGGCGATCGCCTCCAGATTGTCGCGGATCGGCTGCTGGCGCGGAATGTCGCTGATCGCGCCGATGATCGTCTGGAAGAACCCGGGCGTGCCTTCGCCGCGATTGAGCCGCAGCTTGATGCCGGGCGAGGGGTCGATGTAGATGAACCGCCGGTCGATCTGACGGCGTGCCGGGCGTTCCTTCAGCGCGTCGAGCGCCGGTCGGAACGGTGCATTGGCAAGCACCGAGCCGTCGATCAGCACCGCGCTTTCCGCCGCGTTGGCCGCAGTATGACGGGGCAGCACGCGCGCGAGGAAGCCGCTGCGGCCCGGCCACGCGATCTTTCGCTGCTCCAGCACACCGTCCAGTTCGGCGACCGTGAACGGCGGAAACGCGCCCGGAAAGCTCGATGTCGCGCGGGCTGCGAACGCCAGTTCCGCGCGCGGCGCGAGTGTCTCGGTCGCGCCGCCATGATCGGTGAAGTCGACCACCAGCCGGTGCTCGGTCTCGACCACTTCGGCGGGCGAATTGAGCTGCAACCGCTCGGGATGCCCCGAAAAATCGGTCACCGTCACGAACAGGTCGAGTGGCTGGCCGGGCGGCAACAGCCGCGGCCCGCGCTCGCTTGCGCCCATAGCGTCGAACGCATCGAGCAGCAGGTTGGTGAAGGTCTTCCCCCGAACGGCGGCTCGAACCAGCGCGACCGGATGAAATGCGACAGCTTGGTCCGCACCTCCTCGCGCGTCGGCTCGTCGAGCGCATCGACCTTGTCCGTGCTCCGCCCCGCCGCCATCCACGCGAGCGGCATCGCCCATGCCTTCGAAAAGCGCGATTTCGGTGCCGCCTCGGTATCGATCAGCGCCTCGACATCGGCCGACGTCATCCACAGGTCGGTCAGCGGATCGAGGCTTTGGCCTGTCGCGATCGCCTGCGCCAGGAAGATGCCGTTGATCCCGCCCGCACTCGCGCCGGCGATGATGTCGGCGAGCACCCGCACCCGGATCGCGGCGTGGTCCTCGATCTCCTGGAGCAGGGCGTGATACACGCCCTGGCTGCCGCCCTTCGGCGCCTCGCCGTCGTGGAACGCGCGGCTAGCGCAGACGAGGCGCCAGATCTCCTTGGTGATCCCGTGCATGTAGACCGCCAGGCTGATCCCGCCATAGCAGACGAGCGCCAGCCGCAGTTCCTTCTCGCGCATTCCACATCCTCGTCCGGGTATCGATTATAGAGCCAGGGCCTTGGGTTCCAGTATAGCCCATATCGGCAGGTGATCCGATGCCTTCCGCGCGGCGGGGCTCGCATGCACGCCGCATTCGACGACGTCGAGTTCGCGCGAGACCATGATCCGGTCGAGCCGCGCGACCGCCCGCCGCGAGTGGAAACTCGCGCCCGTCTCCGCAAACGCATAGTCGCGTCCGAAATCGCGCAGGCATCCGGCGCCCGCGCTCCATTCGTTGAGATCGCCCATCATCACCGTCGGATGCCGGTGAGCGCAGGTATCGACATGGTTCATGATCGCCGCCGCCTGCTTGCGCCGCCATAGACCCGACAGATCGAGATGCATGCCGAGAACGCGGATCGTACCGCCGGTGAGTTGCACGTCCGCCATCACCGCCCCGCGCGGTTCCAGCGCCGGCAGGTGCAAAGGTTCGCTCGCGATCACGCGCGCCGATTTGCGGACCAGGATGACGTTGCCGTGCCACCCCATGCTGAGCGCGCGCAGGCCAAAATCGACCGGCTTCCAGTCGCTGTGTTCTTCCAGCAGATGGTGCGGCAAGACGCATGCCTTCGCGCCGAAGCGGCGATCCGCCTCCTGCAGCGCGATCACGTCGGCGTCGATCTCGCGCAGAACCTCGACCACGCGCTCGGGGTTGCGCCGACGGTCGAGCCCGATGCCCTTGTGGATATTGTAGCTGGCGACCTTGATCATGCGTGGACCCTATAACGCCGTCCGCGCGACCGCGGTTGCAGGTTACGGTGACGATCCAACCGTTTCCCGTCCCGTCCCGGCGCATCTTTCATAGTCCGATCGCCAGCCTCAGCGTGATCGCGCGCGGGCGGATCGGCACGGTCTGCGTGGTGGTCGCCAGCGTGAACGGATTGCCGAACCCGAAGCTGTTGCCGCGACCATCGAGCAGATTGTCGACATCGATCGACCAATGCCGCGGACCGTCGTCCAGCGTCGCGCCGGCGCCGAACGTCGCATAGTCTCCCGCGGGCCGATCGAGCAGGGGGTCGAAGCTCAGCCGGGTCTGGCCGATATAGCGGGCCGTGAGATAGCCGCTCGCCGGCATCCCGATCAGCGAGAACCGTCGCGTGACACCCAACCGCGCCGAGTAATCGGGAACGACCGGCAAGCGGCGATCGTCCTGCGCCGCGCGGTCGCTTGCCGGCGATGTCAGCCGCGCGCGCTGGATCGTGGTGCCGAAGTCGATCGTGTAGGGCCGTGCGTCGAACCGCCCGCCGAACTCCACACCGTAATTGGTGGCGTTCCCCGCATCGACCGTCCCGAACAATCCGTCCGATCCGACCACGTCGCTGCGGAGATGTTCCCAGATCGATCCGAAGATCGCACCGCTCAAGCTCAGCCGATCGTTCAGCCCGCGGATGCGCCAGCCCAGTTCGAGGCTTTGCAACTCGTCGCCGGGGATGCGCTGTTGGTTGCTGATCGACGCCCGGGTTACGCCTGCCGGCCGAATCGCGCTGGCGTAGCGCAGCCAGATCATCCCGACATCGTCCCGATGCCAGCTGAGCGTGCCGCTGGGGGTAACGCCCAGCTTGGTGGTGCTCTGCTCGTCGGGGCCCTGCTGCTCGATGTCGTTCACGGTCACGAAGCCGCGCAGGCCGATCTTCAGATCGAGCGCGGACGACAGACGCTGCGTGCCCTCCGCGAACATCGCTGCCTCGAACACCGCCTCCATGTCGTCGCGCCCGAGCACGTTGCCGGCGTCCGACTCGAAGCGCCCCTTGAGGCGGGTGGTCGCATGCAGGATCGACGCGCCGACGATCCACGGATGGCGCGCGGTCGGATCGCTCAGCCGCACTTCCTGTGTCAGCAGGCGGATCGCGCGATCCTCGACATAGGCGACCGGCGCGATCGTCCCGAGCGCGCCGGCCATGATGCTCGCGTCGTAGGTGCTGCCGAATTCATGCGATACGATCGAGGTGGTGGACTGCGCGTCGAGGCTGCCGATCGGTCCGTGCACGTCGAGCGACGCCGAGAGGAAATCGTTGTCCTGCGGTTCGGCGATCGCGGTGCTGCGTGAGAGCCCTCCGGTCGCATATTGGCTGTCGCGGGCTTCGATCGACTGCGCGATGCCGCTCGCGGTCGCGGTCCAGCCATCGCCGATCGCCCAGCGTAGCGCGATGCGCCCGCCGCTGCGCCCGGTGCGGTTGACGTCGCGCTTGCCCCGGCCGGTATCGTTGATCCAGCCGGGCATCGTCTCGGTCCAGCCCGACGCGCGTAACGCTAGTGCGCCGGTCACGATCGGCAGGTTCAGAATGCCCTCGAGCGCGCCGCCGAACGCGCCGTTGTTGATGCCGGTCACCTCGCCTGCAACGCTGCCGGAGGCCTGGTCGAGCTCGGGTGCGGTGGTGACGATCCGGATGACGCCGCCCAGCGCGCCGGTGCCGTATAGCGTGCCCTGGGGCCCTCGGAGGATCTCGACGCGGTCGATGTCGACCATCCGGAGATCGGGATCGGGCGAGGAGTAACCGATGCGGGCGTCGTCCAGATACAGGCTGACGAGCGATTGGCTGGTGCCGTTGAACGCGCTGTCGGCGACGCCGCGCAGGAAGATGCGGTCGCGGCCGGGGCCGAGATTGGTCGAGAACGCGCCATCGGTGGTCGCGAGCAGATCGACCAGGCCGCGCTTACCGGCAAGGCGGTCGAGCGCGCGGCCGCCGAGGATGCTGATCGATGCGGGTAGATCGGAGAGGCGTTCGTCGCGCTTGCTGGCGGTGACGATGATATCGCCGCCGTCGACGATCGGCGGTGCAGCCGGCCGGGCACGGCCCGTATGAGGAAGCAGGGGCTCGATCCGCCAGGTCGTCGCATCGATGCGGACCGCGTGCAGTCGCGTCCCCGCCAGCAGCCGTTTCAGCGCGTCCGCGACGTCGCGCGCGCGGGCGATCCTCGGCGTCGGCGTATCGGGCAGGACGCCAGCCATGCCGATCGAGATGCCGGTCTGGCGGGCCAGCGAATCGAGCGCGGTACGCAGCGATCCGGCGGGGATGACGATCGCCCGTAGCGGGCCGGCGCGCGCCGCCTCACCGTGGGCCGCTACGCTCGATATGGACGACGCCATCAGCGCGGCGCAGGCGTAGCGGCAACACCGCGCGAAGCTGATCGAGAAGCCGCGATCCGTCGCCAATCGTCAAAACCCCGGAGAAACTCAGTCCGGCGGCGGACGGATCGACCACCAGCGGGGTGCGTGCATACCGCGATATGTCCGCGACAACCAGCGTCAACGGCGCACCGTCATAGTCGAGGCGGCCGTCGGTCCAGTCCGCCACCGACGTCGGGGCGACGGCGCGGCGTTCGGCGATCCCGGTCGCGGGGTCGATGTCGAGCCGTTGACCGGAAACGAGCGTCGTCGGCGCGCTGCCGTCCGCGGTATGCGGCGCGACGCTGACGCTGCCCTGTGCCACCGCGACCGAAATCCGGCCCTGTGCGCTGACCACGGCAAAGCGCGTGCCGATATCGCGGACGTCATAGCCGCCCGCCCGTACGATCAGCGTTCGCGACGGATCGTGGCGCACCGAGAAGCTCGCCGCACCGTCCGCGACTTCAATCAGCGGAGTCGTGCCACCCGACACCGAGACCCGCGATCCGCGATCAAGCCGCATCGCGCTGCCATCGGCGAGCGTGACCGCGCGGGTCTCGCCGACGCCGGTCGCATAGGTCTGCACGCTGTCGTCCGGCCCGGTGAGCGTCGGCACAACGAGCAACAATGCGAGGCCTGCGGCGAGCGCGCCGCCGGTGCCTGCGGCCAGCCAGCGCCAGCGGGTTGGGCGCGCGATCGGCGCGACATCGGCCGCGCTGTCGTCGTTCGCCGGTAGCAATGCGGCGATCGCGGGGCGGCGGCGCCGATCTCGGCATCGAGCAGCGCGATCGAATCATAGGCGGCGGGGTGCGACGGATCGGCCGCGAGCCAGTCGCCGAAGCCAGCCCAATCCATGTCGGGCGCGTCGATCCGCGCGTGCCAGGCGGCGGCGACGTTGATCGGATCCTGGGTCGTTGCATCCATCACGGCACCCTCGTTCCGAGCGGATGCCCCCGCTCGTGTCATAGACGCCACCCCGCGCCCGCCACCGCAGTCCGGCGCGAAAATCAATCATTTAGCGCCTTTCTGAGATGACGAAGCGCGACGGCGATATGCTTTTCGACCGCGCTGCGGCTGATCCCGAACTCGGCGGCGATATCGGCGTGCGACAGGCCGTCGATCTTGTGGCGGCGAAACACGCGCATCGCGCCTTCGGGCGGACCGGCGAGTGCGGCGGCGAGTTGCGCGATCCGCTGTCGCCCGGCGACCGCATCGAAGGCCGACGGCGCATCGTCGATCGCCTCGCCCCCGCGGCCATCCCGGCCGTCGCCGTCGCCGTTACCGTCGTCGTCGCCTCGACATAGCCGCTGTCGCGACGGGCACGGCGCCCGTTAGCACGGACCCGGTCGAGCACGATGTTCATGCCGATGCGGTGCAGATAGGCGACCGGATTGGCGATCGGGCCGGCCACGGGCTCGGCGATATGCAGCCAGATTTCCTGGACGACGTCCTCGGCCTCCGCGACGCTGCCCGTCCGCCCGGAGAAGAACCGGACGAGTTGCGGGCGATGTGCCGCGAGCACCGCCGACAGGCCGGCAGGCTGAGGGGCATCGGCGTCGGCTACGGCGTGGCTCCGAAAGTCATGCGCCGCGTATTGCCCTCTGCCCGCTGGGATGTCGCGTCCGAAATGTCGCGAGGCTTGGGGGAATAGCCCGCGCAGACAGGCGCGAGACGGAGGTTATGGGAGCGGCAGGGATCCGTCGCGCCGGTCCCGGAGTGCAGGCTAGCGGCGATCAGTCTCGGCGCGACCGCAGCATGATGCGCCACATCAGGATGACCCCGACCGCGATGAGCAACAGCGCCCCTGCCACGAACGACAGATAGAAGAGCGGCGCACGCCACGGCGATGCCATCGTATCGGGTGTCAGGCCGGTTGGCGGATCAAGGTCACCGCTCGCCCCCCGAGCTTGGGGTGTGCCGAAACGACGTTCATCCTCGGTAATGCCGAAGGGATGTGGTGCGATCGCGGTCATCGTCCCGTTCCTCGTCCATGGTGGAGCGCATGGTGGTGCAGAGGCGCCCCGTTCGCCCCGTAGAGCGCGAGCAGCGCGTCGAAATGATCGTCCATCGTCCGGACCGGGCGCTCGCGGCGCGCCGCCGCACCGGCCTCTATCGTGCCGGCGACCGCGAGGATCGCTTCGGCGGCGTCCTGTGCATCGCCCGAGCGATATAATGCGCCGTCGTTCGCGCAGGCGAGATCCGCCGCGCCGCCGCGATCGGGCACGATCAACGTCAATCCCGATGCGATCGCCTCCGCCGCGACGAAGCAGAACGTCTCCGCCTCGCAGCCATGGATCAGCGCGTCGGCACTCGCCATCAGCCGCGCCAGCGCACTGCGGTCGCGAACCGGTTCGAGCAGACGGACGTGCGGGTTATCGCCGATCGCGTCGATCACCCGGCGTTGTCGCGCGCCGCCACCGATGATCAGCAGGCCGACCGGCGCGTGCGTGCCCGCGATCGCGGCGGCCTGCGCGACCATGTCCCAGCGTTTCTCGGGCGCGTGCCGGCCGACCCCGATGAGCAGCAGCGCATCCTCGCCCAGCCCGCATAGCGCCAGCATCTCGCGGCGCAGATCTAGATCGCGCAGCCGTGGCGAGAACTGGCCCGGTTCGACACCCATCGGATCGGTCATCACCTTGCGCAGACCGCCCTCGCGCAGCCGCTGCGACAGGCTGTCGCTTGCGCTGACGACATGGTCGAACTGCGCATCCAGCCGGCGCAGATGGCGCCAATACCAGTCGAACGCGCGGTCGATCGCCTGCGTCGATGCGACATTGCCGAACCAGCGATAGGCATAGGCGGACAGCGGATCCGCATGCGCGATCAGCGACAGCCGCGCGCGCGACCCCGAGCGCGTGCGCCAGTCCGCGACCATCGACGCGCTGCGCCACGGCGACGAGACTTCGACGATATCGGCATCCTCTTCGTCGAGTATCGCGTGCAGCGCCGCGCGGTCGGCAAAATAACGATAGGATCGGTCGAGTGGGAAGCGCGGCGAGCGCAGCCAGCGGACACGCGCATTCGGTCCGCGTTGCTCCTCGCGATCCTCTTCGCCGGGCGCGATGACGACGACCTCGTGTCCGCGCGCGGCCAGCGCGACCAGTTTCCGGTCGATATAGGTCCGGACGCCGCCGCCGGTCGGGGTGTAGAACGCGCAGACGTCGACGATCTTCATGATGCCACCTGTTCGGTGACCAGATCGGCATAGCGCGACACGGTGCGCCGCTCGGCGAGCGTGCGGAGGGTCCGATCGATGCTGGTCAACAGCGAGTCCTTGGTGACGTCGCCGGGATGCACCGCGACGCGCATCGTCGGCATCCAGTCGGGCAGCACGCGCGCCGCGGCGGCGACCGCGAGCGAACTGGCGGTACGCGCAGGCGACCGGCTGGCCCAGGTCACCACCGGACCGCGCGCGACGATCGCGCCGGTAGCGGGCTGCCAGACGCGAAAATGATCCTCGGCCAGCGCGAAGTCGCAGGCTTTCAGCGCCGCATGCGCCCCCGGACCATAGAGCCACGCGGGTGCGATGAACCCGGCGACCGACCGGCCGATGGCCTGTTCGACCAGGTCGCGACCGGCACGCATCCGGTGTTCTGCCTCGACCGCATCGAGCCCTAGAAACTCGCCTTCGCCCGCGGTCATGTAACGGGCTTTCAGCACGCTGGCGGCATTCCGATGGTCGCTGGCATCGCGGTGGAACCAGCCGTGGAGAAACATCTCGATGCCGGCGTCCGCCCACGCGCGCAACTGCCGCGCAAACGCCGGCGACCGGTCGAGCCGTGCGGCACCCCAGTGATCCGGTACCACCAGCATCGCGAACCGCGGACCGCCCAGGATAGCCTCGACGCGCTCGGCAAGCATCGCGATCGGCTTCGCGAAGGTCGGCGACACGTCGTGGACCGATACCAACAACCTCTTGTCCGTCGACCGTTTGTCGGCCGGGGTAGGCTCGAACCCGCGCTCTGGTGGCCGGGCAGGATCGGCAAAGTCGGTTTGCGCCATCGTCTCGCTCTCGTTGGTCATCGGATCGCTGTTGACGGGACGGCACCGCCAGCCTGCCCCCGCAGTCCTGTCCGGATCGTGCCCGAAAATTATTTCAGGGCGGCGTCATCCCAAGCTGCGGCTCGCATTCGGCGGCGGCGTCGTTCGGCCATGATCGTACCCAGCGCGCCCTATCCGACCCTGTCGGAACGCCTCGGGCAACCGCCCTGCGGTCGCGACGCGGGCAACCGCGCAATCATCACAGGAGAGCCGCATGAGCGAGCTGCCGCTGACGCTGACCCGCGTGCAATTCCCGCCACTGACGCCGACGATCGTCCGCAAGAACTTCCTCGGTCGCTGGCTGGCACCGCTGCTGTCGGCGGCGATCCTGATCGCCGCGCTCTGGCAGCTTCGGGGCTCGACGTTGCCGGTATGCTCCGCCTGGTACCGCGCTCGCCGCTGTTCTGGACGATCTTCGCGCTCGGCTATCTGGTCACGCCGTTCAGCGAATGGGTGATCTATCGGCGGCTGTGGCAATTGCCGCCGAGCGGTATCTTCGCGCTGTTGCGCAAGCGGATCAGCAACGAGATCGTGCTCGGTTATTCGGGGGAGCTGTATTTCTACGGCTGGGCGCGCAAGCATGCGAGCATGGTCGGCACGCCGTTCGGTGCGATCAAGGACGTGTCGATTCTGTCCGCGGTCGTCGCCAACGTCTGCACGCTGGTGCTGGCGGTGGTCAGCTGGCAGGCGCTCGGCGCGCTGCATCTCGGTACCGATGCGAAGGTGATGACGGTGTCCGCGGCGAGCATGGCGATCCCCTCGCTCGTCACGCTCGTCCTGCGCAAGAAACTGCTGACGCTGCCGCGTCCCGAACTGAACCGGATCGCGGTCATCCATCTTCTCCGGATCGTCGCGACCACCCTGTTCGCCGCGTTGCTGTGGGCTGCGGTGATGCCCGCCGCGCCGATCGCCTGGTGGCTGGCGCTGGCCACTTTGCGCCTGCTCGTGTCGCGCCTGCCGCTGCTGCCGAACAAGGACATCGTGTTCGCCGGACTGGTCGCGTTCACCGTCGGGCGGACGTCCGAGGTGACCGCGGTGCTGACCATGATCGCGGGCCTCTGGCTCGTCACCCACCTGCTGCTCGGCGCTGCGCT
The DNA here is from genome assembly GCF_979253035.1 of Sphingomonas sp. AC411. Lineage (NCBI taxonomy): Bacteria > Pseudomonadati > Pseudomonadota > Alphaproteobacteria > Sphingomonadales > Sphingomonadaceae > Sphingomonas > Sphingomonas sp. AC411. The sequence continues at coordinate 1,961,735 of NZ_CEEDAQ010000001.1, read as the reverse complement.
GACGGCCGTCGAACTCGCCACCATGGAGCGTCCGAAGTGATCCTGCCTGTCGTCCTGGCACTTGCCGCCGCATCTCCTGCCGCGCCTCCCGCCGCATCGCCCACGGTCATGCCGCCTTCGACCCCGGCGCTCGGCACGGCGGAGGCACGTTGCCGCCCGCACGAGCCAGGCCCGGCGCTGATCGTCGACGTCGACGGCCTGAAGGACCGCGTCGGCGTTGTACGCGCGGAACTCTACCCCGCGCGCGACGGCGATTTTCTGGCCGACGACAATGTCCTGGTCGGGCAGGGCAAGACCTTCCGTCGTGCCGTCCTTGCCGTCCCCGCCACGGGGCCGGTGTCGCTGTGCTTGCGCGTGCCTGGACCCGGGATCTATGCGCTGAGCGTGGTCCATGCGCGCGACGGCGGCCATGGTTTCAGCCTGCTCCACGACGGCATCGGCTTTGCGAGCAATCCGAAGCTCGGCCATGCCAAGCCGCATGCGGATCAGGCGAGCGTCGCGGTGCATGCGGGACTCACCACCACGCATGTCGTGATGAACTACCGCAGCGGGCTGTTTTCGTTCGCGCCGCTCAAACGCTGACGCTGGGCACGACACATTCGCATTGAGAACGATGATCGGCCGCGGCGTCACCGCACCGAACGACGACGGGATGAAGACATGGCGATGGTACGATATGGAGTGCTGGCCGCAGCGACTGCGATGCTGGCGGGCACTACGGCTACGGCTGCGGCGACGCCCGTGCAGGCGCGCGAAGTCACGCTCATGACCTACAACGTGCACGGCCTGCCATGGCCGATCACCGACGATCGCTCGGTCGATCTCCGCGCGATCGGCACGCGGTTGCGGGCGATGCGCGATGCTGGCGATCAGCCCGGCATCGTCGTCCTGCAGGAGGCCTTCGTGAATAACGCCAAGGCGATCGGCCGGACCGCGGGCTATCGTTACGCCGCATTCGGCCCGGCCGAGACTGCGACGGCGACCATCCCCCGCAACGACGACGGCTTCGTTTCGAGGGCAGCCGGCTGGTCGGCGAACGGCTCGGCAAGCATGTCGACAGCGGTCTGGCGATCTTTTCCGATTACCCGATCCTGGCCGTCCGGCGCATGGCCTACCCGGTCTGCGCGGGCTATGACTGCCTTGCCAACAAGGGCGCGGTGGCGGCGTTGATCGCGGTGCCGGGCATCGCGACGCCGATCGTCGTGGTCGACACGCACCTCAATTCCAACACCGCGTCGGGCGCGCCTTCGACGCGCGCGATCTATGCGTATAGGCGGCAGCTCGATCTGCTCGCGGACTTCATCGGTTCGCTCGGTGCGGGCGATCGCCCGATCCTCGTGGCAGGCGATTTCAACGTCGGTCGCGATCTCGCGCGGCGGACGCATTTCGACCTGCGCATGCTGGGCGGCGAGGCGTCGCTACAGACCGCCGTGGCGTCCTGCCGCATCGCCCCGCGCTGTCCGGTGGCGGAGCCGTCGGGGATGGCGCTGTCGATCGGTCGCGGCAAGGACTGGATGATGTACCGCCCGTCGCCGACGGTACGGATCCGTCCGGTCGCGCTCGCGGCGCCGTTCGGGCAGGCGGCAAACGGAACGACGCTGTCGGATCATGTCGGCGTGTCGGTCCGCTATCGGATCGACACGCTCGCCGCACCCGCCGCATCGATCACCACGATCGCGAGTCGGTAACGCGGGCAGGGGCGGGATCGATCTCGGCACAACGATTGCGATCCTCGGGTGGAACGTCGAGGGCGTTGCTGCGCTGTGCTTAACGCGGGTAGCGTCCCGCCGCGAGGACGATCGATATGGCCGACACGAGGACTGCGATACTCTACCGGATGATCCTCCCCGATCATGCCTGCCCGTTCGGCGTTCGTGCGAAGGCGATGCTGGAAGATCGAGGCTTCGAGATCCAGGACCGGATCCTGCGCTCGCGCGAAGAGGTAGACGCCTTCAAGGCGGAGCACGGCGTCGCGACCACGCCCCAGATTTTCATCGACGACGAACGGATCGGCGGCAGCGACGATCTCGAACGGTATTTCGCATCATGAGCGAGGGGAAGACCACCAGCCCCCGCGTGGGATTGTCACGCCCGGCGGCCTTGGCGATCGTGGCCACGGTGCACCGCCGAAGATCGAGGGAATGGGCTGCTCGCTGCCAACGGACCGGGGCTGCTGCCGACGCTCGTTGCGATTGTCACGGATGCAGCCGGCGAACTGGTTGGGCTTCAGCGCACCTATCTGACCGAGGACGGCCGCAAGGCAGCGACGAAGGCTACCGCCACCGATCGGAAGCCGAAGGTGAAATACAGTCTCGGCAACGTGGTGGGCGGTTCAATTCAGATCGGGCCACCAGCCGCCAGCATGCTCGTCACGGAGGGTCTCGAGGATGGGTTGACGCTCGCTCAGGCGCTAGGCCGGTCCGTGTGGGTCGCGGCTGGTACGTCCATGATGCCGCAGATGACGTTCGCTTCCGTCACGCGCGCCGTAGTGATCGGCGCGGATGGTGATGCGGCCGGCAACGTAGCCGCGATGAAGGCGGCGGAAGCGTTCGCCGAGTCGGGGCCAGCGACCCGGATTATGCGTCCTACGCCGCCGTTCAAGGACTTCAACGCCGAGCTGTTGGGGATCCGGTCATGAACGCCGCGGCTTGGCAGGCCCGCTACGACGACGCGCGGCCCTTCGCTCCGACACCGCTTGCTCAGGGTCCCGTGCAAGCGCCCGTCCAGGTTGTCGCCACGCCATATGTCTGGCGCGATCCCACCACGCTTAAGCCACGAGAGTGGGTCTACGGCCGTTCGATCCAGCGCGGCCACCTTCGCGCCGTTGTCGCCCAGGGCGCGGCCGGTAAGACGATCCTGAGCGTCGGAGATGCCCTCGCGATGGTGACGGGGCGCAATCTGCTCGGGCAAGAAGTCCCGGGCGGCCCCAAGCGGGTATGGCTGTGGAACCTTGAGGACGATGGCGAGGAGCTGGCGCGCATCATCCAGGCTGCATGCAAGCACTGGGGGATCACCGCTGCGGACATCGGCGGGCGTCTATTCGTCGATAGCGCGCTCGACGGTGCAATCCTTAAACTCGCGACGTCCACGTCGTCGGAGGGCCTCGTGATCAACCGGCCGCTCGTCGCCGCACTGACCGACGAAATGCTCGGTCGCGGCATCGACTATCTGCACGTCGACCCGTTCGTCTCGTCCCACGCGGCGAACGAGAGCGACAACATGGAGATCGACGCGATCGCCAAGGAATGGGCGATGGTCGGCAAGAATGCGAACGCAGGGATCGGCCTGGCGCACCACGTCAGCAAGGCCGGTGCAGCGGAAGCTACAGCACTGTCGGCTCGAGGAGCGGTCGCGCTGATCAACGCTTGCCGATCGGTGCTGGTCCTCAACCGCATGGGTGAGGACGAGGCGAAGCGGTACGGGATCGAGGAAGAGCGTCGGCGCCGATACTTCCGGACCTACGACGACAAAAACAACCGCGCGCCTCCATCGGATGCGTCGGACTGGTTCCAGATGGTCAGCGTCTCGCTCGGCAACGGCGTGAGCGACGATGGCGACAACATGGGCGTCGTCATCCCATGGACCGCACCCGACGCCTTCGAGAACGTCACCGCAGATCACTTGTACCGGATCCAGTGCATGGTCGACGCCGCGACCGATGTTCGGTTCGATGCCCAGGCTCGCGACTGGGTGGGGAAGATCGTCGCCAATGTCCTGAACCTCAGCGCGGAGAGCGACGCCAAGACCGATCGCGCCAAGATCAACACGCTGCTGCGCACGTGGTTTGTCAACGGCGCTCTGATCAAGGTCGAAGGCAAGGACAAGAAGAGCAACGCACGGACCTTCGTCGAGGTGGGTGAATGGGCTCTCCAAGGCGTCGCCCCCACCTCCGCAGGTGGGGTGGGGACAGGTGGGGAAGGTAGGGAGCCTGCGCGTCCCCACCCCACCTTCCCCCTATAGGGGAAGGGGTGGGGAAGGGTGGCTCGAAGGCTAATCACGCAGGTGGGGAAAATGGAGGTGGGGAAGCACCGGTGTCCCCGCTCAGCCGGGTAATCTTCCCCGCAGGCAATCCCGCCCTTCGCCCGATCCTCGCGCCCGGCGAGACCGGCAAGGAACCAATCCCAGGATACGAGGACTTCGAATGACCGACGGTCTACGCTTCACCTCGTCGGGTCTACCCGGCGTCCAATTCGTCCGCCGGCCCGTCACCCAGCTGCCGGCAGAAGGGACCGCGTGCGTGGTTGACGACGGCCACGCGCTTGGGTGGTGCCGTCGACCGGTCGGAGCGCTCTACAAGAATGGCAACTGGACGAATGGGAAGGGCCGCCCGCTCCCGTTCGTGCCGACATTCTGGACTTCGATCGAGGTGCGTTCCGATGCAGGATGAACGGCCGACCAACCTCGGCGACATCGATCCGGCGCAGGTAGACGTCGCGACGGACCCGAAGCCGAAGCGCGCTCGCCGTAGGAAGGTGCAACCCATGCCGGCCCTGCTCGAGCCGTGGGCGGAGAAGGCGAAGGCGCGCATGGAGAAGCGCCCGGCGTCACCCGGCGTGATGATGGAGCCGCGTGGTGATCTCGGTGACTTCCGGGCCGTCGCGCCGCACGACAATCACGAGGTGTGGTCGCTCCAGATCCACGACGCATTCGGGACTCGGTCGCCATCAACGGTCGCCGTGTTCATGGAGCAGTTGCGCGCCCTGTGCGGTCAGAACTGGAACGACCAGACCAAGGCCTGGCACCCGAGCGAAGTCGAACTGAACGCGGCCCTCAACTTCATCAACAGCATTCAGCCGCGCAACGAGGCAGAGGCAGCGCTGGCCGCCCAGATGCTCGCGGTGCACTTCATGACGATGCGGGTGTCGGCCAGTGCGCTTAACACCGGCGACGCTCGCACGGCATCAGTCGCGGCCAAGCTCGCCCGAACCTACGCCGCGCAGATGGACACGCTGCAGCAGGTGCGAGGCAAGCGCCGGTCGACCCGTCAGCACATCACCGTGAAGCACGAGAAGCACATCCACAGCCACCAGCACCAGCACATCGCCGCTTGGGGTTGTGCGACCCCTGATCCGGCCCCTCTGCAATTCCTGGAGAGCATCATGCCCCCGCAATCGAACAACGAACCGGCGTCATTCGCAGCAGCGCCGCGGTGCCAAGCAAAGGCCAGATCGGGGAAGTCGTGCCGATCGGCCGCCGTGAACGGAAAGCGGGTGTGTAGAATGCACGGTGGTATGTCTCCTGGCGCCCCTAAGGGTGAGGCGAACGGGCGGTGGCGTACGGGCGCATGGACGTTGGAGGCGCGCAAGTTGCGGGCCGATGCGATGCGGTTGCTGGACGCCGTCGCGGAGCTGGCGCCATGAACGAGACGAGCGGGCCGAACCAGCTGGCAGCCCTGATCGAGGCGAAGATCGGCGAACTCACGATGCGGCGAGCCAGTGTTGGATCCCAAGAGGATCGCACCGAGATCAACCGTCAGCTCCGCGTGAACCGTGACTTGCTTCGGTGGTGCAGGACGCGCGCGGGCTACCGCGCAGACCAAACCCCAGCCCTCGCAATGACGTGCGCAGATAGTGGAGACGGAGCATGAATCATCATCTCGACGGAGAACGGGCAAGGCTGCACCGCCTTCTCACCGCTGCGGATCATGACTCCTTTCTCGCCGCCTCGGGATGACCGCCGCACTGGCGCAAGCCCGTCACCTCGACCGGATAGGCGATATTGATGACACCCGGCAGCTTGCCAGCGTCCTGACGCGTGCGGTGATTGCGGAGCAAGATCGGGGTGACCTCGCAGCTACTGCACTGCTTGCCGGCGAGCTTCTAGCAGTGCTGTCCGACATCGCTGACGATGGCGACGAGGATATGGCGATCGGGGTAAACGCATCCGTTGCCGATGTCAGTCCGCGTGTACTATCTATCGCGCGCTATTTTGGGAGCAAGCGCCGAGAGCTTACGCGCGACTGATCTCGATACCCTGCTGCAACGAAGGTTTACTCAACTACAGTCTCAGGTTTAACCACGTCTCCAAGGTGAAGAACCTCACCCAAGAACATATACACGTTCAAAAACAAGGAGAAGGCTTCTTCGGCAGTCACGTCGGCGTGTACTCCGGCTGAGACACGGCCATATAAGTTACTGATATTCTGCCTTAGCCGATCCCGCCTTGATTTGCTCTCCGTTCGCTCTGCAATATATACGTTAATCCGATTTAAGTGTTTGCTGGCGTCCAGCGTAAGCTGGTTCCCGCCAAGCTCGTACGTACCCGTCGTCGGCGGATAAATCGCGTCCGCGAACGATTCGATGATCCGTCTGCACGTAGTAAGAGCTTGGCTAATCGCCTCATCATCGCCCTCTCGAAGTCGGGCAACAACGGATGGTAACTTCGTCAGCACGCTTCCTGCAAGCGTCGCAATAAGAGAATCGACTTCCTTTTTATATTGCTCGAAAGTTGTCTCCGCAACATTTGCAAACTGGCGCTCATAATACACATTGGTAACAAACGTATGTAGCAGACTTAATACCGTAGATCGGATACGCGTCATGCGGGCAATGGCCGTTGCGAAAGCCTGCTGCGCAGTTTGCTGGGTTCGAATGGCACCGATCAACGCATCACCGGAAAGGCTGTCGACTCTACTAGCCTCAATACGTTGCTTGTAGGTTTGAAGGTTTCCGTCGATCTCGGCCAATGGCCCGTAATAGCCTAACTTTTCCTTGAAATTCGTCCACCTGCCGGTGGCTGCCATGTACTTTAACGAGACGCCACCTGTACCATTGTAGCCCTCCATCTCGTGCTTAAGCCACGTTCGGACTTCATCAGTACCAGCCAAACGAGCCAAACGAGTACACTTTAGCAACAGTTTGTCTGCGTCCAGCCGCTGGAGTTCGATGTCATCCATCAGTTCCCGACTGAGTGATAGGGTGTGTTCAGCTTCCGATTCCATTTAGCGGGCGTAACGGGTCGGAGCGGGGTCTGGCTAGTGGCATTACGGGCGGCAGAGACCTCGCCGGGACGCCGGCCTACGGCGCGCCGGTTGACCGCATAGGAACGCCTAACTTTCTCGAATTCAGCTGCGCTTGTTCAACATGCTTGCGTGGCCGAAAATATGGCATGGATATGCCTATTCCCGAACGCGCAGCCGAGCAGCACTATGATCGCCGCATCGGCCTTCGCATGCCGGCGATGCTCTACGCGGCGATGGAACGTCGTGCACGCGAGCAGGGCCTGCCGCTCTCAATGGTCGTGCGGTCGGCACTTCAGCATGAAGTGGAGGCGCGGTAATGTTCCTCGCCACGGCCGTCACGATCAAGGACACGCAGCGTCAACACTGCGCTGACGGTCCGCAGATCCGCCGCGAACGCGAGGCAGCCTTGATCAACCGGGTGGCGAACATCGCCACCGTTCACCCGGCGATCGCGTACCACGGACAGCCGCTCGACTGGTCGGCAGCATTCCCCGCAGAACATACCGGCGTTGTGGTGCTGTCCAATGGGGATGACGCGTGCGCTGTATTCGCCTCCGCCGCCGATCGCGTCTGGCAGGGGCACACGATCTTCGCACCAACATGTCGCGGCCGTCGGGCAATCGAGACGGGTAAGGCGATCATTGCCTGGATGCGCCCGCACGCGGACCTGATCTGGGGCGCAACGCCGATCCACAATACGGCCGCCCGCTGGTTCAACCGACAAATCGGCGGTCGGTCCGCTGGCTTCGACCAGTACGACACCGAGGGCGCAGTCGAGCTCTTCACTTTCGGGAGTACGCACTGATGGTTGCACCACTCATTGCTGCGGCAGGCATATCCGCCGCCGGTTCGTTGATCAGCGGCATCACTGGCGGAAAGGGAGCCTCGAAAGCGGCGAAGACTCAGCAGCAGACCGCGCAAATGCAGATCGCTGCGAACAACGCCAACCGCGCCCAAATTCAGGGCCTGCAGCAACCGAACATCGACCGCGGCAATGCGGCGGGGTCAACTTACGCGGGCCTGCTCGGGATTGGCGGCGATCCTGCCGCAAGTGCTGCGGCGCTCCAAACCTTCCGCGGCTCCACCGGCTACCAGGACTTGCTCAACACCGGCCTCGGAGCTGTGAATTCCAACGCCTACGCGCGTGGCATGGGCGACAGCGGTGCGACAATGAAGGCGCTTCAGACCCGCGGCGCAGCGATCGGCGACCAGTCCCAGCAGCAGTATCTGAACAACCTGTACGGCCTCATTCAGACCGGTAACAGCGCGATCGGGACGATCGCTGGCGTGAACACAGACACGACGAACGCCAACAATGCGGCCCTTCAGTCTGGGTCGAGCGCTGCTCAAGGCGCGATCATCTCCGGCGCGACTGCCCAGCAGCAGGCGTTGACCAACCTCACCAACATCGGCGCCAGTTATGCGTCGAGCTACGGGAACGCTGGCAACGTCGGCGGCTATCAGGTCGGTACACCGCCCATTTACGGCGGCAACCTCGGGGGATTTACTGATGGACGTCGACTATCTCGCGCCCAATCGTGCTGGCTTCAATTACCTCGAGTCTCTGCAGGCTATCGGCAATGCACGCTCGCAAGACATCCAGAATCAGTCGGCAACGCAAAAGCTGATGGAAGCGGGGCAGCAGCAGACCCTCCGTCGGCAAGTGGCCGGACAGGTGCAAGCTGGTGATTTCCGCGGCGGCGCGCAGGCTGCACTGCAAGGCGGCGACATCGACCTCGCGAAGACCATCGCTGGCTATGGCGACAGCGAGCGGAAGCGGATGGGGCAGGAAGCCGGCGTCATGGCCGCAGCGGCAGCTCGGCTGCGGGGGCTTCCGGAGAACTTGCGGCCCGCGGCGTTTTCGCAGCTATCCCCCATGCTACAGCGGTTTGGATCTCGGGCACGAAGAGCTCGCGTCGCCGGACCTGACCGACCAAGGCTTGGACGGCTATATTCGGTACGGCCATAGCGTCCTAGAAGGTACAGACCCGCAGGACGAGCCGAGCGTGATCCGTACCCTCCGCGCGATCGGGATCGATCCGCAATCGGCGCACGGGCAGGACATCGTCACTCGTAGCCTGGCTGCCCCGCGGTATCTTCCGAATGGCGACGGGACATTCACGGTAGTGGGCGGTGGCGGTCCAGGCGGCGCATCAGGTGCTGCACCGGGCGGTATGTCACCGTCCACGCCGGCCCCCGCACCGCAAGCAGGCCCCGCACCGGGCGCCGTCGAAGGCGGCTACCGCTTCAAGGGTGGCAATCCTGCTGATCCCAACGCCTGGGAACCGATGGGAGGTGCGCCCTCGCAGGGGGCGGTACCTTTCGCTGATCCGAGGCGAGCGCCAGGCCGGATGACGAGCGGCAGGCGAACGGTGGAAGGCAATCGTGCGGTAGGGGCGTGGCACGGTCCCATCACCTTACCGGTGACGGCGTTGATTATGCCGATACGTCGGTCCCCGCCCTACGGTCTTACTTCGGGTCGAAAGCCCGATACCTTGATGAGGAGACCACGTCCACGTGACGCTGCCCGGTTATGGGCGCGTCCCCTATTTCGGCCAACGCGGCACTACGGGAGCACGATGATGATGGACCAGGCCAAGCCTTGGGAGCGGTACGCGGCAGCCCAACCAGCGCAATCGCCGGCCGGTGCGTACACGGTCGGTACCCCCAGCCCGCGTCTTGTAGCGCAGGAGTACCGCGCCGAACGGTCCGACGCCCGTGCCGAGCAGGAATCGGCTCGGGCTGAGCAACGGTTTCAGAGCCAGCAACAGCGCGAGGATGTGCGTGATCGGCGCACGGCCGAGACGAACCAGCAGCAGATGGGCAACACGACCTTCGACAACATCACGACGTTGCGGAAGGAGTTCACCGGACGCAAGGAAGTGCAGGATTTCACGACCGTTCTGCCGCAGGTCGCGTCGGCGATGCAGATCGCTCGTAATCCGAAAGCTACCGGCGCCGACGATCTCAATCTGATCTATGCGTTCGGCAAGGTGATGGATCCCGGGTCGGTCGTACGTGAAGGCGAGCTTGCGCTGGCATCGGCGACCGGTAGCTGGGCGCAGAACCTCGAAGGTGCGATCTCGAAGCTCCAGAGCGGCGAACGCCTGCCAACCGAGGTGCGCCGCAACCTCGTTGAATCGATGCGTCGCCGAGGCGTCGAACTGGCCCGATCGTACAATCTGCAGCGTCGCGACTACCAGGGGCGTGCGCAACGGTTTGGGTTCAAGCCCGAGGACGTTGTCGGCGAGCATCCCGCCACTCCGTTTCAGCAGTCCGAAGCGGACTTCACTGGGCATCCTATCAGTAATTTTGACGGATCGGTCGGTGCGCGTCCCGCCGGCAAACAAGGCGGCGACGGTGGGTCCGATCTGCGTCCCCAATTTCGGAACCTTACGGTCGATAGTCTGGCAGATCTCGCGACCGGCCTTTCTGGCGGAAAGTACACGATCCAGCGAAACGGCCTTTTCTACACGGCCCCGGGTGGCCAGCCGGAAGCAGTCGACCTACCGGACGAGATTGCAAACAGCGACGAATACCACGCCGCATATAAAGCAAAGTTCGGGACTGAGCCGTTGCTGCAGGTGTCGGTTGTCGGCGGCACGACGAGCCCTGGTTCCAGTTCCGCGCCCCCGAACCGAGGGGACGGCGGTTGGACCGAGACGGCGGACGCCTTCGTTCGCGGGGCTGCGGATACCGTCTCGCTCGGAACGGCCGATGAACTCGCGGCAGCGGGCCGGACTATCTTCGGCGGCGGCACCATGCGCGACAATCTCCGGAGCGAGCGCTCGATCGACGCCTACGACGCCGAGCATAGCCCGGTATCCAGGTTCGCCGGTCAGTTCGCCGGCGGCTTCGCGCTGCCTATGGGCCGGGCCGGCACGAATATGCCACCGAGCGTAATGCAGCTGGCAACGATGGGCGCCGGGTACTCGGGGGCTTACGGCTTCGGCAGCGCGGAGGGTTCTGCTCTCGACCGGTTGCAGGCCGCCGGCACGAACGCGATTGCGGGCGGCGTCATGGGGTATGGTCTGGGGCGTGCTGGGCAGGCATTGATGAACCGGTCGCGCGGCCCGGGTGTGGGGCGCGGCGTGAACATGGATACCGTTCAGGCAGCAGAGCGCCAAGGCGTGGAACTGGTCCGGCCTGATGTCGATGCCACCCGGCGCAATGCTTATGGCTTCCTTGAATCGCTGCCCTTCTCCGGCGGACGTGTCCGGGCCGACCTTCAGCGCGGCGTCGACCAGATCGAGCGCCGTGTGGAAAACATCGGTGGTGGTACGGCTGTGCCACGTCCGACTGCTGGCGACACGGTACGTGCTGCGGGCGAGCGCTATATCGATCGCAGCCGTCGCGTTACGAACCAGCTGTACGATCGCGCCGCCACTTTGGCGGGCAACGCGCGGGTCGCGCCGCGCCAAGCGCTAGGGGTGATCGACAGCCATATCGCGGAGCTGTCGCAGACCCCAACGCCAACCGTACGAAGCTCGATCTGCTCAACCAGTTTCGTGCCGATTTGGTCGGCCAGGACGGCAATGTGCGGCCGCTGACGATCCAGGCGATCCGCGACCTTCGAACCGCGATGCGTGATGAGCTTGGCACCCGAGGGCTCCGCTTCACTGATACTGAGCGGCGTATGGCGCAGGCAATCGATAGCGCCAGTACCGACATCGCCAGCCAGCTTCAGGGGCCAGCTCTTCGCGCATACCAGCGTGCGGACCAGGCCTATCGGCGACGCGTGGACCTCGTCGACAACGTCATAGAGCGTTTTATCGGCGCGGACCGCAACGCGCGCCGTTCGGGAGAGGGCATCATGGCGCAGGTCGAAAGCGCGTCTTTGCCGAAATCTGGAAATGCCGCTGCACTCGGGCAGATGATGGATCGGCTCGAACCGCAGGAGCGTCAGCAGGTTGCGTCCACAATCGCGGCGCAGCTTGGGCGGCGAGGGCAGGACGGCGACAATGCCTTCTCGCCAAATCTCTTCTTCTCCCAGGTCGCGAAATACTCGCCTGAAGCGCGCGCCGCGATCTTCGGACAGCAGGGTGGGCGTGACCTTGCCGACCTTGCCCGGATCGCTGAGGGTCGGGTGGGGACACTCGGTCGCCTCAACAATTCCCGGTCCGGACAAGTCGGGAACTGGTTCAAGGCTATACAGAGCGTCCTTAGTGGCGGTGGCGCGGGAGCCGGCGTTGGCGCTGCCATGGGTGGTGTTGCGGGAGCTGGAACTGGTGCCACCGCAGGGATCGCCACAATGCCGGTTATGCTCGGCGGCGCTTATCTAACGGCACGCTCGCTTGGAAATCGCCGCGTGATCACGACCTTGCTCGCGGCCGCCAATGCTACGACCCCTACCGCTCGCTCCGCCGTTGTTAGCCGCATCGGCGCGTTGGCAGCTCGGGAACCCGCCCTGCGGACTGAACTCCTGCCAATCCAGCGCTTGCTGTCGTCGAGCATTGAGGGAGCGCGCCCTGCGCTAGCCGCCGATGAAGGAGATCGTCGTCGCCAGCAGCGCTAATCCGGCTATGCGATAGGCGCGTGTTGGGGCCCAGCGGTAGAGTGCCCCAACATAGGCAACCAGTGTCCAGATTGGCATACGGCTGACCGGTTATCCCGGTACGCAGACGCCCTGCAGATGATATGGCGTCCCAACTACGACCGCACCTTGCGGAGTGCTTGCGTCTCGTTTTGCGACCCGTCGCTGAAGATCTGTTTCGAGCGCACGTCGAGCCCGTTCACATCGATCGGCTGTCGGATATGGGAGCGACGCGACGCCGCCGGGTGTATACGTGATGATCAGAAAGTAAGGCGACGTTTCAGCAGCGGCGGCACCGCCAGCCAGCGCTGCCCCGAGTACCATGCCAAGTGCGGTGGTGAGATGTCGCCTTAGATGCATCTCAAGCGTGATACGCGTTCTCCCAGCTGATCGCCACCACAGGATCAAACCCCGTACCGCTTGTTCCCGCCGCTAGTAATGCAATACCGTCCGCCACGCGGCCCGACGCAGATGTTGCGGCCGGAGCAAGGGCAAGACCCGCCGCCATAGTCGTAGCTGGGTGCGCTTCGAGCTCGGCTCTGTCGCCGGCTCGAACGATGCGGCGTGCTGGACCAGAACGAGGAGCGGCGGCTAGGCCGGCTGATGCGCTCCCTGTTTGTATAGGAGCTACGGCTTACGGCACGTGTCTGACGCAGGCTTGCGCGGTTGGCGTCCGCGGTGCTTTGTTCACCGAGATAACGCGATGCTACCCAGCAGCTTCGCGGCGTATGGCGGATCAACGACCAATCATCCCGGCGCCGTTCCACGGACACGTCAGTACCGGCAGAAATTCGGGTGACGATATGTGCAGTGGCCTTGGGCTCGTTCCGGCAGTTGACGTTGCTCGTCACCGTCGTGGCGCTCGCTGTTCCAGAAATTAGGCCGGCGATGATTACCAGGCTTCTCATAATGCCGCGCATCTACCACCCCTGTGTTTATCAAGCATCCGCTTGGATTGCGTAAGCGGGGCGCGCGCGTCCGATGTCAATCGGTGATGCCTGTTGCATCCATTTTGGATATGTATTTGTCGTTGACCACGAATGACTTGCACGACACGCTTGAACATCGGCCTGGGGAGGCCGAATCAGGAGGGGTTATCTTATGAAATTTACAATTGGCGCGCTCGCGTGCGCGCTTACTATAGCAGTGCCTGCGGTCCAGGCGCAGACCGGTCCAATCGCGACCGCGGCTACCACGTCGGGAACGCTGCGTGCTGGAACCTCGGTTCCGCTAAAGATGGCCGAAGGGCTGACCACGAAGGGTAAGAAGCTCAAGGTCGGACAACGCTTCCAGATGGAGACGGCGGAGGCTGTCACGATCGACGGCAACGTCGTGATTCCGGCCGGCAGTCCTGCCACCGGTGAGATCACAGAGGTGCGTAACAAGGGCATGTGGGCAAGTCCGGCCGCATCAACGGGCGCGTCCTGTACGTGCGTGCGAATGGCCGACAGATACGCATGAGCGGCTCGATCGATGACAAGGGAAAACCGGGACTGCCGGCGTTGTCGGTGCCGCAGTGCTGATCCCGGTTGCCGGCTTCTTCATGACCGGGACGAGCGCTGACATTCCTCTCGGCTCGCCTGTGACTGCCTTTATCGATGAAGACGTCTCGGTTGCTGTCGTACCGGCAAGTGCGCCGATGGTCGTAACCGCTCCGGCGAAAAATCTAACGTAGCGAGCGCGGGTGTGATCGCCCGCGCTCGTCTAGTTTCAGACTGGCTTGGCGCCAGCCGTGCCACACTTCGCGAACTTGCCATTCGCGCTCTTGCATCGGACCGTTTTGACCGGTGCCTTCGGACACTTGGTGAAGCGCCCCTTGGCGTCCTTGCACGGCGCAGCCATCGAGGGCGCCCCGACGAGCAGGGATAGCGAAGCGGCAGCGAACAGCAGTTTACGCATCTGGCATTCTCCTGCCCGAAGACCGGGCGGCGAGAAACTGCGTTGATCGATGGCGCCCGTCAATCCGGCAAGACCCAAACACTTGGGACACTTATCATTCGATCGGTCGTTGCCCCCATGCACGCCGGGAGAGCGACGTTGACGAAAGATCGGATTGTAGCCGTAGGCCTGCTGACCCAGCGGGATCTGGACGTTCTCGGCGCTGGGTTTCACCGGCTGTTTTCAGTCGCCGATGATGACGACGAAGACGACGGATTTGCTGACCTGCTAGCGCAACTCGACAAGATCGATGCGATAACGCTCGATCGCGAGGCGCCCGACGAGATCAAGACGCATTTACCAGGCAACCGATAGGCTACTCGACCGACGGCGCGAGGAGCTTCGTCGGTTGCGCCTCCGGTCGCCGCGGGTCTCTCAACAGCTCGACGAGACCTTGGCCTTCGAAGATGAACGGGGGAACCCTTCGGTCCGGCATCGAAACCCTCACCCCATTCAGAGCGCCAGTCCGGAGGGTTCGGAGCCCGGCAACTAGAGCTGCTAAAGTGCCTTCGCCGATGATGACGGTCTCGCCCTGCCGACGTTCGACAGCGACCGCGTTCTCGTTCCATAGCGGCATATCGATCCCCCACCGATTCTCTAATTTGAATGAAGAGTAATCGAAACGGGGCCGGAATGGTTTTAATTCATGCTGATCTGTAGCAGGTCCCAGTAACTGCCATCCCGCGGTGCGCGCTCGGCTATTGCTGCGTCTCATCCGACGCGACCGCTCCCATCGTCATCGCGAGCAGCGACGCGCCGCGCTGTTCGTGATCGAGCTTCAACAGGCGGACCCAGTGCGAGATGTGTTTCTTGGCGGACTCCACGCCTTTGCGCTGCAGCTGTGGGGTCGTCAGGTTGGTGTCGTTCTGGATCACCGACGCGATCGACAGCGCGAAGAAGTCGATGATGTCGTCGGCGATCAGCTCGTGGCCGGCCGAGTTTGCGGCCAAGTACTGCATCACGATCGGCATGATCTCCTGAAACAGGTCGATCTTGGCTTGATCGTCTACCTTCATGATGTCCGCGGGCATGCTGGCTTCCTCCGTTAGCGACATGTATTGCTCGAAGCCGGGGAGCGAAAGGCGCGGCCGATTGGTCTCGCCAGTAACGGAGCCACGATGAACCACCCTCGAGAATGGTTTCAGCCCAAAGTCGTTGGCATCGGCTGGACACCGCGAACCTGGGAGGGCTGGACGATCATCCTTGCCGTGATCGCGATCGGCGCCGCAGTCGGGCGGTTCAACACCTGAACCATCGACGTGCAGCGGCAGCATATTGCGCGGAATGACGAACCGGGCTTACGCTTCCGTGATGGAAAACACCGCACCGTCGCTCGACCTGTTCACCCGCCTTGAGATCGCCCTGGAGGAACGCAACGAAGCCGCGGACGCCTTCGACATGTTCAAGCAGGATGCGGTGATGGCCCATGCGCCAGCACCTGGCGACGGGCCCGCCGTAACTAGCGACGACGCTGCGGATGCAGCGGCCGGGGAAGTCGATGAGTTCAGCGCCGAAATCAGGGGCCTGCTGAACGATGCATCCGACGCGGATCTGACCACAGCCTACGAGCAGTCGGGCGGGGCAGTGGGCCACCCGGTAGCCGAAGCGCTGCTCGGCGAACTCAAGCGTCGCAATTTCGGAAACTGATCGATGTGTAATCGCGCCCGGTTCGACGGTGAGCCCGAGACCATCACCGAACGGTTCGGTGCAGAATGGCTCGCCGACAAGCCGATGGACAACCGGTTCGACCCAAGCGAGCTACGCCCGTTCGGTCGGGCGTACGTCGTGCGGAACGAAGGCGAGCGCCGCGGGCTGGACGTGATGGAATGGGACGTCCTGGCGGGGCAGGCGAAACAGGCCGGCCGGAAGGTCGCACAGACCAACGTTCGCACCCTGCATCTACCGCAATGGCGGTCGCTTGTCAGCGACCCGTCCAACCGGTGCCTGATCCCGCTGACGGAGTTCTGTGAATGGGCGCGCGAGCCAACCGATCTCGGCGACGGCAAGAAGCCGATAAAGGGGGAGATGTGGTTCGGGGTGAAGGACCAACCGGTATTCGCGATCGCCGGCTTCTGGCGACAGGTCGGCGATCAGCGCTACTTCGCGATGGTCACTTGCGACGCGAACGAACTGGTGGCGCCGATCCACCCCAAGGCGATGATCACGATCCTGCGGCCGGACGATCACGAGCGGTGGCTGATCGGTAGCTATGAAGACGTCCTGTCCTTGCAGCGGCCATATCCGGCCGACCTTATGACGGTACGCGGACCAGTTTTTCCGACACGTACGCCGACGCCTCGGTTGATCTGAGCAAGGCCAGCTTGGTCCGGCCTAGGTTGTGGCCAGACCAGGTTGAGCCGGATCGACCTCCACCTCCGTGTCGCTGGGTTCGAAGCGGATCGTCCAACGGGGATACCCCTCCGGCGAAACTTCGATGTCAGGTAGGCCGATCGGATCGGTACCTGTTTCGACCCAGCCAGCACCGTGGCACCGGTCGCATGCCATTCGCTTGCACCGGAAACTGACCAAATCGATCTCGGTATTCCACTGCCCGCGGCCCTTGCATACCGGGCACATGGCATCCAAACTGCCATTACGCGGTTGAAGGGGCACGACGTCGAACGCGTGGGGGCTGTCGGGTCCATCGCAGAGAACGATGTTGCTGGCATGGCTCATGACCGCTCCCTCGTTCTGAACGCCTGCGAACGCAAGACCTCGGACCGCCGGCACTATCTTGCGCGGACTGTCGGCACCTCGGCAATGTTGGTCGTCCACGCCGGCGACCGCATCTCCGATCGCATCTTCCACTCGCGCTTGAACCCCTGCGAGGCTGTCACTGCGGTCCATGTGCCGAACTTGCCATTGATCGCGTCGAGTGCCCCCATCAGCCGGTCGCGCTTAGCTGTATCCTCCTCGAACAGGGTGCGGGGCCGCTCGTCCTCGGGAAGCAGATCGTCGAGCATGATACCCGCCTTCGTGTAGGCGTAGCCGTCGCGCCACGCCTTCAGCGCCGCGCCTGGCCGCCGCGATCAACTCGACGCTGTCGTTCGTCATCGGATGCAGGGTCACCATGCGCGATGCACCGTACTGGGGCCGGTCGGGCTTGTGCTTGTTCGTGTGGAAGAACGCGGTTAGCCGGGCCGCGACCAACCCGTGCGATCGCAACTTCTCGCCAGCCCGCAGCGCGTATTGCGACAGCGCTCCCATCATCCGTTCGAAGTCGCAGATCGGCGTTCCGAACGACCGGGTGACGGCCATGCCCTTCCGGCGGGGCTCGACTGCTTCGACCGCGTTTGACGGTACACCGCGCAGCTCGGCGACAAGCCGCTCTAGCACGACGGTCCCGACGGCACGTGCCTGCTTCATAGGCATGTCGCGCAACGCCCCGGCGGTGTGGATCCCCAGGTCGGTCAACTTGCGAGCCGTCGCGCCGCCAACGCCCCACACGTCACCAACCGCGAAGGCATGCATCACATCGCGCCGCACGTTGTCGTCACGAAGATCGGCCACACCGCCGAACTGCGGGTTTTTCTTGGCTGCCGCGTTCGCCAACTTCGCCAGCGTCTTGGTCTCCGCGATGCCGACGCACGTGGGTATCGTCGTCCATAGCTGGACCTGGGCACGCATCGCGTTCGCGTGGGCCACAAGATCGCGCCCTTCGAAGCCGGCGAGATCCAGGAACGTCTCGTCGATCGAGTAGATCTCAAAGTCGCGGGCGAAGGACTCGCAGGCGGCGATCACGCGGCGCTGCATATCTCCATAAAGCGCATAGTTCGACGACCGCACCTGGATGCCATGCTGCTTCACCTTGTCGCGTAGGTGATGGATCGGATCACCCATCTTGATCCCCAGCGCCTTGGCTTCCGCCGATCGGGCGATTGCGCACCCGTCGTTGTTCGACAAGACGATGACCGGGACCCCGACCAGGCTGGCGTCGAAGGCGCGCTCACAGGAGACGTAGTAGTTGTTGCAGTCGATCAGGGCGATCGGCGTGCTCATGTCATCTTGCGCGCCACGCCGACGACCGTGCCCCAAATCTCGACATGCTCGTCGACCAGAATGTCGGCGAACCCTTCGGCCTCGGGGACAAGCCAGTGGCGGCCGTCGACGTAGCGCAGACGCTTCAGGGTCCGGTCGCCATGTACCAGCGCCACAACGATCGCGCCGGCCTTCGGCTTCTTCGCGCGGTTCACGACGATCAAATCACCGTCGTTGATCCCGGCGCCGGACATGGACCGGCCATCCACGCGCATGATGTAGCTCGCAGCTGGATGCTCGACGAGCCACGCCCCAAGGTCGATCGGTTCCTGCATGTCGTCCTGGGCAGGCGACGGAAACCCAGCCTGAGTGTGGACGAGGAAGAAAGGCACTTCGCACGGCACCAGTTCGAACGGGACGTCGTGAAGCCGCAGCGTATCGTCCCGACGGTTCAGCGGGACGGCGACCGGGCGGCCTGGGTGGGTTGAGGGCATGACCTAGAGGATCGCGGCGAATAGGAGCTGCTCATGCCGAGCGGTCAGCACAGACCGTGCATCCTGAGCGGCGCCGACCGCTTGCCGATACTCGACGGTCCCGAACCGTTCGGCCTCGTCGAAGCTAAACGGGGCAGGATTCGTAGGCGGAGAGACGTTGTCGTATATCGCGCGGGCAGCCGCTCTCAGCCGCAGATCGTGCTGCATTTCGTTGCTCCATCAATGTCGAGTCGCCGCGAGCGGCATGCCCATTGCTAGGCGCGATCCAGATTGATTCGCAAGAACATTGCAAGAACATCGACTTAATGCGATTGGTGGGCCGACGATTCGAGGACCGCTAGCATGACCGATCACGACGACCAGCAGGAGCCGAAGCCCGCGTTCGGGAAGTGGCTACTGTCGCAGCGGGACCGAGGCGATTGGGTTGATGGCATTGCCGACGCGGCGCGTGCCGATCGGACATTTCCGAAGAACGGCGATCCCGAAGCAGTGGGCGCGCATCTGCGCAAGCAACAGGCCGATGGCGATGCGTTCGCAGCGATCGACGATGCCGAGAGCGACTGGATGACGGTGTAGCCGGTGCTGTTCCTGATCCTGGCCGTGGCGGCAGTAACACCAACGGCGCCATTCTCCTGCACCGTGACCCGCGTTCATGACGGCGACGGACCTTTATGGTGTTCGAACGGCATCAAGGTCCGCATCGCCGGCGTTCAAGCGCCGGACTTTGAAGGCGCGTCACCGTGTCGCGCTAGAGACCCGCGGCGGGTGAACTATCGCTGCGACAACGCCGCTGCCAAGCGCAGCCAGCAGATCGTCGAGCGCTTGGTTCTGCGGGCGACCCTGCGATGCGAGGCGACGGGCAAGAGCTATAGTCGCGTTGTCGCTCGGTGCACGCTGCCCGACGGTCGATCGCTATCTTGCGCAGCGATCGCTTCCGGCGCCGCGGTTCGTTGGGACCGCTATTGGCGGCAGTATCGCATGGGTGAATGCAGGTGAGCAATTGCGCCATGAGGGTGCGCAATTGCGCAGGCTGACGACGCATTTGCGCCTCGTGCTTTTGGGCCAACCGACGTCTGCGGACAGTTAACCATGAATGGGATGGTCGCCATGCACCAATACAGCTGCTCGCCGACTTGTCGTTCGATGGGTGCTTGAGAGCGGCCGGTTCGCGTCCAGGTCGATCGCCAGCATGAGCAGTGCCATACGGCAAGCCTGCGCAGCGAGGATGGGATGATCGACATCCTTCGGACGGAGACGCACGACCAGCGAACCGCGCCAGCCGGATCGGCCAGCTAAGCGGGGACGAACGCGCCGATCTGTCAGGAAGCGGTGAACGTCCTGGGACATCATTCCGTGGCCGCGCACGCTGGTAAGCGATAAGTCGACCTCCTCCTGAGCGAAGCCCATCACACCGAGCAGCCTTACGAAAGCCTCGGCGTCCTTCAGTCGGGCGAGGCGGATGTCTGTGCAACCACGGTGCCAGCGTGTCGTCACAACGGCGAGGGCAAACCGTTCGGCCCGGTGGGGTTCGCGGGATAGACATAGACGACGATCGATGAGCCGCCGCAGTTCTGCCGATGACGGAACGGCGGTCGCGATGGTGATGGTTTCCGGGATTAGTTGTCGCGCACTCGACCTCCAGCGTTCGACGGCCGTGGCGGAATAACGATCGGTCGAGACCGACGACGGAGTGAGTATGGCCGCCTCGATAGCCCGCCAGTGGATTGCGTACTGCCGCTCCTTCGCGATCCTGCGAGGTTTGTTCTTTTAGCCGGTGGGTCCTTCTGGTCCGTCTCGTCGGCCTGCTTCTCGTCGTCCTTGGGCTGGGCAGCGAGATGCGCAATCTGGACATCGGCGGCGAGCTCACGTGCAAGCTGCCGGGAAAGCCGGTGGAAGGTCGACGCGTACATGCTGGCGTCGGCTTTCTTTCGAGCTGCATGCGGCGACCAGAACATAACGTCGGTGCCGCTTGGGCGGGAATGAGCCCCGCCGGGAGGGGAGGGTGTTGAGACTTGCGCCCTTGTTACCGCCTTGCGACGCGCGTCTGCGCTGACCCCGTCAGGGCCAACAAACTCGACTGATCGAAGGGCACGAGTGTTGCCGCGCGATTGCAGAAGATGCCCAAGGACAGGTCGAGCAGGTGGCAGTAATATCGAAGCGTGGTGTGCGGACCGGCATGTCCCATCAACTGGCTGATCGCATGCAACGCACCTGAACCGAGGCGTCCGTGGCCCAGCAGCCGATCGGCAACGTGTGCAGCGCGAGACGACGAAATCACCGATCGGAGCTGGGCAGGAACGGCGTCGTCGCTGCCATCGGCAGGGAGCATCAACGTCGCTAGCAGGTAGGAGGCGAAGCTGTGCCGTAAGTGAGCGGCGGTTAATTTGCGGAGTCCGGCCACGTCAAACAGGCACTCCCTTACCTGCTTGGCGACAACGTCTTCTGCTGGAGGCGACATAGCCGTAGCTCGACCGAACAACCACGCCTCGATACCGAAGCGGCTAGCCGCCTGGCGCTCCTGAACGCGAGCGACAAGCTGGATCAGTTCTTGCGATTCCAGCAGCGCGTCGAGCGGCAATATTCTACGACTGCCCTTCGTCTTCAGCGATCGCTCCACGTTCGTTTCGACAACCAGCTCTACATGCCGGTCGGATACGTTCACGTCTCCGACTTGCAAGGCGACGACCTCGTCTAACCTGAGCCCGGCTCGGAACATGAGCGTTATCATCATCGCGAGATCCGCATCGCTCCGCTGATCGAGTGCGCGCATCACCCGGCGGTATTCCTCCGGTAGCAATAGGTCGGGAGATGCGTTCTCCTCCGCGCTGTATTCCTCCATGTCGATATGAAGCGCATTCCCCGGTCGCACGACGTCCTGGAACCGGAGGAATGATATGACAGCCTTCACCGCGTCTGTCCGAGCGCGCCCCGCGGTCTTGTCGAGATACGTGACGATCTGTGCTTCGAGTGCCACCGCCCCCGCATCGAGCGGAGAGCTTGGCCCCCAATCCGCGAACAGCCGGACAAGCGCCTTCAGGTAGCTCTTTACGGTATCGGGCGAATATCCCTTTGAATGCCGCCCGCGCTTTTCGTCCTTCAGAACATAGACGCACCATTGCCGCAGGCAGCGTTGCAGCGAGCTATTGTGCGGCGGTAGGCCTTCAATCTTGCGAGCGGCAGTAGTCTTTCGCCTGGTTTTGGCTTTCCGCCCCGCCTCGTATTCGGACTCCTTGACCTGCAGCGCACGCAGCTCACCCCCGAGCGAGCGCAGTAACGATCTTTCTGCGAAACCTTGCTGCCGGCGAGCTCGGGTTTGAACGGGCGCTTCCGGCAGCGGCCGATGGCAGCCGTGCAAAATCTTCTCCCAGGTGGACTGGGGTACCGATTTGCTTGGCACCGCGCCCTTGGCGTAGGCCAGCATCAGCCCGGGCAGACGGAACGCCCAAGCGTCGTGCGCGGTCTTTAGGAACTTGCCGCTCGCAATGTCCTTGGCCAAGTCGGGGCCAACGAACAGGGCTATACACTCGGCAAGCGGGACGCGGCCATCGTACAACAAACCCTCGCGGTGCCACCGGGCGATCAGGATTTTAGTCACCGGATCGGCGAACCACCGGCGTCCACGGCGATCAGTCGGGTCCTCCGGATCGGCGAAGTGCATATCGACGGCGAGGATATGGCCCTCGATCGAGATGGACGATTGAACGCCGATCGACCAGGCACGCCACCAACTCGGATCAAGCAAACCGCCGTGTCGAACCGCCGACCAGAGCAGTTCCCCCATTCGGCGGTCGGCCTGAATCCAGACCATCGGCTCCTGGTCTGCGACGATGGTTGTCATAAAGCTCACGCCACACAGGCTCTTGTAGAGCTCAACGGCACCCAGCCAATGGCAGCCAGCACAGGATCAAGCGTTCGGCCCAAATCCGCCCGATACGCAGCTGGATCGAGCGTGCTTGTGCTGTCCCAGCTTCCATCATCTACCGGTCCATGTCCGTAGAATGCGTGCAGGGATTCAGTGCTGCACCGTCCGACAAGTTTCGACCGTAGCCAATGGCGCCCTGCGTTTTTGGCAAGCCCTCCTTGCCGCATAGCGTCCCTGACCGCATCGGCGACTGACCAATTCTCTACTCGGCCATCGCGCAGATCGAACAGTGGCAGACCGCGGCCCTGACGGAGCAATCTGATCGATATGGCTGCCGGCCTTGATACCGCGGCCTCCAACTGGTCGAGGTGGTGTTCGTATCGCTGAAGTTGATCGAAGGCTGTGTCGCAGATCCAGACCAACCGGCGCGATGGCGTCCCGCGGATGATCTTGTCCTTGATCCAGCAGAACCGAGTTTCACCATGAACTTTTGCGTACGCGGGCATTGTCCCTGCGTCCCCCGGTGCGCGAGAGCGAACGCGAGCATCGCGACGGTATAGCGCATCATCGCAAGGTGGCGGTCCGCTTCATCGGCTTCTGGTTCCGTCAGCCCGTCAGCAAGCCGCTCTACCAAGACCCCCACGGCGCTATCTGTCGGCGTGAACCTATCGCCGAGATAGGTCGATAGAGCTTCGCCGGGGACGTCGTAGTGCGACATCGCGTCGGTAGTTTGAACGGCGTCCTTGTATCGCTGCACAAGCGTTCGGTGCGGTACGGCGCCATAATGGGATTGGCTTCGCGCGACCGTTGGGATTGTACCGGTGATGATCGACGCCGGCACGACGTCGCCACCTGGCGCTCCTATCAGCTCCGCGGGTAACCAACGCGCAAGCGCTTCTGCTGTTGTTGTGGCGCGGCGCGCACGATCGCGCGCGACGGGATGACGTGACGCAAGCAGTTCCGCGATGTCGTCGAGCAGGGCCGGGCCGGTGGTGAACAGCGGCTGGCGGCTCGCGGACAGATGTTCGCGACCGGACGATCGTTCACGACGGGCGGCTACGCAGCGCTCGACAAGGCGAGCGACCGTCTGAGTGGCCGGAAGATACAGACACCGGGCCCGAGGATGAACGTTCACCTTGTCGCGTCGCTGATCGGCGGGTGATGCAGCGCTAAGCCACCATCCCCATAGGCCCTGTCGGCGGATGAGACCTGGAGCTTGATCCGTCATGCGCTCCCCTTTCGGCGCTAGCCGGACGGATAGCTCGAGCAATACCGCAGGGTGCCGTCCGGTCATCAACGACGACCACAAGAGCAAGCAACATTCGAGGGATCGCAGATCGGCTCCTGGCGATGCGCGTTTCCGGACCAGCGTCTTGATCTGGTGAATGTCGACCTGAGTGAGATGCCGCCACCCTAACGGAAGGGCGTGAATTTCGCGAACGCGCTTGTTGCGGAAGCCGGTGGGGATCCGCCGCCCAACTGCTCGACCGATCTCCAAGCCGTCCACCTACGCCCCCGTTTACCGAGGCGCACAGGTAGCGCGGGATAGTTGCCGGACAGTTTACGATGTCCTGACACGCACCGGCAGACCGACATAGTCGCTTGATGAGATCGGCCCGGCGGGCCCTTGAGAAAGGGAGTGAAGGCGAGGGGTGGGATGAACCCAAGAGAGGAAAAATAGAATGAGCAACACCCGCGAATGGCGCCGTAAGCCGCGTACCAGCAAGCCCAACTCACGTCAGAAGCGCAACGGACTGTTCCTCGATGCGCATCCGATCTGCCAGCAATGCGCTAACCGACCGGCGGTCGAGGCGCATCACCGCCTGCCGAAACAGCACCCGTTTCGCTACCAGTGGGAATATATGGAAGCGCTCTGTGCGCCATGCCATGTCCGCACTCACCAGCAGGTGCGGGTGATCGTCAGGATCAGCTTGGCGAAGTCGAGGTAAGACGTAGACCATCGCCGCCGTCCTGCGAGGCTCGCCGGCGGCGATGAACATGATGCCGGCGTCGACCAGCGCTGTACGTATCTTCTCGATCGAGACGGCATTTACCGTCTGCCCGCCCTCGAACCGTTTTACCGTCATTATTCCCATGCCGGCGGCGGTTGCGACCTCTGCGGCTGTCCAACCGAGAAGCGCTCGGGCGGCGCGGCACTGGGCGACGGTGAGATCCATACGGGAGCCATAACAGCAATTCCCGCGCGGAGAACCGCGAAGAGTAGCGAAGAACCGCGAAGGCTTGCGGAAGCTAGAAAGAGGTGGTACTCAAAGTACCAGTGACGACCGGGAGCGGAGATTGAGCCCTCCAAACCCGGTCTGACCACCACCGTTCTGGAGGAACGATAAATGGCTATGAACACCTTACCCGTACCCGTGCGTCCGGCCAACCCCGTGATCGCAACTGCGTCCCCCGGCCTGAGCAAGACCACCGCGCGCGCCGTCGACATAGCTCGCCTTCACCTTCGTGACCGCAACCCAGGCGCCTATGCCCGCGCACTCGCCGGCGAGCATCGCGCGACCAATTCCCGGCAGCAGCGCGCGATCGAGGCGGTGATCGCATCCGACGCGTGCGAGCGCCTGTTCATGCGTCATCCGTCGAACGGCTGCCTCATGGCGCGGGAGGGCTGAGTGATGAGCACACGGACCACCCCAACCGCTGCGGTGACGCTGGCCACGCCGTTCGAAACTGCCGAGGCGCACTATCGCAAGATGCAGACCGCGATCAACGCCTGCACCAGCGCGACACCACCGGCAGAATTTAGCGCGATCGAAGCGGAGTTTATGACTTCCGCCGCCGCCATCGATGCCGTCTCCGCCAGCACGCTCGAGGAGTTTGCGCGCTCGTTCATCATCGCTGTGGACGACGGCGAGAGCCTGCCAAGCGAGGCGACCCTCGACCGCCTTCTTGCCGATGCCCGCCGCCTCACGAACAAGGACGCCTGAACGTGACCAACAGCCAAATACTCGCGATCCGCGACGGCGCCTCTACCGCGTCACAACTCGCCTCGCTTTGCATGTTCCTCTCCGAAGCACTGGGAGCGAACCCCGACACATCGCACGCAAGCGAAGCGCTTGATGGTCTCCGGACGCTAGCGATCGGCCTGTCGAACGACCTCCACAACATCACGGACGGTGAATAACATGGTTATCAAGACCATTCAGACCGTCGCAACGTCGCCTGTCATCGCCGCTATGTTCGCCGCCTGCGATGCCGCTAACGCGGAGGCAGACCGCCACCAGCGTGAAGTCTTGGAGACGGGGGCATTCGAGACCGCCAGCGCGGACGAGCGCAAGGCGCACGTCACCGTCAACAATACCCTGAATGACGCATGGGTGACGACGATGTACGCCGTCTGCCAGCACCCAGTCGGCAACGCTCAGGACTTGCACGCCAAGCTCGCCTTCATGGTCGAGTTTGAAATGGGCGACGGGATGGACTGGTTGCCGACCGTCCTTGAGGACGTGCAGCGGATCGCCGGCACCAGTAGCACCGAGTGGGATGAAGCACTCGCCGCCGTTCGGACCGCAGCGGAACCGATGCGCGAAACGGGCAAGGCGTTCCACGCTATTGACGCGACCTGGTGCGCCGATCGCACGCAGAGCCCCGGGACCAGTACGGCGTGGGATGTGGCTTGGGAAAGCTACGGCGCGGCGATGGAACGATACCATGCCGAGTTGCGCAACCTCGTCGTCATGGTCCCGGCACCCAATGCCGCCGCTGCGGCGATCAAGGCGCAAATCTTCCTCGACGCTCAGTTGAACGACGAGAAGCTCGGCGAGTACGTCGCGGCCGATCTGCGCCGCTTCACCGACTATGCAAATCTGGAGCGTTGAACATGATCACGCACACCACCCGCCGCGCCGTCATTGGTGGCGCTGGCCTCTTCGCCGTCGCTGGCGGCATTGCGATCACATCGCAAGCTAAGGGCGCAGCGCTCCCGACCGCCGATCGCACGGCATGGGATCAGGCGTTCAAGGCGATGACGATCGCGACAGCCGAGGACGACGCCAACGCCGCCGGCTTCGACGTGCTGCACGACGCTGCGGACAAGGAAACCCAGGAGATTTTCTATGCGGAGTTCGAGCGGCTGGGTGAGGTTCGCTATGATGCGACGTGGGCGCTGTTCGCAATACCCGCACCCGACCACGCCGCGCTTTTGTGGAAGACGGAATATCTCTTCGGTGACGATATGGCGCCGAGCGGTTCCAGCCCGTCTTGGGCGGCGCACGTCATGGACTGGTATATGGCCGACCAGCGCCGCCTCCTTGGTTCTGAGGCGCGCTGACATGGCAACGCAGATTGAACAGGTGCCTTCTACCTTCAGCCCCTCCCGCTGGCTACATTCCCTCGTGCAGATCGGCGGCGGCTATGCCTTGGCTTCCGACAAGCGCTTGTGGCTGGTGGTTGCGGACTGTCCGGCCGACGAGCTGACCGACGTCATGGCCCAGGTCGTTGGGTATCCGGATCGGCAGGATGCAGTACGGCTCACGATCGAGCGGCGGCAGAACGGGGAGCTGGTATGATGCGCATGCCAATCGCCACCGCCGCCGGGCGGACACCGTTCAACCGTCCTTGGCGCCGTCGTCAGCCTCGCCAGGCATGGTCACGGCAGGACACTAGCGCGCCTGTCAGCATCATGCTCACTGCGATCCCCTCGTTGCCGCGTGCCGAGCTGGCCCAGCTCACCATGCGGATGATTGATCGCATGGACGACATCGACGGCGATCCAGACCTCGAACACCTTCGGGACGACTACGAGGACGGGCACGATCACGAACGGGAGCAGGCATACGAATAGCACCGCACTCTGGCCGGCGGCGTCGCCCCGACCGTCACAGCACCAGCCCGTCGCCCGCAGAACCCGGTCGGCGGGTCTGGTGCGTGTGCACCGGTTCCAGGAGAGCCTCGACCTGTCTGCCGAGTACGGTTCGGACTGGTGGATTCCGATCTATCGTCGCGCCTTCCCGACGCTTATGTCCGCGGTAGCGGTGTCGGACGACGGCTGGGCGCAGCGTGGCGGCATTGACCGGCTGCTGACGTTGGCATGCGGGCGGACGTTCACGGTCGACGAGAAGATCCGGACGCAGGACTGGCCGGACGTCCTGCTTGAGCGCTGGTCGGACGAGACGCGGCGATCGCCTGGTTGGGTGCAGAAACCGCTGGCGTGCGACTTCATCGCTTATGCGTATGCGCCGGCGGCTACATGCGTCCTGCTGCCCGTTCCGGCCTTGCAGCGTGCTTGGCGCCAGCACGGTCGGCAGTGGATCGGCCTGTACGGGACGCGGCGGGCAGCGAACCAAGGCTATACGTCGGTCAGCGTGCCCGTGCCGCGCGGGGTGTTGATGCAGGCTATCGTCGAGGCAATGTTTGTGTCGTGATCCCACCCAAGGACGGCTAGGATTTATGGATTTTGCCGTGATCCTCTGCGTTTTCCATGATGTCTCTCAGGAGCGGCCGCATATCGTCAAGTCGATGGAGCCGCACATTCGACGCGTCGAACTGCTCTTTCACCGCATTGTAGAAGGCATTTGGTTGCTGGGAAAAATCACCAACCACCACAAGTCTTTTACAATGGCCCTGTGCGAAGTGTCGCCAGATTAGGCCCCCTTCCATCGACCGCTTTCCGGCTTCTCGAAGGCCGTCACTTACATTCGATGGAACGCGCATTCCATCGATCAGGTTGTAGCAGCCGTTCTGATAACCATAGGGAACGCTTACCTTTAGGCCGTATTCTGGCAGATCAACGTCTTCCGGGCTGTCGAGAAACTGCTCGACCTTATGGGCAATGAATGCCTCCCGGAGCTTGCGACGCATACGCGGTTCACGAATTATTCGATCATCGTCGCCGACTAATTCGTCGAACAATCGGTCGAAATCCATGTCTACGTCTTGCACTTGAACGGGCAATAATCGCGATACGCGGATGTCGTTCGCGCGCTTCTGTACGAATTCGTCGAAACCGGCCCCGTGCGGCGAGCGGGACAGTTCGCTGCGTAGACGGCTTTCGAACGAACCTTTCACAGCGTCGAGATACGACTTGGACTGCCGTCCAAAAGCCGGTCGATCCGCGAGTGACCGCGGGCGAACCTGATTCCGACGAAGTCGAGTTCGGGCACGACAAGGACCAGCCCAATGTTCAGGAACTCCAGGCGCTCAGGCACCGGGCAGAACTGAACAAGGGCGTATTTCCCCTGATGATGCTCCATTCCCACGTTCCTACACGCCCATCTGCATTTGGGGCACCAGGCGAGCGAATAAGTATTCCTCAACCCGCTTGCCGCGTTCGAATATCAGTTCCGCCCAGCGTTGGCGGGTCCCTAAACCAGGACCCCATGACACCGGGACCGCCGCGATTATCTCCATGATCGTGCCCACGTCAACGCGAGTGATCAACTGGCAGGCTTGGCGAAGGGCCCGCTCAGTCAACATAGGGAGAAATTCCGGGAACGCCCCATATATCTGGGGATCGCAAACGAATTGATCCCCAGCCAGCCCCGCATCCAGATCCTCCTCCACGAAGCAGTGGGTGTGATCAAACACCACCATTTTGAACCTTCGCTTGAGAGGGGTGAAGAATAGGTTATCCCATTTCGGGGTAGGGTCCAGGTAATCGGGCGGGGGCAGCGGTCGATGTTTCGTACCCACGTGTCGAACGCCACCAGCAGCGCTACGTCTTGGATGTTCGCTAATCGCTTTAAGAAGGTTCCCCGGCGTCGCTGGGTGCGCCTGTCAACGCCTTAGAAATGAAGGCCGGACCGAAGCCGATGGCATGACCGTTGATCATCTCAATCCGCAGACCGGCGACCTCGACGATCGCGAATGGCGGAACCGTCAGGCCGAGATGGGCGGCTAGTTCGCTTCAACGAGCTCGAGCGCTAGGCTTTCATTGCCCTGAGGATTACCCATTCCCTTTACGAACGCGATCCCATCGTCTGTTGCCACTTTTACAACACAGGTGCTGCTGAGAATCGGCTCGATGACCCGCGTAATAACAGTCGGTTGCCAGCCCTTTCCGCAATATAGCATCGATAAACTACCCCACGGCCCACATGTAGGACGGGATTCAGCGGACTTGTCTAGCTGCCGACATGTATCGTTCTGTTTTTTGATCGAGGCGGCCAGTCTTGCACCCGCGTGATCAGCTTCAATTGGTTGTCATCGCGCGGATGCTATCGACCGTAATTAACGTCCTAGACCCGACTTTGACCCGGACGAGCGTTCCGTTCTTCATCAGCTTGTCGATCGTGGTGCGGCCGAGACCGAGCGCGGCTTCAGCTTGAGCGACCGTGATTGTTACGGCACCATCCGGCAGTCCTTGCGGGGTCCGCTTTGTGGATACGACTGCCTCGGTCGGCGGGAGTGGCGAGGATGTTGCAACCAGCGCAGAGGGCAGTTCGGCCGCACGATTTGCATCGGACCTCGCGTCCTTAGGTGGCTGTACGACCGGGGATGGTTCACCGCCGTGCTGAGCGATCACCGTCTGCAGCGACTTGTCGTCGAACCGGATACCGATGAGGCTCACCGACGGCATGCCGCCACGCAGGTCCGAACCGGGTAGGCGAACGCTGCCCGTGGCCCATATGTCGGCGACCTTGCCTTCGTCACAGATGCGGCGCCAGAGATCGCGCGAAATCCGGCTATCGCGGACCTCAGAACGAACGCCAACGGCGTCGACAGTCTCGATGATCTCGCGCATAGGCCTTGATCAAACCGGCAACGGCGAAGTCAGCGAGGACCGCGGACGCATCGCCCAGGTCCGCTAGGTCGACCAGCTCGGCTGCTTTTCGCGGTGCGATCGGATTGAAATTGCCCAACGTCGATTTTCCCTGAAGATAGAGCCTCCAGCCGATGTGCCGTCGATGTGTGAAAATTCGGCTATCAACGACGCACTTGTTCGCGGTTGTTCGCCGCCTATCACGTCAGAATGTGGGAGTAGCCGAGGGAGCGGCTGGCCCATCGCGCCGAGATTGTTAAGCAATAACAACGCGTTGACGCATGTGGGGTGGTGCCGGTTGCAGGAATCGAACCCGCGACATCCAGTTTACAAAACTGGCGCTCTACCAACTGAGCTAAACCGGCCCTTGCGTCGGGCGCTGCCCGGTGCGTCGCGACCCAATGCTTCAAGGCACGCCGAAGGTCCAGCCCTCGGTTCGCGCAATATGTGGCGTCATCGTCGTCGGTGTCCAGAGGTCGGGGCGGTGCGCGTTGGCACGCAGCCAGGCGGCGGTGAGGATCGCGTCGGTGGCGTGATCGTCGTAGCGTGCAAGTGGTGCGTGCGGACGGGTCCCCAGATTGGCCAGCGCCGCGTCGAGCGCGGCCGCGTCGCGCATCTTGCTGAGCCCCTTGCGGATACCGGCGGCACGGGCGGCGATCGTGGTGTAGATCTCGACGATCACCGGCCCATCCGTCGGTAGCGGATCGAACGGCCAGACCGGCACGCGGCCGGCAAGGCGGTGGAGCACGCGCATGCCGGTCAGGCTCGACTTGCCGACCTGCGCAGCGCCGACGAGGTTGAAGCAGCTCGTCGGCGACAGGCCCATCGTGCGCTGGCCGTGCTCGCAGACGCGCATCCGGCCCGCGCCGCCGGGGAAGAGGTCGCCGCAGTCGCGGTGCTGGCGGAAGTGGCGGCGGATTTCCGGATCGGTGAGCAGGGTCGACACTGCAAGATGCGGGTCGGTGGTGGAGGCTTGGTCGACCATCGCCCAGAGCGCGCGGGCGTCGGGCGGACTGCCGGGCGTGCCGGGGAAGTACCCGTCCTGGTCTACGAACGGGAAGGCGGGGGAGAGGTCCAGGCCGACCAGCGTCGGCTCGGTCTGGTCGAGCAACCACGCCAGCACGTCGTCGCGCGACCATGCTGTCGCTTCCGGTGGCTCGACCAGCGCCGGCGCGGTATCGCCTGTATCGCAGATCGCGACGGCGATACCCTTGTGTCGGTGCCCTTGCGCACCGGACCAGTCGATCGCTGCAAACCGCGTGAAGCGCGTTTCAGCCATTCTTCTCGGCGCGCAGGCCGTCCCAATAGGCGAGACGTTCGGACAGGCGCTTTTCGAACCCGCGTTCGGTCGGGGTATAGAAAGTCTGTGGGCTCATTTCGTCGGGCCAATAGTCCGAGCCTGAGAACGCCTCTTCCGTATCGTGATCGTAGGCGTAACCCTTGCCGTAGCCGATATCGCGCATGAGCTTGGTCGGCGCGTTGCGGATCGAGGCGGGCGGCATCAGCGACCCCGTCTCGCGCGCCGATTTCCACGCGGCCTTCTGCGCCTTGTAGACCGCGTTCGATTTGGGCGCGGTCGCGAGATAGACGCAGGCCTGCGCGATCGCGAGTTCGCCCTCGGGGCTACCGAGGAAGTCGTAGGTGTCCTTGGCGGCGATGCACTGCACCAGCGCCTGAGGGTCGGCGAGGCCGATATCCTCGACCGCGGCACGCGTCAGCCGGCGGAGCAGGAACAGCGGTTCCTCGCCCGCCGTCAGCATCCGCGCGAGGTAATAGAGCGCGGCCTGCGGATCGCTCCCGCGGATCGATTTGTGGAGCGCGGAGATCAGGTTGTAATGCCCCTCGCGATCCTTGTCGTACACCGCGACGCGACGTTGCAGGAAGTTCGACAGGCCTGCGGGATCGAGCGGCTCCGGCAAGTTGACCGAGAACAGCGTCTCCGCCTGATTGAGCAGGAACCGGCCGTCGCCATCGGCGCTGGCGATCAACGCGTCCTTGGCAGGCGGGGTGAGGGAAGGGCGCGCTCCATCTCCGTCTCGGCGCGGTCGAGCAATTGTTCGAGGGCACCGCGGCCGAGGCGTTCGAGGATCAGCACCTGCGCGCGGCTGAGCAGTGCGGCGTTGAGTTCGAACGACGGGTTCTCGGTGGTCGCGCCGACCAGCGTGACGGTGCCGTCCTCGACGTAAGGCAGGAAACCGTCCTGCTGGGCGCGGTTGAAGCGGTGGATCTCGTCCACGAACAACAAGGTGCGCTTGCCGATCTTGGCGTGCTCGCGCGCTTCGGCGAACGACTTCTTGAGGTCCGCGACGCCGGAGAACACCGCCGAGATCGCGACGAACCGCAGGTCGACCGCGTCGGCGAGCAGGCGCGCGATCGTCGTCTTGCCGGTGCCGGGCGGGCCCCAGAGTATGATCGACGACAGCCGCCCCGCGGACACCATCCGTCCGATCGCACCCTCGGGGCCGGTGATGTGATCCTGCCCGACAACCTCGTCCAGAGCACGCGGGCGTAGGCGATCGGCGAGCGGCGCGTTTTCAGGGTGCGTTTCGGTAGGGGCGGCGGGTTCGAAGCCCGCGAAGAGATCGGCCATGCGCGGAAGATAGGGGCGGGGAGAGGTTTGCCCATCCGTTGCCACCCACACTCCGTCATGCCGGGCTCGTTCCGGCATCCACCCTTCCGCACGATCATCGATGGCGAGTTTGCGGAACGGTGGACCCCGGAACAGGTCCGGGGTGACGAATCTGACGGGCATCTTGAACCGGAAACAGTCTGCGATATATCTCTGCTCTAAGCGAAGATATATCGGAGAACACTCAAATGCGTTTTGGTATGGGATATGGAGCCTGGACCGGCGGCCCTCGTGGTGACGGTCACCGGCATGGCGGCCGCGATCACGGGCCCGAGCATGCGGCATGGAAACAGGGTGGCGGACCGCGTGGGCGTGGTCGGCGGCTGTTCGACGGCGGCGAGCTCAAGCTCGTCATGCTGAAGCTGATCGCGGATGCGCCGCGCCACGGCTACGACCTGATCCGCGAGATCGAGGGGCTGACCGGGGTGGCTATGCGCCGAGCCCGGGCGTTGTCTACCCGACGCTCAGCATGCTCGACGAGATGGGGCTGATCGAGGAGCAACAGTCGGAAGGCGCGAAGAAGCGTTTTGCGGCGAGCGACGAGGGCCGCGCGCATCTGGCGGAGAACACGGCCGTGGTGGACGGCTTGTTCGCGCGGCTGGCCGCGGTCGGGGCGGAGTCCGAGCGGACCGATGGTGCGCCGATCCGGCGGGCGATGGGCAATCTTCGGCAGGTGCTCCAGCACCGGCTGATGCGCGAAGACGTCAACGAGGACACGCTGCACGACGTCGCGGCGCTGCTCGACGAAGCCGCGCAGAAGATCGAGCGCTTGAAGTGAGCGTCTCGGTCGCCAGCGTGCCGACGCATTCCGCCAGCAAGTATCTCCAGCAATTGGCCAAGCATTGGAGCCACAAGATGGAGGTCACCTTCTCGGAGGAAGAAGGCCGCATCGTCTTCCCGAGCGGCGCGGTGCTGGAGATGCGTGCCGACAGCGAAACGCTCGACGTCGCGCTGACGGTGCCGGAGGGCGAGGATGTCGACCGGATGCGCGGGGTGGTGTCGAGCCACCTCGACCGCTTCGCCTTCCGCGAGGCGCCGCTGACGTTTGATTGGACGACCGTCTGAGGGCGCGAGGCAGGAAATGCCCCGAACTGCTCCCCTGCCAGGAAGGGAGGGGCTGGGGGTGGGTAGGCTGGTTTGAGCCACCGACGCCTGAACATGCGGAACCCGACCCACTCCCAACCCCTCCCTTCCAGGGAGGGGAGCAGTCGCGAGTTAAGCCCCCGCCGCGCCATCACCTCTAGATACGTGTCCAGCACCGTCTGGTTGATCGTATCCCACAGATACCCGGTTGCCTTGTCGTGCCCGGCCCAGCCCATCGTCTCTCGCAGCCCCGGCTCAGAAACGATCCGCCCGATCGCATCCGCATATCCGGCGATATCCGTCGGCGGCACGAGGAACCCGGTCACCCCGTCGTCGACTAGTCCGACCGCGCCCGACGCGCGCGCGGCGACCACCGGCACACCCGCCGCCATCGCCTCCAGCGTCACGTTGCCGAACGTCTCGGTCACGCTCGGGTTGAAGAACACGTCCATCGACGCGACCGCGCGGCCGAGATCGTCGCCCGACTGGAACCCCGCGAACACCGCGCCCGGCACGCGGGCGGCAAACCAGTCGCGCGCGGGTCCCTCGCCGATCACCAGCACCTTGTGCGGCACGCCGCGCTGCTCCAGCGTCCGGATCACGTCGGCGAAGACGTCGAGCCCCTTCTCCTTCACTAGCCGCCCGAGAAACCCGACCGCGACCTCGCCGTCCGCAATCCGCGCGCGCGCCGCCATTCGAGATCGCGGCGCGTCGGCGTGAAGCGATCATGGTTCACCCCGCGCGACCAGATCGCGGTCGGCGTCGTCACCCCCAGCTACGGACGATCTCCGCCATGCCGCGCCCCGGCACCAACACCGCGTCGACCCGGTTGTAGAACCGCGTCAGGATTTTCACCATGATCGGCTCGAAGAACGCCATCCGGTAATAGCGGAAATACGTCTCGAACCGCGTGTGCAGCGACGCGACCGTGGCAATGCCGTTGCGCCGCCCGTAACTGATCGCGCGATGGCCGAGGAAATCGGGCGCCGAGACGTGAATCGTGTTCGGCGCGAACGCATCCAGATCGCGCCGGATCGCGGCGGGCAGCCCGCGCGCCATCTTGTATTCGCCGCGTCCCGCGGGAAGCGGCAGCGACGGCACCGCAACCAGATCGCCGGTCGGCGGGAAGGCCGGCTTGGCGTTGGTCGGCGAATAGACACGCACCGTCGCGCCCTTCGACAACAGATGGCCGACGAGCAAATTCAACGCCTGGTTTGCGCCATCGCGAACGTAATTATAGTTGCCGCTGAACAGGGCGATGCGCAGGTCGGTGGCGTGCATCGTCGCGCGGATAACGCCGCGCGCACCGAAGCGCCACTAAATCCGCAACATAGGACAACTGCTCGCCATTGATGTTCCCGTATCGTTCTCGTACATCGGGCTCATGGCGAAACCCCAGAAGCGTTACGTGTGTCAGTCCTGCGGATCGGTGTCGCACCGTTGGGCGGGGCAATGCGCCGATTGCAACGAGTGGAACACGCTGGTCGAGGAGGCGAACACCGCCGCTACGCCGTTCCATTCGAAGCATAATCTCCAGACCGGGGGACGTGCGATCCAGCTGGTCGGGCTCGATGCGGAGATCAAGCTGCCCGACCGGATGGCGACCGGCATCGCCGAACTCGATCGTGCGCTAGGCGGCGGCTTCGTCGAGGGCTCGGCGACGCTGATCGGCGGAGATCCCGGATCGGCAAGTCGACGCTGCTGTTACAGGCTGCGGCGAAGATGGCGCTGGCGGGGCAGTCGGTCGCGTACGTCTCGGGCGAGGAAGCTGCGGACCAAGTTCGGCTGCGCGCGCGGCGGCTGGGCCTCGGCAACGCGCCGGTCCAGTTGGCCGCGGCGACCTCGACGCGCGACATCCTGACGACGTTGCAGACGAAGCCGCCGGCGATGCTGGTGATCGATTCGATCCAGACGATGCACTCCGACCTGATCGAGGGCGCGCCCGGGACGGTCAGCCAAGTGCGGGCGTCGGCGCAGGAGCTGATCCGCTTCGCCAAGGAGCGCGGCACGGCGGTGGTGCTGGTCGGGCACGTCACCAAGGACGGCTCGATCGCCGGACCGCGCGTGCTGGAGCACATGGTCGACACGGTGCTGTCGTTCGAGGGCGAGCGCAGCCACCAGTACCGCATCCTCCGCGCGATCAAGAACCGCTTCGGCGGGACCGATGAGATCGGCGTGTTCTCGATGCAGACCGAGGGGTTGGCGGAGGTCGGCAATCCGTCATCGCTGTTTCTGACGCACCGCGACGATGCGATGACCGGTGCGACGGTGTTCCCGGCGCTGGAGGGCACGCGGCCGGTGCTGGTCGAGATCCAGGCGCTGACGGTGCGATTGGCGTCCGGCGCGACGCCACGGCGCGCAGTGGTCGGCTGGGACTCCGGGCGTCTCGCGATGATCCTGGCCGTGCTGGAGGCGCGGTGCGGGCTGAGCTTCTCCAATGCCGAAGTCTATCTCAACATCGCGGGCGGCTACCGCGTGCAGGACCCTGCGGCGGATCTCGCGGTGGCGGTGGCGTTGATCTCGGCGATGTCGGAGCGGCCGGTGCCGGTCGACGCGGTGGCGTTCGGCGAGGTCGCGCTGTCGGGCGAGATCCGTCCGGTAGCGCATGGCCCGCTACGGTTGAAGGAGGCGAGCAAGCTCGGCTTCGAACGCGCGCTGGTGCCGGCGTCGATGACGGGGGAGAAGAGCGGGATGAAACTCTCGGGGTTCAAGACGCTGGCGTCGTTCGTCGATCACATGATGGGGCGTGGGTAGGCGCTCAATACCTTGTTTCCCGCGAAGGCGGGACCTAGACTGGGCTTCCGCCTTCGCGGGAGAACAGGGTAACGGTGGTCATTGTGTTGGGCCTTGCGGACAGGTCCAATCGGGGCGGTTGCGTGCCCATCAGCGTACCACGTCATCACGGACTCGTTTGGCGCTGATATCCAAGGGATGAACCACCACCCCGGCGGAGGCCGGGGCCCAGGTGGGGGACGCTGCTGGCGACCGCCGCGCTTAATCACCGCGACCTTTCCAACTGGGCCCGGCCTCCGCCGGGGTGGTGCGGTACCGGGGTAGGGCAGTGCCGGGGTGGGGCGGTGAGGCCGTCGTCGATCACCAAGCGATCGAACCCCACACAACGGCATCCCCAGCCCGCAAACCCGCGACAACCCCGAACGCATGGCCTCTCACGCCAGCCATGCTATGGCGCCAGCATGTCGAACACCAAAGCAACACCGGTACCGTCGAGGTCGACGGCACCCGATACGACTGGCATCTCCAGCGCGAGCCGCAACACACGGATGCCGATGGCTGGAAGGGCATGACGATCTCGCTGTTGCAGGACGATGCCAAACGCGAAGCCCTGCTCGAGTTCCCCGCGCCGAAACGCCTGTTGAAGGGCTTGCCGCGCGGGCGGCTGCAGATCGACGACGCGACGATCGCTCGCGGGGTGCGAGCCGCGTTGGCTGCGGGGTGGGAGCCGATGTCGCGCGGCAAGCCGATGGTCTTCACGGTGGATTCCGAAGGAATTGAACCGTGGATCGGCGTGAAACCCCGACCCCGACGGACCCGCGCGCGCAGATGCAGCCCCAAGCCGATCTGGAAACCACGCTGCTGGGATCGATTCTGCCAGATCGGGAGTGCGGGGATTGCACCGCGTGCTGCACCGAGCTGACGGTAGATACGCCGGAGTTCGCCAAACCCGCGGGAACGCCGTGTATCCACCTCTGCGAACAAGGCTGCGGTATCCATGCCGTCCGCCCACGCATCTGCCGAACCTGGTTCTGCGCCTGGCGACGGGTTGCGAGCCTCCTCGACGAGGCCCGGCCCGACCGGTCCGGGCTGCTCGTCTCGCTCAATTTCGTCAATAAACCGAAGAACTGCCTGGAAGGCGTCTCGATCAACGTCCGCGTGCTCGCCGGCAGCGACGCGATCACGAATGGCATGGCGGCGACCGTACTCGACAGCGTGTGCGACCAACTGGTCCCGGTCTGGTTCAGTGACGGGTCGAAGAAAATGCTGATGCATCCCGACAACGACGTCGCCCGCTTCGTCCTTTCCGGAGAGGCTGCACCCCGCATCTGCAGGACGAAGTCGCCGCATGGCGCGAACGCTACGGCGTGTTCGGCCTGAACCGCTAGGACGCGTCGGTCGCAGCATGCACTCAGCGGTTCGGCCCCTGCGTCCCTATTCCAGAGCGCATGAACCTCACTGCCCTAGACATCGTCGTCCTGATCGCCGTCGCCGGGTCCGCGGTGCTGGGGCTGGTCCGCGGGTTCGTGACCGAAGTGCTATCGATGTTCGCCTGGGTGGCGATGGTCGCGATGCTGAAGCTGTTCCACATCCCGCTCGCCGCCGCGCTTTCGCCGGTGGTCGGTACCGTCGGCGGTGCTGCGGTGCTCGCGTTCGCGATCATCACCGGCGTCACCTATATCGGCGGGCGGCTGGTCGCCAACGCGATCGGCGCGCGGACGCGGACTTCGATCCTTGGTCCGGTTGACCGTGCGCTTGGCTTCGGGTTCGGCGCGCTGAAGGGCCTGATTCTCGCCAGCCTCGTCTTCCTGCTCGCGACGCTGGTCATCGACACGATGGGCGGTGGAGCCTCGCGCCGGCCCGGCTGGATGACGACGTCGCGCACCTATCCGCTGCTCAACGCGACCAGCGCGAGCATCGCCGATTTCGTCGACCGCCGTCGTCGCGGCAAACCCGTCTTCGGCGCAACCACCCCGCCTTCCAGATCCGACCCTTCCCGATCCGAAAACGCAAGCGAGCCGAAGTCATGAGCGCTCCCTCTACAATGCCGAGATCCTGCGCCTCGCCGCAACGATCCCGCATCACGAACGCCTTCCCGAGCCGATGGGGACCGCCGAGAAACGCTCGCCGATCTGCGGGAGCCGGGTGACGATCGACGTCGCGGTAGACGATGCCGGCCGCGTCAGCGAGGTCGGCCTGTTGGTCCGCGCCTGCGCGCTCGGCCAGGCATCGTCGTCATTGCTCGCGGCGAATATCCTCGGCCGCACCCCCGCCGAACTCGCCGCGACGCGCGATGCGTTGACCGCATGGCTTGCGCGCGAGGGCGATGCGCCCGATTGGCCGGGAATGGATATCTTCACCCCGCGCTCGACTACACCGCGCGCCACCCCTCGATCCGGCTCGCGTTCGAAGCTGCAGCCGAGGCTGCCGATACCGCTGCAAAGGCGAAAGTCTGATGGCGGAGGCGTCGCCGTCGCTGTTGCGGGACGGTGTCGTACTGCTCGGGTTCGGCCTCATGTTCGTGCTGCTGTTCCGGCGGCTCGGGCTGGGGGCGACGCTGGGCTATCTCGTCGCGGGCGCGGTCGTCGGGCCGCATGTGCTCGGGCTAGTCGGCGATGCGGAGTCGAAGCTAGGGTTCGCCGAACTCGGCATCACGCTGCTCCTGTTCATCGTCGGTCTCGAACTCAATCCGGCGCGGTTGTGGCGGATGAAGCACGAGATCTTCGGGCTCGGATTGCTGCAGGTCGCGATCTGCGGCTTGGCGATCACCGCTATCGTCTGGATCGGCGCGAAGTTCTCGCTGCCCGCCGCGCTCGCGCTCGGCCTCCCGCTCGCCTTGTCGTCGACCGCGCAGGTGCTGCCGATGCTGCGCTCGTCGGGCCGGATGCGGACTCCTTTGGTGAGCGTGCCTTCTCGATCCTGCTGTTCCAAGACCTCTCGATCGTCCCCTTGATCACGATCGTCGCGGCGATGAGCCGCAACCCGGCGGATGCCAACGCGCCGCCGGGGTGGCTGCTGGCGATTTATACGGTGCTCGCGGTCGGCGGGTTGATCATCGCAGGACGCTTCCTGTTGCGGCCGTTCTTCCGCCTGATCGGCAATCTCGGCGAGCGCGAGATGTTCGTGTTTGCGGGTCTCTTCACGGTGATCGCCAGCGCCGCGATCATGGAATGGCTCGGGCTGTCGACCGCACTCGGCGCGTTCATCGCCGGCGTAATGCTCGCGGACAGCCCGTATCGCCACGAGCTGGAAGCCGATGTCGAGCCGTTCCGCTCGATCCTGCTCGGGCTGTTCTTCCTCGCGGTGGGCATGGTGCTCGACCTCAACGCGATCGCCGAGCGGCCACTGTTCGTGATG
This sequence comes from Sphingomonas sp. AC411, assembly GCF_979253035.1. NCBI lineage: Bacteria > Pseudomonadati > Pseudomonadota > Alphaproteobacteria > Sphingomonadales > Sphingomonadaceae > Sphingomonas > Sphingomonas sp. AC411. Next base: position 1,921,450 of record NZ_CEEDAQ010000001.1, on the reverse strand, counting down.
GCGATGGCCGCGGCGCTGATCCTGACCAAGACCGGCGTGATCATGCTCATCGGTATGGCATTCAAGATGACATGGCGGCAGGCGTTCGCGCTGGGCCTGCTGCTCAGCCAGGGCGGCGAGTTCGGGTTCGTGCTGTTCGCGCAGGCGCAGGCGGGGCTGTTGATCGAACCGCAGGCGGCCAGCCTGTTCGGCGCGATCATCACGCTATCGATGGCGACCACGCCGTTCCTGATGGGCATCACCAAGCGTTTCCGCACCGAGCCGATCGCCAAGGACCAGGAGCGCGACGGGCCGAAGGTCGACGGCGCCAATGCGATCATCGTCGGGTACGGGCGGTTCGGTCAGACGGTCGGCCAGATGCTGCTCGCGCAGGACATCCCGGTGACGCTGATCGACACCGATATCGAGATGATCGACATCGCCGGCGAGTTCGGCGCGAAGGTCTATTACGGCGACGGTACGCGGCTCGATCTGTTGCGGCAGGCGGGTGCGGCGGAGGCGGAGATCATTTGCTTCTGCATGGACGGCGACCAGCTCGATCCCGACACGATCGAGGGCGTGCACGAGGCGTTCCCGAAAGCCGCGATCTACGTTCGCGCCTTCGATCGCCGCGCGTTGGTCAAGCTGAAGAACACGTCGGCGACCGCAGTCGTGCGCGAGGTGCTCGAATCGGCGGTGAAGATGGCACGGCTCGCGTTGCGGGGCTCGACGTGTCGCCGACCGATATCGACCGCGCGGAGGAGCAATACCGGTCGCGCGACAAGGAGCGGTTGCAGTTGCAGATCGACTCGGGCGACATGCGCGCGGCGCGCGCCGAGACTGCCAAGCGGTTTCCCTGGGGGAATGATTCGCAATGATTATCGCCATTCTTGCGGCCTTGTCGGGCGCGATAGCGGTCGCGGCGGGGGCGTTCGGCGCACACGGCGCGAGTGGCTCGGCGGCGGAATGGCTGAGGACCGGCGCGCAGTATCAGCTGGTCCACGTGGTCGCGGCGCTGGTGGCGGTCCGGATGGAGACGCGGGGGCCGGCGTGGCTGTTCGTCATTGGCGCGGCGATCTTCGCGCTGACGCTGTATGCGATGGCGCTGGGGGCGCCGCGCTGGTTCGGCGCGATCACGCCGATCGGCGGGGCGCTGCTGATCGGTGGGTGGCTGTGGCTGGCTTGGAGTGCCCGGGGATAGCTGCGAAAGCTTGTTTCCCCGCGAAGGCGGGGACCCAGTCCGGGCACCCGCCTTCGCGGGTGAACAATCTACTTTACTAGTTCAACGTCAGCGCTTCTTCCGGCAAGCGTCGGAGCAGTAGATCACGCTGTCCCAGTCCCGCGCCCATTTCTTGCGCCACGTGAACGGCCGCTCGCATGCCGGACAGACCTTGGTCGGCAGGTTCTGCTTGGCGACGCCGTTCGGCATCAGCGGGGCTGCGCGTCGAGGAACGCCTCGACCTCGGCGAGGTCGACGGTCTTGTCGAGATACGTCTGGCCGATGCCGCGCGCGAGCAGGAACGGCAGCGTCCCCGCGGCCATCTTCTTGTCGTGGCGCATGTGATCGACGAGCCGTGCGCCGCTGGCGTCGATCTTCGCGGCTGCTAGCCCATCGGGCAGTCCGACAGCGCGCCAATGCGCCGCTACACGCTCCGCATCCTGACCCGAACAGATCCCCTGAGCGGCGGAAAACCCGAACGCGAGCGAACACCCCGCCGCGACACCTTCGCCGTGGATCAGCGCCTGCGAGAACCCGGTCTCCGCCTCCAGCGCATGGCCGAACGTGTGACCCAGATTGAGCAGAGCACGCGTCCCGTTCGTTTCATGCTCGTCCGCCGCGACGATCCGCGCCTTGGCCGAGACACTGTGCGCGATCGCGTATTCGCGCAGCGCCAGGTCGCCCGCGAGCAACGCGACACCATTCGTCTCGCACCATTCGAAGAACGCGAAGTCGTCGATCAGCCCGTATTTCACGACCTCGGCATAGCCTGCGCGCACCTCGCGGATCGGCAGCGTGTCGAGCACCTGCGGGTCGATCAGGACCATAACCGGCTGGTGGAATGCGCCGATCAGATTCTTGCCGGCGCGCGTGTTGATCGCGGTCTTGCCGCCGACCGAACTGTCGACCTGCGCGAGCAGGCTCGTCGGAATCTGGACGAAGTTGCAGCCGCGCTTCAGGATCGAACACGCGAACCCGACGAGGTCGCCGATCACGCCGCCGCCCAGTGCAACGACATGATCGCCGCGCTCGACACCGAGCCCGAGCAGCCGGTCGCACAGCATTTCCAGCGTCGCCCAGCTCTTGCTGCCTTCGCCGGGGGCGAGGACGATCGCCTCGGATGCGATCCCCGCCTCGGTCAGCGAGGTTTGCAACGTCGCGAGATGACCCGACAAATTCTCGTCGGTGACGATCGCCACGCGCCGGCCCTTCGCGAGCGGCGCGAGAAACGCACCTGCGCGCGCGAGAATCCCTGCTTCGATATGGATCGGATAGGTCCGAGCGCCCAACTCAACAATAACGGTCTTCATCGGCCAAGCGCCCTCAGGATAGCGGCGACGGTCGCTTCGTGCGGCGTCTTGTTGCTGACAATATGGATGTGCGCCTGCGCGTAGATCGGGTTGCGGACGCGCGCCAGTTCGGCGAGCACTTTCCCCGCGTCGCGGTTGCGCAGCAGCGGGCGGCTGTCGCGGCGGCCGACACGCTCGACCAGAATGTCCGGATGCGCGCTGAGCCACACCGAGATCGCGTCGCGCAGGATCAGCGTGCGCGTGTCGTCGTTGATGAACGCGCCGCCGCCGGTCGCGATGACCTTCGGCGTGCCGTCGATCAGCCGTGCGATCACGCGACGTTCGCCGTCACGAAAATACTCCTCGCCGTATTTGGCGAAGATCTCGGCGACGGTCATGCCCGATGCCGCCTCGATCTCGTGATCGGCATCGACGAACGGCAGGTTCATGCGCAGCGCTAGGCGGCGGCCGACGGTGGTCTTGCCGACGCCCATCAGCCCGACGAGCACGATCGGGCGATCGATCGGGGCAGGGCGGCGACGGCCGGCAGGCCCGCCTGAAGGGTTGTGGCTTTGCAACATCGTAGCCCGCGCTATACAGCGGCACCGCGCGAGGGCAAAGCTCTTGGCGCTCGATCTTTTGCCCGTTCACTACCCCGTCCACTACAAGGTTGCGTCGTATGTCCCGTTTCATCGTTTCGGTCGTCGTCGTTCTTGTGGTCGTAGTCGGCGGCCTGTTCCTGCTGGCGGGCCGCGCGACCGAGCGTCCGCAGAGCCGCGTCGAGAAGGCCGTGACGCTTGCGAACCTCTCTTAAGGCCACGCTGGCGGCGGCTGTCGCCGTCGGGGCTCTTTCTGCGCTGGCACCCGCGATCGGCCAGGATCGCCCCGAATCGATCCTGCCACCGGGCTTCGGCGAACCGACGCCTGCGCCTGCACCACGCCCGGCCCCCGGCCGGCACGCAACCTGCGCGGCCGGCAACGCCCGCGCCGTCGCCAATGCAGTCACCGACGCCGACGCCGACGCCGGGGCAACCGCTGCCGCCCAGCGCGATGATCCAGCCGCTGCCGTCGACCGCGGCGGACGGCGCGGCGACGCTGCCCGCCGCCACGCCGACGCCTGTCGATCCGGCGGTGCTCGCGCGCTACGAGATGCCGGAATCCGCGCGGCGGTCGCTCGAGACGGTCGGTCCGGTCACCGCGAGCGAGGGCGGGCTCGACACGAATGCGTTCGGCGAGGCCGATGGCCAGTATGTCGAGACACTGATGCGCCGGCTGACCGCGCCGCTGCCGTCGCGCTGGATGTCGATCCTGCTGCGGCGGGCGCTGGTGTCGCGCGTCGATACGCCGAGCCGCACCAACGGCGCGGACTTCGCGGCCGAGCGCGCTTGGTTGCTGCTGCGAATGGGCGAATCGGTCGCTGCGCGGGCGGTCACGCAGAGCGTCGACACCGATAACTACACGCCGAAACTGTACCAGGTCGCGATGAACGCCTCGCTGGCGACGGGCGATCCGGCCGGCTTCTGCCCGCTCGTGCCCGGCGCGATGCGCTATGCGCCGGCGCGCGGCTGGACGATGGCACAGGCGATCTGCGCCGGGCTGTCGGGCAACCCTGCGCAGGCGACCCCGCTGATCGCGACCGCCAAGCGTCGCAACGTCGCCAGCGGCATCGACATGCTGCTCGCGCAGAAGGTCGTCGGCGCCGGCGCGCAGGGTCGCCAGGCGGTGACGATCGAATGGGACGGCGTCGACCAGCTTACCGCATGGCGGTTCGGCCTAGCGATGGCGACCGGCGTCGCGGTGCCGGACGAGTTGTATGCGAGTGCCGGGCCTCAGGTTCGCTATTGGCAGGCGCTGTCGCCGTCGGTTCCACTCGGGGCCCGGCTGGCACCGGCGGAGTCCGCGGCAGGGCAGGGAGTGCTCTCCAGCGCCGCGCTGGTCGATCTCTACGCCGCCGCCTCGACCGACGACGATACGCAAAGCTCGGCGACCGCGACCGCCAACGATCTCCAGACCGCCTATGCCGATCGCAGTCCCGATGCGCGGCTGAATGCGTTGCGCCAATTGTGGGGCGGGGCGGCCACGCGGCCGTCCTACGCAAGGCTCGTGCTGACCGCGCGGGCTGCGGCGCGGATGAACCCGGCGCTGGCGAAGGCCGAGGCGGACCATCTGGTCGCGTCGATGCTGTCCGCCGGGCTCGATCGCACCGCCGCGCGGTGGCTCGGGACGGTGCCGGCAGGTGGCGACGCCTGGGCGATGATCATGCTCAGCGATCCCGACGCGTATCGCCGGCTCAGCTATTCCGATCTTGCCTCCTATTCGGGCGGCGAAGGCGATTCGGCGTTGAAGCAGCGCATGTTGTTCGCGGGGCTCGCGGGCCTGGGCCGGCTCGCCTCCGGCGATATCGAGCGCGCTGCGCAGTCGCTCGGTGTCCGCATCGGGGCGGACAATGCCTGGACCCGCGCGCTCGACCGCGCCGCGCGCGCCGGTCAGCCGGGGACGGTCGTCGTGCTCGCCGCGATCGGCATGCAGGCGTCCGGCTGGAAGGATATCCCGCCCGAGGCGCTGTACCGGATCGTCGGCGCGCTGCGTGCCGTGGGGCTCGACGGCGAAGCGCGGATGATCGCCGCCGAGGCGATTGCCAGGGCGTGACCCACGCCGGGTGCCCGACCGTGATCACGCCGGCTGCCAGAACGTGACCCACGCCGTCGACCGTGCGCTGATCGATCGGTTCCTGGAGATGATGACCGCGGAGGCGGGGGCGGCGGCCAACACCGTCGCCGCCTATCGCAGCGACCTGACGCTCGCCTCGCAGGCGCTCGACGGCGGGTTGGTCGATGCCGATGTGGATACGCTGGCGAAACTGGCGGGCGGCTGGTCGGCGCTGTCCCGCTCGACCGTCGGGCGAAAGTCGGCGTCGCTGCGCCGCTTCTTCGCGTTCCTCGCCGACGAAGGCCACCGCGCCGACGATCCCGGCAAGGCGCTGCCCCGTCCCGGTACCGCACGCACCTTGCCCAAGGTGTTGAGCCACGCCGATATCGACCGGCTGTTCGCGGCGATCGCTGAACGCGCGGCGCGCGATCCGCTCGATCCCAACGACTTGCGGCTCTCGGCGTTGTTCGAACTGCTCTACGGCTCCGGCCTGCGCGCGACCGAACTCGTCAGCCTGCCGCGCAATGCGGTCCATCCCGATCGCCCGTTCCTGATCCTGCGCGGCAAGGGCGGGCGTGAGCGGCTCGTTCCCATCTCCGACCGCGCGCGAGCGGCAGTTGCGGTATGGCGGACCCATGTCGCGGCGGACCGTCTATGGCTGTTCCCCTCGGGCAAGGGCCACCTCTCGCGCATCCGCCTGTACCAGCTGGTCAAGGCGCTCGCCGCCGAGGCCGGCATCCCGCCCGACCGTGTCAGCCCGCACGTCCTGCGCCACGCCTTCGCGACGCATTTACTCGCCGGCGGCGCCGATCTGCGCGCGCTGCAATCGATGCTCGGCCACGCCGATATCGCCACCACCGAGATCTACACGCACGTCGATTCGAGCCGCCTCGTTGAACTCGTCAACACGCGTCACCCGCTGGCAGACCTGCCACCTCGTTGACGCGGACGCGCCCGCGCCGTAACCGCCGCACATGCCAAGCTTCCTCGACTTCGAGAAACCGATCGCCGAACTCCAGGGCCGGATCGACGAACTCCGCGACACCGCCGCCGAAGGCAGCGTCGACCTCGCCGCCGACATCGCCCGTCTGCAGGCGAAGTCCGACAAGCTGCTGAAGGACACCTTCGCGCGGCTGACCCCGTGGCAGAAGACGCAGGTCGCGCGCCATCCCGAGCGTCCGCACTTCAAGGATTACGTCGCCGCGCTGTTCGACGAGTTCGTGCCGCTCGCCGGCGACCGCGCGTTCGGCGACGACCAGGCGATCCTCGGCGGCTTCGCGACGTTCCGCGGGCGGAAAATCATGGTGCTCGGCCATGAGAAGGGCGACGACACCGCCAGCCGCCTCCGTCACAATTTCGGCATGGGCAAGCCCGAGGGGTATCGCAAGGCAATCCGCCTGGTCGAACTCGCCAACCGATTCGGCCTGCCGATCGTAACGTTGGTGGACACCTCCGGCGCGTTCCCCGGCATCCAGGCCGAAGAGCGCGGCCAGGCCGAGGCGATCGCCCGATCGACCGAGGCCTGCCTCAACGCCGGCGTGCCGATCGTCGCGGCAATCGTCGGCGAGGGCGGTTCGGGCGGCGCGGTCGCGCTCGCGGCGGGCAACCGCGTGCTGATGTTCGAACATGCGGTCTATTCGGTGATCAGCCCCGAGGGTTGCGCCTCGATCCTGTGGCGCACCGCCGACAAGGCACCCGAAGCTGCCGAAGCGATGCGGATCACTGCGCAGGACCTGAAGGCGTTCGGCGTCATCGACGATATCGTCGCCGAACCGCTGGGCGGCGCGCACCGCGACCGGGTCGCGGCGATCGATGCCCTGGGCGACGCGTTGTCGTCGGCGCTCGACGATCTGGTGATGCTTGCGCCTGCCGACCTGCGCAAGGATCGCCAAGCGAAATTCCTGAAGATGGGACGCCTTCAGGTCTGATAGACGGTCGGCGGAGGGCTGAAATACCCTCCGCCGGCCACCTAGATGGCGTTACTTGCCAGTCGTGCTGCTCGTCGTCGACGCATTAAGCTTCGTGCCGACGTTGTTGAACGTGCCGCTGAGGCTGTTGCCCAGGCCCTGCATCGCAGCGATGGCGGCAACGGCGATCAGCGCGGCGATCAGGCCGTACTCGATTGCGGTCGCGCCCTTGCTGTTCTTGAAAAACTTGCAGAATCGTCTTCATTCCGGTCTCCATCGTTGGATTGCTTCAGTGTCACCCGGCTGGACCGGACGGGCCGGATCAGCAGTTCGAGAACTACAAGCGGTGAGTTGAGAAAGGTTTAAGGTGACCCGGTTTCTTTCCGGGTCAGCGGGCGGCACGGACCTTGGTGTCGACGGTGTTCCACATACCCGTGGTCGAGTCGGCCAATGCGGTCAGGCCGACGATCATCGCGATCACCATAACGGCGAGGATCAGGCCATATTCGATCGCCGTCGCACCGCGCTGCTGGCGCAACGCACGCGCGATCGTTCGGATGATCGGGGACGTTGCGAAATCTCTCGGCCTCATCGGGCTGGTCTAGTCGTGAGGAGCTTAAGGAATGACCAACATACAATCCGGTACGGCGGGATCGTTGCTGCTACCCGTCGTCGCCGCCGCACTGGTCGATCTGGACGGGCGCGTCCTGCTGCAGCAGCGTCCGGAAGGAAAATCGCTCGCCGGTCTGTGGGAGTTTCCGGGCGGCAAGGTCGAAGCGGGCGAGACGCCGGAAGCCGCACTGATCCGCGAACTGGAGGAGGAACTGGGCATTGCCGTGCCGCATGCCTGCTTGGCCCCCGCGGCGTTTGCGAGTGCGGGGTTGGGGGAGCGTCACCTGTTATTATTACTGTATATCACACGCAAATGGAGTGGCGTGCCGCGCGCGCTCGAGGCGTCCGCGCTGCGCTGGGTCCGGCCGGCGGACATGCACGGCCTCGCCATGCCGCCCGCGGATCGTCCGTTGATCGGCCTGCTCGATGCGCTGATCTGACCGCAAAATCACCGACGATATGCACCCAATTCAAGGGTTTATCGATTTAAGCGAGGGTATGTCGGTCCGTCGCTCCACCAATGGCTCGTCACCATGGCGGATCGGCATACTCCGTGTTCAAATATCCGCTTGATCCGGGCGACGCGCCGGAGCATGATCGCGTCGTCGGCAAGCGTCCCCAAGACCGCAGCCGGCCATCCGGACTGCGGCTCGCACGCGTTATTCCTTTTCTCGCGCGAGCCGTTTCCCGCAAGATCGGCCCGACACGCATCGGTGCCAAGCGATCCGGCGCCAGACCGTTCCGCCGTTTCCAGCGCGTTGGCGAGGATCGCAGCGACCAGCGTGTCGTCCTGCGCATCGGCAAGATGCAATGCCCACGCGATTGCCGAGCGAAGCGACAGTGCGTCGTCACGGGAAACGTTCATAATCGTCATTCTCCACGTCCGGCGATCACGGTCCGTCCGAACGGATTTGCAGCAGGCGGTCCCGCATATCGAAAGGCGGCGCCCCAACATCGCTGTTGGAGCGCCGCCCTAGACACGCTGACCGTTGAGAGTGGCGCGATGCCGGTTCTACCCGGCATCGCGCCGATCGGTATCAGATGCCGATATCAGCAGTTACACGCGACGACGTGCTGCTGCGGTTGCGCCGAAGCCTGCGGCGGCGGCACCGATCAGCAACGCGATGACGACCATGAAGGACGTCCCGGCAGCGGCACCGGCGGCTGCGTCGGTGGCCGACTTGGCGGTCTCGATCGTGTCGTTCTTGGTCTTCACGAACTGTGCCTTGGCGCGCGTCACCTGGGCCTGGGCCTCGGGGCGGCTGATCTTGCGCTGGGCGGCGACGATGTCGACGATCCGGCTTTCGGCCTGCGCACCGTCCTGGCCACCACGGGCAAGCGCCGGTAGCTGCTTGGCGATTTCCTTCTGCGCCTGCTCAGGCGTCATCTGCGCGGGATCCGACGGCGCGTCCGACAGATACTCGGCAGCTTCCTCGCGGACGTCGGTCACGTCGACATTCGCGACGTCTGCGACCTTGGGTGCTGCGGCGCCGATGCCCGTGCCCGCTGCGGACGCGACCGAGCCGACGGTGCGGAATGCACCACCGATGATGCCGCCGACCGCCGAGGTGAGCAGGTACAGGGTGAGGATCAGCGTGACGCCCCACACGACCAGGCCGTGGACCAGGCCGTCGAAACGATCCTGGACGCCGGCGACGCGTGCTGCGGCATAACCGCCTGCGCCGAGTGCGATGACCGTCGTGATCACCCAATAGATGCCTGCGCCGATGCCGAACCCGGCCGCCCCCGGCGTGGTGCCCTCGACCGGATCGACGAGGCTGAGACCGATGCCGGTCCCGAGGATGCCGAGCACGAGCTGGACCGCGATCGCGATCACGACGCCCGCGAAGATCGCACCCCAGGATATGCGCGTCGGGGTCTTCGCATAGCGAATGTCATCGACCGGCAGACCGCCGGGCGTCAGATGGGTAGCCATAAATACTCCTGTTATAAAAAACTGTCGAACGACGGCGTCAGTCTGCGCCGTTCTCGTCGATGCGGTTTCCGCGCTTCACCGGCGGCGAGACGGGCTTTCGCGCATCGTCCTTGCCGTCGCGGTCGGCGTCGGCGTCGGCTTCAGCGGTGGCGGCATCGTCGTCCGGCCGTTCGCCGAGCGGCTCGCCGATGATCTTGCCGATCGCATCCTGCACCGATTCCCGGGCCTGGCGAACGCGTGCACGCTCCTCAGCGGGAGTGACGTCCCCGTTCTGCGACGACGCATCTTGGGACGACGCGTCCTTGACCGAGATCGTCATGCTTGAGATCTTTTGCGCGGGTCATGCCGTCGCCTCCAAGGATTGTGCATCGGCGCGCGGCGTAGGTGCCGGCATGGAGTCCCCGTCGAAGCCGCGTGCGCGCGCCCATGCGGCGGCGGCGTTGCGACGGTTGACGCCGATTTTCGAATAGATCCGTGCGACGTGGTTGCGCACGGTGTTGCCGGATACGTTGAGCGTGCGCGCGATCGACTTGTCGTCGAGCCCGCGACAGATCAGCGCCAGCACCTCGCGCTCGCGCTGAGTCAGTTCGTCCAGCCCGACGCCCATCGGCTCGACCTGCGGCGTACGGATCCGCGCGAGCTTCTCCATGATCGAGCGGCTGAGCCAGCTCGTGTCCTTCATCACCGCCTCGATCGCGTGGACCAGTTCGCGCTCGGATGCCTTGCGCGTACTGATGTCGCGCATCGCCCACAGCACGCAGGCTTCTTCGCCGAGCATGATCGGTTCGGTCGACACGATGCAGTCGATGACCTCGCCGTCCTTGAGACGGAGACGGACCTCGCGGTCGCGGATCGGCGTGCCGGCCTCGATCTCGCTTTCCATCGCCTCGCGCAGCGCCGGGGTCTCCCACAGGTCGACCTCGTCGAGCGGTCGCCCGACGATCTCGTCCGCGGTGTAGCCCGTCAGGCCGGTGAAGGCCTCGTTCACGTCGCACAGCCGGTGGCCGTCGAGCGCACCGATCGCCAGCGCCACGGGTGCGAGCGAGAACGTCCGCGTGAACCGCTCCTCGCTCTGGCGAAGCGCCTGCTCCGCCTTCCGCCGCGGTTCGAGATCGGCGAAGGTGAACAGCATGCACGGCTGCCCGCTCATGTCGATCGGCTGGCCGGCGACGATGACCAGCTTGGTCGCGCCACCGGGAAGGTCCAGCTCGGCCTCCATCTGCGGGATGGTGCGGCCCTCCTTCAGGCGCTCCTTGGCGAGGTCGCGCTTGTCGGCGCGCGCCAGCACGTCGATATCGTAGACACTGCGCGACAGGATGGCGTCGCGGTCATGCCCGGTCATGTCGATGAAGCCCTGGTTGACCTTCACGAAACGAAGGTCGCACAGGCGGGCGATGATTGCCGGCGCCGGATTGGCGTTGAACGACTGTTCGAACCGGTCCTCCGCCTCAAACCGCGCCGACACGTCCTGGATGATCAGGACGAGGCATTCCGGCTCTTCCGCCTCGTTGGTGAGGACGAGGCTTCTGACCTGGTGGACCCAGCGCGGCTCCCGCTCACCCGCGACCGCGACCTCGACGACCACCTGCGAGAACGCCTCGCCCGACACCACCCGCTCGATCGGATAGTCCGCGTCGTTCAGCTTGTGGTTGTTGCGATACCGCAGCTGGAACCGCTGGCGGTAATCGTCGACCGTGCTGCCGAGATCCTCGACCGATTCGACCCCGTGCATCCCGAGCGCCGCATGGTTGGCCCACAGGATCGCCTGGTCGGGATCGATGAGAATCACGCCCTCGTTCAGCCCCGCGATGATCTGGCGCAGGTGGCGCAGATCGGCGGAGTCGCGGAGCGACTTGAGGGCGGGCGCCAAGGGGGCGGGGTCCGTAGCCACGGGATCAGTCGCGCCGGCCGTGCACGAGCCAGGCGATGCCGTAGCCGACCGCGGCCGCACCGAGCGCCCACAAGATAGGGGCGTCCTGCGCCGAAGCCTGGGCCGATGCGGCACCGCGACGGGCGACCTCGGCGGCGCGCTCGCCGGCGTCGCGGGCTTCGCTGCCGATCTTCTCGGCCAGCTCGGGGGCGCCATCGACCGCATCGTTGATCGCCGACTTGGCGCGACCGTACAGATTCTGCGCGCCACCGGCGACCTGGTCGACGACGCCGTCGACCTGCCAGTCGCGGCTGTTCACGGTGTCGCCGATAGCCTTTTCGACCTTGCCGCCGACATAGCGGGCGCCGCCCTGAAACTCGTCCTTGTTCATGATCGTATTCCTTTCAGAAATCACGTCTCGCATCGCGTGACCGCGATCGGCGGCATCGAAGGCGTGCTCGTTACGCCACCGTTGCAACCGGACTGGACGCATAAACTGCCGTCTAAGCGCTTGGTTCCTGGTAGTTTTGTGCCACCGTCTAGTCGGTATGTACCACGTCGGGACAGTGGGCCGGGCCAGTGGCGGGCGTCATCCACGACCCGCTTTCACGCAGCCGTTTTCGCCCGGTCCTTCGTCTCCGGCATCGCGATGAGGTACAGCGCCAGCCCTAGGCCGGCGATGGTCGCGAGCGTCAGGAAACTTGCGGTGTAGCCCGACCAGACAATGATCGCCCCTGCGAGGGTCGCGGACAGCGCGGCGCCGAGACCCTGTACGCTCGCCACCGCACCCTGGCTCACGTTGAACCGACCGGTGCCCTTGGTCAGATCGGCGATCACCACCGGGAACAGCGCACCGAAGATGCCAGCGCCGACGCCATCGAGCGCCTGCACGCCGACGAGCCACCACGGATTGTCCGACACGGTGTACAGCGCGCCGCGCGCTGCGAGGAACCCGAACGCGACCAGGAACAGCGGCTTGGTGCCCCATTTCTCGGTATTGCGGCCGACCACGATCGCGACCGGCACCATCACCAGCTGCGCGGCGACGATGCAGGCGGCGGTGAGCGAGGTCGCCTGATCCTTGCCGACGGTGCGTGAGAGCAGCTGGCTGACCGATGTCAGCATCGCCGCATTGGCGAGGTGGAACAGGAAGGCGGTGACCGCGAAGATCATCAGCGGCTTATTCTCGATCAGCATCTTCCAGCCGCTCGGTTCCTCGCAATCGTCCTCGGGCTCGCAATCGAGGCCGCGCGCGACCGCGTTGTCGATGTCGTCATTGTCGATCCGCGACGCCGTCACGATGCTGGCGACGGTCAGCGCGCCCATCAGCCAGAACACGACGACCGGCCCGAACTTCCATGCGAGCACGCCCGCCAGCGCCGCCGACACCGCGTTGCCGGCATGATTGAACGCCTCGTTGCGGCCGACCCGCTTGGCGAACAGCTTGGGTCCGACCAGGCCGAGCGTGATCGCCGAGATCGCCGGGGCGAACACCGCACCGGCGATGGCAGCGATCGACTGGGTGACGGCGACCGCGGTGAAGCCCGTGACGATCGGCAACGAGATGCTGCTGAGCGTGACGAGCAATGCCGCGATCATGACGATCCGCGGCTTGTTCCTGCCGCGATCGATCAGGCCGCCGGCGGGGTCTGCGAGATCAGCCCGACGATCCCGGCGATGGTCAGGATCATGCCGACCGTCGCCTCGTTCCAGCCGTGCGCCGGACCGCGCACCGCGACAAGATAGATCGCAAGATACGGTCCGAGGCCGTCGCGCACGTCGGCAAGGAAGAAGTTCAGCGCGTCGAGCGTCCTGTTCGGCGCGGACTTTCCGCCCCCTCGGAACCACCCTTTTTGCCGGCGTCTTCGGTGAAACCGTCACCCGTCGTGCTGGCCATGGCAATTCCCTGAAAGTCGGTGTCGCGGAACCCGGCGCGGTCGGGAAACCCGTCGGCCATCGGATCGCTAAAGCTATCGCCCGGGGAAAGTTTCCGCGGACTATAAATATAGTTGGATCAGATATTCCCCAGTGAAGTCAGGAGCTAAACCGAAACTGAACGGCGCGGTTCAGCGTCGGATCGTGAATAAAATGTCACGGAACGATGATCATCCAGCCACGCTATGGGGCGGCGCTCGACCGGGAAGCGCGTGAGGACTTTGGGGCTGGTTTAATGGCAAGAGACGGCGCGCGCCGCGGCCCCAACAAAAGCGGCCCCAACAAGAACGGACTCGATAGGTGAACATGGCGATGACGAAGACGACCCGGCGGCTCGGCGCGCGGAGGCTGGCCGCGTGACATTGCCGGTCTATGCGATCTGGGCGATCTGTTTCGTCGCCACGTTCGGCGTGATCACGCGCCCGTTCAAATTGCCCGAGGCGGTCTGGGCGGTCGCCGGTGCTGCGCTGCTGCTGGTGTTCGGGCTGATGTCGCCCGGTGCCGCGTGGAGTGCGGTGCTGAAGGGTGGCGACGTCTATCTTTTCCTGATCGGGATGATGCTGTTGTCCGAAGTCGCCCGCGACGAGGGGCTGTTCGACTGGGTCGCCGAGCACGCCGTCCGGCTGGCCAGGGGATCGACCAGCCGGCTGTTCGCGCTGGTCTTCGGCGTCGGTATCGTCGTCACCACCTTCCTGTCGAACGACGCGACCGCGGTGGTGCTGACCCCCGCCGTCTATGCCGCGGCGAAGAGGGCGAAGGCGGATCCGCTGCCGATGCTGTTCGCGTGTGCACTGATCGCCAACGCCGCGAGCTTCGTGCTGCCGATCTCGAACCCCGCGAACCTCGTGCTGTACGGCGGCGCCATGCCGTCGCTCGGCGCGTGGATGGCGTCGTTCGCGCTGCCGTCGCTGCTGTCGATCGGTGTGACGTTCCTGGTGCTGCGCTGGGTCGAGCGCGAGCGCCTCACGGGCCAGTGCGAGACCGTCGTTGAGACCGGTACGCTGCCCCGGGGCGGGAAGATCGCGCTCGGCGGGATCGTCGCGACCGCGGTGCTGCTGATCGCGGCGTCGGCGCAGGGGCATGATCTCGGCCTGCCGACCTGTCTCGCCGGGATCGCGACGATGGCGGCGATCTGCATCGGTGGCCGCAAGTCGCCGTTTTCGACGCTCCGTTCGGTATCCTGGGCGGTGTTGCCGCTGGTCGCCGGGCTGTTCGTGCTGGTCGAGGCGCTGGCGAGCACCGGCGTGATCGCGATGCTGGCGCGCTGGCTGGCGGCGAGCGCGGCACGATCGCCATCGGTCACCGCCGGCGTGGCGGGCACGATCCTGGCGTTCGGATCGAACGTGATGAACAATTTGCCGGCCGGGCTGATCGCCAGCACCACGATAGAGCAGGCGCACGTCCCGCAGATCGTCACCGACGGCTTGCTGATCGGCGTGGACCTGGGGCCCAACCTGTCGATCACCGGTTCGCTCGCGACCATCCTGTGGCTGACCGCGATCCGCCGCGAAGGCGAGGACGTCGGTTTCTGGCGCTTCCTGAAGGTCGGGGCGCTGGTGATGCCGCCCGCGCTGTTCGCGGCACTCGGCGCGCGGTTGCTGCTTGGGTAGGGGATCGTTCGAACGCGTGGATCGCAGTCACGCATAACCGGAAATTGGAGGCCCGACCGGGAATCGAACCCGGGTGCGAGGATTTGCAGTCCTCTACGTCACCACTCCGCCATCGGGCCCCGATGCGTGAAGGCGGCGCAAATGCTTCGTTTTGTCGTCGCGGTCAACCGTCAGTTAGGGGCGGGCAGGCGATTATTCCGCGGTGGCTGGTGCGCGCCGACGACGGGACGGGCGATCGGACGGCACCAAACCGGATCAAGACTCGCGCCGGAGTGGTTCTTTCCCTAAGGCGACGGTAACGATAAACCGACTTGGGGGCAGGTCGCTTGAGAAAAGATGCGGTTGCGGGCGGAACGAACACTGCGGACGTGGAGGAGGCGGTTTTCGCGATGCCGGCCGGGATGGCGATCCGGTACGATCGGCCGGCCGCCGCGCTCGCCGACTACATCACCGGCTATCACGTCTATCGCTCGAGCGATCCTCCAGGCGGGGAAGGGCAGGTCGACTGGTTCCTGCCGGCGACCGCCAACGTCCGGATCGCTATCGATGCCGGGCCGATCGCGGTGTCGATCGGTCGACGGATCTATGATCCCTTGCCCGCCGCCAGCCTGTTCGGGCCGACCAGTCAGGCGCTGAAGGCGACGACTCACGGCGGCGTGATGATCGGCTTCGGCATCAGCGCGCTCGGCTGGGGAGGCTGATGCGCCGACCGGCGGACGATTTCCGCAATCGGATCGTGCCGTTGGAAGACGTGCTCGGCCGCGGGTTCACCAACCGCCTCGTCGCAGCACTTCAGGCCGCGACGGACGATGCGGCGGTCGCGCCCATTCTCGATGCGCTGTTGATCGAGCGGCTTGGGCCTCCGCACCGCGATGCCCCGCTGATCCGGCAGCTCATGGAAATCCTCGCCAGCGATGGTCCCGCCGACATGACGTCGGCGGCGGCGCGGCTTGATATCCCCACGCATGCGCTTCGCCGTCTCTCGGTCCGGCATTTCGGATTCCCGCCCAAGATGCTGCTGATGCGCGCGCGTTTCCTGCGATCGCTCGTACGGCTGATGTCCACGGGCGAAGCGGCGAACTATGCGCTGATCGACGACAGCTATTTCGATGCGTCGCATTTCCTGCGTGATTCGGGCACGTTCCTCGGCATGACGCCGCGTCGTTTCATGGCGCTCACCAAACCGTTTCTCGAAGCCAGCTTGCGTGCGCGCGATGCCGTATTGGGATCGCCGACCCAGGTGCTGCATGACATCGACACCGCGCCCGCCCGCAAGGTCGGTCATGAGTCCGCACACGCGTCTAAACATTTGTTAGGGGCGCATCGGGTCATTTCCGGCGACGCTGCCGATATTCGCTGCTAGAGCAGTCGACAGAGGTAGTGCTCAGGTCTTCCGCGTGCACCCTCGGCGCTCCGCCCGCGGCATCTCGGTGTCACACGGGCGGGCGGGGCGCCTTCACTTCCCCGCGTCGTGATACCTACCAGCGCGCGATACCTACAGCGGCCGGACCTGCAGCGTCGCGATGGACCGCACCGCTCCTCGAATCACCCGACCCGAAGCACAGCCTGCGTGGAATCCGATCAACCGGCGCTTGGCGGCGGCGCGGTCGCGCGATATCAGGTCGGTACGCAACAAGTGTATTGCACAACTAAAACAGCTGTGCGACAGGATGGCCCATGACGACGACAACTCTCGATACTTCCTCGCTCGCAGCCGAGACGCATGACATCGGCGGGACCGCCATGTCCTCTGCACCCGCTACGTTCGACACGATGCGTCACGCGATGGTCGCGAGCCAGTTGCGCACCAACGCGGTCAACGATCAGCGCGTCGTCGCGGCGATGGCCCGTGTGCCGCGTGAGCAGTTCATGCCCGACGGCGTGCGCTCGATCGCCTACCGCGACACGGCGATCCCGCTCGGTGGCGGTCGTTACGCCAATCTGCCGATGGCGACCGGCCGGCTGCTGACCGAAGCGTATCTGACGGCGACCGACCGCGTGCTGCTGATCGGCGCCGCTACGGGCTATACCGCTGCGGTGCTGAGCGAGATCGTCGGGTCGGTCGTCGCCGTCGAAAGCGACCCGGCTCTGCTGGCGATCGCGCGCACTGCGCTAAAAGGTGTCGGCAACGTCGAACTGGTCGAAGGGCCGATGCAGGACGGTCACGCTGCCGGCGCACCGTATGACGTGCTGATCGTCGACGGCGCGATCGAGTCGGTGCCCGACGCCCTGATCGCGCAGGTCCGCCCGGATGGTCGCGTGACCGCCGGCATCGCCGAGCGCGGGCTGACCCGGCTAGCGTCGGGCCGCAAGACCGATGGCGGCTTCGCACTCGTCGCGTTCGTCGATGTCGAATGCGTAGTGCTGCCGGGCTTCGCAACGCCCAAACCCTTTCAGTTCTGAGGCCCAGCATGCCGCGCACCGCTCATATCCGCCGTCTGCTTGTGAGTGTTGCGCTGATCTATAGCGCTGCACCGGCTCAGGCCGAGACGCTGCGCGAGGCGCTGGCCAAGGCCTATAATACCAACCCGACATTGACCGGCCAGCGTGCGACGCAGCGGGCGACCGACGAGAACGTACCGATCGCCCGTGCGGCCGGGCTGCCGTCGGCCAACGCGACGGGCGATTACACCGAGTTCGTCGTCAACGCGGCGAACAACTTCCTGGCGCCGCAGCGGCAGGGCGTAGCGCGGGCGAACGTCTCCGTGCCGCTGTATCTGGGCGGGCAGGTGCGCAATTCGGTCGCCGCCGCCAAGACCCGTGTCGAGGGCGGGCGTGCGACGCTGCGCAGCACCGAGGCCGATCTGTTCACCAACGTCGTCGCCGCATACATGGACGTGATCCGCGACGAGGCGATCGTCGGCCTGAACACGCAGAATGTCCGCGTGCTCGACGTCAATCTTCAGGCGAGCCGCGACCGGTTCCAGGTCGGCGACCTGACGCGGACCGACGTCGCGCAGTCCGATGCGCGTCTGGCGCTGGCCCGCGCGCAGCTCCAGTCGGCACAGGCGCAGCTGATCACTAGCCGCGAGAACTACATCCAGCTGGTCGGCAGCCCTCCGGGTGTTCTCGAAGCACCGCCGACCCTGCCGCATTTGCCCGACAGCCCCGCCTCGGCGGTGACCGTCGCGATTGAGAATAATCCCGTGCTGATCGCCGCCGCCAAGGAGCGCGACGCGACCCGCTACGACGTCGGCGTCGCGCGTGCGAGCCGCCTGCCGCAGATCAGCGCGGTCGGTGGCGCCAGCTACACCAATTATCTGAACTCGATTCCACCGAGCGGCGGCGGCATCGGCGCGGGCAGCACGCCCAACGCGAACAAGGCGGTGCAGGCCGGGCTGTCGCTGACCTTGCCGCTGTTCCAGGGCGGCCGCCCCGCCGCGCAGGTCCGCCAGGCCGAAGCGTTGCAGTCGCGTGCGATCGAGAACGTGACCGCCACCGAACGCAACGTCATCTCGCAGGCGCGGTCTTCCTATGCCACGTGGCGGTCGTCCGAGCAGGTGATCCAGTCGTCCGAGACCGCGGTCAATGCGAACAAGCTGAGCCTCGAGGGCGTCCGCGCCGAGAACAGCGTCGGCACGCGCACCATCCTCGACATTCTCAACGCCGAGCAGGAATTGCTCAACAGCCAGGTCACTCTCGTGACCGCGCGACGCGACGCCTATGTCGCGGGCTTCGCGTTGCTGGCGGCGATGGGGCAGGCCGAGGCGCGCGATCTGGGACTCGACGGCGGCGTGCTGTACGATCCGGTCGCCAATTATCAGCGCGTCCGCCACAAGATCTGGGATTTCGGCGGCGATGGCGAGCCGGTCCCGGTCGCCACCAGTACCGCGCAATCGCCCGCCCAGGATGCCCGCGTTGCACCGCAACGCGACCCGTTGCTCGATACGCCGGTTGACAGGAACCCCGCCTTAACCACAGGTATGGCGGCGCCGAGCCGCCAATAGGGGTGCGCGCGGCTACGGGGTTTGGGATGGTCCGGATGGGGGACGTGAACGGCGAGCCGTCGATGGAGGAAATCCTCTCGTCGATCAAACGCATCATCGCCGAAGAGGGCGACACGCCCGGCCGGTCGCGCCGTCCGTCGCGGACGATGTCGGCACCTGTCGAGCCTGCCCAGGGTTATCAGGAGCCCGCCTATCGGGACGCCGCGTATCTCGACGACGAGAACGACGACGATGAGATTCTCGAATTGAGCGATCCGATGCCGATGGTCGACCGTACACCCCGCACGCCGAAATCCCCGGTACTGACGTCGGTCGATGCCGCGCCGGAACCGCGTCAGGCCACAGCCAAGCCGCAGGCACAGGTCCAGGCGCCGCCCGCGGAGGCGACCTCCGAGTCGATCGTGTCGCGCGAAACCGCCGCCGCAACGCGCGCGCCGCTCGAAGCGTTGACGCGGATGATGATTAAACCCGACACCAATAGCGACGGTACGCTCGAGGGGCTGGTCCGCGAGATGCTGCGGCCGATGCTGCGCGAGTGGATCGATGCGAACCTGCCTCATATGGTCGAGGACATGGTCGCGCGAGAAATCGCCAAGATCATGAACCAGCAGCCTTAATCTTCGCGTCGCCCCGGCGGGAACCTGCGTGGTTCCGCCGGGGTTACGCTTTCCATGTCCGATCCGAGCACGCAAAATCCGGTAGCCCAGCAGGCCCCGACCCTTGCTCCGGTCGAGGGAAGGCCGAGCAACCGTATCGCGCCTGCCGACGCGGGTAGCGACATCTTCTTTGCTGCCGTACAGACCACGCGGATGCCGATGGTCGTGACCGACCCGCACCGCGACGACAACCCGATCATCTTCTGCAACGAGGCGTTCTCGTTCATGAGCGGCTATTCGCAGGACGAGATCCTCGGCAAGAATTGCCGCTTCCTCCAGGGGCCTGAGACGGACCGAGCTGCGGTCGCCGAGGTCCGGGCGGCGATCGAAAAGCGCGAGGAAGTCGCGGTCGAACTGCTCAACTACCGCAAGAACGGGTCGACGTTCTGGAACGCGCTGTTCGTGTCGCCGGTCTTCGCCGAGAATGGCGAACTGCGCTATTTCTTCGCCAGCCAGCTCGATATTTCGCGCCGTCGCGAGGCCGAGGAAGCGCTCCACGAGGCGCAGAAAATGGAGGCGGTCGGCAAGCTGACTGGCGGTATCGCGCATGATTTCAACAATCTGTTGCAGGTCATCCAGGGCTATGCCGATATCCTCGACGCGCGGATCGATGCGAACGATCGCTCCGCCCGACGCGCGGTCGACGCGATCTCGACCTCTGCCTCGCGCGCGGCCACGTTGACGCAGCAACTGCTCGCGTTCGCGCGAAAGCAGGAATTGCGCGATCGGCTGATGAACCTCAACCAGCTGATCGGCGATTTCCGTACGATCCTGGAGCGCAGCATCGGCACCGGCATCACGCTCAAGCGCGACTTGGCCGCCAACCTGTGGAACTGCCGCGTCGATCCGGTCCAGGCCGAGATGGCGCTGCTGAACATCGTTTCGAACGCGCGCGACGCGACGGGCGGCACGGGCAAGGTCACGATCGCGACGCGCAACGCAGTGCTGCCCGAGGACGCCAGCGTCGCGAAGCTCGAACCCGGCGAATATGTCGTCGTCAGCATCTGCGACGACGGCCCCGGCATCGACCTCGCCACCGCCGACAAGCTGTTCGAGCCGTTCTTCACGACCAAGGAAATGGGCAAGGGCGCGGGGCTCGGGCTGGCCATGGTCTACGGCTTTATGCGCCAGTCGGGCGGCCTCGCCACCGTGCGCAATGGCGACAATGGCGGGGCGGAGTTTTCGCTGTATTTCCCGCGCGCGAGTGGCGCGGTCGAACGCAAGCCTTCGGCGCGCGTCGCGCCGCGGTCCGGTGGGGCCGAGCGGGTATTGATGGTGGAGGATCAGGCGGAAGTCGGCGAACTCGGTCGCACGATACTGGAGGATCTCGGTTACGAAGTCGTGCTGGTCAACAGTGCGCGCGGAGCCCTCGACACGCTGGCGCGCGATTCGGACTTCGCGTTGCTGTTCACCGACATCCTGATGCCCGGCGGGATGAACGGCGTCACCTTGGCGCAGTCGGTACGGCGCGATTATCCCCGCACCGCCGTGCTGTTGACGACCGGCTTTGCGGACGAGGCGATCGACGAGGGCAGCCGGTCGTTCGAACTGATCCGCAAGCCGTATCGGCGCAACGAATTGAACGAGCGGATCCGGCAGGTGCTCGACAAGCCCGGCGCGCGGACTTGACCGCGCGTATCTGAGGCACGCGCGGACTTGAGCGCGCGTATCTGAGGCGCGCGCGGACTTGAGCGGGCGTAGCTGAGGCTGGCCTAGCCCGGACACGCTCGCTAAGGCTCCGTGCATGAGCGAGCTTCCCAAAACCTTCGACCCGGCCTCCATCGAATCGCGCTGGTATGCGCATTGGGAGGCGAGCGGCCAGTTCCGGCCCGATCGTCCGAACGCCGAGCCGTGGACGATCGTCAACCCGCCGCCCAACGTCACGGGCTCGCTGCACATCGGCCACGCGCTCGACAACACGCTGCAGGATATCCTGACGCGCCATGCCCGCCTGAAGGGCAAGGATGCGTTGTGGGTGGTCGGCACCGATCACGCCGGCATCGCGACGCAGATGGTGGTCGAGCGCCAGATGGGCGCGCTGACCCCGCCGCAGAAGCGCACCGATTTCTCGCGCGAGGAGTTCGTCGCCAAGGTCTGGGACTGGAAGCAGGAGAGCGGCGGCGAGATCACGCAGCAGCTTCGCCGGCTCGGCTGCTCGATGGACTGGGCGAACGAGCGCTTCACGATGGACGAAGGCTTCTCGAAGGCCGTCCTGAAGGTGTTCGTCGACCTGCACAAGGAGGGGCTCCTGTACCGCGACAAGCGCCTGGTGAACTGGGACCCGGGCCTCGGCACCGCGATCAGCGACCTCGAAGTCGAGACGCGCGAGATCAAGGGCAGCTTCTGGCATCTGCGCTATCCGCTCGCCGACGGGGCGGGCTTTATCGAGGTCGCGACCACGCGGCCCGAGACGATGCTCGCCGACATGGCGGTCGCGGTGAACGGTGCAGACGCACGCTATACCGCACTGATCGGCAAGATGGTCCGGCTCCCGATCACCGGGCGACTGATCCCGATCATTGCGGACGACCATGCCGATCCTGAGCTGGGATCCGGTGCTGTCAAAATCACGCCGGGGCACGACTTCAACGATTTCGAAGTCGGCAAGCGGGCAGGGATGGCTGCGGGGTCGATGCTCAACATGCTCGATGCGAAGGCGCGGGTGGTTCAGGTTTCGGATGGGCTGATCCCCGCCGAGCTACTCGGCCTGACGACCGCTGAGGCGCGGAAAGCCGTCGTTGCGCGGTTGAAGGCCGAAGGCTTCCTGATCCCGCACGTCGACAAAGACGGCGAAGAGCACGACGCCGAGCCGCGCACGATCCAGACGCCGTACGGCGACCGGTCGGGCGTGGTGATCGAGCCGTGGCTGACCGACCAATGGTATGTCGACGCGAAGACGCTCGCGCAGCCCGCGATCGAGGCGGTGCGGACCGGCGCGATCGATATCGTCCCGAAAACCTGGGAGAAGACGTTCTTCAACTGGATGGAGAACATCCAGCCCTGGTGCGTGTCTCGCCAGCTTTGGTGGGGGCACCAGATCCCGGCGTGGTTCGGGGCCGACGGTACGCCGTATGTGGCTGAGACCGAGGCCGAAGCGCAGGCTCTGGCAGGCGAGGGCGTGACCCTAACGCGCGACCCCGACGTGCTCGACACGTGGTTCTCGTCCGCCCTCTGGCCGTTTGCGACGATGGGTTGGCCGGAGGAATCCGATCCGACGCTTGGCGGGCGCTACCCGAACGACGTGCTCATTTCCGGCTTCGACATCCTGTTCTTCTGGAACGCGCGGATGATGATGCAGGGGCTGCACTTCATGAAGGACGTGCCGTTCCGCACGCTGTACCTCCACGGCTTGGTCCGTGCGGCGGACGGCGCGAAGATGTCGAAGTCGAAGGGCAACGTCGTCAACCCGCTCGGCCTGATCGACAAATACGGCGCCGACGCGCTGCGCTTCTTCATGGCGGCGATGGAGAGCCAGGGTCGCGACATCAAGATGGATGAGAAGCGCGTCGAGGGCTATCGCAACTTCGCCACCAAGCTGTGGAACGCGGCCCGGTTCGCACAGGCCAACGGCATCGTCGCCAGCACCACGCTGGAGGCGCCGCGGGCGGACCTCGCGGTCAACAAATGGATCATCGCCGAGACGATCGCGACCGTCCAGACGGTCGACCTCGCGCTTGCCGACTACCGCTTCGACGGCGCTGCCAACGCAATCTACCAGTTCGCGTGGAGCCGGTTCTGCGACTGGTATCTCGAACTGATCAAGCCGCAGATGGTCGGCGAAGAGCGCGGCGTCATCGATAACGAATCGAAGGCGGTCGCGGGCTGGGTGCTCGACCAGATCCTGGTCCTGCTCCACCCGTTCATGCCGTTCATCACCGAGGAATTGTGGCACGCGATGGGCCCCCGCGAGCACGACCTGATCGTCGCGCAGTGGCCGATGGCGGACGCGCGGTCGCTCGATCCGGAAGCGAGCAAGGAGGTCGACTGGCTGATCCGCCTGGTTCAGGAAATCCGCACCGCGCGGAATGAGCTGAATGTGCCGCCGGGCGCGCGCCTGCCGCTTCACGTGCGCGATGCGAATGCGGCGACGTTGGCGCGGCTCGAACGCCAGGCGCCAGCGCTCGCGCGTCTCGCCCGCGTTACGCATGCGGACGGTGAAGCCACCGGCGGCGCGGCGCAGGTCGTGGTCGATGAAGCGACGTTCGTCCTGCCGCTCGAAGGCGTGATCGACCTCGACTCCGAACGCGCCCGCCTGACCAAGGCGATCGCGGCGGCGGAGAAGGAGCGCGATGCGCTGTCGGGGCGCTTGGGAAATGCGAGCTTCGTCGAACGCGCCAAGCCCGAAGCGGTCGAGAAGGCCAAGGCCGACCACGCTGATAAGGCTGCCGAAGCCGCGCGGTTGCACGCAGCATTGGGACGCCTGGGCTGACCTGCTCCCTCCCGCCTGCGGGAGGGGTTGGGGAGGGGCGTGCGTCAAAAGCCGGACGCCAGTACGTACGTCGCGCCCTCTAACCCCTCCCGCAAGCGGGAGGGGGATGCGTGGTTGAAGACTGCTGCGCCCTAACGATATCCCCCCGGCGAAGGCCGGGGCCCAATTGGATGACGTCGCAAACTGCGGCGGCGCTCTGTTACTATGACCTTCCAATTGGACCCCGGCCTTCGCCGGGGCGGCATAGTTGTTTGGAGCAGCGGACCTACCCGCTTGTTCCGGCGTTCACTTCGCCGCTAGGACGAAGCTTGAAGGGCGCCCGACCGTCCCCGGTGGACACCGGAAAACCGGCCTGACGGAGAGACTGTGTGAGCGACCTTCCACCCGACGTCGAAACGCGCGCCGACGATCACGAGCTTTCCGGCGGCAAGACCGAAACCAGCCCCGAGGCAAGCCGGGCCAACGCGACCTCACCACGGGTCACATCGGCCGCACGCTCCTCGCGTTCGCGCTGCCGACGCTCGGCTCGAACATCCTGCAGTCGCTGAACGGCTCGATCAACGCGATCTGGGTCGGGCGCTATCTCGGCGAGGGCGCGCTCGCCGCGACCTCGAACGCCAACATCATCATGTTCCTTACCTTCGGCGCAGTGTTCGGGTTCGGCATGGCGGCGACGATCCTGGTCGGCCAGAGCTTCGGACGCCACGATCTGGAAGGCGCACGCCGGGCGTTCGGTTCGGCGGTCGGGCTGGTGCTCGGCGGAGCGATCGTGATCGCCGCGCTCGGCTGGGTGTTCGCGCCCGAGATCCTGCACCTGCTCGCTACCCCCGGTGACGCGATGCCGCTCGCGCTCGCGTATCTGCGCGTGATCTTCCTCGGGTTGCCCGCGTCGATGATGATGGTGCTGCTGATGATGGGCCTGCGCGGCACCGGTGATTCGATGACGCCGCTATGGTTCATGCTGCTCAGCGCATTGCTCGACAGCGGCCTGAACCCGTTGCTGATCGCCGGCATTGGCCCGTTCCCGCAGATGGGCATTGCCGGCTCGGCGATGGCGACGCTGATCGCAAGCCACGTCTCGCTGCTCGGGTTGATCGTCTACATCTACAAGCGCGACCTGCCGCTGCGGCTGCGCGGCAACGAACTCCGCTACCTGATCCCGGAGCGCGCGCTGGCCGGGACGATCGTCCGGAAGGGCCTGCCGATGGGCGCGCAGATGCTCGTCATGTCGACCGCAGGGCTGGCGATGGTCGGGCTGGTCAACCGACTCGGCGTCGATACCGCGGCGGCCTATGCGGTGTCGCAGCAGTTGTGGACCTATATCCAGATGCCCGCGCTGGCGATCGGCGCGGCGGTCAGTTCGATGGCGGCGCAGAATATCGGCGCGGGTCGCTGGGACCGGGTTGGCGACATCACGAAGTACGGCCTGTTGTTCAACGTCGCGCTGACCGGCGCGATGGTCGGCGTGGTGATCCTGTTCGACCGCCCGGTGATGACGTTGTTCATCGGCAGCGACAGCCCCGCGCTGCCGATCGCGCGGCATATCCAGCTGATTGCGAGCTGGAACTTCATCCTGTTCGGCATGACGATGGTGCTGTTCTCGACGGTCCGCGCGAACGGCGCGGTGATCGCGCCGCTGATCGCGCTGATCGTTGCGCTGTATCCGGTGCGGATCGGCTTTGCGTTGCTGGCGAAACCGTGGCTCGGGGCGGATGCGTTGTGGTGGAGCTTTCCGCTCGGCTCGCTCGCGACGCTGGCGATCGCCGCGTGGTATTATCGGTACGGGAACTGGCGAAAGGGCGCGCTGGTCGTGCCCGACGATAGCGAGGAACAAGCGCACGGTATGAGCGAGCCGGGTGGGCGGTTGCAGCCGACGGGTTGAGGCGAAACGCGCTCCCCTCCCTGAAAGGGAGGGGCTGGGAGTGGGCAGGCCAGCTTGTGTCCCCACGGTTCGGATATACGGAAGCCGACCCACTTCGACCCCTCCCTTTCAGGGAGGGGGAAGGTTTACCGCAGGCGCTTGACGAACGACCGGCCACCTTCGCGGCGCTCATGTTGGAAGTTCGGGATCGTCTCGATCAGGTCCGACAGGCGGTTGAACCCGTAATTCCGCGCATCGAAGCTCGATCGGTTGCCCGCCAGCTGGCCGAGTTCGGCGACGCTGGCATAGCCCTTCTCGTCGCGCTTCACGGCGTTGTACGCGTCGATCAGCAGCTTGATGACCTGCTCGTCGATCGGCTGCGCGGTCTTTGGCCGAGCGACCGGCGCTGGCGCCGCTGCCTTCTCGCCAGCGACGGGGGCGGGGGCCGGCGCGGGCATCGCCTGCGACGTCTCGTTTAGCGCGCCGACGTCGATGAACCGGGTGCACGCCTGGCGGAATCCCTCCGGCGTGCGGCTGGTGCCGAAGCCGTACACCGGGATGCCGTCCTGGCGGATGCGCGTCGCGAGCGGCATGAAGTCGCTGTCCGACGACATGATGCCGAAGCCGTCGATGCGCCCGCGGAACAGCAGGTCCATCGCGTCGATCGTCATCTTCATGTCGGTCGCGTTCTTGCCCTTGGTCAGGTCGAACTGCTGCTGCGGCTCGATGCCGTGCTTGATCGACATGTCGCTCCACGCCTTCAGCGCGGGCTTGGACCAGTTGCCGTACACCCGCCGGACGTTGACCGTGCCGAGCTCGGCAAGGACGGTCAGCACCGGGTCGAGGGTCGCCGCGGACGCATTGTCCGCGTCGATCAGGAGGGCGACGTTGCGCGTTGTGGTATCGATCATGCGCGTTGGATTAGCCGCGCGCGCGCCCCGCGTCCACGCTCCACGCGCCGCCACCGGCCGCAGCGAGGTACAGGAAGACGAAGCAGTAGAGCACTGCTGGCTCGCCGCCATTGGCGATCGGGAAGAGGCCTTGCGGGAAATGCGCCATGAAATACGCCACCGCGGACATGCCCGACAGCACGAACGCCACCGGTCGCGTGAACAGGCCGATGATCAGCATGCCGCCTCCGACGACTTCGAGGATCCCCGCGACGTAGAGCAGCGGGTTCATCGGCATCGGGAAGGGGGCAGGCCGAAGAACTTCGAGATGCCGTGGCTGAAGAACACGAGCGCGACGACGATGCGCATGACGCTGAGCAAGCGGGCGGACCAGGTGGCGGGTATCGGCATGGCGGAGTCCTCGGTGTCGTTGCGAGGGCGAAATGTCCCACGGAGGCGGGGCGGGGTCAATTTATGTAAATCGAAACGGATCGTTCACGGGGACTCCCAATCCTCCCCCGCCAGGGGAGGTGGCACCGAAGGTGACGGAGGGGAGGCAGGCGCAACAGGTGTTTCCTTACCTCCCCTCCGTCTGGCAAGAGCCAGCCACCTCCCCTTGCGGGGGAGGATCACGCGGTCAGGGGTAGCGGATCGCGACGACCTCGTATTCGCGCTCGCCCGCCGGCAGGTCGACCCGCCGCACGTCGCCGATCGCCGCACCGCGCAGGGCGCGCGCGAACGGTGAGTTCCAGCCGATCCGCCCGTTGCTCGCGTCGGTCTCGTCGTCGCCTACCAGCGTCAGAATCCGTTCGACGTCGTCCTCGTCGGCGACCGTCACGCACGCACCGAACCAGACGCGCGAGCGGTCTTCCTGTGCGGCCGGGTCGACGACCTTCGCCGCCTTCATCCGCTTCGACAGCCACCCCAGCCGCCGGTCGATCTCGCGCAACCGTTTGCGACCGTAGATATAGTCGCCATTTTCCGAGCGGTCGCCGTTGCCTGCGGCCCAGGAGATGACCTCGACCAAGGCGGGCCGTTCGGTCGACAGGAGTTGTTCGTATTCGGTGCGAAGTACGGCGTAACCGGTAGGGGTGATGTAGTTCGGGCGATCCATGCGCTTCCCTACCGTGTTCTCCCGCGAAGGCGGGAGCCCAGACTGGACTCCCGCCTTCGCGGGAGAACAATTTTCTTCAAAAGCCAGACATCAACCCGGCCGGTTCTTCCCCAGATACCACGACAACCGCGCCGCCCCCGGCTCTTCGCCCGCGCAGGGTTCATCAGGTCGTACACCACCGCATTTTCCAGCACGCGCTGTACGTAGTTGCGCGTCTCCTGGTACGGGATCGCCTCGACCCAATCGATGATATCGACCGAACCGGTCCGCGGGTCGCCGTTCGCGCGGAGCCATTTGTTCACGTTGCCGCCGCCCGCATTATACGCCGCCACCGCCAGCGGGTAGCTGCCGTAATTGGCATACACCCGCTGGAAATAGCTCGACCCCAGCATGATCGACATGTTCGGATCGGTCGTCAGCGCCGCCTGGTTATAGGCGAGGCCGATCTTCCCAGACTGCTCGCGCGCGGTCGCCGGCATCAGCTGCATCAACCCGCGCGCACCCGCATGCGACACGGCGGCCCGATCGAACTGGCTCTCCTGCCGCGAGATCGCGTGGATGATCGTCCAGTTGTCCTCATACCCCGCCGGCACCGACACCATCGGGAAGCCCACCGCGGAGTAATCGCTGAGACCGTTCGCCAGCGCGCTCCGCCCGACCATCACGCCGAGATCGGGCCGGTTGATGCTCTTCGACAGCTCGGCCGCGAGCAGGTGATCGGTGTCGGTCGTCGCGTCCGCGGCGATCTGGCGGACAAACGCGGTCTGGTCCTGCCAGTCGGCGATCTGCCCGAGGAACTTCACCGCGCGCACCGTCTCGCGCCGGTCGAACGCAGCTCGCGCTGCCGGATCGACTGCGACCGAAGCCACCGAAGGCGGTGCGACAAGCGGGCGCCCGGTCCGCTCGTTCGCCAGCTGCCCATAATATTGATCGCGGTAGCCCGCCGCCTGGCCGTAGAATGCCGCCGCCTGAGGCGCCAACCCGGCCGCCTCCGCCGCACGGCCCGCCCAATAATAGCCCTTCGATCGCACCTGAGGCGAGCGCGAGCCGCGCGCGTACCGGTCGAACAGCGTCATCGCATCCGCCGGTCGCCCGAGCTGCTTCATCGCGACGCGTCCGCCGAGCCAGGCGAGATTGGTATATTCGTCGCGCTCGGCATAGGATTTCGTCGAGACGTCGGTACCAGCCGGATACGCGTCGTCGATCTGCCGCGCGATGTCGTAGGCGACCTGATACTGCCCGTCGTTCGCCGCGCCGTTCGCGTTGGTGACGAGCACCTCGTACCATTCCGCAGCATTGCCCGGCCGCGTCACAAGCGACCGTGGCCGCGCCAGCCACGCCCGCGCCGAAGGGCTCGCCCCCGAATTGCGCAACCACTGTGCCCGGTCCGCGACATAGCCCGCGTCGTTCGCATACAGGCCTTGCGTCGAGGCCGAGATATCCGACGCGTTCGGTGCATTCGTCCGGAACGCTAGCCGGGCTTGGAATATCGGCCGTCGCGCGGCGCTGGTCCAAACGATCTGCCGCTGCGCCGCGCCGGTCTGACCCGCCCACAACAGCGCATCCATCCGCGCATCCTGGTCGTCCGGCGTCAGCGCACCGGGAAAGCCCGACGTTACCATCGCCTCGTCGGTCGGCGTCAGCCCGGCGCTGCGCCATGCCGTCCGGACCGCAGCATAGGCCTGATCCCGCGCACCGGTTGCCTGCAAAGCGCGCGCATAGGCGACCCCGCCCGAAGCCGATTGCGGCGGATACCGGCGGAAGAACGCGACCACGCTGGTCGGCGAACCGGTCGCCGCCTTGCGCTCGGCCGCACGCCGGTTCGCCGCCTCGTTCGGCCAGCCCGGATGCGCCATCAGGAAGCCTGCGTAACTGTCGAATGGCAGCGCGTCGGTCTGCTGCAACGCCCGCCATTGCGCGATGGTCGAGGCGATCGCGCCGTCCGTCGCCATCGGCTGCGCATTGGGCCCCATATTGGCGAGCTGCGTGCTGTAGCGATCGAGCGTCTGTTGGCCCGCGCCCGAGGAAACAGCGGTCTGTGCGACGACTGCAAGAAGAAGGCTCGTTTTCAACATCGATGCTACCATGTGGACAGCATACGCCTCCAACCCGTATCTGTCCTGAACGAAATCCGGATTTCGCCCGGTATTTGGCGCAACAGGCCAGACTTCTCTTCTAGTATGGACGCAGGCTACCGCATGTTTTCAGGATCGATCCCCGCGCTCGTCACGCCGTTCGCCGCCGATGGCAGCTTCGACGAAACGGCCTATCGCGACTTCATCGAGTGGCAGATCGCGGAGGGCTCGTCGGGCCTGGTCGCGTGCGGCACCACCGGCGAGGCGGCGACCTTGTCGTATGACGAGCATTTCCACGTCGTCCGCGTCTGCGTCGACCAGGCGAAGGGCCGCGTGCCGGTGATCGCCGGCGCAGGCTCGAACGACACGCGCGTCGCGTCCGCGAACCTGCGCGCCGCGAAGGACGCCGGCGCCGACGCCGCGCTGATGGTGCCGCCCTATTACAACCGGCCGGGGCAGGAGGGTATCTTCCGCCATTTCGAGGCACTCGCGACATCGACCCCGCTGCCGATCATCCTCTACAACGTCCCTGCACGGACGGTGACGGACATCCAGCCGGCGACGCTCGCCCGGATCGTCGCGGCGTTCCCGGACGTGTTCGTCGGCGTCAAGGATGCGAGCGGCGTCCTCGCCCGCGTTTCCCAGCACCGTGCGTCGTGCGGGCCGGACTTCTGCCAGCTGTCGGGGAATGACGACATGGCGCTGGCGTTCAACGTGATGGGTGGCACCGGCTGTATCTCGGTAACGGCGAACGTCGCGCCGAAGCTCTGTGCCGAGTTCCAGGCGGCGTGCCAGGCTGGCGATTTCGTCAAGGCGCTGGCGTATCAGGATCAACTCTATCCGCTGCACGAAGCGCTGTTCACCGACGCCTCGCCGGGGCCGGTTAAATACGCGATGACGAAGGTGCTCGGTGGCTTCCCGGAAACGCTCCGCCTGCCGATGACCCCGCCGGTGAGGCCTCGCGCGCTGCCGTCGATGCAGCGCTGGAGCACGCACGCCTCGTCTGACCAAGCCACTACGGTCCCCCTGGAAGGAGGGGGCAGGTGTCCGAACAGACCGCAACGGTCTCCCCTCCCTGGAAGGGAGGGGCAGGGGGTGGGTCGGCCGGCTCGAAGTCACGACGGTTCGGATATGCGGAACCCCACCCACCCCCAACCCCTCCCTTCCAGGGAGGGGGAAGAATGGCGTGACCTAATAACGATCACCCCCGCTTCCCCTAAGCCCTCCGAGCTCCTACATCGCGCGTCCAATGGCACGTCCCAAACCCCCGACCTTCGAGAAGACCAAGATCGTCGCCGAGAACCGGCGCGCGCGGTACGACTATTATATCGAGCAGGTGTTCGAGGCGGGCATCGCGCTCACCGGCACCGAGGTGAAGGCGCTGCGCGGCGGCGAGGGTTCTATCGCCGAGGCCTATGCCGAGGTGAAGGGCAAGAACGTCATCCTGGTGAATTCGAACATCCCCGAATTCAGTCACGGCAACCGCTTCAACCACGAGCCCAAGCGGCCGCGCAAATTGCTGCTCCACGAGCGCGAGATCAACAAGATGTTCGGTGCGGTCGCGCGTCAGGGCATGACGCTCGTGCCGCTGATGATCTACTTCAATTCTAAGGGCCGCGCGAAGATCGAACTGGCGCTCGCCAAGGGCAAGCAGAACCATGACAAGCGCGATTCGGTGAAGGAACAGGACTGGAAGCGCGAGCAGGGCCGGATCATGCGGGATCGCGGATAGCCTGTGTCGAAGGCGCCGGGCAGTATCTTCGGACGCCTCGCGGCGTGGTCGCGTCGCAATTTGCCGACCCGCAGATCGATGGAGCGGAACCGGCTGCTGCGTCCCGTCGCGCACCGCGTCCTCGCGCCCGAACTCTGGCGCTTCACCCGTCGCTCGGTCCCCCGCGGCGTCGCGCTCGGGATGGTCGCGGGCATCCTGATCCCGGTCGCGCAAACCCCGGTCGCGGCGATCTTCGCGCTGCCATTCCGTGCCAACGTGCCGACCGCGGCGCTGACCACCTTCATCACCAACCCGCTGACCACACCGCCGCTCTGGATTGCCGCCTATTGGATCGGGTCGTCGATGCTTCGGCTCGACGAACATGTTCCCGGCCAGCCCGTCGCCAACGCCGCCGCGCGCACCGAATGGATCCCGTGGCTGATGCAGGCGGGGCCCGCCACCGCGCTGGGCCTGCTGGTCATCACGGTCGTCTGTTCGGTCGGCGGCTATGCGCTCAGCGCGCTCGGCTGGCGGTTGTGGATCGCACGCAAGTGGCGGCATCGGCACGATAATCGCGCGGCGTAGTATTTCGTAACATTTGACACCGCCTGGAATTGACGGACCGTCTTATCGGCGTAGAACACACTGCATCCTGAAGTCTCTCCCGAGGTCCCTTGATGCGTAAGTCGATTGTTACCGTGATCCTGCTCGCGTCCGCCGCTTCGGCTTTCGCCCAAACTAGTGCGCCTTCGCCGACGCTGGCCAAGGCCGCGAAGGGTCCTGTCGCACCCAAGGATGCCAACAAGCCGCAGATCGGCGATTTCGGCTTCGACATGGCGGGCCGCGATACCAGCGTCACGCCGGGCACCGACTTCTTCGATTACGCCAATGGCGGCTGGGTGAAGACCACGCCGATCCCCGCGGATCGCTCGTCCTACGGCATGTTCCACGTCCTCCAGGACCTGTCGCTCGCTCGTACCCGCACGATCCTCGATGCCGCAGCGACCAAGCCTGGCGACAAGGTCGGCGATTTCTACTCGAGCTTCATGGACGAGGCGGCGGTCAACGCGAAGGGCGCGACCCCGGTCAAGCCGATGCTAGCCGCAATCAAGGCGACCAGGGACAAGACTGCGCTCGTCACCGAGATCGCAAAACTCCAGCGCCAAGGTGTCGGCGGCCTCGTCGGCGTCGGCGTGCAGCAGGACGACAAGGACCCGACCACCTATGTCGTCGGCCTCGGCCAGAGCGGTATCGGGCTTCCCGACCGCGATTATTACCTGAAGGACGACGCGAAGCTCGCGACCATCCGCACCGCGTACCAGGCGTATCTCACGCGGATGCTGACGCTCGCCGGCGAGCCCAACGCCGCCGCCCGCGCCGCCGCCGTCTTCAACATGGAGAAGGGCCTGGCCACCGCGCACTGGACCCGGATCGAGAGCCGCGACGCCGACAAGACCTACAACAAATGGACCGCCGCCGATTTCGCCGCGAAGGCGCCGGGCTTCCCTGGGCGCAGTACATGACCGCGATGGGCGTCACCGGCCGTCCGTTCTACCTCGTCGCACAGCCGAGCGCGCTGACCGGCGAGGCGAAGGTGTTCGCCGACACGCCGGTCAACGTCCTCCAGGACTATGCGATGCTCAAGGTGCTGCGCTCGTACGCACCGTATCTGTCGAGTGATTTCGACAAGACCAACTTCGCCTTCTACGGCACCACGCTGTCCGGCACGCCCGAGCAGCAGGTCCGCTGGAAGCGCGGCGTGTCGACCGTGTCGGCCGCGATGGGCGAGGCGATCGGCCAGCAATACGTCGCCAAGTATTTCCCGCCCGCGTCGAAGGCCGCCGCCGACGATCTCGTCAAGAACGTCATCGCCGCGATGGGCGAGCGGCTCCGCAACCTCGAATGGATGGCGCCCGAGACCAAGACCAAGGCGCTCGCCAAGCTCGCCGCGTTCACCCCGAAGATCGGCTATCCCGACAAGTGGCGCGATTATTCCGCGCTCCAGATCCAGCGCGGCGATCTCGTCGGTAACGTCGCGCGCGCCAACGCGTTCGAATACGACCGCGACCTGAAGAAGCTTGGGGCACCGATCGACCGTGGCGAGTGGTTCATGACGCCGATGACGATCAATGCCTACGCCAACCCGACGATGAACGAGGTCGTCTTCCCGGCCGCGATCCTCCAGCCGCCGTTCTTCGATCCGAAGGCGGACCCGGCGGTCAACTACGGCGGCATCGGCGCGGTGATCGGTCACGAGATCAGCCACCACTTCGACGACCAGGGCCGCAAATACGATCTCAACGGCAAGCTCACCGACTGGTGGACGCCGCAGGACGTCGCGCGCTTCAAGGTGTTCACCGATGCGCTCGTGAAGCAGTATGACGCGTATGAGCCGCTCCCCGGCCAGCACATCCAGGGCGGCCTGACGCTCGGCGAGAACATCGCCGATCTCGCCGGTCTCACGGTCGCGTACGACGCGTACCACAAGTCGCTCGGCGGCAAGCAGGCGCCGATCATCGACGGTACCACCGGGGACCAGCGCTTCTATTATGGCTGGGCCGGCGTCTGGCGCACCAAGTTCCGCGACGCGGCGCTCCAGCAGACGTTGCTGTCGGACCCGCATTCGCCGGGCCACCAGCGCGTGTTGACCGTCCGCAACCTCGACCCGTGGTACGCCGCGTTCGGCGCCAAGCCGGGTGAAGCCACCTACCTCGCCCCCGCCAACCGCGTTCGCATCTGGTAAGTCCCTCCGCATACCCCGACCTCGCACCACCCCGGCAAAGGCCGGGGCCCAGTTGGGGGCAGACATAACGGCGGACTGTCCCTCGTTACCGAGACCTTTCCAACTGGACCCCGGCCTTCGCCGGGGAGGTGGTGTTGGTGGTTTGTGCCAACGAAATTCTAGGAGAACCCCATGAAGTCGTTCATCGTCGCCGGCCTACTCGCCGCAACCGCCATCACCGGCGTCACCGCCGCCATCTCGCAAACGGCTGAGCCGACCCCGCCAGCACCCGCCACCTCGACCGGCGCGCAATACGGCACGTTCGGCTTCGACGAGAAGGGCATGGACAAGACTGTCCAGCCCGGCGACGATTTCTACAACTACGCCAACGGCAACTGGTCGAAGAACACCCCGATCCCTGCCGACAAGTCGAACTACGGCTCGTTCAATCTCCTCTCCGACCTGTCCGAGACGCGCACCCGCGGCATCCTCGACACCGCCGCGAAGGATCCGAATTCGAAGATCGGCCGCGCCTATGCGACCTATCTGGACACCGGCACGATCGAGGCCAAGGGTCTTGCGCCGATCCGCCCATGGCTCGGCAAGATCGCCGCGCTCAAGGACCGCGCCGGCTATCCGGCGCTTCTCGCCGAGGCCGACCGCGCCGGCATTCGCGGCCCGTTCGGCGGCGGCGTCGGCCAGGACGACAAGTCCCCTGAGCAATACGCGCTCTCGCTCGGCCAGTCCGGCCTGGGCCTCCCCGACCGCGATTACTATCTCAGCACCGACGCGAAACTGGTCGAGGCACGCAACGCCTACCGCGCCCACATCGTCAAGATGCTGACGCTCGCCGGCGAACCCAGTGCAGAGGCCCGCGCCACCGCGTTGCTCGCATTCGAGACCGAGATCGCCAAGGTAAGCTGGACCCGCGTCGACAGCCGCGACGCCACCAAGACCTACAACAAGATGACCGTTGCCGATCTCGCCAAGCGCGCGCCCGGCTTCGATTTCGTCGCCTATTTCAAGGGCATCGGCACACCTGTCCCGACCGTCATCGTCGCGCAGCCCTCGGCGATCACCGGCATCGCCAAGCTCGTCTCGACCGCGCCGATCGGCGTGCTCAAGGACCAGCTGATCCTGCGCTCGCTCGACGGTTACGCCGACGTGTTGCCCAAGGCGTTCGACGCAGAGCAGTTCGCGTTCTACGGCACCGTCCTCGGCGGCACGCCCGAGCAGGAGGCGCGCTGGAAGCGCGGCGTGCAGTTCACCTCGGGCGCGCTCGATGACGAGGTCAGCAAGCTCTACGTCGCGCAGTATTTCCCGCCCGAGACCAAGGCCGCGGCGGACAAGCTCGTCAAGAACGTGCTCGCCGCGATGGGCCGCCGGATCGACAAGCTCGAATGGATGGCGCCCGAGACGAAGGTGAAGGCGCACGCCAAGCTTGCCGCGTTCACGCCGAAGATCGGCTATCCGAGCCAGTGGAAGGATTTCTCCGGTCTGACGATCACGTCGGGCGATGCGTTCGGCAACGAATGGCGCGCGAACGAATGGCAGCATCAGGACAATATCTCCAAGCTCGGCAAGCCGTTGCAGCGCTGGGAATGGGGCATGACGCCGATGACGGTGAACGCCTATGCCAATTTCGGCATGGTCGAGATCGTCTTCCCGGCCGCGATCCTGCAACCGCCGTTCTTCGATCCGAAGGCCGACGACGCGGTCAATTACGGTGGTATCGGCGCGGTGATCGGTCACGAACTGAGCCATCATTTCGACGACCAGGGCTCGAAATACGACGCCAAGGGCCAGCTCACCGACTGGTGGACGGCCAAGGACATCGCCGGCTTCAACGCGCTTACCGGCAAGCTCGGCGCGCAATATGATGCCTACGAACCGCTCCCCGGCATGCACGTGAAGGGCCAGCTCACGATGGGTGAGAACATCGCCGATCTCGCGGGTCTGACGGTAGCCTACGACGCCTACCACACCGCACTCGGCGGCAAGGCGGCTCCGGTGATCGACGGCTTTACCGGCGACCAGCGCTTCTATCTCGGCTGGGCGCAGGTGTGGCGTCGCAACTACCGCGAGGCCAACCTTCGCAACCGTTTGCTGACCGATCCTCACTCGCCGTCGCAGCAGCGGGCGTGGGTCGTGCGGAATCTCGATCCCTGGTACGCGGCGTACAAGCCGACTCCCGGGCAGAAGCTGTATTTGACGCCGGAGCAGCGCGTTCGGATCTGGTGATCTGGTTCCCCTGCTAGGGCGGGGGAACAGCCCGCAGAGAAGAAGGCGCCCAAACCCACCCAACCCCCAACGGTCCCCCTCCCTGAAAAGGGAGGGGCAGGGAGTGAGTAGGCCAGTTTGGGCCACAACGGTTCGAACATGCGGAACCCGACCCACCCCCAACCCCTCCCTTTCAAGGAGGGGAGCAGACGATCGCCGTCATCCCCTTGACTGTGAACCCGGTTCCCCCGCGAAGGCAGGGGCGCAGAAATCACGAACGCTACCCTCCGCCACCTTGGCCCGCGCCTTCGGGGGCAACGGGACGGGGGACGTGATTGTGACCGACCTACCAACCACCACCCCGGCGAAGGCCGGGGCCCAGTTGGGGGACGGCATTGACGATGCACAGCGCGTCGTTACGACCGACGCTCCAACTGGGCCCCGGCCTCCGCCGGGGTGGTTGCCGGGGGGAATGGTTCTTTACCAAAGCATCGTACGGAACGATGCCATCACCCCCAATCCACGCAACCCGCTTGACGCCTAACCCCGCAACAGCGGATGACCCTCGCGATGGCATCGTTCGCATTACCCACCTCCGCTCGTAAGGCCGCGCTCGTCGCGGTCGCCTCGGGGGCCGCCGCCGCGGCGATCGTGCTTGTGCTCGTCGGTAGCTGGATCGCCGCCGCCGGTTTCTTCGCCGCCGCCATCATCGTCATCGGCGCGCTGGTCGCCTGGCGCCTGCTCAATCCGGTCGTCAAGGATGCCCCCGTCCCGTCGACTGGGACCTGACCCGTACCGTCGCCGAAGCCGGCGCCGACGCCATTGCCATCACCGACCGCGCCGGCCGCCTGGTCTGCGCCAACGACGCGTACGAAGCGTTGTTCGCAGGCTTCCCCACACCCCCGGCCTCCCGCTCGACGAAGCCGGCATCGCCGCGCTCGCCGACGCCGGCCGCTCCGCGTGGCGCGACGGCACCGCGCAGGTCGAACGCCTCAACACGCAGGGCATCCAGCTGTCCGCGCAGATCGCCCGCGCCGGCGACGATGCCGACATGCTCGTCTGGCGTTTCGTCACCGCCCAGGAGCACGACCTCGCCGAGACGCTCGCCGCGCTGCTGACCGGCCCGACCGGAGACCGGCTCGGCGGCAGCGGTATCATGGCGGCGTTGCTCTCGCCCGACGGCCGAGTCCGCTCCGCCAACCGCGTGCTGAGAGCGCGGGCGTGCGGCGACGAATACGACTCGATCCAGGGCCGCGATTTCGCCCGTTTCCTGATCACCGACAGCCGCGGCCTCGTCCGGTTCGAGCGCGAAGGCCTCGAAGGCACGCCGCTCCGAGTCCTCCAGATCCCGTTCCTCGAAGGCGACGACGCGCCTGTATTGGTGGCCCTGCTCGATGACGAGGAGGATGCGCCCGCGCTCGGCGCCAGCGCCTCCGCGCATGTCCGCAGCCTGGTCAGCATGATGCCGTTCGGGATGGCGCTGGTCGACCGCGACGGCCGTTTCCTGCAGATGAACGACTCGTTCCTGCGCGCGGCCGGCGTCAATGCGGTCGCCCCGCCGCTCTATCCGGGCGACCTCGTCGTCCGCGAGGACAAGGCCGCGGTTGCCGACGCGATCCGCAAGTTCGCGAACGGCGCGACGCACTCCGCGGACATGGCGGTCCGCCTCAAGGACCACCCCGACGAGCCGGTCGCGCTCACCATCGCCGGCGCGCGCGGGCTAGGCGACGCGGCCGTCCTGCTCAGCCTAAAGGACAATAGCGAGGAGAGCCGCCTCAAGCGGGAGGTCGCGCAGGCTACCAAGATGCAGGCGGTCGGCCAACTCGCCGGCGGCGTCGCGCATGATTTCAACAACATCCTGACTGCGATCATCGGTCACTGCGACCTGATGCTGATGCGCCATTCGCCCGGCGACAGCGATTACGACGACATCCAGCAGGTCCGCACCAACTCGAACCGCGCCGCCAGCCTGACGCGGCAATTGCTCGCCTTCTCGCGCCAGCAGACGCTCCGCCCGCAGATCCTCCAGCTTCCGGATGTCGTCTCGGAGGTCTCGAACCTCCTCAAGCGCCTGATGGGCGAGAACGTCCGCCTCGACATGACGCACGGCCGCAATCTCGGCCCGGTGCGCGCCGATCCCGGTCAGCTCGAGCAGGTCGTCGTCAATCTCGCGGTCAACGCGCGCGACGCGATCGTCTCGGCGAACGCGCGTGGCGGCGGCGTACTCACCATCACCACGCGTGCGGTGCCGGCGTCCGAAGTGCGCGAGATGGCGTCCGATATCCTGCCTGTCGCCGATTACACCGCGCTGATCGTCCAGGATACCGGCACCGGCATCCCCCGACGTGCTGCCCAAGATCTTCGAGCCTTTCTTCACGACCAAGGAATTCGGCAAGGGCACCGGCCTCGGCCTTTCCACCGTCTACGGCATCGTCAAACAGTCCGGCGGCTACATCTTCGCCGACAGCAAGCCTGGGCAGGGCGCTACCTTCTCGATGTATCTGCCGGTCCACTCGGCCCCCGCAACGACCCGCCCCGCGGTGGTGAAGCCCACACCCAAGCCGGTCGACCTGTGGGGCACCGGCACGATCCTGCTGGTCGAGGACGAGGACATGGTCCGCGCGGTCGCCGAACGTGCGCTGTCGCGACAGGGCTATACCGTGCTCACCGCGGAGAACGGCGAAGTCGCGCTGGAGGTGCTCGCAAAGCACGGTCGCCCCGACCTGCTGATCAGCGACGTCGTCATGCCGCAAATGGACGGCCCGACGATGGTGCGGCACGTGCGTGAACAATATCCCGACCTGCCGATCCTGTTCATGTCGGGATATGCGGAGGAACAACTGCGCAAATCGATCGATCTCGACAACGTCTCGTTCCTGCCGAAACCCTTCTCGGTGCAGGAACTCGCCGAAGCGGCGCGGGACGTGCTGGCCACGCGCTGAAGCGAACCCGGGAAGAATTGAACAAGATGTTGGCAAGTCGTAACAATCCCGACTATGCGCATGGTATGACCGCTACCCAGCAGATCCTCCCGCAGCAGATTCTGATCGTCGAGGACGAACCGTTGATCGCCATGATGCTCGAGGATTTCCTCGAGGTGCTGGACAAGGGCGTCGCAGGATCCTTCGACACCGTCGCCGACGCCTTGAAGCGGATCGAGGAAGGCGGCGTCGACGGCGCGATCCTCGACGTGAACCTGCGCGGCGGTGAAAGAGCACTGCGGTCGCCGAGGCCCTCGCGGCCAAGGGCGTCCCCTTCGTGTTCGCCACCGGCGGCGGCGATGACGGTGTGGCTCCAGAATTTCGTGACCGTCCGCGCCTTCAAAAGCCCTTCACGATGGACGGCGTGGCAAAGGCCCTCGAAGGCCTCTGATCGTCGTCGCCGGAACGCCGAACGCGCCCCTTCTGCCCCCCTCCCTGAAAGGGAGGGGCCGAGAGTGGGTAGGCCGCTTGGTTATTGGAGCGTCAGCCAACAGGCCGACCCACCCCCAACCCCTCCCTTTCAGGGAGGGGAGCGGCTCCCGCCATTCCCGAGGCGGCAGGAACCCATATAGGCGGACCTGACGAGGCCGCTGACCATCGCCGTTCTGGATACCCGCCAGCGCGCGGACGACGAGATCACGGCCCTCCACTCTTAAAAATCAACGCAACTCTCTTGCGCAAATGCCCCCTCCCGCGACATAGGCGTTCGCCATGACCCGCACATTCGATAAATCGCGCCTGCCGAGCCGCCACGTCTCCGTCGGTCCCGAACGCGCCCCGCACCGCAGCTATTACTATGCGATGGGCCTCGACAAGGAGCAGATCGCCCGCCCGTTCGTGGCGCTCGCCTCCGCCGGCAACAACTCCGCACCCTGCAACACCACGCTCGACGCGCAGGCCGATGCCGCGCAGGCGGGCGTCATCCAGGGCGGCGGCATGCCGCGCCGGTTCAACACGATCACCGTCACCGACGGCATCGCGATGGGCCATCAGGGCATGAAGGCCTCGCTGGTGAGCCGCGAAGTCATCGCCGATTCGGTCGAACTCAGCGTTCGCGGCCATTGCTACGACGCGCTGGTCGGGTTCGCCGGCTGCGACAAGTCGCTCCCCGGCATGATGATGGCGATGCTCCGCCTCAACATCCCGTCGGTGTTCGTCTATGGCGGCTCGATCCTGCCCGGCCGCTATCAGGACCGCGACGTCACCGTCGTCGACGTGTTCGAGATCGTCGGCAAATACGCGGCCGGCGCGTGCCCGCTCTCGGAGGTCCACGCGATCGAGAAGGTCGCCTGCCCCGGCCACGGCGCATGCGGCGGGCAGTACACCGCCAACACGATGGCCTGCGTCGCCGAGGCGATCGGTTTGTCGATCCCGAACAGCAACATGGTGCCGGCTCCTTACACGACGCGTGAGCAGATCGCGGTGGCGGCCGGCGCGCAGGTCATGGAGTGCCTGGCCGACAATATCCGCCCGCGCGACATCTGCACGCGCGAGGCGTTCATCAACGCCGCGCGCGTCGTCGCCGCGACCGGTGGCTCGACCAACGCCGCGCTGCATCTGCCCGCGATGGCGAGCGAGGCGGGTATCGAATTCGACCTGTTCGACGTCGCCGAGATCTTCAAGACCACGCCGTACATCGCGGACCTGAAGCCCGGTGGTAAGTATGTCGCCAAGGACATGTACGAGGCTGGCGGCGTCTACATGCTGATGAAGACGATGCTCGCGGGCGGGTTCCTCAACGGCGATTGCCTGACGGTGACAGGCAAGTCGCTGGGCGAGAACATCGACCAGGTGACGTGGAACCCCGACCAGAAGGTCATCTACGACATCAAGACGCCGCTGACGCCTACGGGCGGAGTGGTAGGCTTGCGCGGCAGCCTCGCCCCGAAGGCGCGATCGTGAAGGTCGCGGGCATGCACCGCCTCCAGTTTTCAGGGCCGGCGCGCGTGTTCGATTGCGAGGAGGATACCTTCGCCGCGGTCGAAAACCGCGAGATCAACGAAGGCGAAGTCATCGTCATCCGCTACGAGGGGCCCAAGGGCGGCCCCGGCATGCGCGAGATGCTGTCGACCACCGCCGCGCTCTACGGCCTCGGGATGGGCGAGCGTCGCGCTGATCACCGACGGGCGCTTCTCCGGCGGCACGCGCGGCTTCTGCATCGGCCATGTCGGCCCCGAAGCGGCAGACGGCGGCCCGATCGCCTTGGTCGAGAATGGCGACATCATCCACATCGACGCCGAGGCCGGCACGATCAACCTCGACGTTCCCGAGGACGTGATGGCGGCGCGCCGTGCTGCGTGGGTGCCGCGCGCCAACGATTATGGCTCAGGCGCATTGTGGCGCTATGCGAAGACCGTCGGCCCGGCCTACAAGGGTGCCGTCACGCACCCCGGAGCCGCAGCCGAAACCCATGTCTACGCGGATATTTAAGCGAATACCGGCTGTTACGGTGCTTTTCTCGCTCCCGCTCGCAGCATGTGGGCGCGGGCAGCCGAGCAGCGAACAGGTCGAGGCGCAGCAGCGCAGCGAGACCGCGGGCGACACCCGGATCGCTTGCGCACGCGGTGACGCCGCGTTCGCTTCGACGTGCACGGTCGAGCGGGCGCAAGGAGCGACGGCCTGGTCCTGACGATTCGCCATCCCGACGGTGCGTTCCGTCGGTTGCTGGTGACGCAGGACGGCCGCGGGGTGATCGCGGCGGACGGCGCCGAAGTCGCCAAGGTCACGATCACCGGCGCGGACGGCATCGAGGTGGCGCTCGGCGGCGACCGCTACCGCCTGCCGGCGACCGTCAAGGACGCGGCCAAGACGTCATGATCCGAATCGAAGGCCAGCCCATCCTGACCGCCGCCGAAATGCGCGCGGCGGAAGATGCGGTGATCGCCGGCGGCGCGACGGTCGAGACGTTGATGGACCGCGCCGGCACCGCGATCGCGCACGCGGTTCGCCGGGTGGCGGGCGTGAACGAGGTGCTGATCCTCTGCGGCCCCGGCAACAACGGCGGCGACGGCTACGTGGCGGCGCGGGTGTTGGCGGAGATGGGCGTGACGGTTCGCGTCGCGGCGCTGTCGGAACCGAAGACGAACGCGGCAAAGTCGGCGAGGGCAGGGTGGTCCGGTCCCATCGAAACGCTGGCCGGGGCCAAGCCCGCACCCATCCTGCTGGACGCATTATTCGGCACCGGCCTGACGCGTCCCCTCGATGTGATCGGAACCCAAACCCAGAGCACCTCCCCGGCGGAGGCCGGGAGGGGTGATTGTGGGAAGTTGCGCACCCTCGCCACCGCCGCAAACCTCACCATCGCGATCGACCTCCCCAGCGGCCTCGCCACCGACACCGGCCAAGCGCTCAGCACGCCCCCGTCTTCGATCTTACGCTCGCCCTAGGCGCGGTAAAACCTGCGCACGTCCTCCAACCCGCCGCGCGCTATTGCGGCAACACCCGCCTCCTCGACATCGGCGTTCCCACCACCAGCCAAGCCGAAGTCTTCCAAACCCCAAGCCTCCCGACTCCCGGCCCGGATTCGCACAAATACACCCGCGGCATGGTCGCGATCATCGCAGGCAGCATGTCAGGTGCCGCCGACCTCGCCGCGCTCGCCGCGATGCGTGCCGGCGCCGGCTACGTAACCCTGCTCGGCGATAGCGAAGGTCCGCCGCACGCACTCGTCCGCGCACCGTTCACCGACCAAGCCCTCGCCAACGACCGTATCCGCGCACTCGTGATCGGCCCCGGCCTTGGCCGTGACGATGTCGCCAAGGCCCGTCTGGAGGCGGCGCTGGACTCGGGCCACCCCTTGATTATCGACGGCGACGCGCTCCGCCTCCTCGACCCGGACCGGATCAAGGTGCTGAAGGTCCCCGTCATCCTAACGCCCCACGCCGGCGAGTTCGATGCGCTCTTCGGCAAATCTGATGCCGACAAGATCACCCGCGCCCGAGACGCCGCCAACCTCGCCAACGCCATCGTCGTTTTCAAAGGCGCCGACACCGTCATCGCGGCGCCCGACGGTCGCGTCCGCATCGCACAGTGCGCCAGCGACTGGCTCTCCACCGCCGGCACTGGCGACGTCC
Source organism: Sphingomonas sp. AC411 (assembly GCF_979253035.1). Lineage (NCBI taxonomy): Bacteria > Pseudomonadati > Pseudomonadota > Alphaproteobacteria > Sphingomonadales > Sphingomonadaceae > Sphingomonas > Sphingomonas sp. AC411. Next base: position 1,877,765 of record NZ_CEEDAQ010000001.1, on the reverse strand, counting down.
TCGCCGGCGCGATCGGCGCGATGCTCGCCGCCAGGCTCGATCCGCTCGACGCAGCATGCGCCGGAGTGTGGCTCCACGGTGACGCTGCCCGCCGATTGGGGCCGGCGTTCATCGCCGACGACTTGGCGGATGCGTTAAGGTCGGCCAGAGCGGCGCTATGACCTCTGAAACGAATATCGACACGATCATTCGCGTCGCGGCACGCGGCGACGGCATGACCGCCGACGGACGCCACGCCGCCTTCGCGGCACCGGGCGACACGCTCGCCGCCGACGGCACCGTCACGCCAGGCCCGCATCACCAGACGCCGCCTTGCGTGCATTTCCCGACCTGCGGCGGCTGCCAGCTGCAGCATCTCGACGACCAGGCCTATGCCGAGTTCGTCACCGACCGCATCGCCTCCGCGCTCGACGGCCAGGACCTGTCCGCCCCGATCCGCACGCCGCACATCTCGCCCGAACGGAGCCGTCGTCGTGCGACGCTCCACGCCGAGGGGAAGGGCGGCAAGATTACGCTCGGCTTCACCGCCGAAAAGGCGCACACGATCGTCGACATTAAGGAATGCTGGATCCTCGACCCGCGCCTGTTCGCGCTCGTCCAGCCCTTGCGCCAACTGCTCAAGCACCTCAACTTCCGCCGCCGCGCGGACATCCACCTGACGCTCGCCGACCAAGGCGCGGACATCCTGATTACCGGGTTCGCTCCCGAAGGTCTTCCTGCCGCCGAAGCGCTCACCAAATTCTGCGAAGACCACAAGATTGCTCGCGTAGCGTTCGACGATGGTCTCGGACCAGAGACGCGGTGGGAGCCTGATTCGGTCACGATCACCTTGGGCGGTGTCCCCGTACCGCTCCCGCCCGCGTCATTCCTGCAAGCCACGCCTGATGGTGAAGCTGCGCTTACGGCGGCCGTCCTCGAAGCGATCGGCAAGCCCGCAACGGTAGCTGACCTGTTCGCCGGCCTCGGCACCTTCACGCTTGCGATCCCCGCCAAGGTCTACGCGGCCGAGGGCGCGCGCGACGCGCTAGGCTCGCTGAAAGCCGCCGCGCACCGCACCCAGCGCCCGGTCTACCCCGAGCACCGCGATCTCTACCGTCGCCCGTTGACGGTCGCCGAGCTCGACCGGTTCGACGCGGTGGTGATCGATCCGCCCCGCTCCGGCGCGCGCGAGCAGGCGACCGCGCTGGCGGAGTGCAAGACGCCGGTGATCGTCTACGTGTCCTGCAACCCGGCGAGCTTCGCGCGCGATGCCAAGGAGCTGTGCGACGCCGGCTGGCGGATCGACTGGGTCCAGCCGGTCGGCCAGTTCCGCTGGTCGACGCATGTCGAGCTGGCCGCCAAGTTCGTCCGCTAACTATCCTCCCCTGTAGGGGAGGTGTCGCGCAGCGACGGAGGGATGTCGCGCTATCGAGAGCGGGTAACCCCTCCGTCAGCGCAAGGCGCTGCCACCTCCTTCCAGGGGAGGAATAGCGTCGCGATCAAAGTTGATGGATAATTCCGCTGACGCTCAGGGATACACCGCGCTAACGAAGAACAGCCCATCGGGCGGCGCATTCAGCCCGAGCATCGCCCGGTCCTTCGCCGCGAGTGCTTTGGCGACATCGCCAACCGCCCAGCGCCCCATTCCGACCAGCGCCAGGCACCCGACCATCGACCGCACCTGATGATGCAGGAACGACCGCGCCGCCGCGTACACAAAGATCCGCTCCCCCTCCCGCACAACCTCCAGCCGGTCCAAAGTCCGCACCGGACTATCCGCCTGGCAATGCGCCGAGCGAAACGTCGTGAAGTCATGCCGCCCGACCAGCGCCCCCGCAGCCTCCGCCATCGCCCCCGCATCCAACGGCTGAGGCACCTGCCAAGCCAGCCCCGCCTCGAACGTCAACGGCGCGCGCCGGTTGACGATCCGATACTCGTACGACCGCCCGACACACGAAAACCGCGCATGCCACTCGTCGTCGACCACCTCGCACGCCAGCACCGACACCGGCGCCGGCTTAACCAGCGCATTCAGCCCTCCATCAACCGAAACGCCGCGACCGGCTTTTCGATATCGACATGCGCGCGCATCGCCATCCCGTGCACGCCCGCATCGGTCCGCCCCGCCGCCTGCACAGAGGCGGTCTCGCCGGTCATCTTCATCACTGCGGCTTCCAGCGCCGCCTGCACGCTCGGCCCGTGCTTCTGCCGCTGCCAGCCCATGAACGGCCGGCCGTCGAACTCCACCGTCAACGCGAACCGCGTCAAAGCTGAGTCCCCGACGGGATCGCAAACCCACGCAGCAATTCCGTGGCCGAGGTGACGCCGCGTCCCGCCCGCTGCACCAAGGTCGGCCGGATCGCCCCTCGCCGCACCCGATCGTCAGCTCGGCATTCACCGTCAACCCCTCGCAACCGAGAAACGAGAATGGCAGCACGTCCGCGGCCAGCACCTTCACCCGCTCACCCGCATGCTCGAACCACGCCCCCGGCGCCGGGTTCATCGCCCGTACCAGCCGCTCGACCTCGACTGCCGACCGCTCGAAATCGATCCGCGCCTCCGCCTTCTCGATCTTGGCCGCATAGGTGACGCCCTCCTCGGGCTGCGGCCGGGCGGGGTAGGCGTCGAGATCGCCCAGCACCTCGCCCATCAACCGCGCCCCCATCGCCGACAGCTCGGCGGTCAGGTCGCCCGCGGTCTTGCCGACGATCGGCGTCCGTCCTCAAGCCGCACCGGCCCGGTATCCAGCCCCGCCTCCATCTGCATGATCCCGACGCCCGTCTCGGCATCCCCCGCGAGGATAGCCCGCTGCACCGGCGCCGCCCCGCGCCATCGCGGCAACAGCGACCCATGCACGTTCAGGCACCCGAACCGAGGCGCCTCCAGCACCGCGCGCGGCAGAATAAGACCATACGCCGCAACCACCGCCACATCCGCGTTCAAAGCCCCAAACGCCTCGCGAGCCTCCAACCCCTCAGGCAAGGACGCCTTGAACGACACCGGCGTCCGCACCTCGATCCCCAGCGCCTCCGCCCGCATCTGCACCGGCGACGGCACCAGTTCGCGCCCCTGCCGCCCGCCCGGTCGCGCCGGCTGGCAATACGCCGCCATCACGTCATGCCCCGCCGCGACGAGGGCTTCCAGCACCGGCACCGCGAAGTCCGGCGTTCCCATGAAGATGATCCGCATGCCCCTCTCGAACACGCTGGCGGGGAGCGACGCAACCCCTATCTGTTCCCCCATGGCATCCCCCGAGATCGAGGCGCTGACGCAGGCGCTGGCCCGGCTCCCCGGCCTCGGCCCCCGGTCCGCGCGTCGCGCTGTGCTGCATCTGCTCAAGAAGCGGGACGCGGCGCTGGGCCCGTTGCGCGAGGCGCTGACCGCGGTCGACGAGCGGCTGGAGAACTGCTCGACGTGCGGCAATGTCGACACGACCAACCCCTGCGCGATCTGCGCCGACCCGCGTCGCGACCAGCGCTCGCTGTGCGTGGTCGAGGAAGTCGCCGATCTGTGGGCGTTGGATAGGTCCCGCCTGTTCCCCGGCCGCTTCCACGTCCTCGGCGGCCGCCTGTCCGCGCTCGAAGGCATCCGTCCGGAGGATCTCAGCATCGACAGCCTCGTCCGCCGCATCGAAGCCGGCGGCATCGACGAAGTCGTCCTCGCGATGAACGCCACGCTCGAAGGCCAGACCACCGCGCACTACATCGCCGAGCGCATCGAACGCTTCTCCGTCCGCGTCACGCAACTCGCGCATGGCCTCCCGGTCGGCGGCGAACTCGACTATCTCGACGAGGGCACGCTGGCGCAGGCGTTGCGCGCACGACGTCCAATGGCTTGAGCCAAGTGCTTGACGCACCCCGCGCGGAACCTAGCTGCGCAGGATGACCGTCATGACCGTTCTCGAAGTCCCCGATCCCCGCCTGCGCCTCGTCGCCGAGCCGGTGGAGACGGTTGACGACTCCATCCGCACGCTCGTCGCCGACATGATCGAGACGATGTACGACTTCAACGGCATCGGCCTCGCCGCGACCCAGGTCGGCGTCCAGAAGCGCGTCCTCGTCATCGATCTCCAGGAGGAGAAGGACGAGGAAGACAAGCCGATCAAGAATCCCAAGGCGTATATCAACGCCGAGATCCTCTCGGTCAGCGACGAGGTCTCCACCTACAACGAGGGCTGCCTCTCGATCCCCGAGCAATATGCCGAGGTCGCACGCCCGGCGCGCTGCCGCGTGAAGTGGCTCGACGAGACCGGCGCGGCGTATGAGGAAGATTTCGACGGACTGCTGTCGACCTGCATGCAGCACGAGATCGACCATCTCGACGGCGTGCTGTTCATCGACCACATCAGTCGCCTCAAGCGCGACATGGTGCTGAAGAAGCTGGCCAAGCAGCGCAAGCTGGGATGAGGGGAGCGGTCCGCCACTTCTACCCGTGATCCCCGCGGAGGCGGGGACCCATATTGGCAAACCTCACGCTTTAATCGCTGACATCCGAGTATATGGATCCCCGCCTGCGCGGGGATGACGGACGTGTTTTGCCAAAGGGCAGGGCTACCAGGAGAGTAAGAGCGCCGCTCCCCCAACACGCAACCACCCCGGCGGAGGCCGGGGCCCAGTTGGAAAGGTCGCAGTAACGACGTGCTGCACTAAGTTGGCAACGTCCGCCAACTGGGCCTCGGCCTTCGCCGGGGTAGTGCCGTTTTTGAGACCGCCGCCCTCTTATAGTTCCCCGCGAAGGCGGGGGCCCAGGACCACAAGCGCTCCCGCTGATAACCCTAGACCCCGCCTCCGCGGGAAGAACAGAATATTCCGATTGTCCTGCATCAATCGTTCGACGTATGTTCCACCCATGACGTCCCCAATCTCCCCCGAACCCAAGCGCCCCCGCGCGCAGTCTCACCCCAGAAAATGCTGCGCCAGCGTCTGCACTTCACTCCAATGTCGGCAGCGCAAAATGGCTGAGTTCGCCATCATCGCCGTCCTCGCGCTAGCCGCCGGCATCCTTCTAGGCTGGGCCCTGGCCTCCCGCCGAGCTGCCACCCTAGCCAGTGAACTCGCCGTAGCGCAGACCAAGGTCGCCGACGCCGATCTCATCCGCACCGCCCGCGACGCCGTCGAACGCGAACGCAACGCCGCGATGCAGGACCTCGCCACCCTCCGCGCACAGAACGCCGAGCGCGCCACCGACACCGATCGTCTCCGCTTAGATTTGGAAGCTATTCGCAAAGATCGTGACGCGGCGCGCACCGAGAATGCTACTCTCAAGGCTCAAGGCGAAGCGTTCGAAGTACGTCTCCGCGAGGCGAAGGACGTGATGGCCGCGCAGTTCGGCGACGTTGCCAACAAGCTGCTGAGCGACGCGCAGAAGACCTTCCTCGAACGCGCCGACGCCCGCTTCCGCCAGTCCGAAGAGTCCGCCGGCCTGAACCTCAAATCGATGCTGCAACCCGTCAGCGACCGTCTGCAACGCTACGAAGAAGGCGTCGCCAAGGTTGAGGCCGAGCGCCGCGACGCATTCGGCGACCTCAAGGGCCAGATCGAACAGATGCGCTTGGGCCAGGAAAAGGTTTCCACCGAAGCCGCCAAGCTCGTCAATTCGCTCCGCAACGCCCCTAAGTCGCGCGGCCGCTGGGGCGAGCAGCAGCTGAAGAACGTGCTCGAAACCTGCGGCCTCAGCGAACACACCGACTTCCAGACCGAGGTCTCGGTCGCGGTAGGCGACGACGGCGCCCGCCTCCGCCCCGACGCGATCATCCGCGTCCCCGGCGGCCGGGCGCTGGTGATCGACGCGAAGGTCTCGGCTTAACGCGTACCAGGACGCATTCGGCGCGGTCGACGACGCCGAGCGCCTGATCGGCCTCGCCGGTCACGCGGCGTCGATGCGCGCGCACGTCAACGGTCTCGGCAACAAGGCGTATTGGAGCCAGTTCGCCGACACGCCTGACTACGTCATCATGTTCGTCCCCGGCGAGCACTTCCTCTCCGCCGCGCTCGAACACGACCCGACGCTTTGGATTTCGCGTTCGAAAAGCGCGTCCTGCTCGCGACCCCGACCAACCTGATCGCGATTGCCCGCACGGTGGCGGCGGTCTGGCGGCAGGAGAAACTCGCCAACGAAGCACGGAAGATCGGCGAACTCGGCAAGGAGATGCACGATCGCCTCGCCAAGGTCGCAGACGACCTGCGCAAGGTCGGCGTCGGCCTCAACAGTGCGGTGAAGAACTTCAACGGCTTTACCAACTCGTTCAACGGCCGCCTGATGGTGACCGGCCGGAAATTCCGCGACCTGAACATCGAGACCGGCGCGCGGGACTTGGAGGACGTGTCCTCGGTGGACGCGCTAGCGCTAGGCGAGGGGCCTGCGCTGATCGAGAAGCCGGAAGACGCCACCACTAATGTTCTCCCGCGAAGGCGGGAGCCCAGGATCAAGCAGTGCTGCGTTCCATTATCCTGGACCCTCGCCTTCGCGGGGGAACAGATAGGGGCGGGGATCGTGCGCCATTCCGTCATGCCGGGCTCGTTCCGGCATCCACCGTTCCGCGAACTCAACGGCCGGAGAGATTGCGGAACCGTGGACCCCGGAACAGGTCTGGGGTGACGGAGGGAGGTTGGGGAAAACGAAGGGGCCGCACCGAAAACCGATCGGTACAAAATTCGTTCACCTCTCGGAAACCTTTCCCGACCCCGCGCATTAACCCGGCAACACCCCCAAAGAGTCGCCAGGTCATGAAAACCCTAGTCCCCGTCCTCTGCGCCCTGATCCCCTTCGCCGCCATGATCGGCGCTTGCGTAACCTGCCCCTGACACGCACCGCACAAGCACAAAGAAAAGGCCCGCCCGGATCACTCCGGGCGGGCCTTTCTATGCAGCCAAGAAGGAAGCGAAGGGATCAACCCTGCGCTTCTTCCTCCTGGTCGCGCGGTGCTTCGGCGGTAGCGCCGGGCTCTGCGTTCGGATCGTAATCCTCGACGAAGCCAGCCTCGTCGCGCTCGAACATCGACGACATCACGTCGACGCCCGAAGCCTGCATCTCGGCCTCTTCAGGCGAGCGGGCGACGTTGACCTTGACGGCCACCGACACTTCAGGATGCAACGCGACCTTGACGGTGTACACGCCGATCGCCTTGATCGGCTTGTCGAGCACGATCGCCGACTTGCCGACCTTGTGACCGTCGGCCACCAGCGCATCGACCAAGTCGCGAACCGCGACCGAACCGTAGAGCTGACCGGTGTTCGACGCCTGACGGATCAGGGTCACGGTCGCGTCGTTGAAGGTCTTCGCTTCGGCTTCGGCATCGCTGCGACGCGATGCGTTGTCCGACTCGATCTTCGCACGGTTCGACTCGAACACCTTGCGGTTGGCTTCGTTCGAACGAAGCGCCTTCTTGTTGGGAAGCAGGAAGTTACGCGCGTAACCGTCCTTGACCTTCACCACGTCGCCGATAGCACCAAGCTTTTCGACGCGCTCAAGCAGAATGACGTCCATGTGGGCGTGTCCTTACTTAACGATGTAGGGCAGCAAGCCCAGATGACGCGCACGCTTGATGGCCTGGGCCAGTTCGCGCTGCTTCTTTGCGGCCACCGAAGTGATACGCGACGGGACGATCTTGCCACGCTCGGACACGAAGCCCTGCAGCAACCGGACGTCCTTATAGTCGATCCGGGGAGCGTCTTTGGCGGAGAACGGGCAGCTCTTGCGGCGGCGGAAAAATGGACGTGCCATGATTATTCAGCTCCCTCTTCGCGGTCACGACGGGGACCACGGTCCGGACGATCGCCACGATCGGGACGGCCCTCGCGGCCACCTTCACGATCGCCACGACGCTCGCGGTCACGGTCCTGCTTGCGCATCATCACGGTCGGGCCCTCTTCGAGGGTGTCGACCTTGACCGTCATGTAACGAATGATGTCTTCGTTGATCTGGGTCTGGCGCTCCAGCTCTGCGATCACGCTGCCCGGGGCATCGATCTCGAGCATGACATAGTGCGCCTTGCGGTTCTTGGCGATCTTGTACGCCAGCGAACGCAGGCCCCAGTTCTCGGTCTTTACGACCCGACCTTCGTTGTCGTTCACGATCTTGGTGGCGATTTCCGCCAGTGCGTCCACCTGCGCTTGTGCCAGATCCTGGCGCGCAAGGAACACATGCTCGTAAAGAGCCATGTCTTGTCCTTCGTCTTGGCCGATCGCTGATACACGCCCCATGCGTGCACCCCTCCGGCTGTCGTCTTAGAAAACGGCGTCTATAATGCAAACAGGGGCGAGAGACGCGAATCTCTCACCCCGGTTGCAATGGGCCTTAGCCGATTATCCGGCAAAGGCAAGGTTGGCGTTGGGTTTACCGAAACGCACCGCCACGAACCTGGACCACGTTGCCACGGCCGTTGATCAGGATCGCGTCGTTGCCCGAACGGACCCACTGGCTGCCACGCGGCGGAGCGGCGAGGCGATAGTTGCGATACGTCGTGATCACCCGATAGTTCTGCGCATAGCGGCGATCGAAGCGCTGGCCGGCGCGCCAGTTGCGATACTGGTTCGGGCGGACGACGGTCTTCTTGGTGACGACGGTGCGGCCATTGTTGTTCTGGCGCACGGTGGTCACTTCGCGGCGCTGCTGTGCCTCGGCGGGTGCTGCGGCGAGCAGCGGGCTGGCGACGAGGGTAGCGGCCAGTGCACTGAGGATGAACTTCTTCATGGGTAATCTCCCGTTTGAAACACGGCGCCGTTGTGCGGCGTCATCACTAATCTGGGACCGGATTGTCGCAGGTGCATGTCGCAGCCTGCGCGAAATGGTCGCCATTTGTCGCAAACGCGCGGGCTTCGTTCAGGTTCGCGCGGTTGCAACTCGCCGCGCACCTTTATAGGCCCCGCGCTCAAACGAAGACCGAACACAGAGGAGAGGTCATGCGCGCGTTCATCTTCCCCGGCCAGGGGAGCCAGTCTGTCGGCATGGGCAAGGCGCTCGCCGACGCCAGTGCCACCGCCCGCGAGGTCTTCGCCGAAGTCGACGAGGCGCTCGGCCAGCATCTGTTCCGCCTGATGAGCGAGGGGCCGGCGGACGACCTCCTCCTCACCGAGAACGCGCAGCCCGCGATCATGGCGAACGCGATCGCCACCTTGCGTGTCGCCGAAAAGGAAGGCGGCATCCGCCTCGCCGACAAGGCTGATTATGTCGCTGGCCACAGCCTCGGCGAATACACTGCCTTGTGCGCCGCCGGTGCGCTCGACCTGTCGACCACCGCGCGCCTCCTGAAACTCCGCGGCCGCGCGATGCAGGCCGCCGTTCCGGTAGGCGAGGGCGCCATGGCCGCGCTGCTCGGCACCGACCTCGAAAAGGCGCAGGTCATCGCCGGCGCAGCGGTCGACGCGATCCTCGCGGAAGGCGGCCCCGAACTGATCTGCACCGTCGCCAACGACAACGACCCGTCGCAGGTCGTCATCTCCGGCCACCGCCTCGCCATCGAAAAGGCGATCGCGCTGGCCAAGGACCTCGGCGCCAAGCGGGCGGTGCTCTTGCCCGTCTCCGCCCCTTCCACTGCCCCTCATGCAGCCCGCCGCCGAAGCGATGGAAGCTGCCCTTCTGGACGCCGACCTCCGCGCGCCTCTGGTCCCGGTCTTCGCCAACGTCGACGCGACCGCGGTCGCCGACCCCGGCGCGATCCGTCACCTGCTGGTGCAACAGGTCACCGGCATGGTCCGCTGGCGCGAATCGGTGCTGGCCATGCATGCGGCGGGCGTCGGCCACTTCGTCGAATTCGGCGGCAAGGTGCTCAGCCCGATGGTCAAACGCATCACCCCCGACGTCGAGACGACGAGTGTCATCACGATGGACGACATCGAGGAATTCGTGAAGAAGATGTGATCACGCGGAGACGCGGAGCCGCGGAGAGAAGATTTGAGAGAGATCGATCAGATCAGCGGCGATGTGCTCGATCTCTCGCTCCGCATTCATCGCGACTTAGGTCCCGGTCTTCTCGAAAACGTCTACGAAATGGTGCTGGCGGGTAAGCTGGCCGGTCTGGGCTGCCACGTGGCACGGCAGCGATCGGTAGACATCGAGTTTGAGGGGATGCGCTTCAAAGCGGCATTCAGAATCGATCTCCTCGTTGATGAACGCCTTCTCGTTGAAATCAAATCGGTAGAGCAACTGAATGCCGCGCACGGCAAGCAACTCCTGACCTACCTACGCCTAACTCATCAGCCCGTAGGACTGTTGATTAACTTCGGTGGCGCAACGCTGAAAGAAGGAGTGCGACGGATCGTAAACGACCACCGCCCCTCCGCGGCTCCGCGTCTCCGCGTGAACAAAATCTAATGGAGACCAAAATGTTCGACCTCACAGGCATGACCGCCCTCGTCACCGGGGCATCCGGCGGGATCGGGTCCGAGATCGCCAAGGCCCTAGCCGCCCAAGGCGCGCGCCTCGCCGTATCCGGCTCCAACGCCGACAAGCTCGAAGCCTTCCGCGCCACCCTGAAAGGCGACCACGTCGCGCTCCCCTGCAACCTCTCCGACCCAGCCGCAGTCGACGCGCTCGTCCCGCAGGCCGTGGAAAAGCTCGGCCGGCTCGATATCCTCGTCAACAACGCCGGCGTCACCCGCGACAATCTCGCGATGCGGATGAAGGACGACGAGTGGGACAGCGTCATCCGCGTCAATCTCGAAGCCGCGTTCCGCCTCATGCGCGCCGCCGCCAAGCCGATGATGAAGGCGCGCTTCGGCCGGATGATCTCGGTCACCTCGATCGTCGGCGTCACCGGCAATCCCGGCCAGGCCAACTACGCTGCGTCGAAGGCCGGCCTGATCGGCATGTCGAAATCGATGGCGCAGGAACTCGCCAGCCGCGGCATCACCGTCAACTGCGTCGCGCCCGGCTTCATCACCTCGCCGATGACCGACGCGCTGCCCGAGGCGCAGAAGGCCGCGCTCACCACGAAGATTCCCGCCGGTCGCCTTGGCGAAGGCGCAGACATCGGCGCCGCGATCGTGTATCTGGCGAGCCGTGAAGCCGGCTACGTCACGGGACAAACCGTGCACGTGAACGGCGGGATGGCGATGATCTGAACTTGCGCGCTGAACTGCCCCGTTCTAGGTGCGTTCAGGAAATACCGAAAACCCCCAGATTTGAAGAGGGAACTACCATGAGCGAGACCGCTGACCGCGTGAAGAAGATCGTCGTCGAGCATCTCGGCGTCGAAGCCGACAAGGTGACCGAGGACGCGAGCTTCATCGACGACCTGGGCGCAGACAGCCTCGACATCGTCGAACTCGTCATGGCGTTCGAGGAAGAATTCGGCGTCGAGATCCCCGATGATGCCGCCGAGAAGATCGCGACCGTCAAGGATGCGATCACCTATATCGACGAGCACAAGGCCTGATCAGGGTCTAGGGTTCAAACCTTGGACCTGCCCTGAAGGGTGTGATTTGAGCGGCTCCCCGTCCTTGGGCAAAGAGGGCGGGGAGCCGTTTCGTTTTGAGAGCAGACGGAGTTTGAAGCCATGCGGCGTGTCGTCGTAACCGGGCTAGGCCTGGTCACCCCCTGGGGGCGGATGTTGAAACGGCCTGGGCGAATATTCTCGCCGGCAAGTCGGGCGCGGGCCTGATCACGCGCTTCGACGCGTCGGATCAGGTGTGCCGCATCGCCTGCGAGGTGAAGCCGGCCGACCACGAATATGGCTTCGATCCGGGCAAGCGCGTCGACCACAAGGTCCAGCGCCAGGTCGATCCGTTCATCATCTATGGCATCGACGCCGCTGGTCAGGCTCTGGAAGATGCCGGGCTGACCGAAATGACGATCGAGGAGAGCTGGCGTGCCGGCGTGTCGATCGGCTCGGGCATCGGCGGTCTGCCGGGCATCGAGAGCGAATCGATCGTGCTTCATACCAAAGGCCCGCGTCGCGTCTCGCCGCACTTCGTCCACGGTCGACTGATCAATCTGATCTCGGGCCAGGTCTCGATCAAATACGGTCTGCGCGGCCCGAATCATGCGGTCGTCACCGCCTGCTCGACCGGCGCGCACGCGATCGGCGACGCCGCGCGGATGATCGCGATGGACGACGCCGACGTGATGCTCGCGGGCGGCGCGGAGGGCACCGTCTGCCCGCTCGGCATCGCCGGGTTCGCTCAGGCGCGCGCGCTGTCGACCAACTTCAACGATTCGCCCGAAAAGGCCTCGCGCCCCTACGACAAGGACCGCGACGGCTTCGTGATGGGCGAGGGCGCCGGCGTGCTGGTGCTCGAGGAATACGAACACGCCGAGGCACGCGGCGCGAAGATGTATGCCGAGGTGATCGGCTACGGCCTGTCGGGCGACGCGTACCACGTGACGGCACCGCATCCCGAAGGCGACGGCGCGTTCCGCTCGATGCAGATGGCGATCAAGAAGTCGGGCCTCGCGCTCGAGGACATCGATTACATCAACGCGCACGGCACCTCGACGCCACTCGGTGACGAGCTCGAACTCGGTGCGGTCCGCCGCCTGTTCGGCGATGCGATTTCAGGCCTGTCGATGTCGTCGACCAAGTCCGCGATCGGCCATCTGCTCGGCGGTGCCGGCGCGGTCGAGAGCATCTTCTGCATCCTCGCGCTGCGCGACCAGATCGTCCTGCCGACGCTGAACCTCGACAATCCGAGCGACAGTTGCGTGGGTGTCGATCTCGTCCCGCACGTGGCCAAAAAGCGTGAAGTCCGAGCGGTGCTGAACAACTCGTTCGGCTTCGGCGGCACGAATGCGTCGCTGGTGATGACGAAGGTCCATTAATCCTGTTCCCCGGCGAAGGCCGGGTCCAGTTGGGTGATTGGTGCGATTTATCGGAGGGCCTGCCCAACTGGCCCGGCCTCCGCCGGGGAACTATAGTGCGCAAGGTCGGCTGTTTCGGATTTATCGTCGGCCTCGCGGCAGTCGTCGCGCTGTTCCTGGTCGTTCAAGACTGGGGCGGCGCGGGGCCAGCGCCGCGCGCGTCGTCGGTTCAGGTTCCTCAAGGTTCGAGCTTGGCCGCCGCAGCGGTCGAACTGGAAAAGGCCGGCGCGATCCGGTCCGCTACCCGGTTCCGCCTATACGCGCGGGTCTTCGGCTCGGGCGATCCGATCAAGGCTGGCGAATACAAGATCCCCGCGCACGCTAGCCAGTCCGACATCCTGAAACTCATGCAGGGCGGCAAGGTCGTCCAGCGGCTGGTGGTGGTACCCGAAGGCTATCCCTCGGTCCTCGTCCACGACGCGCTGATGAAGGCGGACGGCCTCACCGGCACCGTACCGATCCCCGCAGAAGGTTCGATCCTGCCCGACAGCTACGCGTTCGAGCGCGGCGACACGCGCGCGGCGGTTGTCGTGCGGATGCAGGCGGCGATGAAGACGTACCTCGCCAAGGCATGGGCGGCGCGCAAGCCCGGTATCGCCGTGAGCACCCCCGAACAGGCGATCATCCTCGCCTCGATCATCGAGAAGGAAACCGGCAAGCCTTCCGAACGCCGCACCGTCGCCGCGGTCTATGGCAATCGCCTGCGCAACGGCATGCCGCTCCAGGCGGACCCGACCGTGATCTACCCGATCACCAAGGGCCGCCCGCTAGGCCGCCGCATCCTGCGGTCAGAACTGCACGCCAAGAACGGCTATAACACCTACGCCGAGGCCGGCCTGCCGGTCGGTCCGATCGCCAACCCCGGCCGTGCCTCGATCGAGGCGGTGCTGGACCCAGCGCAGACCCAAGCGCTGTATTTCGTCGCGGACGGCACCGGTGGCCACGTCTTCGCGAACACGCTGGCCGAACACAACGCCAACGTGAAGAAATGGTACGAGATCCGCAAAGCCCGCGGCGAGATGTAGCCACCTTCCGGCTCCCCTCCCTGAAAGGGAAGGGTAAGTGGGTCGGTTTGCAGTTGCCGGCACGCGCGCCAAGCGGCCGACCCACCCCCGGCCCCTCCTTTCCGGGGAGGGGGAAGAAGATCAGCCCCGCAACGCGTTGGCCGCGCGCGCCTTGATCTCGATCTCGGCCATCGTCCCGCCGGTCACCCAGCTCCCGCCAACACAGAGCACCGGCTTGAACGCCAGCCACTCGGGCGCGCTCGCCTCGGTGATCCCACCGGTCGGGCAGAAGCTGCACTGGTAGAATGGCGCGGCCAGAGCCTTGAGCGCCTTCAACCCGCCATTCGCTTCCGCCGGGAAGAACTTGAAGTGCGTCAGACCCAGGTCGAGCCCGGTCATGATGTCCGCCGCATTGGCGATCCCCGGCAAGAACGGAATGCCGCTCTCGATGATCGGCGTGGCGAGCCGTTCGGTCAGCCCCGGCGACACGATGAACTCCGCCCCGCGCGTCGCGGACCTGTGCAAACTGCTGCGTATTGACGACGGTCCCGGCACCGACGATCGCGCCCGGCACCTTCTTCATCTCGGCGATCGCTTCCAGCGCGGCACCGGTGCGCAACGTCACCTCGAGCACGCGCAGGCCGCCGGCAACCAGCGCTTCGGCGAGCGGCCGGGCGAGCGCCGCGTCCTCGATCACCAGCACCGGGATGACGGCGCTGGTCTGCATGATGTCTGCTATAGTTGCGGTCATTGGGTGTGTTCCTGTGCGAAGGCGGCCGCGGCGCCGAACAGGCCGGGCTGGGGATGGGTGATGAGCTTGACGGGCATCGCCGCCATCATCGTCTGGAAGCGACCCTTGGCGACAAAGCGCTGGTCGAAGCCCGAGCGGATAAGCCGATCCTTGATCCGGAAGCCGAGCCCGCCTGCGATCACGACCGCCTTGGCGCCTTGCGCCAGCGCAAGATCACCCGCGACCGCGCCGAGGGCTAGGCAGAACCGGTCGAGCGCGGCCAGCGCGATCGAGTCGGTGCCGTCGATCGCCTCGGTCCAGATCGTCTTGTCGTCATGGCTGGGGACCGCGCGGCCCTCCAGCGCGGCGAGCGTCTCGTAGATCGCGACGATGCCGGGCCCGGCGACGACGCGCTCCGCCGAGACGCGCGTAAACGTCTTGCGCAGCCGCTTCAGCAGCGCGTCCTCGATGCCGTCGAGCGGCGCGAAGTCCATGTGCCCGCCCTCGGTTTCGAGCACCTGATAGCCGTTTTTGCGTCGCAGCAACTGCGCGACGCCTAGGCCGGTGCCGGGGCCGCAGATCGTCGTGATGCCCTCGGACGGCAGCGGCGTATCGGGACCGCAGAGATGGATGAAGTCGCTGCTAGGCACCTGCGCGACGGCATGGCCGACCGCGCCGAAATCGTTGACGACCACCCATTGGTCCGCCTTCAGCCGCTCGGTGATCAGCGACTTGCGGATGATCCACGGGTTGTTGGTCAGCCGGATGACGTCGTTCGCGACCGGCGACGCGACCGCGATCCCCAGCGCGCGGGGAGGGGGCGACCGAGCCCGGCCTCGAACGCCTGGTACGCGGTCTGGAGCGACGCGTGGTCCGCAGTCTTCAGCGTCGCCGGCTCGCCGAGCGACACGACGCGGCCGTTCTCGACCTCGGCGATCGCGAAGCGCGCGTGTGTCCCGCCGATATCTGCCGCTACGATTTCCATTCGTCTCTCCCGATCCTCGATATCTTTATATCCGTTCGTCCTGAGCGAAGTCGAAGGACCGCTCGTGAGGGCATGTCCTTCGACTTCGCTCAGGACGAACGGTAGGCAGGAATGCTGAAGCCCTGCGCCCGCCAGCATTGCCGACGCACCCTTCTCGGCTTCGTCCGCCAGCCCGCGGAACATGCCGAACAGCTCGCGACCCATCCCGCTCACCGGCGGCGGCGTCGCCTCCATCTGGCGCGTGGCCCATACGTCCGCATCGACCAGCGCCTCCAGCGTGCCGTTGACCGCATCCACCCGGATCATGTCGCCATCCCGGATCAACCCGATCGCGCCGTCGAGCAGCGCTTCCGGCGAGCAATGGATCGCGCACGGCACCTTGCCGCTCGCGCCCGACATCCGCCCATCGGTGACCAGCGCCACCTTGAACCCACGGTTCTGCAACACCCCGAGCGGCGGCGTCAGCTTGTGCAGTTCCGGCATCCCGTTCGCCCGCGGTCCCTGGAAGCGGACGACGACGACGACGTCCTTCTCCAACTCGCCGCGCTTGAATGCCTCGATCACATCGAGCTGGTCGTCGAACACCATCGCGGGCGCCTCGACGATCCAGCGCTCGCGCTCGACAGCCGACACCTTGATGCACGCACGGCCGATATTGCCCGCGAGAATCCGCATCCCGCCATCGGGAGAGAACGGCGCGGTGGCAGGGCGCAGGATCGTCTCGTCGCCGCTGTCGGGCGTATCGCGCCAGGCGAGTGTGTCGCCTTCGACGACCGCGGTCTTCGCATAGGCCGACAGGTCGTCGCCGCCGATCGTCATGATGTCGCCGTGCAGCAGGCCTTCGCCGAGCAGCTCGCGGATCACATAGGGCATGCCGCCCGCCGCCTCGAACGCGTTCACGTCCGCCGAGCCGTTGGGATACACGCGCGCGATCAGCGGGACCGCGCAGGAGAGGCGATCGAAATCTTCCCAGTCGATGATGATCCCGCCGCGCGAGCGATCGCCGGAACGTGGAGCAGATGGTTGGTCGAGCCGCCCGTCGCGAGCAGGCCGACCGCGGCGTTGACGATCGCCTTCTCGTCGACGCAACGCCCGAGCGGCCGGTACGATCGCCGCGCGCGCCGATCTTCGCCAAGCGGTGCACCGCCGCCCGCGTCAGTTCCTGGCGCAGCTTGGTACCCGGATTGACGAACGCCGCGCTCGGCATGTGGAGGCCCATGACCTCCATCATCATCTGGTTGGTGTTCGCCGTGCCGTAGAAGGTGCACGTCCCCTTCGAATGATACGCGCCGATCTCGGCCTCGAGCAGCTCCTCGCGCCCGACCAGCCCTTCCGCGAACTCCTCGCGAACCGCGGCCTTCGTCTTGTTCGGCAAGCCGGTCGGCATCGGTCCGCCGGGGATCAGCACCATCGGCAGGTGCCCGAAGCGCAACGCGCCCATCAGCAGCCCCGGCACGATCTTGTCGCAGATCCCGAGCAACGCGGCACCCTCGAACGTGCCGTGCGACAAGGCAATCGCCGTGCTCAGCGCGATCGTGTCGCGGCTGAACAGCGACAGTTCCATGCCCGGATAGCCTTGCGTCACGCCGTCGCACATCGCCGGCACGCCGCCCGCGACCTGTGCGGTCGCGCCGGCTTCGCGTGCCCAGACCTTCATCAGTTCCGGGTAGCGATAGTAGACGGCGTGTGCGGACAGCATGTCGTTATACGCGGTGACGATGCCGATATTCATGCCGGCATCGGCCTTCATCGCGTCGCGGTCTTCCTCGGTCCCGGCATAGGCGTGCGCGAGGTTCGCACAGCCCAGACCCGGACGCCGGACCTGCGCCGCCGCCTCGCGCTCGATCAGCGCGAGATAGGCGGCGCGGCTGTCACGCGAGCGCTCGATGATCCGGTCGGTGACCGCGGAGACGACGGCGTTGAGCATCGTCACGGCGCCCAGTGCACGTCGACCGGCAGCTCGACTTCGGCGAGCACACGGCCGATCGGGTAGGACGACGACGGCCCCTGTTCGATCGCCTGCTCCAGCACCTTCTTCTTCGCGTCGCCGGTGATCATGATCATCAGCGCCTTCGAAGACGCGATGGCGGCAGCCGACAGCGTCACGCGCGCCAGCGGTGCCTCGGGCGGCAGCGGATCGGGCATCACGCCGAGCGCACGGCGTTCCTTGGGGCCGCTCAGCGCCTCGTCATAATCGGGGCCGGGGAAGATCGACGCGGTATGCCCGTCGCCACCCATGCCGAGCAGGCAGAAGTCGAGCGGCCAGTGCAGGTCCTGCATCAGCGCATCCGCCGAGCGACCCGCCGCCTTGTAGTCCGACATCGCCTCGGGAACGATCGGCTTCACGCGCGCGCCCTTGGGGAGGAAGATCTTCGCCAGCGCCGTCACGTTCGACAACGGATCGCCGAGCTTCACGATACGCTCGTCGCCGGGGATGATCGTGACCTTCTTCCAGTCGAGCTTCGCCTGGGCGAGTTTCTCATACGCCGCGAACGGCGTCTTGCCGCCCGCCAGCGCGATCACCGCGGAGCCGCGCGCGTCGAGCGCACTCTCGATGACGAACTGGATATCGCCCGCGACTGCATTGGCGAGCTCGTCGGAATCCTCGTAATCCCACCATTCGATTTCGGTCATAAACTTGAACTCACTCAGAAAATTGCTGTCAAAAATGCCGTTCGTGACGAGTAGGGATCGAGCGAAGTCGAGATCCCGTATCGAGGTACAATGCCACAAACGGGCCGATCCCTCGATACGCCTTCTCGACTTCGCTCGAAGACTACTCGGGACGAACGGAAGAAAACAAACTCAGTCGTCCTGCCAGGTCACGCCATCGCGCTCGGTCAGCGCGATGGCGGCCGACGGACCCCAGCTGCCCGACGCATAGCTCTTGGGCTTCATCGCGTTGGCCTTCCAGCCCTCGCGGATCGCGTCGATCCAGGTCCATTGCGCCTCGACTTCGTCGCGTCGCACGAACAGCGTCTGGTCGCCCTCGATTAGGTCGAGCAGCAGGCGTTCATAGGCGATCCGTCGCCGCGTGCCGGCAAATTCCGCATCCATGCTGAGGTTCAGCGGCACCTCGCGCAGGCGGACGCCGTCACGGTCGAGGCCGGGCTCCTTCGCCATCACCAGCAGCTGGACATATTCCTCCGGCTGGAGGCGGATGATCAGCATGTTGGGCTGTAGCAACCCGCCGCGCCCGGCGAACATCGAATGCGGTACCGACTTGAACTGGATCGCGATCTCGCTGCGGCGCGCGGCCATCCGCTTGCCGGTGCGCAGATAGAAGGGCACGCCGCGCCAGCGCCAATTGTCGACATGCGCCTTGATCGCGACGAACGTCTCGGTGTTCGAGGCCTCGCCGAGCTCGTCGGAGTAGCTCTTGACGAACTTCCCCTTCACCGCGCCTTCGCCGTACTGGCCGGTGACGGTGACGTTGGGCACTTCCTCGGGCTTGATCAGGCGCAGCGAGCGGAACACCTTCGACTTTTCGTCGCGCACGTCGGTACCCTCGAAGCGTGCGGGTGGCTCCATCGCGATCAGCGCGAGCAGTTGCAGCATATGGTTCTGGACCATGTCGCGCAGCGCGCCGGCGCTCTCGTAATAGCCGGCGCGCTCCTCCAGCCCGACCGTCTCCGAGATCGTGATCTGGACGTTGTCGATCCCCTGCGCGTTCCAGACCGGCTCGAAGAACGAGTTGCCGAAGCGCAGCGCCAGGATGTTCTGGACGGTTTCCTTGCCGAGATAATGATCGATCCGATAGGTCCGGTCCTCGGGGAAGGCCTTCGCCACCGCGTCGTTGATCTCGCGGCTGGTGTCGAGGTCGTAGCCGAGCGGCTTCTCGAGCCCGACGCGGACCGTCTCGCCGGCGAGCCCGACCTTGTGCAGGCCTTCGATCGCCGATTCGAACAGCGACGGCGCGGTCGAGAGGTAGATTGCGAGGCCACCGGAGATATCGCCGATCTTGTCCGCCAGCGGCTGGAACGCGGCCGGGTCCGACAGATCGGTCGCCTGATAGAACAGCCGGTCGAGGAACGTCCCGATCGCGCTCTCGTCCTTGCGATCCTCGGGGAGAAACTCGTCGAGCGCCTTTTTGGCGAACTTGCGGTAATCCTTGTCGTCATGCTCGTGCCGCGCGGCACCGGTGATCGTCAGCTCTTCGGGCAGCAACCCATCGGCGTGCAGGCCATAGAGCGACGGCAGCAGCATTCGCTGCGCGAGATCGCCGGTCGCGCCGAACAGGAGCAGCTTGGCTACGGGATTACGGTGCATGAAAGCTCCTGGAACTGGCCGGTTCAGAAAACCAGGCCGGCGACCGGGTCGACCCCGGCCATGATGTTGAGGTTCTGGACCGCGGCGCCGCCGGCACCCTTGCCCAGATTGTCGAGCGTCGCGACCAGCCGTGCATGGCCGACCGCGTCGTTGCCGCAGACTCGCAGCGTGAGCCGATCGGTCCCCGCATTCTCCTCGATATCGACCGCGCCGATGTCGCCGGGTGCCACCGTCACGAGCGTCGAGCCATCAAACGCCGCGCGCAAGATGTCCTCGATCGCAGCGAGCGACGGGCGGCCGGCCAGGGCGTGCAGATGCAGAGGCACTTCCACGACCATGCCGCGATAGGCGTTGGCCACCGCGGGCGCGAAGATCGGTGCGTGGGTCAGGCCCGCATGCTGCGTCATCTCGGCAATATGCTTATGCGCGAGGCCGAGCGCGTAGGCGCGGAAGGCGGTCGTCGAGCCACCGGCCTCGAACTCGGCGATCATCGCCTTGCCGCCGCCCGAATAGCCCGAGGTCGCGTTGATGCTCAGCGGCAGGTCGGCGGGGATCAGCCCGGCGGAAACCAGCGGTGCGACGAGCGCGAGGAAGCCGGTGGGATAGCAGCCCGGGTTCGCGACCCGAGCGGCGCTCGCAATCTTCTCGGCCTGACCCGGCAATTCGGGGAAGCCATAGGTCCAGCCTGCAGCGACGCGGTGCGCACTCGACGCGTCGATCACGCGGGTACGCGAATTGTCGATCAGCGCCACCGCCTCGCGCGCCGCGTCGTCGGGCAGGCAGAGGATGACGAAATCGGCATCGTTCAAGGCCTCGCGCCGTGCCGCCGGATCCTTGCGGCGATCCTCGGCCAGCAACGCGATCGAGATATCGCGGCGTCCGGCAAGCCGCTCGCGGATTTCGAGGCCGGTGGTGCCGACGGCGCCATCGATGAAGACGCTGGTCATGCCGCGGCGTCCGCTGGCAGATCGGCCGGCAAATCGAGCGCGGCAGTCTCGACATAGCCGACCAGACCGCTTGGCCGCGCGACGCCCCATGCGGAAACGCCAGCGATCTCCAACACTTCGAAACTGTCGCCGGGGTTGAGGTCGACCATCGTATCGCTCGCTTCGTCTCGTCCACTGCGCAACAAAGCTGTGCGCGCGACGGCCCGTATCATCGGCACGGCATAGTGTGGAGCGAATACGTATTCGGCCAACCGAATGTCGGCGATATCGCGCCTAACCGCATGCGTGCGCGGGTCCAGATTCACCGAACGGCCCGTCAGCGAGAAACTCGTGCGGGCCTTGTCGTCGAATGGCTCAAGCGTGAGCGGGGTACGGCCGTTTGAGCCGGCGCCAGCATCGTTGGGGGCGGGGCCGTCGCCGATGAATTGCCCGAACTCTTCAAGAAAATCTGCCCCTTCGGTCGTGCGCGCGACGAAGATGTTGCGCTTGTCGCTGTCGTCGCGTTGCCGGCGCAGATAGCCGAGGGCACCCAACCTGTTCAAGGCGCGCGTGACGACCGGCTTCGATACGTTCAGTGCACGGGCGAGGCCGCGCACCGTATGCGGCCCGGGTTTAAGGTAAACGAGCAGGAGCAATGCCATCTGACGATTGGTCAGATCAGGTTCGCCCGAGCGGACATAATCCACCAGAGCGGTCATCCAGGTCGATAAGGTATTGGCTGCCATTGATGCCACAGCGTTGATCCGCCATCTGAATTTATATGCACGATACCCAGTCATGAGCGTCATTACGGGTTCACAACGCCCGCCCGCACGGCTTGTTTCCGTAGTTTCGCACGCGGCATGCGATATGCCGTGCCCCGATCCGGTTGATCGCCCGGTTGATCGAAGCCGCGGTGTCGCCTATGTGCGCGCCTTCGCAAAAGTTCCGGGGTTTTCCGCGCAATGTTCGCCTTTCTGCTCGTCATCCACGCGATCATCGCGGCCGCCCTCGTCACGGTGATCCTCATGCAGCGGTCGGAAGGCGGCGGTCTGGGCATGGGCGGTAGCCCATCGGGCCTCATGTCGGCACGCGGCGCGGCCGATTTCCTGACCCGCGCGACCGGCGTCCTGGCGACGATGTTCGTGCTGTTCTCGATCCTGCTCGCGGTTCTCGCGGCGAATCACCGCACCACGACGATCGACACGTCGCTCGCCCGCACCCCGGCGGCGGCAACGGCCGTCCCGACCGCCCAGCCCAAGGGTGACGCTGCACCGTTCGCCGGTGGCGCCGAGAATGCCGGGGTCCCCGCCGGCACGACCACGCCGGCCGATAACGGCGCGGTCCCGCTAGCCAACTAAACACTCCATTCGCCGATAAATGCGCCCCGCGTGATCCGCGGGCGCTTGTCGTTCGTCCCCAACACACGCTACGAGACTCTTCCCATGGCTCGGTACATTTTCATCACCGGGGGCGTGGTTTCGTCGCTCGGTAAAGGTCTCATGGCGGCATCGCTTGCCGCTCTCCTCCAGGCACGCGGATATACCGTCAGGATTCGGAAGTTCGATCCGTATCTGAACGTCGATCCCGGCACGATGTCGCCGTATCAGCACGGCGAGGTCTACGTCACCGACGACGGTGCCGAGACCGATCTCGATCTCGGCCATTACGAGCGCTTCACCGGCGTTCCCTCGCGCCAGTCGGACAACGTCACCTCGGGCCGCATCTATCAGCAGATCATCACCCGCGAGCGTCGCGGCGATTATCTCGGCGCCACCGTGCAGGTCATCCCGCACGTCACCGACGCGATCAAGGCGTTCGCCCGCGCCGAAACCGACGGCATCGACTTCATTCTCTGCGAGATCGGCGGGACCGTCGGCGATATCGAATCGCTGCCGTTCATCGAGGCGATTCGCCAGCTCAAGAACGAAGAGGGCCGCGGCAACGCGATCAGCATCCACGTGACGCTGGTGCCGTACATCGCCGCCGCCGGCGAACTGAAGACCAAGCCGACCCAGCATTCGGTCCGCGAACTCGCCGCGCTGGGCGTGCAGCCGGACGTTCTGGTCTGCCGTTGCGAACACCCGCTGCCGCCATCGGAGCGCGCCAAGATCGCGCTGTTCTGCAACGTCCCCGCGAGCGCCGTCATTCCCGCGCTCGACGCGAAGAGCATCTACGCGGTGCCGCTCCAGTATCACGGCGAAGGCCTCGACATCGAAGTGCTCCGCGCGTTCGGGATCGAGCCTGCCGACGCGCCCGACCTGTCGCGCTGGACCGAGATCATGGATCGCCTGACCAACCCGCAAGGCGAGGTGACGATCGGCGTGGTCGGCAAATATGTCGGGCTCCAGGATGCGTACAAGTCGCTCAATGAAGCTTTGGTCCACGGCGGCATCGCGAATCGCGTGAAGGTCAACGTCCGCTGGATCGACGCCGAACTGTTCGAGAATGCAGAGAGCGACATCGCCGGTCAGCTCGAGCCATGCGACGCGATCCTCGTCCCCGGTGCGTTCGGCGAGCGCGGCGCGGAGGGCAAGATCGCCTCGGTCAAGTTCGCGCGCGAGCGGAAGATCCCGTATTTCGGGATCTGCTTCGGCATGCAGATGGCCTGCGTCGAGGGCGCGCGCGATCTCGGCGGCATCCCCAATGCGTCGTCGACCGAGTTCGGCCCGACCGACGAACCGGTGGTCGGCATGATCACCGAGTGGATGGGCCGCGAAGGTCTCGAAACGCGTGCGGCCGAAGGCGACATGGGCGGCACGATGCGGCTCGGCGCGTACGACGCGAAGCTCACCGGCAACAGCGTCGTGGCGTCGATCTATGGCGGCACCGAAATCTCGGAGCGTCATCGTCACCGCTATGAGGTCAACACCGGCTACAAGGAAGCGCTGGAGCAGGGCGGCCTGGTCTTCTCCGGCATGTCCCCCGACGGCACGCTCCCCGAGATCGTCGAACGCCCCGACCACCCTTGGTTCGTCGGCGTCCAGTTCCACCCCGAACTGAAGTCCAAACCCTTCGACCCGCATCCGCTGTTCGCGAGCTTCATCGAAGCCGCGGTCAAGCAGAGCCGCCTGGTCTGACCTTCGATCCTCCCCCGCCAGGGGAGGTTGCACCGAAGGTGACGAAGGGGGCGGATACGGAACAGCCGTTACCCTTACCTCCCCCTCCGTCTGGCAAGGGCCAGACACCTCCCCTGGCGGGGGAGGATCGCAGCCAGTGTTTAGCAAGCCCCGCCCTGTTTCTCTCCGTCTTGCCGGGCTCGTTCCGGCATCCACGGTTCCGCACAGTCGAGAGTCGTGAGTTCGCGGAACCGTGGACCCCGGAACCAGTTCGGGTTGACAGACTTCACGCAGCTTCGACTCTTTTGAAGCCTGGCACGGGCGCCGCGAAGCCGCGCTTTCCACCCCCAAAGACAAGCTCGCATTGAATATCCCCCAAATCGGTAGACTTTGCGCGCCGAGGTTTAGGGGAAAAATTCATGTTGCTTACGCTCGCGCTGTTGCTCGCCGGTCAGGCCGCTACCGTCACGCCGCCACCAGTCGCCCCGCAGGTGCCCGCCGCGGATCAGGCGCCCGAGCCGGCCAATGGTCGGCTCGGCAACCAGCAACAGGGTGGCGGCGATATCGTCGTGACCGCACGCCGCCGTGCCGAGACCATCCAGACCGTGCCGATCGCGATGTCCGTCATCGGCGGCACCGCGCTGGCGGAGACCGGCGCCTACAATGTCAGCCGCCTCACGCAGCTCCAGCCGACGCTGCAATTCTACTCCACCAACCCGCGCAACTCGGCCGCCAATATCCGCGGCCTCGGCGCGCCGTTCGGCCTGACCAACGACGGGATCGAGCAGGGCGTCGGCATCTATGTCGACCAAGTCTATTATAGCCGGATCGCCTCGGCAACGTTCGACTTCACCGATACCGAGCGGATCGAGGTCCTCCGCGGGCCCCAGGGCACGCTCTACGGCAAGAATACCACCGCCGGCGCGATCAACATCACGACGCGCAAGCCCAGCTTCACGCCCGAGGCGCGGATCGAACTCACCACCGGCAACTATCAGTTCGTCCAGGCCAAGGCCTCGGTGTCGGGGCCGCTGATCCCCGACACGCTCGCGATCCGGCTGTCGGCATCTGTGACCGAACGTGACGGCACGATCCACAACGTCGTGACCGGCAAGGATCTGAATGCGCAGGACAATAAGAGCGTCCGCGGGCAGCTCTACTGGAAGCCGACCGACAATCTCGATCTCGCTCTGTCGGGCGATTATGGCCAGCAGAACCCGAATTGCTGCGTGCAATATTACGCGCGCACCGGCGCGACCCAGCGGCCGCTCAACCGGCAATATGCTGCACTCGCCGCCGCGCAGGGTTATGTCGTGCCGTCCACCAACGCGTTCGACCGGGTGACCGACGTCGATACGCCGCTCCGCGCGAGGCAGGAATTGGGCGGCGTGTCGCTGCTCGGCAATCTGGATCTCGGCGCGTCGACGATCACGTCGGTCAGCGCGTGGCGGTTCTGGAACTGGGACCCGTCGAACGACCGCGATTTCATCGGCCTGCCGATCACGACGGTGTCGGCCAACCCGTCGCAGCAGACCCAGTATAGCCAGGAGTTGCGGATCGCCTCCAACGGCAAGCACACGCTCGATTACGTGCTCGGCGCGTTCTACTTCTACCAGACGATCGATACCCAAGGGCTTCAGGTGCAGGGTCCGGCGGCGAGTGCGTTCCTGCTCAATCCGACCAGCGCGGGCGGGCGCAATCCGGCGACGTTGAACGGCCTGACCGCACGCAACACGATCGGCTTCAAAAACACCAGCGCGGCGCTGTTCGGCAAGCTGACCTGGAACGTCAGCGACCGGTTCCAGATCGCGCCGGGCCTACGTTTGAACTACGACAAGAAAAAGGGCGATTATGTCTCGGTCGTCACCAACGGCACCGGCACGGCGCTGACCGCGGACCAGCGCGGCGTGCTCGCGCCGCAGAGCTATCAGCCCGATTTCGACAACTGGAATCTGTCGGGGGATATCACGGCGGCCTACACCGTGACGTCCGACATCCACGCCTATGCGACCTACGCACGCAGCTACAAATCGGGCGGGATCAACCTGTCCGGCCTGCCGCTCGACGCCAGCAACAACCCGATCCTCTCGGCCGCCACGGTGAAGCCCGAAAAGGTGAATCATTTCGAGCTTGGCCTGAAAACGCAGTTCCTGGACCGTCGCGTTACCCTGAACCTCGCCGGCTTCTGGACCGAGATCAGCGATTACCAGGCGACCGTCACCAACGGCCAGCTCGGCGTGCTGCGCGGCTATCTCGCCAATGCCGGCAAGGTCCGCACCCGCGGTCTCGAATTCGACTCGGCGTTCCGCCCCACCGACCGGTTCAGTTTCTACGCGAACGGCGCCTATACCGACGCGAAATACGTGAAGTTCGTCGATGCACCATGCCCGCCCGAACTGTCCGGCGGCACCACCGCGACCGCCGGCCAGACGCCGAGCGCACCCGGTACGGCCGGGGGATCAGCCCGCAAAACTGCGACATCTCCGGTCAGCGCCTGCCCGGCGTGTCGAAATGGGCGTTTTCCTACGGGGCGGAATACGACCTGCCGGCAACGCTTGCCGGTCTCGATGGCCAAGTCTATCTTGGTTATGACGGCAGCTACCGGTCGACCTTCTCGTCCAACCCGTCACGCTCGGCCTATACCGACATCAACGGCTATGCGCTCAGCAACTTCCGCCTCGGGTTCAAGGCAAAGGACAGCTGGAACGTCTTCGGCTGGCTCCGCAACGCGTTCGACGAGAACTATTACGAAGTGCTCGCGCTCCAGTCGGGCAGCACCGGCCTGATCGTCGGCCAGCCCGGTGATCCGCGCACCTATGGTCTGACCGTCTCGCGGTCGTTCTGATCGTCGCGCCCCGATCGTCACTGCGCGTTCAGGTTTGACGTTTTATAGAGGGGAATACGGCCCGGAGAGGCATCGCAGTCGGAAGCTCCCGATGTCTCTCCGGTTCGGCGCAATCGACGCGCTTACGCTGTCGCGACGCGCGTCCGATGCCATCCCCTTGCACGCAGCCCCTTCGAAGCGCAGTCTGTTGATCTAAAGCAATAGGCTCAGGCTCATCGGGCCGGATTAACAAGGGTGGCGGCATGTTCTTCGTACGACAGGGGCCATTGTGGTTTCGGCTGACCACGGGCGCTCTCGTCGCCTGGGCGCTCATCGGCTGCTTCATGTTCCTGCAGCAGGTGCGGCTCGGCGCCGATGCCGTGGGGAGGGCGAGTGCCTATGACCGGGCGCTCTATGCGACCCTGCCCAACTGGTACGTTCCGCTGTTCGCCGTCGCGGTCCTGTCCGGGCTGATCGGCGCCGTGCTGTTGTTCATGCGCCGTGCCAGTGCCCGCCCGTTCCTGATCGCATCGCTGGGCGCCACGATCGTGCAGTTCGGCTGGCTGTTCGCATCGACCGATATCGTCGCGCGCAAGGGCGCCGGCGAGACTCTCGTATTGCCCCTGGTCGTCGTCGGAATCGCCGCGTTCACGCTCTGGCTCGTCGGCCATGCCCGGCAGAAGGGATGGGCGGTATGACCGCTCCCGGGCTGATGATCCGAAGGCTGGGCGAGCCCCGACGCGCGCGCTACTAGCATCGCCATGTCCACGACCTACACCCTCGACACCGCGACGAGTCGCGCAAACCCCACGCCGGCCCCGCTGAAGCGGCTGACGATCCCCGCGATCCGCCGCCAGAAGGGCAAGACGCCGCTCGTCATGCTCACCGCCTACACCGTGCGCACGGCGCAGTTGCTCGATCCGCATTGCGACATGCTGCTCGTCGGCGACAGCCTGGGGCAGGTGATCTACGGCCTGCCGTCGACCGTGCCCGTCACGCTCGACATGATGGCGGCGCACGGCGCGGCGGTGGTGCGGGGCAGCTATCACGCAGTCGTCGTCATCGACATGCCGTTCGGCAGCTATGAGGCGTCGCCCGAAAAGGCGTTCGAGAGCGCGGCGTTCTTGCTCAAGCAGACCGGCGCGGCGGCGGTAAAGCTCGAGGGCGGCACTGCGATGGCGCCGACCGTCAAGTTCCTGACCGAGCGCGGCATTCCGGTGATGGGTCATGTCGGCCTCACGCCGCAGGCGGTGAACGTGCTCGGGGGCTATGGCGCCCGCGGTCGCACGCCCGAGGAAGCCGCCAAGATCGTCGCCGACGCGCAGCACATCGCCGAGGCAGGCGCCTTCGCACTGGTGATCGAGGGCGTGGTCGAGCCGATCGCGATCGAGATCACCAACACCATCGCGTGCCCGACGATCGGCATCGGTGCGTCGGCGCAGTGCGACGGCCAGGTGCTGGTAACCGAGGACATGCTCGGCATGTTCGAGCGTACCGCGAAGTTCGTGAAGCGGTTCGCCGACATCGCCGACACCATTTCGTCCGCGACGCAGACCTATGCGGACGATGTCCGATCGCGCACATTCCCGGGGTCCGAGCAGGTCTACGTGCCCAAGGATTGATCCGCTTCCGTTTCGGTCCCGGCGCGGCTAAGGTCCGCGCCGTCCATCCCCCAATATTCCGGAGTTGTCCTTGGCCCTCCCGCCGAAAACCGATGAAGCATTCCTGCGCGAGGTCGACGAAGAACTCCGTCGCGACAAACTCGCCGGATTCTGGACGAACTGGGGTATCTGGGTCGCGATCGGCGTCGTCGCCGCGCTCGCCGCACTGGCCGGCTTCCTTTACTGGCAGCATCACAATGGCGAGGCCGCCGGCGTCGAGGGTGAGCAGCTTCAGGCCTCCTACGACTCGCTCGGTGCCAACAACGCCGCGGCTGCGGCCAAGCCGCTCGCCGAACTCGCCAAGTCGAACCGCGACGGCTACCGCGCGCTCGCGCTGTTCACGCAGGCCGACGTCCTGCTCCAGAAGGACGACCTGAAGGGCGCCGCCGCCAAGCTCGGTGCGATCGCCGCGGATACGTCGCTGGCTAAGCCGTTCCGCGATCTCGCACTCGTTCGCCAGACCTCGGCCGAGTTCGACACGCTGAAGCCACAGGTCATCGTCGAGCGGCTTCGTCCGCTCGCTGTCCCCGGTGGGCCGTGGCTCGGCAGCGCGGGCGAGATGGTCGCGATCTCCTATCTCCGCATGAACCAGCGTCAGCAGGCGGGGACGTTGTTCGGCCAGATCGCGCGCGATACCGGCGTGCCGGAGACGATCCGTCAACGCGCGGTTCAGATGGCCGGCGTACTGGGTGTGGACGCTGTTGCCAGCACGGGAGCTACTGCCAGGGTGATCACTCCGGCTGCATCAAACGAGGATACCAAGGCGCAATGATGAAGACATATCGGGTGACGGTCGCCGTCGCCGCGCTCGTGGCGCTCAGCGGTTGCGGAATCTTCAAGGGTGGCGTGAAGAAGACGCCGACTGTCGGCGACCGCGTCTCCATTCTGGTCTCGGAGAACGAGGTCGAGACCGACAAGACGATCGCCGACGTCCAGGTCCTGCTGCCCGCGCCCGCCGTCAACGACGCTTGGACTCAGCCCGGCGGCAATCCGGCGAAGTCGATGGGTCAGCTCGCGCTCGGCGATCAGCCGCAGCGGGCGTGGCAGGCCTCGATCGACGGCGGCTCGAACCGCCAGCGGCTCGGCGCGGCACCGGTTATCGCGGACAACAAGCTGTTCGTGACCGATGTCACCGCGACAGTCCATGCGTTTGCCGCCGATACCGGTGCTGCGCTCTGGAGCGCGGGCATTACCGAGGGCAAGCTGAACAGCGCGGCCCGCTTCGGCGGCGGGGTCAGCTATGACGACGGCAAGCTGTATGCCACCGACGGCGTCGGGGACGTCGTCGCGATGAATGCGGCCGACGGTGCGATCCTGTGGCGCGCCAAGCCCGGTGCACCGCTGCGTGGCTCGCCGACCGTCGCGAACGGCGCGGTGTACGTCCTGACGCAGGACAACCAGGTGTTCTCGCTCAACCAGGCCGACGGCAAGGTCCAGTGGGTCCAGTCGGGCACGCTGGAAACGCAGGGCGTGTTCGGCGTCGCGGCGCCCGCGGTCAGCCAGGGCACCGTGGTCGCCGGCTTCTCGAGCGGCGAACTCAGCGCCTATCGCTACGAGAATGGCCGTATCCTCTGGCAGGACGCGCTGTCGCGCACCTCGGTCACCACCTCGGTGTCGAGCCTGTCGGACATCGACGCCGCACCGGTGATCGACGGCGGCCGCGTTTATGCGGTCGGGCAGGGTGGCCGCATGGTCGCGCTCGAGCTGTCGACCGGTCAGCGCCTTTGGGAGCAGAACTTCGCGGGTATCTCGACGCCGTGGATCGCGGGCGAATGGCTGTTCGTGGTCACCGACGATGCGCGTCTCGTCTGCCTGTCGCGGTCGAACGGCAAGGCCCGCTGGATCGCCCAGCTGCCGCGATTCCAGAACGAGAAGAAGCGCAGCAACGCGATCACCTGGTTCGGTCCGATCCTCGCCGGCAACCGCCTGGTCCTCACCAACTCGCGCGGCGAGATCAATTTCGTCTCGCCGACGGATGGCACGGTAAGTTCGACGATCGAGACGAAGACGCCGTTCTCGCTGCCGCCGATCGTGGCGAACTCGACGCTCTACACGCTCGACCAGAAGGGCAAGGTCACCGCCTACCGGTGATATGAACGAGGGTGCACGAAATCCTCCCTCGCTAGGGGAGGTGGCTGGCCTTGCCAGACGGAGGGGAGGAAAGGGGTAACCGGTGTTCCGTAACCTCCCCTCCGTCACCTTCGGCGACACCTCCCCCTTGCGGGGGAGGATCGTAAGATCCTAATGTCGATCCAGCGTAGGTGACGCCAGCGCGTTCCCGCGCTAAGGGCCTGCCATGTCCAAACTCCCCGTGGTCGCGATCGTCGGCCGCCCAAATGTCGGCAAGTCGACCCTGTTCAACCGCCTCGTCGGCAAGAAGCTCGCGCTGGTCGACGACCGGCCCGGCGTCACGCGTGACCGCCGCGAAGGTGATGCGTCGCTGATCGGCCTCGAATTCCGCATCATCGATACCGCCGGCTACGAGGATCACGACGCGCAGACGCTCCCAGGCCGGATGCGCCAGCAGACCGAGGCGGCCGTCGCGCAGGCCGACGTCGCGCTGTTCCTGTTTGACGCGCGTGCCGGCATCGTGCCGCTCGACGAAGAGATCGCCCGCTGGCTCCGCACCGCCGACGTCCCCGTCATCCTCGTCGCCAACAAGGCCGAGGGCCGCGCGGGCGAAGACGGCATCCTCGAATCGCTCGCGCTCGGCTTCGGCGACCCGGTCCAGCTATCCGCCGAGCACGGCGAAGGCATGGGCGACCTCTTCGAAGGCCTGCTCCCGCTGCTCGAAGGCAAGGAGGAGCTGCCCGAGGAAGAGCCCGACAACGAATATGAAGGCCTGTTGAAGCTCGCGATCGTCGGCCGTCCGAACGCGAGCAAGTCGACGCTCGTCAACCGCATCCTCGGCGAAGATCGCATGATCACCGGCCCCGAAGCCGGCATCACGCGCGATTCGATCAGCGTCGACTATGACTGGCACCCGACCGGTGGCGAGCCGCGGAAAGTCCGCCTGATCGACACCGCCGGCATGCGCAAGCGCGCCAAGGTGCAGGACAAGCTCGAGAAGATGTCGGTCGAGGACGCGCTCCACGCGGTCGACTTCGCCGAGGTCGTCGTGCTGCTGCTCGACGCCACGCTAGGTCTGGAGGCGCAGGATCTCCGTATCGCCGACAAGGTGCTGCAGGAGGGCCGGGCACTCGTCATCGCGCTCAACAAATGGGACATCGCCGAGAGCGCCTCGTCGCTGTTCAACGGCGTTAAGCGCGCGCTCGAAGATGGCCTGAGCCAGGTCAAGGGCGTCACCGTGATGACCGTGTCCGGCGCGACCGGCAAGGGCATCGACCAGTTACTGCAAGCCTGTTTCGACACCCGCGACGCCTGGTCTAAGCGGGTCGGCACCGGCGAGCTCAACCGCTGGTTCGAGCGCGCGATCGAGGCGACGCCACCACCGGCCCCAGGCGGCAAGCGGATCAAGATGCGCTACGTCACGCAGGTCAAGACGCGTCCCCCAGCTTCGTCATCTTCGGCACGCGCGTCGATCAGCTGCCGGCGAGCTACGAACGCTATCTGGTCAATTCGATGCGCAAGGACCTCGGCTTCGGCGCGGTACCGGTCCGCCTGATGTTCCGTGCGCCGAAGAACCCGTACGACGACAATGGCAGGGGCGGCGGCGGCAATTAAGCGGCGGCGTCCGGGATGGTTCGCATCGACGCCCGGGGTATGCGTTGCCCTTGGCCGGCGGTGCGGCTCGCCCGCGCGCTGCGTGACGGCGCGCGGCGGGTCGAGGTTTTAGCGGACGATCCGCAGGCGCCGACCGAAATCGCCGCGGTCGCCGAGGTGGCCGACGCGACGGTAGATATCATTTTGGATGAATTTTACCGGACCTTTGTCGTAACTTGTCGGTAGTATGACAACAGTGTGTTTACCTGAAACGGGTAAGATACGGTTCAAATCTTCATGGCGCTATTGCTCAACAGGAGAAGGCGACTTGTCGTTCGAAGGAAGCACCTTGATCAACTGGCCGGCATATTCGCAGGCGCGGAGTGAACTGGGTGCGGGATTCGTCCGTATCCTGGGCTATTTCCGTGAGGACGGCGTGAAGTCGGTCGCCGCGATCGAGGCGGCGATGCGCTCGCTCAATGCGGCGGCGATGGTGATCCCGGCGCATACGCTAAAGGGCGAGGCGCGGCAGTTCGGGGCGGAACCGCTCGCGGACCTTGCCGAGGCGATCGAGGTCATCGCGCGCGATTGCGTCGAGATGCAGGATACGCCCGAGGAAGCGCTTGAGCACATCGTCCAATTGCGGCCGCTGTTCGTCGAGACGCTGACGTTGCTGGAGCGCGAAGCCAATCCGATCGTGGCCCGCAAGCCTGCCGCCGGCGGCTTCGGTCGTCGTGCGATCCCGACCGGGTTCGGCGAAGAGTAACACGCCGCCGAGTGCTACTGGTCGGCGCCTACTATTGATCATGTCCGTCATCCCAGCGAAAGCTGGGATCCAGAGCCACCAACATCGTCTCAAGAAGCCCTGGGTCCTGACTTTCGTCAGGATGACGGGGAAGACTACCCCTTCAGATAAGGCGCCGCGCCGGCGCTCGGGCGAATCATGCTCCGAGATCGAGTTCAGCTGGATGTAGTTGTGGATACCCATCCGCGCGATCATCTCGAACTGGCGTTCGAGCGTGTCGACATGCTCTTCCTCGCTGGCGAGGATACGCGCGAACAGGTCGCGGCTGATGTAATCCTTGACCTCTTCGCAGTACGAGATTGCGCCCTTGAGCTGGACGGTGGCTTCGACTTCGAGCGCCAGATCCGACTTCAGGACTTCCTCGACGGTCTCGCCGATGCGGAGGCGGCCGAGCAGCTGGAAGTTCGGCAGGCCGTCGAGGAACAGGATGCGCTCCGACAGCCAGTCGGCATGCTTCATCTCGTCGATCGATTCCATCCGCTCGTACTGGGCGAGCTTGTAGACGCCCCAATGCTCGAGCATCCGGTAATGGAGCCAATATTGATTGACCGCGGTCAGCTCGTTCTTGAGCGCCTCGTTCAGATAGTCGATTACTTGGGGGTCGCCGCGCATGGCCATATCTCCGTCACCTCTGACGAACATGTAGCGCCGGCAATATCGCAACCGCAACCCGAAAAATGGCGGATTTCTGCGGTTTCTTAGCTGTTGCGACGCTTATGCAGCAGCGCGTTCCTCATTGATAATCGCTCGCGCTACCGATGTGCACTGGCCGCATTTGGGCTGGCGGCCCATCGAACGAAAGGCTTGGCACGGTGTGGTGCAACCGCCGCGTGCGCAGTTGCGGACGTCGGATTCTCGTATGGCATTGCAAACGCAGACGACCATGGGAACTCCCTAGCTATGAGCCGGGAATACGGATAATGCGAACCACTCGCAAGCTCTTTTGCGTCTTATTCGCAAATAGCATCATCGGCTGGTCGTAAACGCCGAACCGCGCATCGGCTGCCATGCGTATCGCGCCAGGGCTGCGCCACAGCCATTCGAGCGGGCCATAGCGGAAGCGATCGAGCCAAGGCTTCGACCATCCGAGCATCGCGATCCATACCAGCGCCACGACGATATAGAGTTGCGCGCGCGTCAGATGACCGAACAGGCCGACGCCATAGCCGTAGAACAGCGTCGTGCAGACCAGCGACGTGCCGATATAATTGGAGAACGCCGCGCGCCCCGCGGCCGCGATCCGCGTGGTCAGCCACCCGCCGGGCCGGGCCAGCACGATGATCGACGCGGCATAGCCGAGGATCAGGACCGGCCGCACCGGCGTCGCCAGCGTGATCCACGACAGCAGGACATAGCGCGGCTCGAAACCATGCCCGATCTCGACCGTCGCGATCGCCGCATAGGCGACCCAGCCCAAGCCGACGCAGACGATCGCGATCGTCCGATACGCGCGGCGCGACCATGCGCCGGTCAGGAACCCCGACCGCAATCCCGCCATGCCAAGCAGCATATAGCCCAGCGTCTCGGCGCCGACCGCCACGATCACGCTCGCCGGATCGACCTGATCGGACCAGCGGTGCGCGACGAGATCGGCGTAGCTGCCTCGCCCGATCGCGAGCTGGCGGGTGATTTCGTGCCGCGTCGGGCCGCCAAAGTTTGCCGCGAAACTCTGCCAGTTCGCCACCGCGCGTGCGGTCGCGTGGGGGACCAGGGCCGTGGCGTGCAGGTCGAACGCATAGCTGGCGAGCAGGACGGACTGGATCATCTGCAAGACGACGAACATCAGCCCCATCAGCACCAGCAGACGCGTCGGCAGGCGGTGGAACATGAACGCCACGCAGCCGACGATCGCATAGTGCAGCAGGATATCGCCCCACCAGATCAGGTAGAGATGGATCGCACCGAACACGGCGAGCCACGCCATCCGCGGAAAATGCACCGCTGCGGCTTCGTCGCCCTGCGCGCGCGCGCTGTCGATGACCAGCAGCATCGACGCCCCGAACAACACCGATAACAGCCCGCGCATCTTGCCGTCGATGACGATGAAGTTGGCGGTCCATGCGATCGTGTCGGCAAGGCTCGGCGCGCCCATCGACGCCGGCGACATATAGGCGAAGTACGGAAAGCCGAACGCGGCGATGTTGGCGGCGAGAATACCCATGACCGCAACGCCGCGGATGACGTCGAGCGTGGCGATTCTGGTGGAGGAGGGGGTCATGCGGGGAGGGCGATGTGCAGGCAGTGTAGACGCTGGTGCAGCATCTTCTGGGGTGTTTCGCGGGGTCGTCTCGGCGGCTGGGATGCGGCGTCGTTGCGTTCGGAAGTGCGGTTATTTTGGTTGGCCGGGGCAGCCTCGGGCCTTGCTCGACCGGCGCTGAGCTCTGGTCGACGCCTTTCAGCGCTGCGGTGATGGAGGAATGCTTCGATCATGATCCGACGCTGGCATATCGGGTTGCTGTAGGACAGCCTGCGCGATGGGCTGAAGCGACTGGGCGATGTGCCGGGGCTTGCCGTGACACGATTGTCTTGGCGATACCTTCACGTCGGTAATTGTTCGTCGCCTGCGCGTGCGTATCCGAACCGGTATCCGTGTCCGAACCAGTATCCGTGTCCGAACTAGTATCCGAGTCCGAACTAGTATCCGTATCCGTATCCGTATCCGTATCCTTGCCCGTCATCGGCACTTCGACCCGGCGCCGAGCTCACGCCACTCGTCGCCCCAGCGGAAGCTGGGGTATTCCTGTTGGCGAGTGTCGCGACCCGATCGGGGAGATCCCAGCTTTCGCTGCGATGACGGAACAGGGGCTGGAATGGGTGACGGCGCTCGGTGGGTGGCGCGTTGGGATTAGCGACGGGTGCGCGATCTGACAGCAGGTCGGGCTTCGAAGAAATGGCGGCACGCACTACCTTGTTCTCCCGCGAAGGCGGGAGCCCAGGCTGGGTCCCGCTTTCGCGGGGACACATCGGTAGTTTAAGGCTGTTTGCTCGATCCCAAATAGCGACCACCCCGGCGTAGGCCGGGGCCCAGTTGCGACACGGATGTTGCTAGCGACGGCGCTTCGTTACTGCTGCCTTCCCAGCTCGGCCCCGGCCTGCGCCGGGGTGGTGAGAAGGGCGCGCGCACGAGCACTGCTGGTATGCCGCCCGCCGACCCTATCATGCCAACGCCGCGTCGACCCCATCAGCTTCGGGAAGAACCCCTCGTGCGCCGTCCGCAGCGTGTCGAGCGCGATGACGTCGTCGCGGTCGGGGCGTTCGAAGATCAGGCGCTTGCCGCCGGTGCGACCCAGGGGTTCGGCCTCGACGTCCGCAGCGTGCGCCGCGCCGAGGAAGTCGAGCAGCGCGTGGTCCTCGACGGTGACGATGTAGACTCCTGATCTTCGGCGAAGAACGCGCGGGCGCAGTCGAACGGCTGCTTGCGGTCGATCATCGCGCCGATCCCGCCAGCCAGCGCCATTTCCGCGAGCGTCACCGCTATGCCGCCGTCGGAGACGTCGTGGACCGCGGTCAGCTGCCCCAGCGCGATAGCTTCGCGGATCAGGTCGCCGACGCGGCGTTCTGCGGCGAGATCGACCGGCGGCGGCGGGCCCGCGTCGAGCTGTTCGCGGCCGTGGCATTCGCGCAGCCACAAGGACTGGCCGAGATGCCCGCCGCGCGTGCCGACCGCGAGGATGATGTCGCCCGAACCCTTGAACGCGATCGTCGCATTCTTCTGCCAGTCGGCCAGCAAGCCAATTGCACCGATCGCAGGCGTCGGCAGGATCGCCGAACCACCGCCGGTCGCCTTGGATTCATTGTAGAGCGAGACGTTGCCCGACACGATCGGGAAGTCGAGCGCGATGCAGGCGTCGCTCATGCCTTCGAGGCAGCCGACGATTTGCCCCATGATCTCGGGGCGCTGCGGGTTGGCGAAGTTGAGGCAATTGGTGACGGCGAGCGGCAGCGCGCCGACCGCGGTCAGGTTGCGCCAGGCTTCGGCGACCGCCTGCTTGCCGCCCTCGACCGGGTCGGCGAAACAGTAACGCGGCGTGCAGTCGGTGGTCATCGCCAGCGCCTTTTGCGTGCCGTGGACGCGGACGACCGCGGCGTCGCCACCGGGGCGCTGGACGGTGTCGGCGCCGACCATGTGGTCGTACTGCTCCCAGATCCAGCGGCGCGAGGCGACGTCCGGCGAGCCCATCAGCGTGAGCAGATCGGCGGCAATATCGTTGCTGTGCGGCGCGTTTTCGAGCGGCGCGGGCTTTGGCGTCGGCACGTGCGGCCGATCGTACAGCGGGGCCTCGTCGGCGAGCGGCCCGAGCGGGATGTCGCAGACCGTCTCGCCCTTGAACGTCAGCACCATGCGGCCGGTGTCGGTAACGCGGCCGATCACCGCGAAATCGAGCTCCCATTTCTTGAAGATCGCCTCGGCCTCGGCCTCGCGGCCAGGCTTCAGGACCATGAGCATGCGCTCCTGCGATTCCGAGAGCATCATCTCGTACGGGGTCATGCCCGTTTCGCGCTGCGGTACGTCGTCCATGACGAGTTCGATGCCGACGCCGCCCTTCGACGCCATCTCGACCGACGACGAGGTGAGACCCGCGGCACCCATGTCTTGGATCGCGACGATGACGTCGGTTGCCATCAGTTCGAGGCAGGCTTCGATCAGCAACTTCTCGGTGAACGGATCGCCGACCTGGACGGTCCGGGCGCTTGGCGTCCGAATCCTCGCCGAAATCGGCCGAGGCCATCGTCGCGCCGTGGATGCCGTCGCGGCCGGTCTTGCTGCCGACATAGACGATCGGATTGCCGATGCCGCTCGCGGCCGAATAGAAGATCTTGTCCTGATCGGCGATCCCGACGGTCATCGCGTTGACCAGGATGTTGCCGTCATACGCGCTGTGGAAGTTTACTTCGCCGCCAACGGTCGGCACGCCGACGCAATTGCCGTAGCCGCCGATGCCGTGGACCACGCCCGAGATCAGGTGGCGCATCTTGGGGTGATCAGGGCGACCGAAGCGCAGCGCGTTGAGGTTGGCGATCGGCCGCGCCCCCATTGTGAAGACGTCGCGCAGGATGCCGCCGACGCCGGTCGCCGCGCCCTGATACGGCTCGATGTACGAGGGGTGGTTGTGGCTCTCCATCTTGAAGATCGCCGCCTGGTTGTCGCCGATGTCGACGACGCCGGCGTTCTCACCGGGGCCGCAGATGACGCGGGGCCCCTTGGTGGGGAGCTTCATCAGGTGGATCTTGCTGGATTTGTAGCTGCAATGCTCGGACCACATGACCGAGAAGATGCCGAGCTCGACCATGTTCGGCTCGCGGCCGATCGCGCGCAGAACGCGCTCATATTCTTCGGGGGACAGGCCGTGGTCGGCGACGATCTGCGGTGTGATCTCGGTCATGGAGCGGGGCTTTAGCGGGGTGGGGGGCGGCTGGCCAGCGTCTCGATCCCCAGCGTCTCGATGCCCAGCGGTGTGGGCAGGATTGGCGCGTTGCCGCCGCTGTGTCACATATCGGCGTCAGACCGCGTGTGAAGCGTGCGCGAGCGGGCGGTTTAAGTGGAGAGTCGAATGAAGACCGTAACTATGTTGGCCGTGATGATGCTTGGCGGCTCGGCGACGCAATTGCCCGCGCAGGGATCGACGAGTTTCTGCGAGCGGCTGGCGCCCAAGCTCAACATGAAGCAGGCTGGCTCGAAGCCTACCCGGGCGACCGAATGGCGGGTCAATACGATGGGCCTGGGATCGCAGCTGTTCGGTGGATCGTCGATGGTCTCGTTCATGGTTCGACCGGCGGGCGAGCAGACTCAGGCCGCGTACGACAGAGCTGAGCAAGGCGTGCAGCCAGTCGGCGAAGGGTATCTTGTGCCGGATCGAGGGGCCGGCCGAACTGACGGTCCAGACCAAGGGTGGCGAGGCGAAGGGTGATGCCGCCGCCGGTGAAAGCGCCGAGGTGGAGTTGCGCAAGGCTTCGATCTTCTGCCGCGACGTGTAGTTACGTCGTTCCCACACACGTCGTCATACTGACGAAAGTCAGGATCCAGGGTAACGGTGCGCGCCGTCTTGTGGCTCTGGATCCTGACTTTCGTCAGTATGACGGGGTGGGGGCGTGGAGATGGCTCTCGGCAGCGGGTGCCGATTTCGCAAGCACGCCCCGAGTCACGTCAAACGTAAGGCGGCTGCGTGTAGCCCTTGGGGCTGAGCGTGAAGATGTCGCACCCCGTCTCCGTAATCCCGATCGAATGCTCGAACTGCGCGGACAGCGAGCGGTCCCGCGTGACCGCAGTCCAGCCATCGTCGAGCAGCTTTACGTCGGGGCGGCCGATGTTGATCATCGGCTCGATCGTGAAGATCATGCCGGGGCGCAGTTCGGGGCCGGTGCCGGGCTTGCCGACATGGACGACTTCGGGCGCGTCGTGGAACAGGCGGCCGACACCGTGGCCGCAGAAATCCCGGACCACGCCGTAGCGGTGCTTCTCGGCGTGCCGCTGGATCGCATTGGCGACGTCGCCCATGCGGTTGCCGAGCTTGGCCTGCTCGATGCCGATCATCAGGCATTCGTAGGTGACTTCGACGAGGCGGCGCGCCTTGATGGGCACGTCGCCGATCAGATACATCCGGCTCGTGTCGCCGTGCCAGCCGTCGAGCAGGGGCGTCACGTCGACGTTGACGATGTCGCCCGATTTCAGCGTCTTCTCGCTCGGGATGCCGTGGCAGACGACATGGTTGATCGAGATGCAGACGCTGTGCGTGTAACCGCGATAACCGAGCGTCGCGGGGACGCCGCCACCGGCGATGATGAAGTCGTAGATCAGCCGGTCGATCTCGGCGGTGGTCACGCCCGGCACCATGTGCGGCACGATCATGTCGAGCGTCTCGGCGGCGAGGCGACCCGCTTTCATCATGCCTTCGAAGGCGGCGGGGCCGTGGAGCTTGATGGCGCCGGTGCGCGCGTCGGGCTGGTCCGATGTGACGGTTACATATTCGGTCATGTCGCTCGATATAGCGTGGCGGCGGCGGTTTTGCGAGGCTATGCGAGGGTCATGGTAGAGGAACGCATCTGGACGGCCGCGCTGACGATCATCGGCGACGAGATCCTGTCGGGCCGCACGCAGGACAAGAACGTCGCGCAGATCGCGGCCTGGCTCAACGTGCAGGGCATTCGCCTCGCCGAAGTGCGCGTGGTCGCCGACAAGACCGAGGCGATCGTCGAGGCGGTCAACACCTTGCGCGCCCGCAACGATTATCTGTTCACGACCGGCGGGATCGGGCCGACTCACGACGACATCACCGTCGATGCGATCGCCGAGGCGCTGGGCGTCGCGGTCGAGCATCACCCTCGGGCGATGGCGGTGCTGGAGGCGTATTACGCGACGCGCGGCGGACTGACCGAGGCACGGGCGCGGATGGCGCGGGTACCGGTCGGCGCGGACCTGATCGACAACAAGGTGTCGGGCGCGCCCGGGATCCGGATCGGCAACATCTTCATCATGGCGGGCGTGCCGCACATTACGGCTGGGATGCTCGACGCGCTGACGGGGACGCTGGAGGGCGGGCGTCCGGTGGTCTCGAAGACGATCGGCTGCTGGGTCGCGGAGAGCGAGGTCGCGGACCTGTTGCGCGACGCCGAGAAGGCGCACGAGGGCGTCGCGATCGGCAGCTATCCGTTCTTCCGCGACGGCAGGACGGGCGCGAACTTCGTGGTGCGGAGTTCGGACGAGGCGCTGGTCGATCGCTGCCTCGCGGACATGACGCGCGATCTCGAAGCGACCGGGCGAGCAGTGACTGCGCAGGGTATTTAAGCACGTTGAAATCCTCCCCGCCAGGAGAGGTGGCGCGTAGCGACGGAGGGGGAGGGGCGACGACCTCTGTTGCGTGTCCGCCCCCTCCGTCCGGCAAGTGTCAGCTACCCCCCGGGGAAAGGATCAGAAGTTCACGCCCCCATTCCGGGCCTTCGGGATCGGGATAGAACGCGTCCGGATCCAAGGGCGCCGCGCGGCTGCGCGACCGGGCTGCCAATTCTCCCTCCACCAGATCCGGCAATGTCGGTACACCGCCGCCGAAACGGATGCGGACATAGCCCATGCTGCCGACCAGCGCCTGGAACACCACGGCATGCTCCTCCTGCTGCATCCGCCGTCCGATCAGCGGCGCGCGCTCGGCGGAGAGATATCCCACCTGCACACCCCGCGCGCTGAACACGGCGACGGCGTTGGCATCATGCGGATTTTTCGGTTCGCGGCGCAGCTCGACCGGCTCGCCGAGGGCGCAGACCAGCAGCTCCATACGGCGGTTGCTTTTGCTGCGGTCCGTGTTGGAAAAGTCGATGCCGACCACGCTGAGCGTCAATTCGTCCATGCCGCACGCTAGGCGCGTCACGCGAAGATCGAAAGTATCGGAGCGCACCAGCGCGAAATCTCATCGTCGCTGCGTTCCCCAGGGCGCTTCATCGTCGCTATGCGACGGCAGCACGGGGTGTATCGGATCAGGATAGGCGTAGAAGTTGTTGCCGCTAAGGCATTGAAAAAGGGGCGACATCGAAATGTCGCCCCACCGACTTAGTTGCTGTCGGAGTTGTCGTCGCCACCGTCGATCGCCATGTACAGACCGCCACCGACGGCGACGGCTGCGAGTGCGACGATCAGCAGACCGGCGCCCGAGACCTTGCTGTCTTCGGTCGTCGACGTGCCGGCGCGGACCGACTTTGCGGCCGAAACGGTAGCAGCTGCGTTGGCGGCAACTGGCATCGCTGCGGCGGCGATTGCGGATACGGCGAGAATGAATTTACGCATTTAGAAAACTCCCTTTTACACGAAACACTAGACTATAAGCTTTGGGCAAAACAGTGAAGAACTAATTAATATTGCCACGGGTATTGCTGGCCGGCGTTGTATTTTGGTCGCGCTATCGCCGGGTCGTTGGGTCATCGCCCCGCCGCCGCATGTCCGTTCGAGCCGGCCCGTTTGAGCCAGCAGTCGAGGACGAGAACGGCCGGGCCTTCGCACCCTTGCCCCAGGCCTTGTTCGGCTGCGCACCCATCACGAACCGCAATTCGCCACCCTGCCGGATCTCGTCGTCGCGCAGATAGCTGCGGGTGAGGGGCGTGCCGTTCAGCGTGACCGACCGGATGTACGGGTTCGCATCCGACAGATTGTCCGTCCGGATCGCGAACTGCTTGCCGCTGGGCAGCGCCAACGTCGCCTGCGACAGGAACGGGCGGCCGATGACATATTCGTTCGATCCAGGGGCAACCGGGTAGAAACCGAGCGCAGTGAACACCAGCCAGGCGGACATCTGGCCAAGGTCGTCGTTGCCGCTCAGCCCCTCGGGCTTGGCGCCATATTGGCTCGCGACGATCTGCCCGAGCCGCTCCTGCGTCCGCCACGGCGCGCCGGCGTAACTGTAGAGATAGGCGACGTGGTGGCTCGGCTCGTTGCCGTGGATATATTGGCCGATCAGCCCGGCGATATCCTCCGCATGGCTGTAATCGACCTTCGAATTGTCGAACTCGAACATCGCATCGAGCTTCTTCACGGTCTTCGCATCGCCGCCGAGCAGCCGGAACAGCCCCGCCTGATCCTGCGGCACGAACCAGCTATATTGCCACGCATTGCCCTCGGTATAATCCGAGCCGTAGTTGATCGCGGTCGGATCGAACGGCGTGCGGAACGCGCCGTTCGCAAGCCGTGCGCGCAGCCAACCGGTTTTCGCGTCGAAGCTGTTGCGCCAATTGCCCGCGCGCTTTTCGAACCGCTCGGCGATGTCGGTCTTGCCCATGCGGCGCGCCATTCGCGCGATCGTCCAGTCGTCATAGGCATATTCGACCGTCTTCGATGCCGCCTCCGGCTCCTTGTCGATCGGCACGTAGCCGCGCTGGATATACTCGCCGAGTCCGCCATAGGAGGCGTGGTCGGCGCTCGCGACCATCGCCTGCAATGCGGCGTCCGCGTCGAAGCCGCCGATGCCCTTCATATACGCGTCGGCAATGACAGGGACCGCGTGATAACCGATCATCGTCCACGTCTCGCGCCCGGCGAATTGCCACACCGGCAGGATACCGTCGGGGCTATGCTGCTGGCTGGCGATCAGCGAGCGGACGATATCGGAATTGGTCTTCTCCGGCTGGATGAGCGTCAGCAGCGGATGTTCGGCGCGGAACGTGTCCCATAGCGAGAAGGTCGAGCGGACCGTGAAGCCGTCGGCCTGATGCACCTGATCGTCGGGCCCGCGATACCGCCCGTCGCTGTCGCTCCAGACGCTCGGTGCGAGCAGGCTGTGATACAGCGCGGTCGCGAAGATCTGGCGCATCAGGGCCGCGGCCTCGAACTTGACCGCGCCCAGCGCAGTATCCCAGTCGCCCTGCGTCTTGGTGCGGACCGCGTCGAAGCCGCCGAGCTCGCTGTCCAGATTGGCGAGCGCTCCGGCCTCGTCGACCCCCGATATCCCGACCTTCACTTCGAGCGGAGCATCGAGGTGACCGAAATCAAGCCGCGCTTCGAGTGCCTGACCGAGTTTCTCCGCCAGCGCATCGCTGCCACGGCCCGGACCCTGGAATCCCTTGTACGCGACGTCCTTCTCGCGATCGACCAGCGCGTGGCCGACCAGCGGCGCGGAGAACCGCATCGCGAAGTAGAGCTTGCGCCCGGGCGCCCAGCCGCGCGTCTCCCGGAAGCCGGTGAGCACGCCGTCGTCCCGCATGTGCAGCCCCGACCACAGGATCTTGCCGGGGTAATTATAGAGCGAAGACCGCAGATCGACCACGATATGCGCGGCCTTGCCCTCAGGAAAGCTGTAGCGATGCACGCCGATCCGCGTGCCCGCGGTCATTTCCGCACGCACGCCGGGACCGTCCAGCGTGACCGCGTAATAGCCCGGCTTGGCTACCTCGGTGGCGTGCGAAAAGCGCGAGCGATAGCCGGGTGCGGCAGGCGTGCCGGGGTCCATCGGCACGGTGTCACCCGACACCGGCATGACGAGGATATCGCCGAGATCCGAATGCCCTGCGCCGAGAAATGCGTGTGGCTGAATCCCTCGATCGTCGGATCGTCGTAGCGATATCCCGCGGCGTGGCCGTAGCAGGTGCGGATCACGCAGGACGTATCGGTATCCGGCGACAACTGGACCATGCCGACCGGCGCGACCGCTCCCGGGAACGTGTGCCCTTCGCCCCCGTCCCGATGAACGGATCGACCGCATCGCTCGGCTTGGCCGCGTCCTGGGCAAAAGCGGCCCCCGACAGGCCGGCCAGGCCCGACAGGAACGTGCCGATCAAGGCAACCGCGAGGCATGATCGTTTGAAAGCCGACATCGAGGTCACCCGTAAGGAGGAAGAAAAGAAGTTGAAAAGCGTAATCGAAGTGCGCGGGCTCGATCCCGTTGACCGTCTCGTCGAACGAAATCAGTATAGCTGCGCCTGGCATGATCGCTCAGCGCGCTTGCAAAGGTCGCGGGCGCGCGCTGGTTGCGGGACGAACCATAATCTGCACGCTCCTGCTTCCTCCGCGGTCGGGTCGTCGGCCGGACTAGATGTCAGCTCTTGCGCAACCGCCGAAGAGGATTAGAACATCAAATTGGATAATTCAAACGAGCAGTTTGGGGTGGGGGCGCAAGTGATGGTCTTGATGACGGGTCGACGGGCCGTGCGCGACGTCCAGGACCACATACTGCGCGTGCTGGCCGCACCCGACAAGGATTTGCTCGTATGACCCTGCAACGCGCACCACGCCGTCGACTATCGGCAGCTAACCTCTCACACCGCGTGCCGCACACCCTCCATCCGGATCGCCGCGCGTGACCGAGCAGACGCCGCCGCGCCTGTCGGGCACCAATCTCGAACGTGCCGCGGATCACAATCAACGCGTGACGCTCCACGCCATCCGGCTCGGCAAATCGCTGACGCGCGTCGATCTGGCGCGGATCACCGGGCTGACCGGGCCCGCTATCGCGAATATCACGCGCCGCCTGTTGCAGGAGGGCATGATCGAGGAGGCCGGGCAACGCCGTGGCGGGCGCGGACAGCCGCCGACCAAGCTCGTGGTCCGGCGCGACGCCTGCTATTCGATTGGCGTCAACATCGACCGCGATCACATCACCATCGTGCTGGTCGATTTCTCCGCGGAGATCCTGGCGCGCAAATCGATCGAGATCGACTTCGCCTTGCCCGA
Organism: Sphingomonas sp. AC411; assembly: GCF_979253035.1. NCBI lineage: Bacteria > Pseudomonadati > Pseudomonadota > Alphaproteobacteria > Sphingomonadales > Sphingomonadaceae > Sphingomonas > Sphingomonas sp. AC411. Next base: position 1,832,920 of record NZ_CEEDAQ010000001.1, on the reverse strand, counting down.
CGACGTCCGCGATCTGTTTCGCGGCTCGGTCCGCGCGCTGCTGAAAAGCGCGAAGGTCGATCCCGCCAAGCTCGTCGGCATCGGCGTCGCGCGGCCGGACGACCTGGGGCGGGTCGCGCTGCCGGGTCGTCCGGCGGCCTATGCCGCGTGGGACGGGATCGACATGGCGACGTTGTTCGAAAAGCCGCTGTCCTTGCCGGTGTTCGTCGAGAACGACGCCGCCGCCGCCGCCACCGGCGAGATGCAGCTTGGTCTGGGGCAGAACTACAGCAGTTTCTTCTACATCCTCGTCTCGTCCGGGCTCGGCGGCGGTTTCGTCGCGGACGGCGCCTATGTCCGCGGCGCGCACGGGCGCAGCGGCGAACTCGGCTTCATGACGACGGGGGCGGGAGCCGGAGCAGGGACGGCGGCGGCGGGCGGTCGCGAGACCGTGCAGACGCTGGTGTCGCTGTCGGGGTTGGCGGCGCATTTGTCGGGTTCAGCGTTCGCTATCGGCGACGTGCTCCACCAGGCCGAGTGGAGCCCCGCGGTCGAGCGCTGCCTCGACGAGTGGGTGGAACGCGCGGCCCGGACGCTGTGCACGCCGCTCGACGCGATCAACTGCCTGATCAATCCGGCGGTCATCCTGATCGGCGGACGCCTTCCCAGCCGACTCGTCGAAAAGGTCGCGGACCGGGTGAATGCGATGATCCGCGACGCGACCGACGCGCCGCAGATCGCCCCGTCCGCCGCGCCGCCTTGTCGGAGGACGCGCCCGCGGTCGGCGCGGCGATCCTGCCGTTCAGCCATTTCCTGCTGCCCAAGGCCGGCGCGCTCTGGAAGGATTCCGCGCCCGCGGACTGACCCAGCCCGCCGACGTATACGTCAGCCAGTTCCAGTCCCGGCGATGATTTCCCACAGACTTTCCCGGCGCCGACCCGCCGATGGTGGAGTTACGGCCACGCCGGTCCAAAACTAGCCGAACAATCTATTTGACAATTTGCTTTTACAATTGGCAAATAGCGGCGTCGAGACTGCACGCCGACAGGATCCGATTCAACCGGACGGCCCAACCGAAAACGGTGGGCAGGCGCGCTATTCGCAGGGGTAAGCGAGGGGGCGCAGGCGTCCTCGCGAGGAAGAGGAAAGTCTGATGACCGTAAGCAAAGTCTCGCGTTCAAGCATAGTGCGTGATCGTTTCCGTCGGCCATGTCTGCTGGCGACGGTCAGTCTTACTGCGGCCCTGGCCAGTACCGCCCACGCGCAACAGGCCGCGCCGCCGGTGCCGCCGACGGTCGTCGCGCCCCAGGCCGACCCCGCAACTCCGCCCCAGCCGACCACGCCTGCGCCCGCCACGACTGCGCCCGCCACGACTGCGCCCGCCACGACTGCGCCCGCCACAACTGGGCCCGCCTCGACCGCAACCGCGGAATCCGGCCAGGCTGCCGGCACCATCCAGCCCGACGGCGCGCCGCAGGCCGACGGTACCGTCCAGCCGGAAGAAGCCGGGCAGGACATCGTCGTCACCGGCTATCGTCGTTCGATCGAGAAGAGCCTCAACCAGAAGCGCGAGGCCAACGCGTTCGTCGACGTCATCACCGCCGAGGACGTCGGCAAGTTCCCCGACAAGAACGTCGCCGACGCCTTGCAGCGCGTTCCGGGCGTCGTCATCACCCGCGACGGCGGCGAAGGCAGCCGCGTCAGCATCCGCGGCCTTCAGTCGGGCCTGACGCTCACCTTGCTCAACGGCAATTTCCTCGCCGGTGCCGACAGTGGCGAGCCGCAGCGGTCGTTCAACTACGTCCTGCTTCCGTCGACCTTCATCGCCTCCACCGAAGTCTATAAATCGCCCGAAGCGCGCCTCGAAGAAGGCGGCGTCGGCGGCACCATCATCCTCAACACGCGGCGGCCGTTCGACGTGCCCGCCTGGTCGGGCTTCGTGTCTGCCGAAGGCACCTATTCGGACACTACCGAGAAATACGAGCCGCAGCTCGGCGGCCAGGTTTCGTGGAAGAACAAGGACGAGACGTTCGGCCTGCTGGTCGGCGGCGTCTGGCAAAGCGCACCAACCGCGAACTGCGCAGTTCGTCGGAAAGCTGGCTGTGGTGGAGCGACCGCGACGCGCAGGGCAATGTCCTGACACCCGCGACCGACGTCAACGGCAAGGCCTTCGAGAACGACGACGCGATTTCCTACTGGCCGGGGCAGGGCACGACCGCGCGCGATGGCACGCATTATTCGGGCTATTGGGCGCCGCAGTCGGTCAATGCCGAAGTCTTCGACCAGGAGCGCGAGCGGTACGGCGTACAGGCTACCGCGCAGTTCCGCCCGTTCGACAACGTCACCGTCACGTCCAACTATTTCCGGTTCGGCTATTCCAGCGACTTCACCTCGAACGTGCTGAAGATCCCCGAATGGGGCTATAATGATTTCTTCACCGGCGCGACGCTCGACAAGAGCGGGACGATCTTCCAGTCGGCGAACTTCGCGGTGCCGGCGCCGGGGACGGGCTGCCTCGCCCGCGCGACCCCGTGCACGATGGAAACGCCGCAGATCGCCGGCACGTACAGCCGCGAGAAACAGGTTTCGAACACGTTCGAGACCGAGGTCAAATACAGCCAGGATCGTTTCGATGCTGTCCTGAAACTCGGCAAGACCAAGTCGAGTGGCGGTCCCTCGGTCCGCTTCAACGTCGCCGCCAAGCCGCGCCTGACCACCCCGGGCAGGAGCAGAACGGCAATCTGGTCAGCAACTGGGACATCTCGGACGGCATCGCCAATTTCGAGTTCTCGCCCGAAATCCAGAACAACATCCGCAACGGCATCGCGCAGATCGACGTCGGCTCGACCGGGTCGAGCTTCGTCAACAGCGACCTCGGCCAGCGTTATGCGCAGCTCGATCTGACGCGACGCTTCGACGGGTTCCTGAAATCGGTGCAGATCGGCGCCAAATGGCGTGACCTGAAGATCGGCCGCGAGACCGGTCGCAACGACTGGTATGCCGATCCCGCGACCTTGCTCCGCTATCAGGATACTGCCGCCGGCGCCGTCGCGCGGCCCGAATTCTTCTATGCGGAGCCGATCGGCAACATCAACGGCGGCTTCAATGCGAACACCGTCCCGGGCATCAACTTCGAACAATATCTGAGCTATCTGAACTCGACCTATGGCCAGGCGGTGCGGGTGTACGAACCCGACTTCGTCTATTCGTTGGGGGAGCGGGTGTGGGCCGGCTATGCCCAGGCGAATTTCGGCACGGGCGGTCTTCGCGGCAACATTGGTCTCCGCATGGCCAACACGAAACAGTCGGGCAATACCTCCGATCGCCTGCAGTATCTCAACGATTACTGCGTCAACGGACCCGGCGGCCCGACCGATCCCAACCGTCCGCTCGGCCCCGACGGCAATTGCCAGGTCCTGCCGCTCAGCGTGCGCGAGACGATCGTCAACACGCGCGCCGACCAGTCGAAGACCTACACGGACTGGCTGCCGAGCTTCAACGTATCGTACGAGGTCACGCCCGACCTCCTTGTCCGCGGTGCGGTCGCCAAGGTCATCGCCCGGCCGTCCTTCGCGGATCTCGGCTCACAGCGCTCGCTCACCTTCCGCTCGGACGCCTATGCGTTCGATCGCGGCCAGTTCGGCGAGTTCGCCGGCTGGTCGGGCAGCGGCGGCAATTCGGATCTGAATCCGTTCTCGGCGTGGCAATATGATCTCGGCATCGAATGGTATTTCCGTCGCGGTTCGGTGCTCGGCGCGACCTTCTTCCGTAAGGACGTCTCCGATTTCGTCGTCCCGCTGGTGTTGAACGTCACCCGCGACGTCAATGGAACGCAACAGCTGATCCAGCCTTACTCGACGGTCGCGAACGGTTCGAACGCGCGGTCGCAGGGCGTCGAGCTGTACGCGCAGCACACGCTGCCCTTCGGTCTCGGCGCGCAGGTCAACTTCACCTATAACGACACGTCGGTGGCGGACGTCACGCTCGACGGCCAGAAGGTCGGCTCGTCCGCGTTGGTCGGCAGCGCCAAGACCCAGGTCAACGCCTCGGTCTTCTACGAACATGGCAAGGTGTTGCTGCGTGCATCGTACAACCGGCGCGGCGAGGTCGTCGGCGGGTTGCAGTCGGGCCTGAACGAATACACCGATCCCTACGCGCAGGTCGATCTCAACGCGGCGTATGCGCTGACCGACCGGCTGAACCTCACCGCCTCGGTGATCAACCTCACCAAGGCCGAGGAAAGCCGCCATCTCGGCAACGACACGAAGGACCGTTTCACCTACCGGAATTACTTCGGTCGCCGGGCCTATGTGGGCGTCTCGTTCAACTTCTGATGACTTGGCACAACCGGCTTTTCTCTCGGGTGGCGCCTTCGCGGCGCTGCCCTCCCTTTCTCGCGGCGCCACGTCGAAGGGCGTGGGTGAAACACGCGGGCGGCGTGGGGTTCGGATCGCGCTGACCGCGTCCGCGCTGCTGATGTGCGGTCTGGCCAGCGCGTCGAACCCGATCGTTCCCGGCTGGTATGCCGATCCCGAGATCCGCGTGTTCGCCGGGCGCTACTGGATCTATCCGACCTATTCGGACCATTACGGCAAGCCCGACGTCACCAGCCGCTTCTCGGCCGCGCAAAAGCTCGCCCGCCAGCGCAAGACGGTGCGTCCGTCCTACGGGATGCAGACCTTCTTCAATGCGTTCTCGTCACCCGATCTGGTGCACTGGACCAAGCACGACCACGTGTTCGACGTGCGGAACGCGGCCTGGGCGGCCTATGCGATCTGGGCGCCGTCGGTGATCCAGGCGAATGGCCGCTATTATATGTTCTTCAGCGCTAACGACATCCAGAGCGATGCGGAGCTTGGCGGGATCGGCCTCGCGGTCAGCGATCGGCCCGGCGGTCCGTTCAAGGATGCGATCGGCAAGCCGCTGGTCGGCGCCTTCCACAACGGTGCGCAACCGATCGACCCGTTCGCGTTTCGCGACCGGGACGGCCAGGTCTATCTCTTCTACGGCGGTTGGAAGCATTGCAACGTCGTCCGCCTCAGCGCGGACCTGAAACGCATCCTGCCGTTCGCGGACGGATCGAAATACAAGGAAGTGACGCCGCCCGGCTATGTCGAGGGCTCGTTCATGATCGAGCGCAAGGGCGTCTATTATCTGATGTGGTCGGAGGGCGGCTGGACCGGCCCGGACTATAGCGTCGCCTATGCGACCGGGCCGGGACCGACCGGGCCGTTCACGCCGCGCGGCAAGATCCTGTCGCAGGACCTTCGCATCGCGCGCGGCGCCGGGCATCATTCGGTCGTCAACGTGCCCGGCACCGACGACTGGTACATCGCCTATCACCGCCGCCCGCTCGACACCGATCGCGGCGAACACCGGCAGATCGCGATCGACAGGATGGTCTTTGCCGCCGATGGTCGGATCGAGCCGGTGGTGATGACCAATGCGGGCGTCAAGCCGCGACCGATCGGCGTGCAGAAGCCGACACAATCTTCAGGGAGAGCGATGTGAGAAACAGGGTGATCGCCAATTTGCGCGGCACGGTAGCGACGATCGCGTCGCTCGCCCTCGTCGCGCCCGCGCCGATACTGGCCCAGACCAAGGCCAGCGCGGCGGCCGCTTCAGCCACCGGAGCGATGCAGCCGCAGGACCAGCCTTCGGTCGATCTGGTCAACCCGCTGATGGGGACCGATTCCGACTACACCTTATCCTATGGCAACACCTATCCCGCGGTGGCGGTGCCGTGGGGCATGAACTTCTGGACGCCGGTCACCGGCAAGACCAACAGCGGCTGGGGCTACACTACGACGCGAACAAGATCAACGGCATCAAGCAGACCCACCAGCCCAGTCCGTGGATGAACGATTATGCCGCGTTCTCGCTGATGGCGACGACCGGTGCGCTGAAGGTGAAGGAGGACGAACGCGCGTCCTGGTACAGCCACAAGGCGGAGGACAGCCGGCCGTACAGCTACAAGGTCTATCTCGCCGATTACGACGTGACGGCGGAGGTCGCGCCGACCAACCGCGCCGCGCAGTTCCGCTTCACCTTCCCGCAGAGCAACGACGCGCACATCATCCTCGACGGCTATGCCGGCGGCTCGATGGTCTCGATCGACAAGGCCAAGCGCCGCATCACCGGCTATGTCCGCAACAATCACGGCGGCGTGCCCGATAATTTCCACAATTACTTCGTCGCCGAATTCGACCACGACTTCACCGTCAGCCAGACCTGGGACGGCAAGGGGCAGGTCACCGCGACGCCGACGCGCCAGGGCGATCATGTCGGCGCGGTCGTCAGCTTCAAGACTCGCAAGGGCGAGCAGGTCGGCGTCAAGGTGGCGTCTTCGTTCATCAGCCTCGAACAGGCCGAGCGAAACTTGCGCGGCGAGATCGGTGGCGACGGGTTCGAGCAGACCAAGACGAAGGCCAAGGCGATCTGGCAGCGCGAGTTCGACCGCGTCCAGGTCACCGATCCCAATCTCGACAACCGCCGTATCTTCTATTCGGCGCTGTACCGCATGCTGCAATTCCCGCGCATGTTCCACGAGGTCGATGGCAAGGGCCAGACCGTCCATTACAACCCGTACGACGGCAAGGTGCACCCGGGCTTCCTATACACCGACAACGGTTTCTGGGACACGTGGCGGGCGGTCTTCCCGTTCTTCGCGCTGATGTATCCCGAGCGCGACAGCGAGATCATGCAGGGGCTGGTCAACACCTACAAGGAGTCCGGCTGGCTGCCCGAATGGGCGAGCCCCGGCCACCGCGACGTGATGATCGGATCGAACTCGGCGAACCTGATCGCCGACGCGTACCTCAACGGCGTGCGCGGGTTCGACGTCGAGACGCTGTACGAGGCGATGGTCAAGAACGCGACGACTTCGCAAGGGCGACCGGTCGACAAGAAGGGCAAGGTCGTCGGCGCGGTCGGGCGCGAGGGCGTCGAATATTATAACCGCCTCGGCTATGTGCCCTATGACGTCGGCATCAACGAGAATGCCGCGCGCTCGCTCGAATACGCCACCGCCGACTTCTCGATCTCGCGGCTTGCGGCGGCGCTCGGCAAGACCGAGGATGCGAAGCTCTACGCCACGCGCGCGCAGAATTACCGCAAGCTCTACGATGCGCAGAGCGGCTGGATGCGCGGTCGCAACAAGGACAGGAGCTGGTCGACGCCGTTCAGCCCGTACAAATGGGGCGATGCCTTCACCGAGGGCAATGCGCTGCATTACAGCTGGTCGGTGATGCAGGACGTGCAGGGTCTCGCCGACCTGATGGGCGGGCGCGAGGCGTTCGTGAAGCGGCTCGATTCGATCTTCACCACGCCGCCGATCTTCGACGACAGCTATTACGGGCAGACCATCCACGAGATCCGCGAGATGCAGATCGTCGACATGGGGCAATATGCGCACGGCAACCAGCCGATCCAGCACATGACCTATCTCTACGATTGGGCCGGCGCGCCGTGGAAGACGCAATATCACGTCCGCGACGTGATGAAGAAGCTCTACTCGCCCGCGCCCGACGGCTATCCGGGCGACGAGGATAACGGCCAGACCTCGGCGTGGTACGTGTTCTCGGCGCTGGGCTTCTATCCGGTCACGCCTGCGGTCGGGCAATATGCGATCGGCAGCCCGCTGTTCCAGACCGTGAAGCTGACGATGCCCGGCGGCAAGATGCTGACGATCGAGGCGGCGAACAACGGCCCCGGCAACGTCTACATCCAGTCGGCGAGCTTCAACGGTACCCCGCACGACAAGCCCTGGCTGACCCGCGCGGCGTTGCAGCAGGGCGGCACGCTGCGGTTCGTGATGGGGCCGACGCCGAACACCGCCTGGGGTGCGGCGAAGGCGGATGCGCCGTTCTCGATGAGCGCACCGGTGGCGGGACGTTGATCATGGAGACCGGAATGCGCTTTCGTCGTCGCGACGTCATGACCGGGGCCGCCGCGTTGGCGGTCACCGCCAGCCTCCCGCGCGCCGCCGCCGCCGCCGCGCCCCTCGTGAGCAAGCGACCGCCGCGTGCGCAACGTCACTTCGTCAGCCCTGCGGTCGAGGCCGAGATCGCGCGCGTGAAGGCGAAGATCGCCGACCCCGAACTCGCCTGGCTGTTCGAGAATTGCTACCCCAACACACTCGACACCACCGTCAAGGTCGGCACGGGCGATGGCAAACCCGAGGGCAAGCCCGATGCGTTCGTCATCACCGGCGATATCGAGGCGCTGTGGCTGCGCGACAGTTCGGCGCAGATGCAGACCTATGTGCACCTCGCGCCGAAGGATGCCGGCCTGCGCCGTGTCTTCACCGGGCTGATCGCACGGCAGGCGCGGTGCATCCTGATCGACCCCTACGCCAATGCGTTCATGGAGGATCCGACCGCCAAGTCGAACCTCGGCGCACGGACCGACCAGACCGACATGAAGCCGGGCGTCGCCGAGCGGAAATGGGAGATCGACTCGCTCTGCTATCCGATGCGGCTCGCGCACGGCTATTGGACCGCGACGCGCGACAAGACGCCGTTCGACGATCTCTGGGCCAAGGCGATGCGCCGCGCGGTCGCGACCTTCCGCGAACAGCAGCGCAAGGACGGCAAGGGCCCGTATCATTTCCAGCGCCTGAACGTCTCGCCGACCGAGACGCTCATGTTCGAAGGCTATGGCGCCCCGACGCGGAAAGTCGGCCTGATCCATTCGATGTTCCGCCCGTCGGACGACGCGTGCCTCTATCCGTTCCTGATCCCGTCGAACCTGTTCGCGGTGTCCGCGCTGCGGATGCTGGCGACGGTCCAGCGCGAGGCGCGCGGCGATACGGCAGGCGCGACCGACAGCGAGGCGCTGGCGACCGAGGTCGAGACGGCACTACGCAAACATGGCCGGATGCCGGACGGGCAGGGCGGCGAGGTCTGGGCGTATGAGGTCGACGGCTTCGGCAATGCGATCTTCATGGACGACGCCAACGTGCCGAGCCTGTCGGGCCTGCCGCTGCTCGGCGCAGCGGATCGCACCGACCCGCTGTTCCGCCGTACCGCCGCGCTCGCGTGGAGCGATCGCAACCCGTATTTCTTCACCGGCACCGCCGCGCGCGGGATAGGCGGCCCGCATATCGGGCTCGACATGATCTGGCCGATGTCGATCATCACGCACGCGATGAACAGCGACGACGACGCCGTGATCCGCCAGTGTCTTGCGTGGCTGAAGACGACGCATGGCGGCACCGGGTTCATGCACGAATCCTTCCACAAGGACGATCCGGCCAAGTTCACGCGGCACTGGTTCGCGTGGGCCAATGGCCTTTTCGGCGAGCTGATCCTCGACCTCGAGCGCCGCAAGCCCGCCTTGCTTGCCGCCCGCTACTGACACGGACTCCGGGAGACAGACGATGACCACCGCCAACCGCCGCCAGGTGCTCGCCACCACCGGGCTCGCCGGCCTCGCGGGCGTCCTGCCCGCCGCATCGCAGGCGCAGGGCCAGCGCCCGGTCGCGGGCAAACCCGATCTGTTCGTCGGCACCGGCGGCCACGGCCATACCTATCCCGGTCCGTCGCTGCCGTTCGGCATGGTCCAGCTCGGCCCCGATACCGACAACAGCCGCTGGGATGCGTGCTCGGGCTATCACCAGGACGACGGCTCGATCATGGGCTTCAGCCACACGCATCTGTCGGGCACCGGGATCGGCGACATGCTCGACGTCCTCGTGGTGCCGACGCGCGGACCGTTGCAGCTGAAACCCGGCGCGCTCGGCAAACCCGAAGACGGCTATCGCCAGCGCTTCACCGACGAGCTCGCCGAGCCCGGCTATTACCGCGTGAAGCTCGAATCGGGCGTGCTCGCCGAACTGACCGTGACCGAGCGGACCGGCCACCACCGCTACAGCTTCCCGCAAGGCCCCGGCCACATCCTGGTCGACTTCGCGCACATGATCCTCGACGTCTGGGACAAGGGCACGCTGATCGACGAGGCCTCGCTGGCGCTCTCCCCGATGGCATGCTCACCGGCAGCCGCCGCGTCCACCGCTGGGCGAAGGGCCGGCGCATCCATTTCGCGATGCAGCTCTCGCGCAAACCCGACCGCGTCCAGTTCTTCGGCGACGACGACACGCCGGCACCGGCGGGTGCCAAGGGCGTCACCGGCAACCGCCTGAAGGTCGCGTTCTTCTTCGACCAGGCGGGCGGCTCGCCGATCCTGATCAAGACCGGCATCTCCGCGGTCGACGTCGCCGGCGCCAAGGCCGCGCTCCAGGGCGAAGCGACAGGCTGGAAGTTCGATGCGGTCCGGCGCTCGGCAGCGCGTATCTGGCAGACCGAACTCGACCGCGTCCGCGTCGACGGCGGCACGCCCGAACAGCGCACGATCATGGCGAGCGCGCTGTATCACGCCTTCCTCTCGCCGACGCTGTTTACCGACCGCGATGGCCGCTATGTCGGGCTCGACCGCAAGGTGCATCAGACGACCGCCGCCGAGCCCGCATTCAGCACCTATTCGATGTGGGACACCTATCGCGCGCTGCATCCGCTGCTCACGCTCGTCCAGCCCGACAAGGCGGCGCAGTTCACCCGCGATCTCGTCCGCCAGACCGTGCAGAGCCCGACCGGATCGCCGGTCTGGCCGCTGCAGGGCGTCGAGACCGCGTGCATGATCGGCTGGCATTCGGTGTCGGTACTCGCCGAGGCCTGCGCCAAGGGGATCGAGGCGGATTACGCCGCCGCCTGGCCGCAGATCCGCAGGCGCGCGTTCGATCGCACCTTCCCGGACATCGACAGCACGCTCGGCCGCGGCTTTTATTACGACCTCGGCTTTGTGCCCGCCGACAAGACGTGGGAATCGGTCAGCCGCACGCAGGAATATGCCTATGACGACTGGGCGATGGCGGTGCTCGCCGAGGCGGCAGGCGCCAAGGCCGACGCCGCCGCGCTGCGCAAGCGCAGCCTCAACTACCGCAACGTCATCGATCCCACGATCGGCTTTGCCCGACCGCGCTTCGCCGATGGCAGCTGGTGGGTCGATTACGACCCGATCCAGCTGGGTCACAACCCCGAGAAGCAGCGTGATTATACCGAGGCGAACGGGTGGCAGGCGACATTCCTCAACCAGCACGACGCCTATGGCCTGATCGCGCTGTTCGGCGGCGATGCGGGGTTCGTGAAAAAGCTCGACGCGCTGTTCACCGCACCGTCGACGCTCCCCAAGAATGCGCCGCCCGACATCACCGGGCTGGTCGGCCAATATGCGCACGGCAACGAGCCGGATCAGCACGCCGCGTATCTCTATGCCTATGCGGGCGCGCCGTGGAAGACGCAGGCGATGGTGCGTCGCCTGCTGACCGAAATGTACAAGGCCGATCCCGACGGCGTCATCGGCAACGACGATTGCGGCCAGATGAGCGCGTGGTTCATCCTGTCGGCGCTCGGCTTCTATCCGGTCGATCCGGTCAGCGGGGTCTATGTCTTCGGCTCGCCGCTGTTCGACGCGGCTCAGGTCGATCTCGGCGCGGGGCGCACCTTGCGCGTCGTCGCCAAGGGCAATGCGCCGGCCAGCCCCTATGTCCAGTCGGTCCGCTGGAACGGCAAGCCCTGGACCCGGAACTGGATCGCGCACGCCGACCTCGCGAAGGGTGGCGAGCTGGAGTTCACGATGGGACCGAAGCCGTCGTCGTTCGGCACGGCCAAGGGCGACCGGCCGCCCTCGTTCGAACCGCCGTCGTTCGAACCTAAGCGGCGATAGATAAAAGACGCCTCGGGAACGACGTTCCCGAGGCGCTGAACCGTTCGCCGGCAAGGGGGAGCCGACGAACTCCCCTCGCTATGACGCGGGCGGGGACAAGGACGGGGGCGCATCCGCAACGGCGCTCCCCAATTCGGATTGGGTCTGGCTCCCATGATCAGTTCCAGCCGGGCGCCATCCTTGACGTCGGCATGGCTGAACCAGGGTTTCGTCCACGGCTTGCCGTTCAGCGTCGCCGACTGGATGTAGATATTGGTCGGCGAGTTGCCGCGCGCGACGATCTCCAGCGTCCGGCCGTTGCCGAGCCGGATCGCCGCCTCGTCGAACACCGGACTGCCCAGCACATAGACGTCGCTCGACGGATCGACCGGATAGAAGCCCATCGCGCTCAGCGCGTACCAGGACGACGTCGCGCCCTGATCGTCCATCCCGGGATAGCCATAGCCGGACGCATCGCTGCCATAGAGCGTGTCGAGGATACGCCGCGTCAGCGCTTGCGTCTTCCACGGCTGGCCGCTCCACGCATAGAGATACGGCGCGTGCTGGTCGGGCTGGTTGCCCTGCACGTACTGGCCGATCAGCCCCGTGCAATCGCGGCAGATACCGGTCGGCGCATAGGGGGTCGCAAAGAACCGATCGAGTTTGGCATTGAACCTCGCGCGTCCGCCGAGCGCGGTGGCGAGCCCCTGCACGTCGTGCGGGACGAGCCACAAGGTCGACCAGCCCGACGCCTCCTTCATCATGTAGTTGTAATAGGGCTCCTGCGGATCGAACGGCGCGATCCATTTGCCATCGGCAGTGCGGCCCCGGATGAACCCGATCGAGGGATCGAACACATTGCGCCAGTTGGACGCGCGCGCGGAACAGCTTTGCGTCGTCGGTCTTGCCGAGCCGCTCGGCGAAGTCCGCCATCGCATGGTCGTCCCACGCATATTCCAGCGTCGTCGCCGCGCCGGCCTTGCCGCCGGCATAGGGCGGGCTCGGATTGCCCGGTGGAATCTCGTCCGCGATCCAGCCGTTGCGCTGATATTCCGCCAGATAGCCGCGCGGGCCTTTCGGATCGACCGCGTTGCGGCGGAGGAACTCGTACGCGGCGGCATAATCGAACGCGATGCCGCGCTTCCACGCGCCGAGATACAGGAACACCGCGTTGTCGCCGTGGAACGAGGTGTTCATGTACCCTCGCTCGCGCGCCATATCGAGTTCGGAGCGCATCACGTTCTGGACCAGCTCGGGCTCCATCAGCTCCAGCAGCACGATCTGGTTGCGCCCGGTATCCCAGAACGGCACCGGCCCGTACCGATCATAGGTCGCGGTCCGGGTCTTGCCGTTGGTGTCGGTGAAGCGCTCGCCCTTGTGCGCCAGCAGACGCGGGCTGGCGAAGGACTGGAACAGCGTCGAATAGAACAGCATCCGCTGCTTGGCCGTGCCGCCCTTCACCCGGACGCGGTTCAGCAGCGTCGCCCATGTGTTCGTCGCCGCCTGGCGGACGCCCTCGAAATTCCACCCCGGCTGTTCCTGTCGCAGGCGTCGTTCGGCGTCGGCAAAGCTCTGGCCGTGCGCGATCTTCACCAGCACCGTCTCGTCCTGCCGGGTGGTGAAGTTCAGGTAGGTGCCGGCGAAGCTGCCGGTGATCGTGCGCGATGCGGGGACGACGTCCTTGTCGCCGATGCCGTAGCCGCGGCTGTTGCCAGGCGACTTGCGGAAGGTGCCATAGCCGCTGAACGGCTTGGAGAATTGGGCCACGAAATAGCGGCCGTCGCGCGCATCGTCGTCGCCGCGTTCCGCCGCGATGCCGCGCACCTGGTCGTTGCCGATCACCTCGACCTCGCCGCCGCGGCCGGGCAGGTTGAGGATCAGGTGCGACCGCTGGCTGGCCGGAAAGGTGAACCGCATCAGGCTGGTCCACTGCGTCGCGGTCAGTTCGGCGCGCGTCCGAAACGTGTCGAGATAGACCGAATAATAGCCCGGCCGCGCGACCTCCTTCGCCTTGTCGTAATAGGCCTGGGTATAGGCCGGCGGCACCGTCCAGTCGCCCACCACCGGCATGATGATCGGTTGCGCGCGCGCGCCATAGGATGGGCCGCCGCCGCCGGTGAAGCCGATCATCGTCGGGCTCGGATAATGATAGGGCGTCGCCACCCCGGTCGGATAGGTCGCCTCGACATTGACGTTGACCGGCGCCGCCTCGACCGAGCTGTTGGGCAGTCGCGCACCGGGCGAGGTGATCCCCGAATAGACCGGCTCGCCCGGCGGTGGCGCGTTGCCGATCAGCTCGGGGCGATCGAGCGGCGCGGTGCCGACGAGCGGGTTGGCTTCCTCGACCGGCGATTTGTCCGATCCGGGGAATGCTGGCCGTTCACCGCACCGAGGGGCGTCAGCACCAGGATCGCAGCGACCGCCGTGGTTCGCCGCACGATCGATAGGCTGCGGGCGACGCGGGGCGCGGATATGGGGGCGGGGCAGGGCGTGGTGTATCGGTCACGGGGCAATCCTCCTCCGCCGCCGGGTTTCTATGCGAACCGCGTGCTGCACCCGATACTTTATTAAACTAATTTGATTGTCAATAAGGACAGGAGTCCTGCTGCAAGTGGGGGTCGGGCCGAGAAGGGATGGCGACCGACTTTGCTCGTAGCGTCAGCTCAGCGGCGGCGCGTTCCGGGCGCGGCGGTGCTGCCACGGACGATCAGCTCGTGATCCAGCGTGACCTGTCGCGACGGGCTGTCGACCCCGCGGAGGATATCGACGAGCAACTCGACGGTGCGGCGGCCGATCATCGACTTGGGCTGGGCGATGGTGGTCAGCGGCGGCTGGAAATAGCGTGCGAGCGGGAGGTCGTCGAAGCCGATGACAGAGACGTCTTTCGGGCATGACAGCCCCGCGTCGCCGATCGCGCTGAGCGCGCCCATCGCCATTTCGTCGCTGAAGCAGAAGATCGCGGTCACGTCCTGTGCGATCAGGTCGCGGGTATGGTCGATGGCCGAGCCGGCGGAATAGTCGCCGATGCGGATGTGCAGGCTATCGCGCAGGCCGGCGCGGGTCGCGGCGTCGATCGCGCCGGCGAGGCGGTCGCGACTGATCGGGCTGATCTCGGGGCCGGTGACGACGCCGATCGCGCGGTGGCCGAGGCCGATGAGATGCTCGATCGCGTTGGCGCTGGCGGCGGCATTGTCGATATGGACGCTGGGGACGCCGAGGTCCGGACTGTATTCGCAGCCATTGACGATCGGCGCGGCGGCACCCTTCCGCGACAGCATCGGGGCGAGGCTGGCGGGCAGGCGGTGGCCGAGGAAGATCAGCCCGTCGACCTCGCGGCGCGAGAGCATGTCGGCATATTGATCCTCGACCTCGGGATCATGCCGGGTGTCGCCGACCACGACCGAATACCCGGCATCCCGCGCGGCCTCCTCGGCGCCGCGGATGACGCTGGCGAAGAACGCGTTCGAGATATCGGGGACGGTCAGAAGGATTTTGGCGGCGCGCAAGGTCCGCAGGCTCCGCGCGGCGACGTTGGGCGCGTACCCCGATCTGCGGACCACCGCGAGCACCCGCAGGCGGGTATCCTCGGACACCTGTTCGGGCCGGCTCAACACGCGCGACACGGTTGCGGTAGAGACGCCCGCGAGTGCGGCCACTTCGATGATCGTCGGCATAGGCTCGTCATGGATCCGGTCGTCGGCACTGTCGATATATATCCGATGTAATCCTTTACATTCGTATCGCGGCTCCGTAGCTTCATGTCCGACAAGCAGGCAAACTGCGAGCGGAGAGGTAACGAATGGCGAGTGCAGATACTGGGTCCCAGGCCATGCCGGCCGGCCTGCTGACCGGCCGCCTGAGCGCCATGATGTTCATGCAGTTCTTCGTATGGGGCGCCTGGACCGTAACCCTCGGCCTCGTGATGCAGACGGTCGGGATCGGCAACCTCATCGGCAACGCCTTTTCGGTCGGGCCGATCGCGTCGATCGTCGGCTCGTTCCTGCTCGGCATGGCGGCGGCGCGGTACGTCAGCCCGCGGATGCTGATGGTGATCCTGCACCTGGTCGGCGGCGTGCTGCTGTTCGTGCTGCCATCGCTGGTGACGCCGGAGAACGGCCGGACGTTCGTCTGGCTGCTGCTCTGCTACATGATCCTGTACATGCCGACGGTCGGCCTCGCGAACACGATCGCGCTGAAGAGCTTTGGCGAGCGGACCGACAAGTTCCCGTTCGTCCGCGCGTTCGGCACGCTCGGCTGGATCACCGCCGGACTGATCATCGGCTGGGCGGGGCTTTCCGCCAGCCCGGAGATCTTCCGCGTTGCGGCGGTCGTGTCGATCGCGCTCGGCCTCTACAGCTTCACGCTGCCGAACGTCACGGCGGATGCGCCGCGCGACGAGAGCGTGCTTCGCCAGGTGTTCTGCGTCGAGGCGTTCGGACTGCTCAAGCAGCGCTCGTTCCTGATCTTCATGACCTGCGCGACGCTGATCTCGATCCCGCTCGCTATGTATTATGC
Source organism: Sphingomonas sp. AC411 (assembly GCF_979253035.1). NCBI lineage: Bacteria > Pseudomonadati > Pseudomonadota > Alphaproteobacteria > Sphingomonadales > Sphingomonadaceae > Sphingomonas > Sphingomonas sp. AC411. The sequence goes on along the minus strand of NZ_CEEDAQ010000001.1, from coordinate 1,816,726 downwards.
CTATGCCTCGCCCTATGTCGGCGCGACCGGGATCAGCAACGTCGGCGGCACGCTCGCGATCGGGCAGATGTCCGAGCTCGTCTTCATGTTTTCGATGCCGTGGCTGTACCGCCGGTTCGGCGTGAAGCCGCTGCTGCTGGTCGGCATGGCCGCATGGGCACTGCGGTATGCGCTGTTCGCGATCGGCGATGGCGGATCGTCGATCTGGGCGGTGTATCTCGGCGTCGCGCTGCACGGCGTGTGCTATGATTTCTTCTTCGTCGCCGGCGCGATCTATACCGGCACGATCGCCACGCCAAAGGGCGTCAATGCGCAGGCCCAGGGCATGCTGACGCTGTTCACCTACGGCGTGGGCATGCTGCTCGGATCGCAGATCGGCGCGCTTCTGTATGCGCAGCTGCCCGCATCGCCGACCATCGCCGACTGGCAGCATATGTGGTGGTATCCCGCGATCGCCGCCGCGGTGATCGCGCTGCTGTTCCAGTTCACCTTCCGCGACGACACCAGAAAGAGTGCAGCATGACCGGCATGAAGGGCCCCGGGATTTTCCTCGCCCAGTTCCTCGGCGACGAGGCTCCGTTCGATACGCTCGACGCGCTGGCCGAATGGGCGGCTGGGCTCGGCTATGTCGGCGTCCAGATCCCCTGCAACGCGCAGTTGATCGACCTGAAGCTCGCCGCCGAGAGCAAGACCTATTGCGACGATCTGCGCGGCAGGCTGGCCAAACACGGCATCGAAGTCACCGAGCTGTCGACGCATCTGCAAGGCCAGCTCGTCGCCGTCCATCCGGCATACGACACGCTGTTCGACGGCTTCGCGCCCCCGAAGTCCACGGCAAGCCCACCGAGCGCCAGTCATGGGCGGTCGAGCAGGTCAAGCTCGCCGCACGCGCCAGCGCCAATCTCGGCCTGTCCGCGCACGCCACCTTCTCGGGCGCGCTGGCATGGCCCTACGTCTACCCCTGGCCGCAACGCCCCGCCGGGTTGATCGAGGAGGCCTTTGCCGAACTCGCCCGCCGCTGGACTCCGATCCTCGACGTGTTCGAAGACGTCGGCGTCGACTGCGCGTTCGAGGTGCATCCCGGCGAAGACGTCCATGACGGCGCGACCTGGGAGCGCTTCCTCGCTGCGGTCGACAACCATCCGCGCGCGCGCCTGCTGTTCGATCCGTCGCATTTCGTGTTGCAGCAGCTCGATTATCTCGACTTCATCGATCGCTATCACGACCGGATCTCGTGCTTCCACGTCAAGGATGCTGAGTTCAACCCGACCGGCCGAACCGGTGTGTACGGCGGTTACGAGAATTGGGTCGACCGCGCAGGCCGGTTCCGCTCGCTGGGCGACGGGCAGGTCGATTTCTCCGCGATCTTCAGCAAAATGGCGCAGTACGGCTATGACGGCTGGGCGGTGCTCGAATGGGAGTGCGCGCTGAAACGGTCCGACGACGGCGCGCGCGAAGGCGCGCCGTTCATCCGCGACCACATGATCCGCCTGACCGAACGCCCGTTCGACGATTTCGCCGCCAGCGGCATCGACCGCGCCGCGATCCGCAAGCTGCTCGGGCTGTCGGAGGAGCAGGCATGAGCCGCCTCCGTCTCGGTATGGTCGGCGGCGGGGAAGGGCCTTTATCGGCGCGGTCCACCGGATGGCAGCCGCGCTCGACGGCGACTGGGACCTCGTCGCGGGCGCGTTCAGCACCGACGCCGGGCGGAACACGCGCACGGGCACGCTGCTCGGCCTCGATCCGCAGCGCGTCTATCCGTCGCTCGACGCGATGATCGCGCACGAACGCGCATTGCCTGTGGGCCAGCGTATCGACGCGCTCGCGGTCGTCACGCCGAACCACCTGCACGCCCCGATGGCGATCGCCGCGCTGAACGCCGGCTTCCACGTCTTCTGCGAAAAGCCGATGGCGATGAGCGTCGTCGAGGCCGAGGCGATCGCCGCCGCCGCCAAGGCCAGCGGTCGCCACTTCGCACTGGCCTTCACGTACAGCGGCTATCCGCTGATCGAAGAGGCGCGCGCGCGGGTCGAACGCGGCGATTTCGGCGCGATCCGCCTGGTCCAGGTCGAATATCTGCAAGGCTGGCTCAGCCAACCGATCGACACCGACGGCAACAAGCAGGCCGAGTGGCGCACCGATCCCGCGCGCGCCGGGCTCGGCGGCTGTCTCGGCGACATCGGCACGCACGCGTTCCAGCTCGCCGAGCATGTCTCCGGCCTGTCGGTACACTCGGTTTCCGCGGACCTGACGACGCACGTCGACGGTCGCCGGCTCGACGACGACGTCAGCGCGCTGCTCCGCTTCGAGGGGGCGCACGCGGCGTGCTCAAGGCGACCCAGGTCGCGGCGGGCGAGGAGAACGGGCTTCGGCTGCGCATCCATGGCGAGCGCGGCGGCCTGGACTGGTCGCAGATGGAACCCAACACGCTGACGCTCCGCTGGCTCGACCGCCCCGCCGAGATCGTGCGGACCGGTGGTCCCGGCATGCTCGACGCGACCGCCTCGCTGGTGCGTACACCTGCCGGTCATCCCGAGGGCTATATCGAGGCTTTCGGCAATCTTTACCGCGCGTTCGCCTCGGCGATCCGCGGCGATCAAGACGGCCGCTGGTTTCCGGGCGTGACCGATGGCCTGCGCACGATGCGCTTCATCGAGGCGGTGATCGCCAACGCCGGCGCAGACCAGAAATGGACTTTAGTAAATCCGGGAGAGAATGAATGAAGCTGCTCATGGCTCTGGTCGCGGGAAGTATCGCGGCAGTTGCGGCAGTCACGGTCTCAGCGCCGACCACCGCGCAATCCACTGCGGCTGCACCGCCGGCCTTCGCCGCATGCCGCGCGTGCCACACCGTCGCGAAGGGCGGCAAGAACGGCATCGGCCCGAACCTGTACGGCGTGGTCGGCCGTGCCGCCGCCGCGACGCCGGGCTTCAATTACTCGCCGGCGATGAAGGCATCGAAGCTGCGCTGGGACGAGAAGACGCTCAACGACTATCTCGCCGCACCACAGAAGAAGGTGCCGGGCACGCGCATGCCGATCGCCACCCCCGATGCCGCCAAGCGCGCGACGATCATCGCCTATCTCAAGGCCGAGGGCTCGAAATGACGGTAATGGTCGCATGACCCTCTCCCGCCGAAATCTGCTCGGGGCCGGGCTCGCGGCCGGTGCCGCCGCGTCGCTGGTGCCGGGCATGGCCGGGGGCAACGCCGCAGCTCGAACGCCGCGCGCTTCTCGCTCGGCTACGCGCCGCACGAGGGCAGCTTCGCCAGCCGCGGCGGGCGGATCGAACAGATCGCCTACGCCGCCGATCAGGGCTTCACCGCCTGGGAGGACAACGAGGCGGCGACGCGGTCGGTGGCCGAGCAGGAGCAGATGGCCAAGGCGCTCGCGCAGCGCGGCATGACGATGGGCGTGTTCGTCGCCAGCATGCCCAAATGGTCGAAGTCGCGGCCGTTGCTCGGCGCGACCGACGGCGCCGAGCGCGAGGCGTTCCTCGCCGATATCCGCGCCTCGCTCGAGGTCGCCAAGCGACTGAATGCGAAGCGGATGACCGTCGTCACCGGCTTCATGGACCCGAAGGTTCCGGTGGATATCCAGACCGCGCGCGTGATCGACGTGATGCGCCGCGCCGGCGATATCGTCGCGCCATCGGGGGCGGCGATGGTGATGGAGCCGCTCAACACGCGGACCAACCATCCGGGCGTCTATATGCAGACGATCTCGCAGGGCTATGCGGTGGCGCGCGGTGCCAACAGCCCGGCGGTCAAGGTGCTCGCCGATCTATATCACGAGCAGATCCAGTCGGGGAACCTGATCCCGACGCTCGACACGTGCTGGAACGAGATCGGCTATATCCAGTTCGGCGACAATCCCGGTCGCAACGAACCATCGACCGGCGAGATCAACTACGCCTCGATCGTGAAGTGGCTGCGGGCAAAGCGCTATTCGGGCGTGATCGGCATGGAACACGGCAATTCAATCGCCGGGCGAGCGGGCGAGGATCGCCTGATCGCCGCCTATCGCGAAATCGACTCGGTATGACGGCGATGGGCATGAAGCCGATCGGCAGGAAGGGGATGGGGATGAGGGAACAAGCATGAAAACCTGTTTGATGGCGAGCGTTGCCACGGCGATGACGCTGATGGCGACGGGGTCGGTCGCGGCGCAGGAGAAGCCCGGCTTCAAGGACACGCCGATGCTGCCCGGCGGGCAGTGGCGCGTCCATGACGCCGACCGCCCTGCGCCGGTCGTCGTCGCACCGGCCGCGACCCCCGGCGGTCCGCCCGCCGATGCGGTCGTGCTGTTCGACGGGCGTTCGCTCGATGCATGGAAGCCCGATCGGATCGCATGGCCGATCGCGGACGGTGCGCTGACGATCCCGTCGCGTGCGAAGAGCGGCGGCGAGAACAACCTCGTCTCGAAACAGAGCTTCGGCGACGTGCAGATGCATCTCGAATTCCGCTCGCCAAACCCGCCGACCAAGACCTCGCAGGACCGCGGCAACAGCGGCATCTGGTTCATGCAGCGCTACGAACTGCAGATCCTCGATGGCTCGCAGAACCCGACCTATGCCGATGGCACGGTCGGCGCGGTCTATGGCTGGAAGCCGCCACTGGTGAACGCCTCGCGTCGCCCCGGCGAATGGCAGACCTACGATATCGTGTTCGAGCGGCCCCGCTTCGCCGCCGACGGTAGCCTGGCTCGCCCCGCCTATGTCACCGCGCTGCTCAACGGCGTGCTCGTCCAGAACCACCAGGCGATGCTCGGCACGACCATCTGGCGACAGGTCGCGAGTTACAAGGCGCACGCCGATGCCGCGCCGATCCAGCTTCAGGATCACGATTCGCCGGTGTCGTTCCGCAATATCTGGGTTCGTCCGTTGCCTGAGGCGGCGATCGCACAGGACCTGAAGAAGGACGGTAAATGATCGATCGTAGAACTGCACTCGCGGGCGTCGTCGCCATGTTCGGCACGGCCCTGTACGCGCCGATCGCGCGCGCCGCCGGCGTCGCGCAGGCGCCCGGCGCGGCCGCCGGCATCCCCGTCATCAGCGAGGGTCCGCCCAGCGTCGCGGTCTTCACGGCGCCCCAGCGCGCGCTGATGACCGCACTCAGCGAACGCGTGCTGCCGACCACCGATACGCCGGGCGCGATCGCCGCCGGTGTCCCGGCCTATATCGAGAAGCTGCTCGCTGATTGGGCCCTGCCGGCCGACCGCGTGCCGATCCTGGCCGGGCTCGACGCGATCGAGGCGCGCAGCCTGAAGGACTATAAGGTCGCCGGTGCGAAGGCGACGGCGGCGCAGCAGGATGCGCTGCTCACGCTCGCGATGAACGACCAGATCCCGTCCGGCGGCGTCTTTTCGAGGCGTTCCGGCAGCTCGTCGTCACCGGCTATTACACCTCCGAAATCGGCATGACGCAGGAGCGGGAGTATCTGCCGGTGCCGGGCGAATATAACGGCCAGTTCCCCTATTCCCAGGTCAGCAAGGTGTATTCCGCATGATCCTCAACCGTAGAAACCTGCTTGCGGGCTCCGGTGCGGTCGCAGCGCTCGCGTTCGTGCCCACCGCGTCGGCCGCCCAGTTGAAGGCGATCGGCCTGCAACTCTACACTATCCGCGAGATCTTCGCGAAGGACCCGGTCGGCACGCTCGGCAAGGTCGCGCAGATCGGCTACCGCGAAGTCGAATTCGGCGGTGGCGGCTATGACGCCATGGACCATGCGATGCTGCGCCGGACGATGGACAAGCTCGGCCTGACCGCGCCCTCGGTGCATATCGGCTACGACGCGCTGCTCAAGCAGTTCGACCAGTCGGTGACGATGGCCAAGACGCTCGGCGCGACCACGGTCGTGCTGCCGTACATGACCGCCGAGCATCGCAACGAGGCGGGCTGGAACGCGGCGCTGCCGAACTTCAACCGGTTCGCGACCGAACTGAAGAAGGCCGGGCTGGGCTTTGCCTATCACAACCACGATTTCGAGTTCACGACCAAGCCGGGCGGGGTCAGCCTGTACGACCGGTTGCTCAAGGAGACCGACCCTGCGCTCGTGAAGGTGGAACTCGATCTCTATTGGGCGCTGCATGCCGGCGAAAACCTGGCGACGCTGATCGAGCGCTTGGCGCCGCGCCTCTACGCCTATCACGTCAAGGACATGCGCCCCGACCGGAGCATGACCGCGGTCGGACAGGGCACGATCGATTTCGGCGCGCTGTTCAAGCTGAAGGGCAGCGCCGGCGTGCGGCATTTCTATGTCGAGAACGACGAGGCTCCCGCGCCTTATCTGCCCGACATCACCACGAGTTTCCGGACACTGCGCGCGCTTCGTTTTTAAATGGGGGCGCTTCTGACGGGGCGTGTTTTCCGAGTTTTAGGAGAGAGATCATGGCTGAGACCAACAGGTTCGACGCGATCGTTATTGGATCGGGCGTAAGCGGTGGCTTCGCTGCGAAGGAACTGACCGAAAAGGGCCTCCGCGTCCTGATGCTGGACCGCGGCAAGATGGTCGAGCACGGCGAAGGCTACACCTATGACGGCAAGCCCGCCTATGAGGTGCCGGCGCGCAACATCATGCCCAAGCCGCTGCTCGACAGCGATTATTTCATCGGCAAGCACGGCTATGTCCAACCCAGCAACCGCGAATTCCACAACGACGACCGGCTGAACCCGTACGCCTATGACGAGGGCAGCAAATTCTACTGGATCCGGCCCGGCGCGGTCGGCGGCAAGTCGCTGATCTGGGGTCGCTGGTGCTTCCGTTGGAGCCCCGCGGATTTCGAGGCGAACAAGCGCGACGGCATCGATGGCGACTGGCCGATCCGCTATGACGACGTCGCGCCGTGGTACAGCTATGTCGAGAAATACATCGGCGTGTCGGGCTCGCGCGAGAATCTCGACTATCTGCCCGACAGCGAATTCCAGCCGCCGATGCCGATGAACGTCGCGGAGAAATGGCTCAAGCAGGGTCTCGAATCCAAGTTCCCCGGCCGGAAACTGATCAACACGCGGCTGTCGAACATGACCGAGGACAAGCCCGACCAGAACCGCACCAAGTGCCAGTTCCGCAACCAGTGCGGCAATGGTTGCTCGTTCGGCGCCTATTTCTCGACCCAGGCCGTCACCCTGCCAGCCGCCCGCGCGACCGGTCGCCTGACGCTCAGGTCGGACTCGGTCGTCACCAACCTGGTGTACGACGCGGCGCGGAAAAGGTCACCGGCGTCCGCTATATCGACGCGAAGACCGGCCAGGCGGAAACGGTGCAGGCCGATCTCGTCTTCCTCTGCGCCTCGGCGATCGCCTCGACGCAGATCATGCTGAACTCGCGCGCGCCGGGAAGCGACCGCAGCTATTTCGACGAGAGCGGCACGCTCGGGCGCTATATCATGGACCATATCTTCCGCGTCGGCGTCGAGGGTGACATCCCCGGCATGGAGGAGTTCATCGAATATGGCCGTCGTCCGGGTGGCGTCTACGTGCCCCGTTTCCGCAATATCGGCAAGGACGACGGCGTCGGCTTCAAGCGCGGCTATGGCTATCAGGGCAGCGCCTATCGCAACCCCGCCGCGCCGGTCGGTTTCGGCGCGTCGATGAAGCAGGGCATGCGCAAATACGCCCCGTGGAAATTCAGCATGGGCGCGTTCGGCGAATGCCTGCCTTATGCCGATAACAGGGTGTCGCTGCACCAGTCGAAGGTCGACCGGTTCGGGGTGCCGCTGGTCCGCTTCGACGTGACGTTCCGCGACAACGAGCTGAAGATGATGGCCGACGCCCGGACGCAGGGCGAGGCGATGTTGAAGGCGGCCGGCCTGACCAACGTCAAGAGCAGCGAGAAGGAGCACGTCCCCGGCGACGCGATCCACGAAATGGGCGGTGCCCGCATGGGCCGCGACCCGCGCACGTCGGTGCTCAACGAATGGAGCCAGGCGCACGCCGCGTCCAACCTCTACGTCACCGACGGCGCACAGATGGCGTCGATCTCGTGCGTGAACCCCTCGCTGACGTTCATGGCGCTCACCGCGCGCGCCGCGGATCATGCCGTCAAGCAGATGAAGAAGGCCTGACGACCAAGAGCTTTGGGGGCGGAACGTCGTAAACCGCCCCCAAGACTTTGATAGCCAGCGCGCGCGACTCCGTATCTGCAAGTATAAGCGTCGATCTCACGGTCATCCGCGTTGTGCACAATGGCCAACCGAGGTTCGGCCATTTTCCCGCGCGCCGTCACAATCGGCCCAAACTTTCCCCAATATGCCTCGGATATGCGAAGTCTTGATCGAGGTCGTTGACGACGCGCTACAAAACCGTCTGTATCGCTTCCGTAACGAACATCGACCGCATTTTCGCCTCCGGCTGGATTGGATCCGCGATGCCAGGCCTCGTGACCACAGGTTTGCCCCTGGAAACGGGGCCGCAAGGCGGGGCTGTCGACGCCTGCGACCGGGAGCCGATCCACGTCCCCGGCTCGATCCAGCCGCACGGCATGATCCTCGTCGCCGATCCGGTCACGCTCAGGATCGTCGCCGGCGCCGGAGAGATCGAAACGCTGCTCGCACCGCACTGGCTCGGCGGGCATCTCGACGACATCCTCCGCCACCCGGTCTCCGCGCGCCTCGCCGATCCTTCCGGCGTCGGCCCCGGCCCCGGCGTCACGTTGCTCCAGATCGACGGCATCGACGTGATGTTCGATGCCACCATCCACCGCTCACCCACTGCGATCATCGTCGAACTGGAACCCGCACCCCCGACGATGCCGTCGCCGATCGAGATGCTGGCGGCGATGGAAGACGCCGCCGCAACCTTCGAGCAAGCCTTCGGACTGCGGGAATTGTGCGAGCGCGCGGCGCGGATCTTCCGCCAGGTCACCGGGTTCGACCGGGTGATGGTGTACCGCTTTCACGACGACGGCACCGGCGTCGTCGTCGCGGAGGATCGCGATCCGGCGCTGCGATCGTTTCTCAACCAGCATTTCCCCGCCTCCGACATCCCGCGCCAGGCCCGCGCGCTCTATGTCCGCAACCGCGTTCGCGTCATCCCCGACATCGCCTATGAACCGGCGCCGCTGCGGCCGTTCGGCAACGATGCGCTCGACATGAGCGACGTCGCCTTGCGCAGCGTTTCGCCCACCCATCTGCGCTACCTCGCCAACATGGGCGTCGCCGCGTCGGCCTCGGTCTCGATCGTCCGCGACGGGGCGCTCTGGGGTCTGATCGCCTGCCATCACCCGACCCCAAGCTGCTCCCGCTGCATGCCCGCATGGCGTGTCGCGCGCTGGCGGGAAGCCTCTCGCGCCAGATCCGCGCGAAGGAGGATGCCGAACTCTTCCGCGAACGCATCCGCCTGCGCACCGCCGAGGACGCGGTCATGCTGCGGCTCGGCAGCGACATCTCGCTGGCCGGCCTGTTCGCGATCGCCGGCGACGATCTGGCCCGGATGCTGGCCGCCGACAGCTTTGCGGCGGTGCGCGGCACGGAATTGTTCGTCGCCGGTCGATCGCCCCGGCACGACGACATCCGCAAAATCGCCGCGCACGTCGTCGACCTCGCGCGGACGGTGCCGTTCGCGACCGATCGCATGGCCAAATACCTGCCCGACGCCGCCGCGTGCCAAGACCTCGCGAGCGGCGTCCTCGCGGTGACGATGGCGACCGAAGAGCCGACCATCCTGCTCTGGTTTCGGGCCGAACAGATCGCCGTCGTGAACTGGGCGGGCAATCCGCAAAAGGACGTGCCGGCCGATCTGCACACGCCGCTGACGCCGCGCGCCTCGTTCGAGATCTGGAGCGAGGCGGTCCGCGGACGCTCGGTGCCCTGGACGCTGTTCGAGGTCGAGGCGGCGGGCCGGCTCAAACGGACGATGTACGATGCGCGCCAGCACCGCCGGCTGTTCGAGATCAACCGCGAGCTCATGGCGACGATCGCCGACAATGAGAGCCTGTTGTTGCAGAAGGATTATCTGATCAAGGAGGTGCACCACCGGGTGCAGAACAGCCTGCAACTCGTGTCGGCGTTCCTCGGGTTGCAGGGCCGTGCCGTCGGCGACGCGGTCCTGACCTCGCATCTGATCGAGGCGCAGCGCCGGCTTTCTGCGGTGGCGATGGTCCACCGCCGGCTGCATTCCGACGAGCATCTCCAGGCGATCGACCTCGCGCGCTATATCGGCGATCTGTGTACCGAGATCCGGTCGACGATGGACGGATCGTGGGGCACGCAGATCCAGCTCGATCTGGTGCCGATCCTGATGTCGACCGACCGCGCGGTGCATGTCGGTTTGATCCTCACCGAACTGGTCATCAACGCCAATAAATACGCCTATGCCGGTGGCTCGGGGCCGATCACGATCGCGCTGGAGCAGCAACAGGCGCGGTTCCTGTTGATCGTCGCCGATCGTGGCAGCGGCAAATCGGGGCAGGGCATGGGGTTCGGATCGCGGATGCTCGCGTCGATGGTCGCCCGGCTTGCGGGAACGATGGCCGAGACCGACAATTGTCCCGGTCTGCGCGTCACGATCGCCGCGCCGATCGGCGAGCCGTAGAAGCATCTTCGCGGCGCGTGCGTGGCGGTGTACGGGGCTGCCCGCTTGTCGGTCCGATCTCGCCTGCGCGGCCTGTCGCGCGCGATCGGTGGTGGCGATAATATGGCGTCGATTGAACCGGAGTTGCGTGTGGTGGATGGTGCGGGAAAGACCTGGGACGGCGCGATCGTCCGCAAATGGCTGGAAAGCCGCGTCGCCGCCGCGCGGTCCGATCAGGTGGTCGCGGAGCGCGCGGGGCGGGATCGCCAGGACGATTGCGACAAGGCTACGGCGGAGGAAATGGTCTGCACGCTGATGAAGGCCAAGCCCGCGACGAACGCCCAGGCTGGTTTCATGGACGAGCTGAGGACCTTGCTCGATCGTGACGACTATGTCTGGCGCGGCGTGTATAACGACACGCGCTTCGACCGGCATGTCCGCACCTTCATCAAGAAGCTGATCAAGATGGCCAAGGCGAACGACGGGTTCGAGAACACCACCCATTATCAGTGACGTGATGCCGTTTGCGTCCAGCGGGACAGTTTGGAGCGATCGCGGGACGCCGTGCTTCGTCCGGCCTACTCCGATCGACGGGGAGTTCGTGCTTTCGGCTGCGAAAGCGCCCATATCGATATGCCGGTATCGCCGCCGGCACGGGACGATCGCCGACCGGATCGCAAAGAAAGCCGCTGCTGCAACCCTATGAAATCGACCGAAGAGACCTTGGAAGAGCTTGGCTGGAATGCGTTTTTCAGCGAGCAGGTTTCACCCGACGAGGCGCTGCTGTGTCATCCCGTCCGGGTAATGGCGGTCCATCGCGGCAAGATCGCGGTCGCCGGGCTGGGCCCACAGCGTTTCATCACCCCGTATATTCCCGGTGCGCTGCCGACCGACGATCATCCGACCGTCGGCGACTGGGTGCTCGTCGATGGCGCGACGGTGCAGCCCGTGCGCGTTCTCCAGCGGATGAACCTGTTCAAGCGACGCTCGCCGGCCGATCCGCGCAGGGATCAGATGATCGCGGCAAACGTCGACACGGTGTTCATCGTCGCCTCGTGCAACCAGGATTTCAGCGTCGCGCGGCTCGAGCGCTATCTGGTGTTGGCGCGCGAGGTCGGGGTGGACCCGGTCGTGGTCCTCACCAAATCCGACCTGACCGACAGGCCCGAGGTGTTCGCGGCTGCCGCGCGCGCGATCGAGCCGGGCCTGCTGGTCCAGACCGTCAACGGCCGCGATCCAGCCGACGTCGCCGGGCTCGCGGCGTGGTGCGGCCCCGGCAAGACCGTCGCCTTTCTGGGCTCCTCGGGCGTCGGCAAGTCGACGCTGGTGAACTCGTTGCGCGGGTCCGACAGCATCGCGACGCAGGCGGTTCGCGCGCACGATTCCACCGGCCGGCACACCACCACGGTCCGCGAGATGCACCGCCTCGATCATGGCGGCTGGCTGCTCGACCTGCCGGGGATGCGCGAACTGCAACTGTCCGATGCGGCAACCGGCATCGCCGAGGTCTTCGACGATTTCGCGCTGGCGGCACAGGACTGCAAATTTTCGGACTGTTCGCACGGCGTCGAGCCCGGATGCGCCGTTCGCGCCGCGATCGAGGCAGGCACGCTGACCCCCGAGCGGTTCGATCGCTGGCGCAGGCTGGAAGCCGAGGAAACCGCAAACGCCGCCAAACTCACCAAGCGACGATCGCGCTAGCGGGCTCGGACAGGCCGGATCGGAGGTCAGTTCACACCGCCAAATGAACGCCGCTCGCCGTCCTACCGTGTTCGTTCCGGAGTCCGTATCGCTGGCGGACGCAGGTTGAATCCTCCCGCCAGGGAGGTGGCGCCGTAGGCGACGGAGGAGGCGGACCCGGAACAGCGGTTATCCCTTACCTCCCCCTCCGTCTGGCAAGAGCCAGCCACCTCCCCTTGCCGGGGAGGATTAACGGGTGCGTCGTATCGCCAGTGTCGCGACGTGCGTCCGGTTGCGCCGTTCGCGCCGCGATCGAGGCAGGCACGCTGACCCCGAGCGGTTCGATCGCTGGCGCAGGCTGGAAGCCGAGGAAACCGCAAACGCCGCCAAACTCACCAAGCGACGATCGCGCTAGCGGGCTCGGACAGGCCGGATCGGAGGTCAGTTCACACCGCCAAATGAACGCCGCTCGCCGTCCTACCGTGTTCGTTCCGGAGTCCGTATCGCTGGCGGACGCAGGTTGAATCCTCCCCGCCAGGGAGGTGGCGCCGTAGGCGACGGAGGGGCGGACCCGGAACAGCGGTTATCCCTTACCTCCCCTCCGTCTGGCAAGAGCCAGCCACCTCCCCTTGCCGGGGAGGATTAACGGGTGCGTCGTATCGCCAGTGTCGCGACGTGCGTCCGGTTGCGCCGTTCGCGCCGCGATCGAGGCAGGCACGCTGACCCCGAGCGGTTCGATCGCTGGCGCAGGCTGGAAGCCGAGGAAACCGCAAACGCCGCCAAACTCACCAAGCGACGATCGCGCTAGCGGGCGTGGACAGGCCGGATCGGAGGTCAGTTCACACCGGGATGAACGCCGCTCGCCGTCCTGCCGTGTTCGTTCCGGAGTCCGGTCTCGCCGGCGGGAGCAGGTTCAATCCTCCCCCGCCAGGGAGGTGGCGCCGTAGGCGACGGAGGGGAGGACCCGGAACAGCGGTTATCCCTCACCTCCCCCTCCGTCTGGCAAGAGCCAGCCACCTCCCCTTGCGGGGAGGATTAACCGGTGCGTCGGATCGACAGTGTCGCGACGTGCGTCCGGTTGCGCCGTTCGCGCCGCGATCGAGGCGGGGACGCTGACTCCCAAGCGGTTCGATCGCTGGCGGGCGCAGGTTGGATCCTCCCCGCAAGGGGAGGTGGCGCCGAAGGCGACGGAGGGGAGGACCCGGAACAGCGGTTATCCCTTACCTCCCCTCCGTCTGGCAAGAGCCAGCCACCTCCCCTTGCGGGGAGGATTAACGGGTGAGTCGGGTCGCCAAGTGTCTCCGCGTGCGTCCGGTTGCGGAGGGTGAGCCGGCGTGTCACGCCGGTGATGAAGAGCTTGCGGGTGCCGCAAAATCGAAAACTTGGTCGGCGGGACGGTCGACCGCGGAGCACGTCGGCGGCCATCCCTCTAAACACACGCACCACCCCGGCGGAGGCCGGGGCCCAGTTGGAAAGGCCGCAGTAACGGAGTGCAGCCTTGATCGGCGACATTCCCGACCCGATCCCGCCTCGCCGGAAACCTACGCCTGGGTCCCCGTTACCGCTCCGTGCCGGGGCCAACACGATCCCCCGAACCGACCGCGATCAACGTCGGCGCGTCGGTCACGAACTGGTCCAGCACGCCGTCGGCGATCTTGATCGGACCGTCGAACCGGGTCGCACCGGGGATGGTCTTGATTGCTGCCGCCTCGCTGGCGAGCCGCTTGGCGTCGGCGAAATAACGGTCCGCAGCGCCGCTGCCTTGGTTCGCGGCGTCCAGTCCCGCAGCGGTCAGCTGGAGCGCGCGTCCCCAAAGCTGCATCGCGTCTAGCCACGGTCGCGACTGCGCCGCGAAGCCGGGGTCGCTCGTCCCGGAGCGGATGATGTCGGGCGCGTTGGCGATACCGTCGGCGCGCTCGGTCAGGTCGGCGATCGCCCGCTGCCGTGCCGCCGCATCGCCATCCGCCAGCGCCTCGCGCACCGCGTCGAGCGCCGCCTTGAGCCGCGGTGCCTGCTCCTGCCAGGGCTGGCTGCCGAAGGTCGGCGCCATGTGCTGCGTATCGAAGAAGGTCAGCAAGGCCGCGGTCGCGCGTTCGTCGCCGCCCGCCAGTTCGCGCGCGGAGAAATGCCAGGTCCGCTCGGCATCATAGGCCGTGTCGTTCCAGCCGAACGCGGCGACGCCGGTTACTGCCGGGCGGCTCGGAGCCTCCTGGTTCATCGGGTTGGACAGAATGCCGGTCAGTTCGCCCGACAGCCCGGCCTCGCGCCGCGCATAGGGCGCCATTAGCAGCCGACCGGTGGTCTGTGCGTAATCGTTGACCGGATAATTGTCCCATAACAGCGTCTTGCGGCCGAACGCCTTGGTCGCTGCCTTGGCGTCGGGGATCGAGATGGCGGGCGGGACGACGTCGGTGCCGGTCCACTGGACGACGATCCGCGGGTCGAGATGCTTGCGCAACGCCGCCTTGTACGGGGTTTCCTTCGCGTCGTAATATTCGGTCGGCACCATGATCAGCGGGCGCGCGCCCGGGTCCTTGGCGCTCAGGCTGGCCTGCACCGCATTAAGCAATTGCGCTTGCGCGACGCCGGCCGCTTCCGCGCCCGAGGGGCCGAACGCGGTCTTGTCGCGCTCGCAATTCCACTTGGTGTATTCGATGTCGTCGAGCGCGACGTAGAAGCTGCCGACGCCGATCGCCCGCAACGCGTCGAACTTGCGTTCCAGCGCCTGCACGTCGGCGGGGTCGGAGAAGCAGACCGACGGCCCGGGCGAGACCGCGTAGACGAAGTCGACATGGTTGCGCCGGGCGGTCTGGGCCAGCGTGCCCAGCGACGACAACGTCGCGGCGGGATAGGCCTCGCGCCACCGATCGCGCGCGTATGGATCGTCCTTCGGGCTGTAGACATAGGTGTTCGCCTTCACCGTGGCGAGGAAGTCGAGATGCTTGGTGCGATCCGCCATCGACCAGGGCGCACCGTAAAGCCCTCGATCGTGCCGCGGATCGGCATTGCGGGGTGATCCTGGATCACCAGCGCGGGCAGGCTGGCGCGCCGGGCGAGCTGGCGGAAGGTCTGGACCGCGTGGAACAGGCCATCGGCGTCGTTGCCCGCCAGCGTGACGATGCCCGCGCCGGCTGCGACGGAGGCGATCGTATAGCCCTCGGCGTGCGTGTCGAGCGTGGCCCTGCTGCGGCCAAGCGCGTCGCGAACGAGGGCGGTGTCGCCGGTGCCGAGCACGATGTGCGGGCGGTCTGGCGTGGCGGGGAGGCGCTTGGCGGTGGCGATCGTCTCGATGCCTGCGGTGACGAGGATCTCGCGGACCAGCGCGACGGTCTCGGGATCGGTGCCGGGGGCGGCGACCAGGACGACCGCGCGGCCTAGCGTGATACTGCCGGTGCCGAGGTCGATCGACGTGGGGGTCGGGAACAGCGCCGGCAGCGTCACAGGTTGCGCCGATACGGAGTCGCGCTGGCGCCCGCCGTCAGGCTTGCCATCGCCATCATCAGCGCAGAGGCGCCGATCTTGCTGTTGCCGTGCATCGCTCAGCTCTCCGGTATCAGATTGGTATTGTGTTGGATGTGTAGGGGATGTTGGGGGGACGGCAAGGGTCGCGAAGGGGAAGTGGCGGTGGATTACGCCGAGGTCGAGAATCGTATTGATCGAAATCAGTGCGCCTGGTCCCGCGACGTAGGATCGATAATTCCGCGGCGGATTTCTGCGGGCGACCGAGCGCGTCGTGGCAGCGACGCATCGTGCTCCTATTGTGGACGCGCGGAAAGCAGGATAGCTAAACGCCTGTTTGGAACAGAGTAGGAACCAGCAGCCCTCGAGCGACGAGGATGCCGATCGCGTCGCGGCGATCGCTGCGTTCGTGCGCTCGCTCGATGCCGCCGATCCGTTCGTGGCGATCTTCAACGACGCCAATCTGCCGATGGCGATCAGCGATCCGACGCTCGTCGACAACCCGATAATTTATGTGAATTTCGCGTTCGAACACCTAACCGGCTACGCCCAACCCGAAGTCGTCGGTCGGAACTGCCGTTTTCTCCAAGGTCCCGAAACGAAAGCGGAGGATGTCGCACGCATCCGCGAGGCGGTGGCCAGGTCCGAGCGGATCGAGGTCGACCTTCTCAATTACCGCAAGGACGGAACGCCGTTCTGGAACCGTCTCCTGGTGGCGCCGGTACTGGATCAGAACAGGCAGCTTCGCTATTGCATCGCGTCGCAGCACGACGTGACGCTCGAGCGCGAGACGTTCGTCAAGCTGGCGGCCGAGCAACGCGAACTCGAGGCGTCCGCGGCCGATACGAAGGCACAGCTCGCGGACAGTACCGCGCGTCTCGACTTTGCACTCAAGGCGGGGCGGTTGGGCTCGTGGACGTTTGATCCGGGTAGTCGGCACCTTGATGCATCAAACGGTTGTAAGATCGTGTTCGGCTACGCGCCCGATTCCGAGTTCGGATATGCGGAATTCGTCGGCGCGATCCATCCCGAGGACCGTGCGCAGGTGCTGGCGGCGATCGAGGCGACCGCCGGCACCGGGTGCGACTATGATATCGAGTACCGCGTGGTGACGGGCGAAGGCGAACTCCGCTGGGTCGCGGTCCGCGGCGAATTGCTGACCCGCGCGGACGGTACGGCGCTGACCATGACCGGGTTCTCGACCGACATAACCGAGCGCAAGCGGGTCGAGGAACACCGCGCCTTGCTGGCCGGCGAACTCACGCACCGGGTCAAGAATACGCTCGCGACGGTCAGCGCGATCGTCAACCAGACGCTGCGCGACGCCGTCTCGATGTCGGATGCGCGCGACACGATCGGCGCGCGGATCGGCTCACTCGCGATCGCGCACGACCTGTTGCTGCGCGATGAAGTGGACGGCGCGACGATCGCCGATATCGTCTCCGGAGTCATGGCGCCGTTCGACGACGGTCGCGGACGTCTGTTCTCGGTCGACGGTCCCAATATCCGCCTCGAGCCGCGGGTCACTCTCGCGCTGTCGATGGCCCTTCACGAACTGGCGACCAACGCCAGCAAATATGGCGCACTGAGCACCGCCGGCGGTCACGTCTCGATCACATGGAGCGTCGGGATAGGCGACGGCGGCCGGCGCCTCGCATTCGCCTGGGAAGAATCGGGCGGACCGACAGTGAGCGCGCCGACCCGTACGGGCTTCGGCTCGCGGATGATCGAGCGCGTCCTGGCGCAGCACATGCGCGGCACAGCGAACATCGAGTATCGCAGCACCGGCGTCGTCTTCGTCATCGACGCACCGCTGTAGGTGGCAAAACCGGTTGCGCTGACGACGCCGGACGGACGGTACATCGTCGTCCGCGGGCGGCTATGGCGTGCGGCCAATCCCGGTCTGTCGGAGTCCGATCGGAGCCGACACGTCGCGGCCTTGATGGACGGCCGCCGTAATGTCGCGAGCGCGCGGCGGGCGGGCGATCCCGTGGCGGAAAAGGCGGCGCATGACGCCGTCGATGCGGCCAAGCATGCCCTGGGCGAGCGCGGACCGGTATGGTGGACCGACGGCGCGCCCGATCTCAACCGGCACATGGCGCGGACGACGCCCTACGCCGCCTGGTTCGCAACGGCAGCGGCGAATTCGGACGATGCGGAATGACCCGTACCGCGTGAAACATCGGGCCCGATCTGCTGCCAAGCGCGTTGCGACAGCCTGACGAAAATTGGAACCGCCGATGTGCCATGTGCTTGTGATCGAGGATGACTGGTTGATCGCCGATCATATCACGAGCGTGATCGAGCGTGCAGGTGCGACCTCGATCGCCCAGGCGGATAGCGAAACCGCCGCGGTGGATGCAGCAGGCACGCATTGTCCGCAGATGATCGTGTCCGATGTCAGGTTGCATGAAGGGACCGGGCCATTGGCCGTGCAGCGCATCATCGCCGCCCATGGCAATATCCCCGTGATGTTCATCACCGGAACACCCGAAGCCTGCATTCCCTGCGATCCGCCGGCCGTGATCCTGACCAAACCGATCGACGAGACCGCCGTTATGGCTACGTTCCGAAGCCTCGCGCCGCTCTAGATCTCGAACGGCCTAAGAATTGCGCGTCCGCAAACGGATCATCCGACGCGGGGATTGCCCCGCGCCGGATGTGCAGGCGTCAGCCCTGAACGTCGCTGGCGTCGAATTCGTTGAACGCTGCCTTGACCTCGGCGGCGCGGGCATCGTCCGCGATATCGACCGACACGACGATCTTGCCGGCCAATGCGGCGTCGTCCCGCGACTGCGGGGTGGGGTCTTCGCCGGCCGTGTCCGCGCCGGCCTGCTCGCTGCCGACGCTGTTGTCGCCGCCGTCGGTAGCGATGAGAATGTCCTTGCGGTCGATTCCCTGCTCCTGAACGAGGCGTTCGACGGTCATTTCGGCTTCGCGACGCGTGTCGAACTTGGCTTTGAGGGTGGTTGGCATTGTCAGGCTCCTGGTTGAGGTAAGGGTGTCGTCAGGCCGGGCATAGATCGGCGGGTGCCGGGTCCTGGTCGGACCGCGGTCCGGCGTTCGGCTCGACAAGATGATTCAGGAAATTGGACAGCTCGATGCGCCGGTTCGATTCCTGTGCGAATTGCGCGTCGATGCCGAGCGACCAATGGATCGAGCGACGGTCTGGATCATCATGCAGCGTGTCGAGCTGTGCCGCGCGCATCTCGACATCGTCCGTCGTGTCGGCGAGGCCGGCTTCGATAAGGTCGCTGGCCTGCCGACGCAGCGCGACCGCGATCTCGCCCGGGGCAAGCTCGGGATGATATTGCACGCCCCAGAACACGCCGCCGTCGTGACGTATTTCGGCGGCCTGGATCGTCGTGACGGCATTGCTCGCCAACAGCGTCGCATTTTCCGGAAGGCTTTCGACCTCGTCGCCATGGATGGCAGGCGCGTCCCAACTGTCGGGTCGTCCGGCCAGCAGCGGGTGGTTTCGTCCGGCCTCGGTCGGGGTGATCCGACGCGCGACCCCGGCTTCGATGCGCTCGGGCATCTTGCGGACGATGCCCCCGGCGGCGGCAACGGCAAGTTGCAGACCGGCGCAGGATCCGAACGATGGCGTTCCCGACGCAAAGACCGAGCGCATGAACCGCAACTGGCGGCGAACCTCCGGTGTATCGTCATAGACGTGCAGCGGAGATCCGGTGACGAAGACGGCATCGAATGCGCGCAGGTCATCGGCACCGAACTGGTCCGCGTCGTCGTCCGCGGGGGCGACGATCGTGATCTCGGCATCGGGACGTAGCTGCGCGAGCGTCGCGGCATATGTCTCGCCGGAGCTTTTGCCGGCATGGCGGTGCCGTGCCTCGCGCTCGTCCGCGGTCTCGCTCTCGGCAACCAGAAAATGCGGCAAATTCCGTCCTCTACCGTGTCGGTTCGTATCGGCTCAACGCGCGAGCGATGCTTTCGACCGATCGGCCGGGACAAAATCGAAGAAGGGCTCCGCTGCAATATGTGCGGCAAGGTACGCGGTAATGCGCGCTGCGACGGGTAGCGGAGACGGGAGCCCGTCCTGCCTCACGGGTAGGTCGCCGCATTCGGCGAAACTTCCTCGGTAAGCGAGACGTTGCGGCATGACCGGAGCGGATCGCTTCGCGACACGCAGCTACGCGAGGAAGTATCATGGGCCTGTTTTCTAAAGACATCGCGACGTTCGACGACCTGTTCCTGCACCAGTTGCAGGACGTCTATTATGCCGAGAACCAGATCGCCAAGGCGCTGCCGAAAATGGCCGCCAAGGCGACCGCACCTGCGCTGAAGCAGGGTTTCGACACGCATCTCGCCGAAACCGAGCGCCAGATTACGCGCCTCGAGCAAATCTTCGACCTGCTCGGCGAGAAGGCGAAGGCGGTGACCTGCCCGGCGATCGACGGCATCATCAAGGAAGCCAACGAAGTCGCCGGTGAGATCGAGGACAAGGCGGTGCTCGACGCCGCGTTGATCGCCTCGGCACAGGCGGTCGAGCATTACGAGATCGCGCGTTACGGCACGATGATCGCCTGGGCCAACCAGCTCGGCCGTTCCGAGATCGCAGCGATCCTCAAGGAAACGCTCGACGAGGAATATGCGACCGACGACAAGCTGACTGCGATGGCGACGTCCGCCATCAACGCCAAGGCCGAGGCCGTTACCGCCTGATCTCGTGATCGACGGGGCTGCGGCTGGAGGCAATCGTCTCCGGTCGCAGCCTTTCTACTTTGGGAGAGTGGCAATGGCAGACGAAATCGCATTCACGCTTCCCGAGGCGCTGGGCGCGCAGAAGCATTTGCGGGACGCACTCGGGCTCGGCGAGGAACGCTTTCCAGTGCCGGCCTTCGTCAACATGATCAGCGATGAGATCGAGCAGTTGCGGGCTGCCGGTAAGAGCGACGACGACATCGCGGCGCTGGTCGAGCAGTCCAGCGGGCATGCGCTGACCGGGCGGGATATCGAGCGTTATTATACGCCGGTCGAGGACCGCCATTCCAACGAACGATGATGATGGGAACGGGCCGGCATCGACCGGCCCGTCCTTCGTTCAGGCCTTCTTGCGCGCGCGCTTCGGGCTCGCTGCGGCGGCGACGTCCTCTTCCTCGTCCGGCGCATCTTCGCCAGCCTCGGTCAACGCTTCGCCCAGCGCCTTCAGCTTGTCCCGCGACTTGTCCGCCTTGTCGGCGATCTTCGTCGTCGCGGTACCGAGACGGTGGAGCAGGGCATGGACCCGGTCCGCGTCGGGCTCGCCCTTTTCGAGCTGCTTGCGCAGCGACGCGAGGTCCCGCAAAATGCCCTTGGCGCCCGGCGTGTCGATATCGGCCAGTGCGGCCTCCCAATCTTCCACCATGTCCGCACCCTTTTCAGGCTTCGTCGCGTCCAGTCCGCGATTGATCGCGTTCATCGTTCCTGCAAATTTCACGGCCATGTTCATTCTCTCCGAAAGCCATTCGCTGGCGCAGGTCAACGAAACGACGCGCCGATAATGTCCTCCCGAAACGTGTCGATCTCGATCAATATAATCCTGGCCAATCAACCTGTTGTGGTGCTGCGATCCATGGCATGCAGGCGCCGCACGGAAGAAGCAGCGACGGCGTGATCGTCCAGCGCGGGGCCGGGGACACTCCATACCCGGCTCACACCCCGACTGGTCGCGCCCGGCATTCTATGGCAGTCAGCGCGCGACTGCCGGAGATCGTCGTGACCAAGCGTAAAATTGCCAAGCCCGTCGCGACAGGTGTTGCGGGCCTCGACGAGATCCTGCGCGGCGGACTGCCGCCCTCGAACCTGTATATGCTGCAAGGCGCGCCCGGTGCGGGCAAGACGACGGCGGCGTTGCAGTTCCTGCGCGCGGGCGTCGAGGCCGGCGAACGCTGCATCTATGTCAGCCTGTCGCAGACCGCGGCGGAGCTGGAATCGATAGCGGTGTCGCACGGCTGGACGATGGACGGAATCCGCGTCGAGGAACTGTCGGCCTCCGACGCGGTCAACGGCGCCGCGGACCAGACGATCTTCCAGACCGCCGAACTGCGTCTCGACGAGACCCGGCAGGCGATCGAAAAGGCGATCGAGGAGCATAAGCCGAGCCGCCTGGTCTATGACTCGCTGCTCGAAATCCGCCTGATCACCGGCGATACGCCACGCTTCCGGCGCGAGCTGATCGGCTTCAAGGCGTTCCTCGCCAAGCGCAACGTCGTCGCGCTGCTGCTCGATACGCAGAACGGCGAGGCGATGAACGGCGAAGAGGTCGAGGGTATCGCGCACGGCGTGATCCGGTTCGACAAGACGCTGGAGGATTACGGCGCGGTACGGCGGCGGATCGAGGTCAGCAAGATGCGCGGCGTGCCGATCGCCGACGGCTATCACGACATGGCGATCCGCGAGGGGCAGGGCGTCGTGGTATTCCCGCGCATCATTCCCGGCGACGCGTCCGACGTCGAAAAGCCCGAGCTGATCAAATCGGGCGTCGAGACACTCGATGCGATGTTCGGCGGCGGCCAGGAATCGGGCACCACGACGCTGGTGATCGGCCAGTCCGGCACCGGCAAGTCGACGATGGCCTCGCTCTACGCGACCGCGGCGCTGAAGCGCGGCGAGAACGTCGCGCTGTTCCTGTTCGAGGAGCGGCTCGAGACGTTCTTCCGCCGGTCTGAAGGGCTTGGCATGGACCTGCGCAAGTTCCACAAGGACGGCGCGCTGGTCATCAAGGACTTCAATCCCAACGAGATTTCGCCCGGCGAGTTCGCGCAGGTCGTCCAGAGTATCGTCAAGACGGACAAGACCCGCGTGGTCGTCATCGACAGCTTCACCGGGTATCTCAACTCGCTGCCGCAGCGCGACAAGGCGGTCCGCGATATCCAGTCGTTGCTGAAATACCTGGCGCGCTCGGGTGTCCTGACCATGTTGATCGTCGCGCAGCATGGCCTGCTCGGCCAGAATGTCGGGATCGACGTCGATGTGAGCTTCCTCGGCGATACGGTGCTGCTGTTGCGGATCGCCGAGCATGAGGGCGCCTGCGCCGCAACATCACGGTGGTGAAGAAACGGCACGGGCCGCACGACCTGTTCGTCCATGAACTGATGATCCAGGGATCGGGGATTTCCGTGGTGCCGTATAATCCTCTCCCGGAATCGTGAGCGCACTCGATCCGATCGATCATACCACGCTGGACCAAGTGCTGGTCCTGGCGCCCTATCGGCGTGATGCCGACTATCTGAAGCAGTTGTTCGTCGAGCACGACATCCCGGTCGATGTCTGCATCGATGTCGCGGAGATCCACGATTATCTGGCGAGGTCGCCCGGCGTGCTGGTCGCGACGCACGAGGCGCTGACGCCGGATATCCTGAAGAACGTCGCCGACCACCTGGCGTCGCAACCGAGCTGGTCGGAGATGCCGATCGTCGTGCTGCTGGATCGGACTTCGAACCAGATCCGCGTCCGCACCGAACTCGCGCGCGTCTGGCCGCGCGCACGGCAGCTCTTCTACCAGCGCCCGGTCACGCCGGTCGAACTGATCAGCGGCGTCCAGTCCGCGATGCTGGCGCGGTTGCGGCAGCGCGACGTGCGCGATCATATCGAGCGCGAGATCGAACTGCGCCGCGAACTCAACCACCGCGTGAAGAACATCCTCGCCAGCGTCGCCTCGATTTTCGAGATGACGCATCGCGGCGCCAACACGCTGGCCGAGTTCGCCGACGATTTCCGGGGACGGCTGGAGGCGTTGTCGCGGGTCCATTCCGCGGTCTTCCACGCCGCCGACGAAGAGGTTTCGATCTCGGCGATCGTCGATCTCACGTTCGAGCCTTATCGCCTGCCGGGGCTCAGTCGGGTCGTCACCGGGGGCCGGAAATCATGCTGACGCGCGAGGCGGGCACGACGCTCGCCTTGTGCCTGCACGAACTCGCGACCAACGCGATCAAATATGGCGGCCTGTCGACGCCCGAGGGACGCGTATCGTTCACGTGGAGCCTGTCCGAGGACGAGCCCGCGACGCTGGCGATCGCCTGGACGGAGGAAGGGGGCCGGCGGTCGTCGAGCCGTCCCGGACGGGCTATGGCACGCGCTATCTGAAGGCGGCGCTCGGCAGTGTGTTCGGAATGAAGCCGGTGATGACGTTTGCACCGGAAGGGCTGCGGTGTACCGTTTCGGGGCGGGTCTCGCGTTTGTCGCGCAACCCCTGACGCTCGACCGCGTTGGCCACAGATGAGTGTAGAACCGCGTACCCCGGCCGCGCGATTGCGGGTCTTCTGTCTCGAGGATAACCCGCTGATCGCCTTTCATCTCGAACAGATGATCGAGGATCTGGGCCATGTCTTCGCGGGATCGCTGGACAGCTTCGTCGACTTGCAGTCGGAATCGCCGGTCGACGACATGGACTGCGCGTTGGTGGATATCGATCTCGCGGATGGACCGAGCGGGCCGTCCGCGGTCGAATGGCTGACCGCCAAGGGTGTTCCGTGCGCCTTCGTCACCGGGCAGGAAGCGATGGCCGCGCGCTTTGCCGATACCGCGGTCGCGGTGGTCGCGAAGCCCATCACCGAGGCGGCGCTGGCAGCCGCCCTTTCACTACTGGCTGCCGCAAAGCGACCGCCGACGGCGTAGACGTCGCGGCCAAACTTCGCCAAGCCCCGATACAGTCGCGTCGGTCGGCTGAGTAGATCGACGCGCGCTCGGATACGGCGAGAGCCGGGTTCGCGGACCGATGGCTCCCCGGCTAAAGGACCCGTGCGAGGTCCGACCAACCAAGGTACTGCACTATGACGGCCCAAAATCCGGTCCAGACTCCGGCCCAAAATCCAAAGGCCAAGATCCAGATCGTCATCGTCGGCGGCGGTGCGGCGGGGCTCGAACTCGCGACCCGGCTCGGTGCGCGCTACGGGCGCAAGCGGCACGACATCATCGTCGTCGATCGCAACCGCACGCACATCTGGAAGCCGTTGCTGCACGAGGTCGCGACTGGCTCGCTCGACGCCAACATGGACGAGGTAGGCTATCGCAGCCATTGCCACCGCTGGGGCTATCGCTTCTTCTATGGCGCGCTCGCCGCGATCGACCGCACCGCGCGCCAGGTCCATCTCGCGCCGGTGCTCGACGAGGATGGCCGCGAGGTGATCGCCGCGCACGCCATCCGCTACGATTACCTGGTGTTGGCGTACGGCTCGGTGACCAATGATTTCGGCACGCCCGGCGTCGTGGAGAACTGCACCTTCCTCGACAGCCGGGCGCAGGCCGACCGGTTCCGCGACCGCCTGCTCGACCAGTGCCTCCGCGTGTCGCGTACCATGACCACCGACCCCGCCAGCAACGCGCGCGTCCGCGTCGCGATCGTCGGCGGCGGCGCGACCGGCGTCGAGCTTTCCGCTGAACTCTTCAACGCCGCCGCGGCACTCGGCTATTACGGCCTGGAGGTGTTCGACGGCAGCCGCCTCGATGTGACGCTGATCGAGGCCGGGCCGCGCATCCTGCCCGCGCTCCCCGAGCGGCTGGCGGCGGCGGCGCAGCGCGAACTCGAGGTGCTCGGCGTGCGCGTCCTTACCGATACGCCCGTCACGGCATCGGATCGCACCGGCATGACGACCGGCAATGGCGACCGGATCGACGCCGATCTCCAGGTCTGGGCGGCGGGCGTGAAGGCGGCGGCGATCCCTGGCGGGCTCGACGGACTCGAATTGTCGCGGGGTGGCCAGATCGTCGTGACCCCGACGCTCCAGACCGGCGTGGACGACCGCGTCTTCGCGATGGGCGATTGCGCGTCGTGCGTGCTGCCGGGTCGCGATCGGCCCGTGCCACCACGCGCGCAGGCGGCGCACCAGATGGCATCGACGGTGTTCGACAATCTCAACCGGCTGATGGCCGGCAAGCCGCCGCGCGCCTTCGTCTACAAGGATCACGGGTCGCTGGTGTCGCTCAGCCGGTTCTCGACGGTCGGCACGCTGATGGGCAACCTCGTGGGCGGCAAGCTGGCGGTCGAGGGGCGGCTCGCGCGGTTCGTGTATTTGTCGCTGTACCGGATGCATCTCGTCGCGATCCATGGCTGGCTCAAGGGCAGCGCGCTGATCGTCGTCGGCCACGTCAACAAGATCGTCCGGCCGCGACTGAAGCTGCACTGACCGCAGTCCCGACCAAAGCGCGCGCGGTGCCTGCCTGATCGTCGGGATCGGGGTGATGTCATGTAACCGTCGTCGCGACGTCATCAAACTGTACCGGCGTGGCCATACCCGCATGGGCCATGACCTTGGCCAACCTTGCGGAACCCGATGCCGCCACGAACCGCCTTTGGGCGGGGTGGTCGCGGTTGCGCGCGCAGGTCGAGCGGATGACGCGGCGTACGGATGGCGAGGATTTGCTCCACGATGCCTATGTCAGCATGGCGGGGCTGGCGACCGCGCCGCGCAACGACGAGGCGTTCCTGGTTCACGCCGCGGTCAACCGGGGGCGCGACGCGTTCCGCCGGGAGGCGGTGCGCGGGTCTTGCGAGCCGGTCGAGGCGATCGACTGGCTGCGCGATCCCGCACCGATCCAGGACGAGGTGATGATCGCCAAGGCGCGGCTGGCGCGGGTCCGCGAGGGTATCGATCGGCTGACGCCCCGGACCCGCGAGATATTCCCTGATGCAGCGGCTCGACGGGTATAAATATCGCGAGATTGCCGAGCGGCTGGACATAAGCCAGGGCGCGGTCGAGAAGCACATGGCCAAGGCGATGACGTTCTTGGCCGATTGGACGGAGGGTTGGTAAGTTTCGCGATGCCCGGCCGCCGTCCCTCGAACAGCTTCGATGCGAACCGGGCAGCCAGCAACCCAACCGCCGCCGACTGGATCGCGCGGCTCAATGCCGACGACGCGACGCCGCGCGATGCGGCGGACTTCCGGTGCTGGCTCGCCGCGAACCCCGATCATGCCGCGCGGTTCGAGCGTGCCACCGATCTGTGGGACATGGTGCCGGGGACGTCACCGTCGCGGGCGCCGGTGACGCGGCGCCGGGCGATCGCCGGGCTGGTGGCGCTGTCCGCGACGACGGCCGGCGGCACGTTTGCGTTCCAGGCGGCCTATGCGGCGACGCCGTACGAGACGGGGATCGGCGAACAGCGGCGGATCGGGCTGCAAGACGGCTCGTCGCTGCTGCTCGATGCGGCGACCCGCGTGCGCGTGATCGCAACGCCCGAGCGGCGGCGGCTCTGGCTCGCGCGCGGTCGGGTCGACCTGACCGTGGCGCCGCTGACGACCCCGTTCACGATCGACGCGGGGCCGGTGACATGACCGCGGCGGCAGGCCGGTTCGACCTGCGCCGCGACCGGGACGACCGGGTGGCGGTGACCGCGATCGAGGGCAGCGCGGCGGTGACGACGACCGGCGCAGCGCGACGGCTGACCGGTGGCGAGCGGCTGCGCGCGGGCCGGATCGATCGCCCCGACCTTGCCGCGACGCAGGCCTGGACCAGCGGGCGTGCGGCGTTCCACGACGATACGCTGGCGACGGTCGCCGAGGAGGCCAACCGCTACAGCGCGACGCGGCTGGTGATCGCCGACCCGGCCGCCGCCGGATTGCGCGTCAGCAGGATGTACCGGATGGGCGACAATGTCGCGCTGGGCCGGTCGCTCGCGGCGCTGCTCGCGTTGCGGGTGCGGACGATGGAAGGCGCGGTCCTGCTCGGCGGATAAATTTCGCCGCGGTTCGTCGCAGTTCGCCGCAATTCGCCGTGGGGTGGGGTGGGGTAGATCGATCCTCGCCCGTCGAGGAGGTGCGGCATCATCGCCGCCTTCCTTGGGGGATGAACACCGTGATCACCAATCGCCGGCGCCTGCGCCGATCGTTCGTGCTGGGCGCCGCCGTTGCTGCGCTGTCGACCGCCTTTCTCACCACCGCTGCCACCGCGCAGGCGCGCGTCACCGTGAACCTCGCCGCGCAGCCGCTCGGCAAGGCGCTCGAAGCGCTCGCCCGGCAGAGCGGCACCGACATCCTGTTCACGCCCGCCGCGGTCGCCGGAATGACCGCCCCCGCGCTTCGCGGCACGATGGCCCCGCAGGCTGCGGTCGAGCGCCTGATTAGCGGCACGCGGCTCACCGTGCGTCGCGAAGCCAATGGCGCGCTGCTCGTGTCGGGCGCGATCATCGGTTCCGCGCCGCAAGCCGCGGCACCTGACGCAGCGCAGGATGATGGCGCCGAGATCGTCGTCACCGGCTATGCCAGCAGCCTGACCGGCGCGCTTGCGCAGAAGCGCCAGGCGACCAACGTCATCGACGTCGTCAAGGCCGAGGACATCGGCAAGTTCCCCGCGCAGAACATCGCCGAGGCGCTCCAGCGCGTCCCCGGCGTGTCGATCGTCCGTGATCGCGGCGAAGGCGTGTTCGTCCGCATCCGCGGGCTCGGCGCCAATTTCCAGGTGGTGACGCTCAACGACCGCTCGGTCGCGGTGAACGAGAACGTCCGCGACAGCGGCCAGAGCGGTCGCCAGTTCCGCTTCGATACGCTGCCGTCCGAGCTGATGTCCGCAGTCGAGGTGATCAAGAGCCCGCGCGCCAGCCTGGACGAAGGCGGCATCGGCGGGACGATCAACCTGCGCACCTTCCGCCCGCTCGATCTGAAGAAGCCGGTGCTGTCGTTGTCGGCGACGGCCAGTTCGCCGCGGCTGGCCGATGCGGTCGATCCACGCCTGTCGGGGATGGTCAGCTGGGCGAGCCCCGACGGCAAATTCGGCGCACTGATCGCGGGCGTCTATGACGAACGCACGACGCGACAGGACCGCATCA
This sequence comes from Sphingomonas sp. AC411, assembly GCF_979253035.1. Lineage (NCBI taxonomy): Bacteria > Pseudomonadati > Pseudomonadota > Alphaproteobacteria > Sphingomonadales > Sphingomonadaceae > Sphingomonas > Sphingomonas sp. AC411. The sequence continues at coordinate 1,788,318 of NZ_CEEDAQ010000001.1, read as the reverse complement.
CCGGCGTCGGCTGGGCCGACGGCAAGATCGATACCGACGGCAACGGTTCGCTCGACAGCGCGACGATCCTGATCCCCACCGCGATCCGCCCGACGCTCGAACGCGAGAAGCGCGACCGGATCGGTCTCAACGGCGCGGTGCAGTGGAAGCCGGACGACCGGTTCGAGCTGAACGTCGACGGGCTGTGGAGCCGCTTGAACGTCGCCTATGACGAGCTGACCTATTCGGCGGCGGATGGCGCCGGCCTGCCGCGCGGGATCGTACCGGGCAGCGCGGTGATAGAGAACGGTGTGCTGACCGGCGCGACGACGACCGCCTCGACGACGCAGATCGGTCGCGAGACGTCCGTGCTGCAATATAAGAACTGGCTGGTCGGCACGAACGCCCGGTGGCAGGCGGATGGCTGGACGATCGCCGCGGATGGCAGCATCGGCCAGGCCTATTCGAACACGCCGGAGCCGATCTATCGCACCCGCCTGCTCGGGACGGTCGGCGCGACGACGTTCGACTTCGGCAAGGCGGGCGACCGGCTGCCCAACGTGACGCTGCTGAACGCCGACCTGTCGAACCCGGCGCTGCTGCCCGGACGGCGGATCGAATACCGCGTCAACGACTCCAAGGACCGCGAGCGCGCCGCAAAGCTCGACATCACGCGCGACCTGAGCGGCGTCTTCAGCGCGCTGCACGCCGGTGCAAAATACCAGAAGCGGACGCGCGCGTATAATCGCCGCGACATCAACTTCACGAGCGGCATCGCCGGCAAGTATTTCGACGCGAGCTATTTCGTGCCGTTCCCGGTCGACGATTTCCTCGACGGTGCGAAGGGCGAGCTGCCGACGACCTGGGCGATGCCCGATCCCGCCAAGTTCCTCGCCGCCGCCACCGGCAAGGAGGCATTGCTCGCCGCCCCGCTCGCGCGCGGCGATCTGCGCAACAGCTATGCGATCGGCGAGGAGATCCTCGCGGGCTACGGCATGGCCGACTTCGCGTTCCCGATCGGCGGCATCGCGGTGCGCGGCGACGTCGGCGTGCGCTATGCCCGGACGCGCCAGACCTCGTCGGGCTATGCCGATAACGGCAAGGTCGCGTTGCCGGTCAGCTACGAGAAGACTTACGACAATTTCCTCCCCTCGCTCAATCTGGTCGCCGAGTTCACCCCCAAATTGCAGATGCGCTTCGCCGCGTCGAAGGTGATCACCCGCCCGTCGCTCGCCGATCTGGCCCCGCGCCTGACGATCAATTCGAGCCCGACGGTCCTCACCGCGGTCGGCGGCAACCCCGAGCTCAAGCCGTTCGAGGCATGGCAATATGACGGCACGGTCGAATGGTATTTCGCGCCCGGCAGCGCGCTGGTCGGCGGCGTGTTCTACAAGGACATCACCACCTTCGTGTTCCAGCAGACGCGCGACTTCGTCCTCGACGGGCAAACCTATCGCCTGACCGCGCCCAAGAACGGCGGCGACGCCTATGTCGCGGGCGTGGAGATCGCGTACCAGCAGTTGTTCAAGATGCTGCCCGCGCCGTTTGACGGTCTCGGCGCGCAGGCGAACTACACGCACACCGCGACCGGCGGCACCTATGCGCTGGCGACGGGCGGTACGTTCCGCGACGCGCTGGTCGACGTCGCCAAGGACAGCTTCAACCTGACCGCGTTCTACGAGAAGGAGCGCGTCGGCGCGCGCGTCAGCTATAGCTGGCGCGGCAACGTGCTGCGCGATGTCGGCGGGGCGGGGCTTGCCGCCAACAACGACAGCGCGTTTGGGAGCCTCGATTTCGACATGTCGTACAAGGTCACGCCGAACGTCACCTTCGTCGTGCAAGGGATGAACGTCGCGGGCGGCGTCCAGTGGCAATATGTCCGCGACAACCAGTTCGCGGGCTATACCGATTACGGGCGCACGTTCACGGCCGGCGTAAGGGCGAAGTTCTGATGCGGATTGGATTGATCGCGGCCGGCTTCGCACTGGTCACCTCGACCATTGGGGGTGCGCAGACCACGCCACCGGCGCCACAGGACAAGCTTGAACGCGTGGTCATCGTCATGCGGCATGGCGTTCGCAGCGCGATGTCGAGCCCGGAGGAACTCGGCCGGTACAGCCGCCGCGCATGGCCGAAGTTCGCGGTGCCGCCGGGCCATCTGACCGCCAATGGCGCGACGCTCGTGACGATGCTCGGCGGGTGGTACCGCGTGCATTACCGACAGCTGGGGCTGCTCGGCGCAAACGACTGCGCGGTCTATTACTGGGCGAACCATACGCAGCGGACCGAGGCGACCGCGACCGCACTCGCCGCCGGCCTGACGCCGGGGTGCGCGGCGACGATCCACCAGTCCGCCGCGGCCCCCGATCCGCTGTTCGAGGCACCGCAGACACCGCTCGCGCCACTCGATCCGCAGCGGATGCTGGCGGCGATATCCGCGCGGGTCGACGGCGACCTCGCCGCATGGGACGCGCGGCAGGGCCCCGATCGCGATCGGTTCGAGGCGCTGTTGCTGCAATGTCGCCGCGTCCCATGCTCGGCGGGCGAGCGGAGCAAAGTGCAACGCCGGCTCGGCGATACGCCCGTCGCGATGCGGATCGACAATGGCAAACCGGACCTGACGTCCCCCAGCCTGCAGGTCGCCGGGATCGCCGAGAGCCTGGTGATGGCCTATGCCGATGGGCTCGCCTTCCCCGGATGGCGCGGGATCGATGCGGCGACGATCGGCAAGGCGCTGATCGTGCACGGTGCGGGCATCGACCTGCGCACCCGCACCCCGGAGGTCGGACGCCAGACCAGCAGCTACATCGCGATGCGGCTGCTCGCCACGCTCCAGCGCGGTGCCGGCGCGACCGCCTTGGCCGACCCGATCGGCGACGCGGAGAAGATCGTCGTCCTCAGCGGGCACGACGGCACGGTGACGATGCTCGCCGGGCTGCTCGGGCTCGACTGGAAACTGCGCGATTATGGCGCGGGCGAAGCGGCCCCCGGCGGCGGGCTCGTGTTCGAGGTCTGGCGGGAGGGTGCGAGCGGTCAACAGATCGTGCGCGCCCATTATGTCGCGCAGGGGCTCGACCAGATGCGCCACCGGATATCCCTGTCGGAACGCACACCGCCGGACAGCGTGGCCCTGACGATACCCGATTGCGGCGAAACCTGTGCCTTGTCGGCGTTCGCCGGCCATGTCCTGAAGCAGGTGTCGACTGTCACACAGGGTTAAGACGGCTGCCGTAGCGCGCTCGCTATGACACACCGCACGGCGAGATTATGGTCGCGGAGCATGGTTGCGCGGCTGATGGTGCCGGTTGCGATCATGCTCGGCCTGGTATGCGTGCTCGGCCTCATCGGGCTTGGCACGCGCAGCCGCGTCCAGACCGCGCGCGATGCCGCCAATTCGGGCCAGATCGTGCGGATCCACCTGATCGAACTCCGCTCGCTCAGCCGCTCGCTGCAACGCGACGCACTCAACCTGTTGCTCGAACGCGATCCGCGCGCACTGGGCGTGATCCACGGCAAATTCTCGACCCGGTCGCAGCAGATGCGGATGCAACTCGCCCAACTCGTCCGCGATCCGGGCGCCCGGCTGAGCCCGAACAGCCGCTATATCCGCAGCCAGGTCGTCGTTCTCGATCGACTGGCGATCGTCGCCGGCGAGGCGAGCCGGGGCAATCAGACCCATGCCTGGGCGGTCTTTCGCAGCGACGTGCGGCCCAACGAGCGGATCGCCTCGACGATCGCGGACACGCTGATCGCCGGGCAGGAGGCGGAAGTCGCGCACCTGTTCCGCCATGCGCACGACCTGGAGCGGCAGGAGGTGACGATCAGCGTCCTCGCCAGCATCCTCCTGTTCTCGCTGGCCGCCGCCGGTACCGTCGCGATCGTCCAGCGCACGATCGTCCGGCCGCTGCTCGACATCGAGCGAACGATGGCGGTGATCGCGGGGGCAACGCGGATGGCCGCACTCCGCATGGCAACCGGCGCGACGAGATCGGCCGGATGTCGCGCGCGATCGAAGTGTTTCGCGCATCGGTCGTCGAACGCGCCCGGCTCGAAGCCGAAAACGCCCGGCAGCGGATGGCGGAGGTCGCGCGCGACCGCCAGATCGAGTCCGCGCGCCGCATCACCGAGGATGCCGAGGCCGAACGCAATCGGATCGTCCGGCAGGCCGCGACCGCGCTCGAGGACGAGATCGCCGACGTGCTCGCGGCCCTGCGCGGTTCGGCCACGCAGCTGTCGGCGACCTCGGGTCAGCTCGAAGATCATTCCACCGGTGCGACGCGCGAACTGGGCGACGTCGGCGTCGCGGTGCGGCGTGCGATCGACGGCGCGACCGACATCGCGGCGGCCACGACCCAGTTCATGAACGCGATCCGCCAGTCGAGCGACAGCACGCGGCGGACTGCCGATCTCAGCGCGCAGGCGGCCGACCGCGCCGCCGACCTCGCCACCGCGATGATCGGTGTCCAGGACGACGCGCGCGCGATCGGCGCGATCGTCGGGCTGATCGGCACGATCGCCGCGCGGACCAAGCTGCTTGCGCTGAACGCGGCGATCGAGGCGGCGCGGGTCGGCGAGGCGGGCAGGGGGTTCGCGGTCGTCGCGGGCGAAGTGAAGATGCTCGCCACGCAGACCGCGGAGGCGACCGGCGCGATCGCCGATCAGATCGCCGGCATGCAACGCGGCACCGAAGCCGCGTGCGCCGGACTGCTGCATATCCGGTCGATGGTCGAGGACATGGCGCGCGGCGCCGACGATCTCGCCTCCAGCATCGGCGAACAGGCGCAGAGCGGCGAGACGATCAATCGCAACGTCGCCGGTGCCGCGACCGATCTCGCCCTGATCGGTCGCCTCGTCAGCGACGTCTCGGTCGCGACCCGCGGCGCGGCGGGGATGGCGTCGCAGGTCCGCAACGATTCCCGGCGGGTCGAGGACGGCGCGTCTTCGATCGACGATGCGCTGTCACGTTTCTTCGGCCAGCTTCACACGGCATGAGCGGGGCGGAGTTGGAGGGTGATCGTAGTATCTCAGCGGGTCAGTTGCCTGTCTGTCCGGTCGCGCTTTACCGGTTTCCCGCCCAGCGGATCGCATTGACGAGAATGCGCCGATAGTTCGGATCGTCATAGGCCTCCGGCGCATGGCCCAGCGCGGAATAGACGACGCGGCCTTTCGTCGTGGGATTGATCCAGATGACGGGGTGGTCACCCATCGCCAGTTTCGCACCGGGACGATAGCTGCCCTCGTCGATCCGCGCGAGCACGGTCATCCCGCGCGCAGCCGGATTGGCGTCGAACGAATACCATTCATCCACCGGCGACCAGGGCAGCGTGACGCCAGCCACGATCGGATGGTTCGGTCGATCGACGATGACCCGCGCGGGTTGGAACTGATCGCCCCCGCCCGGATGGCCGATGAACTTGGTGCCGATCACCGTGTCGCTATACCAGGAGTCGGTGTGACTATCGTCGCCTGCGGCATGCAGGGCCACCACGCCGCCGCCCCGCGCCACGAAGCGGGCGAATGCAGCGCGTTGATCTCGCGTCAGGAAATCGCCGCTGGCACTGTTCAGCACGACGACGGAAAAATGCCGCAAATATTCGTCGTTGAAGACCGCCGCATTCTCGGTGGCGAAGCTCGCACGGCCCAGGCCCTTCGCGATATCGGCAAGCACGATGTTCGAGTGCGGAATATGCTCGATGTGTCGCCAGCCATTGGTCTTCGAAACGATCAGGACCGCGTCGTGCAACCCCTTGGGAAGCGCGGGGGCGACGGTGTCGTAGGTGGCCTTCGGCAGATGCGGATTGGGCGCCGCCTGCGCCATCGTTAACAGTGCGACCAGCGCTAACATCTTGTGCATCGTGCAATCTCCCGCCCGACCATTAGCCCAAATGGCGGGACGGCGCGAGCAAGCACCCGCGAAAGTGCCAGCCGGAGTGAAATCGCTGCGAGCGCGATAATCACCGGAGCGTGCATAGACGGACGTTCAACTGGTATCGATAACACGCTAGGCTATGGCTAATCGCTGGTCGAGCGATGGTTGCGAGGCGAATGTCTATGTGGTTTGATCGAGCAATGGTGGCCCTTCTGGTGCTGTCCGCCCCCGCGACCGCGCAGACGTCCAAGGACCGGGCCCGCGCCATTGCGGGCGCGCCGGCGACCACGCCGCAGCGCCTCACGCTGACGGACATACCGGTGCCGACCGGCAAGCCGACCGCGCTGTTCGACGGGCACAGCCTGAAGGGCTGGGCGCCCTGGCTGGGCTATGCCGACCCTTCGATCACGTACAAGTCCGACCCGAGCACGCCGCCGATCGGTACCAGCCGGGACACCAGCGGCGATTTCGCCGTGCGCTCCGTGGACGGTGCGCCCGCGATCTGGGTGAAGGGCAAGACCTGGGGCAGTCTGGTCAACCAGGCCGACCTGCGCGACTATCACCTGCGGTTGCAGTTCAAATGGGGCGCCAAGACCTGGGCGCCGCGCGTCACGCTGCCTCGCAACAACGGCCTGCTGTATCATACGCACGGTGCAGCCGGCGAAGTCTTCGGCACGTGGCGTCCGTCGGTCGAGTTCGAGATCATGACCGGATCGACCGGCATGGTCGTCGCGGTGGGCGGCAAGCTGCGTGGGCGCACCAGCGTGACGTTCGATCCGTCACTGGTCGAACCCCATCTTCGTTTCCGCGTCGGGGGACGCGAAATCGACATCGTCAACGGCACGCCGACCTGGAACGTCGAGGCCGCCACCGACGCCGAGCGCCCGATCGGCGAATGGAACACGCTCGACCTGTATGTCGTCGGCGATCGCGCGGTGCACGTCGTCAACGGCGTACCGGTTGCCGAAGTGCATGACCTGGCGACGATCGCGCCCGACGGCACGCGGCGCCCACTGACGCACGGCCATATTCAGCTTCAGTCGGAAGGCGCCGAGACGTGGTTCCGGGCGATCACGGTCGAGCCGATCAAAACGCTTCCAAAGATCGTCGTTCGCGACAAGTAAGTTCAAGCGGTTGGCAGGACCTTCGTCTTGGCCGCCGCGGTGAAAACGCTATTTTTAGAAGCGGCTGTGACTCCGGCGTAGGGTGCGTGTCCCGGCAAGCCGCGCTTGCAACGCCGCTCGCGCGAGGCCGTCCTGGGTCGCCGCGGCACCCAGGACGAAAGCGTGCATTTCTGCGCTCGCCGCATGACGGTTTCCGACCACCGGCATGGAGGCTGCGCCCTCCGAGTATGATCACCGGCGGCGTAGTTCGACCATCACCACGTCTTGCTCGCGCATCGGGAGAGTCAGGCGATACGGCTTTCCCGCTGGTACATCGATGGTGCTGATCACCGGCGCGTCGGTCGTAGCATTTTGCAGGCGTTGCAGTTGCTCGTCGGTCAATTTCGCCGGACGGCCCATTTCCAGATAGGTGGAATACGCATCGTTCTGTTTAAATCCGGTACGCCGTACCCGTAGCTGGTATGATCCGGGCTTCAGACCGGCGAGGTTGAGCGTGAGCGGCGTTGTCTGGGCGGGTGGACGGACCTTGGTAAAGAACGGCCGGTTGCTGACGGGCTGGTTTGGCAGCATCTCGCGCCAAGCCAACACTTGCAGCGTTCCGTCCTTCAATGCCGCGATGCTTTGTTCGTCCGCGGTGGGCAGTTCGCGATCGCCCAGGTCTGCAAGGTATTTGTAGGCGAACCATGCGGCCTTTCGCACGCCTTGCGGGGTCATCAGCCCGAAGCCGCCTTCGAATGGTCGGGTCTGCGGACCGGGTTCCTCGAACAGGTCGCTATACGTCCAATAGCTCATGCCCTGCGCCAGTCCTTCGGTCCGGCGAAGTTTGGACAGGATATACGCCGCGCTGAGATAGTCGTCATGGATCGGGTCGCGGGGATTGTAGCTGGTGCTCCATTCGGTGAAGAACAGCGGGAGCCCGGACCGGCCGGCGGCCTCGATCTCGCCACGCACCTTGCGAACGTCCTGGACCACGGCGTCCGGATTGCGCGACAGCTTGTTATCGCCTTCGCCCTTCTCGTCGAGAAAGCCGCCCTCCACGCCGTACGTATGCGTCGTGACGAAATCGACCGGAACGCTGTTCTTCTTGGCGTAAGCGAGGAATTCGGGAACCCATGCAGCGCCGGCCGTCGAGGGACCGCCGACCCGCAACTGCGGATCGATCGCCTTGATGGTTCGCGCCGTGCGGCCATAGTACTCGAAATAGGCCTGTTGGTCGGCCTTCTCCCAAAACCCGTCCAGATTGGGCTCGTTCCAGAATTCGAAATACCAGCTGCGTACCTCCTGCGCGCCGTATCGCGACACCGCGTGGCGCACGAAGGCATCCACCAATGCCGTCCATTTGTCCGCCTGGGGATGGGAGGTATTACCCTTCCAATAGAAGATCGTCTGATCGGATTGCTTCATCGCGTCGGGCGTGAAGCCGAGTTCTACGAACGGCTTGAGACCCATGCCGAGAAGCTGGTCATATAAATAGTCTATACGACGCCAATCATAGACGGGTTTGCCGCCGACTTCGCGATAGACCCCTAGCTGGTCGGCAAATATGTTGTGAAAACGAATATAGCGGAAATTCAATTCCCGCTGGGCGATGCGCAGTTGCGCCAAACTGTCGTCGCGAATGAGCGTGCCGGGATAGTCGGAACCGATCGACTGCTGTGCCATTCGATTTCGCGGCTTTGTCTCGCCGCGAACATCTATCGTAATAGGGCGCGCAGCGGCAGATTGCGCCACCGCTGTTGTTGGAATGGCGCCTGCGAAAGTAAAGCAGGTCGTTAAGGCAATTGCGCGGAGTGCGCTCCGGAAATGCATGCTGCGTATCCCCTTTTTCACCACCGCTGTAAAATGATAGCCCTACCAGCACAACCGCGCCCCGGCCTTGCCTACCAGCGCTCTGCGGCGAAGCGCGCGTTCGGCTATGCTATGCAACTGTACGTCCGGCTTGGCGGCGGATGATCCAATGCTCAACGCCGTTAGGACAGTTATGCTGACTGAACGATGGTGATGCACGGCAATCATGACGATAAATTAATGAGGAAAACCGGGTCTAGGTGACTATCGGCAAGTACTTCTCGTTCTCTGTTTTCACCGCCGTATTGCTCCGGTCGGAGCCGACGCAGTCGCGGCACGCCGAATGGGACAGCTGAAAAAATCAATTGTCCTATAAAAATGGTAAGGGTAACAGAGGCGCGAAGCAGCACTCTGATAAGGTGCGTTTCTGCAGAATGCGGCGCTCCGAGACGCGGCGCGACAAGGGGGATATGTGATGAATATGGCTAATCTTAATTTCGATCATCGTCGCAAGGCTGCGGTCGCGATGCGGGCAGGCGTTTCGCTGGTAGCGTTGCTTGCCGCTGGCGTGAGCGGGAATGCGTGGGCGCAAGCCGAGACGCAGGCGATATCGCCCGACACGACCCAGGCCGCAGCGCCGGGACAGGGCGCTGGCGAACCTGAAGCCGACCAGACGGGCGGCGATATCGTCGTCACCGGCCGTCGTGCCGCGCTCGAAGCCGCCGACGAGCGGAAGCGTCGCAGCGAGACCATCGTCGACTCGGTCGTCGCAGACGACGCAGGCAAGCTGCCCGACAACTCGATCACCGAAGTCCTGCAGCGCGTCTCGGGCGTGTCGATCGTGCGATTTGCGGCACTGGGCGACCCCGATCACTATTCCGTGCAGGGCTCCGGCGTGCAGGTGCGCGGCCTGACCGGCGTGGCGTCGCGGCTGAACGGTCGCGAGATCTTCAGCGCGAACAATGGCCGCGCGATCCTGTGGAGCGACGTTACGCCCGAGCTGATGGCGGCGGTGGACGTCTACAAGGCATCGACCGCCGACCTGATCGAGGGCGGCACCGGCGGCCAGATCGACCTGCGCACCAAGATGCCGTTCGACTTCAACGGCAAGTTCCATGTCGCCGCGACCGGCGAGCTGAGCATGGGCGACATGGCGAACAAGGCTGATCCGATGGGGTCGGTGCTGGTGACCGATTCGTTCGACACGCCGATCGGCCGCATCGGCCTGCTCGCCGACGTCGCCTACAGCCAGTTCAGTTCGCTATCGCAGTTCATCCGCGTCAGCCCCTATTTCAAGACGGCGCTCAGCGACGGCAGCAGCAAATACGTTCCGAGCGGCTTCGCGTATGGCGACGAGGCGTTTCAGTACAGGCGCTACGGCATCTATGGTGCGGCGCAGTGGCAGCCGACCGACTCGCTGACCTTCACCGGCAGCTTCTTCCAGTCGCGCTACAAGAGCCAGTCGAGCGATTACGGCACGCAGCTCGATTCTGCAGACGCTGGCGGTCGATCCCGCGAGCAGCACGTTCGACAGCAACGGCCTGCTGACCAGCACGAGCGCGCTGTTCAACCGCGATACGGGCACGTTCGCGCCGACGGGCGGGTCGGTCAATAGCAGCGGCAACAAGGGGTATGTCGAGAGCAACACGCGAACGCGCGATTATTCGTTGTCGTTCGCCTGGACACCCGTCGACAGCCATCTGTCGCTGAAGGGCTCGCTGCAACGCGTCGATTCACGTCAGATCTACGACCGCCTCGACATCTTCCGCGATATCGGATTCGGCCAGAGCTTCGGCCTGGACCTGCGCGACGACCTGCCGCAGATCTCGGTCAATCCCGCCACCCAGGCGTCGTTCGCCGATCCGGCTAACTATTTCTGGACGGCGTCGATGCCGCACAACGAACGCAACAAGGGGCGGCTGGACGCCGGGCAGTTCGACGCCGAATATACGTTCGACAACAGCTTCTTCCGGTCGGTCAAGGTCGGCGGCCGCTACGCCAAGCGGACCGAGCGCGATCTGTCGAACGGCTATAACTGGAGCGCGCTCGGCCGCGGCTGGAACGGCGATCCGCAGCTGACCTATGCGAACGCCGCACCGGGCGATGTCGCCAACCACGCGTTCAAGGACTTCTTCCGCGGCGAGACGACGCTTCCGGGCAATCTGATGTTCGCATCGGAGAGTCTGGCGTCGCGATTCAACGTCAATCGCACCGGATTGGTGACGGCACCGCCGGCCGGCTTCTGCACCGGTCGCGAGTTCGACTGTTCGGCCTCGGGTCCTCTGCCGGTTACCGGCTATGGTGGCCAGTTCAACCCGGACGGCACGCTGGCGATCCGCCAGCCGGGCTTTATCCTGCCGGGCGACCAGGTCGACAACCGTACCGTGAACACCGCGGGCTATGCGCTGGTACGGTTCGGACCGCAGGGGACGCGCGCGGCATCTCGGGTAACGTCGGCGTGCGCGTCGTGCATGTCGAGAACGAGGGCAGCGGGTTCATCCAGCAGAATGGCGGGACCGTCTTCATCCGCAACGGCGCTCAGGTGACGCTTGCGAACACTTTCCTCGCGCGCGGCGGCAAGGCGGACTTCACGCGCGTCCTGCCATCGATCAACCTCGAATATGCGCCGACGGACAAGATCAAGGTGCGCGGCGGCTACAACATCACGATGGATCTGCCGACCTTCAACGCGTTGCGCGCCTCGGGTTCGATCGGCGTGGCGACGACGCCCAGCCAGACTCCCGGCGGGATCGGGACGTTCAACAACTTTACGGCGGACACCGGCAATCCGTTGCTGAAGCCGACGCTGTCGAACAATTTCGACGTTTCGCTCGAATATTACGGGCGTGCGGGCACGTCGTTCCACATCGCACCGTTCTACAAGCGGCTGACCAATCTGCCGATCTATGCGCTGACGACCCGCCAGGTAACCGTCCAGTTCACCGATGGAACGACCGAGAACGTCGCCGCGTCGGCCACCGACTATAGCAACTCGACCAAGGCGGCGAACGTCAAGGGTGTCGAGGTCGGCGGGCGCTTCTTCTTCGACATGCTGCCGGGCGCGCTTGCCGGGATCGGGTTCGAGGGCAACTACACGTTCATCAAGAGCAGCAACCCGGGCGACGTCTACCGCGATATCACTGGTGCGGTCAGGAACGACGCGCCTCTGGTCGGTCTGTCGAAGCACAATCTGAACGCGACCCTGCTCTACGAGCGCAATCCGATCTCGCTGCGGATCGCGTACTCGTGGCGCTCGCGGTATCTGCTGTCGACGAACAGCAACGGCACGAACGGCACGTACACCTATTACAGTGCGCCGGGCGTCGTCGACAATCAGAATGGCGGCCCCGATGCCTCCACCCAGATCGCGCTGCCGATCTATGGCGGGAACTACGGATCGGTCGATGCCGGCGTCCGCTTCAAGGTGAACGACCAGTTCTCGTTCGGCGTGCAGGGTACCAACCTGACCGCCGCGACGCAGCGGACGCTGATGGGTGGCTATCCCGGCGGCAAGCTGGTCGGGCGTAGCTGGTTCCAGGCCGATCGTCGTATCAGCACTGGTATCAACCTCGCCTTCTGACGATGATGCGCCGCTCGTCGACACTGGGTCGGCGAGCGGCGAAGCGAGGCTGTGATGACCAAGCGGATATTGATCGTGGGCGGCGGCACCGCCGGGTGGCTGACGGCGGGCTATCTCGCCAAGCGGCTCGGCGCGGACCTTCCGGGCGGCGTCGCGATCACGCTCGTCGAATCGCGCGACATCGGGATCCTCGGTGTCGGCGAGGGGACGTTCCCGACGATCCGGCGGACGTTGGCGACGATCGGGATCGACGAGGCCGACCTGATCCGGCGCTGCGGCGCGACGTTCAAGCAGGGCGCCAAGTTCGTACACTGGCGCCACGGGCCGGGGCAGGGCGCGACCGATCATTATTCGCACCCGTTCCAGGTCGCCGACGCAAGCGACGGCCTCGACCTGCTGCCCTATTGGCTGCTGGGGCACGGCGGCACGGAGAATTGGGACGAGGTCTCCAATCCGCAGAAGAAGGCTGCGGACCGGCACCGTGCGCCCAAATTGCCGACGAACCCCGATTATGTCGGGCCGTTGAACTACGCCTTCCATTTCGATGCGATTGCGCTGGCAGGGCTGTTGCGCGAGCAGGGCGTGAAGAACGGCGTCCGGCACCTGACCGACACCGTGAGCGAGGTGTTGCTCGACGCCGACGGTGGGATCGGCGGCGTGCGCACCGAGCGGAACGGGATGGTCGACGCCGACCTCTATATCGACTGCACGGGCTTTCGCGCCGAACTGATCGGCAAGGCGATGAAGATCCTGTTCCGCTCGTGCCGCGACGTGCTGTTCTGCAACCGCGCGATCGCCGCACAGATGCCCTACACGCGGCCTGACGAACCGATCGCGTCCTATACAATTTCGACTGCGCAGGAGGCGGGCTGGATCTGGGATATCGGTCTCGATCGTCGGCGGGGCATCGGCCATGTCTATTCGTCCGATCACAGCGACGACGAGGCCGCGGAGCGCGTATTGCGCGGCTATCTGGGTGCGGCCGGCGAGAAGGCCGACGTGCGCCACTTCAAGTTCGAGGCCGGCTACCGCGAGGTCAACTGGTACAAGAACTGCGTCGCGGTCGGGCTGTCGAGCGGGTTCTTCGAGCCACTCGAGGCGACCGGTATAGCGTTTGCCGAAGTGTCGGCGGGCATGATCGCCAACCTGTTCCCCTGGGGCGGCGATTACGAGACGTCCGCACGCCAGTTCAACGCGAACATGCTGCGCCGCTACGAGCGCGCGCTCGATTTCATCAAGCTGCATTATTGCATCTCGGAACGGCGCGACACCGCGTTCTGGCGCGATAACGTGGCTGACGCATCGGTGCCGGACCGCCTGCTGGAGATGCTCGATCGTTGGCGGTTCCGGGCCCCCAACGAGCTCGACATCGACGGTCAGGTCGACATCTTCACCGAGGCGAGCTGGCAATATGTCCTGTACGGGATGGGCTGGAAGACCGACCTGAGCGCCAAGGCAGGCGCGCTGCGCTACGTCGACGATGCACGCCGAGCGTTCGCCGAGGTGCAGCGCCAGGCGCGCTATGCGATCGCCAACCTCCCGTCGAACCGCGATCTGGTCGACTATGCGCAGGCGCATAGCTTCGGCGCGCGGGCCGCGGCGTGACGGACGGACAGCCGGGCAGGGTAACCAGGGTCGTCATCGTCGGTGGTGGCACGGCCGGGTGGATGACCGCGGCGGCACTGTCCCGGCTGGTGCCGAGCGGCGTTTCGGTGACGCTGGTCGAATCCGAGGAGATCGGCACCGTCGGCGTCGGCGAGGCGACGATCCCGTCGCTACTCGATTACAACCGCATGCTGGGGATCGACGAGGATGCGTTCGTCCGCGCGACCGGCGCGACGTTCAAGCTGGGGATCGAGTTCCGCGACTGGACGCGGGCCGGCGACTCCTATCTGCATCCGTTCGGCACGCATGGGCGCGATATCGACGGCGTATCGTTCCACCAGCTCTGGCTGCGTCAGGCTGCTTTGGGCCAGGCCGATCTGAGCCCGATCGGCGATTATTGCCTGTCGGCGGTAGCGGCGCGACGCGGGCGGTTCACGCGGCCAAGCGCAAATCCCCAATCTGTCCTGTCGACGCTGTTCTACGCGTTTCATTTCGACGCCGCTCTGTATGCGCGGTTCCTGCGCGATCTCAGCGAGCGGGACGGCGTGTTGCGCGTCGAGGGGCGCGTGACCGCGGTCGACCGGAATGGCGAAACGGGGTTCATCGAGGCGGTGCGGCTCGAAGGGGACCGTCGCATCGAGGGCGAACTGTTTATCGACTGCAGTGGTTTTCGGTCGCTTTTGCTGGGGGACGCGCTGGGGGTTCCGTTCACGAGCTGGAAGCAGTGGCTGCCGTGCGACCGGGCCTGGGCGGTGCCGAGCGAGCGGCAGGGGCCACCGCCGCCCTATACGCGGGCGACCGCCGACACCGCCGGGTGGCGCTGGCGTATTCCGCTCCAGCACCGGGTCGGCAACGGCTATGTCTATTCCAGCGCGCATATCGATGACGAGGATGCGAAGCAGGCGCTGTTGGCGGGGCTTGAGGGCAGGGCGCTGGGCGAGCCCCGCCAGTTGCGTTTCGAGGCGGGTCGGCGCGATCGGCTATGGGATCGGAACTGCGTCGCGATCGGGTTGTCCGGCGGTTTCCTCGAACCGCTCGAATCGACGAGCATCCACCTGATCCAATCGGGGATCACGCGACTGATGAGCCTGTTCCCCGACCTGGGGTTCGGCACGGCCGAGATCGACGAATATGACCGCGTCATGCTGCGCGATTACGAGCAGGTGCGCGACTTCATCATCCTGCACTATCATGCGACCGAGCGATCGGACTCCGCGTTCTGGGATCATTGCCGGACCATGTCGCTGCCGGCGTCGCTGTCGGCCAAGCTGGCGCTGTGGTCGGGCAAGGCGCGCGTGTTCCGCGAGCAGGGGAATTGTTCACCCCGACGGCTGGATCGCGGTGTTGCTCGGCCAGGGCATCCGCCCGGCGTCGTTCGATCCGCTCGCTGCCGCGTTGCCGCCCGAGGAGACCGCGCGGTTCATGGCGCATGTGCGGGAGATGATCGACAAGACCGCGGCGGCGATGCCGCGACACGAGGATTTCATTACCCAGCACTGCGCTGCGCCGCTACGTCGATCCGCATGATCGGTACATGGCGCACAGGCGTAGCGCGCGCGACGTCGGGCAAGCGGCGGGGCGTCGTCGCGATAACCGCAATGCTGCTGGGGTCGCTGGCGGTTCAGGGCTCGGCTCGGCCGCAGGACGCCGTGCGATATCGCTGGACCAACGTGAAGGTGGGGGCGGGCGGCTATGCGCCCAATATCGTCTTCAGCCCGGCCGAGCGCGGCCTCGCGTATCTGCGGACCGATATGGGCGGCGCCTATCGATGGGATGATGGGGACCGGCGCTGGATACCGCTGCAGGACGGCAACGCGACGTCGAGCTACATGGGGATCGAGAGCATCGCGCCCGATCCGCGGGACCCCGACATCGTCTACATGGCCGCCGGCATGAACGCCGCGCAGCCTGCGGCGATCCTGCGATCGGCGGATCGCGGCCGGACGTGGCGGACCACGCCGGTGCCGTTCGCGATGGGCGGCAACGAGGATGGTCGCGGGCTCGGCGAGCGGCTCGCGATCGACCCCAACCAGACGCGACGGTTGTTCTTCGGCTCGCGCCATGACGGGCTGTGGCGAAGCGAGGATGCGGGCGCGACCTGGGTCAAGGTGACCACTTTCCCGGTAGCCGGACTAGGGCGCCCCGCATTCCGAAAAACGCATGGCGGCGTCGCCTTCGTCGCGATCGATCCGACGAGCGGGGGCGATCGCGCGGGCGAGGGCAAACCGTCCCGCCGGATATGGGCGGGCGTCGCCGATCCGGGCGCGACGCATCTCTACCGCTCGGACGACGGTGGCGAGACATGGGACGCGGTTTCGGGTCCGGCGCTGCTGGCCGCCAAGGGTGTGATCGATCGACGTGGCGTGCTGTGGGTCGGCTATGCGAGCGGCCTCGGGCCGAGCGGCATCAAGACGGGCGCTGTATGGCGCTACGAACCCGGTGGACGCGGTCGCGACGTAACACCGCGCGCCTGGCGCGAGACCGGCGCGGAGGGTGCATTCCTCGGTGTCGCGGTATCGCCGATGGCGCCGGGGACCGTCGCGGTGACGACGGTCGACCGCTATCTGCAGGGGATTCGCTCTGGATCAGCCGCAACGACGGCCGCATTTGGGACGACGTGGGTCCGCGCAGCCACCGCGACGTATCGAAGACCCCGTTTCTCCTGCATGAGGGCAAGGGTGCCGATTTCGGACACTGGATCTCCGGGCTGGCCATCGACCCCTTCGATCCGACGCACGTCGCCTACACGACCGGCGCGACGGTCTATGCAACCCGCGCGTTACGGGCCAGCGGCGGCGTGGATTGGGTCCCCTGGAGCGACGGTATCGAACAGACTGCGATCATCACGCTGGTGTCGCCGACCGGCGGCGCGCCGTTGATCTCAGGGTTCGGCGACCTCTCCGGCTTCGTTCACGACGATCTCGATCGCTCGCCGCGTCCGACCTTCGTCAATCCCTACATGTCGAACACCAATGCGATCGACTATGCGGGGCTGGCCCCGAACGTGATCGTGCGCAGCGGCAGCTTGTACCTCGACCGGCCCCGACAGGCATCCATGGGGCGCTCCGAGGATGGCGGTCGCACGTGGTCCGAGATCGTCTTGCCGCCGATGGGCAACCCGCCGAAACGCGAGGACCTGAACGGTGATTGGCCGATCACGGTGTCGGCGGACGGCACGACGATGGTGGTGGCCACGCCGGTTCCCCAGGTCTCGCGCGATCGCGGGCGTAGCTGGTCGGTCGTGCGCGGCCTGCCGGGCAAGACCCGCGCGGTAGCCGACAAGCGCGATCCGCGCGTCTTCTATGCCGTCGACGTCGAGCAGGGCCGGGTTCTTGTATCCCGCGATGCAGCCGCCAGTTTCGCCCCCGTCGCTGGCCGAGGTCTGCCGGATGATCTCGCTCCAGCAGGCCGGCAGGGCCGCGAGGCGCAAAGTTCGCTGCTCGTATCCCCGGATCGCACCGGCACGCTGTGGTTGCAGGCGGGCATGCGACTGTTTCGCAGTACCGACGGCGGCATGACCTTCGCGCCTGCCAGCGGCGAGTTGCACGTCGAACTC
This sequence comes from Sphingomonas sp. AC411, assembly GCF_979253035.1. Classification (NCBI taxonomy): domain Bacteria; kingdom Pseudomonadati; phylum Pseudomonadota; class Alphaproteobacteria; order Sphingomonadales; family Sphingomonadaceae; genus Sphingomonas; species Sphingomonas sp. AC411. Next base: position 1,770,817 of record NZ_CEEDAQ010000001.1, on the reverse strand, counting down.
TTCGGTCTCGGCCGGAACGGCGTGTTTGCCGTCGGTACGCTCGGCGGCATCCGGGGAGTGTGGCGCTCGGTCGACACGGGACGGAACTGGGCGCGGATCGACGACGATGCGCATCGCTGGGGCGGGCGCTACCGCGTCGTCTCCGGCGATCCGCGACGGGAGGGCCGCGTCTATCTCGGTACGGACGGACGAGGCCTGTTCTACGGCGATCCTGCGAATACGCTGTCCCCGCTAAACTAGGCCGCGACCTTCGATCTTGAGGACGGGGACGAAGCCGTTGCCGGGGTTCGCGGGCATCGTCAGGTGCAGGCCGCGCGCATCGCGGCGATGCGCCACGCTGCTGCCGCCGAGCACCGTCACGCGCTCGACCACCCCGTCGGCAAAGCGGTTGCGTCCCAGGGCATCAATCGTCACCTCGCCCTGCGGCCAACCGAGGAACAGCGCGTAGAGTGCGCCCTTGTTGGTGGTGAAGCGCACGTCGCGCGGTGTGAACACGCCCGACGACTGCTCGTTCTGCATGCCGGCCTGCAGCTTGGTCGGGCCTTCGCCGTAGATCCGCCATGGCCGCGAGCCGAAGATCGCCTCGTCGTTGACGGCGATCCAGCGGCTCATGCCGTCGAGGATCTTTTCCTCTTCGCCATCGATCGAACCGTCGCCGGGCTGCGGGATCGAGAGCAGCAGATTGCCGTTCTTCGACACGACATCGGCGAGCCGCTGGATGACCTGCTCGGCGGTCTTGTAGCTTTTATCGTTGAGCCTGGCGACGTTGTAGAACCAGTCGCCGATACACGTGTCGGTCTGCCACGGCTCGTCCCATAGGTGGTCGGTGAAGCCGCGCTCGACGTCCTGCACAAGGCCGAACCGCGCATAGGGCTTCAACTGCTTGGCGGTCAGCACGACGTCGATCTTGCCGTGCCACGCGATCGAGCGGTTGTAGTAATCCGCGGCTGCCTGCAGCCCGATCGGCCCGAACGGCAGTTCGTAATCGTCGAAATAGCAGAAGTCGGGCTTGTACTTGTCGATCAGGTCGGTCTGCCGCAGCAGCCATTTCGCGGCGTAGCCCGGATCGTTCGGCGGCGGCGTCTCGATCCACTGGCCGTCGTTCGCGTCGTGCCATGCGTTCATCGCCGCGATCGTGTCGATGCCATTGGGCAGGACCGCGTGTGCGCCGGTGTAGAGCTGTTGCGGATCGAGGCCGTCCCACCATTTGCCGTGGCCATCGGCAGCGCGGGTTTGAACGCGTCGTATCGCTGCCCCTTCAGCGGCCCGGTCGGATCATAGCCATAGGCGGTCTGATACCAGTGCCAGCTATGCGCGGCGTGGTTCGAGACGCCGAACTTCAGCCCGGCTTTCCGCGCCGCCTTTTCCCAGATGCCGACGACATCGCGCTTCGGCCCGACGCGGAGCGAATTCCACGCGTGATAGCGGCTGTCGTAGCAGTCGAGATTGTCGTGATGATTGGCGAGCGAGACGAAGTATTTCGCCCCGGCCTTGGCATAGCGGGCGATCAGCGCGTCGGGATCCCAGCGCTCCGCGGTCCAGCGGTTCATCACCTCCATCATCCCGGTCTTGGTCGGATGGCCATAGGTCTTGAGGTGATGTTCGTATGCGGGGTGCCCTTGCATGTACATGAAGCGGCCGTACCAGTCGCCTTGCTCGGGCACCGACTGCGGGCCCCAATGCGACCACAGGCCGAGCTTCGCGTCACGGAACCACTCGGGGTAGCGATAGTGATCGACCAGCGATTGCCAGGTCGGTTGCACCGGACCGCGCGCCAGCCCCATCGGGCTCTGCGCGAGTGCGTGCGTCGCGGGACCGAGCGCGGCGATCCCGGCGAGAACCGAACGGCGGCTGAGATCGATACTCACTTGGCGGCGACGGTTCGGCGGATCGCGGCGAGGGCCAGCGGGCGCATCACCGCATAGCCGGCGGGAGTCGGGTGGACGCCGTCGCTCGCCAGCCCCGGCTTCATCGCGCCCTCGGCCGTGGCGAGGGCGGTGTAATATCGACATAGGTGAAGCCGTTCTTCGCCGCATAGGCCTTCAGCCAGCTGATTGAGCGCGCGGATCTGCGGCACGGGCTGCTTGTCCTTGCTCCACGGGAAGGCGGCGGCGGGCGGGGTCGAGGCGAGGATGACCTTGATGCCGTTCGCGCGCGCCAGGTCGGCCATGCTGGCGATGTTGCCCTGGACGATCTCCATCGTCGAGGCGCCGGTGTTGCCGGCGATGTCGTTGGTGCCCGCCATGATGTGGACCGCGCGCGGTTTCAGCGCGATCACGTCCTCGCGGAAGCGCACCAGCATCTGCGGCGTGGTCTGCCCGCTGATCCCGCGATCGACCAGTCCGCCGGTGAACAGCCCGGCGTCCGCACCGATCCAGTTGTCGGTGATCGAATCGCCCATGAAGACCACGCGGACCGGGGCGCGCGACGCCTTCAGCTGTTCGTTCTGCGCACGATAGCGGCACAGCTGGCCGAAATCGCGCGTGAGCACGTGCAGCTTCCACGTTTCCCACCCGGCACCGTCGGTCGGGGACGGATGGGTGGGGCAGGGCGCCGCGACGATCCCGACCGGATCGCCGGCATAAGGATCGCCCGGGACGTTGGTCTGCGCAGTCGCTGGCAAGGCGACCAGCGACAGTGCGGCGACGGCGATACCGCGGATCACTTCGGAGCCACGATCTGGACCAGCGATGCGGCGTCCTGCCCGGTCGGCAACTTGCCAGACGCGGTCAGGCGGCGGGTCTTGTCGTCCCAGCGCAGCATCGCCTTGCGACCGCCCTTGGTCCGATAGTCGTTGGTCACGCCGTCATCGTCGTACAGCGCGAAACTTGCATCCGCGCCCGGGTAGACCCGGATGCTCTCCAGCGCCTGCGCCGTCGCGGTGCTCGGCACCTGGACGCCCATCGGGATGATCGACCCGGCGCGCACGAACAGCGGGATCTTGTCGATCGGCGCATTCGCGGTGACCGTCTGTCCGCCGGTGAAGCGCTGGTTGGTCCAGTAATCATACCAGTCGGCCCCGGCCGGCAGATAGACCTGGCGACTGGTCTTGCCCTGTTCGGTGACGGGCGCGACCAGGAAGGCGGGGCCGAACATATATTCGTCGCCCATGTCGGCGACATTGGGATCGTTCGGGAAGTCCATGAACAACGCGCGCATCATCGGCGCATTGCTCTCATAGGTGTGGCGACCGAGCGAGTAGATGTACGGCATCAGCGAATAGCGCAGCTTCAGGAAGTTCGCGAGAACCGGCTCGGCCGCCGTGCCATATTCCCAGAGCGCGGTGGCGGGGCGCTGACCGTGGATGCGCAAGGTCGGCGTGAACACGCTGTACCCGAACCAGCGCGTGAACAGCTCGGGATAATCCGCGTAATCGGGCGCCATCGCGGTCGCGCCCGCCGGATCGAGCAGCACCGGACGCGTCGCCTTCGGCCCGTTCGGCCATTGCCAGCCGCCGATGTCACTGCCCCAATAGGCCATGCCGCTTGCGGTGAAGCCGAGCCCGGCCGGCACTTGTCGTTGAAGCGCCTCCCAGGTCGACTTGATGTCCGACGACCAGAACAGCCCGCCGTTGCGCTGGGCGCCGAGATAGGCGGCGCGCGACAGGATCAGGTTGCGCATGGTGGGACGATCCTTCGCCGACCCGTCCGCCACGCTCATGGTGTGGAGCAGCGGGAAGACATTGCGATAGCGGTCGCCGGAGCCGATCGAATAGAAGTTGCCGTCGGGCACCAGATCCGGCTCGGTCTCGTCGAGCCAGAACCAGTCGAAGCCCTGGCTGGCGATATTGTCGCGGATCCGCTCCCAGAACCACTGACGCGCATCGGGGTTGGTGCTGTCGAGCAACGCGCCCGCGCGATCGGACCGGATCGGCAGGCCGTCGACGACGTTACCGTCCTTGTCCGTCAGGAACCAGCCCTTGCTCGACAGCAGGTCGAAATACCGCGATTCCTTTTCGAAGCGCGGCCAGACGCTGATGATCGAACGCATCCCCATCGACTTGAGTTTGTCGTTCATGCCCTTGGGATCGGGGAAATACTTCCGGTCGATGTCGAGCTGACCCATGCGCGACCAGTAGAACCAGTCGAGCACCATGATATCGAGCGGGAGACCCCGGCTGCGATACCCTCGGCGATACCGAGCAATTCCTTGTCGGTCTCGTACCGCGCCTTGCTCTGGATGAGGCCGAAGGCGGCCTTGGGCGGCAGCGGCGTAGTGCCGGTCAGCGTCGCGTAGCCGGCATAGATCTCGTCCGTGGTGGCGCCCGTGATCACGAAGAACGACACGCGCTCGCCGACCTCCGACTGCCAGTGCGTCGAACTGTGCAGGCCGGGGAAACGATCGTCGCGGACGGATTGTCCCAGACGATGCCATAGCCCTTGTTGGTGACCATGAAGGGTACGCAGACCGTCTCGCCCGCCGGCGCGTCGTAATTGTGGCGGCAGTCGATCGTGCGGCCGCGCAGGTCGAGTTTGCCTTCCTGGTTCTGGCCGAGCCCATAATAATGCTCGTCGGCGGGCGAGGCGAAGCTGGCCCCGACGCGAAACGTCTTCTCGCCGTTGACGGTGTGCGGCGCCATTTCCCACCCGGTCATCTGCGTCAGCATCGTGCCGTCCGGCTTGCGGATCGTCACCGACACGGGTGGCAGCGACGGCGCGAAATAGCGCTCCATCTGTGTTGGGGCCTTGGGCCAGGGCTTCGCGTCGACCGACAGCGACAGCGCCGCGGACGCGAAGACATCGGCGCCCGCGTCGTTACGATGCGTCCAGCCGGCGGCATCGGGCTTGGCGTTGGGGCCGTCGCCCGGGGCGCGTCGACCTGTCCGCGGTCAGTCGCGATCGTCACGCGGACGATGTTGGGGGCATAGGCCTCGACCGAGACGAGGCTGCCGTTGCGATCGACCGTCGCGATCGGTGCGGCGATTGCGGCTGAGCCGAGCGTCGCCAGCGATACGCCCATGGCCAGCCGCGCGACCAGCCGCGACGACCAGCCCAGTCGCGCCGTGATGCGGGACCGGTCGAGCGACTGCACAACGATATCGGCTGGGAAACTGTGCATCGAAATCCTCTCCACGGGCTTATGCCCTTACGGTAACGCTATCTTGGGCGAAGCGATAATTTTGTCGTATAATTTCAGACAGGGCATGCCGGTCAACCGTATTCGTGTTCAGGCAACACGAAAATCAGCAATCTGGTCGCCCCCAATCTGGTCGCCCCTGGCCTCACCGTAGCAGCGCCACGCCGTACGGCGGAAGGTCGACCCGGTCGGTATAGGCTTTGCCCGTCAGCGTATCGTGTTGTTCGCCTGCGAGGGTGACGCGGGCTGGCGCAGCGTTCGTGTTGACGTACAGCGTCCGTCCGTCGACGACGCGCGCGACCACCCCGGCGGGGTGACCGGGCCACGCTCAATCCCGAGTTCGGCGTAGAGCGAGCGGACCAGCGGATCGAGAAAGGCTGCTTGCGCGGCGGTCGCGAGGTAGATCGCGCTGCCCTTGCCGAAGCGGTTGACGGTGATCGCCGGGCTTGGCTTGGGCGTGTTGGTGAACATCGCCAGCGGTTTGGCTGTGCTTGGTTCGAGCACTTCGTAATAGGGATCGCTACCAGTCTGCTCCTTGCCGCCGAACATGACCTTCAGCGGCTGCTCGGCGCGGTAGAATTCGTTGGTCCGCACGCCGAACACATCGGTCAGCCGGCCGGGCAGGGGCGTCTCGAACCATTTGCCGGTTTCGTCGACCTTGGCGGAATAGCCGGTCATGATCACCGTCCCGCCGTTCGCGACATAGCGCCGCACCGCCTCGGCGGTTTCCTTGTCCATCATGTACGCGCTGGGCAGGATCACGAGCTTGTAGCGGTCGATCGCGTCGTGGCCGATGTCGATCACCGCGGTGTCGATATTGTCGGCGAACAGCGGGGCGAGCGCGGCCTTGGCCTGATCGGGGTAGTTGGTCTTGAAATATTCCTGCATCGTGTTCGGCCCCGGCGGGGGCGAGGTCAGCCAGTTGGTCTGGAACGAATAGGCGATCGCCACCTCGGGCGTGCGATAGCGCGGGAAGCCCATCGACTTCAGCTTGGCGAATTCGCTGGCGATCTGGCCGAACTCGCCGACCTTCCACGACGGGCGACCGTCATGGTCGACAAGCCCGAACAGCCCCTGTTCCTCGCCACCGCTATGCGAGTTGAAGGTCCAGGCGAGGAAGGTCTGCGCGTAGTAGATCAGCCCGAAATAGGCCCACATCCGCGATCGGCCCGGCGTGCCGTAATGGCCCCCGCCGCCCGCGGTGAACTCGTTCAGCCACATCGGCGTATCGTGTCCGGCGCGGTTGCGCGACACGTCGAGCGCCGCGCCGAGCGGCTCGCCCGGATAGAAGCCCTGGCCGCCATAGGTCGAGACCTTGTCCCACGAGCGAAGGTAATTGAACCCCTTGGTCCAGGCGTCGGGCCAGAAATTCGACGCGACGGGCAGGTTGGGCGCATATTGTTTCCGCACCCCTTCGAGGTCGGTGAGCGCGCCGACCGTGTCATCCGACCAGAAGCGGCGAAGATCGAGATTGCGCTCGTTCGGCCCCGGGCCATTGCCATAGGGCAGGTCGACCTCGTCCCAGCTGTTGATCCGGCGCGACCAGCGCTGCGTCGCCCAGGCGGTGTTGAGGGCGGCGATCGTCCCGTATTTCTTCTGCAGCCAGCCGACGAAGCGTTGTCGGTCCGCCGGCGAATACGACATCTGGCCGTTGCCGATCTCGTTGGTATAGCCGACCGCGATCACCGCGGGGTTATGGGCGTAACGCTTGAGCATCTGCTCGGCGAGCCGCCGGACGAGGCGGCGATAATCGGGATCGCTGATATTGTCCCAATAGCGCGTCGCCGCATTGCGCCGGACACCGTCCTGGGTGACGATAGTGTTTGTGCAGCCAAGTCGGGGCGGGCTGGCCGGGAATGTCGAGCAGCACCTTGATCCCGGCGGCATGCATCTGGTCGAGAATCGCGTCGAACCATTCGAAGGTGAAATGGCCTTCTTGCGGCTCGAACGAATCCCAGGACAGGTCGCCCATCCGGACCATGGTGAACCCGGCCTTCTTCATGATCGCGATGTCCTGGCGGACCTGCTCGGGCGAACGGTCGATCGGCTGATAGCAGGCGCCGACGAACAGATCGCCGCGGCCGGGCCAGTCGGGATGCCCGACGGCACTCTGCGCCTGCGCTGGAACGATGCCGGCAAGCGGTACCGACAGCGTCGCAGCCGCAAGCATCGCGAAACGCAGGGCGCGGATCAGTGGGTGTTTCAAATGGCCTCTCCAAGCTCGTATTCGATCGACGCACACAATGTGCACGTGCGGTATTTCTCGTCAGGCGAAGTCGATCGCGAAGGCGCTCGCGTGACGCGTCGGCAAGGTCGCAGGCAGATCGATGACCAAGGCCTGCCCGGTCTGGCGGAACGTGACGCCGCCGGGGAGGCCGAGCAGGCGCACCCGCGGACCCGGCGTCGTTCGTGCGGGTTGGGCTGGGCGAGCGACGTGATCACGGTCTGCCCCCGCGGCGTGCCGAGCGTGATCGCGTACAGCGTCTCGCCCTTCGTCGTGAAGCGGATGTCCTGCGGGGTGTAACTCGTCTTTTCCGCAAACGCGCCAGCGACGGCAGTGGTCGGACCCTCGCCATAGATCTTCCACGGACGCGTGCCGTGGATTGCTTCGCCATTGGCGGCCATCCACGGCGCCAGATCGGCCAGCAACCGGTCGGACTCCGCGGGCAGGCTGCCGTCGCCGCGCATTACGACATTCAGCAGCAGGTTGCCGTTCTTGCTGACGACGTCGGCGAGCATCGCGACGACCTCGTCGGTGGTCTTGTAGGTGTCGGTCCGGTTGAAGAACCAGTCGCCGTTCGATGTGTCGGTCTGCCAGGGGTGTGGGTTGATACCCTTCAAGACGCCGCGCTCGACGTCCTGCACCGCCCAGTCCGTGCTGAACGCGCCCGAGCCCGTATCCTTGCAGTTGTAGACCGCGTCCAGCTTCCCGGTGCGCGCCATGCTGCTGTTGAAGAAATGCGCGAGCAGCGAGGCGTCCGACCTCGCCGAACGGCAGGCCGCCGTCCGAATACAGCAGGTCGGGCTGGTAGCTGTCGATCAGGTCGCGGATTCGGGCGAACCACATCGCGTGATATTTGGGGTTGGTCGTGTACCAGCTGGCGGGCGTGTTGATGAACGGCTCGTCGCGGTTGGTGTGATAGAGATCGGCATAGCGCGGATCGGCGCCGTCATAGGCAAGCCCGAGCTTGGGCCAGAACTGATCGTAGAGGTGGTTCGGATACCACCAGCTATAGCTTGCGCCGAGATGCTCGGACACGCCGAAGCGTAGGCCGTTCCGCGTGGCGGCCGCTTTCCATTCGCCGACGATGTCGCGCTTCGGCCCCATCGCGACGGCGTTCCAGCGGTGATGCTTCGACCGCCACAGGTCGAAGTTATCGTGATGCACGCCCATCGAGACGAGGTAACGCGCGCCAGCGGCGGCATAGCGCGCGGCAAGTGCGTCGGGATCGAACTTCTCCGCGCGCCACAGCGGGATGATGTCCTTGTAGCCGACCTTCGAGGGGTGGCCGTAGGTCTTGACGTGGTGGTCGTAATGCGGGTGACCGGGCACGTACATGAAGCGCGCGTACCAGTCGCCCTGGCTCGGCACTGCCTGCGGTCCCCAATGCGCCCAGATGCCGAACTTGGCGTCGCGAAACCAGTCGGGCGCGCGATAGCCGGCGAGCGACTGCACCGTCGGTTCGAATTTTCCTGGGGTTATGTCGAGGTTGATGGGCTGGGCAGGGCCGGGCGCTCCCCGATTTGCGGCCCGGGACATTCCCTCGAGCCCGAACGCTGCCGCCAAGGGGCGCCCAGTATCTCGCGTTTGTTGAACGTTACCATTCGCCTCTCCCAGCAAGAGGCCGGCGGGTCCGCGCGTTAGGCGGCGATCCCATGCCAACGACAAGCCTGCAACGTTTTGCAATTAAGTCCTACAATTGCAAGCGCTGCGTCGGCTTGCTTCGGTTCGACCGGTCGTCGCTTTCAGAAAAATCGTGAGTGTGCGTGGGTTTGCGCGGCGCATCGCCACCGCCCCGGTGCTCCCTATCGAGAGCTTCATAAGGGCCGAAATGGCCGTTTGCGCGCGATCTCGCCGTGAACCGGTGGAATCGGATCCCCTCTACGGCAAACACGTCGCGTGGTCAGGTCGGTTCGCAAGGGCATCGGCAATGTCCATCGTGTGCGACATTTTTGCCAGCCTTTCGCCCAAATTGTCCGCGTAATTCGAATAAGCATATAAATCGGTTTACGTGTGATGTAGGCGGCCCGCCACGATACGTCTGCGGAGCGCCGCGTGCGAAATTCGTAATGTAAACACAGGCGGCCGTAGCGTTCGACCTGCTGAAGGAGAGTATGATGAAGGGTTCGTGGACACCCACCGCCGTCGGCAGGATCGGCAATCTCAACACGACCGTGTCGCTGCTGGCTATCATGCTGATGGGCTCGGCGGCGCATGCCCAGACGACCCCGGCACCGGTCGCGGATGCGCAGCAGAATAGCGGTACCATTGCCCCGAGCGGCGACCAGGGCCAGTCCATCGACCCGGCACCCGAAACACCTGCGGCTGGCGATGACGCAGGGGGACATCGTCGTCACCGGCGTCCGCGCGAGCCTTCAGTCGGCCCAGAACATCAAGCGCAATTCGGCGCAGATCGTCGACTCGATCGTCGCCGAAGACATCGGCAAATTGCCCGATCGCAACATCGCCGAAGCCCTGCAGCGCATCTCGGGCATCCAGATCCAGCGCAATTTCGGCGAAGGCAGCTCGGTCGCGATCCGTGGCCTGACGCAGGTCCGCACCGAACTGAACGGTCGCGACATCTTCACCGCGAGCGGTTCGAGCAACGCGCTGAGCCTCGAGGACGTACCGTCCGAGCTGCTCGCCGGGATCGACGTCTACAAAAACCCGTCGGCGGACCTGATCGAGGATCAGCTGAGCGGCACGATCAACTTCCGCACGCGCAAGCCGTTCGATTTCGACGGCTTCAAGATCTCGGGTTCGGCGACCAACACCTATTATGACCTGATCAAGAAGAGCCAGCCGGCCGCCTCGCTGCTGCTCAGCGATCGCTGGAACACCGGCATCGGCGAGATCGGCATCCTCGCCAGCGCGTCGTATCAGAAGACGAATTTCCGGCAGGACACGATCTCGACCGAGCCGTTCTACACGCTCGACGAGAGCAATCCCGGTGACGCCGCCACCGCTGCGCTGCTCGGGCGTACCGGCCAGACCACGACGCTGCCGCACGGCACCGGCATCGGCGAAGTGTTCGGCGACCGTCGTCGCCTCGGCATCGACGTGTCGCTCCAGTGGCGCCCGACCGATACGCTGGAGTTCACCGGCGAGCTGTTCCGCAACGATTACAAGCTGCGGTCCTATGGCTACAGCTACTTCGCGTACACCAGCGGGGCTTCGATTACGCCGCTGGCCGGCGCGCCGTTCACCTATGCACCGAACGGCGACTTCCAGAGCGGCACGTTCACCGACGTTCCGATCGGCAACAATACCTCGCTCGGGTCGCGCCATTCGGTCACGACCGATTATTCGCTCAACGGCAAGTGGAAGCCGACCGCCAACCTGACGATCACCGGCGATCTCCAATATGTCGATTCCAAGACCGACAACCTGAACTCGATCGTCGGGTTGAGCGGTGTCGCCACCACGTTGACGCAGGACATCTCGGGCGAGATCCCGTCGTTTCAGATCACGTCCGCTGACGGGCTCGCGAACCCCGCGACCTACAGCAAGGGCTTTTACCTGGATAACCTCAACAACTCGAAGGGCACCGACAAGGTCGGTCGCCTGGACGGCGAATATCGCTTCGACGGGGGCATCCTGAGTTCGATCAAGGCCGGCTTCCGGTTTGCCGATCGTCGTAACCGCACCAGCGATACCGGCTATCGCTATACCGGGCTGACCGGGGCTGCGACCAACCTGCGCTATGTCGACCTCAGCGGCTTCTTCCGCGGGCAGGCCGATCTGTTCGGGGATATCCAGGCCTTCTCGCTGCCGACGGTCCTGAACTACGACGATACGCGGGAGTCGCTCGGTATCACGACGACGCCGGGCTATGTGCCGAGCGGCACCAACACGCAGGCGCAGAAGACTTATACCGGCTATGCTGCAGCGTTCTTCAAGGCGGACGACCTGCCGGTGCCGATTGACGGCAACCTCGGCGTGCGCGTTGTCCAGAGCAAGGTCGCGGTATCGGGCTTCTACCAGCAGGTCGACCTGATCACCGCGCCCGACGGCACCCAGTCGACCGCGGCGCCGACCTTCACGCAGGTGAACGAGGCGACCAAGTACACGTCGGTCCTGCCGAGCCTCAACGTGCGCGGGCGCCTGACCGACCGCCTCCAGCTGCGCTTTGCTGCGTCGAAGAACATCTCGCGTCCGAACTTCAATCAGCTCAATCCGAGCCTGACGATCACCGAGCCCGGCACCGCGCAGATCGACCAGCAGCACGTGACGTCGACCGGCAATCCCTATCTCAAGCCGATGAAGTCGACCAATTTCGACGCCTCGCTCGAATGGTATTTCGCCAAGACCGGATCGCTGACGGTCGCGGGATTCTACAAGGATATCTCGAACTACATCCAGACGGTCATCACACCGCGTGACGTCACCTTTACCGACGGCGTCACCGCGACCTACGACGTCACCACCTACAGCAACGCCGCCAAGGCCAAGGTGAAGGGTGCCGAAGTCGCGTATCAGCAGTTCTTCGACTTCCTGCCGGGACCGCTCGCCGGCCTGGGCGTGCAGGCGAACTTCACCTATGTCGACTCCGAGGCGCCGAGCCCGGCCAGCGACGGTCCGGTGACGCAATTGTCGCTCGAGGGCCTGTCGAAGTATAACTACAATCTGATCGGGATTTACGAGCGCGGGATTCTCTCGGCGCGGGTTGCGTATAACTGGCGGAGCAAGTTCCTGGTGACGACGTCGGCGAACGGTACGGGCAATCTGCCGCAGTTCCAGAAGCCGTCGGGCCAGCTGGATGCGTCGATCACCGCCAACATAACGCCGCATCTCTCGCTGACGCTGAACGGCACGAACCTCACCAACACGGTGCGGTCGACCTTCTACGGCATCACCACCCGGCCGCGCGATTCGATCATGAGCGATCGCCAGATCAGCGGCGTGGCGCGCATCACCTTCTGATCCGGCAACGCTGGACGTCAGGGCTGGGCTCGGTCTTTGGATCGGGCTCAGCCTCTGACGGGCAGGGAATGATAGACACGGTTATGACAGGGCCGCTGGCTTCGATTCGCAAGCGTAAGCATGGCCGCTATATGCGCGCTTCGGAGGGGAAACGATGAAGCAGGACCAGCCGACGACCCGGATCAGCCGCCGCCTGTTTCTTGCGAATGGTGCGGCGCTTGGCGCGGCGGTAGGACCGGCGCCGGTCGCGCGCGCTGCGGTAGCGCGGTCCGAGGAAGCAACTGCGGGGCGCTGCCGATGCCCGCGACGCGCAACGCCCTGCCGCTGCGCGCGGCGGTCGAGGATCCGGGCCGGTTGTTGCTCGACGGCGGCTGGCGGTTTCATCTCGGCGACATACCGATGCCCGAGATCCGCGGGCATGGCTGGTCCTACAACAGCGCGAAGGCCGGACAGGCACAGGGTGCCGCGGCCCTATATTATGACGATTCGGACTGGCCCGAGGTCGCATTGCCGCACGATTGGGCCATGGCGATGCCCGTCGCCAAAAGCGCCAACGTCTCGCAGGGTTATCGCCGCCGCGGTTTCGGCTGGTATCGGCGCACGTTGCGGCTCGATCCGCAGGACCGCGGGCGCTATCTCGAAATCCAGTTCGGCGGGATCGCGACGAACGCGACGATCTGGTTCAACGGATCGGTCGTCGCGCACAACTGGAGCGGCTACAATTCGGTGTACGTCGATATCACCGATCTCGCGCGCTATGGCGACGACCTGAACACGATCGTCGTGCGCGTCGATGCGCAGACGATGGAAGGCTGGTGGTACGAGGGCGCGGGGCTGTACCGCCACGTCTGGCTGGTGAAGCGCGATGCCACCTACATCGCCACCGATGGTATCCACGCCGATCCGCGCCGCGGACCCGACGGCGCGTGGTCCGTCCCGGTGACCGCGACGCTCGGCAATATCGGCAAGGAAGCGGCCGCGGTCACTATCGAAGCGACGCTGATCGATCCCGACGGGCGCGTGATCGCGACGCAAACCGCTGGCGGGGCGGTGCCGTCGCTTGAGCCAGCCGAGGTTGCGCTTAGTCTCCCGGTCGCGACTCCCCGACTGTGGTCGGTCGAGACGCCGACGCTCTACACGCTGCGGACCAGGCTAATCCGCGCGGGAAAGACGGTCGACGAGCGGACGCTTCGGATCGGCTTCCGGACGCTTCGGTTCGATGGCGCGACCGGGTTTTATCTCAACGACCGCCCGCTGAAGATCAAGGGGACGTGCAACCACCAGGATCATGCGGGCGTCGGCGTCGCCGTACCCGATGCGCTGTGGGAATGGCGGCTCCGGCGTCTGAAGGATCTGGGCTGCAACGCGATCCGGTTTTCGCACAATGCGATCGCGACCGAGGTGCTCGACGCGTGCGATCGCCTCGGCTTCCTGGTGATGAGCGAGAACCGCAACTTCAACACCAGCCCCGATTATATCGCGCAACTGGAATGGCTGGTGCGGCGCGATCGCAACCGGCCCAGCGTCATCATGTGGTCGGTCTTCAACGAAGAGCCGATGCAGGGCACGCCCGCCGGCTATGAAATGGTCCGGCGCATGTCGCGGACCGTCAAGGCGCTCGACGACAGTCGCCCGGTGACCGCGGCGATGAACAGCGGGATGTTCGCCCCCGTCAACGTCAGCCAGGCGGTCGACCTGGTCGGCTTCAACTACCAGCGCGACCAGTATGACCGGTTCCATGCCGCCAATCCGACGCTGCCGATGATCAGTTCGGAGGACACGTCGAGCTTCATGACGCGCGGCGCGTGGACGACCGACCGGGCCGCGCACGTCATGGCATCCTATGACGAGGAGCCGGCCGACTGGGGCAGTACGCACCGCGCCGGCTGGAAATCGATCGCCGAGCGCCCCTTCGTTGGCGGGACGTTCGTGTGGACCGGGTTCGACTATCACGGCGAACCGACACCGTTCGAATGGCCGTCGGTCAGCAGCTATTTCGGGATCATGGACCTGTGCGGGTTCCCCAAGATGGCCTATTATCTCCACCGCGCGCAGTGGATCGACGACGTACCGCTGCTCGACCTGATGCCGCACTGGAACTGGCCGGGACGTGAGGGCCAGCCGGTCAAGGTGATGGCGCTGACCAATGTCGATACGGTGCGGCTGCTGCTGAACGACACGGTGATCGGCGAGCAGGCGGTCGATCGCTTCACCATGCCGCAGTGGCAGGTTCGCTATGCGCCGGGCCGGCTGGAGGCGATCGGCTATCGCGGCGGGCGCGAGGTCGTGCGCAGTGTGGTCGAGACGACCGGCGCGCCGGTCGCGCTTCGGATCACGCCCGATCGCAGCGTCATGGCCGCCGACGGCGAGGACGTGCAGCCGTTCACGATCGATGCGGTCGATGCGCGCGGACGCCATGTGCCGACCGCCAATCTTCCCGTCGCATTCGCCGTGACCGGGGGGACGATCATGGGCCTCGGCAACGGCGATCCGATCAGCCACGAAGCCGAACAGGGCGACAGGCGTGCGCTGTTCAACGGCCTGGCACAGGTCATCGTTCGTGCCGAGCAAGGCGCGCGCGCGTTGTCGCTCGAGGCGACGTCGGCTAACCTGCGAAGTGCGACGACGACGGTCCGCCTGCTCGCAACCGCACCCCGGCCGCGTGTGCCGACCACCGCGGCGACGCTCCTGGTGCAGGACTGGCGACAATCCCCGCGTCCGCGACCCGGCCATCGCCCGACATCGTTCTGGCGGACAACGACATGAACAGTTGGCTGTTCGTGCGCGCCGGCGAAATCCAGCCGGCGCAAGGTCAGGGACCCTGGAGCGTGCTGCGCGCCAAGGTCACTCCGCGCCGCCCGTGCGCGAGCGCGGCGGAAGCTGGTCTTGCAGGGGTCGTCGGTCGTGGCGAGGTCTGGATCGACGGCAAGCGCGTCGGGACGAAGGCCGGGTTCGCGCCCGCGACGCTCATCGTGCCCATGCCCGCCGGCGAAGGCGACCGGATCGTCTCCGTGTTGCTGGAGAGCGACGGCGCGCAAGCGTCGGGGTTGGGTGGCATCGTATTCGTAGAGGAATGACGTGTTCCCCGCGCGTGCACCACACCGCTAGCCGGTGCGGAACGCAAGTATTTCGGTACCGATCGGCAGGGTATTTCCGGTCGGTCCCGCATCGTCAGAAAAGGATTCAGGGATGGTTCGTATGAAGAAGATGGTCGCGGGCTTGGCTCTGTCCGCTTCGTTGATCGCCGGAGTCGCTTCGGCACAGACGCCGACCGAGGTTCCGCGGATCGTCACCAAGGGCGGCCGTCATGCGCTGATGGTCGATGGTGCGCCGTTCCTGATGCTCGGCGCGCAGGTCAACAACAGCAGCAACTATGCGTCCGCGCTGCCGCAGATCTGGCCGATGCTCGACCGGATGCATGCGAACACCGTCGAGATCCCGATCGCATGGCAGCAGGTCGAGCCGGTCGAGGGCAAGTTCGACCTGTCGTTTTTGCAGACACTGCTCGATCAGGCGCGCGCGCATGACAAACGCGTCGTGCTGTTGTGGTTCGGGACGTGGAAGAACACGTCGCCCGGCTACACGCCCGACTGGTTCAAGGCTGACAACCGCCGTTTTCCGCGAATGAAGCTGAAGGACGGCACCGACCATTATGTCCATTCGCCGATGTTCCGTGCGACGCTGGAGGCGGACAAGCGCGCGTTCGTCGAGGTGATGAAGTACCTCAAGGCGCATGATCCGCAGAACACGGTGATCATGGTGCAGCCGGAGAACGAGGTCGGCAGCTATCGCTCACCGCGCGATTACGGGGCTCAGGCCAATGCGGTGTTTGCCAAGCCCGTGCCCGCCGAACTGGCGAAGGCGCTGAAGAAGCCGGGCGGAAGCTGGACGCAGATGTTCGGCGCGCAGGCCGACCGCGCGTTCAACACCTGGCATACCGCGCGCTTCGTCGACGAGATCGCGGCGGCGGGGAAGGCGATCAAGCCGTTGCCGATGTACGTCAACGCCTCGCTCGCCGGACCGTCGAACGTGCCTGACCCGACCGGCGTGGCGAGCGGCGGCCCGCAGCAGGACGTGCTGGATATCTGGAAGGCGGCGGCGCCTGCGCTCGATTTCCAGGCGCCTGACATCTACGACCGCGATGCGGCGCATGTCGCGCTGTACCTCGACGCCTATGCCCGGCCGGACAACGCGCTGATGGTGCCCGAGATCGGCAATGCGAAGGAGTTCGCGCGGTTCTTCTACGCAGCGCTAGGCCGCGGCGCGATCGGCTATGCGCCGTTCGGCATGGATGAGACCGGGTATTTCAATTATCCGCTGGGGGCGAAGGCGCTCGACGACGAGACCGTCGATGCGATCGGGCTGAAATACGCGGCGCTGTCGACGATGGCGCGCGACTGGGCGAAGATCGCGTTCGAACATCCCACCTGGGGTGTTGCCAAGCCCGACGAAAGCGCGGGGCAGGCCGCAGTCCAGTCGGTCACGATGGGCGATTGGACGATCGGCACCAGCTATGGCGAATGGCAGTTCGGGCAGAAGGACTGGACGTGGATCAAGTCCGAGCCTCCGGTCTGGGCGAAGGAACCGGTCGGCGGTGTCACGATCGCGCACCTGTCGCCGAATGAGTTCCTGGTGGTCGGCGATCACGTTCGGCTGAACTTCGGGACGGCCAAAAATGGCCCGAAGAACGGCGCGGTGTTCCGCGTCGAGGAGGGCCGCGTGGTCGACGGGCGCTGGGTGATGAGCCGCGTGTGGAACGGCGACCAGACCGACTATGGCATCAACCTGCTCACCCCGGTCATCCTGAAGGTGACCATGGGCAGCTACAAATAACGAGCGCGAAACTCGACGATCAAAGGGACGACGATGATGAAGGTTTTGGGTTTCGCGCTGCTGCTGGCCGGCAGCGCCCTCGCTCCGGCAATCGCGCAAGCGCAGGTTGCCAAGGGTAGCTTCGAGAAGATCGCGAACGGGATCGGCGTGGCGCCGTCGAGCGGCCCGGCCGGCTGGGTCGAGGTGACGGTGCATGGTGACGGGATCATCCATGTCGTCGCCAGCCCGACGCGTACGACGACGGCGCCGAGCCTAATGGTCCCGACACCGCCGATCGCCGGCCAGTACACGGTCACGCAGCAGGGCAAGCGCGTTCTCGTCGCGACCGCGCGCGATACCGCCGAGGTCGATCTGAAGACCGGCCGCGTCCGCTTCCTCGATGCCGCCGGAAAGGTCGTGCTGGATCAGGCCGCCGCGCCCGCCTTCTCGCCGACCAACGCGGACGGCAAGCCGTTCGTCGTCGCGTCGCAGCAGTTCAACCGCGGCACGGACGAGGGTCTGTACGGTCTCGGCCAGCACCAGAACGCGCAGATGGATTATAACGGCGAGGACGTCGAACTCGCGCAGCACAACATGGACATCGCGGTCCCGTTCGTCGTCTCGACGAAGAATTACGGCCTGTTGTGGGACAATGACGGCATCACCCGCTTCGGCAATCCGCGCCCTTATTCGTTGGTCGGCACGGACGGCCTTAAGGTGACGAGCGGCGGCAAGCCGGGTTTCACCGCGCAATATTATCTCGGCGATCGGCTGGCGGTGACGCAGCAGGAAGCGTCGATCAACTACCAGTATATCAAGGATCAGGCGAAGTGGCCCGCCGCCGCCAAGGCGCAGACGGTCGCCGCGACCGGTGGCCAGAACACCGCGGGCAATGCGGTCGAGACGCAGAAGGTCGTGTGGACCGGCGACGTGACGCCCGACGTCAGCGGCGTGCACAAGTTCCAGCTCTACGGCTCGAGCTATTTCAAGGTGTTCGCGGACGGCAAGGAAGTGCTGAACCGCTGGCGTCAGAACTGGAACCCGTGGTACGCGAATTTCGACCTGCCGATGACCAAGGGCAAGCGCGTCGCGGTGCGGATCGAGTGGGAGCCAAACGCGGGGTATATCGCGCTGCTCCACAATAATCCCCTGGCGGCGCCCGATCGCCATTCGGTGTGGTTCACCAGCGATATCGCGAAATCGGTCAATTATTGGTACGTGCCCGGCAAGGATATGGACGAGGTCGTCGCCGGCTATCGTTCGCTCACCGGCAAGGCCGTGATGATGCCGAAATGGGCGTACGGCTTCTGGCAGTCGCGCCAGCGCTACAATACGCAGGACGAGGTCGTTGACGTCGTCAAGAAGTACCGCGACCTGAAGATCCCGCTCGATAACATCGTGCAGGACTGGTTCTATTGGCCGGAAAATGCGTGGGGCAGCCACCAGTTCGACGCCAAGCGCTTCCCCGAGCCGCAGAAGATGATCGACAAGATCCACGACATGAACGCGCGTTTCATGATCTCGGTCTGGCCGAAATTCTACCCGACTTCAGAGAACTACAAGGAGCTGGCGGCGAAGGGATACACTTATCGCGGCAACCTCGATTACGGGAACAAGGACTGGGTCGGGCCGGGCTATCTGAACACCGATTACGATCCCTATGCGCCCGAGGCGCGGACGATCTACTGGCGGCAGATCAAGGACAGCCTCGCGAAGATCGGCACGGATGCGTGGTGGCTCGATGCGAGCGAGCCCGACATTCACTCCAACCTGTCGATCCCTGAGCGGATCGCCACCATGGGCCCGACTGCCGCGGGACCGGCTGCGCAGTATTTCAACAGCTATCCGCTGGTGCATGTCGGCGCGGTCTATGACGGTTGGCGGCAGTATAAGCCGGACGTACGGCCCTTCATCCTGACGCGATCGGGGTTCGGCGGGTTGCAGCGCGAGGGTGCCGCGGTGTGGTCTGGCGACGTGGCGAGCCGCTGGTACGATCTGCGCGCGCAGATCTCGGCGGGCGTGAACATTTCAATGTCGGGCATTCCCAACTGGACGCACGACATCGGCGGGTTCGCGCTGGAGGATCGCTTTGCGAGCAAGACGCCGACCGCGGCGAACCTCGACGAGTGGCGCGAGCTGAACCTGCGCTGGTTCCAGTTCGGTGCGTTCAGCCCGCTGTTCCGCAGCCACGGCGAGAGCCCGTACCGCGAAATCTACGAGATTTCGCCCGAGGGGTCGCCGATGCGCAACTCGATGGTCTGGTACGACCAGCTTCGCTACCGCCTGATGCCATATATCTACACGGTCGCGGCGGACACGTGGTTCAAGGACGGCAGCATCATGCGCGGCCTCGTGATGGACTATCCGAACGACGTGCAGGCGCGGAAGGTGAACGACGAATATCTGTTCGGCGACAGCTTCCTCGTCGCGCCGGTGACCGAATATCGCGCGCGGTCTCGCTCGGTGTACCTGCCTGGCGCGACGGTTTGGTACGACTTCAACACCGGTCAGGCGTATCGCGGCGGACAGAGCGTGACGATCGCGGCACCGTATGAACGGATGCCGCTGTTCGTGAAGGCGGGGGCGATCGTGCCGATGGGGCCGGTCACGCAATATGTCGACCAGAAGCCCGACGCACCGCTGACGCTCGCGGTCTATCCGGGCGCGAATGGCAGCTTCGGGCTGTACGAGGATGACGGGACCAGCGAGCAGTATCGTGGCGGGGCGTATAGCCGGATCCGGTGACGTACGACGACGCGACCGGAGTAGTGACGCTCGGGGCTCGTGAAGGGCAGGGTATAAGGCCATGCCCGCGAGCCGGACGGTGCGGGTGAAGTGGATGACGGCTGGCCGTCCGCTCGATCTCGACGACGCGGGGGATGCGACCGTCACCTATCGAGGCGCAGCGGTGGAGCTAAAGCGGCCAAAATCTTGAGGTGGGAACACGCCAGCCGAGATGCCGCATGCAATCCTCAGCTGCCGTGAGGGCGGTGCGCGTCGTAACGCGCGCCGCCCTTTACGGGCGCATCGACACCGTCGTCTAACGGACCGGGCTTGATGGACGTGCAAGCTTAGGCCTCGAACGCTTCGCTCGCTCGAGCAGCGTGACCGCGCTGGCTGGCCCGGGGTCCTCGCCAGCGCTCCGGCCGGTACCCTAAACCGCCGCAGCGGTCAGTCGCAGGTCACGGACCTCCGCCGACGTGATGGGCCGATCGCGACCCGCGCATTGGATGACCAGCCCTTCGACCTCGGCAGGATCGAGCGCGGTGAAGGCCTCTACCATCTGCACGAGCGATCCCGACGCGACCGGTTCATGCTCTTGCGCCGCGTCGTCATCCCCGTTCGCTTCCCGCATCAGCTTGGCGGGCATGTTCAACATCGTTTTCAACACACTTACTATCTCCGGGCCCCCGGTAGGCGACCGTCGTGGAACGTGGGCAATCCGGCGTCCAGAGCGGTTCGGGTGGGTTTGCGCTCGCTCCACAGCCTCGCGCGACGAACCGCATATCGCCGCTAGGTCGGGGGGCATTTCGCGCACAACGGGAGGACGCACAGTCTGCGACCGCAAACCGGCCTCGCCGGCCTGTCAGGTTGGCTTTTCGCTGAGGCGTCGCGCCACCTACTCTAGCTGGATGACCCCGCCACATGCCGGCGCCTTGCACCGATCCTGGACGGATCGTAGCTTCACAGCGGCTTTGTGGCGATGCAAGAGATGGCATGCACACCGACGATGCAGACACGGTGCACTATCGCCTGCGCCGTCAGAGCCGAACCCCGGCGTGGCTGGCCTTGTCCTGGCGAGCGCTGGTCGCGCTGGCCCTGATCGGCATCGCGCTCGCGGTCCATTGGTTCGATCGCGAGGGCCTGCGGCAGAATTCGGGCGAGCCCGTGACGTTCGCCGACATCCTGTATTTCACGATGATTACCGTGACGACCGTCGGCTACGGCGACATCGTGCCCGTGACGCAGCAGGCGCGGATGTTCGACACCTTCGTCGTGACGCCGATCCGGCTCTTCGTATGGCTCATCTTTCTGGGAACCGCGTATGATTTTCTGCTCAAGGGCGTGTGGGAGAAATGGCGTATGTCGGTGATCCAGCAGCACCTCGAAGGCCATGTCGTGGTCGCCGGTTTCGGCACGAGCGGGTCCGAAGCCGTAAGCGAGCTGATCCGTCGCGGTGCCGATCCGGGCACGATCGTGGTCGTCGACGAGCGCGCCGCGGCGTTACGCACGGCGGAGAGTTGCGGCACGACGGTGATGGAGGGAAACGCCACGCGCAACGCAGCGCTCGAGGCGGCCCGTCTCTCCCAGGCCCGCGCGCTCATCGTCTCCGCCGGTCGCGACGATACCTCGATCCTCATCGTGCTGACGGCGCGGCGGATCGCACCCGATCTCCCGATCAGCGTGGTGATCCGGTCGGAGGACAATGAAGCGATCGCCCGCCAGGCAGGGGCGGACGTGGTCATCAACCCGGCCAGCTTTGCGGGTCTCCTGCTCGCCGGCTCCACGCACGGTGCCCATACCGCCGAATACATGGCCGATCTCGCCGCATCCGGCGGGCGTGTCGTCCTGCGCGAACGCGAAGTCGCCGCGGAGGAAGTGGGCAAGTCGCTTGCCGACATCACCACCGGGCTCGGTCATCGCATCTATCGTGGGCATCAGAACTTTTGCTTCTGGGAACCCGAGGCCGACCGTCTGGAAGCGGGCGACATCATCGTCGAGGTTGTCCCTCGGCGCTGAAGCCAACAGCGCGGCGATTTCACCAGCCCTTCCGTCCGCTGATCGGTGTCAATCGATGCGAACTACGACGGTCAGGCCG
Organism: Sphingomonas sp. AC411; assembly: GCF_979253035.1. NCBI lineage: Bacteria > Pseudomonadati > Pseudomonadota > Alphaproteobacteria > Sphingomonadales > Sphingomonadaceae > Sphingomonas > Sphingomonas sp. AC411. Next base: position 1,748,966 of record NZ_CEEDAQ010000001.1, on the reverse strand, counting down.
GATCGGCGGACGGCAATGCAGGCACCTACTCCAAGCGTCAGCCGTGCGTTATCAGCGGCATGACCGTTGACCGGAGCAAGATCCGGGGCGTCGGGCGCGCTGAAGCCGGCTTACCGCGTCGTCTCTAAGGAGAATGAAGGAATGGGCATGCGGAACATCGATTTCAGTTCCTGGCAGAGCGTCCTGGCAACGCTGTTCGGGCTGGCGCTGGTGACGCTGATGGGTGTCGGTATCCGGCTACTGACGATGATGACGATCCAGCAGCGTCGCGAGCGAATGAACCGGCAGATCAACGAACGCCTGCGCACGCTGATAGCGGCCTACAAGACGTTGGGGGGATCGTTCACCGGGAACCTCACCGTCGACCCCGCACATCTGCGCGATCTCCGGAAACGCGGCAGCGACCCGTTGCAGACCGCCGAAGCAAGCCTTGATCTGGAGGCTGCGGCCGGGTCGGAGCGTGGTCGGCGGATCCGGGACGCGGTGGAAGCAGCGCTCTCCGACATCATCCTGCTGGGTACGGACGAGCAGGTGCGGCTCGCCGCAAGCGCAGCCGACGAACTGGTCGCCGGACGTCCGGTGCCGACGCACGATCTTGTGATCTCGCTCCGGAACTTCGTGCGCGAGGCCTTGGATCTGCAGCCAATTCCCCAGGACCTCGTGCTTCCGGCGCAGGGACCGACGCGACCTTCCGGTGCAGGCGCGCGCGGCAAGGGGAGCGTGACAAACAATCGGGTGGCGGCGGTAGTCGGAGCGGCGGCGGCAGCGGCGGCGGTATGGCAGCCGGCGGAAGTTCGAACGAGGGCAATGTCGGCGATACCGTCGACGCCCGGTCGCCCGGCGATCAAACCCCAGGGTCGCGTTAGGCGGCAGCGTGCCGACGGCCCCGTTGAAGGATCAGAACGGGAAAAAGATGCGGGTGGTAGTGATTGTGACAACCGCGGTGATGAGGTTGAGCGGAAGACCCACACGCAGGAAATCGGTGTAGCGATAGCGTCCGAGTTGATAGACGATGACGTTGGTCTGGTAGCCGAACAGGGTCGCGAACGAGGCGCTGCCCGCGATCATCACGACGACGAGGAAGGGGCGGGGGCTCACCCCGAGGCTCTCCGCCAGCGCGACCGCGACCGGCGTTACCAGCACGGCGACGGTCGCGTTCGACAGCAACTCGGTCAGCACCATGGTCAGGCCGTAGAGCACGATGAGCGCCGTCAGGGGACTGACTCCTCGAGCGTGGCGATCAGCGTCGTGGTGGCGGCACTCGCCAGCCCGCTTTGTGCCATCGCGATCCCCAGCACGACCATCCCGGCGATCAGGATCAGGATCTGGGGACGGAGGCCGCCATAGGCCTGGTCGGCGGAGATGACGCGCAGGAGGATCAGCAATACGGCTCCCGCAAACGCGGTCGCGGCGATCGGTGCGACATTGAATGCGGCAAGGATGATCGCGCCGACGAAGGTCGCCAATGCGATGGCGGCCTTGACGGGCTGCAACGGACGCCGCTCCGCAAACAGCTCGGCGTTTCCCACCTGTCCGCCAGCGACCGCGATCGCCGCATCGGGACGCCCGTCGGCTGGATCGAGCATGCGCGTCCCCATCAATCTGCCGCTGAACAGCAAGAGATAAAGCCCGCCGACCAGCGCGACGGGCAGGCCCACGGGTGTGATCTCGAAGATGCCGAAGCGGCTTTGCCCGGCAATGCGCGCCATGTCGTCGACGAGCAGATTGGTCGACGTCCCCAGCAACGTGCAACAGCCGCCGAGGATGGTGATGTAGGACAACGGCATCAGATAGCGTTTGGCCGACAGTTGCAGGCTGGCGGCGACGTCCTTCACCACCGGGGCGGTCAGCACGACGATCGGGGTGCTGTTCAGCACGCTGGACAACAGCCCGGCGATCCCCAGCAGCAGCCAGACCCCGGTCGACCCGAGCCTGCGACACATCGCAACGGCGGCCTCGATTGCGCGATCAAGCAATCCGGAAAGTTCAAGCGCGTAGGAAATGACAAAGAGCGAGGCGAGCGCGATGATTGCGGGGCTCGCAAAAGCACCCTGAACATCGACCGGACGCACCACCCCGGTCATCAGCAATACGGCCGCGCCTGCAAGCGCGACGACGTCTGCACGAACCTTGTCCCAGATCAGCGCGGCCACCACGCAGCCCAACACAAGCAATGTAATGATCTGGTCAAAAGTCATAAACGCCTCAGCGGCAACCAGAAATCGGCGCTTCTCATGTGGACCTTCATGCCACGCGGTATGGAGGATCGCGAGAAATTTGCTACAGTTCCTCGATGCACGAGCCATCCCCCGCACCAGTCGCCTTGTTGTCGCCGGCTCGGCCGCCGCGATTGTTCTCTTGGGCGGGGAGGTTTCGTGCTCGGGCGCAGCACCGCTCCGGCGCCCCCGCCGGCAATCATCAGTCCGATGCCCGCGCCTGTCGCAGCTCCTGTGGTTTCCGAAACGCCCGTCGCCCGCGTCCTGTCGCGTACCGATATCATCGCGATGGCGAATGCCGCTGCGGACGCGACGTCTTCTGGAGCGAAGATGCCCGAGAGTGCGAGCGCGGCCGAAGGATCGCGCTTTGAGATCGAGCTGCTGTTCGGTTGCGATGGTCCAGCGGCTGAAGACAGCCGGGATCCGTTTCAGTGGCGCTACGACTCCAAATCTTCCTCGCTAAGGGTGTCGGTCGCGCCAGCTGCGTTCGATCCGCAGGAGTGGCTCGGCGAGCCGACGTCAGTTGCCGGTAGCATCGCGCGTCCGGCCGCAAGGGAAGAGGCTATCGAAGGCTTCTGGATTGCGCGGCCATGGTCGTCGCGAGAAACGTGCAATCCGCGTCGGCTCCAACTGCTCCACTCGGCATCGACGCTGTGACGATTCCCGGCCAGACGCTCGGACTGGCACAGATCTTCACCAACGAGGATTCGAGAAACGCGCGACGCGGCGGCAAGCCCTATGAGAGCGTGCGCCGCATGGACGAGGACGATCTCAAGATCGATAAGGGGCTGCGTGTCAGGCTTCGCGGGCGCATCGGCCGCTTTCCCGATGGAGAGGCAGTCCGGTGTCGTCAGCCGGGGGCAAGGATCAGCGCCCGGTCTGTTTGGTCGCCGTGACCTTCGACGATGTCGCGATCGAGAACCCGTCGACACAGGAGACCATTGCTACCTGGGCATCGGCGAGCCGAACATGAGGTCAACATCCATGACCGCAAATCGCAGTGTCGCACGAGGCGCAACATTGAGGCTGCCATGAGCGAGGATGCCACCGCGTCGGAGCTCACAGGCGGACCGGAGACCCGCATTCTGGCCGCTGTCAGCGGGTCGGGGAGCGGAGAGAGCGTAGTCAGGCTCGCGGCCGATCTGGCCACTGCGATGGGCGCAAGCTGGCATGCGGTGTTTATCGAAACGCCGCGGTCGGCGCGTGATCCCGCCATCGCGCGGCGGGCCGCCGACGCACTGTCCCTTGCGGCCCGGTACGGCGCCACGGTCAGCAATGAACCCGACGATGAAGTGACCAGAGGCTTGACGACGCATCTCGAAGCGATGCCCGCAGACCATCTCGTGGTCGGAACTCCGACAACGATGGGCCGTCATCGCTGGTTTCGCCGATCGACGGTGTTGTCGGTACAAGAGCGGTTTCCTGGCCTGACGGTCCACATCGCGCCGAAGGCGGTTGGCGTCGCAGATGGTACGGTTGGGTCGGAAACAGATATCTCGACAGCGGCCAAGGTAGAGCCCCGACATCATCTTTTCGCTCTAGGCCTCGTTGCGATCACGCTCGGTCTTGCCGAGCTGGTGAGCCTGCTGCTGGGCGGACGACCGCTAAACCTGCTGTTTCTGTTCCCGGTGATCGCCGCGGCGGCACGCTTCGGGTTGGCACCTGCACTGACCGCGACTGTCGCATCGGTGCTCGGGTTCGATTTCTTCTGCTCCAGCCACGCTTCCACCTCGAGCTGACGGCACCCGTCATGGTTGTCACGCTCGCTGCGCTGCTGGCGGTTGCCGTTTATACGAGCCTCGTGACCCAAGCGCTCCGGAACCGGGTGGCACTCAGCGACCGCAGTGCCAAGGAAAATGCCCGGATCGCAACCTTTTCCCAAGTCCTTGCGCGCGCGGCTGACTGGGAAGAGACCGCCGCCGCGATCTGCGACGAATTCGCGGGTGTGTTGAAGACGGAGGTGGCCGTTTTTCGCAATCGGGCCGGTCGGCTGGAACTCGTCGGTGCGACGATGACGCCACTCACATGGGGGCCGATCGATCAGGCGGCGCTGGATTGGTGCTGGGAGCATGGCGAGGCGGCAGGGCGGGGGACACCAACGATTGCCTCGGCCGAGTGGCGGGTCGAACCTTTATGCACGTCGCTCGGCGTACTGGCCGTGCTGGCCCTCGTACGCCACGATGGGCGTGATCCGATCCGGGCGGATCGGGGCGTGTTGTTCAACACCTTGATAAGCCAGGCGGCGCTGGCGCACGAACGGCTGATCCTAGAGGATCGGCTACGCACCGACTGATCTCGATCGGTGACGGCTGTGCGCCCGCGTGTCCGGGGCATACGGTTATCGTTCATACATGGGCAAGCTGCCGCCTCATCCAGGGTATTCAACGACAATAACACGCCAGTCGTGCAGACCGAGTATCGGCGTCGCGCAGGTTTTAGTCCTGATCCAGGGAGCTATGGTGGCGGTTCCCGTTCTCGCCCCTGCACGACGTCAGTTCGGTTTTGCCTCTTCCAGGTTCGGCAGCAGAAGATGGACGATGGCGAGGGCGATGAAATACGCGATGCCGGCCCAGATGAATACCGGGACGTAGCTGCCGACCGTTTCGAGCACGTGCCCGACATAGCGTGCCATGATCATCCCGCCGACCGCCCCGGCGGCACCGCCGATGCCCATGACGGAGGCGACCGAGCTCTTGGGAAAGGTATCGGAGACCATCGTGTACAGGTTCGACGACCATCCCTGGTGCGCGGCTGCGGCAACGCCGATGATCGCAACTGCGGCGAACAGGCTGGAGACGGTGCTGGCCAGCATGATCGGCAGTACCAGTATGGCAGAGGCCAGCAGCGCCAACTTGCGGCCGGCGTTGACGCTGTACCCGCGCTTGATCAGCGCCGACGACAGCCAGCCGCCGCCGATGCTGCCGACGTCCGCCAGCAAATAGACCGCGATCAGTGGCGGGCCGAAGGTCTTGAGGTCGAGGCCGTGGCGCTTGGCAAAGAAATCCGGCAGCCAGAACAGGAAGAGGTACCAGACCGGATCGGTCAGGAACTTCGCGGTAACGAATGCCCAGGTGCCGCGATACCGGAACAGGCGACGCCAGGGGATCGGTGCAGTGCCCGCGTCGTTGTCCTGATCGGCACGGATATAGGCAAGCTCCTTTGCCGAGACCCGCGGATGATGCTCGGGCGCGCGGTAGAAGATCAGCCACGCCGCAAGCCAGACGAACCCGAGCATCCCCGTCACGATGAACGCCGCGCGCCAGCCATAGGCGAGCGTGATGATCGGCACGAGGATCGGCGTGGCGATCGCGCCGACATTGGCGCCGGCGTTCAGGATGCCGGCCGCGAGCGCGCGTTCCTTCTTCGGAAACCATTCGGCGACCGACTTGATCGCCGCCGGGAAGTTCGCGGCCTCGCCGAGCCCCAGCGCGAAGCGCGCGACCGAGAAACCGCCGGGGCTGCGGACGAAGGCGTGGACCAGCGCGGCGAGGCTCCACACCGTGATCGCCGCGGCATAGCCCATCTTCGACCCGACCTTGTCGATGATCGGCCCACAGGCAAGCAGGCCGATCGCGTAGGCAGCCTGGAACCAGAAGACGATCATGCCATAGTCGACCTCGGACCAGCCGAGTTCGCCCTGCAGTGTGGGCTTGAGGATGCCGATAACCTGACGGTCGATGTAATTGATCGTCGTCGCGAAGAACAGCAACGCGCAGATGACCCAGCGGACGTTGCCGCCGGCCTTTTGCGGGCCGGGATTCGTCGCCTGTATTGAACCGTCCACGCTCGCTCTCCCCTCGCGGTTTGTCCGCTTTTATCGTCTGTCGAATGCTGCCAGTGTATCGGCCAGTATCGCGCGGTCCTGCACGCTCGGACGCCAGGTGCCGGCCAGCAGACCGCGCTCGCCGACCAGCGCGTCGACGATGCCGTCGCGACCTGCCGAATCCCACGCCGCCGCCAGCTCTGCTGCACGCGGATCGTCGACCGGGCTGCCATCGCCACGAACATGCAGCATCCACGCGGCCAGCGCCGACAGCGTTTCCGGACAGGTCCGTCCGCGCTCGCGATTGGCTTCGAGCGAGGCGAGCCAGCGCTGAGGGATCTTCTGCGATCCGTCGCTGGCGATCTGGCGCAGGGCATGGCGCAGCGTTGGATTGGCGAAGCGGGCCAGCAACGCGTCGGCGTAAGCGCTAAGGTCTTGCCCTGGCGCGGGATCGAGGCTTGCCGCAGCCTCATCGCGCATCAGTCGCTCCACGCTCGGACCGATCGCGGGATCAGCAATCGCTTCGTGGACGTAATGCAGGCCGGCTTGCAGTCCCAGATAGGCGAGCGCGGAATGCGCGCCGTTGAGCATCCGCAGCTTGGCCGTCTCATACGGCGCGACGTCGGCGACGATCTGTGCGCCGACCGCGTCCCAGCGCGGACGGCGGCCCGCGAAATCGTCTTCGATCACCCATTGGGCAAAGGGCTCGGTCAGGATCGCGGCCTCGTCGCGGACGCCGAGCAGGCCCTCGACCGTGTCGAGATCGGCGGGCGTCACGGCGGGCACGATGCGATCGACCATCGTCGACGGGCAGGTGCACTCGCCTGCGAACCAGCTGCCGAGCGAGGGATCGACATGATCGAGCCAAGCGCCGAGCGCGCTCGCGAGCATGCCGCCATTGTCTCGCGAGGTTGTCGCACGACAACACCGTCATTCCACCGATCCCGGCATCTCGGCGACCGGCGAATGCGCGCGCGAGGTGGTGGTAGAGCGTGCCGCCCGCCCGCTCCACGGCGGCAAGGTCGAGCGATCCGTCGACGCGACGATGATAGCCTTTCTCGGTCACGGTCATGGTCACGATCGCCGCGTCTGGCGATACGAGCGCGCGGTGGAGAGCATCGTTTGCGGCCGATGCGGCCACCACGTCGCGGACCGACCCGATCAGCCGTGTTTGCGTGCCGTCCGCGTCGTTCTCGGTCACCGTGAACAGGCCGTCCTGCGGGACCAGTATGTCGTGGACGGCCGGCGATCGCAGCGACGCGCCGACGATGCCCCAGTCCCGGTCGCCCGCCGCCATGGCGCGGTCGGTAAAGACCGCCTGATGCGCGCGCATGAAGGCGCCGATGCCGAGGTGGACGATGCCGATACGCTGGCCCATCCGGTCATAGTCCGGCCGCGCGACATTCGCCGGCAGTCGGTCGACCGTGGCAGCGGACAGTCTCACAAGCGGTAGGCTCGGCGCGCAAGCCCGACGGTCAGCTCGTGCGCGAGGTCGGCTGCCTCCCAATCCGCCAGCCGGTGCTCGGCGACGAGACGCGCGAGAAACGCGCAGTCGACGCGGCGCGCGACGTCGTGGCGCGCGGGGATCGACAGGAAGGCCCGTGTGTCGTCGTTGAACCCGACCGTATTGTAGAAGCCTGCCGTCTCGGTCGTCATCTCGCGGAAGCGGCGCATGCCTTCGGGTGAATCATGAAACCACCAGGCGGGGCCGAGACGCAGGCAAGGATAATGGCCGGCGAGTGGCGCGAGTTCGCGCGCATAGGTCGATTCATCGAGCGTGAAGAGGATGATGGTGAGGCTCGGATCGTTGCCGACCTCGTCGAGCATCGGGCGCAGGCCGTTCACGAAATCGGCGCGCGCGGGAATGTCGGCGCCGCGGTCGCGTCCGTGACTGGCGAACAGGCTAGCGTTGTGATTGCGGACGCTGCCGGGATGGATCTGCATGACCATGCCGTCCTCGATCGACATGCGCGCCATCTCGGTCAGCATCTGCGCGCGGAACAGTTCGGCATCGGCCGGCGTCGGATAAGGACCGATGACGCGGGCGAACAACGCCGCCGCGTCGCCCGGATCGAGGTTCGCGGTCTGTGCGGTCGGGTGGCCGTGATCGGTCGCGGTCGCCCCTGCGGCACGAAAGTCAGCGCGGCGCTTGCGGTGTGCGGCGAGATAGCCGGGCCAGGCCCAGACATCCTCGCCGGTCAACGCGGCGAACCGCTCCATCGTCGGCCGGAACGCCTCGTGCTCGACATCGATGACGCCGTCGGGACGGTAGGTCGTCACGACGCGGCCCGTCCAGCCGGAGTCGCGGATCGCACGGTGCGCGTCGAGCGGATCGTCGGCGCCCTCGGTGGTCGCGAGGAATTCGATCCCGAACCGCTCGAACAGCGCACGCGGGCGAAACGCGTCGGTCGCAAGTCGTTCGGCAATGCCGTCGAAATACAGGTCGCTCGTCGAGGCATCCAGCGCCACGTCGAAACCAAGCACCTCGGCGAAGACGTGATCCAGCCACGCCTGTGACGGTGTGCCGCGGAACAGATGGTAATGACTGGCGAGTGTTCGCCAAGCCTCGCGCGGGTCGGTGTCGGGTACGCCCTGCCGTGACGGTACCCCGAGCCGATCGAGCGCGATGCCCTGGCTGTAGAGCATCCGGAACAGATAATGGTCGGGCGCCAGCAACAGGCTGGTCGCGTCGCGCCATGGTTCGTTGGTCGCGAACCAGCGCGGATCGGTGTGGCCGTGCGGCGAGACGATCGGCAGCGTGGCGATCTCCGCATACAGCGCGCGGGCGATCGACCGCTGGTCCGGATCGCTGGAGAACAGCCGATCGGGCGAGAGGCGAAGCGGGCGGCTCAAGCGTGCGCGGCCATATGTGCGATCCCGCGCTCAAGACCGCGCAGTTCGGCGAGGCCGCGCATCCGCCCGAGCAGCGAGTAGCCGGGCAGCGTGTGCTTCGAGAGATCGTCCAGCATCTGGTGGCCATGATCGGGGCGCATCGGGATCGAGCGTCCCTCGCGCGTCTGGAGGGTATGAATGGCGGCGACCAGCGCGACCATATCGGCATCACCGGCGAGATGCGCGGCCTCGTGGAAGGCACCATCGGGTTCGCGTTGGACCGATCGCAGGTGGAGGAAGCCGATCCGGTCGCCCAGCCGCTCGATCATCCCGGGAAGGTCGTTGTCCGCACGGGCGCCGAACGAGCCGGCGCAGAAACACAGACCGTTGGAGCGGTTGGGCACCCGCGCGAAAAGCGTCGTGACATCGGCCTCGGTACTGACCACGCGGGGCAGGCCGAACAAGGCGAAGGGCGGATCGTCGGGATGCACCACCAGCCGCATGTCGAGTTCGTCGGCCAGCGGGCAGACCGCCTCCAGGAACGCGATGTGGTTGGCGCGAAGTCCCTCGGCATCGATCGCGTCATACTGCGCCAGGGCGTCGCGGAACCGATCAGCGGTGAAGGTCTCCTCGCTGCCGGGCAGTCCTGCGATGATCGTCTTCTCGAGCAGGCGGCGCGAGTCCGTATCCATGGCTGCGAACCGGCGCTCGGCGCTTTCGACAAGCGCTGGGGAGTAATCGCGCTCGGCCCCCGCACGCCGCAGAATGTGGATATCGAAGACCGCGGCGGCCTCCAGTTCGAAGCGAAGCGCACGCGCGCCGTCGGGCATCGTCCAAGCCAGGTCGGTGCGCGTCCAGTCGATGACCGGCATGAAGTTATAGGTGACCGTGCGGATTCCGCACGCGGCCAGGTTGGTCAGGCTCTGCCGGTAATTGTCGATCAGCACCTCCCGATCGGCGCCGAATGTCTTGATCGCTTCGTGCACCGGCAGGCTTTCGACCACCGACCAGACGAGCCCGGCCGCCTCGATCTCGGCTCGGCGTGTCGCTATCGCGTCCTGCGGCCAGACGGCGCCATTCGCGATCTCGTGCAGCGCGGTCACGATGCCGGTTGCGCCGGCCTGGCGAATATCGCGCAACGTTACTGGATCGGAGGGGCCGAACCAGCGCATCGTCTCGATCATTGGCACCCAGCGTCCTCCTCGATTGCGCGGACCTTCTGGTCTCGCTGCAGTTCATGCCTGTTTAGCAATCACAAATCTAATAGGCCAGATGGAATAAAGTGGTCAGGCCATTTTGTGGGGCGGAGATCAAATGGTGAAGGCAAACGCTTCACAATGACTTCTCCGGGTTCGCGCAACTCCGCCGGGTCTTGCTCGGACAGAAAAATGGGTGCGCCGGGGATAATTTGCGGCGCACCCTTAGGTTGGTCGACATCGGCAATGGGGAGCGCCGATGTCGACGGGGGAAGGAAGAATTCAGAACTGGAAATTGACCGCCAAGGCGTAGGTGCGGCCGAAATAGGAGGTGTAGAGGGGGTCCTGGCGTGTCGTGTCGACGGTCAGGCGGTTGGTCTCGTTTGTGATGTTGGAGACCTCGGCGATCAGCTTGATATGTTCGTTCAAATTGTACGAGGCCGATGCGTCGACGAAGATCGAACTCGCGTTCGATGTCGAATCCGCATCGACCGAGCCGCTGGGAACCGCCGTCAGGAACGCCGCGCGGTAGTTCACCGTCGAGCGGATGCTGAACTTGTCGTCTTCGTAATAGAGCGTCCCGCTTGCGGTTTCCGGTGACAGCCCGACCAGCGGCGCAGTCCGGGAAAGCGTCGGCGATATGACGTAATTGATGTTCGAACGAACCCGCGTGAAGTTGCCGAGCGCGCCGAAATTGCGCAGCACGCCGGGCAGGAAGGTGAAGGGCAGCTGGACGTTCACCTCGAACCCGCGCAACGGCCCGCCCTCGGTATTGTTGCTGCGCTGGACCGTGAACACATCGGTCGGACGCAACTGCGTACCGTTGAGCAGGGTCAGCGGCAGGCCGATGTCCTGGAACGCGACCGCCTGGCTGGTCGTCTGGATATAGCTTTCGATGTTCTTGTAGAAATACGCGACCGAGATCAACGAACCCTTGGCGAAATACCATTCGAGCGCCGCGTCGAATGTATTGGCGCGGATCGGTTCGAGGAACGGATTGCTGAAGGATGCGGTCTGGATCACGAGGTTCGCGGAGCCCGCGGGGATCAGCTGGCCGTACGCTGGTCGTGACATGACACGCGCCACCGACGCACGCGCGATCAGATCCGGCGTGATGTCCAGCGCGAGGTTCGCCGACGGCAGCCAGTCGTCATAGCTGCGGCTGACCTCCGATATCACGAAACGCGACGGATAGAGCGAACCGGCGGGCGCCGCCGAGGTGATCGGACCGTACGTGTCCAGGCTGGTATGGACGTAGCGGACGCCGGCATCGCCGCGCAGCGCGAAGGGCAGGGAGTTGGCGGTGTTGAACTTCACCATGGCGTAGCCCGAGCCGTATTTCTCGTAGACGCCGCCAAACGTCCCCTTTGCGCATTCGAGGCTGCAATAGACATAGTTGTCGAGGCCGACCGTATCGCGGAACTTCTCCGGATCGATCGAGACGAAATCCTGCAGCAATCCGTCGAGGTTGCTGCCGACGCCCTTCGTCACGGTGGTCAAACTTGCGAGCGTGACGCCCGCGGGCAGATCGAGCGGCGTATTGGTGGCAAGTTGCCGCTCGCGCGCGGTATATTTGTTCGTGCGGTACTGGCCGCCGACCTGAAGCGTGAAGTCGGGCGCCGCCTCCCATTCACCATTGAGTTCGAACGTCTTGCTGGTGATCGTGTTGCGGCGGATGAAATTCGACAATTGTCCGCGCTGGTCGCCGTTCGCGAGCGGTGGGCCGTATTGGAATAGCGCGGGATTGGCCGTGTCGATCCCGTAGCCGATCTTCGGAATGTCGGGATTGTCGCGAAAATCGATCGAGAAATCGCGCGTGTCGTTCGAGATCGATCGCGACTTGCAGGCGGTCGACATCGAGCCGCGACTGGTTGATGCCGGCCAGGCCATAGACCCGAACGGTATCCGAGAAGCGGTGGTCGAAGTTCAGATTGACCTGGCGATAGGTCGACGTGAACTTCTCCTGCTGCATCTCCGACCGCAGATCGACGCCGTCGAACAGGCCGTGGACCAGCGACCCGTTGTCGTCGACCTCGATCTCGCGGACCGACGTCAGGGGCTGGCCATTGTTCGAGATTGCGCGACCGAACGACCGTGCATCGAAATACGTGTCGAGCCGATCGACCTTGAACCGCGAATACAGGCCGTCGAGCGATATGTCGGTGTTGGCGCTGGGCTTCCATTGCAGTGTCAGCGTGCCGGCGAGACGTTCCTGGTCCTGGCTGCTCTTCACCGGGCGGGGCAAGCGCGGGAGGAAGACACCGCCGCCCGGACGACCGTTCACCCCGGTACGGCTCATGATATAGTCATAGGCCGCCGCGGTGCCGGTGCGGGGATTGCCGGTGCTGCAATTGTTGGCGTCGGCGCCGATCGCCGTGGCGTTGGGCTGGGTATAGCCTCCGACCGGGCTGTTCGTCGCGGCGCCGTTATAGGTGTAGCCGACGGGCGTGCAGAACGGGAAGATGACGCCGGCGTTCGCGGTGCCCGCGGGCTGGGCCTGACCGTAAACCGTGGTCGGCACGACATCGACTGCCGAATAGGCATATTCGTCGATATGGCGCTTCGAATAGGCGACGCTGCCGAGGATGCCGAACGTATCGCCGAACTTCTTGGAGACGAGCGCGGACAGCCGCGGATCGGCCTTTTGCTGATGTCGTTATAGATGCCGCGCGCGGTACCGGTGAGGACGAAATCCTTTTCTGGTCGAACGGCTTGGGTGCGCGAAGATCGACCGTCGCGCCCAGCGAGCCTTCCTCGACATCCGCCGACAGTGTCTTGCGGACCGAGAGCGCGGAGAAGATTTCGGTCGGGAAGGTCACGAAGTCGAAGGAACGACCTGTCGCGACGCTACCGCGAATGTCGCTGCCGCTGACCTGCGACACGCCTTCCATGCCGTTGATGCGGACGCGTGTGAACTGCGAGCCGAGACCGCGGACCGAGATGTTGCGGCCTTCGCCACCGTCACCGCGCGAGAGCGCCACGCCGGGAATGCGCTGCATCGATTCAGCGAGGTTGGAGTCCGGGAACTTGCCGATATCCTCCGCGACGATGCTGTCGATCGCGGCGGTCTCGTTACGCTTCTGGTTCAGGGCGTTGTTCAACGCCGCACGAAACCCGGTCACGACGATATCTGCGTTCTCGGCTTCCGGTGCGACCTGGGGTGAGGTGCCGGGATCTGGCGGGCTCGTCTGACTGTCCGCAGGCTGCGGCATCTGGCTGCCCGCAGCCTGCTGGGCCGTGGCAGGCGCGGCGATAAATAGGCTGACGATGCTCGTCGAGATAAGCAGTTTGCGCTTATCGAAGCTCTTACGGCTCAAAGACCCTCTCCCGATAGGCCGAGCGCGCTGAGTTGACGCTGCTCGACATTTTGCCGCCATGGTTTTCCATGGTCGACGTAGTTCGTCAGGTATCAGTCCAATTTAGATATGACAATACTGAATCATTTGGTCAGGGAGATTGTTCGACCAATTCGATCCGACTTCGATCCTGCCGCGCTGAGACTAGCGGAGAACGTGGCGGGAGGGTCCGCTGCAGACGCGACCGATCGTCAGATCAGACCGAACGTCGGGCCAGGGCGCGGCGCCGTTGGTCGGTAGCGGCGCGCGCGCGCTCGACGGCCTCGGTCTCGGTGACATCGAGCAGGTGGTCGATCACGCGCGCAAGGTGATCGCGCATCGCATTGCGTGCGTCGATCGGCGATCGCGCCTCTAGCGCACTCAGGATCCGGCCATGTTCTGCCATGCGGTTCTCCGTGCCGAGGCTGCCCGCCTTCGCCAGCACTTCGCGCGCAAGCGGCGAGCGGAAGCGCATGTCCCAGAAGTCGGTGACGGCAGAGATGATGACGGCGTTGCCCGTGGCCTCCGCGATCGCGATGTGAAAGCGACGGTCCGCGTCCTCCGCCACCAGCGTATCGTCCTGATCCATCTGCGCCAAAAGGCTGCGCAATTCGACCAGCTGCTGTTCGGTTATCTCGGTCGCGGCGACGGCGGCGACCTCGCCTTCGAGCATGCGGCGGGCCTCGGTGATTTCGAACGCGCCGATGTCGAGCTCTTTTCCGAGTCGTTCGAAGAGGAGGCGAGCACGAACACGCCCGATCCCTTGCGGGCCTCGACCATGCCCTTCATCTCGAGTGCGATCATCGCCTCCCGGATGGTCGGGCGGCTGACCTGGAACCGCTCGGTCAGGTCGCGTTCGGCAGGCAGGCGCGCGCCGACCTGATACACGCCGTCGGCGATATCAGAGATGATCGCCTGCACGATCTTGCGATAGAGTTTGCCGCCGCCTTCAGTGCCTTGCATTACAGTCCTCATCGAATGCGCGCGCGGCTCGGCCGAGCGTCGACGCCGCGTCCACACCGCGTTGCGTAAAGCATCGGCGAGCCGAGTGCAGCCGAAAACCGCGCTGCGGTCCGATAAAAATGCCTTACAATCATGTTGCATGTGGCCCGACCACAATTTAAGACGTGGTTCAGGAGAGGCCGTACGACAGCGACATGTCGGCGGTAAATGATGCGAGACGACCGGACCTGTCCGGAGAGGGTTGCCCAACCCGCGCTCGCAGAAAAGAGAAAAGGGGAGGCGAATGGCTCGAGCGCTCGCAATTCTGGCCTTGGCGGCCGTGCCGTTGATGGCGCAGGCATCAGTCGATGCCGGGGCCCAAGCTGCACCGACGCAGCAATCCTCCGCTAACCAGGCAAAGGCGCCGTGGCGCGATGTGACCCCGCGCGAGGGGTTGGCCGGCTGGCGTGCGACGGGCGGCAAGGCGAGCTATGCTTTCGAGAATGGCGAGCTGATCGGGCGCGCCGAGCCGGGCAAGACCAACAGCTGGCTCGTATCCGAGGCGCAGTATGGCGACTTCATCATCGAATTCGATGCGAAGACCGATCCGGCGCTCAACTCGGGCATGATGATCCGCGGTCAGAGCCGACCGGATTATCGTGACGGCGTGGTGCATGGGTATCAGGCCGAGATCGACCCGTCGTCGCGCCGCTGGAGTGCCGGGCTGTACGACGAGCAGCGCCGGCAATGGCTCTATACGCTGGGTCGTAACGAGGCGGCACGCCAGACTTTCCGCTCGGGCGACTGGAACCACTACCGTGTCGAGGCGATCGGCACGCGGCTGCGGACGTGGATCAACGGCGTGCCTGCCGCCGATGTGGTCGACGACGTCGATGCACGCGGCTTCATCGCCTTCCAGGTCCATGCGATCCCCGATGCCGAGGCCGCACGGCATCCTGAAGTGCGGTTCCGCAACGTGCGGATGATCACGGAGTCGCCGGCCCGGTTCGCGATGCCTGCGACGGCGCTTGCCGAGCAGGGGTGGCTGACCAATCGCTTGTCCGCCGGTGAGCAGCGCGCCGGTTGGAAGCTGCTGTGGGACGGCAAGACCGGTGCCGGCTGGCGTAGCGTCAAAGGCCAGAAGTTTCCGGCAACGGGCTGGTCGATGGCCGACGGTGTGTTGCGCGTCGAGGGTGGCGGTGGTGGCGGCGATATCGCGACGACCCGCGACTACCGCAATTTCGAACTGTCGATCGATTTCAAGCTGACGCCCGGCGCCAATAGCGGGATCAAGTATTTCGTCGATGCGGGCCTGCTCAAAAAGGGCGAGTCGATCGGGCTCGAATATCAGTTGCTCGACGACGAGCGGCATCCCGACGCCAAGATGGGACGCGATGGCAACCGGACGCTCGGATCGCTGTATGACCTGATCGCCGCGAAAAACCTGTCCGATCCCGACAGCCCGGGCAAGCGGATCAATCCGCCGGGCTCCTGGAACCGCGCGGTGATCGTCGTCCGGGGCACGCATGTCGAGCATTGGCTGAACGGCTTCAAGATGGTCGAGTATGACCGCGGCTCCCCGGCGTTCCGGGCGCTGGTGGCACAGAGCAAATATGCCGGCGTGCCGGGTTTCGGCGAAGGCAAGCAAGGACCGATCCTGCTTCAGGATCACGGCGACCAGGTCGAGTTCCGGTCGATCAAGCTGCGCGAACTCTGAAGGGGATGGATCGATGGACCGTCGGACGATGATCAAGGGTGCGGGTGCCACGGTGGGGCTTGGGCTCGGCATGGCGATGAGTGCGCGCAGCTATGCGCGGATCAAGGGCGCGAACGACCGGCTCAGCGTCGCGGTGATCGGCGTGAACGGGCGCGGCCAGGCGCATATGGGCGCGTTCACCAAGGTGCCGAACGTCGAGATCACGCATTTCTGCGACGTCGATTCGGCGGTGCTGGCCAAGCGTGCGGGTGAGTTCGCGGCGCGCGGCAATCCGGCGCCCAAGACCGAGGGCGATTACCGCCGCCTGTTCGACAACAAGGCGCTGGACATCATCACGATCGCGACGCCGGACCATTGGCACGCCAAGCTCGCGGTCGACGGGATGAAATCCGGGCATCACGTGTATTGCGAAAAGCCGATCGGCATCGCGCCTGCCGAAGGCGAGGCGATGATCGCCGCGCAGAAGAGCACCAAGCGCATCCTGCAGGTCGGCAACCAGCAGCGATCGAGCCCCGAGACGCGGCAGCTGCTCGCGCTCGTCCAGGCCGGCGACCTGGGGGACGTGTACGAGGCACAGACCTGGTACGCGAACAATCGCAAGACGATCGGCAAGGGGCAGGTGACGACGCCGCCGGCCAATCTCAACTGGGACATGTGGCAGGGGCCACGGCCGCGCGCGCCGTATCGGTCGAACCTGGTCCCCTACAACTGGCACTGGTTCTGGCAATACGGGACCGGCGAACTCTGCAACAACGCGATGCACGAACTCGACGTTGCACGCTGGCTGATGGGGCTGACCTATCCCAAGACCGTGTCCGCGCAGGGCGCCAAGCGGTTCCATGCCGGCGACGACTGGGAAATGTACGATTCGCTCGCGCTGGACCTGAACTACGACAACGACCGGGTGATCCGCTGGAACGGCCAGAGCTGCAATGCGATGCTGACCTATGGGCGCGGACGCGGCGTCCTGTTGCTCGGCACCAAGGGATCCGCGGTGGTCGATCGCAACGGTTTCGAACTCTACGACCTTGCGGGCAAGTCGATCCGGCAGGTGATGGCCAAGGCAACGTCGGAAACGACCGGTACGGTCGGCGAGGGTGTCCTCGACGTCTATCACGCCGGCAATTTCGTCGACGTGATCCGCGGCCGCGCCTCGGCGCTCAATTCGCCGATCGCCGAGGGACATATCAGCACGACGCTCTGCCATCTGGGGAACATGGCCTATCGCACCGACAGCGTGCTGACCGTCGATCCGACGACCGGCAAGCCGAGCAGCGCGGAGGCGATGAAGCTGTGGTCGGTCGCGTACGAACCGGGCTGGGAGGTCAAGGCCTGACGTGAGCATCGTTGCGCAGGTCGAGCGCTTCGTTGCGATGGGAACGCGGGTCGAGCTGCACGTGTTCGGCGGCGAATTTGCGGATGCCGTGATCGCGGCGCGGCGCGCGATCGAGGAGGTCGACGATGCGTTGACGATCCATCGACCGTCGCCGACGACCGCGGTCAACGACGCGCTCTCGCCGGGCGCGGCGTCGCGATCGACGATCCGGTGCTGATCGAGGCGCTGACCGCGATCAAGGACGTGCATGCGCTGACCGTCGGGCTGTTCGATCCCGCGATCGACCAGCGGTTCGGCGGGGCGGGGTGGGGCGATGTCATGTTCGACGCGCGCACGGCGCGGATCGCGGCGACGCGACCGCTCGCGCTGGATTTCGGTGGTTTCGGCAAGGGGTTTGCGCTGGATCGGGCGTGCGCGGCGTTGCGCGATGCGGGCGTCGTCTCGGCGTGTCTCTCGGCGGGCGAGAGCTCGCTGGCGGTGATCGGCGAGCATCCGCTCGGGGGCGGCTGGCCGTTCGCGATACCCCATCCGTCGATCGACGGCGCGGTGCTGATCGAGCTCGACCTCATCGACGAGGCGCTGTCGATCTCGACGACGGTGGGCGCGGGCACGCATGCGCCCGAGCGTGCGGCGATGATCCGGCCGAGCGATTGCGCGACCGTGACCGCGGCACGCTGTGCGGTGGCGGTCGATCGCAGCGGCGGCAGGGCGGAGGCGCTGAGCACCGCTTTGCTGGTCGCGGATGACGCTGGCGCGCGACGACTGGTGGAGGGCGCGCCGACCCACCGTTTTCTATATGATCTTTCCCAAGAGGCGGCGCCGACCGTCGACGAAGCGAGGATGCCCGCGGCATGACCGACAAGGATTTCGACCTCACGCGGCGATCGTTCATCGATCGCGTGATGATGGCGACCGCTGGCGCCGGAATGGCGGCCGCGGCGCCCTGGGCCGTGTCCGCGGCGTCGGCGGCGGGTGCCGATCCAGCGAAGACGAACCCCGTACGGCTCGGCGTGATCGGCACGGGCGACCGGGGCCGGACATTGATCCAGAACATCAACAAGACGCGCAGCTGCGCGGTCGTGTCGATCTGCGATACCTATGCGCCGAACCTGGCGAAGGCGCGGCAGTGGGTCGGCCCGACGACGCGCGTCTTCAGCGATCACCGCGCGATGCTCGACGCTGGCGGGATCGATGCGGTGGTGATCGCGACGCCGCTGAACCTGCATGCGCGGCACAGCTTCGACGCGTTCGATGCGGGGCTGCATGTGTGGTGCGAAAAGGCGATGGCGCGCACGATCGCGGATTGCGGCGCGATGGTGACCCGGTCGCAGGCGGCGAACAAGGTGCTCCAGATCGGCCATCAGCGGATGTTCCACCCGACCTATCTCAACGCCTTGAAGCGCGCCAAGGCCGGCGAGATCGGATCGCTGACCCAGATCCGGGCGAGCTGGCACCGCAACAATGCCTGGCGTCGCGCGGTGCCTGCCGACGCCACCGATCGCCAGATCAACTGGCGCCTGTACCGCGACAGCTCGGCGGGGTTGATGACCGAACTGGCGACGCACCAGCTTCAGGTCGGCAACTGGTTCTTCGACGCGCCGCCGACGCGGGTGATCGGCTCGGGCAGCATCTGTTTCTGGAAGGACGGCCGCGAGGTCTACGACCATGTCGCGCTGATCTACGAATATTCGGGCGGGCGAAAGTTCATCTACACCTCGCTGCTGAACAACGCGCGCTATGGTTGCGAGGAGCAGATCCAGGGCAGCAAGGGCACGATCGAGCCCGAACTCGGCCGCATCTATCAGGAGGTGCCGGCCAAGGTACTGGCGCTGCAGCGGATGCAGAAGGATGTCGCGCGTGGGCACAAGCGCACCGTGCCGATTGGCGGCGCCACCTGGTTCCCCGAGCTGCCCGTGACGACGCCCGGCGAGTCGCTCGGCTGGGGCGAATATGACGAGACGATGCTGCAGTTCGAGGGGTTCGGCGCGGCGGTGCGCGCGGGCAAGCCGCTGCCCGGCCTGCTGCGCCAAGCCTATCAGGCGAGCGTCGCCTCGCTGCTCGGCGAACAGGCGATGGACCGCGGCGACGCGATGACATGGCCGACGAATCTGGTTGCGATCTGACAAGGGGAATAGCTGTGACCGATACCAACCGACGCGGGGTCCTCGGACTTGGCCTGACCGCTGGCCTCGCCGCCGGGTTTGCCGCCGACGCGTTCGCACAATCCGCCACGCGCGGCGATGCGCCCACCGAAGGCGCGGTCGCGCGTCCGGCACCGGAGGCGAAATACCGCCTGCCGTTCGCGGTGATCGGGATGGACCACAACCACATCTATGGCATCACCGATGCGATCATCCGCGGCGGCGGCGTGCTCACCGCGTTTTATGCGACCGATCTGAAACAGATCGCGATGTTCAGGAAGCGCTACGGCGACGTGAAGCTCGCGCGATCCGAGCAGGAGATCCTCGACGACCGAACGATCAAGCTGGTGTGCAGCGCGGCGATCCCCAGCCTGCGCGCACCGCTGGGCATCCGGGTCATGCGTGCGGGCAAGGATTATCTCAGCGACAAGGCGGCGGTGACGACGCTGAAGCAGCTTGCCGACGTCCGCCGCGCAATCAAGGAGACCGGGCGCAAATACGGGATCATGTATTCCGAACGGCTTGAGGTGCCTGCCGCGGTGATGGCGGGGCAACTCGTCCATGACGGCGCAATCGGGCGCGTGATCCAGACCGTGAACCTCGCACCGCACCGGCTGTCCGCCGCGAGCCGCCCCGACTGGTTCTGGGACCCGGCGCAGAACGGCGGTATCCTGACCGATGTCGGCAGTCACCAGGCCGACCAGTTCGTCTACCTGACGGGCAGTAAGCGCGCGCAGGTGCTCGCATCGCAGACGGGGAACTTCGGCAATCCCGCGCATCCCAAGTTCGAGGATTTCGGCGACATGATGCTAAGCGGCGACGGCGGTTCGGGCTATGTCCGCGTCGACTGGTTCACGCCCGACGGCCTGCCGACCTGGGGCGACGGCCGCCTCTTCATCCTCGGCACAGAGGGCTATATCGAGCTCCGTAAATATGTGGACATCGCAGGGCGGCCGGGTGGCAACCACCTGCTGATCGCCGACAAGAAGGGGACGCGCTACCTCGATTGCTCGAAGGTGCCGTTGCCGTTCGGGCCGCAGTTCGTGACGGATATCGTCGAACACACGTCGGTCGCGCAGGATCAGGAGGGTGCGTTGCTCGCGGCCGAACTCGTGCTGACTGCCGAGGCACGCGCGACCCCGCAAGACGATGAACCGGTGGAGGGGCGGATCGGCAAGCGCACGGCGGTCCGCCGCATCGCTGGCGTCGATCGGTTTCGGCCTCGCTCTGGCCTCGGTGGCGTCGGTGGCGCAGGGAGGGGCCGGGACGGGGGCGGCGCCGGTCAGGATCACGTACCGCTCAGCCAATATGTCGACCCGCTGCTCGGGACGGGCGATGACGATCAGGGCGACACGATCCCCGGTCCGACGCTGCCCGCCGGATCGATCCACCCGAGCCCGAACACGATCACGTCGACGACGAGCAATGCGGGCTATGACCGCGACGCACCGCTGAGCGGGTTTGCGCAACTCCATACGCAAGGGTCTGGCGGCACGCCGAGCTACGGCACGTTTCTCGTCTCGCCCCAGACCGGCACGTTGCAGACGCGGGAAGCCGATCATCTCTCGCCAAAGCGGAACGAACATGCAGCGGCCGACGGGTATTCGGTGACCCTGACGCGCTATGGCACCGACGTGGAGATTGCCCCGGCACACCATGCCGCGCTGTACCGGTTCACTTTTCCCCGCTCCGGCTCCCGGTCCGACGATGCACACCTGCTGTTCGACGTCACCCGCAAGATCATGGGCCAAATGGGGAGCGCGGGGTCCGACGTGACGCTGTTTCCCGACGAAGGGAAGATCGTCGGCCGGGTCCGCACCAAGAACTACTGGTCGCCCGCGCAGGTCGATATCTGGTTCGTCGCAAGGTCGATGCGAAGCCGACCGCGTGGGGCGTCGAGCGATCGAACGTGCGGCGGGCGGGCGCGACCAGCGGCAGCGCCCCGCCGACCAGCCGCTGCGCGCCTGGTGGACGTTCGGCAGCACCGATCGCAAACCCATCGAGATGAAGATCGCGGTCTCCTTCGCCAGCGCGCAGCGTGCAGAGGAGTTGCTCGAGCAGGATATACCCGGCTGGGATCTGGCCGGTGTCCGGATGGCGGCGGCCAAGGCCTGGAACGACGCCCTGGCACGCATCACGATCGAGGGCGTCGGAAAGGCAGATCGCCGCCGGTTCTACACGTCGTTGTATCACAGTACGATCCAGCCCCGCGATCGATCGCAGGACCAGGTGGAAAGCGAGCGGACGTCGCCGCTCTATGACGATCACTACACATTATGGGATACGTACCACACGCTCTATCCCCTGATGTCGATCGTCCGGCCCAGGACCTATGCGGGCGTGATCGGATCGTTCATCCGGACGTGGGAACGCTATGGCGCGGCCGATACCGCGTTTATTTCCGGCCGCAATTTCCATATCGGGCAGGCGGGCGACGAGGTCGACAACGCGATCGGCGAGGGCTTTCTGCGCGGCGTGGCCGGGGTCGATTGGACGAAAGCCGCCGATGTCGCCCTGTTCAACGCATTCGAACGGCGCCGGCCACGGTATCTCGTCGACGGCTATTTCGCGGTCGGCGATCGCAGTCCCGAAGGAACGCCGCAACGGTCGCGCTCGGGTTCGGCCACCACGGGCATGGCGCTCAACGACTATTACGCGGCAAGGCTGGCGGCGGGCACGGGCCGTCCGGACGAGGCGGCGGTGTTGGCGAAGCGGGCGGGCAACTGGCGTAACGTCTGGGACGCGAATGCCGAGAGCGACGGATATACCGGCTTTGTCGGTCCCCGCTTTGCCGACGGGCGTTTCCAGCCCAACGATCCCAAGCTGGGCTGGGATGGAAAGACGCACGACAATTTCGGCTTCTACGAAGGGACGGGATGGATTTATTCCTACGCGCCGGTCCACGATGTGCCCGGGATGGTCGCGATCATGGGAGGGCGAGAGGCGTTCACCCGGCGATTGCAGCACGCCTTCGATGCCAAGCTGATCGATTTCACCAACGAGCCGTCCTTTTCCACGCCGTGGCTCTTCAGCGACGTCGGCCGGCCGGACCTGGCAAGCTATTATGCCGATGTCGTCTTCAGGCGGTTTACCGCGAACGCCTATCCCGGCGACGAGGACAGTGGCGCGATGAGCTCGCATTATGTCTTCAACCGCATCGGGCTGTTCCCGAAGCTTGGCAGCGATCTCTATTATCTTCACGCGCCGCACCAGCCGCGCACCCGGATCACGCTCGAGAACGGGCGGACCTTCACCATCGTCGCGCGCGGGCAGGGGCGGGCACGCGTTACATCCGCGCGGCGAGGCTGAATGGACAACCGCTCGACGTGCCGTTTCTGACGCAGGCCGCGATCATCCAGGGCGGCATGCTGGAACTCGAGCTGGGTCGCACGCCAAACCACTGGGGACGCTCGGCTTCGGTCCTGCCGTAATACGCCGTGATCGAGGCCGGGATCCTGTGCCCGGCCCCGGCCCCGGCCTCTGCGCCGGCCCCTGCGCCGTCAGCGGCGGCGACGTGTGCCGGACTGCGGCACGGTGATCGGTTCGCCGGGGACCACGGTCTTGGGTGCAGCGCTGAGCCGGCGGATCAGATCGGTTTCCGCTTTGCGATAGGGCGTGCCATCGGCGCGGAAGACCTCGTGGAACCAGATCGTCGGTTCCTCCATCACATACGGCTTTTTCCAGCTGTCCCAGGGCAAGCGGGTCTGTGTCTTCCCGTCGACGAACCCCCAGTTCATCATGGCGACATTGTAGCGCTTGGCGATCGGCAGCGAACCGTCGAACGTCGATCCGTTGCCGCGGGCCATATATTCGGTGCACAGGATCGGCCGGTTGTACGGCAATAGCTGACGCACGCGCGCCTCGAACGTTTCGGGCCAGCTGTAATCGTGGAACGTGATGACGTCGGACTGGCCGAGCTGCAGCTTCTCCATCGGCGACAGCTTGCCACCGGTCGGGGTCCAGTCGTCATGCTGCCACACGCCCGAGGTCAGCGGCTGCGACGGGTCGGCGTCGCGCGCCCAGTCGAACGCCTGCGCCAGAAGCGCCCGGACGAGCGGTTCCTTGCCCTCCTGGCCCTTATACTGGTCGGCGCCGTTGTCGGGTTCGTTCCAGACGTCCCAGCCAAGAATGCGGTCGTCCTTGGCGAACGCGCCGACGATCCCCTGCACATACGCCTTGTACGCGGGGTAGCGGCTCCGGTCGCGCAACCCGGCAGGCCCGGACCCTGCACCCAGCCCGAATTATGGACGCCGGGGATCGGCGGATGCTGTGGCCCGAGCTTTGGATCGGGATCCCAGCAGCTGTCGAACAGCACGAACAGCGGACGGATGCCGTGCGCGCGCGCCATCGTCAGGAATTCATCGACGCGGCGCTTGAAACCTTCGGGATCCTGGACCCAGAGCTGGTCGTGGAGGAACACGCGCATCGTGTTCATCCCGATACCCTGGGCGAGCCCCAGTTCGTAGTCGATCCGCTTGGGATCCCACGTCGTCGCCTGCCACATTTCGAGCTGGTTGATCGCGGAAGCGGGGTGTAGTTCGCACCCACCAGCCACGGTTGCTTGGCGTACCAGGCGGTGGCCTGCGCCTCGGTCCAGCGCGGACGGGCGTCGGCGGTGCCGGCGGTGAGTGCGTTCGTCGCCGCGAGCGCGGCCAGCAGTAATTTTTTCATGCCTTCTCCCGTGTCAGCGCTGCTCGGACAGCGTCGTGCGATGCCGCTCGTGTCGGCCGCTTAAGTCGAACGCTGCAGGTCCTGACCGGTTAGGTCTACACGCACTTCGCCGTCATCGGAATGGTCAGTTTGTGGCAGGGGCAGTCTGGTCGCGCAGGGCATCCACCACGGCGACGGCGAACTGGCCGCCGTCGCCACGCTTACCCATGCATCTGCACGTCAGTATCGCACGCTGATCGTTCCCATCACCGAGCGTGGGGCGCCGTAATAGCCGCCGTCGAAGTTGGTTGCGGTCAGGTATTTGGTGTTGGTGACGTTCCGCAGGTTTACCGCGGCCGAGATGTTCGGGGTGATGCTGTACGCCGCCAACAGGTCGAGCAACGCGTAATTGCCCTGCCGGCCCAGCCCGCTCGGCGAGATGATGCGGCTCTGGTACTGCGCGGCTGCGCCCAGCTTGAGCGCGGGCAGCATCGGCAGCGTATAGCTGAGGTTCAGCCGCCCGGTATTCCGTGCGACATAGCGGCGGACCGGGTTGCCCTCGGGATCCTCGATCCGCATCACCGTGTATCCGCCGGTCATCTGCAGACCCGGTGCGATCTGACCGCCGACATCGATCTCGACGCCTTCAGACTGCGCGTCGATCCCGACATAATAGGTGCGGGTGACGTTGTTCTCGACGACGATGCCCGCCGCCTCGGCAGTGTTGTCCTGCCGCGTCCTGAACAGCGCGACCGTCGCGTTCAGCCGGCCGGCGAACCAGTCGCCCTTGATCCCCAGTTCGAGGTTTTCACCTTCGATCGGATCGATGATGCGCCGGTTGAAGTCGAGCAGCTGGTTCTGCGGATTGAAGATCGTCGCGTAGCTGCCGTAGACGCTGAGGTTGCGCGTCACGTCGACCGTCGCGCCTGCGAACGGCAGGAAGCGGGTGGCATCGAAATCGGTGTTCGTGCCGTAGGAGAAGCCCGTGCTCTTGGCGTGGGTCACGTTGCCGCCGAACATCACCTTCACCGCGTCGCCGGGGTTGAAGCGAATGAGGCCGTAAGCGGTCTCGCGCGTGGTGTGCGTGTTCTGGCTCGAGATCGGATCGCTCGAGAATTCGGTGGGGAAGTTGGGCAGTGGGAAATTGCCCGCGAACAGGTCGGGATACGGCAGGTACGTGCCGATCGTGCTGTCGTCGTAGCTCGACTGCTGGATATATTCCTGTGCGCTGCGGTTCACGCCGATGTTGATCTCATGCTCGCGGCCTAGGAACGTGACCGGGCCCGCGATATAGGCTTCCATCGTCAGGTTGCGGGTGGTCGCGCGGAACTTGCCGGGGTAGCTCTGGATGCCGACCTGGAAGCCGGTCGCGGGATCGATACCGATGCCGTCCGCGTCGTTCCGTAGCGGGTTGCCGTAAACGTAGAACAGCGTGTTGTTCTCGTCGGTTGCGCGGCGGATGGCGCTGGCACGGGCGACCCAGCCGTTGCCGAAGCGGTGCGTGATGTCGCCGAAGATCTGGCGATCGATGACGTTCCAGCTCGACCAGTCGGGGGCCACGTTCGACGAGCGGGCGAAGTCCAACGGCGTACCATCGCTATAGGTGATCGGGATAGCGCCCCACATCGCGCCGCGGCTCTTGTGATCCTGATGGCCGTAACCTGCGCTGACGGTCGTGTTGGCGCCCAGATCCGCCTCGACGATACCGTAGCCGACCCAGCGGCGCAGGCCGTATCGGTCGAGATAGCTGTCGCCGTCCTGATACGCGCCAACCGCGCGTGCGCGGACGCTGCCGTCCTTGGTGATCGGCACGCTCACATCGGCCTCGCCGCGATATTGATCGAACGAGCCATATTGCCCGCTCGCGCGCACCTGAAGGTCCTTGGTCGGGCGCTTGCGGATGAAGTTGACCACCGCCGACGGGTTGCCGGTCGAGGACAGCAGGCCGGGCGCGCCACGGACCACTTCGATATGGTCGTAGAAAGCGGTGTCGATCGAGCCGGTCTGGATGCCGAACGCGAACGGGACGCCGATGCCGTCGACCTGGAACGTCTGGATGTCGAAGCCGCGCGCGGAGAAATACACGCGGTCGGTCTCGCCGGCCTGCACGTTGATGCCCGGTACCGTGGCAAGCAGCGTATTGACGTCGTTGAGCTGGAAATCCTCGATCTGCGCGCGCGTGACGACGCTGATCGACTGCGGCGTCTCCCGGAGCGTCAGGTTTAGCCGCGTCGCGGTCGTCTGCCCGGGGATCGTGTAATCGCTGCTGCCCTCGGTCCGTGCGCCGGTGACGACGATCTCTTCAGTCGATTGGCCCGCCTGGAGTAGGGGCTCGGTCCCGACATCGGGCTTGTTGACGGGCTCGGCATCGAGAGTGGCCGCGGTCATCAGAACGGCGAGCAAGGCAGTCATTCGTTTCCCCAGGTAGCGCTTGCGGACTATTGGAACGTATGAAAACCTAATGCAAGTCGTTATCAATAAGATTGCGCGGTTTGCTTGATGGCGGTGCGCGTCGATCATGCGGCCGCTTTCGACGCGTTTCGTGCTCGCGCCATCCAAGCGATCATACCGGTTGCCGGCGATCTCCCCCGATAGAACCAGGGCCGTGTCACGCCGGTGAAACGTATCTGGCATAGCGACTGGCGGTGAACTCGTGGTCCCCGTCGTCGAAACTCCTCCCCGCCAAGCTACCGGCCAAGCGCCCGACCAAGCTGCTGACGATCATGCCGGGCATCGCCGCGTTCTGCGTGTATTTTGCGATGTACGGGTTTCGCAAGCCAATCGCCGCGGCGGGGTTCGATGGCGTACCCGCCGTGTTCGCCGGGCTCGACTACAAGACGGCGCTGATCCTGTCGCAGGCGGTCGGCTATGCGCTGTCCAAGATGATCGGCGTGCATGTCGTATCGGTTCATCGGCCGGAGCATCGCACGCGCCTGATTCTGTCGCTGATCGGCGCGGCGTGGGCGGCGTTGTTGCTGCTGGCGCTTTTGCCCGCCCGGTTTGGCCCGCTGGCGATGCTGCTGAACGGGTTGCCGCTCGGGATGATCTGGGGGCTGGTGTTCAGCTATCTGGAGGGGCGGCGCAACTCGGAGGTGCTGGCGTCGATCCTGACCGCAAGCTTCATCCTGTCGTCGGGCGCGACGCGATCGGTCGGGAGCCTGTTGCTGGTGCACGGCGTCGGCGCGTTCTGGATGCCGGCACTGACCGGGCTGATCTTCACGCCGCTGCTGCTGGCCGGCATGGCGGCGCTTGCCCGATCCCCACCGCCGGACGTCGCGGACTCGAAGGCGAGAGGCGTTCGCGGTCCGATGGATGCGACGGCACGGCGCGCCTATCTGAAGCGGCATTGGGTGCCGGTGACCGCTTTGGTTGCGGGCTACACGATGCTGGCGGCACTTCGCGACCTGCGCGACAATTTCGCGCCCGAACTGTGGATCGCGCTCGATCACCCGGCGACGCCTGCGCTGTACGTGGCGACGGAGGTGCCCGTGGCGGTGATCGTGCTGCTCGGCCTGGCGATGCTGGGGCTGGTGCGCGACAACCGGTATGCGGTGGTCACGATCCACGGCGTCATCATGGCGGGCGCCGTGATCCTTGGCGGATCGATGCTGGCGTTGCGCGCAGGGGCGATCGGGCCGGTGACCGGCATGATCCTGACCGGCGTCGGTATCTACCTCGCTTATGCCCTGTTCAGCGCGATCCTATTCGACCGCATCATGGCCGCGAGTCCGTCGCCTGGCACCGCGGGATTCCTGATCTATCTGGCGGACGCGTTCGGCTATTCGGGCAGCATCGGTCTGTTGCTCATGCGGAGCACGACCGCGCCCGGGCGGGACTGGCTCGGGCTGTTCCTCGATGCCGGCGTGCTGACCGGCGCCGCGTTGCTGGTGCTGACCTTTGTCTCGGCATTCTGGTTCGTTCGCCATCCGCCGCTGCGGTGAGGGCGCTCAGACGGTGTGGAGCCGGACGCCAGCGCGGGTGGCGGCATCGGCGATCACCGGCGGCGCGGGCAGGTCGGTGACGAGGTCGTGGACCTGCGCGAAGTCGGCGACATGGACGGTGCCGGCGCGGTCGAACTTTTCCGCGTCGGCGACGACGATCACCCGGCGCGCGCCATCGAGCAGCGCGCGTTTGTAGGCGGCCTCGTCGGGTTCGAAATCCATGAAGCCGCGCTTGGCCTCGATCGCGCCCATCGACAGGATCGTCGCGTCGGGCGAGAAGCCGCGCGAATACCGGATCGCCTCCGCGTCGAACGTCGCGCGGTAATCGACGTTGACCGCGCCGCCGGCCAGGAAGACGCGGATCCCGTCGCGACCGAGCATGTCGCCCGCCACCTCCAGGTTGTTCGTGACGATCGTCAGTCGTCGCCGATCGGCGAGCGCGCGTGCGACCCAGCACGAGGTGGTGCCCGAATCGACCAGCACGGTCATCCCGTCCTCGATCAGCGTTGCGGCACGGCGCGCGATCGCCTGCTTTGCATCCGCCTGGGCCTGCATCCGCAGCCGGTACGGCGCCTCCAGCCGATTGTCGGGAAGCTTGACCCCGCCATGCACCTTGTACGCGCGACCGCTCGCCTCGAGTTGGCGCACGTCGCGCCGGATCGTCTCGTCCGACACTGCGAAGTGATCGGCGAGCATCGTGATCGAACACGATCCTCGCGCTTCGAGCAACGCGACCAGACTGGCGATACGATCCGACTGCGTCACTGAGGCTTCTCCTGTCACGCCTGTTTCTCCGCATCTCCCGTCCTGCACAAGCCACAAAATACCAACCATATCCACATAATGTCACAGCCATGTCACACCGCGCTTGCAAGGGCATCGGTACGGGATGCCCGGCGAAATTCGGACCGCGGCAGGGGAAGACGACATGACCAAGTGGATGATGGGGGCTGCGATCCTCGCGATCGTGGCATCGACGAACGCACATGCGCAGACGACGGAAACGCCGGCCCCGATGCCGGACGCGGCACCGACCACCGTGCCGACCACCGTGCCGGCCGCGGCGCAGACAGGCGACGCGGAACAGCCGCGCAGCGACGAGATCGTCGTGACGGGGCAATCCACGGCATTTGCGAACACCCGCGTGACTGCGCCGATGATCGAGCGGCAGTCCGCGTTGTCCAGCGTCAACGACGTCATCAACGAACTGCCCGGCGTGTTCGTGGGCGAGGGCGATGCGTTCGGCTCGTCCGACTGGGCGACCTCGATCAGCATCCGCGGCTTCAACAGCGGCGGCGGCGGTGGCCAGCAGATCGGCTCGACGATCGACGGCCTGCCGAACGGCGGGTCGGGCTATGGCGGCGGATCGCGCGCCAACCGGTATATCGACGTGCTCGACCTGAAGACCGTCAACGTGTCGCAGGGCACCGCCGACATCTCGTCGCGCTCGAACGAGGCGCTCGGCGCGACGCTGGATTACGTGACCTCCGATCCGACCGCGGACAGCCGATTGCGCTTCACGGCGGCGGGCGGCGACTTCGGGGCGCGCAAATTCTATGTGCGCGGCGATACCGGCACCATCGCACCGAATACGACCGCCTATGTCAGCGCGTCGACCTCGCGCGTCCGCGACTGGATCGGCGGATCGGGCAAGACCAGCCGTGACCATTTGGACGCTAAGGTGCTCAGTCGTGTCGGTACGGTCGATCTGACCGGCTTCGTCTCGTACGACGATGCCGACGAGTCCGAGTTCGGATCGGTATCGCCCGCGCAGTTCGCGAACGATCCGAACCACGATGCCTATACCGACATTTGGACAGGCTTGCCGTATGTCGACCAGGCCTATCGCTCGACGTCGCGCGCGCTGCGGAAGAACCTGTTCGGGTACCTGAAGGCGCGTACCGAGGTCGGCGAAGTGAAGCTGCAGGTGGCGGGCTATTACCACCGGATGCGCGGCCGCGGCGATTTCGCGCCGCCGTACCTGGTCGATGTCCGCAACGACGGCAGCGGCAATCCCGAAAGCGAATTTGTCGGCGGCCCGACCGTGCGCGGCAGCGACGCGCTCGGCCAAATCTACTTCGTCACGCCCGCCGGTGCGGCCGCGACCATGACCGCCGGCTGCGTCGGCACCAGCGGCGTACCCGCGGATTATTCGCCTGCCTGCTACGCGTCCGACGCGACGCCGGTCATGTCGTACCGCCACACCCACTACAAGAACGACCGTATGGGCGTCACGAGCGACGTCGATTGGCAGCATGACTTCGGCGTGGTCCAGAACCAGTTCCGCGCCGGATTCTGGTTCGAGCATAGCCGCGCCAACCAACTTCGCGACTGGCACAAGATCACCAACGCGCGGGTCGGTCCGGCGTTCGACGGCACGCCCTATTACGTGCAGTTCAGCACCGACTATGGGCTCGACGAGGTGATGTATTATGCCGAGGACGCGGTGACCTATGGTCCGGTCACCGCACGCCTCGGCGTCAAGCAGTTCTTCCTCGACCAGAGCCGCACCGAACTGCTCGGGAATTTGAGCGCGACGTCGATCCAGTCGCATTCCGATCCGCTGATCAACGCCGGCCTGACCTATGCGACGCCGCTCCAGGGCCTGGAGATGTTCGCCGGCTATTCGCAGAACTTTGCGGCGATCGGCAACGGCCCGCTCGGCCAGCCGCCCGAGACGATCCGCAACCTGCGGCCGGAAACCGCCAACAACATCGAGATCGGCGCACGCTACAATACCGGCCGCGTCCAGGCATCGCTGACCGGCTACGACATCAAGTTCAAGAACCAGATCGTCTCGATCTCGTCGAACCTCGTCACCGGGATCGACTATCTGGAACAGCAGGACAGCGTCTATCTGAACGTCGGCGGGGTGAAGAGCCGCGGCATCGAGGCGGCGCTCGCCTACCGCGTGCTGCCGCCGCTGACCTTGTCGGGCAGCTTCACCTACAACCACGCGACGTATATCGGCACCGGCGACGCCGCACAGGATGCCGACGTCGGCGTGACGCCCGGCCAGCAGGTGATCAATTCGCCGCGGACCATGTGGGTGGTCTCGGCGGACTATAAGAAGTCGTTCTTCAAGGCCGGCATCGCCACCAAGTTCGTCGGCGACCGCAACATCGATACGCAGGGCAAGGCGCAGGCCGGCAGCTTCACGCTGGTGAGCGGCTATGTCGGCGCCGATCTGGAGGCGGTGAGCGAGCAACTGAAGGGGTGTCGTTCACGGTGCAGGCGACCAACCTGACCGACGAACGCTATCTGTCGAGCGCCGATGGCGGCTCTGCATTTCTCGGCACGCCGCGGACCGTGACCGCGTCGCTGTCGCTCGACTTCTGATCCGAAAAGGGGTCGCTCGACTTCTGATCCGAAATGGGCATGGTCCGCGTGCGTTTGCGGACCATGTTCTTCACCTGTGGGTTGCCCGATGACTGATGTCTCTCGCCGTACGCTACTCGGTGCCGGCCTTACCGGGGCGGCGCTGTCCGCGTTTCCCGCGGCGATCGCGCGGGCGGCGGCGATCGCGCCCGACGTGAAGACGGGGTCGATCATGGATGTCGAGCACGTCGTCATCCTGATGCAGGAAAATCGCGGCTTCGATCATTATTTCGGGTCGCTCCGCGGTGTTCGCGGGTTCGCCGATCGCTTGCCGATCCCCGTTCCCGCGGAGTCCGATGCGACGAAGCCGGCACCGGTCTGGTATCAGCGCGACCGGACGGCCCCGGGCGGCGCGCGCACCGTGTCGCCGTTCCATCTTGCGACGCGCACGAATTTCGACCTGATGCGGATGGAGGGCACGCCGCACAGCTGGCCCGATGCGCAGCGCGGCTGGGACGAGGGGCGGATGGCGCACTGGCCCGAGGCGAAGAGCCAGCGCGCGATGGGCTATTACCGGCGCGAGGACATCCCGTTCCAGTTCGCGCTCGCCGAGGCGTTCACTGGTCTGCGACGCGTATCATTGCTCGGTCCAGACCGGCACCAACACCAACCGGCTGTTCCTGTGGAGCGGGACCAACGATCCCGGCGGCACCAAGGGCGGTCCGGCGATCGGCAATTCGCACGACAGCTTCGCCGAGGATGGCGGCAACCCCGAACCGTACCGCTGGACGACGGTGGTCGAGCGATTGCAGGCGAAGGGCGTCGACTGGCGCATCTACCAGGACATGGCGGACAATTTCACCGACAACCCGCTGGTCGGGTTCGCCGCGTTTCGCGACGCGCACCGGGGTGGCGGGGACTCGGCATTGCGCGAGCGCGCGTTGACGACGCGCGGGCTCGACGTATTGCGCGCCGACGTGCTCGCCGGGCGACTGCCACAAGTGTCGTACGTGATCGCCACGGCGAAGGGCTCCGAGCATCCCGGCCCCTCGAGCCCTGCGCAAGGCGCGGCCTATACCGTCGAGGTGCTCGACGCGCTGACCGCGGACCCGAAGGTCTGGGCGCGGACCGCGTTGTTGGTCATGTTCGACGAGAATGACGGATTTTTCGATCACGTCCCGCCGCCTGCACCGCCGTCGCACGCGGCAGACGGCACGGTCCTCGGCGGCTCGACCGTTGATCTTGAGGGCAGTTATCACCTTAACCCGAGCAAGGGCGATGCCGCGCTCGATCTGCCGGCGTATCGCGGGCGGGCTTACGGGCTGGGCCCGCGCGTGCCGATGTACGTCGTGTCGCCGTGGAGCCGGGGCGGGTGGGTCAATTCGCAGGTGTTCGATCACACCTCGGTGATCCGCTTCCTCGAACGCCGTTTCGACTTTCACGAGCCCAACATCGCGCCGTGGCGCCGCGCGGTCTGCGGCGACCTGACCTCCGCGTTCGACTTCACCGCTGCCGACCCTGCGCCGTTCGCCGCTATGCCCGATCCGCGTATCGACGCCGTGCGGGCTGCCGCGATCCCCAAGCAGGTGAGCCCGCAGGCGCCGGCCGGTTCGTCGCCTCCATGGCAGGAACCCGGGATCCGTCGTGCCCGCCCGCTACCGTATGCGTTGACCGTCGGCGAGACGATCGCCGATGGCGCAATCACGCTTCGCTTCGTCGTAGACGGGACGCAGGGCGCCGTGTTCCACGTCTATGATCGGACCAATCTGACCCAGACGCCGCGCCGCTTCACGGTCGAGCCCGGACGCGCGTTGGATGGGCGCTGGCCGTTCGATCACGAAGGTCGTTACGATCTCTGGGTGCTCGGTCCGAACGGGTTTCACCGCCACTTCATGGGGCACAGGGACGACCCGGCGCTGTTGTCCGGGCTGGTCTGGCGCGCGACCACGACCGAGATGGCATTGCTTCTCCCCGCCGGGCACCGCACGCACGAACTGACCGCGCGGACCGAACGCATCGGTGCCACGACCCAGGTGACGCCGTTGACCGAAGCGCAGCGTAGCTGGCCGCTGGGCAAGAACTATGGATGGTACG
The DNA here is from genome assembly GCF_979253035.1 of Sphingomonas sp. AC411. Classification (NCBI taxonomy): domain Bacteria; kingdom Pseudomonadati; phylum Pseudomonadota; class Alphaproteobacteria; order Sphingomonadales; family Sphingomonadaceae; genus Sphingomonas; species Sphingomonas sp. AC411. The sequence continues at coordinate 1,715,485 of NZ_CEEDAQ010000001.1, read as the reverse complement.
ACATCACGGTCGTTGCGGCGAAAGTCCCGCACTATAGGCGCCGGGTATCGGGGCGTATCGACGCCCCCGGCCGATTGACGTGCAGCGACCCGTTCGGGATGTTTCAGCCGGTCTGACTCTCGTCATTCCGTAGCACCTGAGGGGCCGGAACGCGGCGAACCGAGCGCAACACTATGCGCGCACTATGCGATCGGCCGGGATCGATCTCGAAGCGCTATGCCGTGACCGGTAATTATCGGGGGCGGGCAGGACGCTCGCGATACGAAAGGCACGTAGGCGAAATGTCGTCTGAACCCATATCGGAGCCCGATCCTACAGGGCTCGTCATCTATGTCGGCCAGGATCGCGCAGGCCATTGGCTGGTCCAGGACAGCAGGCGTAACCTCGAAGGCCGCTTCATCTCGTACGGCGCCGCGATGCGCTATGCGCAGGCCGAGCGGGACATCTACCATGCGAGCGTCGAGATCGCCGATGTGCCGCTCACGCCGCTCGTGTCCTTTGCTCCGGTGGGTCGCGACGAGCGTGCGCTGCCGCGGGCGGCCTGACGGAGGGATGGAAATGAACGTACATGCTCTTCCCGTCCGGTTGCGCACGGCGATCGGCGGGGTCGCGTCGACGTGCCCGTCGCGGCACGTGTCGAAGGCCGCCGCCCATGACCCGCGCTGGCCCCAGATCGAGGCAGCCCTGGCGGCGCTGCGGACGAATGGCCGGCACGCGGTGCGCATCGTCGACGCCGAATGTGGTGCCGGGACGCTGCTGTTGCAGGCCTTGGCGGAGGCGAGGCGGCTTGGTTTCACGGCGATCGAGGGACGCGGCATCGACCGATCGCCGCTGTTGATCGGGCGGGCGCGGGCAGCGGCGCACCGCGTCACCGACCTGGCGATCGGCGTCGACTTCGCGGTGGCGGACATGGTCGCGGCCTTGCGCGACGAACAGGACCTGCCGGCCGATATCGTGATCTGGCACGACCTCGCGCGAAACCGTCGCCCGGAGGCAGCGCATGCCGTCAGGAACGCCGGGCGGATCGTGATCGCCGATGATGCCGCCTGCCAAGTTCGAGGAATCGCGGCATGACCCGGCGCGATATGCTCTGGCGCGGGATCGGCTTGGTGCTGGCGGTCGGGGCCTGCGGTGTGGCCGCGGCGATGAACGGGTCGGCGCAGGCGATGCTCGTGTTTCCGATCGCGCTGCTCGGCCTGACGCTGATTATCAACGGCAAGCGCGTGGCGGTGGTGCTGCGCGCCGAGCGTCATGGTCACGGGCACACCGCGCAAGCGATCCACGCCGTGCGACCTCCGTCGTACCCGCCGGCGGCCCGACCCGCCGCATTCCCGATAACCGGACACAGACCACGCATGACCTATTTCAGTCCGCGGGACGGCGTCCTGTGCGCCGAAGCCGTGCCGCTGCCCGCTATCGCCGAGGCGGTGGGGACACCCGCCCACGTCTATTCCGCCGCCGCGCTGCGCGATGCAGCGCACCGGTTCAGGGCGGCGCTGTCGATCCTGCCACGCGTGCGCGTCGCGTTTGCCGTCAAGGCGAACCCGAACGGCGCGGTGCTGCACCTGCTGGCCGGTTGCGGCTTCGGCGCCGACATCGTCTCCGGGGGCGAGATGCGGCGCGCGCTCGACGCGGGGATCGCGGCATCGGACATCGTCTTTTCGGGCGTCGGCAAGACCGACCGCGAACTCGCCGACGCGCTCGCTGCCGGCGTCGGTCAGTTCAACCTCGAACTGGAGGAGGAGGGACAGGTGCTCGCCGCGCTGGCCCATGCGCGGGGCAGGCGGGCGACGGCGGTGCTGCGCGTCAATCCCGACGTCGACGGCGGCACGCATGCCAAGATCTCGACGGGGCGGCGCGGCAACAAGTTCGGGGTGCCGATCGCCGACGTCCCCGCGATGTACGATCGACTGTCGCGGCTCGAGGGTCTCGACCTGGTCGGGGTGGCGCTACACATCGGCAGCCAGCTGCGCCATCTCGCGCCGCTGGAGGAGGCCTATGATCGGATCGGTCGGCTGGTGGCGGACTTGCGCGCGCGCGGCCATGTCGTCGGCCGCGTCGATCTCGGCGGCGGCCTCGGCATCTCCTACCGCGCCGACGAAGTCGTTCCGACGCTCGACGCCTACGCCGCCATGGTCGCGCGGGTCACGCGCGACTGGGACGTCGAACTCACGTTCGAGCCGGGGCGGGTGGTCGCAGGGCTCGCCGGCGTGCTTCTGACGCGAGTGATCTGGGTGAAGCCGGGCGTCGACCATCCGTTTGTGATCGTCGATGCGGCGATGAACGACCTCGCGCGGCCGGCGCTGTACGATGCCTTTCACCGGTTCGAAGCCGTTTCGCCGGACGGCGAGCGGATGGTCGCCACCATCGCCGGCCCGGTCTGCGAAAGCGGCGACGTGTTCGCGGTAGCGCGCGACATCGACCGTGTCCGCCGCGGCGACCTCGCGGTGCTGCACGCCACCGGTGCGTATGGCGCGGCGATGGCGTCGACCTATAACTGCCGCGCGCTCAGTCCGCAGGTAATGGTCGACGGCGATCGGTTCGAGATCGTTGCCGATCGCTATCTGCCCGAGGAGTTCGCGGCGTAGACGTTGCGCCGGCGATCAGGTGAGGTAAGCGTGGACGATCTCGACCAGCTCCTCGGCTGCGACGGTGCGGGGGTCGTCACGCGCGGTCGCAGGGTTGATCATGTGCTCGCGGATGTGATCCTCGATCACCTCGGCGATGAATCCGTTGAGCGCGCCGCGACACGAGGTGGCTTGCTGCAGGACCCGCGCGCACTCGCGGTCTTCCTCGATCGCGCGTTCGAGCGCCTCGATCTGTCCTTTCAGCCGCTTCAGCCGGTTGAGCAGCTTCTTCTTCTCTTTTTCGACATGGCTCATGGCCGACGTGCATCACCCTCTTGATCTATACCCCCTAGGGTATAGCGGGCGCTCGTCGCGACGCCAAGGGCGCCCGGCAGGTGGCGCAATCGCGGCACCGGTAACGAACAGGACGCACATGAAACCCCGATCTACCCCTTGTCCGGCGATGGCGACAGTAGCGGCTCTGCCCTGCTGACGATCACGGCTGGACGTCCCGGGTTCGGGCACGCCGTTCACGAATCGCGAGTGCGATCCGGCTGAGCGTCTGTCCCGGACTTGGCCCACGAGCCCGGAAGAGACGCATGATGACCAATATCGTTTTCCGCACGATCCAGCATGATCGCGCCATTCACGCCGCGCTGGCCGTCGCGCCGCTTCACCGTGGCCGCATCCTGCGAGGATGGGCGGCGCGCGGATCCCGTGCCGTGGCCGAGCGCTCGGCATGACGCGCGCCTGTCACGCGGCGACGCTAGCGCGTCCCGTCGGCGGGGAGGAATGGCATGGCGACTGATACGGTAGCGACTGCCGGCCCAGTCCGCTCGTTCTCGCGCATCCTCCGCCTGACGCAGCCCAACCGCGCCGACCTCATCGCCTTGGTGCTGCTGATTGGTGTCGCCGCGCTGCTGGTCCGCGGCGCCGAAGGCGTGGCCGAGCCGCTGTCGCGCCTGCGGGTCGAGCCGGTCACGCTCGATCCGCGCTATCTGCCCTATTATGCGTTGCGCACGGTGATCCGGATGTTCGCAGCACTCGCGGCGAGCCTGGTCTTCACGCTGGTCGTCGCGACGCTGGCCGCGCGCAGCCGCCGCGCGGGGCAGATCATCGTGCCGATGCTCGACATCCTGCAATCGGTGCCGATCCTCGGCTTCCTGACCTTTACCGTCACTGCCTTCATGGGGCTGTTCCCCGGCCAGATCCTGGGCGTGGAGCTGGCGGCGGTGTTCGCGATCTTCACCAGCCAGGCGTGGAACATGGCGTTCAGCTTCTATCAGTCGCTGCGCTCGGTGCCGTCCGACCTGGACGAGGTGACCCGCGGTTTCGCCTTGTCGCCGGTGCGCCGCTTCCTCCGGCTCGATCTGCCGTTCGCGACTCCGTCGCTGGTCTGGAACGCGATGATGTCGATGTCGGGCGGCTGGTTCTTCGTCGTCGCGTCCGAAGCGATCACGGTCGGGAACACGACCGTAACACTGCCCGGGGTCGGCTCATGGCTGGCGCTCGCGATCGCCCGCAAGGATTTCAGCGCGATCGGTCTGGCGGTGGTCGCGATGGGGATCGTCATCCTGCTGTACGACCAGCTGGTCTTCCGGCCGGTGGTCGCCTGGGCGGACCGCTTCCGGTTCGAACAGACCGCCAGCACAGAGCGGCCACAGTCCTGGGCCTACGACCTGTTCCGCCGCACGCGCCTGTTGCCCGTGCTGTTCGCGCCGGTCACCGCGCTCGGCCGGCTCCTGCTGACGCTCGACCGGGGCAGGGCGCGCCCGCGTGAGCGCCGCGTCCACGAACCGAGCATCGTGCTGGAACGGCTGTGGCAGGCGTTGGTCCTGGTATCGGTGGTCGCCGCGCTCTGGCTCGCGGGACGCTATGTCTTCGCGACGCTGCGGCTCAGCGATGCGGTCGCGGTGTTCGGGCTGGCCTGTATCACGATGCTACGGGTCGTCGTGCTGATCGCACTCGCCAGCCTCGTCTGGGTGCCGATCGGCGTCTGGATCGGCCTCAACCCCAAATGGGCGGAGCGCCTGCAACCCGTCGCGCAGTTCCTCGCGGCGTTCCCTGCCAACGTCCTGTTCCCGTTCGCGGTGATCGGAATCGTCCACTGGCGGTTGTCGCCTGACATCTGGCTGTCGCCGCTGATGATCCTGGGGACGCAGTGGTACATCCTGTTCAACGTCATCGCCGGTGCCAGCGCGATCCCGACCGACCTGCGCGAGGCGGCGGGGATGTTCGGCGTTCGCGGCTGGCAATGGTGGCGACAGGTCGCGCTGCCCGGCGTGTTTCCCTATTACGTCACCGGCGCGCTGACCGCATCGGGCGGATCGTGGAACGCCAGCATCGTCGCCGAAGCGGTCTCGTGGGGGACGCAGAAGGTCGAGGCGCACGGGCTCGGCACGTTCATCGCCAAGGCGACCGAGGCCGGCGACTATCCCCGCGTCGCGCTCGGCATCGCGGTGATGTCGATGTTCGTGATCGCCTTCAACCGGCTCGTCTGGCGTCCGATGTACGCCTTTGCCGAACGCCGTCTCCGGCTCGCCTGATGTCGAAAGGACAAGACATGGCAACAGCATTCCTCCGCGCTCCGGCCAGCCGCCCGCTCGTTCGGGTCGAGCACGTCAGTCATCGCTATGGCCGCGGCGATGGCGGCGCGCCGGTACTCGAAGACGTCAGCCTGACGCTGCACGAGGACGAGGTCGTCGGGCTGCTCGGTCGCTCGGGCTCGGGCAAGTCGACCTTGTTGCGTTCGATCGCGGGGCTGATCCGGCCCGACGAAGGGAGCGTACGGTTCGCCGACGTTCCCGACGGTCCCGCACATACGATCAGCATGGTCTTCCAGACCTTTGCGCTGTTCCCGTGGCTGACCGTGCTTCAGAATGTCGAGCTTGGCCTGGAGGCGCAGCGCGTTCCGGCGGACGAGCGCCGCACGCGCGCGCTCGCGGCGATCGACCTGATCGGTCTCGACGGGTTCGAGAACGCCTATCCTAAGGAATTGTCGGGCGGGATGCGGCAGCGCGTCGGGCTGGCGCGCGCGATCGTCGTCAATCCGTCGCTGTTGCTGATGGACGAGCCCTTCTCCGCGCTCGACGTGCTGACCGCCGAGACCTTGCGCACCGACCTGCTCGATCTGTGGGCGGAGGGGCGGATGCCGATCAAGTCGATCCTGATCGTCACGCACAATATCGAGGAGGCGGTGCTGATGTGCGACCGCATCCTCGTCTTCTCGTCCAACCCCGGTCGCGTCGCCGCCGAGATCAGGGTCGACCTGCCGCAACCGCGCGACCGGCTCGATCCCGCCTTCCGCAAGCTGGTCGACGACATCTATGCGCAGATGACCGCGCGTGCGCCGGCCGAGCCGGTCCGCGACGGGCTGTTCCCCGGCACCGGCATCCAGATGGTATTGCCGCGCGTCTCGACCAACGCGCTGGCCGGGTTGATCGAGGAAGTCGACGCCAGCCCGTTCGACGGCCGCGCGGCGATGGCCGATCTCGCCGATCAGCTCCAGCTGGAGGTCGACGATCTGTTTCCGATGGCGGAGACGCTCCAGTTGCTGCGGTTCGCCGAGTTGCAGGGGGCGGATATTCTCCTGACGCCGGCCGCGCGACGCTATGCGCAGGCCGACGTCGACACGCGCAAGGCGCTGTTCGCACAGGCGTTGCTCGCACACGTCCCGCTCGCGCAGCACATCCGCCGCATCCTCGACGAGCGCAGCGGGCATGTCGCCCCCGCGCGCCGGTTCCGCGACGAGCTGGAGGATCATATGTCGGAGGACTACGCGGACGAGACGTTGCGGACCGCGACGCATTGGGGCCGCTATGCCGAGGTGTTCGCGTATGACGAAGATGCGGATCGGTTCAGCCTGGACGATGTCGTGTGATCCGGCGGATTGCCGCGCTGGTGCTGGTGTTTGGATTCGCGGCGCCGGCCTATGCGCAGGACGAGCGGCCGACCGGCTATCCGCGCTCGGCCAACGAACGCTCCGATACGCCGGTCACGCTGTCGGCGGTGTATGTCGCCGATATCCGCAGCAACGTCTCGGGCGGGATCGCGCGCGGCACGCGGTACCTCGACAATCTCGATCTCCAGGTGGCGATCGACGCGGACCGCCTGGTCGGATGGCACGGCGCGCGGCTGTTCCTGTACGGGATCTATGACAATGGTGCGTCGCTGTCGGGCGATCTGGTCGGCGACGCGCAGGGGATATCGAACATCGAGACCAATGTGCGGGCGGCGCGGCTGTTCGAGGCATGGGTCGAGCAGGACGTCGGTCGCAACGCCGCGATCAAGCTCGGCCTGTACAACCTGAACTCCGAATTCGACACGACGCAGAGTGGCGGGCTGTTCCTGATCTCGTCGCATGGGATCGGCCCTGATTTTTCGCAGTCGGGGCGACGCGGTCCGTCGATCTTCCCGGTGACGTCGCTCGCGGTCCGGGGCGAAATGAAGCTCGCCGAGCATTGGCTGGGGCGTGTCGCGGTGCTCGACGGCGTCCCCGGCGATCCCGCGCATCCCCGGCGCACCGCGATCGCGCTGTCTTCGCGGGACGGTGCGCTTGTCGTCGGCGAAGTCGATTATCTCAATCGCGGGACGAAGGCGGCGATCGGGGTCTGGGGATACACCGCCCGGTTCGACGATGTCCGGTCGTCCGATCCCGCCGCGCCTCGACGCGGGAACAAAGGCGCGTACGTGTTCGCCGAGCACCGGCTGGTCGGCTCGCGCGCCGACGATGCGCACGGTCTGGCGGGATGGCTGCGCTTCGGCGTCGCCGACACTCGGTTCAATCGCATCGGACGGTATCTCGGTGGGGGCTGGTCCATACCGGCATCGCACCGGACCGTCCTGACGACCAGGTCGGCGTGTCCTTCGCCTCCGCCGGGTTCGGCGATCGCTATCGACGCGACCAATCCGGGGACGGCGGCGTGCGTGACGCGCACGAACTGGTGGTGGAGGCGGTCTATAACGCGGTGCTGACGCCGTGGCTGAGCGTCCAGCCGGATCTGCAATATGTCGTGAACCCCGGAGGCGACACGCAGCTCGAGGACGCCGTCGTGGTAGGGCTTCGCGTCAAGATCGGCCGTTGAGTCCGCGACCAGTGGCTTGGGACGGTCGGGAACTGTGGCATCAACATCGCACCCTGGCTCCGTCTTAATCTTCTGCCCAGCGCCTGAGCAGATTGGACTGCGTCTTCGCCAGCAGGTCCAGTTCCGGGGTCTTGCCCAACTGCTCGAACAGCGCGTGCCGGGCGGTTTCTAGATCGAACAGCAGCTCGCGGGCGTCGGCATCGCGGATCAGGCTGCGGACCCAGGTCACCGCGGCCAGTCGTTCGCCGGAAACGATCGGCGCCACGCGGTGCAGCGCGGTCGTCGGATAGACCACGGCATCGCCTGCCGCCAGCTTCACGTCCTGTTCGCCCGCCGCGGACTCGATCACCAGTTCACCGCCCTCGTAGGTGTCGGGATCGGACAGGAAGATCGTGACCGATACGTCGGTCCGCATCCCGCCCATGATCGCGTCGTCGACATGGTTGCCATAGGCCATGCCGGGCTCGTAGCGGCTGAACAACGGAGGGCGCACGACATGCGGCCGCGTCGCCATCCGGAACAGCGGGTTCGCCAGCAGCCGGTCGATCACGAGGTCCTGCATGTCGGCGAGCAACGGGTCGGTCCGGTCGACCTGCTCGTTGCGCTTGACCGGCCGCGCCTCGCGACCGGCGGTCTGGCGCCCGTCGACGAAGCGGGTCTTGCCGAGATTATCTCGCAGCCACTGGAGATTGTCGGCATCCAGAACGTTGGCAATCATGATAAGCATGGGGAAACTCGTGGCATCGGCATGGCGTCGGGTCGCAAGCACTATCAGTAAGCCCTCATGCGGCCAACGGCTTGGCGAGTAAGGAAATATCATGCGTACGAAATTGTGGATGGGCGTCGGTGCCTTCGTGGTCGCGCAATCGGGCCAGGCCATGCTGACCGAAGCGGCAGCCAAGCCGCTGGCGTCGTCGGTCGATCAGGTCGGCGAAGGCGGCGAGAACGAGCGCGGCGAGCGCGGCGAGGGAGAAGGTGAAGGCGAGGGGCGTCAGGTCGTCCGCTCGGCCAAGTCTCGGCATGTCGTCCGCAGCCCCGTCGCGCCCGCGCCGCGCAGCAGCATTCAGGCCAGCGTGGCGAAGGCGAGTATGAGGGTGGCGAGAACGAGCGAGGCGAAGGCGGCGAAGGCGAGCGCTGATCGAAAGACATAGCGGGGAATGAGCCGGTCAGGGATCACGCGCACCGTCATATGGGCCGCGATTGCGCTGTGCTTAGGCATAGTGGTCTTTGCGATCATCGCCTACCGACCGGCCATTGCGGCGGTGACGCGGCCTGATCCGCGGTTGTTCGATGCGGCGCTGGTCGCGCGCGGCGCCAATCTCGCACGGCTGGGGAACTGCGTTAGTTGCCACCAGGCCGCGGGCGGGCGTCCCTATGCGGGCGGCTATCCGATCAAGACGCCGTTCGGGACAGTCTACGGCAGCAACATCACGCCCGACCCGGTGACGGGAATCGGGGAATGGTCACCGGCTGCATTCAACCGCGCCATGCGGGAGGGTGTGGGACGTGACGGCAGCCATTTGTATCCGGCCTTTCCGTACACGCATTATGCGAACGTGACGGACAGCGATCTGGGCGCGCTGTACGCGTTCCTGATGACCCGACCCGCCGTGCGTGCGGTACCGCCGGCCAATACGATGATCCCGCCGCTCGGCTTTCGGCCCTTGCTCGCCGGCTGGAAGCTGCTGTTCTTGCGACCGCAGCCGATCGCATCCGATCCTCGCCAGTCGGCAGCATGGAACCGGGGTCGCTACATCGGCGAGACGCTGGCGCATTGCACCGCGTGCCACAGTCCGCGCGGTCTGTTGCAGCAGGAAAAGCGCGGCGCCGAGGCCTATGATGGCGGGTGGTCGGGCGGCTGGTATGCCCCTGCGATCAACGCGCGCTCGCCGGCAGTTCGGGCATGGACGGTGGACCGGCTCGATGCGTATTTCCGCACCGGCCTCAGTACCGCGCATGCCGCGGCCGCCGGGCCGATGGGGCCGGTCACGTATAATCTGGCGCGCGCTGCGCCGGCGGACGATGCGCGCGCTGGCGACCTATTACGCGTGGCAGATGCGCGACGCGCCAGCCGCGCGCGTCGAGCCGCCGCTGCCCGATCGTCGGGCGCTGGCATCGCAGCGGCATCCGGATGGCGCCCGACTGTACGACGGCGCCTGCGCGGTATGCCATGAGCCGGGTGCGGCGATGATGGTCGCGGGGCGCCCGGCCTTGCCGCTCGGCACGCCGCTGCACGAGGACAACCCCCGCGACACGATCCAGATCATCCTGCAGGGGCTGCGTCCGCCGGTGTCGGCGCACGGGCCCTATATGCCGGCCTATGCCGATGCGCTCGACGACCGTCAGGTGGCGCAGATCGTGGCGTATCTGCAGGCGCGGCACGGCACCGGACCGGCCTGGAAAGACCTGGAGAAAGACGTCGCCAAGGCGCGCGAGGAGGGCGAATGATCGACTTGACCGTCAACGGGGCGGCGGCGCGCGTCGACGTCGATCCCGCTACCCCGCTGCTCTATGTCCTCCGCGAGGATCTCCATCTCCATGCCGCCAAGTTCGGCTGCGGACTGGGGCAGTGCGGGGCGTGCACCGTGCTGGTCGATGACCGACCGGTATTCTCCTGCCTGATGCCTGTCGGTGCGATCGGGACGCGCAAGGTCACCACGGTCGAGGGGCTCGGCACGGCCGCCAGACCCGGCGACGTCCAGCGCGCCTTCCTCCACGAGCAGGCGGCGCAATGCGGCTATTGCATCCCCGGGATGATGGCGCGCGCGGAAGCGCTGCTGCGCCAGACGACCACGCCGACCGAAGACGCAATGAGGACGGCGATGGCACCGTCGCTGTGTCGGTGCGGAACGCACTTGCGGATTTTGCGCGCGGTTCGGCGCGCGGCGGTGATGCGCGGCGGCGGCGTAGTCGATGCCGCGGAACCGGTGACATGAGCGGGCAGGCGTCACGTCGCGATGTGCTGGGCGGGCTGCTGGTCGCATTCTCGCTCGCGCCCGCTGCCGCGCTAGCACAGACCGGCGGCGGCGAGGAGCGGCGGGCCACCGACGGTCGCGCCCGACCTGGCCGGGACATTGGCCAAGTTTCCCGATCTCGACGCCTGGATCCGCATCGCACCGGATGGTCGCGTGACGGTGTTCACCGGCAAGGTCGAACTCGGGACCGGCGTGAAGACCGCGATGGCGCAGCTGGCCGCCGACGAACTCGACGTGGCGATCGAGCAGGTCGATCTCATCACTGCGGACACCGCCCTGACCCCCAACGAGGGCGTAACCGCGGGCAGCCAGACGCTCGAGCAGAGCGGCACCGCGATCGCCAACGCCGCCGCCAACGTCCGGCTGTTGCTTGCCGAGACCGCGGCGGCTCGATGGGGCGTGGTCGCGACCACACTGTTCACGCGCGACGGCGTCGTGCTCGACGGGCAGGGACGGCGCGCGACCTATGCCGAGCTCGCCGCGTCGACGTCGCTGGCGGTGCGTGCGCGCGCCGACGTGCCGCGCAAGCGGCTGGCGGCGCGGCGGCTGATCGGCCGATCGGTGCCGCGCGTCGACCTGCCCGCCAAGCTGACCGGCCTGCCGAGCTATGTGCACGACATGACGCTGCCTGGCATGGTGCACGCCCGGGTGCTGCGCGGCCCTCGTCCGGCACGCGATTGACGCCGGACCTCGCCGCGCTGCGCCGGCAATCGGGTGTCGCAAAAGTCGTGCAGGTCGGGCGGTTCGCCGCGATCGTCGGACCGCGGGAGTGGCCGCTCGAGCAGGCGCTGCGGGTCGCCAACCGTGGCCGCTGGGTGCGCGACCCGGCGGTGCCGGCGCTACCGCCCATGCCGGCGGGACTGTTGACCATGCGCCGCGAAAGCCAGGTGATCGACACGCGTCGCGACGATCCTGCGGCGCAGGGCATTCGGCGGCTGACGGCGCGCTATGACCGCCCTTATCTGATGCACGGCGCGATCGGACCGTCCTGCGCGGTCGCCCTGTTCGCCGAGGGCCGGCTGACTGTCTGGACGCACAGCCAGGGCGTCGAACCGCTGCGCCAGGCGATCGCCGAGTTGCTCGCTATGCCGGCCGACCGCGTCCGCTGCGTCCACCGCGAGGGAGCGGGCTGCTACGGGCATAACGGTGCCGACGACGTCGCGGGCGATGTCGCGCTGATCGCGCGCGCGATGCCCGGCGTGCCCGTCCGGCTGCAATGGAGCCGCGAGCAGGAACATGGCTGGGAACCGCTCGGCCCGGCGATGCTCGCGCAGGTCGATGCGGCGCTGGACGCGTCGGGGCGGATCGTCGACTGGCGGCATCAGGTGTGGAGCAACACGCACAGCACCCGCCCGACGGCAGCCGGCGATCTTCTCGCCGGGGCCGAGGTGATGCCGCCTTTCACGCCGACGCCACCCAAGCCGATCCCGCAGCCGAACGGCGGCGGCGACCGCAATGCCATTCCGCTCTATCGCTTTCCCAACCAGACCATCGTCAGCCATTTCCTGCCCGACATGCCGGTGCGCGTCTCGGCATTGAGAGGGCTTGGCGCGCATCTCAACATCTTCGCGCTCGAAAGCTTCATGGACGAACTGGCGGTCGCGGCGGGACGTGATCCGGTCGCATTCCGACTGGCGCATCTCGACGATCCGCGCGCCGCCGCAGTGATCCGGCGCGCGGCGGACCGGTTCGGCTGGGAACGATACCGACCCGCACCCAATCGCGGGCGGGGTTTCGCCTTTGCGCGCTACAAGAATCACGGCGCCTATTGCGCGGTCGCGCTCGATGTCGAGCGTATCCCCGACGAGGGCCGGCTGATCGTCCACCGCGCGGTCGCTGCGGTGGACAGCGGCGAGGCGGTCAATCCGGACGGGATCCGCAACCAGGTCGAGGGCGGGATCGTCCAGTCGCTGAGCTGGACCGCGATCGAGGCGGCTGGCCATGACGGTGCACGCCGTACCGATTACGACTGGAGCACCTATCCCATACTCCGCTTCGCCGATGTGCCGCGCAGCGTGACCGTGGAGGTGATCGACCGTCCGGGCACGCCGTTCCTCGGCACGGGCGAGTGCGCGCAGGGCCCGACCGCTGCGGCACTCGCCAACGCGCTCACGTCCGCCATCGGGGTACGACCGAGAAGCATGCCGTTGATCAGTCCGCCATCGTCCGAACGAGCGTCGGACGTCTAGAGGTCGCGGCAGGCTGGCGAGTAGCCGGTCGTAAAGCACTCGCGAAAGGACTTCGCCTGTTGGTCCCGCGCGCACGGATCAAGCGCGTTGCAAGCCGGGCTTGCCGCGCTCGGTGACGAAGCTTGCGTGCGTCGTCAGCGTTCCGTTGCGCGTCGCGATCGTGTCGAGGACCTTCAGGTCGCCGCGCCACGCATCGCGGCCGACATCGCACAGCACATAGCCACGCTTGTCGGTCAGCGCCTTGAGGTTCGGATTTTCCGCGCGGGACGAGCGGGTATAGTCGTCATTCTCGCCTACACCGTCCGCACCCGAACTGATCGAGGTCGCGAGATATTCGCTGCTGATGATCTTGCCGTTGCTATGGTCCTGAATCAGGTCGCCGGCATAATGACGATGCGCGTCGCCGCTGACGGTCATCACGTTGCCGGGGCAATGCGCGTCGATATGCGCGAGCAGGCGGCGGCGGCTGTTCATATAGCCCGACCATTGATCCATCGAGACCAGCTGCTCGGGCTGCCCCGCCTTGTGATAGGTCAGGTTCATCAGGCAGACCTGTTGCGCGATCAGGTTCCAGCGTGCCTTGGAGCGATCGAGCCCCTTGAACAGCCATGCCTCCTGCGGTGCGCCGGTGATCGACCGTTCGGTCGCGAACGCGTCCGGTCCCTGCGGCGCATCACGATCGCCGTACACCTGATCGGAGCGATATTGCCGCGTATCGAGGAAGAACGCGTCCATCAGGTCGCCGAACCGCGCGCCGCGATACATCTGCATGTGCGATCCGTCGGGCATCGACGAACGGCGCAGCGGCATATGCTCGTAATAGGCCTGCATCGCCATTGCGCGGCGCGTGCGGAACACTTCCGGCGCGGTGTTGTCCTGATCGATGTCGCCGGCCCAGTTATTGTCGATCTCGTGATCGTCGAAGCTGACGAACCACGGCGCGGCGGCGTGCGCGGCCTGCAGATCGGGGTCGCTCTTATATTGCGCATAGCGCTGGCGGTAATCGCCGATCGAATAGATTTCATGGCCGAGATGCCGGCGGATCAGCGGCTTTTGGCATTGCGCGGTTGCTCGCCGCGATCGGGACCCTCGTAGATGTAATCGCCGTAGTGGAACACGAAGTCGATCGGCTCGGCGGCGATGTGCCGCCACGCGGTGTAATAGCCTTCCTCGTAATGCTGGCACCCGGCGACCGCGAAGCGCACGCGGTCGAGCGGTGCGCCCGGCGGGGGCAGGGTGGCGCCGCGCCCGGCGGCGCTGCGCTCGCCGCCGCAGGTGAAGCGATACCAATAGGGCCGCGCGGGGGCGAGCCCGGCGACTTCGACGTGGACCGAATGCGCCAGCTCAGGGTGCGCGATCGCCTCGCCGCGCTGGAGCACCTGGCGGAATTCGGGGTCGGCGCTGACTTCCCACGCGACCAGCACCGGGGCCATCATCATGCCGCCGTCGGGCTGAAGCGGCAGCGGCGCGAGCCGGGTCCAGATGACGAAGCCCGAGGCATCCGGATCGCCGGCCGCGACGCCGAGCGTGAACGGCGGCGTCGGAAAGCGCGGGTCCTCGATCAGGTTGCGCGGGCGCACTTCGGCGGCACCGGCGCGCCATGGCAGCAGACCGGCCGCGGTCAGGCTCCCCAGCGCGGACAGAAGATAGCGGCGGTCGACTTCGTACATGGTCGTAACTCCGTTCGGCTGATCAGCGCAGCATGATGTGGAAAAAGGCACCCTGGCCATAGTCGTCGACTTCGCTGACGTAGCGAAGGCCGTTGCCGACCAGGAATTTCGGCTGGTCGTTGAGCAGGTTGGTGATCTCGTATTTGAACGTCACGTGCGACGTCACGCGGTGCCACAGCCCGAGGTTGACGGTGGTCAGCTCGGCACGGCCATTGTCGTCCTGCGCGGTTTCGCCGATGCCCTCCATGTAGCTGCCGCGGTGCGTGACGGTGGCGCGGAACGCCCCGTCGATCGCGGGCAGGCGCAGCGTCGCACCGCCGTTGATGATCCATTTCGGCTGGTAGATCAGCCGGTCGAGCGAGCGCGTCCCGGCATCGCTGGTGATCGACATCCGGCCCTTCAGCCAGGTCGCGTTGAAGAACGGATCGATCCGCTGGCCGAACAGGTTCACGTCGTGATCGGCCGCCTGGAACTCCACGCCGTACAGTCGCGAGCTGTCGGCGTTGAGCGGCTGGCGAACCCGGTAGTTGACGTCGTCGATCAGCTGCGTCGTGGTCAGCGTGAAGATGTCGTCCTTGATCCACTTGGCGAAGGCACCGAGCGAGATGATGCCGTCCTTGTGGAAATACTGCTCGAACTGGACATCGAGATTGTCCGATCGGCGTGGGCGCAGATCGGGGTTGCCGCGGCTGATCGAACAATCCTCGTCGCCGCAATTGAGCGATTCCGGCTGGGCGATGTTGCCGGGCGTCGGACGGCCGAGCGTACGGCTGTACGAGAACCGCAGCTTCTTGCCGCCGGCGAAGTCCTGGATGCCGGTGAACGACGGCAGCAGATACTGGTACCCGCCCTTGCTTCGCGTCATCACCGCCGACGCGGTGCCGCCGGTGATCGTCGGCTGGAACGCGGAAAAGCGCGTGTGGTCGTAGCGGACGCCGGCGACCAGCGTGGTGTCGTCGGTGGCGTAATGGAGCGACAGATACGGCGTTACCAGCCGTTCGGTATAGCGATAATCGCCGGTGATGCTGTCATAGGTCGAATTGGGTACGTCCTTGACGAACTTGGGCCACAGCTCGCTCTTCACCCGCGCGTAATCGACCCAGGGGAAGGATTGCGGCGCGCCGACCGGTACATAGCCGGGATCGTAGAGATAGGCGTTCATCGCCTGGCCGAGCTTGTATTCGGTCATGTCGACGTTGCGCGACAGTTCCAGGTTGCGGAATTCGATGCCGGTGACGAACCCGAAGCCGCGATCCTCGGGCTCGGCGTTCCAGCCATAGTCGACGCGCGCATTCGCCAGCCCCTCATTGGCCATGCGGTAGGTCGTCTGCGCGGTGCTGAGCTTGTAGGGCGACCCGATCACCATGCCGGGCTTGTTGATCCCGGTGACGTATGGCAGCCCGCCATTGCCGTCGTTCGCCGCGGCCCAGTCCAGCGAAAGCCCGGTCGGATACGTGCGAACGCCGATATAGGGCTGCGTATTGTCGTACCTGGCGCGCGTATAGCCGCCGCGAACGCGCAGCGACGAGCGGTCGTCATGCCATTCGACATTGCCGATCGCGCCGACCGTCGCCTTGTTCCAGGTATCGTAGCGATAGCGCGAATAGATGCTGTTGATGTCCGATCCGCCGCCCTCCGCGGTGAGATCGCTGACCGCATTCTTGGTGTAGAAATCGTTCTTGTTCATCGTCGAGGATTCCCACTGACGATAATTGAACCCGAGCAGTGACGCATAGATATCGGTGCCGAGCGGGCGCCATTCGAACTTTGCCGAGCTGCCCGCGGTCTGGAGGCGGTTGGTGTAGCTGCCATAGCTGTGGTTGTAGGGCACGGCGATGCCGTTCCACGCCGGATCGTCCGGCCCCGCCAGCTTCTTGCCGGCATCGTCGAAGTAATATTTGGTATCCTGCCACCATTTGCGCGAGTTGCGGATGCGGTTTTCGTAGCGTGCCGACAGGACCACGCCGAACTGGTCGCCCGCACCGAATTTGTCCGCGAACACCATCTTGCCGCCGCCACCGAAATGCGGCGTGCTGCCGTTGCCGGCATTGCTGCCGCCATCACCCTTGAACGACGAATAGATGCCGTAGCCGTCGACCATCACGTAGCGCCGCTTGAGCGCGAAGGCGCTGCGCGTGACCACATCGACGATGCCGCCGATCGCCGCGCCGTCCTGCTCGGCGGTGAAGGTCTTGTAGACGTCGTTGTGGAAGGAGAGTTCGGACGGGATCTGCTGGAGGTTGACCTTGCGCGAGCCTTCGCCGTCATTGCCGATCGTGGCGAGGGTGATCCCGTCGATCGTGGTTTGGTTGAGATCGGGCGAGATGCCGCGGATGCTGACGAAGCGCGGCGCATCGCCGTCCTCGATCGCGCTGATCCCGGGCAGCAGGATCAACTGGCCGGCGACGCTCCCGTCGGCGGACAGCGTCTCGAGATCGTCGTAAACGATCGAATCGCGGACCGACGTCGACTGTTCCTTGTCGGATCGGATCGCGCGTTCGCCCATGACGACGATATCGGACTTGGTCTGGTCGGGATCGGCGGTCGGGTCCTCGGCGTTTGCGGCACTGGCGACGAAAAGCAGCGGGAGCGTACACGCGGCGGAGGCGATGAGGCGGACGCGCCGAGTGGGCGAAAGAAACGACATTGGGCCAGCATCTCCGACAGGGATGAGCAGAGTGGCTTCCCGGACACGGGAAGGTGGGCTCCGCCCTTGCACGAGACCGTTCTACGGCCTCGATTGCCGCGCTTATGCTGCCGCAGCGACAGAAGCGTGTCAGTTATGCTGACGTTTTATGACGGTCGGCCTATTTCGGATAAGGCGTGAAGTTCACACCACGGCTGACGTCAGGCGGCGTGCATCACGCTCGTCTCGGCCTGGGTTGGCGCTATTTCTGGTTTTTACGCTAGCCCGTGCGTATCGCTATTCCTGGCTTAGTTTCAGCGCTGCTCGATCGGCGGTCGCGGCGGCCAGCTCGGCACGGGCGGATGCGATGCGCGCTTGTGCATCGACCAGGCGAACGCGTGCGTCGGTGGCGGTCTCCTCGCGCTGGTTCACCAGGAAGAAGTCGGCCGATCCCAGTTCGAACCGACGGCGCTCGGCGTTGGCCAGTCGGTCGGCAAGCTGGCGCTCTTCGTCGGCGATCGACGCGAGGCGTTCGGCAGCATTCACCGCGATGACGATCCCCTGGACCTCCACACTGATCTGGTCGCGCAGGAACCGGCTGCGCTGGCCGAGCGCGTCGATCTCTGCACGCGCCTCGGCGACGCGGCCCTTGGCGGAGCGGTTCTGCAACGGGACGCTGAACTTGAACCCGACCGCGGCCTCCAGCGGCGTCCGGTTGGGTCCGCCGAGGCCGACCGGGCCGACATCCTTGCCGACCTCGCCGCGCAGGTCGAGCCGCGGCGACAGGTCGTTCTCCGCCAGGATCAGCCGCGACGTCGCCTGGTCGATCCGCGCGAGCACCGCGCGGTAATCGGGGCGCTCGACCGGCCCCGCCCGGGTCTTCGCGACGGCCAGCGCTGCCAAAGCGCCGGCATCTGCAGGCATGCGATCGTCCGATACCGTCACCGGCGCGCCTGCCTCGTCGCGCAGATAGAGCGACAGCGCATTGGCGGCCGCCGCGACATCCTGTTCCGCGCGTACCGCCAGCGCGCGACGCCGGACGAGGTTCTGGTCGTTCTCGACGAGCAGGATCTCTGGCCTTGCGCCCAGCGTCACCAGCCGGCCGATCGCGCTGCGGCGCTGCTCGGCGAGCTGCAACAGGTCGCGATAGGCGCGCAGGCGCAAGCCCGCCGCGACCCAGGCCTGATAGGCGTCGACCGCGCGCCGCTGCACGCCGATCGCGACCATATCCGCCTCGAACCGCGCGACGTCGATCTCGGTGCCGGCGATGGTCCGCCTCGTGCGGCGCTCGTCGATCACCCGGTCGCGCAGCAGCGCG
Organism: Sphingomonas sp. AC411; assembly: GCF_979253035.1. Lineage (NCBI taxonomy): Bacteria > Pseudomonadati > Pseudomonadota > Alphaproteobacteria > Sphingomonadales > Sphingomonadaceae > Sphingomonas > Sphingomonas sp. AC411. The sequence continues at coordinate 1,697,056 of NZ_CEEDAQ010000001.1, read as the reverse complement.
AACAGCGCGCCGACCTTCGCCTCGCCCAGCTTGTTGGTATAGGCCTGGTCCTCATAGACCGGGAACGTGCCACGCGACGCGCGGTAGTTGCCATAGACATAGCCGCCATTGCCGGTGAGCGGCCGCGTCGCCCGGCCCTCGACGACGGTGCCGTCGTAATAGCCGGCGACGCGCGCCTTCGAATCGACGTCGAACACGGTGTCGAACGCCCCCTCGGCGGACAAGGCTTTCCCGTCCGCCTGACGCACCTTGGCGAGCGCCTCGACGATCTGCGGCGCCGAACGCGCGGACGATCGCAGCACCTCGTCGAGCGTCAGCGGCGCGACTTGCGCGGACGCGATTGCTGGGCTCAGCACCACGAGCAGAATGGCGATCATCCGCTTCACTTCTTGGCGTCCCCATCCTTGGCCGCGTCGTCGGCGCTCGCCTTTGCCGGCGCCTTGGGCTGCGCGGTGAGCGCCGCTGCGCCGCGCCGGCCGAACTCCAGCGGGAAGTCGTTGAGCTGTCGCCATGTTTCATAGCCGACGCGGACCGTTTCGCCCTGCACCCAGCCGCGCACCTTCCCGCCCGGGCGGACGAATGCGTCGGTCGGCCAGCCCGGCTTGCCCGGCCGCGGTTCGACGAGGATGCGGAACGTCCCGTCGGGGGCCGCATTGGGATCGATCATCCGCACGCGCCCGTCGAACATCCCTTGCGCGACCGAAGGCCAGCCGCTGAACTGGATCGCGGGCCAGCCCTCGAACTCCAGCCGGACCGGGCGACCCGGACGGATCACGGGCATGTCGCGGCCATCGACATACAGTTCGACCGCGCGCTCGACGCGTTCGGGGCGATCACCGCCAGCACCGTGCCGGGCGACACCAGCGCGCTGCCGCTGGCGGCGTTCAGTTGCTGAACGCGGCCGTCGCGCGGCGCACGCACGAGCTGGGCCGACTGGCGGTTGAGCTGGATGTCGATCCGGTTGAGCTTCGCGCGCGACTCGGCAAGCTTGGCGCCGGCGTCGGCGACCTTGATCTGGGTCTGCTCATAGTCGCGGCGCGCGGCGAGGCCTTCGGCGAGCAACTGCCCGGTGCGCGCGACGTCGATGCCCGCGACCGCGCGGCTCTGCTGGATCGCGGCGATCTCGGCCTGCACCTGCGCGCGCTCGGCGGCGAGACGCGAGAGCAAATCGGGATCGAGATCGACCACGCGCGCGATCGGATCGCCGCGCTCGACGTGCTGGCCGTCCTGCACGTACCAGCGATCGACCCGGCCGGGGACCAGCGCGGTCACCTGCTGCTGGCGATCGCCTGGATCGAGCGCGACGACCTGTCCCGTGCCGTTGGCGGTCTGCAACCACGGTACGAAAAGCATGATCGCTGCGGCGCTGGCGATCCCGAGCACCAGCATCCAGGCGATCGTCGTTGCGATCCGTGGCGCACGCATGCCCGCCAAGGTCGGGAAATGCGCGATGCGATCGGGCTTATACGGCATGGCCGGCCTCCTGCTGCGTCGCTGCGATCAGCGCCGCACAATCGGGAAGCGGCGTTGCCGGTCGGGTTCGAGATGGAACCAGCCATCGAGCACGATGTCCTCGGGGCGCCCCGTGCTCAGCAACACCGTCGTCCCGCTCGTCTTGAGCCGGCGCAACACCTCGGCCAGCCGATCGGTCGGGATCAGGTCATAGAGCTGCGACAACATCAGCACATGGGGCCGCACCAACAAGGCGTTGGCGAGCTTCAGCGCCATGACTTCGCCGATCGACAGCGGATAGCCCGATGCCGCGAGCGGGGTATCCAGCCCGTGCGGCAGGGCGGCGACGCGCTGCCGCAAGCCGACAGTCTCGAGCACCTCGAGCATCGCCGTCGCATCGGCATCCGCGGCGGCGAGCGTCAGATAGTCGCGGATCGTCACCTCGACGATCGTCGGCCGGTCGAGCACCATCACCTCGGAGCGCAGCAGATACATGTCGAACGTCGCCATGTCGGCGCCGCCCACCGTCACCAGCCCGCGCTCGGGCACGACATGGCGCTTGAGCACCATCGCCAGCTGTCGCTCGGCATCGCCATCGGCGCGCATGACGAGCTGTTCGCCCGCCGCGAGCGTGAAATCGAACCGCGCGCCCTCGGTCACCACGCCGTCGAGACGCACCGCGCCATCGCCGGGCGCCTTGCCGGACGTCCGTACCGCGTCCTCCTGCGGGATCGCGTAGAGCAGCGACAATTCCTCCGCGCTCGCGACGAGGTCGTAAAACGAGTCGAGATACCAGCCGAGCTGCGACACGCCGTAGAAGACGCCGCTGAGGATGAGCTCGGCGGCGACCAACTGCCCGATCGACAGCTCGCCGCGCAGGATCAGATTGCCGCCAAGCGCGAGCAGCGCCGCACTCGCAAAGGCATAGAGCAGCAGGAACGCGACGGTCTGGGTGAAGCTGTAGCGGAAATAGCGACGATGCCGGTCGACATAGGTCGCGGTGACCGCTTCCGACCGGTCCATCGCGAAATCGAAATGGCGGCTCGATTTATAGAAGCCGTTCGATCCGCCGACGCCTTCGAGCCAGCGCGCAGCGTCGTGCTTGGCGTGGCTGAGCTGGACCGCGGAGCGGATCGAGCCGCGCGACCAGATCATCCAGATGGCCAGGACGACGAGTAGCAGCAGCGCGTTGAAGCCGAGGAAGAACGGGTGGTAGAAGCTGGTCACGATCAGCCCGACCGCGGATTGCAGGATGATCGTGAACCCGCCGATGACCAGGCTCGGCACGGCTTTCTGCACCACCACGAGATCGAAATAGCGGTTGAACAGGTCGCCGCGATTCTGATCGGCGAAAAACGGGTTCTGCGCATGGACGGCGCGGACGGTAATCTCGGCGACGATGCGCGCGAACAGCCGCCGCTCGAACAACGCCATCATCCAGAACCGCATCGCGCTCAGCCCTGCGACCACCAGCAACAGCCCCAGCAACAGCCCAGCGAGCGTCCAGAGGGGGCGGGCATCGCGGTATTGGCGACGCTGTTGATCAGCAGCTGTACCGAAATCGGCGTGGCGAGCGACAACAGGCTGATCGCCACGCCATACACCATCGCGAGGCGGACATAGGGCATGTCCGGCCCGACGATTTCCGCGAGCCAGCCCGATGCCGCCCGCCATCCGATATGTTCGCTCGCCATCCGACCCTCGCACCTGATCCGATACTAGGATTGCCGGTCCTCTGCATTGGAGCAAGATAACGGTACCTATCTCTTCGATAGGATTTACCTATGGGCCGACGGCGCGTAACAGATCGGCGATCAGGCCATAGGCCGGCGCTCGCCCTGCGCCCTGTCGCCACAACAGGCCGATCTCCCGGTAATAGCGGCCACCCTTGATCGGTCTGACCGTGACATCGTCACCCTCTCGAATTTCCTGCCGGACATAGAGTTCGGGCAACAAGGCGAGCCCCATGTTCATGCCCGCCATCTGCCGGATCGCGTCGAGGCTGGTGCCTTCGTAATCGCGCAATACGGTCGCCTCGACATCGGCGGCGATCGCTGCGATCTGCTCGGAAAGCCGGTATTCGGGCAGCAGGGTCAGCAAATTGGCGCCGCGCAGATCGGCGGGGGCGATGATCGCCTTGGCCCCGAGCGGATGATCGGTTGCCATCGCGACGTACAGGGGCTCGCGAAACAGTCTTTCGCTGTGAAACGCGCCGCCCGGCACGGGCAGTTGCGCCAGGATCAGATCGTGGACGCCGCTGGCAAGCCCCGACGCGAGCGCGGTCGGCAGGCCTTCGCGGACATGGACCCGGAGCGCCGGATGCTCGCGGTGCAGGCGCGCGACGAGCCCGGGCAACAGATAGGCGCCGAGCGTCGGCGACACGCCGAGCCGGATCGTGCCGATCAACGGATCGCTCGATGTCGTCCCGAAGTCTTCGAGATCGGCGACATCTAGGAGGATGCGCCGCGCCTTGTCGAGCAAGTCGCGCCCGAGCGGGGTCAGGATGGCGGGTCCGCCCCGCTCGAACAACGTGGTGCCGACGATCGTTTCGAGGATGCGGATCTGTTGCGACAGCGAAGGCTGCGAAATGCCCATGCGCTCAGCGGCCCGCGTGAAGCTGCCTTCCTCGGCAAGCGCAACGAAATAGCTGAGTTGGCGAATCGTGGTTTTGAGGCGAGCCATCATGCACGCTATCCCGCTGGATCAGGCGCCGGCAAAGAAATTTGGAGGCGATACGCCGTGCGTCCCGTTGCGCGCCCGGCCCATATCCCGTTGCCGCCGACGTCGTCGTCTCGTGATAAAACGAGGTCTTCTTACCCTTGCTAGGTCGAACCTATCCCTTAGTCCGTATTGCTTGCCGCACGTCGAGTAGCAAAACAGCACAACGGAGCGGCGGTGAGGCATGTCGCGCCCCGAAAAGGGGTGTGGCTTTACTCCAAGCCTGTCGTTTCAGGGTCCCGAAAGCTTGTCGGTGGCGAGCAAGCGGGGGTGTATGACGCTAGGAGAAATCAACATGACATCACGGATCGCGCGCACATTGGGCGTTTGCTTCGCCCTATCGGTATCGGTGCCGGTTATTGCGGTGGCGGCTAACCCGAAGGTTGGCGGCGCCGCCATGTATGCAAGCAAAACGATCGTCCAGAATGCGTCCGCCGCGAGTAACCTGAGCACGCTTGTGGCTGCTGTGATGGCCGCAGATCTGGTCGAGACCCTGTCTGGTCCTGGCCCGTTCACGGTATTCGCACCCACGAACGCGGCCTTTTCGAAGCTACCCGCCGGCACGGTGCCGACGCTCTTGAAGCCGGAGAACAAGGCTCAGCTTGCCAGTGTCCTGACCTATCACGTCGTGCCGGGGACGATCACGGCGAAGGCGGCGCTGGCGGCGATCAAGGCTGGGGGCGACAAGGCGACGCTCACCACCGTGCAGGGCGAGGCGCTGACGGCGCGCGTTTCCGGTGGCAAGATCGTGCTGACCGACGCTAAGGGTGGCAAGTCGACCGTAACCACGGCAGACGTGATGCAGTCGAACGGTGTGGTACACGTCGTCGACACCGTATTGATGCCCTGAAGCGTTTTGTGGCGTCGGACAGTCCGACGCCACGTCTTGCGCAGGCAGGGCTCGGATCGAAGCCAATATCCAGACGACGACCCATGAGGGCGTCGCACGCGTTCTAGACCCGCGGTTGGCCGCAAAAGTATGGCGGTAAGGTGGCAGGTCGGACGCACAGGCACAGCCTTTCCACGCGACCCGATGCGCGCCCTATGATGGTTCCGCGTGCTTTTGAAAATGCACCCGCTCGAGGGTGCTGCAGGGATCTGCTTGATGAAACGCTCGCGTAGCGGAACAATCGACCGTTACAGTCGCTGGCGACTATTCGAGGGTCCAAGATGTCCGATCGCTTCACCATCCTGCTTCAACATGCCCTGCCAAAACAGCGCCTGACCCGTCTGGCTGGTCGTATCGCCCGGGCGCGGGGCGGTGCCATGACCACCCGGCTGATCCGCTGGTTCGTCGCCAGATACGGGGTCGATATGAGCGAAGCCGAAAATCCGGACATCGCCAGCTACGCCAGCTTCAACGACTTCTTCTCGCGCCCCCTGCGGCAGGGGATCCGCCCTCTCGCGCATGCCGACTTCGTCTGCCCGGTGGATGGCGCGATCAGCCAGGTTGGGGCGATCGACGACCATCATATCGTACAGGCCAAGGGGCACCGGTTCACCACGACCGAACTGATCGGCGGCGACGGCACGCTGGCAGCGGAGTTCCGTCACGGCAGTTTCGCGAACCTGTATCTGTCGCCACGTGACTATCACCGTCTTCATATGCCGTGCGCGGGCAGATTGATCAGTATGCGCTACATTCCGGGCAGCCTGTTTTCCGTGAACCCCGTCACGGCGCGCGGCGTGCCCAATCTGTTCGCCCGAAACGAACGCCTCGTGTGCGTATTCGAAAGTTCGGAGCACGGAATCTTCGTCATGGTGCTGGTCGGAGCCACCATCGTCGGCAGCATCGCCACCGCCTGGCACGGCGCCGTGAATGCGAAGCGTACCGGCAAGCTGGCGGAATGGTGCTATGCCGATCGAGAGATCGTTCTCGAACAGGGTGAGGAAATGGGCCGTTTCCTGCTGGGCTCGACGGTCGTGATGCTATTCCGGCCGGGAACGATCGCGTTTGATCCAAGCTGGCTGCCAACGCGCCCGGTGCGCCTCGGCGAACGCATGGGCGATCGCCCGGCTCTTTATTCCAAAACCAGACCAGCGGATGCATTCTGAAGAGGCTCTACAGCCGAGATGAGCGGACGTCCGATTGGCGGTTCCATGCGAACCGCACTGGCGGCGACACTCCCGCCGATCCGTCTGTTCCGCATCTCCTCGTTTTTGGGAAAGGCGCATTCTGGGCAGCCGCCCCGACGAGCTGCCATGCCGTCTCTCATTGACGGCGCTTAGCATTTGAGACCATCGCGTCTTCCATGACCAAGAGCAAGGGACGCACCGGCGCACACACGCGCGCCAATATCCAACCTGCACCAACAGCCACCGAGCTCGATGCCGCAAAGCGAGAGGTCGCTCAGATCGAAGGGCGGCTTGCCGGCCTGGCGTCCGGGCACCCATCGGTTAAAATATGGAAGGCCCGTCTTCGTTCGGCGCAGGCCGTGATCGCCCGCGGCCCCCGCGACTGAGGGAAGAGCCGTACCCGCCAGCGCACGCGGTCCCGGCGGCCATATCCTGACCGGACCGATCGCGATCGCAGGCGCGGAGCCCGGCGACATGCTGGAAGTGCGCATCCGCAAGGTCGATCTGGCGATCCCCTATGCCTATAAGGCGTTCCGGTACGGGGCGGAGTCCCTGACCGACGATTTCCGCTATGCGCGGATGAAGATCGTGCCCCTGGACGCCAAGCGGATGGTCGGCCTGTTCGCGCCCGGCGTCGAAGTGCCGCTGGCGCCGTTCTTCGGCAGCATGGGGGCGCCGCCACCGGCGTTCGGCCGCTACGACAGCTCGCCGCCGACGATCAACGGCGGCAACATGATCGACTTCCTCGTCGCGGAAAAAGGCATGACGCGCGACGACGCCTACATGCTGATCAGCGTCGCGGGCGATGTCGAGATCACCGAGTTCGTCGACCGCAACAAGGGTGTCCACGTCGTCCTGCCCAAGGCGGTGTTCACGAAACGCTAGCGCCCACGGCTTACGCCTGTCCCTTAGGTCGCCGGGTATGCCGTTCGGGTAAGACGCCTAAGGCAACGCAGCGGCAACGTCGGCCGCGAAGCGAGCGATGTCGAACCGCGCGGTGCCCGGGTCCTCGCCGCGCCTGACCACGACCAGGTGCCGGGACGGGATCACCATGACATATTGGCCCCGGTTGCCTTGTGCGGCGAAGCTGCCTTCGGGCAAGCCCTGCTTGGGACCGAACAGCCACATCGTCGCGCCATAGCCCGGTCCGCTCGCGGGCTGCGGTCCGCTGGGCGTCATCATGGTACGCATCCAGCCCGCCGGCAACAGGCGCTTGCCCTGCCAGACGCCGTCCTGCGACCAGAACAACCCCAGCCTCGCCAGGTCGCGTGCGGTCGACCAGACCTGGCTGGAGAGGACGTAATTGCCGTGCCAGTCCGTCTCGGCGACGGTGTGCGTCATGCCAAGCTGGCCGAACAGGGTGCCCGGCAATGCGCGGTACCGGGCCTCGCCGATTGCCTGTCGTGTGGCATAGACCGCGAGCAGGATATCGGTGTTGGCGTAGCGGAAGCGTTTGCCGGGCAGCGCCTCCAAAGGCCATGACACCGCCTGTTCGTCTACCGTGGTGCCGCCGAAGTAGATCGCATCGGTGCGATTTCCAGCGGTGTCGCTGTGCAGGCCGGATCCCATCCGAAGCAAATTGTCGAGCGTGATCACCCGACGCGGATCGCCCGACTTCCATTGCGGCACGGCGGCGGGAGCCTTCAACGCGCTCGCATTGCTGAGGCCGATGAGTGTGCCAGCGATCGACTTGCCGACCGACCACGTCCGGTTGGACACGAACGGCCCGAAACCGCGGCCATATTGCTCGGCAAGAACTTCGCCGTCTTTCACGACGATCACCCCGACCGTCTTGGTGCCGACGCCATATGTTGTCCCGAATGCCTTGCCGACGGCGCCGGTCAGCGCGGCTGTCGGGCGCGGTGCGATGCCAGCGTCACCCTGAGGCCAGCGCCGGGGATCCGCCGCCGTGATCGACGGTGCCGCTGTCGACTTGCGGCCAGACGGTGCCGTGCTTCCGATCGGCAGCGTCACGCAACCCCGTCCACTGGTCCAGGCTGCGCGTCTTGGCGGTAGCTGGGGATCGAAAGCTACGGAAACGGACTGGAGACCACGGTCGACGCTCGCCGTCAGAGTCGGCACGATCGTCGCATATTCGGGGTAGATTCCGGCCAGTTCATCGGCATCGATCTGAGCAGGCGTGCGACCGGCGTTGAAGATTCCGGAGCAGTAGAGCGCCGCCTTGTAACCGGCCGCTACCGCGCGTTGGTACGTTCCTGCCGAGGGCTGCGCGACAATTTGGGCAGTGGCGGGCACTGACGCGAGGAGGGCGAGGCCGGCCGCTTTGAGGATCTGCATGATGGCATCATTCCATTGCGCCGCGAGATCGGCAATTCGTTTCTCCGATCTGCAGCAATCGCAGCGTGCCCGAAAAGCCGCAGCGCCGGAGGTATAACCAACCGGCGTCGCGAGCCGCCGTTGTCCGAACTTCACCGGCATGCAACATGACGCGTTCAGGTTTTTCGGTCTACCATGAGCGGGTCGCTGAAAGACAACATTCGAGGACTATCGATGCGCGCGTCCCTGCTTTCCCGCCTGCTCCTTTCGAGTATCGCCGCAAGCATCCTTGTCCCGGCACCGGCGGCTGCAGCTCCCCTGAACTCATCGGGCTTGAGCGCGCGCTGAGTAAATTGGTCGCGGAACGCTCGGGCGACTACGGCATTGCAGCGCTCGACCTTCGCGATGGCTCGATGGTTTCGATCAACGGCGACACCCAATTCCCGATGGCGAGCACGGTCAAGATCGCCGTTGCAGCGACCTACCTCGCCGAGGTCGATCAGGGGCGACGCAGCCTCGGCGACATGATCGTTGGCCGACCCGCGGCGAAAGTCATGGAGCTGATGATTATCCGCAGCGACAACCGGGCAACCGACCAGCTGCTTGCCGCGCTAGGCGGGCCCGTCGCGATCCAGCAGTGGCTTTCTTCCCAAAAGATACCCGGCATCCGGATGGACCGGACCATAGCCCAGTTGCTTCGCGAGCGCGGCCACCTCGCCGACAGCAAGGATGTTGCCACGCCGGTTGCCATGGTCACGCTGTTGAACAAGCTCGACAATGGCGCCGTTCTAACGGCGCAAAGTCGCGCGTTTCTGCTCGAACTGATGAGCCGATGCGCGACGGGAACCCGCCGCATCCGCGCTCTGCTTCCCGTGGGTACTCGAGTAGAGGACAAGACCGGCACGCTGGACGGTATCACCAACGATGTCGGGTTCATTACCATGCCTGACGGCCGCCGGGTGGCAGTCGCTATATTCGCGCGAGGGGGACGCGATCGTCAGCCTGTCATCGCCGAGGTCGCACGCGTGATCTACGATCGCTTCGCGGATAGCGTCCGCAACGCACTCGCGCTTTTCATGCAAATGCGGTGAAGCGAACAAGGTCTTGCGGGCGGCTCACCGGGAACCAGACGGACTATTGCCGGTTGCCATGAGCATGGGGTGTCGTGGGTTTACGGGAAGGTAGCCGGTGTCGCAGGAAGTCGAGCTGAAGCTGGTATTGGACGTCGCCGCGGCCGATGCCTTTGCCGAGATCTGACCTCTGCGGCGCCCCGGCGAGCAAGCGGCAGATGCAGGCGGTGTATTTCGACACGCCCGATCTCGCGCTTTCGCAAGGCGGCGTCTCGTTGCGCATCCGGCAGTCCGGCGACACGCGGACGCAGACGATCAAGGTCGCGGATGCGAAGGCGGCGGGTCTCTTTGCGCGACACGAATGGGAAATCGAGGTGGCCGACATGACGCCGGTCGTCGACGACCGGACGCCTATCCCGGCGCTGCTCGACGACGAGGCCGGTACCGTCGCGCCGATCTTCACCGTCGCGGTCGAGCGGCTGGCATGGGTGATCGCCAGCGGCGAGGCGTCGATCGAACTGGTCTTGGACCGTGGTCATGTTGCTGCGGGTGACCGCCAGTCGCCGATCTGCGAACTCGAACTGGAGTTGAAGCAGGGAGAGCCTGCCGCTCTGTTCGCGCTGGCCAGGACGCTGGCGGCGCAGTTTCCGGTGCGCCTGGGCGTCATCACCAAGTCCGAGCGCGGCTATGACTTGCTGCGTCCCGTATCCAGGGCGTTCAAGTCGGAGCGGATTGCGCTGGGTCGGGACGCATCCGCGGCGAACGCTTTCGAGGCGGTCGCCGGCTCGTGCATACGCCAATATCGCCTGAACGAGACTATCCTGCTCGATCAGGCCAATGCCGAGGCCCTGCATCAGGCGCGCGTGTCGTTGCGTCGGCTGCGGTCGGCCTTTTCGATCTTCAAGCCCTTGCTCGACGGCGACGAGGTGTCGCATTTCCAGAGCGAGCTGCGGTGGCTGGGTTCGGTGCTGGGCGAAGCGCGCGACCTGGATGTGTTGCTGGCCAAGGCGAAGTCCGGCGGGTCGTTGTTCGAGCGTTTGAGCCAGGCTCGCGATGCTGCCTATGCAGCGGTCGATACTGCGCTGGGCTCGGACCGGGTTCGCGCCCTGATGCTCGATCTGACGGAGTGGCTGGCGTGCGGGGCGTGGCGCACCGCGCCATCGACGCGCGATGCACGGGACGCCTCGGCACGGCAGTTCGCGGCGGAGACGTTGCACGCGTTGCGTCGTCGCATCAGGAAGCGTGGTCAGTCGCTTGCGACGCTGGCAGACGAGGAACGCCATGAAGTTCGCAAGACCGCCAAACGGCTCCGCTATGGCGCGGAGTTTCTCGGCTCCGTCTTCTCGAGCAAGAAGCGTTCGCGTCGTTACGGGAAGTTCGTGGGAACGTTGGAGACGCTGCAGGACCAGCTTGGCGCACTGAACGATATGGCGACGGCGCCGGTGGTTCTGGACCGGGTTGGCCTGCGCGACGACCCCGGGGCGAAGGACCTGCTGGCGCATCGCAAGAAATCGAAGATCATCAACGCCGCGGCCGAGGCGTATGACGATCTTCTCGATCGCAAGACTTTCTGGGGTTAGGGGCGGGGGATCAGCGCCCCGCCAGCCAATCGAGCGTCGGACCGATCGGCTGATCACCCCTGGTAAGTTCGATGGCTGCGGGTGTTCGCCACCGCGGCCGATCAATCATCGCTGGTAGCGACGTCAGAGCGGAAGACGCCGCTCCTCCGTCGCGCGCAAACTCGCGGTGATCCGTCGTCATCGTGCAGAATATGGTTCAAGGCCGTGCGAGGTCGGGAAAACGATCCAGGAGCGCGCTGGTGACGCCGTTGGTCCAGCCGAAGCCGTCCTGCACCGGATATTCGCCACCCCCGCCCGGCGTTCGCTGCTCGACATTATATTTCTCAAGCATCTTGCCCGTCTCGGCATAGGCCGCACCGACCGTGCCAAGCCAGCGGCGGGCGATATCCTTCGCAAGCGCAGGCTCGCCGTTAGCCTCGAGTCCGGCGATCGCCACCCATTGCAGTGGCGCCCAGCCATTGGGTTCGTCCCACTGCAACCCGGTCTTGAGCGTGGTCGTCCGCAGGCCGCCCTCGGCGACCAGCGAATTGCGGACCGTCGTCGCCACCGACTTCGCCTGTGCGGGCGAAGCGAGACCGACGAATAGCGGATGTAGCATCGCCGCGTTGATGCTGGCGGTCGGCTTGCGCGTCGACAGGTCCCAGTCTGCGTAGCGCGCACTCGATGACTGCCAGAGATAGCGGTCGATCGCTGCCTTGCGCTTTGCCGCGAGCGTGGTGAATGCGGTGGCGCAGGGTGTATCGGCGGCGGTCCGGCAGCGTTCGGCTATGCGTCGTTCCATCACCCATAAAAGACTGTTGAGATCGACCGGTACGATGTCGGTGGTATGGATCGTCGCGAGCGACTGCGGATCGCGCAGCCAGCGCGAGCTGAAGTCCCATCCGCTTTCCGCACCGGCGCGCAGGTCGCGCTGCGTCTCGGTGGCGGGGCGGGGGCCTGCCTTGGCGGCGGTCTCGACATCCTCGGCGTAGGATTCGTCGCGTGGCGTGTCGCGGTCGTCGTAATGACGGTTGAGCACATTGCCGTCGGGCATCCGCACCACACGCAGGCATGCGGGCTGGCGGGCGAGGCACGTCTCGCCCTTCATCCAGAACGCATGTTCCGCGCGCAACGCCGCCAATCGGCGCTTTGCCACCAGCGGATCGGTATTCGTCGAAAGGTCGAGCATCAGCGCGTAATAAGGCGGCTGCGATCGGCTGAGATAATAGGTCCGCGTGCCGTTCGGGATATGGCCGTATCGCTCGATCAGGCTGGTGAAATCGTCGAGCATCGATTCGACCAGCGGCTGCTGGCCGTCGACCTTGAGCCCGAGCATCGTGAAATAGCTGTCCCAGTAATAGATTTCCCGGAAGCGCCCGCCCGGCACGACATAGGGCGCGGGCAGCGGCAGCGCGGAACTGCCCGCGACGGCGACGACCGGCTGGCGCACCAGTTGCGGCCACAAGGCTCGGACATGCGCCCTGAGATCGTCCGCGCCGCGATCATTCTCGCCGGGCACCGTGAAGTTGGCGAGGACGAACGCCTTCAGCGCCGCACCTACCGGCTTGGCTCGCGCGTAATCCGCCATGATCGCATCGGCTGCGCGCTTCGGCACGGCGTCGACGAACGTCTTGCCGTCCGCGAACACATGGCCCTGCTGCACCGCGCGAAACAACGGACCATAGATGTCGGCGGGTGATTGTACCGATGAGGGAGCGGAAGCGGGGCCGGTCTGCGCGGGCGCGATCGCCGCGACCGATGCCAGCGCGGCAAAACAGAGAACATTTTTCATGACGTCGCGAATATCCCGCAAAGCGGATCGATCCCGCGCGATGCGGGATCGATCCGGCATATCTCAGAACTTGAACGCAGCGGCGAATCGGATCGAGCGGCCGACGATCGGCCGGGCGAGGATCGTGCCGCTACCCTGGGACCCAAGCGTGCGCGGATTACCCTCGGTCAATCCGATCTCGTCGGTCAGATTGTCGCCGATCACCTGAAACTGGATCTGCGGGGTCAGGTCGAGCGTGGCACCTGCGTCGAGCTTGTAATAGCCCGGCAGGACCTGCGCGTTCTGGACGTCGGAGAACCGGTCGCCGACATAGCCGATCGTTGCATAGACACCGGCCTTCGTGTCGCCGCCGAGTTCCAGATCGTAGGCGGGCGTGACGCGCCACTGCCATTTCGGCTGGCGCTGCACGCGGTTTCCGGTCAGATCGGTCAGGCCGCCATCGGTGAAGAAGTCGCGGTACTTGGCATCAAGATACGTCGCCGAGCCGCTGAGCGTGAAGCCGGCGAACGGCCGCAACTGCCCTCGAACTCGACGCCGGTCGCCTTGGCGCCGCCAATCGACGCGATCGGCGCGCCGCTGGTGATGACCGTCGTCGCGAGCCCGTCGAAGGTGTTGTGGAACAGCGTCGCATACAGGTTCGCGATCCCGGTCGAGACCTTCACGCCGCCTTCATAGCTGTCGACCTGCGGCGCGACATCGATGCCGTCGCGCAGATTGTCGAAGAACGGGAAGCTGTTGCCGCGGCTGTAGCGGACGAACGCACCGATCTGGCGGGTCAGGTCGTAATTGACGCCGCCGGTCCACGACCACGCATCGCCGCGATAGCGGATCGTGCGGAACGTGCCGTTCAACTGTGCGTCGCCATTGTCGTACAGCGTCAGCGGATTGCCGTCCGCGCCCGCTGCCGGCACCGTGCCGGCCAGGTTCTCGAGCGTGCCGTCGACCGAGTGATGCTGGTAGCGGACGCCGCCGTCGATGCGCAGCTTGTCGGTGATCTGCAATTCGTCGACCGCATAGCCCGCGACGTCCTCGCCGGTGTAGCGGGCGTTGACCTTGAACGTCGAACCGCCCGAGAAGCCGTCGCGCGTGACGATCCGGCCATCCGCCAGCGTCAGGTTGAGGCGACGCGCATTCGGTTCGGCGGTCAGCAGCATGCTGTTGCCCAGATTCCACCGGTCGCGCGACTTGTAGCGCGTATAATAGACGCCGCCGGTCAGCGTGTTGCCGCCCGACTTCCACTCCAGCGCGAAATCGTTGACGAACGCCTGGATATGCTTCTCGACGCTCCACAGCCCGGCCTCGACGACCGCGGTGTTGGGCGACGCCGCGGCACCGCCGGTGGCGTAGGTGAGCGATCCGATCGTCCCGCCCTTGCCGGCGGCATAGGCGGCGGCGGTGATAGGTGGGGTGCCGCCGGGGACCAGACCGATCGTGTCGGCATCGCCCTCCATCCAGCTGCCGCGGTCGCGAACCGTAATCCCGCTGCCGAGGTCGTAATCGAAATTGCCGCCGAGGTTATAGGTCTTCGCGCTGCGTCCGTCGGCCAGGTCGACCCGGCTGCCGTCGTTGCGCACGCTGATCCGCGTGTCGCGCCCGACGAGCGTGCCGGTACCGGCGTCGAAACCGGGATATTCGCGGATCTTGTCGCCGTCCTGGACGACCGGAATCGGCAGCAGCCACTGGCCGCGATCGTCGAGATAGCGGCCGAACAGCAGGATCGAGCCCCTGTCGAAATCATGCCGGATGTTGCCGGTGATCTGACCGCCGCGCTCCGCCTCGAACTGCGCGTCGCGGATCCCGCGCGAGGTCGAGTAATAGCCGCCGACCATGTAGGTCGTGCTGTCGTCGATCGGGCCGGAGACATAGCTGTCGACGCGGAACTCGCCGAAATCGGTGCCACTGAGCTTGAGCAACCCGGCCGGCGTCTGCTTGCCCTCGCGCTGGACGAGGTTGACCGTCAGGCCGGGCTGGCCGTTCGAGAACAGGGCGCCGGTGCCGCCACGTACCGCCTCGACCCGCTGGATCGTCTCGTCGATCCGGATCAGTTGCGTGTTCTCCAGGAACGACAGTGTCGGCGGCGGGAAGAATGGCACGCCCTGCGTCTGGAAGGTGACGTATTCCGCATCGCCGCCCGATGGATAGCCACGCACGAAGATGTTCGCGCCGGTCTTGCCGCCCGAGCTTTCGGTGCTGACGCCCGGTACTGCGCGCAGCACCTCGGCGGTGCTGGCGGTGCCCAGCCGCTGCGCCATCGTGCTGTCGATCGTGGTCACCGCGAACGCTGCATCCTGCCGCCGCGTGCCGGCGCCCGCGGTGCCGATCACGACGATGTCAGGAGCGGGCTCTTCGGGTGCGGCTTGCGTCGCGGTCGGATCCTGCGTGGGCGCAACGGCGCGCGCCGTCGCTACGTCACCGGTCGACTGATCCTGTGCATCGACGATCAGGTAGGCGCCGCTCGGCGTCAGCTTGTGGCCGAGCCCCGAGCCTTTAAGGATCGTCGCCAGTGCGTCGCCCACCTCCATCCGGCCGGTCACCGCGCGCGCAGTCTTCCCACGAACGAGCGTCGGCGAAAACAGGATCTGTTTGCCGCTCTGGCGGGAGAAGGCGAGCAACGCGGTGCTCATGTCCTGTCGGGCGATCCGGACGCCGACGGCCGCCTGCGCGGTCACGCCGATCGGGATGCCGCCTGCGCCTAGCGCCAAGGCGGTCATCATCATGCCGCGCAACAGCACGGTCCTGCCTATGGATGTCATGCAACCCTCCCTGTGTGTACGATCCCTCTGCCGGGGTCGATCCGAGGATAAAGACGCAGGCGTCCCTAAACCCCGAACCCTCGTCCGAAATTATTTTTCGTGGCGATCGTGATGCCGTCGGCGCTCCGCGCGACGGTCACGGGAAAGCCCATCTGCAACGCATCGAGGAAGGGCTGAATCTCGCCGGTGCGGAACGATCCGCTGATTCTGACATCGCCGGCCTGCGTGTCGGCGAGTGCGATCCGCGGCGTGCCGTAGCGGTTCATTTCGGCGACCGCGTGACGCAGCGTCGTGTCCTCGAACACCAGCCGGCCCTCGCTCCAGCTCGACAGCGCCAAGCCGATGCCCGGCACATGGCGCAGCGATACGCCGCCAGCGGACGCCGTCAGGACGTCGTCGGGTACCATTGCAACCGGCTTCGCGTGTCCGCCCTTGGAGGCAACGCTCACCAACCCCTCGACGAGAGCGACCCGCACCGCACCGGGGTCGAGCCTGATGTCGAACGCGGTGCCGTGCGCGGTCACCGATTGCGATCCCGCGGTGACGACGAACGGGCGTCGCTGATGCTTTGCGACCTCGAACAGCGCCTGGCCGCGTTCAAGCACCAGTCGCCGCTCGGCATTGCTATAGGCGATCCGCACCCGACTGTCGGTATCGAGCGTCAACCGCGACCCGTCGGTCAACGTCACCATAAGCCGTTGCCCGGTCGCGGTGCGATACACCGGCGCTTCTGCGATCTGCGCCGCCTGTCCCGTCGTCGTCGTATCGTCGGCAAGACGTAACCAGGCGATCGGCGCGACCACCGCGGCACAGGCCGCCGCCGCCAGCATCCACGGCGCGGCGCGGCGCGGCTCGCGCGCCAGCGCGATGCGCGCCACCGCGGCGTGACGCAGCGCCAGCATCTCGGGGTGATCGGCCAGCGCGGCACTCATGGTGCGCGCCTCGGCAACCGCCGCGAACGCCGCTGCGTGCGCGGCGTGCGCCCGCCAATCTTCGAACCGAACGCGCGTAGCGTCGCTGGGATCGTCGTCGAGACGCTCGGCCCATTCGGCGGCCTCGATTATCACCGCCTCGCCCTGGTGCGGCGCGATCAAGGTCGCCAATCCTTCAGCCGCTCGGCGACATGCGCGAGTGCGCGTGCCTGATGCTTCTCGGCCGCGCGCGTCGAGATGGCCAGAGCATGTGCGACGTCGGCCATCTTAAGTCCCTCAAGCATCCGCAGCACGAACACGTCGCGCGTGCGCTCGGGCAGTTCGGCAAGCGCGTGCCGCAACGCAAGCGCGACCTGCCTGCTTGCCAAGACGCGGTCGGGCGCAAAATCCGAACCTTCGAGTGAAAAATCGTCGATCGGGTCCGACAAGCCGGCGCCACGCACCTGATCCCGGCGCGCCTGGTCCTTCAGCACATTGGCGGCTGTGACGAAGATGAAGCTGTCGCGCTGGCGGACATCGTTCGGGTCGGCGAGCCGGCTGAGCCGCAGGAAAACCTCCTGGACGAGATCGGGAACGTCGTGTTGTGCCGAGACGCGACGGTTGAAATAGCGGCTGAGTGGCCGGCTATACGCATCGACGAGCGTGCGCAGGATCGTCGTCCTGTCGCCCGACTCCGGCGCGCGTTGCCCCTCCGACCCCATGCGCGATGTCTAGAGCGTCCGCATGCGTCGTCAATCTCGCGGTCCTGAACTCACGATGGTCGCACGGCGGTCGTGCACGGCGGTCGTGATTGTCAGGCGGCCCGGCGGGTCGCGCGGCGCACCACGTCGCGATAGCCGTGCGACAACGAATCGAACCCGTCATAGAAGCCTCGCGCTTTCAGCAGGCGGTGCATCCGCGCGAGCCGGTAGGGCGGGACACCCGCCGCCACGTGATGCTCGACATGATAATTGACGTGGTTCGGGGCGACCAGCAGCCGCTCCCACCAGGATACCATCGTGGTCGCGGTGTTCATGCGCGGATCTGCATCGCCGCGATCGGGCACGACCCCATGTTCGCCGATCTGGCGGAGGCGCGCGATCACGGGATAGGCGAAGATCTGCGCGACCCACCACAGGCCGTACGCCCACCAGCCGCCCGCCAGCGCGAGCACGGTGAACAGACCGATGTGAAAGGCGACCCAGGGCCATTGCTTGGCGATCGTGAAGCGCGCGAGCGACTGGACGAGATCGCGCCAGCCGGTACGGCCGGTCACGTCGCGCATCAGCTTGCGACGCAGCGCCTGGGCGGTGATCGGATAATTGGCGACGAAGCCGAGATCGGGATCGTCGGGGGTTCCGGCATGGCGATGGTGCGCCAGATGGTAGGTGCGATAGTCCTGGAGCGACAGGTTGATCGGCGTCCCCGCGAGCCATTGCCCGACGACCTCGTTGGTGCGCCGGTCGGTGAACAGCGCGTTGTGCGCGCAATCATGCACGAGGATGCCGAGCCCGAGCTGGCGCGCGGCGATGACCGGGATCGCGGCGAGGATCGTCAGCGGGTTGGGCCAGATGATCGCGACGGCGAACGCGCCTGCGATCAACCCCCAGTTCACCGCGAACGCCCACCACGCCCGCAGATTTGATCGCCGCGTCAATGCGGCGAGTTCGTCCCTTGCAAGAAAATCGGTTACCTTCATGCTGGCGATCCTTCCGCAGCTTGAGTAACACGATAACGCAGTATGAGTCAAAGATGTTACATGATTGGCGTGCGCCGGTGACGCCGAAGTCGCTGGCTTTGTGGTTCCTGTCCACCGCCGCGCCCGCGCCGCTGCGCGCCGGAACGCTGATCGATCGTGCCCGCATCTTCGACATCGAACCCGCTGCGGTGCGCGTCGCGCTGGGACGGCTGGTGCGGGAGGGCCTCGCCGACCAGGCCGAGGAGGCGTCTATTCGCTGGGCCCGAACGCGGCCGCGCTGCATGCAAAGGCGCGCCAGTGGCCGCGCGTCGAGGATGGCGTGCGTCCGTGGGACGGGGCGTGGATCGTCGTGCTGACGCACCATCTGGGCCGCATCAACCGGCCGCGACTCCAGGCGGGGAGCGGGCGTTGCGGCTTACCGGCTTCGTCGAGGCGGATACCGGCGCCTGGGTGCGGCCGGACAATCTGCGGCGCGATACGCCGTCGCTGGCCGGCGAACTCGCGGGGCTGGGGCTCGACGCGCAGGCGACCATCCTCGCCGGATGCGTCGCGCAGTCGGCGGACGATGCACGGTTCCGCGCCTTGTGGTCACCCGAACTGCTCGAGGACGGCTATCGCTTCTGGATCGGCGAGCTGGAAGCCAGCGAGGCCAGGACCGCGCGGATGCCGGTCACCGAGGCGGCGCGCGAAACCTTCCTGCTCGGGCAATCCGTCATCCGCGCGATCAACTCGGACCCGCTGCTGCCCGACGATCTCGTCGATAGCAGAGCTGCGCGGCACGCTCGTGAATGCGATGGTCCGCTACAACGTCATGGCCCTGCAACACTGGAGCAAGGTTGGCTGAGGCGGGCGGCCCGGCGGGCATCCATGCCGCCGAGCAGTGATGCCCCGAACGGTGATGTTACGCCGTCGCCTGCTAGAACCGAAAGCCCAGCGTCGCCATCACGTTGCGCGGGGCGGCCATGAAGCAGTCTCCGCGCGCGAGGCAGGACGCGAAACCACGGTTGTCCAGCAGGTTGGTCGCGTTGATGGCCAGGCGCCATTTGTCCCAGCTGATCTCCGCGAGCGCATCGACCGTCGTGCGCGACGGGGTGACAACCGTGTAGAGCGTACCGGGCGCGATCGCGGGGTTCCGACCATAGGGATCGAGCGCACCGGTCGACTTGCTTTCGCCGCTATAGACCACGCCCGCGCCGAGCCTAAGCTGCGGTCCGCTGGTGTCGCCGAAGGTCTTGGTCGACCAGATCGACGCGGTGTGACGCGGCATATAGTCGAGACTGGTGTTCACCTCGGAATCGAGCTGGCTGTAGCCATAGTTCAGCAACAGCTCGAAATTGCCCGGCAGGACGCGGCTCGCCTCGAACTCGACGCCCTTGGTGGACAATTCGCCGGACTGGGTCGTCACGTTATTGGCCAGATAGAGGACGCGGTTGCGCTCCTTGATCTTGAAACCGGTCACGGTGATCAGCGTCCGGAGATCTGGCTGCCACTTCACCCCGGCCTCATATTGCGTGCCCAACTGCGGTTTGAAGGGGTCGGTCGGGACGCCGCCAGGGCCCGTCAGCCGGCCGGCGATCGGCAGGAAACTCTCAGTGTAGCTGAAGAAGGGCGAGAAGCCTGCGCCGACCTCGCCGATGATGCCGGCGCGGAAGGTGGTGGCATTGTCCTCCTGGCCCGAGGAGTTCGTCACATGGTCGCGGCGGGCGCCGACGATCACCGACACGCGGTCGAAGAAGCGGATCTGGTCCTGTACGTAGACGCCGAGCTGCTTCTGTGAGATCATAGGCGAACGGGCCGCTGGGGTCGTAGGTCTGAAGCGAGATCATAATCGATGTCGTAGAGATCGACCGTCTCCAGCGCCGTGGTCGCGAATCGCTTGCCGACCTTGTTCCAGCTATAGTCGAGGCCGGCCAGCAGCGTGTGCTCGATCTCTGCGCCGGTGTTGAACTTGAGCTGGACGTTGTTGTCGGTCGAGAAGACGTTCATCCGCGCATCGCTGGCCTCGGCGTACAGCCCGATGGTGCGGCCATCGCTGCCATAGACCGCGAACGGATTGATCGGGTTGGTATAGCTGTCGGCGTAATGGGTGAAATATTCGAGGTCGCTGTCGATGTATCGTGCCTTCAGGCTGATACGAATATTGTCCGAGAAGCGGTGGACCAGCGACCCGCCACCCTGGAGCGAGCGGCCGGCATAGCGGTCCCAGCCGGCCTTGCCGACGAAGGTGTAGGGATCGAGCCGCCCGCCCGGATTGTCGGGATTGGGCGCGAAGGTGCCGACGATCGGCAGGAACTGCGACGTCGAGCCGGTGTCGTCCTTCTGGTACAGGCCGGTCAGGATCAGGTCGGTATCCGGCGTCGGCTGCCAGCGGATCGACGGCGCGAACATCACGCGGTCGTCGGGCACATGATCGATGAAGGTGTCGGCGTCGCGCACGCGACCGACCGCACGGATCGCCAGCGTGTCGCTGAGCGCCAGGTTGACATCCCCCAGCGCCTCCTTGCGGTCATAGCTGCCATAGACGAGGTTCAGCTCGCCGCCGGTGCGGAACTCTGGCGTCTTGGAGACGAGATTGACGAGACCGCCGATCGAGCCCTGCCCGAACAGCACCGATGCCGGGCCACGCACGATCTCGACCCGCGAGAAATTATACGGGTCCGAGGGGATGCTGGCATAATAGGAGAAGATGTCGCGCATGCCGTCGCGGAACTGCAGCGCGCTGATGCCGCGCACGTTGAAGCCGTCGACCCGCGTATCGCGGCCATAGGGATTGGCGAGGACGCCGGCGGCATACTTTACCGTGTCGCTGATGTTGATCGCGCCCTGCGACAGATACCGGTCCGCCGGGATGATGGTCAGCGGCTGCGGCAGCTCGATCAGCGGGGTTTCGGTCTTCGTGCCGGCGATGGCGCCGGTCACCACGATGTCGTTTTCCGGCGAAACCGGCTCGGCATCCTGGGCCCAGGCCGCAGAACTGGCCAGCACGCTGGCCATACCGGCCACAACAATCAACTTCCCCATAGTCCGCCCCTTCGTCTCATTCCGGTGTGGGCGCTCATATATATCTGCGATAGATTATCAATAGCATTAAGCCTTGGTAGCGTTTCCCAGTGAAACGCGAACGCCATGCCGCCGATGCTTCGCCTGGCGAGTCTATGCCTGACTGTGCCAAGTAAGTGGTTGATCTCCCTACGTTTCAGTCTTTGGCCGCGGTATGGCAAAGTGCGGGTGACGCGCGTCCTTCGGGGGCGAGGCAGCTGGGGTGGTCGGCTCTGCCTGGTTGTCCGGGGCCCGTGACGAGCGGCACATTCGCCCCCGGCCGTGATCATGGGGGCGTGTTATGAAGGCTCGCGTCGATAAAATGTCGCTAAACGCATGTGCGCTGCTTTGGCCTAGTATGGGACCGATAGACCGTGGAACAGCGGCCGATCGCGATCATGCGGCCGTGATGCTTTCGGCATGGTCTTGATCCTGACCGTCGTGCCGTTTTGCTGGGGCAGCCTGATGGATCGGACCGGCTAACGCCCGGCAATCCGCTCGACGATGAACTTGACCGCATCGCGGTCGAGGGGCGCGCGATCGATCGAATTGTGGATGCCGATACCCTCGATCAGCGCGTCGAGCGCGCGCGCCGTGAGCGGATCGAAGAAACGGCCCAGCGCATCGCGGCTGCTGTCCATCCATTGCTGCATGACGGCGCCGACTGCCGGATGACGCGCGGCAAAGGCGTATAGTTCGTAGCTCAACAACAGGGTGCGCGGTTCCGCCCAGACCTGGTTCGCGATGATGTCGACGACCGCCCAACACGCTGTCGCGCGGTCCGTCGCAGCGTCCAGGCGGGCGCGAAAGGCAGCGGAGGATTCGGCGGCCAGTTGCAGGAAGGCCGCCGTCAGCAACTCCTCCAGCGTCGCGAAATAATAGGTGACCGACCCGAGCGGCACCTGCGCAGCCTCGGCGATGCGGCGATGGGTCGTTGCCGCGGTCCCATGATCCGCAATGACCGAAAGCGTCGCATCGATGATGCGCTGCCGCCGAGCAGGATCGTTGCGCCGGGACTGTTGGGTCATCGCCTCTTTACCTCGATCTTGGCATGTGTACATATGTACATAACATTGGGGATGATTGGAAGGTAGCGGCCATGACGGAGGATCGGGTGAGCAGGCGGACAGTAATCGGTGGTGCGGCGGCGCTTGCGATCGCGGGCAATGCCAGCGTCGCGGCCGCGCAGGACTCGGCAACCGCGGCACTTGGGCGCCGCGACGGTCGCTGGCTGAATGCGCCTAAGGCCTGGAAGGTCGCGCCCAGCGGAGACCTGACGCTCGTCACCGACAAGGGCAGCGATTTCTGGCGCGAGACGCATTACGGGTTCACCCGGGACAGCGGCCATTTTCTCGGCTTCACCGCGCCTGCTGCGTTTACCGCCCAACTGCGCATCCGCGGCCAGTATCAGAAACTCTACGATCAGGCCGGCATCATGGTGCGGGTCGACGAACGACGCTGGGTCAAGGCGGGGATCGAATTGTCCGACGGGCGCGCCATGCTGAGCAGCGTGCTGACCGACGGCAAGTCCGATTGGGCAACCGGCCCCTACGAGCATGACGCGCAGGACTTCTGGATGCGTGCGACCGTGGCAAAGGGCGTCCTGCGGTTGCAGGTCTCGGCGGACGGCAAGACCTGGCCCCTAGTCAGACTGGCGCCCTTTCCGATCGCCTCCGCATATCAGGTCGGACCGATGGCCTGCACGCCCGAACGCGCCGGACTGGAGGTGCATTTCTCCGACCTGAGCATCACAGCCCCGTTGGGCAAGGACCTTCACGACCTGAGTTGATCGCGATGACGCAGAAGGAACGGATGCTGGCGGGCGAACTCTACGTCGCCGACGATCCGGAACTCGTCGCGGACGCGGCGCGCGCCGCCGCGTGGCTCGACCGCTACAACCGCGCGTCGACAGCGACCGCGGCGGAGCGTCATGCGCTGCTGGTGGAAGGGCTTGGTCACGCGGGGCGTGGTGCGACGATCCGACCGCCGTTCCACTGCGACTATGGCTATAACATTCATCTGGGCGCGGGCGTGTTTCTCAATTTCGGATGCACAGTGCTCGATGTCGTGCCCGTGCGGATCGGTGCGGGCACGCAGATCGGTCCCGGCGTGCAGATCCTCACCGCCGATCATCCGCGCGACCCGGCTCAGCGTGGCCAGATGCTCGAGTTCGGGCGGTCGGTCACCATAGGTCGAAACGTCTGGATAGGCGGCGGCGCGCTGGTCCTGCCGGGCGTCACCGTCGGCGACAACGCGATCGTCGGGGCAGGCAGTGTCGTGACGCGCGATGTTCCAGATGGCGTGACCGTCGCGGGCAATCCCGCTCGCCTGCTGAGATCGAGTCCGATCACTCATACACGCTAGCTTTCGCGCAGATATGAAAGAGTGCCCGAAGTAGTGAAACGCAGAGGGCCTACGGATGTCGGTAAAGCCTTCGCTGACGCGACCTGCGGCATAGCTAGGCGAGCTGACTCCGGCAAAATGACGTGCCCACATGGGGGCTGTAGGCGCTGGGTGGCGGGAGATCAGCGGTGATGGTGCGTCGTTACGCGCACATGTCGGTGAAGCATTTGCAGCCTCATGCAGACCAGCTGATTTTCGATGGCAAATCAGGTCACACTGCGCCCGAGGGAGAAGGCCCCGGTCGAGGTCACAAAACTGGTCACAGCACGAGCCCGCTCCGACCCAGCCTTGTAGGTGGGGTCAAGCTAAATGCCTGATATGTAAACGGAAAAAATGGTGGACGCACTTGGGCTCGAACCAAGGACCCGCTGATTAAGAGTCAGCTGCTCTACCAACTGAGCTATGCGTCCATTCCGGGGCGGTTTTGAGTGGCGCCCTGGTGTGGCGCCCCGCTGCTGGAGGCGCGCTGTTAGCAGACTCGTCGGGGGCCGCAACCCCCTTTTCGTCGATCCGAGTCCGTTTTCGTCGATCGAGCCGCTTTTCGCGAAATAAGCCGAATTATCCGGCCTACCAGCCGACAGTCTTGCGGTTCTGGCGGTCGATCGACATCAGGATGCCGAGGCACAGCAGCACGGTCATCTGCGCCGAACTGCCGAAGCTCACCAGCGGCAACGGGATGCCGACGACCGGCGCAAGGCCCATCACCATCATAAGGTTGATCGCGACGTAGAAGAAGATCGTCGTGGCGAGGCCGGCCGCGGTCAGCCTGGCGAAGCGGCTGTTGGCGCGCTGGCCGACCTCGATCCCCCAGCGGATCACCAGCAGGAAGGCGAGGATCAGCAGGCAGCCGCCGACCAGCCCCATTCCTCCGCCATCGTCGCGAAGACGAAGTCGGTATGGCCCTCGGGGAGGTAGTCGAGATGGCTCTGTGTGCCCTGGAGGAAACCCTTGCCCCAGATTCTGCCCGAGCCGATCGCGATCTTCGACTGGCTGATGTGATAGCCGGTGCCGAGCGGATCGCTCTCGGGATCGAGGAAGATGAGGATGCGGTTGCGCTGATAATCGTGCAGCAGGAAGTTGATCGAGAGCGGGATCGCGATCGCGGCGGCGATCGCGCCGCCCACGAACAGCCGGAGGGGAACGCCGGCAAGGAACATGACGGTCGCGCCGCCCGAGCAGATCATCAGCGCGGTGCCGAGATCGGGCTGCTTCATCACGATCGCCGCGGGAACGGCGATCAGCAGCGCGGCGGGCCAGATCCCGCCGAAGCGGCGCGTCTCGCCGGGCGGGAGCATGTCGTAGAATTTCGCCGCCGCCAGCACGATCGCGGGCTTCATGAACTCGGACGGCTGGAGGCGGATGAAGCCGAGGTCGAGCCAGCGCTGCGACCCGCCGGAGACCTTGCCGAGGATCTCGACCGCGATCAGCGACAGCACGATCAGCGCATAGGCGGGCAGCGCGGCGGCCTTCCAGGTGCGTTCGGGGATGTAGGACAGCCCCATCGCGCCGGCGAGCAGCACGAAGAAGCGGATACCCTGCGACAGCGCCCAGGGCCGGAGCGAGCCGCCCGCCGCCGAATACAGCACGATCTGCCCGAAACAGCCGATCGCGATGACCAGGATGATCACCAGCCAGGGAAGCTTGGCGAGCGGTTCGGGGACGATACGGTTCATCGCGTGCGCCTGATGGGGGTCATTCGGTCGAGAGTCATTGCTGGCGGTCCCGCGTATCGTCCTCGGCGACCGTGCTGCCGGGCGTGGTGAGCGCTTCCTGCGTCGCGTTGGCCATGTCGGTGGCGTTGACCACCGCCGGGGCGTCGCTGGGCACAATCGCGTCGGTCTTGGTGGCGATCGCCGCGGGCGGGGCGGATTGCGCCTTGCGATACGTCTCCGCGGTCGCCGCCATGCGCGTGCGAATATCGCCGCCCCAGGTCGGTTCGACCTCGGCGAGCGATTTCAGAGCACGCTCGCGGTCGAGCATATAGGTCATGATGTCGCGGGCGATCATCGGTGTGTCGAGGTTGCGCACGGTGTGGCCGTTATGCTCGAGCACCACCGCCAGCGCATAGCGCGGATTGTCGGCGGGGGCGAAGCCGATGAACAGCGCGTGATCCCGCATCTTGAACGGCAGCTGCCCGTTCTTCAGCACGCCCGAGCGCCGCTCCGCCATCGTGATGCGGCGGACCTGCGCGGTGCCGGTCTTGCCCGCGATCGCGACGCCGGGAATGAGCAGCTTGGCCGCGCCGCCGGTGCCGCCCTGGTTGATCACGCCGAACATCGCGTCGCGGACGCGCGCGAGATGCTCGGAATCGATCGCGAGGGCAGGGAGTCGCGGTGGACGTGGTTCGCCAGGATGCTCGGCTGCAACGCCCGCCCCGATGCCAGCCGCGCCGCCATCACCGCGAGCTGCAACGGGTTGGCGAGCACATAGCCCTGGCCGATCGACGCGTTCAGCGAGTCCGCCACGGTCCAGTCGTGCTTGTATTTCTTCAGCTTCCACGCCGGATCGGGGACCGTGCCGTAGCGCTGCGTCGAGAAGGGCAGGTCGAACTTCTGGCCGAGCCCCAGCACGCGCGCGACCGGGGCGATCGCGTTGTAGCCGACCCGCCGCGCCATCTCGTAGAAATAGATGTCGCAGCTCTGCATGATCGCGTTCTTGAGGTCGAGCGGACCGTGGCCGCTCTTCTTGTGGCAATGGAACACGCTGGTCCCGAGCCGCATTGCGCCCGAACAATTGATGCGGGTCGACGGATCGACGCCCGCGTTCATCAGCGCGAGGCCGTTCATCGGCTTGACGGTCGAGCCCGGCGGATACAGCCCCTGCGTGACCTTGTTCATCAGCGGCACGTGATCGTCGTCGCTCAGCATCTGCCATTCGAGATGGCTGATCCCGTCCGAAAAGCTGTTCGGATCATAGGCCGGCATCGACACCATCGCGAGCATCTCGCCGGTGCGCGTGTCGATCACGACGACCGATCCGGAGTTGGTGCCGAGACGCCTTGCCGCGTACTCCTGCAAGCCGACATCGATCGTCAGGCGCGCGGTCTTGCCGGGCACGTCGGGCTTGGTGGCGAGTTCGGCGACCAGCTTGCCGCGTGCGGTGACCTCGACGCGCTTGGCGCCGGCGATGCCGCGCAGTTCGGGCTCGAGCATCTTCTCCAGCCCGTCCTTGCCGAGCTTGAACCCGGGCGTGACGAGCAGCGGGTCGCGCGTCTTCTTATACTGCTCGGCATTGGGCACGCCGACATAGCCGGTCAGATGCGCGACCGCGGCGCCCGCCGGATAGCTGCGTGCGAACCCGCGGGTTGGCGCGACGCCGGGCAGTTCGGGCAGGCGGACGCTGACCGCGGCGAACCGCTCCCAGTCGAGATTCTCCGCGACCTGCACCGGTTGGAACCCCGCGGCGTGCTCAAGGTCGATCGCGATCCGTTCGACTTCCTCGGGCGGCAACTGGAGGATGCGGCCGAGCAGCGGCAGCACGCGCTCCTTGTCGCGGAGGCGATCGGGGATGATGTCGACGCGGAAATCGGTGCGGTTGTTGGCGATCGGCACGCCGTGGCGGTCGACGATCCAGCCGCGGCGGGGCGGCAGAAGCGTCATGTTGACGCGGTTGCTCTCGGACAACATCGTGTAGCGCTCGTTCTGCGCGACCGACAGCCACGCCATCCGCCCGGCGAGCATCAGCCCGACCGCGCCCTGCGCCGCGCCCAGCATCCAGGCACGCCTGGAGAAGGTGTATGCCTGCGACATCTCGGTGACGATCCGCGGGGTGTTCCTCACTCGCCGCCCCGCTTGTTCTGGATGAACGCGACGATCCGCGCGGCGAGCGGGAAGCAGAGCATCGTGACGACGATCTGCGCGATCAGCACGGTGTCGACATGCGCGCCGACCGGTACCGCGATGAACCGCCCGCCCAGGATGCACGCCGCGATCAGGCCGCTCGCGATCAGCCAGTCCTGCCAGTAATCGCGGAACGCCAGGCGCTGTTCGAGCATGTCGATGCCGACGAACGCGAGCGACCACATCAGCACCGCGCTGCCGAGCGGCTGGCCGCTGACCAGATCGTCGAACAGCCCGAGCGGGGCGGCCGCCCAAGGCCGGAACGCGAACCGCGCGAGCAGCCGCCACGCCAGCAGCATGACGAACCCGAACGGCGGGAGGAGGGGATCGTCGCGACCACCGGGATGATCGTGACCAGCGATCCGGCCATGACCGTCGCCCAGGGGATCGCCCGTGCGCGGCTGGCCGGCAGCTTGGTCTCGAACGGCTTGTAGTCGACGCTGTCGACGACGCGGGGGCGGCTCATCGCGGCATGCTCATTGCTGCGCGATCGGGCGTGGCGGCGGGACCGGCATGAACACCTTCTCGACCAGCGCGAAGTCGAGCGTGTCGGGATCGGCGAAGGTACGCGCCATCACCGAATCCGAGCCGGCCCTGGTCACGCGGGCGACCGGCACGCCGGGGCCGTAGATGCCGCCGGTGCCGGTCGTCACGAACAGGTCGCCCGCGTTGAAGCGCACGTTGGTCGCGTTGACCGAGCGGATGTCGATCATCCCGTCGCCGCGCCCCGCCGCGATCGCGGGTAGGCCGTCGCGGGTGCGGCGGACGGGGACGATGCTGTCGCCGTCGCTCAGCAACAGCACGCGCGCCGCGTTCGGCCCGGTCTCGACCACGCGCCCGATCAGGCCATCGGGGCCGCGCACCGGCATGCCGGGCTTCACGCCGCTCCACCGGCCGGCGTTGAGCAGGGCATAGCGCCGTCCGCTCGATGCGCTTGAACTCACCAGCCGCGCGGTCACGACGGGCTCCGGCGAACGGTCGCGGATCGCCAGGAGGCTGCGCAGCCGTCGGTTGTCATAGGCGATCGTGCGCGCGCGCATCAGCAGCGAGCGCGTCCGCGCGCGATCCGCGCGCAGCGCGACGTTCTCCTGCTTCACGAAGAAGTAATTGCCGATCGCATCGGGGATGCCCGAGATCGACGACCCGATCGTAGCGAGTCCGGTCGAGACCGGCGTGGTCACGCCCGCCACGCCCATCCGCAGCGCCGAGAACGCCGGCGGATTGAACGTGGACGCGACGAGCAGCACCAGGCCCACCACCGCACCAGCGACGGCGAGCACATAGCCCATGAACACACCATATTGCCGACGTCGGGAAAACCCCGTGCGCCGGTCGCGGGCTGGCGCCATGCGCCTGTCCCCCTGTCTCGGGCGCCGCCGAAGCGCAGGGGCCAGATCCCCCGCGACTCGGACGACGCGATTTCGTGTCCGCGTGTCTTAAAGCAAAACCAACCTCTTAGCCGCTCATCAGCACGCCGCGGAACAATGGATCCTCGAGCGCGCGGCCAGTGCCGAGCGCGACGCAGGTCAGCGGGTCCTCGGCGACCGTCACCGGCAGCCCGGTCTCGTCGCGCAGCACCTCGTCCAGCCCCTGCAGCAGCGCGCCGCCGCCGGTGAGCACGATGCCCTGGTCGACGATGTCCGCGGCCAGCTCGGGTGCGGTGTTCTCAAGCGCGACGCGGACGCCCTCGACGATCGTCGCGACCGGCTCGCTCAGCGCCTCGGCGATCTGCCCCTGATTGATCTGGATTTCCTTCGGCACGCCGTTGACGAGGTCGCGGCCCTTGATCTGGATGATCATGCCGATGCCGTCGACCGGCGGCTTGGCGATGCCGACCTCCTTCTTGATGCGCTCCGCCGTCGCTTCGCCGATCAGCAAATTATGGTTGCGGCGGACGTAGGAGACGATCGCCTCGTCCATCTTGTCGCCGCCGACGCGCACCGAGGTGGTGTAGGCGAGACCACGCAACGACAGCACCGCGACTTCGGTCGTGCCGCCGCCGATGTCGACGACCATCGAACCGATCGGCTCGGTCACCGGCATGTCCGCGCCGATCGCCGCCGCCATCGGCTCCTCGATCAGCCAGACCTGCGACGCACCCGCGTTCGACGCGGCATCGCGGATCGCGCGGCGCTCGACCTTGGTAGAACCGGACGGCACGCAGATCACGATCTCGGGCCAGCGCGCGAACTTGCGGGGTCCGTGGACCTTCTGGATGAAATACTTGATCATCTGCTCGGCGACGTCGATGTCCGCGATCACGCCGTCGCGGAGTGGCCGGATCGCCTCGATGTTGCCCGGCGTCTTGCCCATCATCATCTTGGCGTCGTCACCGACCGCCTTCACGCGCTTGATCCCGTTGATCGTCTCGACCGCAACCACCGACGGCTCGTTCAGGACGATGCCGCGGCCACGGACGTAGACGACGGTGTTCGCGGTGCCGAGGTCGATCGCCATGTCGTGCGACATGAACTTGAAGAAACGCGAGTAGAAGGCCATTCAATCAGGGTCCCGTAATCCTGTCCGCCGGACGGGCGGACCGCCAGCAAAACATGCGCACACACATCATCTCGCGGAGCCCGCCGGTGGTTTCGAGCACCGGGTGCCTATACTATATTAAGTGGCGTTTGCGGGTCGCGGGATGCCGTCGCTTGGTCTAGACGCAAACCCATGTCAATACGGCGTCTCCCCGAGCATCTGGTCAATCGCATCGCCGCCGGTGAAGTGGTGGAAAGACCCGCCAGCGCGTTGAAGGAGTTAGTCGAAAACGCGATCGACGCGGGCGCCGGCCGCATCGCGATTCTCCTTGTCGAAGGAGGAACTTCGCGGATCGAGGTGGCCGACGACGGCTGCGGAATGACGCCTGCAGACATGGCGCTCGCACTCGAACGCCACGCGACTTCGAAGCTGCCCGACGAGTTTATCGAATCGGTCGTGACGCTCGGTTTTCGCGGCGAGGCGTTGCCCTCGATCGCGAGCGTCGCACGGCTGACGATCGAGAGCCGGATTCGCGGCGCCGAAGGTTGGGCGCGCACGGTCGACAATGGCCGGGTCGAGCGCGAAGGCCCCGCCGCGCTTCCCCCGGTACGCGGGTGGTGGTCGAGGACCTCTTCGCCCGCGTCCCCGCCCGCCGCAAGTTCCTCCGCTCCCCCGCGCGGAGTACGCCGCCTGTCTCGACGTCGTCCGCCGCCTTGCGATGGCGCGCCCGGACATCGGCTTCACGCTCGAACATGACGGCCGCCGCGCGCTGTCGGCGACGCAGGTCGAGGATCGGCCGGGCAGGGTGGCGACGCTCACCGATCGCGCGCTCGCCGACAATTCGGTCGCGATCGATCTCGAACGCGAAGGCTTGGTCCTCGGCGGCGTCGCCAGCCTGCCGACCTACAATCGCGGCATCGCCGACCACCAGTATCTCTTCGTCAACGGACGGCCCGTGAAGGACCGCCTGCTGATGGGCGCGATCCGCGGCGCCTATGCCGAGATGCTCCCGCGCGACCGCCACGCCGTCGTCGCTTTGTTCCTCGACATCCCCACCGACCAGGTCGACGTCAACGTCCACCCCGCGAAAACCGAAGTCCGCTTCCGCGATCCCGCGATGGTGCGCGGCCTCATAGTCTCCGGTCTCCGCCGAGCATTGGACGCGGCAGGCCACCGCAGCCAACGCGCCAGCGAGTCCGCCCTCTCGATGTGGCAACCCGAAACCATCTCCTCTCCCCCGGGGGAGAGGAAGGGGCCCGTCCGCAAAGCGGATGGGAAGGTGAGGGCACGCCCCAAAGGCTCCCTTTGGAGAGTAGAAGCTATGGCGCGGTCAACGATTCCCGCCCAAATTTCTTCGCGTCGCCCCCGCAGGCAAGAGCCGAACCCGCCTGGGCACCCCCGCCCCAAACCACAGCCTTCCCCATGGGTGTGGCCCGAGGCCAGGTCGCCAAGACCTATATAGTAGCCGAAGCCGAAGACGGCCTAGTCCTCGTCGACCAGCACGCCGCCCACGAACGCCTCGTCCTCGAACGCATGCGCGCAGCCCTGATCGGCGGCACCATAGCGAGCCAAGCCCTCCTGATCCCAGAAGTCGTCGAACTCGACGAATCCGCCTGCGACCGCCTCGAATCCCGCGCCGAAGAACTCTCCGAATTCGGCCTCGACCTCGAACGCTTCGGCCCCCACGCCATGCTGGTCCGCGCCACGCCTGCGCTCCTTGGTCAAAGCGATCCCAAAGGCCTCGTCACCGACCTAGCCGACGAACTCGCCGCCTTCGACGAAGCACTTTCCCTAAAAGAACGCCTCGACGCGGTAGCCGGCACGATGGCCTGCCACGGCTCCGTCCGCGCCGGCCGCATCCTGTCGGTCCCCGAAATGAACGCGCTCCTCCGCGAAATGGAAGTCACCCCCATTCCGGCCAATGCAACCACGGGCGCCCGACCTGGGTAAAGCTCGCACACGGTGACATCGAAAAGCTGTTCGGGCGGAAGTAGCCGATGAAAATAGCGCCTATGGTTTGCGTCGAGCGCGGACGAGCGACCGCTTACGCCCAGCGGGCGGACGCTGCGGTGCTAACATCCAGGAATGGACGATGTCGCATTCCTCGCGTTTCGCCAGCCTCATTTCAGCGTCGGCGGGGCGAAATCGAGCACGGTGCGCGTGTACGTTTCGACCACTTCGCTGAATGGCGTTCCCGTCGGCGTAACGAGTAACGCGCGGTTCTCTATGACGTGTTCAGGGATCTCCAGCGTCGGAGTCGCGCCCACGATCGGCGTGCCGCGATCCCAGCCGATCGGCAGGGGCGACCATAATAGCCGTGCCGACAGCGTCTGGCGGCGAAAGTGGAGCGGCTGCACGACACGTCCGAAGGCGACGTCGCTATGGTCGAGCGCGACGTTCATCGCCGGGGTAAGCCGCGACGGCACGTACCAATTGTCGGCTTCCGACAGGATATGGCTGCCGCATCGCAGGCGTACCCGGCGATACCGGATCGGCTCCTGGTCGCTAACGCCCAATTGGCGTCGCTGATCGGCGGTCGGGGCCTTGGTGACCGAATAGTCGCGATCCGCGACGATCTTGCTGCCCGGTGCATCGATCCGGTGGGCCGCGCACCAGTCGTCGAGCGCCAGCGTGGCGCTGTCGCGGGTGAGCAATTCGATCTCGAGGGTCTGGAGCGCTGCAAGGCCTTCGACCCGTCCGAGGGCGTCGCCCGGCCATGCGTGGCGCAGCGCGGGGATGGCTGAGGGCGGGGTAGCGGTGGACGGCGCCGCGTACAGCACTGCGGCAAGGATGCCAAAGCGGACGATCATGCATGCTCCGATGGCTGGTAGGAGGCCCGTCCGGACCGAAAGCGCGTGCGGCTCCCCAGTGCTGGTAGCGCTTGGCCACCGCCCCCGCCAGTCAGCGCCGGTGCGGCTTGCGCTCTTGCGAGACCTTCGGCCGATGATCCGTTTAGACGGCCGTTGGCCCCAAGATCCTTGCCCCACGATCATCGCGTTTTTGTGCGAAGATTACGGTGCCGGGTACGGTGCCGGGGTAGCGCCTTCGCGACGCGCAGGGCATGGCCTTCCCATGGACCCTCTCTCGCTATTCGGCCTAGCCGCGGTATCCTTCACCCTGCTATGCTACGCCAAGGAAGCCGGCTCGCATTGGTGGACGCTCGGCTTTGCGTTCGGGTGCGTGCTTGGCTCGATCTACGGCTTTCTCCAGGGCGCGTGGCCGTTCGGGGTGGTCGAAATCATCTGGACGGTCGTCTCGTTCCGCCGCTGGCTCAAGATGCGCCAGGCCGTGGCCGTTCCTGCGGAACCGCTCGCTTGACAGCGCGTTGGCGCGCGCTTATTCGAACTCTCCCCGACACGACGGTTCCGGCGGCGCTTGTTTGCGTTCGTCGTTATCGTGCGTTTCGGTTCATCGCTAAGAGATGAGGTTCGTGCAGCCATGCCGGACCTCGTGGAGCAGGAGAACCAAGTTCATGGCACGTATCGCGGGTGTTAATATCCCGACCAACAAGCGCGTGGTGATCGCGCTGACCTACATTCACGGCATCGGTTCGACCAAGGCCAAGGAAATCGTCGCGAAGCTCGGCATCGCCGACACCGCACGCGTCCAGGACCTGACCGACCAGGAAGTCCTGCACATCCGCGAGACGATCGACGCCGATCACACCGTCGAGGGCGATCTGCGCCGCCAGACCTCGATGAACATCAAGCGCCTGATGGATCTCGCCTGCTATCGCGGCCTGCGTCATCGCAAGGGCCTCCCGGTCCGCGGCCAGCGCACGCATACCAATGCGCGCACCCGCAAGGGCAAGGCCAAGCCGATCGCCGGCAAGAAGAAGTAATCCGCTTTTTCAACGGATTACTCCGCCGGCGCTGGTCCTTAGCGACCGCCCGGCGTCACGCAGATACAGGTCAGGAAATACACCATGGCACGCGAACCTCAGCGCATTAAGCGGCGCGAGCGCAAGAACATCACCTCTGGCGTCGCTCACGTGAATGCCAGCTTCAACAACACCATGATCACGATCACCGATGCCCAGGGCAACGCGATCTCGTGGTCGTCGGCCGGCGCAATGGGCTTCAAGGGCTCGCGCAAGTCGACTCCGTACGCGGCCCAGGTCGCAGCGGAAGACGCCGGCAAGAAGGCCGCCGAGCACGGCGTCCGCACGATCGAAGTCGAGGTCAAGGGCCCCGGCTCGGGTCGCGAATCGGCACTGCGCGCACTTCAGGCAGTCGGTTTCCAGATCACGTCGATCCGCGACGTGACCTCGATCCCGCACAACGGCGTTCGTCCTTCGAAGCGTCGTCGCGTCTGATTTCTCCGACGTTGTCCGCGCACGGTTGACCCTGATCAGGTCGAACGCGCGTCGCGGATGCATTTTAATGGCCGGCGGAAGTCCTTTTCGTCGGCCCCCAAATTAGGGGAAGCATGTGTCTGTCAACGCAAAGAACTGGCAGGAACTCAAGAAGCCCAGCGGCCTGGAGAAAAGGCCGGTGGCGACACCAAGCGCAAGGCGACCTTCATCGCCGAGCCGCTCGAGCGTGGCTTCGGCCTGACGCTCGGCAACGCGCTGCGTCGCGTGTTGCTCTCGTCGCTGCAGGGCGCGGCCGTCACCTCGATCAAGATCGAGAACGTGCTGCATGAGTTCTCGTCTTTGGCCGGCGTCCGCGAGGACGTGACCGACATCGTCCTCAACGTGAAGCAGATCGCGATCCGCATGCAGGGCGAGGGGCCCAAGCGCCTCCAACTCTCGGCAACGGGTCCGGGTGAAGTCAAGGCCGGCGACATCGCCGTCTCGGGCGACATCGAGATCATGAACAAGGATCTCGTGATCTGCCACCTCGATGAGGGTGCGACGCTCAACATGGAGCTGACCGCCGACATCGGTAAGGGTTACGTGCCCGCGACCGCAAACCGCCCGGCCGATGCGCCGATCGGTCTGATCCCGGTCGATGCGCTGTACTCGCCGGTACGGCAGGTTTCGTACAAGGTCGACCCGACTCGCGTCGGTCAGGACCTGGATTACGACAAGCTGACGCTGACGATCGAAACCGACGGCACGATCACCCCAGAAGACGCAGTCGGCTATGCCGGTCGCATCCTCCAGGACCAGCTCGCGCTGTTCGTCCACTTCGACGATTCGTCGGTGACGCGTTCGTCGGCCCCGATCGGCCAGGCAGCACCCGCTGCCGGTGGTGCGGAGCCGGCAGGCGACACCCAGCAGATCAACCGTTACCTTCTCAAGAAGGTCGACGAGTTGGAACTGTCGGTGCGCTCGGCGAACTGCCTCAAGAACGACAACATCATCTACATCGGCGATCTGGTCGGCAAGACCGAAGCCGAGATGCTGCGTACGCCTAACTTCGGCCGCAAGTCCTTGAACGAGATCAAGGAAGTTCTGTCGTCGATGGGTCTTCGCCTGGGCATGGAAATCCCCGGCTGGCCACCTGAGAACATCGAAGAGATGGCCAAGAAGCTCGAGCAGGAGATTATGGGTTGATTTCGCACCGGGGCAAGCGAGCTTGCCCCGGAGACGAAACAGCCCGGCCGGCGGGTCGGTTTCGTCCGACCCGTTCGACGACGCGGCTTTGCCGCGGCGCCACCCGGTTGAAGATAAAGTTGGCATGGCCAAGGAAGCGTCATTGGCGTAACCCGGCCTAACCTTCTTTTACGAAAGGCGATCGGTCGCGGCCTTAACGGCGACCAGCTCCCGGGTACCTCACACGGCCCCTGAACGAACGAAAAGGTATTGAACATGCGCCATCGCGTAGGCGGCCGTAAGCTTCAGCGGACCTCGGCCCACCGTCTTGCTCTGTTCCGTAACATGAGCGCCGCGCTCATCAAGCACGAGCAGATCACCACCACCGTCGCCAAGGCGAAGGAACTGCGTCCCTACGTCGAGAAGCTGATCACGCTCGCGAAGAAGGGTGGCCTGTCCAACCGTCGTCTCGCGCACGGCAAGCTGCTCGACGACGCGCAGCTGATCAAGCTGTTCGACATTCTGGCGACCCGTTATGCGGATCGCAACGGTGGCTACACCCGCGTCATCAAGGCCGGTATCCGCATGTCGGACGCCTCGCCGATGGCCGTCATCGAGTTCGTCGACCGCGACGTCTCGGCGAAGGGCCAGGATTCGGGTCCGGTGATGTCGGACGAGGATTACAACGAAGCGGCATAATCTGTTTCCGCCGAAGCGCTGACCTTCTAATCCTCCCCCGCCAGGAGAGGTGGCAAGCACAGCCTGACGGAGGGGAGGCGGCGACAACCTCGGTTCCGTGTCCGCCCCCTCCGTCACCTTCGGCGACACCTCCCCTTGCGGGGAGGATCAGATTTACCGCCGATCAGAGGCCGCGTTTCCCATCCGGGAGGCGCGGCCTCTTTCGTTACGGGGCTCATCCGGCTATGCGCCCGACATGGAGCACCCGAGACAGCATTCTCATCGTCGATTTCGGCAGCCAGGTAACCCAGCTGATCGCCCGCCGCGTGCGCGAGGCTGGCGTCTATAGCGAGATCGCCCCCTTCCAGTCCGCCGAGGCCGCGTTCGACCGGATGCAGCCCAAGGGCATCATCCTCTCCGGCGGCCCCGCCTCGGTCACCACCGAGAACTCCCCGCGCGTGCCGCAGCGCTTCTTCGAGGCGGGTATTCCGATCCTCGGCATCTGCTACGGCCAGCAGGTCATGTCCGCACAGCTCGGCGGCAACGTTATCGTGTCGGGCGATGGCGGCGAGTTCGGCAGCGCGTTCATCGAGGTCAAGTCCAACTGCGCGCTGTTTGACGGCCTCTGGGCCGAGGGCGAGCGCCACCAGGTCTGGATGAGTCACGGCGACAAGGTCGACGCGATCCCGCCCGGCTTCACCCCGTCGCCACCTCGACCGGCGCGCCCTATGCGATCGTCGCCGACGAAGCGCGGCGCTTCTACGGCGTTCAGTTCCACCCCGAGGTCGTCCATACCCCCGATGGCGGCAAGCTGATCGCGAACTTCGCGCGCCACGTCTGCGGGCTGAGCGGCGACTGGACGATGGCCGAGTTCCGCGACAACAAGATCGCCGAGATCCGAGCGCAGGTCGGCAAGGGCCGCGTCATCTGCGGCCTGTCGGGCGGCGTCGATTCCGCAGTCGCAGCCGTGCTGATCCACGAGGCGATCGGCGAGCAGCTCACCTGCGTCTATGTCGACCACGGCCTGATGCGCGCCGGCGAGAGCGAGCAGGTCGTCAGCCTTTTCCGCGGCGCCTACAACATCCCGTTGATCCACGTGAACGTCGAGGAGCTGTTCCTCAGTGGCCTCGTCGGGATCACCGACCCCGAGCTGAAGCGCAAGTTCATCGGCAAGACCTTCATCGACGTGTTCGATACCGAGGCGAAGAAGCTCGGTGGCGCGGAGTTCCTCGCGCAGGGCACGCTGTACCCGGATGTGATCGAGAGCGTCAGCTTCACCGGCGGCCCGTCGGTGACGATCAAGAGCCACCACAATGTCGGCGGCCTGCCAGAGCGCATGAACATGAAGCTCGTCGAGCCGTTGCGCGAGCTGTTCAAGGATGAGGTCCGCGTGTTGGGGCGCGAACTCGGCCTCCCGAGATCTTCGTCGGCCGTCATCCGTTCCCCGGACCCGGCCTCGCGATCCGCATCCCCGGCGAAGTGACCAAGGAACGCTGCGACATCCTGCGCAAGGCGGACGCGATCTATCTCGAGGAGATCCGCGCGGCGGGGCTCTACGACACGATCTGGCAGGCGTTCGCGGTGCTGCTCCCGGTCCGCAGCGTTGGCGTGATGGGCGACGGCCGCACCTACGACAACGTGCTGGCGTTGCGTGCGGTGACCTCGACCGATGGCATGACCGCGCAGGCGTTCCAGTTCCCCGGCGACTTCCTGCCGCGCGTCGCGACCCGGATCATTAACGAGGTGAAGGGCATCAACCGCGTGACCTACGACTACACCTCGAAGCCCCCGGCACGATCGAGTGGGAATAAGCTAGACGCACACGACTTAATCCTCCCCGCCAGGGGAGGTGGCTGGCCCTTGCCAGACGGAGGGGGAGGATAAGATGCAGAGGTTACCGCTTACCGCCCCCTCCGTCAGGCTACGCCTGCCACCTCCCCTGGCGGGGGAGGATCGTTAGGTCGTCGCACCAAATCACCGGTAGGCGCACTGGCGATCGCTGTTACGGCTCCACTTCTTCTAGGCGCAGCCGACCCGCCTGCCTGGACACGTCCCCAAGTCCCGTTCCCGATCGCCGGCCCGATCACCTATGTCGGCAGCGAAGGCATCGCCGCCTACCTCATCAAGACCAGCGCCGGCGCGATCCTGATCGACGGCACCCTTGCCGAGAATGCAGGCATGATCGGGCGCAACATCGAAAAGGCCGGCGTCCGCCTTCGCGACGTGAAGCTGATCCTCGTCACCCACGCCCATTTCGATCACGCCGCCGGAGCCGCCGCGCTCAAGCGTGCAACCGGCGCGCGCGTCGTCGCCGGCATCCGCGACGTCCGCGCGCTCGAAAC
Source organism: Sphingomonas sp. AC411 (assembly GCF_979253035.1). Taxonomy (NCBI): domain Bacteria; kingdom Pseudomonadati; phylum Pseudomonadota; class Alphaproteobacteria; order Sphingomonadales; family Sphingomonadaceae; genus Sphingomonas; species Sphingomonas sp. AC411. The sequence continues at coordinate 1,658,491 of NZ_CEEDAQ010000001.1, read as the reverse complement.
CGGCGTGCCACCCGGCGAGACCAACTACGGCGTCATTCGCTTCCCGAAGGTGGAAGTCGGCCGCGGCATACGCGATGGTGAAACGGTGACCCTCGGCACCACGACGCTGACCGCGCGCGCAACCGCGGGCCACACGCCCGGCTGCACGACCTGGACGATGCGGATCCCCGCGAGGCCGCGCCCACTCGACGTCGTCTTCCCGTGCAGCGTCAGCGTCGCGGGCAACCGCCTGATCGGCAACCGCGCCTATCCCGGCATCGTCGCCGACTACCGCCGCAGCATCGCGATGCTCGGCACGCTCCATGCCGACATCGTCCTCCCGTCGCATCCCGAACTCGCCGACGTGATCGCCCGCGGCGAACGCCGTCAAGCCGGCCACACCACGGCGTTCGTCGACCCCACATTGCTCCCGAAGATTGTCGCGAAGGCCAAGGTCGCGTTCGACGCTGATCTCGCTAAGCAGGCGCGCTAGACGCCATGCTGGTCCTGTGCGGCATCGCGGTGATCGTCGCCGGCTTCCTGCTCCGGTTCAACCCGCTGCTCGTCGTCGCGGTGTCCGCGCTCGTCACTGGCCTCGCCGCCGGCATCGCACCGCTCGCGATTCTCGCCGCGTTCGGCAAGGCGTTCAACGAGAACCGCTACGTCACCGTGATCTACATCGTCCTGCCGGTGATCGGACTGCTCGAACGCCATGGCCTGCAGGAACGTGCCCGGCTTGCCATTGCCAAGCTCCGCGGCGCGACCGTGGGGCGCCTGCTGATCGGCTATCTGCTGTTCCGCCAACTCACCGCCGCACTCGGCCTCACGTCGATCGCCGGCCCGGCCCAGAGCGTCCGTCCTTTGGTCGCGCCGATGGCCGAAGCCGCCGCCGAGGCGCAAGGCGTCGCGCCCGGCGGCGACCGCATCCCTGCGATGGCGGCGGCGACCGACAACATCGGACTGTTCTTCGGCGAGGACATCTTCATCGCGATCGGATCGATCCTGCTGATGAAGGGCGTGCTGGAGGATACGGCATCGTCATCCAGCCGCTCCACCTCTCGATGTGGGCGATCCCGACAGCGATTGCCGCGTTCCTGATCCACGGCTTCCGCCTCTGGCTGCTCGATCGCCGTCTGGCGCGCGCCCGGAGATCCGCCAAGTGATCGGCACCGGCTTCATCTACGGCGTCGCCGGCCTGATGTTCGCGGCGTTCGCGATCCTGAGCGCGACCGACCGCACCAACCCGAAGCGCTTCGGCAACGCAGCCTTCTACGTGGTGCTGGCGATCAGCTTCCTGCTCGGCGGGCGACTGGGCGACATCGGCAACGGCGTGCTGGTTCTCGCCCTCGTCGCGATCGCCGGCTCGGGCGCGATGGGGCGGGGCGGGCGTGTTACTACTACACTCGACGAACGGCGCGCCGAAGCTGCACGGCTCGGCAACCGTATATTTCTGCCCGCGCTGATCATCCCCGCCGCAGCACTCGGCGGGACCGTCCTCTTCCGCGCAGTCCCTAGCCTCGTCGACCCGAAGCAGGCGACGCTCGTCGCACTCACCTGCGGCGTCCTGATCGCGCTGGTCGCCATGCACCTCTGGTTCCGCCCCGCCTCGCCAAGCCGCTCGCGGAAGGCGTCAGGCTGATGGACGCGATCGGCTGGGCCGCGGTCCTCCCGCAGATGCTGGCGAGTCTCGGCGCTGTCTTCGCGTTGGCCGGCGTCGGTGACGTTGTCGGCGGGCTGGCCGGCCACGCAATCCCCGAAGGCAGCCTGTTCGGCGCAGTCCTCGCCTTTACGCTCGGCATGGCGCTGTTCACGATGGTCATGGGCAACGCCTTCGCGGCGTTCCCCGTCATGGCCGCGGCGATCGGCATACCGCTGCTGGTGCGCCACTATGGCGGCGATCCCGCCGTAGTCGCGGCGATCGGCATGCTCAGCGGGTTCTGCGGCACGCTGATGACGCCGATGGCGGCGAACTTCAATCTCGTCCCCGCGGCACTACTCGAGCTGAAGGACAAGAACGCCGTCATCCGCGCGCAGATACCGACCGCCTTGCCCCTGCTCGCGGTCAACATCGGCTTGCTCTACTGGCTGGGCTTCCGCTGACCTGACGTCCTGATCTTTGTCCCGAGCATGACCAGCTTGCCGTCGATGCCGAACCAGTGCGGCACCCCCGCCGGGATCAGGAACACGTCGCCGACCGCGAGCTTCCGCGTCGTACCCCTTCGATCCGATCGCCTTCGACGAGCCCCGCAAAGCGCAGCTTCGGCGCGACCAGCGTGCCGCCCGAGACCAGCGTCCCCGAACCCGCCATCACCGTCGCATATTCGGCCTCGTCGGGGTGTACCGCAGGCTTGCCCGGCGCCTTCCATAATTCGAGCGCGGCGCTAGTCCCGCCCGCCTCGACCAGCGGCGCCATGGCGAACCCCTGGCCCGGTTTCATCGTCTTTTCGAGCGCGACGATCCGCGCGCGAACATCGGCCGATCCGGCAAAGCTCGTCGGATCGCTGGTGGTCTGCGCGGGGAGAGCCGAGGTTGCGATCATCGCGACCGCGACCGCAAGCAACGGCCGCATCACAGCTTCACCGTCCGGCCTTCGCGCGCGGACCGGTAGATCGCCTCGACGATCCGCATGTCGCGCAAGCCTTCCTCACCGGAAACGATCGGCTCGCGTCCGTCTAGAATGCATTCCGCCAGATGATCCAGCTGCCCGGCGAACTGGGTCTTGCCGGGCCCCGGGGAGGACTGGTGATCGCGGTCTCGCGACCGTCGCGACCGGTCCACAACTGGTTGCCGTCATAGCGAGTCGCCGGTTCTAGCTCGACGCGACCCTTGTCGCCCATCAGCAGGATGTGGTTCTGGTTGGCGCTGTACATCGACTGGCATCCGGCGATCGCGCCGGACGGGAATTCCAGCGTCCATTCGATCATGTCCTCGACCTCACGGAAGCGCGGATCGCGGCGGTCGGTGGATTCACGGGCAGTGACCGCGATCGGCTCCTCGCCCGTCATGTAGCGTGCGGCCTGGAGGCTGTAGATGCCCATGTCCATCAGCGACCCGCCGCCTGCCATCGCGCGCTTCAGGCGCCATTTGTTCGGGTCGCCCTGGACGAAGCCGTGCTCCGAACGGACATAGCGGATCTTGCCCGCAGCGCCGGACTTCGCGAGCCGCATCGCCTCAAGGTTGAACGGCTCGAAGTGGCAGCGATAGCCGATCATCAGCTTCTTGCCCGCGGTCTTGCACGCGCGGATCATCGCCTCGCACTCGGCCACCGAGATCGCCATCGGCTTCTCGCACATCACATGCTTGCCCGCCTTCGCCGCGCGAATGGTGTATTCGGCGTGCATCGAATTGGGCAGGCAGACATAGACGATGTCGACGTCGGGATTGTCGCGGATGCGGTCGAAATCGGCATAGGTATATATCGACCGCTCCGGCACGTCGTATTTGGCTGCGGTCGCGAGCGCCTTGGCCCGATCGCCGCTGACCAGCGCGGTCACGCGCGAATGCTCGCAATTGACGAACTGCGGCAGGATCGTTTCGAGCCCGTAATATCCGAGCCCGACGATCGCATAGCCCAGCTTGCGCGGAGGCGCAGCGCAGGCTGCGCTCGACGTCGCCGCCAGCGTCGCCGCCGCAACGAGCAAATCACGTCTTCCGAGTTCCATTAGACAGCCCTCCCGAGGCGCTCTTCGTCGTGGACAGGTCTCTCGCGCAGGATCCAGTCCAGCGCGACGTCGCAGGCCCGATCGGGCAACAGACCGGCGGAGAGGGTAAGCGCACGCTCATCGGGCTGCGGCTTTTCCAGGGTGTCGAGCTGGCTCGCGATGAGGCTGGTGGGCATGTAGTGCCCCGAACGATGCGCCAGTCGCCGCGACAGTTCGTCCTGGTCGGTGGTGTCGAGGAACACGAACAGCAGTGGGATACCCGCCATCTTGGACAGCCGATCGCGATAGATACGCTTCAGCGCGGAGCAGGCCCCGACCGCAACGCCGTCGCTATCGGCCGTATCGCGCAAGCTGGCGGCGACGCGGTCGAGCCAGGGCCAGCGGTCCTGGTCGTCGAGTGGCTGCCCCGCCCGCATCTTTGCGACGCTGTGCGGCGTATGGAAGGCGTCTCCTTCGAGGAATTGGCATCCGAGACGTGCGGCCAGCGCGGCCCCGATCGTCGATTTGCCACTGCCGCTGACCCCCATGACGACGATCGCATAACGGGCGGCGGCGGATGGCATTCGTACTGTTTCGTCGAGGGAAGACACGGGCTCTCCATGGCAGGACGGGGTCGGTCGGTATCATCAGACGCGCGCCGCGGGTCCTCTATCCGGGAAACGCGGTGCGCCGCCTATTACGACCTTGGTCGTGATCGTCCGCGGTGGACGGATGCACTATTCGAAACGACCGATGCAGGAGTCCGTTTCATGATCGACGCCCAGCGAGCGAATACGCGCGGTATCGCGCTCCTCGCCGCCGCCGGGGCCCGCCGAACGCGTGTTCGTCAGCAATGGCTGCGCTTCGGCACACGCTGCGTTGCCACCGCGCCGGGCATGACGCATGAACCGCCATCGATGCCGCTGCTAGCCGAGGACCGATGATGACCGACTGGACGACGACACGACGGTCCGCGCTTGCCGGGATGGCGGCAACGATCGCCTTTCCGGCGGTCGCCAAGCGCGCCGCATCGGGCGCAATCACGCTGATCGCCGGGACCTACGCGCGCGAGGGTGGCAAGGGCCTGTACCCGATCAAGTACGATCCGCGCCAAGACCAATGGCAGGTCGGAACGCCGATCGCCGGGATCGCGGACGCCTCGTTCGGTGCCGGTGGTGGCCCCGGCGGTGCCTACTACCTCGTTCGCGAAAATGCGGCCGGCGAGATCGCGGCCTACGCGCCCGGCTGGACACGGCGCGGCATCGTGCCGACCGCTGGGGCCGACCCTTGCTATGTCGCGATCGACCGGGCCAGCGCGTGCCTTGCGATCGCCAATTACTCCAGTGGCAGCGTCGCCTTCTATCAGCTCGACCGACGGACCGGCGTTCCCGGCCAGCCGACGCTGTTCCGCCATACCGGCAGCGGCCCGAACCATGATCGGCAGGACGGACCGCACGCGCATTGGGTCGGGTTCAGCCCGGATCGGCGCTGGCTGCATTCGGTCGATCTCGGCGCGGATGCGATCTTCGCCTATCGGTTCGATCCGCGCGCGCGGACGCTCGCGGAGCCGGTGGTCGCGTGGCGCGCGCCGGCGGGGGCCGGGCCAAGGCATCTCGCACGCCATCCGACACGGCCGGTCGCCTATGTCGTCTGCGAGATGTCGAACACGCTGATCATGCTCGACGCAGAAGCGGATGGGCGGTTCGTCACGCGACATATCGTCTCGACACTGCCGGCCCAGCATCGCGGCGCATCGCAGGCGGCGCATATCGCGATCGACCGTGCGGGGCGACGGCTCTACGTCTCCAACCGCGGGCATGACAGCATCGCGGTGTTCGCACTCGATTCCGCGGGCGTGCCGAGCCCACTCCAGCACATCGCGAGCGGTGGCAACTGGCCACGCGCGTTCCTGCTCCTCGACGCGCAGCGGCGGCTGGTGGTTGCCAACGAACGCTCCGGCACCGTCGCGATCTTCAAGGTCGAGAGCGACGGCCGGCTGACCGCCACCAAGCAGACGCTGGCGGTCCCCGGCGCGGTGTTCCTCGACCAGATCTGACGCACCGCGTGACGCCAGCCTGCGCGGTCAGGGCCGGCGGTTCTCGAGCAGGGGAACCGCAGCCTCGTAGCGCGCCTGCTCGGTAAACGGCTCCGCACGCGTCTGCATATCGACGGTCTGACGCATGATCGCGCCATTGCCGGGCGATGCGACGGGCCAGGTCGGCAGGCCGGTCGCGTTCGGGTTGCCGGTCTTGATGAACGCCGCGAAATAGCCTTGGAAGACGGCGGATATGCGCCGATCGTCGGGGGTCCACGCATAGGCCGGGTTTGTATCGAGATTGCCGAGCGCATATTCGATCTCGGCACTGTGCACCGCGCCCATCGGCGGGACCTCGGGGTTGGTCAGCGGTGGCAGCGCCGCGGGCCGGGGATGCGAGAAATAGTAATAATAGGTCGGCTGCCGGGTCCGGCGATGCAGGTCGAACCACTTCCAGGTCGATGCGCCAAGGAACGTGTCGCTCGCCAGCCTCGTCGCGGCGGCCGGCACCTCCGCATCGGTCCGTGCCGGGTACAGCGCGAACAGGGCATCGGCATCGGTGTAGAGCCGGGCGATGCCGGCGCGGTAATTCGCGACCGTCGGCGGCTGGCCATTCAGGACGCCGGTCCAACTGCCCTCCTGCGAATTCGAACCCACCAGCAACGGCACGCGTGCCGCTCGTCCTGCCGCATAGGTGTCGATCGGCGCCTCGGTCAGGAACAGGCCGTCGACGATGAAGTCCGCGCGAAGGCGCTGGGTGCCCTGCGCGGCGAGCACTGCGTCGGCCGGCATCGCGCGGAGGTCTGCGATCGAACGCGCGCCCGCCGTGCGCACGAATGCGTCACCATTCGCGGTCGCCTGCGCCAGCGACTTGGGGCGGAAGCTCGGCGGCATCACGCCGCCGCTCTCGCCGATCGCGCCCGCGAACTGCGTGCGGGTCAGCGGCGAGGTCATCAGCACGCTGACCGACATCGATCCGGCGCTTTCCCCGCCGATCGTGATGCGCGCCGGATCGCCCCCGAATGCGGCGGCGTTGCGGCGGACCCAGGCCAGCGCGGCGGCCTGATCGAGCAGGCCGTAATTGCCCGCGGTGTGCGTCGGCGATTCCGCGACGAGGTCGCTGGTCGCGAGGAAGCCGAATGCGCCGAGCCGGTAGTTGATCGTCACGACGACGATGCCCTGCCGTGCCAGTGCTGCGCCGTCATAGCGGAGTTCGGACCCGTCGCCCGCGATCGCGCCGCCGCCATGGATGTAGAACAGCACGGGAAGCTTCGCGCCGGGTTTCGTACCGGCCGGCGCCCACACGTTGAGCGTCAGGCAGTCCTCGGCGATGCCGGGCGAGCGAAACTTCATGTCGGCAAACAAGGCCTGCTGCATGCAGCGTGCACCGAATGCGTCCGCCTTCCGCACGCCGCTCCACCGTGCGGCAGGCTTGGGTCGCTGCCACCTGAGCGGACCGATCGGCGGCGCGGCGTAGGGATTCCGCGATAGGTATCGACCGGCGCTTGCGACGCCGTCAGGCGGACGCCTTCGAGCGTGCCCCTTCGACGCGTACGCTCTGTGCCGCGGCCGGGGCTGCGCACAGCCCGATCCCCAAAATCCATCCCGCCCGTAGCATGTCGTCGTTCTCCGAGATCGCCCTGAGCCCGACGGTCGCAGTTCGGCGGGCATTTGCCAAGGCGACCGGTTCGATTGTGTCGTCCGGAACCGCAGTCAGGTGCCGGGTTGCGGACCCTTTGCGATCGCGCCGCGGTGCATCACGAAGTCGACATGCTCGAGGCGGGTTACGTCTTCGAGCGGCGAGCCCCGCACGGCGATTATGTCCGCGGTCTTGCCGATGGCGAGCGTGCCGATGTCGTCGCGTCCGAGCAGGTCGGCGGCGCCGGTCGTCGCGGCCGCGATCGCCTGGGTCGGCGTGAGGCCGTTCCTCACCATCAGTGCGAACTCGGTGCCGTTGTCGCCATGCTTCGATACGCCGGTGTCGGTGCCGAATGCGACCTTCACACCGGCCGCATACGCGCGGCGGTGGCTGGCGGCCATGGCGGCGGCGGCAGCCTCGGCCTTGACGATCGTCGCTGGCGGCAAGGCGCCACCGCGCGCCTGTGCGAGCGCTGCGACAGGCGCGATCTCGGTCGGCACGAGGTAGGCGCCTTTGGCTTTGAACAGCCGGATGGTTTCCTCGTCGAGGAACGTGCCGTGTTCGATCGAGTCGACGCCGGCTTCCAGCGCCGCCTTGGTGCCCTCGGCTGCGTGGCTATGCGCGGCGACCTTGCGGTCCAGCGCATGCGCCGTCTCGATGATCGCGCGCATCTCGTCCGGAGTCATTGCGCGGCCGAGGCCACCGCTCACGTTCGAGAGAACACCGCCGGTGGCCGCGAGTTGATGACGCGGGCGCCCAGTGCCACTTGCGCCCGCACTGCGCGTCGGCAATCGTCGGGGCCGTCGCACAGATTGACCTCCTTGCCATGGACCATGTCGGCAAATTCTTCGGCAAGCCCGTTGCCGCCGTCGCCATGGCCGCCGGTCACCGAGATCATCTCGCCCGCGTTGGTGATGCTCGGGCCCTCGACCGTTCCCGCGTCGATCGCGTCGCGCAGCGCACGGATACCGCGCGGGTCGCCACCGAGATCGCGGACCGAGGTGAAGCCTGAGTTCAACGTCGTGCGCGCGTTCGCGACGGCGGTCATCTCGTCGTCGAACCGGTCGCGGTTCAGCGCCTCCAGTCGTGCCCGCATCGGATCGCCGCCGATACCCCAGAGGTGGACGTGCATATCGACCAGCCCCGGCATGACGAACGCGGTGCGCAGGTCGATCAGCGCCGCCCCTGTTCGGGTGCCACGAAGCCGTCGCGCAGTTCGGCGACCTTGCCGTCGCGGACGATGATCGTTGTGTTGCCGCGCGGCGGCTGGCCCGGCCGATCGAGCAACGTGCCTGCCTGGATATACGTGGCGGCGGCTGGCCGGGTTTGCGGCGCAGGTGTCGTCTGAGCGTAGAGCGGCAGCGCAACGGTGGCGGTCAGGCCGATCAAGAGTGCCTTGAGCATCTGGTTTTCTCCCCTTTCGCCCATGCTTGCCGAACCGCGGTGTTTCGGCAAGCGCCGACCGTGCGACGTCGGCGCGCCAACTAAAAATTTCGGGGTCGAAAGCTCAAACGACTGGGAACTCCCACCGCGATAGTGGATGATGGTCGTCTTGGATGGAGACGACCATGCGGCGGCGACGTGCTGGCGGTGCAAAGGCCTCCCGAATGGGACGTTGCAGCGCGTGCATCCAGCCGCGCGTTCTTTTCACTTATCGGCCGCGCGCTTGGTACCTATCGGGACCGGTGAATGCGTCCGTTCGTTCATCACGCACCGAGATCGTCGCAGAACGATCCACTATCAGGGATTATCGCATGACTGCCTATCGTACCGCGTTGACGCTCGCCGCCTCGACTCTCGCCTTTGCCAGCGCCCAGGCCGCGCATGCCCAGAATGCGCCGGTGCCCGCCGCTTCGGACCCAGCGGCGGCGCTTCCCGATACGCAGGACGACATCATCGTCACCGGCACTCGGTCGGTCGGTCGCTCGCGGCTCGACAGCGCATCGCCGGTCGATGTGCTGAGTTCGGCAGCGCTTCAGCGGCAGGGGACTACCGAACTCGGTGCGGCGCTGTCGGCCATCGCGCCCTCGATCGACTTCCCGCGGCCGTCGGCGGTCGACGGCACCGATGCGATCCGGCCGGCGACGCTGCGCGGCCTGTCGCCCGATCAGACGCTGGTGCTGATCAACGGCGTGCGCGGGCATACCGCTGCGTTGCTCAACGTCGGAGGCTCGGTCGGTCGCGGCTCGGCGGCGGTCGATCTGAACACCATTCCAACCGTCGCGCTAGACCGGATCGAGGTGCTGCGTGACGGTGCATCGGCACAATATGGCTCCGACGCGATCGCAGGCGTCGTCAACCTGCGCCTGCGCGAGGCCCGGTCGGGCGGCGGCGCGACGGTCAATTACGGCTTCTACAACACCGACATCGATACCGCGCGCGGCAGCCGCAGCACGAACGGCGAGCATGCCGTGACGGTGTCGGGGTGGCAGGGCGTCGGCTTCGGCGAGGATGGCTTCCTGACCGTGTCGGGCGAGTATCTGAACCGCCAGGCTACCAACCGCGCCGATTTCGACCCGCGTGTCACGCCGTTGCGCGTGACGGGCCGGTTCGGCGATCCCGCCGTCGAGCAGTACAGCATCTTCGCCAATGCCGGCACGACGCTGACCGGTTCGTGGAAGCTGTACGGCTGGCTCGGCTATCAGGACCGCGACACGCGCAGTGCCGCGTTTCCGCGGCTCGCCAGTGCCACGACGGCGCTGGCCGGCTACCCCGATGGCTTCCTGCCGATCATCAACACCAAATCGCGCGATCTGAACTCGGCGGTCGGCATCAAGGGCGAGGTCGCCGACTGGTCGGTCGATCTGAACGTCAGCTACGGCCGCAACAAGATCGGTTTCCGCACGCTGAACTCGGCGAACTACGCCTATGGCAGCGCGACCCCGAAGGACTTCTCGGACGGCGCGCTGGTCTATGATCAGCTCGTCGCCGGCCTCGACGTCAGTCGCAAGCTCGACGTCCTGCAGGGACTGAACGTCGCGTTCGGCCTCGAAGGGCGCCGCGAAGGTTTCCAGATCCAGGCGGGCGAACGGGCGTCGTACGATTATCCCGTTGCCGGCACGATCACCGGCGCCGCAGCGAACGCGGCGCCCGGCGCGCAAGGGTTCGGCGGCTTCTCGCCCGCCAACGAAGTCGATCGTCACCGCCGTAACGGCAGCGTCTATCTCGATCTCGAGGCGCAGGTGACCGACAAGCTGCTCGTCGGGCTCGCTGGCCGGGGCGAGGATTATTCGGATTTCGGCACCACCGCTACCGGCAAGATCTCGGCACGCTACGACTTCGCACCCTGGTTCGCGCTCCGCGGCACGGCCTCGACCGGGTTCCGCGCGCCTGCTCTCCAGCAGCAGTATTTCACGTCGATCGCGACCGTCATCCAGAACGGCAACCCGATCCAGACCGGCACCTTCCCGTCGGTCAGCCCGGTCGCGACGCGGCTAGGCGGCCTGCCGCTGGAGCCCGAGAAATCGACCAACCTGTCGGTCGGCACCGTCTTTCGCTTTGGTCGGTTCGACCTGACCGTCGATGCCTATAGGATCCGGATCCGCAACCAGATCGGCCTGTCGGAGAACATCACGACGTCGGCGACCCAGTCTGCGGCGGTCAACGCACAGATCACCAGTCTGCTTGCAGGATCGGGTGCGACCGCCGCGCGCTTCTTCATCAACGGGCTCGCCTCCACCACCAAGGGTATCGACGCGGTCGCACATTATCGCCTGCCGACCGACGCGGCCGGGACGTTCGACTTCACGATCGCGGGCAACATCAACGACAGCGACGTGACGCGCGTGCCGACCTCGACGTCGACGCTCAACCCCGCGCCGGTGCTCTTCGCGCGCAGCCGTATCCTGACGCTCGAAGACGGTACCCCCGGCGAGAAGGTAACGGGATCGATCGACTGGTCGCTCGATCGACTGGGGGCACTCGCCCGCGTCACCTATTACGGCGACGTCAACCAGCCCGGCACCACCGAAGCCGCCGACGTGCACAGCGGCAAGCATCTCATCACCGATGTGGAGCTTCGCTATCAGGCAACCAAGGGCGCGCAACTCGGGTTGGGCGTCAGCAACCTGTTCGACGTGTACCCGGATGCGACGGTCGTCGCCAACAACGTGACCGGTGTGATCGGCTTCCCGTATTACTCGCCATTCGGGTTCAACGGTCGCTATCTCTACGCGCGGGCGGGGCTTAGCTGGTAGTCGACCCAAGGGCGGCGACTCAGGCTTGTCGATGTCGTTCTTCCATGCGGGCGTTCCGCGGGAGGACGACATCGGCAGTGCGCGACGCAGCGCTCTCTTGAAACCGCCATCGGAAATCGGCATCGCACGCCGATGGCCGCTCCCGTGAACATCCTGCACCTCCATTCCACGTTCGACCTTGGCGGCAAGGAGGCGCGGGCGGTTCGGTTGATGAACGCCTTCGGGGATCGGGCGAAGCACACCATCGTGTCGGGGTGCCCGATGCCCTGAGCGCGCGGGATTCGATCGCTCAGGGTATCCGTTACGAGATCGCCCAGAATCCCCGCCGCTGACGGGCAAGCCTTCGGTCAAGCGCTACGAGGCGATCGCGCAGTATATGCGACGGTTCGATCTGGTGCTGACCTACAACTGGGGCGCGATCGACGGGGCGATGGCGCGGCGCGCGTTCAGCAAGGGAGCGCCGCCGCTCGTCCATCACGAGGACGGATTCAACGCCGACGAGGCGGGCGGGCTCAAGATCGAGCGGAACGTCTATCGGCGGCTCGCGCTGGGCGCGGCGCATGCGCTGGCGGTACCGTCCGAGGTGCTCGAGGGGATCGCCCTCAAGACCTGGAAACAGCCGCGCGAGCGCGTGCACCGGATCGTCAACGGGATCGGCACCGCCTATTACACGCAGAAGCCCGAGCCCAAGGCGATCCCCGGCTTCACGCGCAGCGCCAGGAAGTCGTGATCGGCGCGCTGGCGGGCCTGCGCGAGGTGAAGGACCTCACCGCGCTGGTCCGTGCGGTCGGCGGCGTCTCGGGCAGGGTGCGCCTCGTGATCGTCGGCGACGGCCCGGAGCGCGCGAACATCCTTCAGGCTGCCGCGGCGATGGGGATGGCGGACAAGCTCGTGCTGCCCGGTTTCCTCGATCGGCCGTATCGCTACATCGGCCATTTCGATATGCTGGCGGTGTCGTCGCGGAGCGAGCAGTTCCCGATCTCCGTGGTCGAGGCGATGGCGGCGGGTCTGCCGATCGCGAGCTATCCGGTCGGCGACATCAGGCGGATGGTCTCGCCCGAAAACCTGCCGTTCGTCACCGACATCGCCAACGAGGTGCGCCTGCGCGATGCGTTGCAGGCGCTGGTCGCGGATCCGGCCTTGCGGGCGTCGGTCGGTGCCGCGAACCAGGCCAAGGCACGGGCGGAGTACGACGAGGCGGTGATGATCGCCCGCTATCGCGCGCTGTACGAGGATGCGCTCGGCCGCCCCGGTGCACTAGGCGATATACTAACCTAGGTCTTAATATTGCTCGCGCGCTGCGTCCTTGCGATATAGGGGGCCGTATTTTCCGGGAGAGGTGACGTCGTGTTCAAGGGCCTGAAGCCTATCGTCTATAACGGTCGGGAAGTCTGGCCTCTGGTTGAGGGCGGCAAGGGCGTCGCTGCGACCAACCACGCCTCGGCCGGCGCGTGGGCTGCGGCCGGGGGCATCGGCACGGTCTCGGCCGTGAACGCCGACAGCTACGATCCCGACGGCAAGATCATTCCGCAGGTCTATGCTGCGCTGACGCGGCGCGACCGTCACGAGGAACTCGTCCAGTACGCGATCGAGGGTGCGGTCCAGCAGGTCGAGCGCGCGTACGAGATCGCCGACGGCAAGGGCGCGATCAACATCAACGTGCTGTGGGAAATGGGCGGCGCGCAGCGGATCCTGCACGGCGTGCTGGAGCGCACGCGCGGCAAGGTCGCCGGCGTCACCTGCGGTGCGGGCATGCCGTACAAGCTGTCCGAGATCACCGCATCCTACGGCGTCAGCTATCTGCCGATCGTCAGCTCCGGCCGCGCCTTCCGCGCGCTGTGGAAGCGGGCCTATTCGAAGGCGGCCGAGTGGCTCGCCGCGGTGGTGTACGAGGATCCGTGGCTCGCGGGCGGGCACAACGGCCTGTCGAACGCCGAGGACCCGTTGAAGCCGCAGGACCCGTATCCGCGCGTCAAGGAACTGCGCGACGTGATGCGTGAGGGCGGGATCAGCGACGACGTGCCGATCGTGATGGCGGGCGGCGTCTGGTATCTGCGCGACTGGAACGACTGGATCGACAATCCCGAGCTCGGCACGATCGCGTTCCAGTTCGGCACGCGGCCGTTGCTCACGCGCGAGAGCCCGATCCCGGAGGGTTGGAAGAACGCGCTGACGCAGATCGAGGAAGGCGACGTACTGCTGCACAAATTCTCGCCGACCGGGTTCTATTCGTCGGCAGTGCGCAATCCGTTCCTGCGCTCGCTGGAGGCGCGGTCCGAGCGCCAGATCGCGTTCTCGACCCAGGAGGCCGGCGATCACATCTTCCAGCTCGACGTCGGCGTGAAGGGCAAGAATTTCTGGGTCACGCGCAACGACCTGCTGCGCGCGCGCCAGTGGTTCGGCGAGGGCTATACCGACGCGCTGAAGACGCCCGACAACACGCTCGTGTTCGTCAGCCCGACCGAAAAGGGCATGATCCGCAAGGACCAGTCGGATTGCATGGGCTGCCTGTCGCAATGCTCGTTCTCGAGCTGGGCGGATACCGAGACCAACTCGACCGGTCGGCTGGCCGATCCGCGCAGTTTCTGCATCCAGAAAACGCTCCAGGACATCGCGCACGGCGGCGACATCGACCAGAACCTGATGTTCGCCGGGCATGCGGCGTATAACTTCAAGAAGGACCCGTTCTATTCGAACGGTTTCGTGCCGAGTGTCGGGCAGCTGGTCGATCGGATCCTTACGGGGGATTGAGGCGGGGGCTGTAGCGAACCGCAGGTTAGCGGCGGCGCGATATCCCAATACGCCACTTTCTTCGTCATGCCGGGCTTGTTCCGGCATCCACGGTGCCGCATTCTCTAAGGTGTGAGTTTGCCGCACCGTGGACCCCGGAACAGGTCCGAGGTGACCTACCGGTGTTGGCAAGGTTCCGAGCAGGTGGCGCGCGGCGGGGCAGCCAGTTTTTCCGTATCCGCAAGAAGGGGCAGGGGGCAGACATGACACTCCACGCATGGTGGCTGTTCGTCATCGCGATCGTCCTGCTGTGCGGGACGCCGGGTCCCAATATGCTGCACGTCATGACGCGCAGCGTGGCGTTCGGCGCGCGCCGCAGCATCGCGGCGATGGCGGGGTGCCTGACCGCGCTGATACTCGTGCTTGCGGCATCGGCGGCGGGCGTATCCGCGTTGCTGGCCGCATGGCCCCGCGTGTTCGACGCGCTGCGCTATGCCGGGGTCGCGTATCTCGTGTTCCTCGGCATCAAGGCATGGCGCGGGGCAGGGTCTCCGATCGACGTCGGCGCGGACGCGCTGCCGGTGACGGTTTCCGCCCGCCGGCTGTTCCGCGGCGGGTTCGTGATCGGCATCAGCAACCCCAAGCTGTTGCTGTTCGCCGCGGCCTTTCTCCCGCAATTCGTCGATCGCGCATCGCCACAGGCGCCGCAGTTCGCAATCCTGGTGGCGACCTTCGCGGTGGTCGAGAGCATCTGGTACGGCATCTATGCGGCAGGCGGCCGGACGCTCGCCAGATACCTGACGCGACCGGCGCTGCGACGGGCGTTCGACCGGGTGACGGGCGGGATCTTCATCGGCTTCGGACTGGCCCTGCTGCGGGTGCGGGCGTAGCGCGGCCATTGCCGTTTCCGGGCATTGCGCGCATAACGGATCCATCGCGGCGCTTCGTACGGGCAGGCTGCGACTGAGAGATGCTTTGCGCTCCCGCTCCGAGCCGGGAATGCCGCATGACGATCTATCCTTACATCGCAACCGGAACGCTCGCATCGTGACCACGGGCGCGGACAAGCCGGCCGTCGACAAGCAGGTCGTCGCAAAGCAGGTCGCCGAGACTGTCGTGCCGATCTCGCGGGCGGTGAACGTCAGCGTCGAGCAGCCTCAGGTCGTTGCGATGTGCAAGAAGCACGGCGCAATCATCAGCGCGATCGAGACGCTGCCGTCGGGGGAGCACGCGGGTCGTGCTGATGAACAGTGCCGACGCCGCCAAAATCATCAAGGCATTTGGGTCGAAAGTGCTGACCGGAACAGTCGCCCGCACGCACTGGATGCGCGCGGTCTAAGGCAAGCGGTCTGAGGCGTTTGGTTTAATCCTCCCCCGCTAGGGGGAGGTGGCTGGTTTAATCCTCCCCGCTAGGGGAGGTGGCTGTCTCTGCCAGACGGAGGGGAGGAGAGGAAACCTCTGTTCCGCGTCCTTCCCCTCCGTCACCTTCGGTGCCACCTCCCCTGGCGGGGAGGATTAATGGCTCACCAAACTGTCGGACGCCGTAATTTGGTGGGACAGGGGCGATATTCCCGCATGTCCCACCGAGTGCTCGATCAGTCGGCGACCGTGCCGACCACCGCGCCACCGGCACCGCCAACCGCCGCACCCTTTTCGATGCTACCACCAGTGGCTGCCGCGACGCCTGCGCCGCCGGCGGCACCGATGCCCGCGCCCTTGAGCGTCGAGCAGGCGCTCATCGACACGGCGGATGCGAGCAGCAGCGCGGAAACAGCAATCTTCTTCATTGGGGACACTCCATTCTCTCCGGGGGTGTCCAACAAATGCTGCATTGCGAGATCGGTTCCGCAATACTGATACAGATTACCTTTGCGCGATCAGGCCCAGCCGTCGAGAACCTGATCCGGCGGTCGATGTCCGTCCGCCCACATCCTTATATTCTGGATCACGCGTTCACCCGATGCCATCCGGCCTTCGAGCGTGGCGGACCCCATATGCGGCAGCATCACGACGTTGGGCAGCGCGAGCAGGCGCGGATCGATCACCGGCTCGTGCGCCCAGACATCGAGCCCAGCACCAGCGAGCCGCCCGTTCTCCAGCGCCTCGACTAGCGCCACCTCGTCGACGATCCCGCCGCGCGCCGCATTGATCAGGTAGACATGCGGGCGCATCAGCCCGATCCGCCGCGCGTCGAGCAGGTTGCGGCTGTCGGCATTGAGCGGTGTGTGGATCGTGACGATGTCGACCGCCGCAAGCATCTCGTCGAGCGATTCGTGGAACGTCGCCGCCAGTTGCGCCTCGCGGACGGCGGGCAGGCGGGTGCGATTGTGGTAATGGATCGTCAGCCCGAACGCGCGCGCCCTGAGCGCGACCGCCTGGCCGATCCGCCCCATGCCGACGATGCCCTAGCGCCTTGCCGCCGATCCGGTGGCCGAGCATCCCGCCCGGGCTCCAGCCGTTCCACTGGCCCGACCGTACCAGCTTCTCGCCCTCGGCGAGGCGGCGGGGACCGACAGGATCAGCGCCATCGTCATGTCGGCGGTGTCCTCGGTCAGGACCCCCGGCGTGTTGGTGACGATGATCCCGCGAGCCCGCGCCGCCTTCAGGTCGATATGGTTCACGCCCGCGCCGTAGTTCGCGATCAGCTTCAGGCGGTCGCCAGCGCCGGCGATCAGGGCGGCGTCGATGTCGTCGGTCACGGTCGGGACCAGCACGTCGCAATCGGCCATCGCGGCGGCGAGTTGCTCGCGCGTCAGCTTGGCGTCGGGGCGGTTGTTATGCGTATCGAACAGCGCCTCCATCCGCTCCATGAGCGTGTCCGCTAGCTCGCGGGTGACGACGACCTTCGGGTTCGGACAGCGGCGTGTGTCGATCATGCGGATGGCTTGGCGAAGGCGCTCGTGCCCGTCAACGTCTCGTCGCCGTCCCGTCGACTTCGAGGCTTCAACTTCGGTTGAGGAATGCGGTTCGTCGCGATAGGACGTCGTCTCGCCAGTTAGGACATGACCATGCGCATTCTCGCCGCCGCGCTTTCCGCTTTCGTCATCGTGGCGCTGGTGCCGGACCCGGCGACCGCCGCCGATGCGAAGCGGAGCGTACCCTATTACGCGTCGATCTCGGCGACGCGCGCGCGCATGCGGACCGGGCCTGCGCGGACGTATCCGGCGAGCTGGCTGTATCAACGCCAGGACCTGCCGATCAAGGTCGTCGCGATCTTCAAGGAATGGCGCAAGGTGGCGGATCCCGACGGGACCGAGGGCTGGATGCAGGCGAATTTGCTGAGCGGCACGCGGACCGCGATCGTTCGCGGGGCGGGGCCTGTGGAGCTGCGGGAGAAGCCGGTTTCAGGGAGCCGGCTGTTGTGGCGCGCGGCGCCGGGCGTGGTCGGTCGGTTGAGCCAGTGCGGGAATGGCTGGTGCCGGATGGACGTGAAGGGTCAGGCGGGGTTCGTGCAGATTAGCGGACTTTGGGGTGTGGAGGCTGGTGAGACTTTGCCTTGAGGGTGGGGGTTTAGCTTCCGGGGCGGCGGTGCGTGATACGGAAGCCGACCCACCCCCACCCCCCTTTCAGGGAGGGGGTAAGAAGAGGGGTTCGGTACCGACTACCCTTCTTGCCCCCTTCTTGCCCCCTTCTAGCTCCCCTCCCTGGAAGGGAGGGGTTGAGGTGGGTCGGCCGCTGAAGACGGACGACGGTTGCCAGGATAGTCTCCGCCACACCGTTCGGATTCCGGGCGACATCGGAGTTCCAGAACCGGATCACCGTCCAGCCGAGCGCTTCCAACCGCACCGTACGAGCAAGGTCGCGAACAGAACTAATATGCTGGCTCCCATCGAACTCCACCGCCAGCCGCATTTCCCGGCAAGCTAGGTCGACAATAAACCGCTCAACCACCAACTGCCGCGTAAACCGGGGCCGAAAATACGCGACCTTGTGCCAGATCGCGATCTCCGCATCGGTCGGGTGGTTGCGCAGATCCCGAGCACGCCGTGTCATTTCGGGAGGAACACGCGGCATTCTTCGAGACTGTGCTCGGGAGATGCGGAGGGCAACCCACTCCGACCCCTCCCTTTCAGGGAGGGGGAAGAAAACTAGCGCATCAATTCCACCGCCATCGCGGTCGCTTCGCCGCCGCCGATGCAAAGCGAGGCGAGACCACGCTTCTGGCCGGTCGTTTCCAGCGCCGACAGCAGCGTCGCGAGGATCCGCGCGCCGCTCGCCCCGATCGGATGGCCCAGCGCACATGCGCCGCCGTGGATGTTCACCTTGTCGTGCGGCAGCCCGAGGTCGCGCATCGCAATCATCGCGACGACGGCGAACGCCTCGTTCACCTCGAACAGGTCGATGTCCGACGCCGACCAGCCGGCCTTCTCCATCGCCTTGCGCATCGCGAATACCGGCGCGGTGGTGAACAGCGACGGCGCATGCGCGTGCGCGGCATGTGCGACGACGCGCGCGATCGGCGTGATCCCGAGCCGGTCCGCGACGCTCGCGCGCGTCATCACCAGCGCAGCGGCACCGTCGGAGATCGACGAGGCGTTGGCGGCGGTAATCGTGCCGTCCTTCGAGAAGGCGGGCTTCAGCGTGGGGATCTTGGCGACATCGCCCTTGGCCGGCTGTTCGTCGAGTGAGACGGTCGTGGTGCCCTTGCGGCCCGCAATATCGACGGAGACGATCTCGCGGTTGAACGCGCCGGACTTCTGCGCGCGCTGGGCGCGGTGAAGCGACTCGATCGCGTAGTCGTCCATCTGCGCGCGCGTGAACTGGTATTCGTGCGCGGTGTCCTCGGCGAAATTGCCCATCAGCTTGCCGGGTTCGTACGCATCCTCGAGCCCGTCGAGATACATGTGGTCGTACATCCGGTCATGCCCGATCCGCGCACCGCCACGGTGGCTTTTCGAGAGATACGGCGCGTTGGTCATGCTCTCCATGCCGCCCGCGACGAGCAGGTCGACCGACCCCGCCGCCAGCGCATCCGCCGCCAGGATCGCCGCCTGCATCCCCGAACCGCACATCTTGTTGACGGTCGTCGCCTCGACGTGATCACCCAGCCCGGCGTTGATCGCCGCCTGTCGCGCCGGCGCCTGGCCGAGCCCGGCGGGGAGCACGCAGCCCATGTAGATCCGCTCGATCTCGGCAGCCGACACGCCCGACCGCTCGACCGCACCGCGCACCGCGTCGGCGCCAAGCTGCGTCGCGGTCGCGCCCAACAATGCGCCTTGGAACGAACCCATCGGCGTACGTGCGTAGGACAGGATGACGATAGGATCTCGATCGGCGGCCACTTCAGCTCTCCATGTATTTTTCTGCCCCGTATCTGGGGTTGATGTGCGGCAATACAAAGCACGGGCGGACGCGCCTAGACCCGTCGGCATGGAAACCCTCATCATGACGCTCAAATGGTGTGCCGCCGCGTCGGGGGTGATCGCCGCGTTCATGGTATCGCTCGATTTCGGGCGGCGCGTGACGGGGTGGGGTTCGTGCTGTTCGTCGGCTCGTCGATCGCGTGGCTGAGCGGTGCGGCCTTGACCGGGGACTGGGCGCTGGGCACGCAGAACATCGTGTTGTTCGGGATCAATCTCCTCGGCGTGTATCGCTATTTGGTGCGGAAAACGGGTGTCTGAGGCGGCGTTCTGGGCGGTGTCGCTGGGCGTGCTCGGCGCGATCATCGGCAGCTTCGTCGCGGCGCTGGTGACGCGCTGGCCCGATGGCCGATCGGTCATGCAGGGGCGTTCGGCCTGCGATGCGTGCGGCAGAACGCTGCGCGCGACCGACCTCGTGCCGCTGCTCAGCGCTCTTGTACTGAGAGGACGCTGTCGTTCGTGCCGCGCACCGATCAGCCCCGTCCACTGGCGGATCGAACTGGCCGGACTGGCGATCGGTGCCGCGGCGGGGTTGGTCGTGCCGGGACCCATCGGGATCGCAGGCGCGGTCTTCGGATGGCTGCTGCTGGCGCTCGCCAGTCTCGATCTCGTCGCGTTCTGGCTGCCCGATCGGTTGACCCTGCTGCTTGCCGCGACCGGATTGGCGAGTGCGGCGTTGGGCATCGATCCGCCGCTATCCGAGCGGTTGATCGGCGGCATCGCCGGGTTCGGGACGCTGTGGCTGGTCGCGTTCGGCTATCGACGCATACGAGGACGCGACGGTATGGGCGGCGGCGATCCGAAGCTGTTCGGCGCGATCGGGTTGTGGCTCGGATGGCAGATGTTGCCCGCCGTCCTGCTGATCGCGAGCATGATCGGGCTCGGCGTGGTCCTCTCCGCGCTTCTCAAGGGACGCAGCATGGCGGCGGACACCGCGCTTCCATTCGGCGCGTTGCTGGCGATCGCGGGTTATCCCGCGTGGCTGTTCATGATAGGCCTGACGCCATGATATCGCTCGCTCTTATGCTCGCGCTGCAAACCGCGGCGCCTGCGCCAGCTGCAAATCCAGGTCCGGGCCCGCTCGGCGCGATCGGCAAGCAGAAGCTTCCCGCCAAGGGGTGCGCCGCGTATCTCTGGAGCATGGACGCCGGCCGCCAACTCGTTGCGATGGCCACCGCCGACCCGGCGCAGATCCGCCTTGCGGTCGACGGCAAGACGACCGACTATGCGATGGCGACCCAGTCAGCCGCGATCGGTTTCGGCTTTGGCGGCGTCACCGTGTATCGTGGTGGCGACGTCACCGCGACGCTCGACATGGCGGTCGCCGTCCGTGCAGACATCTCGGCCGGCGCGACCGTGACCTCCGCGACGCTAAGGATCGACCGCCCCGGCCGTGATACCGTCGTCATGCCGGTCGGTGGCCTAATCGGCTGTGTCTGAGGTAAATTTGTTGGAAACCAAGCCGTCCTACGTGCGTTACGTGGACGAAGATGGGGGTGAATCGTACACGATTGCCGTCCGTAAAGGGGATCGTGTGACAGCTTCGAATAGCCGGCATCATTGGCTCGCTCTCGCGTTGGTAGCGTCGACAACGGGGTTTGCGGGTATCGGTTCCGCGCAGCTTGCCAAGCCGGGCACCGCCCCGGCCAAGGGTCCCGACGCGCCCAAGCCGAGCGATCAGCCGCAGTCCACCGACCCGCGCTCCGACGCGCCGATCGTTCCCGATTCCGAATTCGACAGCGCGCTGCCGCCGCTGAGCGGTGACCTGAATGCGCCGTTGGAAGCGATGGCGCCGCTGCCTGCCCCGTCGACCCAGGCACCTGCGAACCAGACACCTGCAACCCAGGCACCCGCAACGCCCGCAACCGCGACGTCTCCCGCGACCACGCTTGCGGGCGACGTCCTACCGCCGACCGGTCCCAGCGATCCGCAACTGGCGCAACCGCTGACACCGCTGTCGAGCTTCGACACGACCCCGCTCCAGACCGCCGCGGATATCAAGGACAAGGACGCGCCTGAGATCCGCTACGAGACCGCCACCAAGGGGCTCGACAAGGCAGGCGACGGGCTCGAAGGCGAATACAAGGCGCTGTCCGCCCTGAACGAGGGCAAGGGCAAGGCCGCGAACGCCACGCAGGTCGCGGCGCGCGCACGCGAGGACGAGGCACTCGCGGTGCGGTTGCTCAAGTCGCTCGGCTATTACGACGCGACCGCGATCTCGACGATCGAGACGATCCCCGATGCAGACACGACCAAGCCCGCGCGGCTGAAGGCGACTGTCAGCGCGCAACCCGGCCGGCTCTATTCGCTGTCGTCGATCACCGTGAAGTCGGATCCGACGACGCCCGCGGATCTGGTCCGCACGCAATTGCCGCTCAAGGTCGGCGACCCGATCGAGGCTGCGCGCATTCAGGGCGCCGAGGCGAACGTCAGCCTGACGCTGCCGCAGCAAGGCTATCCGTTCGTCAAGGTCGGCGAGCGCGATATCTTGCTCGACGACCAGACCCCGACCGGCGCGTACACCTTGCCCGTCGACACGGGTCCTCGCTCGTCGTTCGGACAGCTGCGGACCGAAGGCGATCCGGTCTTCAATCTGGAGCATCTGAGCCTGTTCCCGCGGTTCAAGTCGGGCGAACTCTACGACAACCGGATGACAGACGATCTGCGCGATGCGCTGGTCGCGACGTCGCTGTTCTCGACCGTGTCGGTCGAACCGGTCCGGACCGGCACGATCAACCCCGATGGCACAGAACAGGTCGACCTGCTGGTGCGTCAGAGCGAGGGCAAGCCGCGCTCGCTCGGCGGCAATGTCGGCTTCTCTACCGGGCAGGGCTTCCGCGCGGAAGGCACGTGGCAGCACCGTAACCTGTTCCCGTACGAGGGCGCGCTGATCGCCTCGGTGATCGCGGGGACGCAGGAACAGGGCGTGTCGGGCACGTTCCGCCGCGCGAACGCAGGCAAGCGCGACAAGACGTTCAGCCTGACCGCGGGCGCGAACCATTCGAACTACGACGCCTATGACGCCTTCACGACCAGCGTCGGCGTCCGCTGGAGCTACGACTCCACGCCGATCTGGCAGAAGCCGCTGACCTATTATTACGGCGGCGAACTCGTGGGCACGAACGAGAGCGTCTACGACTTCGCGCAAGGCAGGGACGTCCGCCGCACCTACGGCATCGTCGCGCTGCCGGGCCAGGTTCGGTTCGATCGCTCGGACAATCTGCTCAACCCGACCAAGGGCTATCGCCTGACGCTCAACCTCAGCCCCGAAACATCGGTGCAGGGGTCGGTGAAGCCGTACATCCGAACGATGATCGAGGGACGTTCTATTACCCCGTCTCCAGTAGCATCGTGATCGCCGGACGTGCCAAGGCCGGCTCGATCCAGGGCGTCGACCGCGACGACCTGGCGCCATCGCGGCGCTATTATGGCGGCGGCGGCGGATCGGTGCGCGGCTATGGCTATCAGCGGCTCGGGCCGTTCGATCCCAACGGCAACCCGGTCGGCGGTCGGTCGCTCAACGAATTCGCACTCGAAGCCCGCTACCGGTTCGGCGATTTCGGCATCGTGCCGTTCATCGACGCCGGCAACAGCTACGAGAGCAGCACGCCGAACCTGTCGTCCCTGCGCTACGGCGCGGGCATTGGCGGGCGCTTCTACACCAGCTTCGGCCCGATGCGTATCGATGTCGCGACGCCGCTGAACCCACGCGAGGGCGACGGCAAGATCGCCCTCTACATCTCGATCGGGCAGGCATTCTGATGGCCGAAAACGGCACTCCCGCTGGTGAACGGGGCCCTGCTGAGCGGGACCAGTTCGAGCAGTCCGAAACGGTGATCGTCGAGCGTCGCCCGTTGTGGCAGCGCATCCTGAAATGGCTTGCGATCCTGGTCGTCGGGCTGATTGCGCTCGTGCTGATCGTGCTGTTCGGGATCAACACCGATCCGGGCCGCCGCCTCGTCGCGGATCAGATCGGTGGCTACACCACCGCATCCGGGCTCAACATCAAGGTCGGTCGGATCGACGGCTCGATGTACGGCGCGATGACACTCAGCGACGTCCGCGTGTCCGATCCCAAGGGCGTCTTCCTGACCAGCCCGAAGCTCGCCGTCGACTGGCGCCCGTTCGCGTTCGCCAACAACCATGTCGACGTGCGCTCGCTAACGACACCGCTCGTCACGTTGCAGCGTCGCCCGGTGCTGAACGCGACGCCGACCGATCCGAACGCGCCGCTGCTCCCCGATCTCGACATCGACGTGAACCGGTTGGCGATCGACCGTTTCGTCATCGCCAAGCCGGTGACTGGCCAGACGCATATCGTGAAGATCGACGGCGCGGTGCACATCGCCGACAAGCGCGCGCAGCTGACGACCAACGCGACCGCGTTGACCGGCCGCGGTATCGCTGGCGGCGACCGCCTCGTGCTCAAGCTCGACGCGGTGCCCGAGCAGAACAAGCTCGACGTGAACGTAAAGCTGACCGCTCCGGTCGGCGGCGTCGTCTCGACGATGGGCTCGTTCAAGGCGCCGCTGACTGCGAGCGTCGATGGTCGTGGCAGCTGGGCGTCTTGGCAGGGTCGCGCTGTCGCGACGCTCGGCGGCGGGCAGTTGGCGAACCTCGGGCTGACCGCGAAGAACGGCCACATCGAAGTACGCGGCTCGACGCGTCCCGGCCTGTACCTCGAAGGTCCAGTCGAGCGCCTGACCGCGCCACAGCTCGATGTCGCGATCGATACCACGCTTAACGATCGCAAGGCCGACACGCGGATGACGTTAAAGTCGGACGCGCTCGCGGTCGACGCCGGCGGCCTGATCGATCTCGCCAACAGCCGGTTCGGCAATTTCGCGGTGAACGCGAAGCTGCTGACGCCCGGCGCGATCCTGCCGAACCTGCGCGGTCGCGACGTCAGCGCGCGCGTTGTCCTCGACGGCGCGTTCGCGACGCCGACGGTAGACTACAAGGTCCGTGCGGCAACGATCGCGTTCGGCGACATGGGCGTCGAGAACCTCTACGCGGAGGGCCTCGCGCGCGTGAACTCGGACCGCATCTTGGTGCCGGTGAAGGCACGCGCACGTCGCGTGACGGGGCTCAACGCCGCGGTCGGCGGGCTCGCCACGAACGTCGCGATCGACGGCGATTTCGCGATCTCCGGCGTCAACGTCCTGTCCGACAATCTCAAGATCCGCTCGGACAAGATCGACGCAACCGCGGTGGTCGTCGCGAACATGTCGACCGGCCGCTACACCGGCGCGCTGAAGGGCCGGGTCAACAACTACCGCGTCGATGGCATCGGCATCGTCAACCTGACGACCGACGCCAAGCTGGTACCGGGACCGAATGGTGGCTTCGGCATCACCGGCCGTGTCGTCGCGCAGACCGCGCAGATCTTCAACGAGGGCGCGCGCAGCTTCCTCGGCGGTAACGCGATCGTCCGCTCGGACATCGGCTACAGCCCGGAAGGCATCGTTACCTTCCGCAATCTCCGGATGAATGCGCCACAGTTCCGCGTCACGCGCGGCGAAGGTCGCTTCGATCCCGCCACCGGCGCGGTGCTGGTCAATGCAGACGCGTATTCCACCGTCTACGGCCCGCTGTCGGCCCGCGTGACGGGAAGCGCGACGGCTCCTGTCGTCGTTCTGCGCGCACCGCGTCCCGGCGTCGGCGTTGGGCTAGTGAACCTCAACGCCCGGATCGTCGGCCGCGGCGGCGCCTATGCCGTCACCTGCGAGCGGCGGCACCAACTACGGCCCGTTCACCGCCGACGTGCTGGTTACGCCGGGCACGCAGCTCGCGGTCGACGTGCGCCGCGTGGTGTTCGCCGGGATCACCGGTCGCGGCCGGATCGTGCAGACCGCGGCCGGCCCGTTCTCGGGTGCGCTCCAGTTCGCTGGGCAGGGCCTGACGGGCAATGTCCGCCTCGCCAACCAGGGCGGTTATCAACGCGCCGACGTCGCCTCGCGCGCCAACGGTGCCAAGATCCCGGGGATGGTGGACTTCACCATCGGCCGCGCGATCGTCAACGCCACCGCGGTCATGACGCCGACGCCACAGATCGTCGCCGACGCGCAGATCGCCGACATGCGCTATGGGGCGATCGTCCTGTCCGCAGCACGTGCGAAGGTGAATTACGTCGGCGGCAACGGCACTGCGCAAGCGGTGCTGACCGGCTCGAACGGCGTGCCCTTCCGCCTCGCCGTCAACGCCAAGCTCAGCCCGAACAATTACCTCGTCGCGGCACAGGGTCAGGCCAACGGCATCGACTTCCGCACCGTCAATCCGGCGCGCATCCAGGCGGTGAAGGGCGAATACCGCCTGTCGCCGACCCGGATCGACTTCGGTGGCGCAGGCGGTGGCTCGGCGCGCCTGGCCGGCAGCTATGGCCGCGGCACGAACGCGCAGGTCCGGCTCGATCGTCTCGATCTGTCGACGCTGTCGGCACTCGTCCCGAACCTCGGCATCGGCGGCAAGGCGACCGGCAGCCTCGACTTCTCGCAGGCGAACTCGGCCGCATTGCCGACCGCCGACGCACGCGTGACCGTCGCCAACTTCACGCGCTCGGGCCTTGCTGCCGTCTCCGAGCCGGTCGACATCGTGTTCGCCGGAACGCTTGGCGGCGATGGCGCTACCGGTCGTGCACTGGTCCGTCGGGGCACTTCCGTCATTGGCCGGATGGTCGCGAACCTGCGGCCGCTACCGGCCGGGAACGGCTCGTGGAGCACGCGCCTGATGGCTGCGCCGCTCTCGGGCGGGATCCGCTACAATGGCCCATCGGCGGTGCTGTTCAGCTTTGCGGCGATCCCGAACCAGCAGCTGTCAGGGCCGATCGCGGTCGCCGCTGATTTCTCAGGTCGGCTGCAGGCACCGCAGCTCAACGGCGTCGTCCGTGCCGATAACCTGACCTATGACAACGAAACCTACGGCACGCGCCTTTCGCAGATGCGGATCGCAGGCCGTTTCTCGAACACCGACCTCCAACTGACCCAGCTCAATGCGAAGGCTGGCGACGGTACCGTGCAGGCGCAGGGCAAGATCGGCTTTGCGGCGGACAGCGGCTTCCCGATCGATATCCGCGCGACGCTGAACAATGCACAGCTCGCGAAGAGCGACGCGATCAGCGCCACCACGACCGGCACGGTCCGCCTCACGCACGATCGCAACGGCGGGCTGATCCAGGGCGATCTCCAGATCCCCGAGGCGCGCTATCAGATCATCCGCCAGGGCCAAGCCGAAGTCCCCGAACTGACCGGGGTACGGCGCAAGGGCGATGTGCGTACGCCGCTGTCGACCGACCGGTCGGAGGTGCCGAATGCCGGCTCGTTCAAGCTCGACCTCCGCGTCCGTGCGCCGAACCAGCTGTTCGTGTCGGGCATGGGCCTCGAATCCGAATGGGAGATGGACATGCGGATCGGCGGCACGTCCGCTGCGCCGATCGTCACCGGCGGTCTGGATATCGTCCGCGGGACCTACTCGTTCTCGGGCAAGCGATTCGAGGTCACCAAGGGCCAGATCCGCTTCCGCGGCGGCGCGCTGACCGACCCGGACATCAATATCCAGGCGTCCACCACGACCAGCGACATCACCGTCATCATCAACGTGACGGGTACCGGGCAACGTCCGCAGATCGCGTTCACCTCGACGCCGACGCTGCCGCAGGACGAGGTGCTAAGTCGCCTGCTGTTCGGGTCGAGCCCGGCCAATTTGTCGGCGACCGAGGCGATCCAGCTGGCGTCTGCGCTGAACTCGCTGCGCGGGTCGGGCGGCGGCGGTCTCAACCCGCTCGGCAAGCTGCGCTCGGCGACCGGGTTCGACCGGTTGCGCGTGCTCGGCGCCGACGAGGCGACCGGGCGTGGCACCAGCCTCGCGGCGGGTAAGTACATCACGAAGAACATCTATGTGGAGATCGTGACCGACGCGAAGGGCTTCACTTCGACCCAGCTCGAGATCGCGCTGACAAGGGCGCTAAGCTTGTTGTCGGCAGCGGGATCGAGCGGCGGGCAGAGCGCGAGCGTCAAATACACGAAGGACTATTGAGTAAATATCACAACAGGATAGGTTCGGTTATGAAACCTACGGCGTAACGCCGGGGCGAGGGGATGCAGCATGACCGAGCATGTCGACGTGATCGTGGTGGGCGCCGGCATTTCCGGGATCGGCACCGGCTACCACCTTCAGATGCGCTGCCCCGACCGGACCTACATGATCCTCGAGGGTCGACAGTCGATGGGCGGGACGTGGGACCTGTTCCGCTATCCCGGCATCCGCTCCGATTCGGACATGCACACTCTCGGGTTCGTCTTCCACCCCTGGACGGCAGCCAAGTCGATCGCCGACGGCCCCTCGATCCGCGCCTATGTCGAGGAAACGGCGCACGCGTACGGCATCGACCGGAAGATCCGCTACGGCCATCACGTGAAGTCCGCCGCGTGGTCGACCCAAGACGCGCGCTGGACGGTCGAAGCTACGGGACCCGATGGCGCATCGGTCACGCTGACCTGCAACTTCCTGTCGATGTGCGCGGGCTATTACAATTACGCCAAGGCCTATTCGCCCGAGTTCGAGGGTGCGGAGAGCTTGCCGGGCAGATCGTCCACCCGCAATTCTGGCCCGAGGACCTCGACTATAGCGGCAAGCGAGTCGTCGTGATCGGCAGCGGCGCGACCGCGGTGACGCTGGTGCCGACGATGGCGAAGACCGCCGCGCATGTGACGATGCTCCAGCGCTCGCCGACCTACATCGTCGCGCGCCCGGGCGAGGATGGCGTGGCGAACTGGCTGCGCGGCAAGCTTCCGGCCAAGGCCGCCTACGGCATCACGCGGTGGAAGAACGTGCTGATGGGGATGGTCTTCTATCGTCTGGCGCGAAGAAGCCGGCCAAAGTGAAGGAGCGGATGATCGGCATGGTCCGCGATCAGCTCGGCCCCGACTATGACGTCGCGACGCATTTCACGCCGCGCTACAACCCGTGGGATCAGCGCGTCTGCCTGGTGCCCGACGGCGACCTGTTCACCGCGATCAACGCCGGCACCGCCTCGATCGTCACCGACACGATCGCACGGATCACGCCCGAGGGCATCCATCTCGATTCGGGAAGGACCTGCCCGCCGACGTGATCGTCACCGCCACCGGCCTCGAACTGCAACTGATGAGCGGCGTCGCGTTCAGCCTCGACGGCAAGCCGATCGAGCTCGCCGGACGGCTCCAGTACAAGGGGATGATGTTCGACGGCGTGCCGAACCTGTCCTCGACCTTCGGCTACACCAACGCTTCCTGGACGCTGAAGGCCGACCTGACCGCGGTGTATGTCTGCCGCCTGCTCAACACGATGAAGAAGCGCGGCCTGCGCCAGGCGACCCCGCACAACGACGATCCGACGATGAAGAACGAGGCGTTCCTCGACTTCACCTCCGGCTACGTCCAGCGCGCCGCCGCCGCCCTGCCAACCCAGGGAGAGCGCAAGCCGTGGAAATTAAACCAGAACTACGCGCTGGACCTGATGGCGCTGAAGTTCGGCTCGATCGACGACGCGATGGTGTTCTCGAACCCGGTGCGGGTTCGGGCAATTCAGACCGAGCTAACCAAAGCGCACTGATCGGCTACTATGTCGCGGTCCTCCATGAAGTGTAGGTACCAGCGTCATATCATGCGCGGCAAGAGAGGTGACTCGCGTGCCAAACCGGACCGTCGTGCGCATGCGGTACAACGGTATCAGCGGTTGTCGAAGATCGAACTTCAGGCCGATCACGGTTAACGTAGCGCACTAGAATAAAAGGGCTTGGCAATCTCGTCACTGCCTATGTCGACCATGCTTCAACTGCGAAAACCCGCAATTTATCAAGCAACGGCAATGACATGAGATGTTGCGCCACAATCGTCGGCGATCTGCCGAATCGAGCAAGTTTCGGCCCGACTATCAATAGGCATCTTTATTCAATGCCCCAACGATACCCGGGCCGACGAAGTCATTCACCAGGGGCGAATGTTATCATAAACGAGCGAGATGAGGAAATTCAGCATTTTTATGCTCCCTTGTAAACACCCGCTAGGGTGTGAAGCCGGTATAGTGGATAACAAAACGTTAAACAATTATTTTTAGAGTTCGTTAACCACGAATGATGGTTAGCAGTCCACCGGCTTAAGGGTATCTTTATGCGTCTGCGAATATCCCGGCCACATGAAGGAATTTCCGCAGTCGCAATTCGAGCGTATGGCGCGGCCGGGCAGCACCCAGGCTGGTTCCGAGGTTCGATCGGAACTGACGCGAGACGTACTTTCTTCAGTTCTTCAAGGGGTTGGCGGTTTGTAGTCCTGGCGGAGATCGCGAACTTCGCGGTCTTGCGACGACATGTCGGTAAACCGCGTGCGGACACGCTGATTGTCGACGTCGCGGCGCGGATTTGCCAGGGCGCTTCCTGAGGCGCGAACCGTTATTGCGGGTCGTGACATTGCCGAGATCGCCTTTGAAAGCGATGCGAGGCTCGCGCTCGACCTTGCGTTGACCGCGATCGAAGTCGCGTTCGAGTTGCCGTTCGATCTTGACGGCGAATCGTACATGGTTTGCCTCCAACTCGGCGCGGCCGCCGCCGACGGCCACCGCGACGAAGTGCATCTTCTCGAGGAGGCTGAGAAAGCACTTCGTGACGCACGCACCGAGCACGTTGCCGTGGCGCGTGACGTCGCTGGTGATTCTGCGGCGATCGATCGAGCGGGGTTGGGGCGTGACCTTACCCGAGCGATCGAAAATGAGGAACTTTTCCTCCAGTATCAGCCGAAGGTTCATCTCCGTCGGCAGGAAATTACGAGTGTGGAGGCACTCGTCCGATGGACGCATCCAACTCGAGGGTTGGTGCTGCCAAGCGATTTTATCCCCATTGCCGAGGAGTCGCGGGATATCGTTGCGCTGACACTATGGACGATCCGGCGATCGATTCAGGATCAGAGGATATTGGCCGAGCATGGCCACGATCTCCGAATTTTCATCAATATCGCAGGTGTGCTTTTGGCGGACGAGCGATTCGTTCGACGCGCATGTGCGCTGGTTGAGGATAGTGGCGCGCAACTTGGCTTCGAAATCACCGAGACGTCGGTGATACGTGATCCCGAAAGCGCAATCGCCAATCTGAAAGTGTTTGCTGCGATCGGTATCGTTATCGCAATCGATGACTACGGTGCGGGGCTTTCTTCACTCGCTTATCTGAAGCAGCTACCCGCACGAGAACTCAAAATCGATAAACTCTTCGTTACGCAACTGACCAGTTCCAACCGCGATCCGCTGATCGTTCGATCGACGATCGATCTTGCGCATGCGCTCGAGATGGAAGTCGTTGCCGAGGGGTAGAGACGCAAGCCGCTATGGCGCTGTTATCGGTCATGGGTTGCGATATGATCCAAGGTTTCCTCATCAGTCGACCGATCAATATCGATGCGCTGATTCACTTCCTCGACGAGGGCAAGCATTTGGCAATCGCGGCAAATGCGCGCGCTCCGCTTAATCGACTTGCGACCGTGTGGAAGCGCGCCTGAGATCCATGATGTCCCCCCGCGGTTTAGCCTTTGCGCTTTTGATGATTGCCGGAATATCCATTTCGGGGGCGGCCACCGCGCAATCGGGGAATCCAATAGCAAGGCCAACAAATACGAGGTCACCATAGCGGATGCGAAAGCGGCTATGTTGATCGATCCCGATCTGGCAGGTGCCAAGGCGCGTGCTGCCGAAGTACAAGCAAAGAAAATTCTAGATCCGAAATCGCAGGGAATGGCGGTCGCGACGTCAAAATGGCTTCAGGCCGAGTCCTTTCTAAGGGCTAACAAATCTTCGCAGGCAGAGGCGCCGATTAACGAGGCGTTGAAATTGGTCGTAAAGCTCGTTCCGTACGGCAAGCTCCACGCGGACATCCTTGTTTCGAGGGCGGGGTCGATAGTGATCAGGGACGCGCCGGCAATGCTTTGCAGGACTATCAGGGGCGTACCGGATATATTCCCGCCTGCGCGATGCTCGCGGTCAAGCAATGGCGTTGCTTTTGATTTCCATGATCTACAACGACGCGTTAGATCAAGTGGCGGCTCTCAGATACTCAAAACAAGCATTGGAGATCTATGCGGCGGATCCCAATCTATCGATATCGATATATAATAACCGCGGTGTCGTGCTTAGCGAACTGGGGCAGTATGACGCAGCTGCCGAACAATACATCAAGTCCCTGGATTTCGCGAGGAAGGTTGGGGGTAAAGCTCTTCAGGCGCGAATATTTAATAATATCGCCCGGTCGCGTTTGTCTGCCGGAAAAATGGATGCGGCGGATGCAGCGATCGATGCCGGGCTCAAGCTTGCGACAGATAAAGACATAGGAGGGCAACGTGCGAAGCTGATCGCGTCCGCTGCACAGTCGGCCTTGCTACGTGGCCAGCCGAAACGAGCACTGGACCTCATAACCGAAGCACTGGTCGGAGTCGATGCGAGCAAGACAGGTCTGGTCTACAAGGACTTTCACCAGACGGCGTACGACGTGTTTCGGACGGTAGGCGACTACAAGGCCGCGCTGGTGCATCTCCAGGCGCTCAAGCGGCTCGACGACAACGCGACCAAGCTCGCGACAAGTACCAAGACTGCGCTGATGGCCGCGCGGTTCGATTTCGCGAACCAGGAATTGAAGATCAGCCAGCTCAAGGCCAGCGAATTGCAACGCAGCATCGCGTTCGAGCGGGCGCGGGCGCAGACGCAACGCTACGTATTCCTGGGCGCCTCGGCCGCGGTGGCGATCGTCATCGCATTGCTGGCGTTCGGCATCGTCACGCTCCGTCGCAGCCGTGATCAGGTCCGCGCGGCCAATGACGATCTCGCCGTGACCAACGACGCGCTGGGCAAGGCGCTGGCGGCCAAGACCGAGTTCCTGGCCACGACCAGCCACGAGATTCGGACGCCGTTGAACGGCATCCTGGGCATGAGCGAGGTCATGCTTGCCGATGAGCGGATCGAGCCCGCGCTGCGCGAACGGATCGGCGTGGTGCATGATGCCGGCGTTAGGATGCGCGCGCTGGTCGACGATATCCTTGACGTCGCCAAGATGGAGACGGGAAACCTCGCGATCGAATCGGCACCGTTCGACGTCTGCGCGACGATCACGGATGCCGCCCGCATGTGGGAGGATCAGGCTCGAGCAAGGGGTTGTCGTTCGCGATCGAGCTCGGCGGATGTCCGGCGATGATCATGGGCGACGCCGCGCGCGTGCGACAGATCGTCTTCAATCTCCTCTCCAACGCGCTGAAGTTCACCAAGTCCGGCCGCGTGACGTTGCGCATCGAAGTCGACAAGAACGACCGCCTCCATGTCGCCGTTACCGATTCCGGCATCGGCATACCCGCCGACAAGCTGGAGGATATCTTCGAGTCGTTCCGTCAGGCCGATGCCGGGACGACGCGGCAGTTCGGCGGAACCGGGCTTGGCCTCGCGATCTGCCGCAACTTGGCGCGCGCGATGGGCGGCGACGTCTCGGTCAGCAGCGTCGTGGGGCAGGGGGCGACTTTCACCCTCGTCCTGCCGGTGGTTCGCGCGCCGGAGGCCGCGCCCGAGCCGATCATGCCGGCCGAGCAGGTCGCGCCGGGCGTCGATGCGGTGACGCTGGTCGTCGACCGCAATCCGATCACGCGCAGCATGTTCAAGACGCTGCTTGCGCCCGATTGCGGCGCGACCGCCTTCGCGGCGTCCGTCGAGGACGCGGTCGCACGTCTGGAGGGCGGTGACGTGGTACGCGTATTGATCGACGACATGACGATCCGGGCCTGTGTGGACCCGCACGCGGCGCTGTCGCGGATCGCCGCGGCTGCGCTCCAGTCGGGAGCGGAAACATCGTTGTTGTGGCCAGTTTCGGCGGAGGCGGAGCGGCAAGAATTGCTTGCGACCGGCATCACCCAGGTGATCTCCAGACCGGTCAGCGGCGGGGAACTCGTCACACGTTTATTACATGGATCAGTTTCAAATAAAAACGCAAATCCGAACCTTGTATCGCACGCTGCTTGACGCGTAGATGCTGCGATATGATGCCGATTTTACCTCCGCTGCGTGACCCTCCGAGGGGCGGAAGTGAACGTTCTGTTCATCGAAGACGACCGGATGAATCGGCGTGTTGTCAAGGACATGCTCGACGTCGCGGGCGTGACGATGGTCGAGGCGGAGAGCGCCGAACGTGGCCTTGAGATCCTCGACGAGCAGGATTTCGTGATGGTCCTGGTGGACCTGCGGATGCCCGGCATGGATGGCATCACCGCGATCGAACATATCCGCGCCCGACCTGATGCGAAGGCGAAGGTTCCGATCATCGTCGTGACCGCAGACATCGCCCCTGACCTTCGCGAACGGTGCATGGTCGCGGGCGCCGACGACGTGATCTTCAAACCCGTCGCGATGGACGCGTTGTTCGACGCGATGGGTGCCATCCTCGCCCGCGATGCCGCAGGCGACGGGATGATCGACTAGCCTCTCAGGCGCGGGGCTTCAGCGCCTCGCCCAGCGACGCGGTCGCGCTGCCACGCCGCGCTGGCTTCGGCTGCGAGGGATCGGGCGACCAGCCGGTCAGGAAGACGATCCGGAACGTCTCGTGCGTGCGCCCGCCGGCATCCGCTGCCTCGGCAAAGGCTGCGAACGTGCGTCCGACCACCGCTGACGTCAGCGGCTGGCGCTGCGCCAGGATATTACCGGCCGCCATGCCACGAAGGTCGCCGAACAGCCGGCCGAGATCCCGGTAGCCGACATCGAGCGTCTCGACATCGGCGACCGGCAACGCGAACCCGGCCCGCATGAGCAGGTCACCGGAGGATCGCACGTCGATCTGCGGATGGAGCCGTGCCGCCGGGCGATCGCCCTCCGCGGTCCGAAGCGCAGTGCGCAGTGCCGGCGGACTCCCGCGCCGACGAACGCGCCGAGGAACAGGCCATCGGGACGCAGCACGCGGCGGATCAGCGACAGCGCGCCCGGCAGGTCGGCGACCTGATCGAGTATGCCCGCGCTCACCACCAGATCGAACGAGGAATCGGCGAAGGGCAGCCGGTCCTCGTCCGCCTGCACGCCGCCCGACCGCGCGGCAAAGGCATATCCCGGATCGCAGCGCGCGACGCGGGCACCCGGCGGAGCGACGAAGCTTCCGTCGAAACAGCCGAGATCGAGAACGTCCGCGAAGTCCCGCGTCACGGCGTCAAGGCGTTCGGCGATGCCGTCGAGCATAGTCGCGCGCAGGAAATCATGCTCGGCATAGCCGGGCGCGGCCCTGTCGCGGCGCAGGCGGCGGGCGGCCCGGTCGAAGATTTCCGGGGCGGCATTTTCTGAAACGATATCGGACACGTCTGCGCTTGTGCTGCGGTCGCGCCGCGCCGACAAGCTCTGAGGTAGAACGCGGGTCGCGTGGCGGGAGGTCTGCATGAGGATACGCGACCCTTTCCGTCACATCGTCGGGTTCGCCCTGCCACCGCGCTGCCCCGGTTGCGGCGTGCCCGTCGCGGAGGATCACCGGTTCTGCGCGATCTGCTGGACCGCACTGCGGTTTCTCGGTCCGCCATGGTGCGCGCGCTGCAACCGACCCTTCGCGTTCGATCGCGGCGAGGGCGCGTGCTGCGCGGCCTGCCTCGCCGCACCGCCGCGTCACGCCGGAGTCCGCGCTGCGGTCGCTTACGGGCCGATCGCGCGCACGCTGGCGCTGCGGCTGAAATATGGCGGCCGGATCGCCTTTGCCGAGACGATGGCGCGGCAGATGCGGCGATTGCTGCCCCCGACACCGATCTTCTCGTCCCCGTGCCGCTGCACCGCTGGCGGATCTGGTCGCGCGGCTTCAATCAGGCCGCGTTGATCGCCGACGCCGTCGCGCTGTTGTCGGGCGTGCGCCACGATCGCAACGTCCTGATCCGCAAGCGCCGCACCATCCTGTTGCGCGGCCTGGGCGGTCGTCAGCGCGCCAAGGCCGTGGCCGGCGCGTTCGGCGTGGCCGCTTCCGATCGCGTGCGAGGCAGGGCGATCGTGCTGATCGACGACGTCTACACCAGCGGCGCGACCGCCGACGCGTGCACGCGCGCGCTGTTGAAGGCAGGCGCGCGATCGGTGACGATTCTATGCTGGGCACGCGTCCTCTCGTCGCCGGACGATTGACAAGCGCAGGGCGAAACCACACCTCCGCCTACATGGCTAAAGTCGAAATCTACACCAAAGCGTTCTGCCCGTACTGCACGCGCGCGCTGAAACTCCTCGCATCGAAGGGCGTCGAACCCGAGCAATTCGACGTCACCATGGGTGGCCCGAAAAAGGCCGAGATGGTCGAGCGGTCGGGCGGTCGCAACACGATGCCGCAGGTCTTTATCGACGGTAAGCATATCGGCGGGTCCGACGATCTCGCCGCGCTCGACGCCAAGGGTGGCCTCGACCCTCTCCTCGCCTGATGACCAGGATCGGCGTTCTCCAGATGACGAGCGGGATCGATCCCGCCGTCAACGCCGAAACATTGGTCGGTGCGATCGGTGAAGCTGGAGCGGCCGGCGCAGCGATGTTGTTCACCCCCGAGATGTCGGGGCTGATCGACCGCGATCGTACGCGGGGTGCGGCGTCGATCGTCACCGAAGACGCCGATCCCGTGCTGGCGGCGGTGCGTGCCGCCGCCGCCAACGCCGGCGTCTGGGTGCACCTCGGCTCGCTCGCGGTCCGCCGCCCGGATGGCAAGTTCGCCAATCGCGGGTTCGTCATCGATCCTGCCGGTGCGATCCGTGCCCGCTACGACAAGCTGCACCTGTTCGACGTCGACCTTCCGACGGGCGAAAGCTGGCGGGAGTCCGCGGCTTATGTCGGCGGCGAAACGGCGGTCGTGGTCGATACGCCGGCCGGCCGATTAGGTGCGTCGATCTGCTACGACCTCCGCTTCGCCGATCTCTACCGGGCGCTGAGCAATGCCGGCGCGACGATGCTCTCCGTTCCCGCCGCCTTCACCCGACCGACCGGCGCCGCGCACTGGCACGTCCTGCTGCGCGCACGCGCGATCGAGGCCGGCGCGTTCGTCGTCGCGGCGGCACAGACCGGCGTGCATCAGGACGGGCGCGAGACATACGGCCATTCGCTCGTCGTCGATCCGTGGGGCGAGGTGATCCTCGACATGGGCGAGGCAGCCGGACTGGGGTTCGCGGAGATCGATCTGGAACGGGTCGAGCAGGTCCGCGCACGCATCCCCGCGATCGCGCATCGTCGGGCCATTCCCCCGTCACGACCGTGGCATGATCGTCTTCGACCTCAAATGCAGCGGCGAGCACGTGTTCGAGGCATGGTTCGCCTCGAGCGACGCGTATGAGACGCAACGCGCCGCCGGCCATGTTCGCTGCCCGCTCTGCGACGACGGCGACGTCATCAAGGCACCGATGGCGCCCTCGATCCTGTCCAAGGGCAACGCTAGGCAGTCGCCGCCCAGTCCGGCAATGGTGAAGGCGGCGATGACGCTGATCGCCAAGCAACAAGCCAAGGCGCTGGAGTCCTCCGAATGGGTCGGCACCGCGTTTGCCGATCGCGCCCGCGCCATGCATCTCGGCGAAGAGAAACACGCCACCATCCACGGCCAGGCGAGCCTCGCCGAAGCAAAGGCTCTCGTCGACGAAGGCGTACCCGTTGCCCCGCTACCGATGCCCGTGATCCCGCCGACCAAGGCGAACTGACGCACTATCGACGGGTGCTGGCGGAAGAGGTGGCTGTAGCGTAAACCATCATAAATTCCTGAAACTACTCTGTAATTCTTGGACAGTAATTGCTCGGTGCCCCCTTTGGTGACCCCGGCCGGGGGATAATTACGTACGGGATGCACGTGAGCGGCGGGCGTTTACCCAGTTGCAGACTTCTTCCTCCCACCAGCCGACGCACCGCTTCGTCAGCGCCGTGCTGGTTGGGAATTCACCGGCGTCGATCAGCCGGTAGATCGTTGCACGGCTAAGGCCGACGGTCGCGACGACGTCGGTTATGCGAAGGAAGCGACCGCTGTCGCTTGGCCGGCCGTCAAGCTTGTCAGCCGCGAGGCTGCGGCGCGACAAATCGGTGGCGATCATGTTCATGCCGGCGTTCCGCACTTCGTGCTTTCGGGTAGGATTGCCGCAGCGAGCCTTCTTGCCGCTGTGGCCAGCATGTGGGGGACGCATCCAACCCGGCGGCCTGACGCTCATAGGCGAAACGCTCGATGTGATCGCAGTGGGCGAGGACGATGCGCGCCTGTCCCAAGGGAGCGGCGGTTATAGCACCGGATACGGCAGGGGACACGACCGCCCGCAGCTTCTGCGCGTGTGCGAGGATCCGCTCGGCCTCCTGCTCCAGCCCATGAGCTGCCGCGACGAGATCGGCGTCTGATATGCCACGTGCTGCGTCTAGCTTGTGATGTAGGGAGCGCGGCGTTATGCAGAGTTCGTCAGCGAGCCGGCCTTTACCGATGAACTTCGCGGCGGTTTCGAGCCCCATTATCCGCAACATTCCGACCGGTAGACCTCGCTGTTCCGGTTTTTCGGAACATTTGTATGGCTGCGTCGATGGATGAGTCTGGCGGGCTTTGGTCGGAGCGGCGCTGATCATCATGGAGATCCTGTTCGTGCGGGGGGATCGAGCGCTCGCGCCAGCGGCCTTCCTTGTAGAAAGGGGCTGGCCAAGGGCCGGGTGTTCAAAACATGGGCGGCGGGCGGCGCTGGATCGGGTGCAGATCCTTGGCGAGACAGAGGACCGCTTGTCCGTCGTCGAAGCGAACCGAGGCGAACGCCTTGCGGACGGCGAGGACGTCGCATTGCTTGCCGGTGCGGCCGAGCCCTTCGAAGAGGGCGCGATCCCCACCACAGACGGCGACGTCCCCCACGTCACAGGCGGATCGCATTGATGATGTTACGCGACGCGGTCATAAGCGGATGAAGTGTCTGCAACGGGCAGGACTCTCTGCCATCGCCAGCGAGGTGTGGAATGACGTCCGACACCCGACACACCGGCTCGACATCGCCGAGTGTTAGCCTGACGATGCGCGGCCATTGCGGATCAAGCTGGCCGCGATGACGCGGATTGCAGTCGCGGCAGACGCAATAAACAGTCCGATACCGATGCCGTGAAGCAGATGAGCGGCGCCAATCACGCGCGCCGATCCGCAAGGCCGGCGACGACCATGACGATCGCGACGGGGATCCAGATGAACGCGGACGCGATCAGCAGAGCCAACTTCGCAGCACGACGGCGACGCATACGACGGTCGATCTGGCTCGGCGTCATCGAATTGGTGCTGCTGGTCACTGGTACACCGTGACGGGAAAGGCCTCGCCGCTGCAGCGCGTGCACGTCGTGTCGCTTGACCAAGTGCAGGTGCCCGCGTCGTCGGGCGCGACGCACGGATCCCAATGACTGCATCCGCAGCCGGTGCAGATCTTAGGGTGCGCTTCCGATGGCGTGTCGCGAAGCTGCAAATACACATCGACGTCGAGCGGGTATGCCTCGCGCAAACCGTAGATCGTTTCGACGTATCGAGCGGCGGCGCCGTCCGTTTCGAGCAAGCGGATCAGCGCGACGCCTTCCGCCTGGTTGTTCGGTGCGATCCGCCGCGCGGCCTCGGCGACCGAAACGCCAGCGGCATCCCGACGCAGCCTCAGGTATCCGGCAGGGGTAATCGGCGCAATCGGTGCTGCCTCAAGTGGGACGCAGCGATGGGGCAACGATGGCAGATGAAGCATTGTCGATCCTCTTCAGGCAAAGGTTTGGCGTCACCAGAAGCGAGTGCTTCCGGCATGGTGTTCAGTCAGCGGGGGTGACGGGCGCGGCGCTGTCGCGATGGATCAGCTTGGGATGGGCGAATTCGCTGCCGGGGACGTTACGACGTCGTCGTTGGCGGGTGTGCGGTTGTCGTCATTCGCGGGATGCGGTCGCGTCCGGCCGACGTTCCGGTTCGAGAAAGGAGGCGGATCTCCGGGTTCGGGCAGGCGCTTGGCACAATCGTGCGGATGACCTGCAGCTCAGCGACGAACACATGGCCGCACTCGTCATTCTCGCAGCGATAGCGAATGTGCCGAACCGTCGTGGTCAGTGCCGCGCTGTTACGGATGCCAGCCGGACCGTCGCAATGCGGGCAGGAAAGGCCGGGAATTCTGTGCTTGGTAGGCTTCGAGATGGTCATTGGGTCCCCCGGTGTTCTCCGAGTGCGACCCCGCGCCGAACCGGAAGAATTTGGGTAGGCGTCGCATGAGCGCGCCAAGCGCCGTCTCAACGTCCTGCGCCTCAACCAGCGCACGGCTATGCGCGTGCGGGGAGGCGCCGGGCTGACCGGCTTCAATAAGGGCTGCACCGAGTTCGCCGGCTTCGCGAACGAATTTGGCGGTGTCGGCAGCGAGCGCCCGGTAACAGGCAATCTCGCTGGAATATTCGACGTCGACCGCGAACGCGAGCGCTCGGGCGTAGGGTGCATATTCACCGCCAGCTGCAAGGTACGCGGCATCGAGCGCAGCCGCTTGGTGCAGCATCGGCGTCGTTTTGCAGTTCGGCTGGCTCCAATACCGGATGGTCCGCGTCGAGCGCTTCACGATCTTCTTCATGGCTTCCCAGCTCAGCAGACCAGCGATCGTCGTCGTTGCCTGAGCGAAGGTCTTGGGAGGGCGGACGATCGTCATGCGTCGGCTCGCTTCAAAACCGGACGCTTATCGAAGGCGACGGCTGCGTCATTTATGCTGTACGGATGCGGCATGATGTTAGCAGAAAGAGGTGGGCGACCGATACTGATCAACGCGGCAGCAGCGTCACGAGGTATTGTATGATCAGGCCAGTTTGCGGGCACGCGAAACCAAGATGCAAACCTTTCCAGATTGGTGACGGAAAAGGTCTTGCCATCGCGCAAACGTTGAAAAAAGGCACCGCTGCTGACAACAATCGTGGCAACTCGCGACAGCGATTTGCCGCCCCAGCGGGCTACTTCGGCATCGTACGAATCAGCGACCGTTCGCAATGCGTTCTGGTATGCGTCACACATGACACGCTATGTGCCCTTCGTGACTCACCCAGTCAAGTCACAAATGACGCTCGTCCTCTGCGTCTTAGTGCGGCATACGTGACGCGGTGAGACCGATCGAAATTCTTCAAGAGCGGGTTGCTGCCAAGCTTGCTGAGCTGAACGTCAGCGCACGTGAGATATCGCTTGCCGCTACGGGTCAACCGGGTGCGATACGAAACATCATTTCGAAGCACGCTATGCCGTCTATCGACCGGCTTGATGCCATTGCCGAACATCTTGGTACGACCTCGGATTGGCTTTTGGGTCGAGAAGGCTCGATTGAGCGAACCTTTGCTTCGCAGACAATGTCGCCGGAGTCGTTCCGTCGCCTACCCAAGACCCTCCCGATCTACGGTACCGCGCTCGGGGCTGATCTGGAATTCGACGATTGCAACGGGGTTGTAGTGAATGTCGAGCAGACGGAGTTGCACATGTCCGCACCTCTCGATTTCATGGCTAGGCCGATCGGCGTCACCGGCAGGCCAGATCTCTACGTCGTATCGGTATCGGGGCACTCGATGGAGCCGCGCTTTGATTCGGGACGCCGGGTCCTCGTCGATCCCAAGCGGTCGCCTGGCGTTGGTGAAGACGTAGTTGTTCAGCTGCGTGGCCCAACGTTCGACGGCGAAGAGGTCCGTCACGTTCTAATCAAGCAACTGGTGCGGCGACGCCCGACCGTTGTGATCCTGCGCCAGTTTAACCCCGCCGTAGAGTTCGAAGTGCCTAACGAGCAGGTGTCGTCAGTCCACCGCGTCATGCCGTGGGATGAAGCGATGGGATACTAGCGGCAGCGAGTAAGGTCCAATTTCGATCGACATTTTGCGATGAATGCCTTCGCGAATGTTAATGGACGAAAACAATCTACGGGGGAATTATGGCAGGGAATGTTTCAGAGGAGCTGGCGCGGCTGGCTGCTTTGCGCGATCAGGGTGTGCTGACGTCGGAGGAGTTCGAGACGCAAAAAGCGGCGGTCCTGCGTGGTGGCCATTCCGTGACAACGGAAGCGGCAACACCGGGTGTCGCGAAGAAGAAATACGGCAAGGGATGCCTCGTGCTTATCGCCATCGTCGTCGTGCTGATGATTATCGGCGCGATTGCAGGAGAAGGTGGGCAGCCTGTGGCTTCGTTAGGCACGGTGTCGAGCGACAAAGCGAATGGCACGACCGGCGCTGTAGCTCAGCCCGAGAGCTCATCGAGTGGAGGTTTATTCGGCCCCAAAGCG
The DNA here is from genome assembly GCF_979253035.1 of Sphingomonas sp. AC411. Taxonomy (NCBI): domain Bacteria; kingdom Pseudomonadati; phylum Pseudomonadota; class Alphaproteobacteria; order Sphingomonadales; family Sphingomonadaceae; genus Sphingomonas; species Sphingomonas sp. AC411. The sequence continues at coordinate 1,616,685 of NZ_CEEDAQ010000001.1, read as the reverse complement.
AACGCCGCGCGCAGTGCCCAGCAGTATCTCGACATGACAGGCTTCTCCCGCCGAGGACTAATCGAGCAGCTTAGTTCCGACGCCGGCAATGGGTATGCTGTCGCAGATGCTACGGCAGCGGTCGACAGTCTGACAGTAGATTGGAATGAACAAGCGGTTCGCTCGGCTAAGCAATACTTAGATATGACCGGCTTTTCATGCAACGGGCTAGTCGATCAGCTTTCATCCGATTCCGGGTCTAAGTATACCAAAGCTCAAGCACGCTTCGGTGCGGAGAAAGCTGGAGCCTGCTAGGGGGACTAGCCATCTCCTGACAATTAACGCCGAATGGACGGCCGGGACTTCGCACTATCGCGCTAGCACTTGCGGACCGATGGCCGTTCCGGCTGGTTAAGCCGCGCTTTCCAGCGTTACGGTCGTCGTGAACCCGCGGTCGGCAATCAGTTCGTGCGACACGTCGGAAACCAGCCATTTCACCGCATCAATCTCGCCTTTGAAACCAATGATCGTAACCGGCCTGTCGGGATAGATCTCCAACCGGCCGAGGGCGAGGGCAAGATCCAGCGTGCGAGGCTCGCGTGCTGCACGGCCCTGCTCGGCGGTCGCGGCGCGGCGGGCGGCATCCTCGGACGAATAGGTCCGCGCCAGGCGCTTTGTCTCGCCAGTGCCGCTACCGACCGTCACGGTCTTCTTCTTCGCGCCCTTGCGGTCGTGCCAGTCGGCCGACACGTTGCTGGCCTCGTCGCGTTTCTTGATCCGGAAGCTATGTCGATCGCCGTCGCCGCGGCGAATCGTGAGTGCAGGGATCGCCGCGCCCGTCGCGGTCGTGGCGGCACCGGTGGGCGCGAGGATCAACGCGCCTGCCTTGACGGTCGCCGTGGCATCGTTCTCCCGCCCCAGCCGGCGCAGGAGCGCGATATCGCTCTCGCGGGTCTGTGCCATCGCCTTGACCGCAATCGTCGCGAGCGCGGGCGCGCAGCGGGGCGTGAGCTTATTCCGGCCGGCAATCTCTCTGACGATCGCGCCGAGCGTCGTGTCGTGCCAGCTCTTCTCGCGCCGAGTGGCGATGGCGCTGGTGAAGTCCGCCGCACGCGCGCGGATCGTGATCTGGTCCGATGGGCCGCTATGTTCGACCTCGTCCACCGTGAACTTGCCTTTGTCGACCAGACCGATCGTAACGCCGGCGCCTGCCGACCAGCCGAGTTGAACGCTGAGCGTTGCGCCCGCACGCGGCATGGCAAGCTTGCCGTCCGAATCGTCGATAGTGATCTCGAGCTGGTCGGCGTCGCCGCCCCGTTTTTCGCTCAGGCGTAGTACGACCAGGCGCGGGCGGATACGATCGGTCAGATCCTTGCCGTCCAACGTGACCTTAAAATCGGGAACGTTGTTGATGGCGGTCATGCTGCACCCGTCGTGATATCGGCGATCTCAAGAAGATCGATGGTGAAGTCGACCTTCCGCGGCGTGCCGTCCGCGAAGAACTCCTGCATGCCCTCGTCGATGTCGGTAATGACAAAAGCGCCATAGACCCGCCCGGTCCCGTCAATCAGCGGCCAAGCCTTCCCCTCGGTCGCCATGTCGCGCAGTTCGTCGAGCGACGCGCGCCCTGCCATCAACTCGGCATAGGCGACGCCCGAGAGGCTGATCTTATCGTTCTCTCGACCGACGAACTGGGTGGCGTCGACCGCGCCGATCCGGCCGCTACGCGCATGTCGCCAGCCGCTTCGCCGCTGCATGTCCTGATACGCCAGCGTCGGCAGCGAAAAGACGAACATGCCTAGAGCCATCATGTTCACTGGTCGGCTCCATCGGGGTGTCGGAAAATGACGATCGGGACATGGCGCGCTGCCGGTTCATCAATCGCTCGAGTGCGCGTTCGACTTTTTCGGCAATGGCCTGTTCGCTTTGGCCGGGGGCGCCGTTGACGATGATGGTAATCGGTGCCGGCGCGGGCTGTGCGTAGCGTTGGCTGACAGGCTGGTCGGGGCGTGGCGCGCTCGCAGCAACGGGGTTTGCGGCCGCCACCGATGCGCCGATCGCGACTGCCGCGGTAATGCGCCGCGACAGGCCGTCGAGGCGTTCCAGTGGTTCGCCTAGCTGGGGCAAGCGCAGGCGCATCGACGATCCTGCCGTCATGGCGGCGGTGACGCGGCGTGAGAGGCGATCGACCCGGCGCACGGGATCATCCTCTCCCCGCGCGATCCCATTGCTCAGGCCCTCCATCATAAAACCGCCGAACGATGCGAACACGCGCGACGGCGAACGAATACCCAGTTTTCTTTGAACCAAGTTGCTGCTGCCGATGCCGCGCCGACGACGGCGTTCTTCAAGGCGCCCAAGCTGCCCGTAATCCCGCTGACGAGACCCATGATCAGCCATCGCCCCGCACTGGATAGCTTCGCCGGCATCGACACACCGAGGAAACTCATGAGAGATGCGAAGCCAGCGTATAGCAGGCCGACCGGACTGAAATTGACCAATACGGCAGCGATGCTGGCAATGCCGCCAGAAAATACGCCTTTGACCGACGTCCACTTCTCGCTGAACCAACCGGTGATTTTGTCCCAGTTCGCGTAGATGACGTACGCCACCATCGCGAGCGCAGCCGCGCCTAGAACTATCGCTGCGATCGTACCGATAATCGGCAGCATACCGACAGACGCGACGGTCCCAGCAAGCCCCATGGCGGTAAGCCCGGCATTCAACAGGATTACCGGCCCCATCAGCGCTGCCATGGCGATGGCAGCAACACCGAAGAGCCCAAACAGAATAGCCATACCGCCCGCGACCATGAGCGCGTTCTTTGCCAGCTCGGGGTGCCGTAGGGCGAAGGCCCGCATGCGCAGTGCAATGGCACCGAAGCGCAACGCGCCTTCCCTGATCGTCGGCAACAGCGACTGCCCGAACGAGATATTGACTGCCTGGAACGCATTGCCAGCTAGGTCCGTCACACCTTGCGTCGTGTTGATCCGGCTGAGGAACTCCTTCGTCATCGATCCGGCATATTGAGCCTTGTCACCGACGAGCCCGAGGCGCTGTTTCAGTCCGTCGAGGTTGGTCAGAAGCGGCGCAATGGCGCCGATCGATTCGGAACCGAACAAGCTATCCAGCATGCTCGCCTGCCGATCGGGGCTGAGCTTGGCGAGCCGTTCGAAGACGTCAACGATCGTGCCGTTTGCATCCAGCTGCATGCGCTTGGATACGTCTACCGCCGACAGACCAAGGGCGTCGAACGCCTTGGTCTGGCTCTTCGTCGCCGCCTCCCCTTTGGTAAGCGCCAACAGCGTGTTCTTGATACCGGTCGCTGCGATCTCGCTCTCGACACCGATCGAGTCGAGAGACGAGCCCATCGCGGCGATTGCCGGGGCCGCAATGCCAGCGACTTTGCCAAGCGGCCCGATCCGGGTGACAATCGCGCTGACGTTTGCCGCCTTGCCCCCGAATTTGTTCGTGAGCGCGTTCACCCGGTCGCCCAGCGCCTCTACCTCGGGCTGCGTCATCTTGAACGCCTGACGCCATTTCGCCATCGTTCCACCAGCGTCCTCGGCGGTCATGTCAAAGGCAATGCCCATCCGCGCAGCCGCGTCGGTGAAGTCGATGAGGTCCTTGCGCTGCGTTGGCAGCGCGCGTCCCATCTTGTCCATGCCGACGCCAGCCGCGCCGGCAGCAGCCGCGATGTTCGCCAGCTCGATAGCGGTCATCGGGATCCGCGTGCTGAGATCGACGATGTTGTTCGTCATGGTGGCGATCTGCGGCGCGGTCATGTTGGTGACCTTGGCGACGCCAGCCATGCCTTCCTCGAGGCTCATTGCCCCCTTTGCCGCGCCGACAAGGGGACCGCCGATCGCGACTGCTGTCGCAATGCCCGCGCCACCGGTCGCGGCCATACCGGTGGCGATATTCATGCCCTTGGCCATCCCCGCACGCGCGGTGGCCAAGTTCTTCGTCCGATCGTTGAGCTGCAGCATGCGCCGACCTTGCTCGGTGAGCTCGCGGTTGGTCGCCGCGGCTTCATCCCTCAGGCGACGTTCGTGACGGACCAGATCATTCGTGGCGATGCCGGCAGCGGACAGGCGGGTGCGCAGCTCGCCCAGTTTCTGGCTGTTCTGTTCATGCTGGCTTTCGAGCTTTGCGGCCTCACGCTTTGCCTTATTGAACTCGGTAGTCATTTTGCGGGTCGGGGTATCGACCTGCGCCATGCTTCGGCCGAGCGCAGTGACGCGAGCCCGTGCCTTGTCGAGTTCGGTGCTGCTCGATCGCAGACCCATCTTGAGTTCGCGAAAGCCCCCGATATCAGCCTGCGCCGCCTTGATCTCCTTCAGGCGATCGCGTGTGGCCTTCAGCGCCTGTGCGGCTCGGCTCGATCCACCGGCGATATCGCGCAACGGGCGGGTGACCTTGTCACCCGCCTCCAGCAGCATCCGGATACGAAGATTGCGGTCCGCCAAGCTGAGGCCTCTCTATGCGTCGGGGTTGTGGCGTCGGGCTGCCTTCTCGTGCCAGGCTACCAGTTCGCGTATCGGCATCGGGTCCATGACTGCCGGCGACCAATGAAAGACGATGGCCAGATCGGCCATCGCTTCCTCTACGCTGTCGGGGAGACCGCCGCCTTGGCCGCTTTCGGCAGCAAAAATCCATGACCTCGCCACCGAACTGCATGAGATCGGCAGGATCCATGATCGCGGCCTGAGGGATCGTCGGCTCGGTGATGCGCGGTGCGAGCTGCGCAAGCGCGTTCACGTCGAGCTGCGACAATGCCATCAGGGTCATACCGCGAAGAGCCCCCGAGTCGGGCTTGCGCACCTTTACCTCGGTGCCGGCTGCGATGATCTCGACGCCACCCAGCAGGATGGGGGCGTCGAGGGTGAAGGTGTTGAAGAGCGGGGCGGTGTCGGGCTTGTTCACGCAAAATTCCTAGGGTTCGGTCGGGGATAATAGTGGAGGCGGCGCTGGCGCCGGGGAGCCCTCAGAGGATCGCGGCGCGCGCTTCGGCCATCAGGTCGACGCCATCGACGATGAAGACCATGTTGAGGACGTCGATCTCGATCTCGATCCGGCCGTTCCACTCCTCGCGGTAGTAGACCAGCGCGCTTTTGACCTTCATCTCGCCGCCCTCGCCGGTCTTCTGCTCGCCTCGGTCGATCTCCTCGTGACGGCCACGCACGGTGATCTCGATCGTGTCGTATCCACCCGTCTCGTCGTTCTGATAGGAGCCGGCAAAGCGCAGGGCGACGGCTGCGAGCTGGGTCATTCCGTGCTGGCGAATGACGGTGCGATCGGGACCGCCCAACGTCCATTCCATTTCGAGAGGCTCGCCGCCCATGTCGATCTTGACCGCGCGATCCATGCCCCCGCCGCGATATTCCTCATACTTCCGGGCGAGTTTGGGCGGCGTCACCGAAATCGCTTCGGCGAGGTAGCTCTTGCCTTCGTTGAACAGGTTCATGTGCTTAAGCTTGCGGGCGAGTGCCATGGTCGGCTCCTAAGTTCGGGTCGGGAAAGCGGTGGCGATCAGGCGACGGAGAAGTCGGCGAGATAGCTGTCGGTGATGCGCTGGTTGAGCAGCAGGTTTTCGAGCGGCGGGACCGGCGTGTAATCGTAATCGATCGTCACCTTGCCGGTCTTGAGGGTCGCCGCGGTGTTCTTGGCCGCGTCGAACCAGGCGGTGCCGTCGATGATCTGCCCGGCGCTCTTCATCCCGCGCAGCGTGCCGTTGATCGTCTCGACGATGTCTTTCACGAGGCTTGGGTACAGCGGCTTGTCGATCGCCCACATCATGCCGCCCGCGATCGTATCCATGAGGACCTGCGCGGTGCGGGTCGCGAGACTCGAAGGTGAACGGCGAGGTCGGCTCGATCGTCGTGCGCGAGCCCCAGAACCGGAAGCCACCGCCGCTGCGGATCAATGCGGTGACCTGCTGCGCGTTGAGCAGGTTCGCCTCGCAGTTCGGATCCTGCACGTCGAACTGGATATCCTTGGTGAGACCGACGACGCCGACGACGGGGACATTCGACAGCGTCTTGTGCCAGCCTTCGTCGGAATCGATGCGGGCGCGCATGCCGAGCGCGCGGGCAACCGCAAAGCTGGTCGCGTTGGCGCTGGCGACGGTGTCGAAGGCGATGAAGTCGGGGCAGATCAGCATCAGCTCGCGCGCGCTGAAGCTTCCCCGGTAGGCGGTAGCGGCAGCGATGTCGGCGCCGATCGCGGACGCATAGGCCATCCCGCGCAGCTTCTGCGCGACGACGACCAGCGCGGTGGTGACCGCCTGGGTGTCGAGGCCCGGGCAGCCGAGGATCCGCGGCTTTATGCCGAGCTGTGCTTCGGCTGCGAGTAGCGCCTGCATGCCGGTCTTGAGCCCGTTGACCGTCCCGCCGATCACGGCGGTGTTGGTGGCGGCAGCATCGGCTCCTGCAGCGACGCGCACGACGACGACGGGCGCGCGCGCCTGGTCGGCGATGGCCTGCAGCGCGAGACGCAGCGTGCCGGTCGTGCCGGCGACGCCGATCGCGGCCGCAATGTCGGTCACCAGCGCCGGCCGGTTGAGCGGGAACGCCGCATCGAGCGCGGCGGTCGCGGCACCCGCGGGCGCGGTTGCGGTCGCGACCAGGCCGATGACGGCGGTGGCGACGTCGACGAGCGTGCGGGCGCCCGAGGTAACTTCGGTGACGGTAATTCCGTGCTGGTAGGCCATCGAAACAGATCCTTTCAGGACTATGCGGGCAGCGCGCCGGCAAGCGGGATGGAGAGACGGGTGCGGGCGGCGAGCGCCGGGACATCGGTGCGCTTGCCGTCGAGGATGAGCGCGAAGCTGGCGGGGCCGATCTGGCCCAGCGCGACGTTGGTCAGCGTGATGCGCGGTTCCCAGCGCAGCAGCGCGAGCGCGGTCGCGGCGAGCAGGCGCATGCGGCCGGCGGGGTTCATCGCCTGGTCGATCAGGTCGGGCAGCAGCGAGCCATAGTCGCGCCGCGCGACGCGCGAGCCGATGGGCGTCGACAGGATATCGGCGATCGACTGGGTGAGATGATCGACGCCGTCGAGCGAAGCTCCGGTGCGCGCGTTCATGCCGTTCACTGCGGCAGCCCCGACACGCCACCACCGGCGGTGACGCCGAGATGCTTGTGGCCCTTGAGGCTCTTGCCGCCACCGATCACATCATCGCTGGCAGTTGCCTTGCCGTTGATCGTCACGTCGCCATCGATCGAGACCGGCCCGGTGATCTTCAGGCCCCCGGGGGCGTCGATATCGGCACTGGCGCCCGCCGGGAGTCGCACTACCAGGTGATGTGCAACCGAGTCGTAAGAGACGATCGCACCGTCGCCGAACGCGATCAGGTCGATGTCGTCGCTCGACGGTGCTGGCATCGCATCGGAGAACAGGCCGAGGATCGCGACGCCACCATCGGTGTCGCCTTCGGGGCAGATCAGGAGGCATTGCTCGCCGACCGTGGGCGGCGACCAGATGCGCGTGTTGCCGGCGCGCTGGACGATCCAGCAGACGTCACCGGTGACGATCTCGCCGACACGCACGCGGCACGTCGCATCGGCACGATCGACGGATCTCGATCGTGCCGATGCGGACGATGTTGCCGATAATGCGGCGAGGATCGGGAAGCGCGTTCATGACGCGGGACAGTGGCGCGGCGATCCGGACTGCGCGCGGTCGTGCGGGTGTGGAATGCGATCCCACACCCGAAGGGATCAGGCGGTGGGATCAGGCTCGATCGCAGGTTCTGCTTCGGGAGCATTGGAGATCACGCCGAGGCCGATCTTTACTGCGACGCCGCGGGCGACTTCCTCGACGCGCTCGGCGGTGGCGTCTGCATCGTATTCGCCGCTCGCGTCGTAGCAGGCGTTGACGCTGCGCTCATGCACGACGTCGCCGCTGGTGAAGGTGGCGGCGACGGTGCGGGTCGCAGGGTCGTGTTCGCCGATGGTGATCTTCATTGCGTCGGGTCCTTCCGGTGGGTGGTTGTGATTGCGGGGGCGTCAGCCGTGCTGAACGTCGATCCATGCGCGGTCGTCGCGCACCGCCCAGACCTTGCCGATGCGGGCGCGGTACTGGTCGAAGCTGATCGTCGCGGCATCAATGGCGATCGCCTTGATCCCGTCGCCATCCGGCGCGGCGACGATGTAATCGCCGATCGCGAACGCGCCGCTGACCGCCAACGGGACCTGACCGCAAAAGGCGATCCGGTCGACGTTCGCGCGCGCCGCCTCGAGCGCGTCTTCGAACGCCGCGAGATCCGCGAGGTAGGCCGCGTGCGCCGCTTCCCAATCGTCGGCAGTTTGGTCGGTCGGCCCGATCGGTCGTTCGCCAAGATGCGCACCATAGGTATCGTTGCCGACGAACCCCGGCTGATCCGATTTGACGACGAAGCTCAGGGCATTAGCCCACTGCGTCACCAGCTCGCCGTTGATATCGACGCCGCAGACGTCGCCGGCCGCGATCGGGCCGCAGCCGTCTGCCTTCTGCATATACTCGGCATAGTCGGCGCCGCTGGCGTTGATCGTACCGGCCGCGTTGATCGACCGTCCCGTGCTGCTGTTCTTCGACAGGTAGAAGGCCGACGGAGCCGAACTCTGCCCCGATGCATTCGCGATGTTGAAGGTCGCGACATAGCCGTTCGGTCCGAGGAAGCCGGTATGTTGCGCGTTCTCCACGCCGCCCTTGGCGAGGATATGCGCGCTGCCGCTGGTGACACCGACGAGCAGGTTCGCGTCGGCGTCGCAGGTAACGCTGCCGATCGTGCCGGAGGGCGCCGATACCGCTCCGGAGAATGCCGCGCCTGCGAGCAGCGCGAACTCGCTGCCCTGACGACCGTCGAGCAGGTCGGCGTCGAGCCCCGAACCTGCCCCGTCGACCGTAAGCAGGCGCGATATGATGTTGGCGCCGGTGAAGGTCGTGGCGTTGACCGGCGTGTATCCCAGCCGGGCGACGATGTCGGTGTACCAGGCGCCTTGCTGACCATCGAGCAGGTCCGCGTCGAGCCCCGAACCCGCGCCATCGTTCGCGGCCGTCCACATCAGCGACCCGTTGAAAGCGACCGTCGTCTGCGTGACGCGCAACCGCAGCGCGCCCGATCCGAACGGCCCCTGGTAGATGCTGTACGCGTTGTCGGCGGACGAACCCATGTACCAGTTGAGCGATACGTTGGCATCGGACGCTTCGCCGAACTGCAGGAAGCCGTAACCGTTCGTGCCGTCCGATATGCGCAGGCCCGCCGCCAGTCCGGCATGACGGATGCCGACCGGACCCGTAAAGTTGCCACCGGACCACAGCGCGAACTCCGCGCCCTGGCGGCCATCGAGGAGATCCGCGTCGAGCCCCGAACCCGCGCCATCGACCGAGATCAGGCGCGACAGGACGTTCGCCGCGGTGAAAATCGCCGCCATGTTCTTCGGGGTGAGCGCGCGGACCGCGTCGGCCAGCGCGGTGGCTTCGGCGTCCGTCGCCAGCTCGACCACGCCGGGGGTCGCCGTAGTGGCGGGTGGGTTGAGGAAGTTGGCGTTGCCGAACGTGATCTGGCTGGCAGCGACATCGAGCAAGGTGGCGTCGATCGCGAGCAGCAGCAGCGCCCCGGCCGACTTCTCGATGATCGGCGCGGCCTGCCCGTAGGCGCCGAAGAGCGTACCGTCTGCCAGGTACAGCGCGAGGCTGCGCACCGTGTAGGTATCGGCGGTCTCGTCGCGCACGACCAGGTGGATGACGTCGGCCGCGACGCCCGCGCCCGAGATCGTTGCGATGCGCTTGACCTCGCCGGGCAGCGCGGCGGTATTCGCCGCGGCGACGATTGCGGTCGGGGAGACGCCGACGCTCGCGATCCGCACGGCGTTGGTGCCATCGCGGGCGGCGTTGACGAGCGCGGCGCGGCCGGCGTCGGTGATGCGTAAGACGAGCGACATAGTCTCTCCGGGTCAGGCCGCAGGTGCGGTCATGGTCAGGCGGGTGAAAACGGCGGGGCGCGCGGCGCTGACTGGCACGATGCCGGCGGTGGCGTTGAGCGCCTGGCTGAAGGTGAAGTGTGAGCGGACCGGCTTGGTGCGGTAGACCTCGGCGATGACGGCATCGACGAATGCGGCATCGACGGGCGCGCCGGCATCGTCGGTGATGTTGAGCAGCAGATTGAAGGTGTGCGGATCGCCGGGCGGCGCCATCTGCCACCATTCGCGAAGCGCCACGGATCCGCCGAACGAGGCTACGACGTCGCGGACGGACGATGCCGTGCCCTTGCGGCGCTGGATTGCCAGCGCCTGGCGGACGCGCGCGCGCTTGATCGTTTCCGGCCACGCGCTCGACCAGCTGTCGAGCGACAGCGCCCATGCGAGATAGGGGAGCAGGTCGACCGGGCACGTATCGGGGTTCCAGAGCGAGCGCAGCGGCACGGGCACGTCCGCGAGGCGCGCCATGCTGGCCTCGACCGCGCGCTCGAGCGCGGTGGCGTTGGGCGGGAGGAGCGTCACTCGCCGAGCCCGGCGTGGACGACGTTGGACGCGGTGCACCAGCCGGCCTGCGTGCGGTCGAGCACAACGTCGGCCGCGGGACTGGTGAGGACGACGTTCTGCACGCCCTCTACGTGAAGCGCGGCGAAGATCCCCGAACGCGTGATGTCGCGGCCGAGGCGGTGCGAGTTGGCGATGTAGGCGGCGAGACGCGCGCGCGCTTCGGCGATGACGATCGAGCCATCCGGACCGGCGAACGTCGTGATCGAGGCGGCGACCGCGTATGGCACGATCTGCGCCGACTGTATCGTCACGTAATCAGTCAGCGGGCGGCGGGTTTCAGCCGAGACATAAGCGAGAACTGCGGCGAGCAGTGCTGCCGATGCGATACCGGTGCCGGCGCGCGCGAGGACGGTGACGCGAACCTCGCCGGTCGTCGGGCTGGTCGCGCTGGCGTCGAGGACGTCCGCCGATGCCGACAGCGCATGGAAGATATACGCGCCCTCGGGGCCGGCAACCGAATAGCCCTCTGGTGCTAGGACCAGGCGTCGCCGGAAGTCCTCGTCACTTTCGAGGACCGCCGCGGCGCCGGTCTGTGCATCGGCCGGGGTGATGACCAGGCGAACCACGCCCAAGAGGGCGGCAAGGTTGTCGAGATCCGCCCCGATCGCATAGGCCGGCATGACCGCGCGGGCGGCGTCGTTCACGCGGGCGCGTAGCAGCAGCTCGCGGTAGGCTGCGACCTGCAGCAGCTTGACGGCGGGATCGGACTCGACGGTCGCATCGAAATCGGGGAGCAGCGCGACGAGCTGCGCGAGCATCTGACCGTAGATCGTGTCGAAATCGAGGGTCTCGACGATCGTCGGCGCCGGCAGGCGGGACAGATCGACAGCGGTGAAGGTGGACGGCTCGGCCATCGGGCCATGTCGCCGGTCAGGTCACCGGTGCGCCATCATGCTCGGGTGTCAGATGGCTTTTCACACCCGCCGTTAATGGCGGGTATGGGAGAGGAGCGGTCAGGCGGCTTTCGGAGGATGACGTTGCTTGGGGGACTCTAGATCACGTAGGATCATTTGCCACCTTCGCCTTGTTCCTCGCTACGCTCCGCTCGGAAAATTCGGCGAAGAAAACTTTGGCGCGTTCGCCATCCCCCTCACGAATCGCCGTCTTTGCCTTGCCTAGAAGCTGGTGGTCACTCAATTGTACGTTGCTCATATCAACCTCCGAATCGCCCTGAAAAACAGATTGGACGCGGCGCTGGCTGCTGTCCAGCGACCGCTTTCGGGATCGACGACAACTCGGCTAGAGACCGAAACTGGGCGTTAGCGGAATGGCCGAGATTGGTGGGTTAGGCGACCTCAAGTCCGTCCCACATTCGAGCATGCTGAGCTTTTGAATTTTCACGTAGAGTGGTGAACTCTCGGTGTTTCTCCGTGAGGTGAGTGAAAGCGTTCCATTTTTCGTTCAAAACGAGCGCGGGGATGCTGCGCTTCTCGCGAACCTCACGGGCCAAAGCGAAAGATTGCAAGCCAATATCAGCGGCTGCTTCATGCAACTCCGTTAAAGCGATATCCTCTTCGGTGACGTCCCAAGTCGTTCTAATCGAAACGTTCGTTGTTGCCACCAGAACTGGCAAAGCCAGCGCCTTGGAAGTAATTTCTATGCCGAGCGATTTCCAGTCGACGGTTGCTGGCACCTCAGGAAACTCGGGAAGAAACCCATGATGCTTCCCAGCATTGCCTTCAGACGCGAGCGACATTTCCGATTCGGAGAGTATATTGGAGCATTCCCGGCCGTATCCCTCAAATGTCATTGCGAGATAAAGCGCTGAGAAATTCGCAGTTTCCCGCTTTGAAAATCTGTCTTTAATTGCTGTTATGCCCTGCGTCAGCGCCGCTGCGATAACAGATGAGCCCAGCATCAATCCGAAAGTCGATACGTCTGCCATAGCTTAAATACCTTGGGGTATGGCCGAAGCCTATTTTGCCGTAGGACCACCATCAACCACCCGCAGGCCGATAGCGACCAAATCCTGTTACCCGCTCCCCGACCCCTCGTACGAGCCCCGCTCCATCGGACTAATGTCCGAGATGGAAGGTTAGCGGACGCTCGACGCGATGAGGCAGCGCACTTTCTTGCTAGCCTTCGCGGTAGGACCGTCGTCGGTCACGGGCAGCGAGGTAGCCCAGCAGCGCCGCTGCTCCCCATGTGGCGAGGAGCACGACCGCCCACGGGGTCGATACAAGCATCATAGCGCTCCCGCCTTCTGCGAAGGCTTTGGCGAGGAAGAAGGTGGAAGGGGCGAGCGCCCAGAGGGCGGCAACAGAGCGTCGCGTCCGGACGACTGTCAACAAAGAGAGCCAGAACCCTACTAAGCCACTGAATAGGAGAACGGCCAGAAGCGCTAGCATGCCGATCACGTTAGCAGATGACGGAACGTCCGGAAGTGGGCGATAGCGGTCATTCGGCCTCCCGTAGCCCTCGTAGTTAAGTTAGCAGATTAATTACGTCATCTCCGTGGGTAAGCAGCTTTTCAGCTCCAGACGCTAGCTTCTCCGACCAGATAACCCCTTCGCCAATCAGTTTCATCTTGCTCCGCGCCGACTGCCACCATGATTCCGATGATGGATTTTCTGAGGCTCGCTTCCCCCATGCTCTAATGAACTCTGACGCCACTAAACCGTATGCTTTCGAAAGACCGTCGGTCCCCAATGTGGCGTAGTTGGCAACAGCCCATTGGAGAAAGCTCATATTCCCTCGGAGAAATTGGCTGAGTTGACTATCAATGTCCGCCGTCTCTAGTTCGCTCATCATCTCATCGAGCATCTTCCCTATTCCCTCGATCGTCAGAGGTTCAATAGGATCGTTTATCGTCTTTGGAAGAATTGCAGAGGCCAGATGAATAATGTTAAATGTCTCGTCAAGATTTGCGAGTTGCGACGTCTGATTCTGAAAATAGATAGGATCAAAACTCGCCTGCAACCGAGTCAACGCATTGGAGAACAGCTGCAACGACCGTGGGTCTTTGCAAAAGAATTCTATCTGCCTATTAAGATCGGTTAACTTCCCGAGGTACTCGGCATACGCGAACCAAAACTCCCGGCTTCCGTATCGAGTCCCCCAATACTTTGCCCAGGCTTTACTAATTGCGTCGTTCGCAGGGGAATGCCTCCGAACGGCCTCGTAAGATGCCAGTATTTCTCCAGCCAAAGTCGTTGCACCCGAAATAGACATGATGAAACCTAACTCCCGTTACCAAGGCTGCAAACCACCCTGATGATATTGATCCTGGCGGGCCTTTTGGGCTTCGTCACTCCTATTTTTAGATAATTTGCGATTCTGGAGCGTGCCGGATGGTCCTAATGTCTGGCTGCGACCTGTCGAGCGTTGCCCAGCATCTCTACCGCTTTGTCCTGCGTGCCGGTCCGGGACTGAAGGCGAGCTTGGCAGTTGGCATAAGGGACGGTCGGGAATATCTCAGATGGGGAGGATTGCGGACCGTCCGCTTTGGAGCATAGTCGTTCGTTTAAGACCAAGCGATCCACTGTTGAACGTTCGCCCCGCCCTCGTTCGTGCTAACCGAGCAGCCGGGCTTTGCCGTCCTCACACGGCCCGAGCATCTCGAGCGCCTCCGCGATCTGGATAGCTACCAGTGATAGGTCTAAGGCATCTGCCTGCGCCAAGGCATCCTCCAAGTCTTCGCGCAGGCGCTGAACGGGCGAGAGGGCGACTCGTGGCATGACGATGACTTAAACTAGATCAAGATTTATGCTATCCCCGTCTTCATTGTTTACTTTCCTCACTCCGCGTAGCTGAGACTGTCCGATCACGCGGTAGACCCGACCGGATGTCGCTCTAGGTTTGGGCGTTACCGGAATGGCCGGAATGGGAAGGAAAGCGGACCTTCCGCTTTCGGGAAGCCGGATGGCAATAGCTGACAGACGGCTTCAGAGCCGGGTCTGAAACGCTAAGTCCGGTGAGCCACTTCGCAATTCAATCGTTGGCATACGATCTAGTCCGCGGAACGTCTTCAAGTTCTGGAACGGCCATACTGCCGGTCGCCGTTATGAGGCGATTTTGCAAACCCGAGCCGGATATGGTTATCGGCAGCCCCATGAAACTGTCGATCCTGGCTGGTATGTATCCTAACACTAAGTACGCATCTCGCTGCATCAGTTCAACGAAGCCGACTCGAAGCGACCAAGCTGTAGGATAATAACCAAGCTCAACTGAGCGGCAGAATATATCACGCAGCAACTTTCTAGCACCTATCGTTACATTACCCCCAACTGATACACGTAAAATCTTAGGTTCTATATCCAACTTCACTGGGATTTACCTAACTGCTCAGCGGAGAGAGTTGGCAGCGAGCTTTCCTCTGGCGCGAGTTCTGCGAGTTCGAAATAGCTTTTCGCCATCCGATGGTGAATTTCTGCTATTTGCGAGTCTTTTGCTTTTTGAGCCAACTGAAGCGCCTTAGCACCGCGAGCGTTGAAATAAGCGCGTCCCATTACTTCGGACATGGTTTCGCTCCATGTTGAGCGAAGACACGTCAGGTGCCTCCATCGGCACCGTGCTCCAGGCCAGACGTACCGATATCGCCTCATAAAACTGATAGAAAGGTAGAGCAATCTCCGATCTTTGCGCGAACATGGCGGAACCGCTGAGACGGGGCGATAGTAGAATGGAAGGAACGGGAGGAAAGCGGACTGACCGCTTAGCGGTCCAGAGGCAACGTAGTTGTCACCAGAAATTAGCGGACAGCGTACGGGACATAAATTTTTCAAAGCCGTCTGGCAGAAAGATAGAGGGGAGGCTCGAAAACCTCCCCAGCCCATTACTGCCTTTCCGCAAGTTTATGATGCGGATTAGAGCCATTGCGGTTTACGCGTTCTCACGCGCAAGACAGTCTTTTCGAACAACGCCGGACATGCGCCTGTCAATGGAGTCGGCCCCAATCACATTCTGATTAACGGGCAATGTTACTAAAATGTCCATACCCGTTCCGCTGATGTCACCTTTCGCTATCACCGAGGCAAGCTTGTAAGGGGAAAGGAAAGCGGACTGGCGGTTTCAGACGCTCGCTACAGGAAAGCTATCACGGAATGCGCGCGCCGACTGCATCGGATTTTTCCACGGCAATTGCCTAACATATATTGTATCGAAAAATTCGAACTTTGTTATTCTCGCGAAATGAAACCGAGCAAACTGCAGGGCCACTTCGAACGGATCTTCGGGCGACCGCTAACCCCGTTTGAAGTCCAAGCTATGAACGAAGCCAGGGCTCTGACGGAGGGAAAGCGCGACGCTGTAAAAGCCATGCGTTTGGCAATAAACTCTGCGATTAGCCGTCAGATACGTGAACAAAGTCCTTGAACCACGCGCGATCCAGAACGATCCTATTCTCATTCAATATCTCGATCGTTGTCGATACGCATAGTTTGCCGTTTAAGATGTCAGCCGCGATGATCTCGCGGGCCCCCGCGATAGCCATTTGCCGAGCAACCTCCAGCCCGGGGGCGAGAAATCCGTCATCGTCTGTGATCCAGCGACCATATTCGGACACGTTGACGAAATATCGCTGCATGCCCTCAGTATGTCGGAACGCCGACTAGTGGTCATTTACCCATGTTGCACCGCCGCGTCGTAACCTGTTTGATGCTTAGTCCACGCGATTTCGGTTAACCACCAACCGTGACACATTTACCGCGATTAACGAATGGCCGTTATGCGAAAGCAAGATTGGTCGCCCGAACGTCTGAGTCTGGGCGTAAACGTCAAAGTAGCGAAGCACTGATATGGTTGAATACGGTGTCGAGCAGCGCTTGGCGTTCCGCTTCCGTGTCGCCGAGCAAAACCCGCTGCGCATAGCGCACAGGCTTTCGCCCCTTAGACGGGACATCATCTAGCCCCTCCTGATGAACGCGTGCGATCTGCGCAGCTCGGCCGCTGAAGCCGACCCATGCCTCGGTATCGGTCGAGCCAGCCTTGAGGTTCGATGGGTTGCGCAGCTTGCGGAACATCGCCTTGCGCTTGATCGTCCCCTACGCCGCAGCCGACCTACAGGTTGTGGCTTTCGGGCGGCATAGGGCTGGCCGTCCGGATCCTGCTGGCGCGCGATACGGGCCGATTGGCTGCGCTGCAGCGAGCGCGCCATGAGACGGAGGACCTTCCGGCGTTCGCCCGCATCGACCCGGCGGAGCAGCGCGCCGGCGAGCTGCTCGATCGGGGCAAGATCGTCAGTCATGCCGCAGCCACGAATGCAGGATCGCTGGTCTGCGCGACCAGGTCATCGCGCAGGAAGAGTTGCCAGAGGTTCACGCAGCACACGCCATTAAACCCGTCCCCGTCGCGGAGTTCGGCAAGGTGCGTCGCGTTATAGCCGCCGCCATCCTTCGCGGTGACGCGGACCGCCTCGCTCAGTTCGATCGTGATCGAGACGTCGGCGGTGTCGGCGTCGAGCAGTTCGGATTCGAACCCGAACGGCTCGGGGTCATTCCCTGCAACAGGTCCGGCTGCTGGCCGGCGATCCATGCGAGGATCGGGATCATAATATCGTTCACTGCGCCCGCGTAGTCCTGCACGACGATGTTGAGCGTGTAGCGGTATTCGAGGGACAGCGTGCCCCCGGCGTGCGCGGCGATGCGGCCCTTGTCGACGAACATCGCCAAATTCTCGGGCTTGGTCTTCAATCCCGGCACCGCGGCGAGCAGCAACGATCGGAGGGTTTCGGGCTTTTTCATTTCAGGATCCTGCGCGGATGCGGGGGTAGCGGCCGGATTGGGCCGCTACCGTTGACAGAGTCAGCCGTTCGGCGCCGACAGCCGGCGACGGATGGGCATCTGCCGGATCACGAAGCTGGCGGTGCCCGCGCACGATCCCTCGAGGTGGACGTACGCCGCCATATAGCTCTTGGTGGTGTAAGCCGGGACGGTGAAGGGCCGCGTCATCAGCGTGGCCGTGTAGGGCTGATCAGCGCCGATGCTGCCGGACGTGGTGGCGGTGTAACCGTCCATGTAGTTGAAGCCCGTCGCCGACCCGTTCAACGTGCCGACCGTGACCAGCTCGAGGCGGGTTGCCGCAAGGCATGACGATGCCGCGGTGACCTGAATCTGCGTCACCGCCTGGACGATGTCGCCCGGCTGCCAGTTCGCTGACCCCACGGTCTGAAACAACCGACAGCTATCGCCGGCCGTGGCCCATTGGCATGTCACGGTGACGTTGTTGCCGACGCCTTCGGGATCGGCCTGCGTGCCGAACGTAGCCGTCGTGCCTGCCGAGCCGAACGCGGTCCAACCAGACGGGACAGTTCCGGTTGCCGTCCCGCTCAGCGTGCCGCCCGTCGCGGTCGCAAAGATCGGGTTGGCGAGAAGCTGCCAGCGGCCATTGCCGGGAAGTTCGGTACCGGTGCGGGTCAGGACGCTGCGGGGCGGGACGATCTGGTTGATCAGCGGCAGCAGCGTGAGGGCATGGTAATACGAGCCGCGGCTTATCTCGTGTGTCCCGTCGAGCGAGAAGCCGGGTTTGAACGTCACGGTCGACGCGGCCGCGGTCGGGTTCATCACCGCCGATCGCGCGTCGTTCAGATAGACGTTCGGGGTGCCCTCGACATAGTCGGCGAGCCGGGTGTTGAGTTCGTTCATCTGGCTGACCTGCGCGGCGGTCAAACCGTTCGCACCGACTTCCGCCTCGAGGATAACCTTCATCCCGGCCAGCCGCCCCATCTCCGCCATCGCGATGATGTTACCGGCTGCGGTCGCGCCGCTGGTCGCTGCGGTCGGATAGTTCTGCGCGAGGTCGTTCACCCCGGCGATGATGTAGAGGATGCCGGCGCGCGTCGCGAGCGCCTGCGGCATTCGAGCCATCATCTGGTCGGTACGATCGCCCGACTTCCCGAAGGTCGGTCCGATCGAGAACCGCCCCCGGATAGCTGTTTCGCCCATACCAGAGCGCTGCGCATGTTCAGCGCGTATTGCGCGGGATCGATATAGACCGCGTCACCGCGGCTATCGGCGACCACCGTAGCGATGCGCGCGTCGCGTCCAACAGCGAGCGCCTGTGCCTGCACAGCCAGGCCGCGCGCCGATGGATCGATCTGCGCCGCGATCGGCGAGACCGGGAACGTCAGCAGCAGGAAGAACGCGACCAGGCGCGCCATCATCGCGCGCATCACTGCGACACCCGGTAGCCGATGCCGGCGTTCGGGAGGGACAGGTAGAAGGTCGCGCCGGCTTCGGTCTCCAACCACGGCTGGTCGACGCCCTGCCGGGTGTACGTGCCGAGCACGACGCCGGCCGGCGTCAGCGGCAGTCTGGTCGTGCCGCCATCGGTCGAGCGCAGCAGCTGCGCCGTGCCCCCGGCCATGCGACAGCGGACAGCGCGACGGTGATCGCGCGGCCGAGCTGGGGCACGAACGGGCCGACGACCTGTGCGGCCGAGGACGTGCCGGCGAGTGCACTCGACGTTGCCGCCAGCGTGACCGGGTTCAACGTGCCCGATACGGGAATGGCGGTCGCGCCGGGGATGCCCTGAATCGTCAGGACCTTGGCGTTCGGCGTGCCGGCCGCGCCGGTGGGCGTGTCATCGCCGCCACCGGCGCTACAGCCCGACATGCAGCGGACGGGCAGACCGTGTGCGTCGTCGACCGGGATCGCCTCGCTTCGCAAGGGCCGAAGGCGAGCCCCTGCAGCACGGTGATGCTCTGGTCATTATAGATCGGCTTGGCCTGGCTGTGCGCGCTGGCGGACGCCAGCAGCGCGGGACCAGCCAACAGGGCGAGTAGACGGAGTTTCACCGCGGCTCCTTTCACTTTGCGTTGGCGACCGGGCACGTGCCCGGTGCATTCCAGTTGACGAGGCGGTCGCCGCGATCGGCGTTGCCGGCGAAGGCGCGCGCGAGGCGGATGATGCCGGCGCGGATGGCGGTCGGGATCTGCGCAATCAGCGCGGGATCTTCAGGCAGGCCCGCGGGGCGATCTGCGCAGTGCAGCAGCTCGGCGGGGGCGTGGCCTTCACCTTCACGACGATCGGCGCCGAGATAGCCGCGGGCGGCGCGTCAGCGTGCCGGGCGCAGGCCGGCAACGCCGTTAACAGCGCGAAACCAATCGCTATCGACAAGGTTCGTCCGTTCAGCTTTCGCATCTGCCATCTCCATTCGTTGAGCAGCCGAGCTTGCTGCCTCGGCAGCAGCACGCGCGGCGCGGGTGTCTTCATTCTGTCGGGCGTCATGGTCGGCCATCGCCTGCGCGAGCGTCGCCGCGGCGAGCTGGTCGCTGCTGGCCTTGAACCGGACGAGACCGGCGACCGTGGCGGCGCAGGCCTCCCCGCGGGGTGTCTTGCCGGCTGCGGCAAAGCCAGTGCCGGATCCGGCGCAGATGACCTGTGCGGCGTGCTGGAGATCGTCGCGGTCGGCGCGCGCCTGACGTGCCTCGACATATTGCCAGGCGCCGACCGCGGCGACGATCACGAGGACGACGAACGCGAAGTCGCCGCGCAGCTTGGTGAACAGAGTGCGGATCATCGCGGAAGCTCCTTCAGGCAGATGGCGCGCTCGCGCGCGCGGCGGGCGACCAGGCCGGGCAGGACGCGTCCGCCTGCGAACCGGTAGCGCGGGAAGAAATCGCAGCCGGCGCGCCACTGGCCTGCGTTCCAGAACCGGGCGATGCTCGACTTGCAGACCATCGAGACGCCGACATTGTAGGCGAGCGACACGATCGCGATCGCCTGATTGGTGCGCCCGTAGACGCCGGGGATGCACTTGATGACACCCTCGGCATGCACGATCAGCTCGCGCTCGAGCATCGTCGCGCACTGCGCCTCGGTGTAGGTCTGGCCGAGCCGGATATCCTTCGTCGCGATGCCGTCGCAGGCGGTCGCGACGCCGACCGCGTCGAGATACGCCTTCAGATATTGCTTGCCCGAAACGTGCTTGATCGTGATCGCGCCGCTCGGCGCGACGGTCGCGGTGACCTTGCGGCCGCTCTCTTCGGCCGGGGTCATCACGAACAGCGCGAGCGCTGCACCGACGCTGCCGAGAACACCGGCGAGGGTCTTCGCCGGAACCTTCGGCTTCGGCGTTGGGGCGGGCGTTGCGGCGGTCACAGGCGGTCCTTTCTGGGGAAGAAGCGGTCGAAAAAGGCCGCGGGGATATCGGTGACGCGCTCGCTGAGGCCGGCGATGAACTTGGGCGTCGCCTTGAAAGCGATCATGCCGACGACGAACCCGACCGCCTGGATGACGAACGGGTCGGGCTGGCCCCATGGCCACAGCACGCGGATGACGCCGGTCGCGAAATAGCTGACGACGATGCCGACCGACATTTGCAGGAAGCGGCGCGACCAGGTCAGGCCGGTTTCGTAAGCGAGGCTGACCGCGGCGCCGAGCGCGGCCGGCGTCAGTCCGAACGCGAATGCCAGCAGCGACACGCCGAATTCGTGGAGTAGATCCTTCATACGGTCAGTCCCAAAGCTGGATAAGCGGGAGGGTGCGCGCGGCCGGCGCCATGCTGGCTGGCATCGCGATCTGTGTGCCGAGCGGCAGCACGGCGTCGACGTCGGCAATGCCGCGGTTGAGATCGAGCACGCGGCCGATGTCGGCAGCGCCCAACCCGCGCTCGCGCCAGATGAGTTCGTCGAGCGTGTCGCCCTGTCTTGCGGTGAGGACGTCGGCCATCAGATCAGCTCGACGCGCAGGCGCGTCCGGCCGAGCATGTCGCGCACCGCGTGGAGCGCGTCGCGGCGCAGCTCGACGATCGACGGTTCCATGTCGTCGACCTGCCGCTGACCGGTGCCGGTCACATCCATGTCGCGGTACGTCTCGACCAGCTCGGCCTTGGCGCTGGCGCCGATCGCGCGCGCGTAGAGCAGCACGAGGCGGCTTGTGCCGTCGATCTTCGGCGATGGAACCGCGGCAAGCGACGTATGGCCGGCGAGGACGTGGGCGGCCTGCCAGGCAGCGAGCTGGTTGCCGACGGTCATGATCGCACCGACGATCGCGCGTTTCAGCCGATCGGGCGTGACGACATCGCGCACCCGCCATTCGTCGCGGATCTGCGTAGCGTCGATGTCGGGAAACCATCCGTCGTTCGTGACCGGCATTTCGGCCGGCTCGGGCGGGATGACGATGAGGGGCGCGCAGCCGAACCCGCTCATGCGACGATGGCGATTGTGACGAGCATCGGGCGCGATCCTTCGTGTTTTCGGGGGTGGGGATCAGGAACGGTCGATGGCCCTCAGCGCCGAAGCGCCCTCCCATCCCGCGTGATCCGCCCCCGAGCGCCGGGGGCGAGCTTATTTGGCCGGCGACGTGCCGGCGGATTTCGTGGTGAGCTTTGGCGGCGCAAGCGCGCGCTCGAGCCGCTTGATTTGTCCGGCAACGCCGACCCGGTCGTGCAGCGCAACGGCGCGACGCAGAGGGGCAAGCGCACGGTGCGCAACGTCGGCGAATTCCGGTTTCGTCGGATCCATCGCGTCGGCCGCGCGCGCCAGTTCCGTGCCGATCGCCTTGTGCAGTTTGGCGCGAACCTGATCGTGCATGTCCGCGTCGGCTGTTAGTTCTTCGACATGCTCCAGCACGTCGAGCGGGAACGGCTGTTTCGCGGTCTGCGCGCGGATCGCGGCGTCGGCGATCTCCTCGACGATCAGCGCCGGGGCGGACCGTTCGTAGCGCGACGGCAGCGGCACGTTATAGGCGACGACATGGTCAGCGAGTTCGAGCGCGCGCGCGTAATCGCCGGTGTCGATCAGCCAGACCATGATGGTCGGCAGGACGTCCTCGGCAACGCCGATGCCGGCATTCCGCCCGCCCTCGAGCAGCCCGGCAACCCAGTCGGCATAAGCGGGCAACAGCTCGCGCTTGGTTTCGATCTTGCGCTGGATCGAATGGATTTCCTTCAGCCGACGCAGGTCGTGCTGCAGCCGCATCGCGATCGATGCGGCTGCGCGTTCGGCAGGGGTGCCGGCGTCGGACGACGACGCCGCAGGGGATAACCCGCTCTCCGTGACGGGAGCAGATGCCATCTGGGATGCAAGGATTCGATCCCGATGTTTGCGAGCAAGGCTCATGGCATGTCCTGTGGAGAGCGGGCTAACTGGTAAGGGGAAAAGCGAGGCCGGTTAGGCCGCCTTTTTCTTCCCCATGATGATGTTCTCGACGAGGGCGACCTTGCCCATGTCCTCGATCACGAAAGCCTGATTGACGCTCTCGTAATTCTCGATCTGGTCGCGCTTGGCGTTGTCCTCGATCTTGCGACGCTCGGTGCCGATCTGCTCGTAGACCGACAGGTTCGCGAGCGTGGTGATCAGCAGCGCGTTCTTGGGGAACTTCGGCACCCGGACCGCCTGCAGGCCACCCAGCTTCTTGTCGGAGAGCAAGACGTCGCGCGCCAACGTTTCGGTCGCCTTGTCGCCGGCCGCGTTGACGATCGAGAAATACTTGTCGTGGACGAGGTCACGGCCGACGATCACGACCAAGTCGGTGTCGTCGCGGTAATTCTCGTCGAGCAGCTCGATCGCGTCATAGATCAGCGCGTCGATATTGACGTAGTCGACGTCCGTGCCGACCTCGCCTGCACCGACATAGATCGCGCCGGCAACCGTCACGACGTTGTTCACGCGGGTGGCGGGCTTCAGATCGCCTTCCGACAGCACGCGAGCGGGCGCGTCGAGGCGGATATGCTGCAGCCAGCCGATGTTGACGTCCTGCAACAGCGGGTACGTGTTCGGGTCGGTCTCGACCGCCACCTTCACGCCGTTGAAGCCGATCGTGATGATGTCGAGGGCCTTCGCCTTGACGATCGCGTCACGGATCAGCGGCTGGAAGTTCGGCTGGTGGGCCCATGCGTCGAGCGTCTCGTAGCGGATCAGCGTATCGAAGTCGGTCTTCTCGCAGCGGTAGCGCGTCTCGTCGAGATCGCCGGGATAGCGCGGCTGGCGATCGTGGATCCGGGTATCGGTGCGGCTGGCGATCGTGCCCTTCACGCCGACGCCGACCTTGTCGCCTTCCTGGGCGACGACGGGGATGATGTTGATGCTGGTCAGGAACGCGCTCGATGCCTGGATCTTGCCGCGCAGCGTCTGTGCCACGGCGGGCGCGACGGTGAACGACTTGCCGGTGTCGGCGACGCCGTTCAGCTTGCCGATCTGCATGGTGTAGGCGTCGTACTTAAGGCGGGTGTCGTTCAGCATGGGGCGGCTCCTGGGCGAATATCAGTCGGTGCGAAGAGGGGACGGCGTCAGCAGTCGGTGACAGGCTCGCCGGTGCCGCCATTGGCGTGCGTGCGATTGAACTGCGGTTCGGGCGTCTTCTCGAGCTTGGCCTGCAGCGTCGCGAACTTGCCCTGCAGCTCGGCATGGGCGTCGGTGATCGGCTTGATTGCAGCAGCAATGGACTTGCCGACGACGTCACCCATCTGCGTGGTGAAGGCTGCGGCATCGAAATTGTCGTTGGCGGGTGCCGGGGGCGTGACGACCTCGATCTTCTCCGGCTTGCCGCCCTTCAGCGTTGCCGCGAGCGCGGAGAAGAAGCCGGCGACGGCCCCTTCGACCTTGGCCGGATCGGACGCGGGCGTTTCGAAATCGAGCGAGATTGCTTCGCCGCCCTGCGAGAACAGCGAGCCGGGCGCGGTGCGCGAAAATTGCAGCGCCTGCGTGCCGATCGACGCAGGCTTGTCGGTAAAGGCGAGGCCGATCAGGCCGACCTTGCCGCATCCGGCATAGCTGTCGGTCAGCTCGACCGAGGGATAAGGCTTCTGATTCTTGGCGACGAGGGCGACGAGCTGGTCGTTGCCATCGACCTGGCAATACAGCGCCTTCAGCTTCTCGGTCTTGCCGGCGATCTCGATGTCGTCGGTCTGGGCGCGGACGGCGACGACGTCGCCATAGCCGTTGAACGGGGGCTCGGGGCTGTAGCCCGACAGATGCTCGACGTTGATGCGCGGGGTGTAGGTTCCGGTATTGAAGGTCTCGACGATCTGGTCGATCCACGCGTCGTCGATCTTGCGGCCGTCGCTGATCGTCTGGCCGGCGACGAATGCGCGGAAGAACTTGCTCTTGGTGCCCATGGCGGTCGGTCCCTCGGGGTTCGAAATCGGTGGGCCGCGTCAGGCGGCATCTGGAAGCCGCAAAGGGACCGAAAGTGCCGCCTCTCTCAAGCGTGCGCAGGTGTGGGATCGCATTCCACACCCTGGACACGGTGCGGACGGCACCGATCGCGCGGCAAGGTCCGCCGCGACATGGACAAGCTCCCCGCAGATACCGGCATGCCGCTGCCCGCCGCCACGATGCCGATCCCGATCGACGCCGAGCGCCAGGCGCGCAGCCTGTATTGGCGCGGTTGGGGCGTCACCCAGATCGCCGACGAGCTGGGGTTGAAGCGGCCGACCGTCGAGGCGTGGAAGCAGCGCCGCAAATGGGACGAGGCGTCGTCGCTGTCAAAGATCGAGGATGCGCTCGAATGCCGCCTCAACACGCTGATTGCCAAGGACGCGAAGACGGGCGGCGATTTCAAAGAGATCGACCTGCTGATGCGAGCGGTCGTTGCCGGTGCCCGCGTGCGCCGGTTCGAGGCGCCCGGCGGGCACGAGGGCGATCTCAACGAGAAGGTCGCCAACCGCAACGCCGGTGACCGCAAGGCCGGCAAGCCGAAGAACCACTTCACGACCGAACAGGTCGAGCAGCTCGAGCAGATCTTCCACGACGAGCTGTTCGGCTATCAGGAGGATTGGTGGGGCGCGAAGGATCAGCGCACCCGCATGATCCTCAAATCGCGTCAGATCGGCGCGACATGGTACTTCGCCCGCGAGGCGCTGCTCGACGCGCTACGCGGAGGCGGCAACCAGATCTTCCTGTCGGCGTCGAAGAACCAGGCGCACATCTTCCGCAACTACATCGTCCAGTTTGCCGCCCGCGTCGGCGTGAAGCTGCAGGGCGATCCGATCGTGCTGACGGCCGACACGATCCCCGAGGGCGAGCCCGCAGCCGAGCTGATCTTCCTCGGCACGAACGCCCGCACCGCGCAGGGCTACCACGGCAATTTCTACTTCGACGAGTTCTTCTGGACCTACGGCTTCGAAGAGCTGAACAAGGTCGCCAGCGCCATGGCGATGCACAAGCGCTGGCGCCGCACCTATTTCTCGACGCCGTCGACGATCGCGCATCAGGGCCATCCGTACTGGACGGGCGAGCGGCGCAACCGGCGGGTCAAGAAAGCCGACCGGATCGAGATCGACGTTTCGCACGCCCGGCTGCAGGCAGGCGTGTTGTGTGAGGATCAGGTCTGGCGGCAGATTGTCACGATTGAGGACGCCGCGGCGCGCGGCTGCGACCTGTTCAACCTCGACGAGTTGCGCATCGAATACGCGCCCGACGAATTCGCCAACCTGCTCATGTGCCAGTTCGTCGACGACAGCCTGTCGGCGTTCAAGTTCAACGAGCTGCAGCGTTGCACCGTCGACGCCATGGTCGACTGGACCGACGTCGACATGCTTGCGAACCGGCCGGTCGGCAATCGCGAGGTGTGGGCCGGGTTCGATCCGCAGGAGAGCGAGAACGGCGACAATGCCGGGTTCGTGATCGCGCTGCCGCCCACCGGGCCCGGCGGCAAGTTCCGCCTGCTCGAACGTCACCAGATCAAGGGCGACTTTCAAGAGCAGGCCGAGTTCATCCTCGCCCGCCTGGCGCGGTATAACTGCACCTATCTCGGGATCGACAAGAAGGGTGTCGGCGCCGCGGTGTACCAGCTGCTGCGCGATAAGATGCGCGGCGTCGTCGCGATCGAATATTCGCTCGAGGTGAAAACCGGCCTGGTCATGAAGGCGCAGCACACCTTCGCTCGCCAGCGCGTCGAATACGACGCCGGCTGGATCGACCTGCAGTCGGCATTCCTGTCGATCAAGAAGGCGCTGACCCAGAGCGGCAAGAGCGTGACGTTCAAGACCAGCCGCACCGAGGCGGTCGGACACGGCGACCTCGCCTGGGCGGCGATGCACATTTTCATCAACGAACCCCTCGACGGCCAGGCGCGCCCGAAAACACGAATGGAGCTATTCTAATGAGCAAGCGTAACCGGGCGCAGCGTATGTCGCGGGGCGAAGCCGCTGTAGCATCTAGGGGTGCCGTCCAGACAACGGCGAGCCCCTCGACCGCGGTGAACGCCTTCTCATTCGGCGAGCCGGTCGAGGTGCTGAACCGGCGCGAGATCATGGATATGGTCGAATGCTACCGCAACGACCGCTGGTACGAGCCGCCCCTGTCGCTAGACGGCCTGGCGCGCGCGTTCCGCGTGTCGCCGCACCATAGTTCGGCGATCATGCTCAAGCGCAACCTCATAGCCGCGTCGTTCGATCCGGTGCCGCGGAGCGCGGCAGACCCGACGCCGATCCTGTCGCGGTCGGCCTTCGGAAAGGCGGTGCAGGACTATCTGGTGTTCGGAAACGCATATCTCGAAGCCCGCAAGAACGTGCTCGGCGGGGTCATGGATCTGCACCACGCGATGGCGAAATACACGCGCCGCGGTATCGTCGATGGTGAGTTCTACTGGACGCCGGGGATGGCCGCGGCGACCGCGTTCGCCGCCGACAGCGTCATTCAGATCATGCAGCCCGACATCAACCAGGAGATCTACGGCGTTCCCGAGTATCTCAGCGCGCTGCAGTCTGCGTTGCTCAACGAGGCAGCGACGCTGTTTCGGCGCCGCTATTATCTCAACGGCAGCCACGCCGGATACATCCTCTATGCGACCGGCGACATCGACGAGAACGACACCGATGCCCTGCGCGAGGCGCTGAAAAACTCCAAGGGGCCGGGCAACTTCAAGAACCTTTTCGTGCACGCGCCGGGCGGCAAGGATGGCAGCATCAAGATCCTGCCGATCGCCGAGGTCGGCGCAAAGGACGAGTTCCTCGGGATCAAGAACGCGACGCGCGACGATGTGCTGGCGGCGCACCGAACCCCGCCATCGGTCCTCGGGATCGTGCCGGCGCAGGGCTCACAGCTCGGCAAGATCAGCGAGGCCGTCGACATGTTCTTCGAGCTGGAGATCCTGCCGCTGCAGATGGCGTTCATGGAAATCAACGATTACCTCGGCTTCGAGGCCGTCCGGTTTACGCCGCGCGCGGTAGCGCCGGCCAAGTAGTTCGACGTCCGGCATAGCCGGGCGGGGATGCCGGGGTCCAGCCCGGCACACCGACGAGGATCTGTCTCGCCACGACCAACGGCCATCGGCCGTCCCGCACCCCGCAATCCGCGGGGGCGGGATCTCTACAAGGCGAGCAAATCCTACATGTACACCCTTAATTCCGTCCGGCCCGTCTCACCCGCGGCCGGCTATATCGGCGGCAAGCGCAATCTGGCGTCGCGCCTGGTCGCGATGATCGAGCGCGTCGACCACGACGGCTATGCCGAACCCTTCGTCGGCATGGGCGGCGTCTTCCTTCGGCGCCGATCGCGCCCGAAGGTCGAGGTCATCAACGACGTGTCGGGCGATGTCGTCACGCTCTTCCGCGTCCTACAGCGCCACTATCCCTACATGATCGACATGCTCCGGTTCCGCGTGGCGGCGCGATCTGAGTTCGAACGACTGAAGGCGACGCCGCCCGAGACGTTGACCGACCTCGAACGCGCCTGCCGCTTCCTCTACCTCCAGCGCCTGGCGTTCGGGGGCAAGGTCAACGGCCGGAACTTCGGCGTCGACAAGACACAGGGCGCGCGCTTCAACGTCGCCAAGCTTGAGCCGATGCTCGCCGATATCCACGAGCGGCTTGCCGGCGTCGTGATCGAGCAGCTCGGCTATGCCGACTTCATTCGGCGGTACGATCGCGCTGGCATGCTGTTCTATCTCGATCCGCCCTATTGGGGATGCGAAACCGACTATGGCCAGGACGTGTTCGGCCGCGGCGACTTCGACCAGCTCGCGGCGCAGCTCGCGGGGATCAAGGGGCGCTTCATTCTGTCGATTAACGACACACCCGGCGCGCGGGCGACGTTCGCGCGGTTCTATGTCGGCACGGCCGAGACAACGTACACGGTTGGTGCCGGAGCCGCTCAGCGTGCCGGGGAGCTGATCGTGTCGAATTTCGCGCCCGATTGATCCGCTGGCGCCGCGGTGCGGCGCCAGCCCCGTACTCAGGTCGGAATGGAAAAGGAGGCTCCTATTGGGTCGTGTCGCCCGTTGCGACTGCGCCCATTGTCACCGCCATAAGGGAAGGCCCCCGCGCTTGATGATCCAATCGTAACAGGCGAACCCATGTCGCTATGTGCTTAGCAGCAACCTCGCCGCCCTTCCGCAGCTGCTGCGGTGTTGTCAGGTTCGTGTCGTTCTCGAGGACTGC
Source organism: Sphingomonas sp. AC411 (assembly GCF_979253035.1). Classification (NCBI taxonomy): domain Bacteria; kingdom Pseudomonadati; phylum Pseudomonadota; class Alphaproteobacteria; order Sphingomonadales; family Sphingomonadaceae; genus Sphingomonas; species Sphingomonas sp. AC411. Next base: position 1,587,922 of record NZ_CEEDAQ010000001.1, on the reverse strand, counting down.
CGCGATCGAAAGGGCATGAAAGTCGATGATGTCGTCGGCCGACAGCGCGTTGTCCGGCGAGTTCGCTGCCAAATAGTCCATCACCAAAGGCATGATTTTCTGAAACAGGTCGACCTTTGCCTGAATATCGACCTTCATGACGTGTGACGATTTGGCGGTTCGATCCATCTACGCAATGTATGATCTTGCGAGGCCGAACGGAAGGGTTACGCTGTGGCGATGATAGATCCAGCCAACCTTTCTGACGACGCTCTGTTGCACGCGTACGAGCAGACCGACGGCGTTCCGGGAAACCCGGAGGCCGATGCGTTGCTCGCCGAGATTCAGCGTCGAAATCTCGACGAATGAGATCCCAGCGCGATGGAGCAAAGCCTTCGTGGTTGGCATTTGCGATGACGAGTGTTGTGGTCCCGACGATCGAGGGGGCCGCCTGATGTGCAACCGTGCAAGGTTCAGCGGCGAGCCCGAGACGATAGTCGAGCGCTTTGGCGCCCAGTGGCTGACGCCGAAGCCGATGGACAACCGGTTCAATCCGCAAGAGCTGTATCCAAAAAGCCGGGCCTATGTGGTTCGCGACCAAGACGGGCATCGCGGCCTCGACGTGATGAACTGGGACGTCACGGCGGGACAGGCCCCATGGCCAATGACGAATGTGCGCAATCTTGCGCTGCCGCAGTGGAAGGCTCTCGCCGGCAACCCGGCGAACCGCTGCCTGGTACCGCTTACGGAATTTTGCGAATGGACGCCGAAGCCGATCGATCAGGGCGATGGAAAGAAGGCGATCAAGGGCGAGATGTGGTTCAACGTCCTTGATCAGCACGTGTTCGCAATCGCGGGATTTTGGCGTCAAATCGGCGACGAGCGATACTTCGCCATGGTGACCTGTGACCCCAACGAGCTGGTTGCGCCGATCCATCCGAAAGCCATGATCACGGTACTCCATCCGAGCGATCACACACGCTGGCTGACGGGGAGCTACGACGACGTGGTAGCACTCCAGCGGCCGTATCGACCGGATCAGATGTCGGTGCGCGGTCCTGTCTTTCCTACACGGAAGCCGGTCAAGGCCAAGAACACGGATTGAGAACAAACGCGGAACAGGCTACATCCTTGCATACTGATTCGACGCGAGGATGCGATGATGCCCGACACCCCGTTCGGCCAATGGCTGATGACCCAAACAGACAGGGCCGGGCTCGTTGGGCAGTTGGCGACGGGCGCGCACGCTGATCGACGCTTCCCGAGAACCGGCGATCCGGAAGCTGTTCGAAAGCATCTTTCCGCGATGCAGGCCGACGGCGATATGTTCGACGCGGTCGACGATGCGGAGCTCGACTGGCTGTGCGCTTGATGGCATCGGCTCGCAATCCTCGTGATCGGCTCCCAGAGTTGGCGATCGAGAGGGGCAGGAGCCTCGCTAGTTTGTCCGCTATGATCGGCCGCAACCCAGCATACCTTCGCCAGTTCGTTACGCGTGGCTCTCCCCGGCGACTGCCCGAAGACGAACGACGCCATCTCGCGATCGTGTTGAACGTCGACGAGCGCGAGCTTGGCGCGCGCGATCCGTGGTCGCCCGGCTGTGGGCTATAAGAGCCTTCGAACCCTTTCCGATTGCCGGAAGCATGGGGCTGTACTCCTGATCATCTGCCGCTGCGGTCGGCAGGTTTGGAAGCTTCCAGGCGAATTCATACAGCCGCCGCCCGGCCACCCGAAGGTCCGAGGTCATATGGAGATCAACCATCTCGCTAGCGTACTGCTCTGCCGGTGCGGCCGAAAAGGTGCGCGCATCGATGTCGTGATTGACCCGCCGGTACCCAAGGGCGTCGCCGTCATCGAGTTCCTGCGGGCCGACGATCGTGAGCGGAAACGGCTCATTCGGATCGCGCGCGGATGAACGGGCAGGGGCCAATGACGCTCGGCAACGTGAGGAGCGATGGCGTTCGGGCAATAGTGGCGGACTGCGCGTGCGGTTATCAAGCATCGGTCAACGTCGATCAGCTATCGGACCATCTGGCGGTACCTCAGCTGGCGCGACGCTTTCGATGCACCAAGTGCGGTACGTCCGCCCGCTCCACGCGACCCGACTGGACAGACCAAAGCGGAACGGTCGCCCGACGGTGACCGCTACGGACAGCATCATTAGCGCGCCGACCCCGATTACCGCGCAAGAACCCCGCCTCGCCCGCCCACTTAATAGGTCGCTTTTGATGCAGTCCTAGAAAGTGGTGCACACCATACGGGGAACAGGGCCGTAGAGGGCGCTTTAAGCCAGTGGGAAGATGCGGATTGATGCAGCTGTAGCCCGTTCGGCTCGAGTTATTGCCCTCGCTTGGATTGCGGGCTTTCGGACCAAAATTCGCTTTCGATCAAGCTGCCAAATCGCACGCCCTAGTTGACGGTTGGCGGTCTCCGGCGAGTTTCCGACAACGGGGCGACACGGTAGTTCGATAAGGCGGCGCTCCCGAGCTACGTCGCATTGGCTCTGAATATCCAGTCTGAGATACTGGATCGTTTGCGCGATGCGCATCGTGGGCTACTTAAATCTGGATTCGTAAGCGGGGCAAAAACTATGACCATAAAGGGCGTAACGTCGGTAGCGGGCTTTGATGAAAAGAAAAGAAACCTGTTGGTTGCGTCAGCAATTGGTATTGTCATTAGATTTGCCGCCCCGACTTCAGAAATAAAAGTTCCAGGCTTGGGAACTGAAGTGTCAATATCTTCGGGTTGGGCGTTTAGCTTCATTCTTGGAGCTATCATTTACTTTATGTTTCAATTTTATTTATCGCTGCGTGTGGTAATTTCGACAAACTCGGTAGCTCTTGACGGTGGCCAATACAATAGTGTTCATGACGCAATCATAGCGTCGAAAAGCGCCCTGTCGCAAAGATTTTCTGAAATGGATAATGCGCTTGCGTACGCATCCAACAATAAGCTTTTGCCCGCCATTAGCTCGGTTAACGATTTTCGATCAAAAGCCGAATCCGCCATTGACACTACTTTTACAGAATTTGATAGATCGTTAGATAGCAAATTTCAAAGTGAAGCGCAACTTAACGTAACCATTGCAGATAACCGTGAATATTTTGTAAGTCGATTAAATGAAGCTCGCGAAGAATTCCGAAAACATTATAAAACCATGAGGAGCAGTATAAATGCTAATCGGGATGCTCAGAGGCGTGTTGTCGAAGCTATATCTGAATTTCGAGATATAGTCGATAAATTCTGGCAAGCTTCCATAGAAGAGGAGAAAACCCAGAAGAAATTGGAAACCAGTCTTCATACATTCAGTTCTAGTATTGATACGGTCCAACGGTACGGCTTTCGTGTATTGGATCAGTACGTTCCATTGATAGTTGGTATAATTGGAGTATTTTGCACGGCATCCGGAGTCTTTGGTGCTGTCCGGAGCTACAGCTCTGCCCCGCTAAGCATCGGGCTTCCCAACTCAACGCTTCCGGCGCCACCGGCGACAGCGTGGACAATTGAAAGTCCGGATCTTGGTGGGTTCGTTCCCGTTCACCATCGCTAGTTGGCAGTCTAATTTGATTTAGCCGCGTATTAAGTCGAGCTCCGCAAAAACCGCCCGCTTTCTTCGAGCCACGACCGATTTCGCGCATCCTCCCCAGGATGCACGGGACGGCGCAAGCCGGCACGCTCACCCGCGGTCGCTGGATGTTGAACCCGTTGGGTTCGGGGCCTCGGGGGCTTGGTGAAGCATCAAATCTGCGCACGCCAACGGCGTTCCTTTTATATTTAACCTTGTAGGGTCGGGTTCTGACCACCCGGTGGATTCGCGTTACAGAGATCTACGCGACGCCCTAGCGAAGCGAGTGCTTTCGCGAGCGGAGACTCGTCGCCGGCACGGAACGCCGCCAGGTCCTCGGCCGAGATCGTCGCGAGCATAGCCGCGGTTTCCTCTTCGTTGGCCTTCCTGCGGGTCACCTCGTCGTCTGGCATTGGCCCCTTGCCCATCATGCGGCGGACCATGTCGGCCGCTTCCTTCGGCAGACCGAACCAATACGCGTTCGTCACCTGCTTGACCTGGGGGCCGAAGGCGTCGGGATCCTCGATCGGTTCGAACCGTCGGATCCAGTTGAGGAAGCCGTGATCCTTTAGACGCGCGAGCGCGCTGACGATAGCGCCGCGCGAACGGCTTAGCCGCGTCGCCAACGTCGCGATGGCGGGTTCGAGCCTGCCCGTCTTGAAGTCGATCATTCGCATCAGCTCGCGCAGCACGTCGACGCCGATCGCGCCCAGCGGCCCGTTACGCTTGCCAGCGATCTTGTGCTTTCGGTCGTAGGTTTCCGCAGCACGCATGCGCGCGTTGCGTTCAGCCTTATTGAACGGCCGCCAATACCGCTGCTCGCGCTCGCCTGCGCGATAGCTGCTACGGCGGACCGGCTGTCCGGTCCGATGTCCCTTTGAGGCCTTGCCGCCGACAATCTTGAAAAGGGAGCGCGCAGTCATGCCACTGCTCCCACGCCGGTTACCGTCGAGGAATAGTAAGCAGCGCTTCCGGTGGAGCGAGATCCCGGATCAGCATGTCGGCCCATTCCTGCGCGAGCTCGCGCCGGCGTGGCATGTATGCGGCCCGATTGTACGCGCCCTCGTTGCTGGAAACTCCAGTCGGAATATGCGCAAGCATCAAGTCGATTATCGCCCGATCGCCGACCCGGTTCTGCTCGCCCGCCAGCTCGTTCATCACGGTTGAGAATGTTGATCGCCAGCCGTGCGGCACGTGCACGCCTGCGAAGCCGGCGTCTCGATAAGCCTTGCTCACAGTGCTGTCGCTGATCGGTTTGCGTGGATGCCGGATGCTCCGAAAGATCAGCGGCGCATTCCCGGAGAAACCCATCGCTACCTTCACTGTTGCCACCGCCTGCGCTGACAAAGGCACGAGGAATTCGTACGCAACGTCTTCCTTGCGCTCCAAAACTAGCTTCATCTTCGCGGCGGGAATACGCCACAGCGGGGAGGGGCCGTCCAAATCCTCGAACTCGCTGGCTTCCGCCATACGTAGCACACCAGCTCGGACGGATGTCAGCGCCAGAAGTCGCGAGGCAAGCTTGGTGAGCGGATGGCCGGGCGTACTCTCTACGGACCTCAACACATTCGTCGCTGCCTCGATCGTCCGCACCGCGGGAAACTTGCCCTTTGGTACTCGAGCAAGTGCCTTTGCGGCGACCGCTGCCGGGTCGGCCGTCGCTATTCCGGCCCCGATCGCCCGCGCAAAGATTTCCGATATGCGCTGTCGGACCCGATGCGCAGTCTCGATCGCCCCCCGCTGCTCGATCGGACGAAGCACTTCGATCACCAGCGGTGTCGTGATCGCATCGATCGGCAGTTTTCCGATCTTCGGAAACACATCCTTCTGCAGTGTGCTGAGGACTAGCGCTGAATGCCGCGCCGACCAAGTTGGCGTCTGACTGGCATGCCATTCCAGCGCGATGATCTCGAACGAGTTGCCCGCTCGGGCGATCTGCGCTGCTGCCTTCTGTCGCTTGTCCACTGCCGGGTCCGTGCCGCGGCGAAGTTCCCGCGAAGCTGCCTCGCGCAGGTCCCTGGCCTCTTGCAACGAAACGTCCGGGTAGGCACCGAACACGATGCGCTTTTCCTTGCCGCCGATTCGATACTTCCAGCGCCAGCTCTTGTAGCCGCTCGGCATCACGAACAGGTAGAGCCCGTGTGCATCGCCCAGCTTGTAAGGCTTCTCCATAGCCTTCGCCTGACGGCATGCCCGATCGGTCAGCACCCGGTGCCCCCATCTGGCTGAACCGGTGCCCCGAAAGTGCCCCCTGATTGGTTACGCTGCATTGATGTTCAATGATGCCGCGTGAGACAAACCGCAACCCAAAACCCAAGGTAATCTGAGGGGTTGCGAGACCCTGTGAGACAACCTGAAAACATGGGGTGGCGGAAGAGGTGGGATTCGAACCCACGGATGAGTTACCCCATCGCTGGTTTTCAAGACCAGTTCCTTAAACCACTCGGACACTCTTCCGTACCGGCGCTAGGACGAGCCGGACGACGGCGTCTAAGCGGAGAGCGGCGCGATCGCAACCGTTGCTATGCGCCGCCGCATCGCCGCATCCGATTGCGCGGGGGCGGGCGGTCCGCTAGGCTGTTCGCATGGACCTAGACGCGATTTCGCACCACTTCTTCGGCACGACCGACATCGACACGCTCAGCCCCGAGGCGCTGGAAGCGGGACGCGACCGCGTGTCGCTGGCGTTCGGCACCGAGCGCGATGCCGGTCGACGGTTCGCGTTATGGGCGGTGTTGCGCGCGACCGGCGATGCGCCCGATCCGACACGCGCGTTCAAGGACCCGCGGGAGCAGCGCGCGGCGCAGATGTATGCGTCCGCGATCGGTATGGCCGGCGCAGACGACTAGACGTTCAGGCCGCGCGGCGTTCCAGCAGCGCACGGTCGATCCGCCGGATCAGGTCCGCGATCGGGGGTACGTCATACCCGGTAGCGAGATCGCCATGCCGCGGCGACGCGCACATCCGCTTGCCGACCAGCGCGAAGACATCCTGTTTCTGTGCCATCGATCCGGTCCCTTCCGATCGCGCGACTATGCCGGCCAAGCGTTAACCAAAGGTTTTGGGCGAATTTGGATCTGGTTAACCGTCGCCGAGGCCCAGACACGCAACGCTCGCGGCGTTCCGGCGTTCTACTGGCACAGCGGCCGTATCGCATGGTTCGCAGCGCGCGGGGATTGATCCACTGGCCATGACATCACCGGCACGATCGCCCGCACATCCACAGGGTTGGACGACGTTGGAGGCGGTCCGCGCGCTGGCAGCCGACTGGGATCGCACCAACGGAGACGAGGTGTTCCCCGCCGAGCGCGTCGCCGCGCTGCACGAGGTAGGAGCGCTTGCCGGTTTCGTCGACGTCTCGTCTCCCGAACGGACCGACGCGCTGGTCGACGTATTGCGCGCCATCGGTGGCGCCGATCTCAGCCTCGGTCGCGTGTTCGAGGGCCATGTGAACGCGGCGCAGCTCGTGTCGGCCTATGGCGACGACGCCCAGCGGCGGACGTTGGAGAGCGATCTCGAGGCTGGTCGCGTCTACGGGGTCTGGAACACCGAGCCGCAGCCCGGTCTGTCGATCCGCCCGGACGGCGACGGTCGCTGGCTGCTCCAGGGCCGCAAGAGTTTCGCAACCGGGGCGGGGCACCTCGATCGCATCCTGGTGACCGCGCGGGACGCGACCGGCGGCAAGCAACTCGTCCTCGTCCCGATCGCTGGCGAAACCGCGCGCGCGGACAATAGCGGATGGCAGGTTCGCGGCATGCGCGGCACGTGCAGCGGCCTGTTCGATTTCTCCGACATGCCGATCGGTGCCGAGGGCATGATCGGCGCCCCCGACGTGTACGAAACCGAGCCGCGGTTCAGTGCCGGCGCATGGCGGTTCACCGCGGTCCAGCTCGGCGCGGTCGAGGCGCTGGTCCGGCATCTGCGCGATCACCTCGTCGCGACCGGCAAGGGCGACGACGCGGTCCAGCGTGCGCGGTTCGCCACCTGCCTGACGGAGACGCGCAGCGCCGGCCTCTGGGTACGTCGCGCCGCGCATCTGGCGGAGGCGCACGCGACCGAGGCGATCCCGTTCGTGCTGATGACCCGCGGCATCGTCGAGGAGGCGGGGCTGAAGACGATGGAGGCGGCGGCGCGCTCGGTCGGTACCGCGTCCTTCTTCGCCGCCAGCCGGATCGACCGGATCACCCGCGATCTCGGGCTGTATTTGCGTCAGCCGGTGCCCGACCAGGCACGCGATCGGGCGGCGGCGGCATGGCTGGAGGAGGATTGCTGGGGCGACGATCGGTGGTGGTAGCGCCGGGCCATCGCGCCTGGAGCACACTCTTCCGTCGCGCCCGACCGATGTCCGCCAAGGCAGCCGCGGCGCAAGGTCCGTGGCTGATCCTCGCGCCGCATCCCGATGACGAGACGCTCGGCTGTGGTGCACTGATCGCCGCGCTCGCTGCCAGCGGGGACGCGCGCATACCGCATTCGTGACCGATGGCGCGGGATCACACCCCGACGCACCGGGTTGGAGCCGCACGCGTATCGCCGGGTTACGCCGTACCGAAGCCGCCGCCGCGTTGCGCCTGCTGGGCGGAGAGGCCCCGCTGCATCTCGACTGGCCCGATGCGGCCCCGCCGAAACCCGGCGACCCGCGCTTCGAACGCACCGCGGATCGCCTGGCGACCTGGTGTCGCGCCCGCGATATACGCCGGATCGCGGTAACGTGGGACGGCGAGCCGCACTGCGATCACGAGGCCGCCGCAGCCCTCGCCGATGCAGTCGCGCGGCGTATAGCGGTTCGCCTGTATCACTATGTCGTCTGGGGCTGGACCGTTGCGGACGTAGTCGAGCGTGTCCGCCGTCACCGCGTCGTCTCGATCGACACGGCGGCGGCCAGGCCGCAACAACGTCGCGCGATGGCATGCCACCGCAGCCAGCGCGGCGGGCGTATCGTCGGTGCCGCTGAGAACTTCCGCCTCCCCGACAGGATGCTCCGTCTGCTCGATCGGCCCACAACCCTATTGCTGGAGATCCCCGTGCGTCGTGAACACTCGATCGCCCCCGACTATTTCGAGGCGCTCTATAAGGACAAGGGCGATCCCTGGGACTTCGAAACCAGCGCGTACGAAGCCGCAAAATACGCCGAGACGCTCGCCGCCTTGCCCCAGCCGCGGTTCGCCAATGCGCTGGAAGTCGGGTGCGCGAATGGTGTGCTGACAACCCAGCTTGGTTCGCGGTGCGACGCGTTGCTGTCGGTCGACGTCTCACCGACCGCGCTGGCCTCGGCGCGTGCGCGGTGTGCAAATCAGCCGAACGTGACGATCGAGCAGCGCCGCCTACCCGACGAAGCGCCCGAGGGGATTTTCGATCTCGTGATGTTGTCGGAGGTCGTCTATTACTGGGACAGCGCCGACATCGTCCGGCTCGCAGGCTATCTGCGCGGCGCGGTGGTGTCAGGCGGGTATGTGATGCTGGTCCATTGGATCGGCGAGACCGATTATCCCAAAAGCGGGGACGAGGCCGTTGCCGAACTGCACGCTGCGCTCGACGATCGCGTCGCGGTCGTTCGCAGCGACCGGCACGAGGCGTACCGGCTCGATCTCTGGCGGCTCGAAGGTGCGGGTTAGGCGAATCAGCGACTGCGCCTCCCGGATCGCCGCAGGCAAAGTCGCAAAGCTCAACTGATCGTCCGGCCTGGCTACCGCGGGGTTGAGCGCGGCCACCACGGCATAGGTTTCGTGCAACGGTGCGTCGATCGGCTGATCGATCCACCGCGCCACGGCATCGGCCATGCCGCCCGGCGCGCGACCAGAGATCCGGCAGGACGTGAACACGCGCACGTTCAGCGGGTGGCGCACCTGGCCGCCATGCGCGCGGATGCGGTCGAACAGCGCACGGTCCTCTGCCACGGACGGCGTGGGCGCACCACCGATCCGACGGTACATCGCGTGTGTGACCGCGATGCTCGCGCCGCCTTCGTAGAAATGGCGAGGCCAAGGATCATGTGGCTGCGTCTCAGCGCGAGCGCGAAGATAATCGAGCGCGGTGTAATAGCGTCCGAGCTGGTCCAGCCGATGCTGTGCCGTGACGCCCAGCGATGCGCGATCTGCCTTGAGCGTCAGCGCACGTCCGGCCACGGCATCGTTGCCCGCATCGATGTGCGCGACGATCCGCACGATCCAGTCGGCCGCGACGTTCGTGTCCGCGTCGGTCGACAGCAGCAAATCGGTATGATGGGTCAGCAGGTTCGCGCCTGCATCGAGCGCCAGGCGCCGCGCCCAACCGGCGTGCCGAGCGCCCGGTAAAGCGAAACGGCCGACCATGCAAGCGTTGCATGGTTCGGCCGCCAGGTGTTCAAAATCTCGATCGTCCCATCGGTACAATCGTTCGCCATCGCGACGATGACGACTTCGCCACCGTAGCGCCCCGCCGCACGATCCAGCGCGTCTAGGCATCCGCCCAGATACTGGTCTTCGTTCTTGACGGGAATGGCCACCGCCACCGCACGCTGAGCGTACGGTGGCGTTGCCTTAGGCTTTATCGAAGCGATCAAGCCGCCTCGGGGTCTTCGAACGCGGGAGCGTCGAGATCGACGTTCAGTTCGCGATCCCAGATGCGCAGCTTGCCGAGCGTCTTGAGGAACGCATCGACATCGCCCTTGCCGCCCAGCGCGATCACGCCGTCGTCCATGTCCTCGTCCTCGATGCCGGCCTTTTCGAGGAACGGCTTTGCGTCAGCGTTAAAGCCGATGAACTTGGCATGCCCGAACGCATCGCTGACAAAGTCCTTGGCGGTCTTGTCCTTGCCAAGCTTCTTCGCCCCATCCGCCGACACGACGATCGCGACGGCATCATAGAGTACCGATGGCGCGCCATCGATCTTCTGCTTGCCCTCCGCGAGCGTCCCGTCGTCGAGCGTTGCGCCAGCGACCTTTGGCGCGATGATCTCGTACGTGGCCTTCGCCGCGACGATCCCATCGACCAGAGCCTGCACGATCGCAGCCGGCGCCCCGTCGGTGACGAGAATACCCAGCTTGCGACCTTCGAAGCTGCCGGTAGTGTTCTTCAGGATGCTGAGCGCGTCCGAAGCAGGCAGGTCGGTGCGGGGCTCGACCGCAGCCTTCGCCTTGGGGGGCATCGCCTTGAGGCCGAGCCCGGTCGCGACCGTCTTCGCCAGCTTTTCGTCGATGTTGAGCAGATGCCCGACCATCAACTCGCGGATATCGACCCGCTCGACCTTCGACAGCTCGAACGTCAGCGCATCGCCGATGTGCTTCTGCTCGATCTCGGTCTGGCTAATGAAGAACTGCCGCGCCTGGCTGTAGTGATCGGCGAACGTCGCCGAACGGACCTGTGCCTTGCGCCCCGTCTCCTGCGACGGGAAGTGCTTATAGCCCTTGGTCGGGCTCTCGCGCGGCGTGCCTTCCCAGCTGTTCGGCTCATAGTTCGCACGACCCTTGCGGGCATGCATCGCCATGTGGCCGTCCTGCTGGTAATTGTTCACCGGAATCTTCGGCGCATTGATCGGGATATGCGTGAAGTTGGTGCTACCTAGACGCTTCAGCTGCGTATCGAGATACGAGAAGTTGCGGCCCTGCAGCAGCGGATCATTGGTGAAACCGATCCCCGGCACGATGTTTTGCGTGCAGAACGCAACCTGCTCGGTCTCGGCGAAGAAATTGTCCACCAGACGATCGAGCTTGAAGCTGCCGATGATCCGGACCGGAATCTGCTCCTCGGGAATGACCTTCGTCGCATCGAGCACGTCGAACTCGAAATTGTCGGCGAACTCGTCGTCGAACAACTGCACGCCCATGTCCCACTCGGGGAAGTTACCTTGGTCGATCGCGTCCCAAAGGTCGCGACGATGGAAGTCGGGATCGGCACCGTTGATCTTGACCGCTTCGTTCCACGCGACCGACTGGAGACCCAGCTTGGGCTTGAAGTGGAACTTGACGTAGGTGCCCTTACCCTCGGCGTTGACCAGCCGGAAGGTATGCACGCCGAAGCCCTCGACGAAGCGGAAGCCGCGCGGGATGGTGCGGTCGGACATGATCCACATGACCATGTGCATCGATTCCGGCGTCAGGCTGATGAAGTCCCAGAAATTGTCATGCGCGGTCTGTGCCTGCGGGAAACCGCGGTCGGGCTCCTGCTTGGCGGCATGGATCAGGTCGGGGAACTTGATCGCGTCCTGGATAAAGAACACCGGGATATTGTTGCCGACGACATCCCAATTGCCTTCCTTGGTATAGAACTTAACCGCGAAACCACGCACGTCGCGCGCCAGATCGGCGGAGCCCTTGTTGCCCGCCACCGTCGAAAAACGAAGGAACATCGGCGTCTGCTCGCCGACTTCTGTCAGGATGCCGGCGCTCGTGAATTCTTCCAGGCTCTCGGTCAGCGTGAACGTGCCGTGCGCGCCGTAACCGCGAGCATGAACGACGCGCTCGGGAATACGCTCGTGATCGAAATGGAAGATCTTCTCGCGGAAGTGGAAATCCTCCAGCAACGTCGGCCCGCGATCACCGACTTTCAGCGAGTTCTGGTCGTCGGCAACCGGGATGCCCTGCTGCGTCGTCAATACGGCGCCTTCGCCGCTGGCGATCTGGTGCAGTTCGCCGCCTTCGCCGATCTGCGTTTCGAACGTGTCACCTTTCGGTGGCGTGCCGGTATCCTTGGCGATGGTCTTGGTCATGTGCCGTCCTCGTAGCTACTCAAGACCCACAGCGCGTGGCGAGCCGTAAGAGTTGCACCGAAATCGGACGGTTGATGCAGATCAGCGCGATTGCCGAACGGTTCATGGAGCCTTGGAGAAACTGACCGCGGGGCGCGTTGAGCGGCGATGCCTCCAGTGAAATCCCCAAGCGAAGGACCAGCCATGAACATCGACCTGACAGGCCAGGCCGCGATCGTCACCGGCGCGAGTTCCGGGCTCGGCCGCGCCTCCGCCATCGCCTTTGCCAAGGCCGGCGCAAAGGTCGCGGTCAATTACAACAGCAGCGCGGACAAGGCGCGCGAGGTGGTCGAGGCGATCGAGCAGGCGGGCGGCGAAGCGTTTGCGTGCAAGGCGGATACGTCCGACGAGGCGGCGGTGCTGAAGTTGTTCGACGAGACGGTCGAGCGCTACGGCGGCGTCGACATCGTCTTCGCCAATGCCGGCATGCAGAAGGACGCGGCCTATGCCGACCTGACGCTGGAGGACTGGAAGCGAGTCATCGACGTCAACCTGACGGGGCAGTTCCTCGTGTCGCGCGAGGCGGTCCGCCGGTTCCGCAAGCAGGGCGACCGCGGCTTCAGCCGGCCGATCGGCAAGATCTTGTTCATGAGCTCGGTGCACGAGGTCATTCCCTGGGCGGGCCACGCCAACTACGCCGCGTCGAAAGGCGGCAGCGGGATGCTGATGCGGACGCTCGCGCAGGAGATCGCCGGCGACCGCATCCGCGTGAACGGCATCGCCCCCGGCGCGATCGCGACTGAGATCAATGCGGACGCCACCGCCGACCAGGACAAGCTGCTCGAACTGATCCCCTACGGCCGGATCGGCGACCCCGAGGATGTCGCCCGCGCCGCCCTGTTCCTCGTCTCCGATGCCGCTGACTATATCGTAGGGTCGACGCTCACTATCGATGGCGGCATGAGCCTGTATCCCGGCTTCCGCAACAATGGGTGAGCTTGGCGACAAGCCCGCCATACCCATCGCGGATCATGGCGCGATCGGCAATCTGGAGACGATTGCTCTGGTCGATACGGCGGGTACGATCGACTATCTCTGCTGGCCGTGTCTCGACAGCGCCTCGGTCTTCGCGCGGCTGCTCGACGACGAGAAGGGCGGGCATTTCGCGGTCGAGCCCGAGCTGCCCGGCGCGAACATCGTCCAGATGTATCTGCCCGAGACCAATATCCTGCTCACCCGCTGGATGGCGAATGCGGCGAGCATCGACCTCGTCGACCTGATGCCGGTCGGCAACGACGTCGACGATGCACCGCCCCGGCTGGTGCGACGGCTGACCTGCACGCGCGGGGCGGCGACGATCCGTGTGCGGTGTGCGCCGCGGTTCGATTATGGCGCGGCGGGGCGCAAGGCGTCGGTTACCATCAACGGCGCCGACGTCTCGCGCGGGCGGTTCGATCACGAGACGGGCTTGGCGCTGGCACTTCACGGCGCGGCATCGCTGGTCGCGGACGGTTGCGACCTCACGGCCGAGATCGCATTGCGCGAAGGCGATACCGTCTCGCTGATCCTTAGCAACCCGGACGACGTCTCGCTCGACACCGAGGCGCTCGATGCGATCGTCGAGAAGGACATCGCCTATTGGCGGACATGGAGCCGCCAGTCGCGCTATCGCGGCCGCTGGCGCGAGACCGTCGAGCGCTCGGCGATGGTGCTCAAACTGCTGACCTCGCGCCGCCATGGCTCGATCGCCGCGGCGGCCACCTTCGGCCTGCCCGAGGCGCCCGGCGGCGTCCGCAACTGGGATTACCGCGCGACGTGGATCCGCGATTCCTCGTTCACCGTCTATGCGCTGCTGCGCCTCGGCTTCCAGAGCGAGGCGGTCGACTTCCTCCACTGGACGATGGACCGCGCGCAGGCGTGTTCGAAGGGCCATCTCGGCGTCATGTATGCGCTCGACGGCGGCCCGATCGCCGACGAACGTCCGCTCGATCTCGCCGGGTTCGAGGGCGCGTCGCCGATCGTCGTCGGCAACGAGGCGAAGGACCAGACGCAGCACGATATCTACGGCGCGTTGCTCGACGCGACCTATCTCGGCACCAAACATGGCGAGCCGATCGCGCATGATTCCTGGATGGCGATCTGCCGCATCGTCGATCAGGTCTGCGAGACGTGGGCGACGCCGGACTCCGGCATCTGGGAGGTCCGCGGGCCGAAGAAGCACTACCTCCATTCCCGGCTGATGAGCTGGGTCGCGGTCGATCGCGCGGTGCGGCTGGCGCAGAAACGCTCGCTGCCCGCACCGCTAGTGCGCTGGTCGGAGGTTCGGACCGCGATCAACGAGGACATCTGGGCGAATTTCTGGAACGACGGCCTAGGCCGCTTCGTCCGCGCGATCGGCGATGCGCCCGAGGACATGGCGGTCGACGGCGCGCTGCTGATGATGCCGCTGGTGCGCTTCATCGGCCCAACCGACCCCAAATGGCTCGCCACGCTGGAGGCGATCGGCGAAGACCTGTCCGACGATGGGCAGGTGTATCGCTACACGATCGACGACGGCTTGCCGGGGCGGGAGGGGACGTTCGTCGCCTGTTCGTTCTGGTACGTCGAATGCCTCGCGCGGGCAGGGCGGCTGAACGAAGCGCGCTGGAATTTCGAGAAGCTGCTCGCGCACGGCAACCACCTCGGCCTGTTCGCCGAGGAAATCGCGCAGGACGGCAGCTTCCTCGGCAATTTCCCGCAAGGGTTCAGCCACCTCGCGCTGATCAGCGCCGCCTTCTACCTCGACCGCGCGCTCGACGATGGCGGGCCCAAGGCCTGGGCATGACCTACACTCCGACAAGGATACGACCATGAACCTCGATATCGCAGGCAAGATCGCACTCGTCACCGGGGCCGACAGCGGCATGGGCAAGGAAACCGCCCGGATGTTGTTGCAGGAGGGCGTGCGCGTCGCGATCACCGATCAGCCCGGTGGTGACCTCGACGCGAGCGCGACGGAGTTGAAGGCGCATGGCGAGGTGATCGCGATCGAGGCCGACCTCACCAAGCCTAACGACGTGAAGGCGCTGTTCGCCAAGGTCCGCGCGCAGCTCGGCGAGCCCGACATTCTCGTCAACTGCGCGGGCGTGACCGGCGCGACGGGCGATTTCCTCGACGTCGACGATGCCGGCTGGCAGTCGACGCTCGACATCAACCTGATGGGCGCCGTCCGCGTCTGCCGCGAGGCGATCCCGGCGATGCGCGCCGCGAAATGGGGCCGGATCGTGCTGATGAGCTCGGAGGATGCGGTGCAGCCCTATGTCGACGAACTCGCCTATTGCGCATCGAAGGCCGGGATTTCGAGCCTCTCGAAGGGGCTGTCCAAGGCCTATGGCTGCGACAACGTGCTGGTTAACACCGTGTCGCCCGCGTTCATCGCCACGCCGATGACCGACAAGATGATGAAGAAGCGCGCTGACGAGAAGGGGTGAGCTTCGACAAAGCGATCGAGACGTTCCTCGAGGAAGAGCGCCCCGGCATGACGCTCAAGCGCCGCGGCACGGCGGAAGAGGTCGCGTCGGCGATCGTGTTCCTGTGCTCTGAGCGGGCGAGCTTCATCAACGGCGCGGATATCCGCGTGGACTCCGGATCGGTGATGACCGTCGCGGGGTAAGCTGCCAACCATCATCGCTCGTACCGGAGCGGAACTGATTGATCCTCCCCGCCAGGGGGGTGGCAGGCACTTGCCTGACGGAGGGGAGGCAGGCGCAACCAATGTTGCGTGTTCCTCCCACTCCGTCGCTCCGCGCCACCTCCCCTGGCGAGGGAGGATCGCAAGAGCGCCTCTACCCCCAAACAGATCCTTAAACTGCCGCGGCTGCGACCGAAGATACTGGTTCGGCGCCTTCACCTTCCCCCAAGATGCGCCGCCGCATGCCAAGGCCATCGCGGATCATACAAAATCGTCCGGGCCAGCGCGATCATGTCCGCATCGCCGGTCCCGACGATCGCCTCGGCCTGCTCGAAATCAGTGATCAGCCCGACCGCGACGACCGGGATCGACACCGCCTGCTTCACCGCACGCGCCAGCGGCACCTGATAGCTCGGCCCGACCGGAATCTGCTGCGCCGGCGTCGTGCCTCCGCTGGAGACATGGATCGCACTGCACCCGCGCGCTTCGAGCGCCTTGGCGAACGCGACCGTCTGCTCCGAATCCCAGCCGCCCTCGGCCCAGTCGGTCCCCGACACCCGCATCGTCACCGCACGCTCGGCCGGGAACGCAGCCCGAACCGCATCGAACACCTCGAGCGGGAACCGCATCCGATTTTCGAGACTGCCGCCATACTCATCCTCGCGCCGGTTCGACAGCGGCGAGAGGAATTCGTGCAACAGATAGCCATGCGCCGCATGCAACTGCACCGCGTCGATCCCCAGCCGAGCAGCGCGCACCGTCGCCGCCACGAACGCATCGCGCACCCGCGCCAGTCCGTCGGCATCGAGCGCGACCGGTGCGTTGTCCTCGGGCAGGAACGGCACCGTCGACGGTCCTTCGGTCTGCCACCCATTCGGCGCGCTCGGTGCGATCTGGAGTCCACCCTTCCAAGGCACCTCGCACGACGCCTTGCGCCCGGCATGCGACAACTGGATCGCGATCGGCATGTCGGACCAGCGCCGGACGCTCTCGATTACGCGCGCCATCGCTGCCTCGGTCGCATCGTCGTACAGCCCGACGTCACCATGCGTGATCCGTCCTTCGGGCAGCACCGCGCTCGCCTCGATCGTCAGCAATGCAGCCCCCGACAGCGCGAGCTGCCCCAGATGGATCTGGTGCCAGTCGTTCATGCAGCCGTTTTCCGCCGAATACTGGCACATCGGCGCGATCACGATCCGGTTGGCGAGCGTCAGATTGCCGACCGTGAGCGGCTCGAACAGTTTCGGGCCGCTCATGCGTGGATCGATCGGATGGAAAAAGGCATATGGATGTTCCTTGAAATCTGAGAACGTGCGGCGAAAACTCGCTGCTGCGAGCGGAACATAGGAACCGGCGGACGGGTTTCACGGCAAGGAATGCTGCACCGCGGTAAAGCCGCGTCCGCAGCGAGACGATTACGACACGAAAAGGGTCTTCGCATTGCATCTACTGCCCGACACGCTCGACGCCGGCTCGGCCTACCCCTCGGCGCGACCTTCGACGGCCTCGGCGTCAACTTCGCAGTCTATTCCGCCAATGCCGAAAAGATCGAACTGTGTGTCTATGACGAAACCGGCCGCCGCGAGCTGAAGCGCTATGCGCTCCCCGAATGGACCGACGAAGTCTGGCACGGCTATCTTCCCGACGCGCAGCCCGGCCTGGTCTACGGCTATCGCGCCTATGGCCGCTATGCCCCCGAGGAAGGCCACCGTTTCAACCCGAACAAGCTGCTGCTCGATCCGTACGCCAAGCAGATGATCGGCGAACTCCGCTGGACCGACGCGATGTACGGCTATCAGGTGAAGTCGCCGCGTGCGGATCTCAGCTTCGACCGCCGCGACAGCGCGTTGACGATGCCCAAGGGCGTCGTGACCGACAGCCATTTCGACTGGTCGCGCGACGTGCGGCCCAACACGCCCTGGTCCGAGACGGTGATCTACGAGGCGCATACCAAGGGCCTGACCAAGCTGTTCGAGGAGGTCCAGCCCTCCGAGCGCGGCACCTTCGCGGCGCTCGGCAATCCCAAGGTCATCGATCACCTCAAGCGCCTCGGCGTCACCGCGCTCGAGCTTCTGCCGATCCACACCTACATCCAGGACCGTTTCCTCCAGGAGAAGGGGCTGCGCAATTACTGGGGGTATAATACCCTCAACTTCTTCACCCCCGAGCGCTCGTTCTTCGCGACCGACAGCCACAACGAACTCCGCCGCTCGATCCGCCGGCTGCATGCGGCCGGGATCGAGGTGATCCTCGACGTCGTCTACAACCACACTTGCGAAGGCTCCGAACAGGGCCCGACGCTATCTTGGCGAGGACTCGACAACGCCAGCTACTACCGGCTGGTCAAGGACGACCCGCGCTACTCGATCAACGACACTGGCACCGGCAACACGCTGAACCTCACCAAGGCGCGCGTGATCCAGATGGTCGCGGACTCGCTCCGCTACTGGGCGACCAGCTTCGGCATCGACGGCTTCCGCTTCGATCTCGGCCTGACGCTCGGCCGGACGGACACCGGCTTCGATCCCGGCGCGGGCTTTTTCGACGTGCTCCGCCAGGACCCGGTGCTTGGCAGGCTGAAGCTGATCACCGAGCCGTGGGACATCGGCCCCGGCGGCTATCAGCTCGGCAACTTCCCGCCAGGGTTCGCCGAATGGAACGACAAGTACCGCGACACCGTGCGAAAGTTCTGGCGCGGCGACCACGCGCAGCGCGCCGATCTAGCCGCGCGCCTGACCGGCTCGGCCGACCTGTTCGATCGCCGCGCCCGCCGTCCCTGGGCGAGCGTCAACCTGCTCGGCGCACATGACGGCTACACGCTCGCCGACACCGTCGCGTACGAAGAGCGCCACAACGAAGCGAACGGTGAAGACAACAACGACGGCCATTCCAACAATTGCTCGCGCAACTGGGGCGTGGAGGGACCAACGGACGACCCCGCGATCCTGGAGACCCGCCAGCGCGTGATGCGGTCGATGCTGACGACGCTGTTCGCCTCGCTAGGCACGCCGATGCTGGTCGCGGGCGACGAGTTCGGCCGCACGCAGAACGGCAATAACAACGCCTATTGCCAGGACAACGAGATCAGCTGGCTCGACTGGGACAAGGCCAAGTCCCCTGAGGGCGAAGGGCTGATCGACTTCACCGCGCGCCTGATCGCGCTGCGCCGCGAATACGGCATGCTGCGCGCCGGCAATTTCCTCTACGGCGACGACACGCCGGCCGAAGGGCTGAAGGACATCGAATGGTGGGACGAGCGCGGCCAGCAACTCACGGCGGAAGATTGGGACAACACCAACGGCCGTGCCCTTGTAATGCGCCGCGCCTGCGAGATGGAATCGGGTGAGATCCAGGTGATCTCGCTCTTCCTCAATGCCTCGGAAGGTCCGTTGACCTTCCACATGCCACCCCCGAAGAGGTCGAGCGCACCGTCCTGATCGACAGCAGCAAGCCCGAGCAAGGTCCTCTTCCGATCAAGGACAGCTACGAGCTTCCCCACAGGGTGCGGCGTTGCTCTCGTGGACGGTCGCAGCGGCATGAGCTGGGGACCGACGCTCGCCAACGACGGAACGACCTTCCGCCTCTGGGCGCCCGACCACGACGACGTGACGCTGGAGATCGCCGATGGCGGCGCGGTTCCAATGACGCGCAACGCCAACGGCTGGTTCAGCACCTCGGCTCGCGTAGCGCCAGGGACGCGATACCGGTTCCGGCTGGCGGGCGATCTGACGGTTCCGGATCCGGCCTCGCGAGCACAATCGGGGGCGTCCATGGGTGGAGCGTCGTCGTCGATCACGCCGCCTACGACTGGCGCACAGCAGACTGGCGCGGCCGTCCGTGGGAAGAGATGGTCATTCAGGAGGTCCATGTTGGCGCGCTCGGCGGCTTTGCGGGCGTTGTCGATCACCTCCCGACTATCGCGGCGCTGGGTGTGACGGCCATCGAACTCATGCCCGTAAACGCCTATAGTGGCACGAGAAACTGGGGCTATGACGGCGTGCTACCCTACGCTCCCGCCGAAAGCTACGGCACGCCCGACGAACTGAAGTCGCTGGTCGATCGCGCCCACGAGCTTGGCCTGGCCGTGTTCCTCGACGTCGTCTACAATCACTTCGGGCCTGACGGGAACTACCTCGGCGCGTATGCGCAGGGCTTTTCAACGCCGACGCCGATACCCCCTGGGGCGGCGCGGTCGCGGTCGATCAGGCGCCGGTCCACCGCTTCTTCGTCGACAACGCGCTGATGTGGCTGAACGAATACCGCTTCGACGGCCTCCGCTTCGACGCTGTCCACGCGATCGCGAACGACGATTTTCTCGACGCGATGGCCGCCGAACTCCGCGAGAAGACGGCGGGCCGGCACGTCCATCTCGTCCTCGAAAACGAAGGGAACGACGCCGAGCGTCTGCACTCGGACGCGTTCGACGCGCAGTGGAACGACGACTTCCACAACGTCCTCCACGTCCTGCTGACCGGCGAAACCAGCGCCTATTATGCTGATTTTTCAGATCGTCCGGCCGAACGCCTCGCACGCTGCCTCAGCGAAGGCTTCATCTATCAGGGGAGGGCTCGCCCAACCACGACGGCAAGCCGCGCGGGAAGCCGAGCGCGCACCTCTCGCCGACCGCGTTCGTCGCGTTCCTCCAGAACCACGACCAGATCGGCAATCGCGCGATGGGCGAACGCCTGACGCTGCTCGCCGACCATCAGAAGCTCCGCGCAGCCACCGCCTTGCTCCTGCTAGGGCCGCAAATTCCCTTGCTGTTCATGGGCGACGAGCACGGCAGTGAAAGCCCGTTCCTGTTCTTCACCGACTTCCACGACGAGCTGGCGGACGCGGTGCGCGATGGCCGGCGCAAGGAATTCGCCAAGTTCGCCGCCTTCGCCGACCCCGAAGCACGCGAAGCGATCCCCGATCCGAACGCGCACGAAACCTTCCATCGGTCGCGCGCAGAACCCGGCCCCGATGCGCCCAGATGGCAAGACCTATACCGCAACCTGTTGAAAATCCGCCACGACGCGATCATTCCTCGCCTGCGCGGCACGACCGCGATCTGCGCAGAAGCGATCGGGGAGGGGCCGTCGTCGCCCGCTGGAAGATGGCCGACGGCGCGGTGCTCACGATCGCGCTTAACCTTGGCGATGAGGCTGTGGCGTTCCCGGAGATCGAAGCCGCACCGATCTTCGCCGACGGCGAACTGGGCGAATCCGGCAGCGTCGCGGTCTGGCTGGAACGATGAGCGATCCAAGAGCACTGGCGACCGCCGCCGGTCTGCAACTCGAATGGCATGACGCGGCCGGTCGCCGTCAGACGGTGTCGGACGAGGCGTTGCGGGCGATCCTCGATCGCCTCGGCCACCCATCCGCGAGCGCCACGCAGATCGCAGAAAGCCTCGCCGCTATCGCAGTCAGGACTGCGCGAGCGCCCCGCTTCCTGTCCGTCGACGTCGGTGATCCGATCCAGCTTGCGACGCCGCTATCGGGCGAGGCCGAACTCACCCTGGAAAACGGGACGCGGACGTCGGTTGCGATCGACCGAGGCTTGTTGAAGCCCATCGAGCACACCGGCTATCATCGTCTAGAAATCGGCGACGACGTGATCGATCTGCTCGTCGCCCCGCGCCGCTGCTACACGATCGCCGATGCCGTACCGGGGCGCAAAATCTGGGCGCCCGCAGTCCAGGTTCCCAGCCTACGCAGCGAGACTGCCAAAGTATTCGGCGACTTCGGCACACTCGCGGAGACCGCGCGAGCATTCGGCGAGCGTGGCGCCGACGCGCTCGCGATCAGTCCGACCCACGCTCTCTTCCCCGCCGACGCCAGCCGGTACAGCCCTTACGCGCCATCCAGTCGCCAATTCCTCAACGGCCTCTATGCCGACGCGTCCGCGTTCGCCGGGACGTCGAACGACCCCGCGCCCGACTTGATAGACTGGCAGAGCGCGATACCTGCAAAGCTCGCACGCCTTCGCAAGACCTTCGACCAAGATTCTCAACAACTTGGCAAAACCCTCGACGCATACAGGCACGTAGGGGGCGATGACCTCGAACGCCACGCCGAGTTCGACGCGCTCCACGCGCATTTCCTCGCGACCTCCGGCGCGCGGGGTTGGCAGCAATGGCCGGCCGCGTATCACGATCCCGCCAGCCCGGCCGTCCGCCGCTTCGTCACCGAACATGCCGATGACGTCACCTACTACGTCTTCCTCCAATGGCTCGCTCGCCGCGACCTCGACGCCGCGCAAAAGGCCGCGAAGGATGCAGGCATGGCGGTCGGCCTGATCGCCGACCTCGCCGTCGGCATGGACCCGGGTGGCAGCCACGGCTGGAGCCGACGCAGCGATCTGCTCACCGGCCTCTCGATCGGCGCGCCACCCGATCCGCTGGGCCCGGACGGCCAAAGCTGGGGCATCACCGGTTTCGACCCGCACGCGCTCTGCGAGACCGGGTTCGCCCCGTTCATCGCGACGATCCGCGCGGCCTTGGCGCATGCCGGCGGCATCCGCATCGACCACGCCTTCGGTCTCCGCCGCCTCTGGATCGTCCCCGAAGGCGCGTCCGCCGCAGAGGGCGCGTACCTCGACATGCCGTTCGACGACATGATGCGGATCATCGCGATGGAATCGCAGCGGGCGAAGGCTATCGTCATCGGCGAAGACCTCGGCACTGTTCCCGACGGGTTCCGCGAGGCGATGGATGCGTGCCACATGCTCGGCATGCGCGTACTCTGGTTCGAGCGCGACGCGGACGGTTTCGTGCCCCTAGCGAAATGGTCGCCCGACGCGGTCGCGATGACCGGCACACATGACCTCGCGACAATCGCGGGTTGGTGGAGCGGCCGCGACATCGACTGGACGTGGGACCTCGGCCGCAAGTCCGACGCTATCGACGAACCCGCAGACCGGGCAGCCCGCGCGGACGATCGCGCGGCACTCTGGTCCGCTTTCGACACGGGCGCGAAGCAGCCATCGCTCAATGACACCGACCCGGTCGTCGATGCCGCAATCGCGCATGTCGCTAGCACGCCGTGTGCGCTCGCGATCATACCCATCGAGGATCTGGCGGGGGTGATCGAGCAGCCCAACCTCCCCGGCACGATCGACGAACACCCCAATTGGCGACGCCGCCTGCCGGATATGACCGAGGCACTGCTCCAACGCCCCGCCGTCGCCGCCCGCATCGACACGCTCAACGCCGCGAGACCCGCATGACCCCCTACGACGCCGCGCGCAACTTATCGCTTCCAGTTCCACAAGGACTTCACCTTCGCCGATGCCGAGGCGCTGGTGCCGTATCTCGACACACTTGGGATCAGCCACCTCTACGCCTCGCCGATCACCACCGCCCGCAGCGGGTCCACCCACGGCTACGACGTCGTCGACCCGACCCGCATCAATCCCGAGCTCGGGGGCGAAGAGGCGTTCCGCAGCCTCGTTGCCGCCCTCCGTGCGCGCGACATGGGCGTCATCATCGACATCGTCCCCAACCATATGGGTGTCGCCGGCGGTGAGAACGCGTGGTGGAATGACGTCCTAACGCACGGCCAATCAAGCGAATTTTCGCGCTACTTCGATATCGACTGGCGCGAGAAGCTGGTCCTCCCGATCCTGGGCGATCCGCTCGCCGAGACGCTCGCGAGTGGCGCGATCAAAGTCGAGCAGGTCGACGGTCGGTATGTCCTCGAAGCCTATGGCGAACATCGCCTGCCGATCCGCGACGAGGATCAGGCCACCGCAGCAACCGACGACATCGCCGCGCTCGTCGATCGCCAGCATTACCGCCTCGCATCGTGGCGCGTCGCCAACGATGAACTCAACTGGCGGCGGTTCTTCACGATCAACGACCTTGCCGGCCTCCGCGCCGAAGACCCGGTCGTGTTCGACGCCACGCACGCGCTCTACTTCCGACTGTACGCCGAGGGACTGATCGACGGTGTTCGCGTCGATCACGTCGATGGCCTGACCGACCCCGCCGGCTATTGTCGTCAACTCCGTGCAAGGCTCGATGCGATTGAACGTCCCGCCGATGCGCCAACCGGTCGGGCGTACATCGTCATCGAGAAGATCCTCGCCGACGGCGAACCGCTCAGCAGCGACTGGGGCGTCGACGGCACCAGTGGGTACGACTTCATGGAGCAGGTGACGGCCTTGCTCCACGCGCCCGCCGGTGCCGAACCGCTCGCCGAACTCTGGGCGGATATCGGTGGCCGCTCCCCGGACTTCGCGCCCGAGGAATTGCGCGCGCGGCAGGAATTGCTTGCGTGGCAGTTCCACGCGCAGCACCGGAGCAGCGTCGAGGCCTTCGTCGCACTCGCCCGCTCGACGCCCGAATGCGACGGGCTTACCCGCGGCATGCTCGACCGCGCGATCGAGCGACTGCTCTGGGTCTTCCCGGTCTATCGCACCTACGGAACAGGCGACGCCGCCCCGGCAGCGGACGCCGCGATCCGCGAGACGGTTCGCCAGCGCATCGCGCAGTTCGTCCCACCAGGCGAGACCGCAGTGGTCGATCGTATGCTCGCATGGCTGGCAGGCGAGGGTTCCGGGGAGTCCAAGCTCGCGGCCGAGGCGGTGCGCAAGTTCCAGCAACTCTCCGCACCGATCGCCGCCAAGGCGGTCGAGGACACCGCGTTCTACCGCTACGGCCGCCTGCTCTCGCGCAATGACGTGGGGTTCGACGCTGCACGCATGTCGCTGGAGATCGACGACTTCCACGCGGCAATGGTCGATCGCGCCCGTTATTGGCCGGCGGCGATGCTCGCGACCGCCACGCACGACCATAAGCGTGGCGAAGACGTCCGGGCACGGCTCGCGGTGTTGAGCGAAGTGCCCGACCTCTGGCGCGCGCGCGTGCAACGATGGCACGAACTCGCCGCGCCGTTTGCCGACGGGGTCGATCCTGCCGACGCCTATATGCTGTTCCAGACGCTGTTCGGCGCATGGCCTGAGGAGCTGACGGCATCGGACGCCCAGGGACTGGCGGATTTCGCCAAGCGGATCGTCGCGTGGCAGGAAAAGGCGTTGCGCGAGGCGAAGCTACGGTCCTCGTGGGAGGCGCCGGACGAGGCGTACGAGAGCCGCTGCCACGATCTGGCCCGCGCGTTGCTCGATCCCGAGCGGTCGAAGGCCTTCCTCGACGACATGACCGCGTTCATCGCGCAGATCGCACCCGCGGCGGAGGCGAACGGCCTCGCACAGGTCGCGCTGCGCTACACCGTGCCCGGCGTGCCAGACCTCTATCAAGGAACTGAGACCACCGATCTGAGCCTGGTCGATCCCGACAATCGGCGACCGGTAGATTACGCGCGACTGCAGGCATCGTTGGACGGCAAAACGCCAGCGAAGATGGCGCTGATTCGGCAGCTTCTCGCGATGCGAAGGGATCACCCGACCTTGTTCTCGGAGGGCCGCTACGAGGCGGTCGCCGTCACCGGCCTTCGCGCGGATCGGGTGATTGCGTTTCGGCGGGTCGGCAAGGAGGCAAGCCTGCGCTGCGTCGTTCCGCTCCGCTGTGCCGAGCGCCATCTCGACCGGATCGATGCCCGCGATTGGTGGGGCGACACCGGGCTCTCATCCGGCGAACGGCTCGCCGATGTGCTCGGCGAACGTTCCGTGTCGATCGAGATGTTGCCCGCGAAAAGCTGAAGGATCAGCGGCCTGCGAGATAACGGGCGAGCGGGTCGATCATGTCTTCCGGGATACGGCGGGCAATGACCGGCATCGTCGCCTGCGACTTCCGCGCGTCGACCACCGTCTCATCACCGCGCCAGTTGCGTAGGCGTTGGGCGATGTAGCTAGCGCGCTGGCCGGCAAGGACGGGGTAGGGCTTGCCGGGAGCGTGGCAGCTCGCGCAGGCGGGGAGCTGCACCTTCGGCAACCCCTCGCGGGCGATCTTCGCGGCTTCGGTCGAGCCCGACGGCGTTGCGCGGCCGAGGCCCGGCATCGCGGCGAAGTGGTCGGCCAGCCGTTTCATTTCGGCCGGGGTCAGCGTCGCGGCGGCGTTCGCCATAACGGCGCTCTGGCGCTTGCCGGTCGCATAGGCCTCCAGCGCAGCGCGGAGATAGGCCGGGCTCTGGCCGCCGAGCACGGGCATGTCGGGCTGGCCGCGGCCTTGTCCGTCTGCGCCATGACAGCCGGCGCAAGTCGTGATCCTGGCATCGGAAACACCCGGGACTTCGGTCAGCGAGCGATAGGTTGCGGGTGTCATCTCGGGCAGCAGGCGGACGAAGGCGACCATGCGGCGGACCTCGTCGTCGCGGCCCTTGGCAGCCCAGCCGGGCATGCCGGTGTATTTGACGCCGTGCTTGAGGATCCAGAAGATCTGCTTGTCGGTCCATTCGCGCGCGTTGATCGACAGGTTCGGCGCGGGCGGCGTCGCGGACTGCATCACGGGAAGCGGGCGCACGCCGGGGGCGCCGTGGCACGAGGCGCAGCTTGCCTTGAAGTGGCCGGCGGCGCTGACGAGGCCGTCGTTCGCCTTGGGATCGTCGGGAGCGGTGACGGCGGCGTAAGTGCGGACCGAGTTGCGCATCGTCCAGTGGAGGAACCAGTCGGTGATCTTCCAATGGCCCGACGACGCGGCGATGTTGAACACGCCCGACCAGGCGAACAACAGCCCGGCGAGCGCCAGCGCGACAAGGGTGGCGATTGCGCGCGCCCAGGTGATCCGGATCGTCATGCCGTCGCGCTCCGTGTCTTCAATAGTCCGCCGAGCATCGCGAGCCCGCCGATGAAATAGCTCGCCGCGCCGACCATCAGCATGACGACGCCGCCGAGTTGCTGGTCTTCGAGGGCGTCGAGACCGTGCATTGCCGGGTGCATCTCCATCATCGCGTAGAGCGGGCGCGGGGCGAGGCCGATCAGCGCGCCGAGCAGCGTCATGTGCATCGAGGTCAGCAACATCGCCGCGACACCCGACGCGCGTCGATCGCTCGCGCCGCCGGTGCGCGTGCCGAGAACTGCGCTCCAGAGAAGCACGCCAGCCGCGAGGAAACTTGCCTGCTCGATCAGCAACGCAACCGGCTGCATGTCGACGCGCAATCTGAGCGCGGGGAGGTGCCAGAGCCACACAACGACCAGTTCGACGAGCGACATTGCGAGCGGGGTCACGACCGCGGGCCAGCGCTCGGCCGGATCGAAGCGGCTGCCGGCGATGCCGTACGCCAGGAACGGTGCCGCGACCGCGACTGCGATCATGTGGCCCGTCATGTGCCCGACCATGCCGAGCGGCGCGGCGGCGAACGCCCAGCCGATCGGGACGAGTGCGACGCCCAGCGCAAGGCTCGCGCGTCTCGTCGGCACCCGTCTCATCGGCAATCGCCGAACATGATGACGGGTAGTGCCGTGAAGATCACCGCGACGAAGCTCAGCCCCGCCAGCAACCGCGTCGACAGCGCGAGGAAGCGCAGGCGGTCGATCGCCGTGCCCTGTTCGTGCGGGGCCGGATCGCCTGGCGTCTCGGACTGGACGCGCGCGATATAGCCCGCCGCGACGATCGCCAGCAGCGCCACGATCGTCGCGATTAGCGTCGCAAGGGGAAAGCCGGTCAAGGCGGTCCCCGGGGTCGGCGATTTTGCGCAGGTCACCGCCACCCATAGGTAGCAGAACAGGAAATGTACGGCCCAGATCGTCGGCGGGACGATCAAGGTCCAGAGCGTCACCTTTAGGTCGCGCGCCCAATGCTTTCGGTCGGACTCGGACTTCCGGCTGGACTTTGGCTCGGTCATGCGACCCCGGGAACAGGCCGATCGTGCAGAACGTCACGATGCCGGTCAGCGCGAGGAAATGGTGGTACACGGTGATGTTGCGCAGGTCCGCGTCATAGACCGGCGTCATCTTCCCCGCGAGGCTGCGGGCGAGCGTGTAGGCCTGCATGATGACCCCGATCGCGGCATGCACCGCGGTCCAGATCGCCAACGTCCAGACGATCGCGGGATAGACGTGGAGTTCGGGATCGAGCCCCGAATACCACGGTCCGGCAAGCCCGGCGAACAGGCTCGCCAGCGTCGCGACGATCCCGACCACCAGCAGCGCCCGGCCCGCACCGACGTTGCCGCGGCGATGCACTTCGCGCGCGCCGACGGTTGCGGCCCAGCCGGTTAAGGTCAGCGCGAGCGCGACCATCGGCCAGAACACGCCTGGCCCGTTGAGCCCAACTCCACTCGGCGGGAAATCATTGTGGATCGTCCAGAAGAAGAAATAGCCGAACACGAGGCCAGAGAACGCGGTCGCATCCGCCATCATCGTGATGAACATCGCCCACCAGCCCGGCGCCGACGGCCCGGAGGTGTAGAGCGGCACCTCGATACCATGGCCGATATGCTTGGTCGGCTTTTCGGGGATCTCGGCGGTCCCGGTCCACAGCCACCACAGCACGCACGCGAGCGTCGCGACGCCGCTGACCGCCGACCAGATATAAAGATGGTAGGTCGTCAGGATGAACACGCCCGCCAGGGCGACCGCGGTCATCATCGGCTTCACGCTCGGCGTACCGAGGCGGATCACCTGGAGGGGGCGCGCGTCGAGCACGGTGGTGATGATCGACTCGCGCCGCATCTCCTCCGCATC
Organism: Sphingomonas sp. AC411; assembly: GCF_979253035.1. NCBI lineage: Bacteria > Pseudomonadati > Pseudomonadota > Alphaproteobacteria > Sphingomonadales > Sphingomonadaceae > Sphingomonas > Sphingomonas sp. AC411. Next base: position 1,559,483 of record NZ_CEEDAQ010000001.1, on the reverse strand, counting down.
GGGCAGGAAGAAGCGCCCCTCGTCGACCTTCTGGACGAAGTTCTTCTGGTCCCAGATCGGATAGCGGCTCTCGATCAGCGGCACCGAACGGATACCCCAATCCTCGTCGTCCGGATGCGCGAGCCATTCGAGCGTGCCCGCATTCCACGGATTGCGCGGTGCCTTCGGACGGCGCGGTGAAAGCGCGAGGTCGATGCAGACGATCACGACGCCAGCTGCGAACATGTACGACCCGATCGTCGAGGCAAGGTTCAGCCCGCCGATCCCGAGTTCTTCCGGATAGGTGAAGACGCGGCGCGGCATGCCGAGCAGGCCGGACAGATGCATCGGGAAGAAGGTCAGATTCATGCCCACGAACATGATCCAGAACGCGATCCGCCCAAGCTTGTCGCTGAGCTTCTTCCCTGTCACCAGCGGCCAGTAATAATACAGCCCGGCGAACAGCGGCAGCAGCGTACCACCGATCAGCACGTAGTGGAGATGCGCGACGATGAAATAGGTGTCGTGCGCCTGCCAATCGAACGGCGCGACCGCGACCATCACACCGGTCAGGCCGCCGATCACGAACACGGCGAGGCTTCCGCTCGCGTACAGCAGCGGCGTCGATTTCTTGACGTTGCCAGCCCACAAAGTCGCGATGAACACGAAGATCTGCACCCCGGTCGGGATCGCCACTGCTTCCGACGCGGCCGCAAAGAAGGCGAGGCTGATCTTCGGCAGCCCGGTGGTGAACATGTGGTGGACCCACAGCCCGAAGCTCAGGAATGCGGTGCCGACCGCGGCCAGCACGATCCACGGATAGCCGAGCAAATGTCTTTGCGCGAACGTCGGGATCAGCATCGCGAACAGCGCGATCGACGGCAGGAAGACGATGTAGACTTCCGGATGCCCGAAGATCCAGAACAGGTGCTGCCAGAGGAGCGGATCGCCGCCCTTCTCCGCGTTGAAGAACGGCCAGTTCAGCAGCCGCTCCATCTCGAACAGCACGTCGCCCGCGATCAGCGGCGGGAACGCGAACAGGATCATCACCGCGACGACCAGGATGTACCAGGCGTAGAGCGGCATCAGGTTGAGGCGCATGCCGGGCGGGCGGCATTTCAGCACGCCGACGATTAGCTCGACCGCCGCGGCGACCGACGACACCTCGATGAAGCTCAGCCCCAGCATCCAGATATCCGCGCCGAGCCCGCTGAGGTCGGTGCGCGTCGTCAGCGGCGGGTACATGAACCAGCCGCCATCGGGTGCCGCATCGAAGAAGATCGAGCCCGACACGAACACGCCGCCGATCAGGAAGCTCCAATATCCGAACCCCGACAGTCGCGGAAACGGCAGGTCGCGCGCGCCGAGCAGCTGCGGCAACAGAATGATCGACACCGCCTCGAACATCGGCACCGCGAACAGGAACATCATCATCGAGCCGTGCAGCGTGAACAGCTGGTTGAAGGTGTTCGCGGTGACGAGGTCGTTGTTCGGCACCGCGAGCTGCGTGCGCATGATCAGCGCGAGCACGCCTGCGAACAGCATGAAGCCGAACGCGGTCAGCGTGTACCACACGCCGATCCGGTTGTTGTTGACGTCGGTCCAGCGGAAGAACCACCCCGATGGCGGCTTCCACACTTCGCGCAGGCGATCCTCCTGGCCCTTGCGGACCGCGGGATCGTTCTGGTCGGGGGCGACGTACTGGGCGCTCTCGGTGGTCATTTGAGCCCCTGAAGATAGCTGGCGATCTGGTCGGCTTCGGCGGCCGACATCTGCGGGAAGGCGGGCATCCGAACGCCCGGCTTGGTCTTGGCCGGGTTGCGGACGAAGCCGGCGATGTTGGCCTGGGTCATCGGCAGCACGCCGGCGGCGAGTGTCGGGCGTGAACCGAAATGCGTGAGATCCGGGCCGATCTTCGCGACCGGTCCGACACCGCGGACGCTGTGACAACCGCTACAGCCATAGCTCGCGAACAAGCGCGCGCCGGGGAGGCTGTGACGGTCGCGGGGCGGGCCTGCTCGGCGAGCCAGCGCTCGAACGCGGCGGGCTCCATCGCGATCACGTCGAACGCCATCAGCGCATGGCCGAGCCCGCAAAACTCGGCGCAGACGCCGCGGTACGTGCCGGCCTTGGTCGCGCGGACGACGAGGCGGTTGGTGCGGCCGGGGATCATGTCCATCTTGCCGGCGAGGCCAGGCACCCAGAAGCTGTGGATGACGTCGGGGCTGCGCAACGACAGCTCGACCGTGCGGCCGACGGGGAGGCGGAGTTCGTTCGCGGCCTCGACCACCGATCCCCCGGGCGGGGCATAGCGGACCCGCCACCAGAATTGCTCGCCCTCGACGCCGATGCGGAGATCGCCGTTGGCGACTTCGCGCGGGCGCATCGCAGGGAGCGCGTAGAGCAGCAGCGCAAGCAGGATGATCGAAGGGCCGATGCCGCCGAGCCACAGCACCAGCTTCATGCCCCCTTGTGCGTCAGCCGCCCCTCGGGCGCGCGCATCGCATGGCGCATGAGCAGCGCGAGGCCGCCAGCGAGAATGACGGCACCGATGACCAGGACGATGGTGATCGAGAGGACCTTGTCCGCCTCCTCACCGAATGGGGCAAGCGTCGACTGGTGCTGGTTGCACGCCGTCAACAGCGGCAGGCACGCGCCCACGGAAAGAGAAATAGCCTTCCGCATCATTACCTTGCCACCCGTTAGAAGAATTTCTCCTAGCGGCGGGGGCGGGGCGGCGTAAACCCGAAAATGACATTTGTTTCATGTTGGGGATGAAGCACTGTCCCTTCTGCGGGGGCTTTGTCTTCAGCGATGGTCCAGCGCGTCTCCTGCCCGTCACCCCAGCTTTCGCTGGGGTGACGGGCAGGCGGCGTGTAGCGGCTTTTACAGCCCGAAGCGTAGGGTCGCGCGGAAATCACGACCTGCAAGCGGTGCGAAGTCCTTCAGGAAGCTCGTCGCGCGCCGTGCGTTCACGTCGAACAAATTGTTCGCGCTCAGCAGCAGCGTCGTCTTCGGATCCTTCCCGAACGGGCTCAACCCGATCGACGCGTTGACCATCGTATAATCGTTGGTCTTCGTCTCGAACGCGGCGATCCGGTTCTGGTCGAACACATGCTCCACCTCGACGCGGCCGTTGATCCGGTCGCCCTGCGCCTCGATCCCGCCGAGCACGCGCATCGGCGGGATGCGCGGGACCGGGCCCTGATCGACGATGTTGGCGTGGACGTAATCGCCCAGCACGTCGGCGTTGACCGCATAGCCGCCGATCTGCGCGAGCTTGACCGATGCGTCCGCCTCGAACCCGTAATAGCGGGCGTTGGCCTGCTGATACTGGAAGCAGGGCAGGTCGACGGTGCGACCCGAAGGATCGGCCGCCGCCTGGCAGACCGACGGTGCGACCTGGTTCTCCGAGATGTAGTTCGAGAACCAGTTGTAATAGGCCGACGCGTCGAAGCTGAAGCCGTCGCCATGCGCGTGCAGCGTGCCTTCGAGCCCCCAGGACTTCTCCAGCTTGAAGTCCGGATTGCCCAGTTCATACGCCTGCGTGCCGGCATGCGCGCCGTTTGCGAACAATTCCTCGGCCGACGGCGCGCGCTCGGTCCGCGAGCCGTTCAGGCCGACGCGGATGCTGTCGGTCAGCGCGTAGGAGGCGCCGAGCGACCCCGAGACCGAATGATAGCTCTGGCTGCCACGGAAGAAGCGCAGGTCGTCCTCGGGCGTCCGTGCGGCGAGATCGGTGATCTCGTAGCGCACGCCGCCCTCGGCGCGGAACTTGCCTGATTCATACTGCTGGAGCGTGAAGAGCCCGGTCTGGTTGGTTTCGTTCTTCGGCAGGAATGCCTCGTCGCCGACCACGTTGAAGATCCGGTTGTAGAACTGCACGCCCGATGCGCCCTGCCAGCCGCCGCGGTTCGCCTGGACGACTTCGAGGCGTCCTTCGAGGCCTTTGTTGTAGAAGGCTGTGCCGACCGAATTGTCTTCCTCCAGCTCGAAATGGCGATAGCTCGCCTGGCCGACGCGGACGCGGATCTTGCTCAGCACGTCGCCGCCGGTGTCGATCTCGCCGCGCAGGTCGACGCGGTTTTGGACCACGTCGAGACGCGGCGCTTCCTGCTCCTGCCCGGCTTGCGTGGCGTAGCGGATCGGTACGCCGTACAGGCTGTCGTAATGGCTGTACGACACGCCGAGGCTGCCATTGTCGGTGATGATCGACGCGCCGGCGCCCGCCGTCCACGTCTCCGACTGCGTATTGGGGAGCTTGCCCTTCAACTGCGCCGATGCGGCATAGTCGATCGGATCGGCCTCGTTCGGATCGACGGGTGTGGCGGCGGCCGTGGCTGAGTGCCTGTGCCCGGGCGTCACGCGACAGGATATAGCCGCCGGTGCGCAGGTCGCCCGACTTCAGATACGAGCCATCCGCATGCAGCACGAGGTGCTGGCCGACCGCGACGTCGCCCGCCATGCCGCCCGAGCGTTCGTTCGCCGCCGAGCCATAATTGGCGATGCCGTTCAACCGGTAGCCGTTCTCGGGCACCGACCGCGGGATACGCGTGTCGATAACGTTGACGACGCCGCCGACCGCCGACGTGCCATATAGAAGCGCGCTGGGGCCGCGGAGGATCTCGATACGCTCGGCGAGCAGTGGATCGATGATGACCGCGTGGTCGACCGAAGTGTTCGAGACGTCGATCGAGCCGATCCCGTCGGTCAGCACGCGGATCCGGTCGCCCTGGAAGCCGCGCAGGATCGGACGCGAGGCGCTCGGCCCGAACGACGACGCCGACACGCCGGGCTGGCGCGCGAGCGTCTCGCCGATCGACGGGCGCAACTGGCGCGTGAGTTCCTGGCCGGTGAGGACGGTCGTGCCCTGCAACACGTCGCGCTCGCTCGTCTGGAGCGGTGCGGTGACGATGATGTCGCGCTGATTGGTCGAGCTGACCGACGTCGAGGCGGGCGCCGGGGTAGGGGCGGGCGTCGCGGGATCCGTCGCGGCGGTCTGAGCGTGAGCCTGAGAGGCGAGGAGGGCAGCCAGGGCGGTGGCGCCGAACAGCATCGTCTTCATGAAATTCCCTTATCGTCGGGGTGTTGTCCCTGTACGAGTCGCCGGGTAAATTTGATGATACATCATATCAAGTGACAATATTGCCATCTCCGCACTTGGGAGTCCGGCTGTTACCGCAAGGCAACACAGATCATCGCGCTGTCTGGCATGGGAAGCCCATGCTGTTAGGGGCGGGCGGACGACACGCATCGATCGACGATCGGGTTCAAGATCGTCGCAGCGCGCAAACTTATCGCGCGGTAATCAACGCCTTGATCCGCCCGGCCAGCGCTTCCATCGCGAACGGCTTTGTCATCACGTGCATACCCGGATCGAGGAAGCCGTTGCCGACCACTGCATTCTCCGCATAGCCGGTGATGAAGAGGATCTTCAGGTCGGGCCGCCCGACGCGTGCTGCATCGGCCATCTGGCGTCCGTTCATTCCGCCCGGCAGCCCGACATCGGTTACCAGCAGGTCGATCCGCGCTGACGATTGCAGCAGTTTAAGCCCGAGGCACCATCCGCCGCCTCTATCGCCGCATAGCCGAGTTCTTCCAGCACCTCGATCACGAGCATCCGTACGGTCGGTTCGTCATCGACCACCAGCACGGTTTCGCCGTCGAGCGCGCGCGGGGCGTCGGCGAGTTCGGCATCGACGCCGGCGTCTTCCGCCTCGCCGAAATGCCGCGGTAGATAAAGGCAGACGTTGGTGCCGTCGCCGACCTCGGAATAGATTCGCACTTGGCCGCCCGACTGTCGGGCGAACCCGTAGATCATCGACAGCCCGAGTCCGGTGCCGAGCCCGAGCGGCTTGGTCGTGAAGAACGGGTCGAACGCCTTGGCGATCACCTCGGGCGGCATCCCGGTGCCAGTATCCGATACGCTGAGCGAGACATATTGGCCGGGTTCGAGTTCGCGTTCGCGCGCAGTCCGTGCATCGATCCAGCGATTGGCGGTCTCGATCGTCAGCCGCCCGCCCTCGGGCATCGCGTCGCGCGCGTTGATGCACAGGTTGAGCAGCGCGTTCTCCAACTGGTTCGGATCGACCAGCGTGGCCCACAGCCCGACCGCCTCGACGACCTCCACCTCGATGGCGGGACCGACCGTCCGCCGCACCAGATCCTCCAGCCCTGAAACGAGCCGATTGACGTCGGTCGGCTTGGGATCGAGCGTTTGCCGGCGGGAGAAGGCCAGCAAGCGGTGGGTCAGCGCCGCGGCGCGCTTGGCGGCGCCCTGTGCGGCGATCGAATAGCGCTCGACATCGTTCAGCCTCCCTTGCGCGATGCGGATGCCGAGCAGTTCCAAACTGCCGGTAATGCCGGTCAGGAGGTTGTTGAAATCATGCGCGATTCCGCCCGTCAACTGGCCGACCGCCTCCATCTTCTGGCTCTGGCGCAGCGCTTCCTCGGTCGCCATCAGGTCGCGCGTCCGGGCTGCGACCTGCTCCTCGAGCGTCTCGTTCCAGCGGACCAGCTCGGCGGCCTGGCGGCGGCTGTCGTCGATATCGGTGTTGGTACCGACCCAGCGCAGGATCGTACCGTCGGCGGCGCGGACCGGATCGGCGCGGACCAGGAACCAGCGGTAGATGCCGTCCTTCCCCCGAGCGCGAAACTCGGCGCTGTAGCGCTCACCGGTTGTGAGGGATCGCTTCCAAGCCTTTGTTGCAGCAGGAGAGTCTTCAGGGTGCACTTGGTTCGCCCAGCTGCGCGTGCCGTCGAGCGCACCGGGTTCGAGGCCGTTGAACGCATAGACCTGCTGGTTGAACCAATAGAGATGGCCGTCCGGCCGTGCCGCCCAGATCTGGTTGGGCACTGCCTCGGCGAACACGCGGAACTGTTCTTCGCTGGCGCGGCGGGCATTCTCGGCGCGCAGGCGCTCGGTCGCGGTGCGGACGCGTTCGGCGACCTCGCGCATCAGCAACAGGTCGTCCTCGGTCCACACGCGCGGCGTCGCGTGATTGGCGTAGAGCAAGGCGACGAAATCGTCCTGCTCGACCAATGGCATGTTGACGAACGCGGCCGCGCTGATCGCCTTCAGCACGTCGCCTGTTTCACGGGTGCGCGGGTCGAGATCGACATCGGCGATGGCTACGGTGCGACCGACCTTCAGGTCCTCGATATAGGATCCGTGGTCGCGAAACCGGAGCGTTCCGGCGATCGTCGTGATCCCCGGCGCGTTCCAGTCGCGTTCGACGGTGATCGTCTCTCGCACCGTGTCGATCACGCCATAGCCGACCCGGCTGACCTGCAGCGCGGTGCCGAGGATGGCCGACGCGGCATAGGCGATCTCGTCGGGTCCGGTCAGGTCACGGATCGCATCGCCCAGCTCGAGCAACGCGTGTTGCCGAAGGTCGGCCTGCTTGCGTTCGGTAATGTCGAAGCTCACCCCGAAAAGCGCAGTGGCGAGCCGTCTGCCGCCAGTCGACACCGGCCCTGCGCGGCGATCCACCGGATCGCGCCGTCGGACTGGGCCACGCGGTATTCCGCGGAGAAGTCGCCGCCCGCCTCCATCGCATCGGCCACGCGGCAGCGGGTCGCCGGCAGATCGTCGGGATGGACGCAGGCGAAATACCGTTCGAGTGGCGCACCCTTGCGAGCCATCTCGACCGGCACGCCATATTGTCGCGCGAACCGTTCGTCGGCTTTGATCCTGTCGTTGGGAACGTCCCAGTCCCAGGTGCCGATCCCGTTGCCCGCGGTCAGCGCCTGGGTAAGGCGGTCCTCGCTCTCTTGGGTCTGCAGCGCGGCGCGGCGGCGGTCCGATACGTCGTTGAACAGGATCGCGACTAGGTGCGCGTCGGGTGCGCCGATCCGGAACGCATTTACCTCGAACCAGCGATCCATCGGGTCGGAGCCGTGATCGAACCGCACCGGGTCGCCGGTCAGTGCGACCTTGCCGTACGTCTCGAACCAGAATTGCTCGAGATCGGGAACGAGTTCGCGTGCAGTACGGCCGACCGCATCGAGCAGCCCGGTCTGTTGCTCGAACTGCGGATTGACCTCGACGAAACGGTAATCGATCGCCGTCCGATGCTGGTCGAAAAGGACTTCGATGATGCAGAATCCCGCGTCGATCGCCTCGAACAGAGCCTTGTATCGCTCCTGCGCCGGGATTGGGATCTGGTCGGGCGCCGTGGGCGGGGGCGTGGACTGCATCAGGCTCGAATTTCAAACAGAGGGGTGGTCACATCTTTGGCCGCCGAGCGAACGCACCAGACCGCCAAGATGATCCGCGATCCGATTGCGGCTGCGACGGCACGGCCAAGCCGAACCCGAAGCACTCTGATCCTCCCCCGCGAGGGGAGGTGGCGCCGGAGGCGACGGAGGGGAGGAGCACGGAACAGTGGTTACGCCCTTCCTCCCCTCCGTCTGGCAAGCGCCAGCCACCTCCCCTAGCGGGGAGGATCGTGAATGTGGAACTACAGCGAGCCCAGCGCCGCCGGCAGCACCCGCGCCAGCCGCTCGGCCCAAGCCGCACACCCCTCGCTCGACCCTAGCAGATCCTGCCGCACCTCGATCTCAGCATATAGCCGACGCTGCGGATACGCATGACGTGGGATGGTATAGTCGATCAGGTCCATGCGGTACGGTTCGTTGTCGCCCACCACCAGGTCCGCCTCGTTGCGCAACGCATCGAGCAGTGCATGCGCGAACGCGGTGTCTCCCCCGTCGTGCAGGATGCCGATATGCCAAGGCCGCGCCTGGTCCCGCAACGCGCCCTTCATCGCCGGCGTGAAGCTGTGCAGCGCGACCAGCACCGTCGTCATCCCCGCCGCATCGCGCCGCGCGATCTCCGCCGCGATGGCGTCCTGATACGGCGTGTGGATCTTCGCGAACCGGGTCGCGCGGTCGGCCTCACCGAGCCTCGCATTGCCCGGCACCACGGTCCCGTCGCTCACCTCGGCGATCAGATCCGGCTGGCTCGGGCTCCGGTTGCAATCGATCACCAGTCGCGAATAGCTTTGCCGGACGAACACCGCGTCGAGCTTCTCTGATAGCAGCGCGCCGAGTTCGCCGATGCCGATGTCCCAGCCGATGTGCCGCGACAACTCCGCATCGCTCAGGCCCAGCGACCCCAGCGCCTTCGGTACGGCATTTCCCGCATGATCGCCTATCAACAGGAACGATGACGCACCTTTGGGGTTGATTACCCTGACCGGTGCGGCATCTTCGGTCCCAAGCAGCGTTTGGCTGGCAGTGCTGTTCATGCGACGTGGATCCTCGATGCCATCTCTAACTCTCTCATGTAACCAAATACTCGTATCGCCAACCGGTTGCGTTCGGCGAACACCGGATCATGGTCCGACCGCGCGAAAGCTACGACCAGCGCCTGATCGATGCCACGCTGACGATAAGCCCCGAGCCCTCGGACATCCGCTGGCTGCACGACGTGTTCGGCAATTCGGTAGCGATCGCCACCTTCGCCAAGCGGGCGAAGGACCTCTTGATCGATAGCACCGTCCACCTCGATCACACGCCGGGGGAATTGCAGCGGGTCGATATCGAGCGGTATGCGCGTTTCTATCCGTTCACCTATTCGTCGGAGGAGATGCCCGACCTGCTCCGCTCGATCGAGCGTCAGCATCACGATCCGCTGCGCGAGATCGACACCTGGGCGCGCCGGTTCGTCGCGCCGGGCGGGCAGACCGATACGCTCGCCATGCTCTCCGAGATGACCGCGGCGATCAAGCGCGAGTTCACCTATGTGCAGCGCCCCGAAAAGGGCACGCAGTCGCCGATCGAGACGCTCGCCAAGCGCAAGGGCACCTGCCGAGACTATGCGATGCTGATGATCGAGGCGGTCCGCGCGCTCGGTTTCGCGGCGCGGTTCGTGTCGGGCTATGTCTACAATCCGACACGTCGAGAGCATCGCACCGGTGGCGGCAACACACATGCCTGGGTGCGCGTCTATATCCCTGGCTCGGGCTGGGTCGAGTTCGACCCGACCAACGGCATCGTCGGCAATCGCGGTCTCGTCCGCGTCGCAGTCGCGCGCGACATCTACCAAGCGGTGCCCGTCTCCGGCACTTGGAGCGGCTTTCCCGGCAGCTTCCTCGACATGAGCGTGTCGGTCGACATCACCGTCGACGAAGACTCGAACGAGCACTCCGACCACCACCAATCATCACACACTGCGTGACATACGGCGCGAAACACTGCGCCCAAGGGGGACATCGATGCTGATCCGGGCTGGTTATGACATTCGTTTCGAAACCGACGTCGAGACACCGATGCTGGCGATGCTCAGCGTGCATCCGTCGCGCAATAAGGATTTCGTGACCCCGCACCGGATCGCCGCCGATCCCGACGTGCCGACCTATGATTATCTCGACGCGTTCGGCAACGTGTGCACGCGGTTCACGGTGCGCAGCGGCGGCCTCACCCTGTCCTGCGACTTCACGATCGAGGACAGCGGCCTGCCGGATTCGGTCTCCCCCGACGCGGTCCAGCATGCGGTGCACGATCTCCCCGACGACATCCTGATCTACCTGCTCGGCAGCCGCTATTGCGAGACCGACCGCCTGTCCGAGACCGCCTGGTCGCTGTTCGGGCACGTCCCCGCCGGCTGGCAGCGCGTCCAAGCGATCGTCGACTTCACGCACAACCATGTCGAGTTCGGCTATCATTTCGCGCGGTCGACCAAGACCGCGTGGGACGTCTACCAGGAACGCCAAGGGGTCTGCCGCGATTTCGCGCACCTCGCGGTCACCTTGTGCCGCTGCATGAACATCCCCGCACGCTATTGCACCGGCTATCTCGGCGACATTGGCATCCCGCCGGTCGACGCGCCGATGGACTTCTCCGCATGGTTCGACGTGTATCTTGGCGGTACATGGCACACGCTCGACGCGCGGCACAATCGCCCGCGGATCGGCCGGATCCTGATGGCGCGCGGGCGCGACGCGACCGATACCGCGCTCACCACCAGCTTCGGCCCCGCCCGTCTGGTCGGCTTCGACGTCCACACCGACGAGGTCGAAGCGTCAGGCCGGGTCGAGCAGGCGGGCTAAACCGGCTATAGTGTCAAGTTAGGCCTTGTCGCATGTAGCGCGTTCGGCCTAACGGCACCGATCCCCTAACTTATGCTGCGATGCACAACATGACCTCGACCCCAGACCAGTCCGCCCCGTCCAATGCAAACGCGCTGCTGTTGCAGGCGATCGCGCTGCGCCAGTGCATCACCGCGACCTATAACCGGATGGTCTGCACGCTGGCGCCGCACATCCTCTACACCAAGCATGACGACGTTTTCGTCGACGCGATCACGCTCGAGCGCGACGGTCAGCCGCCCAAGGAGATCAAGCTCGGCACGTTCAAGCTCGCCGGTCTGAAGGATATTGAGGTGATCGATCGCCCGTTCGTCCCCGACGCGATCTTCAACCCCGGCGACATCAAATACGACCGCGTCACGCTGTTCGTCGTCGACCGCACCTGACGCTGCCCAAATGATCCTCCCCTGGCGGGGAGGATCAAGAAACGATCGTTCTCAAGCCGCGGGCGGCAACCAGGCCGTCTCGATCTCGCCATACCGATCGGTAAACCCGGTCGTCGCGACCAGTGCGGCCTCGTCGACGATCCGCACCCGACGCCCGTTCCGCTCGATCACACCCGCCTTCTCCAGCGCCCGGATCGTCCGGTTGACGTGCACCTTGGTCAGCCCCAGCGCATCGCCGATATCGGTCTGCGTCAGCGGCAGGTCGAACGAGTCGACGATCCCGCCCGCCGTCACGCGCAGCCGGGCCATGATGTCGAGCAGCAACGTCGACAGCCGCTCGCTCGCGCCCATCCGCCCGATCGTCGTCAGCCGGTCGCTCATCGCGACGTTCTCGGCGGCAGCGATGGCATAGAGCAATCCGGCGATCCGCGGGTGCGCGCGGAACAGCAGCCCGAGTTCGGTCTTCGGCAGTTCGATGACCCAGCAGTCCGAGATAGCGGTCAGCGTCGCCGCCGCCTGCGACCAGGCCATGCTCGACGTGCCGATCAGGTCGCCGGCATAATGGAAGCGCAGGATCTGCCGGCCGCCGGTGATCCAGCTTAGTCGAGGAATGCAGCCATCCCTGGCGCACGACGTACAGCGCATGGCTCTCGCCACCTTCCGCCATCAGGATGTCGCCGGCCTTCAACCGGCGCTCGCCCCGCTCGGCCCGCGTGATCGCCTCGCGCTCCGCATCGGTCAGATCGAGATGTCGACCAAGCCGTGCGATCAAACCGCTTAATTGCATTGCATCGCCCTGTATGTCCTAGCCCTCTGTATCCCTCATGTCGGCGTTGCACCAACCGCGCGCCCTGTGAAAGGGGAATGCAAGCCACTCGATGTGACGAACTTGGACGATCGTGCGATGGCCCCGCCGACTGTTTCCGACCCGAATACAGAACTGCCTGCCAAGTATTTCCAATCATTCGGCCTTTTTCAAAGCATTCTCGACGATCGGTGCGACCCGGTCCGCAATCTTGTTTACGCCGGTTTGATTGGGATGGACGTGATCCGCCTGCATCAACTGTGCATTGCCGATCACGCCGTTCAGAATGAACGGATAGAGCGTCGCATTGTAACGTTTCGCAAGATCGGGCCATATCGCATTGAACTGCGAAGAGAAGTCCGGTCCGAGGTTGGGCGGCGCCATCATCCCCGTCAGCACGACCGGGATTCCGCGTCGCTTCGCCTCGTCGAGCATCGCGGTCATATTCGTGCGCGTCTCGGCCGGCGAAATCTGCCGCAACACATCGTTGCCACCGAGTCCGATCAATACCAGATCCGGCTTGCGCGCCATGTTGTCGAGCGCGAACGCGAACCGCTGCCGCCCCGCTGCGCTCGTGTCGCCCGAGACGCCGGCGTTGACGATCGTCGCGTTCATGCCGTCGCGCCGCAGTCGCGCCTGCACCGCGTCCGGCAGGCTCTGGCCGCGGTCGAGCCCATAGCCCGCGTACAGACTGTCGCCGAAGGCCAGGATCAGCCGCTCGGGTCCGCTCGGGGCGGGCGCTTCCACGACCGGTGCGACTGCGTTCGTAGTGGCAGCCGGGGCAGGGGCCTCCGCCGCCTGATCGCACGCGCTCAACAGCGCGGCTTGGAGAAGCGCCAGTCCGCCCCCATAAAGAGGCCAGCGTCGCATCTGTTTCTCCAAGATATTGGTCTCCATGTCCGAACCTGCTTCCGCCGATATGGTGATCTCGGCGCGCGATGTCACGCTGACACTCGGCGCCGCCACCGCCGCGACGACGATCCTCAAGGGCATCGATCTCGATATCGCCCGCGGCACCAGCGTCGCGCTGCTCGGGCCATCCGGGTCGGGCAAGTCGTCGCTGATGGCGATCCTTTCCGGACTGGAACAGGCGAGCGGCGGGCGTGTGGAGGTCGCCGGGCTCGATTTCGGCACGCTGGACGAGGACGCATTGTCCAGGGCACGGCGCGGGCGGATCGGGATCGTCCTCCAGGCCTTCCACCTGTTACCGACGATGACCGCGCTCGAGAATGTCGCGGTGCCGATGGAACTGGCGGGGATGCCGGACGCCTTCGCGCGCGCCGAGGCCGAACTGGGCGCGGTCGGCCTTTCGCATCGTATCGGCCATTACCCGACGCAATTGTCGGGGGCGAGCAACAGCGCGTGGCGATCGCCCGTGCGCTCGGGCCGAGGCCGGATATCGTCTTCGCCGACGAACCGACCGGCAACCTCGATGCGACGACCGGCACCGCGATCATGGACCTGCTGTTCGACCACCGCGCGGTTACCGGCGCGACGCTGATCGTCATCACCCACGACCCCGCCCTCGCGGCACGCTGCGATCGCACCGTTGAACTCGCCGACGGCCGGATCGTCTCGGACCGCCTGCGGTGAACGACTGGCGGCTGGCGTGGCGGCTTGCGCGGCGCGAACTCGACCTGCGGTTTCGCGGGCTGCGGCTGTTGCTCGCCTGCCTGTTCCTCGGCGTCGGTGCGCTGGCCGCGATCGGCAGCCTGACGCGGGCGATCGACACCGAACTGGCATCTCGCGGTAGCGCGATCCTCGGCGGCGACGTCGAGTTCGCCGCGTCTCAGCGCGCCGCGACCCCGCCGAACGTGCTGCGATGGCGCGGCTGGGGATTGTCTCCGAAACCGTGCGCATGCAGGCGATGGCGGTGCGCGGCACCAACAGCGTCCCGATCGAACTCAAGGGCGTCGATCGCGCCTATCCGCTATACGGTACGCTGGCCCTGCGCGGCGATGTGGCAACGGTGCTAGATGCCAACACCGTCCTGATCGTGCCGGCGCTGGCCGGCCGCCTCGGGATCGCGCCCGGCGCTCAACTCAAGCTCGGCACCGCGACCTTCACGGTCGGCGGCATCGTCACGGGCGAGCCGGACCGGTTGGGCGAAGGATTCACGCTCGGCCCGGTCGCGATCGTCTCGCTCGCCGGTATCGCGCGAACCGGGCTGGTCCAGCCAGGCAGTCTGTACGAAAGCAAATATCGCGTCCGCCTGCCGACCGGCGCATCGCCGACCAGTGCCGTCGACCGCTTCAAGGCGGCGTTCGCGACCGCCGGATGGGAAACCAAGACGCGCGATCGCGCCGCACCCGGCGCCGAGCGCTTCGTCGATCGCATGGGGCAGTTCGTGCTGCTGGTCGGGCTATCGGCGCTGGTCATTGCCGGGATCGGCGTCGGCAACGGCGTATCCTCCTATCTCGCCGCGCGTCGCGGAGCATCGCCGCGTTGAAGGTGCTCGGCGCGACGTCGGGGATCATCGCGCGGATCTACGTGCTGCAGGTGGCGGTCGTCGCGGCGATCGGCATCGCCGCCGGGCTGGTCGCAGGCGTCCTCACCGTGCCGCTGATCGTGTGGCTAGCGGGGACGTGCTGCCCGTCGCGCCGCGCTTCACGCTCCAAGTCGCGCCGTTGGCGCTCGCCGCGGCGTATGGCATGCTGATCGCGCTCGCGTTTACCGCACCGCCTTTGATCGAGGCCGGTCGCATTCCCGCCGCCGGACTGTTGCGCGGCGTGCCGGGCGAGCGCCCCGTGCCGTTGCGCAAGGCCCTGCCATGGGTGCTCGGCGCCGGCGCCGCGATCGTCGCGCTCGCGTTGCTCACCGCCGAACAGCCCGCACTGAGCGCCGGGTTCCTGGCGGCGGTGGCCGGCGTGCTGGCACTCCTGGCGGTGTTCGGATGGGGCGTCCGGCGGAGTGCCGCACTGTTGCCCCGATCGCGCCGCCCGCTGCTCCGACTGGCGATCGCTGGCCTCCACCGCCCCGGCGCAAGGACCGGCACGCTGGTCGTCGCGCTCGGGCTGGGACTGACGCTGTTCGTCCTGCTGGCGGCGATCCGCACCAGCATCGACGCTAATATCGAACGCTCCGTACCACAGCGTGCGCCGGCCTTGTTCGCGCTCGACGTCCCGCCCGATCGCGAAGCCGATTTTCGCCGGACTGTCGAAGGCATCGCGATCCACCCGGTGATCCGCACCGTGCCGGCGATGCGCGGCACGATCACCGGCTACGGGACGACGCGGGTCGCCGACCTGAAGACCCTGCCCGAAGGCGCCTGGGCGTTGCGCGGCGAACGTGGCCTGACCTATTCCGCGACCCTGCCCGAGGGCAGCGAACTGACCGCCGGCCGGTGGTGGCCGCGTAATTACCGCGGCCCACCTCGTCTCGATCGACGAGCGTCTGGCGAAGGTGCTCGATCTCAAGATCGGCGATCCGCTCACCTATACCCTGCTCGGCGTCGAGCGGACCGCGCGGATAGCGTCGTTCCGGCGGATCAGCTGGGATACGCTCGGCTTCAACTTCGTCATGGTGTTCTCGCCCAACGCCATCGAGGATGCGCCGCACAACCTGGCGGCGACGATCGATCTGGCGCCGGGCGAGGAATCGATGGTGATGCGCGCCTTGCTGCCCCGCTTCCCGTCGGTATCGGTGATCGAGGTGCGCGGCGTGCTGGGGCAGGTCCGCGCGATCGTCTCGCAGATGGCGACCGCGATCACCGCGGCGGCGTCGGTCGCGATCCTCGCCGGTATCGCCGTGCTGATCGGTGCGATCGCCGCCGCACGCGAGGCGCGCACCTATGACGGCGTGATCCTGCGCACGCTCGGCGCGACGCGACGCCAGGTGCTCGCGGTGCAGGCGCTCGAATACGCTTTCCTGAGCATCGTGCTTTCGCTTCTCGCGCTCGCGCTTGGACTCGGTGGCGCGTGGTATGTCGTCACGCAGCTGTTCAGCTTTCAGTGGCTGCCGGATTATGCGGCGGTCGCAGCGACGCTGATCGGCGGGGCGGGGCTGACGATGGCGATCGGGTTGATCGGCGCGTGGCCGATCCTCGGCGCCCGCCCGGCACAGGCCTTGCGGCAACTCTGACGGCACGTTTGCGTGCGCACGGCGTTGGGTCGGAGGATATCGGGACCAAGGGGCAAGACGCTGAGCAAAGGTGAGTTACGAGCCGAGCATGAGGCCACCAGCCCGTGGTCGATGTCGGCCCGCGAATGGTGGAAGGTCCTGAAGCGGACCTGGACCGAGGCGGGCGAAGACAATATCGGCCTCATCGCGGCCGGCACCGCGTTCTACGGGTTCGCCGCGATCGTGCCGCTGCTCGCGTCGATCGTCCTGATCTACGGTCTCGTCGCCGATACCGAAACCGTCGTTGCCAACATTCGCGCGCTGTTCCACGTCCTCCCCGACGATGCCGCGCGCGTGATCGGCGACCAGCTCACCACCGTGGTCGGCACGTCCGAAGGCAAAAAGGGCTTCGGTCTCGTGATCGCGCTCGGTATCGCTCTATATGGCGGCACGAAGGGCGCCTCGTCGATCGTCACCGCGCTCAATATCGCCTATGAACAACGCGAGACCCGCGGATTCATCATGCTGAACCTGCTCGCCTTCGCGATCACCGGCGGCGCGGTGGTGCTGGCCTTGGTCGCGGCGCTGTCGACTGCGGCGTTTGCGTTGCTCGACGGCTTGATCCCGAACGCCCCCACGTCCTGCTCGTCGCGATCCGGCT